>NZ_CP084606.1:0-550000 GCF_022376835.1 Brucepastera parasyntrophica
ATGGCGCAGAATAATACGGTAAAACGGCGTATTTCAGAGCTGGAAAAACAGATCAGAAATCATCAGGAATTATATTACAATGGAAACCCTGAAATATCCGACGCTGATTTTGATAAACTCTGGGATGAACTGAAGGAACTTGATCCTGATAATACTATTTTTTCCACAATAAACTCCGAATCAACAGAGGGTTTTTCAAAAGAATACCATCTTATCCCCATGGGCAGTCAGGACAAGGCTTCTGATCCGGCTGCTTTTGAAAAATGGGCGGAAAAGATGCCCTTTACGGAATTTCTGGTCCAGTACAAACTTGATGGTGCGAGCCTGGAGCTTCAGTATGAAAACGGCCGCTTTTCGAGGGCGGTAACCCGCGGCGACGGAAGAATCGGCGATGATATTACACAGAATGCGAAAAAAATGCAGGGAGTCATACCGGTCCTGACCGGAGATTTTGCGCCGGACGGGACTCATCCCTTTTTCGGCGGAGTCCGCTGTGAAGTTATTATGCCGCGGAATGTATATGAATCTTTTTATTCCGACAAGGCGAACCGGAGAAATGCGGCAAATGGTCTGATGAAACGCAAGGACGGCAGCGGCAGCGAACATCTCCGTGTTATCTGTTATGATGCCGCCGCCGGAATGCCGGGAAGTCCTTTCACGGGATATTCCCCGTTTCATGATGAAAAGTCAAAGCTTGCGTGGCTCGAACAGCAGGGGTTTTCAGTAGTCCCTACAACGGCATGTGAATCGGTTCAGGAAGTTATTGATTACCGCGCCCATATTATGGATATCCGTTCATCCATTGACTATGATATTGACGGGCTGGTTATAAAAGGAAATGAAATTGACCCTGACGATCTTGCGCGTTCCCGGCCGGAAAAACAGATTGCATTCAAATTCAGCCTTGAAGAGGCCATAACCGTTCTCCGTGAAGTGGAGTGGAGCGAATCGGGCGTAACCTATACGCCCATCGCAAAGGTCGATCCGGTCCAGCTTGCGGGAACAACCGTACAAAGGGCAAATCTTTCCAATCCGAACAGCATAGCGGCCCTGAATCTCCGGATCGGCAGCAGGGTTGTTATTACAAAAAGAGGGGAAATAATTCCGAAAATAGAGGCTCTTGTTGAAAACCCGGCTGATTCCCGGCCTATTGTTCAGCCGCAAACCTGTGATACCTGCGGCACGGACCTTACGGATGAGGGGACGCGGCTGTACTGTCCGAATCCCTCCTGCCCGAAACTGATACATCACCGGCTGGAAAAATGGATACAGGTGCTTGACATCAGGGATTTTGGCATTATTCTTATAAAGAGAGTGTTCGAATCCGGACGGGTGCGGTCTATTCCTGATTTGTATACGCTCACGGAAACCGAACTCGCTTCTTTTGACCGCATGGGAGCATTAAGCGCAAAAAAAGTACTTAAGTCGCTGCATTCCAAAAAAATATTACTCTTGCTGCCTTTGTCGCCGGTTTTGACATTGAAGGAATAGGCGAGGTTATGGTGGAAAAACTGGCTGCGGCCGGTTATAACACGCTTGATAAACTTTTTGCGGCGTCTGAACAGGATTTGGCAAATGTGTATCAGTTTGGCGATGTTCTTGCGCATGCCCTTAAAGAGGGGCTTGAATCCTGCCGTCCGGAGATGGAAGAATTGCTTTCTTCCGGGGCCATTTCTATCTTGCCTCCTGAAAAAGAAGGCCCGCTTACAGGGAAAAGCTTCTGTTTTACCGGCGAGCTTACAACTATGAAGCGTTCTGAAGCTGAAGCCCTGGTTAAATCGCTCGGCGGAATGATTAAAACTTCAGTTACGAAGGGCCTTTCATATCTGGTTACCAATGATCCTTCTTCGGGTTCTTCGAAAAATGAAAAGGCCCGGAAATCGGGTATTCCGGTGCTGGATGAGAAGGCTTTTTTGGCGCTGACCAGCGGAATTGCTTCCGCAGGCGAATTCCCCGAATCTGATGATACGGAAAAATCGCCCGGCAGACAGGAAAAGCAAATAAACGACAGGAATCAACTGGAACTTGATATATGAAGACGCTGGTGCATCATCCTTTACAGCCAGTGTATAACAGTGAAAGCCATACGCTTATACTCGGGACCATGCCTTCTCCTGTATCCCGAAAAGAAGGTTTTTATTATGCCCACGCGCAAAACCGTTTTTGGCGGGTACTTTCAATCATTTTTGCTGTTCCCTTTCCGGAGGCAGTAGAAGAAAGAAAAAAGCTGGTGCTTTCCAGGGGAATTGCCTTATGGGATGTGCTGGCTTCCTGTGATATAGAAAAAGCTGCCGACTCCTCAATACAAAACCCAGAGCCGAATGATATCCCGGGGATTCTGAAAAAAACGAATATTACAAAAATATATACGACCGGACAAAAGGCCGGGGACCTGTATGCGAAACTGTGTTTCCCCTATACGGGAATTAAGGCTGAAGTTTTGCCCTCAACAAGTCCGGCTAACCGGAGGTATCCGCTTGATGTACTGGTGGAAAAATACAGTGTTTTAAGGCGGCCCGGATAAATGCGGAAAAAATCACATAAAAAAGTATTGATAATATGCTCACTCCTCTTCGTTATTGCAGGGACCGTTTTCCTGTTTCAGTTTTTATTCTTCTACAAATGGTTCAATAATTTTGATGTGCATTTTGAACGTCTTATGATACAGGAAGGCAGGCTTCCCGTTACAGTTACCATGTACGGACGGAGCGTTGATACACTGAGCGGGCGTATCGCGTTTTATACGGCAGATGAAAGGCTTATCGGGACCATAGAGCGGTCCTGGACAGGGTGGGAGCTCAAAATAGATTGCATACTTGTCGGCAGCAAAAACGGCTGGCTTGTCTTTCCCTACCAGATATCAACCGATGAAACTTCGCGCGGAAAAGGTATTGACGCAATTCCGCAATACAGCAGAAAGGGTCTACCCGCCCTTTATGAATCGGAAAACCTGACGGACGCGGAGCGCAAAAATCTGAAGCGCCTGTTCCGTATTGTGAAAACCGAGCAATGGCTGCCTGATTTTTTCGGCTCGCTTTACCATCAAGCCGTGTCGATACGTTCATTTGAACCGGGCGCAGAATATTATCTGTATATTTCTAACGACGGGAAACTGAGCCTCAGGATTTATTAATTTCCGAATTTTGCCTTCATTTGCGCAAGAATATCGAGCGCCTGTTCGGCTTCCAGCGCAGTACTCGGTTCATGATATTCGACGAGGTTTTCCGGAATTTCCTGCAAAAAAGGCGAGGGCGCGCATTCAACGACCCCTCCCATTTTTCTGCGGTGCTGACAGCTCGAAATGAACAGCTTGTCCTGGGCCCGGGTTATGGCAACGTAAAAAAGCCGGCGTTCTTCTTCTACGCTTCCGTCACCTTCTTCCACGCTGCGGGCGTGGGGAATAATACCGTCTTCGGCGCCTATAATAAACACGACGGGAAATTCCAAACCCTTCGCCGCATGAATGGTCATTACATTTACCTTTCCTTTTTCCTCATCTTCCGTTGTGTCCCTGCTTATCAGGGTAATTCTGTTGAGATAGGCGTACAGGGAGCGGTCAAAATTGTCAGAATCATTTTCCCAGATGGAAATTGAATTGATGAGACTTTCTATATTCAGGAATTTATAGCGCGCGGCTTTTTCATTTTTCTGGTATTCCTGTATGAGGTAGCCCCAGTAATCGATTTCATCAATCATTTTTTTACTTTGGCTGACAGGTTTTTTCCGGAAAGCATCGTACTCCGGCCTTCACTGACAAAATCAATAAATCCGGTCAGCTCTATTTTTGTTTTTTCCGAAACCGGCGAATCGGCGGCCGCTGTGAGCGCATTAATGGCCGTCCACACGGAACAATGCCGTGTTGTTGCCAGGGCCGAAATGTCCTCTATCGTTTTCCGCCCGATACCGCGGCGGGGCGTATTTATAATCCGCAGCAGATTAATATCATCATCAGGATTTGCAATGACCCTCAGATAACTGATAATGTCCTTGATTTCCTTGCGCTGAAAAAAGCTGGTCCCGCCTGACAGTATGTACGGAATATTCTGGTTAAGCAGGGATTCTTCAATAGCCCTGCCCAGGGTATTGGAACGTATGAGAATTCCAAAATCCGAATACTGTCTTTTTTCATTCATCCGTATGGTCTGTATCATGTCGGCGACAAAATCAGCCTCTTCAGCCTCATTTTCCGGGATGTATATTTCAATGGGTTTTCCCGAATCCTTGCCTGACCAGAGAGACTTTTTCTTTCTGTTCGTATTGTTTGAAATAACGCCGTTTGCCGCGGCAAGAATAGTGCCGGTTGACCGGTAATTCTGTTCAAGTTTTATTTCCCTGAAATCCGGAAAATCCTGCTCGAACATCAGGAGGTTTTCATAATTTGCGCCGCGCCATGAGTAAATGGACTGATCGTCGTCTCCGACCACGCAGACATTTTTATCGGCGAGACAGTGCATGAATTCATACTGCTGTTTGCTCGTATCCTGAAACTCATCAACCAGAATATATTTGAACCGTTCCCGGTATTTTGCAAGAATTTCAGGATATTCCCTGAATATTTTAATCGGAAGAACTATGAGGTCATCAAAATCGACCGCATTGAAAAGCTTCAGGCCTTTCTGATATTCCTCATATAATTTGCGGTACTGGTCATTTGCGGACTCCCAGGTCCACCGTCCTATTTTTATATTGGAAAAAAGATTTCCTATCTTGTAAACATCAAGGGCGTCTGCGGTAAATCCGAGCTCACGGCCGGTCTCCTTGATCAGCTGGTTCCGGTCAACTTCGTCATAAATACTGAAATTCTCTCTCCAGCCAAGATTCCTGATTTCTTCCCGCAAAATCCGTACGCCAAAGGCGTGAAATGTGCTCACTGTCAGCATTTGCAGTTTTTTGCCGGTCAGTTCCTTTATGCGCGCTGACATTTCCCGGGCCGCCTTATTGGTAAAAGTCAGGGCAAGAATCTGTGACTGGGGAACCCCGAATCCAGCATATAAGCTATCCGGTATGTAATAACCCGGGTTTTTCCCGAGCCCGCCCCCGCTATAATAAGCGTGGGACCGTCGATTGCCGTAACGGCTTCGTATTGTTTTTCATTCAGTTCATTCCGATAGTCATGATGCATTGAAAGTGGAGTATACCAGATTTGATATGATTAAACCAGCAAAACATGAACATTTTTGCGCAGTATACTCCTTTAATTTAAGTTTCTGGTATAAAGAATTAGCTAATTCTTTATACCAGAAACACTTACAATCGGATATAGTCAAATAATCTTAAATTATTTGACTATATATGCCCTGAAATACTCTTGTACAGTCCCGCATTTCATGTTTATAATTGAATATATAGTGCCTCACAGGGATTTGTTACCACAAGGGGGAAATCGTGGCAAAACGCGGTACCGTTGGCCGGGTAATTGTACTTCTTATTCTCATTATACTGCTTGTTATGGGCGGAATTCTTTGGTTCGATTATCTGGGAATAATAGAATCCCGCCGTTTTTTTAACCCCATATATTCGCTTTTGGGAATGACACCGGCTACCGGTATCTCAACTCTTCCCCAGGAGGCCGGCGACCTTGATATAGACCGCATTGCCAAGCGCCTGGAATCGGTAGACCTCCGTTCTCAGGAACTCGATCAGCGCGAAAAAGACCTTGACCGCAAGGAAGGCGAGCTTCTTCAGATGTCCCAGGAGATAGATGACAAACTCGCTTCTATTGAAGAAAGAGAACAGACCTTTGCTTCGATTATGCAGCAGACGGAAGACCGCGACAGAAATATCCGGCAGATTGCTGATTATATAAACGGTATGCCCCCCAGCGAGCTGTTGACAATCTTCTGGCCATGGAAGACCAGGATATTATTGACGTTCTGAGGGCCGTGGAAGCCACAGCCTCCGCAGCGGGCCAGAATTCTTCGGTCGCCTACTGGTTTTCTCTTATGCCTCCTGCCCGGGCCGCTGAAATACAGCGGAAAATGGCGAATAAACCGATTTCTCTTCCGTAAAAACCGGATTACGGCCCTGTTTCAGACTGAATTCCCGCATTTTATTTATTAAATAAAAAAAACATTTAACTCCTGCTCCTCTTTTTTCGACAATTGAAAGGGACAGCCTCACACAGGCTGAAAAACAGGAGGTTTCGAGTGATGCAAACGCTTGACGTTCACTTGCAAAATCCCGTATCCGCATCTCCGCCGCCGGGCAGTAATGCGGAAAACAGGACCCAGGCAACGGACGAGAGGACGGGAGCTGAAACTGCACGAAACGGAAATTCATTCCTCGCAATGATTGAAAAAATGATTGCCGGCACCAGGGAAGGAAAGACGGAACGTACAGTTTCCGTCCTGAATGCAGCCGAAAGAGGAGCAGGTGACGCTGATGTCACGGGTGATGAGAACATCCTTACCAAACAAGGGCTCGGCAGGAAAAAACAGACTGCCGATATGAAAAAGAAACATTTCAGTGAAGATACCGCTTTGCCAAATGGTGTGGAAGCAGCTTTACTAACTTTGAACATGCCTGAGAAGGATGTATCTGTTAGGAAAAATACTGCATCCGCTGAATCTGACGGAGAAATCCTGAAGGTTTCCGGGGCGGAAGAAAATCTTCTTGAAAATACAGAACATATTGGCTCTCTCCCGGAAAAAAACAATTCCGAAGCCGATATCCGGGCAGCAGTTTTTGCGGGTACAGCCAAAACAGCCTTAACCCGTTCTGCGGACGAAAAAAGCGGAAACAGTCCGGATAAAAAACTGTCTGTCTCCGGCGATGATGAAGTGAAGAAAAAGGATGCCGGTTTTCAGGAAAGCGTGAAAAATGCGCCGAAAGCGAAAAAAACGCTTATCAGTGTGCAGGACAGGCGTGACTTTGATATGCAGGCCTTGCATTCCGAAAGCCAGCCGGCAAAAACCGTTGATATTCATCAGGACGGAACTGCCGATATGACAATCGGGTTCAGAAATGCCGATGGCAGATCTTCATTTTCGGACGCGGGACTGTCAGCTGCAGGCCGGTCGGACGGAGAAGGGAATCAGACTTTTTCTTCCATGCTTTCGCAGGAACTCAAAGCAAATGCCGCAGATTTCGTAAAAGCAGGCAGCATTATTCTCCGCAATAATGATACAGGGTTGATAAGACTGACCCTGCATCCAGAATCTCTCGGAAATGTCAAAATAAGCCTTGAATTATCGGGAGACAAAAAAATAAGCGGCAAAATTATTGTTTCTTCAAAGGAAGCATATGACGCTTTCAATGAAAATCTGGACGGCCTTTCGGAAGCCTTTGTAAAGGGAGGTTTTGAAAGCGCCGGGTTTGATCTTTCATGGTCCGGAGGGGAAGGGGCAAATTATGGCAGACAGCATGACGGCGGCAGAATCAGCTCGCCGTTTTACGCTTCTTCCATACCTTCTGTAATGTTGGCTTCGGAAAATGCCGATACAGTGGATAACGGCCATGGATACAGTAAATATACGGCTATGGTCGATGTATTTGCGTAACAGAACGCATAATTGAGGATTGATGAATGGGGACACAAGTGAACGCAGAAATGAGTGCCATGGAAAAGGCACAGGTGCGATTGGAAGTTGACAGATTCAACAAAGAAATCGCGGTCAATGGAAGGACCCCACAACAGGAACTCGGGAAAGATGATTTTCTCAAACTCCTTATAACACAATTACAGCATCAGGATCCTACTTCGCCTTTGGAGGACACGCAGTTCATCGCCCAAATGGCACAGTTTTCGAGTCTTGAACAAATGACAAACATGAGCAACAGCTTTGCGCGGCTTGCGTCCCTTTTGGGCGGATCTGAAGCGGTAAACGCTGTAGGGAAAACTGTTGATCTGGAACTTGACGAGTCGACAGTTACCGGAATTATTACTGCGGCAACCCGCGGAGATGCTCCGGAGGTTAAGGTAAACGGCCAATGGTATGACTGGGCGGCAGTAAAAACGGTATATGCAAACGAAGGAGAAACAACACTATGATGCGATCACTTTTTTCCGGTGTATCCGGAATGCAGAATCACCAGACACGCATGGACGTAATTGGTAATAACATCTCGAACGTAAATACAACCGGTTTTAAAAGAGGCCGGGTAAACTTTCAGGACCTGCTTTCGCAGCAGATGAGCGGAGCTGCCCGGCCCACGGACGAACTTGGCGGTGTGAATCCGAAAGAAGTCGGGCTTGGTATGAACATAGCAAGTATTGATACTATCCATACTCAGGGATCGCTCCAGACCACCGGAGTCCAGACTGACATTGCCATACAGGGAAATGGTTTTTTTGTAGTGAAGTCAGGCGAAAAGACCTATTTTACCCGGGCGGGAAATTTCGGCGTTGACAATGAAGGTACTCTTGTTAATCCGGCAAACGGAATGCGGGTGCAGGGCTGGATGGCTCAGGATGTTGACGGACAGCGCATTCTTAATACCTCAGCCCAGACCGAGGACCTCATTATTCCGATCGGCCAGAAGATAGAAGCAAAAGCCACCACTAATGTTGATTATGCCTGTAATCTTGATAAGCGGATTCCTGAAATACCCGAGGGAGCTTCACAGGCTGACATCCTTACTTCCACATGGGAAACAACCTTCGATATTTATGACAGTTTCGGTGACAGGCATGATCTCCGTGTCCTTTTTACGCGCGTTCCCGGGACCCAGAACCAGTGGCAGGGTACAGTACTCGTTGACCAGCGCTTCGGAGACGCTCCCGAAACCCGCGTAGGCATGGGTACAACCGACGGAACCGAAAACAACTTTATCATTGATTTTGATAATAACGGAATGCTCGCCGGGGTAACCGATACTGCCGGAAACGGTTCAGCTGAAACCGGAAATATCAGTGTAATGGTTTCCTACAATGTCGTCGGAGCAAGTCCCGACGCTGACGGGAATCCTGTCCGCCAGACTTTCAATCTGAATCTGGGAAATATTGGTGATGTCAAAAACACGGTAACCCAGTTTGCCGCATCAAGTTCTACCAAGGCTTATTCCCAGGACGGAAATGCAATGGGCTATCTTGAAAACTTCAAGATAAACCAGAGCGGGATAATAACCGGGGTGTACAGCAACGGCACAAACCGGACCATCGGTCAGATTGCAATGGCGAGTTTCTCGAATCAGGGCGGGCTGGAAAAAGCCGGTGAAAATACCTATGTGGAATCAAATAACTCCGGTGTCGCGAATATCGGTGTGTCCGGAATAGCCGGAAAGGGTAAAATGGTCGCCGGCGCGCTTGAAATGAGCAATGTTGATCTTACCGACCAGCTTACGGATATGATCATAACCCAGCGCGGTTTCCAGGCGAGTTCAAAGACGATTCAGACATCAGACACTATGCTTGATACCGTGTTGAACCTGAAACGGTAATATTATAATATAGAATAATGAGGCAATTTCAAAACTGAGAAAGTTTTGAAATTGCAACCTTAGATGTAACAAAAGAAAAATTTATTTTTATCAGATATAAAGAAATAGATTTTTCTTTGAAAGAAGCTCATGTTCTTTGAAAAACTTTGTGGTTTTGTACATATTGTTTTTCAAAGAACTGTTTCACAGACTGCCATGTTTGTGATAGACTGGATATATGACTGTATATCCAGTCAGGTAAATTTCAGGACCGGCAATGATACCAGTAACAAGGCTGAACGGAAAACAATATTGGATAAATCCCCATCAGATTGAGGCAATCGAACTGAATCCTGATGTTACGCTGCATATGCTGTCCGGGAAACATGTCATAGTCCGGGAAAAACCGGATGAAATTATTGACCGCATCATAGCTTATCGTCAGCTTATCGGCGCTTTTAAAAATGAGGAGTAGGACCGTATGGACATAGCATCGTTCATTGGAGTAGTAGGCGGACTCGGAGTCGTATTTTTCGGAGCCTTTATGGGAGGCTCCCTCAATGGTTTGATTGATATTCCTTCGGTGTTTATTACGGTTGGCGGCTCCTATATGTGTCTCTTTTTAACCTATCCTCTGTCCTATGTTATTGGTATATTCAGTGTAATGGGCCGTGTATTCAAAACCTATGATTATGGAGAAAAAACACTGGTCCAGAGACTGGTGGCCTTTTCAGAAAAGGCCAGGCGCGAAGGTATTCTTGCCCTGGAAGAAGAAATCCAGGATCTTGATGATGAATTCATGAGAAACGGACTGCGGCTTGTGGTCGACGGCACTGACGGTGAAATAATCCGCACCCTTATGGAGAACGAACTCAGCCAGATGGAAGCCCGGCATATGACCTGGATCTCTGTTGTAAATGCCTGGGCAACTCTGGGCCCCGGTTTTGGTATGTTGGGTACCGTTATCGGACTTATTGGTATGTTGAACAACCTTGAGGACAAAAGTTCGCTTGGTCCGAATATGGCCGTTGCTCTTGTTACCACCCTGTACGGCTCTCTGCTGCAAAACTGGCTGTTTGTTCCTATCGCAGGAAAGCTTGGATACCAGAATTCGCTTGAAGTGAAATCAAAGGAAATGGTTATTGAAGGGGTCCTCACCATACAGGCGGGCGATAATCCCCGCATTCTGGCCCAGAAAATGCTTACCTATCTGTCTCCGAAGGATAGAAAAGTAATAGAAGAAGAAGTGCTTAAGGATTAACCGGCGGAACCTGGCAATCAGAGGGGAGAATCATAATGGCGAAAAAAAAGCGGGAAGCAAAAGCTGCCGGAACCGGATGGCTCAACACCTACGCGGACATGATAACGCTCTGTCTGTGCTTTTTCGTTATGCTTTACGATCCTTCCGAGGTTGATGTTACCCAGTTATCCAATATGACTGCTTCTATTCATGGTGATCCTACCGCAGGCGGGCAGTCCATGACTTCCGGAAAACTTGCGGACCTGGGAAATTCCATAAATTCCATGCCCTCACAGGAAAAAGGCCGTTCACTCGGACTTGCCGTCAGACGGGCTGTCAGTGTTTTTGCTCCTGATATAAAATCAAACAAAATAACCCTTACCAGTGACGAAAGAGGACTGGTAATTACGCTTGCCTCGGATGCTTTTTTCCGGACTGCAAGCGCTGAACTGGATATAGAAGAAACCCGGGACACAATGCTCAGGCTTGCCCAGTTTCTTTCATCAGATGATTTAGAAGGCCGGCGCTTCAGGATAGAGGGTCATACCGATTCAGGCCCCACTGATCCGGCCCAGTGGCCCAGTAACTGGGAACTGTCAACTGCGCGGGCCGTTAATGTGCTTCATTATCTGACTGATTTCGGGGCTGATGAGTCCCAGTTTTCAGTTGCAGGCTATGCTGACAAACGTCCCCGGCCCGGTTTTTCAAATGATACGCCCGAGGGAAGGGCCAAGAACCGGCGGGTTGACATAATTATTGTGGACGAAGGTCATTTTTAATGATATTATGAGGGGTAAAAAGGAAGAACGGTTATGAGTGATCAGGACGATATCAATCTGGATACCGGAGACTCCGGTGACGGCGGAGGTAAAAAGGGCAGCGGACTTTTCCCGCAATTGCTTAAATGGGTAGCGATTGTGCTGGGCGCCCTTATCTTTATTGTCACTGTGGTAGTAATAACGGTCAATATAATAAGCGGCTCAGGCAAAAACCAGACATCCATTCCTTCTTCCGAAGAATATGTCGGCGTAAGGGAAGTACTCCAGTGGTACCAGGCTGTCGGAACCATTCAGACACGGACTTCCGATCCGATTCCCGCCTCGGTTCTGGTGGATATTGCGCTTGGCTATACCTTTGACGACAAGGCCACACCGACAGAACTTACCTCGAGGCTTGTTGAGCTCAAGGATTTTCTCCGATCCTATTTTAACCGCAAGACGGTAAATGAGCTCCGCAATGAGGAAAAGGTAAAAATCGAAATAAGAAACTACATAAATGACAATATTTTGTCGAAAACTAAGATAAAGGATGTCCGGTTTACCAGGTACGAGATCGTTGAACAATAAGGATACAGATGACAGAAGTTCTTTCACAGGATGAAGTAGATCAGCTGCTCACCGCGATAAGCGCGGGTGATACGGATACTGAAGATTTCCGTCCGATAAATGATACCCGCAAGATAAAGATCTATGATTTTAAGCGGCCGGACAAGTTTTCAAAAGAACAGATCCGCACCGTTTCAATCATGCATGAAACTTTTGCGCGCCTTACAACCACGGCTCTTTCCGCACAGCTGCGGAGTATGGCACATATGCATGTGGCCTCCGTTGATCAGCTTACATATGAAGAATTTCTCCGGTCAATTCCGACGCCTACAACTCTTGCAATTATAAATATGGATCCCCTAAAGGGAAATGCCATTCTTGAAATAGACCCTTCAATAACTTTTTCCATTATAGACAGACTTTTCGGCGGTACCGGCCAGGGAATTAAGGTACAGCGCGACCTTACGGATATTGAAACATCGGTAATGGAAGGAATTATTGTTCGCATTCTCGCGAATATGCGTGAAGCCTGGACCCAGGTTATTGATCTCCGTCCCAGACTTGGACAGATTGAGACAAATCCTCAGTTTGCACAGATAGTCGCTCCCTCGGAAATGGTCGTTCTCGTTACCCTTGAAACAAAGGTTGGCGAAGAAGAAGGCATGATGAACTTCTGTATTCCCTATATTACCATAGAGCCCATTATTTCAAAACTGTCCAGCCAGTTCTGGTTTTCTTCCGTCCGCAGAAGCTCAACAACACAGTATGCCGGTGTTCTCAAGGACAAGCTGTCTACTGTTGAAATGGATGTTGTGGCGGAAATAAGTACAATTAATTTATCGGTCCGCGATGTTTTAAGTCTGCGTGTCGGCGACGTTGTGCGTTTATCAAATGTACGTGTCGGCGATCCCTTTACCCTAAGCATAGGCGACCAGAAAAAATTCTTATGCCAGGCCGGTGTTATCGGCAAGAAAGTAGCAGTTCAGATTCTGAAGAAAATAGCTGATACGGATCAGGAAGAATTTGAAGAAATTTCAGTAGAAGGAGATAATATATATGAGTGACGGTTCCATATCCCAGGATGAGATTGATGCCCTGTTGGCAGGTGTCGACATGGGAGGAATGGGTGCCTCATCATCCACTCCTTCCCAAACCCTGACGGACTCACAGGCCGGTGCGCTTAAAGGGTTTTTAACAGCAAACGCAGATGCCCAGAAGGCCGCAATAGAGGCTATGACCTCGCAAACCGTGGAATTCGGAGAACCTTCTGTTGAAGTATTAAAACGTGACGGGCTTCTTCACAAGCTTCCCGAAATAGTTGTCGGCAGTGTAATAGATTTTACCGGAGGATTGGCCGGGGATCATCTTATTGTTCTTGCTCCGGAATTCGCCCAGGAAATAGTAAGTCTTGTTAATAATGAACCTAACGCCGAATTTGACGATATGGCCCTTTCCGTTATCAGTGAAATGGTCTCCCAGTATGTCGGAACGGAGGTAACCGCCCTCGATAAGGCCGGTTTTACCGGAGTCACAAACAACCCCGCGGAAACAGTCCATGTGCCAAAAGCAATGATCCGTTTCCCCCAGAATGATTTTGTGGCCTTTTCCTTTCAGGTTACCCTTGCGGGAACCGCTTACACCTGGTGGGAAATTATTCCCTACAAAATGGCTGTCGACATTGCCGCCGCTTTTGGCGCTACGACAAGCGACCCCTCTATGATGGCTGGTCTTGACGCATCCGGCCCGATGGGAATGGATATGGGCGGGATGCAGCAGGGCATGGCCGGCATGCAGGGGAATATGCAGCAGGGTATGAACATGATGCAGGGCAATATGCAGCAGGGAATGGGCGGTATGCAGGGGCAGGTTATGGGAATGAATCCCAATGTACAGTCGATCCAGTTTCCCAATCTGCAGATGAATACCATGCCGATTGAGCAGGGTAATATCGGTCTTATCATGGATGTTTACATGGAAATGACCGTAGAACTCGGCCGTACAAGGAAGGTAATAAGGGAAATCCTTGGTATGGGTGAAGGCACCATTATCGAGCTGGAAAAGCTTGCCGGTGAACCCGTTGATATTCTTGTTAATCATAAGCCCATTGCAAAGGGTGAGGTTGTTGTTATTGATGAAAATTTCGGTGTCCGTGTAACGGAAATACTGTCTCCAGCGGAACGGGTAACCGATATGTAAACAGAATATTTGGGTGGGGGAAATGACTGAATTCTCTTTTAAAAAACACATATTCCGTGTGATTTGTATAGTATTTCTGTTGTTTACTGTACCATTCAGCGGTCTGGCGCAGGATAATCAGCAGAATATCACTGAAAATACCGAAACACCGGAACGGGTTTCGGCAATCGATGAAACAACTATCATACTCAACGATCCGGCGACTATTCCTCCTGAGGCTGTAAATTCTTCCGCATCGTCAGGTATTGGTGTTTTGTGGCGGATAGTGATCATTCTTTTGCTGCTATGCCTGGCAATTTACGGTATAGTCCGTTTTTTAAAAAAACATACGGCTATTAATGCCGCAAACGACCCCTATTTGCAATCGGTCGCCTCTCTTCTTTTATCTCCAAATAAAAGCGTCCAGGTAATAACAATAGGCAGTCAGGCCTTTCTTGTCGGAGTTACCGAACACAATATTTCCCTGATTTCAGAAATAACCGACAAGGACCTCATCGACGCCATGAATCTGGACGCCGATAAAAAAACCGAGAACCCTCCTGGGACCGGTTTTTCCGCCGTTATCCAGTCATTTATGCCGAAAAAGGCCAAACCAAAGGATGAAAATCCTTTTTCGGCTCAGGAAACTGCTGATTTTATCAGAAAACAGCGGAACCGCCTTCAGGGCGGGGGGAACTCCGAGTCCGGGACGGCAGGAGGAACGGAATAATGCAAAGGAAACGCTCAAAAAGTAAATTTACGTTTATCCTTGTCATTATCATGCTGGGATGGAGTATCGGTATTCCTTCCGCCGCCTTTGCCCAGTCTGCGTCCGGTTTTCCCTCCGGCAGCACGGCGGGAACAACAACCATGAATGCCGAGCGGGAGACAAACCGCATTCCGTTTATTAATCTTGAAATACGCGAACCGGAATCGAACCAAGAAGTCGCATTTTCAATCCAATTGCTCCTCCTTCTCACTGTTTTATCTCTCGCTCCGAGCATACTGATTCTCATGACCAGTTTTCTCCGGATTTCGATTTCCCTTGATTTTGTCAAACGGGCTCTTTCCCTTCAGCAGGTCCCGCCGACCCAGGTCCTGAATGGTATTGCGCTTTTCCTGACCATTTTTATTATGTGGCCGACTTTTTCCACAATGTATACAACTGCCTTCAAACCTCTTGCAGACGGTGAAATGAATATTCAGACAGCCTATACTGAGGCGGAAAAACCCCTGCGTCTTTTCATGTACAAACAGATGTCAAACGACACATCAACCATAGCCACTTTTATGTCAATGGCAAATCTTGATAAACCGAATACCCTGGCGGATGTTCCTACCCGTATATTGATCCCTGCATATATTCTGCACGAACTCACCGTTGCGTTTAAAATAGGGATTTTACTGTATATACCATTTATTATAGTGGATATGGTTGTGGCAAGCATCCTAATGTCAATGGGTATGATTATGCTCCCGCCGGTGCAAATTTCAATGCCTTTTAAATTGATATTGTTTATTCTTGTGGACGGATGGAATCTTTTAACACAGCAATTTTTCAATTCGTTTCTGTAATGCCGCAGAACGAAAAAGCTGTATGATATGTAAGGAGGGGAAGCGGATATGTCGCTGGGAACCGTTATTAATCTGCTGCGCAGCGGTATTTTTCAAATACTGATGCTGTCTGCACCTATTCTTGTTACTGCACTTGTTGTAGGTTTGGTTGTTGCAATTTTTCAGGCAACAACATCGATCCAGGAACAGACTCTTACCTTTGTTCCGAAAATCATGAGCATACTGGCTGTTCTTGCCCTTCTCGGTGGATGGATGTTCGCATCATTGCGGGAATATACCATAAATCTTTTTGAGATGATCCCCCAACTGGTACGCTGACCTGAATGACGCCTTTTGATGATGTTATTGCAAAAGCTCCTCTCTTTTTTCTGGCAGCGGTCCGGGTTTTTGCGATGATTATGACTACGCCTCTGCTTTCTATTCAGTCTGTGCCGCGCGTGGCGAAAATTGCGCTTGCCGGATTTGTTGCGTATATGGTTATGCCTGACGCCTATCCGGGAAATGTAACTGACGGCCCCTTTACGCTGCACTACGTGCTTTTGCTTGTCGGCGAGGGCTTGATAGGTGTTATTACCGGTTTTTACGTGAGCATTATTTTTTCCGCATTCAGCACAGCCGGGCAGTTTTTTTCCTATCAGATGGGCTTCGGCGCTTCCGAAGTATATGATGCTCTTGCTCAGATTGAAAACCCTCTTTTGGGCCAGTTCCTCAATCTGATCGCAATGCTGATTTTCCTGCAGATTAACGGGTTTCAGACCCTGTTCCTCGGCGGCGTCCTCCGCAGTTTTCAGTCCATGAATTGCTTCACCCTGATTGGTGCCCAGGATCAGTTCATTTCTTTTTTGCTTGGAAGTTTATCAACATTGTTTTTGAACGCAATGATTATTGCCCTTCCCATTGTCGGCACTCTGTTTTTAATTCATGTTTCAATGGGTTTGCTTTCAAAGGCCGCTCCCCAGATGAACCTCTTATCGGAAGGGTTCCCCATTACGATTCTGGTGACCTTCTTTTTACTGGCGGCCGCACTTCCCTATATGATAAATCTTTTCATTCAGGTAATGGACCAGGCTTTTCAGGCGCTGGAAGGTTTGTTCGCATCGGTCAGCGGAGGTATTGGATGACAGGATCCCTGCTTTTGATTCAGGAAAATGAATATGCCGAACGAAAATATGTAAATCCCGAAGTATCGGATCTTATTCTGCGCATAGATCTGCAGTGGTTTGCCGCCGAAGATGAAGGCCGTACCGAAGATCCAACTGAGTATAAAATACGAAAGGCCAGGGAAGAAGGGCGCGTCGCAAAAAGTATGGAACTTAACGGCGCCCTTGTTTTACTCCTGCCTGTTCTCGCGCTCATTGCTTTTGCGCCCTCAATGGTAAATAATTTTGTTGAAATGATCAGATTTTTCCTTACCCGGGCTACAAAAATTGAAATAACGGACCCTGCCATTATCCGGGCTTTTTTCCGGTATTTTATCAGACTTGTTCTGCCGATAACCGCGACTGCCCTTATTTCCGGTGTTGTTTCAAATCTCATTCAAAACGGCGGTTTTATTTTCAGTCTAAAACCCATAACGCCGCAGTTCAACAAGATTCTGCCCAATTTCGGGAAATACTTTAAACGTGTCCTTTTTTCAGCTGAAGGAATGTTTAATCTTGCAAAATCCCTGGTAAAGGTTGCAGTCATTGCCGCCGCGGCCTTTATCAGTATCCGGGACGATATTCCGAAACTGATTTCTATGCTGAATACCGGACTGTGGAACAGCGTGACCTTTATCGCCTCTCTCGCCGCCAAAATACTGATAATTGCGTCTATTTTCTTTCTCGCAATTTCAATTCCCGATTATGTATTTCAGCGGCGGCAGTTTATGGAATCCCTGAAAATGTCCAAGCAGGAAGTCAAGGAAGAATACAAACAGATGGAAGGGGACCCTCTGGTAAAGGGACGTCTCCGGCAGCGGATGCGCGAAATTTTAAGCCAGAATATGGCCGTAAATGTGCCGAAGGCCGATGTTGTCATTACAAACCCGACTCACTTTGCCATTGCGATCCAATGGGACAGGCAGACAATGAGGGCTCCTATGGTAACGGCGAAGGGGCAGGATAATCTTGCACTGAGAATAAAATCCCTTGCCAAGGAAAACAATGTTCCCATTCATGAGAACAAGGCCCTTGCCCGTGCGCTCTATGCGGAAGTGGAAATTGGTGATATGATACCCGATACATATTATCACGCGCTTGCAGTTATTCTTGCCAAGGTGTATGCGCTTGATTCACAGAAAGCAAAAATAATTAAGGAAGCATAAGGGGATTAATGGCGGATACCGGACTACCGAAACGAAGGGGCTTCTCACAGACATCGGACCTGTTTGTTGCGATAGGCGCGGTCGTTGTTGTCATGATGCTCATTATTCCGCTTCCTCCGGTACTCCTCGACTTCCTTCAGGCGCTGAATCTTGTTTTTAACCTGCTCATTCTGCTTCTTGTTCTATATACCCGGCGGGCCATAGACTTTTCCGTGTTCCCGACCGTCCTGCTGGTAAGTACGGTTTTCGGACTGGGCCTCAATGTTTCGTCAACCCGGCTCATCCTTTCCCAGGGTATGAAATTTGAAGGCAAGATGATCCGGGCTTTCAGCACCTTTGTTATTGGCGCCGGCGGCTCTGAAGGTCTGGTAATCGGTTTTGTAATTTTCATTATTATCATTGCTGTCCAGGCCTTTGTCATTACAAAGGGTTCAACCCGTGTAGCCGAAGTCGCCGCGCGGTTTACCCTTGATGCAATGCCGACTAAAAATATGGCGATAGAAGCCGAATATAATTCCGGCGCCATAACTGAAGAAGAAGCGCGCGTACGCAAGCGCGAAGTCCAGAAAGAATCCGATTTTTACGGTGCAATGGACGGTGCAAGCAAGTTCGTGTCCGGGAATGTTAAAATCGGTATTTTCATTACGGTAGTAGACCTTGTCGTAGGTCTTATATTCGGAATGATTTTCCGCGGCGAGCCTTTTGGACAGGCAATACAAACCTATGCGGCATTAACTATCGGCGACGGACTTTTGTCCCAGCTTCCTTCTCTTTTTGTTTCAGTCGCGACCGGTATTATTGTTACCCGTTCCGTATCTGACGGAACATTCGGTTCCGATATTCAAACCCAGTTTTCGCAGAATGCCTGGGTATATTTTGTCGGGGCGGGGACCCTGCTGGTTATCGGTTTTCTGCCCGGGTTCCCGTGGTATGTGCTTATTCCCATCGCCGGCGCGCTTGCCTATATCGGATGGCGGCTGAGAAAAACCCAGCAGGCCAGTTTTAAGAAAACAATGGAAAAGGCCGAAGAAAAGGAACGCCAGAAAACAGGTGAAACCCCCGCTGAAATAAGCCCGATTGTTCCCCTGGACCCTCTGGCGCTGGAACTTGGTTATGGGCTTATTCCCCTTGTCGACAAGGATAAGGGGGCCGAACTTCTGGAACGCGTTACCCGCATAAGAAGGGAGTCCGCCCTGGACCTTGGGCTGGTTGTTCCCCGCATACGGATTATTGATAACATGCGGCTTGAACCGAGCGAATACTGTTTTAAAATAAAGGGCGTCGAAGTCGCGAGGTCCCGTATCAGAATGGGCTGGTATCTGGCCATTAATCCGGGCAGTGTCAGCGAAGAACTGCCGGGCGAAAAAACCACCGATCCGACCTTCGGCCTGCCCGCGGTCTGGATTTCGGAAGAAAACCGCGAACGCGCCGAACGTTCCGGCTATACTGTTGTGGACCCTCCGGCGATTATCGCAACCCATCTGACCGAAATCATCAAACGCCACGCTGCGGAAATCCTCGGACGGCAGGAAGTCCAGTCTATTATTGATACAATCAAAAAAGACTATCCCGCGGTTGTGGAAGAAGTTACGAAACTCTGCAGCATAGGCGAAATACAGAAAGTTCTCCAGGGATTGCTCCGGGAACAGGTTTCAATCCGGAATATGGTTGTTATTCTCGAAACCCTTGCGGACTTCCGTCCGATTACCAAGGATACCAGTATACTTGTCGAAAAGGTCAGACAGTCTCTCGGCAGGCAAATCTGTCTCCAGTATGTCGATGACAACCATACTCTTCGGGTTCTGACAATTGAACCCTCTCTGATCCAGAAAATTGTAGACAGCCGGGTCGATACGGTGAACGGTCCGGTAGCCGCGCTTGAACCTGCCGTTCACCGGAACTGGATACGCGTATTAACGCGGTCGGTTTCCGCCGTTCTGCAGTCAGGATATTACCCGATAATACTCTGTCCCGAAGAAGCGCGCATACTTATAAAAAATTCAACGGAACGGGAAATTCCGGACCTCATAGTCCTTTCCGTTCCTGAAATTGCCAATGATATAAAAGTTGAAGCAATAGGCGAAATTAAGGAAGAATGAAGTACGGAATGGCTGTCATTCCGGAAAACCGGAACAGCTGTATCCGGAGAAAAGCGGAGTGAAATCCGTTTTTCATATATATTTTTGGGCTGCTGTTACAGCATTGGATAATGTTTAAACGGCAATAATTTGCGCGGGTGGGAAAATGATGGATATATTGACTGAACAGGCCGAGACCTATGATGAATGTATCAATAAAATCAAAAATAAATATGGCCCGAATATTAATATACTGCGGCACAAAAAAATAAGGACCGGCGGATTTCTCGGTTTTTTTGAAAAGGAAGGCATAGAAATAACCTTTACTTTTAACCAGAATAATTACCGGGACCAGATACGTTCCCCTGAATCCTACGTAAAAAAGCCTGACCCCTTTGATGAGGAACGGAAACGTATTATCCAGAAAGCGGTCCTTTCGTCCCCCAGCTTGCGGAAAAGATTCAGCCTCACCTTGACAGCCTTCCGCAGAAAAGCGTGAATACCGGAAATGAACAGCTGACTGAAATACTGAAGAATGTACAGGATACAGTCCGCGCGCTTGCCTCCAATATAAACCAGAATCCCGCGGGGACAATTCCTGCCGAACATGAAACTATCAGTAAGATAGAAGAACTTCTCGAACAGAATGATTTTACTTCTTCCTATATACGGAATATCTGCGCCCGCGCAAAGAGTTCTTTTTCCCTTGACCAGCTGAATGATTTTGATCAGGTTCAGGAAACAGTCCTCGGCTGGATAGGCGAATCCCTATCTATCTATGAATCCCCGGCGGCCCAGAAACCCCATGTAATAGCCCTGGTCGGACCCACCGGGGTCGGAAAAACAACGACTATTGCGAAACTTGCCGCAGCCTACGGCCTTGCATACAAAAAAACGTCCGCGCCGCTCAATGTTCGGGTTATAACTATCGATAATTATCGTATAGGGGCAAAAAAACAGCTTGAGAAATACGGAGAAATTATGGAAATATCCATCTCCTGCGCTGAAAACCCCGAAGATTTGAGGGTTCTGGTAGAAAATTTCCAGGACGCCGATGTTATCCTGATAGATACAACGGGCCGGAGTCCGCGGGATTACCTGAAAATAGGCGAGATGCGCCAGTTTTTTGATGTAATCGATTCCGATCTGGATGTATATCTGGTAATGAGTGCGACTACAAAGACCAGTGATATGAGGGAAATAATGCAGCAATATGAAACATTCGGATATAAATCCGTAATAGTTTCAAAGTTTGACGAAACGGCGAGGGTGGGGAATATTATAAGCGTACTCAGCGAGAAACGGAAACCGGTTTCCTATCTGACAACGGGACAGAGGGTTCCAAAGGATTTCGAGCAGGCTACGGTAATACGATTTTTGACGAATCTGGGCGGCTTTCATGTGCAGCGGGCCAGAATCGATGAAATGTTCCCCGGCAATGAAAACCGCTTTGAATGGAGATAATGAATGGAAGATCAGGCAGAAGAATTACGGGCAATAATGAAAGAAAAAAAACAGGCTGCCGCCGTCGTCGAACCGACACCGGATTCGGCCAGCCGACAGAATAAAAAAACACGGATCATAACGATCACAAGCGGGAAGGGCGGCGTCGGGAAGACAAATGTATCAACCAATATGGCAATCACCTACGCCCAGATGGGAAAAAAAGTTATACTCATAGACGCCGATCTCGGTCTCGCGAATGTGAATATAATGATGAATATTATTCCGCAGTATAATCTGTATCATGTGATCCGGAAGCAGAAAAAAATGTCTGAAATAATCCTGGACACCGAATACGGTGTAAAACTGATAGCGGGGGCCTCCGGATTTTCAAAAATCGCAAATCTGAATGAAACCGAACGGGTTTCATTCATTGAGGAATTATACACCCTTTCCGACGCGGACATTATAATCATTGATACAAGCGCCGGCGTTTCAAAAAATGTTCTGGGTTTTGTGGCCGCCGCCGACGAAGTTGTAATTGTTACTACTCCCGAACCGACATCGATAACAGACGCATACGGAATCATAAAGATAATAGCCACTGAAGTTGATAACCTGAACATAAATCTCAAAATGATAGTAAACCGGGTTTCCTCGTCAACGGAAGGAAAACGGGTCGCGGACCGGATGATCCAGATCGCAGCCCAGTTTTTAAACCTGAAACTGGAATACCTTGGCTTCATATACAATGATCCGCTCGTTCCCCAGGCAGTCCTCAGGCAGAAACCCTTTATGATTGTTGACCCGAAGGGGAAATCATCCATTTGCCTGAAGCATATTGTAGCCCGTCTCGAAAAAACCGATTTTAATGACTCCGAAGGCTTCGGACGCTTTATCCGCAAGCTTTTTGGCCGGGATTGGTCATGAAAATGGGCATTATAGGGGCAAAAATCAAAAAAAACTTGACCATCGACTATTTTTCGCATAGTCTATTAAATAGGAGGATTGTATATGTTCGAACCTAAGATTCCTGCAATTACAGCTGCAGTCGGGTTCGTACTATCACTCTTAATAGGTATTTTCAGCAAAGCCTCTTTTGGCATTATGCTGCTGAGGGCCTTTCTTCTGGCTGTTTTGGCAGGAGGCCTGGCGTTCGGTATTCAAATTGTTCTGAAGAAATTTGTTCCTGAGCTTTTTGAAAAAAACGAAGCCGGGACGGAAGGTTTTTCGGATTCCGGTCAACTGGTCGATCTGACCATTGACGATACCGATAAAAATCCGACCCCTGTGATGACTGACGATGATATGGTCAATAACGCAGTGCCTGATTTTCTTGCTTCGGCTGTTTCTTCAGCAAAAAACCAGCAGGAGGAGGAAGATGATGACTATATGCCATCGCAGAGGGCCTCTGCCGATATACCATCATATGCGGAACAGGAACCGCATGAAACTATAGAAACGCAGACACCTGCGGAGCCGGACTATTTCGCAGCACAGTCTCCGCCGACTCATGTCGGCGAACAGAGAGGCGATTTTCCCGATTTCAGGGACGCTCCTGCTAAAGAAAGTACTCCGGAGCCAATGGAGTATGATGATACGGGAACTCCTGCCGTTTCTTCTCTTATGGATGAACCTCCGGCAAGCCGGCTGCAGGAAAGACCTGCGCCGGCCCGTACCGGTTCCGATAATCCCGGCGCCGAAACCGACACCATGGCAAAGGCAATACGGACCATGTTGTCGGGAGACAGATGATGAGAATAGAATACTGAAGGGTGGCGTAAATGGGGAACACGCTTTTGGAACAGAAAACTGAAGAAGAACTGTGGATGGAGTACAAGAAAACAAAAGACCCGGCAATACGCGAATTCTTCATAAAGCAATATGCTCCGCTCGTAAAATATGTTGCGGGCAAAGTTGCTGTCGGAATGCCGAGCAGTGTTGAATTTGATGATCTTGTTGGTTTTGGTGTTTTCGGGCTTCTTGATGCGATCGACAAATTTGATCCTGAAAAAAATGTCAAATTCAAGACATATGCGGTAACAAGAATCCGGGGATCAATTTTTGATGAACTGAGATCCATTGACTGGGTCCCGCGTTCTGTCCGCCAGAAAACCAGGGAAATCGAGGACGCTGTTTCCCGGCTTGAATCAAAACTGGGCAGAACGGCAACCGACACGGAAATCGCAAGTTCCCTCGGTGTGAGCGAGTCCGAGTTTCAGCAAACGCTCTTTAAGATATCGGGGACAAGCATTATGTCCCTGAATGATGTTTGGTATTCCGGTGATGATTCCGACCGTATATCCATAGGGGACAGCATTGAATCCCCATCATCACTTAATCCTGATGTAATTGTGGAAAGGGAAGAAATCCGCAGGGTAATAGTTGAGGCAATCAATGAATTGCCCGAAAAAGAAAAGATGGTGCTTGTTTTGTATTATTATGAAGACCTGACATTAAAGGAGATCGGACAGGTTCTGAACGTGACCGAATCCCGGGTGTCCCAGCTTCATACTAAGGCAAACCTGCGCCTCAGGGCCAAACTGACAAACATCAGAAAAGGCATCATCTAAAAGCAGGAATTGCGCAGCATGGTTAGTCTTGATCAAATCAAGGAAACAATGAACAAGCTCATGGAAGAAGACAAATCGAAAACATTTGTCGATGTTTCCGCTGAAACGCTGGATGCCGCGCTTGAAAGCGCGATCATGCAGTTGGGCATTCCCATGCGCGATATGAATTATGAAATAATACAGCGCGGAAATTCAAGTTTTTTCAGCATATACAAAAAAGACTGGGTCATCCGTGCCTATGAAATGAACAAACTGAAAGGCAAACATGACACCCAAAAGGCCTCGGATGACGAAGCCGACCTTCTCGCGAGCAATGAACCGGTCATAGAAGACCGCGCCGGGTCCGCCCATGTATTCTGCGGCGGCGACGGCGTATATATTAAAATCATTCCACCTTCAGGAAATGGAGCCCCGGCAACATACCGGGACGCCATGGAAAAGATACGCGAGCGGGGCGTTGCCACCGGTATAAATGAAGAGGCCGTCAAACAGGCCGTAAAAAATGCCACCGGCGAGTATGTATATGTGGGTATGTATCCGCGGAATCCGGCAAACGACGCAATTATCGCGGTTGACATTACCGACAATGAAATGAAGGCATGGATATTTGTTACGCCTCCCGGCAAGGGCGGCGCCGACCTGTCCGAAGACTCGATTATCACCTTCCTTAAAAATAACCGCATTGAGGTCGGCATCGATGAACAGCGGGTCAGGGAGTTTGTGGATAATCCCGTATACCAGGAAAACTATCTTATTGCCGAAGGTATCAAACCTCAGGACGGCGCCGACGCCCGGATTGTATACAATTTTGAAACGGATTCGTCCAAAATACGCCTCCGCGAAAATGAGGCCGGTAAAGTCGACTTTAAGGAACTCAATCAGATACAGAATGTTGTTGAAGGACAGCCCCTTGCGCAGAAAATTGTCGAGGAACGGGGCAAAGGCGGTAAAACCGTTACCGGAAGGTATCTTGAGGCAAAGAACGGCAAGGATATTCCGATGCCGGTCGGAAAGAATACCCGCGTAGCCGAAGACGGCCTGACCATTGTCGCTGAAACCAACGGACGGGTTATGATCCTGAACAATAAAATCCATGTTGAACCCATACTCACTATAGACGGCGACGTATCCCTCAAGACCGGAAACATCATGTTCCTCGGGACCGTATATATTAACGGAAATGTCGAGGACGGTTTCTCCGTAAAGGCTTCCGGAAATATCGAAGTCAAGGGAACCGTCGGAAAATCCGAACTTGACGCGGAAGGCGATATTGTTGTTACCCAGGGTATAGCGGGCAAGGGAGAAGGATTTATCCGTACCGGCCGGTCCCTGTGGGCAAAATTCATAGAAAACACACGCATTGAGGCCGGGGAATTTGTTATTGTTTCCGACGGTATTATCAATTCCCAGGTAAGCGCAAACAGAAAAATACTGTGCCAGGGAAAACGAGCTGCGATAATCGGCGGTTCGCTGAATGCCGCGGAAGAAATCCATGCAAAAACTCTCGGAAGTCTGGGCGGCGCGAATGAAACAGTCCTCAGCGTCGGATTTGATCCCCGAAGCAAGGAACGCCTCGATTCCCTCCTGCTGACAAAACAGACTGCGGACAAGGAACTTGAAGAAGTCCAGCTTAACTATAATACTCTGATGAATGTCAAAAAGCAGCGGAAGGAACTACCCGAGGATAAGGAAGCGGTTCTGAAAAAACTCGGGGAGAGGCAGTATATTCTTGAAACTGAAATTGATGAAGTCGAGACTGAAATCAAACAGATTCAGGATTATTTAAGCAATCTCAAAACCCGCGGAAAAGTTTCCGCTTCGGTAAAGGTCTTTGCGGGCGTAAAAATTATCATTCGCGATGTTGTTGAAGAAATCAGGACAGACTGTAAGGCGACAACATTCTATCTTGAAAACGGACTGATACGTTACGGCAAATATCAGGGCCCGGATGAAGATATGAAGAGGGTGCCCAGTGGCTATACAGCCAATTGATCTGCAGACTCTGTATACTCAGCTCGATAAGGTAGGCAAAACGCAGGTCCAGCAGCAGGCTGCCGCGGAAGTGGACAGAGACGCCAAAATGGCCGCGAACCGCGCGGATGCCGAAAAAAAAACAAAAACTGTCCAGAAAACCGAGGCGGAAGAAGACGGGGCCGCGGTCGTTCATGAAAAAAAGGATTTTGAGGAAGAACAGAACAGCCCTCAAATGAAAAAACAGGAAAAAAAGGAAGATTCCGGCGAGGCTCCTGAAGAGAAAAAACAGGAAGTAATCCGTGATCCTGATATCGGAAACCGTGTTGATATTTCCGGATAACAGAAAATGGACGGTACCGTGATTTTTTCCATTCTCCTTTTAGCGGTAAATATTCTGATAATGATAATTTTCTATTTTTTTCTCAAATCCCGTTTTTCAAGCGACAAAATTCTTGCGAATTTACAGGAAGAAGTAAATGGGCTCATAACGGACATAGACAAGGCAGCGGACCGGGATATCGCCATTCTTGAAGCCCGCATACAGCAGCTGCGTTCACTTATCGCCCTTGCTGACCAGCGTATCCTTGTAGCTGAACGGGAAGTAAAAAAAAGACAGGAAGCCGCTTCCCTGACTGAGGCTCTGCAAAAGGAGCCGGAACGCGTTCCGCCGAAACCTGTTCAGGTTATTGACATTGGCCGCCTTTCCGGAGAAAACAAACCTGAACCCGCCAAAGCTGCGCATACAGAGACGGAATCTCCCGTAGTCGTTTATTCCCGCCCGAAAGTCCGGCATTCACCGGATCAGATCCGCCCGCAAATACCGGTGAAGGAGCAGGTTATCGAACTCGCGGAACAGGGCTTTTCAGCCGAAATAATTGCCAAACGCCTTTCAATTTCACCAGGGGAAGTGGAACTGATTCTTGATTTGAATATACACCTTTAATGTAAGTTTCTGATATAAAGAATTGGCTAATTCTTTATATCAGAAACACTTATAACCGGAAATAGTCAAATAATTTAAATTATTTGACTATAATTCAAGTCTTTAATCCTGATGTCGATACTGGAAGAGATGGTATCGTCGGAAAATTGTTATAATTATGATAATTCGCCAGTGGTGCGTTCCGCGCTTCAGAGGAATGATTTTCTCTATGCCGTGAGGCTGTATTCTGAACGTCCCGCCTATATTTCCGAATATGCCGGATTACTGCACATTCATGTACTCCTCGGCCTGATTGAAAGCCGTTCGGCGGTTATTGATGCGGTAATAAAAAATGATGATACAATTCATTCCCTGACTCTTATCTGCGCGTCGGGATTTGCTCCCGGCATGTTTTCCCGGAAACTGAAGCGGATCGCGCCCCGGGCAATCATTGAGCAGATATATGAAAAAAATGCCGGCAGATATCTTTCACGGGAAGGAAAAATACTTGAACCACGGGATTCGATGGTCTTTGTGCGCGGTATCCGTGATCTGCATAGGTCGCGGAATATATTGCTGGGCCTTTTGCTTGAATACCGGGCCCTCTATACAATCTGCAGGACCGATTTGCGCCCTTCCGTCGAAGCCGCCTCTGTCCGTTCTTCTTCCGATTATTTTCTGCCTTTTGTTTTTTTTGAATCTGAAGGAAGGCTCTGCGGTATTCCGGAATATCAGGTGGTACAGATTATCCGTTCGGCTGAAGGTTCTCTCACAATTGAAACGGATAGTTCCTGCGGCCAGCACGGAAAAATAAACTGCGATGATATTCTGTATACAAAAAAAATAAATGTGCTGAATTGCTTTCCCGGTGAACAGCTGTCCCGGGGCTATTACCGCACAATGGCTGTCACGGAAAAAAAGGAATTTATCCTGTGCATTCCCTCTTTTATAGTCAAATAATCTGAATACATGCCTCCGGGTCCTGCCTTAAAAAAAAAGGTATTCTGAAATCCATACTTATTACAATACTTATGATAAGTATTGTAATAAGTCTTTATGCGATGCCGCAATTCCGTTGGCTGTCCGGAATAAAACACCCCGCCGCGAATAAAAAAAGCCGGTATGCGGGGTAGTTCCCGGTACCGGCCTTGTTTGTTTTGCGTTTTTTGATGAGATGTCCTAGATCTGCACCCTCAGGCCTGCGTTTGCCCCCCAGTTACCGCTGACAAAATTATACATTCCGTACAGATCGATCTTCACGACAGCGATGTTAAAGGAAAGTCCGCCGAATACCCTGGCGCCGTAAAGTGTTTCCTTGTTTGAGCCCTTCTGGTTCGCGACCGTATAGTTTGAGTCGGAAAATGCGACATAGCCCGCCAGACCGGCGTAGGGCGTTATGACCACTATATTCTTTGAAACCTGTACTTTTGCCTCAATGACATTCGAGGAAAAATCAATGCCGAGTTCACTGTCCTGGGTATACTGGGGCGGAATGCCCACTATGCCGAGTTCAGACGGTGAAAAGGTATAACCGACGCTTCCGCTTGTGTGGTAATATCCGATTCCTACGCTGAGGGCAGGTATGACAGCCCTGTCCTTCAGAATCGCATAACGTATATCAGCGCCGAAATTCAGATATTTTACGGATACCTTATTGATCTTTACTTCCGGAAGCATGCCAAACCGGAAACCGAGATCAAACGGAAGAACTATGCCTCCGATGCGGCCTTCAACCGCGAAATTGGGAAGAATAAGCGTATCCACAGGCAGGTCGGCCCCTGTAAGTTCGATAGCGTCCTTCAGGGCCTGTACCGGGAATCTTGTTATGCCGGCTGCTATACCGATCCCGAAGTGGGGCGGAACTCCAATCAGTTGACCTATATATGCATTCGACCAGGTCCCTCCGACAACTGCACTGTCCGGAAGCGCCGTATTTATTTCGCCCAAAAAGGAATTCAGGGCGTCATTGAAATCATCCAGAACAGCCGACTGGGCGGAAAGTCCTGAAACTGTGATCAGAATAATGAAAAGTATGAGTAATAGCTTTTTCATGAAAAATACCTCCATCCTATATACATACTATACACATCACACCGGGTAAAAACAATAATCAGGATTTTTTTTGATTCAGTAAATTTTCCCGCGGTGATATTGACTTTTTTATGTATTTATTTATAATGCTGTGAGTTGGTTCCGGAAAACAGACCGGGTCCGCACGTATATGTTAGGCCGTTGTAGCTCAGTTGGTAGAGCAATGGACTGAAAATCCATGTGTCGACAGTTCAATTCTGTCCGACGGCAGATAAAAACGCTTCAAAATATGTTTGAAGCGTTTTTTTTATGTACGTATAACAAAAATCATGATAAAATACCTGTAATTAGAACCATTTTGGACCGGTAAAGGTTTCAAAATTATTCTATAAGGAGAATTATGGGATGTTTATCTGAAGCCGGACAGGCGGTTTTTCTTTTTTAAATCTCCCGTGATTATCTTTCTTATTCGAGGCGAGGGTTTAATCAGCCTGCGGCTGGTTCTGTAAAGCACTGAGTTAATAGCCGCTTCCGCGACCTGCGAATACCCCGTTGCTTTGCGGCGGTTTTAATATCAACCGATAAAACTGTTAGCTTTTATCGGTTCCATGGTATTAACACCTGCGACCAATTCCACGGGAGAGAAAAATACTCCGCTACTCTGCGGCGGAGTATTTTATTCAGGTTTTGAAAACCGGATGCAAAAAACGAATATAATATATACTTCACCGGGGTGTACTATGACAGTAACAATAATTTATGATAAAAAAAACAGCAAAAAAGCCCGGGAAATAGGCGAATCGATCCAGGACCATGCGTTTATTCCCGAGTATTCCGATTTTGAAACATTAATGAAAGAAGTTGCCGAAAAGCGTGCCGGTTCAATTCATGAGGATGTGACCCAGGTCGTTTTTGTTTTGTCCGGTAAGGTAAAGTTTAATGCCAGACTGGCGTTTTTTCTTGGGTATTGCGCGGGCAGGAATATACGGATTTTTTTTATTCGCTGCGATTCGGAAGCCATAATTCCTGAAGACTTTGTTTCATATTTTACACCTGTTTGTCCCGATGAATTTATCCGGCTTTTTGACGAAGAGAAGAAACGGTTTGAAAAGGAAGAGCGGATTTTACGGGCGCGCAGAAAATTACAGGAAAAAGGATATTCCTGTTTTATCGATAATTTTATCCGCGCTGTTGAAGCCGGAAATGAAGAGGCTGTCAGGCTTTTTCTGCAGGCCGGATTCACTGCTGATATGGCAGATTTTCACGAAAATCCCCTGCTTTCCCTGGCGGTCCGGGCCAAAAGGAAAAAAATTGCCGAGATCCTTATTGACGACGGAGCTGACGTGAACCTCCGGTCCGGCGACAGGCTGTATTCTCCTCTGCTCGACGCCGTTCTGAAAAAGGATTTTGAAATGGCTGAAATGCTGCTGGAAAAGGGCGCTGACCCGAATCTTTCCGGCAATAACGGTATTACCCCTCTTGTTCTGAGCGCCGGCTCGGGAGATGTAAAAATGTCCGCGCTTCTTTTTCGGTACGGAGCGGACCCTGAAATGAAAGACAGTCTCGGGATGTCGGCAATGGGGTATGCCAAACTGTTTCATAATGAAAAACTTCTGAATCTTTTCAATAAACAGACTGCGTGATACACTATACAGTATGATAGTAATTGCATGTGCCGGCGGCGGAAGCGGGGGCATATTTTCCCCGGTTTGGCTGTTGTTGAAGAATTGCGCAAATATGCCGATTGCCGGGTTGTGTGGATAGGTTCCTCCAGGGGCATTGACCGCGGGATCGTTGAAGACGCCGGACTCCCATTTTACGGAATACCGGCCGGAAAGTTCCGGAGATATTTCAGCTTCAGTAATTTCATCGATATATTCCGCATAGTTGCCGGTTTTTTTTCAGCGTTTTTTCTGCTCAGAAAGCTGAAGCCGTCGGTCCTGTTTTCCAAGGGAGGCTTTGTCAGTGTTCCTCCCTGTTTCGCCGCAAAATTGCTGCGCATACCCGTTGTGACTCATGAATGCGATTTTTCTCCGGGACTGGCTACCAGACTTAACGCCAAAGCCGCCGATGTGATCTGTGTTTCTTATGAAGAAACCGTTGAAGCCTTTCCTGAACAGCTCAGGGGAAAGGTTGTCTTTACCGGCAATCCGGTCCGGTCAGCCTTTTTTTCCGCGTCAGCTGAAAAGGGCCGGCGGTTTTTGAACTGCGCGGACTCTTCCGTTCCTGTTTTGTTTGTACAGGGCGGAAGTCTTGGCGCCCGGCAGATAAATGAGTTAATTCCCGGATGTATAGACAGATTATGCAAAAGCTTTATTGTTGTTCATCAGACCGGGACCATGAATACCGACCAGATTCTGGAACCGCGGAATCCTCTGGTGCTGGAACGGTACAAGCCGTATCCCTTTATCCGCGCCGAAATGCCTGATGTTCTGGCTGCGTCCTGGCTTGTAATTTCAAGATCAGGATCAAATACTATTTGGGAATGCGCAGCCGCCGGAAAGCCCATGATTTTAATTCCTCTTGAAAAAGGCAGTTCCCGGGGTGACCAGGTTGAGAACGCCCGTTTCTTTGAAAAAAAAGGGACCGCGATTGTGCTGTCCGGCGAAAATGTAACTTCCGATTCGTTAACGGAAACGGTCATGAAACTGTCGGATGATACCGGCAGGTATGAACATATGGCGGAATCAGTAAAAAAACTTGGCGCAATATCTCCGGCTAAAAAAATAGCCGCTCTTATTATTGAAGAATCGGGCGGGGACAAACAGGAGTCATAACCAGTGAAGGCGGATTTTTTCAGTTTTTTTTCAGTTTTTGATCTTGTACTCCTGATTATTATAATTATAATGATTATAAAAGTAACGATATCAGGTTTTATACAGGAGTTTTTTTCAAAGGCTGCTGTAATAATAGGGGCAATAGGTGCTATCATATTTTATAAACCATTGACCCCTGTGGTTATAAAAATAACCGGAACGAATACTCTTGCAGAAATTGTTGCATTTCTGGTCATTTTTCTTGTTCTGTATATAGTGATAAAAATACTGCAGCGGATAATGCATGCGGTGTTCCGGGGAGAATCAATGACAAATCTGGACAGGGCCCTCGGTTTTTTTCTCGGCCTTGTGGAAGGACTGCTGATTGTGACAGTCCTGTTGCTTCTTATCAGAGTCCAGCCATGGTTTGATCTTTCTTTTATTACGGATGGCAGCCTGTTTGTCAGACTGCTCGATCCATTGCTGGCTGAAGCCGCTTTTAAGGTGCCTGATATACTCCTTTAAGTTATGTTTCTGATATAAAGAATTAGCTGATTCTTTATATCAGAAACACTTCCAATTGGAAATAGTCAAATAATTTAAATTATTTGACTATTTTATTCAGTTATAAAGGTTTTTGAATGTTTGAAAATGTAATTGCGCAGCCCGCAATACAGCTGCTTATCGACGATATATCCTCTTCTCGGATGCCGGCTGCTGTTCTTTTTTCAGGCCCGCAGGCTGCGGGCAAATTGACCTCAGCGCTGGAAACGGCCCGTATTCTTTCCTGTACACAGGGGAGCGCCGGCTGGACCTGTTCCTGCGGCTCCTGTCTCCGGCACAGGGAACTGACCCATCCCGATCTGCTTATTATCGGTACGCGCGACTGCCTGCCTGAAATAAAGGCCGCCGCAAAAACCTTTCTCGGGACCAATACTCAAAGCACCCGTTATCTGTTTATCCGTTCCGTCAGGAAGCTCCTTGTCCGCTTCAGTCCTGTTCTGTTTAATACGGAAGAATCCCGTTTTTCAAAGGCCGCTTCCATAATTTCCGATATGGAAGAACTGCTTGAAGAACTCAGACCCTCGCGGCAGATACCCGATGCTGCAGGCCTTCCTGAAAAAACAATAGACTCACTGGTAAACCTGTCCGAAAAGCTTGAAACAGACTGCCTGTATGACAGTATTCCGGTGACTCAGGTGAGGAATGCTTCCTCCTGGGCGCACCTGACGCCATTCGGCAGAAAAAAGATTTTAATTGTTGAAAACGCCGACCGGATGCAGGAATCTTCGCGTAATGCTTTTTTGAAACTGCTCGAAGAACCGCCGAAAGCCACAGTCTTTATTTTAACATCCTCCCGCAGAAGCGCTATAATGCCGACCATCCTTTCAAGGGTGCGGACCTACGCTTTTGTCGACCGTGACCAGAATTCGGTCAATGAAGTAATTTCAAGGGTTTTTCATGATGGTATTGCGGAAAATATTTCCCTTTCGGAATATTTTAACCGGTTTTTGCCGGTTTCGCAGGAAATCATTTCTTCCGCGGCTTTTCTCGTACTCAATGAAATGCAGAGTTATTCGGAAAAACATAACCGGACCCCGCTTCCCGCTCTCCGGAATGAACTGAATGCTGTACGGACTAAAATGCAGTCCGACAGCCAAACAGCCGTTTCAGGGCAGACGCTTTCACTTATGCTGCATAAATGCAATCCCAAAATAATATGGAATTTGTTTTTAATGAAGATTATGGATATGTTACATAATGCGCTTCATTCCGAACTTTCCGGCGCCGCAGAAACGGCAGTGTTTAACCTCTGGACTTCCCGCATCAGAGAAGCCTATGATCTGGTCGGTATATTCAATATAAGTTCTGCTTCTGTGATGGATCAGCTTATCCAAGATATGAAGGATGATTTATGAGAGAATTCATACGCCGGGCCCTGCAGAAATCTTCACGTATGAATACGGAACAGATACAGAGTCTGCTGGCAATGGTTGTTGAAGAGTATGAGAGACTCGACGCGGTTCTTGAATCATTGTCCATCGGTGTTATTGTCTGTGATTCATATCATATTGTAATGCATAATAACAAGATTGCAGCGCGTATTCTGCCGCTGGATTTGGCCGATGCCCAGGATATTCCGGTTTGGGATTGTATTCTGGTTCAGGAAATAGCCGATTATATCAAAGCGAAAATAATAAGCGAAGAAACCATTATTGCCCGGGAATTCCGTCTTGAGGATTCCACGGGCATCCGGTATCTGTCCCTGAATATTACTCCCTATGTCCAAAGCAAAACAGTCTGTGGAACCGTTATTACAATACGGGACATAACGGACAAAAAAAATGAGGAAATACGAAACAGGCGTCTTGAAAGCCTTGCCAGCCTGACGAATCTTGCAGCAACGGTCGCCCATGAAATAAAAAACCCGCTGGGGTCAATGAGTATTTATATCCAGCTTATTCAGAAAAAACTTTCCTCCGTTGATATGGACGAAAGCGGGCAGATAAAGAAGTATCTTGCCATTGTGGAAGAAGAAATCGAACGTTTGAATAAAATTGTTGTTGACTTTTTAACTGCCGTCCGTCCGATACCGCTTACACTCGCGCCGCTTGACGTAAAAACCTTGGTTGAGTCGGTTGCGGATTTTTTCAGCGCGGAAATGTCGGAACTGAAAATTGAATTGAGTCTCAAACTTGCAAAAAACATCCTGCCGGTTAATGGCGATGAACGGCTCCTGCGGCAGGTCCTGATCAATCTCATAAAAAATGCAATGGGTGCAATAGAGGGGGAAGGAAAAATAACAATAAAAACCTGGGAGGAAAATGACATGATCCATCTCAGTATTATTGACAACGGTAAAGGAATCCCTTCTGAAATTCTGCAGAAAATATTTGAGCCTTATTTTTCAACAAAGGTTGACGGAACCGGTCTTGGGCTTGCAATGGCATATAAGGTTGTCAAGGAACACGGGGAGATATTTCCGTTCAGTCATCAGTAGAAAACAGGGAAACCTGTTTTACTATTTCCCTTCCTGTCCTGCGCCGGGCGAAACAGATGATCGGGTATGAAGGATTAAGACAAATATGAAATTTACTATTCTCGTAATTGATGATGAAAAAATATCCGTACAGGCCTCGCCGCGGCCCTTGAAATGGAGGGATATGAGGTCCTTCTTGCACAGGATGGTGAAGAAGGTCTGGGAATAGCTGCCCATACTGATGTGGACCTTGTCATAACTGATCTCAGAATGCCTGGGATGAGCGGTGAGGAAGTTCTCCGGAAAATAACAACTGAAACACCTGGTATTCCGGTCATAGTTCTGACCGGACACGGGACTGTTGAAAACGCGGTTGATGCGATGCGGCTTGGCGCCTATGATTTTCTGACAAAGCCGCTGAATCTTGACCGCCTGTCCCTGCTTGTAAAACGCGCCCTGCAAAACCGCGAGCTGGTTCTGCAGCACCGGGAACTGTCACGCGAAGTTGAAAAAAGGAAATCATTTGAACACATTATTGGAAAGAGTCAGGTAATGCTGAAGCTTTTTGATGTGCTTAAGCGGGTAGGGCCTACCAAGGCCTCCGTATTGATAACCGGCGAAAGCGGTGTAGGTAAGGAACTGATAGCCGACGCTCTGCATAATCTTTCACCCCGGAAAGACAAACCCTTTATAAAGGTACACTGCGCCGCTTTGGCCGAAACCCTGCTTGAAAGCGAACTGTTCGGGCATGAAAAAGGGGCTTTTACCGGGGCTGTAGCGCGGAAACGGGGACGCTTTGAACTTGCACACGGCGGTTCAATCTTTCTTGATGAAATAGGGGAAATAAACCAGCAGCTCCAGATAAAAATTCTGCGTGTTCTGCAGGAAAAGAAATTCGAGCGCGTCGGCGGCGAGGAGACTATTGAGGTTGATGTCAGAGTAATAACTGCAACAAACCGTGATCTTGAAAAGAAGTTGCCGAAGGCCGTTTCCGAGAGGATCTGTTTTACCGCCTCAATGTTGTAAGTCTTCATGTTCCGCCGCTGCGTGAGCGCAAGGATGATTTACCGCTGATGATCACCTCCTTTATTAAGGAATTCGCGGATGAAAACGGCAAAGCTATAAGCGGAATAGACCCGAAGGCGCGTTCCGCGCTTTATGCCTATGACTGGCCCGGAAATGTCCGCCAGCTCAGAAACTGTCTTGAAAGCGCCGTTGTTATGTCATCAGGCAATATCATTACTATTGATGATCTGCCTCCGACTATCAGGCATGAGGATGAAAACGCATCCATTCAGATTCCGGTCGGCATAACCATGTCCGATGCGGAAAAGGAAATTATCATCCAGACCCTTGCCAGCCAGAATGGAAACAAAAGCAAGACGGCTGAAATTCTCGGGATCGGCAGAAAAACGCTTCACCGCAAACTTGATGAATACGGCATAGAATCAAAAATTGAGCCTGAAGACCTGCTCCCTGATACCGAGCACCCGGACTGATCCGAAAGGCGCCTGATAACGGGGCCTGTCTCCTGATTGCAGGTCAAAAGTATATTATTTACAGTACTTTTCCGGTTTCATACCAGCGGAGAATCCTTTTATATGAATCGGTAATATGGGATGTAATTTGCGCCGAACGTTTTTGTTCGGATGGGGTCTGGGCTCTTCGGTCAGGGTGGTTTTCAAGAAGAAGCCGTTTCCATGCGGCCTTGCACTCTTCCAGCGGAACTCCCGGAGGAAGACCCAGGACACGGAAATCCTTAATCAATTCTTTTGGAACGGCTATACGCCGGGGCTTTTGTTTCGGAGGAGGGGTGCGTTCATGCGCGTTTCCGGCCCGGCGGATATTTCCGGTATGAGGTTCCCATTCGGTAAATGGGTCTTCGTCCGAATCCAGTTTGTCTCTTAGAATTTCTCCCAGCCGGTCATAAAAATTCTGCACTTTCCCCTCCATGCTAGAACTATACAGCCAAAAAAGACTGTATGGCAAGACAAAACTCTTGCAAAGTCCTAGTCTCTCCTATAGACTGTTGATACAGCAAGATAATTACGGGGTATTCTTTGAAAATAAAAAAAAGGACCTTTGGAGTTTTATCAACAGGCCAACCCATTACCATTTTCACTGTTTCAAACGGAAAAATGTCTTTTTCTGCAACAAATCTTGGCTGTGCCATCACCAGTATCTGCCTTTCTTCTGTATCCGGTATTTTCGATGATGTTGTACTCGGGTTTTCAACCCTTGAAGGGTATACGGTTAATCCTTTTTTATTCGGCTGCATTGTCGGACGGTATGCCGGACGGATTTCCGGCGCCCGGTTTTCCCTGGACAATAAAACATATACACTGCAGGCTGACCTGCAGGGAAATACGCTTCATGGCGGTTACCCCGGTTACAGCATGAGGGTCTGGAATACCGATACCTTCTGTACATCCCGCAGGGCCGGCATTGTTTTTACCCGGCGGAGTCCGGCAGGTGAGCAGGGATTTCCCGGAAATCTTGATTTGCAGGTAATATATTCCCTGACGCCGGATAATACTATCGAAATTGAATATTCTGCGGTTACTGATGAGCCGACCCCGGTCAATCTGACAAACCATACATATTTCAATCTTGCAGGAAGCGGAAACGGTACTATTCTTGATCATAAAATACAATTGTTTGCCGACCATTATATGGAAACCGATAAAAAAATATTCCCACAGGGACTTTCTGCGCTGTCAGCGGCACCCCGTTCGATTTCAGACTGCCAAAGGAAATAGGCAAAGATATCGGAGCACTGCCGCATGGCTACGATCATACCTACGCGATAAATGAATGTGACGGTCCGCTGCGTCCCGCTGCGGGCGTTTTTGAGCCGAAAAGCGGCCGGTCGCTTACAATCTGTTCAACACAGCCCTCGGTACAGTTTTATACTGCCGATTTCACCGATTTTTTTCCGGGTAAAATGGGCGCATTTTATAAGGGAAATGCCGCTTTCTGTCTTGAGACCCAGCATTTTCCCGATTCTCCGAACAGACCGGAGTTTCCGAATACAATTCTGTACCCGGAAGATACATATATGCAAAAAACCACTTGGCATTTCGAGTTTTAATAATTAAATTCAACAATATTATTTGAGAGGTGATTATGGACGTTCAATTGCAGGAATTGTTAGACAAAATTAAAAAAGACGGTGTGGAAACGGCAGAATCACAGGCCGCCGAAATACTCAAAAACGCCGAAGCAAAAGCAAAGTCGATTGTTGATAAGGCCCAGGAAGAAGCCGATGAAATTGTAAAAAACGGCAAGGCTTCCGCAGACCGTGATGAAAAGGCCGCTGAAGCTGCGGTAAAACAGGCCTCACGGAATGTGCTGATCTCGTTCCGCGACGGTATCCTGTCGGAACTGGATGCGCTTATAAAGACTGAAACGGCAAAGTCCTACAGTACGGATGTTCTTAAGGATCTGATCCCAGAAGTGGTCAAGGCATGGAGTACAAAATCCGGTTCTGATGATATTTCCGTTCTTCTTTCTCCGGCGGACGCTGAAAAACTGGACGGGGCGTTCAAAACACTGCTCAAGAACGAAATAGCCAAAGGTCTTGAAATCCGCACGGACGATTCCGTTGAAGGCGGTTTCCATATCGGGACAAAGGACGGGGCCGCATATTACGACTTCTCAGCTGAAGCCGTCTCGGAGCTTTTCGCCTCTTATCTTAATCCCCGGGTTTCGGATATTGTAAAATCCGCCGCAAAGGAGCTATAGGGCAGTGAGCAGTTATTATTATCTGATGGCCCAGCTTCCGACACTTATGCCGGATACTTCTGCCGGGATATCATATACGTCTTTTATGGCAACCGCCGCGAATTTTCTTTCGCAGAAAGATATGCGTATACTTGAAAACATATCCCTGGAACCGCCGCGTATTCCGGAAAAAACCGGATCGGATGTTGTTGATCAGTGGTACAAAAAAGAACGGGCGCTCCGTCTGTCTCTTGAACGGATACGTTCTTCAAAACTGAAGAGGGAAATATCCTTCGATCCTGATGATGAAAGCAGAATAGGCGATGCCTTTGATACTGTTCAGATTGCGAAAACAGCCGCCGGTTATGATGATCCTCTGGAAGCGGAGCAGTATTTATACCGGACACGCTTTGCGTTTGTCGAACAGCTTGCGTGGAACCGTTTTTTTAATTCTGAAGCGGTTTTCGCATATTGTCTTATGTTGCTCCTTCATGAACGCAGTGACTCTTTCACTGTTGAAGCGGGGCGTGCATCATATTCCACAATTTATAACCAGATTCTTGGAGAATAAAACATGACGGATACAAAAGGTACGGTAGTTGCCATTAACGGCAATATGATAAGTGTCAAATTTGACGGTGTTGTTGCCTTGAATGAGGTCGGTTTTGTACAGGTCGGCGATAAAAAACTGAAAAGTGAAATTATCCGTATCCGCGGAGATATTGCCCAGTTGCAGGTTTTTGAAATTACCAAGGGCATTGCAATTGACGATCCGGTAACCTTTACAGGTGATCTTCTTTCAGTAGAACTTGGGCCGGGACTTCTCGGAAAAGTATATGACGGACTCCAGAACCCGCTGCCTGACCTGGCGGAAAAAGCGGGATACTTTCTGGAGCGGGGAATGTATCTTGATCCCCTTCCTGATGACAGCAAGTGGGATTTTACCCCGGTTGCAAAACCCGGAGATAAGGTCGTCCGCGCGGACACCATAGGAACAGTTCCCGAAGGAAACTTTATTCACCGTATAATGGTTCCCTTTAACATGTACGGAAACTATACGGTAAAGACTATAAAACCGGCGGGGACCTATGCCCTGAAAGACACCATTGCGGAAATTGAGGATGAAAAAGGAAAGGTATTTCCCCTGACTATGAGCTTTAACTGGCCGGTAAAGCGGGCTATCGACTGTTATGCCGAGCGCCTTAAACCGGTTGAAACAATGGTCACAAAGCTCCGGACTATTGATACCTTCTTTCCTGTGGCAAAGGGCGGGACGTATTGTATTCCGGGACCTTTCGGCGCGGGAAAAACCGTACTCCAGCATAATACAAGCCGGAATGCGGAAGTCGATATTGTTATTATCGCAGCCTGCGGTGAACGCGCCGGTGAGGTTGTAGAAACCCTGAAAGAATTTCCGGAACTGATTGATACACGTACCGGACGATCCCTGATGGAACGGACAATTATCATTTGCAATACATCCTCCATGCCGGTCGCGGCCCGCGAAGCTTCGGTATATACCGGCGTAACGCTTGCCGAGTATTACCGCCAGATGGGACTTGATGTTCTGCTGCTCGCGGATTCAACTTCCCGGTGGGCCCAGGCCCTCCGCGAAATGTCCGGACGGCTGGAGGAAATCCCCGGCGAGGAAGCTTTCCCTGCCTATCTGGAATCGTATATAGCGGCCTTTTATGAACGGGCCGGTATTGTCCGGCTGCGTGATGGTACAACCGGTTCAGTCACTATCGGCGGAACTGTTTCTCCTGCGGGCGGTAACTTTGAAGAACCGGTTACCCAGGCGACCCTGAAAGTAGTCGGCGCCTTCCACGGTCTTTCCCGCGAGCGTTCCGACGCCCGGAAATTCCCGGCAATAAACCCGCTCGATTCCTGGTCAAAATATAAAAGCGTCATCAGGTCGGATCTCGTTGAATATGCGCGGAGTTTTCTGCGGCGCGGGACTGAAGTTGAGCAGATGATGAAGGTTGTCGGTGAGGAAGGAACCAGTCTCGATGACTTTATCATATACCTGAAGGGAGACTTCCTTGATGCCGTCTATCTCCAGCAAAACACCTTTGATCCGGTTGATGCGGCTGTCAGTGTGGAACGCCAGAAACACATATTTTCCCTGATACTTGAAATACTCGGATCCGGTTTTGCATTCGAGGAAAAGGATGAAGCCCGGTCATGGTTTAACAAAATAAGGGCTCTCTTCATTGACTATAACTCTTCTAAATGGGAGTCGGCGAGTTTCAAAAAACTTGAAACTCAGATCCGGTCCTCCTTCGAGGAGAAAACGAGCGGCCTTGAACCCGAGGTAAAAAGATTGCTTAAGGAAACGGAGTAGTGTATGAAAAAGGTATACAGCAAGGTTGAATCAATCAATGGTTCCGTTATTACCGTCAAGGCTGATGGAATCAAATATGGTGAACTGGCGGAAATAGACACCGCTTTCGGGACGTCTCTGGCCGAGGTAAATAAGCTGGACGGCGATACCGTTTCTCTCCAGGTATTTGCCGGTGGGCGCGGCGTTTCAACCGGGGATAAAATCAGGTTTCTTGGCGAAGAAATGCGCGTCAGTTTTTCCGATAATGTTCTCGGACGTATTTTCAATGGTTCCGCGGAGCCCCGTGATAAGGGGCCTGCTCTCAGGGATAATCTGGTCCCCATCGGAGGACCTTCGGTTAATCCGTCAAAACGTATTATTGCGAAACGCATGATCCGTACGGGTATCCCCATGATCGATATGTTCAATACCCTGGTCGTTTCCCAGAAACTGCCGATATTCTCGATTTCCGGCGAACCCTATAATGAGCTCCTTGCGCGGATCGCCATGCAGTCCGAGGTTGATATTATTATTCTTGGCGGCATGGGCCTGAAATATGATGATTATCTTTATTTCAAGGATACCCTGGAAAATGCCGGAGCAATGAGCCATACCGTCATGTTCGTTCATACAGCGGCCGATCCGACTGTAGAATGTCTTATGATCCCGGATATGTGTCTCGCTGTCGCCGAACAGTTTGCGCTTCAGGGAAAGGATGTGCTTGTACTCCTTACCGATATGACAAACTTTGCCGACTCATTAAAGGAAATCGCAATTACCCAGGAACAGGTACCGTCAAACCGGGGTTATCCCGGCGATCTGTACAGCCAGCTCGCTTCACGCTATGAAAAAGCCGTTGACTTCGATGACGCCGGTTCCGTTACCATTCTTGCGGTAACAACCATGCCGGGCGATGACGTTACCCATCCTGTTCCGGACAATACCGGATATATAACTGAAGGACAGTTCTATCTTAAAAACGGACGCATTGAACCATTCGGTTCACTGTCCCGTCTGAAGCAGAATGTCAATGGTAAAACCAGGGATGATCACCGCGCGCTTATGGATAATATGATAAAACTGTATTCCTCGTACAAGGATACCCTGGAGAAAAAATCAATGGGCTTCATGATGTCCGAATGGGACAACAAACTGCTCAAATACGGTGTTTTGTTTGAAAACCAGATGATGGATCTTTCAGTAAATATTCCGCTGGAAGATGCGCTCAATGCGGGCTGGAAAATTCTTTCGGACTGTTTTAAACCGGAAGAAACGGGAATCAAATCCGATTTGATTAATAAATACTGGCCAAAACAGAACAGGGACTAATCAATGGCAATAAAGCTGACAAAAAATGAGCTGAAAGCCCAAAAAGAAAGCCTGAAAATGTATCAGCGCTATCTGCCGACTCTTCAGCTTAAAAAACAGCAGCTTCAGACAGAGATCAGGAATATTGAATCCAGGGCAAAAGAGGTCCGCTTCCGAAGGGATGCACTCCATGCAGAATTTGAAAAATGGATTGCCGTTTTCGCCGATGCCGAATCCTTTGCCCCTGATACGGTGCAGGTACTGGAAATACGTACCTCAACTGAAAATATTGCCGGTGTTTCAATACCTGTCTTTGCTGGCGCTGAATTTGAACGGGGGCTGTATAATCTCTATACAACACCGCTATGGGTTGATACCGCATCGGATAAACTCGAGAAAGTACTCAGCCTGGAACTTGAAGCAAATGTACTCGATGAGCAGGTCCGCCTTCTTCAGCAGGAGCTGAGGACGACCAGCCAGCGGGTTAATCTGTTTGAAAAGGTGAAAATACCCGAGGCAAAGAGCAATATAAAAAAGATAAGCGTTTATATAGGCGACCAGCAGGTCGCCGCGGTTGTCCGGGGCAAGATCTCCAAGAAGAATCTTGTAAAAGTGACAGGGGAGGTTGCAGAATGATTGTTCCGATGAAAAAAATCACTCTGGTGGTTCTTGACCGCGAACGGAAACAGGCTCTGACAACTCTCAGGAAAACAGGGGTTCTTCATGTTGAAAAACATGAAGTGTCGACCCAGGACCTGACGGACCTCCAGACAGTGATGTCGAAGCTTGACCAGGCGCACAACACGCTTTCCGAAATAAAAACCGATATAAAAAAAGAGGATTATAAGCCTCTGATGAACAGAGCGGATACACTAAAACTTATTGATCATGTTCTTGAGCTGCGCGACGAACATTCCGCGGTTTTTGAAACCATGTCAAAGGTCGAACGTGATTTTGACCGGCTTGCCTACTGGGGCGAGGTCGATCCCTCAGATTTTGATTATCTTGCTGAAAAGGGCCTGTATCTCTTTCCGTTTGAAATGTCAGTTGCGAGTTATATGGCTTTGCCGGAAACAGTGCGTTCAATTGTGGTAAGCCGCGATAAAAAGGAAATCCGCTGTGTTATCTGGGGCGAGGACGATCTGCTCCATGAGGATATGCCTTCCGGCGCCCGTGAACTCATTCTTCCCGAAAAATCCACGGCTGAGCTGCGCGCTGAGTATGAGAAAGCAGAACAGCGTCTTCCCCATATCAGACAGGAACTGAAGGACCTTATTCCCTATATCAATTCCATTTCGGAACTCAAAAAGGATTTGAACAAGGATATTGAATTCGAAGTTGTGCATTCAGGAATGCCGCTGGTTCCGCTCGGTACCGATGAAACAGACTCAAAGGGGCATGTCGCCTGGCTGACCGGTTTTATCCCCGAGGAAAAGGCTTCCGTTCTGGCGGAAACTGCAAAACAGAACGGCTGGGCGTTCATGGCGACCGACCCGTCTGAAGAGGACAATGTCCCGACCCTTCTCAAAAATAACCGCTTTGTAAATCTGATTTCGCCCCTGACTGATTTTCTGGGGACCGTTCCCGGTTACCGCGAACTCGATATTTCCCTGTGGTTCCTGCTGTTCTTCGGCATCTTCTTTGCCATGATATTCGGGGACGGGGGATACGGCGCTCTGCTGATTCTGATCGCGCTTGGTGTTATTTTCAAGACAAAGGCAAGCCATAAACCGGTGCCGACCGCGCTGTATATGATGCTCTATCTGTCTGTAATGACACTGGTCTGGGGTATTCTTACCTGTACATGGTTCGGTCTGGATCAGAATGTGCTTCCCGCTTTTCTGCGGAATATAGCGCTCCCCGCGTTCTACGGCGGAAATCCCGCGTCGGAGACAAATATCCAGATTTTCTGTTTTACCCTGGGACTGATTCAGATATCCCTGGCGCATGTTATCAATATAATCCGCTACCGTAAATCGCTTAAACTTCTCGGTGATTTCGGGTCCCTGCTGATGTGTGTTGGTATGTTCTTTGTGGTATTGTTTCTTGTCGTTGACGGTGAGAGATTCCCGCTTAATCCGATGGTTATAGTTGCAATCGGACTCGGGTTTGTTCTTAACTTTGTATTTGCCAATTACGAAGGAAGTCTCGGCAAAGGGGTGTTAGAAAGTTCAAAGAATATAATTACCATGCTTCTCGGTGTGGTAAATATGTTCGGCGATATTATGAGTTATATCCGTCTGTGGGCGGTAGGGCTTGCGGGCGGCGCAATCAGTATGACCATCAATACCATGGTTGGACCGTTTATGGGCAGTTTCCTGATGTTTGTCGGTATTTTAATTCTGTTCTTCGGGCACGGATTAAATCTTATTCTGAATGTTCTGTCGGTAATTGTCCACGGTGTACGGTTGAACACCCTGGAATTCTCAAACCATCTCGGTCTGACCTGGTCAGGCTTTAAATATGAACCGTTTTCCGAAGCGGTTAAAAAATAGGAGTTGAATATGAATTTTGGAATGTTTGGTGCAGCGGCAGCTCTGGGAATCGCCGCTATCGGTTCGGCTATCGGTCTTGCTATCGCCGGTCAGGCAACTATCGGGGCATGGAAACGCTGCTACATGAATGATAAACCGGCGCCTTTTATTGTTGTAGCCTTTGCCGGAGCACCTCTTACCCAGACTATATACGGTTTTCTGTTAATGAATTCAATGGTTGATTCGACCAAGGATCCCTGGTATCTGCTCGGGTTGGGGCTTATTTGCGGCGCGGCCCTTGCGATTTCCGCTATCGGACAGGGTAAAGCCGGAGCCGCCGGTTCAGATGCGCTGTGTGAAACCGGAAAGGGTTTTGCCAACTATATTACCGTCGTCGGTCTCTGCGAAACCGTAGCGCTTTTTGCCATGGTTTTCGGTATGATTTCGGTCTGATATACAGGTAAAATTACAGCTGCATACAAAATAATTGCCTTCCGGACGGCTGACTGTCCGGAAGGTTTTACTCAAAAGTCAGAAATCCTTAATTCCAGCAGTCAGTGACTGTTCCGTTCAGAATAAATCCTTACGCGCTTGTCTGAGGTGATTTCAAAGCTAACCGAGTTTTGAAAGTGGTCTACCTATCTGTTTAATTACTGAAGCTTTTTACCGATAATAAAATGATATGTGTGAATTCAAAAAAACACGCCGGATTGCCATAGGAGGGAAGGGTATAACCCGTATTATAGGTATAGGCGGCGACAGTCCGGTTTCCGTGCAAACCATGTGGAAATCATCCCTTATTGGCGCTGATATTCAGGAAATTGCGCGGATTCTCAGCGAGCTTGAAATGCTGGGCTGTGATATTGTCCGTTTCGCAGTTCCTGATATGGAAAGCGCCGATATACTCCTCCGTCTCGCTGAAATCACACCCATGCCTCTTGTGGCGGATATTCATTTTGATTACCGGCTGGCGCTCCGCTGTCTTGATGGAAATATTGCGAAAATCCGCATAAATCCGGGTAATATCGGCAGCCGGGAGCGTGTGAAAAGCGTAGCCGGGAAAGCCCGGGATACGGGGACCCCGATCCGAATAGGCGTTAATTCAGGCTCTCTGCCTAAAGATTTGCAGGAGCGTATTGAATCGGTCAGGCGGAGTGCCGGCGATGTGCTTCAGGCGAGGTCTGCCGCACTGACGGAGACTGCCGAAAGGGAAGTTGCGGTCTTCGATGAACTAGATTTTTCTGATATAATTGTTTCAATGAAAGCCTCTTCCGTAGGCGAGACCATCCGGAGCAACCGTGAATTTGCCTCGAAACATGATATACCGCTCCATCTGGGCGTAACCGAAGCAGGCCCGGTAATTTCAGGCGTGGTAAAAAGTACTATTGCCTTCAGCCGTTTACTGGAAGATAATATAGGTGCAACCGTGCGGGTAAGCCTTTCCGATTCAATGGAAAACGAGGTTATTGCCGGACGTGAAATCCTGGCTGAATGCGGAAAACGCAATGGAGGCGTCCGTATTATTTCCTGCCCGCGCTGCGGACGGAACGGCTTTGATGTTCATTCTTTTGTTAACCGCTGGCAGAAAAAACTGCTCGGTCTTGATAAAAATATTACGGTTGCTGTCATGGGCTGTGTTGTAAACGGACCCGGCGAAGGAAAACATGCCGATATTGGAATTACCGGTGCGGGCGATACGGTGATAGTATTCCGCAAGGGAAAAACAGTCAGAACCATCAGAGTTGAACCCGGCGATACGGCCGGTGTTGATGCGGTGTTTGAGGAGGAACTGGGATTATTATGAAAAAGATTCTTTTTACCCTTTTGGGTTTATGTTTTTTTTCAGCTGCGGCTTTTGCGGCCCCTGTTATATTTGAAACCGCCAGCGGACGGACTGTCTGGCAGATAATGGAACAGGCTGAAATAGCCTTTGAAAAGGGTGAACTGGGAGAATCCCTGGCGCTGGCTGAAAATGCCCGCATCCGGCATACGGAGTCTGTTCAGCATGTTATTTCATTAATCAATAACGCTCTCGGTTCGCGCGAAGTCCAAAGGGCAGGCGATGATATAAATCTGGTATATGCTGTTCTGCAAACCCGGAATGAAACAGAGGTAACAGATGCCCTTGATGCAGTTTTTCTGAAGTATCCAGCGCGGAGTTTTTCCAACTCAATGAAAAATCTGTCCGACTGGCTGCAAAAGCGGCTTGTCTATCCTGAAGCCGACATGCTTGTCGCGAGAATATATGAGGCCGAGGGTGAGTATCCGCTTGCTCTCTCATTTTATGAATCAGCCTGGCAGAACAGGGACTTTCTTGATATTCCCGAAACAAAATTCCGGATCGCCTATTCCATGGCTGATATCTCCTATAATATGGGCAATTATGGCGCCCGTGAAAAATATCTTCTGCTCGTTCTGATGGATGATCCTGTATTCGGACAGCCGGGAAATGAGAGCGGAATTCTCAGGGCAATGATGCGTACTGTCCAGACAGAAAAAAATATCGATAAGTTTTTTCTGTTATACCGCCATTCCAACATAAATGCTCTCAAGGCATATCAGGACCTGACCTCGTTTTATTTGTATGATTCTGAGAAAAGGCTTGACAGGGCGTTCCCGGTCGCTGTCCTTGCCGCCTGTGTTTCACTCACTGCAATGACGGAGGCTATAAAACTTGTCGACCCTGAGTATGTGTACACTAACTTTGCGGACGCCATGGACCGTTCCGGCAGAAATTACAGGATTTCCGAATGGATTGCCCGTGAAAAGATACTGGATTCATTTTTGCTCCTTGCCTCTGTTTTATCGGAAAGAGGTGAAATTGAGCAGGCGAGATCGATCTGGTCGACCCTTATGATTTATTGCGCTGAAAAAACAGTTGCCGAAAAAGCCGCCGGCGAACTCGGCATTATATTGAATTAACTACAGGTGGGGTTTTTATGAAAAAGAAAATATGTATTCTGGCAATGGCAATCCTTATTTTTTCCGCTGCAGGAGCATACTCGTTCGGGATTGGCATTCAATTTAACGGTAATGCTTCCGATGTTTTTTCTCCCGGGATAGCCATTTCATTCTGTCCTTCCAAAATGGCCCATCTTTCGTTTAACTGGAATTTTGCTGAGGACCTTAATATAATCGGACTCACTGCTGATTTTATGGCTTTTAATCCAAAAATCTTATCCTTTTCACACGGGTCCCTGAATTTCCTTTTCGGTGCCGGATTATACGGAAATCTTGTTTTCTCTTCTGAAGAAGTCGATTTGAATTTCGGCGTACGTTTTCCCGTCGGGCTGAATCTTTTCCTGGCAGGGGAAGTATTCGAAATATTCGCCCATGTCGCGCCTTCAATTGGTTTGCGTTTTTATCCGAATTTCGGCGCTGATAAAATTTTCTTTCCGATAGCGGTCGGTATCCGATTGTGGATCGGCAGATCATAACTGGTTCCGTAAAAGGAGATGCAAAACGCATCTCCTTTTTTCAGCGCAAATGCTTTCAAAATAATCTGAATGCCTGCCGTTTTTTCACCATAAGATGAGTCGATCCCGGCTTATTTCAAAGCCAAGGCCCTGCAGGACCCGTGTATACGGATTGTCTGCGGCCGGTTCCCCATTGACCGTTTCAATTAATACTTTCCGTTCCGGATACACTGTCCGTGTACGGGGGACACGGAGAAAAGAAAGAATTTCTTTTATTTCGATGTCCTCCGGAGAAACAAAAACCCGCAGCTCCTTTCCGTTCCGGGTTGAGACTGCCGCAAGTTCCGGCCCTCTGAAGCAGAGTCTGTTTGCGGCGAGACGCGACGGCAGGTTTTCATCAAGCCCTTCGGCCATGCCCGCAGGGTTTGCCGGATCACAGGCATTTATCCAGAATATTCTTTTTTCAGAATCACAGGCGGTGAGTTCTTCCGCTATACCGGGATGGGCAAACTGAAGGGAATTTATTCCGTCGAAGAATCTGCCTGCAACGAGTTCTCCTGAAAGTTCCAGACGCCTCATTACCGGGATGAGTTTTCCCCAGGAAAGGGCAGGCTCTTCCCGTTCAAGAAAGGGCCTGCACAGTATTCCCCAGCGTCTGATTAACAGGCGGACCCGGTCACGCTCAAGTTCTTCTTCATCCAGCGGATCAAAAGAAGAGGCCTGCAATCCGTCTGTTGCAAGCGAAAACCATTTACCCTCAACAGGCTTGCCCGCTTTCCAGCGGTCTCTGAGGGCGCGCGGTACATTTCTCCGTTTGCCCGGGATATATGGAGCTTCTCCGGCCGTTTCCGGATGTGAATCCGCGGCAAAGCCCGCGACCAGTCCTTTTCTTACCGGTTCCCATGTATCGGCAGTCAGCCGTCCGGCCCAGGCTTCCTTCCATATTTCGTCAGTAGTCCCGGAAATATCAAGACCCGAATCATCTTTCAGTTCCCAGAAGTCTCGGGGCCGGGACGAGTCCGCAAAGTAATCGGGACCTCCTGGCCGTTCGGGAAGAACAAGATCAAGGTCTTCGGGCGAACAGAATCCTGCCCTGACTTCACCAGTACCAAACCAGACCAGATTTCCCGAATGAAGTTCGGCGTCAAGAAGCTCAGGCCGGTAGGACGGCAGCCGGGCAGGGAAAAAGTCCGTTTCCCACAGCCTGGCCGGAGCGGAGACGCAGGACAGTTTTTCCCAGGGTTTATCCGTATGCTGCAGGATTCCCTGCCTCAGTGCGAGATAGACAGGAAGAAGGGACGCAGGTCTGGGCTGTATATCCGGACGGGCGCGTTTTCTTGACAGCCGTAAAAGAAGTTCAAGGTTTTCACGGTCACAGACAAGTTCACCCGCGGAGAAAGATTCTTCTCCGGTTTTTTTCGCGCTATCTGCCGAAACCTGCACATTTCTTACAAGGTCGCCGTTTTCTTCCAGAGCCGAGGCCGCGTCTTCCGCCTCGGCCTCGGTAACGCCGAATATCTGTGCAATATGCGAAATGAACACAGGGCCTTCATACCTGAGCCACTCGTCAAGGAACGCAAGGGGTTCCTCCTGCCATATATCGGCGCGTTCAATGTGGATGATTGAGGGTATCGATGAACCCTTTCGTGTGGTTTCAACCAGATTTCCGCTGAGACTGTGATCAGCTTCCCAGATTTCTGCAAGTCCGGGATCCGTATTTTCAAGCAGCTCTTTCCATTCATCCGCGGGAATCGCGATTCTTTCCTTGACCCATTCTGAAAGTTCGAGGACTGTTTCCGGTGACCAGTCCGGCAGTTCCCGTCTCAGGCGGGCAGTAAAATCCGAAACAATGGAGGCAGGAATTGCCGGCCGCAGCCTTGCGTTCCCGATTGCATCATTTATTACCTGGTCGCTCAGTGATGAGCCTCGAAGTTCGGGACGGTCATCAGTGTCATACAGGAGCTTGTTTGTCTCCTTCCAGACCATATCAAGGGCGAAAGGGCTTGGCTCGCGGGTATTAAAAAAATGTACGGAAACTGAACCGTCAGCGATTTCACTGCAAAAGTCGTTAAATCCGTTCATATCAAACTGGTCGGTAAGGCAGCTTCTCCAGGCCTCGGCAATGGCGGGAAAATCACCGTAACCGGATACGGCGTCAAAAAGCCGTTTTGCCCGCTGCCTCATTATCCATAGAGGCGTCCGTCTTCCGAAGCCGGCCTTGGGCAAAAGCATGGAACGTTCGGCGGCCTCCCTGAATGCGGCTCCAAACACTCCGGACGATTCAAAACGGGCATAGAACTGTTTTTGCCTGATATTGCTGTCCCCGATTTTCTGGAGAGCATTCCGCACGGCTTGCTCAGCGGAAATTTCCTGGAGCCGGGGAAGTATTACAAGAATGGCATTGTCATCCGGTATTGTTTCGACCCTGAGATTAAGCGATTCTTCAAGCTGTCCGGCAAGGGCCATGGAAAGCGGATAATTGACTGCGCCGCCGCGGAAGGTGTGCAGGACAACTGAGATCATATCCCCTTTGTTCAGAGCGTCTTCGATAATTTCAATGGCAAGCGAGTCTCTTCCTGAAAGAGGAACATTCTGGATATCTTTCTGGGCTTCCAGAAAACGTTTCAGAGAAAAAAGGGTATCTTCCGTCAGGGCCGAATCCGCAAAAGCCTCGCCCGAATAAATTCCATTTCTGGCGCTGTCGAGAATTTTCAGCATACGCTCCACCAGAACAGGGCTGCGGTACACCGCTTCGGCCCTCCAGAAAGGGACGAAATCGGCGGGACGTTCCAGGGATACAACTTCGACAGCTTCCGATCCGATTGCCACAATCCGCCATGAATGGGTCCCGAATGAAAAACTGTCTCCAGTTCTGCGTTCCCAGACAAACTCTTCATCGAGTTCGCCTATCTTTGTTCCGTTGGGCAGACGAAGGGAATAGCTCCCCCTGTTTGCTATCACACCTCCCGAAGAATATAAGGAGAGGAGGACTCCGTCGGAAGCCGTAAGCAGACCGGTTTTCGCGTCGATATACAGACGCGGTTTCAGGTCCCTGAGCCTGCTTGATGAATACCTACCCGCAAGCATCTGGACAACCCGGTCATAGGCAGGTCTGCCCAGATTTTCGAAAGGCAGGAAACCCCTGAGCAGATTATAAAGTTCATCTGCGTTTCTCGGGGCCTCCGTGCAGAGGGCAAGAATAATCTGGGCAAGAATATCCAGAGGGTTTTCTATTACGGCTGTTTTTTCAATTTCCCTGTCCCTGATCGCTCCCGCAAGGGCAACGCCGGTGAGAAGATCATTTCCGTGAAAGGGAACAAGTCGCCCATAACTTGTTTTTCCGACCCCGTGTCCGGAACGTCCGATCCGCTGCAGCGCTACCGATGAGGAATTTGGCGAACCCGCAAGAATAACCTCATCCACGCTGCCTATATCTATACCAAGCTCAAGAGACCCTGTTGCCACAACGCAGGGAAGGCGTCCTTCCGCAAGTCTGATTTCGACTGCCCTCCTGACTTCCTTTGAAAGTGAACCGTGATGGGCAAAGGCAACCGTTTCACCGAATCGCTCATTCAGCAGAAAAGCGATCCGTTCCGCGCGGCGCCTTGCGTCAGTGAATACGAGAGTGGTTCTGTTTTTCTGTATTCTGCCGGCAATAATATCTATCAGAGCAATATAACGGGCGCCGTAGCGTACATTAACGGTCTTTACTTTTTTTCCGTTTTTTTCTTTTCTCTCTCCGGCCGCATCGGACTGCTGTCCGGATTGTACATGTTCTCCGGCATCTTTATGTTCATGATACGATGAGTCATCGTATCCGTCCTTATCATTTGTGTATATATTTTCAATATCATGTGTATAATACGATGGTTCATCGTATTTTGCTTTATTGTGTCCGGATGATTCTTCCGTATCCGTATTTTCCTGATCAGGCCTGCCGCCGGGCGATGTGTATGAATTTCCGGTTTTATGTGTATGATACGATGCGCTATCGTATTCCTTTTGAATTTCCGTACTGTTTGCCGGTCCGGGAAGGGTTCCTGAGGGATATTCTATGATAAAGTCGATCCGCTTCCCGGAAGGAGGGGCGACAATACATACGTTCCGCGGTTCATACGATCCTTGGTTGCCTGATCCGGAAGGTTTCAGTCCTCCTGCAAAACGGGCTGCGGCTTCGGGCGGATTGACGGTTGCGGAAAGAGCTACCCGCTGGAATTCTCCGGAAACCAGTGACAGCCTGGCAAGCTGACACGCAAGGAAAGATCCGCGTTTTGTTCCGAGAACAGAATGTATTTCATCAAGGACCACATACTGGAGGTGTGAAAGAATTGTTCTTGATTTCGGGTTCAAAAGAAGTATGGCAAGACTCTCCGGGGTCAGGGCTAGTATTCCGGGCGGTTTTGACAGAAAGCGTCTCCGCTCCGTTTGCGTGGTATCGCCTGAGCGGGTATCGACCCGGATGTCCGGAAAAAAAACTCCTTCTTCCTGAAAACGCCCGCTCAGTGATTCGAGCGGTTCCAGAAGATTTCTCCGTATGTCTTCATTCAGTGCCTTCAGAGGAGAAATGTAAAGTACGGACAAAACCCCGGGTTTATATGTTCCGTCAGCAAAGCGGGAAAGGGCAACCAGAAATGCCGCAAGGGTTTTTCCGCTTCCTGTCGGTGCGAGCGCGAGAACATGCCTGTTTTCCGCTATAAGCGGCCATGCCTGGGCCTGTACTTCAGTGGGATTGCCATAGGTTTCGGAAAACCATGTCCTGACTAGAGGGTGCAGTGTTTCCGGCAGCATACCGATTCTCCTTTTTGCCTGCTATCCGTGTTTGTAAAAGCGGACATAATCAATAATAAACTCAGCTGGATAAAAAGCCGGCCTGTCTGCGGTTTTTCCATCCCGGGGAATTTCATATATATTCAGCATATACTGCATAGGGTAGGAGGGGCTTTGTTTTGAAGTATATACCGCCTTGTTATCGATATAGAAGGCTGTCCCCCGGGCGTCCAGTCTGCCCCGTAAATATGGAAGTCCGCCGCATTGATCGGGAATTCCTGCTCGAAGAATTCGTCATGTATTTCAGGATCTCCGAAAGGATGAATGCCGTATCCGATTATGGAGCTGCATTTTCCTGCATTTCCTCCCTTTAATTCAAAAATGCAGATTTCAGCCGAGTGTTCCGGTTTATCCTCAAAGCCTATCATCCAGAATGCGCAGACATTTTCAGGGTCTGGAGAACCTTTGCATCTGATTTCCGTATATCCGTATTGGGGTGTGAACAGTTTTTTTTCCTGCTGGAATTCACGCACGGCGCAGTCTTTTGAAAAACAGTGCTGCCCTGCCGGACTGCCGGCGGGGCCGGAAAAAACGCCGGTCTGAAGTCCGCTGACTTTTACACCCCCGTTAAATTCAGGACACCAGGGCTTCTGATCAGCGGTGATTTGTAATACCAGATTATTGCCGCGGAAACAGTAGCGGGCTTTCGAATTTTTTCTGCTGCTCCACTGCGGCAGATAATAAGGGAGCCATTTTTTTTCATCAAGTATACCTGAATCAAATTCATCATTAAAAACCGGCAGGCATCCCTTTTTTTCAGGAGGATTTGCGGGAAAGTCTTCCGTCGGCATGCTGTTTTCTCCCTGCTGTTTTCAAATACAAAATTTCTTTTCCGGAGAATCTGCGGAAAAAGAGTTTTGCCGGATCTATCGGACGGTATTATACATTTCCTCCCGAACGAACCGCTCCGTGAAGTAACAACGCGGCCTGCGCGGAGAAGGTTATTGCTTTTTAATTATAATGAAGTTTGGACTTTCTGTATACGGACGGAAAACGACATATATTCCGGGGATTTTTCAGACCCTCCGGCGCAGATGCTTTTTCAGCCTGTCAATCACTTCTTCAATATTTAGAGGTTTCCCCACATGGTCATTCATTCCGGCGGCAAGGCACTTTTCAATATCTTCACGGAATACATTGGCGGTCATTGCTATGATGGGGATTGTTTTCGCCTCGGGAATATCAAGCGAACGTATCTGACGGGTCGCTTCATACCCGTCTTTTTCGGGCATATGAATATCCATTAAAATCAGATCATAGAGGCCGGGATCAGCCGTGAATTTTTCACAGGCAATGGCACCATTCTGTGCAGTATCAATTATGAGACCCATCGGCTCAAGAAGAGCGTTTACTATTTCGCAGTTTATTTCTATATCTTCCGCGAGAAGAATGCGGTTGCCGGCAAAATATCCGGTATAATCAGGAGCATTATTATTGATTTCAATCTCAGGTTTTCTTTCCGATACTCCGGTGCATTCGTTAATGCAGTCGGCTATGAGCGAGGAAAACAGCGGTTTGGAAATAAATCTGTCTACTCCGGCGGATGTTGCTTCTTTTTCAATAGTGGTCCACTCCGCTGCCGAAATCATAATGACTATGGCATTGTCACTGTAATATTCCCTGATTTTTTTTGTGAGTTCAATTCCGTCCATTCCCGGCATTTTCCAGTCAACAAAAATGACATTGAACGGCGGCCCCGGATTGTCCGCTATAAGCGCGTAGGCTTCATTTCCGTCTGCGGCGACTGCGCAGGCAAAACCGAGCGCCTGCGCAGTATTGAGGAAGTATTCGCGGATGTCCGCGGAATCATCCACAACCAGAACGCGGAGATTTCGTTTATCAACGGTTTTATGATTTGTGTGCCGGTGGTCTCCGGTTCCGGTTTCCACTGTAATAGTGAACCCGAATGTTGCTCCTTTTCCTTCTTCGGATTCCATCCAGATGGTTCCGCCCATCATTTCAATAATGTTTTTTGATATGGCAAGTCCGAGTCCTGTTCCGCCGTACTTACGGGAAATTCCCCCGTCTGCCTGTTCAAAAGAACGGAAAAGATTTTTCTGCTGTTCCTTTGAAATGCCGATACCGGAATCCGTTACCTTTACTTTCAGAGTGCATGACTCCGGATCTTCATGTACATTTTCCGCGGACAAAATTATAGTTCCGTTTTCCGGTGTGAATTTTACGGCATTTGATAAAAAGTTTGTAATAACCTGCGCAAAGCGCTGTTCATCGGAAATTATATAGGCAGGAATATTTCTGTCGATTCTGATTATGAAGTTCTGTTTTTTTCATCCACGCGGAAATTAATCACGTTCACTGTTTTCATCAGCATTTTTTCAAAACTGAATTCAGCGTAAGACAGTATGAATTTATTTGCTTCTATTTTAGACATGTCCAGAATATCGTTGATGACTCCCAGAAGATGGCTGGAAGCTTCGCTTATTTTATCAAGGCAATATTCTTTTTTTGCCGCGTCCCTGGTCGATTTCGCAATATTTGTCATGCCGATTATTGCATTCATCGGCGTGCGCATTTCATGGGACATGGTCGCAAGAAAATCTGATTTAGCGGTACTCGCTTTTTCCGCCTGCTCCTTTGCCTGCAGCACGTCTGTTACGTCATGAAAGAGGGCCATTGCCCCTTCAACTTCACCGGTCTCATCAACCATCGGAGTAAAATGAATAGTGTAATTTCTAGGGTTATTGTCTCTGCCGATATCGGCGACTTCATCAAGTATAACGCTTTGTTTTTTCTTCATTGATCTCTGGAAGATTTTTTGTATATGGTCTGCCCACTTGGAATCGGAAAACTGTTCAAAAACTTCTTTGTAGTAACGGCCGTTTATAAGTCCGAAGTTTTTTATATGCGCCCTTTTCAGAAACGCGTCCGTGCAGTAGGCAAAGCGTCCGTTCTGGTCAAAAAGGATTATTATATCAGGACAGTTCTCAAGCAGCAAATTCATGTATTTTTCCTGCTTCAGTTTTTCAGCGTCAATTACGGCGGCCACGTTTGATTTGGCGACAGCTGTCATTTTGTTTCTTTCAAGAAGGGCCTGAAGATAGGATATTTGCCGTGACAGTTTTTTGTTTTCCCTGCGCAGTCCGGCAAGCTCGTCTTCGGGGTTTTGGGCAGTCACTTTTTCTATTTTATCGTCCATAATTTTTTACCCCAACCTGGAGGAAATTTTCTCCAGTGCAGATTCAGAAAACACAGGCAATAAAGGTATTATTATGAAAACGGTTAACCAGATTGCCGTCTTCAGTATACACCGGACATATTTCACCGCCGGAATAACTGAAATGATAGGGAACAGAAGACTGTATTTTTTCACTGACCGTTTCCATTTCAGCCAGAGCGTCCGCGCCAAGAGCGAGATTGCGGGCAAGGCAGGAAAAAATCAGGAGTCCTTCCTTTTTGTCCGTATGCAAAACAGTCTCGACAGTTTCCGTTGTTGTGCCGATTACATCTTCATAATCTATGGAACCGATTGCGAGTGTTGCGTTAACAGGCATTTCTCCGCCGCAGGCCGCGTAACCTTCAGTTGTAATTGCGTAGATCGCGCGCGCGATTGGTTTTGTGCCGTCATTATAGTCAATAACAAAAGGAATCGCATTTGTGCCTTCAACTCCATAATCGGTCATCAGTCCAAGAGACTGCAAATATTCTATAACCGGAATACCATTTACTTTTTTCAGAATACTTCCGTCAGAGTCTGTTATTATTGCCCGCTGTTTCTGGATTTTCTTTTCGGAAATGGAAGCAATAAAAATCTGGGATTTATATCGCCAAACACAAGTATTAAAACAAGACGGTCCTTGAATGCTTCCCCATTATAAATTGTCTGGGCGTCGTGGTAATCGATATTGTGATCAAGGGCTACTGTCCCGAAGTTCGGAACGTTGCCCGATATGGAATTCAAAACAGATACTATATGGTCGCCCGCTACATGTCTTACAAGAGGCGCAAAGGTAATTAGCATGGCCGGTTTTTTATCTGCTGCTGAAGCTGCTTCCGCATATGCCCTCGAGAGAGGCTCCATTTGCTCATTAACAATAGAGTCGGAAACGACTGTAGAAAAGGATACATCATCGCTTGTCAAAACAGATACACAGAGCATCATCTGCCCGAAAACACTGCTTCCTGCATTGCCTATGGTAGTAGTACCAGCCACATCAAAGGGGAGCTTTTCACACAGGGCCTTTACAACTCCGGTATCAATAAATTCCGAATAACAGGTAAGAATCCCAACCGAATTTTTACACTGGTTATTTTTCAGGTCCAACTGGTCAAGAATTTCAGATACAGCCAGATCAACATCATCAATTTCATTGGTACAGGCAGTCAGAGTTTTTATCACAGCAGCGCAACCTCCGGTATCTTTTATACTCTTTAAGTTACGTTTTCTGATATAAAGAATTAGTCAATTCTTTATATCAGAAAACGTATAATCGGAAATAGCCAAATAATCTAAATTATTTGACTATAATACCATAGTTCGAGGTTTTTTAAAACCTCTGCTTTTTGGGGACCTCTAAAAACAGGAGCTTTTACAAACCCTCTTATGATTCTACCCCAGGAAATTCCCAAATACAAGTATAAAACCCCAATAATCAACGGGCTTTATCTGTGTGTAATAATATACTGAAATTCGGGCTGTTTTCAAAACAAAATCGGCCTGCTGCCCGGAAAAACTGACCCGAAGGTTTATTCCAGAATACGGGTGAATAACGCCGCATTCAGCGGAAAACTCCGCCGAATAACCAGCAATCCTGGTAAAATACGATATCTATTTCCGCTGAGGCATAGCAATTTTCTCTGTTTTATGGCAGACTTCCGGTATCTTTTTCGGGGGTGCGAATGAAGTCTTCCGTATATCGCCTGTTTGTTGAACGTAAGGACGGTTTTGATATTGAGGCTGACAGGCTTTTTTCCGAGCTGACCTGCTTTGTTGGGGTGAAAGGACTCGCCGGGGTACGCTTTTTCAGCCGCTATGATATAGAAGGTATTGATTATCAGACTTTCATGAATTCGATCGGTACGGTTTTTTCCGAACCTCAAAGCGACCGGGTTTTTGAGGATGTCCTCCCTGTCCGGCCTGAAGAAACGGTCTTATCTGTTGAATATCTCCCCGGTCAATATGATCAGCGCGCCGACTCCGCCGAACAGTGCCTGGCTCTGCTCGGAAGCGGCAAAGAAAAACCAATACGGGTCCGCTGCGCCCGAGTGTATGTCTTCAGCGGAAATCTTGATCCGGAAAATCTGGAAAAAATACGGATTTTTTTGATCAATCCTGTTGACTCGAGGGAGGCTTCACCTGAAAAACCCGCAACCCTTGAAATGCGGCAGAACGAACCTCCAGATGTTCCGGTTATGGATGGATTTACCGGTCTTGATAATGAGGGGATAGCCGCTTTTATTGGTGAATATGGCCTCGCCATGGACCGTGCCGATGCTCTTTTTCTTCAGTCATATTTCAAATCAAAAGGCAGAAACCCGACCGAAGCTGAAATACGGGTACTTGATACCTACTGGTCTGATCATTGCCGGCATACAACATTTAATACCAATCTTGAGTCGGTTTCCGTTGAAGAGGGACCGTACAAAGATATTTTTCTGGAAGCCCTTTCCTTTTATTCCGGAATCCGCGCGGAAGTGTATGGAGAAAATGCTGATATAAAACCGGTGACGCTGATGGATATGGCTGTTATCGGCGCAAAGGCACTCAAAAAACGTGGATTTCTGAATGATCTTGAAGAATCAGGAGAAATAAACGCCTGTTCCATTTTTATTGATGTAAATATTACTGATGAAAAAGGAATCAGGACCGGAACTGAAACCTGGCTTTTAATGTTCAAAAATGAAACGCATAATCATCCCACGGAAATAGAACCGTTCGGCGGGGCCGCGACCTGTATCGGAGGCGCAATCCGTGACCCGCTTTCCGGACGTTCATGGGTATATCAGGCCCTCAGGGTTACCGGAGCGGGTAATCCTACTGTACCTATCGAGGCAACAGTTAAAGGCAAGCTCCCCCAGATACAGCTGACCCGGGAGGCCGCGGCGGGATTCAGTTCTTACGGAAATCAGATAGGCTTAACCACCGGACAGGTTGTCGAATATTATGATCCCGGTTTTCTCGCGAAACGCATGGAACTGGGCGCGGTCATCGCAGCCGCCCCCGCTTCTTCGGTTATTAGGGAAGAGCCGGAAACCGGTGATGTTGTTATCCTTCTTGGAGGCGGAACCGGCCGCGACGGAATCGGAGGCGCGACAGGTTCCTCCAAGGCCCATACCGTAGAATCGGTCGCGACCGCGGGGGCCGAGGTTCAGAAGGGAAATGCTCCCGAAGAACGGAAAATCCAGCGGCTTTTCCGTGATCCCGATACTGCAAAACTCATAAGGCGGTGCAATGACTTCGGCGCCGGAGGCGTTGCCGTGGCCGTTGGGGAGCTGGCCGCCGGAATTGATATTAATCTTGACGCTGTTCCGAAAAAATACGCGGGGCTTACCGGGACTGAAATCGCAATTTCTGAATCCCAGGAACGTATGGCTGTTGTTGTAAGGCAAAAGGACACGCAGAAATTTATAGAAGCGGCAAAACGGGAAAACCTGAATGCTGCTGTTATCGCCGTAATTACGGACAAAGCGAAACTGGTCATGAACTGGAAAGGGCGGACCATTGTTGATATTGACCGAAGTTTTCTTGATACTGCGGGAGCGCAGCGCTCGGCGAAAGCCATTATCAGCCAGCCCTCCGGGGAATTTTCCTTTGCGGGAAAGGCGGACAGTTCGCCGGATCCCACCGCATATTCCCTGGCCGACCGCTGGATTTCGGTCCTTTCGGATATTTCCGTAGCGTCCCGGAGAGGCCTTTCGGAACGCTTTGACGGTTCTATAGGATCGGCTTCCGTTTTATTTCCAATGGGAGGCTTCTGCCAGTCAACGCCTGAAGCAGGTATGGCTGCCCGGATCCCGGTTCCGGGAGACAAACATACAACTACAGTCAGTCTGATGACCATGGGCTATGATCCGAAGGCGGCGAACTGGAGTCCTTTTCATGCCGCGCAGTATGCGGTTCTTGAATCCCTTGCGAAAATCCTTGCCTTAGGCGGAGACCCCCGCAAGGCCCGGCTTTCATTTCAGGAATATTTTGAACGTACGGAAAATGAAAAAGCCTGGGGAAAACCTGCGGCCGCTCTTCTTGGCGCCCTGAAAGCCCAGATCGCGGCAGGAACGCCTTCGATCGGCGGAAAGGACAGTATGTCCGGAACCTTCCATGATATGCATGTTCCCCCCACACTGGTTTCGTTTGCCGTTTCGGTTACAGAAGACGCAAAAGTAAGAAGCGGCGCCCTGGCCTCGGCCGGCAGTCTGCTTGTTCTTATACAAACTCCCTGGCTTGAAGACCAGACCCCTGACTGGGATGCTTTTCTTTCACATACTGAAAAACTGCTTGCCCTGTCAGGCGGAAGTGCGGGGGAATCTTCTGCTGTACGCGCCGCATATCCGGTAGGAGCCGGCGGAATCGCCGCATGCCTTTCCAAGATGGCTTTCGGAAACAGTATAGGGATGGAACTGGATGCGGAAGCTCTTTCCGGAATCAGTATTCCTCATGTTTTTGATTCCGGTTCCGAAAAAGCCGCGGGTGATAAAAACAGCCGGATATTCGAAGCGGATAATAATATCCTGTTTGCTCCGCTTTACGGGTCCCTTATTATTGAACTTGCTGATACGGAAACAGTACGGAACTTTATCAGGGATTCGGGGTGGGTTTGTATCGGCAAAACAAATAATGAACAGTCCATACAAGCCGGCCCGGTTGTCATTTCCCTTGATGAGGCCTGTAAAGCCTGGGAACATACCCTTGCCAGGGTCTTTCCTCCTGTCTCCGGCGCTTCCGGACAGAATCCTGTTCCTGACTGGGCCCATGAATTGTACCAGACTGTTCCTGATGCGGATAAAAAGATCCCGTATCTGAAAGAAAATAAAAAACCGCTTGTTGTACTTCCCGTATTTCCCGGCACAAACTGTGAATTTGACATGGCCCGGGCGTTCCGGCTTGCCGGAGCCGATATCCGGACCGTTGTTTTACGCAACCGGACTGAAAAGGATCTTGAAGAGTCCATTTTCGAGCTGCAGACCGCTATTGATCAGGCCCATATTCTGGCATTTTCGGGAGGTTTTTCGGCAGGCGATGAACCGGACGGTTCCGGGAAATTTATCGCGGCCATTATCCGTGAAAACAGAATAGCGGACAGTATCATGAATCTGACGGAAAACAGAAAAAACCTGATACTCGGAATCTGCAATGGTTTTCAGGCTCTTATAAAAACAGGCCTGGTTCCTTACGGAAAAATACTCGATCCGTCTGAAGACATGCCCACTCTTACCCATAATACAATCGGAAGACATATTTCCCGGTTTGTCAGTACCCGTATTGTTTCCCGGCTGAGTCCCTGGTCCGATAATCCTGATCTTTTTCCGGGAAAAATTCATAAAATTCCTATATCACACGGGGAAGGACGTGTTATAATACGAGAGGCACTGGCAAAAGAACTTTTTGCGGCCGGACAGATTTTTACGCAATATGTTGATAAAGCAGGATTACCCGCCTCACTTGAACCGGATAATCCGAACGGTTCCATGTATGCTATAGAAGGTATGACTGATTCATCCGGCAGAATTCTTGGCAAAATGGGCCATTCGGAACGTCCCATTGATTTTATCGGCGGAAAGAATCCCGCACTCTTGTTCAAAAACATCCCGGGCGATACAATTCAGAATATATTCACCGCGGGTGTAAGATACTTTTATTAGGAGATTGTATGAAAAAATTATTGGCAATTTTTGCAGGAGTTCTGGTTCTCCTTTTTGCGGGTTGTGAAAAACAGCGTACCGTTGTTGACGCCGAACCCCAGACAACATGGATTACAGACGTTGACGAGGCCAAGGCCCTTGCAAAAGAAACCGGCAAATCCGTGCTTATTGTATTTACCGGCTCAGACTGGAATGAACAGAGCCAGGAAATGAATGAGACTGTTTTTACCGGGGAGTTCTTTGAAAAGGCTTCGCCGGAATATGTTCTGTGCAATATTGATATTGTTCAGGATGAAACACTGATGGATTTGGAACAGCTGGAAAAAAACTATATTGCTGCGGCGACCTATGCTGTACAGGTCCTGCCTTTCTTTGTCATGCTGACTCCTGATGGTGATGTTTACGGAAAAACAATGGCGACAGAGAGTACTTTTACCACAGAAGGTCTTCTGGTTTATCTGGAATCCTATTTTCCGGAACGGGACAAGCTTGTCAGCTTAAAGGAAAAAATAGATAAATCAAGGGGAGTTAACCGCGCCGTTAATATCGATAATTTTATAGAAGCTCTCTCTCCGACACAGCGGGAAGAATACGGCGACCTTATCCGTGAAGTCCCCGAACTGGATAAGAAAAACAAAAAAGGACTCCGTTCCAAATATCTTCTCCAGATAGCTTATCTCGACGCCATCGGCTATTATCAGAATGGAAATCTTCTTGCTGCCGGTGAAGGCTTCAGGACAGTCGCGGAAAGCGGTGAACTTGATCCTGCCCAGACCCAGGAAGCCCTGTATATGGCCTCATATATGTTTGCCATGTCCGGACAGGTGGACAATGCTGCAATAATTTCAATGCTGGAAATGGCGATACTTGCCGACCCTGAAAACCCCGGATCAAGCCAGATACAGTATATTATTGACGGAATGAACGCAGAACTTGAAGGATATGACGGCGTACCGCTGGAAGAATTTGAATAAAATACCTTGCCGCAGAGCAGGCAGTCCTCCGGCTGAGGTGTTTTGTTCTCCCGTGGAATTGGTCTCGGGTTTAATACCATAGACCCTCGCCACGAATAAAGATGGTATCCGGCCTCCGGCGAAACAAAACCGGAGACTGGAATTGTCTGACATCACCAGATTTTTCAGTTTTTCCCTGGCCGGAACTTAATCCTTCCAGGGGAAAATAAGATTGCGGAGACTTCTTGTTCCGACAATTTCCATATCTTCCGCTATTAATTCGGACCAGGGGACGGATTTTCTGAGTTTTGAAAATTCTTCGCTGTCCTGCTGTTCCAGCCAGTCATATTTATACATTCTGAGTTTAAAGGCTTCGTTCTGCGCAAGGACCAATCCGGCGAGAAAAGTAATAAGCATAAATGAAAATAAAAGCAGAACTATTGAATAAAAAAACATAAAAACAGAAAATCCTATATTATCAAGACAAATAATAAAAGATTTTTTCAGGCATTTGAAAAACCGTGTATCAAGCTGGCTTCTGACCGGTAAAAACCACTGGAGCGATAAGATGACTGCAAACGCGATCCAGAACAGGCCCCCTGCGCAGGCGTAACCGAAAACCCCGCCCGCGGCCAGGTAATACCGTATCCCTGTTGAAAAAATAAAATAGAGAACACACAGGAGAATCCCATACAGTACGCCATGCATCCATGTATTTTTCAGCGCCGTAAAAAAATCCCTGACTGAAAATGATTTATAATCAGCAACTCCCGCCATTACTATGGATGTTGCCATCATTATCACGCTGAGTATAATAACTATAAGTACCAGAATCCCGGTTACGGCGAGGATATTGTCCTGTACAAGCCCGGTAAGAAAGATTCCGCCGACAATTACGGCAAGAGACAGCAGATTTAATACAAAAATGGACAATAAATGGTCCCAGCCGTCATAGAATGCTTTTTTAATGAAAAATCCGATCATAGGAGAAAAGTGTATCCCTCCCTCCTGAAAAAAACAAGCGGTAATTTTACACTCAAAATTCTCCTAACAGGTATTTTTCCCTTTTCCCGTATGGCTTTTTTATGGTAAAATCCAAAAGGAGGATAAGCAGGTATGAGCAAAGTAGTAGTCGGTGCGGATTCGCTTGACGGATATTTGACTGAAAAAGATATAACCTATCTGGACAGAATGGACAAATTGTATATACGCGCCATGGATTCGTTTAAAATTCTTGCGGCGGGCGGTTTCAGTTCAACTCTTGCTAATGAAGAAAAAAAGGTAATCGATATATTCAATGAAATGGGCCATGTTATGCAGGATATCTGCAAGGAAGCCCCGGGAATCAAGGTATATTCCTTCGAAACCGAAAAAGAAAGCCACGCTGAAGCTTCCCGGGTTATTGCCAAACTCAGGGACATACGGACAGGGCATAATGAATTTGTATATTATATCCAGCGTTCCTATGAAATGCTGTTCAGACTTGCTTTTAATAACCAGGACCATTCGGAGAATAAAAATTATCTGGTGGTAAAGACGCCGGTAACCGCGCCCATACAGAACTATGCAGTACATAAAATTCCGGACATTGATTATAAAATAGAAAATTCGGTTATGTGTGTCCTGCTCAGAGGCGCGCTTCTTCCTTCAATGATAATGTCAAAAGAGATTGAGGAGTATTCCTCCCACGGCTATGTAACCCCTTTTGCCTTATTTAAAATAAAACGAAATGACTCAAAAAAGAAAAAAACATGGAATATATTTTTGATCTTGACAGATCGTATTTCAATATAGATGAATTGAACGGCAGGGATCTTATTTTCGCCGATCCCATGAATGCAACAGGAGGGAGCCTTGTTACTGTTGTAAAATACCTGACCGAGCATGGTGTTAAGCCGAAATCGATCAGTTTTTTCAATGTCATTTCCGCGCTGAAAGGGGCTTTGCGTGTTGTCCGCGCCCTCGATAACTGTACGGTTTATACATTGTGGATGGATCCCGTATTGAATTCAGCCGCTTATATAATGCCCGGTCTTGGAGATGCCGGTGACCGGATAAACGGAAAAGACACGGAAGAAACACCCCGGGATATTATTCAGTTAATTGCCGACTACGGAAGTGATATTGCAGGTTTATACCGGTCCCAGCTGCGGAAGATCGAACAGGTTGTTCTCGGTACCGGAAAATGAAAAAGCTGCCACAGATTTGCGCCTGTATTTTTCTGTCCCTTGTTCTTGGCTCCTGCGCTTCCGGAGGTTTCAGAATGTCCGGAAAGGATCTCGCGGCGGAATATTACACAATCGCGGAGGCGTATGTGGGGCTCGCAAAGTATGACAAGGCGATTCCCTATTACCAAAAAGCGTCCCGGCAAAAAGAATACGCAAACCTTGCCCGGTACGGGCTTGCGAGGGCCTATGCCCTGGCCGGGCAATGGGATGACGCCTGTGCGGAATTCGGAAAACTGTATAAGAAAGATCCTTCAAATACCATACTTATTTCAGCCTATGCCTATGCGCTGGTTTCCGCGGGAAGAATAGACGAAGGCCTGGAGCTTTACGGGATACTGTATGAAAAGAAAATCGAAGACCCGCAGGCCGCGCGGGATTATGCCGAGATACTGGTTCTGGCAGGCAAATTTACTGAAGCCCAGGCCATAACGGAGGAGTTAAAAGCAAATTTTCCCGATTCGGACGCGCTTAAGGAGATCAACAAACTGGAAGAGAAAATCGAAGCAGGGCTGAATCCTCCGGAGGAAAAACCTCCCGATGAAGACAGTCCCGGAGAAGGGGATGCTGTCCCTGCTCCGGAAAACAGTCAGACACCCGAAACTCCGGTATCCTGAACTTTTTCAAGCCATCCGAACCGCAAATGTTCACGTTCCGAAAAGGCCTTTTCAAGCAGTCCGTCTATTTTCATATTTTCATACAGGACAGAAGATTCCTGCAAGTCCGCTTTCAGAACGGGATGTTTTGGTGAAAACAGAACGCAGCAGTCTTCATACGGCAGGATGGAAATATCATAGGTCCCTATCTGCTTGGCCGTGGTCACGATTTCTTCTTTGTCCATCCCTATAAGTGGGCGCAGTACCGGAAATTCCGCATAGGAATTGGTAACCGTCAGGTTTTCAATTGTCTGGCTGGCTACCTGCCCGAGACTTTCACCCGTGATAATGGTTTTTGCGCCGATTTTGCTGCAAAGCATATTCGCGGTCCGCATCATGCAAACCCGCAAAAGCAGAGTCGCAAATGCCGGCGGGCTGTTTTCCCTTATGTGCTGCTGTACTTCCGTAAACGGGACAATATTCAAATGAGTCCCGACACCGTATCCTGCCAGTACCCGGGCCAGGTTTTCAACTTTTTGCCTGGCTTCGGGGAGGTGTAGGGATGGGAATGAAAATACAGACAGTCAACTTTCATGCCGCGCCGGATCATGCGGTAACCCGCAACCGGTGAATCAATGCCTCCCGAAAGCAGGAGCAGTCCCTTTCCTCCTGTTCCGCATGGAAGTCCCCGGTTACCCGGTATTTCCTCTCCATATACAAAACAGCGTTCACGGACTTCCACCGTAATTTCAATTTCCGGATTATGGACATCTACAGCGAGAATATTATTTTCATATACTGCTTCGCCCATAAGGCGGGCGATCTCATAGGAAGTCAGGGGGAAACTCTTATCCGACCTGCGAGCTTCTATTTTAAATGTCTTTTTCCCCATATCCCTTGCTTTGACCGCTACCGCAAGAACAGCCTGTTTTATCCGGTCGGTATCCTTCTCGACAATGACCGCCCGCGCCCATCCTGTTATTCCCGTAAGATGACGGAGGGCATATTCCGCCGCCTGTGAATATATTTCGTCTATTTCGATATACATCCGTCCGGCCCTGAGCAGAACTTTTGCGTTTTTGCCTTCCAGAAAAAGCTGGGCATTCTGGACAAGCCGCTGTTCAAAATCCTTGCGGTTTCCGCCTTTCAGAGTCAGTTCCCCGATCTTTATCAGATATATTACTTTATTTGATATAGTATTCAATCTGTCACTCCTTTTTTGTATGCATTTTATTTTTTTGATATATGTCTTTGAGTGTTTCTGTCAGACAGTCAATGTCCTGTTTTGTTGTTGACTTTCCTGTGGATACCCTGAAAGCCCCGAGCTGTTTTTCCGGTTTGACATGCATTGCCTGAAGTACAGGCCTTGCGCGGCTGCGGGACGAGCAGGCCGAACCTGTTGAAATAAAAATTCCCCGCTCGGAAAGTATTCGTACCAGTACTTCGCCGGGAAACATGGAATTGGTAAACTGGAAAATATACGGTGAAAACCGTCTGTCATCCGGCTTCCTTGTTTCCGGCACCGGCGCAATACCGGGAACTGAGCATAGAGACTCGATAATATATTCGGCCATTGAGTAACTCCGGTCATCTGCGGGGCTGCGGCAGTTTTTTACCAGACAGGCTGCGAGTCCCCAGGCCCCGGCGATATTTTCGGTTCCAGGGCGGATTCCGCTCTCCTGTCCGCCTCCCATGATAAAGGGTTCAAAGCGTTTTTTATGATATAAAAGTCCGATACCCCGCGGGCCTCCCAGTTTATGAGCGCTTACTGCCGCCGAATCTATCTCAGGACAATTCAGATTCACCGGGATTTTTCCGGCTGCCTGAACAATATCAACATGAAAAAAGGGTTTCTTTTTCCCTTTTGTCCGGTCCGCGATCCCGGCTGCTATTTCTTCAACAGGCTGAACGGCTCCTGTTTCATTATTGACTGCCATTACCGCTACGTAAGCCGTATCATCCCTGATAGTGGACAATACGGCTTCCGGTGTTATAAAACCTTCCCCTGTTGCCGGAATAATAAGAGTTTTCCAGCCGCAGTGTGCAAGAATCCTTGCCTGTTCAATGACAGCCGGATGTTCGATTGCGCTTATCGCAAGCGTACCCTGTACGGGACGTCTCAGCAGGGCGAGCAGCGGAAGATGGCCGGCTTCGGTCCCGCCCGAAGTAAATACTATTGTCTGCGGCTTGACATTCAGGGCCTCCGCGCATTTTTGCCTTGCCTCGGCAAGTTTTGAAGCCGACTTCTGCCCGGCGGCATGAATGCTGGATGGATTGCCGTAACAGGTAAGGGCCGTGTCACAGGTTTCCTGAAAAATTTCAGGATCGGGAGGCGCTGTGGCGGCCCAGTCAAGAAATATATTCATTCCAGTATCGCCTCTATATCGGAATCCGGTGTGGTCATTAATACTGTTGAATTCAGTTTATTCTGGAGTACGAAACGGACTGTTCCTTCCTGCTTTTTTTTGTCATTTTTCATTGCGGAGAGCAGTTCCTGCACCGCCTGTTTTCCCTTTGCCCGGAGAGCAGGGTGCATAGGATCAGAGTTCCAGCCGTAGCGGTCAAAGACGGATACTACCGTATTATAATACTCCCTGTCCGTAATCCCGAGGTGTATGCCGAGCGCAAGCGCCCGGGATATTCCCCACGCAACAGCCTCTCCGTGGGAGACAGAACCCAGACCCGCCGCCGTTTCAAGGGCATGAGCGAAGGTATGTCCCAGATTCAGATATTTCCGTATACCCGACTCATGCAGATCTTTTTTTACAATCTCTGCCTTTGCCTTAATGCTCCGGAATATGACTTCTTCAAGAATTTCCGGATCACGGTTCAGTATTTTTTCAGAAGCCTGAGACAGGAGCTGAAAAAGTTTTCTGTCACTGATAAGCGCTATTTTTAAGACTTCCGCAAGTCCTGAACGGAATTCCCTATCGCTCAGGGTATCAAGAGTATGTACAATTACATGAATCTCCTGCGCCGGATAAAAACTGCCCGCAAGGTTTTTATAGCCGAGAAAATCGACCCCGGTTTTTCCGCCGACTGCAGCGTCAACCATTGCCAGCAATGTTGTAGGGACCAGAATAAGCCGTGTTCCGCGCATATAGAGCGAAGCCGCAAAGGCCGCCATATCGGTAATGACGCCGCCGCCAAAGCCGATAAACAGACTGTCCCGGCCCAGTCCCGAGTTCAGGGCTGTTTCAAGAATTTTTTCGATATTTTCAAGGTTTTTATGTTCTTCACCGGCAGGAATAATTATAAGCGGAACGGAGTTATCAAAATTCCGGGCGTTGCGCAGAAGTGAGGCGGTATTTGAGTCGGCAATATATATACCGCCCGGCACTGAAACCTCAGGCAGGCATATTTCCGGCTGAAAATAGATTCCGGTTTTGCAGGGTGACGCGGCAAATTGTAATTGATACATGAGGTGTATTCTAGTAGGTATTTTCATCCATTGCAAGAAAGTCCGCACGGACCTTTTCAAGACGGGCAAGTTCCCGGTTAATGGTCCTTTCGTAATTCAGTTTTCCGTTCGCGATCTTTTCCCGCTCATCTTCCCAGAACTGGAGGTCCGTTAAAAATAAAAAACGGAATTCCCTGGCGTTTGCCTTTTCAGCCCAGATTTTTGCTTCATTCCAGTAATACAGGGCTGTTTTATAGCAAGTTTCGGCAGTATTAAGACTGTCGAGATTCTGTTCTTTCCAGGGCGCATTATAAAAGTAGGCGACCTGTTTGTCCCATTTTACCCCAAGCCGCAAGTGCTGCTCAACCAGTTTCAAATTAATGTGCATCATAAAAAGATACCGGTATTTTTCCCAGTCCTTTTTATCGTTTATCTTTCCCATCGCATAGAGCGGGTTGCAGAAATCAGCTTCCACGGCCCGTTCAAGCCAGTAAATATTCTCAATCGTATCATCTGGATACTGGTTATAGTGTATATGGTATAATTTATAATATTGCTCTTTATACTGTACAAAATACGGGTACAGGGATTTTGCCGGGAAAATTTGCAAAATAAAGAGCAATATCACAAAAATATGATGTCGTGAAAAAACTGGCTTATTCATCTCCCTTTATTTTCGGCAGATTTTGTATTATAGTCCATATTTTTTCTGTAATTTCAGTAACAGGTTTTTCCGCGTCAATCCTGATAATGTTCATTTCTGAAGTTTCTTTCTCATATTCGGACATAATATCCAGATAGCGGCGCCGGACTTTTTTCTGGATTTCATATTTTTCATATATTTCAGGTTTGGCGCTGCGGTTTTCTATGCGGTTCATTGCGGTTTCCGGGTCAAGATCAAAGAAAAAGAGGTATTCCGGAAGCGGAAAATCACGGTTCAGAATTCTGACCAGATCCTGATTGCCTGTTTCGCCCTGGTATGCCAGACTGGAAAAAAGATAGCGGTCGGAAATCACAGCCTTGCCCCGGGCAATTTGATCGCATATCCCGTTCTCTCCATACAGATGTTCTCCGCGGTCTGCCGCAAACAGACGCGCCATAGTGTCCGCCGTGAAGCTGAATTCTCCGCTGAGGCCCTTTCTGACCAGTTTGCCGATTTCTCCCGTTGTCGGTTCACAGGTAATCAGAAGAGGCTTTTTTTCCTTTCCATATCTGTTTTCAAAAAGTTTTTCTATTTCTTTCAGCTGTGTTGTTGTTCCTGAACCGTCAATTCCTTCAAAAACTACAAAATTATGCAATAACATAATATGATTATAATATATTTTCTGATATGATACTATAATATTAGTGAGATGAAGCGGCCTGCTCTTGTTTTAAGTATAGAAATTCTCTTCTTCGTTGCTTTACTGCTTGCAGTGTTTTTTCTGCTTAAACCGGTAAACCAGCGGTTTGAGCAGTATCTCGTTGATTTGCGCGATTCTGTTGTTGAAGAAATTGAAGACCAAACAGGTTTGCGTATTTCCTATAAGGCGCTTTCTCCTTCAATTTTCAGGGTTTTGAAATTTTCAGATTTAACCATTACGGACCCATCCACACAGACCGTTGTAGCTCATATATCAAAATTATCGGTTTCCTATTCGCTCGGGGAAATTCTACGGGGAAATTTTGCGGGAGCCCTCCGTGAAATAATCCTTGAGACAGGCGATATTTCCATTGATTATGAACAAAATAAGCAGACAATAGCTTTCTTTGCGGGCCTTTTTAAAAGCGAACCGAATCCCGATCCTGAAACATCAAGCGCTCTTGAACAGTTTTTATCAGGTTCAGTTTCAGTCCGGATAAGGAATATTTCATTTTCATACAGCGATGCGAACCAGCTTATTACCGGAAATATAGCGCGGGGACAGATCGCCATTACGGACCGGAATATTTCCTTTGAATTAACCTGTAAAGCCGCTTATGACCGGTTTGCGCTGCCGGTACTCGGAACCCTGTCCACTACACTCCGCTTAAGCGGCCGGTTTGAAAATTATCTGAGTTCCGGTTCTATAGTTTTAACTATTGATACAATCGGAAACAAGGATTTTTCCGTATCCCAGCTGGGACTTATCGCGGTATACAGAAACGGCGTTTTGTCGGTAAGTTCCGTACAGGATCTGCAGCCGATAAATATGACTCTGACATATGATATACCGGGACAGGCCCTGAATCTGTCTGTTGCGAGCAGACAGCTCCTGCCTTTCAGGTGGGGCCAGCTGAGCGTTAATAACGAATTTGTCTCGAAACTGCGCAATACGGTGCTTACGGCTGATCTGAATGTTTCCTTTTCGGCTGAACAGGGCTTGGTCTATGCGGCCAATGTAGACGCGCTTATCCCTCCCGCTTTCTATGGAGGCGGTCAGCTGCTGGCAAGCCTGAACGGAGACAGCAGCCGGATCAATTTTGATAATTTATCTTTTGCGGGAACAGAATACGATTTTTCCTATACCGGTTCCTTTGATCTGAAAAGGATTGTTCCGGACGGCTTCCTTGAAGTCAATAAAATGTTTATTCCCCGGCTTGGAACAATTTCGGGCGATATGTATGTAAACCCGGAAGGCCGGGGTTTTATATGCATTTTGCCTGAATTGACAATTAATGATGCGGTTTTTTCCTCGGTAACTGTGGAAATAGACACAGCTTCCTGGCCGGAAGTGCCATTTACGCTTAACGCGTATGAAGATACCGGACGAATCAGCGCGGAGGGTACTTATTCCGGAGAGAGGGGACATTTTCTGGAACTGTTTGTCGGTCTTGATGCTATTGGTGTTTCAAACACTCTTGGCATTCTTTCCGGTGTGTATCTGCCAAAAGACGGTATATTGTCTTCGCTGCAAACCTGGTTTGATTCTTACGCACTCACGACGGAAGTTTATTTTTCAACCGATTTTTCCAGTTTTTCATTTAACTGCACCCGTCTTGTTCTTGCTTCCGGCCAAACAGACGGTTTGTATGTTCTTTTGACGGCAAAAGGAAATGAAACCAGTGTTGATATCACCGATATTTATTTTACCCCATGGAGTTATAATATATTGGGGAATGTTAATATCGGTTTTGGTATGGGTTCCGATGTTCTTTTCAATGCTTCACTCGAGGTAAATTCCTATCCGTATAATTTTTCAGGTCTGGTATCAAAAACAGGTCTTTCCGTTTATGGCGATTATAATTTGACTGTTACTTCAGTATTTAACCGTGACGGCAGCATCCTCGGTTCCTGTCTCTTTTCAGGCTTGCCGGTACCGGTAGGACCCATGCTGTTGTCTCTTACGCTGGATTCGGAGTTTTCGTATTCCAGTGCATCAAACTGGAAAGTAAGTATTAATAATGCGCTGATTGAAGAAGTCGGCGGTTTTTTACCTCTTTCAACTATTGTTCAGTGTATAGGCATTGTTGACCAGACCGGGGTCTTTTTGCATAGTTTTACCATTTCAGATGCCTATTCAACACTTGCAGGGTATATGTCAGTGAACCGTTTCCCCAGTTCTTCCGAAGGGACCTTTATATGGCGGAAATGAAACTGCAGACAGATACTTCGAATGAATCCTTTTTCCTGACCGGACAGGTGGAACTTGCCGATGAAATATTTTTGAAGCACAGCTTGATGTTGTCGATTTGCCTCTTTTCCGGTTCTTCAGGGGACAGCAAAACAATAACACCGCAACATTTACTTTTACCTGTTCCGGTACGCCGGATAATCTATTCGCTTCGGCAAATATCCAGAATTTTATATATCAATTCGCCGGCTTTGATCTCAGGGCAAGCCTTTCTTTCTTTTTAGAGGACGGAGTCATTACACTGTATAATGGCCTTGCCTCGTGGAACGGGAATAATTTATCAAATCTTGATGGATTTTTCTCTATTGATACAATGAATGCAACACTTAAAACCTCATATTCCGGAAATTTGGGCAGTTCTCCCCTTACAGCAGATTTGCGGGTTGATTTTTTCAGCGACTATATTCCGGAAAAACCTTCCCTGTTTGACATCGGCAAGAGTCTGGAGCAGTTTACGCTGCGTGCGAGTGTAGCAAATCTGGGATGGAATACCTATTCTTCTGCGGAGAATGAACCCTTTGTATGCACCTTTGTCCATGAGCCGGGCGTTACCGCGGTATATGCCGGAAAAAATGATGCGCTGACCGGTTTTCTTTTGGATGACGGTACCTTCCTTCTGGAATCAACTTCAGAATTCCCAATCCAGTTTCAGGCAAATGGTATTATTGCAAGTCCCAATATCTCGATTGCCATTTCTGGTTTTTATGTTGATATGATGGAGCTTTACGAATTTATACCGATTCTCCCTCTGGTTTTCACGGACGGGACTATCAGCGGCAACTTTACGATTACCGGTCTTTTAAATGATCCGGAATTTAACGGGTTGCTTGCCGTTTCCGGTATCCGTTTTACGGCCCCCGATTATCTTACCGGAACATACGGTCCGGTTGATTTTGAAATACAGGCCGAAGGGAAGCTGCTTACCATACCATCTTTTCTTGTTGCCTCTGATAAAAGCGCATTTTTGATAGACGCGCTGTTTGAATTCCAGCACTGGCTGCCAACCACGATAGAAGTCAATACCGCGACGCTGTCAAACAAACCTGTTCTGGTTAATATGAGAAATAATCTTTTTGCCATATCGGGGAGCATTTCTTTTGACCTTGCAATATCCTTTTCATGGGAAGGCCTTGATATAACCGGGGTCGCCGGTTTTGAACAGGGCTATTTTTCGACCTGGCCTTCTTCCGGGGGCCAGACGCAGGACAGTACCACCAATTTTGACATGAATATCGATTTAACGCTTAATTTGGGCCAAAAGGCCGAATTCCGCTGGGTTCTGGCGGAAGTCCCTATTCTCCGCAGTTTTATACAGGCCGATGAACCCATACGCATAGCATTGAATACGCGGACGAATAATTTCCAGCTCAGGGGAGCCGCCACTCTGCGGGGAGGGGAAGTCTTCTATCTGAAGCGGAGTTTCTATCTCAGGCAGGGCAGCATTATCTTTAACGAAAACCAGTCCAGATTCGACCCGATCGTCAGCTTACGGGCGGAAATACGCGACCGCGATGAGGACGGCCAGTCGGTCAGGATTATTCTGAGCGCGGAAAATCAGCCGCTCAGTAATCTTGTGCCCGTGTTAAGTTCGGAACCTCCCAAATCCGAACTGGAACTTATGGTCCTGCTGGGCCAGGTGGCAACCGGTGACGCCAGCAGGGATACCTTATGGCGGGATGTTATAGTAGTCGGCTCTGATTTTGCCGCCCAGCTGGGAATTTTCCGCAGAGTCGAGAATGCCATCCGTGATTTCCTGCATCTTGACATGTTCTCCATACGGACGCTGCTCATACAAAACGCGATATTCGGAACGGCAATGCAGAATACAAGCGGTAATTCTTCAGAAAAAAAGATGACAATAGGTAACTATTTTGACAATACGACTGTTTATATGGGTAAATATTTCGGGTCCGCTATATTTGTGGACGCGCTGGTACATTTTAGTTATTATGATCAGGAGACGAGCCAAACAACCAGGGAAAACGTTGTCGGAAATTTGCTCATTCAGCCGGAAATCGGTCTTGAAATGAACACCCCGTTTTTTACGCTCCGATGGACAAATACTCTGGAAAACCTTGATACATTATTTGTTGCAGATAATTCAGTTTCACTGTCGTGGAAGTTTTCATACTGACCTATTTTATGATATAGTTTATTGCGTAAGGAGCATAGTTAATGCGCACAAAAATTCTCGCTCTTCTGGTAATGTTGTGTATTTGTGCCGGGACACTGTTTTCCCAGGTCCCGGAGGACTGGTATCAGAATAAGCCGATCCGGTCCATAACGTTTGAAGGATTAAGAAATGTAACCCGCACTGAAATTGAGGGAATGTTTAACTCATATATCGGGAAGAATTTCACGGACGACCTGTACTGGGAAATTCTTCAGAGGATATATGCTGTTGAATACTTTGACGAAGTCACTCCTGTTGCGCTTCCCGGGGATTCTGAACGGAAAACGGTCCAGCTTAATTTTATTGTCAAGGAAAAACCTGTCATAAAAAAGATACTGTTTTCAGGCAACCGCCGGCTTTCCAGATCGAGTATTATGGAACGTATAACCCTCAAGGAAAGCGATATATTCAATGAGTTAAAATACCGCATTGACGAGCGGGCGGTCAGAGACCTGTATCTGGAGAAAGGCTACGCCTCGGTCAGGGTTACTTCCGAATTAATTACCAATGATGACGGTTCAATAAACATTCAGTTTCTTATAAATGAAGGCAAGCAGACGGTTATTTCCGACATTGAGTTTGAAGGCAATCGGGTATTTAATGCCAAAACTCTTAAAAAAGAAATGAAACTCAAGGAATCCCGGGTTCTTTTTTCTTCCGGAACCTTTACTGAAGCCCTTCTGGAAACGGACAAGTCTGCCCTCAAGAGTTTTTATAATGAAAAAGGCTATATTGACGCGGTAGTTGAAATGGTCCTGCGCGAGACTGATACGGAATCTTCTCCGGACAGAAATCTGCTAAAACTGACCTTTGTTATCAGGGAAGGAGAGCAGTATACATACGGCGGGACCGAAATAACAGGAAACACCATTTTTTCTACTGAAGAACTTTTGTCAAAAATACGCCTTAAACCGGGCGATATTCTGAATCTGAACAGGCTGACCGAAGGTTTTCAGGCTATATCTGAAATATATTTTGAAAACGGGTATACATCAAATTATGTAAATATTCAGGACCGCAGGGACGTTGACCGCAGGACTGTTTCCTATGTGATCACGATAATCGAACAGGACCGGAGCCACATTGAAAATATCATTATCCGCGGAAATACCAAGACAAAGGATAAGGTTATAACCAGGGAATTGATGTTCGAGCCGGGGGATATCTTTTCCCGCTCGAAACTGCTGGACAGTATCCGCAACCTGTACAATCTCCGTTTTTTCTCCATGGTAATACCTGATTTTGTTCCCGGGAGCGAAGAGAATCTTATTGATGTAGTAATAAATGTGGAAGAACAGTCCGCCGCATCAATCCAGTTCGGTGTTACCTTTTCTGGTGCGAATGATTCCGATTCATTTCCCCTTTCGCTGTTTGTACAGTGGGAGGACAAGAATTTCCTCGGAAATGGTAATGCGTTCGGCGCGAGTCTGACGGTTTCTCCGGATACTCAGAGCCTGACTCTCAGTTTTTCCGAAAACTGGTTTCTGGGGACACCCTTAAGCGTCGGTTTCAATTTAACCGCCTATCACAAGGAACTGTATACTTACCGGGATGACCTATTTCCAATTTTTGATGACGCATATTATGACGAATACGGAAGCGTTCCCGATCCGTATAATTCCCGCGGCGAATATGAAGACTCCGCGAGCCTTGATGACGCCTACCGTATGCAATATGAACAATGGCTGTTTTCTGCGGGTGTTTCAACAGGATACCGCTGGCTGCCGCGCTTTGCGACAGTCACACTGAGAGGCGGGCTGAATTTCGGTCTTGTCCAGAATTTCTATGACGAGATGGTTTACCGGCCGGCTGACAAAAATATTCGGGACCGGCACGGGAAATGGGTTTGGACAAACTATGTGTGGACAAGCGTTGCCCTTGACCGCAGGGATTTAAATTATGATTCTTCGAAAGGTTTTTTCCTGAGCGAAAGGCTTACCTATTATGGAATCATCCCTTCGCTTGAAACCGAATACTATTTCCGGTCAGATACAAAGGGTGAATTGTATATAACCCTTCTTGATTTGCCGGTAGCGGAGTCATGGAGCCTGAAATTCGTTCTGGCCGGTTTTACGACCTTTTCCTTCCTGGTTCCGATATCCGATTCTCAAATCAGCGACTCGAGCAAACTGTATATTGACGGCATGTTCCATGGGCGGGGGTGGACAAATCTGTATTCAAAATCAAGCAATTACGGCAATTTAATGCTGAGCCATTCACTTGAACTGCGCATGCCGCTGTTTCCCGGCGTAATAGCGCTTGACTTCTTTATGGATGCTGTCGCAATTAAGCCGACCCTTCAGGATATGGGAAAACTGAAAATAGATGATTATTACTTCAGTTTTGGCCCCGGCATCCGTTTCAGTATTCCCCAATTTCCGCTGCGCCTGCTTTTTGCCAATACTTTCAGAATACAGGACGGAAAATTTGAATGGAGGAACGGAAAAGGAGCCGACTGGACCTTTGTTCTGTCGTTCAGCCTTGTAAACTATTGATGTACCGGATTCCGCCGGATCAGTGAGTAAAAAAGATTTTACAGGAGAGGCGATTTCAAAACTGAGAAAGTTTTGAAATCGCAACCTTAGATGTAACAAAAGAAAAATCTATTTTTCTTTGAAATGCTTCTTTCAAAGCTAACCGAGTTTTGAAAGAAGCTCGGGATACATTGAGAAAAAAGCTGTTTCATTATAAAATAATGGAACACATTTTCTCTGTATTTTTCAGGGAACGGTTTTTGGGCTTTACCGGTTTATAGACCGTCTTAGTTGAAAAGGAGTTCAGTAACATGAACGGAAAGAAAATAACAATGTTTGTTCTCTGTCTGTTATGCGTGGCTGTTATAAGCGCGCAGCAGATAACCCGTTTTGCCGTTATTGATACGGCAAGAATTTACACGACTTTCTACCGGGATTCACGGAGCGTTCGTGATTACGAAGCGAAAAAAACACAGTATCAGAATGAAATTAAACGTATGTCTGATGAAATCAAAAAACTTCGCCAGCAAAAGGTTGATGCCGAAGCAGTGAATAATCAGGCTACAGTTGTCAAACTGGAATCTGAAATCAAAACAAAAACGGATTTTCTGCTTGAATATTCAAAAGTAAAAAATGCGGAACTGGATACTTTAAAGAAAAAACTGACAACCGATGACGAATTTTATTCAATACTGTATGAAGAAATCAGAAAAATAGCTGAAGCGGACGGCTATAGTATTGTGCTGAGTCTGCAGGAAGGGAATTCGATCATCTGGTACAGCCCGACCGTCGATATAACGGATAAAGTTATCCGCAGCATGACCCCGCGATAATTAATACTGGTATGTCAGAACTCACACCTATGATGGTGCAATATCTCAAAATACGGGAGCAATACCGCGATGCGGTATTGTTTTTCCGTCTGGGTGACTTTTATGAAATGTTCAATGAAGACGCCATAGAAGTCAGCAAACTCTTGAATTTAACCCTGACCCATCGCGCGGGAAATCCCATGTGCGGAATACCGTATCACGCGTCAAAGATTTATATAGCCAGGCTCTTGCGGGCCGGCAAAAAAATTGCCATCTGCGAGCAAATATCCATTCCGGGGCCCGGGAAGGGGCTGGCCGAGAGAAAAGTCATTGAGGTTATTACTCCCGGGACAGCTACCGAAGACGATTATCTTGATCAAACTGTTAACAACTATCTTGCCGCGGTTTCTTTGTCAAATTCAGGTAAAAGAAAAAAATAGGCTTCGCCTATATTGATATAACTACGGGAGAATTCGCCGCTACATCCTTTTTTTCCGAATCCGCGGGTGAACATCTGCGGAAAGAACTGGGGCGGATCCATCCCCGTGAAATTCTCATACAGCAGTCGCTCCTTTCGGATTATCCTGAAATTCAGCAGATTCTGAGCGAATACCCTGATCTGGTTATCAACCGGTACCCTGACTGGAGCTTTGTTCAGGATACTTCCTTCCGCCGCCTGTGCAGGCATTTCGGCACAGAAACCCTGCAGGCCTTTTCCCTGACAGAAGGTGACGCCGAAATACCATCGGCGGGAATTTTGCTTGAATATCTTGAGCAGACGGCAGGTTCATCAATTTCCCATATAAATAATCTGCGGATTTTCAGCGAGACTGAATTTGTATCGATTGACGATTCGACCCGCAAAAATCTTGAACTTGACCAGAATCTCCGTGACGCAGGCCTTTCCTATACATTATATGAAGTCCTGAATCAGACCTGTACGGCAATGGGCGCCCGGCTTCTGAGAAACTGGCTGCACCATCCTCTGACGGAAAGCGGAAAAATAGACGCAAGGCTTGACAGGGTGGGGCGGCTTTACCGTGACCAGAAGCAGCTCGTCCGTTCGCGTGAAATCCTTTCTTCAATCCTTGATATCGAACGGTTAACCGGACGGATCGCCATGGAACGCGCCCATGGAAAGGATATAATAGCCCTGAAACAGAGCGCGGCGCATTTTTTCAAACTTGCTGATATTTTCCGGGAGTGTGACATACCGTTTTCATTTATAACGGATACTGAAATTTCTGCCGCGCACGGGATTTTCTCATTGATAGAAAAATCGGTACTGGATGACTGTTCCATTATGCTTAATGAAGGCGGGCTTATAAAAAAAGGATGGTCTGAGCGCCTTGATGAATTGCATATGCTCCGCGATAATTCAAATGCGGTCCTTGAAAAATATCTGATGGAAGAGCGGGAACTGACCGGTATCCAGAATCTGAAAATCAAATACAACAGACTTATCGGTTACTTCTTTGAAGTTTCAAAGGGCAACCTGAGCTTTGTTCCCGAACATTTTATCCGGCGGCGTTCTCTGGCAAATGGCGACCGCTATACAACAGACCGGCTCATAGAACTCGAAACCGAATTGAATAATGTGCATGCGAATATTAATGAACTTGAACAAAAACTCTTTCTGGAAATCCGGAGTACTATTGCGGAAAAAACAGGAGAACTGCTTCTTATTTCCCGTGAAATCGCGGAAATGGATGTTATTCAGTCTTTCGCGCGTTCGGCAACAGTAAATGCCTGGGTTCGTCCTGTTTTTTCCGATAACGGGAATATGTGTATACAGGAAGGACGGCATCCGGTTGTTGAGGCGCATCTGCCCTCGGGAGAATTTATACCGAACAGTATCTGCCTTTCCTCCGCGGAAAATGCGGAACTGCCTTCCTTCGCATTGATTACCGGTCCCAATATGGCGGGAAAAAGTACCTTTTTGCGGCAGACCGCCCTTATCGTTCTGCTTGCCCAGATCGGCTCCTTTGTTCCCGCGGAGTCAGCGGAAATTACTCCTGTCGACCGGATATTCTGCCGGGTAGGGGCTTCGGATAATCTTGCCCGGGGAGAATCAACTTTTCTGGTTGAAATGACCGAAACAGCCCATATACTCCGGAACGCGACAGAAAGAAGCCTGGTTATTATGGATGAAGTCGGGCGGGGAACTTCTACAGAGGACGGTCTGTCAATTGCCTGGGCAATTACGGAATATTTGCTGGAAAAAACAGGCGCGAAAACATTGTTTGCGACTCATTACCATGAACTGTCGCAGATAAAGCATCCCCGTCTGGCGGATTTTTGTCTTGATGTTCTTGAAACGGAAGGCAATGTGGTGTTTTTAAAACGCGTAAAACCAGGAGCTTCGGCAAATTCCTACGGCATACATGTTGCAAGGCTTGCAGGCATTCCCGATGCTGTGGTGCGGCGTGCAAATGAAATCCTCGCGAATTCCCTTCCGGGGAAAACAGTAATAAGCCCTCCCGATGAGAGCAAAAAAGAAAAACACAGTTCCGTGAAAACTCCGGTTCCTCAGCTTTTTTCGGAAGAAGAATTGGTTATTGATGAAATTATAACCCTCAATCCTGATGCCATTACACCTCTGGACGCGCTTTCCCATATAACCAGATGGAAAAATCTGCTGTTTCCGTCAAAATAGCAGATTTAGGGCTGTTGCTTCCTTCCGAAATTTTTACGATGCAGTTCTCCTGCCCTGAAAATGGGCAAAAAAAGTATTTTGCGTATAAAAAAACTATATGACAACCGATTTTGCGGGTACACTCCGCAATATATGCGCAAAATATATTATCAGGCAGACTTGCCTTATTTGCGGCAGCATAACGGAAACCGGGACCCCTCTGTGTTTTTCCTGTTTTGAAAGCGGGTTTCTGAAAAAAATCCGCGGTTTATCTTTTTATAATAAGGACGAAAACCGCTGCGGAAAGTGCGGCTGCCTCCTTGCGTCTCCTGTTGCGCTCTGTGCCAATTGCCGGAAAACAGCTTTTTTATCTGCTGTTGACCGGAACCTCTGTCTGTTTCCTTATTTCGGGGAAAACAGGGAGCTGCTGACCCTCTGGAAAATAAGCGGAATGAGGGGTTTGTCACAGCTTTTTGCACGCTGTATGGCTGAAATATTCATACCGGCGGATATTCCGGTGGTTCCGGTTCCGCCCCGGCCGGGTAAAATCCGGGAAAAGGGATGGGACCAGATAGAAGAAATAGCCGGAATACTTGAAAGTAAATATCATATTCCGGTCTGCAGATGTCTTGAACGGGACACCCGCATTCAGCAAAAACAGCTGGGCCGACTGGCCCGCAGAATAAACATAAAGGGCCATATTTCAGTAAAGAAAAAAATAAAACCTCCTGAAACGGTAATTGTCATGGATGATCTGATGACCACCGGTGCGACCCTTGACGCATGCGCTTCCGCCTTAAAAGAAGCAGGCTGCGCAAACGTCTATGGACTTACTCTCTTTTTTGACTGACTCTTCTGTTTTGAAATCCCTTATTTTTTTGCAGGTTATTGACAATTCTTCGGACCTTTGGTATAAATAGCCCATTATAAAATGTATATCCAGTATATATGTCTCCTTCGTCTAGTGGTCAGGACATCGGGTTTTCATCCCGACAACGGGGGTTCAATTCCCCCAGGAGATGCTCGAACCGGCAGGTAAGTGTTCTAAATACTTATACTGCCGTTTTTTGTTTTAAAGAAAAAACAGGTTGTTTGCAGACTTCCTGTTCCGGTGGAATCCGGCGGAAATACATGACTGAAATTGAGCAAAAACTATCGGAAAATGTCAGAAACAGTATCGCTGATGCCATAAAACAGGCTTCGGGAAATGAAGTCTTTATGATTGGTACCTGTGACAGTAATGGTACTGTTGCTGATATCCGTATTGCCGCGAGGGGACATAAACATGCTGTGCCTGTTGTCAAAGCGGCGATAGGAGATTCCGATGTTCTTATACATAATCATCCTTCGGGCATGCTGGTACCCAGTGACGCCGACCTTGCTATTGCCTCAAATATGGCCGAATCAGGAAAAGGCTTTTACATTACAAATAATACCGTAACTGATTTATATGTGGTTGTGGAACCGGTCCTGAAGCGGGAAATAAAACTGCTCGACAGTTATGAGGTTTCTTCTTTTCTGGATGAAACAGGTCCTCTGACGGAGTTATCGGAAAATTATGAAGTCCGTCCTTCCCAAATCCATATGACTGCATCCGTCGCAGAGGCTCTTAACAATGGACATATCGGTGTTTTTGAAGCCGGCACCGGTGTGGGAAAAAGCTTTGCCTATTTGCTTCCTGCCGTTTTGTGGGCGGTTAATAATAATGATAAAGTAGTAATTTCAACAGGAACAATAAACCTGCAGCAGCAGCTTGTGGAAAAGGACATACCGATGGCCCAGAAAATTCTGGGGAAGCAGGCAAAAACCGTTTTAATGAAGGGCCGCCAGAACTATATATGCCGGCGCCGTTTTGCAGAGGCTCTTCGCGACAGGGAACTCTTTGATGATGAACTTGAAGATTTGGAAAAGCTTTCCGACTGGCTCCAGACAACGGCGGACGGCAGCAAAACGTCCCTTTCCTTTCTTCCCAGGGAACAGGTGTGGTCCCGCATCTGCTCAGAATCTGACGCCTGTATGGGCATGCGGTGTGCATTTCATGAAAACTGTTTTGTAATTCAGCTCCGCAAAGAGGCAGCTTCGGCTTCTCTTCTGGTTGTAAACCACCATCTCCTTTTCGCCGATCTTGAAGCCCGCATGATGGGCGCCGGATATGAAGACGCTGTTGTGCTGCCTCCCTTCAGGAACATTGTTTTTGACGAAGCCCACGGCATGGAGGATGCCGCAACAAGCTTTTTTTCCGAAGACTTTACCCGATTTAAAATAAATAAACAGCTTTCCGTGCTGTACCGTATCCGGAAAGCCGCAGTCAGCGGTCACCTTATAACCCTGGCCAATATGTCTTCGGGAGACGCGGAACTTGAAAATGCATATTCGGCGGTCAGGGATATACGGGATACTTTCGAACAGGCTGAAATTTCAGCTCTTGAAATTCTCGGCGGGGATTTTTCCTGGCGGCTTTCGGAAAAAACAGCGGTAATCGCCGACCGGTTACTGAGCCGGATAAGCGAATTAAGGACAAAAATTTCAGTCCTTGCCGGAATAGTCAGGACAATACTTGAGGGTATCCCGGAAGATTTACAGAATGAGCCGGTTGTTTGGGAAACAAAATTTGCCCTGCGCAGACTTGAAATGACAGGGAGCCTGTGCCAGCATTTTACCGAGTGGACTGAGCGGCCTGAATCAGTTTTCTGGATAGAAAAAAAACGCCTGTCCCAACGCGGGACGCAGTCTGTACAGGGTGAAATGTGGTATCCCCGGTTTGTCCAAACGCCTCTTTCCGTTGCGCCCATGATGCAGGAAGGGGTTTTTGAACCATTCCGATCAATCGTCTGTACATCGGCGACCCTCAGGATAGCCGGAAGATTTGATATATGGATGCAGCGCACCGGAGTATCCAGAATTGAGGACGACCGCGTCGACTCGGGGGTATACGAATCGCCTTTTCCGTATAAAACCAATGTCCTTTTGTGCATACCTGAAAATGCGCCCCTGCCTGAGGAGAACGGCTTTCAGGATTTTATTGAAAAAGCCATTATATCCCTTCTCGAATCCACAGGCGGTCATGCGCTTGTCCTGTTTACCTCGTATGAATCTCTTAATTCAGCCTGTGAAGCGTCCCGCAGGGCTCTTGCGCCGCTTGGTATCTCGGTATTAAAACAGGGCGATGATGACAGAAGCCGCCTCCTTGAATCGTTTAAAAATGATGAATCAAGCGTACTTTTTGCCACAGATTCTTTCTGGGAAGGAATTGATGTACCGGGCGAAACACTTTCCCATGTCATTATTGTTAAACTCCCGTTTTCCGTTCCGAATGATCCTGTCCAGCAGGCCCGTTCCGAAGCTATAGCTCAAAAAGGGGGCAGCCCATTTATGGAACTGAGCCTTCCCGATGCCGTTATACGGTTCCGTCAGGGCTTCGGGCGACTCATAAGACGCAAAACTGACCGCGGTATAGTTACTGTCCTTGACAGGAGAATAGCCGCAAAGCGGTATGGAAAAATATTCCTTGACAGTATTCCCGAAACAATCCAGTTTTTTGCGCCGCTAAACGAAATATGCAGAAAAATCGAATCATTTCTGTATAACTAGCAAGAGGTTTATTTGCTGCGACTGACTACGGAACAGGTTTTATGCTTTCTGTCCAAATGATTTTGAAATCCACAGGGATAAAGAAACAACCCCCTTTCCTTTCTTGCCAATTCAGAGTATTCTTTTTTTAGGAGGAGTTTGCAAATCTGATTTAAATGCAAACAGATCCGCAAATTCAATTGAATGAATATCTGCTGTGCCGTCCGGCATCAGCCGGATATTCATTGTGAAACTGTCTGTGAACAGGTCTTTTGCAGACAGGCAGGGGTATTCAGAATGACTCTTATAACATTGCTTTGTCTTTTCGTTTCAATGGGCTGGATTGCACTGGTGAACCGTTTTGCATACGGTATAAGCACAAAGCTGAGCCAGAAGGTAAACCGGATTATAACCACGACCTATGCCAGTCGGATTTTTTCAATATTCTCCGCTTACATGAATTTTCATTTTGCCGGCGAAAAGGATCACGTTGATGAACTTCCGGAACAGTATCTGATAATGTCCAATCACCAGAGCCTGCTTGATATTCCGCTTTTTATGCGCTTTCTTGACGGTCCACGCCTCAGGTTTGTTGCAAAGGCCGAACTCGGAAGAAATGTCCCTCTTGTTTCTGTTATGCTTAAAAGCGACCGCCATGGCCTCATCGACAGAACGGGAAGTCCTTCAAAAACAATGAAAGCCATGGATCTTTTTGCCGAAAGAGTCAAGGAGAACAACTGGATACCGGTTATTTTTCCTGAAGGGACCCGGTCCCAGGACGGATCTCTGGGTACATTCCATGCCGCCGGCTTCAGGCGTTTCCTGACTGTGGCCCCGATGCCTGTTGCCGTTTGCGCTCTGGACGGCGGCTGGCGGATCTCTACCCTGAAGGGCTTTGCGAAAAATCTGCACGGCGGTTTTTACCGGGTCAAAATCGTAAAAATATACCCGGCTCCAACAAACAAGGCCGAACAGATCCATATACTTGAAGAGGGAAAGGCATTAATCCAGAAACAACTGGATGCCTGGAGAAAACAGGAATCCGGGACACAGAAAGAGGCCTTACCGTAAATAAAAAAAAGCTTTACAGGCAGCGCCTATAAAGCTTTTTTACAGATACCTCTATGTAATGCTTTTGCTATTTGAAGTCTTTTGGACGGCGTTCTGTGCGTTTGCATTTTGTGCATTCCGCGACATTTTTGAGTTTTCCGCTTTCAAACAGGGTTTTCATCACAACTTCGCCGCCGCAGGAACAGAAAAACTTCTGTGTCGCGACAGAGGTACGGGAGTTTTTACTTGCTGAACCCATGTATATCTCCTGTTAATAAATATAGAATATACCTGTAAAACCTTAAACTGGCGTCTAAAGTTACGTTTATATATGTTAATAAAATAAAGAATTCCGTCCGCCGTGTCAAGTAAGCCCTCTGACGCAGTTACCGGCGAGGGTTTAATCAGCCAGCGGCTGGTTCTGTAAGGTACTGATTTAATGGCCGCTTCCGCGACCTGCGAATACCCCAGACCGAAGGTCTGCAGCTCTTCGAGCTGACTGCTCTGCGGCGGAGTATTTTATTTGCGCTGTTTTACCGCCTATACTTGACTAGGATAAAGTGATTTGGTATTCTGATAAAACAGTTTTTATTCGGGGTTCCCTTTGGCAGTAAAAAAATCATCTGCAGAAAAAAGACACAAACAGAGTCAGCAGCGTAGAATAAGAAATAGAGCTGTGAAAAGTTCTGTGCGGACTAGTGCTAAAAAGTATGTAGCAAGCGTTCATGCAAACGAATCGGATAATGCGGAAAATCTTCTGCGTAATCTTGTAAAGGAACTTGACACCGCGGCCCGCAAGGGTATTATTTCCCGCAACGCTGCAGCCCGCAAAAAGTCGCGCATGCAGAAATTGTATAACGCTACTTTTACCGTAAAATAGTATTCTTTGTGTTACTCAAGACTAAAAGCGCGGTAAAAAACTTTTAGTTTCCAATTGCCGCACATGATGTAAAACCGCGATAGTGTACCTATTGCGGTTTTTTTTCACAGTTCCGGTGTCTACCAATTGCATAAAATGATGGGGTTTGATTATGCATGATAAGAAACAGACAAAAAGCGATCTTGTTGATGGCATTTATGAAAAAACAGGCAGCGAGTTAAAAACAATACGGATAGTTGTTGACCAGTTTTTGCGTGAAATTAAGCAGTCACTTGAAAATGGCCAGTCGGTTGAGCTGCGCGGTTTCGGGACCTTTGAAATCCGAAAAAGAAAAGGGCGGAAAAAGGCGCGGAACCCCAAGACAGGCGAGATCGTAAGCGTGGAAGATCATGCAGTGGTTGCCTTCCGTTCAGGAAAGGAACTGCGGAATAATGTATGGGATATGCCTTCCCGCTCCAGGGAAAAGGACAGCAATTGATGGACAAAAAAGCAGAAAATGAACCACGGCCGGGAAAATTGCAGTCATTTTTTGTTAATGTTGCGCTTTTAGCCCTTTCCGTTTTATTTTTCGCTTTACCGCAGCCGAGCAGAATTGCCCTGAACGGCCTGCCCCTGTTGGGATATATAGCATTTATCCCGCTCTTTATACTGATACGCCGTATTTCTTTCCGTTTTTCGTTTCTGTGGGGGCTTTTTACGGGCTGCTCTGCTATTGTCTGTATACGTACTGGCTTGCGGCTTTTCATCCCCTGGCAATGTATGTTATTGCGGCCCTCTATTTTTTTTATTTAATGATAACGGTTCCGCTGCTGAAACTGGCGGACATGCTTTTTCCCCGTTACGGGTATCTTGCCCAGTGGATACTGTGGATCGGTTATGAGTACGTAAAAACACTCGGTTTTACTGGTTTTTCATATGGCATTATCGGTTATTCTCAATGGTCATGGCCTGTCATAATTCAAATTGCTTCGATTTTCGGAGTCTGGGGGGTGTCTGCTCTGGTAGTTTTTCCCTCAGCATGGATTGCAGGCGGCATAAAGGATTCCTGTACGGGAAAAATTTCCGGATGGCTGGCCTCTTTCCCTTCTTTTGCAAAAAGAATGCGCTGCCCGGCATTGTGTGGTCTGCCTTTCTTGTTTTTACCATACTATTCGGACTGGTTTCACCGGCGGACTACAGCCGGAATGAAACGCGGAAAATAGCCCTGATACAGCCGAACAGTGATCCCTGGCAGGGCGGGGCCGCCGCTTACAGGCGCGACCTTAATACCATGATCCGGCTTTCCGACAGAGCTCTGCAGGAACACCAGGATATCAGTTTTGTCGTATGGCCGGAAACAGCCTTCATTCCCCGTATTGCATGGCATTACCGTTTTCGGGAAGATCCGGAAATGTATGAACTTGTTGCACAGCTTCTTTCATACCTGAATAAGGCGCCTGTTCCCTTTGTCCTGGGCAATGATGATGCCGTTCCTGAAGGCCATACCGCGGACGGACGCCCCGGCCGGGTGGATTATAATGCAGTCTTCCTTTTCAGGCCCGGTGAAAATGTATATCCGCCGGCGCCGGAACGGTACAGGAAAATGCATCTGGTTCCTTTTACTGAGCACTTTCCGTACCGGAAAGCCTTCCCGTGGATTTATGATCTGCTTGAACAAAATGATACCCACTTCTGGGAAAAAGGGACTGATCCCGCAGTTTTTTCGGTCGACGGACTTGATTTTTCAACCCCGGTCTGTTTTGAGGATACTTTCGGATATATTTCACGGAGATTTGTTAACAAGGGAGCCAGGGCCATAGTAAACCTTTCAAATGACGCCTGGGCTAATGACGCCGTCTCGCAGTATCAGCATTTGAGCATGGCCGTTTTCCGGACCGTAGAAAACAGGGTCCCCATGGTCAGGTCAACCGCTTCCGGGCAAACCTGTTTTATTGATCCGAACGGCAGGATTCTGTCCATGGCCGGCCCGTTTACCGAAACCTATCTAGTCGGGGAAATTCCTCTTGTGGGGGACCGGCACAAAACATTGTACCGGATCTGGGGTGACCTGTGGGGGATCCTGTTTACAGGAGCATCAGTTCTTATTCTTGTAATTGGAATATTGACAAAACTTCGGCATATATAGGAAAATGAAGGATATATGGAAACAAGAAAAAAATCCTGATTGTTGATGATGAACAGATTAATGTGGAGTTTTTTGATCTCATGCTTTCAAAGCTTGGTTTTGTTGTCAAAAAAGCTTCCAATGGTCTTGAGGCTCTTGAAAAACTTAAGGAGTTTAATCCTGATCTGATAATGCTGGATAATATTATGCCCGGTATGTCAGGATGGGAAGTAACCCGGAAGATAAAAAACGAGGCCGAATTTGAAAAATGGCGGGACGTTCCTATTGTAATGTTTTCCGCAATGGATGACGTAAAAGATAAAATTGAAGGTTTTGAACTGGGTGTTGACGATTATATAACGAAACCTTTTAATTTTTCCGAGGTTCTTGCCCGTCTCCGGTCAGTACTCCGTACCCACGACCTTATAGACCAGCTTAAAAAACGTGAATCCAGAATCGCGCTGTATGAGCAGCTTACCGTAAAGCTCCTTGAATATGCGGACCTCGCCTCAAACCAGCTTGTAGCCCTCAATGGGGCTGAAATTCTTGCCGAAAATATGGAACTGCGTAAAAGTATGGACACCTGCAAGGCTGAATATACCAGTCTTCAGAAAAAGGTTGCCGAACTGCAGGAAGAGGCCCAGAAACTTAAAAATAATGAAATCGGAGTTGATTTCCTTGTTTCAGAAATGCGAAAACAGTATAGTGAGTAGTCTATGATAAGTGAACAGCAAAAACAGGTTCTTGATTTTTTCGCTGAAGGCAGAAAGTTGTACAAACTGATGAATTTTCAGGAAGCAAAAGCCGCTTTTGCAAAAGCCCTGGAAATTAATCCTGATGATGGTCCTGCCAAACTGTATTTTGACCGTTGTGATTATTATATTCAAAACCCGCCTCCCGCCGACTGGGACGGGGTGTTTACAATGACTACCAAATAGGTGTGTGATGGCCCGGTATATTGAAAAAGAAAAAGTAGTAACTATTCTTGGCGAAAAAACAAATTTCCGCGGGACCCTTAAATTTTCCGAAGAAGTACAAATTGCCGGTAAATTTGAGGGAAATATCCAGGCTACAGGCACTCTGATAATAAAAAAAGGTGCTTCCTGTGAAGCCCAGTATATAAATGCGGCTTCCGTTTATATATACGGGACAGTCAAAGGGAATATAACCGCCGGTGACAGGGTAGAAATGCATACCGGAAGCGTAGTATACGGAAATGTTTCCGCATCGAGGCTGAGAATTGCTGACGGCGTTTCATTTGAAGGCAGTGTTGAAATGCTGAGAGCCAATCCTGATATAGACGTTTTTACGACCCGTTCCGATGTTTTAAAGGAGCAGCTGCGTTCAGGGGACTCCTGATTTTTTTCTTCCGGAAATACCCTGACCTTTTCTCTTTATTCGGGGCGAGGCTTTAATCAGCCTGCGGCTGGTTCTGTAAGGTATGTAATGGCCGCTTCCGCGACCTGCGAATACCCCAGCCCGAAGGTCTGCCAGCTCTGCGGCGAAGTATTTTTTTAGTTTTATATAGGGTGATATATTGCATTATTCCGTAAAAGATTATATTGAAATGTTAGCAGGCCATGACCAATTGCTGTCGGCTGATTCCTGCAGCGAAATCCTCGATTCAAAAATTTCGTATATGTCATATAATTCACGCGATATTAAGCCGGGAACGATGTTTATCTGTAAGGGCGCGGGTTTTAAGGAATCCTATCTGCTGGATGCCGCCGTATCGGGCGCTCTGGTATATGTTAGTGAAAAAAATACAGCGCCGGCATTCCCGGTATAATTGTCCGGGACATCAGGGTTTCCTTATCAATCCTTTCCCATGCCTATTTCGGCAATCCTACTGAAAAACTGAAAATACTGGGGATTACCGGAACAAAGGGTAAATCAACAACAGCGTATTTTACAAAATATATATTTGACGAGCATGCGTCCGCCGAAGGTTTGCCCGATACGGCGATTATATCGACAATTGATACTTATGACGGAAAACGGACCTATAAATCGAAATTAACCACTCCGGAATCCTTTGATCTGCATGAAATTCTGTATACGGCTGCGGACAGCGGACTTCAGAATATTGTTATGGAAGTATCATCCCAGTCATTAAAATACGACCGGGTATATAATGTCAGCTTCGATGCCGCCGCATTTCTGAATATTTCCGAAGACCATATAGGACCTGCGGAACATGACGATTTTGACGATTATTTTAACTCAAAATTGAAAATATTCGGAAAAACAAAAATTGCCTGCATCAATCTGGACGCCGATTTCAGTGAAAAAATCCTTGAAACAGCCCGGAAACACAGCAAAAAGGTTGTTACCTTTTCAATGGTCAATCCGGCCGCGGACCTGTTTGCGTATAATATACGGAAGACAGGCAAAAATACCGTTTTTACGCTCAAAAGCGCAGCTTATTCCGGCGATATGCAGTTATCTATTCCCGGGCTTTTTAATGTCGAAAACGCGCTCGCGGCTATCGCAATAGCGCTGAGTATGGATATCAGCCCGGAAATTATAATCCGAGGCCTTCAAAAGGCCGCCTCGCCGGGAAGAATGGAAATATATCACAGCTCTGACGAAAAAATACTGGGAATTGTTGATTATGCCCATAATAAACTGAGTTTTGAAAAAATCTTCAGTACAGTCAAAAAAGAATATCCTGACAGAAAAATAATTGCAGTTTTCGGCTGTACCGGAAACAAGGCGCCCGGCAGAAGAAAGGATTTGGGTGAAACAGCGGGAAAAAATGCCGATTATATTTATATTACTGCGGATGATCCCGCAAATGAAAGTATCAGTTCGATTTCCGCCGAAGTCGCGGGATTTGTGCAAAAATACACGGAGCGCTATGAATGTATCCCGGACAGAACCGCCGCGATAAGAAAAGCTGTTGAATATGTATGGAATTCCGATGAAAAATATATTATTCTTATGTTAGGGAAGGGAACTGAATTAACTCAAAAAGTCGGCTCTGAATATGTTCCTTATGCAGGGGACAGTTATAATATAAAAAAATGTATAGACGAGTATGAAAATGCAAAAAATGTAGTAACAACACTTTAGCCAAAAGTGTTTATTTTTTGACGTGTTTGGCTTTAGCTTGACACATAATCACGATATGGGATAAAATAAGATATTCAAGTTTATTTCATATCAAGCGGAAAATCAGAACAATTATTGTGTCTTTTAAAACAACAGTCATGTAATATTTAATGGAGAAAATTCCCATGGCATCAATCAGTAAACGTCAATCCGGAGAAATTCTGGAAGGTGAAGAACTGAATTTCCAGGAGCAATCCAGTGACTTTCAGGCAGAAGAACCTGTCGGACAGGAAGTTTCTGCAGTTCAAGAAAACAGTAGTGAGGTACATAATCCGGCGTCTGTTGAATCTGAAGAAAAATCAGCGGAAAGAGAAATTCCTGAAAAAAGAGTAGTAGTACGTCCAAAAGCAAAACGAAAACCTGCGTCCGGTGATGAAGGCGGGCAGGAAAACGGCGGCCGCGAGTACCGCGACAATAAACGGAACAGAAACGGATTTCAGCAGAATAACGCCTCGCCGGATACCGAGCAGTCATCCGGTGATAATGAAAACAAGCCGAAGCTGACAATCAACGAATTAACCAGAATGGGTATGCACGCCCTTCGTGATCTTGCCATGCAATACGGAATTTCCAATGATGATATGGCTGCGATGAAAAAACAGGAAATAATTTTCCAGATTCTGAAAATCCATACGGAACATGGGGGAATTATTTTTGCTTCGGGTTCCCTTGAAATCCTGCCGGACGGCTACGGATTTCTCCGTTCCCCCCAGAACAGCTATCTGCCCGGATCGGATGATATTTATATTTCTCCGAGCCAGATACGCCTGTTTAACCTGAAAACAGGGGATACCGTTTACGGGCAGATCCGTTCGCCGAAAGAAGGAGAACGCTTTTTTGCGCTTCTCCGCGTTGAATCGGTAAACTTTGATGAGGTTTCGGCGGCCCGCAGCCGTATTCCTTTTGATAACCTGACCCCCCTGTATCCTGATGAAAAACTTGATCTTGAAACAAAATCCGAAGAACTTTCTACACGTATTATGAATCTGTTCTGTCCTATCGGAAAGGGCCAGCGTGCGCTGATTGTTGCTCCGCCCCGTACCGGTAAGACAATTCTTATGCAGAAAATTGCCAATGCCATTACCGAAAATCATCCCGAGGTTTATCTTATCGTACTTTTAATTGATGAGCGCCCCGAAGAGGTTACCGATATGGAACGGACCGTTAAAGCCGAGGTAATTTCATCTACGTTTGATGAGCCGGCGACCCGCCATGTGCAGGTTACGGAAATGGTTCTTGAAAAAGCCCGGCGGCTAGTCGAACACAAGCGGGATGTTGTCATTCTGCTCGATTCCATTACCCGGCTTGCGCGGGCATATAACCAGACGGTTCCTACTTCAGGGAAGGTCCTTTCGGGCGGTGTTGACTCAAACGCCCTGCACAAACCGAAAAGAATTTTCGGCGCCGCCCGCAATGTCGAGGAGGGCGGGAGTCTGACAATTATCGCTACCGCGCTGGTTGAAACCGGCAGCCGTATGGATGAAGTTATTTTTGAGGAATTCAAGGGAACCGGTAATATGGAAATTAACCTTGACAGGAAACTGTCCGACCGCCGTCTGTTCCCGGCCCTGAACATAAAGAAATCCGGAACGAGGAAGGAAGAGCTTCTTCTTACGGAAGAAGAATTACAGAAAATCTGGGTGCTCCGCAAAGTTTTCAATCCCATGGATGATACTGAAATTATGGAACTCCTTATTGACAGAATGAAAAAAAGCAAGAATAATGAAGCATTCCTGAAGTCAATGAATACAGGTATGGCCGGAATGGAATAGAGTCCGGAGCGCTATTCAGTTAACCTATGTTACGGAATAGGGCCTACGGTTGTTTACAGTATATAATGGATATTTTAACAGTGCTGTTTCAGAACAGCACGTAAAAATCATAATTGTATACCAAAATATGGAGGTTATCATGAAAAAGGGAATCCATCCTGCGTATGCACCAACAAAAATTACCTGCGCCTGCGGAAATGTAATTGAGACATCCTCAACGGCAAAGAATATTAATGTTGAAATTTGTTCTGCCTGTCATCCGTTTTTTACCGGCAAACAAAAACTGGTTGATACCGCCGGACGTATTGACCGCTTCAAGAAGCGCTACAATATCAAGGACTAAGTATTATGTAAGTAAAAAAGCTGCCGGAGATGGCAGCTTTTTTTATAGACAAGTTGATAAAAAAATATAGATAAATTAATATCTTATACTTGACAATTCGATAAAAATTTATCATATTACATATATCCGGATACCCAAAGAAAAGGCACCCGGAATTGGAGGAAAAAATGACAGTACATACAATTGAAGAATTAAACGAACTTATAAAGAAGGTCAAAGAAGCTCAGCGCAAATTTTCCGGATTTTCACAGGAACATGTTGATATTATTTTCAGGCACGCGGCGCAGGCTGCAAATGAAAACCGCCTTAAATTGGCCAAGCTCGCTGTTGAGGAAACAGGGATGGGCGTTTTTGAAGATAAGGTTATAAAAAACCATTTTGCATCCGAGTTTATCTATAATAAATACGCCGATGAAAAAACCTGCGGAATTATCGAAGAGGATGATGACGCCGGTATTATCAAAATGGCTGAACCTATCGGAATTATTGCCGGGATTGTGCCGACTACTAATCCGACTTCAACCGCGATTTTCAAGAGCCTTATTACGCTGAAAACAAGAAATGCAATCATATTTTCTCCCCATCCCCGGGCGAAGGACGCTACAATAGAAGCGGCCCGTATTGTCCGGGACGCGGCTGTCGCCGCCGGAGCTCCGCCCGATATTATCGGATGGATAGACAACCCCACACTTGAACTGACTTCCGCGCTTATGCAGCATCCCGATGTTAATCTGATACTTGCAACCGGCGGGCCTGGAATGGTCAAAGCCGCGTATTCTTCGGGAAAACCGGCTATCGGCGTCGGCGCGGGAAATACCCCGGCCGTTATCGATGAAACAGCCCATATCAAAATGGCTGTAAATTCCATTCTCCTCAGCAAATCCTTTGATAACGGGATGATCTGCGCAAGCGAACAGTCTGTTATTGTGGTGAAAAAGGTTTATGAAGCCGTCAAAAAAGAATTTACTTACCGGGGCGCATATATTCTCAGCGCTGAAGAGAAAAAGAAGCTTGATAAAGTTATTATGAAAAACGGGAAAATTAATGCCGCCATCGTAGGGCAGCCTGCTTATGAAATTGCCAAGATGGCCGGTATCACAGTACCGGAGTCAACAAAAATTCTTATAGGCGAAACTGCAAAAATAGCCCATGACGAGCCCTTTGCCTATGAGAAGCTTTCGCCTGTCCTCGCTATGTTCCAGGCAAAGGACTTTGACGATGCCTGCAGAATTGCCCTTGAACAGATTGAGCTCGAGGGAATGGGGCATACGGCAGTACTGTACACGGACCAGCAGAATGAAGACCGTATCCGCACCTACGGTGAAATGATGAAAACCGGACGGGTACTGGTTAATATGCCGGCAAGTCAGGGAGCCATAGGAGATATTTACAACTTCAGGCTGGAGCCTTCTCTGACGCTCGGATGCGGAAGCTGGGGCGGGAACGCCATAAGTGAAAATGTCGGGGTTAAACACCTGCTTAATGTTAAAACTGTTGCGCAGAGGAGAGAAAATATGCTCTGGTTCCGGGTGCCGTCAAAAATATATTTCAAGCAAAACGCGATAGCTGAAGGCCTAAAAGACCTTGCCGGCAAAAAACGGGCATGTATTGTTACCGATCAGTATCTGCTTGACGCCGGTTATGTTTCCAAGGTTACGAGAATACTGGAAAACATGGGAATACAGTTTGAGATTTTTTCCGACATAAAACCCGATCCGGATCTGGCAACCATCTATAAGGGTTTGGATATTCTGAATATGTTTAAACCGGATGTTATTATCGCGGTCGGAGGCGGGAGCCCTATCGACGCAGCGAAAATTATGTGGCTTATGTATGAGCAGCCGATGGCTAAATTCAGCGAGCTTGCCATGCGGTTTATGGATATCCGGAAACGGATATATAAATTTCCTGACCTGGGCAAAAAGGCTTATTTTGTCGCCATTCCGACTACCAGCGGAACCGGTTCTGAAGTTACCCCATTCGCGGTAGTAACGGATGATGTAACCGGCGCGAAATATCCGATTGCGGATTATGAGCTGACTCCGGATATGGCGATAATCGATCTAGATTTTGTGATGAATATGCCGAAGAAACTCACAGCCTATTCGGGAATTGACGCTCTTGTCCATGCAATTGAGGCTTACGTTTCGGTTATGGCAACCGAGTATACAAACGGGCTTGCGCTGGAAGCTATCAGACTGATATTCAAATATCTGCCCGCCTCCTACGACGAAGGTGCAAAGAATCTGAAGGCCCGCGAAAAAATGGCGCACGCTTCCACCATGGCCGGTATGGCATTTGCCAACGCCTTTCTGGGGGTCTGCCATTCAATGGCCCATAAGCTTGGTTCTCTTTACCATGTGCCTCACGGACTTGCAAACGCCCTGCTATTAACGGATGTCATTCGGTTTAACGCGGTGGACGCGCCGACAAAACAGGCGGCGTTTCCCCAGTACAAATATCCTAATGCGATAGAACGCTACGGCCGTATTTCGGACTATCTCGGCCTCGGCGGAAAAACATCTGAACAGAAGGTGGAAAAACTTATAGCTGCGATTGATGAACTCAAGAAAAAACTTGAAATCCCCTCGGCTCTTAAGGAAACGCTCCAGGAAAATGGCGTTACCGAAGAAGAATTCCTCGGTAATCTTGAGGATCTGTCAATGCAGGCCTTTGATGACCAGTGTACCAGCGGTAATCCGCGGTATCCGCTGGTAAGCGAGATTGCGGAACTGTATAAAAAAGCATATTACGGACAGTAATCATTCCTGATTGAACAGACCTGTCTGTCAGACTTGTCTGTTCAATTAAAAGGAAAAACCCAAAAGAAGTTTTGTCTGAAGTCTGTAAGTCCGTAAAAAAGCATTTATAAAACCTGACAGCTGTCTTATTAAAAAATAAGTTTTTTCCTGGACTCTGGGAGGCATGAACACCTCTTTATTTTTTTTATTTTTCTGTTATATTGTTTTTATGCAGTATCAGATATTTCGCGTTTATATCCGGAGACAGTACTGATGGGTAACACAGATACTCCGATAGTTTTTTGCCACGGGCTGTTTGGATGGGGTGACTGTAAGCTTGGCGGATATCCTTATTTTGTTTCTGCTAAGTTTTTGAAACAGAAAATGGGGGACGCGCTTCCTCCCTTTATCTTCCCGTCAATGGGGCCTATTTCTTCTTTGCATGACCGGGCCTGCGAGTTGTTTTTTCATATAAAGGGCGGATTAACAAATTACGGTATTGACCATAGCAAAAAATATAACCATAAGCAATATTCACGGTATTATCACTTTCCCGGTATATGCCAGCCTGATGTTCCTGAATCGGAACGGAGTACGGACTGCTTTTCAGAAGATGAAATGGCGCTGTACCCCGCATGGGACGAAGATCACCCGCTTGATTTTGTTGGGCATTCAATGGGAGCTGTGGTTATACGGATGCTTCAGTATCTTCTGGAAACGGATTTTTTTTATGAACAGTGCGGTTTTCCCGAACATACCAGCGCAAAATGGGTAAGGTCGCTTACTTCAATCGCCGGAGTTCATAACGGTTCAACCCTTGCATGGGTTATGGGGGCAAATGAAGAAACCGGTCTGCTTGAGCAGCATGCCTATGCGGTCAGAATACTCCTCAGAATATTGAACCGGTACGCCAAGTTTCAAACCAGACATCCAAACCTTGCGAAGATGTATGATTTGCATCTTGACCAGTGGGGACTGGACCGGAAAGTCCCCCTGCTTGAAATTTTATCGGTTATACAGAATGAACCTGATTTTATCAGGGACATAGACTGGGCCCTGTATGATTTAACTCCAAACGCCATGGAAAAATATAACCGCTTTCTGAAGGAATATCCCGATACATGGTATTTCAGTTATGTGACGCGTTCAACAATTCCGCTTTTCGGAAAATATGAATTTCCTTTATTCTATTTTACCCGTTTTTATTTATGGCCGTTTGCGTTATCTATGGGACATTACAAGCCGAAAAGCAAACGCTGGCGGAAAAAAAGAATCCAGATGTGGCGCGCAAATGACGGCATGTGTCCTTCCGCGTCCCAGGATTATCCCCGGCTCGGACGGATAGGAAAACATGCCTCATTAAATGCCCGGAAAAAAATAAAAGAAAAAATATCGCCGGGTATCTGGCATATAAGGCGGAGATTCAGAAAGGTCGATCATTTTGAAGTCGCAATGCAGCCCCATTTTTTCAGGCTGAAAAAGGGGTGGCGCATTTACGAGGAAATAGTAAAAACAATTATGCTTATACGGAGCTATGCCGACTCATGACCAGAATATATCCGCGTCTTTTTTTTGTATGGCCCATAAACGGTGTATTTTCCTGTTACGGAAATCTTCAGGTATAGACTTGTCGGACAGGTCACTGATAGCGAGCGGTTCCTGTACCTGCTTTCTGATTGCATCCCCATCAAATTTCAATGACCGTGAATTCGTTGAAAAAAGAAGGGTTCCTCCCGGAGCAAGAAGAACAAGGCAATTCAGGCACAGTTTTTCCCAGTCGCGGTTTATGTCGAGAATATTTTTTGTACGTTTTGAATTTGAAAATGTAGGCGGATCACAAATAATAATATCCCATTTTTTATCCGGAAATGATGAATTGATTTCAGTGATAAATTCCTTTGCATCCATCTGAATACTATTATACGCCGGAACAGTTTTCCGGTTTTTTTTAAAATCCGGAAAAGCTGCGGATTCCGGATGAAAACCATTGAGTCTGAAATTTTCGCAGGTCCAGGCTACATATGTTTTTGAAATATCAACCGAGTCAACACAGCGTGCTCCTCCGGCTGCAGCGTGAATGGAAAAGGCCCCTGTGTAACAGAAAAGGTTGAGAACATTTTTTCCCTTGCTTTTGTTTTTTACCTGCAGACGGGCAGGGCGGTGGTCAAGAAAAATACCGGTATCAAGATATCCCGAAAGATTGATGCGGAAAAGCGAACCATATTCTTCGATAATGATGGTATAGTCTTTGCCCTCTGAGCGTCCGTACTGGTTTTCCGTTCCGCGCTGTCTTTTCCGTGTTTTTGAAAAAATATTCCTGTCCGGAATATTGAGAATCTTTCCGGCTGTGTTTTTCATTTCTTCCAGCCAGGATTCCTCTTCATCTTCATTTTTTTCATAGGGACGTTCATAAAGCGCGAAATGCAGATACAGGTTTTCCGTTTTGTGCTCTCTGAAAAGATCAACTGCAAGAGGAACTTCTGGAATGTCCCGGTCATAAAGGCGGTAGCAGCTTACTCCGGTTCTTGCCGCCCATTTCCGTAAATGCCGGAACCGCTTATCAAGACGGTTCGCAAACATTTCAGCCTGTTCCCGGATTTTGTTTTCAGGTATTATCATTTTCCCTGAGATTTATCATAACACAGAGCATGGCGTAACCTGAAGTTAAATCTTCCTGCTGGACAATAATATGGTCCGGGACCTTCAGTTTTGCATTTGTGAAATTCCAGATCGCAGTAATGCCCGCTTCCACCAGATCATTGGCGATTGCCTGCGCATCTGAAGAAGGAACTGTCAGAATGGCGATAGCCGCGTTCAGTTTTTTAACCTGTTCCGGAATATGTTCCGGTCTGTATACAGGAACTCCATGTATATTTTTTCCGGCTTTTTCCGGGTCCTGATCAAATGCGGCGCATATATTCAGGCCGTGCAGTTTGAATTCCCGGTAACCGGCGAGCGCGGTTCCCAGATTTCCCGCTCCGACCAGAATCGCGGGCTGCATTTTATCCCATCCGAGAAAATGTTCAATCGCTGCGATAAGTTCCTCTATGGGATAGCCTTTTTTAGGTTTTCCGACAATGCTGGTTATTGCAAGGTCCTTCCGTACCTGGATAGGCTCAAGATGGAGTTCCTGGGCGATTACCGTTCCCGATATATATGTATTGCCTTCATTCTGATATTGACGGATAATCTGGAGATATGACGGGAGGCGTCTGATTGACGGGGCAGCTGTAACTTTCTGTCTGGCCATGCATTATCCTCGTTATATCGATGTTTTTTTAACGATATACTGTTTGCTTCGTAAAGTCAAGGATTTATTTCCGGCAAAAACCTGTAAATCATCAGCCTGTACCGATAATGACTTGCGTTTATATAAAAAATAGTATATCTAGAGCTTGTTACAAAACTCGGTTAGTTTTGTAACAAGCTTTTCAAAGAAAAATCTATTTCTATTCGATATAAAGAAATAGATTTTTCTTTTGCTACATCCAAGGTTGCAATTTCAAAACTTTCTCAGTTTTAAAATTGCCTCTCTATAGAAATGAATTCAGAAATTTGGTATAATTATTCAAGTTTTTGCATAAATGCAAAATATAATATAATCCTTTACTGTAAGTTTCTGATGTAAGGAATTGGTTAATTCTTTTCATCGGAAACACTTACAATCGGAAATAGTCAAATAATCTAAATTATTTGACTATATAGGAGTCTGCGAGTATGTTTGAACCGGTTGATCCAAAAGTGAGTTTTCCTGCGCAGGAAGAAAAAATTCTGTCCTTTTGGGAAAAAAATGACATTTTCAAAAAATCGATAGCAAACCGTGAGGACGCTCCTGAGTATGTATTTTATGACGGACCTCCCTTTGCCACCGGCATGCCCCATTTCGGGCATTTTGTTCCGAATACCATTAAGGATATTATTCCCCGATACCAGACTATGAAGGGGAAGAAGGTCGAACGCCGTTTTGGCTGGGACTGTCATGGTCTTCCTGTTGAAAATCTTATTGAGAAAGAACTCGGACTCAATTCAAAAACCGATATTGAAAAATACGGTGTCGCGGAATTTAATGAGGCCTGCCGGGCAAGCGTGCTCCGGTATGTTCATGAATGGCGTCAGACCATTACAAGGCTGGGCCGCTGGGTTGATTTTGATAACGACTATAAAACCATGGAACCCGATTATATGGAATCAATCTGGTGGAGCATGAAAGTTCTGTGGGATAAGGGACTTCTGTATGAGGGTTTTTATATTCTTCCGTATTGCCCCCGCTGCGCTACCGTTTTGTCAAACCATGAGCTGAATCTCGGCGGCTACAAGGATGTGCATGATCCTGCCATAACCGTAAAGTTTAAAATCACGGGAATTATGCCGGGAAGCGGAGCAGCCTCAGCTTTTAAAAAAGCGGAAGAGCTTGCCGACGGAAAGACGTTCCTTCTTGCATGGACAACAACTCCGTGGACACTTCCGAGCAATCTTGGTCTGGTACTTGGACCTGATATTGATTATGTCCTCGTTGCGGACGGAGATGAACGGTATATCCTTGCCGAGGCCCGTCTTGACGCCTACTATAAAAATAAGGATGACTACACGATAATATGGAAAAAGAAGGGAAGTGAACTTCAGGGTATTACTTATGAACCCCTCTTTCCTTATTTTTCCGGCCTTGAAAAAAATGAGGACGGGACCCGCGGCGCTTTCAGGACCTTTGTCGACGGATTTGTTTCAACCGAAGACGGTACCGGGATTGTCCACGCTGCTCCGGGATTTGGTGAGGACGATAACAGAATATTCAAGGGTACCGGCGTTCCAACTGTCTGTCCGGTAGACGCCGAATGTAAATTTACCGCTGAGGTTTCTGATTATCAGGGGCTTTTCGTGAAGGATGCCGACAAGGCTATTATGGACCGGCTCAAGGCCGAAGGCAAACTTGTTAAGCGTGATCAGATACTGCATTCCTATCCCCATTGCTGGCGCTGTTCCAGTCCTCTCATTTACCGGGCGGTAAGCAGCTGGTTTGTCAAAGTTGAGGATATCAAGCAGAGTATGCTGAAGGCAAACGCCGGTATTACCTGGCAGCCCGCGCATATCAAGGACGGCCGGTTCGGAAAGTGGCTGGAAGGCGCCCGCGATTGGGCTATAAGCCGCAACCGTTACTGGGGCAATCCGCTGCCGATATGGAAATGCCCCGACTGCGGTAAAACCCTTTGCATTGGCAGCCGTCAGGAACTGAAGGACCTGTCCGGCGTATATCCTGATGATTTGCATAAACATTTTGTGGATAAAATCACGATCCCCTGTGACTGCGGCGGCACAATGAGCCGCGTTCCCGAAGTTATGGATTGCTGGTTTGAATCAGGGGCCATGCCGTACGGACAGTATCATTATCCCTTTGAAAATAAGGAAAATTTTGAAAGCCATTTTCCTGCGGATTTTATTTCTGAGGGTCTTGATCAGACAAGAGGATGGTTTTATACATTAACCGTACTAGCAGCGGCTATTTTCGATAAGCCGGCATTTAATAACTGTATTGTAAGCGGACTTGTTCTTGCTTCCGACGGGAAAAAAATGTCCAAGTCTCTGCGGAACTATACTGATCCGATAATGGTTGTAAATGAATTCGGAGCGGACGCCCTTCGTTTGTTTTTGATACATTCCGCAGTAACAAAGGCTGATGATCTCAGATATACGGATGAGGGTGTCCGCGATATTCTGAAAGGCATAATGATTCCCCTGTGGAACAGTTACAGTTTTTATGTTACCTATGCCAATATCGATAAGGTTGAACGTCCGGCCGGAAAAACGGCTGACGGAACAAGCCAGAATCCGCTTGACCGCTGGGTTCTTTCAATTACCGAAAAAATGGTAAAAGAAGTTACCGAGGCCCTGGATGCATACGATTTAAGCCGAGCGGTTGATCCTGTCGTTACTTTTATTGATCAGCTTAATAACTGGTATATCAGACGTTCCAGGAGACGGTTCTGGAAAAGTGAAAATGACGGCGACAAGGCTCTTGCCTATGATACACTGTATTACGCGCTGAAAAAACTTATACTTATTGCGGCGCCGTTTGTTCCGTTTATAACTGAAACCATCTGGCAGAATCTCAAAAATGATGGTGATCCTGAGTCAGTCCATCTGGCGGATTATCCCGTATATGACGAATCGCTCCGGGATCTTCATCTCGAATTTAAAATGGATACCGTACAAAAGGCTGTTTCCATGGGGCGCAGTCTCCGCTATCAGTTTAATTTAAAAACGCGGCAGCCCCTGAAGGCGGTTGAACTTGTGACACGGAATCCGGAAGAGAAGAAGGTCCTTCTCGAAATGGAAGAAAGTATCAGGGAAGAACTGAATGTTAAGGAAGTGCTTTTCCATGATAAAGAGGATGAACTTGTTGAATATACCGCCAAGGCAAATTTCCGGGTTCTCGGAAAGGAACTGGGCGCTTCTATGAAACAGTTTGCAGCCGAAATAGAAAAACTTTCTTCTTCCGTAATTCAGTCAATTCTGGACGGCGCGACACTGAGCATTGAGGTTGACGGCCAGCATGTTGAATTGACCGCGGAAAAAATTATCGTCACCCGTGTTGAAAAAGCCAATCTCAAGGTTATAAATGACGGAACGCTTACTGTCGGCCTTGATACCGAAGTAACGGAAGCCCTTTTTCTCGAAGGCTGCGTCCGTGATCTGGTGCGGGGAATCCAGAATCTCCGCAAGGAAAAGGGTCTTGAGGTAACAGACCGTATAAAGCTTTCAGTTTCCGCGACACAGGCACAGCCTGAAGAGGACAGGGAAAAACTGAAAAAAGCCTTTACCCTGTTCCGGGATTATCTGATGGCTGAAACTCTTTCAGTCAGCGCGGAATGGGTGGATGACTTTGCATCGGTACAGACAAGCATGAAACCCGTATTGATTGAAGCCGGCGACTACAGCTGGGAAGCCGTACTTGTAAAGGAATAAAATACTCCGCCGCAGAACAGCGGAGTATTTTTCTCTCCCGTGGAATTGCCTCGGGTTAAATACCATGGAACCTACAAAAACGAACGTTTTTATAGGTTGTTATAAAAACTGCCGCAGAGCAGGCAGACCTTTGGTCTGGGGTATTAAACCCTCGCCTCGAATAACATGATGCAGGGCTGTGCTGAAACCACACCCTGCATACATGTATCACTGTGTGAGGGGCATCGTTTCCGAATGGAAGAACACTTATGAATGACAGTCAGAAAAGGCGTAAAGGATATAAACCGGCGGTTTATTTTTTGTTTTCGCGATTATGCTGTTTCTTTTTACCGGCTGCGCCGGGCAGCGGCCTCCGGAGCAAATAAACCCTCTTTCAGTTTTAGGAACAGATGCGCTTGCCTATCTTGTGCTTCCTGTCAGCCAAAACCGCGAGCTATGTGAAATTGTTTTAAATAGGAATGATTCGTTTGCCGGGAACACCGATGTATTTCTGAATCGGGCGGAAATTCTGTATGCGGGGGTTTTCCAGGAAGAAGATACTGACGGTTTTCCCGATTTTCGGGTTTTTATGCGCGGAGCCTTTCCGAAGGCAGCCGCGTCCATGATTTTTCCTTCAAGAAAGGGATGGATTAAAAATAAAACAAAGGAATCCGGGACCTGGTATCAGGCCGGCGTACTTGAGACGGCATTGCCGTATGACAATATAGTATGTATTTCAACCGCGCAGAATATACAGCAAATGCTTGTAAATTTGAAAAACCCTTTTGCAGCGGCGCCGGATAATCTGCCGCCCGGATTTACTGCCTACGCGGAAAACCCATCGGATGCAAAAATAGGTTTGTACGTTAAAGATCCTGCTGTCTGGGCTTCTTCGGTATTTGCCATGCCTCTTACTTTGCCGGTCAGCTATATTGAGATGTATGCCGGAAAAAATATTCTGCCGGAAGGAGGGTATATGCTGTCATTATTTTTTGGTGTACCTGATGCCCGGATGGTCCGCGCTGTCACCGCCATGCTCAGGATTGCGTTTGACCGGCCTGTATCTTCCGATGGAACAGTCGTGTCGGTAACCGGTATATATGTTCCGACTGAGTATCTTGCCGGAATGTTTGATTTTTTGTATTTTTAAGACAGAGATAAACCAGTAACATAATAATTGTTGTGATGTTATCTTTATGTATTTATAAAACGGTCAAAATGCCGAAACACTAATTATAAACAAAAATACTATAATGTATTTATGGGGACACCGTTATGCCAACATATGAATATGCATGCGATTCATGCAATAACAATTTTGAAGTATTTCAGAAAATGTCAGATGAACCGGTAAAAGTCTGTCCGAAGTGCGGCGAGAACGTAAGGCGGGTATTATCGGGCGGAATAGGAATCAGTTTTAAAGGTTCAGGATTTTACGTAAATGATTCCCGGCCCGCGGAAAAAAAAGAAACCGCCCCTTCAAGTAAACCAGCTGATTGTTCCGCCTGCGCCAGTAAGTAGCAGTGGAAAAGCGTGCCAAATTTTTCTGTGAATCCTGCGGCAATGAGGTAAAACAGAATGATAAAATCTGCAGTCACTGCGGCCGGTTTTTCTCATCGGTAAAATGCCCAAAATGCGGGCTGTCCGGAAATTCCCGTATGTTCACCAGAGGATGTCCGAAATGCGGCTATGCCTTTGGAGGCGGAGAGGAAGATAAACGCGGGGCAGTCCGTGCGAGGAAAAAAAACAACGTACCGCTTCCGAGGCCGAACCTCTGCCGTGGTGGATTTATGTGCTTTCAGGCTTGATGCTTGCGGCAGTGATAATTCTTATTCTTCTGCAGCGGTGAGTTTGCGTATTTCATCACGTATGCTATTATCCATCTCAGACAATTCAAGCTGAAGATAATGGGTGTTTTCGACAACTCTGCATTCCGGCGAAAAAGTTTTGTCACCAACCTTAAGGCTGCATTGATTAAGAACCGTTCCCTTTGCAAGGCTGTGCGTCAGAGAGGGAGTGTCGGGTCTGAAAAAAATAATGTCATTTTTGATTTGTATGATTGTACCTGTAATAATGATCCCGGAGTCAGGACTGGTAAAAAGCAACCAGACCGGAAGCTTCCGGCGTTCCGGAAAAATAGCGTCTGATACTGTTTCTGCCTTCCTGTACCGCCGGATGATTTTTTCAAGCCTGTCCGGCCTGTTATGCAGATCACTGTTAATAATTGCCTGCACACCGATATGCAGAGCCTTATCGGCCTCTTCAATAGTGAAGCGGTTGTTAACAAAAAGAATTATTACTGTTTTTTCCTTATCAACATAACTGCGGATAAATTGCGTCAGGGTTTTCCAGTGCCGGGGAAAATCCACTGCATTGATAAAAACAATATCGGGCATAATTTCTTTTATGTTATCAAGGGCCTTAATTGGAGAATGATACAGCACAAAATCAAAATCAGCTAACGCGCCTTTTTTCGGCATACAGTCTCTGTTTTGATTTTCTGTTACAACAAGCGCCTTCATTCTCTGCCGGAATTCCTATTCTGTCCCCAGATTATCAACCGTATAATCGTATACGCGCCATATATCATCTTTCAGGCCGAGATAATAGGTATATCTTTTTCTCTCGCGGAATGTGCGGTAGTCAAACCACTGGATAACGGTAACTGTTCCTTTCGTATCGGTATATGTTGTCCGTTCAATCGTGTAATCAACGGGAATGGTCGATATATCCCTGTCGACCGTTGCCTGGGACAATTCGGTTTTATAGTTTTCAATCATCTGCAGGCGACCGGCTTCTGATTCATTCCTGAATTTGCGTCCCTTAACCGGATCGCGGGAAAGCATCTGTTCCAGATCGAGATACAGGAAAAACTGGTCCCACTGGCTTTTTTGCCGCGCGCTCAGGATATAATCAATAACCTGGTCAGGCGGAATGGACTGGGCCTGCAGAATACTCCGGTCAGCTGATGACAGGGGAAGAATCCGTACGGCAGCAGGTCCCGGCGACGGTTTTACTTCCAGCGTTAATTTGTTTGATGTAACATAGCTTTCGCCTGTTATGTTTCTTTTGAGTTCAGGAAAAAATTCGCATTCAATAAGATATATACCGGGCTGAGTTATGGAAACATAATCTTTCAGATTTTCAATGACGGAATATGATTCCCCCGGTTCGACGCTGAGTTCGCGGAAATAAATATGACTGCTTGTTGTCCGCTTTCTTACCCAGAATTCCGTATGGTCCAACGCGCGGTTACGCGTGTTCACCGCGGAAAAGTCAATACTGAAGAAATGATCGTCAGCTATTTTAAATCTGACCGGTTCGGTCCCGTTATTTGATATTGTCAGCTGGATATAAATAGGCTCGGATGAAGAATCGCCGGGGTAATAAATACTCTGGTTATAGAATTGTATTGAAACATCAGCTCCCAAGGCAAAATCCGTGTCTGTACCGGTAGTTGAGAAAATAACGCCTGTTTCTATAAAAATACATAATAAAATGAAAAAAAGTTTTTTCACCGGTTTTATACTCCATAAAAAGGTATGTTTTCGGGAAAATCTGACAGTTTCCGTATTTTCAGGAATGCTTGATATACTTTTCCCTTTTCATCTTATCGGTTTTTTTTATTCTATCCATTAGACACAAAATAACAGAGCTGTTCACAATGCCGGATTTTTGAAAAACGGCCGTAATTTTATATGAAAATCAGCATATTGTCCCGGTTTTCCCAGGTTTTTACCAAAACCAGCCGGACTTATAAAAAGTTCAGACTTCTTTTGTAAACTGCGATTTAATGATATGATAACAGAATATGGATGTCAGCGTACTTAAGAAAGCGATACATAACTGGTCATCAATGTCTGCGGTTCTTTCAGAATTAAATGAACAGAAATGGCCCTATGAAATTGAAGGTGTTCAGGGCGGACTGCACGGTTTTTTTCTTTCCGAATATACGGATACTTTTCCCGGCCTGGTAGTTATCATTGTTCCCACGGAAAAGGAAATTGAGAGCCTGTCCCAGGATTTGGACCTGACCGGCCTTGATTTTGATATTTTTCCGTGGTGGGGGACTATAGCGTACAGACCCGTTCCGCCGGGGGCTGTGGTATTCGGACAGCGAGCGGCCCGTCTAGCGGAACTTTGCATGCCAATAAAAAGCCAGAATGAAAAACCGCATATCCTGGTAATGACTCAGCGGGCCTTTCTTACTCCTGTTCCTCCTCCCGATTACTTCCGGTCACTGCTTTTCCATCTTTCCAAAGGCGATGATTTTGATTCCGCGGCTCTTGCCGAAAAGCTGGCATTATACGGATATACCCGGGTTCCCCGGGTTACGGTCCGGGGGGAATTTGCCCTGCGCGGGGAGGTCCTCGACGTATTCCTTCCCGGCGAGATGTATGCCCACCGAATTGTTTTTGATTTCACAAAAGTAGAACAGATAAAACTGTTTAATACGGCAGACCAGAGTTCTGTGGAAACCCTTGATGAAGTTGTCCTGTATCCGGCAAAGGAAGTTGTGTGGGATCAGACTAATATAGCCCACCTTTCCGGCAAACTGGCTTCACTGCCGGAATTCGGAAACTCGCCGCAGGAAATAGCTGGCCGGCTTACTGATCAGGGAACCTTTGAGGGTGAGGAAATGTTTTTCCCGCTTGCTTTCAGCAGACATTATTCGGTCCTTGATTATATTTCCAATTATAATAATGAATCGGTCTTTGATCCCGCTGTTTTTTATTTTGATTATGACCGTCTGGAAAATGCCCAGGAAACCATCGAGCGGGAGTATCTTGGACTCTACAGAAAAGCCCGCGGCGCCGCGGGCCGGGACAGTCTCAATCCGGATCAATACGGCGGGAAAAATACCCTCCCTTCCTTTGAGGTTCCGGAGCCGCAGCGTATTCTCCTTGATTTCAGAAAACTCTGCGCTTCATACACAAAAAGTCTGCTTTTCAGGACAATTCATAAAGAATCCGGCGCCGGTGTCAGTTATCTGAGGCTCTCCTGCGATCCTCCCAGGAGTTTTTTCGGAAATATCACATATCTGAAAGAAGAACTTGAAAATCTTATCAGTGATGACTGGCGCATTTATATTTTTGCCGAAAGCGAGCATCAGGCCCTGAGAATACGGGAAATTCTCAAGGATTTTACCGTTACTGTTATTCCTCTCAATCTGTCTTCCGGGTTTGGAATTCCCGATCTGAAAATTCTCGTAATACAGGAAAATGAAATTTTCGGACGGCGCAGACATATCCCGAAATCGGTAAAGCATGCAAAAAGTTCCGTAATAGATACTTTTGTGGAACTGAATCCCGAGGACTATGTCGTACATGTCAATTATGGTATTGGCCAGTTTAAGGGGATTGAACGGGTCCGCGCCCTCGGAAATGAACGCGATTACATTAAACTTGAATACGCGGATAATGAAACTGTTTTTATTCCGATTGAACAGGTCAATCTCATCCAGCGGTATATCGGCAATGAAGGTGAAAATCCCCGTCTTGACCGGCTGGGATCAAAATCCTGGGAAAACAGGAAAAACAGGGTAAAAAAGTCGGTCGAGGATATTGCGCAGAGGCTGATTGATCTGTATTCACACCGGAAAGCTTCCCGGGGTTTTGCCTTTCCGAAGGATACGGAATGGCAGATCGCTTTTGAGGCCGCTTTTCCCTACGAAGAAACAGAGGATCAGCTGACAGTAATCAAGGAAATAAAAGCCGATATGGAGAGACCGGTTCCCATGGACCGGCTGATATGCGGTGATGTCGGTTACGGAAAAACCGAAGTTGCCATGCGCGCCGCCTTTAAGGCTGTTATGGGAGGGAAACAGGTTGCCTTTCTTGCTCCGACCACTATTCTTGCTGAGCAGCATTATGAAACCTGTATTGAGCGTTTTGAAAAATTTCCCGTCCGGATTGCGCAGTTATCCCGTTTTATTTCACCGGGAGAACAGAAAAAAATACTTGAGCGGCTGTCAAACGGCGAAATCGATATTCTGATAGGAACGCACAGGATAATCCAGAAGGATGTCCGGTTTAAAAATCTGGGGCTTATGATTGTCGACGAGGAACAGCGTTTTGGGGTCAAGGACAAGGAACGGCTCAAGGAAATGCGGACAAATATTGACAGCCTGGCATTGAGCGCGACACCCATACCCCGGACCCTTCACATGAGTCTGCTCAAAATCCGTGATATGAGTCTTTTAACGACTCCGCCCCAAAACCGTCATCCCATAGAAACTATTATCGGCGAGTTCAGCCCGGAACGGATCGCGGAGGCGATCCGATTTGAGGTTGAACGGGGCGGGCAGGTTTTTTATCTGCACAACCGGGTCGAAACACTTACCGAAACACGGATAATGCTGGAAAAGCTGGTTCCCGAAATGCTGATCGATTCGGCGCACGGCCAAATGTCTTCCTCTCATCTGGAGGATATATTTCACCGCTTCAAAATGGGCGGTTTCCATGTTCTCATTGCAACGACAATTATAGAAAACGGTATAGATATTCCAAATGTAAATACTATTATTATTGACCGAGCAAACATGTATGGAGTCTCCCAGTTATATCAGCTCAGGGGACGGGTAGGGCGCTCCTACAGAAAAGCCTATGCCTATCTCTTTTATCCGGAAGACAGATCCCTTTCCGAAATAGCCATAAAGCGCCTGCAGGTTATTTCCGATTTTACTGAACTCGGTTCAGGTTTTAAAATCGCAATGAAAGACATGGAAATCCGCGGAGCGGGAAATCTGCTTGGCAAGGAACAGTCCGGCGACATTTATTCAGTCGGCTTTGATCTGTACCTGCGCCTTCTTGAAGAAGCAATTCAAAAGCTTCAGGATTCCGACTATGTGGCTGAAGCTGAGGTATGGCTTGAACTTGAGTATACCGGATTTATTCCGGATTCCTATATACCGGTTGCCCAGACCAAGATGGAAGTGTATAAGAAAATAGCCGCAATTTCGACTCAGGATGAACTTGACAGTGTATACCTTGAACTGCTCGACCGGTTCGGGCCTATTCCTGAGGAATTGCACAGCCTCCTTGCTCTTGCGGAAATAAGAATTATTTGCCGCAATCTTTCAATCTCGAGTCTTAATGAAAAGCAGGGCAGCGTCCGGGTCGAGTTTTCAAAGGTCGCAAAGGTATCGGTGGACAGGCTTTTGCGTATGATGCAGGAATCAGCGGGCCGGGTTAAACTTGACCCTCTCCATCCGAATGTTCTCATCCTTGAAACGGGAAAAATAGGCTTAAAGGAAAAAAGCGAATTTATCCGTGAAAAACTGGAACGTCTTTCCGCGGGGTAATGGCCTTACAGAATCATTGCCAGAACCGGAATCGTTACCACAGAGAGCAGGGTAGTCATACATACAATAGCGGACGCGCTTTCGGCGTCCCCGCCGTATACCGCAGCCAGCAGACTGGCGTTTGACGCCGCTGGCATTCCTGCTATGATAACCGTGATATAAAAGGGGTCACCGCTTACATTGCAGAGTCTGAGAATTACCGCAGTCAGAAAAGGCCACACAACAAGGCGCAGAATACTGACTATATACATCCGCCAGTTCTTAAGTATGGGCGCGAGTTTTGCCTCGCTGAGGATTGCGCCGGTAACAATCATGGCAAGCGGTGTAGTAATACTGCCCAGCATATTGAGCGGCATTGCAATAAAAGGCGGAATATAAACCGAAAATATAAACAGAATAAAACCGGCAATCGAAGCAAAAACATTAATGTTAAGCGCCTTACCAATAAGGGCCCGGAAAGAATGTTTTTGCGGCTCCTGACCGATGCCTTTCCCTATTATAATAATTCCGATTGAAAAAGCCAAAAGATTAAAGAATATATTATGAATGGCTGTAAGAAAGAGGGCTTCTTCACCCAGAATTGATGTTACAACAGGAAATCCGATAAAAGCGGCATTTGAAAAACTGAGGGTAAAGGCATAAACTCCTGACTGTTCTTTGCTGACCCGCAGAAGTTTTACTGCGGCCAGAGACAGAAGTATAATTCCTGCATAAAAAAGCCCTGACGTAAGCAGTGTGGCCATTGCTTCGCCGAACAGTTCACGTGAAAAAGGCTTTTGAAAAGACATGAAAATAAGGGCGGGCAGGCTTGTTTTTATTATCAGGCGGCTCAGTCCCTTCGTCGTTCCCTGGTCGAGAATCCTGAGCTTCCCGGTCACAAAACCGACCCCCATCAGTATAAAAAGCGCCAAAATCTGGAATAAAACAGGCATAATGTACATTATTGAGCAAAAAAACAAAGAAAACAAGATGCAGCAACCCTGAAAAGTCCCTGTTCACATATCTATTGTATTTCTGCAAATTATAAGATAAAATGACAATGTTTACATAAAGATAACATTGGTTATAGCCTGTTCCGGCGGCATAGCAGTAATGTTTTCTGGTCAGATATTCCTCTGTTTTCTTTTTTTGCAAAAAAAGACCGCAGAGTGGGTTTATTTAAAGGAGATAATATGGCTGAACCGGTTCTTGTAGGACTTCTTTTTGCGGACAGAATAATTACTGAAAATAACGGGAAAAAAGGTATAATAGGCACATTCAGTGTTTTCAGCGCAAAGGCTTTTCCTGTTGTTTTCCCACCCTGGTCAATTTATGCTGCCGTAACCAATTTGACGGGAAAGCATACCTTTTCCATAAATCTGGTCCACGATGATACAATGCAGGTTATTCTCCCCATAAATGGCGAGCTGAATGCGGCAACTCCTGAGGATGTTGTTGAATTAACCCCATGATTATGGGAGCGCCTTTTCCAAGAGAGGGGACCTATACGCTTACCTTTAATATAGACGGGAACCAGATCGGGGCAAGAGTTTTGCAGGTAAAACAGGGCCAGAACCCTCCGCAGGAAGACTGACGCTTTACCGGGTAAAACGGTTTTGTATACCCTGAAAAACCGGCATGCAGCTTTTCCGCCGGTAAAATCTCTTTTAGTACAAGACTCTCCGCGTGAACCGAAATAAACAGGTATAACAATGAAAGGAATCATACTTGCCGGCGGCGCTGGCACAAGACTGTATCCTATAACAAAGGCTGTTTCCAAACAAATTCTTCCCCTGTATGACAAACCGATGATTTATTATCCGCTTTCGGTTTTAATGCTTGCGGACATAAGGGACATTCTCATCATTTCTTCTCCTCGGGATATAGGCCTGTTTAAGGAACTTTTTGGTTCAGGCGAGTGGCTGGGAATGAGGTTTGAATATGCTGTGCAGGAAACACCCCGGGGACTTGCCGATGCCTTTATTATCGGAGAGTCATTTATCGGAAATGATTCCTGCGCTCTGGTCCTCGGCGATAATGTATTTTACGGAAGGGGCTTCAGCCAGACCCTGAAAAATGCGGTAAGCCGCGTGAATAGAGAGGGCGGCGGTTCCATCTTCGGATATTATGTTAAGGACCCGTCTGCGTACGGCGTCGTTGAATTTGATTCTGACGGAAGGGCTCTCTCTATTGAAGAAAAGCCTGTCAGTCCAAAATCCCATTATGCGGTCCCTGGTCTGTATTTTTATGATAACAGGGTAGTCGATATAGCAAAAATATTCAGCCTTCGGCCCGGGGTGAAATTGAAATAACTGATATCAACAATAGCTACCTTGGACAGAGAAAGCTGTCTGTTGAAGTTCTGGGCCGGGGAATGGCCTGGCTTGATACCGGAACCTGTGAAAGCCTGCTTGAAGCCGCCAATTTTATTGAAACTGTGCAAAAACGCCAGGGCATGTATATTTCCTGCATAGAAGAAATTGCATATCTCAATGGCTGGTTAACCAGGACTGACTTGCTTGATCTCGCATCCGGATATACAACAGCATACGGCGAATACCTGAAATTTATTGCGGGGAATATATAGATCATGTCTTTCAGTTTTAATGCCTGTTCCATAAACGGTCTCTATGAGATTTTTCCCAAAGTCTATGAGGACCGCAGAGGCTGTTTTTTTGAATCCTATTCCGAACGTGATTTTTTTTCCGCTGGACTTACCATGCATTTTGTGCAGGATAATCAGTCGCGTTCATCCAGAGGAATTCTCCGGGGACTTCATTTTCAGAAAACACACCCGCAGGGAAAACTGGTCCGCGTTATTGAAGGTACTGTTTTTGACGTGGCTGTCGATATCCGGCAAGGCTCACTTACTTACGGTAAATGGCATTCGGTTATTCTCGATGATAAAAGACAAAACCAGTTTTATATTCCCGAGGGCTTTGCCCACGGTTTTTTGGTTTTATCCGAAAGCGCGGTTTTTTCATATAAATGCACTGATTTTTATTATCCCGATGATGAGGGCGGAATTGTATGGAATGATCCCTCAATCGGAATCGACTGGCCCGATCTGGGAACGGAATATGTTCTTTCCGAAAAAGACAGAAATCTGCCGGGATTTGCGGAATGATCTGGCTCATCGGAAACAGGGGAATGCTGGGTTCTGAAATCGCCGGTGTGTTTGAAAAAAACGGCATTCCGTTTATCGGAACAGACAGGGAAATCGATATCACCGACCTGAATGCCTTGGAATCCTTTGCTCAAACCCAAAAAGAAATACAGCCCATTTCATGGATAATAAATTGCGCAGCCTATACCGCTGTCGATATGGCGGAAGATGATGCTGTACTCTGCAGAAAACTGAATGATGAAGGCCCCTCAAATATTGCGTATCTTGCGGATAAAACAGGGGCCAGACTGATTCATTTTTCCACGGATTATGTGTTTAACGGAAAGAATGACCATCCGTATAAAGAAGATGACCCGACCGATCCCATTGGCGTTTATGGACTTACAAAACGGGATGGAGAAATAAACATCCTCAAAAACAATAACGCCTCCTACATAATCAGGACGGCCTGGCTGTATGGTGTGCATGGCAATAATTTTGTATATACCATGCTGAAACTTATGCGGACGAAAAACAGTATTTCCGTGGTCAATGATCAGATTGGTACTCCAACCTGGGCCCACGATCTTGCGGAGATAGTTTTCATGCTGATAAAAAGAACAGATGAAACTGATCCTGTACCATATGGTATTTATCATTTTACAAATGACGGAATTATTTCATGGTACGACTTTGCTCTGGAAATATACCGGCAGGGCAGGACAACCGGACTTTTGACTGATGATTGTATTATTAACCCCTGTTCCAGCGAAGCGTTTCCTTCGAAAGTCCGCAGGCCTGCCTATTCAGTACTGGATAAAGAAAAGATAAAAAAACATTGGGCATTAATCTTACGGCATGGGATACCAGCCTCGGAGAGTTTTTAAAATTATGCGAAGTCTGAAAAATATTCTGGTAACCGGCGGATGCGGTTTTATTGGATGCAATTTTATCCGGGTCATGCTGAAAAAAACATCCGATTTTACCGGCCGTATTATTAATCTTGATGCCCTTACCTACGCGGGTAATCCGGAAAGTCTGTCTGATATCGAATCCGAATTCGGAAATACCAGATATTTTTTTGAACACGGTGATATATGCGACCGACCGCTGGTCGAATCATTATTCAGAAAATACAATATTGATACCGTAGTACATTTCGCGGCCGAAAGTCATGTTGACCGTTCCATACATGGTCCGGAAGCTTTTATAGTAACCAATGTTATGGGGACTTTTACCCTGCTTGATATTGCCCGGAATATATGGAAAAATTCCGGCGGCACAATGCGTGATGATGTATTATTCCATCATATCAGTACCGATGAGGTATACGGTTCTCTCGGTGAGTCCGGTTATTTTACCGAGACAACGGCCTATGACCCCCGGTCTCCCTATTCCTCCAGCAAGGCTTCAAGCGACCATCTGGTTTCCGCATATTATCATACGTACGGATTACCGGTAACGATCTCCAACTGTTCAAATAATTACGGCCCGTACCAGTTTCCTGAAAAACTTATTCCCCTGATGATTCTGAATATGCTGGAAGGCAAGCCTCTGCCGGTATACGGCGATGGAAAAAATATCCGCGACTGGCTCTATGTGGAAGACCATAATTCCGCCGTGTGGGCAATACTGAAAAACGGCCGGAACGGCGAAAGGTATAATATCGGCGGTGAAAATGAATGGGAGAATATAGCACTGCTTTATGAACTGATTGCTATTGTATCAAAGAAGACAGGAATTGACGCGGAAAAAATCCGCGGAACCATAACCTTTGTCCGGGACCGTCCCGGACACGACAGGCGCTATGCAATTGACTGCAGCAGAGTAAAATGCGATCTCGGCTGGAAACAAAGCGTTTCATTTGAAGCCGGGTTAAATAAAACCGTCGACTGGTATCTGTCCAATTCAGAATGGGTAGACAGGATAAGAAGCGGAGAATATAAAAAATGGGTGGAGAAAAATTATTCACAGCGTGTTTGAAAACAGGATCTTTAAAATTATAGCTAAAATTCCCGCCCTTATTGTTATAGCTGCAATCTGGTTTCTTTCGTCACAGAGTACGCTTCCCCAGCCGAAGGGCATATTAGGAATCGATAAGATACAGCATATAATAGCTTTTGCCGTACTCGCTGTATCGATATCATTCTGGTTTCCTGCCGGACAGTGGAAACAGCATTCTTTGCGGACAATAATAATAATTATCGGGATAACGTCCGCATACGGCGCGGTTGATGAGATTCATCAATATTTTGTTCCCGGCAGGGACTGTAATATCTGGGACTGGCTCGCCGATACAATTGGGGCGGTTGTGGGGACAGTACTTAGTCTTATTGTGATAAAGTTTAAAATAAGAAGCAGAGAAATTAAAAACCAGGTACAAATGAATTACAGGACTGATAAATAGCTTTATGCTATAAATTGAGGAAGAAAAAATTGGAGTATGCGCAATGAAAGTAGTGCTTTTAGCTGGAGGTTATGGAACCCGACTTTCTGAGGAAACTGATTTACGCCCTAAACCGATGGTTGAAATTGGTGGGCAGCCAATTCTTTGGCATATAATGAAAATATATTCTCATTACGGGTTTACCGATTTTGTTGTTTGCTGTGGATATAAATCGTACTATATAAAAGATTATTTCTACCATTATTATATGCATGCGGCAGATATGACAATTGATTTATTTTCAAATGAAGTTCAATACCATAATTCATATTCAGAGCCATGGAAGATTACTTTGGTTGATACAGGTTTGAATACGATGACCGGAGGAAGAATCAAACGGATTCAGAATTATATTGGCAATGAACCTTTTATGCTGACATATGGAGATGGTGTCGCAAACATAAATATTCATCAACTTATCGAATATCATAATTCAAAAGGTAAATTGGCAACATTAACGGCAGTTCAACCATCCGGTAAATTTGGTTCACTCGAATTGGCTGAAGATGCAAGTATTGAATCATTTTTTGAAAAACCCCAGGGAGATGGTTCATGGGTAAGTGGCGGTTTTTTTGTACTTCAGCCGGAGATATTTGATTATCTTACTGAAGGCGACAGTACTGTTTTTGAGCATGCTCCTCTGGAAGAGTTAGCCAGAGATAGACAATTACAATCATTTAAACATACAGGTTTCTGGAAATCTATGGATACATTACGGGATAAGTCAGAACTCCAAAAATTATGGGATGAGGGAAATGCTCCATGGAAGGTGTGGAATGATTGATTTGTCATTTTATAAGGGCAAAAAAGTTTTTATAACCGGACATACAGGATTCAAAGGTGCCTGGCTCTGTCGTATTTTGCTGATGTCCGGTGCTGACATATGCGGTTATGCTCTTGAACCGACAAAGTCCTCTTCCTTGTTTACTCTTACCGGTATTGAAAAACATATGAACTCTGTCATAGGTGATATCCGTAATCAAGATTCACTAAGAAAAACCATAAGAAATTTTCAGCCAGAAGTTCTTTTTCATTTAGCAGCCCAACCTCTTGTACGTCTTTCATATCAGGAACCTGTCCTGACTTATGAAACTAATATTATGGGAACCGTGAATGTTCTTGAAGTTTTGAGGGATATCCCTTGTATCAGATCTTTTATTAATGTCACTACTGATAAAGTCTATGAAAATAAAGAATGGTGCTGGGGGTATCGGGAAAATGAAACGCTCTGCGGTTATGATCCGTATTCAAACAGTAAGTCATGTAGTGAACTGGTAACTTCTAGCTACAGAAATTCTTTTTTTATGTATGATGGGGCTCCTGCAATTTCAACAGCCCGTTCCGGAAATGTTATTGGCGGCGGAGATTATTCTGACGACAGAATAATTCCCGATTGCATTCGTGCGGTAAGTTCTGGGAACCAAATTATTGTTCGAAACCCTTTTTCTATAAGACCCTACCAACATGTGCTTGAATGTCTTTACGGATATTTGCTTTTAGCAAAAAAACAATATGAAGATATCAATTTAGCCGGCTCATATAACTTTGGACCCCATGATGAAAGTTGTATTTCTACCGGACAACTTGCAGATTTGTTTTGTTCCATCTGGGGTAATGAAACATCATGGGTAGCGCTAGATAATGAAGGTCCGCATGAAGCAAATTTTCTAAAACTTGACTGTGCAAAAGCAAGAACTGCATTAGGCTGGAATCCTGTATGGAATATCAAGAGAGCAGTTGAAAAAGTCGTTGAGTGGAACAAAACTGTAATGCAAAACAACCCCGCTGAAGAAATAACCGATAAACAAATAGCAGAATATTTTTCATTTTGTAAACAAATAAACTAATTTTCAGGTGGATATATGGCGGAATCAATAGACAAAGAAGAATCAAAAAGACATATTCTCCAAAGTGTTGCAGAGTATTATCAGGCTTTTATGGTACCTCAACCTTATGAAAATGGTAGTCGTATTTCCTATGCATCCAGAGTATTCAATGAGCAGGAAATGATAAATTTAGTTGATAGCGCATTGGAATTTTGGTTGACTTCAGGGCGGTATACAGACCAGTTTGAAAAGCATTTTGCCAATTATCTTGGAGTTCCTTATTGTTCCTTGGTCAACTCTGGTTCATCTGCAAACTTACTGGCTTTTATGGCGTTGACTTCTCCTCTGCTTAATGAGCGAGCTATAAAACGCGGTGATGAAGTAATTACAGTTGCCTGCGGATTTCCTACAACAGTAGCTCCTATACTTCAGTTTGGTGCGGTCCCAGTTTTTCTTGATGTAACAATACCACAATATAATATTGATGTTTCAATGCTTGAGTCTGCTTATTCATCCAAAACAAAAGCGGTAATGATAGCGCATACTTTGGGGAATCCGTTTGACCTGCAAGCAGTAAAGAAATTTTGTGATAAATACAATTTATGGCTGATTGAGGATAATTGTGATTCACTTGGTTCCCAATACCGTATTAATGGAATTGAAAAATTTACCGGTACAGTCGGTGATATAGGAACTTCAAGTTTTTATCCGCCTCATCATATGACTATGGGAGAGGGTGGCGCTGTATATACTTCAGATTCACTGCTCCATAAAATAATTCGCTCAATGCGTGACTGGGGAGGGATTGTATCTGTCCTTCAGGCAGAGATAATCTTTGCGGGCATCGCTTTGACATGAAATATGGCGATCTGCCGGCAGGCTACGATCATAAATATGTTTACAGTCATTTTGGATACAATCTCAAGGCAACTGATATGCAGGCTGCAATTGGGTGTGCACAGTTAGAAAAATTCCCTTCTTTTGTAGATCGTCGCCGGTATAATTGGCAGCGGCTTTATGACGGCTTGAAAGATCTACAGGATAAATTAATTCTTCCTGAAGCTGCGCCAAATTCAAATCCCAGTTGGTTCGGATTCCTCATTACATGCAAAGATGGTTTCAGTAGAAATGAGCTGGTAAAACATATAGAGAAAAATAATATTCAAACCAGAATGTTGTTTGCTGGGAATCTGATTAAACATCCCTGTTTCGATGAGTTACGCAACTTGGGTACAGGATATAGGGTTGTTGGAAACTTACAGAATACTGATAGAATTATGAATGATACTTTCTGGATAGGTGTCTATCCGGGTATGAACAATGAAATGATAGACCGGATGGTTCAAGTTATAAGAGAACCGGTAGAACGATCTTAATCAGGAATTAGAAACAATGTCTGAAACTATTCTTATTACAGGCGGAACAGGTTTTTTAGGTTCACATCTGGCTCATAGTTTATTTTCTGAAGGATATAACATAATTATTTTAAAGCGGAGTTCTTCAGATATATGGCGTGTAAAGGACATTGCAGATAAAATACAATTTTATAATGCTGATTTAGATGGGTATGAGGCTCCATTCAAAAAACAAGTAATTGATATTGTTATTCATACAGCTTCTTGTTATGGGCGGCGTGGTGAAAGTACATATACTATTCTTGAAACAAATGTACTCGCTGGATTAAAATTACTTGAGGCTGCGGTTATGTATGGCTCGAAATATTTTATTAATACCGATACTTTTTACGAGAAATACTATAATGCTTATAGCTTATCAAAGAAGCAATTTGTTGAATGGCTTATCAATCGGTCACCGGATATCCAATGTATAAATATGAAACTCCAACATATGTATGGATCTAATGATAATGAGCTGAAATTTGTGCCTTGGGTATTAAAACAGCTTCAAGAAAACAAAAGTGTTATTAATTTAACAAAAGGTACACAGTTGAGAGATTTTGTACATGTTAATGATGTAGTTTCCGCCTATTCATGTATATTACAGAACAAGAATCAGTTAGACCGGTTCACAGAAATTGATATTGGTACGGGTCATCCGGTAACTGTCCGCGATTTTGTATCTGAATTAGCTACTCAATATAAAGTATTGTATCCTGAAAATTCAACGGTACTTAATTTTGGCGCTGTTGAAGATGATGAAAAAGAATTAATGGATATTACTATTAATGATAAGAAAATGGTTTCTTTAGGATGGGTTCCGTCGATACAATACACTGAAGGAATAAAAATAATGCTAAATGAAATAGCTTAATTTAAATAATATTACCGAAGTATCAAAAAATTACAGATCAGAAAAAGAAAGCTAATGAAAAAAAATAAAGACGATTTACTGAGTGAGTCAATGAAAGTTTTTTTACAGATTAAGAGTACGGCATGAAAATCATACAACCACACAGAGATTTGATTTTTACATTATTTAATTATCTTTGGCGTTTGTTGTCCGGGCCTTTAACGATATTATTTATCCCTTTATTTCTTTCTGCGGAACAGCAAGGATATTGGTATTTATTTGGCAGTATTTCCGCGCTATCAACATTTGCTGATTTGGGTTTTTCAAATATTATCCTACAGTTTTCAGCGCATGAGTTTGCTTTTTTGTCCTTTGATGAAAATGGTGTTTTAACGGGCGATTCTGAACACCTCAAAAGACTCGGAAGTTTCTTCAGATTTATAATAAAATGGCTCTCTACAATTTGCAGCATTGTTTTTCCATGTATATTTGTTGTTGGAATTATCTTTTTTGTCCGCGATGGTGTTTTACATGACTATATTTTACCTTGGATAATCTATTCTATAGGATCTTTAATCAATTTTTTAATAATTCTGTTCTATCTTTTATTGAAGGATTAAACAAAATAGAAGTTGTTCAGAAGATTCGCTTTCGTGTCGCAGTTATTAATTCCTTTATAGTTATTATTGTCTTAGTTTTGCATGGCAACATATATGCTTTGTCTTGTGCTATGCTGATTAGTTCTTCTTCAATATTTCTTTCGATTTTTGGTACCTTTCGGAAGCTTCTTCATTATTTACTGACTGTATCGAAGGGTTTTATACATAGCTGGAAAAAAGAAATCCTTCCGTTATTTTCTAAATATGCATTAAGCTTTTCAAGCGGATATTTTATATTTCAGATTTATACGCCTCTAATGCATTATTTTCATGGACCTGTAATGAGCGGAAAAGTCGGCATTTCATTATCACTGATTACTGCCGTTTACAACATGAGCAGCATCTGGTTATATACAATAACACCTAGATTGAATATGCTTGTCTCTGTCAAAAGCTGGGATAATTTAGACCGGTTGTTTAAGAAGCGGTTCGTTTTGGGCATTGCAACATATTGCCTTATTAGTTTATGTGTCGCTTTATTTGTTATTTTGTTTAGAGATTTTTGGATTTTTCCAAAGATATTTAACCGATTTTTATCATATAAATCTCTTGTGATATTGGCTTTTTGTTATTTATTGCATTTCTTTGTAAATTGCTGGGCACTTTATCTGCGTGGCCATAAGCAAGAACCCTATTTTATTACATCAATCTTTTCTGCTGTTTTTATATCCATTTCTACATATTTTTGTGGGAAATATCTTTCTGCAGATTTGTTCTTTCTTGGTTTTTTGACTAATTATATTATTTTGACGCCAATAGCTGGAATGATTTTTTATAAATGCAAGAGGAAATGGCATGAAGAACAGTCTTAATCCTGTTTTATCGGTATGTATACCGACCTATGATAGACCGGATAAAATTTCAGAATTACTAAAGCGTTTGTCTGTTCTTCAAAATATTGACTCTGTTGAAGTCATAATAATTGATAACGCTTCAGAAAAAACTGTTTCTGAAATATATTCCGAACTTGATATTGTTATTCCAAATATAACTATTTTGAGAAATAACATCAATATTGGAATGAATGCTAATATATTACGCTGTATTGAGTATGCAAAAACTTCCTGGGTTTGGTTGTTAAGTGATGATGATATTCCTTTAGAAGATTCATTGAACACTATTCTTTGCGATATATCCGTACCTGAAAATCAGGACACTGGAATAATTAAATATTCATCGGAATTAGGGAGTGTTTTAGATAATGTCCGTTATAGTGAGCTTGATAAGTTTTTTATTTTTGTGACAGATAATAACTTATTTTCAAATTTACTGTTTATGTCTACATGCGTTATTAATAAAAAAAAATATGAAAAATATTATAGCAGGGCCTTGGAAATGTCCTTTAATTGTTTTTCTCAGTTATATCCTCTGTTTTATTTATTATATGAACGAAAGGGTGATATTCTGTTTTCCTCATGTTTTGTTTGTCATTGGGGCATTCCAAACAAAAAAACACACTGGTTTTACGGCAGTGTATATATGAATATTCTGACAGGTTTTTCATTGATTCCCTTTTTTTCAAAACGAAAATTGAGAATAATCATGAAGAGGTGGCTTGGTTTCAGGTTTCGGAGTATATTCAAGATAGTTTTTCTGATGAAAATGAAAGGATTAAATTCTAATGAAATATACTATGCTTTTAAAAAATATTTGAGCTTTTTCTTTCCATCTTTTTTCTATAATTTACTTTACCCTATATGCTTTTTTCTTTGTTTTATGATACTGTCTTTTCCAATCGAATCTGTACCTCTTATTCGAAAAACATTAGAAAATAGCTAGTTTTTTGTAATTCTTCGCTTGGTATCTGAGAAGTACTTGTATTCATTTTTTCTGAAAAATATATCTTTTCTGTTTGAGATTTTTATCAGATTTTGTATGGGCAAATGGTTATTCATAGGTAGGCTATGTTGGGTTTAGGAATCATAATTCAAGCCAGAACGGGATCCTCAAGGTTACCGAATAAGCTTATATTATCTTTTTATAAAAATGACTCCTTAATTGATATATTGCTTGCGCGGTTGAAAAATACTTTTCCAGGACTTCCTGTAATTTTAGCGACAACAACAAGTCCGAGTGACAGTGTGTTAGTTGAGAAGGCAAAAACGCATGGGATTGATTATTTTCAGGGTAGTGAATCTAACGTATTGCAGCGTTTTATTGATTGTGGTGAAGAAAAAAAAATACACAATATTATAAGAATATGCGCAGATAATCCGTTTTTAAGTATGAATTACTTATCTTTCCTTATAAACAATCTGGGTGATTTTGATTATGTTTCCTTTAAAAGAAAAGATGGAACACCTTCCATAAAAACACATTATGGTTTTTGGACTGAATTTGTTCGCCTTAAAAGCTTGAAAAAAATTCAAAAGATGACGGTCGATACCTTGTATTTGGAGCATGTAACGAATTATATTTATACACATCCGGAATCTTTTTCAATACAATGGTTTCCTGTTTCAGAACAGATAGAAAAGCTTCCAATCCGTTTAACAGTGGATACGATGACTGATTTTGTATTGGCTAAAGAAATTTACAAATCTTTATCTGACGCGAATATGGCTATTGAACCTGAAAATATTTTGCCAATAATATATAATAACGAAAAGTATTTGAGTACAATGCAAGAACAGATTTTCAGAAATAGTAAATGATAAAATCATTTAGGAGAAACTATGAATAGAGCGGTATATATTATTGGTGAAATTGGGCAAAATCATAATGGATCTGTAGATATTGCCAAACTTCTTATTGAATTGGCCAGCAGGCCGATAAATATGGGATCTTATTCTGGTGAAGTCCATGGTATCGATGCAGTTAAACTCACTAAACGTGATTTAGATGAAGAATTAAGTGCTTCCCAGATGAATATGCCGTATAATAACCCGAACTCGTTTGGGAGAACATATGGAGAACATAGGGCTTATCTTGAGTTAAGTGATGAGGAGCACTATGAAGTTTATACTTTTGCGAAAGAAAAGAAACTTGATTTTGTAGAAACTTTGTGTGCAAAAAGATGCTTGAGTTTATTGAAATTGTTTATTCCAGATAAATTGAAAATAGCCAGCAGGGACCTGACTAATTTGCCGCTGATTGAATCTTTGGCCGAAACAAAAATCCCGATTATTTTATCTACCGGAATGGGTGATAAAACGGACTTGGATAATGCATTAAATGTTATAACAAAGTATCATAATGATATTTCTATTTTGCACTGTGTGTCACAATACCCAACAGAACCGCAAAATCTGAATCTTCTAAGCATTTCATATTTAAGAAACCACTATTCTCAGTATGTTATAGGATTTTCTGATCATACCATTGGCATATCCGCTCCGGTCGCCGCAATCGCTTTAGGCGCAAAAATTGTAGAAAAACATATTACTATAGACAGGGATATGAAAGGTACTGATCAAAAAGGTTCTTTGGGGCCGGATGGTGTTAACCGTATGATTCGTGATATACGCCTAACGGAAATGGAAATGGGTACAGAAGATTTATTTATTGATCCATCAGTTAATAACGCTAAGGAGAAACTCGAAAGATCCATAGCATCTATTCGTGATTTACATATAGGAGAAGTAATATCAGATGAGGATATACATTTGCTTTCTCCAGGTACAGGGGTCAGATGGATTGAACGAAATAAAATTATTGGCCGTAAAGTCAAGTCTGAAATAAAAAAGGATGAAATAATTTTTATTGAAAATGTGGAATAAGAAAAAATTACCTAAATTGATCGCTACAGATATTGATGGCGTGTGGACAGATGGCGGCATGTATTACGACCAGCTCGGTAATGAATTTAAACGTTTTAATACTTCTGACAGTGCTGGTGTTTTATTTTGCCATAGTCTCAATATTCCTATTGCAATTATTACCGGTGAAAATACGGAAATAGTTTCCAGAAGGGCGGAGAAATTAAATATTGACTATTTATTTCAAGGATGTACTGATAAATTACTAGTTGTAGCTAACCTGTGCAAGGAAATAAATATTGACTTATCGGATGTTGCATATATTGGAGATGATATAAACGATATCGCTTTATTAAAAAAACAGGGTTTTCTGCTGCGCCTAAAAATGCTCCTGATTATGTGAAAGCTGTTGTGAATTATGTATGTAAATCAAATGGCGGATATGGTGCTTTTCGGGAGTTTGTTGAAAAAATTTTACAAAAGGAAATAAAAGCTATTTTGAAGTCATATACTTTAACTGAGTAAATTTAGTGTTATGAAATCATATTAGTAAAAAAAGGATCAGATGGGGATGAGTGTTAATTTTATGTATTTTGGTAAAGTTCCTCAATTGAATGGCGCCAGTATTTTTTTTAAATCATTTATTGATAATAAATTTTTTTTAGAAAGAGAGATTGGGAGTAACATTTCCTTTTTTTACCTCACCGCTATATCCAGTAAAAGGGATTCACCGTCTCCAAAATACAAAATACGGTTTCGCAATTTTATCATTTCAATAATGAAGAAAACTTCTTTGGGAAGTTATCTGTTATACTATTTATTGTATATTCGCAATGCAAATAAAGTGTTGAAAAAATTTACATTAAAGGAAAAAAATAAAGATGTATTTATCTTTAATGATTTCTTTATTGCAAACCAATTCATCAAACGATATCCACATGAACTGAAACTGTTTCTCATTTTACATAATGATGGCAATCCTTTTAAAATGCTTTTTAATGAATTTCCTCTTTTAAATAATTTTTCAAAAATAAAAAAGATTTCAATAATGTTATCTTTGCAAGTTCAAAGATTATCCTTCTTTCAACGAAAGCTCTTGACATATTCTGCAACCTTTATCCTCAAAAAAAGACAATGCTATAAATATAAATAATGGCGTTAAGCTTTTGAATAATGAAAATATAGTACATAAAAATTCAAATGATGATTTTATAGGAATCGCAGTTGGAACTATTTCATACCGAAAAGGTTATGATCTTCTTAAAGCTGCGTTATGGAGATTATGTAATAACGGAGTTTTAAATTTAAAGGTTTTTTGTGTTGGGGACATTCTTGACAATACTATTGCTGAAAATGTACCACCTAACATGGTCCTTATGGGTGGAATTACAAATAATCAAATATATGAAAAGCTGGTGTTGGCTGATTTTTTTATTTTGTGCAGTCGTGATGAAGGCTTGCCGCTGTCCATATTGGAGGCAATGCAATGTAAGTTACCTATTTTTGCTACCAGCGTAGGCAGTATTCCTGATATTATTACACCTGATGAAGAAGGTGTATTATTCAACCCGAATGAAGAAGAAATATACATGATTTTATCAAATATAGCTGCACACAACTTTGATTTGCTGAAAATGGGCGAAAACTCATTCAGAAAGTATAAACAGTGCTATTCTTTAGATATTATGTTAACACAATATGTTCGCATTATAAAAGAGGTTGTTTAAGTGAATAACAATCTTAGACATTTTTTAGTTTCACATCCATTCTTATTAAAGAAAATTTTTTTCATAAAAAGGACAATGGTTTCAAAAAAATTCAATCATGAAGTTTTCGAAAGGCAGAATACAAACTTATTTAATATTGATCTTCTTTCAGAAGATATGATTTTTTGTCCTTTTGATTATGTTGTGGATAATCATGCCTATGGTATTAACGCTACATTGAAATCTTATTCCGGATTGGACGTTTCATTTGAATGCAATTCTGTTTTTATGGAACATGGAGTATATTTTGGTGACTATGTTTCTACAGATTTGGCGTTTTATAAAAATGTTCCGAAGATTATAACATTTAGTGAAACAAGAGTGAATCATCTCAGAGAAAGTGGCTGCAATAAAACAATATATCCTATTGGGCCATATATTCAGTATGCTAATAATTTGAAATCTGATGAAGAAAATGCTTGTATTAAAAAAAAGTATGGAAGAATTTTGTTATGTTTTCCGCCTCATTCAGTCGCAGGTGTAAATTCTGATTTTTCAAAAATGGAATATATTCTGGAAATAAAGAAGATTGCTAAACACTATGATTCTGTTTTTATAAATTTGTATTATCTTGATGCACAGAAACCGGATGTTGTCCAGTTTTATCAATCTAACAATTTCCATATTGTTACTGCGGGTCATAAAAATGATATAAATTTTCTAAATCGTTTGCGTACAATTATTGAATTGGCGGATATGACAATGTCAAATGCAGTAGGCACCCACGTCGGATATTGCATTGCTTTAAATAAGCCGCATTATATTTATCCTCAGGAAACAAAACGATGGTATGGTAACGCAAAAGATGAAAAGCATTTTGCTGCAAATATCAGGCAGGAATCTTCTGTTGTTTATCAGCAGGAAACATCAGAGGTGAAGAACTCTTTTTCTGTATATAATACATCTATACTTAATAATCAGCTAGAGGTAGTAAAAAAGTACTGGGGACCATTGTCTCCTGTTTCGCAAAAAGATATTAATACTTTGTTATTGACCTAATCACTTATGGTTATCTATATTGCGGTTTTTATTTTCATTTTTTCTTTTGCGGCTTTTTATAAGACAAAGAACGAACTGTTTGTTGCTTCTTGTTTGATAACATTTTTTTTGGCATTTTTTACTGCATTCAGGTCTCAAGGACTGGGATGGGATTATAATTCATATTACGAATTATATAATAAGGCAAATTTATTGCCATTCTTTTATAATAATGAACTTCATTCTGAAATTGGATATCAGTTTTTAATGGCTGTATTCAAATCACTGAATATAAGCTATAAAGGCTTTCTTTTTTTATATCTTGCTTAACCACTGTTCTTATTAGCGTTTCAATATTTAAGATTCAGTATAAATCTTATATATACTCTATCTTGTTTTATTTTTCATATTTCTTTTTAAGATATCAGTTTAATACAATCCGGCATGGCTTAATGGTTTCTATAGTATGGCTTGGACTGGCTTATCTTTTAGAACGAAAGACATTTAAGTTTTTGTGCTGCATTCTTTGTGCTGCAAGTATTCAGTATCTTGGCATCCTTTGTCTGGTACTTTGGCCATTTGCAAAAAAAAAGATGCCGCTTTGGTTTGAAATTACTGCCCTGTGTCTTTCTTTCATTTTCGGAAAGTATATAGGTGTTTTTGCAATTTTACAGAAATTATTTCCTGATTTTTATTATGTGACAACACATTATTCTAATGCTGCCGCGGCAGCTTCGCCAATAACGCTAGGTTTGCTGATTAATCTTGCCATTTATGGATATATGCGGCTAAATAGAAAAAGATATGCTTCTTATAGTGAAAAAGAAAAAATATTTATTAATATACTTTTTTTATCAATTTTGTTTAATTTTATTTTCCTTGAATTCGGTGTTGTCATTGAGCGACTTTGTGGTTTGCTTAATATTGTTTTAATATTCCTCTTTCCGGTTATTTTGAAACGGTTTTCTGTCCGGAATTCCTATTTTAGGTATCTGATTTATTTTGGTTTCATTTTTTACTTGTTTTTTTATTTAAGCAAAAATGTATATACATCAATGAATGGTATCTATACTTATATTCCATATTCACTGGATTTCTGATAATAAATGGCTTTTTACATTTTTTTCTGACAATTTTTATTATATGAAGTATTGTTTTTCTTTTCTTCATTTATATGTGAAATGTATAAGTATAAACAATATTTTTTTATATAGTTCCTGATGAGAAGAACGGATACGAAAAACGTATTAGTATATTATTATATGGAAAGTAACAATATTCATGATTTTTATTATCCATGTCAATACAGTAGAAGTTTTAATATTTGAAAAAAATGTCAAATAAAATATGGAGAGTCAAATATGCATAGAGACGAAAGCTATACCATTTCTGCGTCTATAGTTTTGTTCAAGCCTGATATGAACCAATTAAAGGGTGTTATTGAATCTTTTGCTCCTGCAGAAAAACGATTATTATATTTAATTGATAATTCACCTGTAGAAACAGATGTAAAAGCTATATCTTCATCAAATAAATATATTACTTATTATTATACTGGAGAAAATAAGGGGTATGGTGCCGGGCATAATATTGGTATAAATATGTCCATTAAGGATGGGGCAAAATATCATTGTGTATTAAATCCTGATCTTGCTTTTAATCCTGTAATTATTAATATCATATCTGAGTTTATGGATGCGGATGAATCGATAGGTCAGGTTATGCCTAAAATATTGAATGAGAAAGGTGAACTTCAATATCTTTGTAAATTAATTCCAACCCCATTTGATTTATTGTTTAAGCGTTTTTTGCCAAGTTTTTTTTCACAAAAATATCTGACCGCTTTCAGTTAAAATTTGCAGATTATAATAAGCAAATGAATGTTCCTTATTTATCAGGCTGTTTTATGTTCTTTAGAGTTGCGGCACTAATAACTGAAGGATTTTTTGATGAAAGATTTTTTATGTATCCTGAAGATATTGACATTACAAGAAGAATACACCGGAAATATAAAACAATGTATTATCCGGACATTTCGATTATGCATATACATGAAGCTGCCTCGTATAAAGATAAAAAAATGTTAAAAATACATATAATAAATCTTATTAGATATTTTAATAAGTGGGGCTGGTTTTTTGATAAAGAACGGCGAACTATCAATAAAAATGTTTTAACTCAATTAGGTTATAAAAGGGACTGATATAATGAATATTGCAGTTATTGGCGGCTCAGGTTTTGTCGGAACACGGCTTGTTTCAAGACTTCTTGCAGCTGGATATACCGTGAAAATACTAGATAAAAATATAAGCAATTTTTTTCCTGAAATTCATGTATTTGCTGATGTTCGCGAACAGTCTGCCTTAGAGAGAGAATTGACAGGTACTGATATTGTTATAAATCTTGCAGCAGAGCATAGGGATGATGTTTCCCCAATTTCTTTATATGATGACGTTAATGTGAAAGGTGCGGAAAATGTATGTCTTGCTTGCAATAAATTAGGGATTAGAAAAATAATTTTTACCAGTTCTGTCGCAGTATATGGATTTGCGCCAGTCGGTACTGATGAGACTGGCGAAATTAATTATTTTAATGCTTATGGCCGAACCAAATGGGAGGCTGAAGGAAAATACCGGCATTGGCTTTCAGAAGATGAAAAAAACAGTCTGACAATTATACGGCCTACTGTAATTTTTGGTGAAAGGAATCGAGGTAATGTGTATAATCTTTTAAGGCAGATTACAAACGGTGTATTTCCAATGGTTGGAAAGGGGACCAATTTAAAATCAATGGCATATGTTGAAAATGTAGCTGCATTTATTGAGTATAATCTACATAACAATCCGGGGGAATATTTATATAACTATATAGATAAACCTGATTTTGATATGAATACACTCGTTTCTGAAGTATATACTATGATGGGAAAACCAAATCATAAAATTTTTCACTGGCCTTATTGGCTTGGATATTTTGGTGGATTGTGTTTTGATTTTTTAGGTAAAGTTCTGCACAAAAAACTTCCAATCAGTTCTATTCGCGTAAAAAAGTTTTGTGCAAATACCATGTTTGAGGCGAACAATATAAAAGCTACACAGTTTATTCCTCCGGTTAGTCTGATTGATGGTCTGAAAAATACAATAAAGTATGAGTTTATTGATAAAACCGAAGGTACTGTATTTTATACGGAATGAAAAATACTGTTTTAGGATAATGCATATGATTCCAGTAATTTTATCAGGTGGTTCGGGCACGGGATTATGGCCTCTTTCGAGACGGCTTTTTCCAAAACAGTTTTTGCAATTCCCCGGAGAACACTTAACCTTTTTCCAGAATACGGTACAGCGCTGTAGAGGATTTAAAAATACAAGTGAACCGATTATAGTCTGCAATGAGGAACACCGTTTTATAGTCTCCCAGCAATTAATGGAAATACATTCTGAACACCCAACAATTCTGCTTGAACCCTTTACCCGGAATACTGCCCCAGCTATCACACTCGCAGTTCTTGAGGCAAAAAAAAGAGCTATAGGTGATGAAGACCCTCTTTTGCTTATCCTTCCATCCGATCATTGGATTACGGAAACAACGGCTTTTATCAATTCCGTTCAAGAAGGTGTTTCTGCTGCCGAGGACGGTAAAATTGTCATGTTCGGAGTAAAACCCGATAGTCCGGAAACCTCATATGGTTATATTGAAACAGAAAACGGTTCAGAAAAAGAGCCTGTTTCTGTCATTTTGTTCAGGGAAAAACCATCCAGACAGGAAGCACTTTCATGGCTGGAATCGGATTCATGGTTCTGGAACAGCGGGATTTATCTGTTCCGGGCATCAGTATATCTGGAGGAACTTCAGCGTTTTTCTCCGGATATACTGGAATCCTGTGAAGCAATTTTCCAAACCGCATATACAGATCTTCATTTTACAAAATTCGATGCAGATATATTCCTGTCCTGTCCGGCAGGCTCTGTTGACTATGCAATAATGGAAAAAACCGACCGGTCCGTTCTTGTAAAACTTGAAACCGGATGGAGTGATATTGATTCATGGGATTCATTCTGGAACCTTATGCCGAAAAATCCGGACAACAATGTTGTATATGGTGATGCATGTACTATCAATACAAAAAATTCTCTTGTATTCGGGACAGAAAAACGTTTGGTTGTAACGGTTGGTATTGAAGATACCGCTGTTATTGACACAAAAGATGCCACATTAGTCGTTCCGCTTGCCCGTGTCCAGGAGGTAAAAAAGCTGTTGAAAACCTGGATGCCCGGGACCGCAATGAAATTATCTCCCATAAAATAGGTTATCGTCCCTGGGGATTTTATGATTCAATTGATCTTGCTGAGAGATACCAGGTGAAATATATAACAGTCAATCCGGGCGCAAGCCTGTCCGTTCAAATGCATCATCATCGGTCAGAACACTGGATTATTATCACGGGGACGGCCCTGGTAAGAAAGGGTGAAGAAGAATTCATGTTATCCGAAAATCAGTCGGTATTTATACCGGTTGGTACAATTCATGCATTGGCAAACCCCGGTAAAATTCCGCTTGAACTAATAGAAGTGCAGTCCGGTTCATATTTTGGTGAAGACGATATTGTCCGGTTTGAAGACAAGTATGGACGCTGTTAGCCGTGAAAAATGCAGGCAATTATACTTTTTTGAACATATGATGTGGATTATATACGAAAAATGTTGTAGAATACCATCATACATATGCAAACAATAATCCTTGTTCTGGGAATAACATTTGTTGTCGCCTTTATTTCTACTCTTGGGGTTTTACTCTTTGCCCGATGTTTTTCCCTCTACGACACTGTAGATGAGCGTAAGATTCATACCGCAAAGACGCCTCGTCTGGGCGGGGTCGGAATTATTGCCGGTTTTATAACCGGTTTGGTTTTTCTCCTTTTCCTTGATAAAACCGGTGACTATAATAAAACTCATTTGTTTTTTTTATCCGCGGCCTGTTTTCTGATATGTATAATGGGTGTATGGGACGATTTAAAGCCCTGGCGCGCACGGTATAAACTTATAGTACAAATTGCAGCCGCTCTTTTGGTTCTTTATGCGGGTTATACCTTTCACAGAATTTCATTCAGCCCTCTTAATTTTGTCTGGGAAATGGGATGGCTGAAATATCCGATTACTTTTTTCTGGATTATCGGCGTAACAAATGCCATGAATCTTTTTGACGGACTCGACGGTCTTGCAGGTTCTTTTTCCATTCTTGCCGCTTTCTGTTATGCAATGTTTTTTATTAACATAGGAAATACATCTTCTGCCATTCTGTGCTTTATACTGTGCGCCGCAATTATGGGTTTCCTGATGTTTAATCTTCCATTTCCGCGGGCAAAAATCTTTATGGGAGACGGCGGCAGCCAGTTTCTCGGATTTGCTTTGGCTGTGCTGCCTCTTATACCGCCGAGCGGGTCCCCTCGGACTTCAATCGCGCTGCCTTACGCGGCGGCGGTCCTTATTATACCTCTTTTTGATATGATAGCCGCGATATGGCGGAGAATCAGGGACCATAAAGGGATTATGGAACCCGATAAACTGCATTTACACCATAAGTTAATGCTGATAGGTTTTTCACGCAGACAGACTCTGCTGTTAATAATAATGTTTCAGCTGGTAATAATACTGTTTCTCATATCAGCCGTATGGAGCAGCGGAACCATCGCATTATGCATCTTGACTGCCGTTTATATCATGGCATTGCTCTTTTTTACGGTCATACATATCAGAAAAGAACAGATTATTGAAAGGGAAGAGGTTCCTGAACCAGTACCTATGATTCAGGAAAATATATATGAATGAACGAACCGAACATAACGATGAGGTATCTCTTCTTGATCTTTTTGCGGTACTCTTACGTTATAAATGGCTGATACTCTGGGTCACTTTTGCGGCGGCCTTTATTATATTAATTATGTCAATTATTTCTCTGAAACTCCCCCCTGAAAAATCCTTTTTACCGAATGAATATACCCCAAAAGCCTTAATGCTTATAAATGATACTTCTTCTTCCGGCGGCTCGCTTTCCTCTATGCTGTCTTCAAGCGGTCTCGGCAGTCTCGCGGGTCTTGCCGGTGTTTCCGTTTCCGGTGGAGCAACATACAGCGCACTTGCCGTGTATCTCACGGGAACAAATACTTTTCTCGATGCGGTTGTTGATACATTTGATTTGGTTACACGGTATAAAATTAAAAAGTTTTACCGCGCGGACAGCCGCAGGGCGCTGAAAAACAATCTGTCTGCATCCTTTGACGATAAAACAGGTGTTTTCAGCATCAGTTTTACCGATATAGATCCGGAATTCGCCCAGCATGTTGTTAATTTCTGTGTCGAATATATGGAATCATGGTTTGAGCAAATGGGGATCGACCAGAACAAATTACAAAAGGATAATCTGGAAATAAATATAAAGAATACATATGATGAAATAATCCGTCTTGAAAATGAAAGCAGGAATCTGGAACAGTCCGTATCCCGTTACGGAGCGGCAAATATTCCTTCCATTATGCTTGAATCGAACCGGATTAAACTTGAACTGGATGCACAGAGAGAAGTATATACCCAGCTTAAAACACAGTATGAACTTCTCAAAGTGACTATGGCAAGTGAGACGCCGGTATTTCAGGTATTGGAAATGGCTGAAGTCCCTGACAAAAAATCCGGACCGGGCAGGGGAATGCTCTGCATTATAGTAACTTTTGCGGCATTTTTTATTTCCGTTTTGTTAGCCTTTATCCTGAATGCAATAAAGAATATCAAGGCAGATCCGTATGCTGTTGCAAAACTGAAGGGCAAAAAACAACCGTGAAAAAAATCTTTTGCATATTTGGATATGTTTTTCTTTTTTCCTGCGTTATTTTTTCGCAGACATCGCAAAATTCGCAGACATCGCAAAATTCGCAGACCGCCAGAAACAGAACATCGGAACTTTCAAGAACAGACGGATATCAGGATACATCGCAGCCCGGACAGCCTGCTTTCAATCCCCAGCTGGCTATGTCAAATTCCGGATATATGGTAACGGCCGGCGATATATATACGCTGGCGTATCTAGCGGGCACGACGCCGGTCAGTTATATAATACCTGTTGATTCATCATATAAAATCAGGGTTTCAAATCTTGCCGTTATTGACGCAAAAAATAAAACATTTCTTGAAATAAAAAACCAGGTTGAATCGATTGTAACAAGGAATTATCCCCTGAGCGGAGTCCAGTTTATGCTGACCACGCCGGGCATTTTTACCGTTCCGGTCACAGGAGAAGTCACAAAAACGACAGAAGAACAGGCGTGGGGACTTTCGCGGCTCTCTTCAATAGTTGAAAAAAATCTGACCGATTATTCATCAGTCCGTGATATTACTGTTATTTCAGCCGGCGGCGCAAAAAATGATTACGATCTTTTCGCGGCCGAGCGATTCGGTGACTTGTCACAGAATCCCTATGTAATGCCCGGAGACCGGGTAATCGTAAAGAAATATGCCAGAAGCGTAACTCTGACGGGCGCGGTTGAGCGTCCTGGCACATACCAATTACTTGACGGAGAAAATCTTGAATATCTGATCAGGGTTTACGGAAGCGGGGTAACACCGGTATCCGATTTATCACGAATTGAACTTGTCCGCCAGGTTGACGCGCGGTCGGAAGCCGGAAACAAATTTTTCCTGACGGGGGAAGACATTGCAAAGGATTTCGTTCTGCACAATTATGATACCGTTTATATACCTGATATTACCGATCTGAAACCGGTTGTTTTTTTTGAGGGGGCTATAAGCGTTTCATCCGGAAATCAGGCAGGGCTTACCATGGATGCTACGCCGGAAACGTCCGTCAGAATACCGGTGCGTTTTACAGACGGTGAAAATTATGCTTCGCTTGTCCGGATAAACCGCAACAGATTCGGAGCTGTTTCCGATACGGCAAACGCGTATATTATCCGCGGAAATGAACATATACCCATTAATCTGAACCCCATGCTGTATGACGCTACCTACCAGAGCGAATACTTTGTGCAGGAAAATGATACCCTGATTATTCCGTTCAGGCAGTATTTTGTGACCGTATCAGGCGCGGTAAAAGTTCCGGGCAGGTATCCCTATATTCCCGACCGGAGCTGGGACTACTATGTCGGTCTTGCCGGAGGTTTTGATCCGCTGAAGAATTCATCCGACAAGATTACTATTACCGATATTACCGGAAATAAAATGAAGATAACGGATCCCATTTTACCGGAAACACTTATTCAGGCTGAAAATAATGCTTTTGTATACTATTTTAACCAGTATGCTCCGATTATAACAACAGTGCTTTCGGTTGTTTCGACTATATTTACTGTAATTGCGGTAACACGGTAAGAAAATCAATATGCGGGACATTCCGGTTCCCCGGGGAGCTGAATACCGGAAAAATTATATGACTATCACAAATGTAGCGCCGGCAGAATTGGATATTGCGGTCCGTATATATGAGCGGGTTATTCAGAATCTGCTGGAAATGGAAATATATCAATGGGACAATTACTATCCTGACAGGCAAACCATACAAAATGATATAATGAATAAACAGTTATTCGCCGGAAAAATTGACGGCAGTATAGTTTCACTCTTTACCCTGAACCGTGAATATGATCCTGAATATCTGACTGTCCGCTGGAAATACCGGACTGATAGCTTTATTATACTGCACCGCTTCTGTGTTGAACCGAATGTACAAAACCAGGGAATCGGAAGCACAACAATAAAACTTGTTGAGCAGGACTTAAAACAGAAAGGTATTGAAGCGCTGCGTCTTGACGCTTTTTCGCAAAACCCGTTTGCATTAAAGCTTTATGAAAAGCTTGGCTACACAAGGGCAGGGGAGGCGGAATTCAGAAAAGGATTATTTTATTTGTATGAAAAAAAATAGTCTAGCGGATTATATCTGACATTAAAAGCAATATACTAAAAAAGCTGAAAGCTTTTCTCAAAGGAGATAGGCTTTCAGCTTTTTTTTAAACTGAATCTCAAGGCATTCAATATTTAATCGAAGTCAGCAGCCGGTTCAGTTTTATTACCGGATCTTCATGTTCAGTAATCGCAAAGGTCACTTCATATCCCTTATCCGAGACAACTGTAAATGGAAGATTGATACAATCATGGATAATATTTTCCTGATTATACGGGAAATATTCAGGCTTCAGAATCGCCAGCGTACAGGAAGTTCCGTCATAGCGTATTTCCGCAATATTTGCCGGAAATTTCACCAGGAAAATAAGGAAGTCTGAAGAACCGCCTCCAATTGAAAGCCGGCGGCCGGCTTTTATCATATGAATATTCCGCTTACCGATATGGGTTGTCTGGTTCTGGACAAACAAATTCAGCATGAGCCTTCCGTCCTTCTTGACATCAATATGATCTGAAGAACTGGCTCCCGCCCTCGTCTGTTTTTTCACCGCATTGGTATGGTGGGCCGCGCTTGCCGCGCCTGATAATACCGAATACCGTTCATTTTTGTCGGATTCCATCCGGTTCGCAAAAGCAGATATGGAATCGTCAAACGTGTTTTTTTCAACAGAATAATGAATCTGTTTATCCTTTTTCTCCGCGTTAAATGAAAATTCCTGTTTGTCACGGTTTGCGTTCTGCAGAACATCAATATCGGAACGGTATGCAAAATTTCCGTCAATCTGTTTATTCTTTTCAACAGAATAATCGGAAATTGTTTTTGTATGATCCTGGGAATTTGCCGACGCGGCCGATAGTACTGCCTGACTTTCAGCCCTGTTGGCCGATGTATCCTGGACAGTCTGTTTTTGCGAAAGTCCGTATTCTCCGGTCCTCCCTGATGATGCGGCGTATTTTTCGGGCTGGCGTGCGGAATCTCCGGTTGCCTGCCGGGCCTGTTTTTTCTCTTCCTCTTCGCCGGATGTATGGACATACAAAGAATGGGAAGCGGACTTCCGGGTGTGGTGAAGAATGAATAAAATCAGCACAACTATCAGGACGACCGCGATAACGGCAAGAAGAATCGCAATAAAATAGGCCCGCCTGACCGTATAAGTGTTTTTGCTGAAAAATCTTTTACGGTAATCTGTATGTTTCCTGTCTGGGTTCAACCCTGAGGTTGTCGGAAAATTCCAGTCTGAAGGAAATTTCCTGAGGCCCTGTCTGCACCGAATCGGGCAGTTTAATATCTGCTCTTAGTGTGGCCCTTTTATTGGGGGATATTTTCAGAAAGGCCGTTTTTTCAAGAATATTTGTACTACCCCAGTAAACCCCCGTAAGCTCCAGATTAAGGGACTCCCTTGAAATATTCTGTACCTTAAATGGAATAGTAAAGTATTGACCCTTTTTTCCCATGTTTTCCGGATACGTTATCCGCGGAATTGAGAAAACGGTATCAACAAAATCCACAACGGTTTCTTCATCCTGGGGCATCGGGCTTGCCGGTATATCCAGTGCATTGGTAAATTCACCGGAAACATCATAATACTGTTTTACTTCATCTTCCGTGGCTGCCGCAGTACCCGACTGGCCTTCTGCCGGAGCTGTCGCGGAAGAGGAGGTGCTTCCTGTCTGCTGCGCGGAAGCTCCGGCGTCTGTTCCTGCGGGACTTCCGTCAGAAACTGCCGCCGGTTCTTTTTTTTCCGAAACGACTGTTCCGTTAAGGCTTAATACTTCCGCGTCATCCGGGAAGGGGAGCTTTATATAATATACATTCCACCCTGCGCCCCGGATACGCCGCGCAGTTGAAACAATTTCCTCATGCACCTGTTCCGGCGTGTAATTCGCGTATCGGCTTGAGGACGGCGGGTTAAATATCCCGTCTGAAATGATTATGACAATCTTCTGCCGCTGCTGGTTCAGGGAAGAAATATACTGCCAGGTATAATTAAGCCCCGAAAGAAAATCCGAATTCTGTCCGAGGGGAAAGAGCAGCATAAAACGCGATACTATTCTTGAAATGTCCACTTCATTCTGGATCGGCTGGACTATTTCAAGATTTACCCTTGAATTAAAGGAAATAAGGTGAAAGGTATCCGTTTGCCTGACAAATCTGCGCGTTATATCAGGCAATACCTGGCTGTTAATCTGGTTATACCAGGGAAGCATTGTGCCGGAAGTGTCCATCAACACTACAATATCCGCTCCCGCAGCGAAAGCGGAGAAAAGAGCGCTGCACATAATAATCAGTGCAAATATCTTTTTTATTTTTAGCATATCCTTCCCTCCAAAAATACTGAACTAGAAAGATGCAGCTTTGATGGACTTTATCGTATAATCATAATTACGATCGTTAATCGTAAATTTCAGGTTTTCACCTTCCCGGTGGTTAAGAATCGCATTACCGAACGGCGACATATAGGAAATAACCGAATTGTCCGGATCAGACTCCCATGGGCCGAGAATTGTGTACGTTTCATCCTCGCCGGCTTCATTATTCTTCAGCGACACAACCGTTCCGAATGAAACCCTGGTTGTCGTGGTAGTGGTCGGATCAAAGATCTGGGCCCGGTCTATTTCTTCCTGCAGACGCGTAGCGGTTGCATTCAGAATAGTCTGCCGTTCCTTTGCCGCCTTATACTCGGAGTTTTCGCGCAAGTCACCCAGAGAGAGCGCAAATCCGATTTCCTTTGAGTTGGCCGGAATTTCAACTTCAATAATATTCTGAAGCTGTTTTTTCTTTACCTCGTACATTTTGGATGTAACAATCAGTCCCTTTGAAACAACGGCTTTTTCCTCTGTCCCGAAGAACTTGAAGCCCTTATGTTTTTCCAGAATTTTGTTGCGGAGATTCATTTTTATCGCCGGGTCAAGGTCCTTAACATCATCCACAAGCGTATACAGGCGGGTAATTGTGCCGATATCATTCTGGAGAATATAATTTTCCAGAAGGGAGTCTTTTCCGAACAGTATTCCCAGGACCTGTCTGTTCAGTTTCCTGTTTTCGGTTGTTTCGCGGTGGTTCGCAATTTCCCGGTACGTGAGATCAAGAATATGGATCAGCGTAATAAGCTGCTTTTCATAAGGAATATCCAGTTCCTTGAACCACTGCTCATCCTGGGCGTTCTTGAAAAACCAGATAACCGCTTCACGGTAATCGCGATAATTCTCAAAACAGAGCGCCGCCAGTTCTTTTACCTTGTCGCTGTATCCTTCCTTAATAAGGGAATCAATAATGTCAGCTGACAGAACAGTCGGGAAAAGTTTGATATAATAATCCGCCCAGTCGGGGAGGAATATTTTTATATGCTGAAGGTAGCTTTTTTTCAGATTATTGTCCTTTATTGCGAGGTACACAACTGAGGGATCATCGATTTCCGAAAACAGCTCGGCAAAATTATACTGGATTCCCGGATTAATGTGCGGGTGCTTTGCGACAATTTGTTTTACAACCAGATATGAAGCGATTATCTGCTCATTTACCTGATTGAATGCCTTCAGATATCCGGCAAAATAGCTGAACATTTCCGCGAAATATTCCGAATCCGGCTCGGCTTTTTCGGAAAAGTCCATCAGAATATCAATGCGGGAAAAGAAATTCTTCTGGGCCTTGAATTCATTGAATAACTTTTCTTCAACGGAAATGGGCCGGTCGCGGACAATATACATGTCTATATTTGTGGGATCCACGCCGAATCCCGGGTCTTCCTTGAGAATAGTCCTGGCTTTGGAACTCCAGTTTGTCCATTCGCCGGGAGTAAGAACAGACGGAACCAGTTCAGCTTTTATGTGCTTGAGGTCACAGCAGTTATCATAGCTCCTGATAATCACTTTAAGGGTCCAGTTCGGGTCCTTTTTGATTTTTTCAGACAGTTTTTCCTTTTTCCAGATGGATTTCAGTACCCAGATATGGTCCTTGTTCAGGGTCTGCAGGGCGTTCACGCCCATTTTCAGACTCATGGAATGGCCGCGTTTTTTTGCGAAGTCAATGGTAATTTCATCATTTTTTACGTTCGCTATCCGGCCCACACCCCATGAACGGTGGTGTACAAAATTGCCGGTATCGAATGAGATATGTTTTTCAAATTCAGCTATTGCTTCAAAAACATTCCGCCAGCTCTGATTCAGGTTTGAGGCCTTTATATACTCATCCAGCTGACTGTGGTCAGCGTACTTTCCGCGGAAACATTCAACTATTTCCTTTCTCGCCCAGGAATCCTTTTCATCATAGGAGAGAATCAGTTTTAAAATATCTATAGCAGTATTCCAGTCTTTTTTGTTTTTATAATAGGTATACAATTCCTGCAAAAGCATTGCGCTCCGGTCATCGCCCATGACCTTCGCGATCTTGCGCTGCACATGATAAAAGAAGTCAATTTCTTCCGGAATAAGCGATACAAGGTGCGTCCATATTTCCTTTATGGAACTGACCTGTTTTCTGTTTATAAACCGGTACAGTGCCTTTTTGTAGTAATCGACGGCGGTTTCAATATCGCCTTCTTTTTCATATTTTTCGGCCAGAAGCTTTGCGATATCGGCTTCATCGTAATCGATTTTTACGAGACGCTCCCATATCTGATACAGTTTTTCGTTATTGTCTTCTTTATAGCAGTCAGCGAGTGTTCTCAGCGCGAATTTCGATTCTCCGAATTCAAGCATGCGTTCGCACAGATATTCAACAATAGGGGTTTTATGGTTATCAATGAAAATATTGATAAGAGAAACCATGGCCGAATCATCGAGCAGCTGCCTCGAAAGGGCGCTTATTCCCGACAGATACAAGGCAATAATACTGTTTTTCGTATGAGCCAGGTGTTCATCACACAGCTTTTTAATTTCATCAGTACATTTTTCCTGCTGCGCCTGTTTTAAAATGTCGTCAAGTTCCTTAAAATTACTGATTGAATAATTACTTATTGTAGCACGGGTCCACTTTTCTTCATTCAGCATATCTTGGACGGTTTTAACCAACGACTCGGACATATTCTTCTCTCCTAAACAGGATCCGCTATGATATATACCTGTTGTATACGTCAGGATCCAATAATTTTATTTTCAGTAGCACTTCATTAATTCGGGTTTTATCGTCATTGGAATTCACATAATGATCAATTAACCAAAAATAATGATTAATAAGTTTTGGTACTAAAAGTACCCTTGATTCAGCCGGGGCTTCTTTTATTTCATTTTCCAGGGCAAAAATTGCCTGTTTCAGCTTGCCGAATTCAAAGGCCCTTAATTCCCTTTTTACATTCAAAACTCCGTACAATACACCGTACACCGGTATCCATTCGGCAAGTTCGGAACCGGTATACCCAAGCGCTTCGATTTGTGAAACAAGCCGTTTTATAATTTCCGATTCCAGAAAATATAACTCGACCCGGGAAGCGTCTTTGAAAAAAGCCTCACGGAACAGAACCTTGGAAATGCGCGTTTCGCCGCAGAGGGCATAACAGTCTGCAAGTTCCGCAAGAATGGCAGGGGAATCGTCCCGCTCTTTTGCCTGTTCAAGAAACTGCACTGCGTACTCATAATCGCCGAGTTCCTTGTAACACAGCCCCATTTTACGGTATAACTCAGGATCCTGGGTTATACTGTCTTCACGGTATTGTGACTGATATAGCTGCAGGGCAGTTACAAACGCGCACTGCTTTAATGCATACAATATCTGTTCGCGTTCTTCCCCCTGCTTTTTCATATATTCGCTGAAAGACTTCCACTGCGAAACCAGATATTCAGCCTTTTCAAAGGCTGTTTCCGAAGATTCGAGTCTTTTCAGTTTGTCCGACCAGAAATTTACCCCCGCCAATGCATAAATAACATCAGTGTTGTCAAGATCCTGCTGTAGAATTATAGTCAATTCACGGTTGGCCTGTTCTATTTCTCCGGTTTTGAGAAGGTCATACACTTGTTGTAATACTCCGTGAACAGGTCCGGTCGTCATAATATTACTTCCATTATACTCATTCCTGACGTTTAGTCAATTAATAGGTCGTATTTACAGCTTTGCATGAGTTTGCTACTATACAATTATGTCAAAGTCTTTTTACTGTGTCCGTCAATTATCAGCGCCGATTTTTCCGATTTGGGAGCGGCCCTGAAGAAAATAGAAGAAAAAAACGGCGATTGGGTCCATATTGATGTTATGGATGGTCATTTTGTGCCCAATTTAACAATAGGGGCTCCTGTTGTTAAGGGGCTCCGTTCCCGGACAAATCTTCCTTTTGATGTTCATCTTATGGTGTCAAATCCGGCAGAGCATATTGCCCCCTTTGCCGACGCAGGGGCCGATTATCTTACCTTTCATATCGAGGCCGCGGTCCATGCCCACCGGATTATTACCGCGATTAAGGAAGCCGGAATGAAGGCGGGAATAAGTCTGGTTCCTTCCACTCCGGTTTCCGCAATTGAGGAAATACTCCCTATTGTTGACCTTGTGCTGGTTATGAGCGTTAATCCGGGCTTCAGCGGGCAAAAAATGATCAATTTTTGCCTTGAAAAGGTACATAAATTAAAAAAATCAAGCGGGAAGCCGATTATTCATATATAGTATCATTAGACGGAGGCGTTAATTCTCAAACACTTCCCGAGGTACTTGAAGCGGGGGCAGAAGCGGTTGTATCAGGTTCCGCATTTTTTACCGGAGAATTGACAATCTGATACAGACCCGATACAGGCTGCGTTATCCGTTATGGAGATTCTTATGAAGAAACAGGTGTGTTTTTTGCTGATACTGTCGGCTGTTTTGACCCTATCCGCCCAGGACCCGTTAATGACGGGACTTGACGCCTACGCGCGTTCCGACTGGTCAACAGCCATCCTTTCTTTCCGGAAGGCCGCCTCGGAACCGGGAGCGGGCGCGGAACCCTGGTACTGGCTGATAATGGCGGAACTGTCGGCTGAGGAATACTCCCGCGCGCTCGCCGATATAGAACGGTTTAATATTTCATTCCCCGCGGACGCCCGTATTCCCGATACCCGCTATCAAAAGGGGCGTGTCCAGTTTTTGCTGCGGCAGTACGATGATTCAATCAAAACACTGTATCAGTTTATAAGCACCTGGCCGTCGCACCCCATGATTTCTTCCGCCTATTACTGGATCGGAGAAAGTCTTTATGCGGTAGGCCGGTTTGATGAGGCTAGAAACATCTTTTTGGTAGTGACCGACTCCTATCCTCAGGCTGTTAAGAGGGAAGCCTCCCTGTACCGCATTTCCCTGATCGACCAGAAAGACAAGGAAGAAGAACTCCTGAAGCTGCTGAAAATGAGCCATGAAGAGTCTCTGCGGGTTATTGAAGACTACCAGAGGCGTGAAAAAACCTATGAACAGGCGATAACCGCCTACCAAAAACGTATCTCGGATATGATAAAGGATACCCGTCTCGGGGAACTTGAAAAACAGCTTGCTGACGAGAAGGGAAGGACAGCCCTGCTGCAGGACAAAATATCCACCTTGGAAATACAGAATGCCGAACTGGTTTCTTCGCTTGCCAGAACAGGCACTCATGTCCCGGCTACCGCAACTACTCCCGATGTTTCGCAGAATATAAATTCTCCGGATCCTGATAAAAGACGGCTCGCACTCGAGGCTTTACGCAATAAGGCGCAGGCCTTACAGCATGTGTATGATGAGTTACTGACTGGAGGGAATCAGTGAAAAAAATAATAACATTCGGATTATGTGTCCTTTTATGCTGCAGTTCATTGCTGTTCGCTGAATCAGTTGAATTGGTCGGCGGTAAGCTGAAGCTGGTTTTATATCCCAAAACCGGAACTTTTTCCCTGTACCACTTGTCGGATGTGGGAAAAAACAGATACGAACCTCTGTATGAGGACCGGAATGACGGTATTACAAACTGGTATTCCGTAAATTCAAACGGCAGAATTTTCAAACTTGAAAAGAAACCGTTCCGGCCGGTAGAAATAGAAGTCACCGAGACAGGGGCAAAATTCATTTTTACTCCTTCCGATGATTTCCAGGTTGAACAGGAATTTTCATTTGTCAATGATCCTGAAACGGCTATTCCCGCCGCTGTCCGCATTGAAACCAGAGTAGAAAATACTTCAGGAAAGGTCGGAACTTTTGCCGTAAAAGCCCTTTATGATACAATTCTGGGGGAAAACCAGGGGATCCATTTTTCAACCGATTTGCGCAACCGGGTCTCCACAGAGACAAAATTTGTTGCCGGTGTAAACCCCGACAAGGTTCTTGTTTCTCAGAATAAAACCAATTCCCTGATGTTTTTACTGGGCGAGTCCGTTCCGAACCGGCACGAAAGCATGTATGTTGCAAACTGGAACCGCCTTAATACTCATTCCTGGCTGCCCGAATTTGTTGAGGGGCGTTCTTTTAATACCCAATATTCAATAAACGATTCGGCAGTTTTAATAGTCTGGCCGGAAAGAAAACTTGCCGCGAACCGCAAAATGATTACGGAGCTGATTATAGGGCCTTACACCCCATCTCTTATTCCCGGATATGTTCCCGGCTCGGCGGCGGAAACGGACCGGCTGGCGGATTCCGAGTATGTATATACCGAAGCTGAAATGCTCTCGTTTACTGTTTGGGAAAGACAGCAGGCGATCCTCAGACTTTTTGAACGGATTGAGGAAATAGAAGCAAATCCTGAGTCAGCGACAGATGAAGAACTGGTTCAGTTAAATGAAGCTCTGGACTTTTTGCTTGAACAGACACAGGAGTAACATACTGTAATGGGAAAGACTGCGCTGGAAAAGGCAAAACAGGCCTTTTCCGGAAAAAGATACAGTGATGTTATAACTCTGCTTGAACCCTATGCGCTTGATTCAGATGACGATCAGTACAAGGATTCATTTCAGTTTTATTTGTATCTCGGTCTTGCCTGCCTGCACACGGGAGATGCGGGCGGGGCCGCCTCATATTTTGAGCGGGCCAGAAGAATACGCCTCCGTGATCCCGATCTTTTGACTGCACAGGCTGCCCTGTATCTGCGGCAGAGGAAGACCAGTCAGGCTGTTGAATATTATCTTGAAGCCCTGCAATACGCGCCTTCCCACCGGCTGGCAAAAAAATCGCTTGAATTTATCCGTAAAAATGGGGATGAGGATACAATCAGTGAGTTAATTGAAACAGGGAAAATACGCCGTTTTTATCCCCGCCCAAAAGTAAAGCGCTCCGTTTCTGTTCCGGCTGTTCTTGGCTGCTGTCTGCTTGTTGCCGCCGCCGTTGTTGTTTTTGCCTTTATAGCCAAAAATAACAGTCCTTCCCAGGAACGCGCCGATTTGTCCGCCTTTGAGCTTAATTCCGACGACAGGAAAGCCCCGGTTGAACTCGGCGGAACCTACCGCTATATTATGACTGAAAGCGAGGTTCTGCAAGCCTATGCAAAAGTACAGCGGCTGTTTCAGGAATACCGGGACAATGCAGCCCAGGTGGAAATAAACCGCCTTTTATACTCAAACGCCTCCGCTGAAATCCGCCGCAAGGCCCGGCTCCTCATGGAATATCTGGGCGAACCCGGATTTGACACGATAAGAGACAGTTACAGTTACGCGGAAGTCAATGTTGACCCGAATCTGTATCTTGACTGCTGGGTCGTATGGAAGGGTATGGCAACTAACATACGCAGGACCGATAATACGGTGGATTTCGATCTGCTTGTCGGTTATGATACCCGCCAGCGTCTTGAAGGAATAGTTCCGGTTCATTTCAATACAGTCCTTGAGGTTGATCCTGACAAACCTCTCGAAGTTCTTGGGCAGCTTACTCTGGAAAACGGTAAACCGGCCCTGAAGGGCGGCAGTATTTTTCAGACCGGAAGACCCCGTTCAATGTAATTCCCTGAACATAATTTCCGCGCACACTTTTTATTCGAGGCGAGGGTTTAATCAGCCTGCGGCTGGTTCTGTAAGGTACTGATTTAGCGGTCGCTTCCGCGACCTGCGAATACCCCAGACCGAAGGTCTGCCCTGCTCTGCGGCGGGGGGGATTTTATACTTTTCCCGGAAAATTGCATGCAATACGTATTTTTCTGTCTGGCAATTAATACAGTTTTGTTGTATCATTGTAGATACTGATTTTTCCTGTTTCAGGTAAAAAAATATTTTTCAATAACTGAAATTTGGCAAAAACTGAAATCGCACCTATAAAAATATATTATTAGGGTATTGGGAGGAAAAGGTGGCGAAAGTGGCAGCAGAATCAAAATCAAATGCGGACATGAGTGATAAGCTCAAGGCTCTTGAAGTAGCCCGTCTGCAAATCGAAAAACAGTTCGGCCAGGGATCCCTCATGAAACTGGGAACAAGCGCCGATACGGCGGGAATTGAAGTGGTCCCTTCCGGAAGCATACTTCTTGATGAAGCGCTCGGAATCGGCGGATATCCGCGCGGCCGCGTTATAGAAATATACGGGCCTGAGTCTTCCGGAAAGACAACGCTGGCCCTGCATGCGGTCGCCGAAGCCCAGAAACTGGGCGGGATTGCGGCTTTTATTGATGCGGAACACGCCCTGGATCCCCAGTATGCAAAGAATCTCGGTGTAAATATTGACGAATTATGGGTTTCCCAGCCGGATACAGGCGAACAGGCCCTCGAAATTGCTGAAAGTCTGGTACGCTCCGGTGCGGTTGACATAATAGTCATTGACTCCGTCGCCGCTCTTACGCCCCAGGCTGAAATTGAAGGGGACATGGGCGACTCCCATATGGGCCTCCAGGCCCGTCTGATGAGCCAGGCCCTGCGGAAGCTTACCGGAATCCTGGGCAAGTCAAAATGCATTATTGTTTTTATTAACCAGATACGTATGAAAATAGGTATTATGTTCGGAAACCCGGAAACAACAACCGGCGGCAATGCCCTGAAATTCTACGCATCGGTCCGCCTTGAGGTCCGCAAATTTGAAACAATTGACAAGGGTGAAGAAAACGCCATCGGAAACCGGGTGCGGGTCAAGGTAGTTAAAAACAAAGTCGCTCCCCCGTTCAGAAAGGTTGAGCTGGATATAATTTTCGGCAAGGGCATTTCCCCGACCGCAAGCCTCCTCGATGCGGCTGCAAAACATGAAATTATTGACAAAAAAGGCGCGTGGTATTCCATCGGCGAAGAAAAAATAGGCCAGGGCAGGGAAAATGCGATTACTTTCCTTGACGCAAATCCTGAATTAAAGGTATCTATCGAAAAACAGCTGCGTGAAAAGCTGTTCCCGGGGCAGAAACTTAAATATGCAAACGCGGAAGAGACTGCGGCGGCGAAAACAGCTGTTAAAAACAGCGTTACTGAACAGCCTGAAGCTCCAAAGAAAACCGCGGCAGCTCCGGACGAAGGATTGTTTTGATCGAGAAACCGCCTGTTGATACTGTTTTATCCCTCGGTTCCAATTGCGGAGACTCCCCGGGGATACTGAAAGAGGCGGTTTCCCTGATAGGGGCCTTTTTGACCGGACTGAACATATCGTCAGTGTATAAAACGGTTCCCCAGGATTGTCCTGACCAGCCTGATTTTCTGAACCTTGCCGTCAGGGGCTGTTTCGCAGAAACAGCGGATATACTGCTCAGAAAAATACAGGGTATAGAAACCGGACTGGGGCGGGACCGTAATACCGAAAAACGTTACGGCCCGCGAACCTTGGACATTGATATCATTCTTTTCGGAAACGCGGTAATCCGGCAGACTGATCTGATTATACCCCATGAAAGAATGAAAAAACGTCAATTTGTATTGATACCGCTTCTTGAGATATATCCCGAAGCTGCCGATCCTGTAAGCGGGGAACCTTTCCGGATTATTCTGGAAAGCCTTCCTGACCAGGGCGTAACAATGGCCGGCAGTTTGTTTTGTCATACCATGTGACAAGACCTTCGGGCCTGCCAGTTGCCGGTAAACAAAACTCCATGGAGTCTATTATGGAAATTGATACAATTGATCAGGCCGCAGAACCGGGAAGTACTTTCAGAATAAAGGATTTTGAAGGCCCTCTGGATTTACTTCTTTTTCTCATCAGAAAAAATGAAGTAAATATTTATGATATACCTATTGCGAGCATTACCGAACAATATCTGGAATATCTTGATTATGCTCTGTCAACCGACCTTGAAAGTCTGACCGATTTTTACGCAATGGCGGCCACTCTTATTTATATTAAAAGCAGAATGCTTTTGCCCGTGGAAATTGCTGCGGATGATGAAGATATTGATGATCCTCGCAGGGAACTGATAGATAAACTGATTGAATATCAAAAGTACAAAAAGCTTTCCGAATTAATGGAGCAGAAAGAAGGCGAGGCTGAATGGATTTTTGAACGGAAAAAAATCCAGCCTGCCCTGCCTTTTTCGGATGATGAGCTCTGGGAAAAAGTCGATACATGGGATCTTCTCAAAACATTTTCCAATCTGATTTCAACATATAATTCAGAGAAAATACTTGATATGTACGAAGAAGTAACCATAAATGAAAAAATCACCCTTTTAAACGAGCTCCTTGAACGGAAAGGAGAATGTTTGTTTACTGATCTGATTGTCAGAAAGGGAAATATAATGGATGTGGTTTGCGCCTTTATGGCGATTCTTGAAGCAGTAAAATTCCGGATGGCAAGTATCTGGCAAAACAGAATGTTCGGAGACATAAAAATAAAACTTTGGGAAAAAAAATCTATCAATGATATGGAAATATCTGTAGAATAACAGTTACTATATGACAGGGGTTAAATAACCCGGGATTGAAAAATTCCATAATATAGCAAAAAATTACACCGAGAGCGGAGATATGGAGTATTCAATGGAAAAGGAAGCGGCCCTTGTTGAAGCTATATTATTTCTTGAATCAGAACCGATAGATGCGGCTTCTATTGTCCGGATTACCGGATTTTCAAAAGAACTGGTTGACGAAGTCCTGAAGAAACTTCAGGAACGGCATTCAAATGAAATGCACGGAATTGAGCTGATCCAGATTTCAGGCGGCTGGACCTTCAGCCCGAAAGAAGAATTCTGGGAAAACCTGAAGGAGCGTTATGGCAGAAAAAATGAAAACCGCCTTTCCCGTGCCGCAATGGAAACGCTTTCCATTATCGCTTATTCCCAGCCGATTACCCGTGCGGAAATCGAGGCCATTCGCGGGGTTTCCGCGGATAATATGATCAGGCTTTTAAGTGAAAAGAACCTGATAAAAGAAGTCGGAAAGAAAGATATTCCCGGAAAGCCGGTCCAGTTCGGGACAACAAAGGAATTTCTCAAGGTATTCAGGCTGAACAGTATTTCAGATCTTCCCAAACTGGATGAAACGGAAAGTGACAGATTCGAACTTGCAAGATAACACCGACGGACAGGAAATCCGCATAGGAATCCGGCTGCAGAAGTATCTTGCCCACGCCGGTATTGCTTCGCGCAGGACCTCTGAACAGTTAATTGCCTCCGGAAGAATCTCGGTTAACGGCAGGGTTATTACAGAGATGGGGGTCCGGGTAAACGAGGGTGATACAGTCTGCCTTGACGGAACTCCAGTGAGCCCTGAAGAGCAGAAAAGGTATATTCTTTTATATAAACCGTCAGGGTACGTATCTTCTCTTTCAGATGAAAAGGGACGGGGCGTTGCCGCTGACCTTCTTAAAAAAAATTACTCCGAACGCCTCTATAATGTCGGCAGACTCGATATGTATTCATCCGGCGCCCTGCTTTTTACCAATGACGGTAGTTTTTCCGCAATTGTCGGACACCCTTCATCCGAGATAGAAAAGGAATATATTGCCGAAACAAGCCTGCCTTATACGGATGAATTGATCGCTTCATTTAAAAAAGGCATCAGAATAGATAGTGTTTTTTATAAATGCAGGGAGGCTGAACGGCTTTCCTCAAGAAAGCTGAGAATTGTTCTTACTGAAGGAAAAAACAGGGAAATCCGCCGGGTAATTGAACATTTCGGATTCAGGGTAAAAAAACTTGAAAGAATACGGATCGGCCCGGTCACGCTTGGCGATTTGAATCCGGGTGAATTCCGCGAATTATCAGCCGATGAAATCAGGATTTTAACTGAAAAACCGGAATAATAACGATATAAATTCCTTTTGCTAAAAGAGGTATGTATAGCCAAATAATCTTAATTATCTGGCTATTTTCGATTGTAAGTGCTTCTGATGTAAAGAATTAACATCAGAAGCTTAAATTAATGGAGTATACCATGGTTATTGCAATTGACGGTCCTGCCGGATCGGGGAAAAGCACGATAGCAAAGATGATCGCGGAAAAACTCGGAATTGTGTTTATGAATACCGGGAGTTTTTACCGCGGCGTTACTCTTGCGCTATTGCGTTCCCTGGGCGGCGCTGCTGACGGGTCGGGGAGTGCTGCTCCCGATTTGCAGGACGAAGAAGCCATAACCGCTTTTTCCGCAACAGTTCCGCTGGATTATATCAACGGCAGCTTATATATTGGCGATGAAGATGTCGAGCGTTATCTCCGCTCGGATGCTGTAGAGGCAATTGTAGCTCCACTGTCCGCAATTGTTGAAGTACGGCATATTGTAAATGATAAAATACGGGAAATAGCCGCAAACCTCAGCCTTGTCTGTGAGGGCCGGGATATGACAACTGTTGTCTTTCCAACCGCCGATTACAAGTTTTTCCTTGATGCGTCAGTACAGGCCAGGGCAAAACGGAGGTTTGATCAGGGGACCAGCAGTATGTCTCTGGCGGAAATAGAAGAGACAATAGCCGCCCGCGATCAAATTGACCGCAATAAAAAGGAAGGAAGTCTTAAAATTGCGCCCGATGCGGTCTATTTGGATACATCGGACTTGACCATAAAGCAGGTTTGTGACATGATACTAAGCAAAATTCAATAAAAGGGTTGGTTATGGATCAGATGGAAGTGGCACAGGATGCATCAAAGGACTCCGGGGAAGACATCCAGCAGACACGATTACAGGAGGAGTACCTCAAGTCGTTTCAATCTCTCGAAGAAGGACAGCTTGTAGACGGCGTTGTTATTCAGGTAACAAACGACCAGGTTTTCGTCGATGTCGGGTACAAGTCAGAAGGGAAAATACCGGTTTCGGAATTTTCAGAGCTACCCAAGGTCGGTGACACCGTCAGTGTTATCCTTGAAAAAAGGAAAACAAGCACGGAGAGGTTATTGTTTCCAAGCAAAAAGCGGATGTCAAGGTTTTCTGGAAGAACCTGCGTCAGGCTTTTCAGGATAAAACACCTATTGAAGGACTTATCGAAAAGACCGTTAAAGGCGGTTATGAGGTAAATATGGGCGCAGGTGTGCGTGCCTTCCTTCCTATAAGCCAGTCCGACAGTCAGAAAGTTGAAAAACCCGAAAAACTTGTAGGAACAAAAAGCTTTTTCTACGTTGAGCGGTTATATTCCGACAACAAAGTAAATGTGGTGGTAAACCGCCGCAAATATCTTGAAGAACAGACTGAAAAAAACCGCGAGGATTTTTTCAATAATATAAAGATAGGTGATTCCGTTACCGGTATTGTTAAAAGCTTTACCAGCTTCGGGGCTTTTATCGATCTCGGCGGATTTGATGGCCTGCTTCATATAAATGATATGAGCTGGGGCCATGTTACCAAGCCGAAGGATTTTGTAAAAAAAGGACAGGAAATTACCCTTAAAGTAATCCGCCTCGATCCCGCTGAAAAAAGAATAAATCTTTCTCTCAAACATTTTACGGAAGATCCCTGGCTCCATTTTGAAGATAAATTCCATGTAAATGATATTGTTAAGGGACATGTTACAAAACTGACTGATTTCGGCGCGTTTATTGAACTGGAAGAAGGCATCGAAGGCCTCGCCCATATCAGCGAATTCAGCTGGATAAAGAAAATAAACAAACCGAGCGATATGGTATCAATCGGACAGGAAGTTGAATGCATGATTCTCGGTTATGACATTCAGGCCGGACGGGTATCTCTGGGACTCAAACAGGTAACCGAAAATCCCTGGGAGGATATAATTGAGAAATATCCTGTAGGAACCAGGCTGACCAGAAAGGTTGTAAAGCTCACCAATGCAGGCGCTTTTATTCAGCTTGAAGACGGTATTGACGGTTTCCTGCATATTGATGACATTTCCTGGACAAAAAAACTGAAACATCCCGGCGCGGAACTTGCTGTTGATCAGGAAGTTGAAGTGATGGTGATTGAAAATGATCCCGAATCCCACCGCATCCGGCTTGGAATAAAGCAGCTCTCTGAAGATCCCTGGCAGTCTTTTGCAGAAACCTATACTCCGGGTACTTCCGTTGAGGGTGAAATAACTTCAATTACGGATTTCGGTGTATTCCTGAAAGTCGCGGGCGGAATAGAGGGTTTGATAAATAAACAGAACCTTCTTGAAAACCGTGATGAAACATTCGAAGATGCTGTCAAAAAATATGCTGTCGGTGATAAAATTAAGGCTGTTGTTGTGGAAGTGAGTCCCGAAAAGCAGAAAGCAGCGTTTTCAATAAAGGATTACAAGAAAAAAGCACAGCGTGAAGAAATTTCACGGTATATGTCTTCAGAAGAAGATAATGACGACGGAGCATATACACTGGGAGATTTTCTTAAAAATAAGTCAAATTGATAGTCTCTAGGTGAGCGGCTTAATGAAGCAGGAAAGTACAATTGATGCAGAAAAACTCAATACGCTCATAGAGATCAATACTTTAATAAATTCAAACTATTCTGATATAAATGTATTGCTGGCTCATATACTTGAGTCGGCAATGCGTCTTATTGACAGTGAATCTTCTTCCATCCTTATTGTTGACCAGAGCAAGGAATTTCTGCGTTTTGAAGTCGCACTTGGCCCCAAAGGATTGGAGGCCAAAAAGCTGATTGTGCAGATTGACGCCGGAATCGCGGGCTGGGTTGTAAAAAATAACCGGAGCCTTATTGTAAACGATGTCGCAAATGATCCTCGGTTTAATCCTACCGTTCAGAATATAACCGGTTACGCGACAAAAAATATGCTGGCCGTTCCTATGCGTGTCAAAAATGAATGCCTTGGTGTTATTGAAATCCTTAACAAGAAAAATGGACTTGATTATACCCAGGTAGATCTGGAAGTTCTTGAAATTATGGCGAACCAGGCAGCGATCGCTTACCAGAATGCCTGGCACTTTCAGCGTTCCCGCGAAGAAGTTTTTGTTCTTCAGGACCAGTTGGCAATGGACCGGGGATATCACACGCTTATTGCCAAAAGTCCCGCAATACTGGAAAAACTTGAAATAATTGAACGTGTCGCGAAGTCCGATTCTTCAGTTCTTATTCTGGGTGAAAGCGGCGTCGGAAAGGAATTGTTTGCTGAACAGATTCACTTGAAAAGCAACCGCGTTCAAAAGCCTTTTATCCGTGTAAACTGCGCCGCAATTCCTGAAGGCCTGCTGGAAAGCGAACTTTTCGGCCATGTAAAAGGAGCTTTTACGGATGCGATCGCTGACAGAAAAGGCCGTTTTGAGGTTGCTGACAAGGGTACTATTTTTCTTGATGAAATCGGGGATTTACCCCTGTCCCTTCAGTCAAAACTGCTCCGGGTAATCCAGAATAAAACCTTTGAAAAGGTCGGCTCATCCACTCCGATAACGGTTGATGTCCGCATAATTGCCGCGACAAACAGGGATATTGAAAAACTTGTTGAGGAACAGAAATTCCGCCTCGATCTGTACTACCGGTTAAACGTTCTTCCGCTTTATATTCCGCCGCTCCGGCAGCGCCTCGAGGATATACCCGCTCTTATGGACTTTTTTATGAAACGGTTCAGCAGGGAAGTAAAAAAAGAATTCCTTGGTTTTTCGGAAGGAGCGATGAGTCTCATTCTGTCATATTCCTGGCCGGGAAATATCCGTGAACTGGAAAACGCCATTGAACGCGCCTGTGTTATAGGCAAGCCGCCGTATATACAGGAAGAAGATCTCCTCCTGAACGTCAAGTCCGTGCCTGACGCCGCGGGACCTCATTTAGTGACAAATCACTGAAAGCCGTTTTAAATGTTTTTAAAAAACATTATATTCAAAAAATTCTCGAAGAAAATGACTGGAATCAAACCACAACTTCACAAGTTTTGGATATTCAGCGGACATATTTGTCCAGATTAATAAAGGAACTGGGAATTAAGGAGAAATAATTTATGGCGCTTAAATTGGCAACAAGTGCACCAAAAAATGTAAAAGACAAAAAGCCTGTTGATCAGGCAGTCAATAATTTTTTAACGAAATACAGGAATATAATTTTAATAGTATTTGCTGTATTGGTTTGTTTCCTGATAGTTTTTGCGGTGTCCGTAATTGTTAGGGAAAATAAAAGCAACACTGCCTTTGACCGGGTTGAACAGCTTGTTTCCGATTTGAATTCAATAAGAAGTTCCTCCAGTGATCAGACTGATCTGCTTTTAAAAGAAGATGCTATTCTTGAAGAATTGGCCGGAATCGCGGCAAAAAACAAGGGAAATTTCGGCGGAGTCCGTGCGAATATGGTTGCCGCTGATGTATACTTTTCCCGGAATGACTGGAAAAACGCCAGAGAAAAATATCTCGCCGCGGGTTCATACCGGCGCAAGGCTTATACCAACGGGCTGAACTATTTTAACGCAGCTGTCTGCGCGGATGAACTTGGAAACGCCGATGAGGCTGTTGATTTCCTGAACAAGGCGGTTTCATTTGATAATTTTCCCATAAAATCCCGCGCGCTTTTTAATATCGGAAGAATTGAGGAACAGCGCATGCGGTATGATGATGCAATTACTGCGTATGAAAAATTAACAAGCCAGTATCCCGATGACAATTGGGCGCTGCTTGCGGAATCAAGAATTATTGCACTTGAAATAAGATAAAATACCCTGCCGCAGAGCAGCGGGGTATTTCGTTCTCCCGTGGAATTGGTCTCAGGTCTAATACAATGAAACCTGCAAAAACTAATATTTGTGTATAGGTTTCTTATAAAAAACGCCGCACAGCGGCGGGGTATTAACGATCACCGCGGATAAATTTTGAAATGCTTCAGGAGGGTGAAAATGATAAAGGATAAATACCGGCGGTTATTCAAAACCCGGAACTTTGGTCTTATCATAGGCTTTATTTTTGCCCTGCTGTTTTGCATGATCGGTTCTGTTTCAGGTTTTTTTGCCGGCATAGAAGCAAAGCTCCTTGATACCTATTTTTCACTGTCAACCAAAAATGATGACAGAAAAATCGCTGATCAGAAAGGCGCATGGTATACAGCCTCAGATGAGAATATTTCCGATGATATCCTGATTTTGGGTATTGACCTTAAAACGCTGCAGCGCTTCGGCATGTGGCCCTTTTCGCGGTCTGTGCATGTTGATCTGATCAATACCATTTCCAGGATAAAAGACCCGTCTGAACGTGAAAAAGTTCTGTTCCTTGATATTTTCTTTATTGACAATTCAGTAACCGATCCCGAAGTCGACCAATTGCTGGCGGAAACCATAGCGGAATCCGGCACGGTATTTCTTGAATCCATTCTGGATTTTTATTCTTTCGGCGAAGTTATTGATGAAGAAATGTTTGCCCGCCAGAGTATCCTTTTTGAAAATATCGGGCTGGTCAGCAATATAAAGGGCGACTGGAAAAAAATCCTGCCCTATTATGGTTTGCAGACGAACCTGCCTGAAATAAATGCCGGGGCAAGCGGTTATGGGGCTGCAAATATGTCCTCGGCATATATTGATAATGTTGTGCGTAAACAGCCCCTGGTTTTAAAATATTCAGTGCTGCTGGGCGAAGCTCCGGTTGAAATGCTTGAACCCGGTTACCCTGTGGATGAATCCCTTTTTCAGCGCCTGGCCTGGTTTGATAAAAAAAATGTTGAACATCAGATAGAACTTCCTCTGACGGAAAAGTCCCTTGAAAAACTGCAAAAGCAGATGTATAAGTCGGCCCCGCCGCTTTATTACTACCTTGATGACGGGATTACGGAGCAGGAAACAAGAGTAGTCGGTGTTTTTGAAGATTTTTTTGTTCCGTCAATTACCTTTTCAATGGCTTTAAAATACTGGGGCGCCACGTATGATGACTGTGAGGTTGTGCCCGGAAAACAGATTACTGTTAACAGGCCGTCAGGTGATCCCATTATTATTCCCGTTGATGATCAGTGCGCTATCTTTATCAATTTTGCGGGACCCGCGTCTTCGCTTGCGGCGGATGGCGTTAAAACATTCCCGGTACGTTCATATTCCGGCTATGTCCGCGACACATCCGATGATCCTGAAACCTGGCCGGAAACCGGCGGGCTCAAAAACAAGCTGGTTATGGTCGGCGCCTTTGATAAGGGTATGGCTGATGACGAAAAACAGACGCCCTTCGGGATGATGTACGGAATTGAAATTCACGCAAATTCACTGAATACAATGCTTACCGGTAATTATATACGGTATATACCTTCCTGGCTGAACACGCTGGCAATTTTTGTGTTGATAATGCTGATTGCGTTTATTGCATCACGGATAGGCAATTTCTGGTCCCTTCCTGTTTCTCTGGTATTGGCGGTCGTGCTTTTCTTTGGCTGTTCAGAACTGTTTGACCGGACCAGCTATTTGTTTAATTATACGATTCCCTTTGTGGGAATGGTTTTTACCTACGTAGCAATTATCCTGTACCGTTCATCAACTGAAGAACGGGAAAAGCGGAAAATCCGGGCAATGTTCGGAAAATATGTCAGTCCCGATGTTGTTTCACAAATGATTGATCACCCGCCGGAACTGGGCGGCATTGACCGCGAGCTGACTGTTTTCTTCTCCGATATACGGGGTTTTACTTCTCTGTCAGAAACGCTCACTCCACAGGAACTGGTCAAGCACTTGAATGTGTACCTGTCGGCAATGACCGATATTATTCTCGAAACCGGCGGAACGCTTGATAAATACGTCGGCGATGAGATTATGTGTTTTTGGGGAGCTCCGCTCGAAGTCCCCGATCACGCGGCCCGTGCCTGCAGGTGCGCCCTGATGCAGAAAGTCAAACTTGCGGAACTGAACGCAGCCTGGCCGCCTGAAAAACAACTCGCTATAGGAATCGGATTAAATACAGGTATTATGACCGTTGGCAATATGGGGTCCGAAGGGAGAATGAATTATACCCTGATGGGGGATAATGTGAATCTGGGCGCCCGGCTGGAAGGAACAAATAAGGTTTACGGAACCATGATCATTGTAAGTGAATATACATATGCAATGGTAAAAGACCAGTTTGTTTTCCGCGAATTGGATACAATCCGCGTAAAGGGAAAAAACAAACCGGTTGTGATTTATGAACTGGCGGGTGAATTATAAGTGAAACGGGTTATTTTTTTGCAGCTTTATTTTTGTTTTTTTGTTCATGCGGTATAGACAATTATATCTATCTGTATCCGGTAACCCTGCTGCTGCATTCGGCAAATACTGATGATGAGCTGAATAATTTTATATCATTCAGGACCCGGGATGAAACCAATCAGGCTGAGAATTCAGCCTATTTTAAGGGATTTGTATTATATTACCGGATTTACAATAACAGCTCGACCCGGTCTTCCGACGTTTCGTCCATAAACAATTACAATGAAGATTATCCCGCTACAGCCTATAACTATCTGATCACCACAAAGAGTTACAGAAAACTGACGGCTGAAAACAGACGGGGACTTGATCCCCTGATCCCCGCGGCCTCAAATAACCGGGATGTTGTAATCAGGTTAACCTATTATGATGACGCTACACCAATTGAACTGTCGGTCGGTTCAACAAGCTATGGCAAGGCGCTCCGCGCCGACAGCCTGGGTCTTCCAAGCATTTTGTTTGAGTTTGATGAAATAAATGATTCCGATGATGATGTTTCCTATAATACAAGATGGGATGATGAAAACGAAAAAAAATGGTATGTCCAGTTTTATGTTATGGCATACGGCTATGATGAAAGCTACAAGTCCCTGTACAGCGAAGTTTTTAATCTCGGATACATTACCATAAAAGATGATACATAAAAAAACGTTTCCGGTTCTGTATTTGCCTGAGGCTCTTACTCTGCCGGAAACCGTTCAGGTAGTTGAATGTGCTGTCTGCCGGCGCTGTGATTACGTATAGTTAATAACCGGTTTTGGTTGTGCGGACCGGATACAATCCGTGTAAAGCGATTGTAGGTTATGTTGGTGGATGATAAAAAGTGAAACGGGTTATTTTTTTGCGGCTTTACTTCTGTTTTTTTGTTCATGCGGTATAGACAATTATATCTATCTGTATCCGGTAGTTCAGGCGCTTAATATTCCTTCGGATGTAGATGAAGTATATAATTATGTATCATTCAGGACCCGGGATGAAACCAATCAGGCTGAGAATTCAGCCTATTTTAAGGGATTTGTATTATATTACCGGATTTACAATAACAGCTCGGCCCGCTCTTCCGACGTTTCGTCCATAAACAATTACAATGAAGATTATCCCGCTACAGCCTATAACTATCTGATTAGTATAAAGAGTTACAGAAAGCTGACGGCTGAAAACAGACGGGGACTTGATCCCCTGATCCCCGCGGCCTCAAATAACCGTGATGTTGTGATCAGCCTGATCCATCATGACTTACGGCCTGATGGAATAACTGTCGGTGCCGCAAACTATGGTATGGCGCTCCGCGCCGATAACCTGGGCCTGCCAAGCAATCTGTTTGAGTTTGATGAAATAAACGATTCTGATGATGATGTTACTTACAACACAAACTGGGATGATGAAAATGACAAAAGATGGTATGTCCAGTTTTATGTTATGGCATACGGCTATGATGAAAGCTATAAGTCCCTGTACAGCGAAGTTTTTGATCTCGGATATATTACTATAAGAGACCTGTGATATCCGGCTTCCGGATTCTCCATGGATTATTTTTCTGAAATATCGGCTGTTTTAAATTTGACAGAAGGAAAATAAAATCTTAAATTTAAGATATAGTCTTATTTAGTCCTGAAAAGTATTTTTTCCAGTTTTTAATAATCTGTTTCCCGTTTCTGTTTTATCTGTGCCGGCACAATTGTTGGAAACAGACAATTAAAAATATTGTATTTAAAAAATTGCCAGAAATTAATACGTTAATTTCTGGCATTATTTTTTGACCGGACAGGAGGTATCCGGCTTCACATATAAAAGCAATACCGGCTATGGAAATTCAGAAAAAAAAATGATATACTGAATTTCTGATCATTAAATAATAAAAATTGAAAAATAATACGAGGTTAATTTATGTACACTACAATGGCGCGGGTTTGCGCGAGCCATACGAATTCTGACGGAAGATTGAAATTTGTGTCCGCAATCGATATGATGCAGGACTGTTCTCAAATGTGGATGGAATCGGAGCCCTCGGTTGAAAAGTATTTCCGCGAGAATAATCTTTCGCAAATGCTTGTTTCGCGGCAGGTTGATGTAAAACGGACTCCCCGTTATGGTGAAAGACTGGTTGTCCAGACCAGCGTATATGAGTGTAAGGGCTTTCAGGGATACCGGAATACTGTTGTATATGATGAAAAAAATACTCCCTGTTTTGTCAGCTGGAGTACCGGCGCCTTTGTGAATCCGTCCGACGGTAAGCCGGCAAGGGTCCCCAGGGACATTCTTGACAATCTTGTTGTGGATGAAAAAGTGACTATGGAATATCTTGGCAGAAAAATACCCCTTCCTGACAGGGAATGCCGGAATTTTCCTTCTGTCACGGTCAAAAAACACGATATCGATTTTAACCGGCATATGAACAATGCGCGTTACGTACAGATCGCAGTTGAATACCTGCCTCCCGATTTTGAAATAAACCGGTTCAGGATAGAATACAAAACGCCGGCAAAATACGGCGAGGTCCTGCATCCCAGAATGATACAGATTGATCCCGGAACCATATATATAATACTGCTTAATGAAAATGCAGATTCTTCCGCGGTTATGGAATTTTCCTGAAACCGCAGTTTTAATCTGCTGCTGGGCCGGTAAGGTTACCGGTTTGAAGCAGCTATATTGGACAGGAGGCGGATTATACTTATTTTTGATAATATCTCCGCACAGAATACGATGACGCTGGTATCATATTTGCGGAATGAAAAAACGAAAAACCGGATTGTTGCCCTGATAACGGAATGTATTTCATATTTCCGGAGCATAAGCAGCCGTGAGGATTTACAGTATTTTTCCGCATCTGTGTATAATTGGTTTTTCAGGGAATGTATGGTCAAAAATCAATATGTTATTTTCTCGGAAAATCAGTATGCGGAAATAAAAAAGCTGTATGAAAAACTGGTTTTTGATCTGAAAAAAAAAGCGGATGAGCGTGCCCATATTCCGGTTGAAAAAATTGTAAGCCTGCACAGAAATTCCCTCATTGGAATACTGGGCCATTCAGGCGGCTCGGCTGCGCCGTCTCCTGCAATCTGTTCGGAATACACTTTGGATCTGCAGGAAAAAATACTGCACCTTCAGATTTCTTTTTTGGCGGAACCGATTCTGGATATCGGCTGCGGTGAACAGGCCCTGCTTACAAAGGAGCTGAGGAAAAATAATAAAACCGTGATAGGAATAGACCAGTTTTTTCATTCGGATGCGGCTGACTATCTTTTGTGCAAAAACTGGCTTGAGTTTGAATATCAAAGCTGTTCATGGGGAAGTATTGTATCGCATATGGCCTTTTCAAATCATTTTATCCATCACCTGAGCGGACAAACTGGTATGGCCGGAAAATATGAAGAGGTCTTTTTTGCTATTCTGGATTCGCTGAAACCGGGAGGGACCTTCTATTACGCTCCCGCCATTCCGTCCATTGAGAATAAAGTCGATACGGAAAAATACAGCATAAAACGATATGAAACTGTTTATAATGCACAGGTTTTTTCCGTGACGCATATCCGGAAGTGTATATAGTCCACACTCTTCTTCAATATTCTCTCGCTTCCCATTCATTTCCGCGAAATAATATACGTTTAAGTTAATAAACGCATATTATTCAATATTCATAAAAGAGCCATTTATGCTTTTTTCTGTTTATTATGTATATTTACGGTATGGAGGTTTACATGCACGAAAGAAAGATACTGAAGACCGTAAAAGGACAAAAAACTATAGATGGTGCTGGTGTCCATCTTGTCCGGGTATAGGGTTTGCGTACTGTACAGGACTTTGATCCTTTTCTGATGCTGGATTCCTTTGATTCCGATAATCCGGAAGACTACATAAAGGGTTTTCCACTTCATCCTCACAGGGGAATCGAAACCATTACATATCTCATTCAGGGAGAAATCGAACACCAGGACAGTCTGGGAAACAGCGGGGTTATCCGGTCGGGTGAAAGCCAGTGGATGACCGCGGGAAGCGGTATTTTGCACCAGGAAATGCCCCAGGCCGCGCCCCGTATGCTCGGCCTGCAGATATGGCTTAATCTGCCGAAAAAATCGAAAATGACACATCCTGCCTATTTTGATATTACCGCAAAAATGATCCCTGAAATAAATGAGAAATTCGGGACAGTAAGGATCGTTTCGGGGGAATACGCGGAGAAAAAAGGCGTCAACCCGCCCCATATACCGGCTACAATGCTGGACATTACGCTTAATGCGGACAGGGAACTCCTGCTGCCGGTAAACCCGGATGAAACTGTTTTTGTTTTTCTCATTGAAGGAGACGCCATAGTCGGCGGGCTGCCTCAGGATGAAAAAACCGCTGTTCTTTTTGATGCCGGCGACGCTATACGGATACGGGCGACGGAAACGGCTCCGTCGCGCTTTATGTTTTTTTCCGGCAAACCCCTGCACGAACCCGTTGCCTGGGGCGGCCCTATTGTTATGAATACCCGGGAAGAGCTTGAGTCCGCCTTCGACGAACTGAATGACGGTACCTTTATCAGGCATAATGCAAAAGAATAGCCGCTGGCGTATAACCGGGTTTTATTGTATAACCGTAAAATGAACTGCAAACTGTCCAGTAAAATTCCCAAACAGTCAGGAAGAAAATATATTGCTATTTTCTTCTTCGCGGTTTTTCCGGCGTTTCCCGCATTTCCCCAATATGCTCCGAATATTCTCGATGAATCCTATGAACATGATAAATGGGGAACGCTTCCTCATGACATACTGTTCTATTTTGCTGCCTATACCGTCAGTTTTGACAGCGAGGATGATGATAACGGCGACGGTATGCCTGATCTGTGGGGTATACCTGAATGGGTTTCCTTTGAAATCAAAAAAACGGACAAAAAATATCCCCTTGCCGGCCGCCCTAAATGGATGACCGACAGGGAGTTATACAACGCCGGTATAGCCCCGGACGACGAGTCTTATGCTGTCCCCGGAGCAAATAGTCTGAAAGAAGTAAAAACCGATTACCGCTTTGTCCGAGGCCATATGTGTCCGAAAGACACCGCGGAACGGATAAGCCGGGATGCGGCTTACAATACCCATACATTACTGAACGCCGTACCCCAGCTCCAGTGGCAGAATAACGGCATATGGAAAAAAATAGAAAATCTGTGTACTGACTGGGCCGATATATATGAACGCGTATGGGTGATATGCGGGCCGGTGTTTTTTAATAAGAGTCCCTCACTCTGGCTTGGCCAGGGGAAGAAAAGAAGGTCGCGGTTCCGGACGCTCTTTTTAAGATTATAATCAGGGAGGACAGCGAAATGACCGTAAGGACGATAGCTTTTCTTATACCGAACATCCTTCCGAAGGAATACACAGACCCGCGTGATTTTATCACCACAATTGAACGGATTGAAACGCTTACCGGGCTTACCTTTCTCTCGGCGTTTGATATTCCGCCTGCCGGTCTTAAAACCGTGAGCGGCGAACTTACTGAATGGTAAGGAAGACCCCGCCATTCAGCAGTCAACTGTTATTTTATGCGGATATACATCCGAAGGCCCGGATGCATATCCCACTGTCCTAAAAGATAAACTTTTTTACATTTTTATTCTTAAATGGGCGCCGGTTACTCCGTGTAGTTCCGGAATAACCGGCAAAAAGGCTGGCTTCGTCAAGCGAAGAAGCCCGATTATTTTTTTAAAAACTCCTTTTTGTTATGTCCTCATCCTACTTAATATTCTACTTTCTTTTTCATCTTTTACAATAATATTTTGGTACTATTTCTCATGAGAAAGGTACTGTCTGAGTCTAATCGGGAGCTAATCGTATCCCGGTAAGATAAAACAATTAGCTTGACGAATACATTTGGCGGATTTATAATTCAGAAAATTAATTGTTGAGGAGTTTTTATGAAAAACAGCGATTCTTCAGTATTGGCTCTGTCGGTTGCGGCCGCCAGCAACACCGACCAGTCGTGGACTGAACTTTGCAACTGTATTGCGGAAACATTCAGATTCACGGAAGATGAAAAAGTGTCATTTTCCATGAACAGGGTTGCGAAACTGATTGCCGCAATCCCGTTTGCAGCAGGCTGTGATGAACCCGCGCGCACGGCCCTTGGACACCTGGCGGTGTACATGACAGAACTTCGGGGCGGTTCCATTATCGGCGGTCACAATCCCTCTGATAATGAAGATATCTTTACCCGGCTCCGCCTTCTTTCCTCATATAAGGGCGGAAATCAGGAAATCATCTCTCACGGCATGCACCAGCTTGCCCTGGTTATGATTGTCGGCTACGAAAAAAGCATGGATAAGGATGAATACCTTGGCGTATATAATCCTTTAAATGATGGATCATGGAACGCGGAAGAAATGAAACTGGACATTTTACGTGAATTAAAGAAATCTCCCAACACAATTCTGGATTCCATCGTTCCGGGCAACCTTGATGATTTAGTATTTATATGGTAAATGACGCAACATATAAACTAGCTTGGCGTTTCGCAGCTGTTCTCTCTTGCTGCGTTTGGATTATTGTACTGATAATAAATTTTGCATACTTCAGTACTCAGAAAACAGGAGTATGGGCGAAAGATTTATTCAATAACATTGCAGCAATATTACTCTATGGTTCGACTGTTATTGCTTCTGTTGTTTTGATTGTAATACCGCTAAGCTTTTATATTTATGCGTTCTTTTGTTGTCTTCATGGAATTGTACATCTTGTTGATCGAGGAAGTGCGCCGGGTGTATTAATGTATCTTCTTGGCGTAGCCTTCGCTTTCAAACAAGGATTCTTTGAAAAAGATAAACAAATAAAAATTACTGGATTAATTCTTATTCTTGTTGCAGCAATTCTTTCTCAAATCAGGAAAGGCTTTCTTCCCTTAATAACTACTACCTTACAATGTCTTTCAGTCTTTATGATCGGCTTTTTACTTGTAATGATTTTCCTTCCGGATCTTCAAAAAATCATGAAAACCAAAGAGACATCTGTTTTACGCCTTTCACCGACTTTGTTTACATATCGGGATGCAAAGATTCTACAGGATATTATTGTCGGAAAGAAATATGAAGCCATAGCAAGTGAACACAATATTGCAGTCAGTACTCTGAAGAATAATCTTTCTTCGCTGTACAAGAAACTTGGCGTCAGCAACAGAAACGCTTTTCTTGCGAAATATTCCAACTACACAATTAAGCTGGATATTCCCGATCCTGCACCAGGAACCAAACCTTCTTCATGGAGCGAATAAGAACCGGCTGTTCAGGCAAACCCTGAACAGCTTTTTCATTATAGCATAATCAGACCAATATGCGTCTGTTTCACCGGTTTGCTACAACCCCAGGTACTCCATAGTTTTTATCAATAGATATATCTTAATGTCACAGGTTTCGCAGGCGGAACCCGCCGGATTATATCCTGGCAGGTCAAGACTGCGGTATTTTGCCGATACCGGTGAAAGGGAACGGACAGGGGAGAATCAGGGCTGTTTTTACAGGCAAACCACCCCTGCCTTACAGCAGACCCGGAAACAGAGTAAAAATTACCGGGAAAAGTTGGATAATACGCAGGAATGGGCTACAATATATACAGCGGCGGCGGAAAATGTCTCCATATTCCTGAAAGCCGCTGCGTCAGGTTCACCGGCTGCCGGCCGGGATGAATCAAGGGAGATAGTGAAACATGTTAAAACGTATATTATTTGCAGTAGGTATAATAGTCCTGTTTTCTTCCTGTGAAGTCTGGGAAGAATTCTATGACATACTGAACGCGGTAGACATGGAAGTTGAAAATACATCTTATGCGTTTTCCATTACGGATATTGTTGTAATGAATACCTCGGATCTCAGCTATGTACAGGTATATGACAAAAAGACAAACCAGTATGGTTTTCATACTGTTTCTCCGGGCGGAACAGGTTCTTTTTCACTTTCGGGGCTGAGCCTGTATACTACTTACAGAATTACCGTTTTCGACAGCTGGAATGACAGCTGGTATTTTGATGTTACCCATAACAACATTTCAGAAATAAGTATAAAATATGACGGATATAATGTAACATACAATGCATTTTAATCCGCTGATAATCTGTATGCAGCAAAAACAGGCCGCCTTTTTATCATTTCTATAGTAATCCCGCTCTGCCAGTGATTCCATTCTTAATGAAAAATGAAATACAGGAGGCGAGGGAAGGTTGCTTCAGTTTTACAGACGGAGCTGTGCAGTCTGGCGGCCTCGGCACATTGGGGTATTTATTGAGGGTCCAAGAACCGGCCGGTCGCGGTTCTTGGTGATATATATCTTTCGGCGTACAGTGAGCTGTTCTGTACTTCCAGGGGAAGTATCTTTTCCCCTGGCCTGAACCCAAAAATATATTGACCTTTTTTTCCGTTTTCTATATAGTAATCCCATTGGGCGCTTAGCTCAGCTGGTACGAGCGTTTGGTTTACACCCAAAATGTCGGGGGTTCGATCCCTCAGCGCCCATCCTCAAAAGCCGTCAATGATAGACGGCTATTTTTTTGCCCTGAAAGGATTTACGCAGCCAATTACCCACGGCTGTATCAGTCCAAACCTGAAAAAGCAAACATATAGCCTGCTTTCTGTGAAAAACGTCAACAGAAAGACAACAAAAAATTTTCATTTTGGAGGCTGTATGTACAAATTATTCAAACGGAAATTTAAAAAAAACGGAAAAGACGTCTATTACTGGTACTACTGGTATTATGATGAGTCCGGCAACCGTATACCAAAAGCCTGTAAAAATCCTGACGGTTCCGGGAAAGTGACATTAAAGCGTAATGCGCAGTTGTATATTGATATGCTGAACGTAACTCAAATACCGGAGATAAAGCCTGTCCAAAGCCCTGTAAACACGCCTGGAGTCGATTTACAGCCGACCTTCGCCGAGTTCACGCACGGAATGTTCCGCCCCGGAGCCGAACATCTTGACCGCTGGTCCCAGCATGGAAAAGTATTAAAAGATTCCACTCGGCGGGACCACCGGGACCATCTGGACAAGTTTCTTGTTCCCTGGCTGGGCCATTTGACCTTTCCCGACATTACCGCGGAACTGGTGGACGATATACTGGTATCTCTCTACAAGACAAATAAGGCGGGGGAGCAGATCGGGCCGTACTCCGCAAGCAAGAAAAACAATATTCTGTATACCCTGAACTATGTATTCGCGGAAGCAAAGCGGGCCAAACTGATTCAGTATGCCCCGGATTTTGAAACCTTCCGCCGGCCGAAAACCGGACAGGATATTTTACTGGACAGCGAACTTGAATTACTGTTTCCGGAAGATCCGGAACAGCTGGAACATATCTGGTCGTTGACAGGTCCAAGTTTGCGGGATTATCCCGGGGTAGGGCTGATGCCGGGCGCCCTGAGCTGGTTTGCCGTTTCGGCGGGATTGCGGAGCGGAGAAGCGAGGGGAATGCACTATGATCAATTATATCCCATTTATACGGTATTATTGTTGATAAGGCGCTGGATGAGGATGAAAATCTGACGCACTTGAAAAAGGGATCGGAGGCGGACCCGAGGTACCGGGTGGTAATAGTACCGGAAAGGACCTGGAGTATACTTGATAAGTACCTCAGTATACTCGGGGTAGTACCAGGGTACTTATTCATGTACAAGGGAAAGTACCTTACTCAGTCCTTTTTGCAAAGCCGGTTTGCCCGCGCTATGAAAAAGGCGGGTAAATCTATAGGTCATAAAACATATTAGTCCCGGTGAAAAAGACCGGGAGACATATATAATAACACAACTTTCTTTTCTCTTTCATTTGCCAGTAATGTAATATAGCCGTCTGTGTATAACCATTGAACCGTCTTCGTTTTACCGGTATTCCCGGAAGATACTGGAGTTCCATATACAACAGATAATTTCAAAGCCAAATCATCGAATATGGTATTTAAAGCACGCATATTTTTACACTTTATAGAATATGAGCCAGATACAAGTCTTGATAGAGAAAATACTGCAATCATAGTAGTTTCATATCCAGAAACTTCTATTTTTTCGTATTTTATTGACTGAAATTCATCCTGATTTTCCGTTTTATACGGTATGCCTTCTTTTGCAATAAAGTCTTGCATAGTAGTGCCCCAGGAGAAATCCCTGAACTTTACTTCAACTTGTTTCTCGGGCATACCTTCGCTGAAGGCTTTTACGGATAAAAGGAGAAATAGTACCGGTACTATTTTTTTCATGGCATGCCCCAGTATTTAAAAAGTATATTTACAGAAAATTTATTAAACGCGGCTTTATTATTCTTTCTTAAACATCGCTTCAACTATTAATTTTTTTTGTCGTCTTTTATCTTGTATTTCAGTTTCTTCTCGAGGATTCTGACAGCCCCTTATTTTGACACTTTCACTATCAAAATAATTGTTATTTCATTATCCCAATGACTCCATATACTTTTATATTTCTATTTCAAATTCTATTTCATCCCTTATTTCTATTCCATCTTCCATTTTTGGTATTTCCGGTTTTATTTTCCGTGCTTTTTCCATAGCTTTTATATATATATTTGAGATATGAAAACCTCTTTTTTGATAAAATCCTAATGCGTGAATATTAGCATTTGATGTTACCAGCCAGACTCTTTTGCACTTCCTTGTTTTTGCAATTTCTTTTATTCTTTCAATTATGCGTGTTCCGATTCCCTGATTATGAATAAATGTTTCCAGTAAGACTATTTCACAATCTTTTTTTATCATGTAAAGTCCTAATCCGACAATTTTTCCATTATCATACGCTAATATTCCATTTAAATCCTGTGCTCTGTATATTTTGCCCCTTGCAACAATTATATCAGAGCCCCAGCCCTTTATTATATCCAATACGGCTTTATCATCATTTTGTGTCTTTTCAATAAATTCCATCATTTTCCCCTTATATTTTTATATTATAACATGGAGAAATATGGATATGAAATATTTTTCCGGCAGACATTCCCGGCTTTGACAGAAAAAAGCCAAACATATAGCCTTGCCTGCTTTTTCGTGATAAAAGTATTATACAAAAAAAGGCGGGATACTATATGAAAGTGCTGCTGGTAAACGATACACAACTGGTAAAAATGAAAAGAGAAATAGTGTTTGCGGTGTTAATACTGGCTTTTTTTATTATCGCATCCAGTTCAGGTTCAAAAAACACTGTACTCGTTTTATCATTAGTATTACTCATTGGCATTTTTCTTTTCAGTTTTTTGTTCAAGAAGAAAATAGAAGTTGATTTATCCGCCAAGACATTACTGGTCTATAGTCTGTTCGGTAATATTGAAAAAAAAATACCGCTCATGCAAATCAGGAAAATTATTATAACTGATAAGGACCGGCTCAATAGTTTTGGAAAGAATAATTATAATACGGAGATTATCTCTTTTTACGATATAAATGATGAGCCGCTCTTTACATACCGGACCAGGGATATACATATTGAAGCGCTGGAGGAAATCAAAAAAATTGATGACAAAATAACTTTTGAATATATTCAGGATGACCGAATCTGAATAATCGTTTGAGCAGCTATTTCGGGCCGGTGCCTGAGTTCCTGTTTCCTTCTATTTTTTATCCGCTGTCAAAACTGTGTAGTACTTTTCCCCGTCGTTTATAAAATTCATCGGGTTCATAAGATATATTCTTTCCTTCAGCTCGGAACTGATAACATCCGCCGGATTTCCGCTTGCCTTCCGTAAACTGAAATTGCTGAAATTTGAAGGAGCGCCTTTGGTATCACCGAATTCATTGTTTTCGGGAGCGGCACTCTGGCCGAGAACTCCCAGCTGATCAAAGGCCGGCGGGGTTTTGAGAGGCTGTTTGCCCGCAATATAATTAAGATAGACAGCAAGGTCCATGTCCAGCACAAACTCGCCGGGTGACCCACGGAAGTCAGTATTCAGTTTTATTCCGGTATTGTCCGGTATGTCAAAACCGGCATCCCTTGCTTTCTGGACGGATTGTATCAGGAATGACTTGAGATAATCCAGGTAATTTGAATCTGTAAGAATAATCCCGTCCGCAGTTTTAAGTTCAAAGCTGTTCAGATAAGCAGGATACAGGGCCGCAAGCTCTTTTGAGAGCGCATTTTGTCCGGAAGTGATTAAATCCCACTATTTTTAAAGTAATAACCGCATTTTAATTAAGTCAAGAAATTCCGGGTCTGATCACAATACGGAGCATCATTATAGATATTCTGCTTTCGGAACGGCAGGAAAATACCGACAAGATAAATATAGTCAAATAATTCAGATTATTTGACTATTTCTGATTCTAAGTGTTTCTGATATAACGAATTAGTTAATCCGTTATATCAGAAACGTAACGTAAAGGTGTATAGTACTTACTTTATCAAGGATATTTACTATGGAATTCAATATTACGACTCCGGCACTGTTATTTTCTGCCATTTCACTTTTACTGCTTGCCTATACAAACCGTTTTTTAACCCTGGCAAGTCTGGTCCGGCAATTTGTTTCACTGTATGCAGAAAAGAAAGAAGATAATATCCTCAAACAAATCAGTAATTTCAGAATCAGGCTGACTCTGATTAAATATACCCAGCTTTTGGGGGTGCTCAGTTTTCTGTGCTGCGTTTTCTGTATGTTTTTAACCCTGTTCGGAAAAGTCTTCATCGCCGAGCTTATTTTCGCCCTGAGCCTTATTCTGATGATGGCGTCATTGCTGTGTTCTCTGTTTGAGATATTCATTTCGATCGGGGCCTTAAAACTTGAATTAACACATATATACGAAGAAACCCAAAAATGAATACACTGACAGATTCAGGCATATGTACTTAGAGTACAAAAAAAAGTACTTTGGTATATTTAGAGTTAAAAAAGGTACTTCCAAAGTACAAATCTGAGTTATAATAGTATACCGGCCTGTTTTTCCGGTTTTACTATGCTTTTTGTATGTAAAAACTGCCGGATATCCTGGGGTTTATTGACCGCGGGGACAACAACAGGTATTATTTGTCTATGAAAAGTCGTAATACATCCCGCGCATCTTCAGAAGAAAAAACAAAAGCTGCCGAGACTCCTTCCGGCGGTTTGAATAAGCTGATTGTAAAAGGCGCCCGTGAGCATAACCTCAAGAATATTGATGTTGTACTGCCAAGAGACAAGCTTATTGTTATTTCAGGGCTTTCCGGATCCGGCAAAAGTTCTCTTGCCTTTGATACTATTTTTGCCGAAGGCCAGCGGCGCTATGTTGAATCACTGTCGGCCTATGCCAGACAATTTCTCGGAAGAATGGATAAGCCTGATATAGACTATATTGAAGGCCTTTCCCCTGCTATTTCCATAGAACAGAAAACGACCCATAAAAATCCCCGTTCAACGGTTGGAACCGTAACGGAAATATATGATTATTACAGGCTCCTTTATGCCCGCATAGGGTCGCCCCATTGTCCTCAATGCGGAAAGCCGATCCGGGAACAGTCTGTAGACCAGATTATTAATACCCTGATGGGATGGCCGGAGGGCACGAAAATACAGCTTTTGGCGCCTGTTATCCGGGGTAAAAAGGGCGAACACCAGAAAATTATCCAGGATGCCAGAAACGCGGGTTTTGTCCGCGCCCGGATTGATGGGCTTCCGGTCAGCCTCGATGAGGATATCAAACTTGATAAACAGAAAAAGCATACTATAGAAATTATAGTTGACCGTATTGTTTTAAAGCCCGATGTACGGAGACGCCTGGCGGAATCGGTTGAAACGACGCTTGCCAGTTCCGGAGGTATTCTGGTTGCAACCCGCCAGGACGCTGAGCCGCAGGGGAGAATCATGACGCAAGGGAAACGGAAGTTTTCTTCTCCCAGAAAAGCGCCTGCCCGGACTGCGGAATTTCCATACCCGAACTGCAGCCCCGGCTTTTTCCTTCAATAATCCCTACGGGGCCTGCCCTGATTGTACCGGATTGGGCGCACGGCAGGAATTTGATCCCGCTTTACTTATGCCGAACCTGGAAATTTCTTTCTATGACGGCGGGATTGTGCCGTATAACCCTGACAGTAATTGGAACCGCAGCCGTTTTGAGGCCCTTGCCGATAAATATCATTTTTCCCTGTCCGAGCCGCTGAAAAATATTCCAAAAAAAATCATGCAAATAATTATGAACGGTTCGGGAGACGAGACAATAGATTTCGTGTATGAAAACAGGGACGGAAGCCACCGGAGCAAATATCATCAGAGCTGGCCCGGAATTATAAGTGATTTAAAACGGCGGTATAATGAAACATTCTCCGAAGGTCAGAAAGAATATCTGGAAAAATTCATGTCGAACCGGGAATGTGATGTCTGCCATGGCAAACGGCTGAGGCCCGAGGCCCTTGCTGTTACAGTAGGCGGGAAAAATATTTATGAACTTTCAACCCTTTCTGTAACAGATTCCCTTGAATTTTTCTCTTCAGTCAGACTCACGGAAACCGAACGGCAGATTGCGGAGCAAATACTGAAGGAAATCAATGCCAGGCTCAATTTTATGAAAAATGTCGGACTCGATTATCTTACCCTTGAACGGAAGGCAGCCACGCTTTCCGGAGGCGAGGCCCAGCGTATCCGTCTGGCAACCCAGATCGGCTCAAGCTTAATCGGGGTATTATATATCCTTGATGAACCATCAATAGGGCTTCACCAGAGGGACAATCAGCGGCTTATCGATACGCTTCTGTACCTCCGGGATATCGGAAATACTCTGATTGTAGTTGAACATGACGAACAGACTCTCAGGACAGCCGATTATATTGTCGACCTCGGTCCGGGCGCCGGTGTACATGGCGGCTATATTGTTGCGGAAGGAACTCCCGAAGATGTTATGAATGCCAAGGCCAGCCTGACAGGCCAGTATCTCGCCGGTACTCTGAATATGACAGTGCCGGAAGAACGGAAAAGCGGAAACGGTCATTCAATAAAGCTCTCGGGGATCACCGAACATAATTTGAAAAATATTGATGTGGAAATACCTTTGGGAGCTTTTACCTGTATTACCGGTGTTTCAGGTTCAGGAAAATCAACACTCCTGTCCGATGTTTTATATCCTGCCGTTTCAAACAAGGTTTCAAGAACAAATTACACGGAAGGCGCGTACAGAAAAATTTCCGGCATTGAGCATGTTGATAAAATAATAAATATAGATCAAAGCCCCATCGGAAGGACCCCCCGGTCAAATCCGGCAACCTATGTCGGAGTCTTCACAGGAATTCGGGATTTATTCGCGAGCCTGCCCGAATCAAAGGCGAGGGGATACCGCTCAGGACGTTTTTCCTTTAATGTAAAGGGCGGCCGCTGTGAACACTGTATGGGCGACGGAACAATAACCATTGAAATGAATTTTCTTCCCGATGTGTATATAACCTGTGATGTCTGTCATGGCAGACGGTTTAACAAGGAAACGCTCGATGTGCGCTATAAAGGAAAAAATATTGCGGACGTACTTGAAATGACCATTGAGGAAGCAACCGACTTCTTCATACATATTCCCCATATTGCCCGTAAAATGGAAACGCTTCTTTCGGTTGGTCTGGGTTATGTAAGACTCGGGCAGTCTGCATTAACGCTTTCGGGGGAGAAGCCCAGCGGGTAAAACTTGCAAATGAGCTGGCGAGACGTTCGACAGGAAAAACACTGTACATTCTTGATGAACCGACTACCGGACTGCATTTCGCGGATGTAAAACAGCTTATGCAGGTAATAAAACGGCTGGTCGATCAGGGCAATACTGTTGTAATGATTGAACACAACCTGGATGTTATTATGCAGGCGGACAGGATAATTGATCTCGGCCCCGAAGGCGGTATACGGGGCGGTACTGTTATCGCTACCGGAACACCGGAAGCAATTGCCGGGTGCGCAAAATCATATACCGGATATTATTTGAAAGAAATGCTTGAAAGGAATAGATGATCCGCAGATTTTTAGTTTCTGTAATTGTTTTTTTTCTAATTCCGGCTTTTTTCTACGCTGCGGACCGGGTTGTAACAATTGAATCAGCCCGGTTTACGGAATATATAAAACTGGATCCTGCAACAGATACTGAAATTCTTGTCCCTCCTGATCATTCCGGAACAGTTGAAAAAATACGTTTTACCGGCAATGTAGTCATCGTCGTTACTGAAGGTTCTTCAGTTTCACGGATCGGCGCGGATGAAATAACCTATGACAAATCCCGCGACATGCTTGAGGCCAGCGGTAATGTCTCATATGAACATACCACAGGGAAAAGTGGTTCAGAAAAATTTTCAGGAACAGCCCTTTTGTTTAATATCAGAACACAGGAAGGCGTCTTTTTGGGCGGTTCAGTAGTCCAGGATTCCGGACGAAAAGACGGAGACCCCTATACTATTCACGCGGAAGTTTCCGGCCGAGACTCAAGTTCGACAATGGCTTTTAAGAACGGTGTTATGACCACTTGTGATGAGGAAGACCCGCACTGGTCGATTACCGCTTCCCGTATCTGGATTTTGCCGGGAAATGAAATCGCCATACTGAACGGCGTCTTTTTTATTGGACCTCTTCCTGTCTTTTATATACCGGCGTTTTATTATCCGAGTGATGAAATGATTTTTCATCCTGTATTCGGATACCGTAACCGGGAAGGAAATTTTATCCAGACCACAACCTATCTCATCGGGCGGAAACCCCTTGCCTCAAAATCAAGTTCATCGTCCGGTACGTCTTTCGCTGATTTTCTGCAAAGCGATACATTAAAAGAACAGAAGCGGGAAGGTCTGTTTCTCCGCAACACAAATGAAGATGCTACAACAGCCAACTCAAATCACCTTAAGCTCCTTCTTGATGGGTATTCAGGGCTTGGCGCAATGATCGGGGTCGACGGACTGTTCCGTCCCACAAAAGGGTATGTCCGCTCAATTTCATTTTACGCCAACTTCGGATTTTCACGGACGCTTTATAGCCCGCAGTCGGGAATTTCCTATACTACCTATGATTCCAATGGTGATCAAAACTGGAATTCAGGATGGTTTTTCGGCAACAAACTCCCGTTCCGGTATAACGGAAATCTATCCATGCAAATGGACAGGGCTCCGTTTGCCATCAGTGTTTCAATTCCTCTTATTTCAGACTCAAAATTCAGGGCTGATTTTCTGGACCGCGGCGAAGACTTGAACTGGTTTAATTTTCTTATGAACCAGGCAGAACTCGCGAAGGGCAGCGATATTTCGGATGAAACATCCTATTCATGGAATATTTCGGGTTCCATCAGGCCCACTATGTCCGTTACAAGACCCTGGCTCGAAACATTTTCTATAACCTCACTTACCGGGCTTTTGACATTTAACTCGAAAACCAACTTGAGTCTCTCCGGCGAGGAACTTGCATACTCACCCGAGCGGACCTTTTTCTATCCCGAAGTTATAAAGCCTTCAATGAACATTTCTCTGGGAGGGACTCTGTTATCCTCCACAAAAAGGTCCCAGACGACCCAGACAAAGACTGTTTCGCCCGATATGAAGGACATATTCAATCCTTTTGCGGAAGCGGCAAATATTGATAATCAGGCGGAAAATTCAAACGACAGTCTTCCGGACAAGGCTGATGTGGACCGGTTTATCAAACTGCCGGGAATAACTCCGAAAATAGCCGCGACATCCGGCCTGTCATCATATTCCGTGACCTGGTCCATGGACCCCAGTTTTATATATGAGGCCCGGTATAATGCAACCGACTGGCTGGCCCCCGATGAAATTCAATGGGACGAGTTTTCATCGCTTTATTACCAGGTAAAACTTCCGGCGAAAATTCAGGGGTCCTATAAATGGGACAGCAACTTCTTTTCGGCGACTTCTTCCCTGAATTTTTCCAGCCTGATACAGGACCATCCCTGGCTTTCCGACTCTGTATATACTACCCAGTCCGCGAAAGATACTATAAAAGTAAACAATTACAAGGCCACTATGTACAGTATTTCCACAACAGAAAATATAAGTATTGTACCCTTTAACCGGAATGATTTTCTGAAGCCCATATCCGCTTCATGGAATTTTACCGGCAATATTGTTAAATCGGAATTTACAGGAACAGCCGATGACCCGGAATGGGACAGCAATCTGATGAAATGGGACAGAGACTATATTACAACACATTCAGCTACCGGTGTCGTCGGCGTCGCCTTTGGCAATTATACGCAGAGAATTTCAGTAACGAGCAATTTGCCCCCGCTCCTTGAATCATATACGGGTTCGGCCTCTTTTGCCTGGCCGTATACCACCGTAACGGTAAATACAAAATTTTACGAAAAGGAAACTTCAGGACAAACAGACTGGATATGGGACCCGCTCCGGACCAGTATAAGATTTACTTTTCCGTTTAATCTGTCTTTGGGACAGGATTTTGTATACAATATCGAAGATAATGAACCGTCACGTCTTCATATTACCGCCGGCTACAAGAACCTGAGTGCATATTATACCCTGAATACCACTATTCCCTATAAACTCGTAGAAGGACAGGGCTGGCTTCAGGATGGTACGGAAACCAAATTCATTCCTTCGGACGCAGGATTTTCCTATACGAATAGCCCCCTCAAACTGAATTTCTGGAAAAACAGGATATCCATTGAACTTCGTGTTTCCACTAACCTCAAATTTGACCTTCTCCGGCTGACCTCCAGCAGTTTCACTTTTACACCGGGAATAACCATAAAAATTCTGGATTTTCTTGATTTTACCTTCAGTTCAAACAGTACAAATGAAGTTATCGCGAGATATTTTCAGGACTGGATGGATTTACCGGCTCCGCTTCCCGGCGAAACCAATATTCTGGTGGATTTGTTTAAATCTTTTAACTTTTTCAATGAACAGGACCGGATGAATTCAGGTTTTAAGCTGAAAAGACTGAATATGGAGCTGAAACATTATCTGCATGACTGGACTATGTCATTAAAAGTCGCCATTGCTCCGGAACTTAAGACAAGCGGCGGTAATTACCGTTATGAGTTTTCTCCGACAATTACCTTTGTTGTTGAATGGAAGCCTATCTCCGATATAAAAACTACCGTAAAAACGGAATCAGGCGTATTCTCTCTGAATACTACCGATGATGATGACGATTAAGGGCTGTGCGGCTTGACGGTACAGCCTGCTTATATGTAAACTGTTGGAAAGGGGATTATTTGGAGACTGGTTATACTATTGTTTTCAGTGACAAGGAAACACTTTCAGCTTTATGCGGTGTAAACGACGGAAATCTGGAAACAATTGAAGAATATCTGGGAGCTCCCGTCGTAATCAGGGGTAATGAAATGACTGTGGTTACCTCGGATGACGATACCTGTGTAAAGTTCCAGACGCTTATTGACAGGGTTTTGTCAGAACATCCTGAAAAAGTACAGAATTCTTCGGACATGATTTTTTCTCTGATTTCACGCCTGAAAACGGATCCGGTCACCGGACTCGAACATACCTATATTCAGATACCTCACGGATTTTTCCGTATTTATCCCAAAACAGCCGGTCAGGCGGAATTAATCTCAAAACTGTATAAACACCCCATTGTTTTCTGTCTGGGGCCGGCCGGTACCGGAAAAACCTTTCTTGCGGTGGCCCAGGCTCTCAAAATGGTTCTGAGCCATGAGGTCAGAAAAATCGTATTAACCAGACCTGTAGTTGAAGCGGGCGAAAACCTCGGTTTTTTGCCGGGCGATCTTGAACAGAAAATCAATCCCTACCTCCGGCCCTTATACGATGCGATGGAATTGCTTGTTTCTCCGGAAATAGTAAAACGGATGGAAGAATCCCATATGATAGAAATTGCCCCTCTGGCCTATATGCGCGGCCGCAGCCTTGATAACGCTGTGGTTATTCTTGATGAGGCCCAGAATACTACCCGGGAACAGATGAAAATGTTTTTAACCAGGCTCGGGTGCAATGTAAAAGCAATTATCACCGGCGATATAACGCAGGTAGATCTGCCGCCGAAGCAGGAATCCGGCTTATCCCATGCGGTACGCATATTGCAGAATGTCCCGGAAATTGCGATAATTTCACTTGGAAATCAGGATGTTGTCAGAAATCCCTTGGTAAAAAAGATAGTGCAGGCCTATGAACAGGAAAAAGTTTAATATTTTTGAAAATAAATATGTATTTTCATTTCTCGGAAACTTACATAAAAACAGTAAAATTCTGCTGCTTCTCGCTATTGCCTTTCTCCTGTTGATTACCGTCACGTATCTCAGCAGTATTGAAGAAAGCGGACTCGGGCGGCTGAACCTTTCCGACTTTGAAATAGGAATGGTGGCAGACCGGGATGTAATAGCCTCCCATGAAATATCGTATATAGACGAAAAGGCCACAAATATCCGAAAAGAGGCTCGAAAGCAGACTGTAACCGCTATTTTCCAGTATAACCGTGATTCCGCGGCTATGATAACGGATTTTTCCGCTTTTATTACCTTCCTGAAAACAAAAATGCAGAATATGACAAGGTTTGACCAGTTTCTGCTTGAAGTACAGCAGGAATATCCGGGATATTTTCAGCCGGAACAGCTTGAAGCTCTCTATGAATCCTCAAACCGCAATGATATTCTGTCGACTGCGCAGGATATTTATACCCTTGCGATAAATGAAGGCATCGCGGCCTTTCCTGATCAGGGAATGGAACGGTTCAACCAGAATGATATCGAGATTATCCGTTACATCAATAACGTTCCGGACCGTTCCGAAGTTTCCAAAAAATCGGTATTAACCCTTGATAATTTTGAACCCTGGGTAAAAACAGAGCTTTCAGCAATGAACAAACCTGCTTCATTCCTGAATATGGTCCTGATGCTGACAAAGCCCTTCCTGAAGGAAAATCTCATATACCAGAGTAAAGAAAGCGATCTGAAGCTTGAAAACGCCGTAAAGCTGGTGGCTCCGGTCGTTGTGGTAATTCCGGCGGAACAGAGAATAATCAGAAGAGGCTTTGTTATTTCCGAAGAAAACTACAGGCAGCTTGAGGCCCTTGCGAAGACGGGCGTCTATATAAATTTGCAGCGTTTCTGGGGGCCGTATTATTTTTGCTGGTCCTTGCCATTGCAGCTTTCTTTGTTTTTTCGGCAGGAACCTCAGGCCCTTCCTATGAATTCAAATTTCTTGTTTTTATGGTGGTCCTGTTCTGCATAATTTATCTTGCCGTCCTCGCCGTGATGCGCCTCGAAGCCTTTGATACTCCTCTGAAAATCGCCCTGCTTATGCCGGCGGCCATGGCCGCAATGCTGGTAACCGTTCTTCTTAATCAGCAGACCGCTATACTTTTTGTGGTCATGCTGTCGCTGGGTATTCTGTGCGCCTCGAATTTCATGCTGGCGCCGACCCTGTTTGCTTTTTTCTCCGGAATAGCAGGGGTCAGCGTTATCAGGAATATGCGCAAAAGATTTGATCTGGTAAAATCCGCCTGCATCCTCGCGCTTATAAATCCGCTTATTATTATAGTGATTTCCGTTGCCCTGCCTGATCCGGTGAACGACCTGTCCTTTTTGATCGCTATGGCCTCGGTTAACGGATTTATGGGCGGAATCCTTGTTATAGGATTTTTACCCATACTGGAAACCGCGCTCAATACTTCGACAAGTTTCCGTCTCATGGAATTTTCAGACCTGAACTCGCCGATAATGAAAAAGATGCTTTTAACAGCTTCCGGTACATATAATCATTCAATTATGGTCGCTACTCTCGCGGAAAGTGCGTGCCGGGAAATAGGCGCGGACCCGCTGGTTGCAAGAGTAGGGGCTTATTATCATGATATAGGAAAAATGGAGCAGAGCGAATATTTTGTTGAAAACCAGGTCGACGGGAACAAGCATCTGGCGCTTAATCCAAGGCTGTCCGCAACCGTTATACGGAGTCATGTCAAACAGGGTGTTGAAAAAGCAATACAAATGAGGCTGCCCCGTCAGGTTGTTGATATTATTGCGGAACATCATGGAAACAGTGTTATCTCCTATTTCTATAATGAAGCGAAAAAACTTGACGAAACGGTTGACCCCGAAAACTTTACGTATCCGGGAAATCCTCCGCGTTCCAAGGAATCGGCTGTGGTTATGCTTGCCGACGTTGTTGAGGCCGCCTGCCGCACGCTCGAGAAACCTTCCGTACCGCGGCTTGAAAAATTCATAACGGAACTGGTAAACAAAAAATAGAAACTAACCAGCTGGATAATTCCGAATTGACTTTTCACGAAATAGGAATTATTAAAAAAACATTTGTTAATATTCTTGCCGGATATTATCATTCGCGTATAGAGTATCCGAATCAGAAAGACCCTGACGAGGCTCCTGCAAAAAACAGGGAAGGCTCAAACGGAAAGAAAAAAATGAGCAATAACAGCATTACCATTACTTCCGAACCGCCTGTCCCGGCCCAAAAATGGTTTGCAGACGCAGAATTATTCATATCAAAAATTCTTGATTATCTTGATATAGATAATTGGGAAATTTCCATACTCTTCTGCGATGACGCTTTTATCAGCTCGCTGAATGCGAAATACCGCGGTATTGATTCTCCGACCGATGTTCTTTCTTTTGAGCAGGGAGATGAGTATATTGATGATAATGATATTACCTGGTTTAATGCCGGAGATATTGCAATCAGTCTTGACACCCTGCGCGCCAACTCGGAACATTTTTCTGTTGATATTAATGAAGAATTAAAACGTCTGCTGGTTCATGGAATACTGCATCTTGACGGTATGGACCATGATGACAATTCACCTGAGCAGGATATGCTCCAGTTTCAGGAACATATCCTTGCCGGATTTGCAGACGATGTTGTATTTAAGGAATAAAACATGGGATTATTTGGTAAACTTGGAAGTAAAAAAGGCAATGATACGTCGGTGGTTTTAAGCGAAGATATTGCCGAATCTCTGAATGAAGAAAAACGTGATATGATACAGGGGGTTGTTGATTTATCAGAAACCTCCGTCAAGGAAGTTATGGTCCCGAGGATTGACGTTGACTTTCTTTCAATAGATACCGGCGGAACAGCCCTGCTGGCAAAGGTTGCTGAAAGCGGACATTCCCGTTTTCCTGTTTACGGTGACTCCATAGATAATGTTATCGGAGTTCTGTATGTAAAGGATTTGATTCAGCTGATTGCCCGGAAAGAGGAAATCAACCTTGAAAAGATTATACGGAAGCCTTTTTTTGTGCCTGAATCAAAACGGATAGACGCTCTTTTACGGGAATTCAAGCGCCGGCATGTTCATATTGCCATCGCAATTGATGAGTACGGCGGCGTATCCGGTATTGTTTGCATGGAAGACATAATAGAGGAAATCGTCGGAGATATTCAGGATGAATTTGATAACGAACGCGAAGATGTGCTGCCCATAGGTGACGGTGTATGGCTTTGCGACGCGCGGGCAAGTCTGGATGATCTCACGGATGTGTTTCAGGAAGAAATGCCGGTAAATGAAGAATTTGAAACCCTGGGAGGTTTTGTCTTTGACCTGCTCGGTAAAATACCGGTAAAATATGAAAAGGTTTCCTGGAAAAATTTTGACTTTATTATTCAGGATATGGAAGGTCACCGTATAAACACGGTTAAGATTGTAAGAAAAAAGAAGGATAAATATGCTGAAAAGAAGTGTAAGCGCTTTCTTCTTTTTCTGTATAAGTTCTCTTGTAATGGTTTTTGCTGATCCTGTCGCGCTGTACACTACAGGCAAACAGTTTCAGGACCAGGGGAACTGGTACCGGGCTATTGAAAATTACCAGGAAGCTCTCCGGGAAAATCCTTCATACGGACTGGTATACCAGGGCCTTGCTGAATGTTTTTATGCGCTCAACGAGTATGAACAGGCTCTGGATCAGGTAATAAAAGCCGAAGGTTTTAAACGGAATGATCCCGGCCTGCTTGATCTGCACGGTTTTATTCTGATCGGACTGGGCCGGCTTGAAGAAGCGACCGGCATATTTAACCGCGTCCTGCAAACCTGGCCCAATGATATTCAGGCGAGATTCGGTACCGCTGAAATAAATCTTTTTTACGGCCGGGTCACCCTGGCGGCGGAACATTACCGCGAAGCCCTCAGCCGGTATCCTGAAAACAGAAAAGCCCTTTTATCTCTGGCACTGGTAAGCCGGGAGCTTGGAAATACCGCGGCGGAAAAAGAATATATTTCAAAGGCCCTGCAGTTCCACGGCGATAATCCCCAGGTTTTCTATTACGCTGCCTGGCTTGCTGCCCTTGACGGCAAGCTTGAAGAGGCGGAGGGCAGGGTCCGTTCCGCCCTGGCCAGGGACGCTTCCTATGATGACGCCTATGAATTACTGGCCGCAATTCTGTATCAGGCAGGAAGATTTACCGAGGTTATTGACGTCTGCGATATCCGTATAGCGGCCCGAAGAAACAGTCCCAGCGCATGGTACCTGAAGTCTCTGGCTTACGAGAAACTGGACCGGTATGAGGACTCGATCAGGACGGCCCAGACAGGTCTGGAGATTGCTCCCGAAGATGAGATTCTCCGTCTTTTTATGGAAACTGTTGTTATAAAACATCTTTCAGTTGAAGATGCCCGACGCGCTTCCTGGGCCCAATATCATATAAGAAAGGCCGCTGAATTCCAGCAGAGGAATATGTCGGAACAGGCTCTGTATGAATACCGGCGCGCTCTTAAAATATATCCGTATGATACTGAGACAAGATTCAGCTATGCGAAGCTGCTGTTAACCAGGGGCTATCCGTCCCGCTACATAGAACAGCTTGAATTTATCCAGTCTCTCGGAAAGAGTACAACGGCCATTAATGATGCGGTTGAAAACTACAATAAACTGCTTGTCAATTCCGTACAGTCAAAGTGGCAGATCAATCCCCTGTATCTGGAAAAGGACCATTGCTCAATCCGTATATTTTACCAGAATGATTCCGGAAACATTCTGCATCCTGCGGCTGAAAAAATTACCGCCGTACAGATTTCCGATATTTTCAGCTATGAGCAGCGCTTCAATGTTACTGCACATGAAACACCGGTACAGAGTTATTCTGAAGCGTTCAGACTGTCACGTACGCAGGGTGATGATTATTTTGCCCTGGTCACATTCAGTGAAAATGCAACAGACGTTCAGATTAATCTCGATATGTATGTTTCAAAAACAGGATCACAGGCCGGGACCTTTAAAGTCTTCCGTACGGGAAATAACCGCTACTCAAACGCTCTCCGGCGGCTCGTACAGATCACCGCTGCGGCGATTCCGCTAAGGGGAGAAATACTCACGCGCCACCAGAACAATGCGGTAATTGATCTGGGCCGGGTCGACAACATATTGGTTGATCAGGTCTTTGACATATTTCCCGAATCCGCCGTAACAGTCAAGAATGAGGGCATCGGACTGGTATATGATTCATCCAAGGTTCTGGGTACTTTTACAGTAACGGAACTTGACGGTGATATAGCCCAGGGCAGACTCCAGCGCAAAGGTTTTTTTGACAGGATAAACGCGGGAGACACCGTAGTACTTGGCCCCACGGAAACGGAGGCTGGAACAGCTTCCTCTGCTTCAGACGAACAGTCTGCGCCGGCGCTTTTATCGCTGATACGGAAAATCAGATAGCTTCATCCCCATGAGGTTACCCGCCGGTTCCTCAACCTGTTCATACTCTAATAATATAGTATAACGATATAGTATATTATTAGACCATTGCTGATTTTATTTTTGAATAACAATAAAACATATGAGCCCTGGTTTTACCATTAAAGACAGCCGGATATTAATCCTGCTCGGAGCATCCTTTTAAACAACGGTTATCCGGAAAGCGCTCTGTTCAGCTTGTTTTTTGCGGAAAACCGGAAATAATCCGGCTGGCTCCTGCATCCGTATTTTAAAAATAACAGGAAATAATGAATAAAGATTTTTCTTCGGAAACGGGCGGTATATAATTGTGATTAATGAGAAAGCATTGTATACTGTAGGTTATGAAAAGAAATGTCTCAATTTTATTGTTTCTGGTGGTTTTGGGCAGCGTCCTTGTTCTTTCATGTGCGTCCGCTCCCGCGCAGAATTCCGCGGGGCTTCCGCCAAAGGTTATGGATCTGGTACGGACCGCGGTTTTTGAGGTATTGGTGGAAAAACCGAAAGATGATCCTACCGTATATGAAAAGGAACTTGACTGGAGCGTTATTCCCTATGCTATCAGGTCTGATGAATATTACTCTATTGGAACGGCTTTTGCGATTTCCAAAACCGAGCTTGTAACTGCCTTTCATGTAATAAACCTCGGCAGCGAAAGTCTGGTATTTGACAAGTATTTTATCCGGGATTCCGACGGTAATGTCAGCGAAATTGATACTATTGTCAGCGGATCAAATGAAAGGGATTTTCTTATATTTACCGTTAAAAATAAAACATTCAGTAATTTTTTCAAATTTGAAGAAAAAACTGTTCCTGGAACCGCTGTTTTCAGTATAGGAAACGCTCTTGGCGAGGGGATTATTGTAAGAAACGGGCTTATTCTGGGCACTGTTCCTGAAAATGAATCAGGCCGCTGGCAGCTGTTAAAATCATCCGCTGACGGGAATCCCGGAAATTCCGGCGGACCGCTGGTTACCGAAGACGGAAGGGTGGTCGGCGTGGTAATCGGGCTTCGTGACAATATCCTGTATTCTGTTCCGACTGAAGTCGTTCTGGGGGTTAAGGAAAACACACTTGATTACCGCCAGAGAAATACATACGGGCATCTTATTCTGCCCGATAGCATAACTGAAGTATTTGAGACGGAGGTTCCGCTGCCGGCGGGATATCGGGCGGTCCGGAAAACTCTGGCTGATTCCTATGATAAAGCCTATTCCAATTACATGGAAAAGCTGTTTGCATCTGCGCCGGAATATCTTACCGGGCCCAACAATTTGTATCTGCTGGACGCGACCCTGTATTCGGATTTTCCTGAACTTGATTTTGTCGATAAAAATGACAATCAGTGGACGCTTTCAGATTTGAAAGTATCGAATTATAATCTGCCGGATGACGGAAGGCTTTCGCAGGCAACTGTCTCAGGATTCAATATTATTAAAATTAAAAGTCCAAAGTCTGTCCCGGTATCGAAGATCAACAATGATCCAAAATACATAATGGATCTTATACTGGAAACTATCCGGACGGACCGTACCCTGTGGGGCAATCACAAGTACCGGGTCCTTTCTTTCGGTGACCCCGCATCGGTCGGCGAATACAGGGACAGTCAGGGACGCGACTGGAAAAAGGTCCACTGGGTAATCGGCTTTGATGACAAGGTTCTGCTTATGTATATTCTTCCGCTCCCGAACGGGCCGGCGGTTATTATGAATATCCAGTCTTCTGATCTGATGAAAATCTATCAGTGGGATATCGAGAAATTATGTGACCATACCCATGTTGCCTATGCGGCGACTTTTGATGAATGGGAAGATTTTGTATCCGGTGAAGACGAATCAGTTCCCGATTTTCTGCAGGATTTTACCTTTGACTGGCAGGATACAGCTAAAACTGTCAGCTTCAGTTTTCCGGAACAATCTTTTTCCATAAACTCTGATGTTTTGATTGGACCGGAAATTCCCAGCTGTTTATTGCGCCCGGCTATTCCAGAATAGATGATGCGGTCGTTTTCGGCGTTACTAAAATTAATATTCAGCGTGATATCAGGGGGAGGGATTATGTCGTCTTTTATAAGGTTCTAAGGCCCGATTCCCGGCTCGGTACAAAATCGGCCGAAGACTGGGAAGATATAGTCCGCGCGAAATATCCCTTTGACGGCACACCGGGAATTGCGACAAAGGAAAATACCGGATCGGTCGGCGCGCTTGTTTCCGCGGAAAATCCGCATCCGGATATCCGGTATACGATCTATCTTTCAATGGAAGATCCGAAGACTGAAGAAAGCCTGAGCCGTCGCCTTGAGGCACTGAAGTCCGGAATAAAAATAGAACGATAGCAATCGATATGAATTAAAAAGGATATGCTTTTGGTTGTCACACTACAGCATATCCTTTTTGTAGTATTCCGGACTTTGCCGCATGGATTGCATAACCCGGATGATAATAATACGATGCGCCATCGTATCGTATTATTTCAGACACACGATCCCGGAAAATACCGGGATCGGCTGTAAGAATCAAATCAGGAATCCGAGGCTGCCTGATTTGAAAAATAGAGCATTGGGCGGAGCCTTGCAAAAAAAAACAAACTATGAAAGAATAAAATATCCCGCTGCTCTGCGGTGGGATAACTCGTTCTCCCGTGGAATTGGTCTTAGGTCTAATACCATAGAGCCAGTACAAACTAAAATTTGTATAGACTTTTTATAAAAAACGCCGCAGAGAGGCGGGGTATTAATCCTCTCCACGAATAAATTTATCACTTGAATAGCCTGTGTTTAAATCAACAAAGTGATACCGCATATAATACGTTTTTGTGATTCAAACAGGGAAGCTGCATGAGTAAAAAAGCCAAAAACGCAGATACCATCCGTCTGATTGCCGGAAAAAACCGGAGCATACATGTTTTTATATATTGATCCCGGCACAGGGAGTATGCTCTTTTCCATTCTGATAGGCCTGCTCGCGACACTGTATTTTCTGGCAAGGGCTTTTTTTATAAAGCTCAAATTCCTCATTACAGGAAGGAATACGTCGGCTGTCAAAAAAGAACATTCCATTGTAATTTATAATGAAGGCATCCAGTACTGGAATAACTTTAAGCCTGTACTGGAATCGCTGGAAAGAAAAAAAATTGCGGCTGCCTATCTGACATCAGCTGAAAATGATCCTTTTTTTACTGAATCTTATGAATACATATCAGGGGAATTCATAGGGAAGGGAAACAAGGCTTTTGCGCGGCTTAATTTTCTTGAGGCCGATATATGCCTCATGACAACACCGGGCCTGGAAGTTTATCAGCTGAAGCGCTCGAAAGGCGTCAGACATTACGCTCATATGCTTCATGATACAGGTGATGCCACCTGTTACCGTCTTTTCGGTATAGACTGGTTTGATTCAGTGCTCCTGAGCGGAGACTATCAGGCCGAAGATATCAGGACCCTTGAAAATATCAGGGATACGCCAAAAAAGGAACTGCCGGTTGTGGGCTGTACCTATCTCGATGTACTTGGACAGAAAAAAAAGACATTGCCGCCGATTGAAAGCAAACCATTTACCGTACTTGTTTCTCCGTCGTGGGGTCCCGGTTCGCTGCTTCAGGCATTCGGAGAAAAACTCCTGGATCCTCTTGCGGAGACGGGCTGGCATATTCTGCTCCGTCCTCATCCCCAGTCCCTGACAGCGGAAAAAGATATGATCGACAGACTCAGCCAGAGGTATGACGGATACCGGAATATCGAATGGGATTTTTCACCTGAAAATCTTAATTCCCTGGCCCGGGCCGATGTAATGCTTTCTGATTTTTCCGGCATTATTTTCGACTATACATTTCTTTTTGACAGGCCCGTTTTATACAACAACAGTTTTTTCAATATCGAGATGTATGACGCCAGCGACCTGGACCATATGCCCTGGCGTTTTGAAATTCTGAAAAAACTTGCGCGGGAGCTGGATGAATCCTGCCTTGCAGATATCAAACAGATAATTACAGAAAGCGTCCAGGATTCCGAACGCGCGGATATCCGGAGGCAGGCAAGGGATCAGGCCTGGCAGTATGCAGGGCAGAGCGGTGACAGGGTCACGGAATATCTTCTTGAAATCCGGGAGCGCATTCACTCATGATAGTTTTTGATATAATCATTTATCCGATAAAACTGATTATTGAAATCATTTATATGATTTTCATCTGGGTATTCAATAGTAATGTTGGTATCGCAATCGCCGGTGTAAGTATTACTGTAAATCTGTTTTGTCTTCCGCTGTATACAAAGGCAGAGGCGCTCCAGAAAAAAGAACGGGACATCCAGAGCAAACTCGCTAAGCGGGTAGCCAGCATAAAAAAATGTTTTAAGGGTGACGAGCAGTATATGATTCTTTCAATGTATTACCGGGAGAATCATTACCATCCAATTATGGCCCTGCGGAGTTCAATCAGTATTCTGATTCAGGTTCCTTTTTTTATCGCGGCCTATTCTTTCCTGTCACACCTTGACGGCCTTCAGGGGAAGCCACTGTTTTTTATCAATGATCTGAGTATGCCTGACGCCCTGTTTTCCGTGGGCGGATTTTCAATCAATATTCTTCCGATTCTGATGACAGTGATCAATCTCATAGCAGGTGTTGTATACAGCAGGGGATTCCCGTTCAAAGATAAAATACAGTTATATCTGATGTCTCTGCTTTTTCTGGTTATTCTGTATAATTCACCGTCAGCCCTTGTTCTGTACTGGACACTCAATAATATTTTTTCACTGGTAAAAAATATACTGATGAAATTGAAAAATCCCGGAAAGATTGTTTATATTCTGGGCTGCACGCTTCTTGCTGTTTTTATGATTTATGTACTTTTTATAAGGTATAACGCGCCGAAGCGGGCGCTGAGAAATAAAACGCTCGCGGTACTTGTATTCTTTCTGTATGCCGGGATTCCGCTTTATATACGTTTTGCAAAATATATTGCGAAAAAATGGTTTTCTTCCGTCACTGATAATAAAACATTCCGGACTGTTTTTTTTCTTTCATGCGCGGGATTATGGATACTGCTCGGTATGGTGATTCCCTTTAATCTGGTTGCATCAGACCCGCAGGAATTTGCGCTGATCAGTTCTTCCGGTTCTCCTTTTTCCCTGCTTGTGAATCCTGCTTTTCAGGCCCTGGGATTATGCGTATTCTGGCCTGTATATTTGTATTTTCTGTTTTCAGGCAGGGCAAAAAAGATTATGGGGATTCTGTTTCCGGCGCTTGCTTTTTGCGCCTTTCTGAATTTTTTCTTTTTCCAGGGAAATTACGGAACCATATCTTCTATGCTGGAATTCAAGAATACCAGGAGTTTAAATACCGGTATCGCGCCGCAGCTGATAAATATCGGAGTCTGTTTTGCTGTTTTTGTACTTGTTTTTCTGAGTATTAAAACAGGAAAAATAAAGCCGCTGCCCGTACTGCTTGCCCTGTGCATCGCGAGTTCGGCAGTACTGATAGGTTCAAAAACAATACATATCAATTCTGTTCTGAAGACAACACCCGCGGAACAGACAGCTTCCGGAAAAAGCAGAGATCCCGATAGCCTTGAGACTGTCTTTACATTAAGCCGGAACGGAAATAATGTTTTTGTAATTATGCTGGACGGAGCCGTCGGCTCATATTTTCCTCTTTTTCTGGAGAAAAACCCTGAATACCGTGACGCTTTTGACGGCTTCACCTATTACCCGAATACAGCTTCTTTTTTTCATAACACGATTTTCGGAACTCCTCCTATATGGGGCGGCTATGAATACTCCCCGTATGAATTAAACAAAAGAAATACCGAAAAAATGGTGGACAAACATAATGAAGCCCTTCTGGTTTTGCCTGAACTATTCATGCGGAATGATTATTCCATTATGCTGACGAATATGCCTCTTGTGAATTATACGTGGATAATGGATCCTGATTTTTTTATTGCAAGGGGAATGCAGGCTAAAAACATTATGGGTTCTTATACATCCTATTATGCCCGGAATGTTCTTGGCGTATCCGAATATGTTCAGGATATACAGACTGAAGACGCGCTGCAGCGGAACCTGCTTGTGTTTTCCGTACTGCTAACCTCTCCATTCAGTCTGAGGGATTTTATTTATCAGGACGGAAAATACTGGAGTTCAGAAGATTTTTCCGAAGGAAAAAATGTTCCCGTCAAAACGCTTGACAGTTATGCTGCACTGTATTATCTGCCGGAAATTACCGGATTTTCGGACAGCGGAGATACCTTTACCATGATGGTAAACGAACTGACCCATGAACCCGCGTTTCTCCAGTATCCCGGATACACTGTTGAAGAGGAAACAACTGATAAAGGCCCGGACTTTTTCAGCAATACCCGCTCATTTAAATCATACCATGTAAATACTGCCTCATATATCCTGCTTGTAAAATGGTTTGATTATCTGCGTGAAAACAATGTCTGGGACAATACCCGGATTATTATTGTATCGGATCATGGTGAAACCCAGATAACGAATCCCCATTTTTCATCATTTCAGAACAACCATGTTCTCCCGTATAATCCGATACTTCTTTTTAAGGACTTCGCGGGAAAAGGGGAAATTACAGAAGATAACACCTTTATGACTAATGGTGATGTGCCGCTGCTCGCTGTAAGCGATCTGTTTTCTGATCCGGTCAATCCTTTTACCGGAAAGGATTTGAAAGCCGAGAAAAACAGCGGGATTTATCTGTTCACTGAAGGATATTCCAATCCCTCATATTATCAGGGCGCAACATGCCTTGAACCGAATTCGAAATTCTATCATCTGCAGGATTCTATTTTTGAAAGGGAAAACTGGAAAGAAGTGCTCTACCGGGATTTCAGGGACAAAATAACAGAATAAAAAATCTCCGGCGATTAACCGGAGATATGAAATAAGCCGGACCAAGAGGACCGGTATCCCCTTATTTTACTGTTATGACTATCTGCTCAAGGGTATACTGAATCCACTCCCTTGACTGATTATAGTACTGATCCTGCGCGAGCAGGAATTCCAGAAGCGCTTCACGGTACTTCCCTGAAAAATAATATGCTTCACCCAGATAAAAGTGGACGCGGGCGGTTGCGGCGGCAGAACGGCGTATTGACATAAACTCGTTCAGATCCGTCATAGCCTTGTCCCATAAACCATCCGGAAAGGTTGCGTCAATAATTCCCTTTAAAAGAAATTCCTCGCCGCTGCCCGAAGCATTTTTATCGGATGCAAAAATATAGGGTATCATGGGGGCCGATTTCCTGGCCGGTGTATTTTTTGTCAGGTTCTGGATCATCTTTTCCGTTCCGGCCGGGAATGTGGCGGCGCCATAGTCAATGGCACCGCTCGGGTTCAGCCAGGGAAGGGGCATCGGCCTGAGTACGGGAAGAACGTTCCTTTGTACACGCGCAAAAGAAGCCGGTACTTCCACCGTATATCTGCTGGTATTCTGGTCCGGTATAAACTGAACGGAACCTGCGCTCAGATCATCCTCATCCAGAATTGCGTAATAATAAGGGACCCCGGGCACAGGATAGTCAATATAGGGTGTTCCGGTGTCCTTAAAGGACGAGATTACAATTGCCGGAACCAGACTGTTAATTCCGGTAAAGGCTGAGGTTGAACGGTACAGAACAAGGTTTTTTCCCTTGGGCGAGCTGGTCCATGTAATTATTACCGCGTCGTTCCGCAGCATGACATTAAATGCTGAAATAGCGGCCTTTTCCGCCTGATCCGTACCGCTTTCCGCTGTTACCGCTACAAGCATCGAATTGCTGGCCGGCAGAAAAAAATCATAAAATACGCCTTCCGAATCCCTGGTCAGAACAGCGTAATAGTATTCTTTGCCGAATTCGATGCTTTCATAAAAAGTCGTCATTGATGTCGGGACGGAACCTCTCCTGTCGGTTGCAGTATAATTTGCCGCCGTTATGGGCCGGTTTGACCGTAAAATGATATTCTCCCCATGTATGTCGGGGGCGGCTTTCCATGTCAGAGTGACCGAGTCACCTGAAACAACAGCGTGAAGCTCGGATACAATCGGGGGAGGCGGAACTGTCCGCTCATTATCTTCGGTCTCCTGGGCCATAACGGCTCCGGTAAGCAGAAAAAGCAGAAAAAGCATGGAAAATGGTTTTTTCATGAAAAAAATCCCCTATATTCTATTTTGTCAGTTAATTGATGATTTGACAAGATAATTTCTTTCCCTTATGCTAAGATATGTTTGTTTCAGTAGTTTTGGACCCCGGAAACGAAGGGTCTGCCCGCGAATTGGCTGAAGTCCTCGCTGCTTATGGCTTTGAAAAGGTTCAGCGCGCATGCTGGGAGTCATCTTTAATATCGGAACAAATTCTCGCAAAGGTTAAGAATGATATTGACCGTGTGACCGATTATTATGATTCAATACGGATTTACCAGTTTCCCATTGACGGAGCCTTTGCCGTTACCGTGCTTTCACAGAAAAAATGGAAGCGTATAGTTATAAAGCCGCCTGTGCCTCGGCCGGCCGGCAGAAAACCGGGTCAGGCCGGAAAATAAGTGCCGGGAGGATACTTTTATGATACTTGAAGAATACAAAACACCGATAACCGATCTTAAAAACGCGGTTTCCGAAATTTGGGGGCGTCTTTGACCCGGCTGCGGTAAAAGAAAAAATAGCTGAAAAAGAAGAATTTTCAGCTTCTCCCGGGTTTTGGAATGATACAAAAAAGGCTGAAAAAGTTATGTCGGAAATCAAGGCTCTGAAAAATACTATTGAGCCCTGGGAATCATTAATGAAGCAGATTGAAGACATGGAAGCTTTGTATGAACTTGCCGAAGAATCAAAGGATGAGTCTCTTGTAGGAGAAATTGATACTGCCTTAAGTGAAATTCAGGAAAAATATGAAAAACTGAATATCCTGAATCTTCTTTCGGATGAGGTAGATAAAAACGGCTCCTTTATTACTATTCACGCCGGAGCGGGCGGAACAGAGGCCTGCGACTGGGCCCAGATGCTTTCGCGGATGTATGTACGCTGGGCCGAACGGCACGGATTTAAAGTTGAAACAGTTGATATGCTCGAAGCCGAAGGCGGCATAAAATCCGTAACCCATCAGATCACGGGAGATTACGCCTTCGGATATCTGAAAGGGGAAGCCGGCGTTCACCGGCTTGTCAGAATCAGCCCCTTTGATTCAAATGCCAGGCGTCATACGTCATTTACTTCCGTTTTTGTTTTCCCCATTCTGGATGATTCCATAGAAATAGATATACGTCCGGAGGACCTGCGGGTCGATACATACCGTTCCGGCGGCGCGGGCGGTCAGCATGTTAATAAAACCGATTCTGCCGTCCGGTTTACCCATTTGCCCACCGGTATAGTTGTGGCCTGCCAGACTGAACGAAGCCAGATTATGAACAGGCAGACCGCCATGAGTATTCTGAAGGCTCGCCTGTACGAATACTACCGGGAGAAAAAAGAGCAGGAAAACCAGAAATTTGCGGCGGAAAAAAAGGACATTTCCTGGGGAAACCAGATCCGTTCCTATGTATTTCAGCCCTATACTATGGTTAAGGATCACCGGACCCGTCATGAAACAGGCAATATTCAGGCTGTAATGGATGGAGATATTGATCCGTTTATTGAGGCATACCTGAATAATAAGTGGCAGGGAGCAGTTATGGATAAGGATGACGCGGATTTATGATAGCGGTTATGTGCAGATCGGCCCTTATGGTTTATGAGTTGAGAACGTTATTAGCCGAAAGGAATTACTGTGTTCTTGCCGGCACCGACGGAATGGAGAACCATGCGGAATGGCTTGCTTCCCGCCTGAAAAATACCTTTATCACTCATGTCTTGTATGAACCGTACTTTTTTACCGATCCTGCCCGATTCCGTATCCTGAGTCCGGAAACAATGTTTATAATTATGTCATCACCGGGAGAAGAAAGGCAGACACAGAAAGCCTTTGCCTGCGGCGCCGGCGCGGTAATTCATAAGCCCCTTGTTTCTGATGAACTGTTTGAGGTGTTGAATTTTGCAGAATAAGACCTTTGCAGGAAAAAAATATATTTCCCTTTTTGCGTTCATTCTGTTTATCAGTTTTAATGTATTTGCGGCGGATGAAGCCTCATGGGTTATCGCTGCCGAACAGTTTTCCGAGCAAAATGTCCCGTCCGTGTATAAAAGTTATACAACTCTCATTCCCCTGATGATTATGCAGAATCTGTCCGGTATCCAGTCAAGGCTGGTTCCTGCGTTTGAGCAACATGCGCAGGAAATGCAGGACCTGGCTGACAAACGCGTACGGCTTGTCAGAGAACGTTCTGATATTATTCAGAACAACGATAAACTTTTTTTTCAACGGATTCCAATATTGTAAAACAGCAGACTAAAAAACAAAACCAGAAAAAACTTGCTGATAAGGAAAAGGAAATCAGGCAGGCTGATATTCAGTTTAAAAAAAAGCTGGACGAAATTCCGGACTCGAAAATTATACTTCCGCTGCAAAAATGGAAATCAGGAACGGAATTATTCAAACGGACCGAAAATACAACCCTTTCCCGTAATTTGATATCAAACGGAATTTCCGCCCTGATAACCGGTCACATCGAAGATATAGCCGGCTATATGTATGTTACGGTTCAGATTATACCGGCTTTTGGGGAGGACCTCCCTTATGAAATTTATGAAGTCGCGCCCTATGATGAAGTTGAACTTCTGGTTAATTCACTGATCAGGCAGCTGGTACCTGAAATTTCAAACCGCAATCCTGTTCAGCTCCATCTGTCTGTCCAGCCGGAAGATGCCAGGGTCTTTATTGATGGGGTTCTCATTTCCGATATTTCGGAACCCCTGACTGTTTTTTCAGGACAGCATACCATAAGTGTTTCCGCAACCGGCTACCAGAGCGCGACAAAAACGGCTGTTTTTGATGGTTCTGATAATTTTTCAATTTCCATTGAACTCGAGAAAACCGAACTGGTTGTCCTCGAAGTTGATACCGGCAGTTCTTCCGCTTCTCTCTATATTCATACTGAATATTTCGGACAAACCCCTGAAACTGTAACGCTGCCTTCTCTGCCTACAATAGGCCAGCTTGTTTCAAAAGAGGTGGTTACTTATTTTGTTTTTAATCCGGATAAAATAAAAAATAACGATACTGCTGAAGGCGATGAAGTTTTTATGTCCGTAAAACCGAATAAAATTCAAACAGAACAGCGGATTGAAAAACAGCGGAATGTATTATACTGGTCGCTGGGGCTTTTGTATTTGTCACTGCCGCCCGCAATGCTTGTGAACGGTATATGGAATGACAAATACAGGGCCTATGAATTAGGGCGGCTGCCCCAGACTGATGATGTTATCAATAATATTAACGCATGGAATGTTGCGTCTATTGCAACCATAGGAGTCAGCGTAGGACTCGGGGTCAATCTTATAATCCAGCTTACCAGATATTTAATTGCGGCTGACCAGACCGTACCAAAGGTCCCGAAGGCCGAAAGACAATAATGAGGTATATAGTCAAATAACTTAAATTATTTGACTATTTCCGATTGCAAGTATTTCTGATATAAGGAATTAATCAATTCTCTATATCAGAAACTTAAATTAAAGGTGTATATATGGCAAAAAAAACGTTTGCTGAAAATCTGAAAGCGCTGTTTGGTTTTCATAAACAGCTGAACAATGAGTTTTTTGATGATATTACGGACAGTCTTATAGAAGGGGATATCGGCGCAAGAACAGCCGTTGAAATTGTAGACGAACTGAAAAAAAGCTATAAAAGCAATGAGTCCGAAGATCAGATAATAGATAACCTTATAGCGCTGCTTGCCCCTATGGTAAAAGAAATTTCATTTGACCCTCCTGATACTAAGGTCTCTGTTTACCTTCTCCTCGGTGTAAACGGAGTGGGGAAGACTACTTCCGCTGCAAAAATGGGGGTATGGTATAAAACCAGGATGCGGCAGCCTGTCATTCTGGCCGCCGCAGATACCTTCCGGGCTGCGGCGATTGAACAGCTACAATTGCATGGTGAACGTACCGGAGTCAGGGTTATTGCCCACCAGCATGGTTCCGATCCGGGAGCCGTTGTTTTTGACGCTGCCCAGGCGGCGTCCGCGCAGGGAGGCGGTCTGGTCATTGCCGATACCGCGGGCAGGCTGCATAATAAGGACAATCTTGTCCGCGAGCTTCAGAAAATTGACAGAATAGCATCTTCAAAAGCTGATACGGATTGTTATAAAAAAATTCTCGTGCTGGATGCTACTACAGGTCAAAACGGACTCAGGCAGGCTGAGGTTTTCCATGAAGCAATAGGAGTTGACGGCATTATTCTCACAAAATATGATTCTTCAGCCCGGGGAGGCATCGCGATTTCAATAGGAAAAACGCTTGGAATTCCGATGGCCTTTGTAGGTACCGGAGAAAAGTATACCGATTTTGATGTCTTTAATACTGAAACCTATCTCACCGAATTTACCGGAAAAAAGGAATAATGAAAAAACAGCCGGTATTTTTTTATACCTCTTTTTTTCTCTCGCAAACTGTTTTATGCAAACCGGCGATGCTGAAATTATACCAGAAGTGGTAAATGAGCCGGAAGCTGCGGTCCCGGAAGAACCCATAAATCCTGTTTTTTCACGAATTGGCAGTGACGGGGTTGTAATCGCCCAGGAAAAGGTCTGGTATCTTGAAGAGTTCGATAGTCTGGGCAGGCCCATTGCAGGAACGTACTGGGAAAACGGCTCGATTGTCCGGCATATAAGCTGGGAGTATGAGGGAGAAGACCAGCAGGCTGAAACCAAAACTGAAAAAACAAATGCCGGTGAAATAAAAACTGCATATGATTTTTCCGGGAAAACGCTTTTTGTTATTGAAACAAACACAAAAGGAGATATAATTAAAAAAACTTCGTATGAATACGCCGGTAATCATTTGCCGGCAAAAACAGTAGTAGAAGACGAAAATGAAACAATTACAACACTTACGAAGTATAATGATGATGACAGCGTCAGTGAAAAGTGGATATATCGAAATGATGAACTGGTTATTTCCTATTTTTATAAGAATGAAGATGACTGGACTGAAACAATATATTTAAATAATGCGCCAATACTGATAGTCGAGTATGAAAATGGTATACGGAAAAAAGGTACAAGATGAATAAAGAGCGGGCATGGATTTTTTTTATTGCCGGCCGTTTCGGTTCTGTGGATACAAAGGGCCGTTCGGCAATAACGAGTTTATTTTCGGTACTCGGAATAGCATTCGGAATTACTGCCCTGATTGTTATCCTTTCCGTAATGAACGGATTCCAGATGGGATATATAGAAAGTATTCTCGAAGTGAGTTCCTCCCATGTTTTACTGGAGGGCAGTATTGAAGATTTTGAAGAAATCAGAAATCTGCCCGAAGTCCGTTCACTTACCGTTTTTACAGAGAATCAGACCCTGATGCAGGGAAAATACCGCAAACAGGCGGGAGTATTACTGAGGGCTGTCTCCCCGGATATATTAAAAGAAGATCCGGGCTTTGCAGACGCCGTAAAAATAGTTTCAGGGTCTTTTAATCTGACTAATCCTGAATCCATATTGCTCGGATATGAGCTGGCAAGGCAGCTCGCAGTCTCAGTCGGGGACCGGGTTTCGCTTGTGGCAGTATCCGGCGATGCGTCGACAGATCTGTTTCCCGAGGACGCCTATTATACGGTCGCCGGGCTTTTTTACACCGGTTATTATGAAATTGATAATTCTTTTGCATATATTTCGGACGCCGCTGGCGAGATGCTATCCGGACACATGGAACACAAACTTGCCGGCGTAAAACTGAAAAACAGGAACCGTGACGGGCGCTTTCTCCTTCACCTGCAGCAGGCCTTTCCTGATGTTCAGGCTGAATCATGGCGTTCGTACAACAGGGCCTTTTTCGGCGCCCTGCAGATAGAAAAAAATGTGATGCTGCTTTTGGTTGTACTGATATTTGTGGTTGTAACTGTTAATATATATAACAGCATGAGACGGGCCATTTATGAGCGCAGGGAAGAAATCAGTGTGCTTACAGCTCTTGGCGGAGCGCCCCGCAGTATCCAGTATATTTTTATAATAAACGGCCTTGCGATAGGTTTGCTCGGAGGTCTCCTCGGTCTTTTAACCGGTTTATTAATCTCGGTCAGAATCAATGATGTTTTTATTCTCGCGGAAACTGTAGTCAATGGCATAAATACCTTTTTTTCCGCTCTTTTTTATTCGGACAGCGGCGGGATGTTTACGCTGTTCAGCCCCGATTATTTTTATATGCAGGAAGTACCCGCGAGGATTCTGCTGCCCGAAGTCGTTTTTGTTTTTCTCTTCGGCGTCCTTTCCGCCGCCATTGCCGCATGGTCTGCGAGCAGAGCTATACTGAAACTGAAACCTGCGGAGGTGCTGCGTTATGAATAATCCTGTTCTTGTATTGAATTCAGTCAGCAAGTATTTTGAAAATGCGGGTGAAACCCTGAAAATACTGGATGATCTTAATCTGGAAGTATTCCAGTCGACAAAAAACATGATATACGGTGAATCAGGCTGCGGTAAAAGCACCCTTCTTAATATTATTGGCGGACTGGATACCCCGACATCGGGAACCATAAAAGCCGGCAAATACCAGATAGAGCAGATGGATGAAACGGCGTTGACTCAGTACCGGAGCGTTTTTCTGGGGCTGGTCTTTCAGTTCCATTATCTTCTCAAGGATTTTACGGCCCTGGAAAATGTCATGCTTCCGGCCTATATGACGGGAATGAAAAAAAAGCAGGCGGTGGAACGGGCAAAAACCCTGCTTCAGGATGTAAAACTAGAAAACCGGATGAACCATTATCCGGCCCAGATGTCAGGCGGAGAGCGACAGCGTGTTGCGGTTGCGCGTGCGCTGGTTAACAATCCCGCGCTTGTCCTGGCTGATGAACCGACAGGAAATCTTGACCCGTCAAACGCCGAAACTGTACGTGATATACTGTTTTCCGTTGTTTCACAGTATAATAACACTTTAATTCTGGTTACGCATGACCAGGGAATATCCTCCTATGCCGATAACTGTTACCGACTGCAGCAGGGAAAACTGATATTACAATGAAACTGCAGATATCATTAAAACTTGCATTCAATTTTCTCGGCCTCGGAAAGAAAAAGTCGGTTTCAAATGCCAGAAAAAGCCTGTATGGGGCCATAGCCGGAATAGGAATAAGTCTTGTCCCTCTTATAATTGTACTTGTTGTTGCGAACGGTATGATTGAAGGAATTTCAGCGCGTATTATTGAACTATCTTCTTCACATCTGAGGGTTGTTATGTATCCTGATCCTTCGGAAACGGCTGACGAATTACAGAAAACAACCCGGGATATCTCTGAAAACGATATTTCCGGGACTATAACCGGAGCCTGGCCTGAAAGGCAGGGGATCGGACTTGTTATAGGAAAAAACGGCCGGAGCGGAGGTACCATTCGGGCCGTAGAGACCGATTTTATAAGCGGAAACCCCAAGGTATCCGGCCTGTTGCTGACAGTAGCCGGTACCCCGGTATTTGAAAATCCCAATGACGCTTTTCTCGGAGAAAAAATAGCTTCCGATCTTGGCATAGAAGTAGGGGACACCTTCAGAATTGTGACCATGAGAAACGGTTCAAACGGTACTGTTGTACCCCGTTTTACTACATTCAGACTGAAGGCAATAGTTTCTTCAGGTTATCAGGAACTTGATTCTTTATGGGTTTTTATTCCCTTTGAAACCGGATACCGGATACTTCCGGCTGATAATTCATCCACATTCATTAATATAAGCACAAATAATGCCTTTGCGGACCTTAATCCGCTCCGCAATTCGCTTGTCCTGTCCGTGCCAAAAGCCCAGGTTGTTTATACCTGGAGAGAACTGAACCGTTCGCAGTTTCATTCATTTTCAACGACAAAAACACTCCTTCTTTTTATCATGTTTTTAATTGTTTTTGTTGCCTCTGTAAATATTTCCGCGGCCCTTATCATGCTTGTCATGGAACGAAGGAAGGAAATAGCAATCCTGAAAAGTATGGGGGCTTCTCCCGGATCAATAACATTCGCGTTTTTGCTTGCGGGTTTTTTTACTGGCCTTGGAGGGCTTCTTGCCGGGATACCGGTTGGAGTCTTCTGTGCAATACATATTAACGGAATTTTCCAGATTATTGAAAAAATAATCAATTTTATCAGTAATTTTATAAATATTTTGTTGACCCCGGCAAATCAAGGCGTTATGCTGAAAAATATGGAAATTCACTTGCTTGATCCGGCGTTTTATCTTGAGGAAATACCGGTAACGCTGCAATTGAATGAATTATTTTTGATTTCGGCGGGAACCTTGCTGCTGTCTGTTTTCGTTTCAATAATTCCGGCTTACCGCGCAGGGCAGGAGAAACCGCTGGAAACATTCAGGAAATTTTAAATGAAATGTGATATTTGCAGAACACGGCCGGCTGTGATGTTTGTCCAGCAGGTTTCAAAAGGCTCGACAATTGAGCTGCATTTGTGTGATGTATGTGCAAAAGAAAGAGGATTCACCCAGCAAAACGGACACAGCGATCTGTCCCTGAGTAATCTTTTTTCGAATATATTAAATAAAAAAGACGCGCAGATAAATACCGGACAGGACGTTTGCCCCGACTGCTGCTTCAGCTTTTCCGATATAAAGAAATTCAGAAAAGCGGGCTGTTCTTCCTGTTACAGTTTTTTCAGAACCGAAATAATCAGCCTTTTGCGGGGAGAAGGAATAGAAATCTCGTATACCGGCCCCCTGCCGGAAAAAACAAAAAAGGTTTATACCAGGCATAATAATCCGAATAATCTGAAAAAAGAACTGGCAAAGGCCATACAGCAGGAAGATTATGAAATGGCCGCCTATTTCAGGGACAGACTGAAAAGCCTCGGAGTTGAGCCATGAACGGTTCCGCCCCGCCCACGGACGCCTGGTATACTGAAGAAGGCCCTGATAATGATGTAGTTCTTTCCACCCGTATACGGTTTGCGCGCAATCTTGAAAGTTTCGCATTCCCCATTGCGCTCAAGGCTGATGAAGCTGAAAATGTACTTTCAGTTGTGTTTGATGTGGTAAATAATCTGCAGAATTCGGATCAATATCAGCTGATTCAGCTTTCAAATGTTGACACCCTTGGGCGGAGAATCCTTTCCGAAAGAGGCATAATTAACACTGAAATCGGCGCCGAATACTGGAAGGGCGTTATAATACGGAACGACAGTATATTGTCCATGACAGTCAATATCGAAGACCATATCCGTTTTGCGGCGGTTTCCGCCGGTCTGGCGGTACCATTCTGCATAAGAACGGCCCTTGATTTTGAAAATGAATTGCAGAAAAACCTTCAATTCAGCTCGGCCGAAGGTTTTGGTTATTTAACTTCAGCGCTTTCCGGAGTCGGAAGCGGCATGAAAACCTCGGTTTTTCTCAGCCTGCAGGGATTGCATATAAGCGGATTTATTGACAGAGTTATCCGTGAATATCTGGCGCAGGGCTTTATAATTCATGGCTATTACGGGGAAAAACAGGACGAATCCCTCGGCTCCCTGTACCAGTTTTGCAACTCTTCCTGCGCGTCCGGAGATATTGATTCCCAGCTTGCGGAAATTGAAGAAGCAATCAAAAAAATTGTGGCTCTTGAACGTGAAAGCCGGAATGAGCTTTTAGCAGTCAAACCAACCATTTTGGAAGATATTTCTTACCGCGCAATTGTAACCGCGAAGTATGCTCGGTTTTTATCATTACAGGAGTCAATAGAATTGCTCCAGGATATAAAGTTAGGTCTCAGTCTCGGTTTAATTACCGGTGTAACTCATAGCGCACTCACAGCATTACTGTTCAGGATAAGGAACGGACATATCAGTTTTGTAATCCAGAATAAAAGTATTATGTTAGAAGAAGATATTCAAACAGATGAATTGCGCATGAATCGGTTGCGTGCTATGGTTATACAGGAAGTACTGAAAAATGCCGATATATGCGAAAGGAGAAAATAGATAGTGTTTAAAGGACTTTCACAGCGCGCACAAAAGCTGTTAACAATACTGAGTCAGGAAGAAGCCGCCCGTTCAGGTTCCGATGAACTCCTTCCGGAACATGTCCTGCTTGCTCTGATAAAGTCTGCTGACGGGACCGGTTTTACCGTTCTGCAAAAGTTAAAAGTTAATATTGTTTCCCTCCAGCTCCAGCTTGAACAGAGCATAAAACCCCGCCTTGGGACCACCATTATTGGTGAAATTCCCCCGTCACGGCGTCTCAGAAGTATGCTGGATATAGCTTCAATTGAAGCCCGTACCCTGCGTCATGATTATATAGGAACCGAACATATTCTGCTTGCCTGTATCCGGGAAAACCAGAGTATTACAAGTAATTTTTTCACCCAGGAGCAGATAACAATTGACGAAATACGTCATGTTATTCAGGATATAACGGTTTCGAGGGATATAGCGTCCGCAGCAAGACCCAAAAAGAACTCATCTGAGGGCCAGTCCGGAATCAGGGGTGCGAGTCTTTTGCAGGAATTCAGCAGAGACCTGACCGCAATGAGCAGGGAAGGTCTGCTTGATCCGGTCATAGGACGGAAAAAAGAAATAAACCGGGTAATCCAGATATTATCCAGACGAAATAAAAACAATCCGGTGTTAATCGGTGAACCAGGCGTAGGCAAAACGGCAATTGTCGAAGGGCTTGCCGAACGCATTATCGCCGAGCATGTTCCCGGGAATCTCGTGGGCAAACGGCTTCTTGTGCTTGATCTGGCCTCAGTAATCGCGGGAACAAAATACCGCGGAGAATTTGAAGAACGCCTCAAACGGATAATGAAGGAAATTGCCGAAGCCAGTGATATTATCCTCTTTATCGATGAGCTTCATACATTGATAGGCGCGGGCGGTGCGGAAGGCGCAATAGACGCTTCAAATATGCTCAAACCGGCGCTCGCAAGGGGCGATTTGCAGTGTATCGGAGCCACAACCCTCAGTGAATACCGCAAATATCTTGAAAAGGACGCTGCCCTCGAACGGCGTTTCCAGACCGTTCTGGTACAGGAAACCGATCCCGAGCAGACCCATGCAATACTCGAAGGCATTAAGGGCGGGTATGAAACCCATCATCACGTTTCATATACCGAAGAAAGCCTGAAAACGATTGTGGATTTGTCCAACCGGTATCTGACCGACAGATTTTTTCCTGATAAGGCAATAGATGTCCTTGATGAAGCCGGTGCGATGAAAAAAATCGAAACCGATATCCGTCCGGCCGAGCTGATTACGCTGGAAACGCGTATAGCTGAACTCAGCGATGAGAAAAAAGAACTTGTCAGGACCCAGAATTATGAGCGGGCGGCCCTTGTAAGGGATGAAGTCCGGCGGCTCCGGCAGGAAGTTGATGAAATCAGGAAAAAATGGCAAAACCCCGAACAGGTTCCTTATGCGACGGTTACCGCCAATGACATTTGTTCGGTTATTTCAGTTATGACCGGCATTCCGGTTACATCCCTGAGCGAGTCCGAGTCGATCAGACTGATGAATCTTGAAAAGGAACTGCATAAAACGGTCGTTGGCCAGGATGACGCCATAAAAACGGTTTCAGGCGCAATACGAAGGGCGAGGGCAGGAATTTCCTCGACCCGCAGACCCCTCGGTTCCTTTATTTTTCTCGGACCGACCGGCGTCGGTAAAACCCTGCTTGCGAAAACCCTTGCAAACTTCCTTTTTGGCAAGGAAGAGTCTCTTGTGAGAATCGATATGAGCGACTATATGGAGAAGCATAACGCTTCCCGGCTTGTAGGGGCTCCCCCGGGATATATCGGGTTCGAGGAAGGCGGTGTCTTAACGGAAAAGATCCGCAGAAATCCCTATTCGGTTATTCTGCTTGATGAAATAGAAAAGGCCCATCCCGATGTTTTCAATCTGCTGCTGCAGGTCCTTGAAGAAGGCGAACTGAAGGATAACCTTGGCCATACGGTCAATTTCAGGAATACGGTTATTATAATGACCAGTAACGCCGGGGTCCGGATGATTTCGAGCGGAAACAAACTTGGTTTTAATACCGGTGAAGACGGGGTGCTGGATTACCAGCATATACGCACCAATGCCCTCAGTGAACTCAGGCGGATTTTCAGCCCGGAATTTATTAACCGCGTTGATGATATTGTGGTATTCAACGCCCTTAACAAGGACGAAATTTCCTCAATTCTCGACATCCAGTTTTCCGAACTTGAAAGCCGTTTGCAGGAGCAGAATATTACAGTCTCGCTTCGTCCGAAGGCGCGCGACTATCTGATCAGGAACGGTTATGAGCCTGAATTCGGCGCGCGACCCATGAGGCGGCTGATACAGCACGAAATTGAAGACCCCATGTCAGTCTGCATTATTTCCGGCAAACTGTCGCCCGGTGACGCAGTAAAAGTGGATCTTAAAAATGATAAACTGGTTCTGAGGATCAAAAAGGCCCCGCCTATTCCCGTAAATCCGGTTCAGGAAGATGAAAGAAACGAGTCGGCGCTAATTCACTGTTCAGACCAGGATATGCAATAAAATACCCCGCTGTTCTGCAGCGGAGTAGTAACCCTTGCCGCGAATAAAAACGGCATTTTATTAAGCCGGTACTTTGCATAAAGTACCGGCTTAATGTTATACTCAATTATATGAAATTGTCTTCATTCGGAAAAAAACTTACCAGCGATTCCGGTATCCTGCAGTTAATGGATGATCTTGGAAGGCCGCTTCCTGCCGGCGTAACTCCCTACATGCTGGGAGGCGGAAACCCCGCGCGCATTACTGAAGTTGAAAGTGCATACAGACGCGAAATGGAAAAGCTCCTTTCCGACAGGGATGCCTTTGAAGACGCAATAAGCAAATATGACGCTCCTCAGGGAAGAATATCATTTATCGACGCTCTTGTGCATTTTTTCCGCACTGAATACGGGTGGGATATTCACCGTGAAAATATTGCAATAACAAACGGAAGCCAGACCGCTTTTTTTATCTTTTTAATCTTTTTTCCGGAGAATATCCCGAGCGCAGAACCATACTCTTTCCGCTTGTACCCGAATATATAGGTTATGCCGATCAGGGGATATGCACGGACACCTTTGTTACGCTTCCTGCCAGAGTTGAACATGAGGGGTCTCATTCGTTTAAATATTACCTTGATCTGCCCCTTGTCTCTGAATATCTGTCCCTGCATCCGGAAGTAGGCGCGATCTGCGTTTCCCGGCCGACAAACCCGACCGGAAATGTTCTTACAGACGCTGAAATCCGCGAGCTTTCCGCTCTTGCCGGAAAATATGATATACCATTGCTGATTGACAATGCCTACGGCATGCCTTTCCCGAATATTATTTTTCCGGAAACATCACCGGGAAACACATTCGCTCCGTATTGGGACCGGCATATCATTCTTTCAATGAGTCTCTCAAAATAGGTCTGCCGTCGCTGAGGACAGGTATACTGCTTGCTGATAAAAAGATTATTTCCGCTGTTTCCGCGCTCAATTCCATAGCTGCGCTCGCCTCTGGTTCTCTCGGCCAGGTTCTCGCTGAAGACCTGATCAGACATGGTGAGCTGAAAACCCTGGCGGATACGGTTGTCCGTCCGTTTTACCGGGAAAAAGCACTCAGGGCCCAGAACTGGGTGCATGAATTCTGGGAAGGCAAAAATTACAGGCTCCACCGCTGCGAAGGGTCGCTTTTTTTATGGCTGTACCTTCCCGACCTTGCCGTGTCGGCCAGGGAGTTATACGCTGAACTTAAAAAAAGAGGCGTTGTAGTTGTCCCCGGCGAATACTTCTTTTATGGCCGCGAGACAGGGGACGATATTGAAGTGTCATGGAAAAAGCATCCCCACAGAGAAAAATGTCTGCGCCTGAATTACAGCGGCCAGGAGGAAAGTGTCCGCGAGGGACTAAGACTGATAGCCGAGATCAGCTCGAAGCACTGCCTTTAGTGGGGCAGGATTTTGACGCTATAAAAGCGGGACCGACAGCCTGTTTCCCTTTGTTTGTCCAAATATCGTTTCCACATACGATTTAGAGCGTTTTTGTTTCTTGCTCGTTCACGGTTTTTATGCTGTTCTTTTGTGCTATTCTTCAAATTCTTCTGTCAAATATGCTTGAAAATATTCATATACCTGTTTGAGGGATGTAGAAAAAGCTTGAATAACCTCATCATTATACTTTGAAAGTAATCCTGAAACGACAGGAGGTGGAGTATCTGCCGGTTTGAATAGTTCATACGGTTCGATGTTTAGAATATATGCGAATTTGACCATACTCGCAGGGGAAATCCACCGTTTTCCGTTTTCAACATCACAGAGAAAATTCACTGAAATACCAAGTTTTTCAGCGAGCTGGGCTTGCGTCCATTGGCGATAAGTCCGGTAGCGCTTTATATTAGTTCGGACTATCGTCCTCAGTTCGTCTTCTGTCATATACCACCCTTTTTAAGGAATATTTTATTATACTTTTAGCTTGACACACTTGACAAACTTCAAGTAGCGTGGTAATATTTTCTCTAGTTGCGTGATGTAGAAAATCATGGAAAATTTCCTTAAAAGGGTTTTACTTCGTAGTTTTGTGTCAAAATTTCCTGTAACAAAAAAATGTATCATTTTTGATACAGTACACGGCCTGTATAGGTTGGAAAATAAACTAATGAAGTAAGGCTCAAGGCTATACTTTGAGGAGTGTCTGATGAAAGTCAGAGTTTTTGTTTTACTTTTGGTTATGATGCTGTGCATGGTATTACCGGCCGTATCAGTTTTTGCTCAATCGCGTGGTGGTTCACAAGGAAATGCAGATTATCGCAGTGGACAAGTAACAGATCGGGAAAGCCAGAGACTTCGTGATGAAGCAAGAGCAAAGGAAGCGGCAGAGAAAAGGCAGAAAGAAGCTGAAGCAAAGGCCAAAGCAGATGAAGCCAGAAAACAAAGAGAGGAAGAGGCCGCCGCAGCAAAAGCAAAAGCCGAAGAAGAAAAAAGAGAAGCTGAAAGGAAAAGACAAGAACAACAAATTTTGGATCAATCCATTTTTATATGGACCAATTAAGACTTTAAAGACCTACTATCAAAATTCAAAGAGAAAGGAGATGAAAAATTGAACTCGCAACATTCAATGGCCAGTGAGGTCGAAAAGGAGTTTTTATGGAAAAAAACAAAAAATTGCAGCGATCTTAGTTGTAGTACTTGGATCATTGTTTGGATTAACCTTTACAGGTTGTGAATCATTGGGTGATTTTGCGACCGGATATTCAGCAGGCTATAGTGCAACTTCTGAGACAGGTTTAACCTATTATTTTTACAATAATTCCTCAGTGACGGTTTATTTCGAAGCGCCGGGCGGGTATTCAGGATCACTTGCTCCAGGCCGAAGCGGACATCAACAATTGAACCGCGATATAAATATTTACAATATTACTTATTCACCTGCTGATTCTGTAGATGTTTCAATCTCTGGAACTTCGGTTAGATTTACGGATAAGTAAAATGATTGAATCTGGTGTTACTACTTCACAACTGAGGAAAAAGCTGATTATTGTTTTATTGCTCCTTGGAATATTATTTTCAAGTTGCATAAAAACAAATAAACCATCATGTTCTTGTGGCATATCAGATAATTCTAACCATAACAGCACAAGTTGTGGCAGATGTTCTCAATTATCAACTCATCTAAATGAGTAAAAAAAGAGAGGAGGAGAAGATAAATGAAAAAGATTTTGTTCTTGCTTGTTGTATTAATTGGACTAATGTTAATTGGGTGTTCAGACTATAGTTCTCCCGGATGCTCCAGATCATCCGGTTGTGATGCAATTATATACTGCGGAGAAGCTGGCTGTGCTGGATATTGGGGCGGAAGATGTGATTGCGATTAGGAAAATACTTTAATCATTGTAAAGGAAGCGCTGATTAAACTCCGATGACTTAATCAGCGCTTCCTTTATATGACAGTCCCGTCAGGGACACAGGCATTTTTTGTGATAACATAAATACCGTCAACAACATGGTAAAAGCCGTAATCACCGTCAGCGGGAACCGTACCCATTCCGATTGAAACATTTTTCCCGATCCGCGCGTTTTTGTCGATAATTGTGTTTTTTATTGAAGTATTTTCACCTATGCCTATATCAGGAATTACCTTGTTAAGGTTTTCCTTTCTTTCCGCCCCGGTTTCATACCAGTCCGCGCCCATACAGATTACACCATCAAGAGAAACACCCTGTCTGATAATTGAACGTATTCCGACAATAGACCGTTTGATCGTAGAATTGTTTATAATGCAGCCTTCACTGGTATTCGCCTGGTCAATGGTTGCCATGTTTATCTTTGAAGGCGGCAGGTTCCGGTTATGGGTGTATATGGGATTATTTTCATCGTAAAAACTGAAATTCGGTTTTAACTCGGTCAGGTTCAGGGTCGCCTCATAAAAACTCCTGATGGTCCCTATATCCTCCCAATAGCCGTTATACACATAGGTCTTCACGAGATATTTTTTTATTGCGTCAGGAATGACTTCCTTTCCGAAATCAGTAAAGGTATTATTAAGGGAATCTTCCATAACCTGGGCGTCAAAAATATAAATTCCCATTGAAGCAAGATAGTCTTTTCCGTCGCCGGCCGGAGTAGTGCGTGTCTCGGGCGGAATTTTCCAGTCATCAATATTTTTTTCAGGGCCCGGCTTTTCAAGGAATTCTGTAATATTTTCATTCTTGTCTGATTTGAGAATACCGAGGCCCGACGCTTCCTGCCTGGTTACCGAGGTGCAGGCAATGGTTATTTCCGCTCCGGATTCCTTATGCTTGTTAAGGAAGTCCGCGAGATTCATCTGGTATAACTGGTCCCCGGACAGAATAATATAATGGGTAGGTTTTTGTGTTTTAAAATGCATGAAATTCTTTCTCACCGCATCGGCGGTCCCTTCATACCAGCCCGAATGGTCAAAGGTCTGTTCTGCCGCGAGAATTTCAACAAAGCCGCGGGAAAATGAATCGAAATTATACGCCCTTGCTATATGCAGATGCAGCGACGCAGAGTTGAACTGGGTTAAAACATATATCTGATTGAATCCTGAATTTATGCAATTAGAAATCGGAATATCCACAATACGGTGCTTCCCTCCGAAGGGTACGGCAGGCTTTGACCGTTCCTTTGTTAGGGGATATAAACGTGTTCCCTTTCCGCCGCCGAGAATAATTGATAATATGTTGGACATTCCTGACTCCTCTTCTGATATTATACTCCCGTTTCAGTTCGGCTGGCAATAAAAACTTATCTGAATCAAAATTCCGGTTTCATTTACAAACAGCTGTTGTTAGGAATTCATAAGCCGGTAGTCAAAATATATGATATACTTAAGGACAGTCTTTCAGGAAAGGATGTCTTTAAGTATGAAAATGCCTGAAAAAATCGGGACTGAAATGTTTGCTCCGTGCGGTGTCAATTGTCAGGCCTGCTACGCACATCTGAGAACAAAAGACAACTGCGGAGGCTGTCTTGTTTCTGGCGCGAAAAAACGGGGGAGCTGTTCTTCCTGTATACGAAAAAACTGCGCTGCTGAAAAAGGCATTACATACTGTTATGAATGTGACGATTTTCCCTGCAGGAAAATAAAAAGTCTTGATAAGTCATACCGTCTGCGCTATGGAATCAGTCTTATTGATAACGGTTTTACAGCAAGAGAAAAAACTATCGGAGAATTCCTGAAGCAGGACCGTGAGTATTTTCTGTGCAAAGAATGCGGAGGCATTATCTGTGAGCATAACGGAACCTGCAGTGAATGCGGTATAAAAAAAGAAGAAGGCCAATAAAACCGGAGAGCGGAATGGCGGACAGCAGAAAAACTATATTCAGGACCATAAGTCTATTCGGCGTCTTAGCTGTCATCAGCTATTTTCTTCATATCTTTCTGGGCAGATTCTTTTATGACGGCTATAATCCTCTTGCTCAGGCAGTCAGCGATCTGACTGCAGACAATTCACCGTCAAAAAAAATTGCCGTAATATTTTCGGCGATATACGGTTTTTGCGCCACTATTTTTTCCGCAGGGTTCTGTATCTATTTCAGAAAAAAATAAACGCTCTCTTTGATACAGCTTCAATGATATTCTTTATTATGCACTTTCTTTCCTTTACAGGATACGCGCTCTTCCCGCTGTCTGAAGCGGGGAGTCCGGAAAGTTTCCGGGATATCATGCATCTCGCGGTCACCTCGGCGGTTATTTTTCTTACGATTATTTCCCTCACCCTGTTTTCAATAGCTGCTTTCCGGTCAGAAAAAATAACCTGGCTGGGAATTGTATCAGCTGGTACTCTTGCCGTGCTGGTTCTGGGAGCCCTGCTTATCCAGTTATTACCTGCGTCCCTGTTCGGTCTTGCCGAAAGAATTACTGTTTATTCGGTTGTACTTTATACGGGTATGCTATCCTTGTGGATGTTTGCGGATTCCGGCGGAAAATAAAACAGCGTCGTTTCATTTTCAAAACTGTTTTCAAGCAAGTATGACTAGTATGATCAGTATAACAAGTATGAATTATATGTTTCTTAAAGCAGTTTTTTTACTGCATGGAAAAGTCTTTTATCTTCCGGTAAAATGGTCCATTGAATTATTGATGCCGAAGAAATCAACGATCGCGTCAAATGCGCCTACCGGGAGAAACCGCAGTAAATAAACCAGGAAAACTGTCCACGGCAGAATAAGCCTCTTTTGTTTTTGAGGATAGCCCTGGCAATTTTTTTGCAACATACTCACTTTCGAGTATTGGAAACATAAAAGGAACCCGTGTTTTTACACCCTTGAACATTCCGGTATTTATAAAAAACGGACAGACAATTGTTGTCCCAATTTTTTTTCCGAGACCCCGAAGTTCCATACGTATGGATTCGTGGAAGCCGAAGGCCGCAAATTTGCTCGCGCTATAATCCGAAAGTCCTGTTACTCCGATTATTCCTGCCGCAGATGATATTGTAACAATATGTCCGGTATTCCGCTCAATCATGGACGGCAGAAAAGCTTTCAGTGTCCAGAAAACAGGAAACAAATTGACATCCATGGTTTTAAGGATTTTTTCATCCGGTATATTGAGAAAGGTTGTTCCGGAAACAATACCCGCATTATTAACCAGAATATCAACCGGTCCGGTTTCTTCGGTTACCTTTTTTGCCTGAAGATACACTTCTTCCCGGTTTGAAACATCGCAGACCATTCCCCGGATTGAAAAGCCTTTTTCTTTTCCTTCCGATTCAAGTTTTTCAATGGCTTCCGCGTTAAGGTCCCAGACAACAATTTTTCCTCCGCGCTCTGCGAGCATCAGCCCGACCAGCCGCCCGATTCCGCTCGCGCCGCCTGTAATAAGTATTACTTTTCCGCGTATATCTTTCATAATGTAAGTATACTAAAAAAAAGCTTCATGGTATATTTATTTTAAGGCAAAAAAGTTTCCCGCTGTTTATAAAACAGCGATTTTACATTTCAGACAGAGGTCATATTATGCCGGAAACAATTGATGAATATATAGCTGAATTTCCCATGGAAATTCAGGAAGTACTGAAAAAAATCAGGGCGGTAATAAGGGAAGCGGCCCCGGGTTCAATCGAAAAGATAAGTTACCGCATGCCTGCTTTTTCTTTTCTCGGTAAAAATATTGCTTATTTTGCCGCATTCAAAAATCATATCGGTTTTTATCCGACACCTCAGGGTATAAGTGAATTCGAAGAAAAACTGTCATCATATAAGAGATCAAAGGGAGGCGTTCAGTTTCCCATACATGCAGTACCTTATGAACTTATCGGGGAAATCGTCGCGTATAAAGTTAAAAGTGTCAAAGAAGGCATGGAAAAAAATACCTGATCATTTCATTTGTGTCCCATCCTGCACAGCGGCATTTCTTTTTTCCATCATACGTCCGAGCAGCTGTTCATAAACCGGCCGCGCTCCGCAGAATTTAGCACATGCATACGAGGTCAGCGAAACAATAATCAGCGGTATCAAATGAGCAAGCGAACCCGTCATTTCCGATATGAGGATGCAGCCGGTAATCGGCGCTGCCGTCACACCTGAAAAGAATGATGTCATTCCGAGAATAATGAACAGGACTGCGAAATCAGGGGGCAGGGTAAAGAGTTGTAACAGTATTTCATAATACAGTTTTCCCGTTAATGCTCCGAGGATCAGCAGCGGAAAAAAAATACCGCCCGGGGCCCCTGACCCGTAGGAAACTGCGGTAAAAAGCAGTTTCCCGCAGATAGCGGCAAGCAGCAGGGAAATACCGAAATCAGGATTTTTTATTTTTTCAAGAAGCAGACTTCCTCCGCCGAGAAGTGAAGGAAAAAAATGAGAACAGCGCCGGCTGCCATAAATGCAGGCAGAGGTCTGAAAATTTCTTTTTTTATTTTTTCATGAAGCGAAAGTGAAACCATAATTGACTTATTAAAAAGAGCAGCGCTGGCTCCGCACAGCAGTCCCAGAGGTACAAGTGATACATACCATTGTACAGGCATAACATTTAAAAACCTGAATGAAAAAGCGGTTGCCTGACCCAAAAGCAGTTCCGAAACTACTTCCGCTGTCATGCAGGACAGCATAATGCAGACCAGCCCTATATGGGTCATCCGGTAGCGGAGTTCTTCAAAGGCAAATATGATTCCTGCAAGCGGAGCATTAAATGCGGCGGCCAGACCGGCGGCAGCGCCGGAAACGAGCAGATATTTTTTATCTTCGTTTTCTGTTTTTGATATGGAAGAGATTCCTTCAGCCGCGTAGGCGCCGAGCTGAATGGAGGGACCTTCCCTGCCCAATGAGAGTCCGCAGACAAGAGAAATAACGCCGCCGGAAAATTTAGCGATAAGTTCGGGAAGCCACCGGAATCTGAAATTTCCATTGAGTACACCCTTGACCTGAGGAATACCGCTGCCCTTAATCATCGGGTATTTTTTTGTGAGAAATCCGGTGAACAGGGCAGCCGCAGTCAGAACCAGAAACACGGGTAAAATAATGAGCTTGTTCGTCTGTATCAGTCCGTTGACAAGTCCGGTCACATTGCCGGCATGGTTCAGAATATATCGGTAGCCTGTTACTATTAAACCGCTGCTGATTCCGACAGCGCAGGCCTTCAGATACAGATATCCGTTTTGCAGGGTAAATGCTTTTTGTCTGTCCATTGTACTTCCTGTTGCATTACTTGCTAAGGCTAATTATATACCGAGACAATTCTTCCGGGTTATGCAAATTCATTTTTGTAGAGCAGATAATTCTCTTCATCGAAGCATACAAAACGGATGTATTCAACGGATGGTTGCTCTTCGGCAGGATTTTTAAAATACGTTCCAACAATATTTGCGGCCTTCTTTTTCGGAAAACCGTAAATACCTGTACTGATATTCGGAATGGCAATTGATTTGATGCCGGTCTCTATCGCGAGCGCCAGTATATTACGGTAACAGTTTAGAAGTATTTCCTCTTCCCCGTTATTTCCGCCTCTCCATACAGGGCCGACCGCGTGAATTATATATCTGCATAAAAGATTATACCCTTTTGTAAGAACAGCAAAACCCGGTTTGCATTCTCCTGTTTTATGGACAATCTGCCTGCATTCTTCATATAAATCATATCCCGCCGCCCGGTGTATCGCTCCGTCAACACCGCCTCCGCCGGCAAGGGCCGGATTTGCCGCATTAACTATAGCGTCGGTTTTTTCATGCGTAATATCACCCTGAATTATATCTATTTTCACGGCTGTGTCCTTTTATATTTTTTCTGGTTCACGGATATTATAAAAATAATAACATATATTATAAAAGACTGTATATGAAGGTTTCTCCTGCAATGACGGAATATATTCCGGACCTTCCTCCGTCCGCTTATTCAAAAAAGCCGGACTCTTTCATGTCAAATGCCGTGAATATACATTTTAAACGGCAATTGTTCCGATAAACAATATAATTCCGGTATTTATATTGTATTTCATGTCCTGTTTTCAGTATATTCATTCGTAAACGAAGGCTTTATTATATAACAGACTTTCCGTATATTATAGATAAGCCGGTTTTAAGAATTGATTATTTTTGAAAACGGTTCAGATAATGCAAAATTTTTAGGATGGGGAGAAAATGTTTTATGAATCAGGAAAAGGAAAATAAGGATTTTGATGATGACAAAATGCCGGAGAAGGGTAAGCCGAATTTTTTAACGATTATCTTAATTGGTTTCGTTATTACCTTTTTCCTTAATATTCTCGTAAGTATAATGCTGCCAAGCAGAAAAACGCAGATAGAATACAGTCAATTTGTTAAACTTGTTGAGAGCGGTGTGGTACAGCAGGTACAGATTGAAGCTGAACAAATCGCGCTGACTCTTAAACCTGACGCGGATCAGCAAACCGTAAGCACTATTCTCTCGGTTGGAAAAATAGAGGAACCGGAAATTGATGAAGAAGTACAAAAACGGATGGATCAGTATAATGTCCAGATAAAAAAGAACCAGGTATATTACACCGGCCGCATAGATGATCCCGGCCTTGTTGACCGGTTAATAGAGTATGATATTGCGTTTTATCAGCCCATTGTCCAGTCAAATCCCATATTGACGTTTATTACAAGCTGGATTTTCCCCATTCTCATAATGTATCTTATCATGCGCTGGCTGACAAAACGGATGGGAGCCGCAGGCGGACTGGGCGGGGTAATGAATGTCGGAAAATCGAAGGCAAAGGTATATGATCTTGAAAAGAATACTGGAGTAACCTTTGATGACGTAGCCGGACAGGATGAGGCAAAGGAAAGCCTGAGTGAAATGGTTGATTTTCTTCACAGTCCGGAAAAATACAGTAAAATAGGGGCAAAGCAGCCTAAGGGCGCCCTTCTTGTAGGACCTCCCGGAACCGGTAAAACCCTGCTGGCCAAGGCGGTTGCAGGAGAAGCTAAAGTACCTTTCTTCTCTCTTTCCGGTTCGGAATTTGTCGAAATGTTTGTTGGTGTCGGCGCAAGCCGGGTAAGAGATTTATTTGAGCAGGCAAATAAAAATGCTCCCTGTATAATTTTTATTGATGAAATAGATGCCATTGGTAAAAGCCGGGACAATCAACTTGGCGGAAATGATGAACGCGAACAGACACTCAATCAGCTTCTTGCCGAGATGGATGGTTTTGATTCATCCAAGGGAATTATAGTGCTTGCCGCGACAAACCGCCCTGAAGTCCTTGATAAGGCTCTTCTCCGTCCCGGACGCTTTGACAGACGCGTTATTGTTGAAAAACCTGATCTGCCCGGACGGGAGGCAATTCTTAAAGTACATACGGCAAAGGTTTTAACGGGCTCGGATGTGAATCTGCATGAAATTGCCCTGGCGACAAGCGGCGCAACCGGAGCGGACCTCGCAAATATGGTAAATGAGGCCGCGCTTCGGGCCGTACGGATGGGGCGTCAGCTTGTCTGTCAGGAAGACCTGATGGAGTCTGTTGAACTGGTTATTGCGGGAAAGGAAAAGAAAGACAGAATTCTCAATCAGAAGGAAAAACGCATGGTCGCCTTCCACGAAGTCGGACATGCACTCGCATCGACCCTTCAAAAAAATTCACAGCCTGTACAGAAAATTACTATTGTTCCCCGGACTATGGGGTCTCTTGGATATACCATGAATATGCCTGAAGAAGAACGGTATCTGATGACAAAGGAAGAACTTCTCACCCAGATCACAACTCTGCTGGCGGGCCGGGCTGCGGAAGAAACTATTTTCGGCGAAATGACTACCGGCGCGTCAAATGATATTGAACGTGCTACAAATCTTGCGCGCAGTATGGTTACCCAGTATGGAATGAGCGAAAAATTCGGCATGATGGGGCTGGAGAGTATAGAAAATCAGTATCTTGACGGAAGACGTGTTTCAAACACTTCTGAAGTGACTGGTGCGGAAATCGATAAGGAAGTATGCACAATAATAAAAGATTGTCATAAAACCGCCCTGAAATTAATGCAGGACAACAGAGCAAAACTGAATGAAATTGCTGAGTTTCTTATTGAAAAGGAAACCATTAGCGGTACTCAATTTATGGATATTCTGAAAAGCAAAAATACCGCTGATACTGAAGCGAAATAAAACAAAAAAAGGCCTGACGGGATGTCTCTGCCAGGCCTGTAGCAAAGATTCCGGTTTGCACAAATGCCCTGGATTAAATCTAGGATGTATACAAATATATACTACGATAGCTGGCCATATATTCTTTTATCAGCTGAAACCGCACTTGTATATCGTTTTTTCGAATAATTTTTCGTAAGTTAAATACAATATTTTATGTAGTTGGATTAAAAATCCGGTCATTTCCTATAAAAAAGAAGACCGGTTTTTAAAACCGGCCTTCTGTCAGTCATTCTTATGGGTTATCAGAAACCGCCGTTAAACGAGGGGAAGAGATTTGACTGATTATGGTTTGAACCGCTTTCCCAGGTTAAGCCGCTGAAATTGCCCGTAACTGTTTCGCCCAAACTGTAAGCTCCTTTAAGAACCTTCCATTCAAAGTTTCCGTTTGAAGGAGGAGTAACAGTTACATACCAGTATCCGGCGTTGTCATAGGTTCCGCGTGTGGCCACTGTCCAGTTGCTGCCTTCATTATATGACCCGGTAAAATAGAGGCCGTTTCCGTAACCGACATCTTTCGCCATTTTCAGCGTTACTGTTGTTGCAGTCCCGCCGCCGTCTTTTACCCATACCGCAAAATTGGTTCCGGAATAGATGGGTGAATTTCCTGTGTAACCGGTACCGGTCGGGCTCCAGTTGTCACCGCCGATTTTCACCACGATTTCGCCGTCTGTACCGGTTATTCTCGCGGCATAATTTGTGGTTGTAGCGGCAAGCACTGTTATGGCGCTGTCATAGCGGATGCCTTGATCCTTGCGGAGATCAATCAGATAATTAATATGCTGTTTGAATGTCTTTGATGTTCCGGGTACGGTATCGCCGCCGCGGTACTGTGCGACATTTGCGCTGTTACTCGTTACACCACATTCACTTGCAGAAAAATAATGCTGCCAGGCAACGCAGGGATAACCCGGATGGGTTAAAATAAACGCATAGGCAGGAGCAAGATCGCCCGGATCAATTTCCCAGTGTTTCTGGGTACTGCCGGTATCATGGTTATCAATAAAGGTAACTGCTGACGCCGGAGCTGTGCGGAAAATATTATTGCTGTCTGCCAGTCTGCTCAGATTCCACAGAGTTGATTGGGAACCCCAGCCGAATGCGTAATTCATATTTCCCTTGAGTACGAAGTCAAATACGCGGGATTTCTGGCCGCTGTTCTGGGTTGTAGAATTTACCCAGTTCATTAACTGGTTTTTCCAGTTTGCGGTATCATTCTGGTTAAACGTATTTGTCGGCCAGAATTCTCCAACAGAGAAAACTGCCGATGTCTGGGCATTGTATTTCCCGACATACTGTCCGCCGAAACCTTTTACAAAGTCATACCGCCAGCCGACAAAACCGGCGTCACTTTTCAGGACATCGCTCATCCATGTAATAATGCCGTTCTGTACAGTTGTACTGGTGTGATCTATATCGCGCGCGTCGGCATAGTTTTCACCTGTATCGGCTGCGCCGCGGGCCGTGGAATTGTACATCGGGCTTGACGGATTGGTAAAACCCTCATCACCGTAACAGATTGAATAATAATCGCCAGTCCACTGGGGATTTCTGAAATCGCCCCAGCTTGTTGAACCGCCGCGGTGATTGATTACAATATCGGCAATAGCCTTTGCCGGTTTGATAGCGTTAATTGCCTGTTTGAGCTGGGTCTTTGTTCCGTAACGGGAATTCAGATCATTCAGTTCGGTAGGGATATACCCTTCAGGCGCAAAATCCGGACTTGTGCTGGGAGGCGGGAACCAGACATATTCAAAAGTATTTTTTATATCATTGGCCCTCGAAATCACAACATTATACCATTTATAGTAGGTACTTGAATCGTTTCGGTCCGCGCTGCTCCAGTTAAATCCCTGCAGCATAACACCACTGGGATCCTCATTGCTGTCAATACCATTAACTATGGCCCGTCCGGCTGATAGCGTATCACCGGAAGCGGCAGCCTTGTTTGAAATACTGTTTTCGCAGGATGCAAATAGAAAGAATACAAGCGAAAACCCAGCAAGCCATTTTAAAACCTTGTTTTTCATGAATCGTCCTCCATGTTTATAATATTTATATCCTGAAAACCGGTACCAATTTTCAGGGTATTTTCCAATTCAATTTTTTAAATTCAAAACGGAAAAAACTGCAATTGTATGCTGATTGCAAAAACCCTGAGGCCCCCCAATCAGCACCGGACAGGGTATAACGAATATACTCCGTCCGGTTCAGTTTTCAGACAGCGGCTGGAGGAAAATATTGCTTTTCCGGCCGCTGTCGTCCATCAGTTTGAGACCTCTTTAAGGACAACAATGGACCATGCGTTGACCCCATATCCGTTTGTTCCCGATCCCGCCGGAATGGTCGTAGCGGACGCGTCTTCCCAGTAATTGCATGAACTTTCAGCCCAGTTGGCGGTGTCGACAATCCGTATCCAGTGTTTTCCGGAAGACGGAGACGGGACAGTAAAGTTCACCGTTGATGTCCACATGTTCGAAAGGAGAAGGTAATTACTGTCGCTTTTCTGGCTGCCATTGATTTTTATCCATGCGCAGCGGTCGGAGGAAGAATTGATATTGCTTGTGCCGTCTTCCTTTTTGTATTCAATGCTCATCGAATAATCCGCCTGGCGCAGGGCAGGGCTGTTTTTACGGAGATTCATCAGATATTTTGCGAATCTGAAGTTTCCGTTTACGCTTGATGCCGTGGCAAAGGTCCCGAGGTTATTATGATATGATCCGCCGCCGCCTGTTGATACTGCATTGGGCGCGTTTGTGTTGATCATATTGTAATTGCTCCAGGTTGCCACACTGTCAATATTATACGGATTATTGTTTCCGTTCTGGGTTCTGCCGAACTCATCGCCCCAGACAATCATGGGAACACCTCGTGAGAACATCTGGAATACAAAGAAGTTCCGGACCCGCTGGCGGCGGAGCGCCTGATTATTGTCGGAGTTCGTCGAAATATTTCCGTCGCCGCCTCCGTCAGACGGGCCGAACGGCCAGCTCAGGGTACTGTTCATTTTGGAACTATAACTGACCAGATCTGTCAGCGTAAAACCGTCATGGGCAACCACAAAGTTTACCGATTTGTGGGGACCGCCCTGATCGTTGAAATTGTTATAATCACCATTGAACGCATCAATGTATGAAATATCTCCGTCTGTTTCGCCAAGATTGATGTATTTTCTTACAGCGTCACGGTAACGGCCGTTCCATTCACCCCAGCCTGAGGGGAAATTTCCTACCTGATATCCGCCCGGCCACTGGGTGTCCCAGGCTTCTGCAATCATTTCAACATTCTTTGAATTTCCCAAAGACATAATCTGGGTAATGGTTGCGGCGTTTTTATTGAAATCCCAGCTTGAACCGGACTGGACCCGGCCCAGTACAGGGGCTAGATCAAACCTGAAACCGTCTATACCCATTTCATCTATCCAGTAGGTCAGGGAGTCCAGAATAAACTGCCGGACAACAGCATTGTCGCAGCGCAGATTATTTCCGCATCCGGTGGTTTCCCAGTACTGGGCTTTATTTGACGGCACCAAAGCGTAATATTCCGAATTGTCAAAACCGCGCAGGAAGGTCAATTCCGCGGTACTTAAATCATCCCAAGTACCGCCTTCACCGGAATGATTGTATACAACATCAAGGTACACTTCTATGCCTTCGTCATGGAAAGACTTCATCATTTCTTTGAATTCTCTTGTCGGGCCTCCCGCTGACTTGTCATAGGAATACCGCCGGTCAGGTGCAAAATATCCGTATGTCATATATCCCCAGTAATTGCCTCCGGGAGCGTCGCTCGGATTTGCATCATTGTCGGTTTCATGGACCGGAACAAATTCAATGGTGTTGATACCCAGGGCTTTCAGGTATTTTGCCATATAGGCGGCGCCCTTGTATGTTCCCCGGTAAGCGGCCGGAACGCTGTCAACCGAGGCGATCCCGCTCATTATTGAGGCAAGGTTTGATGACGAGGGGTGGTTGGTCATACCCCGGACATGGGCTTCATAAATGATGGCGTCTTTTTGGGCTATTGCCGGTTTTGTACCGAAAGAAGTTGTATTCTGAACCAGTATTGACTTCGGAGCCCATTTGCCGGTGTCAAAATTCCTGCGGGCAACACCGCTGTATAATCCGCTTCCCGTGCCGAACATTCCCGCGTCATGCGAAGCTCCGAGAACGGTTGCATTGCTCTTGTCATGGCTTATTTCCCGTGCATAGGGATCAAACAGAACCTTGTTTGGATTGAACCTGTTGCCGTTGGAATCGACATCGCTGATATATCCCGCGCTGCTGTTTCCGCGCGCCCAGCTGGTGCTGTATGTCCAGTTTGGTCCCCAGCACCGGTAGGCGTAATAGGCATTGGCAGGTACTCCTGTTATCTTTGCCCGCCAGATATTATCATCGCCTTTTTCCATCCAGTAATCATATGTGGCGTTCTGCCCGCTGGCTGACGTATAAATTTCAAGCAGAACTCTTGTAGCGTTTTTTGAATACACGGCAAATGTTGCCGCGCCCGACGAAATGGATGTCCCGTTGGACCATGTCTGGCTGTACCAGCCGAAACCGGCTGTTGATCCGTTCATGTCGACGGGACTGTAATTGCCGCTTGTCGGTCTGTTATAACCTGTGCCGGTGCCTGTTGTTGAAAAATAAATGACCCGGGCGGCTTCTGATTCAGTTGCGGTATCAGGCAGGGCAGAAATGTCCCGCTGAAACGAATTTGAACATGAGAAAAACAGTACTGTCAGGGAGATCAGAACTGTAACCATCGAAACCAATACGGAATACCTTTTTCGATATTGCATATTGTCACCTCTGGTTTTTTCCAGTTTTACGCCTGGAAAGCATTATTATATCATACGATATAATTTTTTAAAATCTGGGATTTTTTTAACCAGGAGAAGAACAATTCGATGTAGAGCGCCGGAGCATGTAATTATTATTTGAAATCCCATTTTAATTTTGTTTTCAGTCTAGCACCGCTTTTTTCAGCCGTCAACAAAAAAAAATAAATCTTTATCCGGTAAGGAAATAACCGGGCGTATTTGTATTAACAGTTTGTATTTTATTTCCTCTTGGGGAATAATCGGCAGATATGTATTTTTTCCGGTTAAAAAAGCATCAGGAAAGCTTTATCCGGAAGACGGGCGCCGTACGCTCATTGACCTTCCGGGCAAAAATTGATATGATATGGCAACGCTAATTAAGTCGCCATGGCTTAATCAGCGTTGCCATGACCATTAATGTAATGGAAAAAACTCCCGCCCGTTAAAACGGGCCCAGCAATGTGTCCATGAGGAGGAAACATGAGAAAGTATGAACTGATGGTCGTCTTTCCAATGGAAGAAGACCTGTTCAAGACAGGAACGGATACTGTCCGCCAAACCCTGACAGAATTCGGCGCGCAGATTATCAGTGAGGAACCCTATGGGGAACGTGATCTCACATACGAGATCAAAAAACGCACCCGCGGTCGTTATCTGTTATTTAACATCAACGCAGAACCGGCGAATATTGTGGAAATAGACCGCCAATTCAAACTCAACACCAACATACTCACCTTTCTTTTTATCCGCGTAGAAGAATAATAAGCGGAAAGGAGATACCAGTGGCAGAAGTGAATCATGTAATATTAATCGGACGCCTTACCCGTGATTCTGAACTTAAATATACTTCAGGCGGAATGGCTGTCTGCAAGTTTTCAATTGCAGTCAACAAACGCCGGAAAAATGGCGACCAGTGGGTAGAGGAAGCAAATTTCTTTGACATCGTCCTTTGGGGCCGTGCCGGGGAATCATTAAATCAATATTTGGTTAAGGGAAAACAGGTTGCAGTTGAAGGCGAACTGCGCCAGAACCGGTGGGAACAGGACGGCCAGGCCCGCAGTAAAATTGAAATTATTGCAAATAATGTGCAGCTGCTCGGCGGTAATTCCGGCAGCGGTACCGGCGGAGCTTACGGCAGCTATGAAGGCAAGTCAGGACAGGGTTCGGGCTATTCTTCCCAGAATGAAGGCTCGTCCTATCAAAGACAGCCGGACGCTATGCCCGATATGGATGACTCGGGCGCGCCGGATTTTCCCGATGATATACCGTTTTAAGGAGAACTACAATGGCAGATGAAAAAATGAAAGATATGGAAGCAGAAATGCAAATGCAGGATGCCGGCCGCGATGGTGAAGAAAGAGGACCGGGCAGAAAGGGCAAGGTTTTTTTCCGTAAAAAAGTATGCCGTTTTTGCACACAAAAGGCCAAAATCGATTATAAGGATACCGATACGCTGAGACGTTATACAACGGAACGCGGAAAAATCCTTCCCCGCCGCATTACCGGTACCTGCGCAAAGCATCAGCGCCGTCTCGCCCTTGAAATCAAGCGCGCGCGGGCTCTTGCAATGCTGCCCTATGTTGTCCAGTAAATAATATCGAAAGCCGATCCAACTCCTGGAAACGGCAGGCAGTTCTGTATAAACACTGCCGCAATTTTTGAGTAAGGAGCTTGAAAATGAAAGTAATACTTAATCAGGATGTAAAACATCTCGGTGAGGAAGGGGATATCAAAGATGTCGCAAACGGATATGCGCGCAATTATCTGCTTCCCCGGAATCTTGCAGTTCCCTGCAATGAAATAACCCTGGCGCATTTTGAAGGCAGAAAGGCTGAAATCGAAGCACGCAAAGAAGCGAAACGAAAGGACGCCTCCGGACTCAGGGAAAAACTCGAGGCTACTGTCGTTACTCTTGTTATGCCGGCAGGACCAAACGGCAAGTTATATGGCGCAGTTACCAGCCAGACAATAGCTGATGAATTGCAGAAACTCGGATATGATATTGAGCGCAAGCGCATTAATGTGCCTGGGCTTACATTCAAAACCGTCGGTAAATATCAGGTAACTATCGGGTTGTACGAAAGCGCTTCTGCAGCAGTATCTGTCGTAGTCGAAGCGCAGGAAGAAAAGACCGAAAAGAAGACCCCGGCAAAACCGGAACGGCATTCACGCAGGCCGGACAGAATCGTGGAAACTGCAGAAGAAGCATCGCATGAAACCGCCAGCCCTGAAGAGGCCCCTGTGGTAAATGAAAACACCGAATCCGAAGAAACTGCAGAAGAAACCGATAACTAGTATTTATGGCTGCTTTTTCTCTTAAAGACAAAGTGCCGCCTCATAATCTGGAAGCCGAACAGGCTACCCTTGGGGCGATATTGCTCGATGCTCAGGCCGTAGGAACGGTAATACGTTTTCTGCGGCCTGATAATTTCTATGCGCTTCAAAACCAGAAAATATTCGAAGCCATCCTGTCACTCGATGAAAAGGGAATACGCATAGATCTTCTTGCGCTGATGGAAGAACTCCGGCAAAACGGTATGCTGAACGCGGCCGGCGGTCCCGGCTATCTGGCATCACTGACAGATACAGTACCTACAAGCGCAAATATCGAATATTACGCAAATCTGGTCCTGGACTGCTCAATACGCCGTTCCCTCCTGAATATATCAGGCAAGATTATTTCGGAAGCCCATAGTGAAACTGCGGAAAGCCGTCTTGTTCTCGAAAACGCCCAGAAAAGCCTGTTTGAATTGACCGACGCCAATCAGTCCGCAACGGTAAAAACCCCTCGGGACATCATCCCCCGTGCAATAGAATTAATTGAAAAACTGTATAAAACAAAGGACGCCTATACCGGAATTCCTTCCGGCTTGACCGATCTTGATGTTATGACAAGCGGTTTCCAGAAATCGGAATTGATTATTATCGGCGCCCGCCCGTCTGTCGGAAAAACCGCGTTGGCGCTTTCAATTGCCGCCCATACTTCAATAAAGGAAAAAATTCCCACGGCATTTTTTTCCCTTGAAATGTCCGATATGCAGCTGATTCAGCGGCTCCTGTCCTCGGAAAGCCGGATACCGTCTGACAAAATCAGGACGGGTCTGCTGCGGATGAGCGACTTTCAGAGTATTACCGATGTCGCCGGACAAATATATGAGGCTCCCCTGTACATCGTCGATATGCCGAATATGAAGCTTCTTGATCTCCGCGCCATGGCAAGACGTCTGTGCCAGCAGCACAATGTCCAGATCATTTTTATTGACTATCTGACGCTTATTACCAGTGAAAACGCAATGGTCCCGCGTCACGAACAGATTGCAGAAATATCACGTTCACTGAAGGCCCTTGCCCGTGAACTAAATATTCCGATTGTAGCCCTTTCTCAAGTACGGAGGGATGCCGAAGGAAAAAACCCACGCTTGCTGACCTTCGCGAATCCGGTTCAATAGAACAGGACGCGGACGTAGTCATGTTTCTCCACCGGGAACGTTCAGGATCAAATGTAAATAATTCAGAAAAAGAAATGGTAATTGAAACGGATCTGATTGTAGCAAAACAGCGCAACGGACCAATCGGCGATATCAATATTCTGTTCTTACCGCGTTATACGAAATTTGTTTCAAAGTCTCATGAATAAAATACCCCGCGAATAAAAAAAGCCCGATCATTCTTCAATGCCGGACTTTTCGTTTTGTTTCCACAGGATTTTACTGTTCTATCCATATCCTGTTTCCCGTTATTGCGGCGGTTGAGAAAATCCTGTTATTTGAACGGTTATACCAGGTAAGAGAACCGTCATAATTAATACTGATAAGAAACTGGTCCATCAGAATGCTCTTTTTCGGCATTGCGTAACCGCGCTGTATAAAATACTGCTTTCCTGCCGAAGGATTTATTTCAACCAGCGTCGATTTTCCGAGGTTTGTAATAATTCTGTCCTTATCCAGAAGCATGACGGCGGTGAGATCTTCATCAGGGTATACAGCTTCCGTTTTTATTTTTGAATTATGTACGGTATCCAGATCAATATCAATGCGTATCAATTCCGTCCTGCTTGAAGAATCAGAAGTAGTAATAATGAATCCGTATACTGTAGTTTCCCGGGCCGCAGCTTTTGTAATTCCGAAGCATAAGTTTGCCTGCAGGGGCAGGGGTACCGTTTCCCCTGTACTTATATTTATAAGCAGAAGTGGATAGGGTGAATTAAAAGACGATGATTTTGATATTAACAGATATGTATCTGAAATCAGAATTGCGTCCTGGAGGCCGACTCCATTATATGTGAATAGGACCTTTTCTGTCAGGGTATCAAAAATATACGCATAACTGTTGCCTTCAATAAAAACAATTTTGCTTTGATCTATGGAAAAAGAAGTAACCGCATCCCTCGGCTGAAATAGTTCTTTCCGTACATCGCCATCAAAACTGATCCGTGTTATGGGCGCCCTGCGGACTGAAGACCAGCAGATGAGGTTTCCGTTCATAAGGGAAATCCGGTTTGCGTTAACATCACTGAAAGCATATACCGGAGATTTGCCGGGTCCGGTTGATATGAGAACAGACCCATCGGACAAAATAAAAAGCCTCGAGTTATCGGAAGCAATATCGTCTATAGGCTGTACCTGATCATAGACAAGCGTTGAAATCATAGGGACTTCTTCGGTATCTATCACTGATGAAACTGAATACAATTTACCTGATTCAGATCCGAAAATAACCTGCGAACCGAGGCTCAATCCTGCGGTTATATCTGTTTGGTCCGGTACGGAGAAGGGCTGTGAAACAGCACTTCCCTGTTTCAGAACCCAAAAAAAATCTTCATCAATTTCCGTTTTTTCAAACCATACGGGATCATTATCGGCAGTTGCTGTCGCCATAACCGGATTATCGGCTTCATAGGCCTGGAGGAAATTACCTGACGTTGCATCAAGCACAATAATTTCTCCATCTTTATATCCTGCTATTTTCAGGCTGTTGCCGAGCAGAACAGGATCGTCCAGATCTCTTTCTCCCTGATAATTTCCCCTTTCATTCCCGTTTGATATATCAGTATATCTGATTCGTCCTGAAGGCCCGAATGTGATCATGCTTGTTTCCCGGGCGCCTGTCCCGCTCAGGGTCACAATTCCGGGCGGTGATTTGAAAACCGATATGTGTTTTCCGCTGGATCCTTCAAGCACGGTTATACCTTCTATTGAGGTATTTCCGATCATCAAATATGTTCCCTGCGCAGACCATGACAGGGCTTTTACGGAATCCCTGAACCTTTTCGCATATTTCCGTTCTTTTGTTTTCCAGTTCCAAACTGAAATACGGTGAATACTGAACCCGTCGGTTTCATATATTGCAATGAGCGTCCCCTTCGGGTGAGCTGCAATAATCTGTATGGGCAGATCAGAAAGCTGCCAGGTTTCATCAAATGAATTTGTTGTATGAAATGAAACAAACCCGTCCCGGCCGGCGGAGAAGAAATCTTCCGTCCCGCTTACGGCGGACAGGGACAGTACAGGCCCCTGATGCTGTCTCGCAATAACAATTGAAGGTTCTTTTTCAACTGTCTGAGAGGTTTCACTTTCAGAGGTTTGCGCGGATTCATCCGGTGCTTTTTTTTCAGGCGGAAGCGGCATTGCATTTTCAGCAGTATAACCTTCAATCGCTTCCGCGGTCACTGGCTGCTTTGCATCAACTGTAGCGCAGGAAATAAGCAGAACAGCTGAAACTGCCGCAAGCAATGTTTTTTTAATCATCCTGGCCGCCCTCAATCAGAATATTATTCACGGAAACATATTGTCCGTTTTTGAGTTCATTGTATGAAGATGCCGGATTGTCATGTATTTCATTCAGGATTGTTTCATAGACGTTAAACGGGACCAGCGTTACGGCAACCTCTCCGCTTTTAAGCCCGTGTATGTGGAATTCCAGATCCTTATTATCACGAAGACTTTCAAACATGATTGTAATATCCGCATCAGGGGCTGATTCTTTTGCCTTTGTCGCAAGATGGACTTTTACGGCTTCGACTGCCATTGGTTCCAGAGAGGCACTGTAGACTGCCACCCTGTCGGCCATTTCCGGATAACCAATAACAATTTCATCATCAGGCTGTTCCGGTGAAATTTTCCCTGATAAAAAAGAAAAACGGTCTGTTTCCGGCAATAAGACGATAGATACATTTTTTGACGGCCAGTTTATCCGTGTTTTTAGCTCAGTACGCACATCAGCGTTACAGGAAGGACATATACAGGTAAGAAATACTCCCTGCTGTATGTCCGTAACAAGTTCAGGATTTTCATCAATATTAACGGTTTCCGGTAAATCAGCATTAAACGTCTGTTCACAGAGGCAGGTAATTTTTCTCATTGTTCATCACCCCTTTATGGTTATTTAATCAAATAATGTATATCGCCAAATAATGCGAAAATAAAAAGACACACAATAAAACCGACCCCGATATACTGTACCCTGTACATTATTTTCGGTTTTATTGGTTTTCTGTATATTAATTCTATCAGCGCAAACAGGATAAGTCCACCGTCAAGAATGGGAATCGGCAGCAAATTCATGAGAAACAGCGATACGCAAATAATGCTCAGCAGTTCCATAACACTTGTCAGCCCGTTCTGGGCAACCTCGCCAAGCATTACAGTAATACGCACCGGACCGGATACCGCTTCACGCAGGTCAACTCCACGGAACAGGAGACCGATACTTTTTATTGTTAATACAATAGTTCTCCAGGTATTACTGAAACCGCTTTGAATGCTTTTCAAAAAGCCGGTACCGGGAACAATAATTTCATTCGCTATCCAGGCAATCCCTATCTCCGCGGATCCGTCATCCTTATAAACCGGAGCAATTTCAAACTGTAAATCGCCGCCGTTTCGGGAGACGGTCAGTGAAATCAGTTCCGGTTTGCCGGCCAGAACTCCTGAAAATTCAATTGAATTGGTCACCGGTTCAGCATTGACCGCAATAATCTCATCTCCGGCTTCAAGACCGGCAGCCTCTGCCGCCGAGTCCGGCAGGACTTTGTCTATGACCAGGGAAACATAGGGATATACGCCTATCCGCCCCAATCCGGTTTTTTTATCAAGGGTAGGGGTAAGTACTGACGAAAATATTTCCCCGTTCCGTTCATATTCAAGCGAAATTTCTTCTTGCGGATGCAGCCCGACATATTGCTGTATATCGGAAAAATACCTGATAGGCTCATTGTTCATTGAAATGATCCGGTCGCCTTTTTGAAGTCCAGCGATATCTGCCGGTGCCGGAAGGGTATTATCATATACTGATGCCGGGATGATTTTATTGTCGTAGGAATAATATGTGTATCCCTGCGAACTTACAATTGACAGAGATATAACCGCAAACAAAAGATTTGCCAGAGGTCCGGAAAAAGCAATAATCATTCTTTTCAGAGGGTGTACGCTGTAAAGGCTGCCTTTTTCCGCCGGTATCGCGTCCAGATTTTTTTCCAGCGCTTCCCGGAAACCCTGTTCACCTTTCATGCCGCAATAACCGCCTATGGGAAACAGAGACAGACGGTATTCCGTTGTTCCGATTTTTTTCCGGAAAAGAACAGGCCCCCATCCGAGCGAAAACGTTTCAACTTCAACACCGCAGCATCGCGCCGCAATAAAATGCCCCAATTCATGGACAAATATAACTACACCGAGAGCGACAAGACCTATAAGTATCTTTAATATCATATATTCACTTCCTTAACTGCCTGAATTGTTTTTTCCCTGGCTCTGGAGTCAGTTTCGCCGATTTCCTCAAATGAACCGGGAACGTTCGACCAGTCATTATCAAGGACCTTTGCAGTTATCTCTGCAATCTGCGGGAATGTTATGGCATGGTTTACAAAAGACGCGACCGCTACTTCATTTGCTGCATTATATGCAATAGGGTATGAAGCATCCAGCGAGGCCGAACGGTAAGCAAGATTCAGCATGGGAAAATCATCATAGCGGACAGGTTCAAACTGCATGACAATTGCATCTTCAAAAGAGAAGGGCTCAAGAAAATTGGGAATTATTTCAGGCCAGCTGAATGCTGAAAGAATAGGATGTCTCATATCGGGATGTGAAATCTGCGCGTATAGAACCTTATCACTGGTCCGGATAAATGAATGGACAAGACTCTGGGGATGGACGACGACCCGTACCCGATCGGGAGTAAGTGAAAAAAGCTTACATGCTTCTATTACTTCAAGCCCCTTGTTTGCGAGTGAAGCTGAATCAATTGTTATCTTAGTCCCCATAGTCCAGGTAGGATGTTTTAACGCGTCCTCCGGAGCGGCCTGAGCAATTTTTTTTCTGTCCCAGGTCCTGAAAGGACCGCCTGATGCAGTCAGAATTATCTCATCAAGATGATTTTTCCCGAACGATGAAATCAGATGAAACACGGCGGAATGTTCGGAATCAACAGGGATCACCGACACATTCATTTTTCTAGCAAGCTCCAGAATAAGCGCGCCCGCCATAACCATTGTTTCCTTATTTGCAAGAGCCAGATTTTTTCCGGATTCCAGTGCGGCCTTTGATGGAAACATTCCGTTTGCGCCGGAAATTCCATTCAGAACAAGATCGGCTTCGGTTTCCCGTATCATTTCAAGGAGCTTGTTTTCCCCGTTTTCGATAACAAGAACTTTTTCAGCTTCAGGAAACTCAGAGCCCAGGGCATCGAGCTTATCCTTACTCTGGTATGCCGATATACCGGCAAGTTCAAAGAGATCAGGATGATGACGTATAATATCTACGGCGCTGGTGCCGATTGACCCCGTAGCGCCAAGAACAATAATTTTTTTCCGTTTTCTGAAACTAGAAGTCATAGAAAAAATCGCAGAAAATAAAATAGACAGGAGCGGCCAAAAGAATTGAATCAATACAGTCAAGAATACCGCCCCGGCCCGGCATAAGATTTCCGGAATCCTTTATTCCCGCCGAACGCTTAAGTATAGATTCGATTATATCTCCGATAATTGCCGCTGTTGCGGTAAGTACGCTTAATATAATAATTTTTGTTTTTGAATGCCCGAATAAATCAGGCCACAGGAGATATCCGGCAACGCCGGCGCAGATTGAACCGGCATATCCGCCGATAAAGCCGGCTATGCTTTTGTTCGGACTGGCCGCAATGAGGCCCCTGTTATTTTTTCCGAAAAGCATCCCGATAAGCCAGGCAAAAGAATCACAGCCGAAAACCATCAGAAAAAATACAATTAACATATGTCCGGCATTTTCCCACACAGTCATAATGCCGAGAAATAAAACAAGGAAACCCGGATAAATAATCATCAGGAACGTGCCAGCGATGCGCTGAATAGATTTTTCAAAATTGCCGTCTGTTGTGCTGAAAAGTTCCGCGGCAAGCGCGATAATACAGGCAAGAACAAGGGCAAAAGATATGAATCTGAACGGAATATCTATTACAGCGTATAAAAACGCGGCAATTGGAATAAAGATTCCTATAAAAACGGAAAAGACAACATTGTGTACAGGCAGCCGTTTTGAAATAAGGTTCCGCATTTCAAGAATTCCAAGCACAGAAAAAATAAGGATTTCAATGTGGAATACCAGATAATTGTAATAAGGAAAGAAAAGAATAGTAGCGGCAAATAAAGGCAGGCCAATAAAAAATAAAAGCAGACGTTCTATCAGTTTTCTCATTTTTGTATACCCCCGAATCTTCTGTCACGAGTCTGGTAATCAGCTATTGCTTCAATGAGACAGTCTCCATTCCAGTCCGGCCACAATATATCATTGAAAAACAATTCAGCATACGCAGACTGCCATAGCAGGAAATTGCTTATTCGTTTTTCTCCTCCGGTACGGATGAGCAGATCAACCTGAGGCAAAGCAGGAAGATCAAGATACCCGGAAAAAGACTCTATCGTAAGAGTCTGAACGGATTCCTGCGGGATCTTTTTTATAGCCCGGATTATTTCATCCTGTCCGCCGTAATTCAAAGCAAGTATAACTGTTGTATGCTCGAAGGACTCAGTTGCTTTCATCGTATAACGGATTTCGGTAGCAATATCTTCCGGTAATCCGTCAATATTTCCCATGCATAATACACGGATGCCATTTTCGGCGTAAAAAACCAGTTCCGCACGCAGATGGACCTTAATCAGGGACATAAGAAAGCCAACCTCATCGGAAGTCCTCTTCCAGTTTTCAGTCGAAAAAGTATAGAGGGTGATATATTCGATGCCAATATCGGCGGCTTTTTTTACAACGGCCTTTGCCGCATTTAACCCCTCTTTATGTCCCTGTGTCCGGTGAAGGCCCCGCTGTTTTGCCCAGCGCCCGTTACCGTCCATTATAACACCAATATGTTTTGGGAGGCGTTCAGAATCAATAACCGGCAAATCAGACGAAAAGCACGCCAACCCAATTACCCTTCCATAATTTCTTTTTCTTTTTCTTCCAGAATTTTGTTGATTTCCTGGATATATTTATCGGTTTCTTTCTGGAGGCTGTCTTCAGCGGTTTTCAGATCGTCTTCCGTAATTAAACCGTCTTTCTGTTCTTTTTTAAGACTGTCATTGCCGTCACGGCGGATGTTCCTGACTGCCACACGGCTCTGTTCGGCAAGGGCTTTCGCCTGCTTTACCAGTTCCTTGCGCCGTTCCTCAGTAAGAGGGGGAATGGCAATGCGGATGACTTTACCGTCGTTTGAAGGATTCAGTCCAAGTTCTGATTTCTGAATGGCTTTTTCAATTTCACCTATAAGTGTTTTATCCCAGGGCTGGATAACAACAAGGCGGGCCTCCGGGATCGAAATGGACGCAACCTGACTAAGCGGGGACTTGTCGCCGTAATAGTCAACCCGGACCTTGTCAAAAAGCGCCGCAGAAGCGCGTCCGGTTCGGATAGTGTTGAATTCGTCTTTAAGATTATTTATTGATTTTTTCATCCGCTCAATATGCGGTGCAATTTTCTCGGACATTACGGTCTCCTTGCTTAACAGAAATTGACTGCAAAAATAAAACCTGAGACCGGTTTAAAACCGGTCTCAAAGTATGATTATTTTGAGCCAAGCTGGAAAAGAATCATTTTTGATAAAGAAAGCTTCCCGCCGGCAGCTTTTCCAACTTCTTCCATTTTTTTCGCAACTGAAACCTTGTCATCCTTAACAAAGGGCTGTTCAAGAAAACATATTTCAGCAAGATGTTTTTTGAGTTTTCCCTGGACTATTCCAGCCTTTACATTTTCAGGCTTATCCAGTTCCGCCGCCTGCTTGGTAAAAATTTCAGTCTGTTCTTCAATATAAGCCTTATCGACCATTGAAATATCCGTATAAAGCGGAGTAAAGGCTGCGACATGCAGACAGCAGTCATAGGCAAATTCCTGGACAGCCTTGTCTTTGAAAACTTCAGGCTTATCCGCTTTCAGAACAACAATTACCCCGGTTTTCTTATCGGAATGAATATATTTTGATATATATTCGTCGGCCGCCGCGGTTACGTAAGCGAGCCGGGCCAGGCCCATGTTTTCACGTACGCGGGCCGCAAGTTCCAGAACCATATCATTCAGCTCGGGGACTATTTCCGTATATCCCTTTTCAAAAGCCGTATTAACGATCTTTTCACCAAGCGCAATAAAATCAGCGTTTTTTGCGACAAAGTCTGTTTCGCAGGTCAGTTCCGCCATTACGGCTTTTTTCTCGTCAGTTTTGATAAGAATAAGCCCTTCACTGGTATCCCGGCCTGAACGTTTTTCTACGGCGGCAAGGCCTTTTTCCTTTAAAAGTTTTTCCGCCTCGTCAAAATTCGCATTGCACTGCGCAAGCGCATTTTTACATTCCATCATTCCGGCGCCGGTTTTTTCACGCAGCGCTTTTACATCAGACGCTTTTATGTCCATAAAATGGAAATCTCCTTATTTATCACCATAAATTTTTTCTTCATCAATGAGAGCTTCCTCATCATCTGCTGCTTCCGGTTCCGCTTCTTCGGTCTTGTTTTCAACCGGAGTATAATTACTGTAGTCGACAATTTCCTCTTCGTCGCTTGTAGTAATTGCATCTGTCTCTGTATATTCTTCGTCATCATCCTGCAGATTTTCAATGATCTTCAGTCCGGTTTCATTGTCAGCCTCAATTACAGCATTCGCAATAATCTGGGTAAACAGTGAAATTGCCCTGATCGCATCATCATTGCCGGGAATGGGGTAGGTAATACCTTCAGGATTGCAGTTTGTGTCAACAACCGCAACTATAGGAATATTCATTCTGGTAGCTTCCGCAACGGCAATGGCTTCTTTTCTTGTATCAATTATAAATACAATACCGGGAAGTTCTTTCATTTCCTTAATGCCGCCGAGGTTTTTTTCCAGTTTCGATTTTTCCTTCTGAAGAGCGGCTATTTCTTTTTTGTAAGGCTTTCAAAGGTACCATCGACTTCCATCTTCTCAATTTTTTCAGACGGAGCAGGCTTTTTTTGATTGTGGAAAAATTGGTAAGCATACCGCCAAGCCAGCGGTTATTTACGTAAAACATTCCACAGCGTTCGGCTTCTTTTGCGATTGTCTGCTGTGCCTGTTTTTTTGTGCCGACAAAGAGGACGCTTTTTCCTGCGGCAACCGATTTACGGACAGCCTCGTAGGCTTCCTTAATAGACAGAATAGTTTTCTGCAGATCGATAATATGAATCCCGTTTCGTTCAGCGAAGATATATTTCTTCATACGCGGATCCCAGCGCTTAACCTGGTGGCCAAAATGCACACCTGATTCAAGCAAACTCTTCATGGTTACAACTGCCATGACTTTCTCCTTTCCGGTGATATTTCACCATTCCTTCTCTGTTTCTCGATCCCAAAAATGGTCTCGGAAGATAGCCGGCAGAAAACCGGCATTTAAAATTCAAAGCTATATGATAAACGGATAGCTCTGTTCTCTCAGTATTGCATAAAAATCATGGATTGGCAAGCCTACGATCCCGGTATATGACCCTTCGATTTTTGAGATAAAACAGGAGGCAAGGCCCTGAACACGGTACGCGCCCGCAACTCCCTGCCATTCTCCGGTATCCAGATAGTTTTCTATCTGTGAATCTTCAAGCTCCATAAAAGATACTTTATTGGTACTGATTCTGGTAGAAGTATAATGCGTATCCGAGGAATAAAAACACAGGGCAGTTATTACCTCGTGGGTCGCCCCCGAGTACATCCGCAGCATTTGTCCGGCCTCATCTCTGTCTTTAGGTTTACCGCAAATCTTTCCGTTAAATGAAATAATTGTATCGGCCGCCAGAATCCATTTTATGGTTATTTTCAGCTCCATTCTCATTACCGATTCAAGTTTTTTTATTGCATTGAATTCGGCATATTCCGGCGGAGACATGCCTTCAATAACCGTTTCAACATACGGAGGATTCATAACCGTAAAGGGTATATTCAGCGATCTGAGTATATCCTGCCGGCGCGGAGAAGTTGAGGCAAGTATAATCGGTTCCATACACCACCTTCCTGTAACACACATTTATCCCGGTATTTCTGAAAACTTCAGCCGATAATTTACTATGCAATGAATCGGCAGGCATTGCAAGCCGTTTTTTCCGGAAACAGCTGATTTCCGGCCCTGGCAGCCTGAATAAAAAATGCATGTGTTTGATTGCATTGACAAAAGTATGATTTTACTGCTTAATTAAGCATTATTTCACGGAAGATTAGCTCATTTGGATAGAGCGTTGCCCTCCGGAGGCAAAGGCGGTGGGTTCGAATCCCGCATCTTCCATAATACTGTATGAAATAACAAAAAAAGCCCGGCTATCCGGGCTTTTTTATTGAACTATGCCAGTTTTTCCAGGCTGTCAGCTTCCGCTGCTGTTATTATTGTTATTGCTGTTTCCGCTTCCGCTGCTGCTCACTTTTTTAAGCACTTCGAATGCCCTGTTCCGTACCGGGGTAACATAATTGTAGTTATTAGCTATGCGGATAATTGACTCTATCATTCCAGCCTTGTTTGTTACTGTCGGAGCAAGTTTTTCATAGGCATTAAGAACTTCCAGCGCGAGAGAACTCGTGGGCAGTAGAATATCAAATTTCCTCGCTATCCAGTTAATCATATCAATGACTTCATCATTGTCATTGTAGCCAAGTTCTCCGAGACTTTTAACAGCGGCCGATATTACGGTCGGTTCGTTATCTGCATACATAACGGTAATCAGTATATCCTTTGCCTCGGGAGTACCCATCTGACCGAGAAGTTCACAGGCCTTTCGCCGTATGTCGGGAAAGTTATTTATTGCTCTTCCGCTTTCGCGGATTACGGTACCGGTACCCTCTGATGCAAGCGATTTCAGGGCAGTCTGCATTTCTTCCGTTTTGCGTCCGGCATTAACTGCATTTTCAATATACTGCAGCGCAACAAGTTTGGTATCCCTGCCTTCACTTGCGGCAAGTTCCTTTATAATAACGCTCTCAACAGAACTGAGGTAGGCTTCCTCAACCGTCATAATCGAGTCGGTTTGCTGTTGTTGCTGCTGGGCTATAACGGTCCAGCCGGCCAAAAAACAAATTGCACAGGCCAGAGTAAATGCCTTTGTCCGCATATAAATAACCTCCAAAATCAGAAAAAAATAACTTCAGTCTGTATAATATCACAATTACCGGTTAAAAGCTACCGAATAATTTCAAGGGAAGGAAGATTTTTTTAACAATGTTCTTAACAACATTATTGATTCTTCGGGACCAGTTTCCAGCCGCTGTTTGTTTTTTCAAGGATATACACCGCCGCAAAAACATCCCTTGATATTTCCATAATTACATATACCCGGGTGGGAGAGACAAACTGAATATCATCGACGCGTACATCCTGCCGGGAAGGAACAAACACATATCTGAAATAATCCTGAAGATTTTTCAGCTTGATTCCTTTTGTGGGAAGACTCGCCGATACGGTTTCAAGGTTTGCCGGATTTGAGAAGGTTTGAATATATTCATCCGACAGATAAGTCAGCCACCGGTTATAATCCCTGGCCAGGGTTATTTTATTCAGGTTTTCAACAACTTCCTCTATTTCAGTCTTGGTTGTGGTAAACGTCAGCTTTGTAATGGTAAAGTTGTCAAACCGTGCAATAACTGCATCGTCACTTGCGTCCGAGGGGACATTCACGGCCTGGCCTTCCGGGCCAAAAATAATCTCACTATCAGTAGGCGCAGCCGCTTCATTATCCGTAACAACGGACGCCGAATCGGTTACACAGGCTTGAAAAATAAGAAACATTATAAATAACAGAGCAAAAACTATTCTTTTCACACTCTTATTGTAATATCACTTTGCATATCAGTCAATGTTTTTACATTGTGAAACAAAATAGCCTCGCCCCGGACAGTAAAAATCCGGCTATGGCGGCGAACTGCCATTTTCTGTTGACGAATGTCTTTTTTGTCCTATATTGTGTATGTATGGTAAAAGCTGTTTTTGCGGGTTCATTCGATCCGCCGACATACGGACACTACAATATTATCGAACGCGCCCGTTCCATTTTCAATGAGGTGCATGTTGTTGTTGCCGTAAATAAGGAAAAGAAGTATCTTTTTTCTGAGGAAGAAAGACTGGCGTTATTGACTGAAATTGTTTCACCCTGGCCGAATGTATCTGTCCGGTCATGGGATAACCTGATTGTTAAATATGCACAGGAACAAGGCGCGAAAGTCCTTATAAGGGGCGTACGCAATTTTGCCGATTTTTCCTATGAATTTGATCTCGCCCTGCTGAACAGGAGCCTCAATCCTGATATTGATACGGTTTTTATGTCTACCGATCCGGATTATTTTGTCCTTCGTTCAAGCGCCATAAAGGAACTCGCCGCACTCGGCGGAGACGTTTCCTCAATGGTTCCGGAGCCGGTTGCGAAGGCCCTGTATGCAAAATACGGATAAAAACGTTTTTTTATGACAAAACTAAAAAAAATGTAAAAGTGGGCTTGACATATAAAATAATAACCGGTAATATCTTTTTTATCTTTAATAATTTCTGGTTTAAATGCAGAAAATTTTATTATGCGAGGTTATAAATGGCAGTCCCCAGAGCAAAAACGTCAAAGGCCCGGACCCGCAGAAGACAGGGAATCAATATGAGGCTGAATGCTCCAACCCTGACTGAATGCGGCAATTGCGGTAACCTGATTCTGACTCATCGTGTGTGCCCGAAATGCGGCTTTTACCGTGGACGACAGGTAATTACACCCGAAAGCAACGGTTAAAATAAAGAGATTTTGAGGAGCGTATAATGGACGAATTATTTCAGAAGATTCAAAAGCTTATTGCTGATAAGCTTGAAATTGATGAGTCAAAAGTTACACTTGATGCATCATTCCGTCAGGACCTCGGTGCTGACAGTCTTGACACCTACGAACTGGTCTATGCGATTGAAGAAGAAATGGGCATCACCATCCCGGATGAAAAAGCAAATGAATTTGAAACTGTCCGCGATGCTTATGAATTTATCAAATCGCAGCAGTCCAAATAAGTAGTACAGCACTTTTTGTACGGAGGGCCGGTTTTGTTTCCTTTTCGCAATTCTTTGGCTGAGGAACGCAGACGGGCTCTTGTTTTTTTTCAAAAGCAGGCAGGACTCCGTTTCAGGGATACAGGCCTGCTTGATCTTGCCTTTCACCACCGATCCTTTTCAAACGAAAATACAAAACATGAACAGTCAAAATCAAGAATAAACAATGAGCGGCTCGAATTCCTGGGTGACGCCGTGCTCGGTATGGTAACTGCGGCCCGTCTTTATTCCCTTATGTCGGAATATTCTGAAGGCGACCTTGCTAAAATCAAATCCGTTGTGGTTTCCGAAGATACGCTGTCTGGAATAGCCCTGACGCTGCATGTAAACGAATATCTTGTACTCGGGAAAGGCGAGGAAATGTCCGGCGGCAGACAGAAAAAAGCCATACTTGCTGACGCTCTTGAAGCAATTATTGGCGCATTATATCTTGATTCCGGCTATAAGGCTGCTGAACATTTTGTTCTCAGTCTCATGAATCCTCAAATTCAGCTTGTTGTGCAAAACAGGCATGCAAGGGACCATAAAAGCCTGCTCCAGGAATATATCCAGAAAAAATACAAAACAGTTCCCAAATACACCCTGGTCAAAAAAACGGGACCGGACCATGACCGGACCTTTTGGGTAACAGTGGACGTGCAGGGCAAGACATACGGACCTGAAAGCGGAAAAAACAAAAAAGAAGCGGAACAGGCCGCCGCGGGAACAGCCTGCCGGTCGCTGTCACTTTACTGAATTATTTTTCTCGGTATCTTTTTTCGTAAACAGCCTTTGCAATATCCGTCAGTGTTTCCCGGGAATTCAGTTTTGGGTCATCAAGAACCGTTTCAAACAATTCTGACAGTATCTTTCCTATTATCTGACCGGAAGGAATTCCAAGAGATATCAGATCATTTCCGTTAATTGCAAGATCCTTCAGTGAAAACGCGTGATTTTCTTGTAATACCTTTAAAATACGGCGGCGGAATTCATCAATATTCTGCGGACAGCAGTTTTTTCCGCTTATTCCGCAGGAATCGGCATAGCGGAGCGCAAAAAGGTCTTCAATGGTATCTTCGCCGACCCGGACAATAAATCTGCGTACGGCGGCATCTGTCCATTCCGGCTCATAATGAAACATATGCTGCCTGATCAAATGGGTTACAAAACGGATTGTTTTGTGCGGAAAGCGGAGTCTTTCCATTATTTTTTCACATATTTCAGCGGAAACGTTCTCATGGTTATAAAAGGTATATACGCCGTTTTCTTTTTCGGCGCGGACCAGCGGTTTTCCTATATCATGGAATAATCCTGCAAGCCGTATTTCAAGGACTGGCGGGCAGGCGTCACAGGTATAATACAGGTGGTCAAGAACATCAAAGCGGTGCATGCCTTTTTGCTCCACACCCCGGCAGGCAACAAGCTCCGGAATAAGCAATTCCAAAAGACTGGTACCTTCCATAAGGCGCAGTCCGATTGAAGGTTCCGGTGAAACAAGGATTTTTTCAAGTTCGTCCCTGATACGTTCGCGGGCAACTTTTGCCGTTACCGGCAGGGCCGGAGGTATGGCATTCAGAGTATCCTGTTCAATTGAAAACCCCAGAGTGGCCGCAAATCTGACCGCGCGGAGCGGTCTGAGTCCGTCCTCGGAAAAGCGCTCCAGGGCCGGCCCGACTGTCCTGATTATTTTTTTTTGATGTCTTCACATCCATTAAAACAGTCTACGATTGTTCCCGCAGGCAGTTCCGCCGCCATGGCATTCATCGTAAAATCCCGCCGGGCAAGGTCCTCTTCTATTGTTGCATTGTATGAAACAGAATCAGGCCTTCTGCCGTCGGTATAGCCTTTTCGGTGCGGAAGGTAGTACATTCTATCATCCGGCCCTTGAAGGGTATGGTTACGGTACCATGTTCTATTCCGGTAGGGATTATTCTTTTAAAGAGTTTCGCTACCTGATCAGGAGCAGCGTCTGTTGCCACGTCCCAGTCCGTCGCCTGTACGCCCCGGAGCATATCCCTGACAGCACCGCCGACAAGATAAATCTGGTAGCCTGCACCCGTAAAAAAGGCTGATAATTCCCTTAAAAGCGGATGGACCTGAATTTTCTTCATTCGGATGTTAACGCAATGATTTAATGGTTTGCAGGGCCGCTGCGGAATCATCCTTTGCGACCGCAAGCAATTCAATAAGAGAGGGGTATTTGGAAATCAGTTCCCCCCACTGGGCAAGGCGTTCTATCTGGAGATAGTCATATACGGAATTTGCCGACTCTTTTGCGGCGATTTCAGCCAGCTGTTCCGACCGGGCCTTCTGGTATGTTGTATATGTTTCAGACGCAATCGAATACTGGGAAAAATCGGGAATAACTGCTTCTTTTACCGACAGGGACACGAGTTCAAGCATTGAGTTGACCGCACTGGAATTCTGCGCAATCGAATCGGCCCGGGAAGTAGGATCTAGTACCGACGACATATAGGTATCATAATCTGAAAATACGGAACCGATAAACTGACGGGAAACGGAGTCTGCCGCCGTACTGATGTTTTTTGCAAGCCAGTCTTCAAACTGGTCCTGGGTTTTGATACTGTTTTTTTCCACAAGCTCGGGCAGAATTTCCGGTTTAACGCCGGCTGTGATGTCCAGGACAATCTTCCACGAAAAATCAGTATGGTCATTGAGCAGTTTGCTGTAAGTCTCGGCAAGAGGCAGGGTATCTGAAGTAGTAATTACCTTATTAACAGGCGCAGGGTCAAATATAATCAGCGTGGTATTTGTCGGAAGGAGCCGCTCCCACTGCCATCTGAATTCCGCCGGCAACACCGGTTTCGGATTGACCCCGCCTGTTTTCGATATCATCACGCCATAATGTCCGGCAGGAACGGCAAACTGTATCCAGCCGATAAAAAAAACAACAGCGCCTACGATAATAAGAAAAATTATTGATATAAATGCTTTTTTTCCGCGTTTCATATTTTCACACCATCTTTACGTGTCTCTGCGATTATTCCTGTATAAAAAACCGCAGGTCCCTGTTGTAAGTTCCACATTCATTGTATATTATTTTCTATAAGGAGTATACATTTTTTTTATGAGTCAGAAAAGCCGAAAACAACTGACTGTCCGCTTTTTATACCGGCTGGAGCTTTTTTTAACCGTTTTTTCCATTTCTCTTGCCGTTTTTTTCTACTTCGGCAATACCCAGGAATTCCTTGATATAACCCAGCTCGTTATTCTGAGAATAATATCATTTTCAACTCTTGTAGCCCTTATGGTCAATATCTTTCTGCTGGTGCAGGAAGTAACCCTCGCTATCGTAAACAAAACCAGACACCTGTATTATATTATTCAGACGCTCGTATGTTTTTTCTGTCTTATCATTGATTTTGCACTGGCCTTTATTTCCCGCCTGCTCATTATGTTATCAGCCGGTATGTAGCGGATTTGTTTCCGTCTTTACTGAATTGAGAAAATTATAGTCAAATAATCTGAATTATTTGACTATTTCAGATTGTAAGTTTTTCTGATATTAGGAATATGTATGAAATATGATGGGTTATTCTGGAATTCACTGGAAAAATTAATAAGTGAAAACGAGATAATAATTGACAGACCGAAGGGCAGCCGTCACCCGAAATATCCGGACCTGATTTATCAGGTTGATTATGGATATATAACCAATACCAGGTCCATGGATAATAATGGCATAGATATTTTTGTAGGTACCGCCGGTAACGGGAAAATTGATGCTGTTGTCTGTATAATAGATTTGCTTAAAAAGGATTCCGAAATAAAATACCTCGCCGCAGAGCAACGAGGTATTTTTCTCTCCTGTGGAATTGGTCTCGGGTTTAATACCATGGAACTTACAAAAACTAACGTTTTTGTAAAAACCACGCAGAGCAGGCAAACCTTCGGTCTGGGGTATTAAACCCTCGCCTCGAATAAAAATTCTGATAGGATGCAGTGAAGAAGAAAAACTAAAAGTATATAATCTGCTGAATCAGTCGGAATATATGAAAGCGATAATGATAGAACGGGCCGGAAATTCGTATGAAGAATAACTGTATCGGGATTAAGCGGGTCCGGGATGTACCGTACTGATATAATCCTGTCCGGTCCAGTGAAAGACACGCCGGCTGTCTTTTTTTACTGTAAATAACCCTGACTTATGATAGAATAGTGCTGAACTCAACGGCAGGGATATCAGACAGTTTTTTATGAACTGGCCGTAATCCTGAAAATAAATAGTGTAAACAGGGAGATTGTTATGGTAGTACTGGGAATAACCGTATTTTTTACAATTATATCTTTTTTTGCACGGTCACAGCGGTAATTTTGCTGGTACTGGCTGAAATGCAGAAAAAAGAAGACAAGAAAAAGCCCCGGGCAATTTTCCTTATTGTTTCTTTTGTCTTGTTTATAGGATTCGGTGTAGCCGCAGCCTTTCTCACAACGTCCATGGTTTCGGAAAGATTTCTGGGAAAGACAAAAGAGACTCCGAAAACCGGCAAGGAACAGATAGAAGATTTTATCTCATCTCCTGACAGATATGAGATACTTGATGAGGCCGGAAATCTGCTTTCACTCGGACTTGTTTCCACTATTTCAAATTTCGAAAAAAACTGGGATAAAAAGCTTCTTGAAAATTTCGAAAGAGTAACAATCAGTATCAGATCGGCGGAATGCGCTGAATATGAAACGCATAAAGATTATACCTTCGATATTCTTCTCGATAACGCCAATCCTCTGGAACGCAAGATGTATTTTCACGACCTGGTCAATAATAAATATCTCCTCGCAGGCGATGATGACTACCGTGTGTATGCGGTAAAAACCCAGAACTACAATGACTCTGTTATTCCGGCAGGGAAGTCTCTCCGGACCATTACGGTTTCAGTACCGCCGGAAATTACGCTTACTCATTTAAGGTTTATGCATGAAACTATTCCGATTGACAGCGAGACACTAATAATCAGAGAGGGCAGTGACGAGCCGTAGAAAAAGTACGGACCGATTCACCAATATAAACGGGGAAGTAAGGATGAAACGAAAAATATTCGCGGCAGTAATTATGAGCTTCTGTCTGTTTTCCGGCTGTATCGGGGGGAGCAAAATATCAAGAAATGAAGCCCTGGCTTTTTATGGATGCCTTTTTTGAAACAGTAAAATTGCAGGATTTCCGGTTGCTTGCGCCCTATTATTCCGAATCATTTTTCAGTTCAACTTCGGAAGAAGAGTTTGCAGAAAAATTTACTACAACCGGTATTATTCTTGGCCCTTACTTTCAGCCGAACTGGAGTCATGGTCAATAAATTCGGTAGCAAGCACCTCAGGATCCGGTACATATTTTACCTTTATCTACAAAACAAGATATGAAAATGGGCGGGCAACTGAAAAATTTGTGCTTTTTGTGCCCAGGGGTTCGGAGGAAATAAAAATTACCAGCCATGATTATACGTCAGAGGCCCTTTCAAACATACAGATTTCTGTTTAAATAGAGATATTATGTCAAGGTTCTATGAATATTTCATCCTGTGTATAGTTCATTACCGGAAGGATTATGTTGATATCGTCCACTATCAATAATATAATTGTTGATATAGTCCACAATACTTATAGGGATGAACTTGTGAATAGAGCGGATACCATAACAGATGTACGGGAGTTCAACAGATTTTATACAAAAATTTTAGGGTTATTGGATAAACATATTTTGGATTCCGGCTATTCTCTTGCGGAAGCCCGGATTATTTTTGAAATCAGCAGAACAGAACATTGCACCGCGAATCAGCTCTGTTCATTATTAGATATGGACAGAAGCTATATGAGCCGCATAATCTCCAAATTGGAAAAACGTGGCCTTATCCTGCGTTCTGCAAGCAACTCTGATGGGCGCAGTATCGAAATCAGGCTATCGGATTCGGGAATTGGCCTGTATCAGCAATTAAGTGAACGTTCGAATGGACAAGTGGAAAAAATGCTGCAAACATTACATGACGCGGATTGCGAAAAAGTGATAGCTGCCATGAATACGGTAAAAAAATATCTGACGATTGCGGCCGCAGATTTACGTATACGCCCTTATGAAGAAGCGGATATTGAATATGTAATTGACAGACAGCTTTCATTATACGAAACCGAACGGCACTTTACGTCAGAAATATGGAAGAAATATATAACACAGGGTGTTTTGTCATTTGTTAATACATTTAGATCTGAAAAAGACTGTATGTTTATATTGGAATGCAATGGTAAACGGGCGGGGTGTGTTGCAATTAAAAATACAAAGAAAAATGCCGCTCAGCTCAGATATTTTTTCTGGAGCCTGAATTGAGAGGTTTGGGCGCGGGACAGCGGCTGCTGGACAAGGCGCTTGGCTTTTGCAGGGAAAAAGGCTATACGCATGTTTTCCTATGGACAGTCAGTATACAGGAAGCCGCAAGGCATTTATATAAAAAAGCCGGATTTAAAATAATAGAAACCAGAAAAAACTCTGATTGGGGTGTACCTGTTTTAGAAGAACGCTGGGATATAGACCTTCAGCAATAATGTCATATTATCTTCAGCTAATCTGCCGCCAGCCGGTAAATAAAAAAGCCGCTGATACGGCGGCTGGTTCCGGTGAAAAGTGAACAATTTCACTCCGCAAACACCTTTGTGGCGGTACTTTGGTAATCAAACTGTGCACCACCCCGGTTATCGCAAGCTTAAAGGGGTGAAACACTCTCTTTAAGCTAATACAGTGAAGTTATCATTTATGAATGACAATATATAAAGATATTATTGACAAATGAATTATGTCCCCCTAAAATAAATACAGAATAATGACTCCAATACATCGCTTATTTGCAGTACGCGGCGCTGTCTGCTGTGAGAACACAAAGAAATCCATTTCTGAACTGGTTCCCGGTTTATACAGGGAAATTATTGAAAAAAATTCAATTCCGGAGCCAGATATTGTATCCGTCCTTTTTTCCGTTACCGGCGATTTAACCGTTCTGAATCCTGCAACAGCCCTGCGGAATGCCGGAATGGCTGCTTCCGTGCCGCTTTTTTGTACAGCCGAACCTGAAATAGAAGGAGCACTTCCCGGAGTAATCAGAATACTCCTTACCTGTTACGCCGAAATCCAGCCGGATCATATCTATATGAACGGAGCAGAAATTCTCCGCCCGGATATTCCGAAAAAATAAATAGGGCCGAGAATATGAGTCAACAAATTGAAAAAATATGGCTGGTTACCCGTGAATATGCGGGAATTGCCGAAGCGGGCGGAGTAAAAAATGTAGCCTGTTCCCTTGCCGAAGGACTGGTATCCCAAAAAGAAAACGTTACCGTGTTTATTCCCCGGTACGGATCAGTAAGTCTTTCAAGCAATCCGCTCTTTTCCGGGGAAGTACGGATTAACGACCGGACATATCCCGTTTCCTTTTCTGAAACCATTCTTCATGGCGTTGATATCATTTTTATTGAATCTCCCATTTTTGCCGAAAAACATGATGTATATGTATATACTGAAGAAGAAGTCGGGGTAATTCCTGGAGCTGTCCGGGGAAAAGGCCATTCCGATGTTCATACAATGAATATGCTGTTTCAAAAAGCAGTTCTTGAATATGCCCGCATAAGAGGTACAGCCCCGGATATTCTGCACGGACAGGACGCGCATACAGCTTTTCTGCCAGCCCTTATACGGACAGAGTCCGGGTATTCAGATATCTTCAGCAAAACAGCTTCCGCCGTTACCATTCACAACGCGGGCCCGGGCTACCGGCAGGAAATAAGCGGAGGGCTTTCCTGCGCCTCATCCATAACCGGTTTTCCTGAATCAATACTCCAAAAAGCCATGCTGAACGGGAACATAGAACCGTTTTTGCTCGCCGCAGAATACGGAACGCTTACCACGGTTTCTCCCTGGTACGCCGATGAACTGACAAGCCGTTCTTTTGATGATATTACCCAGGGATTGTCGGGCGAACTGGAAAGACGGGGAATACGGATTACGGGAATAACAAACGGTATTGATTTTTACCGTTATGATCCTGTTGATATCATTAATTCGCTCCTGCCTGTCCAGTTTAATCCGGAAAGCGGTGATCTGGCAGGGAAATACAAATGCCGGGAACGTTTCCTCTGGGCTCTGGATGCGCTCAGCAGTATTCCAACAATAAAAACGTACGGCAATATGGAATATGATCCCGGAGCGGTTTATTGTGTATATCACGGAAGGCTTGCCTGGCAAAAGGGAATTGATGTCCTCGAACGTTCTGCCAGAATGGTTCTCGATACCCTTGCGGAAAGCAGATTTGTGGTGCTTGGACAGGGGGACCCGGGTCTTGAAGACATGCTCACGCAAACAGCGTCTGAATATCCGGGACGTTTTCTGTTTATGAATGGATATGAACGGTCTCTTGCGAGGCTGGTTGTAGCCGCCGCAGATTTTATAATTCTGCCCAGTCTTTTTGAACCCTGCGGACTTGAAGACTATATCGGCCAGATATATGGGACCCTGCCGATTGCCCATGCGGTCGGCGGGCTGCAGAAAATTCTTGACGGACAGAACGGTTTTTTATACCGGACGCAGTCACCTGAAGAACATCCGTACATACTTGCCGAAACAATCCTGAATGTTTGCCGTCCGGTTGTTAAGGCGGGAGGAGAGGGCTGCGCCGCCTTAACTGAATACCGGAAAATGATCGCCTTCGCTTCTGACTATGTCAGGAGATATTGTAACTGGGACACTATTATTTCAGAAAAGTATATCCCCCTATATAAAGAAATCTACAAAAAAAATGAGGCAAAATCGCCGGAGGTATATATAGCCAAATAATCTGCATTATTTGACTGTTTCCGGTTGTAAGTGTTTTCTGATAAGTGAGGCGATTTCAAAACTAACCGGGTTTTGAAATTGGTTCAAGTATCAGCTAATTCTTTATATAAGAAATGTAACTTAAGGAGTATATTTATGGAAAAATGGCTTGAAAGCGTCTATTCGGATGGGACAAAATATTTTGTAAGCAATCCGCTGCCAAAACGCGGGGAACAAGTTACTATTTTTATCAGGATGTATGAAGATGCGCCGGTAAAGGACGTAATTTTCAGAACAAAATTAAATGGGGTAGAACAGCTCATCTCAATGAAAAAAGCCCGGACGGAAAATGGCCTGGTATATTTTTCGGTAGAAGTCACCCTGTATGAAGATGTTTTGCATTACCAGTTTTATCTGGCAACAGACAAGGCCCTTTATTATTACACCCAATTGCAGATTACTACATATATACCTGACGAAACCTATGATTTTAAAATTCTTGTTGATTACGAACAGCCTGAATGGGTCCGGAGCGCCGTATTTTACCAGATCTTTCCTGATCGCTTTTATAATGGAAATCCGGAAAATGATGTCAAAAACGGGGAATATTCCTTTGACGGGCATAAAACCCAGCATATAGATAACTGGAACGCAGTTCCGGAAAAATATGATAAAGCATTCTGTCTGGATTTTTACGGAGGAGATCTTGAGGGAATAATACAAAAGATTCCTTATTTGAAAAAATTAGGCATTACCGCATTATATCTGAATCCCATATTTTATGCCGCGACTGTCCATAAATATGACTGTCTTGATTATTTTTCGGTTGATCCCCACCTGGGAGGGGATACCGCCTTTGCGGAGCTGACAAAAGCCCTGCATGAAAACGGTATTAGAATCATTCTGGATGTTTCAATAAATCATACAGGTATTGCCAATAAATGGTTTAACCGCGACGGTACTTTTTTTGATAAATCTATCGGCGCCTATAATAATCCTGACGCAAAAGAACGGAACTATTATTTTTTCGGGGACAATAATTCATATAAAGCGTGGTGGGATACAGAGACCCTGCCGACCCTGAATTATACTTCTCCCGAGTTACGGGATATTATTTACGGCTCGGAAGATTCCCTTGTAAAAAAATGGCTCAACCCCCCGTATAATATTGACGGATGGCGGTTTGATGTCGCGGATACCATGGGCCGGAACAATGAAATTCAGCTTCACCATGAAATCTGGCCCGAAATCCGCAAAAGCATAAAAAGCGCAAATACGGAAGCCTATATTCTTGCAGAGGACTGGAGCGACTGCCCTGAATTCCTTCAGGGCGATGAATGGGATTCCCCAATGAATTACTATGGCTGCGCCAGGCCGGTACGGGAATTTCTTGGAGACTGTGATCTTTTTAACCGCCGCCATCCTTCCCTGCGGAACATTCCGTACAAAATGACAGCCCGGGATTTGCATAGCCGCATTATGGAGCATCTTGCCAAGCTTCCGACAGTTATCCAGGAAAACCAGTTCAATCTGCTGGACAGCCATGACGTTCCCAGGCTTCACAACAATCCCGCTGTTCTTTTCAGCGAGTACCGGGGGGCGGTTATCATGCTTTTTACGCTTCCCGGAGGGACCAATGTATACTATGGCGATGAAGCTGAAATAGACGGGCGTTATGAGGATGTGGAAGGATGCCGGTATCCGATGCCCTGGAACAGGGATTTTGAAAAAGGTGATTATTATCACCTGTACGAAAGCCTTGCCCACATTAAAACGGGAAACGAGGCTTTTACAACAGGAGGGTTCAAAATCCTCAGCGACGACAACTATGTTTTTGCCTATGCCCGTTTTACCGCCGAGCAGCTCTGGATTGCCGTATGCTCAACAGATGATGAGGAACGGGAAATCCGGCTTCCAATAAAGGCCTTTGGGAAAACCGGATTCGCGAAAAACCGGGATGTATTCGGAACGGCTATTAACGCAGAACTGAAAGACGGTGCGCTGTTTTTCCGCGCCGCGCCGCACACATCCTATCTGTTTGAAGTATAATATCCGGGCCTGTACAGGGCCCGTGAAGTTGCGGTTCCTATATCAGAGATCAATTCCAAGCAGCCTTTTCGCGATCAGGCCTATCAGAAACGAAATTGCGGCGACGCTCAAACTGATAACAGCCATTTCCGCAAAACGCTTCAAGAATGGAAGGGTCTGGGCAACAGAGATGTAATAATTGAACAGCAGGATTATTAATACTACCACGGCAAGCATGATTGCAAAGGCCGCTACATACAGACTGTTAGGCAGGAGAAGGTAGGGCAAAACCATTAGCGCAACCGTTATCAGATAGGCCATGCCCGTATACAGGCTTGATTTAAAGGCTTTTGCATTTCCGTCCGCACGCTGGGCGAGGTAATTTGATGCCGCCATTGATAAGGTTGCCGAAACACCGGTTATAATAGCGGACAGGGCGACAAGGCGGGTATTAGCCAGGGCAAAAGTCAGTCCCGCTATAGTCCCGGTCAGTTCAACAAGGGCGTCATTCAATCCCAGCACCATGGAGCCGACATAATGCAGCCTCTCTTCATCTACCATGGATAATAGCTGGCTTTCATGTTCCTCTTCATCATTGATAATGGCAATGGCTTCAGGAATTTCCTTTTCAATCTCCCGGAGTTCCTTTATGCCGAAATCTTCTCCCTGTTCAAAAAACTTGATGGTGAATGTATCGCCCAGGATCCGGCTCATGAATTTGAAAAATATAATTTTAACCCGGGACGGCCGGATATCCTGTCCGGTGTAGGTTTTCCATATTTCATAATGGTTTCGTTCTGCGTCGGCAATTTTCAGAAAAGCTTCTTTATTGACGGCGTTCTTTTGCCTTCCGGCAATATATTCATATAAAATACTGCCGGTGATTTCATCGCGCTGAAACCGTACAATCCTTTTTTTCAGCGCAGGGCTTAGCGGTTTTTCCATATGATTCTCTCTTATAATATATAAATTCCGGTCATCTGCCGGGTCTATTAACCATTATCGGTATATTTCTTAAAACAAATGATTTAGCAAGACCGGAAAAGGGACTTTAGTAATAGTCATTTTATTGCCGGCTACTTTTATAAAACTGTACTTGACATTTTTTGGGAAATCCTATAGATTTCCATTCATTCGCAATGCCAACTTAGCTCAGCTGGCCAGAGCACGTGATTTGTAATCTCGGGGTCCAGGGTTCGAATCCCTGAGTTGGCTGTGCTGTTTAACCGGCGTTTTCAGGGGGAGATTCCCGAGCGGTCAAAGGGGGCAGACTGTAAATCTGTTGGCTCAGCCTTCCAAGGTTCGAATCCTTGTCTCCCCAAAAGCCTTCCTTGTCTGGGAAGGCTTTTTTTGTACCGGAACGGCATATCCAGGAGCAAAACCGGAATGAACATACCTTTTTACCATAACGGTCTTCGCTTTGAATGCCAAAGATGTTCTTCATGCTGCAGATTTGAGCCCGGAATTGTAAATCTTTCATCACAGGATTTGGAAAAACTGGTAAAATGGTCTACATTAGATACAGATGCATTTATTTCCGGTTTCTGCAGATGGGTTTTAAAAAATGACGGATATGAATATCTGTGTCTGCAGGAAAAGGAAAATTATGACTGCATACTGTGGGATAACGGATGTATTGCATATGAGTCCCGGCCGTATCAGTGTTCATCCTATCCTTTCTGGATATCCCTGCTGTCTGATGAAGACTGGTGGAATATAAACGCGCAGGACTGTCGGGGAATTAACAGCGGAAAAATATATACCTCTGCTGAAATTGAAAATATGATGCAAAAAAGAAGACAGGAGCCGTATATACGCAGGAAAACTGGCGATACTATAAATTAAAGGTGAAAAAATGCGTGTTCGATTTTGGGGAGTCAGAGGCTCCATACCTACACCCTTATCCTCCGTTCAGATACAAAACCGTATTGCGGCGGTTGTACAGCGCATAACGGCCAGGGATGTTGTCTCTGCGGACAGCAGGGAAAAATTTCTGGCGTCTCTGCCCGAATGGCTTTTCGGAACAGTCGGAGGAAATACAGCCTGTGTTGAAGTGGAAAATGCCAACGGCGACTGTATTATTCTTGACGCGGGGAGCGGGCTGAGGGAACTTGGCGCCGATATTGACCGGCGGGAAGGCTTTGAAAACGGCAAAACCTATCATATCATTTTTTCCCATTTTCACTGGGATCATATCCAGGGACTTCCTTTTTTTAACCAGGCTTACAAGACAAATAACAGAATTATTTTTTACAGCACAAATCCCGATTTCGAGAATATTCTGAGCGCGCAGATGACCCATCCTTACTTCCCGATACCGATGCTCGGACCGGGAGGATTCGGCGCCGCCATGAAATTCATATATCTTGATCCGGATACGACCAAGTTCCGTATCGGCACCAGTGTAGTAGGGTGGTACCGCGTAAATCATCCCGGAGGCTGTACGGCGTACTCGATACAGGAAAAAGGAAAAAAAATAATTTACTGTACTGATACGGAAATCAGCCGTGATAATTTTGAGCAGAATGAAGAGAACAGGTCATTTTTCGGCAACGCCGATATTCTGATTATTGACGCCCAGTATACGGTAAGTGAGGCAAGCAGAAAAAAAGGCTGGGGACATTCGGCCTTTTCCCTGGCCGTGGACTTTGCCTTATTCTGGCAGATAAAAAAGCTTGTTTTTTTCCATCATGAACCCAGGTATTCGGATAAAAAACTGTATACCTTAAAGCAGTCCGCCGAGTGGCACAGAGGCGCTTCCGGAAACAATCTGGAAATAGAAATCGCGCAGGAGGGCCTCGATTTAATAGTATGAACGAAAATAATGCTTTTGCTTACTCCTTTGATACTGATGAAGCAAAGGAACTCCTTCGTGTTCTCAGAAAACAGGAAGAAGTTATTGCCCCGAATCTGGAGTTTTTTTTTGGATGTCTTGAAAACTATATCTACCAGTTAATGACAATAGAAGAGGCAGAAGATTTTTTTAATGAAAAGTAAAGTTGCTGTTGTTCTGTTGAGTATTGTTTTAGTAATCATATTTGGTATTTCGGCCTCGTTTTTTATCCTGAACAGCCCCCTGAGTTCAGTGTCTCCGGATACCGGGCAGGAAAAGCTTTTCAGCATTGCGCGGGGGGCTTCCGTCCGGGCAATTGCCGATGATCTTGCCGCCGAGTCGCTTGTCAGGTCCGCCGACTTTGTATATTACTACGCCCGTATCAAAAATATGACCTTCCAGGCCGGGACCTTCAGTCTGTCGCCAGCCTATTCGGCAATAGAAAACCTTCGCATTCTGAGTGAAGGAAAACAGGTCCTCATCAGAATAACCATACCCGAAGGACTTACACTGGGGAAAACGGCGGTACATCTTGAAAACGCCGGGGTCGTTACGGCTGATGAGTTCATACAGGCCGCATCAAATCCCGAACTGCTCGCGAATCTGGACATTGCAGGAAAAACTGCTGAAGGCTTTCTTTTTCCTGATACCTATTTTTTTCCGTATAACGAAACGGCTGATTCAGTTGTTATACGTATGGTGGAAACTTTTTTCAGAAGCTGTCCAGGATCGAAAATGTTCCCGAAAATCCGAAGGAATTGTATGAGAAGGTAATTCTGGCCAGCATTGTTGAGCGGGAATACCAAATCCGGGAAGAAGCGCCTCTTATTGCGAGCGTATTTGCCAACCGGCTTAAAATAGGGATGGGCCTGCAATCCTGTGCCACAATTGAATATATTATAACGGAAATCCAGGGACTCCCTCATCCGGTACGCCTCTATGACCGTGATCTGGAAATCAGGAGTGATTATAATACGTATCTATGGGCAGGATTACCGCCTTCACCCATTTCCAATCCCGGACTTATTGCCCTGAACGCGGCCTTTAATCCGGCAAAAACAAATTATCTGTATTTCCGGCTTACCGACTCAGAATCCGGCGCCCATACCTTTACCCGTTCCCTTGATGAGCATGTTTCCGCAGGACGGAATCTCACGGTCAAAAGGGCAGCCGGAAATTAATGAAACGAATCAGCAGCGCCACAATTGATGAAATAAACAAACGGGTAAACATGGTGGAAATTGTCGGCGAATATACCCGCCTTGAACAGCGGGGCAGTAACTGGTGGGGCTGCTGTCCCTTTCACAATGAAAAAACCCCGTCTTTTAACATAACACCCGAAAGCAATCTGTTTTATTGTTTTGGCTGCGGTCAGAGCGGCAGTGTTATAACATTTATCATGGAAATGGAAAAACTGTCTTTTGTCGAAGCGGTTGAAACACTTGCCAGAAAAACCGGGGTTGAAGTCATATACGAAGGAACACCGGACGGAACTGAAACCCCGAGAGATAATACCAGAGAACTGCTTATGGAACTGTACAGCAGGGTTGCCGGGAGTTTCCATTATATTCTTGACAAAACGCCCCAGGGAGAAAAGGCCCGCCGTTATCTTGAATCACGCAAAGTTGCGCCCGAAATAATCGAGAAATTCCAGTTGGGTTTTGCTCCTGAAGACAGGCGCTGGCTTTTTCAGTTTCTGAAAAAAAAGGATATTCTCCCGAATTTCTTGTAAAATCGGGACTGTTTTCACGGAAAAATCCCGAAAGCGCTTTTTTTTCAAACCGGCTGATATTTCCGATACGGGACCGGCGGGGCCAGACTGTAGCATTCGGCGGCCGGATTCTGGAAGGGGACGGACCGAAATACCTGAATTCGGGCGATTTACCCCAATTCAAAAAAGGCGAAACGCTTTTTGCCTTTGATCTTGCGCTTCCGGAAATACGCACGACAAAATCGGTTATTTTCTGCGAAGGATATATGGATGTACTCGCCTGGCACCAGGCAGGAATAACCAACGCGGTTGCCCCTCTGGGTACCGCTTTTACCGGCGAACAGGCAAAACTGGTCCGATCCTTTGCCGAAACCGTCTACTTGTCATTTGACTCGGATGAGGCCGGAAACAAGGCGACCTTCAAGGCAATTCTTCTGTGCCGTTCGTTTTCCTTTGATGTCCGCATAATAAGCATAAAAAACGGCAAAGACCCTGCGGATATTTTACAAAATGAGGGCCCGGAAGCATTGAAAAAACTTCTTAAAATGTCTATATTGGATATTGATTACCTTATTGAAAATGCGGAAAAACGTTTTGATATAGGTAATCCTGAAGGAAAAACCAGAGCCTCAGCCTTATTATTTCCATATATTGAGGTACTGGAATCTGATATTCAAAGGGAGTCAACAATACACAGGCTTTCCACCGCGTTTGGAATAAGTGAAAAGGCGCTGCTGTCCGATTATAATAACAGAAAGCAGCCGCAATCCGTAAGATCCCAAAACGGAAAAGAAACATCCTCTCGTGCGGAAAGCCAGCAAATTAGAAGAAATGCGGAATTGCGGGCGGTTCTGGCCGTTGCGGCCAACCAGTCGTTTTTCCCGCTAATGCGCGCAAGCCTGTCTTCCGATGATTTTGAAACACCTGTTGCAAAAGAACTTTTTATCGCATTGGAAGAATGTTACCGTACTGATTCGGTAAGTTATGACAATCTTCTTGCCCGGTGTGAGGGTGAAAATCTCCGGAAATTGATTACCGAAACGGTTACAAACGGAGAATTTGCCGAAAATACACAAAAAATTATAGAGGACAGCATATTATTGATCAGACGGAACAATCTGGAAAAGAAAAAAAACAGGCTTGTAGCCCGGATGAATCTGTTTTCAGGTACTACTATGGATGATATGACTTCTCTCAGGGAAATGATGACTGAAAAACAGTCTATCGATGAAGAATTAACAAAAATGAAGGACACGAACGAATGACGGATCTTGAGCTCGATCCAGCTGTTATTAAATTGTTTGAGTATGCAAAAGAAAAAAAGTCCTGAGTTGGGATGAATTGAATGATCTGCTTCCCGAATCAATTTTGAATTCGGAAAAAATGGATCAGATTCTTGTACTTCTTGAACAAAAGAAAATTCAGCTTCTGGAAGAAGACGCTTCCGGTGAAGATGAAACAAGGGATCAGGATAAAAAGAATAACGAACCTGACCGGAAACGGCTGGTTTACAACAATGAAAAAGACGCCTCAATCGATGACCCCATAAGGCTTTATCTCCGTGAAATAGGGAAAGAAAATCTGCTTTCTGCGGAACAGGAAGTAGAACTTTCCAAAAAAATGGAGAAGGGTGAGAATATTATCAAGAATGTCATAAAAAATTCAGGGATGATTATTCCTGAATTTTACGGCATAGCGCAAAAGGCCTTTTCAAAAATCGATCCCCATGAAAGCAACAAACCCCGGAAAGAATTGAATGAAGAAATGGCTGAAAAACGCCGGTTAAAACAATTATACGGAGAAAGCCTGAAAGCGGTGCTTCCGGACATCAAACAGTATATGCTTCTGAAAAAACGCCTGTATGAGCGCGACCAGACGGCAAGTGTATATGATGATCCCGAGCTGCTTGAACTGCGTGAGCGTATTCTCCCTATTTTACAGGAAACAGATATTCAGTCCGAAGAAATTGACAGGTTTTCGGAAAAATTTATAGAAGCGACCCGTAAAATAAAGGAATACCGGCGGCGGCAGGAAAAAAAGGAAAAGGAACTGCGCATTTCAGATTACGGGGAACTCCGCAATCTGGGAAAACGGATAGCGATTCCGCGTGAACGGACAAAACTTGAGCAGGAACTCGGAATTACCGCCAACGAAATAAAGGAAATTTATACCCAGATCCAGGTCATAAACCGCAAGCTGAGAAAGCTTGAGTATGATTTTGAAAACACGGTTGAAGAAATCATGTCCATGACCCGTGAAATACACTACGGCCGCGTAACTATGAAAAATGCCAAGGACCGCCTCATTAACGCTAACCTCAGGCTGGTTGTTTCAATTGCAAAAAAATATACAAACCGCGGCCTTCATTTTTTTGACCTCGTCCAGGAAGGCAATATAGGTCTTATCAAGGCCGTTGAAAAATTCGAATACCGCAAGGGATACAAGTTTTCGACTTACGCTACCTGGTGGATCAGGCAGGCGATAACCCGTTCAATTTCGGACCAGGCAAGGACAATCCGTGTACCTGTCCATATGATTGAACAGATAAACAAGGTTGTGCGGGAATCACGGCAGCTTATGCAGCGTCTCGGAAGGGAGCCTACCGATGAAGAAATAGCCGAACAGCTTGGCTGGAATGTCAGCAGGGTAAAACAGGTAAAGAATGTTGCGCGGGAGCCCATTTCACTTGAAACGCCCATTGGTGAAGAAGAAGATTCCCTTCTCGGCGATTTTATTGAAGATAAGGATGTGGAAAATCCGGCCAATCAGACGGCCTTTATGCTTTTGCAGGAACAGCTCCGGTCCGTACTTTCAACATTGCCTCCGAGGGAACAGGAAGTATTAAAAATGAGGTTCGGTCTTGATGACGGCTATTCCCTTACCCTCGAAGAAGTGGGACTGTATTTTAATGTTACCCGTGAACGTATACGCCAAATCGAGGCAAAGGCATTAAGAAGACTGCGCCATCCGCGGAGAAGCCGTAAACTTAAGGATTATCTTGACAACTGAGTCAATTTCAAAACTCGGTTAGTTTTGAAATTGACTCTCTCGAAAGTGTGTTAAACACATTTTCTACATTACATATAGAGTAGCGATTTCAAAATCTGCCATTTTGAAATCGCCTCAACTGATTAAGGAAATAAATATGGGAGAAACACACATGGTAATGACAGAGGTTCTGGAAAAACTGAAGACGCTGCAGGATATTCTTGCACAAAAGAATAAGGTCGAAACAGCTATTAATGATGCCCCTAAACTTCTTTCAACGCAGGAAGAACTTCTGGCCCGCCTTAAGAAAGGCTATATTGAGAAAAACGAATTGTATGAAAAAACCCGGCACAATCTTACAACACTGAAAATGGAATTATTTGATGCCGAGGGCGCCCGCGAAAAGGCCGAAAAGGCAATGGATACTATTACCACTCAAAGAGAATATGAAGCCCTTGATAAGGAAATCCGCGAAGCGGGCGAACGTGAACAGACCGTACGCAAGGAAATCCAGAAAGAAGACAGAACTTTCCAGGAATTAAAGGAAGATCTGAAAAGAGAAGAAGCACTCATTGCACAGCAGGAAGAAGAACTGAATGAAAGAAAGGTCAAATTATCCGAAGAAATTGAAGCAATGAACAAGGAATTAAACGATTTGAAAGAGGCTGAAGAGGCGGTTTCTCCGGGTCTTAATCCTGAAACCAAATTCAAGCTTGAACGTATTATCAAGAGTAAACAGGGAATCGGTATCGTAGCGATCCATGGGAATGTATGTACCGGCTGCCATATGATCCTTCCGGCGCAATTCGCCAATGAAGTCAGGGTAGGCGACAAGATTGTTTATTGTCCCTATTGCAGCCGCATTCTGTTCTATCTTGAATCCGCCGATGGTGAAGATGTATTCTTTAATGAAGAGGACGCCGGAAGCCTTGCAGATCTCGATGATTTTATGGATGATGAAGAAGGCGACGGGGAAGACGCTGACGATGACAGCGACCTTGATGATGATAAAATGGATTATGAAGATTAATGGCAGAGAGCAGTGGAAACCGCTGATAGTCTGATGGCTGTCAGAGGAAAGTCCGGGCTCCTTCGGAAATGATGCCGGCTAACGGCCGGGCGGCGGTTTCATAAGGGACCGCCGACAGACAGTGCCACAGAAAAAATACCGCCGGTTTTTTGCCGGTAAGGGTGAAAAGGCGGGGTAAGAGCCCACCACGCATCCGGTAACGGAAGCGGTATGGCAAACCTCATCAGGAGCAAGGTCAAGCAGTAAAAGGGTTTTCCGACCCATGGGTTTTCCGTTTTACGGAAAACCCGATTTTACGGGTTGACTGCAAAAAATATCTGGCAACAGATATTCTGAAGATAGATGGTTTCCGGCTGTGCTGTTCCTGACGGAATCAGCGCGGCATACAGAATCCGGCTTATTGCTCTCTGCTTTTTTTATTCGAGGCGAGGGTTTAATACCCTCAGACCGCAGGTCTGCCCTGATCAGCGGCGGCTTTTAAAAAAAACTAAAAAATGTTAGTTTTTGCAGGTTCCATGGTATTAAACCCGAGACTGATTCCTCGGGAGAGAAAAATATTCTGCTGTCCTGCGGCGGAGTATTTTATTGTGAGGTTGTAAATATATTTTATGAAAAAAAATACCTTCTTACTTCACGGCATTCGATTTTTAATTTAGGAATACTTTTCCTTATACTGGGTATCCTGATTGTAACTATTGTTTTGATAGGTGTTTTTTATTTCAGAAGCAGCAGGGCTTCACTTCCGTCAATTTCATCCGTGTATGCAGACTGGAATAATCAGGATTATGAATCCGTATATAAAAATACCTCGCTGATTCTTAATAAACGTCCTCTGGACGGGGAAGCCCTTGCTCTGAATGGTTTCGCGGCATATTATATGTATGTCGGGCAGACAGAGCCTTCGGCAGCGTATATGTATCTTGATTCGTCAATAACCAATTTGAGGAAGGCCTGGTATCGGGTATCCGATACGGAAAAACCTCAGATTTCATATATTCTGGGAAAAGCATATTATCATCGGGGCCATTATTATTCCGATCTCGCCATGAAATACCTTGACTATGCTGACAGCGCCGGTCTCCAATATGATGATTTGCAGGAATTCCGCGGTCTCGCTGCTGCCCAGCTTGGCGAGTATGAGATTGCGATTGACGCTTTCACCGAGGCCCTTGCGAAAAAACCTTCAGATTTACTGCTGTATACTATAGCCCAGAATTATAATAATATAGGTGATATTGAAAAATCAAAACAGTATTTACTGGAAACAATCAGAACAACAAACGATGAGGTGCTTCAGCTCAAATGCAGATACATGCTGGGGGAAATTCTTTTTTTCGAGGGCGACATTGAAGATGCGAAAAAAGAATTCGACTTAATTCTCGAAAAAGATGAGAATTCTGCTGACGCGCATTATGGTCTTGGTGTAATATATGAAAATCAGGGGGATCTGGTCCGCGCACGCGCAGAGTGGCGCCGCGCCATCAGATTAAATCCGGTTCATCCCGGCGCCCGTCAGAAACTTAATTTATAAGTTTGCTTATAGATATTGTAAAGGAGCTTCCGGATATGGGGTTTTTTAAAAGTCTTTCGGCTGATATTGGCATTGATTTGGGTACATGCAATACGCTTATTTATATTCACGGAAGGGGCATTGTTGTAAATGAACCTTCGGTTGTAGCTGTTGAACGCGGGACTAAAAGGGTTGTAGCTGTTGGCGCGGAAGCCAAGAGAATGTTGTGGAAAACACCCGGCAATATTATCGCCATTCGTCCGCTCAAAGACGGCGTTATTGCAGATATGGATACAACGGAAAAAATGATCCGTTATTTTGTTTCCAAGATCATGCCCAGGCATGGTCTGATAAAACCCCGTATGGTAATCGGAATCCCAAGCTGCATAACTGATGTTGAGAACCGCGCCGTTAAGGAAAGCGCTTATAAGGCGGGAGCACGTGAGGTCCATGTAATAGAGGAATCATTAGCGGCGGCAATTGGCGCTCAGATACCCATACATGAGCCTGCGGGACATATGATTTGTGATATAGGAGGCGGGACCACGGAAGTTTCGGTTATATCACTTGGCGGTATGGTTGTTACAAATGCGATCCGCCTCGGCGGGGATGAATTCGATCAGGCGATTATTAAGCATGTCCGGTCAGTCCATAATCTGATAATAGGAGAGCAGACTGCGGAACGTCTCAAAGTTGAAATCGGAAATGCCGCTCCAGAAAAACATATAGAAAAAGTTGAAATAAAGGGAACAGACGCCATAACAGGACTTCCCAGAAGACTTGAAATAGATTCTGTTGAAGTACGTGAAGCGCTTAAAGATCCGATAACCCAGATTGTGGAAGAAATAAAGCGGACGCTTGCCCAGACCCCGCCCGAACTCGCGGCGGACATTGTGGAACGCGGTATTGTTATGACGGGCGGAGGCGCCCTGCTGAAAGGTCTTCCGAAACTCATTTCGAAAGAAACCGGTGTTCCGGTTATTCTTGCAGAAAAGCCCATGGATTGTGTTGCAATCGGCGCAGGACAGTTCTACGACATATTCAAGGATATGTCGATAGACCGAAGTATTTATGATAGTCTGAATAACTAATGCAGCGGAAACGGAAATCTTTCAGGTTTAATCAGGATTTTTTTCTTCTTGCAATTTATCTCCTGGTATCAGGGATTCTTCTTGCGTTTACGAGCGGCGGTTTTGTTGTCAATTTCAAACAAATAGGTTTTTCTCTTATGTCCGGCGTACAAAAGGGTGTATATTCTGTTACTTCTTTTTTTACCGGGACTGTTTCGGCCATTAAGGAATTATCCGAGCTGAAAACAAAATATAACGAACTTATCGTACGGCTTGAAGATTATGAATTGCTGCAGCGTTCAAATGCCGATATCCGCGCGGAAAATGAAAAACTGAAAGAACTGCTTGGGTTTTCCGATTCTTTGCCGCAAAAAAATATTCCCGCAGAAATTATCGGACGCGATCCGAATAATCTGTATTCAGGTATTACTATAAACCGCGGATCAAGACACGGCATAAGGAAAAATATGCCTGTGGTTTCTTTCCAGGGAAGCAATACCGGGCTTGTCGGAAAAGTTGTGCAGGTGGGAAGAAGTACCAGTCTGATAATGCCCATATATGATTATCAAAGCTATGTTTCGACCAGACTGGAGACAAGCCGGTTCGATGGCTTGATAAACGGACAGGGAAATCCCGATGCGACATTAATCATGAAATATGTAAAAAAACGGGCAAGAGAAGAAATGGTTATCGGTGAAATGGTGCTTACTTCCGGTGAAAATAACAATTTCCCCAAGGATATTCCTGTCGGTTTTGTTTCCGGAATACGCGGCATTGATTATGAAACTTCTCTTGAACTGGATATAGAACCAATAATTGATTTTTCACGGCTTGAAAATGTGTTTGTTCTTGATATGAATGTTTCTCAGTCGGAGGATGATTAAATGGGAAGGGTCGTGTTATGGACAAGCATTACTGTTTTCTTTTTTCGCTGTTTGAGGCTGCCATCCTTTCCAATCTGGCGTTTCTTCCCGTAATACCTGATCTTGTTCTTCTGGTTATTGTGTATGTTTCTTTTCATAACTCGGCCGCAATAGGAAGCACTACCGGCTTTATTTCAGGACTGATGCTCGATTTTCTTTCCGCGTCGCCGCTTGGCCTGAATGCAATGACCAAAACAATAACCGGTTTTATTTCTGGGAAATTTGCGGGATCGTTCAATATTGACCGTATTTTCCTGCCGTTTTTACTGGGCGCAGGCGCTACATTTTTAAAGATGGTTCTGACATGGATTCTCTCGCTGTTTTTCGGATCTGATATTCTGCTATACCGTCTGAACGGATTTGTGTTCTGGATCGAAATGCTGGAAAATGCAATCTGCGCTCCTATTATATTTGCTATTTTGGGTCTGTTTCCGTCATTATTTATCTCCGGAGAAAAAAGCTGATGACCGGAAATGATCAGCGTTCCCTGAGAATAAAAATACTGGCGGTATTACTTTTTTCGGTAATTGTGATATACGGATTTAAACTGTTTTCAATGCAGATACTACAGGGCGATGTATACCGCAAACAGTCCCAGACAATTTCGCAGCGCTCAAAAAAAATATCGGCCCAGCGGGGCGAGATTTTTGACCGCAATGGAACCGTTCCCATGGTTCTTAATATTGATTCTTTCGCGGTAGATGTTATCCCCGGAGAAATTCCTTCCGAGCAATTTTCAACCGTTGTTTCAAGACTTGCCGGGTTTCTTGATATGACTGTTACAGCTATAGAAAGAAAAATCCCCGCGTCCATACGGCGTTCTTTTCAGACAGTTGAATTAAAAGCGAATATTCCCTACAGCGTTATAACCAATATAGCAGAAAATATTGACGAGCTTCCCGGAGTTTCATGGCATTCCAAGCCGATCAGAAGCTATGTGGAAACCGGTTCTTTTTCCCATATTCTCGGTTATGTGGGTGATATTACAAGGGAAGAATTAAAACTGTTTTACAATAAGGGTTATACTACCAATAGTATAATCGGTAAGGCGGGCATTGAAAAACAATATGATGAAACGCTCCGGGGTGTTGACGGTTTTGAATACCGGACTGTCGATGTTAAGGGACGGTACATTGAAAACAGTGTATCCATTATGCCGCCCGAAATGGGCAAGAACCTTGTACTTACAATTGACAGAAAAATCCAGATTCTGGCGGAAGATGCGCTTGGCGCGCGTATCGGATCAGCGATAGTCCTGAAACCAGCGACAGGTGAAATACTCGGCATGGTTTCCTATCCCTATTTTGATCCGAATCTTTTCGGCCAGGAAAATTTTGCTGAAGAATATCAGCGTCTTTTGAATGATAAGGACAATCCTTTATTAAACCGGGTTGTTAACGCAAGTTATCCTCCGGCGTCAACATTTAAAATAATTATGTCAACAGCATTAATTGAAGAAAATGCCATACCTCTTGACAGAAAAATTGACTGTCCCGGACAGATAGAATACGGCGACCGTATTTTCCGCTGTCATATCCGCCGGCCCGGACACGGACCGCTTGATATGAAACATGCGCTCGCCCAATCCTGTGACATTTATTACTGGGTAACAGGGAGGGATAATCTCGGCGTCGAAAGGATCGCTTCATATGCGAGGGAATTCGGTTTTGGCCAGTCTGCGGAAATCGATCTTCCCAGCCAGACAGCGGGCTTTGTGCCGACACCTCAATGGAAAGAGCGGCGGTTTCATGAAAAATGGCTTGGCGGCGATACTATGAACATGTCAATAGGGCAGGGGTATATGTTAGCCTCGCCGCTGCAGGTTGCCAATTCCGTTGCGATGATTGTCAACGGTGGTACCATTTACCGGCCATATCTATTAAAAGAAGTCCGCGATCCGGTTTCCAATGCGGTTATTTCAGTTACAAAAAAAGAAGCTCTCTTTACCAGCAGAATATCTCCCGATTCCTTTGCCAGGGTCAGGGAAGATATGCGGTTTGTTATTACTGACGGATCTTCACAGTTTCCCATGCGGAACAGGCGGGTGGCTATAGCAGGAAAAACAGGTACAGCAGAGGTCGGCTATGCTGACAGATGGCATTCATGGATGGCTGCCTATGGTCCTTATGATGCACCTGTCGAAGACATGATTGTTGTCGTTGTAATGGTTGAGGCAAGTAATCCCTGGGAATGGTGGGCTCCCTATGCAACAAATATCATTTTTCAGGGGATTTTTGCAGACCAGACCTATGAAGAAGCTGTTGCGGAACTTGGTTTAAACCAAATAGCGACCCCTAGAGGCAGGCAGGAATGAAGTTCAGAAATATTACTTATTTTGATTATATGCTTTTCTTATCGGTTATCTGTTTAACCGTAATCGGTATTTTATTCATTTATTCTTCAGGAATAAATTCTGACGGGGTTTCCGTATCAAATGAGTATATAAAACAGATAGTATGGGGAATAACAGGCGTTGCGCTTCTTATTGTTATAACAATGCTGGATTACCGCAGATTTGCGGACAGAATGTTTTTTCTGTATATCGGGATTATTGCAGTTCTCGTATATACCCTTATTTTCGGCAGGTATGTCAATGGTGCAAAAAGCTGGATAGGTATCGGTGAGCTTGGTATTCAGCCGTCGGAATTTTCAAAACTCTTTTTATTTTATTTCTTGCCCACTATCTGAATAAATCGGCTCAGACGGAGTCACAGCTTGCACGGTTTGTAAAATCGGGGATAATTATGGGTATTCCGATGCTGCTAATTCTGGCCCAGCCTGATCTCGGTACGGCCTCCGTGTATATACCCATTTTTCTCGCCATGTGTTTTATCGGCGGGATTCCGCTGCGGTATCTCGGAATGGTTCTTTTTGGCGGATTGCTGGCTATTATTTTTACTGTTTTGCCTTTATGGGAAACAAATATATATCAGCAGTCTGTTCCATTTGTACGAATCCTGACTGAAACAAGATTCTTTCTGATTACTCTTATTGTTTTATCATCAATTGCCATTCTGTCGCTTATCGGGTGGATGGTTTTTAAAGTAAAGTATTACTACTGGATCGTATATGTAACGGGAATTCTGATAGTTTCGCTTTTGGCCTCAAAGGGGGCCGGGCATGTAATGAAAGATTACCAGATTATGCGCCTCATCGTATTCCTTGATCCGAATGTGGATCCTCTCGGATCGGGGTGGAATATAATTCAGTCCATTACCGCAATCGGTTCAGGCGGGCTTTGGGGAATGGGCTTTTTAAAAGGGACCCAGAGTCATTACCGGTTTCTTCCCCAGCAGAGTACAGACTTTATTTTCAGTATACTTTCTGAAGAATGGGGATTTATCGGAGGTATGGTAGTTTTTCTTCTTTATGCTATTATTTTTGCCCGTTGTATTGTAATAATAAAAAAGACTTCGGATAATTTCGGATCATTGATAGCGACCGGAATTGTCGCAATGTTTTTCTTTCATTTTATGGTGAATATAGGAATGGTTATGGGTATGATGCCTATCACCGGTATACCGCTGCTATTCCTTTCATACGGAGGATCTTCTCTCTGGACAGCAGCTCTTGCAATCGGACTGTTAATGAGCATAAATATTCGGCGGCTGGAAACCTGAAATCTGAACTACTGGAGCAATAAATGACTCGGCATATCGATCCCCTGAAGGAACTTGCAAGGGACCTTATATATATTCAAAATCCCGTACAATATCTGGGCGGCGAATACGGACAAATAATCAAGCAGTCTGCTGAACTTACATTCGCAATTGCCTTTCCCGATTTGTATGAAATAGGAATGTCAAACCTTGCGATAAAAATCCTGTATGACCGCCTGAACCGTTTACCCTCTGTCAGATGTGAGCGGGTTTTTGCTCCGGCAAGGGATTTTGAAGATTTGCTCAAGCAAAAACAGCTTCCTCTGTATACACTTGAAAGCGGGATACCGCTGAATGAAGTTGATATTCTCGGAATCAGTATGGGTTATGAACCGGGAATCACCGGGCTTCTTGCCATACTTGATACCGGCAATATTCCCCTGAAATGTTCGGAGCGGAATGATAACGATCCAATAATTTTTGCCGGTGGCTGCGGCATTACCAACCCTGCGCCTTTTTCTGATTTTATCGACGCTTTTTTTATCGGCGAGGCAGAAGCCGGAATGTTTGAACTTATTCAATCGGCTGCAGAAATAAAAAGCGGCGGGGCTTCCAGACAGGATATTCTGAATCTTCTTGAAAGCCATCCGTCAGTATGGACTGCCGGCAAGGATGAGCGCCGGAAAAAAAATGAACCCTGCGCGCGCCGGGCCATTTATACGGGCTTTGGTTCTGTTTCAGATAATCCGATCTGCTTTCCCGTCCCAAATATGCGGGTAGTCCAGGACCATGGCAGCATTGAAATTATGAGGGGCTGCCCGAACGGCTGCCGTTTTTGCCATGCAGGTGTTTTTTACCGTCCCCAGCGGATGAAACCAGCCGAAAAAATTATTTCCGACGCCGATTTTTTAATCAACCGCGGCGGATACCGTGAAATCAGCCTCCTGTCTCTTTCATCAGGAGATTATGAAAATATAGAAACTCTGTGCGATATTCTCACGTCTCAATTCAGGCATAAAAATGTTTCATTTCAGCTGCCTTCATTAAAAGTGAATTCCTTCACCCTGCCTCTTCTGGAAAAAATATCCCAGGTCCGCAGGGGAGGGCTGACTTTTGCGGTAGAGACACCGGTAGATGCCTGGCAGTTATCCCTGAATAAGGAAGTCTACCGTGATAAAATAATCCGGATTATTCTTGAGGCAAAAAAAAGCGGATGGAGTAAGGCAAAATTCTATTTTATGGCCGGACTCCCGGTACCTGATGAAGGAATTCTGGAAGAAGAAGAAATCGTAAGTTTTCTTCTGGAAATTCAGGACATTACCCGGATACAGTGCAATGTGAATATCGGTACTTTTATTCCGAAACCTCATACACCCTTTCAGTGGAGCAAACAATTATCAATTTCCGACGCTGAAGAAAAATACGCATATGTCAGGGCCAATCTCCCGAAAGGAAGATTCAAATTGAATACACACCGTCCATTTAACTCCTTTCTTGAAGGTGTTCTCACCCGTAATGACAAAAAGACCGGAAAGCTTATACTGGAAGCATATAACAGGGGCTGCAGACTTGACGCATGGGAAGATAAATCAAACAGTGAAATCTGGATGGACGTGTTTAATAAAGCCGAGTGGGATGTTGAAAAAGAAACATTGCGTGATAGGCAAACGGATGAACCGCTTCCCTGGGACGGAGTATCTCTTGGCGTTTCAAAAGCCTTTCTGAAACGGGAAAAAGAACGTTCTGAAAAAAAACAGCTCACCCCGCAATGTTCTGTTGAATGTAAAGAGCCGTGCGGAGTATGCAATTCATCAAAAGGAATTTCTCTTCTGACAGATACAGGATTACAGAACTCAGCGGCTCTGAAACCTTCCGCAGAAAATGCAAATGTTATTAAAATGAGTGAAAAGGGAAGCCCTGAAGCTGCGTACCGTGTTATTATTGAATTTGCAAAAAAAGGCGAAGCGGCCTATATTCCCCACCTTTCGCTAGTTGAAATCTGGAACAAAGCCTTTCAGCGTTCCGGCCTGCCTGTGATTTTTACAGAAGGATTTAATCCCTTGCCCCGTTTTGAAATTGCCCAGAGCATGTCGCTTGGCATCAGTTCCGAGGCTGAAATCGCGTCATTTCTTCTATATGATTTTGTTGATGAATCAGAAATCAGTCTGGTTCTGAACGAATCTCTCCCGGATTCTATCAGAATAGGCAGGGTATTCGCTTACCGGCTTTCGCGCAAGATCAAACGCAAAGCCCTTTCTACATATCTCTGGGGAAACAGATACATATGGACATTCTATAATAAAAACATAAAAGAACTGCTTCTGAATAATGACAGAATTCAGGAATACCTGAAACATCATACGGAAATAATATTCACGGATGAAGGGGAGGATAGACTTGCTGTTACTCTGCCGTTTGAACATGATCGGGAGACCCGTGATATGGTTTCTGAAATACTCTCCTGCAACATACAGGAAAGTATACATATTCACAAAATTTCTAGCATTGCACAAAATGATACAGAAAAAACATCTGACTTTTTTGAAGCTTTTCAGACAACTGCGGAAAAGAATAATAAAGCGCTCCTTCTGGATTCTGAGCGGAAATAACACAGAGAAAGAATAAAAGGCTTAAAACTTTTTATTGTTATAAGAAGACAGAATGCAATGATAACCCGAGTCCGTGTGTATGGATATTATGATCAGAAAATTATAATATTTTCGTTGTATTAAACAAGGAACGTATTGATTTTACCGCTATTTTAAAATGCGTAAAACAGGAAACCATAAAGCCAGCAAAACCCAGGCATTAAAAAAACGACAAATTCGGACCTGTTTGAAACGACAGCAGAGTGTGCATGCGCTTAGTTTATTATATAGAGAAAACCGAGTCATTTTTATATATTACTAGACAGAACATACATTATACGCAGTAAATAAAATATAAAAACAGCCTTCTCTTCCGGTATTTCCTGCATCCCTTTTATGGTTTTTCACCGGAAACCATTCTGCGAAACTGTTCTGTCTGCCTGTTAAGCTCTTCAGATATCGCAGCCTCATTCGTATCAGCAGCGGCTTTATCGAAGACAATAGACACGGGGCGGTTTCCAAGAATGACTATATGCTCAGCCAATGACAGGGCGTCCCGTATATCATGGCTGACGGAAATAATTGTCCTCTTTTCGTGTTTTTGCAGGGTAAGAACAAGATTAATGAGCTGTGTTTTCAGACCGGGATCCTGTGACTGAAAGGGTTCATCCATAAGCAGTATGGGAGCAGTACTTGCAAAAGCCCGGGCGATGGCAACACGCTGCCGTTCTCCTCCCGAAAGCTTTTCCGGATAATCTTTTGCTCTGTTCAACAGGTTTACCCGTTCCAGGTAGGCCCTCGCTTTTTGCTGTTTTTCTGTCTTGTTTCCTTCCAATGTCAGGGTAATATTTTTTTCAATTGTGCACCAGGGCAAAAGCCGCGGTTCCTGGAAAATATAGGAAACCCTGTCTTTATATAATTTAAAAGCAATGGCATTCAGGAGCGTGGTTTTTCCGCACCCGGAAGGACCGAGGATAGCGGTAATGGCATTGTCCGCAAAAGATATGGAAAAGTCTTTATAGAGTATAAGGTTTTCAAACGAAATATCAAGATTTGTTATCTGCATTTGATGTGTAGCGCCTTGTCGCAAAATGTACAATTCCGGTAAAAACCGCTTCCGTTATTATGCTTAAAATTATTGCTACTAATGTCAGGGAAAAAACCCGTGAAGTTTCAAGATGAACCTTTGCGGTCTGCATTGCGCTGCCCAGCCCGAAAGGCGGAAACGCGAGGATTTCCCCCGCTATTACAACCTTCCAGGTAAGGCCAAGTGATGACCCGGCTCCGGCAAGAAGGTATGGAAGCGTTGAAGGAAGTCTGATATAAAAAAACCTGTTAAAGCCCGGCATATTATAAACTTCGGACATCTGGAGGAGTTTTTTGTCGGTATTTTTGATTCCTTCTTCAATTGAGCCTGTCATAATGGGCAGGGTCATAAGTATTGAAATAAAAACAGGAACAAAAGAAGAACCAAACCAGAATATAGCGATCAGGATAAAGGAAACAACAGGGGTTGATTTAATAACGGACATCCATGGTTTTAAAAAGGCCGAAACAGACGGAAATATACCGGCCATCGATCCAAGAAAACAGGACAGGAAAAAGGAAATTATAAAAGCCTGGAGTCCCCTCATGCAGGTTGCTCCCAGCGTTTTCAGGAAGTCAGCCTCCCCTATTAATTTGATGCCGTCCCTGAAGACCATTACCGGTGACGGCAGAATAAAAGAAGAGCCAATAACTTCCGCCAGAATAAACCAGATAATGATAAGAATCCCGCAGGACAGCAGACCCAAAAGGAAATTTCTGTATTTAGCTGCAAAGGAAGAAAAAGTCATTTGAAATAAAATTTCTCATCAGGCAGGACACTGCCGATTGATTCGGGAGCGTACTCCAGAAAAACTGACAGCAATTGCTCAATCGATGTCCTGGCCTCAAAAGCCGGAATAAAAACAAAGTTACAGTCAGGAATTGCCTTCGCGGCAATTTCAGCTTTTAATCCGAGGCCCTTTGCTTCTGCAAGCCGTCCTGCTTCAGCAGGATGTGCGATGGTCCACTGTATTGAATCCTGGTATGCTTCGAGAAACTGCCTGACCGTTTCCGGGTGTTTTTCGGCATACTCACTACGGATTACACAGAGGGTCATGGGAAAATCATCTCCAAACCCATCTCGCTGCCAGTAATCCCTGAGGACAATGGCCCGTCTGACGGACGGGTCCGCAGAAACCGCTACTGTCGCAAAGGGCTCCGGTACTACGGCATAGGAAATTCTTCCGCTGAGAAGCGCGGCAGCAATTTCCGGGTTTGGAATTGAAAAGTCAAGCTTCACCTTATCCGACAGGTTTTCCTGCTGCAGCAGGGTTCTGAAAACATATTCCGGAGTAGCCCCCTGCCCCGCTATAACTACCGTTTTGCCGGCAAGATCAGAAAGGGAGGAAATTCCTGTATCCCTGGTGATCAATGAAAGCATACTGTTTCCTGTAACGGCCCCTGCTGTTATTGAGTTCTTATTCAGATTGTACACCTTTGCCGCTACATTCGGAGGGAGGATGCCGATATCGATATCCCTGTTCAGGAGTTTGGGCAGCAGGACATCAACTGAGATAACAATTTCAAAGGATATTTCCGCGCTGAGTTCAGGAGGATTTTCAATGAGATACGCCATCCCTACACCTGAGGTCCCTGTCAGGGCCGCAACTTTTAAAGCCGGGTTATTTTCAGCGGAAGAGTCTTTCTTTCCGGCGCAGAAAATTCCTGTAACAGTTACAAAAATAAAACATAAAACTACAAGTATCCGCCGCATATCTACCTCAAAAAAAAGACACTATCCGTAATGAATAGTGTCTTTCAAAGTCAGAATTATTTACCTGTCTTTTTGGAACCGGTCTTTGCCGGGGCTTTCTTTTAGCCGGAGACGCGGCTTTGTTTGCGGCCGGTTTTGCCGGAGCCTTTTTCGCAGGCGCGCTCTTTTTGTCGGCAGCCTTTGCCGGTGTTTTTTTACCCGCGGTCGCTGCTTTTTTCTGCGGAGCGGCCTTCGGTTTGCTTTCAAGAACTGCCTGGGCAGACGCAAGCCGCGCTATGGGAACGCGGAATGGGGACGCCGAAACATAATCCATTCCGACCTTGTAACAGAATTTCACGGAATCCGCATCACCGCCGTGCTCGCCGCAAATACCTATTTTAAGTTTCGGATTCGCCGCGCGGCCTTTTTCGATAGCCCACTTTACCAGCATTCCCACTCCATCCTGATCAAGTGTCTGGAAGGGATCAGCCTTGAAAATGCCAGCCTTATGTTCATCAATATAATCGGGGAGGAATTTTCCTGCATCGTCACGGCTGATTCCGAGAGTCATCTGCGTAAGATCGTTTGTTCCGAAGGAGAAAAAGTCCGCTACCCGCGCAATCTTGTCAGCAAGGATTGCTGCGCGGGGCGTTTCGATCATTGTTCCGACCAGATATTTTAAGGTCATTCCTTTTTTGGCAATAACTTCATCAGCGGTTTTACGGGTCAAATCCTCCAGAATCTTCAATTCTTTCGCGTCAATAACCAGAGGAATCATAATTTCAGGCATTACCTTGACTCCTCTTTTCGCAACATTGCATGCCGCCGTTATAATAGCGGTTACCTGCATTTCAAGAATTTCAGGATAGGTTATTGCAAGCCGGCAGCCGCGGTGCCCGAGCATGGGGTTAGCCTCATGCAGTTTTTCAATGCGCTGTTTTACCGTTTCAAAACTCACACCTGCGGCCTTTGCAAGCGCTTTTTGTCCGGCTTCATCATGCGGGACAAATTCATGGAGCGGAGGATCAATGAGACGGACTGTAACGCCATAGCCATCCATTGCTTTGAAAATACCCTCAAAGTCTTTTGTCTGGATTGGAAGGAGTTTTTTCAGCGCAATTTTGCGGGCTTCTACGGTATCGGCAATAATCATTTGCCGGATCGCCAGGATGCGCTCTTCCGTATCAAAGAACATATGTTCGGTCCGGCATAACCCGATTCCTTCGGCGCCGAGTTTTTTTGCATACAGGGCATCATACGGTGTGTCCGCATTTGTCCGGACCTTCATAGTACGGAATTCATCAACCCATTTCATGATGGTTTCATATGCCGCGGGAGGTTTGGGGGCAATAAGCTTCAGCTCACCCTTGTATACATTTCCGTTTGAGCCGTCAAGCGTAATATAATCGCCTTCCTTTACAGTAATACCGTTTGCGGTAAACAGTTTTTTTGCGTAATCAACGGACATTGCTTCACAGCCGACAATACAGCATTTTCCCCAGCCGCGGGCAACGACTGCGGCGTGACTTGTTTTTCCGCCTGTTGCGGTCAGAATTCCCTGGGCCGCGTGCATTCCGCCGACATCTTCAGGACTTGTTTCCTTGCGGACAAGAATAGCGCGTTCCTTATTTGCGGCAAGCGCTTCGGCCTTTTCCGCCGAAAAGCAGACCTTTCCGGAAGCGGCTCCGGGGACCGCGTCAATTCCCTGCACAATAAAGGCCGCTTTAAGCGCGGCAGTCTGGGATTTATCAATGGCAGGATAAAAAATACCTTCGATATCAGACGCTTTTATGCGGCTTACGGCAATATCCTTTGTTATGAGTCTTTCATTAACGAGATCAACGGCGATTCTGAATGCAGCTGCGGGAGAACGTTTTCCGGTGCGGCACTGAAGCATATACAGTTTGCCCTCTTCCACCGTAAACTCAAGGTCCTGCATGTCCTTATAATGTTTTTCGAGCGTAATCCGTACATCACAGAGCTGCTTGTAAGCTTTCGGATCTTTTTTAGCAAATTCAGAAAGCTTGATCGGGGTGCGGATACCGGCGACAACATCTTCGCCCTGGGCATTGAAAAGATAATCGCCGTAGAATACATTTACACCGGTATTCGGATCGCGGGTAAAGCATACGCCCGTACCTGAAGTATTGCCTTTATTGCCGAATACCATCTGTACGATATTAACCCCGGTTCCCTTAACGCCTACGATTTTTTCTACCTTGCGGTATGTTACAGCCTTTTCGGCCATCCATGAACCGAATACGGCTCCGATGGATCCCCACAGCTGTTCGGATGGATTCTGGGGAAAATCCTTTTTGATTTCTTTTTTATACAGTTCCTTGAATTTCTTTATGAGGAGCTTCAGTTCATCTTCATTAACATCGGTATCGGCTATTTTGACATCCTTTTTTGCGTTGAGCCGCTTGCGTGTTACTGTTTCCTTTATTTCACTGAAGGCTTCATCAAATTTTTCCCGGTTAATGCCCATGGCTGTTGAGCCGTACATCATTATAAAACGGCGGTATGCGTCAAGTGCAAACCTGGGGTTTCCGGTTTTTTTGCAAGTCCTTCTACCGATTTATCTGTTAATCCGAGATTGAGAATAGTTTCCATCATTCCCGGCATTGAAACGGATGCTCCCGAGCGTACTGAAACAAGCAGAGGGTCCGCAGGATCACCGAGTTTTTTTCCGGTTACTTTTTCAAGCTTTTTAATATATTTTTCAACTTCATCTTTCAGTCCGGCAGGATATTTTTTGCCGTTTTTGTAATAAAGATCGCATACTTCAGTAGTAATGGTGAAACCGGCCGGAACGGGGAGACCTATAGAAGTCATTTCAGCAAGTCCGGCACCCTTCCCTCCCAACAGTTCCTTCATGCTTCCATTTCCTTCGGCCTCACGGTTTCCGAAGAAATATACAAATTTGGTTTTAGCCATAGCTATTTCTTTTCCTCCTAATTTTATAACCAACTAAACAATACAACAGTTTAACTTGTGCATTCTTTCATGTCAACGTATACTACATATATAGTGAAAAGATCATTTTATTCTGCGATGCTGGTCTGCCTGACCTTTTTCAGCCTCTTCCTTCTGTCTCCGCCGCTTGAAAGGGATTCTTTTTCTGACAGTACCGGCGCGGAGCCTGACCACAGGGCAGCTGACGCTGTTTCAAACCTGCGCCTCACCTTTGCCGGGGATATAATGGCCCACAATGTTAATTTTGAAATGGATAATTATAATCTGATTTATGATGATGTGAGAGACCTGCTTCTTGCTGATGATCTGACCTTCGGGAATCTTGAAGTGCCTGTTACGGATGATCTTCCCATGTCCACATATCCGCGTTTCAATGTTCATACCCCCTATGTGCAGGCCGCGCTTGACGGAGGCTTTGATGTTTTCTCCCTGGCAAATAACCACTCAAATGATAAGGGCGTAAAGGGAATAAACGGCACGCTGTCTGTTATGAAAAAACTGGGTAAGGGGGCGCACCCGTGGCGGCTGCTTTCATCACAGGCAGGACAAAACCCGCAGCAGACTTTTTTTACTGCGTATAAAAAAAACGCGCTGTATGATTTATATAACGCAGAACCTGTTCAGCACCCCCGCCTTCTGACCGCGTATTCAGGGCTGAAAACGAAAAAAGAAGAAGACATATATCCTGTCATGATAAAAAAAAACGGATGGAAAATCCTGTTTCTTTCCGTGACCGAAATTCTGAATGTCTATGATGAAGCAGGCCGGTATGTTTACCGTGTATCTTCCATTGAAAGTGCGCGGCAGGCCTTTCTCGAAAAAATAACGGAAATGCGGAGAGAAAACCCCTGCGATATTTTTATTCTCGCTCTCCATTCGGAAGCGCCGGAATATATCAGGACTGTTTCTTCCGGAACAAAGGACTGGTTTATCCGGCTTGCGTCGGCAGGAATCGATATTGTCTGGGCGCATCATCCCCATGTAATGCATCCCTGGGAAACCGTTGAAATTCCCGGGCCGGACGGAACTGAGCCGAAACAGGCGCTTTTTATGTATTCCATGGGGAACTTTATTTCAGGACAAAGATTCCGCCCTGCCCGGGACGACCCCGGCCGGTACCGTGAGTATACAGGCGATGCCGCTTTGCTCAGCGTGGAATTATCAAAGAATATTCCGGCGGAAACCGGATCCGGAAAATACAGTATTATTTCCGTTGATCCCGTGCTAATAACAAACTATGTTGACCCGGCAGAAGGAGTTGTTGTTAAACTGTTTGATAACAGCTTTATTACCGGCCTCCAGGACGTCTGGCAGAATTATTACCGTACGCGGATGTCCCTCATGAAAGATTACCTGCCGCTGTGACTTCCTCTCATACAGTTTTTTACACATACCATTGTGTAGAAAATATCAGTTTTACACATTCGCATGTGTAAAAAACAAAAACTTACACATAACAATGTGTAAAGTATTTTTTTGCGCAAGGCAATAAACCTCCGTTTACCGGACCCCTTCCCCTGAAAAATGCATATTTATCAGACTTAAGCCGCGAAAGTGCAGAATATATTCGATAACCAACCGGAATATCAAATATGTCTGATGGACTTTCCAGGGATATTCGGGATATATTAATTACAGATGAAACCACAGGAACTGCCGGTTTACCAGCAAAAACAGCGCATTCTCAATATGCTTTCCCTTAATCAGGTTATTGTAGTTGAAAGCCCCACCGGTTCGGGAAAAACAACGCAATTGCCCGTTATCCTGCATGAAGCAGGATATACCTCAAGCGGAATTATCGGGATAACCCAGCCCAGACGTATCGCGGCCCTGTCCGTGAGTGAATTTATTTCCCGGCAGCTCGGTACGGTCATGCCCGGGCTTGTCGGCTACAAAATGAGGTTTGAGGATAAGACAGACCAGTCAACCCGGATAAAAATAATGACAGACGGCATGCTGTTACAGGAGATGAAACTTGACCCCTGGCTCAGCAAGTATTCTGTTATAATGGTCGACGAAGCCCATGAACGGAGTCTCAATATTGACTTTATTCTGGGGCTGCTCAAACGTATACTCGAAGCCCGCCATGATTTCAAGGTTATTGTTTCTTCCGCAACGATTAATACGGAACTCTTCGCGGCCTATTTTGATGACTGTCCGACAGTAAAAATTGACGCCATCACCTACCCGGTTACTCTTATTTATGATCCTCCGGTAATTTCAGCTTCAAGCGAAACACTTGCGGCGGAAGAGGCTCTTATGGAAAAAATTGCGGCCATAACGGGCCGGATTCTCGAAGAAAACAGGCAGGGAGACATACTGGTTTTCCTCCCCGGTGAACGGGCTATAAAAAACTGCATCGAGTATCTTTCAGGAAAAATCTGGTACCGCAGACTGTATGTTTTGCCGCTGTACGGAAGACTCAGCAAAGAAGAACAGGAGCGGGTATTTTTAAAAGCCCCGCCGGGTAAAAAGAAAATTATTATCGCGACCAATATAGCGGAAACCTCAGTCACAATAGACGGCATAACATCAGTTATTGATTCAGGTCTGGCAAAACTCAATTATTACAATCCCCGGACCTTTACATCGGGGCTTATCGAATCTTCAGTATCAAAAGCCTCATGCAATCAGCGGAGAGGAAGAGCCGGACGCACCGGCGAGGGAACCTGTTACCGCCTGTATGAACGGAAGGATTTTGAAACAAGACCGCTGTATACAACAGAGGAAATTTACCGGACGGACCTTTCCGAAGTTGTATTGCGGATGGCTGAACTCGGCATCACCGACTTTGAGCAGTTCGATTTTATCTCCCCGCCGGGAAAGGAAGGCTTGCTGGGAGCGATTGATACCCTGAATCTGCTTGGAGCCCTGGCCGATGATAATTCGCTGTCAAAAATCGGGGAAATGATGTGCCTCTTTCCGCTTTCACCCAGGCAGTCCAGGATAATTGTTGAAGCCATGCTGAATTATCCCCAGGTTACTGAAGAAGTTCTTATTGCGGCTGCCTTTCTTTCCGCACAGAGTCCGTTTATTCTGCCGCAGGGCAAGGAAATGGATGCCCGCAGGGCGCACCACAGCTTTCGGGACGCAAACGGGGATTTTGTCTCATTTCTGCGGATATTCCGCATGTACACAATGGCCCAGAACAAGAAGAAATTCTGTGAGATTAATTATCTGGATGAACGTGTACTGGCCGAAATTGCCAACATTAAAATCCAGTTGGAACTGATTATTTCGGACAAAGGCATCCCTGTTTTATCGGGAGGCCCCATTGAAGATTACCTGACTGCCATAGCTGTCGGTCTGATCCAGTTTCTGTGCGCGAATGACGGAAGAGATACCTTTCACACCTTAACTGCCGAGCGTATCCAAATACATCCCGGATCGTGTATGTACAGGGAAAATCCGCAGTATATTGTTGCCGGAGAAATCGTAAAAACTTCACGCATGTATGCCATGTCGGTTTCTCCCCTTTCCAGACACATACTTGAACGTATTGATCCGGACCTGCCCTATAAACTGAAAGGAAAAAAAGACCAGAAACACACAGCGCATGAAAACAGCCGGACTCAATCCCGGAAAACGGAAAAACGCGGAAAAATCAGGGATAATGAATATGAAATTTCGTTTGGCGGTGAAGTTTTTGAAATAATAAGAATAAAGAGCAAAAAACAGGTGCAGCTGCCTTTTAAACAATTCAAAAAAGCGCTTGCGTCCGTTGATACCGACAGTTCCTATATGACGCAGATTGCCGGCTTGCGGGGAAAAATAATAATCAATGGATTCGGACTTCTTACCGGCGAAAAAATGTCTCTCATAATTAAAATAGCTGAAAATTTTGATCTTGAACCGGTGGAAAAGAATTCCTGGCCGCGGAAAAAGAATTTCATCCTTGAGAAAGACCCCTCCGCTCTTATTACAGAGCTGAAATGGCTTTTCCGTATTACTGTTTCAAAAGAAAAAAGCAAAGAGCTGGGTTTTATCTGCCTCTTTACCGATAAAAACGGTCAATACTGGTTCAAGAGTTCCAGAGGATTTTATACAGCTCTGAATGAGTCAATAACCAGTCTGGAATATCTTATTGATGAAACAGCGGATATTGACGACTCACTAAAAACAATTATCAGTGAAGTATACCGTAAGGCAAATCAGTTTTTTGTTGAAGATGAATAATCAGTGTTGCTAATGAAGTATAGAAAATCAGACAGGGATATGAAACTAGAATCATTCTTGACTGTATCTTTTATTATACGCTTCTATTTCATATATGCATTCAGTCAAAAAAGAGTTTAAATACAAAAGCCCTTCTCCGGTGAGCGCTATGCGTCCGTCAGCTAATCGGAGGAGTTTTTTTGCTTCCCAGCGGGATAAGGTTCCGCCGATATATTGAAATACACCTGTTTTGAACCGCCTCTCAAATTCACCGCAGTCAATGCCGGCAGCAAGCCTCATGCCCATAAGCAGAAACTCAATTATTGCGGTATGGGTATCAATAGTCTCGGTTATAAAGCTTTCAGCCGGATTGCCGGACCATTTCTGTATATCTTTGCAGTTTTCAAACCGCACCGCTCCCTCAGGTGTTATTATAGTCCCGGCAGCTCCGGGGCCTGCCCCGATATACGATTCCATGTTCCAGTAAGTCAGATTATGCCTGCATTCCCTGCCCGGTTTTGCGAAATTGGAAACCTCATACTGCCTGTAGCCGGCATTTTCAAGAATTTTACGTCCTGCAAGCCATAAATCCGCGGAACGGTCCTCGTCAGGAAGGCTCTGGTGTCCCTGTTTCGCAAGCGGTGTCCCGCTTTCAATTGTCAGAGAATACAGGGAAATATGGTCCGGATCAAATGGAAAGACAGCAGCAAAATCACTTTCAATTACAGCTTCGGTTTGAAACGGCAGTCCCGAAATAAAATCAAGAGATACCTCCCCCTTCCAAAAACGCTGAACCAGTTCCAGCGCACGGATACTGCTTTTCCGGCCTCCTCTCCTCCCGAGAGCAATAAGACTGTCGTCATTCAGGGTCTGAATTCCCAGTGACAGCCGGCTAATACCGGCTGCAGCACAGGCTTCGAGCCATTCAGCTGTAATATCTTCAGGATTCGCTTCAATCGTCCATTCAATCCCCTCATCAAGGCGGAGAACTCCATCCAGGCGTATAATCCGGCCAAGTTCCAGAATATTATGAGGGGATAAAAGACTGGGCGTGCCGCCTCCAATATATACGGTTTTCCAGCCCTCAATGCGGAAAGAAGAACGCCGGGCATATATTTCTTTTTCCAGAGACAAAATGTAGCCGGAAAATAAAGTGCTGTCTGTTTTACCAGGGACCACCGAAAAAAAATCACAATAGTCACATTTTTTCCTGCAGAACGGAATATGAATATAAAGAGAACAAACCATCCGGGATAAAAATCAGGGGACGCCAAACCGCTGCGGCGGCCAGTACCGGAACAGGACCTTTCCCTGTATTCTATGGGAAGGAATAGCACCCCATATACGGGAATCACTTGCAGTTATTCTGTTATCGCATAAGACAAAATACTCATTTTCCTGCAGTGTTATTTCAGGAAAAGAAGACGCAAACGGGAGAGCGTCCGTCCATTCATCGGGCAGACGTTCCTGCTTAATGTCATATTCTTTTTCGGTAATTTCAAATTCGGTCAGATAATGGGCCGCTCCCGCAGGTTTAATGTATAAAATGAAATCATTCATATACAGCGAATCGCCCGGAAAGCCGACAAGCCTTCTAACAGTCGGCATTTCACCCCAATTGTTGTTGCTGAATGGAGAAATTCTCTGGAATGTTACAAATGAAACCAGAAAATTTGCCAGCCTGGTAATAAGCAGCGTATCGGCGGAATATGTGGAAGAAATGACCACAAGATCCCCCGCTCAGATGATAAAAAAGGTGAAATGCCGGAGTCCGGATTTTCCTGTGTTTTGTATAAGGGAGTTGTAATAATAAACTCGCCGGAATAGATAGTCGGCTCCATGGTTACCGAATCTACAGTATAGTTTGTTATCAGATAAGTACGCAAAACCGCGAATAAAATCATTAATACAATAAAAACGATTAATATGGTAAACAGCACCTGACGTTTTTTCTTCTGGTCCGCATACGAATATCTTCTTTTTGTTGCCATAACGCCCTCTCTGCGCGCCGTATTTTTTAAAAGTGAGGCGATTTCAAAATGACAGATTTTGAAATTGGCGCAAGTATGTGGAAAATGGTATCACGAAGGGGTGTCGTTGACAAGTACAGATGCGAAATCTATAATTACAGCAATTATGTCTGGACCAGTAAAAATTATTGCGCAAAACAGAAAAGCCCGGTTCAATTATTCGGTAGAAGAAACGCTTGAGTGCGGAATCGTGCTTGAGGGAACCGAAGTAAAATCAGTCCGCGCGGGAAATATTTCCTTTCCGGACGCCTTTGCCGAAATACGCGAAGGAGAGGTCTGGCTCAATAATTTTCATATAACACCATATGTGTATTCCTCGGTTTTTAACCATAACCCTGACCGCCAGAAAAAACTGCTGCTTCACCGTGACCAGATAAAACGATTGACCCGGAAGGTCGATGAAAAGGGCTTTACACTGATTCCGCTTGAATTTTACCTGAAAAACGGCAGAATTAAGGTGCTTCTTGGTATCTGCAAAGGTAAAAAGTTGTTTGATAAGAGGGCTGATATACGCGAAAGGGATATGAAACGTGATATTCAGCGTGAATTCCGCAAGAAAAATGACGGATAAGGTGTTATACTATAAGTAAAGGAATAATGAAGACAAAGAGATTCGGACTGTTTTTTGTATTATTTTTTTCCCACATATGCGCATTTGCGCAAAATGTACCGGTAGTAGCGGTATACGCGCTGCGGTCAAATGATGTCGGAGAAAATATTACCGCAACTGTAAATGATCTTATTTTCTCTTTTATCAAGGAATTACGGAATTATCAGGCAATTGATATGCGTTCGGAAGCCTGGCCCCGGACATGCGGGTCCCCGAAGGTGTCGATTATATTTTTTACGGTTCATTAATGAGCAAACCGGAGGGTATCCAGCTCGAAATCGTATTAAAGGGCGGACCCTATACGGTAACCAGGCTCATTTCGCGCGTTTATGAGAATTCCAACCGTATACTTCTTGAATCCCGGCTCCTTGTACGGGACCTTTTCGACCTGTCAATCTCGCTTCCCGACCCCGAACCCGCTTCACAGGTGACGCCTCAGACAGCAGAAACCCCTCCGCCTCCCGATACGCGTGAATTGGTCCCAGTGACAAATATCGACTCCCTTGCCGGTTCATGGAGCGGTGAAAATGATGTGGAAAAAATAATGATTCTGCGCGGCGGACGGGGTGTCGTAGTCCTTTCCAGCGGGTATCCCTGTCCCTTGAGTTTGTCCTTTCAAACAATGAACTTATTGTGCGCCAGAAGGGAGCCTCATCGCCCCGGCAGTTTGTAGACCTTCCCGATCCGGTCGCAAAGCAGGCCGTAAACATAGCGCCGCCGCTTGAATGGCGCTTTATGATAACCCCGGATCAGAAAGTGCTGGTCGGAAATAAAAGAACAGTTTTAATTCATAATGACGGAAAAAATATCCTTTCGATGGAAGGCATCATAGTAGATGAAGTCTGGACACGGAATTAACCGCTGCTATTCAAGATATTCACCGGGAACAGTCACATCTCCCTGCCTTAAAATGCGGTATTTTTCTCCGGTTATATCAACTATGGTTGAAGCCGCGGGAAACCGGTAGTCCCCATCATCGACAATCAGGTCGGCAACATCACTGAATTCCGCAATAATCTCCCCGATCGCGTGCAGCGGGCTTTCACCTGAGCGGTTCACGCTTGTCGAATATATGGGCGTCCCTGTTTTTTCAATAACTTCCCTGAGCCAGGCGCAGTCCGGACAGCGGAAGGCAGTTGTTCCGCCTGTTTTATTGCGGATTATCAGCGTCAGGGCCGCAGGCCACATATTCAGCAGACCGGCTGGAATTATGTTATCGGTATAATGAAAAATATCTTCCGGATGCGCAAGCAGCTGTATGAACGGCTTGCCCTCATCCCTCCCCTTCGCGGCGATAATAAGCTGCTCGGAACCGGGGACTGTCCCGGAAAACCCGTACATTGTGTCTGCGGGAAGAATAACAAGCTTGCCTGCTTTTAAAAAAGCGGCGGCGGTTTCAGCGGAATCAGATGAGTTCTTCAAGATTATCATATTTTTTGTGCTTTTTTTCAGATTGACTGTTATGCATATAAAAAATACCAAAAGTCCCGAAATAATCCCGAACAATTTGCAAATCCATTCAGGCACATATTCAGGCTTTGCCGTAATAATAGGCTCGCCCGCATATACTTTCCGGTCAATCCCTCCGGAAAAACCGGCAAGCTTTATAAGATATTCGTCTTCGGCAACATATCCGAGTTCATGGGCATATACACTTATAGTGTCGAGATCAGCAGTCAGATTTCTGAATTTAATATCAAGATCAGTATTTATTGTATACAGATAATCAAGATGCTGCTCCAGCCGGTCTTTTTCCTGGGAAAGCTGCTCCATAGCCCAAATTCCCCGCGGACCGAAACAGACACTCATTACACAGTATATAAGCGTACCCGCAAAAACAGGCAGCACAATTTTAAGCCACTTCATACCCTTCAAGATACGGCAAAAAACTGCAAAATCTTGAATTTTATTGACAGGAGAACGGGTCTGATATTAAAGTTAATAATAAAGAAAAAAATGCCGATAAACTAGTGAATAATTATAATCTCGGGGAGCAGCTAATGACATCCGATTATGAGAATAATGATATAAATGATGACTCTTTTGATAATGACTTGTCTGATATAACAGAAACACTTGATATGTATGGAGTATGGGTCAAGAGCGGTCCCCGTGATGTGGATGAGGATATTACAGACCCGGCTGGGATCCCGATTGATACCGGTTTGTCCGATTCCGACTTTTCCGAGCTTCCCGACTTTGATGACTCTTTTGACACGTCCGAAACTGAAAACGGTATGGCATCCGCTGAAACAGCTGTTCCGCCGGAAGAAAATGAACTTCCGGAAACTGCGCCGGATTCTGTCAGTGACAGCGCCGATTTTGAATTTGATGATTCCGCAGATATGGCTGAAACAATCAGTTTTGATGATTCCATAATAGACAGTACCGAAACAATCAATATTGAAGAACCGGCTGAATCCGGGCAGGACTTTACGGAAGCCCTGCATACAGATGATTTTTCCGAAATTCAGGCCGATGATGATGATGTATTTCCCTCCCCCGAAACCGAACCTGAAGTTTTGTCTGAAAACCTGAGTTCCGGACATTCCGATACCGAATATGCCAGCGGAAATATAGCGGAAGATACCATTGATGAAAAAACCCTGATCAGCAATGAATCCCTCGATGATATTACCCTTGATGAAATTGTCCTTGATGATTTCAGCGATGAAGTAAACAGTGTTGAGGAAACCGTTCTGGAAACTGCAGACACTGCTCTGAATGAAGACAAAGATGCCGAAGAAGCCTTTGATTTTGATATAGATGATACCGCCGGCGAGTTCGAGTTGCCGGATATTGTCGAATCAGATGAAATTACGGAAGAAATCACCATTCCGGTGGCCTCGGAAACCGAAACCGTTTCCGGAACGGATACAGATATCACGGAGGAGATATCCCTTGATAATATAGGCGAACCCGAAGAAACCGAGGAAGAAAGCACTGCCCCGGCTTTTACGGAAGCCGAGTCCATTTCAGATGCGGATATAACAGAAGAAATATCCTTTGATGATATAAATGAAACTTCAGACGATACTATTGCGGCATCCTCAGAATCCGGTACCGTTTCAGATATGGATACCGCTGATATCACTGAAGAAATATCTTTTGACGATATAGCCGGTATCAGCAGCCCGGCAGCGGACTCATCAGCCGGCGGAGAAACTGAAGAACTGAGTCTGGATGACTTTCTGGATGATTTTAATGCGGACGGCGCTTCTTCCGGCGGCGGCGATGACCTTGATCTTGATGATTTTATCGACGCGTTTAATGATTCGGGCGGCATAACTGTTGACGACCAAAATGATAAACTTTTCTCGGACAGTGAACCGGTCGATCTTGAACTCGAATTTGATGAGGACTTCATTGCAGAAAAACACGGAACAGAGGAATCAGTTGACACCCTTATGTCAGTTGCCGAGGATGACTTCTTTGACCTGAGCGAAATTCCTGACATGGCCGAGGAACCAAAGGCAGACGGAAAAGCTCCGGCGGCTTCCGCCGAGGTCGGAATTTCCGAAGATGTAACCGAATTCGATGATCTGCTTGATCTTCTTGACGAAACAAATGCTCCTGCGGCTACTTTGAAAGGCCAAAGCGCCGAAAAACAGGAACACAATTACGATCTTAATGTTACTGAAGAAGATAAACTCAGCTCAGTATCATCCGCAGTAAGTGAAAGCTCGGATGAAGATATTTCCGTTCCGCTTTTTGATTCAAAAACGACCGGATATGTCCAGTCAACAAAAAAAGCTGATAATACTGTATCGGTCGTTAACAGTGACTTTGCTTCGGAACTGAACAGTCTTCTGGAAATAGTGGAAGACACCCCTGCTCCCGAAGGAAAAAAACAGCCGGAAAATACCGGGGAAACAAACCCGGACAGTGAGACAGATGAAACCTCAATTTCAGAAGAACAGGACAATGAGGCTGTGGAAGCTGCCCCGCAAACCGAGCCTGAGGAAGATGAACCCATAGAAATTGACAATACGTTTGCAGATGATACAGTTGAAGATATTGTCTCTCCGGATGAAATAAACGGAGAGCCTGAAGCGGAAACGGAAGATAATACGGAAGCATGGACAGATGAGACGCCCGTAGTTTCTGAAACAGTCATTGATGAATTTGACGACGAAATCACCCCGGTTCCGGAACTTCATTCTGAAATTGAAGAACCCGGATCCAGTGACACTGAAGTACATGATGAGAGTGCTTCCATACCTGAAGAAACAACAGGAAATTCCGAAGAATTTCATAACATTGAAATAAAAGATGAGGACATTGAAATGCTTCCCGATTTTGAAAAAGTAGAAAATGATGATTTGAATTCCTTTATTCCGGACCAAAACGAACCGGAAACATCTTTTGAAAGCAGTATCATTGAAGAAGAAAGTCTGCCTGATGATACAATTTCTGAAGATAATACGGTTTTTGATGATTTCAGCGGAGAAGTAAACAGTATTGATGAAACAGACATTGGCGCGGGTGAGGAAATTAAACTTGCGGACGATGATGACTTTGAAATGCCGGATTTCACAAAATCCTACGGGGAGGAAGATGACATTATTCCTCTTCCTGATTTTGATGACGAACCTGTTGATACCGGTACTCTTTCGGGACAGACGGCCTTTACGGAAACAGGCGTAGCGCTTAAAGACGGAACCGGCCGGGTCCGCGAACCAGGAGCATTGTCGGCAGAACCCTTGCCAAAAATGGAAGAAACGGAAAACAAAACCGAGGAAAAACTTGCTATTCCGGAAATTACCGATTATAATGAACAAACTGAATCCCGACAGGACAATTCAGACACGGAGGAGCATGTGTCTCTTGATTTTGATGATATTGGCGCTTTAGAAAGGGACTTGCATGATGATATGCCGGAAGAAGAGGAAACAATGACATCAAATGATAAATCAACCGAGCTGTTAATGGTAATTGCGGAAGAGCTTTCTTCAATTAAAAAGGAAATATCCACATTAAAAACGGAACTTGCCAACCAAAGACCGGCGCCTCTTGCCGAACCATGTGATCCTGATCAGGGAATTGCAGAAAATGGTGAAAGTTCCGGCTTTTTCAGTGATGATGATTCTGATGAAACAATTGCCCTAACCGGTGATGAACTGAATAATATTCTTATTACTGCAGACTTTACTGAAGAAAAAAATGACAGCGCGGAAGCAGAAACCCCGGATGAAAGCCAGACTATTGTTTCCGAATCTGCTCCGTCTGAAGAAAATGAACCGGACCTGCAGACTAACCTTCTGGACGATACCTTTGCCGAAACTGACCTGCTGGCAGGAGAATCCGGACCCGAGGAAGGCGACCCGTCTTTTGAAGAAAATGAATTCCTTCTAGCGGAACCTGAAGATAATGATTCGGAAGGTTCAATTCCCATGGAAGAAGCTGATCTCGAGACAATCGATTTTGCTGATGAAGAACTTGAAGAACCCGTGCTGGATGATTTTAATCTTGATATACCCGATATTCAGACCGAGGCTGAAGCTGACAACGAAGCCACAGATGATGATCTGGATGAGTTAGACAAGATAAATGATATTTCCGATATAACCTTTGATTTCGGGAATTTGGAGCTGGAAGATGACGGTGAAACTTCTGTAACTGAAACCCATGAAGCCAAAGAAAGCCTTCCGGATGATCCGGCCGGCGAAGAATTGCTTGAGTCTCCGGAAATGATGGAAGAAGAAATTGTACTTCCCGCAGAGACTGATATGCCGGCGGATGCCGTAACCGAAACCCAGGAAGCTGAGGAAAGTATCCCGGCTGATTTGTCCGGGGAAGAATCTCCGGAAACGGACATTGTACCCTCTGTTGATGCAGTGATGGAAATTCCGGATATGCCAGTATCGGAAGACTCAATTGATATCCTGTCTGTCCCTGCAGAACAGGCCGGTGAACAGATAGAAGAAACGGTACCGGCAGAACCTCCGGAAATTGTCCCGGAGGACGCTGAGACGGAATCCGAAAAGACCCTCGTATCAGATGATTCCGCTCCTTCCGGGGTTGCAAGCCTTCCGGGCGAGCTGAAAGATGAAATAAAATCGGTTTTGTCCTACATGGACCAGCTTCTTGAAAGTCTGCCTGAAGAAAAAATTGAGGAATTCGCACGCTCGGAACACTTTGAAGTGTACAAGAAGCTTTTTGATGAACTTGGTATTTCCTGAGTATGGGTTTGATTGATAAGGCTTTTTTGGCAGCAAAAAAGCCGGAACCCGTTTCTGAAAAAAAAACGGGCTGCTGTACAGGATTGTTTCCGCCTCCTATTATGACAGGGTGCTTGATCTTTTCCGCTTATGTCTTAAAAATATGTGTCTGGAAAGAGGGACATTATTTTTTTCAGACGCCGGAAATACGCTTGTCCCGGTTATATCGGAAGGTTTTGACTTAACTACTTTCAGACGGTTTGTTCCAGTGCAGGATGATTTCACGGAATTGCTGGACAAACCGGACGCCCTGTATTCCTTTGAGAATGAAAATCTTTCACAGTTTGGTGTTTTTTTTCTACGCGGGAAAGAAACAGTCTCAAAGGTCTGTATGTATACCCGTTTATGATCGGTTCATATTCCGGTTATCTTGTATTCGCTGATTCACTTCTGGATAAAAACAGAGAAAAAAAAATTACTGTTCAGAGTTCTGAATTTGCGGATTTGCTGCGTCTATTGCATAATCCTGAAACCTCACAGCTCATCCCCGACCCTCCTGCTGTATTCAAAAAAGCTGATGCAGTACGGTGGTCGCAGGTAAACAATGAGCTGTCAGGCGGAAAACAAGCTGTGCTTGTTACCGTTTCATTTTCATCACTTTTTTTTGCGCATGATAAAATACAGATGGAACCGGAAAAGCTCATAATATATGAGGCAATTGTCCGGCGGATTGCCCGCAGGCTGGGACCGGCTAATATACTCACAGCTGACCGGAACGGGACTCTTCATATTGCGATTTTCAGCACTCTCGATACTGATATCAATTTGTATTTTGAATCAATAATTTCATCTCTGACAAAACTGTACGGCGATTACCGCATCTCTCACATTGATATACAGAAAATAAAAACTGCTTCAACTGCAGCAGAAGTGATGGTTTTTTTAGATGGGGACTTCTGATCTTCCCCGCCGGCTTCATTCAAAATATAATCCGCAAAAAGAAGCCTCCAGATATATTGAATCACTGGATATTTCTTTCAAGCCCAGATTTGTTGTCGTTACTGAACCCGGCGAGTCTTTTCTTGCGTCCGTCATTCGCAGTGTTTATCCTGATTCAAAAATAATTGCAATCCGTTACCAGGATGAGTATTTTGAAGAATCAGACAACTTGTGGGACGCAGTCTGGAGACCGCTTTCGGGAGGAGATGTCGGAACTTTTCTTTTTAACTTGATACCGGATGAGCTGATCCCTCTTACCCTGTTTTTGCCATGGAAACCCTCTGATACATTCTGGCCTGAAAAAGCTGAAATGGTATGGCATAGTATTGCCTCATTGTTCCGCCTGCAAAAGAGTATCATGTATACCAGAACACATTTCGGGAAAAGATGGTTTTCAAATATGATTGCGAATAGTCTGTCATTCCGGACTATTCTGCAGCCGGTATATACCCGCAAACCGGTTTTACTCGCCGCGGCGGGACCTTCACTGGAAAAAATTCTTCCGACGGATAGGGAATTGAGAGAAAATATATTTTTATGCGCTGTTTCATCGGCGGTGTCCTGTCTTGCCGCGCATAATTGTGTTCCCGATCTCTGTATTGCAACCGACGGCGGGTATTGGGCAAAAATGCTTTTCCAAAATCTGGCAGAAACGGTCCCGGTAGCAATTCCCATGGATGCCGCCGTTCCGTCAGGCTTATGTGACAGAAATCCTATACTTCCGCTTAGTTACGGAAGTCACCTTGAAAGCAAACTTTTTGACCTTTGTGGTATTACACCTGAAAAGGCAGTCAGAAACGGTTCAGTCGCGGGAACGGCGGCGCTCTACGCTCTTTCGCATACCTGTTCAAATGTATACGCTGCGGGGCTTGATCTCTCCGTTTCAGATTCATTTTCTCACGCTCGTCCTCATCCTTCCGATGTTCTGTATGAAACCACTTCTGACAGATTTTCTCCGCTCCAGACAAAATTGACTGGTGATAATTTTCAGAATCTTTCTCTCGGAATGTACGCCGACTGGTTTTCATCACGAAAGCAGGATTTTAAAGAGCGATTTTTCCGCCTGAACCCGTCCGGGACAGTTTTGCGGGGTATTCAGTCTGCGACAACCGGCGATATTCCCCATATGGCAGATAAAACGGAAAAGGATAAAAGTCTGACATTCCAGTCTATATTGTCCGAACCGGAACGGAAGGAAAAAATTGCCGGCTGGTTATCCGGCCTTTGCGATTCCCTTGAGTCTGAAACAGACGCTATTTTTCATGAACCTGTTTTTCCGGAAATCTTTCAATTGGTGTCCTATACCGATTATATACAGCTCCTGAAAAAAGAGCGGGAACCGACAGGCGCCGCCGAATATACGGTACTATATGCTTCACTGGCAAAAAAAACCGTTTCTTTTTTACGGAAACTTAAAGAAAGGACCGGATATAAATGATACCCAGTCTGCAAAAAAATCTTGCCGCCCTTGAAAAAAAAGACAGAAACCTCGCTGACTGTATCCGTTTGTCAGCACCGGACGGGACATATAAGGAAATTGCTGTTTCGAAAACCGGTGTGCCTGTTCCGGTCTTTTGCGACGGCACCGCGGCCCATTCACTTTATAATCCTGTCGGTGAAGCAAAAAAAATATGGGATACAATGGATATCTCCGGCGCATTTATTCTCTTCGCAGGAATCGGCGGCGCTTATCATATCCGCGAATATCTGGCCCGTTTACCAGACATGTCCTGTATTATTGCGGAGCAGTCACCGGCGTCCCTGAAGTCATTGTTTGAGATTATCGATCTTTCGGATATTCTTGCGGATCCCAGGGTTTCACTTTTGACTTTTTCATCGGACAATTTTGTACAGAGTTTAATGAACGTGTATCTTCCCGTTTTATACAAAAAATTCCAAATACTTCCTTTGCGGCCCTGGCTGAGCTTTACGGGAATTTCGCCGGAAGATATCGAAGGGAAATGCAGTGACGCGCTTAAAGTAATATCAGCGGATTTTTCAGTCCAGGCCCATTTCGGAAAAATATGGATGAGGAATATTTTTCTTAATTTAAAAACGGCGGCCATGCATCAGAAAAAAGCGCCGGATTTCAGCAGGGAAAAAACAGCATATATCGCGGCGGCCGGCCCTGGTCTCGAACGTGACATTCCGAAGCTCCGCAGCCGGAGGGATTCATATATCCTGTTTTCAACCGATACTGCGTGGAATACGCTTGCTTCATATAATATTATTCCTGATGTATTTATCAGTATTGATGCCCAGGCAGTATCTGTTCTTCATGCCGTCAGGGAGTTCGGCGGGAATATGACTGTTATTCTTGATCTGTGTGCTAATCCTGACATCGCGTTTCGCGCGCTGACTTCCAATACGGATATTATTTTTGCGGCCGGTGGACATCCGCTCGCGCGTTATGCGGCAGCTTATGCTCCGCTTCCCCTGCTCGATACTTCAGCTGGAACAGTTACCGGAGCGGCGCTTGACGCGGCCTGCTCCCTGGGTTTTAAAAAAATTGAATTCGGGGGAGCCGATTTTGCTTATACGGACGGGAAGCCCTATGCCAGGGGTACCTATTTATCAGATACTTATGGAACACGTTCAGACAGACTGAACCCGGAGGAAAATCTTTTTACCGGTTTAATGTTCCGCACTCCGGTACGGGCCATAAAGACAGAAAACGGAATAATCTATTCTACACAAATTCTGGACAGCTACGCGGAATCATTGAAACAGTATAAAAATACGCACCAATGGAATACATCCGATTTCCGTAATTTTCCTTTTGAAGAATTTGTCAGGGATTATCAGTGTTCTTTAGAAACTATGCTGTATAACAGCAGGCTGGAAAAAACATCCGTGTTTTATTCACTGCTGCCTTTTGCGGCATGGTACAGGATAAAACACGGAAATACTTACGGACAAAATACTGTGAAAGAAGCGTTTGAGCTTGCACTTAAATTAATTGAGAGGTATACTTTAAATCATGAAGGATAAATTCATTGCTGGATACAGTGTTGTTGCCTTTTGTATCTTACTTGCAACTATTTTATGGTTTACCCTTTCCATACACAGGGAAATCCAAACCGGAACCGTTGAAGCGGAACGTACTTTTACATGGATATCACGTGAGATTGTTTCAGCATCATATACCGAAGGCTTTTTAAGCAGCAGTTTTTATGAAAAGATTGTTGGAGTATGCAGAAATTCCCGCCTGCTGAATGCGCTGGTTATTTCCACACCGGTCGGCGGCCCCGTTTTTCTGTGGCCTGATAATTCTCCGGCCATCGCTTATGATGTGACTGGAAGGCCCTATATAACCGAAACGTCTCCCTTTATGAAAAATCACAGCGCCAACATAGAAATTGACAGCGGTCAGAATTCCGGAACATTTACAGTGACCGCGGTTTTATACGTTTTGCATCCTGATGTTATATATAATACCAGCAAAAACTGCTTTTTTGTTATATCTGTTCTTTTTCTGGCAACTCTGATTGTTATTCTCGCAAATTCATCAAAGAAAAAAGCTCCGGCAAATATAAACCGCAAAACAGGGCTTGATATTACGGAAGATATTTCACTTAAACCCGTTGCGCCGGTCATACAGGCCCCCGTTCAGGAAAAACCCGCGGAAGTCATCAGTCCGGAACCTCCTGAACCGGCAGCGGAAGTATCCGTAAATCAGGAAATAAAAGAACCTCCAGTACCTGATATTGCTGAAACGCCCGTTGAAGATATCCCTGCCGAACCTCCGGTGGAATCCACAGTTGAATCCGTTCAGCAGCCCCAGCCTGTGGAAATCGATACGGTTGCTGATGTTCATGCCGATTCTGAACCTGAATCAGGTAATGAAAATGCCGCAGAACCGGAACCAAAACGGAATGAGCCTGCCGAACCTACAGGTCTTTTTTCACCAACAACGGGAATAGGATGGGAGCAGTATCTTGAAGACAGACTTGATGCGGAGCTGGTCCGGGCGGCTTCGTCTGAACAGGATTTGTCTCTGATTATAATACGGATACCGGAACATGATGAAGCAGAAAATTTTTCGAAGAACATTTCCCGGCTTCTTCTTGATACATTCAAATTCAGGGACATGCTTTTTGAATTTGGTCCGGACAGTTTTGCCGTAATTCTGCAGAACATGAATCTCGATCAGGCAATGAAAACCGCCAACACTCTGTTCAGTGATTTAAGTCTTCTGCTTGAAGAAATGAATATTTCCGGAAAAGTTTCAATAGGCATAACGACCAGAACAGGAAGACTTCTTCCTGCGTACCGCATGATTGAAGAAGCTTATAACGCATCGAAGAAAGCGGACGGGGAGGAAAACCTGCCCATAGTTGCGTTCAGGGCGAACCCGGAAAAATACCGTTCGTTTGTTGCCGAGCAGGAAGAAGTATTATAATTCTTCAAATACGCTGTCTATTTTTTCCTTTGCCCATCTGCTGATTATATAAGCGGACCCCGGAATAAGGCTTGTTGTCATAATAGTATTTTCTCCGTCCAATTCAGCAAAGTGTATAGTTATTACTTCAGTATTACCCATTTCAAGAATTATTTCTTCCTGAGGCATCATAGGTACATTTGTAATATCCAGGCACTGAAGTTTTTGAAGTACCGTTCCAAGCTCTTCAGGCTGCGGATCCCTGCCCGCCCGGAATTCTTTTTTTTCATTTTCTTTATTTACGATAAGCCGCTGAATATTGCCCTTATCCTGCAAAGTACTGAAAGGTGTAAGATTGACCCAGTATGAAGCCCTGGGATTCAAAAAATGTGAATAGGTATCATCCGTTCTGAATATTTTTTTTTCATTGCCCGATATCAGAAAAATTGACTCGCCGGTAATATCGGTATCTCCGAATGCAGCCGAAGAAATTATAGCATGTTGGGCATTGAAAAATTGTACATGCACGGTATCCGGGCCGGATAGTCCATAATTCAGTAAATCAGTCCCGATGATTACGGAAGCTTTTTTTCTTCCGGAAAACTCCTCAAACAGACGTTCAATTCTATTGTCATCCGCCGGATAGCGCGCGCCCAGATCCAGAAACCATTTACCGTTTTCCCGCAATAAATGTATCGGGAAAGAAAAAGAAGGAGAATCAATCAGGATTTCCGTTACGGTTTTTGCGTTTTTTTGCGGGAGTAATGTTATATAAGTGACATTTCCTTTCCGTGAAGAATTATAAAAAATGTATACGGAAACAGTAAAAACGAGGAATACGGAACAGAGTATCAAAAGAAGCTTTACTGCATTCACAGATTTCATTTTCCGGTCCTGCGCTTTCTGATGAATTTCAGACTTGTCAATACAATAATCAGAACAGGAAGTATAATAATATTAGTAAGAACGGCAGTTCGTAATAAATCGGAGCTTTCGACAGCCGCATCAAGCGGCTGCATCTGGTAATTCTCGCCGTCTTTTTTCAGTTCAAGAAGCGAATCCTTCCCTGATATCCACTCAATACAATTTACCAGAAAATCAAGATTGGTATCACTTGCCGTATATTCAATCAGACTGCTTATCATATATTCATCAGGAAACACGATAATCCTGTTTCGGCTTTCCGAAAAAGCTCCAAGATGTTTTACTGATTTTTCTCCTGAAGAAAAGAGGGAGAGCTGGTTCCCGAATGGATTTGTATCAAACGGTTCAGACATAGTAAATGCGGCTGGAGTTGTTGAAACAAGGGGGAGGAAATTATGGGTCCCGGGTATTAGCATGAGAGGAGATGGCCAGAAAAACTGGAGCGCGGGGATGCCGGCAAATATTTTTTTCTGCCGGCCTTCCGCAAAACTGCCCGAAATTATCCAGAAGGGATAATTTATATATTCATACCGCGTACCGTCAAGAGAAGGCATTGTCATCCTGAAATTGGAAATATCAAGAAGTAGTTCCTGTTCTATTCTGATGCCGATTGTTTCAAGATATGATAAAAATATATCATCTTCCTTCCGGTATGATTCCCAGTCCGTTGCCGTATTTACCGTTGTTCCGGAAACAAAAAAAACGGAACTCCCCCCGTCCCTGATAAACTGTTCTATTGCACTTACAGTCTGATAATCAAGCAGTGAAGAACCGATCACCAGAAGCGGAACCGATACATCAAGGTCCTTTGCCGGAAGCGGGATATTCCGCACTTGAAAGCCCGCATAGGAAAGCCAGGGTTCTACATAGCTGTATTCATCAGACAAACCCGACGGCCGGCTTCCGTAAATAATCCCGACTGAGTTTTTTTCCGTTCCGTCTTTCAGTTCCAGTATCAGACGGGTCAGATCATATTCAAGCGTATTTGTATCAATAAAAAACGGAATTATCTGGTGCCTGTTTTTGTATTCGATGAGGAGTCCTGAATACAGCTCACGGAAGGTCCTGCCGTCATTTTCCAGAATTTCTATTTGCCGGGGAATCATTCCAAGCGATTGAATAGTATTTGTTTTTCCTGCTGCGGCAGGATCAACAATTGAGTATACAAAATGACCTTTGCCGTAATTGCGGTATTCCTCAAGAAAATCCTGTATATACCGCGCCGCCGGAACAAGTTTTTCAAGCATTCCGGAACAATACCAGGTCACCGTGACTTCGGAATCAAGATCAGCCAGAACTGTCCGCGTATACGGTGAAATTGAATATATCTTATTTTTTGTCAAATCAGCACGGAAATATATACGCAGCGATAGCACAAATAATATCAAAAGAAGGGAAAAAACAAGGATGTCTCTTATAATGGATTGTCTTTTTATCGTCTGCATCTTCGGTATCTCAAAAAAATTGTATTTGCGTATAAAAGCATCAGCGCAGGAATTATAAAAAAGACCAGGTCCCTGCTGTCCAGTATACCCCGCGAGGCTGTTTCAAAATGCCAGGCAAAGGAAAACCATGTGCAAAGAGCCGCCGCACTGCCCGGCATGGATATCAATTGCGGCAGCAAGTGAATGGTATTGAATAATAAAAGAACGGCCGCCGAACAAATAAAGGAAATTGCCGGAAACGAAAACAGGGCTGAAAAAAATTGGCCAAGGCTGAGACACAAAAATCCCGCAAGAAAAAGAGCAGTGTATGTGGTAAAAACGGTCCCCGCTTCCTGAAAGGGTAAAAAGATGACAACCGGCACTGTCATAAGCAGTAAAAACAGATATGTCAGCAGCTGGGCGGAGAACTTTCCCGCAACAAGCAGCCAGTCATTTACAGGTAATGCAAACAGTATCAGTTCCGTTTCTTTTTTTCTTTCATCCGCCCATATATTCATTGTCAGTGCCGGAAAAATCAGCACGGATAGCAGCGGGAAGGAAGCAAAATATTCCTTCAGCGCAAAATCTGAAACAAATTGAAAGCGGCGGAAATAGAAAAAAGGAATTCCCGTACCCAGCAGAAAAAAAAGCGAGGCAAGCGAAAAAACCAGAGAGGAAAAAACCTGTTTTAATTCTTTCGTAAGCAATACGGTAAATTGATACAAAGATTTTTTCACTGTCCGGCTCCATTGCTTTTTCGTACGAGATGGATAAAGGCGTCTTCTATCGATTTTTTCCCTGTTTTTGCATATATCTCGTCAAAGGGCCCCTGCATGAGCACGCCGCCTCTGTTAATCATAATAGCAGAATCGCAGAGAAGCTCCACCTCCTGCATTATATGGGTGGAAATAATAACCGTTTTACCGGATGCGTATTCGCGGATAATTTTCCTGAATTCGTCAATCTGAAGGGGATCCAGGCCATTTGTCGGCTCATCAAGGATGAGTATGGATGGGTTATGAACAAGAGCCGCAGCCAGGCCTGTTCTTTGCCTGAATCCATGAGATAATTCCTTTATGGGCCGCTGAAGCACTTCAGCTAAGTTATATTTTTTTATACATGCTGATACTGATTCAATGCTGTCTTTATGTGAAAGTCCATACATTTTCGCAATAAACAGGAGATATTCCTGAACAGTCTGATCAGTATAAAGCGGATTATTCTCGAATACAATTCCGATTTCCGACCGGGCCTGTATAGGATCGGTAAACATATCATAGCCGTTCACCGTTACAGTACCGGAGTCCGGAAAAATAACGCCCGCTGCAATTTTCAGTATCGTTGATTTGCCAGCGCCATTCGGTCCCAAAAGAGCCGTAACAGTCCCCTGCCGGAGCCGGAATGAAATGTCGGTACAGGCGGCAATATTTCCGTATGATTTTGAAATATTTTTGACCTGTATCATATCCGCTTAATCCTCATATTCGATCGGAAAAACCATGCGGTCCCTTGTCAAAACCGTCTCAGGAAAAACCTCTTTAGCCTCGGAAAGTAACACTTTCAGCTCATAATCAGTATATCGCGGACTGTAATGGATAAGCCCCATTTTTTTTACCCCTGCGTCGCGCGCTATTATGCCAGCCTGGTATGCGGTCATATGTTTCTTTTCTTCAGCAGTTTCCGTAAGGGCTTTTTCAAACATGCCTTCGCAAATCAGGAGATCGGAACCGGCGACTTCCCCGGAAATGGAAGGGATATATTTTGTATCAGTTACATAACTGAATTTCCGGCCTTTTCGTTTTGCGCCGAGAACTTCAGACGGATGGACGGTTTGACCGTCGGATGACTCTACAGACTCTCCTGACTGCAGTTTTGACCACAGCGGGCCGCGCGGAACCTTTTTTTCAAGCGCTTTCTCCGGATTAAAGATTCCGGGCCGCGGATGCTCCACAAAGGAATATCCCAGACAGGTTTTTGTATGATCCAGGGGAAAAGCAAAGACATCAAAATCGGGGCCGCTGAATACAAGTCCCGGTTCAAGTATTTCCTTCACAATGAGTTCATAATTAATGTACATGTCGAGGACTTTTCTGCTGGTTTTTATATATTCTTCTATTCTGGGCGGCCCGAAAATATACAGCGGTTCATCGCGTTCTACCTGCGAAGACAGCATAAGGATTCCCGGCAAGCCTGTTACATGATCGGCATGCGTATGGCTTATAAAAATAGCGTTTATCTTTTTCCATCGTAAATTCAATCTCCGAAGAGAAACCTGAGTCCCCTCCCCGCCGTCAAACAAAAAAAGGTCCCCTTCACGTCTCAGCAAAACCGAAGTCAGATGCCGATACGGAAGCGGCATCATCCCTCCGCAGCCCAATACAAAAACTTCAAAATTCATAAGACCACAGTATAAACTAATTGTGGAAGCTTGACAATGTAAAGGATTGTGGTAAACTTGAACATATGAATAGTACTCTATTAATTATTGATCCCCAGAATGATTTTTGTGACGTTAACGGTGCCTTAAGTGTAAAGGGCGCCGATGAGGATTGTAAAAAACTTTCGGAAATGATAAACAGACTCGGTGATAAACTCCAATCCATCCATGTTACTATGGACACACATCATCTTTTTCATATAGCGCATCCGATTTTCTGGATTGATAAAAAGGGAAACCATCCTGAACCCTATACAATTATTACTTCGGCCATGCTGAAAAACAACGAATATAAGGCTGCTGTTCCTCAATACGAGCAGTATTCGATCGAATACGTAAAAACGCTTGAGAAAACTGGTAAGTATAATTTGTGCATATGGCCTCCCCATTGTCTTATCGGTACATGGGGAAATTGTATTTTCCCCATACTGTCAGACGCTCTGATTAACTGGGAAAGAAGCGTGCCGGGGCGTATTGTAGACTATACCTACAAGGGCAGCAATGTGAGAACAGAACATTACAGCGCGATCAGGGCGGAAGTATCGGACGCGGCGGATCCTGGTTCCCGCACAAACTTTGCGCTGATTGAACGGCTTAAAATAGCGGATAATATTGCCATTGCCGGCGAGGCCCTGTCGCATTGTGTTGCAAATACAGTCCGCGATCTTATAGCCTGTATCCCGTCTGAAAAACTTATCGTGCTTACAGATGTAAGCTCTAATGTCGCCGGTTTCGAGAAACTGGGCAATGACTTTCTGGACGAAGTAAAAAAAATAGGCGTACGGTTGATGACATCCAGGGAATTTTTAGCCTGATTTGTTCCGTATATTCTGTGGACCCGGAAAACAGCAAGGCCTCTTTTCGCGCGGGCTGTTTATCTTCTGAAGAGTTTACGCACCCTTTTATACCAGAATGTCCGGAGAATTTCAGCAAAACGGTACAGTTCATAGGTTACCGGTTTCAGCGGGACATCGAAAGTTCCTATTCTGTGTATGATTGAGCCGCCGAAGCCAGTTTTAAACCGGTACAGGCCATACATCGGATGCGCAGGATCCTCAACAGGGGGTATTCCATAAAAGTCATAGCTCCGGCATCCCAGACTTTGCGCATCGCATATAGCCCGCCACTGGAGACTGTAGGCAGGCATAAGATTCCGTTTTTCATTTGATGAAGCTCCATAAAGATATACGGCTTCCTTTTTGTAAAACAGCGTGATTATTGCGGCAATCGGAGTATTCTCATGTTCCGCAATATATACCCTGAGCAAAAAAAGTTCATCCCTGTCAAACTCAGTGCCGTACTGCGCCATTGAAGCTGTTTTGAATTTTTCAGCATATTCGAATAAAGAGGTATAATAGTGTTCGGTATGTATTGAAATGCCGTCTCTCCGTGCAGTTTCAAGATACAGTTGATAAAAAACAGGAATGCCGGAATCAATAGCTTCATTACCTTCAAGGCACTTGATTTTGACGCCTTTTTTTTCACCGAGCCTGATATTATAGCGCCATTTCGGCTTCATTTCGGAAAGAAGCGTTTCCGGTGTTTTTGCCAGATTGAGCAGAACCGTATCGGGGGGCTGTACCGAAGCTGCGGCCCGGCGAACCGGTTTCCCTGGAAATTCGGGAAATAATTCCTCCGGTTTTGTTTCGCCTGAAATATGACTGTTTAAAACAGAAGTCCCCCAGGGCGGGTCACAGCGGACATACAGCGTGTTTTTGGGTAAGTAGGGCTTTAAAAGAGAAGCGAGCTGTGACAGCAGCGAGGTCTGTTCCTCCGCTGTCCGGACGGAAACAGCCGGGCCCATGGGTATATAGGCAATTGACAGAAAACCGGCGAGTTTCCGTACCAGTACGGTTACCCAGGTTTTCCAATTATCCGCCTCAAGGGAAAAGAAATAGGGCGTCCATTCTTTAAGGGATTTGAATTCCGCCCAAAAAATACTTTGAAGGAAGGAACTGTTCTCACCTTCCGTATCCATATGGCTATGCAGCTCGCTTTTTTCGACCGGTTCAAGTTTTATATCCAAAATCAGGAAACCTCACCGGATGATGCGTACTTTGTCATTACCGGTTTACCGCCGATAAGCAGTTTTTTACCGTTAACCGTAACAGCATTGTCAATGATCTTCATTTTTACCGAAAAGAATGTATCCGCGTCAATTTCAGCAGGTTTTTCAATTGATGAATCAGCCCCTTCCAGCATTACCGGAGTTCCGGGAACAGCCCAGGAGGAATCAAGTACTTCTACCTGTTCATTCCCTGCAGCATCTGTATAATCGGCAGCCAGCAGCATTCCCCGGGATTCAATGCCCCGCATTTTCCGGGGTTTCAGATTATCTGCTATAATGATTGATTTGCCGAGAAGATCTTCCTCTTTGAGGTATGGAACGAGCCCGGAAAGAATAACCCTCTCCGTTCCCGAACCGTCATCCAGCGTTTCAATGTAGAGTTTTTCGGCGTCCGGATGTTTTTCTATTTTTATTATCTTTGCCGTTTTGAGAGCTATTTTTGCATTAAAAATATCTTCCTCCGGAATATCTGCCGGTTTTTCTTCAGCGGCTTTTTCGGAAACAGCCGTTTTTTCTTTTTCGGAGCGTTCCTTTTGCGAACCGGAATACTGTTCGCGGTATTTTTCAATAACAGCCGAATCCATCGGTTTATATATTATTTCAGGCTGGGTGATCATCGAAAGGCCGGTCCTTTCGCCGAGATTATTCCAGCCAAGGACATTGCGGTCATTCGGCCGGACCTGAGGTACTGCACTGACCTTGTTTGCGTCAAACACTGTACCGGAATAAATGGTTTTTCCAAAAAAGGAAGCAACGGTATCGGCAAATCGAGGCATAAACGGGTGAACAAAAATCAGAATATTTTTAATGAGATAACACAGATCCCGAAGGAGAGCCTCCGCCTTTTCAGGGTCGGAAGTCCGGGTTTTCCAGGGTTCCCCGTCCTGAAAGGCCTTATTGGCGACCGACGACAGGGCAAAAATTTCCCTGAAAGCGTCCCGGAGTTCAGCCCATTCAAGCAGTTCCGTTATTTTATTTATTGAAGCGCTGACCGCATCCCTGAGATTTTCCGAAACCGAACGGATATCGTCACGTTGTGACTCAAGACCGTCCGCTTCCGGTATTTTCCCTTCATAATAACGGAATACAAAGGTCAGGGTACGGTTTACAAGATTGCCGAGGTTTCCGATCAATTCACTGTTTATTTTTTCCTGAAAATCCTTCCACGTAAATAACGCGTCTGATTTCTCGGGACGGTTATAGAAAATATAAAACCGCCACATATCGGCGGGAATTCCTGACTCTTTGGCATCAGATCCGAATACGCCTATTCCTTTCGATTTTGAGAATTTTCCGGATTCATAATTCAAATACTCAGTACTGGACATATGAAACAGCTTTGTCCAGTTTTCACCCGATCCTATGAGACTTGAGGGAAAAATGACTGTATGGAAAGGAATATTATCCTTGCCGATAAACTGAAACAGCTCGATATTTTCCGGTTCAAGCCACCAGGTTTTCCAGTCAGTCCCGAGCTGGTCAGTCAGGCATTTGGTTATTGAAATGTATCCTATGGGAGCGTCAAACCAGACGTAAAACACTTTATTCTCAAAACCGGCCTTCGGCACCGGAATACCCCATTTAAGGTCCCGGGTTATTGCCCGTTCCTGGAGGCCGTCACGGATCCACGCCTGGGTCATTTGCATGGCATTTTTTGCCCATTTTCCTTCGGCGCTTGCCGTTGCCATCCACTTTTCATATTGCGGAAGTATGGCAGGCAGATCTATATACAGATGTTTTGTTTCGCGCATCTCCGGTGATGAACCGCAGGTTGAGCAGCGGGGATTTTTCAGATCGACAGGGTCTAGGAGCTTGCCGCAGTTTTCACACTGATCTCCCCGGGCATCCTCATATCCGCAGGACGGACAAGTACCCCTGACATAGCGGTCCGCAAGAAACCGGGCGCAGGACGGACAATAGAGCTGTTCAATGGTATGTTCTTTTATATACCCGTTTTTTTCCAAATCAAGGAATATTTTCTGGGTAATTTCCGTATGCTGCGGGGTTGAAGTCCGTCCGAAATTATCAAAGGCAATACCGAACCAGTTATATATATCGCTATGGATCGCATAATAATAATCGCATAATTCCCTGGGGGTTTTACCCTCTTCCTGGGCTTTTGTTTCTGTCGCAGTTCCGTATTCATCAGTCCCGCAAATATACAGTGTTTCATATCCGCGGAGCCGGCAAAACCGGGAATAAACGTCAGCGGAAAGAACCTGAATGAGATTTCCCAAATGGGGGACATTATTTACATAAGGTAATGCGGAGGTAACCAATTTCTTTTTCATAATGGTATGATACTATTTCATTACAAAACAATCAACGGAAAAAGAAATGCAAATGCCAGGCGGGTTTTATATTAGTGAGAACAGGCAAAAACAGGACTTTCAGGAATCAATTTTTAAAAAAACCATTTTTTCAGTTTCGAACCCCGGACCAAGATCAACCTTCCATGATAAAAAGACCCTTACACCCTCAATATCCGAATTCAACATATTTGTTATTGGAATAAGTGTTGCGTCAGGATTTTCATTTGCATTAATTGTAAATGTGACACCCGTATCGGAATCCGATATCTGGATCCATTCAACATCCTGAAAGGAAACAGTTTTGATTATATCTTCACTGGTTTTGTCCCGTGAAAAAACAACTGTACGGGGAGGAGTACGTCCTGAACCGCTTAACGCAATATTCAATTCAATAACAAATATACCGGATAAGTTAAAGGGACCGTCATTTTTCAGTATATATTGAACCTGAACTTCCTGTATTTTGAAGCTGAACTGCTTACGGAGTGAAATAGTCTGCTGCAAAGCCCCATATAGTCCTTCCGTTTTAAGAAGTATTTCATGCCGGCCTGAATCAACATGAACATCCTGATACAGGGTTTTGGCAAAAACTGAATTGTCCCGTGAGAAAGAACCGTTCTGAAGTTCCCCAAGTTCAGTTTCAGTAATAAAATGATCAAGAAAAAGACCGGACCGGCCGGGGGGAGTATCACAGTAATTTCTGTACACACCGAAAAGATCCATTTCGAAAATTCTTCCCGCCAGCAAATGCACATACATATTCATATTATCAAGCTGGCACAGGAATTCCTTTACTCCGTCCATATCAAAATCAAGGCTCGTAATCGACGGTGAAAAAATCCCGCGCAGCCGCGTTGATTTTTCGGCTATCAGTAAATTCTTATATGCGAGAAGGCGCAGTTCTCGGCTTTGATTTTCAGGGGTAAAATTCCCGGAACAGAATATTTCACTGTTCTGGGCCTGAAGAACTTCTTCCCGGGCGTTTTTTTTTCTCGATTTATCGCCGCGGAGCTGATTTACCAGGCTGTGGACATATATCATTTTCGCATACAGGAAAATATTGTTTTCATTATTCAGAACATACTGCTTTATCGATGTCTTTGCCCGTATCCGCGTATCATTTTGCCTGTCTCCGTTCTGCAGGCAGGAACAGGGGCCATTCCGGTTGAAATATATGCCCGGTGGAAAAGATTCCGGGACGCGATAACCCGGCTGGTTGTTGTCAGTTCGACTTTTTTTTCGGATTCTTCAATAAGAGAAACAAAATGTTCAATCCATGATACTCCGTTATTTTCCTGTGAAAACAAGGCGGGCAGAGAATCCTGATGCGGGAAAACAATAACTGTCTGCACTTTTTCCGTTTCAGTATTATTTGAAGTGATTTTTGAAAGAAAGTCTTCAGGCGAGTAAGCTTCGGGATTTCTTAAGGTATTATCGAGCGGAAAGGCAACAAGCGTTTTTCCGCAGTCTTCCATTATTACCGGAGACAAGCCCGTAATCTGAGGCTCTCCATTTGCTTCAAACATTGTCTTATCAAGAAGTACATATTCGATACCGCAGGTATGCAGAGAGGAAACCATTGAAGGATCCCACGCGCTTGCGGCGAGCCATGCCCCCCTCGGACGCTTTCCGAAGTGTTTTCTTATACTTGTTGTAAGCAGTTCTATTTGACCGACACGGTCCGCCGGAGGCAAAAGAGGAAAAAAGGGATTATAATATCCGCCGCCAAGTATATCAATCTGTTTCCGGTTGGCCATTTCTTCCAGAATCATAAAAAACTCGGGATGCTGGCGCTCAAGCCAGTCGATCAAAATACCGGATATATACAACGAAAAAGGCAGCTGGGGCAGATTATACAGAGAAGATACCAGAGGTTTATAGATTACCTGATACTGTCTTTCACAGAATTCAGGATCGCTTCCCGGAGTAATAGTACAATATGTCCCCAAACAGAGTTTTCTAATACTATTCACAATATCCTCAATTTAGTATTGCTACCAGTATACCCCACACGGGCGATCTTATAAAGGACGATTCTGTATTTTTTTGTACTTTTTTACGCCAAAAAAGAAAAATTATTTGCGGCGGTCGGACACGCGCCGGAAAGATTGGGTCTTCCCTCGCCCGCGCATACCTGTATTTTGTGCAGACCAGCCGGCTGCAGTATTATGAGATTCCTCGGACAGGCAGAAATACAGCGGCCGCAGCCTGTACAGTTACCGTTAATCATTATAGCATTTTTGTCAATAAGAATAGCATCGGCAGGACATACGGACAAACATGATCCCAAACCAAGACAGCCGTCCGGGCAGACTGTGTCTCCCCGGAAATTTTTCTGCATTATACTGCAATCGGAAAAACCGATGGAATCGAACCGGCGGGGTTCCGAAGATATATAATTGCACCGCATAACTGCATTTTTGTTTTTTACATCGCTTCCGGGAGGTTCATCATCCATTTCATTTTGAAGGGAGACTGAAGTATATTTCCGCTGCCGGTAGCGTTCCGGTATCAGAAACAGAATACAAAAATAAAATAAGACGATGGCAAACACAGAAATAAAGATAAGCAGTAAGTGAAGCAGCAGAGAAATCAATGAAAAACCTCCGAAAACCACCAGGATATATCAGCAGAAAACAGAACAATTGAAAGAAGCCCCATGCTGACAAGTATCAATGAGGGAATCCTTTTTTCTTCCGAATAAGTAAAACTTGCGGATAAACGTCTTCGTATTGAAAATAAAATAATTGTTGTCACAAAAAAACACAAAAAAGCGGCGACGCAAATAAGCAGGGATTCCGTAAATGATGCGGCTTCGGCGATTGAAAGAAAAACGACTCCTAAAAAAAATAACTGTTCACCTGTAAACTGTTTTTTTGAAGAGAAAAAAAACTGACTGGTCAGCTCATACAAAATTTCACAGACCATAATAACAAAAACAGGCACCAGGATGAAAAACCCGTTAGGTATGACTATATAGGTTACCGGGAACCAAAGTATAAGTACGGCCAGTATTGAAGCTATGAAGAAAAACGATAACCGCTTAAAAAACAGGATATCGGATCCGGAATCAAGCAGAGTCCTCTCAAGTCCGATACCATATAAAAGTACGGTTGAACAGGAAAAAGCGTAAAAGAAAAGTATGAAAAAAATATGCATAATTATTTCCCTTTCAATGAAAAAAACGCAGGAATACGTATCTGCGCAATCCGTACAATAAAACCAAGCAGAATAAAAGCCGCGCCGGTTGTTCCCCAAAAACCGGTTACCTTAGGCAGATTCTCGAAAACAGTAATAGTATATAACCCGTCAGGTACCGGCACAGAAATAGTCCCATATCCAAAAAATTCCCTCACCAGAGAAAACAGCAGAATAAAAAGTACGAAAAAAGGCAGCTGGGGAAAAAGACGGCTTTCAAATAACGCCGCAGAAAGATTTTCGATAATAAAAAAGGAAAAAGCAGTCAAAATAATATACAATTCAAGGGAAACAATCAGAACAGGAAAGATACCCTGTAAGACAACCTGAAAAAGGGAAAGAGAACAGGCAAGCCCCATCAGCTCAATACCCTTAGAGGCTTTTTGTAATTCGAGCCTGCCAATTATTTTCTGAAGTATATAGCTTGAAAGAAATAGCCACAGAATCAGACAGGATAAAATAGTGCCATATCCCAGATTTGAGGCGGCAGGCAGAATCGGACAAAGCGCAAACAGAAAAAGTGTATTTTTTTTATTCATTTTGCAAATACTCCTCATTCTTTGAAACTATCCTGTCTATTGTATAAATCCATTTTTCTATGATTCTATTTGTTATTCCGTATGATTCCCCGTCAGAGTTTTTTGTACCGACCAATCCTGAAAATACAGTTCCCTGATCCGGAGTATAATAAAAGACTGCTGTTTGCGGCCCTGAATTCCCTGTAACGCCTGTGACAAAAACCAGCCCTCTTTTGTTATCTGCTGTCCTTGATTTGTATATATTCCTGTATTTTGAACCTGCTCCCGGAATGGATATTTTTTCTCCGAGTTGTATACTTGTGGTATTCGAAGCCGAAAGAAGCTGCTCGGCAGAGTTCCGGAGTATTTCATCATACCGGTGGGACGTTAAAAGATTTATACCGACAATTAACAGAACGCATACCAAAAAAATCACGACAGTTAATACATAGCGTTTTATCAGTTTTTGTATCTCGGGAGTCATGCGGCCTCCCTTGTTCTGATTAAAACATGGTCCTCAAAATATTCAATAAAAGGATTCACCGCATTTATCAGTAAAACTGTAAAGGCACCGCCCACGGGTGAGGCCCCGGGGCCGCAGATAAAGAAAGCCGCGGCACCTGCCAGAGAACCTGAAATTATTTTTCCCGTTCTGGTCCGGGGTGCTGTTGAAAAATCAGGTAAAATATAGAATGCGATAAACAGTGTTCCGCCTGTCAGTAAGGCGAAAAGAATATCACCTGAATAAAAATTCGGGAAGAACGGAAGGAGTGAAAAACAGTAAGTACAAATACTGTAAACAGCAAGATAACAAAGCGGTACTATCCAATCAATAATATTCATTGAAATTAAAACAATTGAAGCAGCGAGTGTAAGTATGTTGTATCTGAAAGCGGTAATTACGGATGGGGCCGCCGCAAAAAGAGTAACATAACCGTCCGGTAATTTTATATTAAATATATCAAGAAAAAAGGCATTAATGACAGAGCTGATATGCATATCGGAATCCATCCGGGCAAAATCCGCAATTTTCATTGCCGTAAAAGCGTCTCCAGCGGACTGAATTCCTTCTGCCGTAAGTGATTGTACGGGAAAGGCTCCCGGATTACTGATATAGGCGATAGCTACAGTGAGCGCGACAGGGTTCATCCAGTATAAACCCGTTCCTCCAAAAAAATCCGTGCGGTACATATACCGAAAAAACAGATACAAAAAACCGTTAAAAAGGATAAAGTTGTCGGCAGTAAAAAACCGGCAAGCAGCCCTGTTAAAAGGACAGTTCCATCGGTAAAAGTATTTTTTTTCCGCACTATACAAACACCCAATTCTGCAAAAACACTTCCCAGGACCGCTGAAATAATTGTAAGCAGAGCGGAAAAATCCCGGAGAACAAACAGTATTATAATCTGCGGCAAAAGTGAAACAGCAGTTATTACAGACATATGTACAACAGTCGGGCGGGTTAAAATAAAGGGAGAAGGCGAAACAAGCAAACCCATTTTTTTCATTTATATTCCCCTTTTTGCATTCGGCTTTCAGCTTCGCTGATTATATGATGCATGGGTATCCGCGATGGACAGACAATAACACAACAACCGCAATTCTGGCATGTCCGGATATCCGAAATGGTTTTTGGCGAAAATATTCCTTTCCGAATATTCGCGACGGTTTTATAGGGATCAATTGAAACCGGACAGACCTGTACGCAGCGGCCGCAATGAATACAATTATTTACACTATATGAAGGGCAGGATTCATTATCCATGATATGAAGAGACTTTGTATATTTTGTTACCGGAGTATCCAGATCATATACAGAAGTCCCTGTCAAAAGTCCGTTTACAATAATTCTTGCGGGATCCGCTTTAAAACCGCCGCACTCCTCGATAACGTCGCCTATCGGCGTTCCTATTCGCACCTTTAAAAACGCCGGTTTTTTAAGCGCGTGGCCGCTGACTGATATGTACCGGTATAGGATGGGCTTGTTCTGTACAACAGCTTCCCAGACAGAAATCGCGGTAACTGGGTCAATAAAGAGAGTTGATCCAGTTTTTCCATCAGGAAAAGCAGCACCGTAAATTTCATTAAAACAGCCGGTATTACCTGAAGGATATCTTGCCTCAACTCTCCTGAACAGAATTTTTCTTTTATGAAAAAGTTCAGATGAAATATCAGCAGATATTGTAAATTGATTTTTTTCCTTTCCGGAATAAACAAAAAGAACCGCAGAAGCATCAAGGGCGCGGGCAATAATTGCCGCTCCTTCAAGGATAATACTGAAATACTGTTCAGCAAGCATGCTGTCGGTTTGGCAGGTGGGATCCAGATCAAAAAGCCGCACAACAAGAACCGGGCGTCCCTTTTTTTTGGCGGCGCGAATTAACGGTACAAGAGGATCAGGATGTTCAAAAGTGCAGATGACTCCCTTGTCTTCCAGTATACCGGTAATTTCGCGTTCCGATGAATAACGCCAATTATTCTGTTCCTGTTTTTTTCCCAGAATATCAAAAGCACCCGACAAGCGAATTACAGCCACGACACCCATGCTTCCGTCAGGCTGAGGAACTGTTTTGAATTTCTGTATTATTCCCGGTATCGGGGAATGAATATGGGCTGAATCGGAGCTGCTGCCCCGCGCTATTAACTGCCCTTCCCTGACCTGTTCTCCGGGAGCGACAAGGGGATTTGCAGGGCTGCCTCTGTGCTGTAAAAGCGGAACCAGCGATATTGACGGCAAAAAGGCATTACCTGTTATAACCGCATTCAGGGCTTCATAGGTAATCATCTCCCTGCTCTTTCTGAATTGTATAGTCTGTGTCATCAGTTCAACCTCTTGAAGCCAGCACTGACAAAACGCCCCTGATGAATCAGCATTTTTTCCAAGGGCGTGCTGTCTTCAGCCAAAACCTTTTTAATGAAATCAGCATCAAATGTCGCAATAATCCTGGTTTCTCCGGTAACTTTTCCATTATCATGTATGCTATAATCAGTAGCAGTGATTGTATCACCTATAACCGGATATGCATAACCGTTCTGGATTTTCGTCCACGGGAACATTCTGATATGCCACTGAAGCGCAACAAAATCCGCTAAGTCAGGCAAAGAATGTTTTTTCTCAAATTGCAGCATTTCCATATATGCTTCAGGTGTAAAAGAACCCTTCGAAGTATACTCTTTCGGGGCCGGTAAATACAACTCCTTGAACTGCCCCTCAGACTGATTTTTCGTCCCAAAAGAAAAAACAAGAATCCCTGAAACCAATAATACGGGAAAAATAACGCCAATAGTATATACAATTCTTTTTACGGGAAAACGGTATACGGCGGCAGGACTCATGGGAAAAGGGTCAAAAACCGGATGAGTTCTTTCACGTTGCGTATATATCCGTATCCTATCACGAATAAAAAAACTGAGAATGGTAGCCGAGACCGAGATTAAAAAACTGCAGACAAAAAGCAGCAGAACCCGCATTCCTCCGGCGGCAGAAATAACAAGCGCGGCAATAGCCGGCAGAAAAGACCAAAAGTATTTTTTTAAACGTTTTTTCTTTTGATCATAATTAAGCCTGAAATGACGGACATATAACACATTTGACAGAAAAATGACTGAAACTATAGCCAGAAGAGCGGAAACATACCCGTAAATATGGTTGGCGGAAACAGCAAACAGAATAAAGGCAAGTCCTGACACAGTAAAGAAAAACCGGTTTGACGCAATAAACAAACCGGCAATAAAAAGCGAAGCCAAAAGACAGATACTCACCAGGGAAAAGGAATCCGCCGACTCAAGCACCCAATACAGGCCGGAACCGGCAAAAGCTTTTTCAACAGACCTGGCTAAAACGGTATGTTCCGGCAGATAAAAAAAACGGGTATTGTTCCCGGGAAACACAAACCAGTTTTTCCGGTCCTGTTCTGCTTCATTATAATTCGGAAGCACTGCGGCTTCAGGTATTTGTGAATTGGATTGTGTAACAACATCCATGATACCCTGCGCATTAAGTAAATCAAGCACCTGCAATTCAGATTCTTCGGGGGAAACTGACAGGATACGGTAACCATTCCACAAGGCCGCGGAAGTACGTACCGGAAATAAGGAAAGTATCAGAATGCCAGCAATTAAAATCAGGCCGGAAAAAACCGGAGTTATATACGGATTTGATGTCAGGTTCATGAAATCGGTCAGAGAGTTGAAAAAGCCACGCCTATAAAAATCCCAGGAGTATTCCTGCAACGACTTCCATAGGCCGGTGTCCCTGTATCTCCTTAACCGGTTTGAAAGGAATTTTCAGCGTTCCGGAAACTTTTGTCCCGAATTCATTTAAAGTACGGGCCTGCAAACCGCTTGATCTGCGGACCCCCACGGCGTCTCTGATAACGATCAGGGAAAAACAGCATGAAAAAATAAAAAGATCGGAATTTATACCGTTTTTGAATCCGATTGCAGTAGTGATTGAAGACACAAGAGCGGAATGGCTTGAAGGCATGCCGCCTGTTCTCCAGAGAATAAGTTCAATAAACTGCTTGAAAGAGGTTATGGAATGGGTAAAAAGAGTTATTACCGTCTTTAAAAATTGACTTATCAGCCAACTTGAAACGGCTGATAAAAACAGCGGATTATGGATTAACTGAACAAGCTGTTCAATCACTTTCTGGCTCATCTCTATTACTATTTTCGTCAAAAGGTGCCTTTTGTCAAGGGTGCAAATCGTATATACTGTTAATTGATGGATTTTAAACAATTTTCCGTGACTGAAGACGATAAAAACCGCCGCATTGACCGTATCATCAGACGGGTCTTGCCGGAATTGTCTCTTTCCGCTGTTTATGCGCTTTTCCGGAAAGGACTGATAAAAGTCGACGGAAAAAAAGTCAGCCATGATTTTCACGTTTCCGGGAATTCCAAAATTCAAATAGCTGAATTTTTGGTGCAGGAAAATAAAGAATATCAAGAAAAAGAATACCGGCCGGCAGAATACAGCCCATTACCGGAAATTCTGCTGGAGACTGAAGATCTGTTATTTATCAATAAACCGAAGGGAATTCCGGTCCATGGAGATGGCGGACTCAGCAATCTCATTCCGCCATCACATAAAAGCCTTGATTCTCTCTCCTTCAGAACAGGTCCTTTGCACAGACTGGACAGGGACACCAGCGGTATTTTGACCTTTTCCCGAAGCCTGAGGGGAGCCCGCTGGTTTTCGGATCTTATACAAACAAGACAAATAGAAAAGATATATCTCGGTATATCGGAAGGAATATGTGAAAACAGTACAGCATGGGAAAGCAGTACCGGAGATAATAAAAAAATGATTACTATGGTAAAGCCGCTGGCTATACATAATACGGAACATTCACGCTGCACACTTTTTCTGTTCAAACCAGTAACCGGACGGAAACATCAAATCAGGATTCAGGCTGCCGAAAACGGGTACCCTCTCACAGGGGACTTCCGCTACGGTAAAAAAAACAGTGAAGGTTATTTTTTACATGCCCGTCAGTTATCATTTCCGGAAGAACGTCTTCCGGATATTCCGGAAACAATAACGGCTCCCATCCCCTTGTCCTTTTGTGAAAAAATTGAAGCTCTTTTCGGGAAATATGTGCTTGATACATTAATAATGCAGACGTATACTTAACAAAGCATGAAGAATTTGCATGACCTGTATTGGTTTTTTAAAGGCGTAAAAGTATATGCTCTCGTAGGCGCAAGCGGAACCGGAAAAAGTTTCCGCGCAAAAGTACTTGCGCAAAAATACGGCATTGAACTTATTATAGATGACGGTCTTTTGATAAAGGATGACAAGATACTTGCAGGCCATTCCGCAAAACGTGAAAAAACATATATGGGAGCGGTCCGCCGGGCGCTCTTCGATGATAAAATGCACCGGGATGAAGTTGCCCGGGCGCTCCAGAATCAGAAATTCAAGAAAATTCTTATTATCGGTACCTCGGAAAAAATGGTGGAAAAAATCGCCGCCCGGCTGCAAATACCCCAGCCGCATAAAATAATAAAAATAGAGGATATTTCCACACAGGAAGAAATTGAAACAGCCATAAGAAGCCGGAGGGTTGAAGGCAAGCATGTTATTCCCGTACCTTCAATTGAAGTTGAAAAAAACTATCCGCAGATATTCTATGACAGGATACGGGTCTTACTGAAAAAAAAACAGAACCCGCTTGCTTCAAACCAGTCAAAAATTTTGAGAAATCCCTTGTCCGTCCGGAGTTTTCAAAACCGGGCAAGGTTATTATTTCCGAAGCAGCCCTGAGCCAGATGGTTCTGCACTGCGTTAAGGAATTTGACAAGGATATTTATGTAAAAAAATTGTCAATCAAGAGTGATAAAAACGGATACCGGCTGGTGATAGTTATAGATGTGCCTTTCGGCACCCAACTGACCGGGACCATACATAAAATGCAGGAATATATTATTGACAACATTGAACGTTTTACTGGTATCCTGATTGAGGATATCCATATAATTATCGATAAAATAACCCGGAAGGAGGAATCGTAAAATGAAAAAAATGCTGCCTGTCCTGCTGATTTCCATATTGTTGTCTCAGGTGCTTTCAGCGCAAACCGCCAAAAGTTATACGGAAGGATATTATACCTTCACCTATCCAGAATCATTCAAAGGGATTGAAGCAACCGCCGAAGCCTTTAATGCAATATGGAATTCATTTAATGAAATATTCCGTTTTGACACCGACACATCCCGGCACATATGCCGCGTCACTATTCTGGCAAATAAAAGCGAGTATGACAATTATATTCAGAACCTTATAGGGGAAACCAGAAACCAGTTTTTATTTCTGAAATACTCTAAACCGGAACTTTCAGAACTGGTGCTTTTTCCGAATGCGGACTTTTCCGGATATGAAGCTTTCGCCGGCCCTGCCCTCAACCGTCAGCTTTTTCTCCAGTATCTGTATACCTTCGTTAATGAACCTCCATTATGGATACGCGACGGTTTCCAGGCGTTTTTTGAAACAGCGACATATGACCCGCTGACACAGTCCGTTGTTTTTGAAACTTACTCGCCCTGGCTTGATTCAGCCAAATTACTGCATAATTCTCCAGACAGATTTATTGATATTGAAGGAATTTTATCGGCTGTTACCGGGACCTATGAATCGGCCCGGTTTTATCCGCAGGCCTGGGCCTTTGTTTCATTTCTCTTAAATTCGGAAAAAGCGGCCTACCAGCGGTTTTTGTATGAAGCGTTTTTCCTGCTTGAAAACAGGGGGCAATTCAATGATGAAAGCCGGCAGGAAAATACGGACGTCATTAAAAACAGGTTTTTTCAGTTTTACTCCGGGAATGAGACAAACACGGATTTTTCATTGTGGCTTGCCGGGGAAAAAACTTATAATGATCTTGTTCAGAATGGTGTAACAGCCTATAACGAAGGTGATTTTGCAGCGGCAAAGCAGAATTTGTCAGAGGCCATGAGTATCAGGGAACAGGACCCCCTGATTGCATATTATCTTGGTCTTGTTTCTTACGCGGAAAAAAATTATAAGGACGCGGATGCGTGGTATCAAAAAGCGCTTGCATACGGCGCCGATATTTCAACCGTTAATTGGGCTCTCGGCCTTTCAGCATATGCTGACGGAAGATACTCCGAAGCAGCGGTTTATTTGCGTACAGCCAAAACTTCAAATCCCGCCCGCTATGCGGACCGGGTTGACGCCTTACTCAATTCGATTCCGTAGAAGGTCTTTCGTTTCTGTTCCGGCGGCGTTTTCTGGGCCCATGAAACGCCGCAGCATTATCTTCTGCTGCTCTCGGCTTGTTTCTTTCACCCTGTGTCGTATGAGTATCGGGCTGTTTTTTCCGAGGCTTTGTCACCTTAATATTGAGGCCGCCGTCTTTTAAACACCACCGGACCGCATATTCAAGTTCAACTCTGGGCGGGTTCATCGGAAGAATAAAACGTCTGCATTCGGCATATACTGTACGGTATACCTCTGACGGCGGGTCGTCCCATTTTGTAATGCGCTGAATGAAATCATAAAGAAGATAGACCAGCTTTTGACCCGTTCTCAGGTCCCTGTTTTCGGCAACCAGTTCATCAAGCCTGAGGAGGCTTTTCTCATAACTTTCCGCATAACCGGGATCGTCGTCAATCAGGCTGTTCGCGGACGGCTGGAGATACATATATAAATCATACTGAAGAGCCGAACAGATAGTGGCGTAGGCCCTTCCGCTGTTGATTATTTTAAGGAGCTCTTCCGTGAGCCTGGAAGGAGAGACAGACTGCAAGAGCGGAGATGATTTCCGGAGCATTCTCTGGAGCCGGGAAGGAATGGCGCAGTCTGCTGCCACTGAATATTTTACCGCACGGAGCATGCGTACAGGATCTTCCTCAAATATTTTCCAAGGGAATCACCGGTTCAAGCCTGTGACCGCGGATATGATTGACTCCATTAACATAATCGACAATTTGTTCTTTTATGGGATCATAATACAGAGCATTCAGTGAAAAATCCCTGCGAAGCACGTCTTCATCCATGCTTCCAAAACAATTACCGATACTGCCCTCTTTTAATGAGCGGAATGTCGACACTTCAAATATTTTTTCCCCGTAAAAAATATGAACAAGTCTGAAACGTTTTCCTATTATACGGGAATTTCTGAATAATTTTCTGATTCTTGACGGTTCGGCATCGGTAACAATGTCAAAATCTTTCGGCTGTGTACCGATCAGCAGGTCACGTACGGCGCCGCCGACAATATAAGCATCATGACCGGCATTCCGCAAGAGCGAAATTACTCTGATTGCATCAGGGTCAATAAGTTCTTTATTTATATTATGTTCGTTTTTTGTATATACAGACGCCTTGCGAACAGCTTTACCTTTGGCGTCTGAACCATATCTTGTCAGCATCTATTCCTGTATTTTTACCGGAAACCCTTTCAGTGTCAACGCTTTTTAAGCGGCAATCACTTAAATTAGGGCATTTTCATACAAGCCCGTTTATTTTTTCAGTACTAACCGGCTTGCAGAACTTCATTAATCCATTCAAGGATATCACGTATTACTTCTTCCCTGTTTATCTCGTTCAGCATTTCGTGCCTGCCTCCCGGATATAATGTCAGTTTCACGTTGGTTATATTATTTTTTTCATACTCTTCCGCAAGATTTGCGACCGTCTTTCCGTAGGCGCCGACCGGATCGTCAGTTCCGGAAAAAATAAAAACAGGCAGATCAGAAGGAATGTTCCGGATGGCTTTTTTTCTGTGAATTCTTGATAATCCGTGCATCAGGTCTTTGAAAAATCCGGCTGTTACTATAAATCCGCTCCAGGGGGAGGCGTCATATTTTTCAACTTCCTCATCATCCCGCGAAATCCACGAAGATTTGCTTTTGGGATCATCGATCTTTTTATTATTGTTGCCAAAAATAATGCTATCAAGCAGTTTTGACGGCTTTTTCTTTCCTCCAAAAAAGGAAATAATACCTGAAACAATGGAACCGAAAAAAACTTCAACAGGAGCAGGTCCCCTGGTCCCTGACAGAATACAGCCTTTCAGCAGGGTTCCGTAATGTTCAATATACATTTGCGAAATAAAAGAGCCGAAAGAATGACCAAAAAGAATGACAGGAAGCCCCTGATAACGCCGGTTGATTTCCAGAGTCAATTCATGCTGGTCTTCCATTACCCGTTCAAAGCCGTCTTTATCCGCCAGATACCCAAGTTTCTCCAGAGAACCCGCCGTTTCCCCATGCCCGCGGTGGTCGGCGGCAAAAACGATAAAACCGCTTTTATTTGCTTCAAACGCAAAAGTTTCATATCTCATGGCGAATTCCGCCATACCGTGACTTATCTGGATAACTGCCCTTGGATTTTTCACTGCTTCCCATGAGTGAATTGCTATTTTTTCTCCGTCACTTGCAGTCAAATAAAACAGATCAGCTGACATTTCTCTTTCCTCCAGTTTACAGTCTGCCGCCGCCCCGCATTCTCATCAAAAGGCGGCAAAAATAGGTATTCATAGGCAGCTCGTTTCAAACAACGCTGCTGACTACCCGACAAACAATATATTTATGTGTATAATATAATCTCCTTATGACAATTATAACAGAAAAAATGGTATCCGGGGGTTCCTGTATTGCAAGAATTAACGGAAAAGTCGTATTTATTCCGTTCTCTCTTCCCGGAGAAACCCTTGAAGTGGAAATCTCTGAGAAATACCGTGATTATGATATCGCGCATATTACATCAATTCTGGAGTCATCGCCAAAAAGAGTTGTACCGCCCTGCCCGCTTTTCGGGATCTGCGGAGGGTGTTCGCTGCAGATGGCGGAAAATGACTATCAGCTGGAACTGAAAAAATTGATCGTCGGGGACATTCTTGCAAGAGCGGGTATCCATTTTAACAGAGATATCAAATGCGTAAGCGGAAACCCGTTTGAATACCGTTCCCGCTTTCAATTCAGCAAAACGGAAGCGGGAAAAATCGGGCTTAAAAAATCAGCAAGTAATTCAGTTATTCCCCTGGCCGATTGTCCCATAGCGGTTACCGGGATCAGACAGGCGCTTGCGGAAAACCTGTTATCTGAAAATCAGGACAATTCTCCGGCGTCCGGAAAAATACATGTTTTTGCATATAGCAATGCCTTATTTTATGAAGGCAGGGATACATCCTGTGCTGTCACGATTGACGGCAGGGAACTCCGGTTTGATATTAACGGTTTTTTCCAGTCAAATATTCCCATGCTTGAACAACTGCTCCGCTGTATTGTTCCTAAATCTGCCGGTAAGCCCGGCGTCCTGCTTGATTTTTACGCCGGAGTCGGAACATTTTCGGTATTTATGGCTGAAAAATATACGCAGACTGTGCTGGTGGAAGAAAACACAGGAGCATTGCTGTGGGCAGAAAAAAATCTGATGGGCAAAGCGGAGAATCCCGTTTTTTGTGCAGTAAAGGATTCACAATGGCCTTTTCATTCTGAGGCAAAAAAAACATTTTCAATGGCCGTTATTGATCCGCCCAGGCAGGGCATTCATAAAAAAATGATGGAATGGCTTAAAGCGGTTTCAATACCTGAAATAAGTTATGTGTCATGCAATCCCGTGACCTTTGCGCGGGACGCGGCCGCATTGCTTAACGCAGGGTATATTTTACAGGATATTATTCTGTTTGACTTTTACCCTCAAACCCATCATATTGAATTAGTCGGTTTTTTCATAAATGAAAAATAAATGTGTCTGGCTTTCAGTTATTTATATCTTATGTATCCACAGTACGTATGCCATTGAAGCGGCATGGACCAGAGTATTAACCGGCGATGTTATTTGCTCTCCCGCTGTAAGGAATGGACGCATATACGTCACAACATCGGACAGAACCCTGACCTGCCTTTCGGAAAGCGGCGGTTTTTTGTGGACACGCTCATTCCGTTCAAAAATGCTCCCGTATACTTACGCAACACGATATGGAAATATATATACGGCTTCTGAAAACGGTCTGTTTATGGTTTTTAACGCAGACGGCAGTGTTTTATGGCAAAGAACCGAAGCTGAAATCCCTGCCTACCCTCCGCTTGAAGGCAGAGACGGCCGTTTTTTTCTTTTCGGCAGCGCTTCCGTTCAGTGCATAACTACTACCGGAAGAAATCTGTGGACAGTGAATCTGAATGAAAAAATAGTTTTTCCTCCCGGAGAGACAGGGGATGGGGATATTCTTGTTCCATGCCAGAATGGTCTTTTAATCCGTGTATCACCATTCGGTGAAATACGTGAGCATATAACGCTGCACGAAACCCCTGCAGTATTTATTCCGATCAGGGGAGGATTTGTCGCAGGCTTTCCGTCCGGAAGCATCCGGGCCTATGATATACGGCATAACCGGGGCGATGAAGCGGCCCCGACAGAAGAAATATGGCGGTTCAGCGGAGGTTCTCCTGTTTCCGTATTTATGAGTGAAGGAGGAACGCTGGCCGCTCTTCATCAAAACGGGGTTTTGCAGACTTTTAATATAACTGACGGGACAACACTATGGGAAGGAAAGACAGGAATACCGGTCCAGGGAAAGGTTTCCGTATCTGAAGGGTACGGACAGTTCACCTTTGCATATAAGGGATATGCAGGCGCATGGAATGTAAGCGGGAGAAAAGTCTGGGAACATATCCTGCCGGAACATACCCTTTTTCCGGTTTTGTCCCAGAACGGCAATGTTTTTGCCGCCGCGCCGGGATGGATGTTATACGGATTCCGGGCTGAAACCCGTATAACGGGGACCCCGCCGGCCCGGGATCAGGAATTTTATGGAATTATGAAAGGCCGCGTCATGCCTTCCGGATATTCGGCAGGCGCCAGTATTACATACATACGGCAGTTTTTAGCCTCAGTCACGCAGGAACTGGATAAAGGGTCGATAGGAATGCATGAAATATTTTATGCCCACAGGCTGGCCGAAATTCTTGAAAACAAGTCAATTGAAACGAGAAATCTGCGTTCTTTTGCCGTTCCCGAGCGGGCAAGGGCCGCAATTTTACTCGGACAAATGGGTTCCATGGAATACCGTCAGATTCTTATTGACTGTATGTCAACTGAAACTGAACCGACTATTATTACCGGACTGTTATATGCCCTGGCGGCGATCGGCTGTGATCCGGACGGAAAAACGCTTGCGGCAATCAGTACTGTAATACAAAAAAACGATTTGGATGACTTGCAAATCCATTTTGCCGTTTGTGACGCCCTATATTCCGTAGGCAGGTATTCTTCAGGACAAATACAGATTGAATCGGTACAGATGCTGTCTTCTTTTCTGAAAAAACCTTATCACTCATCAATTCAGAATTATGCACGACAAAAACTGAAAAATATATTACAATGAATGTAATTCATGGAATATTGCCGGATTCCGGTCAATCCGGAGGATATTCTGCGGTCTGATATAAAGACTTAGCTAAGTCTCTATATCAGAAACTTACATTAAAGGTGTATATTTTTGAAAAACCGGAAAATGGCATGGTTTTTCATTTGTATCCGGGTTGCTTTTTCAAAAACGGAAGTTTTGAAAAAGACTCGTCTATTTTACAGTTTATTTTTATATTATTTAGTGGAGGATTATAATGAAAAAATGCACAGCCGTTATCCTTTCTCTGTTTTTTATATGTACAATTTCCGCGCTTGAAGTGGACCAGCAGGAACTGCAATCAGCCATAAAACCGATAGAATTCATTAATTATACGGGACCCCAGTCAGTAGTAAATACCGCTGAGGAAATCCGCACTATCGGGACTCAGCTGGGTGCATCAATAGCTCCGGGACTGTCAGGAAACGCGCCGTTCTCAGCCGGTGACCAGAACAGGTATTCTATAATTCATGCAGTCGATCCTTCCGTAACTACAGGCCTTGACGCGGACATCCTGGTCCTCGGGAATAATATCGGGGTTGATCATATTGATAACCTGCGCAGAATCATAAGCGCCTATCTTTCCTCCGCTTATGGATATTCCGACAGGGACGCGTCTACTCTCGCCACTTTTATAACAATATACAACGCGGTATACCGCGGCGATATGACTACACTGGGTAAAAAATACAAGCCTGTTGTCATGAACTACCTGACCGCCGACAAGGCGGGCCTTTCCGTACGCTATTATGATTGGCCCGGAAAATCGCAGATTATTATCCCTCTGAGCGATCCGAGACTTGCGGGGACCATCAGTTCCATTGATACCTCCCATCTTACCGCGCCGGAGGTAATAGAAAGAATAAAGCAGGATGATCCTGCCGCGACGGATACCAGAAAAGACATGGTTGATCTTAAGGAAAGGGAAAGCGAGGAAGCCCAGAACAGGGCCCAGACCGCCCAGACAGAGGCGGCCCAGGCCCGGACAGATGCCGCCGAAAAGCAGCAGCAGGCGGCAGCGGCCGAACAGCAGGCAAAGCAGGCTGAACAGGCCGCCCAGCAGGCCCAGCAAACCGCGGCGGAAAATCCCGATGATAAAGAAGCCCAGGCAGCTGCGGAAGACGCCCAAAAAACAGCGGAAGAAAAAAGGACTGAGGCTGACGCCGCCCAGCAGGCCCAGCAGGAAGCCGAGCAGAAGGCGGAGGAAAAGGAATCTCTTGCGCAGACTGAACAGACTCTTGCCGATACAAAACAAAGCGAAGCTCAATCTGAAAGGCGGAATATTGCTTCTGACACACAGCAGGATCTGGCTGCACAGGAAGCGGCGAAAAGGGCGGCCGAGGCGGCAGCTCTTTCATCGGCGTCGCTTTCATACGGGCTGCGCGTAACGGATGATACGGAAATGCTGTCCGAGCTTGTCCTGATTAATCTGGACAGCGGAGCAATTGTAAAACGCTCTCCTCTGAATTCCATCCGCAACCGGACCCTTATTCCTGTCCCGGCAGGCTATATGGCAATTGCCGGAAAAAAATCAGGGAACGCCGCAGTGAGGCTTGTTCTTATTGATAAGGACACCCTTGAAATGACCAATCAGGGTACCATCGCAATTGCCGAAAAAAGCATCCTTGTTCAGAATAACAATGATTTTTATGCTGTAATTGAACAGGATAACGGGACTTTTGTCCTCGGCCGCTTTGATAATACGCTTGCAGTAAAAGCGCGGTCCGCTATCCAGGTCCTTCCCTATACGCCGGTTACCATAACTGAAAAAGGGGTTCTGGTGCAGAATTCGGATGGAGCAATCAGAATCCTGAGGGCATCCGATCTAAGTGATCAGACAAAGACAGGAAATTAAAATAACAGCGAATATGTCCGAAATAAACAGAGGGACATATTTGCCGCTAATTACTCATAAAATTTCAGCGAGTCTCTTCTGCCGGGCCGCCGAGGAGAAGGTTTGTATTTTCGATATGCGAAATTCGTTTTGAACGGCTTTTATTTGAACTGAGCCAGGGCGTTTTTATAGACGTCCTCATACTGTTTGGCTGAAATATCCCAGCCGAACTGTTTTTTCATACCGCGTTTCTGCATTTCAAGGATATGTTCTTTTCTGTTAAACCAGGTATATACTGCCCAGCCTACCGTATCAAAGATACTCTGAGGAGTGAGATTGTCCAGAACGAATCCGGTTCCGCTCCCGTTCATTTCATTGTAATTCTCAACGGTATCAGCAAGTCCTCCGGTATTTCTTACGATGGGAAGCGTTCCGTACAGGAGTGAATACATTTGGTTGAGACCGCTGGGCTCATACCGTGAAGGCATGAGGAAAAAATCCGATCCGGCTTCAATAAGATGGCTCAGATTTTCATTATATCCTATATATGATCTGAAATTCGGCAGGGAACCGGTAAGGGACCTTATTTCATTTTCACACCAGAGCTCGCCCGCCCCCAGAACAGCCATCTGCAGTTTCATCTCGGTGCATATCCGGTAAACCGAACCGTAAGTCGGACCGAATAACTCGGATATTCCTTTTTGGTCCACGAGCCTCGATATAAGTCCCACAATAGGAATATCGGGATCAACCGGGAGGTCCATGGCTTTCTGGAGTTCAGCTTTGTTTTTTTGCTTTTTTTCAATGGATTCCGCCGTATAATTTGACGGTATAAGCGGATCAGTTGCCGGATTCCATATTTTTGTATCAACTCCATTCAGAATCCCGGACAGGTCAGCCGAACGGTATCTTAAAATTCCGTCCATCCTGAAACCATATTCAGGCTGCTGGATTTCCTTTGCATAAGTGGGGGAAACTGTTGTGAGTTTGTCGGAGGAAGTAATGCCCGCTTTCAGGAAATTCATTCTGTCCCAATCCTCAAAGCCGGCGGCATAGAAATTATCCCAGCTCAGGCCGGTATACGGATACAGATGCTTCCCGTATATACCCTGATAACCGATATTGTGAATGGTAAAGACGCTTGCAGTATGCGCAAATTCATCATGCCGTTCGTTAAACTTAAGAAGAATAGGAATGAGCGCGGTCGGCCAGTCATGGGCATGAATAATATCCGGAATCCAGCGATAGGTCCTGCAAAATTGAAATACTACATGGGCCATGAGTGAAAACCGCTGGGGATTATCATTAAAGTCAGTTTCGCCTGGGACGCCGTAAATACCATCCCGGCCGAAACTTTCTTCATGGTCAATAAAATATACCTTTACGGCTGAGTCCGGCAATGTATCGGCAAAGATATCAATTTTTGTTTCGCTGTATCCGAGATATACCGAGACCGGCTCGGGCATTTTTTCGAGTTTGGTTCTGTCAATTTTATAATACCGCGGCATTATGATCCGCACGTCATGACCCAGTTTTTCAAGGCCCTTCGCAAGCGCGGGAACAACATCGGCAAGACCGCCGGTTTTTGCATAAGGGGTGACTTCGCTCGAAGTCATTAATATTTTCATTGCAGAATACCTCCCTGACAATGACAAGCAGATATATATTCCGGGAAGCCGTATGACCTTATCAGGAATCCCGTACCACTACTGTTATTTTTTACCATTCTCCGGCGGCGTTTTTGAATGCCTGCGCTGAACCGCTGATCGTCCGCTCCGGAACGCAATACGCGAGCCGGAACCACCCTTCTTTTCCGAATCCGGAACCGGGGACTCCAAGAATGTGATATTTTTTCAGATGACCGCAAAAGGCCCTGTCATCATTTTTGTTTGGCGTTTTTCTGGATTCAGGAACGCGGCAAAACAGGTAAAAAGCGCCTTCCGGTTCAAAAAAAGGAATTTCCGCATTCCGGAGAATACTCATTAAGGTGTTCCGTCTGCTTTCATAGAGAGAATAATCCACCGGTTCATTCCAGCAGGCCGCGACAATACGCTGAAAGGCGGCGGGGGCATTTACAAAGCCCAGAATCCTGGTAGCAAAAATAACCGCATCAATCAATTCACTTGCGTCCGGGGCGGCGGGATTAACCGCAGCATAACCTATCCGTTCGCCGGGCAGACTTAAATCCTTGGCAAAGGATGTAACAATAACAGATGACGGCCAGACCGGAAACACCGGAGCAACGGCAGCATTGTTATACACAATTGCACGGTATGGCTCATCCGCTATAATCACGACAGAACGTCCCGAAGTTTTCCGGTGTTTTTCAAGAATTTCTGCCAGTGAGGCAATATCCTGTTTTGTATATATTTTACCTGTGGGATTATTCGGTGAATTGATAATGAGCGCCGCCGTTTTCGGCGACAGGGCGGACTCAATAGCAGTCAGATCAAGAGAAAAATCTCCGGCAGTGGGAACTGGCTTCAGTATTCCGCCATGGTTACGGACATAATGTCCGTATTCGACAAAATAAGGCGACGGAACAAGGACCTCATCTCCGGGAGCCAGCACAGCCTTAAGCACTGAATTCATTGCTCCGGCGGCCCCTACGCTCATAACAATATGAGAAAAATCGACAGGAACGCCCTGCTCTTTTGAAACTTTTTCAGCCATTGCCGCCCTGGTTTCAGGATATCCGGCATTCGGCATATAACCGTGCATCCCCGGTATATCAGAATGGCCAAGCGTTACCAGCATTTCCTTTACTTTAGCCGGCGGTTCAAGATCGGGATTGCCGATACTGAAATCATATACATTTTCAGCCCCGAATTCCTTTTTCATTTGCACGCCTTCTTCGAACATTTTGCGTATAAAAGACGAAGATGACATTTGTTCTTTAATATGCGGCGCAACAGACATTTATACTCCTTTAACTTAAGTATCTGATATAAAAAAGTAGTTAATTCTTTATACCGGAAATACTTACAATCGGAAATAGCCAAATAATTCAGACTATGTGACTATATTTCTCCTCAATTTTCAAAAGAATGTTTTAACAAAAAATTGAAAACCCTTTTCGCTTATCATAGCATATCCCCATGGTTTTGTAACTATAATTCTCTTGTCAATCTTGCCGACCTGTGATAGCCTGTTCATAAGATGAACATAAGTCCCGCTTTACTGAAACCTGTTTCGGCGGTTCAGGTTAAGGTTTGGACTGTCTATTCCTGCTCATTAAGCAATTCCTGTTTTGCAATTCAATGGAACAGAATTCGGATAATCTTCTCCTGAACACAATTAATATACTCACCAGACAAAAAACAGCGGTAAGCCAGCGGAATTTGTCACGTAAGTTACAGGTGTCGCCCTGGACTGTGAATATTTTCCTGAAAAAAGCCAGCATATGCCCTGAATCCGTCCGGAATAGATGAATTATCCAGCCATTCATTCTTCACTTAAAAAAGTTATAGTTTTTATTATTATACTCCTTTGAGTTACATTTCCGGTATAAAGAATTAGCTAATTCTTTATACCGGAAACACTTATAATCGAAAATAGTCAAATAATTCAGATTATGCGGCTATGAGTATACCGTTGACTGCGGTATGTTATACTTGAAAACGACATTTCCCTGTGTATTTATCTCTGAAAATTTTCAGGGAATACATGCTTTTTCCCTCAGTTCCTCATCGGAACTGTTCTCAATACTTACAGGAAACGATAATGTGCAGTGATATAATTATTCTTGCCGGCGGCTCAGGTGAACGGCTCTGGCCCGCTTCCGGGCCGGACAAACCCAAACAATTCATGAAACCCTCCGGAGAGGACAGTTTTCTCCAGTCAGCCATTCTGAGGGCCTCTGTTTTGGAAATTTCCGGCGACATCTGTATTATTACCCGGAAAAACTGGACTAATCTTGTCATTAATGAGGTTCAGGAGCTCGCGGAGCGGATAAAAAAACCTGAACTGATTTCAAAAATTATCATAATGAGTGAACCCTGCGGCAGAAATACGGCGCCGGCTGCGGCGTGGGCCTCAAAATATCTTTTGTACAAGAATAATTCCATAGAACCGGTCAATATACTTATGATGGCCAGCGACCATTTGATTTCCCCGCTGGAAGTCTTCGCCCGGGATGTGCGGACGGCATCATGGTATGCGGGGCAGAAAAATATTGTATCCTTCGCAATTGAACCCGCCGCGCCTGAAACAGGATACGGCTACATTAAGGCAGGAGAAACGCTTCCGCTCCCGTTTTCAGGATCTTCCCAGGCGTTTGTTATTGATTTTTTCAGGGAAAAACCGGATGCGGCAACCGCGCAATCCTATCTTGCCGAGGGCAATTATTACTGGAATTCGGGAATTTATGCGTTCCGGGCAGATTTTTACCTGAATGAACTGGAACTGTATTCTCCGGAAATATATCAGGCCTTTCAGGATATTGATATGTATAATTCAATTGAAACCATAGCCGGGATCCGGATAATGTCCCCGAACGATTCAATTGAAAAAGCCTATAAAACGACCCCGCCCATTTCAATCGACTATGCTGTCAGCGAAAAAACGGAACGGGCAGTTTCTGTGCGGGCCGGTTTTCTTTGGAATGACATCGGCACCTGGGATTCCTTCGCGGAATATTACTCTGCACTTTCCGACACTTCAGCCTCAATAAAGTCTGAAAACTGTTTCGTCTATTCGGATATTCCTGTTATGCTCTGCGGCGTCTCCGATATTGACGTAATCATAAAAAACGGCAAGGCGCTGGTTGCAAAAAAAGGGGAAACAAACCTTGTAAAGGAAGCATTGCCCCTTTTGGACAGGAAAGATAAGACATGACCTATCTTGTAACAGGCGCGGCCGGTTTTATCGGTTTTTTTACCGCCTGCAGACTCCTTGAAGCCGGGCATACTGTAATCGGACTGGATTCCGTCAATAATTATTACCGTACAGACTTGAAGGAACGCCGTCTTGCCATTATTGAAGAAACAGCGCGAAAACAGAATTCCGGACATGAAAAAAACTGGATATTCTACCGGGGCGGGATTGAAGATAAAGGATTAATCGATACTGTCTTTTCCGGGCATACCTTTGACCGGGTTATTCACCTTGCGGCCCAGGCCGGAGTAAGATACAGTATTGAAAATCCGTATGCCTATTCAGTAAGCAACCTCGATGGTTTTTTGAATATTCTGGAAGCATGCAGGGCCAGCCGGATCGCCCATCTTGCCTTTGCCTCAAGTTCATCCGTATATGGAATGAATAAAAAAGTTCCTTTTTCTGAAACAGACCCTGTTGATCACCCGGTAAGCCTGTACGCGGCGACCAAACGCGCCAATGAACTGATGGCCCATACATACAGCCATCTATACGGAATTTCCGTAACGGGCATGCGTTTTTTTACCGTATATGGCCCCTGGGGCCGCCCGGACATGGCTTATTTTAAATTTGCGGACGCCATTATGCAGGGAAAACCCATTGATATATATAACAATGGGGATCTTCTGAGAGATTTTACCTATATTGAAGATATTGTAAAAGCGGTTATAATTATAGCTGATAACCCTGCGCGGGCAGATACTGCGTTTGATCCGCTGCATCCGCTTGCGGACCGTTCATCGGCACAGTTCAGATTGTATAATATCGGAAATAATCATCCGGAAAAGCTTGAAACGTTTATTGAAATACTGGAAAGTTTGCTTGGAAAACAGGCGAAAAAAAAATATCTGCCTATGCAGGCAGGCGATGTTTACGTAACAGCCGCCGATACTTCAGCACTTGAGCGCGATTTTAACTGGCGTCCGGAAACATCACTTGAAAGAGGACTTGAACAATTTATACAATGGTACAAGGAGACAGAGCCATGGCAAAAATCGCTGTAATCGGAACGGGATATGTAGGACTCGTATCGGGTGCCTGCCTTGCTGATTTTGGGAATGTTGTTATTTGTGTGGATAATAATGCCGATAAAATTGAAACTCTCAAAAATGGGAAAATTCCCATCTATGAACCCGGCCTTGACGATGTTGTAAACCGCACGGTTGAAACCGGACGGCTTTCCTTTACCACTGATATGGCGGAGGCAATACAAAAATCGGACGTGATTTTTATTGCCGTAGGAACCCCACCTGCGGAAAACGGCAGCGCGGATCTGAAATACGTGGAAGAAGTTGCGCGGAGTATTGCGCGCACTATGAATGGCTATAAGGTTGTTGTAAATAAAAGCACTGTTCCCATAGGCACGGGAAAACGGGTTCAGGAATGGATTTCGGAAGAACTTGAAAACCGCGGGAAAGAAGCCAACCTCTATCTTTTTGACATTGTTTCCAACCCGGAATTTCTCAGGGAAGGCTCGGCAGTGCGCGATTTTATGCATCCTGACCGGGTGGTGATCGGAACAAAAAGTGAAAAAGCCCGCAGTATAATGAAAGATGTATACCGGTCTCTGTATATAAACGAGACCCCGTTTATCGAGACGAATATTGAAACGGCGGAAATGATAAAATACGCGTCAAATTCCTTTCTTGCCGTAAAAATTACATTTATAAATGAAGTCGCCAACCTCTGTGAAAAGGTCGGCGCGGATGTCCAGGATGTCGCAAAGGCAATGGGCCGCGACGGACGTATTGGAGGTAAATTTCTGCACCCGGGACCCGGATACGGAGGAAGCTGCTTTCCGAAGGATACCCAGGCAATGGCCAGAATCGGCCGTGAAGCAGGCATGCCCCTCACAATTGTCGAAACAACGATCCAGGCAAATGAAAGCCAGAAACTCCGGATGTTTGAAAAAATAGAGAGCGGACTGGGCGGAATGGGTCATCTGACCGACAAAATTATCGCCGTTCTGGGCCTGTCATTTAAACCGAACACAGATGATATGCGCGAGGCTCCGGCAATAGAAATCCTTACCAACATTGCCAGACGGGGCGCAATAATACGTGCCTGTGACCCTGCCGCCATCGACGAGGCCCAGTGGAGACTGAAACGCATTAAGGACGCAATTACCTATTACACGGATGAATATGAAGCGGTAAAAGACGCGGACGCTGTAATTATTATGACCGAATGGAACCAGTACCGCAATCTTGATCTTGACCGCATAAAATCCCTCCTGAAAACACCTATCTTTTTTGATCTCCGGAATGTATATAAAAGAGCGGATATGGAAAAGAAAGGCTTTATATATTATGGTGTAGGCCAGTAAAATTGCGCAGCCTTAATAATTGAGACTTCAGAGAAGAAAACCGAAATGATAAAAAGGATCGCAGGTCTTATATTTTTTTTTACTTCCCTTTTGGTTATTTTTGCCCAGGAACAGCTTCTTTCTGATACGGAAACGTATTATGATTTTCTTTCCCTGCAGGGTATTGCGGAACGGCCATATTTAAATTACCGGACATTATCAGATTCCGAATGGACAATTTCAGAAGACGCAGAGCATCCCTGGCAGGAACAGAACCTGGGTACATTCAGGAATTTATTTGCCGGCTTCAGAATGAGGATTTATGGTCCGGATGTACTGTTCTCATACAATACTGCGGTTCCCTATGGTCAGAATGACAGTGTTTTATGGCAGGGTAAAGGGTTTAACGCATATCTTACCGGAGGGGTCCGTTTTGAAGGGTACGGACTTGAACTGACGCTTAAACCTGAGTTTTCCTTTTCACAGAATCAGGCCTTTGAGCTTGTTCCGTTTTATATGGACGGTCAGTATGCCGACGCTAATTATGCCGGCAAGGCAGGAGAATATGGATATTTTGGCCTACGACATATTGACGCGCCCCAGCGGTTCGGCGATTCCCCTTTTTTCTCCTACAGTTGGGGAGATTCTGAAATACGCTACACATGGAAAACCCTGACCATAGGATTCGGAACCCAGAATATATGGCTGGGACCCGCAAAAGTTAACCCCCTGCTCCATTCAAATAATGCCGCGCCGTATCCCAAACTTGACATAGGTTTGAGGAAACAGCCGGTTACTATTTTTGGCTGGTATGCCGGTGACGTTGAATTCCGGACATTCTGGGGCAAGCTGACAGAATCGGACTACTTTGATAATGACAGTTCAAATGACGGAAATCTGGTAACCGGAGTCACTTTTTCATACGCGCCATCTTTTCTTTCAGGCCTGGTCCTCGGGGTCCACAGAACCATGCTGTCAAAATGGAGCGACCTGGATTATAGAGGCATATTTACATTATTATGGCCGTTTATGGAAACATCCGCCGGAACGGATGAACGGGACCAGCGGGCTTCAATTACGCTGTCATATATTTTTCCATCCGTCGGCTTTGAAGTTTACGCGGAATGGGGAAGAAACGATTACAGTCCGAATCTTGATATGATTATCCGATATCCCTTTCATACCCAGGCATATACGCTTGGAGCGGCAAAATCAATCCGTTTAAATGAAAAACATAATATATCCGGCCTTCTGACCCTTGAAATAACCAATCTGGAATCTTCAAGAGATTATTCCCTAACAGGTGTAGAAACGACTTTTTATGCGCACCACATAATAAAACAGGGATATACCAACCGCGGTCAATGGCTGGGACCTGGTATTGGTACGGGCGGGAACAGTCAGTTACTGTCCTTCGATGTGTACTATCCCAGGGGTAAATCATCCCTTTTGCTTCAGAGAAGAAACCCCGACAATGATTATGTGTGGTATTACAGGAAAAATACAGATAGTACACGGGAGTATCGTTTCAGAACCGATCTGTCAATAGGAATAAATACGCTTTTTCATATATTGAAAAATCAGTCGTGTTTTTTCGAGTTTGTATTCACCGATATTCATAATTATAAGTATGAAGCTTCTCTCAGAAGTGTCCATACATATAATTGCAGTATCAGTGCTGGATATCGTCTTGTTTTCTGATATAATGCAGGATTATAGATAAGGAATAATAATATATGGGTGAAAAAGATAACTGGACGACGATTATTAAGCCTGAACATAAACTGATTGATTTGCGGATCCGCGAGTTAATAAGATACAGGGACCTGGTGTTTCTTTTTTTCAAGCGCGATTTTACTACCCAGTATAAACAGACTATCCTCGGCCCCTTATGGTATGTCATTCAGCCGCTTATTTCGACAATTATGTATACCTTTGTGTTCGGAAACCTTGCGAACATATCGACCGAAGGGGTTCCGCATATACTGTTTTATTTCGGCGGAACCATGCTGTGGACATTCTTTGAAAAGTGTTTTAAAGACTCGAGCGATACCTTTACTTCAAACGCAGATATATTCGGAAAAGTATACTTCCCGCGGCTGACCGTTCCCATTTCACGGGTACTGATAAATGCGGTCGGGCTGGGAATTCAATTTGTCTTGTTTATAATTTTTTATGTGTATTATTTTGTATTAAAATATCCGATATCTCCTTCATGGAGCGCCCTGCTGTTTCCCTGCGTTGTTATATGGCTTGCTGCCCTGGGAACAGGCATGGGCCTGATTATCAGTGCAATTACGACTAAATACCGTGATATAAAACAGCTCATCACATTCGGTATCAGCTTGTGGATGTACGCGACACCCATTGTATACCCGCTGTCCCAGATTCCGGAACAGTTCAGCTGGGTATTTTATATTAATCCTGTTTCTGCTCCTATAGAATATTTCCGTATCATTTTTTACGGGACCGGGTATGTCCCGCCGGCAATGTTTATATCAAGCATTGTGATGACTGTGGTATTTCTCTTCTTCGGGCTGATATTCTTTAACCGGGGAGAAAGAACCTTTATTGATGTTGCGTGATTAAGGAAAACTGTATTATGGATGATGTTGCAATACGGATAGAAAATCTCTCAAAAAATATAATCTCGGGGTTATTAATACCGGTACCTTTTTCCGTGACATGCAGAGTTTTTTTGCGCGGAAACGGGGGAAACCTGACCCCCACGCAAAACTCGGCAATGAATACCATGACGGGCCGGACAGTTTCTGGGCATTAAAAGATATATCACTTGATATTATCCAGGGAGACCGGGTCGGAATTATAGGAAAGAACGGCGCAGGCAAAAGCACTCTGCTTAAGCTCATATCCCGTATCTCGGCCCCGACTGAGGGCGTAATTAAAATAAGGGGAAGAGTTGTAAGTTTGCTGGAAGTAGGCACCGGTTTCCATAAAGAGCTGACCGGACGGGAAAACATTTATTTAAACGGTTCAATTCTGGGAATGAAAAAAAAACAGGTTGATAAAAAGATAGATGAAATAATTGATTTCAGCGGAATAGAAAGGCATATAGATACACCGGTTAAAAGGTATTCAAGCGGTATGTATGTCAGACTTGGTTTCGCGGTCGCAGCCCATCTGGACAGTGAAATCCTGATTGCCGATGAGGTCCTCGCGGTCGGTGACGCCGCGTTTCAGCAAAAAGCCATCGGAAAAATGAACAGCATAAGCAGCGAGCAGGGACGGACCGTTCTTTTTGTCAGCCATAACATGATGGCTGTCGAAACCCTGTGCAATAAGGGTATCATACTCCAGCAGGGCAGGCTTATCGGACAGGGACCAATTGCGGAATGTGTAACTAAATACCGCGAACATGATGCCGCCGAAAAAAAGAAAAACTGGTCCGGCAATGACGGTGACAATAATTTAAAACTATATCATGCCGCCCTTGATACTACCAATTACGGCTACCGCCTGCATTTTGAATATGAAATTTTTACGCCGGACCTTGATTATGTATTCTCTCTTTATTTCGCGAATGCAGAAGGAAGAAGATTATGCCTGTGTAATGCGTCGGACTTTTTTTCCGAAGAAGAATATTCAAAAATGTGTTCTGTGGGTTATCATAAAGTGAACCTTGATATCGATACATCAATATTCGCGACCGGAGAATACAGCATTGAGTTTGATCTTTCAATTTACCGGCTGAAAAGAATATCAAGTACAAATACCAAAATTTACTTCGAAGTATATGATTCGAAAAACAATCAGCATAAATCACCCAGCAGGGAAAATATTATCAAGCCGAACTGGTCCTGGACTATTGCGGACTGAAGGAGGCATTTTTGAAGCGGGTAATAACATACGGAACCTTTGATTTATTGAAGTCGGAATATTCTCTTATACATGAAGGAGTTGTTTATGAATTTGAAGTTAAAAACTATAAATAGTTATGCTGTAATTCTTGCAGCAGGTGTTGGTTCTCGTTTAAAAGAAATAACATCGGTAATGCCAAAATCCTTGATAAAAGTTTGCGGAAGATCAATTCTTGATTATCAGATAGCAGGATATAAAAGAATAGGCATACCAGAAAGTAATATAATTATTATAACAGGATATATGGCAGAAAAGATAGTAAGTTTTTCCGCTGTTAATTATCCTGAAGTTGTGCTAATAAATAGTCCTGACTATCAAACGACAAATAATATGTATTCGCTATATATTGCATTTCAATATCTTGAAAAAAAAACAGGTTTAAATTTTGATACTCTTTTTATTAATAATGCGGATTGTTTGTATGATGAGAATCTCATGCTTGAATTTGCAGGAAGCAGCTTTGACAATGCAATTGCAACAGAAATTGGGGAATATATTGATGAATCAATGAAGATCCATGTGGACAAAAATGGAAAAATAAAAGATATTTCAAAAAAAATACCACAAATGGATTCTGTTGGTGTGTCAGTAGATTTATACAAATATAGCAATGTTGCCAGTAAAGAATTATTTAAGATCACAAAAGAATTTATTGAGGTGAAAAAAGATCTTAAACAGTGGACAGAAGTCGCTTTCCCTCAATTATTTAGTATTGTCGATGTATTTCCGTTTGATATTAATCATAAAAAATGGGTTGAAGTTGATACTGAGGAAGATTTACTTTTAGCAGATATGAAATTTTCTTCTATATGTTTGAAAGACAAAAAGGCTTTTATATGTGATTTAGACGGGACTCTCTTTGTAGGAAATAAGGGGATTCAGGAATCAATCAATTTTGTTAATAAAAACATGAAAAACTATGATTTTTATTTTCTTACAAATAATACATCGTGTGTTCCTTCACATTATGTAAAAAAGCTTGCTGAAATTGGACTCCCCGTTAATGAAGAACAAATACATACACCTTTGTATCCTTTGATTGATTATATAAAGGAAAAAAAATACACGTCAGTTTATATGGTGGCAACGGAAGATGTCTTGCTTTTTATGCAAAAAAGACTTCCAAATGTTTCTCTTTTATTTGACGAAGATAAGAATGAAGCCGTTGTTCTGTCTTATGATAAAGAGTTAACATATAAAAAACTGGAGAATATGTCTTTTTTATTAAATACAAAACCAAATATAGATTATGTCGCCACTCATATTGATGTTGTCTGTCCTACAGAATACGGTAATATTCCTGATATAGGTTCGATGATTAATATGATTTCATTGTCGACTTCTCGTGAGCCAAATATGTCTTTTGGTAAACCGAACAAGCAGTTCGTTGATAGTATAATTGAAAATTATGGGAAGGCTTCTTGTGTTATAGCAGGAGATCGTATATATACAGATGGTCTGCTCGCTAAAAATGTTGGTGTTGATTTCATTTGTGTTTTATCGGGAGAGACGAAAAGAATTGATCTTGCTTTATACAATGACGGTGGTGAAAATATTTTAATAGTAAAAAACCTTGGAATGTTAACAGAGTGATCTGTTTTATAAAATTTCACAGATGGATTAAAGTTTGAAAAATGGATAAATACGGCCCCCAGCTTCAAGGAACAAGCTCAAATAAGTAATTCATTAAGGGTCACAAATATGCATAAAAAGGTATCTTTCATCAGAAAATTTTTGATAAACCCCATTATTGACTGTATTAAATACTATTCATTGGTTGTACCGTATTATTTATTTCGCATCGTTCCCATAAAAAAATACAAAATTTTTATTTCAAATTATAGCGGCAAAGGTTATAGTGATAATGCAAAATATATTGTTGAAAATATACTGAAACAAAAACTTGATTTTGACCTTGTCTGGTCGGTCATTCCCGGGTTTAATGATTCAATACCACCACAGATAAGGCAAGTCAAATACGGTTCACTCAGAGCGAAATATGAAGAAGCAACGGCAAAAATCTGGATAGACAACAGCCGAAAACTCACATTTGTACGCAAAAGGAAAAAGCAGTTTTATATTCAAACCTGGCATGGCAGTGTTGCCCTAAAAAAAATAGAAAAAGATGCGGAAGATAAATTGCCTTGCGCCTATATTGAAAAGGCAAAACATGATTCACAATTAATTAATCTGATACTGTCAAACAGCGGGTTCTGTACGGAAATGTATAAGAGGGCGTTCTGGTATGACGGGGAAATTCTCGAAAGCGGCTCTCCAAGAAATGACATTCTGATAAAAAAACCTGAAGATAAAAAGAAAAAAGTATATGATTATTTTCATCTTGATTATAATACAAAAATACTTTTATACGCGCCAACTTTCAGGACAGACTATAACACTGATACATATAATATACATTTTTCCGAAGCGCTGTCGGCATTATCAGAAAAGAACAATTGCAAAGTCGTCTTTCTTGTAAGACTGCACCCGAACATTTCCGAAAGATCGGAAAACCTCTTTTTTTCCGATACTGTCATAAATGCAACTTTTTATCCTGATATGCAGGAATTGATGCTTGTGAGCGATATATTGATAACCGATTATTCAAGCAGCATGTTTGAATTTATACTGATGAAAAAACCGGTTTTTTTATATATCAATGATTACCATGAGTATATGGAAGAACGCGGCTTTTATTTTGATTTGACTTCCCTGCCCTTTCCCCTTGCCGTAAATACGGATGACCTGATTCAGAAAATTATTTATTTCGATAGTGAAAAATATGTATCTCAGCTGAATGCATTTTTTCAGCAGCTGCAGCTTTTTGAAGACGGAAATGCGTCTGACCGTGTAGTTAACCGAATTATCCGGGAAACAGCGGAATAAAACCGGTGATTAATGGCGAATGGAATATGACAAAATGAAAATATTGATAGCGGTGCCTGCTTTAAATGAAGAAAATAATGTTACTGTTTTTTATCAGGCCGTACAAAAAGAGGCAGCGCGGATACATGATATTGAACTGCATATTATTTTTATTGATGATGGCTCAACTGATAATACTCTTGCAGAAATAAAGCAGCTCTGTCTGACAGATTCAAAGATACACTATATAAGCTTTTCACGGAACTTTGGCAAAGAGGCGGCTATTTACGCCGGACTCGAATATGCTTCGGAAGAAAATTATGACTACGTTATTATAAGCGACATAGACCTTCAGGACCCGCCCTCCCTCATTCCGGAAATGATTGCGGAAATAATTACTGGCGAATATGATTGCATTGCGGCCCGCAGGGTAACAAGAAAAGGCGAGCCGGTCATACGTTCTTTTTTTGCCAGACAGTTTTATTCAGTTATCAGAAAATTATGCGAAATAGATATTGCGGACGGCGCCCGCGACTTCAGGATAATGACCATACAAATGGCGAGGTCTCTTTTATCACTTAAGGAAAAAAACAGATTTTCAAAAGGACTCTTTGTCTGGATAGGATATAAAACAAAATATCTCGAATATGAAAATATCAAACGGAAATCGGGAGAAACAAAATGGTCTTTCTGGAAGTTATGTACTTATGCCATTGACGGAATTATTGCTTTTACCACAGTACCGTTGTATATAGCCGCTATATGCGGGATTCTTTTTTGTTTTATATCCTTTTTAATAATTATTTATATAATAATAAAGACATTGGTTTTTGGCGATCCGGTCGCGGGGTGGCCTTCAACAATATGTATTATTCTCATGCTGGGAGGAATACAGCTTTTTTCAATAGGAATACTCGGGTTATATCTTTCAAAAACATATATTGAAACAAAACAGCGGCCCTTATTCATAATCAGGGAAAAAAAATGATAACAAAAAAACAAATTCTCCGTTTTTCTATTCCGGTATTTTATATACTGCTCTTTTTTTATTGAACGTTTTAACGCCGATGATTGCCGACGATTATCTCTATTCATTTGTCTATAATACGGATGAACGTGTATCTTCGATAAGCGATATTTTTTATTCACAATACCGGCATTATATGGAATGGGGAGGCCGGAGTGTTGCCCATTTTCTTGCGCAGTTATTTCTCTTTTTAGGAAAAAGTTTTTTTAATATCTGCAATACAATTGTTTATTGTATATTTATCTGTCTGGTGTATTTTCATATTTGCGGAACCCTGGCTGATATGAAATTATGGCTTCTTTCCGCCATACATATTTTGTTATGGTTTTCTGTCCCTGTCTGGGGCCAGAATTTTCTTTGGCTTACCGGCAGCTGCAATTATCTGTGGACCACGACAATTATACTTTTCTTTCTGATGCCATTCAGGAAAAAAAGCATGGATACCAGCTATAGCATTCATATTATATTATCAATTCTTTTTTTGGTTCTGGGGATAATAACAGGCTGGTGCAATGAAAATGCAGGAGCCGCTACCCTTGTTATTTTAACAGGATACAGCATTCGTAAAATTTTTAAAAAGGAAAAATTTGCTCTGTTTGAAATACTGGGCATCATAGGGTTTATAATAGGGTTTTATTTTCTTCTTGCCGCTCCGGGGAATTATGTCCGCATGAAGGAATTCGACCGTCACGGAAATATGGTTTTACATTTACTAAAACGCTTCTTTGATATTTCAAAGGACTTTTTCAGCAACGGTTATATCCTCGCGGGAATTTCAGTTTTGATTGGCGTAGAATTACTGGTTTATGAAAAAAAAGGATAGTTTTTTTTAATTACCTTTATTTTCCGGCAGGATTCGCAGCGGTTTATTCAATGCTGATAAGCCCGATTTTTCCCGAAAGGGCTTTCTTTTTTCCTGTTGTGATGTTCTCCATAGTGCTCCTGAGTCTGTTCCGTGAAATATCGGAATCAGAAAAAATCAAAAGAAATATACCAGCCATAATGATCTTTGCATCCGTATCGTTCTTTATTTCCTTTATCTTTGCAGGTAAAAATATTTATGGAATTTATGCAAAATGGGAAAAACGTTCCCAGTATATAATAACGCAAAAAGAAAACAATATTCTTGAGATAGAATTAAAAACCCCCATCCCTGCAGTCGACAGACATGCGGCGTTATACGGACTTGTCGATATCAGCGAGGATCAAAATGAACTTCCGAATGATTCGGTCGCCCTTTATTTTGGAGTAAACTCGATTCGGGCAACCGAAGAAGGCAACGAATGGTAAATCTTTATGGCTAAAATTTCCATTATTATTCCTGTATATAATGTTGAAAAATATCTCAGGGAATGTCTTGATTCCTGCATTACACAGACTTTGCGGGATATAGAAATCGTATGCGTAAATGACGCTTCACCGGATAATAGTTCGGCTATTCTCGACGAATACGCGAAAAAAGACAACAGAATAAAAGTTATAACACATGAAAAGAACCTGGGACTCGGGGGCGCACGGAACACCGGTATAAGCGCCGCATCGGGTGAATATGTCTGGTTTGTTGACAGCGATGATTTTATTTCACCGCACTCCTGTGAAATACTATACAGTTATGCGAAGCAGAAAAACGCGGACATTGTCAGATTTAATGCCATATCCTTTTCAGAAGAGAATGATAACAGCAGAGTTTATGATGACAGCAAAAAATATTTCTGCAATTGGCCTTATGACAGATTGATTACAATTGACCGGGAAAAAACCGGATTACCTCAAACCGATGTTTCGGCATGTATCTATATTACAAAAAAAGGTATTTTGCGTAGTTTTTCATTCCGCGAAAAAGTTTATCATGAAGATACCGACTTTACGCCCATTCTGTTTTCTTCGGTAGAAAAAATTTACTGCATAACCTTTGCATTTTATTTCAGGCGCAGAAACCAGACTTCCATAACGGGCGGCGGTACAAAAAAAACGGGAAACTGGTTTCCGGCTATATTGAAGCATGTGATTCAATGTTTGAATTTATTGTCTCAAAAAAACTGCCCGGAAAGCATTTTTGTGTAAGGTCCCTGCTTGATACAATGCAGAATCTTTATTCTGATTATAAATCAATGCCGGAAATACACAGCGAAAAATATGACGCGGCATTCAGGAATATATTCAAAAAATATCCTCCGAGAAAAATTTCCTTTTTCAGTTTTAAAAGAAGGCTGAAAAGAAAATTGAGCGCTATTTCTGATTCTCTTTTCAATACATGATCTGAACAGGAAAATTATTTACACAAGCGGGCATTCCATGGGACTTAAAAATAAAGCAAGAAAAATAAGGTATTATATACTCTTCCTGATCAGGGGTTTTAAACAAAAAAAGAATTATGACAAAGCAGTATATATTGAAATGCTCCGCATAGTTCCAAACAGAAGAATGCTTCAATTGTCCAGATTCTTTTCTGAAAATGGCTATATCTGTTTTATTCATATTCCGGTAAAACAGTTTTCCACCATGGATATTTCCGGATTAAAACTTGCCCGGGAAAAAAACGTTATCCGCGCGAAACCAAAAGATATGAAAAAATGCGCTCTTGTTTTATCAGATACTGTGGAATCCATTCCTGAAAGCATAAAGAGTGAAAAACGTATTTATGAAATAGATTATGACGTTTTTAATAAAAACACGGATTTTTCAGACGGACTTTTCTATCCGATTTCTTTTCACCCGAAATTTTTAACAAGAAAAACCGAGACAAAGGCCCTGGCAGCTTCAGGAAATGATGACAGGAAAATTCTGGCGCTTTTTGTCGGATGGGTTGATGATAAATATACTGATGAAAAAACCCATACATATTTTCATATAAATACCAGAATGGAAGTTTTTTCACATATTACAGAACATATTTCGCCTCAGCATTTATACATACCCGAATCCTTTGATGATTTTTTATCAAATATGGATTCGGGAAATCTGAAAAACAAAGTGATTCTCATAAACTCAGCGAAATTTTCCATTCCCGGAAACAGATATTTTGATATTCTGGCCCAGACAACTTTCTTCATCCATATGTGTGGGTATGTACAGCCGTTTTGTCATAATCAGATAGAAACGCTTGCCGCAGGGGTCATTCCGATTTCCCAGTTTTCACATTTCTTTTATCCGCATCTTGAAAACCGGGTAAATGTTCTCGCCTATGAGAAATTATCAGAACTGGTTAGTATTCTGGAAAAAATATGCGGGGGTGAATATCCTGATATAAAAAAAATGAAAAAAAACTGCGTGCAATACTATAAACAAAATCTGAGTTTTGATTCATTTATTGAAAAAATAAACCAGGATGTTTTACATAAAATATATATTTGTGCGGGAGAATTAAGCATAATCTGAATGAATGAAATACAAAGCGCTGAACTGGACATTCTGAAATCACTCTGTGTTTTGCTGGACAAACACAATCTCCGTTATTATCTTTTTTTCGGAACCCTGCTTGGGGCCGTACGGCATAAAGGTTTTATTCCCTGGGATGATGATGTTGATATTGCGATGCCGAGAGAAGACTATGAGAAATTCATAGCGCTTCCCGATGAGGAATTCCATTCTCCATTCAAATTGCATGAAATACAAAAAACCGAACATTACTATACACCATTTGCCAAATATATAGACAGCAGTATTCAAATCAGATTGGATGAAGAACAAAGGCGGAAAGGCGAACATAAATATCTGTGGGTTGATATATTCCCGCTTGACGGCCTGCCTGACAGTCCGCTCAGGACAAAGCTTCTTAAACAAAAAGCAGTTTTTCTGAAACGCCTGTTCAAATTGTCAACATCCGATCCTGAATATAAACGTTCACCGCTGAAAAATATGGTGATAAAAATCATCGCAAAATTGTTTCCGTACAAAAAAGTATACCGGATGCTTCATAAGACAATTACACGCTACGCTTTCTATAATTCGAAAAAAGCAGCATCGATAAGTGAAATCAATGCAAGCTTTTACATATACCCGTCAGAGGCGTTCGGTACGGGAAAACAAATACTGTTTGAAGACGCAATGTTCAATGCGCCGGTTGATTCTGATACCTGTCTCAGGGTTTTGTATGGCGATTACATGCAGGTACCTCCTGAAAACGAACGGGATACCCATGCCTTTACCCTTCTCCGACAATAATATTTCCGGCACAAGGAGCCATCAGATTTGAAAATCACAGGCATCTTTCTTAACTCGCAGATCCGCACAGGGGGCCACCGCAGATATATTGAACTTATGGAAGGACTCGCAAAACGCGGCAACAGTGTTTTGCTTATCGCAAACAGTTCTCTTGACCTGCATTTAAAAAATATGACCATACTTCCGCTGGACTATAAGCACAAAAAAAAACTGGTTCCCTTCTCAATTCAATTTATGCGTCTTTTAAAAAAGCACAGGCAGAAAATAAAAGAGGATGGAAAAGGCAGCGATTATATTATGGTCCATGGTGAAACGCATTTCCCGGCGGGAACATATCTGAAAAAAATACTGTCCGCAAAACTGTTCTATGCGGTAAGAAGCGATGCAGTTACGGAAAGCGAAACATTTTTGAAATCACCGGCAGAACCTTTCCGGAAAAAAATAAAATATTTCCTGGATGTTATAAAATACAAAAAATATGAAAAGATGATTTCCCACAGGGCGGACATTATCGCGTTTCAAAGTAAAATCGACTATAATAATTTCAGATCCAGAACCGGGGTAGATGAAAACAAATGCTGCATAATAAAAGGCAATATCGGAGAACCCTGGTTCAGGAAAGAAAATGAAAACATCAATCACTCGGAATCATTAAAAAAAGTATTATATATCGGAGCAATAGGCGAACGAAAGGGTATACCTTATCTGATCGACGCTTTCAGAATATTGCATGAACGGAATATTCCCCTGCACCTTGAACTTGTCGGCAGGGAGTCAGCCCTCGCGCTTGAAATGATGCAGTATATCAACAGGAATGGATTTTCCGGCATGGTGACTTTTGCCGGATACAGTCCGGATCCGTTCATATATATGAAAGATGCGGATATGCTTGTTGTTCCGTCTATTTTTGACAGCTATCCCGATGTAATACTTGAAGGACTCCATGCCGGCATCCCTGTCATAGCAAGCAGGGTCGGCGGCATCCCGGATATTCTGGAGGACGAACGCCTTTTATTTCCTCCCGCCGATTCGGCATATCTGGCGGACCTTCTGGAAAAGCTGTATACTTCTCCGGAAGTGTACAAGAAATACAGGAGCCTGTGCGCGGAATATAAAGAGAAGTTCCATTTTGACTGGCCGGAAAAATGGGAAGATGAAATGAAAAAACATTTGCAGAAACTATAAAAAATATGGAAACTGATAAACAGCGCTGCAATATCGGGTTCTCCCCACTGACAAGTACCAATAATAAATATATAGAAATCACTGTTTCCTGCATCAAAAGCACTGGAGCCGAAGTGTATGGTTTTTACAGTATTTTCTCCCATCCTCGCCTGCTTTGGCGTACCGACGCAGTTATCCTAAACTGGTTTGAACGGCTTGGTGAAAAACCGCTGCCACGCATACGCAAACTGCTTGCGAAAATCGGTATTATCGCCATTCTTGGAATATTCCGAATAAAAATTATATACGTTCTTCATAACCGCGTTAATCATGAAGAACGGAACAGGAAAATGTCCCTGTGGTTTATGAAACATTTGTGCCGGAGGGCAGATAAAATCATAATTTTAAGCAGGGCGTCCCGGGAAGTATTAACGCCTTACATGAATGAAAAAAAAATTGAAAAGAAAATCTGCTATATCCCTCATCCCAATTATATTGACGCCTATACCCCGAATGAAGCAAAGATGAAAACGCTTGTTTCAATTCCGGAAAACACCCTCATCCTGCTGTTTGTCGGCGCTGTCCGTCCCTATAAAAATATTGAACTGCTGATTTCGGCGGCCGCGCAGAGTTCAAACCGAAACATCCATTTTATTATTGCGGGCAGGCCCAGAGACGCCGCATACAAAAACGCCCTGGAAGAAAAAGCGGAGGGTCTTTCAAATATTACTCTTCTTCTGCAGTTTATTGAAGATGACATACTCACCGCGCTGATACACCATTCACATATGCTGATACTCCCGTATGACCAGCAAAGCAGCCTTAATTCCGGTACGGCAATCCTCGCCTTTTCCTGCGCGAAAACGGTAATATGTCCTGAAATAGCAACCATACAGGATTTTCCCGGAGACTTGTGCTATACCTATACATACAATACTGCCGCTGAACACCGGGAAAGGCTCATGGAACAGATCAGCCTGGCGGAACGGGATTTCAGCATGCGGAAGGGCGTTATTGAGGAAAAAGGCAAAAAACTATATGATATTGTGAAAGACGAGAATTCGCAGGAACATATAACTGAACTGTACCGGAAATTATTTTCCGAACTTAAAACATAAAAACAGGGTGATGTGCATATGGAAACAATTTATCTTGGAATGACCGGTGACATAATACACCCCGGTATAATAAACATTATACATGAAGGCTCAAAGCGCGGAAAAGTTATGGTAGGGCTTCTTACCGATTCGGCAATAGCTGCCCACAAAAGGCTTCCCTATCTGACCTATGAACAGCGGAAAGAGGTTGTGGAAAATCTGAAAGGAGTTGACAGCGTTGTCCCTCAGGAAGACTGGAGCTATGTGCCTAATCTCCTCAAATACCGCCCTGATGCGATAATTCACGGCGACGACTGGAAAACAGGCCCCCTGTGCAAAATAAGGGAAGAAGTATATAAGGTCATGGGAGAAATCGGCGGAGAGGTAATTGAAATTCCATACACACAGGGTATAAATTCATCCGCGCTGAATGAAATGCACAGGGCCATAGGAACAACTCCCGACATACGGATGAAAACGCTGAGGCGGCTGCTGCAGGCAAAACCCATACTCCGGATTATGGAGGCGCACTCAGGCCTCTCCGGATTAATTATAGAAAACATCGAAATTACAAAAGAAGACGGGACCCACAGTTATGACGGAATGTGGTCATCAAGTCTGACCGATTCCACCAGCAAGGGAAAGCCCGATATCGAAGCAGTTGATCTTACCACCCGGCTGCAGGATTTGACAAATATACTTGAATGCACAACAAAACCGATTATTTATGACGGAGACACCGGAGGAAAATCCGAACATTTTGTTTTCACGGTACGTACACTTGAACGCAATGGAGTTTCGGCAGTCATTATCGAAGACAAGGTAGGCTTAAAAAAGAATTCACTTTTCGGAACCGAAGTAAAACAGGAACTGGCCTCTATCCCGGAATTCTGTGAAAAAATCAGCACAGGCAAAAAATCCCAGGTAACAAAAGACTTTATGATCATAGCCCGACTTGAAAGCCTTATTGCGGGATATCCTGTTTCCGACGCTCTCGAACGCGCAATAGCATATGTAAAAGCCGGGGCTGACGGAGTTATGATACACAGCAAGGAAAAAACGGGAGAGGATATCAGGGAGTTCTGCCGGCTTTTCCGCGCCGAATATGCCCAGGTCCCTATTGTACTGGTGCCGACAACATATAATCAGTTTAAGGAACAGGAACTCGCTGCTTGGGGCGCGAACATAATTATTTATGCAAACCACATGCTCCGGGCTTCATACCCTGCGATGGTAAATGTCGCAAAAATAATTCTGGAAAATGAACGATCTCTTGAAGCCGATCCCCTGTGCATGCCCATAAAACAGATTCTGGAATTAATCCCCGGCGGCAAATAAAATACCATGCTGCAGAGCGGCGGGTATTAAACCCTCGCCATGAATAAATTTTCTGAAAAAAGGTTTTATTCCCGTCTTCATCCGGAATGACGGGAAGTCCGATTGCAAGTGTTTATCAGGCAAAGAACCTGCCTGATAGGCAATTTCGATTAAACCGCGATGGCTTAAATCAACATGCGTTAAGTCTATGGAGTATATTTATGCTTGAACCTGAAGTGATTTATAATGAGCTTATAAAAAATAAAACGGATTTTTTTGCCGGAGTGCCCGACTCCCTTCTGAAAAATTTCTGCGCCTATATAACCGACCATACAGATGAAAAAAAACATATTATTTCGGTAAACGAAGGAACTGCGGTTGCCCTTGCCGCCGGGTATAATCTGGCGACGGGAAAAGTCCCGCTTGTATATATGCAGAATTCGGGAATCGGAAACGCAATTAATCCCCTGCTCTCCCTCGCGGACCAGGAAGTATACAGCATACCGCTTATACTTGTGATCGGCTGGCGCGGGGAACCGGGCGTTAAGGATGAACCCCAGCATATAAAACAGGGAAAAGTCACCTGCACCCTGCTCGAAGCAATGAAAATACCCTACGCGGTCCTGTCAGACGACGAAGAAGAAGCAAAAAAACAGATAGCGGCCTGCTACGCGTATATTACGGAGCAAAACGCGCCCTATGCCCTTGTTGCCAAAAAGGACACTTTTGCGCCATATACGCTCAGGAAAAATGAAACTGTTAATGCCGAGATGACCCGGGAAGAAGCCATAGATGAGATTATCAGGGTGTCGGGAGAAAATGATATTTTCATTTCAACCACCGGAATGGCGTCGAGGGAACTGTATGAACTCCGCGAAAAATACGGAATGTCGCATGAGAGGGATTTTCTCACAGTGGGTTCAATGGGCCATGCTTCCCAGATTGCGCTTTCGGTCGCCCTGCAAAAACCTGATATACCGGTAACCTGTATTGACGGAGACGGAGCCGCCCTGATGCATATGGGCGGCCTCGCTACAATAGGGACGCAAAAGCCGTCAAATTTCCGGCATATACTTCTCAACAACGGAGCCCACGATTCAGTCGGCGGACAGCCCACTGTGGGCCTCCTGATAGACCTTCCTGCGATAGCAAAAGCGGCAGGGTATAAAAAAACACTTTCAGCAAAAACAAAAAAGGAACTAACGGAAGCTCTTGAAGAAAAAACGGAGGGCCTGTTTTTATTGAAATCCGTGTACGGAAAGGTTCACGGAAAGACCTGGGAAGGCCTAAATCAACCCCTCTGGAAAATAAAACTGCATTAATGGAATTCATTAAAACACATTGATTCGGGAAGGATTACTATGATACGACAGGCTGTAATTATGGCAGGGGGCTGGGCTCCCGGCTCAAAGAGAAAACCGTTTCCATGCCGAAGGGGTTTATTGAAATTGATTCTGTTCCTATTGTTGAACAGTCGGTACAGAAACTTATTGCCGCCGGAATCGAGGAAATAATTATTGGAACCGGCCACCGCAGCGAATGGTATGAAAAGCTTGCGGAAAAATATACCTGCATCAGGCTCATAAAAAATGAACGTTACGCTGAAACCGGCAGTATGGGTACACTTGCCTGCTGTCTGCCGCTCGTATACGGTGATTTCCTGCTCCTCGAATCCGATCTCATATATGACGATATCGGCCTTACCGTGCTTATCAATGAAAGTCATCCGGACGTTATACTGGCTTCCGGAAAAACCGGTTCCGGCGATGAAGTATATCTTGAAGCGGACGCAGACGGGTATCTGGTACGGCATTCAAAAAAGGCGTCCGAGCTTGATACGGTCTCTGCCGAACTGACCGGAATCAGCCGGCTCCGGAAACAGACCCTGGAACATATGGTTCATTTTATGAACGCCCGGCTTGCCGAAGATCCGAAAATGGAATATGAATCCGCCCTGTCTGCAATCTCTGCGGCGGCGGGGACGGGAAACAGGATTTTCATACGAAAAATAGAATACTATATGTGGAGAGAAATAGATGATGAAAGCCACCTTGAAATGGCGGAAAAAAGCATCTACCCCCGCATAAAGGAAAATGAAAGTCTCAGAAAAATACGCCGGGAAGTCCTTTTGAATCCCGGCCCCGCGACAACAACAGACAGCGTAAAGTACGCCCAGGTTTGCGCCGATATCTGCCCCCGGGAACTTGAATTCGGGGACGTTATGGAATGGGTTTCTTCCGAACTGTCGCTCATGGCAGGAAAAAAGGACAGGATAGAAACAGTCCTGTTCGGCGGATCGGGAACAGCGGCGGATGAAGTTATGATATCCTCCTGTATTCCTGATGACGGAAAACTCCTGATTATTGACAACGGAGCCTATGGCGCGCGCTTTGCAAAAATCGCGTCAGTATATAAATTAGACTTTGAAGTATTTAAAAGCAGCGGGTTTATGCCGCTTGATATTGATGCGGTAAAAGCAAAATTACTCGAAGGCTCCTTCACCCATTTTGCAATAGTCTATCATGAAACAACCACGGGACTTCTCAATCCGGTCCCGGAACTCTGCCGGTTCTGCCGCGATCATAATATAACCACAATTGTGGACGCGGTCAGCGCCTTTGCCGCGATACCGATAGACATGGATGATGACTGCATTGACTTTATGGCATCCACCTCAAACAAAAATATCCAGGGAATGGCTGGCGTCGCGTTCGTGTTCTGCAGAAAAGAAGCCCTTGAAAAAACCCAGTCTTATCCCATGAGGAATTTTTATCTTAACCTCTGGGACCAGTTCGTATATTTCAGAAAAACAAAACAGACCCGCTTTACGCCGCCCGTCCAAACCATGTATGCCCTGCGGCAGGCAATTATTGAAACAAAACTGGAGACCATTGAAAAACGCTACGCGCGCTACTCAGCGTGCTGGGAAGAGCTGGTAAAAGCGTTAAAGAAGATGAACCTTTCGATGCTGGTACCCGAAGCGGCCCAGTCAAAGCTGATAACGGCTATTATTGAACCCGATTCCCCGAACTATGACTTTGAGGACCTCCATGATATTTCACGCAGGGCGGGTTTTACCATTTATCCCGGTAAACTTTCCGACGCGAATACATTCCGCATTGCAAACATCGGCGACATACGTCCTGAAGAAATGAAAACCTTTACGGAAATACTTGGAGTCTATATGAAACAGATACTATAATTATATAGTACAATCATATACTACAATAATATACTATATGAGTATAGTATCACAGAAAAGGATTCCAGGAGCTGTTCAGTTCCGCGAATCCTTTTTTTATGTCGTGGCCTTTGGTTTATCCTGCAGGAAACCTGACCGAGAAGAATTCAATTACGTGGCTTCAGCAAGTTCATGATATACTTTCATAAGGGCAGCGGCGCTCCTGTTCCAGTCATACCGTTTAACGCGTTCAAGTCCCCTGCGGACAAGTTCTGCCGCAAAGGCTTTATCGGTTACTATATGCTCAAGCGCTGCCCCGCACTCCTCCGCATTCCGCTCGTCCTTCAGTAAAACAGCGGCGTCACCTACTACTTCCGGTATGGCGAACACACTGCTTGTAACAACGGGGCAGCCGCAGGCCATAGCCTCAACATTCGGCATTCCGAACCCCTCGGCAAATGAAGGAAAAAGAAAAGCGGAGGCCCCGTTTAATAGTTCGGCGCAGTCTGTCTCGCTTACGAAACCCGGGGTAATCAGTTTATCTTCAATATGGAATTCGCGGGCAAACCCGCGGACTTCTTCCCCGTCCCAGCCTTTGCCGGCGCATACAAGACGGAATTCAGGATGCTTTTCGGAGAAAACAGAAAAACCGCCCAGAATCCCTTCGGGGTTTTTTCTCATTGAATATCTGCTGATATGAAATATATAGGGGTTCGTAATTCCCAGTTTTTCAGGGACTTTCAGTGCTGCCTTATCAAGAACATGGTATTCCGGAGACACTCCGTTAACAGTCAGAAATATTTTTTCGTCAGGAACCTTATACACTGAAACATAATAGTTTTTGCTGGTTTCGGAAACGGTCGCTATCCGGTCAAGCCTGCGGGCAAGAATGGGCATAACCCATTTTTCATGAAGCCGCGCTATGAGCGAATATCCCTGGGGATAAATAACCTCTTCGGCCCCATGAATTGTGGCAATCTTTTTTGCCTTTATTCTGAACATGGGCGCGTAGATTGAAAGCGGAGAATAATGAAGAATACTGAAACCCAGTTTCCGGATAACTGAGGAAGCTGCCAGGGGATTTCTCGGAATAAGAAGTTCCTTCACTCTGGAATAAACCGGATTTTCACTTTTTTTATAATGTATGAAGGTAAATTCAAAGGGATTGCCTTCGCTGTCATTCAGATCAAGAATATGTCTCATCATTTCATCCAGATGGTGCCCTGAACCGCTCATCCAGTTATCGAGAGGCTTGCTGAATACGCCGATTTTTATTCTTTCTGGGAGACTATTCATAGCTTCAATTCTATACTATTATATATTTATGAGCAATATTACTGTTTTAACTATCGCTGACAGAATAGCCTGTTTCCATTCGCTCAAACCCTTCCTTTTCAATAATACAAAGCACCGTTTTTATTTTACCACGGACCCTGACTACTGTCTGAACACCGATAAAAACCGCATTCTGATCATGGTACGCAGGTTTATCAAGCCCGACTTTACCGATTTAAGTCTTATGGACAAGCTGCGCGCAAAATATGACCGCATTGCTTTTTTCCATGATGACGCCGGCGCCGCGATCCCCCGTCTTGAAGTACTGCCCTTTGTTGATCTCTTTTATTCAAAAGCCCTTTTTCTCGACAGGTCCCTGTACGGCAAGGAATTGTACGGCAAGGAATTGTATTCGGATTATTACCACAAAAAATACGGTGTTACCGACCCATCGCCCCGCCATTATGTAACCGAAACAAGACCGGACCAGCTCGCGAAGCTGAGGCTTTCCTGGAATATCGGCATAGGCGATTATCCGAGGAATGTACTGCGTCAGCGGGCAGGAATTCTGGCGGCCCGGCTTTTCGGTTTGAAGGCGGCAAAGCCGTTTTACCTGCGCCGCACGCTTCCCGAACCGCCCTTTTTGAAAAACAAGGGGACCTGCCAGGTCCATTGCAGGATAGGCATGATTTCAAGACCTTCAATAAACTATCAGCGGGAGCTTATTCTGAAAAAAGCTGAAACCGATCCCGTTTTTCTTACCGGTATGACGGCGCAAAAACAGTATAACAGGGAAATCGCAAATTCAAAAATAACCGTAAGTCCCTTCGGATGGGGAGAACTCTGTCTCAGGGATTTTGAAACAATCAGGAGCGGCGCCCTGCTTCTCAAACCGGATATGTCCCATCTTGAGACCTGGCCCCGGGTTTTTATACCGGAAGAAACCTATGTTCCGTTTGACTGGGACGCGGAAAATCTTCAGAAAACCGCGTACCGCTATCTTGAGGATGATGTTGAAAGAAACCGTATTGTGAAAAATGCTTTTGAAGCCTATGTAACCCAGCTTGGAGCGCTTCCTGAACGTTTCGCAAATATTATCGAGGAAATCATTTCATGAAATACCGTTTTAAGGATATTTACAGTTCCCTGCCGCCTGAGAAAAGAAAATCGGACGGGACAGTGACCACCTATCTTTTCCGGCCCCTCTCTTATCCTTTTGCCTATGTTTTTCTTGCGCTAAATTTTACGCCCAATATGGTCACATATATCGGGGCCTTTTGCTGTATTGCCGGTTTATGTCTGACCTTTTTTCCGGTTCTTCTCTGCCACCGTATAGCCATGGGGCTTTTTGTTCTTTTCGCCGTGCTGGACTGCGCAGACGGGACTATGGCCAGAACACTCAAGCTGAAATCTCCTTACGGCGGCTGGGTTGACGCCATGGGAGGATACCTCGCTTATGCTGCCATTTTGACCTCGATAGGGTTTTCCTGTCTGTACCGGAATGGTGATTTTCTGGATCTTCCCTTCTTTGAGCCGGTCGGACTCCCCTGGCAGGCCGGAACATGGCTTTTTCTCGGAGGGTTTGCCGCAACGGCAAATATACTGATGAGACTTAACCACCAGTCATTCAAAAATGCTGAACTTCTTGCGGGAAAAATACCCGGACAGGGCAAAGAAAAGCGCTTCAGTGAAGAAATAGGAGTAACGGGTTATTTACCGCTGCTGTATATTGCCGGTTTTGAAACAGGTTTTCTGCCCGTCGTATTGCTTATCTATACAATAATTTATGCGGGAGGGTGTCTGCTCTCGACACTGAAACTGATTCTGCGGGCCGGAAAAAATGAAGCGTAAGCTGGTAATGATTTCGGCCAATACAGCGTGGAATATATACAGCAGGAAGCGGCTTCTTCTTGCAATGAAAAATGCCGGGTGGGAAGTTATTACCCTGGCGGATCCTGATAAAAAAGCCGCAGAAATTGAAACTGATCTGCATATCCGGTTTATACCGCTCCCTATGAAAAGCGACGGTACCAATCTGATCAGGGATTTCCGTCTTTTTCTGCGTTATATATCACTTTACAGGCGTTACAAGCCTCTTGCGGCCCTTCATATCAACAACAAGCCCAACATATACGGTACCCTGGCCTCAAATATCCTTGGAATCAGGTCCGCAGCCAATATAACCGGCCTCGGGGTTGTCGAGGAAAAAAAAGGGCTGACGCGTTTTATAGTCCATTCGCTTTACCGCCTGGTCTTTTCCTCGCGGAAATCCTTTGTTTTTTTTCAGAATAACGATGACCGTGAGTTTTTTCTTGAACATCGTCTTGTAGCGGCTGAACGCACATATGTTCTGCCCGGTTCCGGGGTTGATTTATCTGCCTTTTCCCCGTCACCGGAAGAAAAACGGGATAAAAAAATCATAACTTTTTTATTCAACGGAAGACTGCTTATTACCAAGGGAATCCGGGATTATATTTCCGCGGCAATAGAGGTCAGAAAACTGTATCCTGATACAGTTTTTATTGTTATTGGTGAGTATGACAAAGACAATTCTTTTTATTTACCATGGGATGAACTTGAAAATGCCAAAAAAAGCGGTATAATAAAGTATCTGGGGTTTGTTGAACAGGTTCAGCCATATATCCGTGAGGCGGACTGTGTGGTTCATCCTTCATACTACCGGGAGGGAGTACCCAGAGTACTCCTTGAAGGCGCGGCGATGGGAAAACCGCTTATTGCGGCTGACAGCCCGGGGACCAGGGATCCGGTCGAAAATGGTGTAAACGGATTTCTGACAATTCCGGGAGACCGGGAAAGCCTGAAGTCTGCGATGCTCCGGTTTATATCAAGCAGTGAAAGTGAAAAAAAACAAATGGGATTTGAATCCCGGAAAATTGCGGAAACCAGGTTTTCTGATTCAATTATCATTAATGCCTATTTGAAGAGACTTGAAGATATATATAAAAAAGCGGAACCGGGAAATGGTTCCGGATCCGGATAGTAAAATACCAGCGGGAAAACGGTATCTGCTGTCAGCAGGCTGTTTCCGGTAATTGGGGTGACTATGAGTATTGACGACTACATTGTCTGGTTTAAAGCAAGATACCGGCATACATCTTCCGCAGTAACAGTAGTTGCCTTTATTTTTTCTGATTTTATCACAATCATGCTGTGCATAGGCGCCGGGTTCTTTGTTGTAAACGCTGTTGACCGGCATTATATTAACTTCCGCTCATTTATAAATTACTGGACGTATCTGCCCTTCTTTTTTATCATGTACAGTTTTTTCCATCTGTATCCCGGCGTTATGATGGTTCCAAGTGAACAGCTCCGCAGTTTCTTTCTTGCGAATGCCGTAATGTTTATCGGTATTGCGCTCTCGATCGTCATTGAAACGGACGGGCGTGCCTATGTCGCGATAGCATTCCTTGTCGCCTTCTTTTTCTCCACTTTTTCACTTCCCGTAAGCAGAACCCTGGCGCGGAATGTTTATTCGCGCTTCAGATGGTGGGGTATCCCTGCCGCCGTTTACGGACAGGGAGAAGAAATGAAAAAGCTGATTGATACATTGCTCGACAGGCCTCAAATGGGATATATCCCGGTAGCAATCATCTCGGAACATGACCAGACAATGCAGGAATACCGGGGAATTCCTGTTTTGAATTCTATAAAGGAAAGCAGGCGGCTGAATACGGACCTCCGCATAAAGATGGCGATTATCGTCGTAGATGAACAGCCATCTGAATCATACCGTAAACTTATTACAACTACCCTTTCCAATTTCCGCTATAATATCATTATTCCCCGGCTCAGTTTTCTGAATACCATTTCAATGACCATAAAGGAAATAAACGGAACAATTGCGCTTTCTTCAACCAATAATCTGACCAGATTTTATAATCTTGCCGCCAAACGGCTGCTTGATATAATTCTGCTGATTATCGGAAGCATATTCGCAATACCGCTTACCCTGATTATGGCCCTGCTTATTAAGCTGACGTCTCCGGGTCCTGTTTTTTACGGGCATGAACGTATCGGAAAAAACGGAAAAAGAATCCGCGTCTGGAAATTCCGGTCAATGGTAATAAACGCCGATAAGGTTCTGGAAAAAATCCTGGCGGAAAATCCTTCATACCGGGAAGAATGGGACAAATATCAAAAACTGACCAATGATCCGAGAGTAACACCTATCGGGAAATTTATGCGCAAAACCAGTATAGATGAACTCCCCCAGTTTTTTAATATTCTGAAAGGTGAAATGAGTTTTATCGGCCCCCGTCCGGTTACTATCGAAGAAGCGGTGAAATACGGAGAAAGCTTCGGTTATATTTTTTCCGTAAAACCGGGTTTATCAGGGATGTGGCAGGTTTCGGGACGATCGGACAGTGACTATGAAGAAAGGGTCGCTTTTGACACATACTATATACAGAACTGGTCGGTCTGGCTCGATTTGTGGCTGATAATCAAGACAATCGGTGTACTTATAACCCGTAAAGGAGCCCGTTAGTATGCGTATATTATTTTTGGCACTTTTTTTATGTTTGATACTGCCGGTATATTCCGATTCAAGGCTTGGCGCTGATCTTGCGGAACCAATGGCGGCAAAACTGCTTGATACCTTTTCCATTCCGGAAGGCAGTATGCATACTTTTTCAGCGGAAGAAACCAGAGAAATGATTAATCTGGCCGCCGATATACATATTAATGTGTTTGAATTGATTGATTGTATTTTCCGTTACATAAAACCGAAAAACATCAGGGTGAGCATGTCGGGCGACTATATCAGGAATTTGCAGACTGATTTTGATCTGGGCGGGGACAGGGTTATAGCCATTCTCTGCCTGGACAAACTGCGGTATCTGGAAACAGGCGCGCGGCTATCTCCCGGACAGACTGATCTTGATATTTTTCTTGACTCTCCCGCGGAAAAATACATCGAAATAGGTACCGCGTTTTATGAAACCCGTTTCGGTTTTGAAAAAATGGCTCCGAATCTTTTTGATAATGCATACGGTATAACGGTAAAAAAGCTGTTTATTACTACTCCGTTAACCAAACTTGATTTATGGGCCCCCGGGAAAGGGGCGATTTATACAAAGGCTATTTCGCGGCCCAAAAAGTGGAACCTTGACGTAGTAACAAAAAAAAAGAATAATGGTTAAATGAAATTCAAAACTCTTGTTTTTCTTTTCCTGGCCATTTGTGCAAATAGGGGTTTCGCACAGGCACGGGAATTGTATCAGATAAAAAATGTAGACTATAATATAAAAGGCGCAACCCGCGAATACCCGCTTTCAAAATCCGTTGAGATTTCGAACGACCGTTTTTTTTCTTCCCAGGAAGAATTGAATCAATATATCAGGGATATCGAACAGCTTTTTCTTAATCTGAGGGTGCTTGAAAGCGTCCGTATAGATATAACCTACGGAGACCCGGACGCGACAGGGACAATACCGGTATATCTGGTGGTAAATACGGCCGACACATGGAATCTGATAATCGTCCCCTATCCTGAGCTGGATTCGAATTCGGGTTTTACCCTCAAACTGAAACTGAAAGATTTTAATTTTTTCGGTACCATGCAGACGCTGACTTCCGATATCAATTATAATGTCGATATAGATGGACAGCAGGCGATTTCCGGAAATCTGGATTTTACCATACCATTTAAAGCCTGGGGATATTCCTTTGAATGGGATTTATCCGCATATATAAATATTCCTATAGATGAATTAGTTACACTGGAATTTTCAACCGGTATCGATTTTGAACTTCCTCTTGGTTTTTCCGATATGCATATAGGCGCGGAACAAAGCGTGGTATGGAATGACCGGGACAGCAAAGATGTCCTGTATGAGGACTGGCTTTATTTCACTGAAGATGTATATCTGAAACTCCCTATTGTCTTAACAACACTGTCCTATTTCGGGGATGTGTCGTGGACACCGGCCCTGAATTTCGAGTTTAACTGGGACCATAACGGGATCAGCGATCCTGATTTAAAGGGTCCTACACTCACAGCTTCCCATTCTCTGGGATTTGACCGTATTGACTGGGAGCGGAATTTCCGCCGGGGCGTTGCCGCCAGTCTTGGAAATTCATATACCTACAATTTCGGAAAAAATAAATTTGAAATATCGATCAATACAAAGGTCCGCGGATACATAAGTTTCTTTAATATTTTCGGCCTTTCCGGCCAATTTTATTTCTTTTACGATTTTTTCGACGAAACGAATGATGATCAGGGAGATATGCTCAGGGGTATTCTTGATGACCGCATAACAACGGATACAGCCTTCTCTCTGAACATTGATATCCCGATACGTATTATGCATATCAATTTTGAAGAAATCACCGGAGTAGGCTGGACCAGATATGTCAGTTTTGAAATGCATCTCGCCCTGTTCTTTGATATGGCGCTTGTCCACGACATACAGAAGGGAACTTATTATTCATTTAAAGACGGATGGTATGCGGGCGGTCTTGAGGTAATAGTATATCCGTTAAAAATGCGCAGCATTTACGTGCGGGCCAGTCTGGGTTTTGATCTTGCGGAACTGTTCACAAACGGATTTGATACCGGAGCATCAGCAAAACGGGACGGGGAAAATATACAGGAAATTTCCATAGGAATCGGTCTGCATTACTAATGCTATATTTTATTGCTGATTTTGGTATTGCCGGAACAGCATAAAAAAAGCCTGACAGAGCGGATGAAGGGAGTCGAACCCTCGTCTCCAGCTTGGAAGGCTGGGGTAATAGCCGTTATACGACATCCGCTCTGTCAGGCCTGGATATTTTATAGCAGAAAAATGCTTAAAGGTCAAGAGAAACCCGGAAATTAATATATCCGGTATATGCCTTCTTCTTCCGCTACGAGAGTTTCGCCAAGAAGGGCCAGGGCCGCTTTTTCTATTCGCTCATAAGGCAAACCTGAATCACTGGCTATATCATCCAGACTGCCTGAAGTATTGGAACTGAGGTATCTTATTATTTCTCCTCTTGCCTGACGGAGAGACCCTTCGAATTTTGACTGTTTTGTGTAATGCCTGCTCTTTCTGTTCGGGTTCTGTATTTTCTTTTTCAGCAGGGCTCCGTAATCCATCAGGGCATAATACCATTCTCTCGGATTGCCCGCATCAAGGGTTTCTTCTACAAGTTCAAGAATTTCCCTGTCTGAAACCGTCTCGGAATCCTGGAAAAAGAAAAAAATAAAAACAGACCGGATGTTTGTTTCAATAAAAACATTCGGAAGGCCGAAAGCAAACGTTGATACGGCGCGCGCGGTATAGGGACCAATACCCGGCAGGGCGTCAAGTTTTTCAGGGTCAGAGGGAAATATCCCTCCATATTCCTGCTGTATTATCTTTGCAGTTTCATGCAAAAAACGCGCCCGTCTGTTATAGCCAAGTCCCACCCAGTATTTCAGAACAAGAGCCAAATCAGCTGCGGCCAAATCAGCCGGAGAGGGAAAAGCAGCCAGCCAGTTATTGTATTTTGGCACAACTCTTTCTGTTTGCGTCTGCTGAAGCATTATTTCTGAAACTAGAATCTCATAAGGATCGGCCGTTTCCCTCCACGGGAATTTTCTTCCGGCTGAATGATAGTTTTCATATATTGCTTTTTTAAAAGATTCCTTTTTTTCAGTCTGCAGCTTTACCACGTAACAACATTTCCTTTTCAATAAGCTCTTCAACAATAATTTGTACTATCTGTTCGGGAAAATAATTTTCAACATTAATAACCATATCCGCAACTGAAAAATCCGTATTATCTATTTGATAGAGTTCCCAATATCTCCTGGTATCTTCCGCATCGCGCATGGCCGTGTATTCTCTGATTTCCTGAAAATCACCGCCTTCACGTTTTTGTATACGTTTGGCCCTGACATATTCCGATGCAGTCAAATATATTTTCAGGTCGGCGTCTTCAAGCATCCAGATAGCAAGACGAGAACCAAGAACACAGGATGTTTTTCCGGCAAGCTCTATCTGTTTTGTGTCAACCATTTTATCGTATATAAAATCTTTTTTTGCGTTTTCTATTATTTCTTCAAATGAAATATTCAGTTCCAAAGCAAGTGACCGGAATGTATAATTGATAAATGCAATGCCCAGTGTTTCGGCAAGCAGACGTGAAACAGTCGTATTTCCGCATCCTGAACGGCCCGAAATTGCGATCCGTAATTCTGAATTGTCAGGTATGCAAAAACAAGCATTTGTATTGTTACTTTTCTTATTCAATATTTCTAACCTGTTCCCTGATATTTTCCAGGGCATCCTTTGCCTCTATCACGGCCTGCCCTACTTCTATAATCTGGTTTTTTGAACCAATTGTATTTATTTCCCTGTTTATTTCCTGGCAGATAAAATCAATTTTTCTTCCGGTCGCGGCATTTGAGGTGAGTTCTTTATTTAAACTTGCCAGGTGCGCACGGAGGCGTACAATTTCTTCATTGATTGTATACTTTACAAGCATAACGGCTGTTTCCTGCAGAACACGCTGCTCATCAATTTCATTACCAAGCACCTCGGCAAACCGGGCTCTTATATTATCCTTAAAAATCGTCTCCATTTCGGGGACGCGTTTTGAAATATCTTCAACGGAAGTTTCTATTCTGGAAATCATATTCCTGATGTCTGCACAAAGAGCCTCGCCCTCAGCGGCCCGGCTCCTGTTAAAGTCGGAAAAAGCCTCCGTAAGAACGGGCTGGATTTTTTCCCAGTAAAAATCAATATCAAAAACACGGTCGGAATACAGCACACCGTCCTGCTGGATAATTAGGGAAAGAGGGACACCTTCATTAAAATCAAGAGCATCGGCAATTTCCTGAACAGCCTTCTTATACGCAAGAGCGACTGATGGATCGGGCGTGACTGTAAGATTTGAAGAACTTTCCCTGATTCGTATATTAAGCTCAAGTTTTCCGCGCTGTACCTGCCGGACGGCATATTCCCTTACTTTATTTTCAATACGTCCAAGCCAATAAGGCTGTGAAATTGCAATATCGAGAAAACGCGCGTTATAACTTTTTATTTCAATGGAAATTGAAAGTTCTTCCGTTTTTTTTCTTTATAGGCATATCCTGTCATACTTTTCATAATTTTCTCCTGTCTTCAAGAACGGCACGCCCCAGCCGCCAGTTATCCCCGGCACCCATTGTTATAAAAATATCTCCCTCGGTAAGTGTTTTTGAAAGATATTCACGTGCGTCAAGCACTTCTTCAAAATAATGGACATTTTTCTTTTTGTTTTTATTATTAACCAGATTAAATAAGTCCTTGCCATTGATTGTTCCGTCATACTGTTCGCGGGCCGAGGCATAAATTTTATGCAGAATAATTTCATCGGCCGCAATAAAAGAGGAAGCAAAGTCTTTTAGCAAGGCTGCTGTTCGGGAATATGTATGAGACATAAAGTCAACAACAAGCCTGCGGCCTTTGTAAAACTCACGCAGGCCGGCCAGGGTCGATTTTATAGCAGTAGGATGGTGAGCATAGTCATCTATTACAATAACGCCGTTCGACTCACCCACTATTTCACAGCGCCGCCTTGAGCCGGTATATGCTTCCACTCCTTCATGGATTTTCTGAATGTCCTCATCCGAAAGAGATTTTTTTCCTGAAGAATCAGGCTTACAGTCAGGGCAATCGCGGCCGCGGCGTTCCTGACATTATGACGGCCGGGTACACGCAGACGGAATTCATTTTTAAATTTCTTTAATTTAAAACAGAGATACGAATTCCTGATTTTTATATCGTATATATGATAGTCGCCAAGAGCCTTTTCCCCATATCCCGTATAAATAATATCAGGTCTTGTATTAAAAACAATTTTTGCAGCCTCATAGGCGCCGGGGTCATCCGCGCAGTAAATAATTTCACCGAATTGGGGCAAAAGGTTGATATACTGCAAAAAGGCCGACTGTATTGACTCATAGGTCGGATAATAGTCCTGATGATCGCTTTCTATACTTGTTAAAATGATTTTTTGCGGATGGAAACTCAAAAAATGCCGCTGATATTCACAGGTTTCCGCAACAAAATACTTGCTGCCGTTAATCATAGTACAGCGGTCACCAAAGGAAGTTATGCTGCTTCCTGCAAGGACAGAGGTGTCAAAATCCAGAGATTTTAAAATAGTCCCGGCCATACCTGTTGTACTTGTTTTTCCGTGTACGCCTGCTATTCCTGCGGAATAGCTCTTCGCGGAAATAGCCCGAGGGCTTCTGAATACAACAGAACAGGCAGTCCCCTTTTTTGAGCCTCTATCAATTCAGGATTTGTTTCTGCTGAATAAGCGGAAGAATGTATGACCAGTTTTATATCTTTTCCCAGGTTTTCAGGCTTAAAACCTATATATGGTTTTATTCCTATGGCATTCAGTATTCTGTCTGTGTAAAAAATATCCGGCACATCACTTCCGGTAATAACAGCGCCCCTTGAAACAAGAAGTTCCGCAAGAGCAGTCATACCGGTACCTTTTATGCCTACCATATATATTTTGAAATTCTTTAATTTTTCCGGAAATTCAAAGTCTGTCATATGTATATAATACTGAAACCGCTACTTTACCGCAAGTTATTTTTGTTGCATAATATAATGATGCAACAAAAGCGGCAGATTGATTTTTTTATGAATGGCTTGAAAATTATCTTAATTTCGAGCAATTTCCTAAAAAAAGCAAATTTTCACTCGAAACAATGGAATTTCTTGTCGCCAGGTTTAAAAATCCCGAAAAAAAATACAATACAGTACATATAGCAGGATCAAAAGGAAAAGGGTCTGTTTCTGCTATGCTGACGCAGATTTTCAGCGCCGCCGGTTATACAGCCGGCTTATATACTTCTCCGCATATACTTGATTTTACCGAACGGGTCAGTTCTGCCGCCGGTATTTTCAGCGACGAGATGTACGGAAAGGCAAGTGATTTACTTGTACCGCTTGTTGAATCAATTATTCCGGAAAATCTTCCGGGCGGAAATGAACCGACATGGTTTGAACTCGTGACCCTGTTTGCCTTTCTTACATTCAGGGAAGCTGTCGTTGATTGGGCGGTAATCGAAACAGGCATGGGCGGAAGATTGGATGCGACCAATGTCATTACACCTGCCGCAAGTATAATAACACCTATTGAAATGGAGCATATGGAATTTCTTGGAGACACGCTGGGAAAAATAGCTGGGGAAAAGGCAGGTATAATAAAGCACCATACACCGGTTTTTGTATCTCCCCAACAGGAAGAAGCTCTCAAAGTACTTACAGATGCGGCAAAATACCATTCAAGCCCTTTTTTTTATATGCAGGATATAATCAGCAGCATATCATCCGAAACATCGCAGGAAGGTAATTTTATATTTATTGAATATAAACAAATCCCTGAAGGTCCTGTTTTTTCACGTCCGCTGTCAACTCGGCTGCGGTTTTTGAATGAAATCCAGGCTCAGAATGCCGCGATTGCCGCATATACCGCAAAATTTCTTCTTCCCGATATTACGGAATCAATGATTGAAACAGGTCTTTCCCGGGCATGGCTTCCCGGACGGTTTGAATTAATTCCCGGGGATGTGCCCATTGTCCTGGACGGTGCTCATACGGTAAAAAGTATAAGCACTACCCTGACTACTTTTAAAAAACTTTTTCCCGGTAATAATCACCTGCTTTTTGCATGTGCCGCAGATAAAAATGTCGATGCAATAGCGGAACTATTTCATTCCTTTTCAGAGATCACAATTACAAAACCTGGTGATTTCAAGGAAACGGATATGGAAAAAATTTCTCGGCCTTTTCTGGAGTTATACGGCAGCAGAAAAGTTACGCTGACAATTAATGAAGATTATCAAAAAGCTATCCCGGATGCCATTCTTTCCGCGTATCAGAAAAAAATACCTCTTCTTGTTATTGGTTCATTTTATCTGGTATCGGAAGTAAAAAAGATACTCGTTCACCGGACCGGGGATCAGGAAAACTTATACCGTTAGCAAATAAGTGAAGGTCTGTATCAGGGCGATTATCCTCATTATATAACCTGTCTCCAATAATCGGATAACCAAGAAAGGCAAGATGAGTCCGGATTTGATGTCTGTAACCTCTGGCAAGGGAACAGTTTATTATCCGAACCGGCTGTTTTGCAGATTCTTTATTTTCAAAACCGGTACTTTCTATGCAGGTATGATAGTCTCGCTTTGCCGCATTATACCCGCGCATTCCGGGAAAAAGAGGTTTTACTTTTTTCCCTCCCGGTCCATAGGGGCGGAACCTGCTGCTGATGATATACGGCAGAGTAAGGTCGTCAAGATTTCCAAAGCCGGTTTGAGCTGCCGAAGGGATTTCAGAGCAATATGCGCAATAATGCTTTGTTATAAGATTATTTTCCTGGCTCTGTAATAAGAAATCATAAGCCGGCTGATTTTTTGCAATAAGAACAAGCCCTGCAGTAGCGGTATCAAGACGGTGAAGCAGCCCATGCTCTATTATTTTTTTTCCTGAAACGGTTTTACTGTCGGGACGTTGTTTTAAAAACCAGCATATAACAGTATTTGTCTCATTTTCATTCAGGGGCGCAGTCGGTATTTTATGCGGTTTGAATACCAGCGCCCAGTTTTCCGTTTCATGGATTATCGAAAGCGTTTGCATACTATTATTTCCGCAATTCACATATAATTTTTTTGAAACGCCCAGGGAGCGGAGCTTTGAAGGTCCGGAACCGTCCCTCTTCCGGAAGGCGTATACGCAGTTTTTTCGCGTGAAGCATAAGTGTAGCATCAGGGAAATTAACATCTTTTTTCCCGTATATGGGATCACCAAGAACAGGACACCCCAGATAGCGGCTGTGAACGCGTATTTGATGTGTTCTGCCTGTATGTATCCGGAAAAGCACAAGTGAATAGTTTCCGTATATACGCATAACCTTATAACTGGTATACGCAAATTTACCTTTTTCCGGATTATCTGAACATATGAATTTTTTTCTGTTTTTAGGGTCCCTGCATATTCTGTTTTTATATGTCCGGATTTTTCCTTAGGCACACCGGATAAAATAGCAGCATATATTTTTTTACCCGGTGTGAAGCAAACTGCTCCTGCAGCCAGGCCAAAGATTCCGGATTCCGCGCGGTAATTATAACGCCCGAAGTATCCTTATCGAGCCGGTGTACTATGCCCTGACGGTAACAGGCGGAACCGTCATTTTCCTGCCAATGCCAGAGAAGCGCATGGACAAGGGTTCCAGTCCAGTTACCGGCAGCGGGATGGGTAACCATTCCCTGTTTCTTGTTAATGACAGTTACATTATCATCTTCAAAAATGATTTCAAGCGGAATATTCTCAGGAATTACATTTTCCGGAACAGGATCTTCCCAGAGAATGATGACACTGTCATGCGGACGCACCGTCCGCGAGAGCTTTGCCGGGCGGTTGTTAACCATAACGGATATTATTCCATTTTTCAGTCTGGAACGGCTGAGTGAATCAGGCAGGGCTGAATAATAAGTATCAAGCCGTATTCCCCTGCCGGCATCCGGCCCCACGATAAAACGTATTTCAGGCATTATTCAACCGGAGCCGAAAGCTCTTCTTCATAGTATTCCTGAATACTTTCTGCTGGAAAAGTATCAATCTCAATATCAGTCGTAAGCGGATGAATTGTCGGGCCGTTCAGAGAAGGATTGTCCATGGGTTGAATCATAATCGGATCCTTCTTCAGTCTGTTTTCTCTTTCCAGCCGGTTTTCCCGAACTTTCCGTGCAATTGTCCGGTAGGTAAAGTCAAACAGCGCCACTCCTAGGGAAATTCCTATGGAAATAAACAATATATTTTTCTGTTCGTCTTCAGTAAGAGGGATGGATGTTGCGGAATCCTTAAACGGCCAGGGCATGTACGCCTCATCCTGGTCGTGTGAAAAATACCGGTAAATATCGTAGTAAATTCCGGCCATAAACGTTACAAAAGGCAAAGAACCGAATGAGATTATTTCCGCCCGCCTTAAGTCCTTCATCCATGCGGAAAATTCATCATCCCTGTAGGGTTCCGGAGTAGTCGAGGTCTGGGCCGGGATAATGGCAGCGAGCATACAAAAAAACATAAGTACAGAAATATATTTTTTTATCATTTCCGCTCCCCGAAAATGGCGGTACCAATGCGGACCATAGTTGATCCTTCTTCTATTGCAATATGATAATCTGATGACATACCCATGGATAATTCGCGGAAGTCCAGTTCGGGATACCGCCCTGAGCATTCCCGGCTGAGACTGGCGAGGGTCCGGAAAGCCCTCGCAACTGCAGAGACATCATTGGTATATGGGGCAATTGTCATTAATCCCTTACAGGTAATATTAGGAAACCGCTCAAGAGAATCAATTGAGCGGAAAAGTTCTTCTTTATCCAGATAACCGGACTTGGAAGTCTCGCCTGTATGGAATTCAAACAGAATATTCACGTTTTTTTTGAGCAGAACAGCCTGTTTTGATATTTCTTCAAGAAGATGTATGCGGTCTACAGACTGTATGCACGATACCAGAGGCAGTATCTGTTTCACTTTGTTGCGCTGGAGCGTACCGATCAAATGCAGGGAAACTGAAGAATTTTCCGAAAGGATTCCGGTAAATTTTGCAACTGCTTCCTGCACCCTGTTTTCACCGAACAGGAACTGACCGGCGTCCGAAGCCTCAACAATAGCTTCAGCGGGATGAAATTTGCTTACCGCAAGCAATTTTACATCACCAGGATGTCTGCCCGCTTTTAACGCAGAAGTATGAATATCTTCATATATTTTTTTAAGATTTTCCCGAATACCCATATAACTCTATAAGTTTATCACTAATCCTGCAAAAGTCCAAGACCGTAAGGGTCTCAGCCCGCCTTCCGGGGTCTATGGCTAAGCCGGATAGCATATTCCGGACTATGTTTTCGGAATCTTCCCGGTTTCCGTAATATGTTGAAGACGCAAGCCAGGCTGTAAAATTATTCTTTATTGTCTTCCTGCGTGAGGAAAAAAGTCCGCGAAGTATTGACTGAAACAGCGCGGTATCGGAACAGCAGGGCCATTCAGTTTTCTTTTTCATCTTTACTGCCCGCGAAGTTACATTTGGTCTGGGCCAAAAGGCTCCTGCCGCAATATCAGTAATAGTCTCAACACTATATGCCCACTGGCATAAAACGGAAAAAGAAGAATAATGCTCGGTATCCGGTTTTGCGGTCATTCTCTGAGCAACTTCCTTTTGGACCGTAATAACCATTGTATCAATCCGCTCGCCTTCGGAAATCATGTCGGCAATAATTGTGGCGGCTATATTATATGGCAGATTGCCGATAAGCCGGTCAGGCAGTCCGTATGCCGAAACAGCCTGTTTCCAATTCTTAAGCACATCACCTTCAACAACTGTAAATGAATTCCTGTTCCGGAAAAACTCTTTAAGGGCAGCAACAAATCCCCTGTCGATCTCAAAAACAAGGACATTTTCCGTGCGGGAAAACAAATCACTGGTTATAGCCCCAAGACCGGGTCCTATTTCCCATACAGTGGAACACTCATTCAGATCAAGCGAATCTACCAGCCGGCGGCGTATGGAAGGATTAATCATAAAATTCTGTCCGAATTTCTTTTGCATAGCCATTCCATGCTCCTGGAGAAAGGTTTTCAGAGCAAGCGGTGAATCATAATTCGGTAAAACAGACATCAACAGACCTCCGGCAGCGGTTTTTAGCCGCAAAACAGCAAAGTGAACAGGAAACAGTTATTGACAGTATAACGGCAGTGATTATAGCAGGCAAGTCTTCCAGTATTATTAACGGGAATCCCGAAAAAAACCGGACGGGAATAACAATGAGCCGGTATAAAAAAGACAGGATTTTCCCGCAAAAAAACGCTGAAAAGGGAAACAGAATAGTCAAAAAAACCAGAAACATACCTGCAATGAGAAATATCGATATAAGCGGGCTTACAACGCAGGAAGAGATTATCCCAACCGGAGCCAGAATTTTAATAGTGGCGGCAATAAAGGGCGTTGAAACGCATTGCGCGCCAACAGACGCGGAAATTCCTGAAAATACAGTATCAGGCAGCCATTTTTTTGTAAGAAACCCAAGGGCCTCCCCAACAGTCAGTATTCCAAGCAGGGCGCTGTATGAAAGCAAAAACGAGAGCGTTAATGCATCATTTGGCTGCACAATAAGCTGAAATACACAGGACGCGGCCATAACAGGCAGTACTTTCGGAACAAATCCGAGCTGTTTCAGCAAAAGCATTCCAATCGCCATATACAGGGCCCGGTTGAGAGAAGACGAAGGACCTGCGAACCAGACAAAAATACATAACGCAAGTAATGACAGTTTTACTGAAAACCGCCTTCCCCCGATCTTTCTGCCGATTGTAATAGCAACCAATCCGAACAGAGACAGGTGCATGCCGGACAGGGCAAGCACATGAGCCAGTCCGGCATTTCTGAATAACCCGGCAAGTCCCGGAGACAGATAATCCCTGTTCGCGGAAAGAAGTGCAAGCAAAAGTCCTCCCGCATCGCCCCAGTCATATAAAATATGTATCAGCCTTACCCTCAAGGAAGCCCTCAGTCCTGCAAAAAAGGAGGGGCTTTTTCAGGTATATACCACCCGGAATCAGGCCTCACCGCATAAAACTGCTCACCCGGCTTGCTGTTATTTAAAGACATTTTTCCGTCAAAGGAATGTCTCAATCCCGCAGCGTATATTTCCCGGAGTCCGTTTTTTGTACTTATTCCGCCGGGCAGCGCTTCGGTAATATATGGAGCGGGAATATAAACAGTACATATACCTGATGCCGAGAATTCAGATCCGTCACTGTACCGGCAGCGTTCAATTTCATATTGCATTTTATATAAGCTTCCGGCGGCCGGAACGGGATCAGTCAGGGCTTTCCCGGAAATCGCGGTAATTTTATCAGGCTCAGCCAGCGTAAAAACCGGAAAACGGCTGATCTGGATATGGTATGAAGAAATAACTCCTATACACAGACCGGCAAAAACGAAAAAAACAGCAGACAGCAATGCGGACCGGGATTTTTTCAAATATAGAAGATTCTGCAATAAGGACATAGCGGAAATAATTACGAAAACAAAAATTAACGCTATTTTTTTCGACTGGACATTTTCAGACAGGTACAACATTACCAATGCGGTAACTGCCATAATACAAACCGGAGAAAAATCTGTCTGTTTTTTTCTTACCATTGAAGCCTCGCGAGAGCATCGCGAGAGGCCTTTTTTACCGTTTCGGGATAGTCAAGATAACCAACATACAAGAGATAGTCAAAAGCGGATTTGTCGCCAAGGTCTCCCAATGCCTGAATTACGGCCAGCATTAACTGCTCATTATATGTTTTCTTCTGCTCTGTTTCGGAATTAAGCAGGCCAAGAAAAATCGAGAGAGCCTGAGCAGCTTCTGTGGTTCCCATTGCGCCCATAGCGGAAACAACCGGTATAAGCATATCAACTCCGGCTTTTTCATTCTTATAATCACCCTGAACCTGATAAAAATACTGCACAATAACAGGGGAGGCATGGGACCACTCCATTTCTGCCAGTTTTGCCATTGATTCCCGTATTACGGAAGACCGGACAGCATCCTGTCCGTCCTTTACCCTGGATGTTTCAAGGGCGGCGATAAATGCTGCCTCGGCAATTTCCGCCTTATCATTCTGCGGTAAATCTTCATTCTTCATTGCAAATGAAAAAGCTGAGTATATATCTCTTATGTTTTTTTGAGCAATAATGGCAAGGATTCTGTCCTTGTACTCGTCCGTTATGGAATTCAGGGCATCAGAAGCGGCCTGAACAACACTGGTATCGAGCCGCGATGTTGCGGCACGGAAAAGTACCGTGAAGGAGTCGGGATCACCAATCTGTCCGAGCGTTCTGGCACAGGCTGCCAGAACCTTCGCATCCGTATAGGCGGTTCCATCCAGAGTGGCTGAAATTGCGGAAGAAAACCAGTTCTGCAGAAAAACTATTTCATCTTTTTGATCGGTGATTAATTCGGCCATAGCGGTAAGACAGGCGATTCTGGCATTTGAATCCGTAACCTGCGAAAAAACAGATCGTATATAGGGAAGCACGGAAGGATCATTATAGACGGCAGAATTCCTCGCCGCTATGGCAATCATTTCCAGTAACTGGGAATCATTTCCCAAGACAGGATAATTGCTCCCGCAAAAACTGAGGGCATCAACATATAAAGGAGTCATGTTGACTGTTTTGATCCGGGCCGCATCATTGAGCAATTCAAGTTTTGTGCTGATACTGGCCCTGATAAAATTACGCTGATACGAAAGTACAACAGGATCACTGGACTGGGAAAAAACGGCCATGCCTATAAGCATAAACAAAACAATAAACAGCGGCTTTTTCATCATCGCATACCCCCAAGTTATACCAGTTTTTCAGCAAAATCCGGCAATTCATCCTTGCTTGCGCCGGCTTTTTCCTGCGTTCCGGCAGAAGCATCAGGCGGTACATTCCCTGCAAGATTTGCTTCGGCCAATGCATCCTCTTCTGTTAAACGGATTGCATCAAGTTCCTCTTTTTTCTCTTCCGGCAGAACATTATATACAAATGATAAAATAGCGTTTCGCATTCTGGGATTAAGCTTTTCACTTTGCAGATGAATTCTGGACTGGTTCTTTTCCTGGTCAAATTCAACCCCGCGTATTTCACCCGGCATCACAATCAGAACATCATTAATCATAAACTGGAGCTTTATTTTCAGGCCCTTTACGGCCTTGCCTCCGATCATGACCATGGCCCCGTCCTCCGAAATATCCTCAAGCAGACACTTCATTCCGGGCTCGGACTCCATTAATGAGCGCGTTTCGTCCCCGGGTTTTAAAAGATACATCTGGGCATGGATATGACACTTTACCCGTATAGTATTACGCATTTGGGTACGGGTCAGGTTTGAGGTATGGGCAAGCAGAATAACAGCTTTTTCCTCATATTCAGGATCGGAAATAATAGTTGTCTCAAATTCATATCCGGCGTCGTCCTTCCTCCAGAAATAAACGGTCACTATCCTGTTTGTCCACTCAATTGAAGTCGCCTGAATTTTCGGATGGGACGGAAAGTCAAGCCGGAGAAATTTTGAGGTATTTCCGGTAACAGTCGAGCTGAAAATACCGACTCCGCGGAGCAGGATACGGACCTTCTGTCCGATCAGAATTGCCCGGGTAGTCTCGACTCCCCGTTTTTTTCTGGTTTGTTCAATATCAATCTGTGTGCGGTATGTATACAATGCGGAAAGCAGTTTCTGGACCTTGGGATCGTTTTCTGTTCCTTCCACCCTGCTCTGCCGGACAATTTCGGCAGTGCAGCGGTCAAGGGCCGCAACGGACCAAAAAAGGGTTGACCGGTCCTCAAGCCCTGCCAGTTCGCCCACTTTTGCAAGGACCCTGATCTGGCTCAGACTGAAGCCGGAATCAAGACCGGTTATATAAAACTGGAAAAATTTCTTTATCTCGGTGCCCTTATTTGACAATAAAAGGGCGAAAACAAGAAGAAATATTAGTGCCAGCGATAAATATAAAAAAAACATTTCAAACCATCATATCATATTAATTAAATTCAGTATAGCAATTTTACCGGCGAAATCCAAACAGGAATCACTATAAAACGTAAAATAATGGACTGAATTACAGCGGAAAATACCTGTTTTTCAATGACGGCTTGCCAAAATCGGCTATACAGTTACACTGCCCCCGGATTCGGATATCCGCCTGAATCCGGGAACCTGTTTTTGGATTCCATATTACAAAACAACATGGACCCGCTTTCCTGCTTCTGCATTACCGGCGGGTATCAAATAAACAACCGTGAAAAAAGAAAGTTACCTGTTAAAGGAGGCCCGCGACTGCCGAGCCGAGGGTAACGGCATGGTCAATTGAAACAATTTCAAACCATATCCCCCTCTCTTCAGTTAGCACAGTATTAAGATAGCCTATAACCCGTTCCCTGAGATTGTGGGTTTTTAGAAAGGTCGTACCTTCACAGAAAATACAGACAGGTTTTACCGGATTTGTACCCTTGCGGCTTTTAATTACAACGGCAGCTATATTTGCCGCCGCAAGCCGGGCGGCCCGCTCTACAAAGGCATCGAGAAGCCTGAATGTTTTTTCCCTGTCATCTTCCGTTCCGTTAACCAGAATTTTACCGAGTTTTGTATCGGTTTTATACGGCGTAAAAAAGAAATCGTCCATTTCTATGAGATCAAGGCTCTCCATTTTCAGGAATTCTTTTGCGACAGGCTCTGAAAAAAGTCCGTCTTTTGCCGCCCCATTCAGGGCCAGCCGTCCGAGAGGTCCCAGATAGGCGCCGGAACACATCCGTTCAAACACATTGGGAGAATCCATTATTTTATCAATTTCCTGATCAAATCTGCTGCGGGCTATTTTATTGCATTTTCCCGATTCACAGACCACAATCTGGGATGACGGTATATTAATATTCATGGAGGCAATTTTTTCAATTTTTTCAGATTCAATATAGGCGGCGTTCATTCCCGTTCCGAGGATAAACCCGACATAGGAATCATAGGCCTTTCCGTTTTTGGCGGCGACCGCGCCTGCCATAAGGGCCGCGGCCGTATCGTTTATCAGCGTTATTTTTTCGGGCCGTTTCCATCCCCGCGCGACCAGGGCATCGGACAGGCTTGCCCCTACCAGCGTACCGATTACCTCATCAGCCTTGATCCCCTTTGAAAGCCTGATAACCTTTCCGTCTCCCTCGGGAGTAATTGTCATGGAATAGGAAAAACAGAAACCGATCCTGGTTGCCTTATTTTTCAGGTGATCAAGAAAAGAGGCTATGGTTGCAAAGAATTCTTTTTTGCTGTATTCCCTGTCTGAACCCGGCATGGCGCATTTTTCCATCTGGGATATTTCGGGTTCTCCGGTTTCATTGAATGTTACAAGGCAGGAACGGAAATTGGTCCCGCCGGCATCGATTACAATAACCTGCTGGTTTTTCGGGGCTGAAGCCGGGGGTACCGACCAGGTAGGTATCATATCAAGGGAGGGGCCGCTCCCGGGAGGATAGGTCGGGTCACGCTTCAGACCTTCTTCAATATCATACATCATTGTATTAATAACAGAATTAACATCGGGGCCGTACGCTGGAAAATCATTGCGGCCGAGAAAGGCATTGACTGCAAATGTCGAATTCATAAAATACCTCTTTAAAAATTGGCTTTGCATCAGTATAGCATGTATTTCCGTTTCATTCCAGAAATATTTGAAACCGGCAAAAAAACCGCAGGCAATTCCTGTTTTTCAGAATATTTTACAAAAAATATTGAAAAATACCGGATATCCCCGTACACTGTTCTAATACATTTTTATAGCCTGCGGAAGAAAAGATACCTCTTTCCCGGTTTATTCATTGTATAACATAACGCATAAGGAGACGTGAAAAGTTGAGGAAACAAAATGTCACAAAAAAACTTGTAGGGGCTATGCTGGTTTTGGGAGTATTGTTTTTTTCCGGGTGCGCGCTTGATGAAGAGCCGGAAAAAAGCCTCAAAATAACCGGAATTTCATTATATAATGGTGATGAATGCGGGGTTTATATTTATGAAGATAATGGTATAGCCAGTCTGGTTGCTATAGGTTATCCTGTAGCGATTTCCGGCGGAACCGTCACAATCCCGTTATATTCCATGCTTGGCAGCCAGTGGACCGGAACAGGCAGCTATTGGGTAGATATTGAATTCCTGGACGCAGGAGATTATTACGAAAGTATTGATATGATTTCATTTGCCTCTGAAGTGACAACAGTGAATTTAAGCGATTTTGACGTATGGTAACCATATCTGATTTTTAAAGGCCGGAACCGTTAAAGCAGAGAAAATTATTTCGCTGTTTTAACGGTATGTATTTTTGAACTTTCCGGCAAAAAACTGCCCAGCTTAATGAAGCGGCAACTCCAAATCTTTATAGACAGAAAAAAGGCTGAATACTTGCCATAAATCCTATTCTGATACTGTTTCAGCGAGCTGCAGGTATACCTGGTCTGCAAGACCGAATCCCGCGTTCTTTGTAACGGTCCTCGAAAGCTCATCATACATCATGTCTTCATACATTTTTGACGCAAAATCACTTCCGCCGAAGAGGTTTGTTTTTGTAATAGTATTCCGCATTGAGGAAAGCATTATTTTGACAAAATAGGATTCCAGTTCAAGGGCCTGTTCATATAGCTTGCTGGTTTTATCAATTTTACCTGTCTGCCCGCTGTTTGCAGCAGCCCCGGAAGGCGCTGCCTGATAGTCATTTTCGGACGGGTTTGTTATGGAAAAAGAACTTATATAATCTCCGGGCAGACGGGTATCCTGTCCGGAAGGGACTGACGGTGAAGCGGCAGTTTTTGGCTCGTCAAGGCCCGCGGCAATTCCGTCAATGAGGGCGGAAAAGCGGCGTTCCGTTTCCTGGGCGCGGGCATTATCCGCAAGAATTCCGGTGCTGCCGGAAAAACCGCTCCCTGAAACGCTCTGCAAAAACATTGAAGTACTCATCGGCCGTCTCTCCCCTTATTTTTATTCCTTACCGTTTCAGTCCTGCCGCTGTACCCAGCATACTGTCGGTAGTCTGGATAGCTTTTGAACTGAATTCATAGGCCCGCTGCGCCACTATCATATTAACCATTTCACTGACTGTTGAAACATTGGACATTTCAAGGAATTTATGAATGGTTTTTCCGAAACCTTCAGTTCCCGGTCTGCCGGCAATTGCAATACCGCTTGCCGGTGTCTGCTTGAACAGATTTTCACCGACAGCTGAAAGTCCGGCGGAATTCTGAAAACGGTATAACTCGATAATACCTATATCAAGAGGTTCATCCAGATCGTTAACATAGGCAGTGACCCTTCCGTCCTGGGTAACGGTTATTCGCTCGGGAATATAGCCTTCGGGAAAGGTTATTTCGGGAAGAACTTTCAGCCCGTTTGAGGTCACCAGCTGGCGGTCGGCGTCTATTTTAAAAGAGCCGTCACGGGTATAGGCATAGGAACCATCATACTGCAGAACTCTGAAAAATCCCTCACCCTGGATTGCCACATCACTGATATTGCCCGTATTCTGGAGCGATCCCTGATCAAACATCCGGAGGGTTGAAGCAACCTTGACACCATGCCCCATCTGGACACCAACCGGTGTGATCGTATCTTCAGTTGCCGGAGTCCCTGCGGTCCGTACCGTCTGATAAATCAGATCTTCAAATTCAACTCGCTGTTTTTTAAACCCTGTTGTGTTTACGTTTGAAAGGTTGTTTGCAATGGTATCGATATTTGCCTGCTGTCCGTTCATGCCTGTTGCAGCTGTCCATAAACTTCTCACCATAAAATATTTGCCCCCGTTTATTTGGTTTTATCCGGTTTTATTTCGCCGCACTTACCTGACGCGGACGACCTCGCTCCATAATTTCGACATCATGGTATCTTCAGTCTGGATTGTTTTCTGGTTCGCCTCATACATACGGTTAACCTCAATCATCTGTACCATTTCATTTACAACATTAACATTGGAAGCTTCCACAAAACCCTGGGTTATTACAGGACGTTCATTTCCTTCCGCGGAAAAGGCCGGGCCGGAAACAGGCGTTTCCCTGTATAAACTTGAACCCTGCTTTGCCAGATAACGGTCATTTTCAAAAACAACCAGTTTCATTCTGTCGACAAGAACAGGATCCGCATCGGTATCCGCTATCGGCCTGGCATATACTTCGCCGTTTTTGTTTACGGTAAATTTTGTATCCTGCAGGAAAATTCTTCCATTTTCTCCCAGAACGGGATAGCCTTCTTTTGTCAACAGATAGCCTTCAACGCCAATCGTAAAATTGCCGTTCCTGGTATACCGTTCACCATGAGGGGTTTCTACGGCAAAAAATCCGTGTCCCTCAAGGGCCATGTCAGTGTCGTTTCCTGTTTGTTTGAAAGAACCCTGTTCGAAATTCGTAAACAGCTCATTCACTTCAACGCCGAGGCCTATTTTTCCTATGATTGGTGCGGCATCAGCCGACCCGAAAGTATTTTTATATACTCCGTCGTCATTCATTCTTCTGAGCAGTAATTCCGGAAAGTTTTTGCTGACGGCGATATCCCGCTTAAAGCCTGTTGTATCCACATTCGCAAGATTATTCGAAATCGCATCCAGCCTGTATTGCTGCGCGTTCATGCCGCTGGCGCCTGTGTACCATCCTCTAACCATATACAGGTAACTCCTTATGGTTAATATCGGTGAAATGCCTTGGGGTACTTAGGATTTATTTTGCACGAAAGACCGGTAAAACAGCTGTTTTTTTGGGTATTGAGGCAATTTTAAAACTGAAAAAGTTTTTGAAATTGCCGCCTTAGGCGTAAAAAAAGAGAAAACTATCAGATATAAAGAATCTGATAGTTTTCTCTTTGAAAAGCTTCTTTCAAAGCTAACCGGGTTTTGAAAGAAGCCCGATTTACAGGGATTTTACCGGCTGGGCTTCATAATAACACACGCGACTCTTCCCCTGCCGTTTTGCTGAATACATCGCGGTATCGGACGCATGCAGAAGCTGCTCTACCGTATCGCCATCTTTCGGAAAGGACGCGACGCCGATACTCAGCGGGCAGACCGGGGCTGAATCAGACAATTGCCAGGGCTGCTGGAACCGGCCCAGCAGATAATCAAGAATTTCCTGCAGTTTTTCGGACGAAGTATCCTCACACAGCAGAACAAACTCGTCTCCTGCATGCCGGTATATCCTGTCCTGTGTCAGGGGATTTTCCGTAAGTTCCTGCGCCATCGCAACAAGAAGTTCGTCGCCGGTCTGATGACCCAGCGTATCATTAACTGTCTTAAAATTATCAAGATCAAAAAAGAGAAAATAACCTGTTGTCCCGGATTCTTCAGCGCGTTTAAGCATTTCACTGCAGTCGTAAAGCAGGCTCCGCCGGTTCCGGAGTTTTGTGAGCGTATCGAGTCCAGCCATTTCCTTAATAAGTTCCTCATTACGCTTGTTTTCGGTAATATCAACACTGGTTACCACATGGGCCAGCCTTCCGTCGACCCAGGGAAAAGACGCGCTGAAAACCCTGAACCAGGACTTATCAAAAGGCCTCTGATAATCCCAGCTGTACGCCTTGGTTGGTTCGCCGTTTTCATCTATCAGTTTTTTCTGCGGGCAATAATCGCACTCGCCTGTTTTATCCGAATAAAGAGCCTGCCAGCAGGTTTTTCCCATCATATTCGGCAAACCGCCGTAAGGATCCGCCATGGATTTGTTTGCGTACAGAATTTCGTGAGTATAGAAATCATTTACATATATATCTATGCCCATATGATCCATAATGGATAAAAGGGATTCCTTGGTCGCCTCAAGTTTGTGCTGATAAACCCGCAGTTTTATATGGTTTCCGACAACCTTCATGACTGAACAGGCCGCATTTACCTCAGGCTCGTACAGCAAAACCTCGCTCCTGCGGTCCATCATGCCGGCTATTCCTATTAACTGTTTTTCCGCATCAATAATCGGAATCAGCAAAATGGTATTCATATGAAAAAAATGCAGCAGCTTTTTTTCCAGTTCGTTTTTTGCATCCTGCTTGTGTATAATAATGGCGGAAGTATTGGTTATATACGCTATTTCGTCAGGTTTCAGGTATTTGCTTATCTGTATGGTTTCACATATCGAGGTATTAAAACGGACGTATGACTCCCTCAGATGAAAAGTCTGGGTATGGTCCGCCTCATAAATAAAACCGCAGGCAAAGCCGAAAAAATCACAGGTTGTTTTCAATATACCTGAAATAGGCTCATAAGGGTTGCTGTGACGGCTCAATTCTTCGAGGACCTGAACAAAGAGATCCTGCTGTTGTTCAAAGGTTGAAATTTTCATATGCCTTTCAGGACGTCTTAATCGCTGAGACTCCTATTTTAAACTACAATACCGCGAACAAACGGCTGTTTATTTTTAAATTATGAGAAACCTTTCTTCTACACTATACTATTTTTTGGAAAAATGACAATGATTTTTAACAGCTTTTAAAGAAAAATTAACATTATAAAGAAAACAGCTCCTTTTGCATGGACATATATTGCCGACTCCTATATAGTCGTGTGTATCTATGACAGAACATGCTGAACTCAAAGAAAACAAGATGGGCTCCATGCCTATCGGTAAACTGCTGATTGAAATTTCCCTTCCAATGGTAATTTCAATGCTGGTACAGGCGCTTTATAACATTGTAGACAGTCTCTTTGTCGCAAAACTGAGTGAAGACGCGCTTTCGGCAGTAACTCTGGCCTTTCCGGTACAGAATTTAATGATCGCAATCGCAACCGGCACAGGGGTCGGAATTAATGCCCTGCTTTCAAAAAGTCTGGGCCAGAAAAACCAGGATGAGGCAAACCGAGCGGCCAATAACGGCATTTTTCTTGCCCTGTGTTATGCTGTCCTGTTTTTCATTCTCGGACTCAGTCTCACGCGGCTTTATTTTGAAATGCAGACGGATAATCCGGTGATTCTGAAGGAAGGTATTGCCTATGTTTCAATCTGTACAATGCTTTCCTTCGGTATATTCGGACAGGTTACCTTTGAAAGATTGCTCCAGTCCACAGGACGGACCTTCTTTACCATGATAAGCCAAGGAGCCGGGGCAATTATCAATATTATCCTTGACCCCATTATGATTTTCGGCTTATTCGGATTTCCCAGGATGGAAGTCGCCGGAGCCGCGCTTGCTACTGTTATTGGTCAAACCTGTGCAATGGGACTGGGGCTTTTCTTTAACCTGAAATTCAACCCTGATATACATATCAACCTGAAAAAATTCCGCCCGGATTTTTTTACCATAAAGAAAATTTACGCGGTGGGAATTCCTTCCATGGTTATGGCTTCCATCTCATCTGTTATGACCTTCGGAATGAATAAAATACTTATGGCTTTTACATCCACTGCCACCGCGGTTTTCGGGGTCTATTTCAGGCTGCAGAGTTTTATTTTTATGCCTGTATTCGGTCTGAATAACGGAATGATACCGATTATTGCATACAATTACGGCGCGAAAAACAGAAAACGCATTACCAAGACAATAAAGCTGAGTATCTGCTATGCCGTTTGTATTATGCTTATAGGGATGACAATTTTTCAGGTGTTTCCCGACAAGCTGCTGTCCTTGTTCAATGCGTCGGAGTCCATGATGGAAATCGGTATGTATGCGCTCAGGATTATCAGCCTGCATTTTCTTCTCGCGGGATTCGGAATCGTGCTTTCGTCGGTTTTTCAGGCCTTTGGACATGCGGTCCTGAGCCTTATTATGTCGGTAATCAGACAGTTGGCTGTGCTTTTGCCGGCGGCCTATATTCTCTCAAAAACGGGAGGACTTCATTCCATATGGTGGTCCTTTCCCATTGCCGAATGCGTTTCAGTTCTATGCAGTATTGTGTTTATGCGGTATGTGTATAAAAAGGAAATAGCCCCCATGAAGAACTGACATTTACCGGTCAGGCAAATGTCAGTTCCTGAGCATTTTTCTTTTTATACGCTCAGCGCGGTGAAGGTCCCCGTTTTTTTCCGCGAACATAAGGGCCTGTTCGAGGTCGCTCAGGCGGTGTTCAAGATCGATAGCCAGAATTTTTGCCGCGAGAGCGTCGCCCGAATGAGCGAGCGGTTCAAGAAAAATACGGGCCTCTTCATATTTTTTCTGAGACCGCAAATCAAGGGCGCGTACAAGGGCTGCCCTGCCCTCGCCTTCTTCTATTGCCGAGTCCAGCCGGAATAAAAGCCGGGCAAGACTTATACAGTCTTCAAGGTTGTGTTCTCCGACAGCCAAAAGCCGGTCCATTGTTCCGGTACGGACAAATTCAAACCAGGCGTCGGGCGCCTCGCTTCCCGGAAGATCATTCAGTCGGCTTACTCCCAGGATTTGATTTTCCAGAATTGAAAGCCTGCAGGACCCGAGTTCACGTTTCCATAAAACACGCGACGGAAACAGCAGGTCAAGATGAATATTCGAGGAAAAAACAGACCCGTTTCCGGAGATCCTGTTCATGCAAAGCCTGGACACGAGAATGGACGAGTCAAAACACTTTCCGTTAAATGAAACAAAAACAGGATTTGTACCGATAATTGCGCACATTTTTTCAAGCAATTCAGGCTCGCCGGGGTAATCGGAAATCAGCAGCTGGTGAACCGCCAGGATTCCGGGTTCAGTAAACCGGGCAAACCCGACCATAAAGGCAATTGTTCCCGCGCCGTGGGAGAGGCCGGTTGTTTCAATATCGAAAAAAACAAGGTTCCGCAAAAAAGAATAAGAGGTCTCTTCATCTGATTGGTCCGGTAAGAAGACGGGAAACTTTTCAAGCAGTTTTTTTTCACGCGGAAACAAAAGCGGCAGGGATGCGGAAAAACCGGAGCGGAAACAGGGGATATTTGCGTAATGGATCCGCTCATAGAGAAAGGGCGCAGTGTTTTCCCAGCCGGGCAAATAAGGCGAAGCGAAACCGGCAACGGTCTCCGCTTCCCCGCTTACGATGACATTCTGCAATTCCGCGCCGTTTTTTCGCTCTTTTTCCCTGATCCGGTTAAGTCGGCCGGAAAGACGGGAGTTCGCCATCAGTTTTTATCTCCCGGAGAACCGGAGACAAGGTTCTTCAAAAGTCCGGCGGCGGAAGATTTTATAAGAGGATTTTCCGAATGAACTCCGATACAGGACGGGCAGCCATATTCACAGGGACAGTTTTGGATTTGATCAATGGACGCCTGTATAATTGCCGGCAGACTTTCATTAAAAGCGTCAGCCAGACCGGAACCTCCGGGAACTCTGTCAAAAAAGTATAAAACAGGTCCCGAGAAATGAAGGTCACGGATACGCGGCCAGACCCCAATATCTCTGCTGTCGCACAGCAAAAAGACCGGGGCGACGGAACGCATCAGAGTCCCCATACCTGACAGAATTTCACCCAGGTCTGCGTCATCAAGCCCCGAACCTTCCATATCATGAAGCGGAAAAAAACGGTTATCCAAAAGAAGCATAACGCCCCTGGTTTCCATTTCTTCGGCATCAAGCGCTATTTCACCGAACCCTATGTTTTCATGTGTATGAAAACGCAGTTTCTTGAATTTTGCCACCTGGGTCCGGACCAGTATATCGCCGACAGCGATTGAAAGTTTTTCCGGAAGATAGGAAACAATGGAATCTTCCGTCAAAACCTGTATGTCGGTTTTAACCACACCGTCGGTAAAGTAATTGATTTCAACCTCGGTTACTTCAGCCCGCCTGTTCGGAATATCAAGCAGGGTAACCATATACTGCCGTCCGAGGTGAATATACACGGCATTCGGAAACAGCATTTCCTTTGCCGAAGGACGGTCCATTTCTCCTATTACGGTATTCCTTCCCTCTGTTATATCAACAATTACAACATTATCAGCCGTTGCGGAACGGAGACTGATTCCTTCGGAAGGAAATGACCGGTCAGACCAGTGCCACCTTCCGGCCGTATGCCTGACAATACCGTCTTCCTCAAGCGCGGACAGTATTTCCACTGTTTCAGGCGGAAAAGCAGCCTGCACGTGAGGCGACGTGAGTTCCGCATCGGTAAAGGGCAGCTCAAAAGCGGCGCATTTTACATGATCAGTCAGCACATAAGGATTCTCGGGGTCAATCTGTGCGGTTTCATGCGGGCGGTCAAAAAAGTAATCGGGATGTGTAATAATAAACTGGTCCAGAGGTGATGAGGAGGCGATAAAAACAACCACCGATTCGGTCTGCCTGCGTCCGGCCCGGCCCGACTGTTGCCAGAATGAGGAAAAAGAACCCGGAAACCCCGCAACAATCGCGGCGTCAAGTCCGCCTATGTCAATGCCCAACTCAAGCGCATTTGTGGAAACAACCCCTGAATGGTTCCTTCGCGCAAACCTTTTTCAATTGTTCTGCGTTCCAGAGGGAGAAGCCCTCCCCGGTACGGGACTACAGTAATCCCCTCATTACCGGTATACATATTTTCCAGGGAGTCATTTATATACGAAGCTATTACTTCAGTCTTTATTCTCGAATGGGCAAAGAGAATTGTTTTTACATTTTTTCTGAGAAAGGCAAGGGCCCATCTCTGGCTTTCATTAATAACGCCCCGTCTGATCCCCTGAACGGCGTCGATAAGGGGCGGATTATACAAAACAATGGTCTTTTTACCGGAAGGAGCGCCGTTTTCATCAATAAGTTTAACGGGTGCGCCTATCAGTTTTTGCGCAAGTTCAGCAGGATTTCCTATTGTAGCGGAACACAGGATAAAGGTTGGTTTTGAACCATAAAAATCCGCGACACGCATAATCCGCCGGATGAGATTGGCCATATGGCTTCCGAATATGCCGCGGTATGTATGCATTTCATCTATAACAATATATTTCAGATTGACAAAAAAATGGGTCCATTTTGTATGGTTCGGGAGAATTCCGGCGTGCATCATATCAGGATTCGAAATAACAATACGGCCCTTGTCCCGTGCGTCCGCGCGTACAGACTGGGGCGTATCGCCGTCATATATGCAGACACGCAAGGGCGTCTGTTCCGCTGAATTTTGAAAATAACCGAACAGATCATTAATTTCACTCTGCTGGTCCTGGCTCAGGGCCTTTGTCGGAAAAAGATACAGGGCCCGCGCATTGGGATCCTCAAGAAGGGCCTGGATAACAGGCAGATTATAACACAGGGTTTTCCCTGACGCGGTGGGCGTAACTATTACCGTATGCCCGCCCGTACGGGCTGAAACATAGGAAGCCGCCTGATGTGAATAGAGGCTGTTTAATCCCCGGGAACGGCAGGCCGCCAAAAGGCGGGGGTTCAGGTCAGCAGGAAAAGGCACATACTGTCCTTCTCTTTCAGGGATAACCCTTACTACCGGAATATAGGGCGCAAAGGCGGGATCTTTGATAATCCCGCCGGTAATCTCAGAACTGTTCATTATGTTCGAGTATATCATAAACGAAGCGCTATGCAAAATCTTATTTTATATTCATATTGACATAACGGAATTTTATGCCGATACATTAATCAAAGAGATAAAATTCAGGCGCGGGGCTGTCAGACATTTTAGCCGCGCTTAACTCCGAGGATGTAACATGCTGCAGAATATTGTGTTTCAGGATAACTTATATCAGTTGTCCCAGTCACTGGACACGCTGTCAGAAGGACTTATGCTTGAACTGCAAAAAGAATACTTTTTTGATAAAATCGTTGATGATATTCTTTTTTTTGATAACATAATACAGAAAATGTACAAGCAAATTCAAATGAACCCGAACCTGGGGGAATATACCCGGCTGCTCCGCAATTTATATTCATGCCAGGAACGGTATATAAAAATTATTGATTCCATACTGCAGGGACAGACAGCCATGAAAGAAAGTTTTATACCGCTTATGCCCAAACTCCAGACAATCAGAAATCTCCAGCGCTCAATAAGAGAACAAATACTTAAGGAAATGCAAAAAGGCGCTAAAAATACCGATGCAAGAGACATAGTATCGAGCAATGAGTTGAATGAACTTCTCAACTTCTGATACTATGTATATATGAAATACGACTGTCTTATCGTCGGTTCCGGACCCGCCGGACTCGGCGCGGCTTTTGAAATTCTTTCAGTTAAACCTGATGCAAAAATCCTGCTCCTGGAACGCGAAAAAATATCCTCGGGCGGACTCCGCAATGACTGTAAAATGAACTTCACCTGGCCGACAGGTTTTCCCGAAGAATACTGGGATAAAGATACCGCGGGGTCCTATTTGTCCCGGGTTGAATCCTTTCTGAACCCGGAAATTCTGCCCCAGAAAAATCTCTCTACCTATGAAAAACGCGCGGGCAGGATAGGTGTGGAACTTATACTCATACGTCAGTCCCATCTCGGTACCGACGGGGGACTCAAACTGATCAGGGAATTGCTGGAACGCCTTGAAAAGGCCGGAGTTGAAATCTGTCTTCAGGAAGCGCTCGTATCGGTTGATAAAAAAAACAGCATAGCCAGGACGGATAAACGTGAAATTGCATATAAACAGATGATTGTCGCGCCCGGACGGCATGGTTTTGATTTTCTGCGCAAGTTCATGAAGGAAAATGATATTCCGTATACGGACAACAGTATTGATGTCGGAGTCCGGGTTGAAACAAAAATAGAAAACTACCCTATTGTCAAAGACTATTATGATCCGAAATTTCTATTTCCCGAACGCACCCGGACATTCTGTACCAATTCGGGAGCGGCCCACGTGGTTCAGGAAAAATACACCACATCAACCGGACAGATATATTACAGCGTAAACGGTCACGCCTTTTCCAATGAGAAAGCAGCAAACGGGTTAGTTAATTTTGCCGTTCTGCGCAGTGTTGAGTTCACCCAGCCCCTTGCCTCGGGACAGGATTACGCGGAATTTCTGGCGTCACTTGCCATGCTCACGGGAGGCGGACATCCTATTATGCAGAGGATAGGCGATTTCAGACTCGCAAAGCGAACGACAAAAGAAGGACTAAACGGTGATCTGTACGACTTTAAACCCTCCCTGCCGACCTGTACTCCGGGAGATATAAGCCTGGCAATCCCGGCCAAATTTCTGCGTTCAATCTGGAGAGCATTAAAGCAGCTTGATACTATAGTTCCCGGTGTTCTGCATCCCGCGACTATTATGTACTATCCGGAAATCAAACTGTATGCGAATAAACCCCATTTTCTGGACCGGTATTTCCGGGCTACCGAAAACATATATCTGATTGGCGACGGCGCGGGAACATCCCGGGGAATTACCGGCGCGTGGGCGTCGGGAATCCGGGCAGCAGACGGTATAAAACTGCAAATGGGCTGGTAAAATGAGAATAACCGGTGGAAGTCTGTGCGGCAGAACAGTGGAATGTCCGGCAGGAATTATCCGGCCCGCTATGGACAGAATGAGGGAATCCTTCTTTGCCATTCTGGGAGATTTAACCGGAAAATCTTTTCTCGATATGTTCAGCGGATCGGGAATCTGCGCGCTTGAAGCTTCATCGCGCGGCGCTGATCCGGTATATCTTGTTGAAAAAGACCCTCTCAAAGTTGAAACAATTCTGAAAAATGTATCAATGGCTCCCCGGAGAATAGAATGCAAATTCCAGCCCGTGGAACTGTTTCTCAAACGCTCAAAAATGCAGTTTGATATAATCTACTTTGATCCGCCCTTTCCCTACCGTTTTCATGCGGAAATGATCGCGCGCTGCGGAGAACTGGCTGTTTTAAAACCGGGCGGACTCGCAATAATTCACCGGCCAAAAGAATGTATCCTTCCCGATACGATCGGTGTTATGAAGAGGAGAGATCAGCGTGAATATGGACGGTCAATTCTTGACTTTTATGGTAAATGATAATTTTACACTAAATCATTTTTTCTTGCTTGAAAAATATAGTAAAGTTTCTTATTATGAATGATGGGGGACTCTTGAATTCAAAAAATTTGGATGAATTTTCACGCTTCACAAATGAAGGTTTGATCAAATCAACTGATTCCCCCCTGCAAGGGCTGACATCAGAACAAAAAGCACTTCTAAATAGAAAAGGTAATGAACTTTTTAACCAAGGGGAGGTAGAAAGCGCAAAGAGAATTTTCATTACAACCGGTTATTCAGACGGATTAACGCGGGTCGGGGACTTTTATACTGAAAAGGACAAACCGATTGATGCGCTGAAAATGTACTGGTTGGCCCATAATAAACGTAAGGCAGAGCCAATAATTGAAAAGTTAGCTTTGATGATAGAATCAATTATTTCAATATAAAGAGGTTAAAAATGGTAGATTTATTGTCCGACATGCCGCCGATACCCGAACCGACGGCAGGAATTACGGAAGAAGAAAAGAAATTCAACGAAATCGCTGAATTATCAAAAAACGGGTACCTGCTCCTCAAAGATAGTCATGTCGATGAGGCGGAAAATGCATTCCGGAAAATTCTGGATCTTGAAACCGATAATAATTATGCCCTGGTAGGGCTCGGTGACGCGGCCAGAAAACGCAATCATTTCCGGGAGGCGGTAGACTATTATACAAAATGTCTATCGTATCATCCTGGAAATAATTACGCACTTTTCGGACTTGCAGACTGTTACAAGGCTTTGAACCAATACAACAAAGCCATCGAGATTTGGGAACAGTATCTCCAGCATGATGACCGGAATATTACTGTTCTTACCAGAGTTGCGGACGCTTACCGGAAAATCCGCGACTTCAAACAATCCAAAATTCTGTATCTTAGAGTTCTCGACGTGGAAGATAACAATCCCTATGCGCTTATAGGATTGGGACATCTGCATTATGACTTTAAGGAGTACCGTGACGCGCTGTATTACTGGCAGAAAATGCTTGACCTGAATGATGATGCCATCGATATCCGCGTACTCACGTCAATCGGAAACTGTCACCGAAAACTGAAAACCTATGATCAGGGAATCTACTATTTCCAGCGGGCGCTCAGGATGGATCCGAATAACTTTTATGCTCTTTTCGGCTTGGCTGACTGCTACAGGGGAATGAACCAGCAATTCCGTTCCGTGGAATACTGGAACAAAATCCTCGAAAAAGACCCGAATAATAAAGTTATTCTTACCAGAGCCGGAGATGCGTACAGGAATTTAGGTGATTATGAACTTGCACAGGATTATTACCAGCGCGCCTTCGATATTGAATTTGATGTATATGCAGTTCTCGGACTTGCAATGATCAGCAAAATTCAGGGGAAATATGATGAGGCCGCGGTAAGTCTTTCAAGATTGCTGCAATCTGATCCGCGTAACTACCGTTTGTATCTTGAACTTGCAGAATGCCATTCAAATTGCGGAGATAAAAAGAAAGCAATTGATATTCTGCAGGAATTCCAGAAATTCGGCATCAGAAATCAGTTAATTTCCGAAATGCTTGAAAAGTTAAGGGAATAGTTTATATTTTATGTGTTCACATTCACATATGGAAAAGGCTCTCTCAGGGATGCTCCCTGAGGAGCTTTTTTCTTTTATGCAGTTTGATAAACCCTTCAGAGCCCGGCAGATATTCAAATGGATTGCCGCCGGAGCGAAAACCTTTGATGAAATGACAAATCTTTCCCTTGCGGACCGGACCGGTTTTGACGGAAAGTATAGTATATATTCAACAAAGGTTTCCCGGACAGAAAAGGATCCTGACGGTACAGTAAAGCTGCAAATCTCGCTTGCAGACGGAACCGCTGTTGAAACAGTCCTGCTTACGGACGCGGCTGGCAGAAAAACCGCCTGTGTTTCCTGCCAGGTGGGGTGCCCCCTGCACTGCGCCTTCTGCAGAACAGGAGATATGGGATTTTCAAGGAATCTCAGTACCGGCGAAATTGTCGAACAGTTTCTCCATCTGGAAGCAATTGCCGGCAGGCTCGACAACATCGTCTTTATGGGCATGGGAGAACCGATGCTCAATCTGCCTGCAATCAGAAAAACTGTGGAAATTTTAACGCATCCTGAAGGCCGGGGGCTGTCCCGCAAACGGATAACTGTCTCTACCGCGGGGATTTGCGAAGGTATTTATTCCCTCGCCGATGAGGGACCTGATATACGGCTGGCTGTCTCGCTCACCGCTGCGGACGACGGACTCCGGTCAGAATTGATGCCGGTAAATAAGGCCAATCCCCTTTCGGCACTCAAAGAGGCGGTCAAGTATTACAATGAAAAAACAGGCAGACGGGTGACCCTTGAAATACCATTGCTTGGAGGAATAAACACAGACCGGAAGATGGCCGGAAAGCTTGCGGTTTTCTCGGAAAACCTGAATGTCCATATTAATGTAATTCCCTGGAATTCCGTGCCGTCTTTGCCGTTTACTTCACCTCCGTCAGCCGAAACGACCGCTTTTGTTAAAACGCTTGAGGAATATGGTCTGAACATAACAGTCAGAAAAAAGCGCGGAAAAAAAATAGGCGGGGCCTGCGGACAGCTTGGAATCAGCAGGGCGCCTGATTAACAGGATGCCTTCCGATTTTTCCGGTTACCGGAGAAGTTCGGCGGCTGTCTGGGCCTGTTCATAATTCGAATATAAGTGCACTGAAGGCCCGGGGATCCATCCATCATCAATATTTATCCAGATTATCTGTGAATTTCCCGATTTCAGGATTCTTCTCCCCTTAACTTCGAAAATACTTCCGCGTCTGCCGTGGGAAACAGTTATCCCGTCTTCTCCCGGTTTATCCCGGATTGAGATGTAGGGATCCACAATAAGGGCAAACCGCGCGCTATCCGAAACAGCGGAAGTTTCGGGTAAGGTGATTGTTCCTATTGTATCCTTTTTTTGCATGAACCCAAGGCTGCGGCGGACAGAAAAATACACAGGAATATAAAAAAAATAAAACGGTATTTCATTTTCAATGTAAATCCTTCAAAAAAGGAAAAAGCTTGCGGTCGGAATCAACAAAGGGCATCTTTTCAATTTCTTCAAGCGTCGCCCACTTTATTTCGGAATGTTCTGTCAGTTTGACGGCGGAATCATCGGCAATCCTGACAGTAAAGGCAAGCAGGCGGACCGGGCCGTTTTTATTGGAAAAATCAATGGAGGCTATATACTGTTCGGGGACGGCCTCAATTCCCATTTCCTCCCGGAGTTCGCGGACTATCGCTGACTCGGGAGTTTCGCCTTCATCAACCTTTCCTCCGGGAAATTCCCAGCGTCCCCCCATTTCGCCCTCAGGCAGCCGGTGTCCGATAAGAAATTTGCCGGAAGAACACATTATTGCCGCAACAGACTCTCTCATAAGATCCTTGCGGATTAAATAAACAGTACTTGCGGGAAAAGAAGATGAAGAACCGCTGCAGCAAGCATTACATAACCGACATACTGCTTCCATGATATGATTTTCTGAGCAAAATTCGGCAGGGGCTTTTCATCCGTAGTTTCGGGGCGGCTCTTGTAATATTCATATACCAGAATGAATCCGCCGACCAGACCGGCACAGGCAGGGAAAATATCGCCGATAACGGGAACATCCCCGCGGACTACCGTCACGAGCTTGAGGAAACCTGTTATCATGGTTAAAAGGCCGAGAACAAATCGGAAAGTTCTATTCTGTACAATTACTAAAAGGCCTTCCTGGACCGGCGAACCGGAGGACAATTTATCGGAAAAAACAAGGACCAGACCGGTAATTGCATTAAAAAGAACGGAAAAGAAATAAAACTGCAGCATTTTTTCACTCCTGTAAGATTAAGAATATAAAAAAGTTTAACTCCGGTCAACTGTTACCGTTATTGACACATCCTCATCATTGATTGAGACATTTGCATGGACTCTTTTTATTTCATAATCTCTCATTGTTGTCCTGACTACCAGTTCCTGTCCGCTGTATGCTTCGACAGTTGTTTTTTCCAGAACAACCAAACCATCGGTATCAAGACCCTGGAAAACTGCTATCAGAGGCTGTGTTTCATTATTATACGATGAATTTCCGGAACAGGAAAGCGTAATATATATTGTTTCATCATATAAAAAAGCTTTGAGCTTAAAAGAAGTCCCGGACAGCGCGGCCGTTCCTTCCGGATCAGAAAACAGTGCAATTCCGGCAATAACAATGCATAAAATAATGATTACTGTTAAAATACTCCGGAGACCGCGGTTTGCCGTAAGCCCCTTTATAAAACCTTTGTTGGGCGTATATCCCTCGGTATATATCTTCTGCACGCTTTCCGGTGCGTTTTTCAGCCGCTGTTCACGGTTATAATGGAAATGGAGCCTTTCGGCGTCCGATTCCATATCAGCGGAATCCGTGTTTTTTTTATCATCTTCAGATTTCACCGTCTTATTTCTCCGATCAGTGAATCAGTGCGCCACCAGACAACGGAGGCATTTGAAGGAGTCGCAAGCAGGGCGGAAAGTATTCCGTCGCTGGAAAGCATAAAGGCATTGTAGGCCTGTTCTTCCCTGGGGATGGAAAGGGTCCTTCTCTGGACATTCCGGGAACGGATATCCATAATTTCAAGGGCATAGCCTTCCTCATTGGGTGTATAGAGGAAAATATTTCCGTTTGCCGTAATTCCGAGAAAATCAAAGGGCCTTGTATATATGTTTTCGGAATTTGCATTACCCTCATCATAGGCCGGAATATCTATTTTTTCGCCATAACGGCCCGCCTTAACATCCAGGGGATATATGCAGCTTCGGTCATACGAAATACCGGCGTTTGCTCCGGTTTCGGAATCGATTATTTCAGGAAAATAATCCAGCTTAATATACAGGACCTGTCTTACCGGATCGGGAATAACCCGCTCAAGGGAGATATGAATAGTGTCGGCTGCCTCAAAGGGAGTCGGCAGGTTTTTGTACCTTACGGGAATTTTATACATTAGGTTTCCCTCGGCGTCATACCAGAAAACCTGTATTTCAGTCATGGTTTTTGTAATGACTATTATTTCATTTCTTACATTTGTATACAGACCTGTTACCGGAGGAAAGGGTGTCCCTCCCAGTCCTTCCTGTCCAAGATAATCAATATACCTCCCGTCCGATGTAAAGCGCAGAATCACATTCTTTAAAATAAGCTGCTGGTCAGCATCAAATTCATAACGTGATTCCGGCAGCTGATCGGCAACGAGAAGCCGTTTATCCATATCAACCGCCAGATAGTTCGGATGGTTAAAAGGATACGGTATGGCCTTGCGGGTAGCAGGGCTGACAACGCCGTTTACCGGCGCGACCTGGTCGGCAAAGGACGGAACAGGGTTTGTTTCAGGATTGTAATAAACGGATAACAAATCGCCGAAAGATGTCAGCTGCAGTATTTTCTGGGCTCCCGGATTCGCAATATAAAACATTCCGTCTCTCATATATATCTGGGTATCAGGCACGGAAAAAGCCGACCCAAGCTGGAAAAGATCTATTTCGTCTTCAAAACGTCCATAGGAAAGTGTAAACAATTTTTCGCGTTCCAGACTTCCGGCCGCCTCTTTTTTGCAGGAAACAAAAGAAAAGGCCGTACAAAAAAACAGCAGCGTAATAATTACATGACTTCCGTGATGCCTCATACATCCTCCAAGCAGCGCTGATTAAGTCGTCATGGCTTAATCAGCGCTGCCCTAACAGGTTAGAATTCATTCCTGCGCTTGTCAACACTGTTTACTTTTAGTAGAATGTACTAATGTTAACAGACTCAATTATTCGTTTTTTCTTTGGTTCACAGCACGAACGGGATATTAAAGCCCTGCTTCCTGTATTACATAAGGTAAATGAAAAAGAAACCTGGGCCATGTCTTTGCCCACGGAGGAATTTCCGAAAAAAACCGCTGAATTCAAGAAAAGATATGCCGGAGGAGAATCCCTCGATGCTTTTATTCCGGAAGCCTTTGCTCTGGCCCGGGAAGCGGCTCGACGCATTCTGGGAGAACGTCCCTATGATGTACAGATACTCGGTTCGCTTGTTCTGCATTCCGGCCGGATTGTAGAAATGAAAACCGGTGAGGGAAAAACCCTTATGAGCGTTGCCGCTGCTTACCTGAACAGCCTTACCGGCAAGGGTGTGCATATAGTCACCGTAAATGATTATCTTGCCGAGCGCGACGCAGACTGGATGCGTCCGGTATATACATATCTTGGTCAGACCGTGGGTTCCATTCTGTCCAACATGGATAACGAGGCCCGTCGGCTCGCATATAACTGTGATATTACCTATGGCACAAATAATGAACTCGGTTTTGACTATCTCCGTGACAATATGAAATGGGATATGTCGGAGCGTACCCAGCGGGAATTTTCCTTTGCAGTCGTAGACGAAATAGACTCAATTCTGATTGATGAGGCGCGGACCCCTCTTATTATTTCAGGGTCCGCGGAAGACGATACGGCCCGTTTTTCCGAAGTGGACAAACTGATAGGCCAGCTCAAGGAAGTTGAAAAAAAACCGGGGACAAACGATTATCCCGATGAAACAAAGGGTGAGTCCGTTGTCGGCGATTACAAGCTTGATGAAAAAAGCCGGAGAGTGTCGTTTACCGGCGACGGTATGCTGCATATCGAGGAAATCCTGCAAAAGCGAAGTCTGATCAGCGGAAGTCTCTTTGAAGAAGAAAATTTTGAATTTATTCATTATTTCACACAGGCAGTCAGGGCGCACGAGCTGTATCATATTGATGTAGACTATGTTGTCAAGGAAGGGGCCGTTCAGATTGTAGATGAATTCACCGGACGTATTCTTGACGGCAGGCGGTACTCCGACGGGCTGCATCAGGCTATTGAAGCAAAAGAACATATCCGTATTGCCCAGCGCAACCGGACAATGGCGACTATAACCTTCCAGAATTTTTTCCGCATGTATGACAAACTTTCAGGAATGACCGGGACGGCTGATACAGAAGCGGTTGAATTCAACAAAATATATGGCATGGAAGTTGTTGTCATTCCGACAAACCTTCCTGTTGCCCGCAAAGATGAAGATGATGTTGTCTATCTGAATGAAAAGGAAAAATGGAACGCGCTGTGTAATGAAATTTCCGATGCATATACAAGGGGCCAGCCGGTACTGGTCGGAACCGTTTCCATAGAAAAATCCGAGCATATCTCCAAACTGCTCACCAAAAAGGGTGTCCGTCATGAAGTCCTTAACGCGAAAAACCACGCGCGCGAGGCCCTGATTATTGCCGAGGCCGGCGCAAAAGGTTCTATAACGATCGCGACGAATATGGCGGGCCGCGGTACGGATATCAAACTGGGAGGGAACCCGGAATTCCGCGCCAGAAAACGGGCCGGGACAAATGCGACACCTGAACAGTATGCGGCCATTTATGAAGAAGAATTCGGGAAATGGAAAAAAGATGAGCAGGAAGTAATAAACCTCGGCGGGTTATATGTAATAGGTACCGAACGCCATGAAAGCCGGCGTATTGATAATCAGCTGCGAGGGCGTTCCGGACGTCAGGGAAATCCCGGACGGTCCCGTTTTTTCATTTCACTTGATGATGATCTGATGCGGCTCTTCGGCGGAGAAAACCTCAAGCGCATGATGTCAAGGATTGGGATGGAACCCGGAGAACCGATCTTTCATCCCTGGCTGAACAAAAGTATTGAAAAGGCGCAGAAAAAAGTAGAAGAAAGAAACTTTGAAATAAGAAAGCACCTGCTTGAATATGATGATGTATTGAATGAACAGAGAACCTTTATTTATAAACAGCGGAATGATATTCTTGCCGATGAAAACCTTATAGGCCGTATTCTGGCCACCGCGGAAGAATACATAGACGAATATATTGGCGAATTTACTGCGGCGAGCAGGAAAAACCGGGACGCCTCGACAGCTGATCTGAAAGATCATTTTTATTCGAAATTCGGCTACACTATAACGGAAGAAGAAATAGCCGGAATTACGAAAAACGCTGGAGACACAAAAGCAAACCTGCTGAAGAAATTCCGGGAAGATCTGGAGCAAAAAGAGTCGCTGGCCGGGAAAGAAAACCTTAATACATTTATCAAATACCAATACCTGCAGGCCATTGATAAAAAGTGGCTCGATCATCTTGAAAATCTGGAATCACTCAGAGAAGCGGTTTATCTCCGTTCCTATGGACAGAAAAATCCTCTTACGGAATATAAGCTTGAAGGGTTTGATATATTTTACCAGATGCTGGACGAAATCCGGCTTGAAATTGCGTCGCGGGTATTCCTTGTCAAGATAAAGGTCGACGGGGCTTCCGCGCCAAGACGGGGTTACCGCACGGTTTCGGGCAATGCGCAGCATAATGCCATAGGCTCGTTCAGTTCCGCGGCGGCGGCCGCCCCGGGGAAAAATTCAGGCCCCATGAGCGCAAGCACTCCCGAAAATGCGCAGGTGGTACGGACAATGCCGAAAGTAGGACGGAACGACCCCTGCCCCTGCGGCAGCGGCAAAAAGTACAAATTCTGTCACGGCGCATGACAGTACCGGCCGGAAAATAAGTCAAAACCGGACTGGTTTTCTTTTTCCGGCACTTACTTGCACGCAGTTATATTATCCGCCGTCTAAATTCCCTCAGGGCGTAATATGCGGATAAAGGGTTCGGTAAGTTCCATGGTTAAGGGAAAATCTTCTTTAGTGAGAAGATGGGATTCTCCGTCAAGCTGGACAAGGATTTTTTCATTGTAATCAAATTTCAGTATATCTGCCGTATACAGTAATGTTTCGGAAAAACTGGCGTGAGTCCCGTTAAGAAAGTGCTTTTTTATTTTCAGCTTTCTCAAAAGGCTCATATCCCGTACACCGCAGATATTATTATCGTCAGAAAGGATTTTCTGTCCGGAACCGTATGTCCGGTGGCCTGAAACGCCCATCAGATACAGAAGCATTTTTTCCTGATGGTTCATGACCACAGTCCCGTCTTTGAGTTCAGCCTGAACGGAAAGGTCTCCTACGCGATAAATCCGGTCATAAAAAACACAGGCAAGGTCAACCCATATTTTATAAAAATCACCGGGAAATAAATGTTTTACACGGTTTGTCATATGGGTTACAAAGGCATCAAGCCCGATACTCGCAATATTAAACGCATACCAGCAATCATCCTTTTTGCCTGCGGGATATACCCGGACTGCGGGCTGCATAACATAATGGACCGGCTCGGTTAAAAGTTTCAGGGATACATCAATGGTCCTGCCGTCCGCGCCGTCATTTCCTGTTCCGAAGGGCAGACGCAAAAAACAAATCCTGTCCGTTATTTCCTTCTTACCGTTTTTCAGCACAACCTCGGCAAACGCGGTCTGCACTTCCAGGCTTGTCCCGTCTCCGCCTGCGGTGACAATTAAATACAGCGCATCCGGATCCGTATTTTTCTCAATATTCCTGTATAATTGAGCGGCAATTACCTGGGCATGGGCAACCCATTCCGAAGTATGCAATACGGCGGTACATGATTTTGTCTGTACAGGACGGTCTTTGACTTCCAGAACCGCCGCCTCGATAAACCGACGGTTCTGTTCAATTCTTTTTTTAATACAAAGCCGCCGGAAATAGGGTTCGCTATTATTGCCAGGTGCATATTTTTTCCCCGGAAAATAGGCATACGCTCTACCAGTGTAATCAGCTCATTAACATATTCCATACAGAATTACTGTCCTTTTCTTACAAAGGCATCCTTGAACCCGTCTTTTTTAAAGTGTTCCAGTACAGCCCCATATTCAGTTTTGTCGAGCGGACCAACCAGGACCTTCATTACATCAGCATTATTCTGGACCGCAAGCGGATATTTTTTTCCGTATGTATCAATTACTTTCAGAGTATTGCGGACATCGGAATAACTCGCCAGCTGTATATAATACCTGTTTTTTACGAGATCGGATATAGTCAGACCCGAAATATCGGAAGTATAAATTTCTTCTATATGAATGGCTTTGAGTCCCGTACTATTTTCGGCTTGAGGCCTGCCCGGAATTTCGTCTACCTGTTTTATGGGCTGCTGGGCAAGTTCCGTGGTCTTTTGCGGAGGAATTATTTCCGGCACAGTGGGAATGGGGTCCTCAACTGTCTGCTCCCCTGAGGGTTTATCTCCAAGCGCTATTTCCTGAACTACCGGGATTGTTTCATCCTTTTCCTGATCGGGTACTGCTTCCGGCGGTTTTGGTCCAACAGGGACCAGAGTAATTTCCGTTGTTTCAGGGTCGGGAATTTCATCGGAAGCGCTCACATGCACAGTTTCTTCTTCCGGTTCAGGTTCCGTTTCCACAATAGCGACCAAAGGTTCATCATAATAAATATTGAGAGCATCACTTCCCGGTTCGGGCACTTCCTCTGAAGCAGTAAGAGAAACGGCTGGTGATTCATCAGGGTTGGCTTCTGCGATAGCCTCTCCCGGCACATCGGTATTTTCAGTGTCCGGTATTTCAGCAACCTGGGTATCCGGTTCGGGTTCGGTTATTACATATGTCTCTTCGCCGATAATGGGATCAGCCTCAATAACCACTGTTTCAGTGCCGGATTCATCGGGATTGTCAGTATAGGCAACCAGCGGGTCAGTCTCAGGTTCAGCAACGGTTTCCAGCGGAATTACGGGATTTGTATTTGCGGCTACCGCGGGATTAACATCAGGATCCTGATTTTGTGTATTTGTGGTATTGGCGTATGTTCCGTCCGCGGGGCGTTCCGCAACAACCGATGGCACGGAAATACGCACCCTGCTTACTGATCCCGAGCGGATATTCAGCGCGGCCGCCGTTTCCGGCGATAACAGAGCTACCAGACCGGGAACATCGGAAGTACCGGTAATAACGGCGCGGACAGTAATATTGGTTTCAAGATTCTGTATTTCCACAATCGTATTTCTGGGAAACATATTGCTCAGGGCATACATTCCGCCTTTTGGAAAATTATAGTCGGCGGCAATTCCCGCATTTCCTTCCCAAACTGCCCACACGGAGAGAGCAGGAATACACAGCAATAAACATCCGATAAGGAAAACACCTATTTTATGCTTCATTTATTTCCCCCTGATCCTACTTACAATATTTGAGCAAATCCACGGTTATCTGTTTTGCCAAAGTTTTCGCGTTTTTGTACGGGTCAAAATTATTTTTCTGACCAGCCTGTATTTCAAGTTTTTTTTCCGTTATAATTTCCGCATTCCGGACACGGACCAGTCTCCAGTTAACTGATTTCAGCTCAGCATAGGTGCTTTTTTTATCCGAAGATTCTATTTTATTGACACCATACTGCAGAAAAACAACAACCAGATAGTCAGAATACCCCAGAGCGGCATCTTTCAGGCCGTAATTTTTTTCCGGAAAACGGTTTCCGTTAGATTTTATCGGTTCATTTGAAACTATATGACCGGCGTCAAAAAACTGCATCATTATTTCATTTTCGACTGTTCTGCTTATTTCGAGAGCAACTTCAGGCGCCTGTTCATTCTGTACCACTGATATGGTAACAGTTGCGGCCGAAATTCCGCCCAGACACAGAGTCAGCAGAATGATGACAAAAAATAGCCTGTTTTTATGCATATTTACTCCACCTCTTCATACAATATCGGAAAAAATTAATGCGGTATGAGAATTTTCGTCGGAAATAAAGTATTTTCTTTTTTTATTTCCTGTGGTATTGTTCATACTATGAGTTATTATGCCCTACAGGTTAAAACACGCGGCGAAGAAATGTTTATCAAACGGGCATTATTATCTGTATTAACAAATGACTTTGATCCCGTCACTATTGTTTTTCTGAAGAAAAAACTGCCAATCCGGAAAACAGGGAAAATGATCGATCAGATTTCTCCCATTTTTCCGGGATATGTATTTCTAGAAACAGGGGATTTTCCCGAACCATTATACTGGGCAATCCGCACTACTCCCGGCTTTTACCGTTATCTTCCTGAAAATAAAAATCCGCTGCCGCTTTCGGGAAAAGACCTGTCTACAATAAAGCATTTTCTTTCTTTTGGAGAAGTTGCGGACATTTCAAAAGTGCAGTTCGATGAAAATAACCGTATTATTGTTGTTGAAGGACCTCTCAAGGGGCTTGAGGGGAGTATTATAAAAGTCGACAGGAGAAAATGCCGGGCAAAGGTAAAACTGGATATGTATAATGATTCCTTTCCTGTTGATCTCGCCTTTGAAATTCTGGGAAAAAAGTAAATGCCGGAAAACAATGCTGCAACAAGTATCTATATCATCGGGGCCGGGATTGCCGGGACAATGCTTGCCCATGAAATCCGGGAAAAGGATATCTTCGGGACTGTTATAGCCTTTCTCGATGACGATGTGAACAAGATAGGAAAGACTATAGATGGTATACCTGTCATCGGACCCATACAGCAAACCGCGAGCTTAATCAGAATAGGGCCCAAGGACGAGGCCCTTATTGCTATTCCAAGCGCGGGGCCCGAATTACTCAGCGGCATTTATTCCGTCCTGAAAAAGGCCGGATTCGCGAAAATCAGGCTTTTGCCGAATATCGCACAGATTCTTGAGGGAAATGCCCATCTTGTTCAAACCAGGGAAATCGACCCGCAGGATTTACTGGGAAGGGCGCCTGTTGCGATAAGCCTGAAGGAAAGTCTCGCCTACCTCAGGGAAAGAGAGTCCTGATTACCGGGGCGGGAGGTTCAATAGGAAGCGAGCTTGCCCGGCAGCTTCTTTCGGGCGGGGCTGAACGCATTTTTCTGTTCGGGCACGGTGAGAATTCCATATACCAGATTGATCATGAGCTGCATCTTCTTCAGGAAGGCGGTGTAGGAGAAAAAGCAACTATTGTACCTGTGATCGGAGAATTGAAAGACCGGGAATATATGCGGTATATCATTAAAAAACTGCGGTGCGACGCCGTATTCCATGCCGCGGCCTATAAGCATGTTCCGCTTATGGAAGAAAACCCTGTTGCGGCAATTGAAAACAATGTATTCGGTACAAAGAACCTTCTGGAAGCCTGCCTTGCCGCCGGAGTTAAAAGATTTGTTCTCATTTCAACCGATAAGGCGGTAAATCCCGTTTCGGTATACGGGGCCTCAAAATTCATCTGCGAAAAAATGGTTATGGAGTGCGCAAAAAAAGCCGCCGGAAACCTGGACAAATCATCTGAACAGGATGACGCGCAGGCGTACATGGTTGTACGTTTTGGAAATGTGCTGGCTTCCCGGGGATCAATACTTCCCCTCTTTATTGACCAGATTCATAAAGGCGGTCCGGTAACGGTTACCGATCCGGCAATGACGCGGTATTTTATGACCATACCCGAGGCCTGTTCGCTGGTACTTAAAACAGGCGGTGTCGGAATTAACGGAGAAGCGTACCTCCTCGACATGGGGGAACCGCTGAAAATTCTTGATGTAGCCGAGCAGCTGATCCGCTTTATGGGGTACCGGCCGGAAGAGGATATACAGATTTCTTTTATAGGCAAACGTCCCGGGGAACGCTGTGATGAGATTCTCTGGTCTGAAGAAGAAAAGCCCGAAAAAACCGAATACCCCAAGATATTGCGGCTGGTTAACGGTAATCCGGCGGCGGATATAAAGCTGTCCCTTCTATTGGAAAAACTAGCGCCGGTTTGTTTTTATGAACAGGGAAGAAAAGAAGAATACCGTAACAGGGACAGTCTCATCGCTGTTCTATGCGAAGCTATTCCTTCTCTGGGAGAAATATATAATGAATGAAAAACCGCCGGCAGAGAAGAATATCCCTTTTTTTAAGCCTTCTTTTTCAGAAAAAGAAGAAGAAGCCGTAATACGGGTAATCCGGTCGGGCTGGCTGACAACCGGAAAAGAAACGCTCGATTTTGAACGGGAATTTTCCGGATACACGGGAAGCCCCTTTTCCCTGGCCGTTAACAGCGCCTCGTCAGGACTTCTTCTGGCCATGGAGGCTTTCGGAGTCGGATCCGGAAAAAAAATCCTGACGACGCCTTACACCTTTGTATCAACCGCGACAAGCGCCCGCCACCTTAATGCAGAAATAGTGTATGCGGACATTGAACCGGATTCATATAATATTGATCCGGAAAAAATAGAAACCGTTCTCAGGAAGGATTCTTCAATTGCGGCAATTGTGCCGGTACATATCGCGGGCGAAGTATGCAATATGAGAGCGATCAATGAAATAGCGAGCAGATTCAATGTGCCGGTTATTGAAGATTCCGCCCATGCATTTCCCGCCCGGACTCCTGACGGTTTAGCGGGTACCCTTGGCGACGCCGGTGTTTTTTCGTTTTACGCTACAAAAACAATAACTACAGGTGAAGGCGGGATGGTTTGCGTAAGGGACAGTGAAAAGGCGGATCGGATAAAAATAATGCGCTCAAACGGCATAAACAGAATCGTGTGGGACAGATATACGAATCCCGACGCTTCATGGAAATATGATGTTGTGGATGAAGGCTGGAAATGCAATCTTCCCGATATTCTTGCCGCGATCGGAAGAGTCCAGCTCACAAAGGCCGACACTTTTTTTAAGGAAAGAAAAGCTCTTGCGGAAATGTTCAATACCGCGTTCAGCCGGTGCGAATTCTTTCAGCTGCCTCCTGACAGTCCTGGAAACGCCTGGCATTTGTATCTGCTGCGGATTGTTCCGGAAAAGCTGACTATTGACCGGGATGATTTTATGCAGATTCTCAGGGAAAAAGGCCTTGGGGTTTCCATGCACTTTATTCCGCACTTTGAAATGAGTTACTTTAAAGACAGATACGGTCTCAGTAAAAAAGATTTTCCTGAGGCCGATAAAAAATATAGAACAACGATTTCCCTTCCCTTTTGGCCCGGTATGCCTGAACAAACAGCACGCCGCATTATTGACACGGTTATAGAAACAGGGAACAGTATTACAGGCGGTGCGTATGACCGGAATAAAAAAAACAAAAAACAGATTTTGCAGTGATATAGATCTGGCTGGCCAGTATTACGGTTTGCTTGTCAGGGCAGAGATTGAACATGGCATTCTCATACAGATTCAGACACCGGTCCTCCCTGCAGGTTATTTTTTTACACAGCTTCGGATATTCCGGGGGAAAAGGTTTTAACGGTAATTGATTCATCGGTACCAATTTTTGCTTCGCATGAAATCAGTTATTTCGGGGAGCCGGTCGGAATACTTGTGGGACCTGATCCCGAGATAATCAGGAAAATCGCACAGGACATTAAAATTGAAACTGAAGAAAACCGGCCTTTCTTATTTGATGATGATTTTTCTGAACAGCAGATAATAGGCAAGAGAATTATCTCTTCAGGCAATCCTGATCCGGTCTATGCGAGGGCAAAAACAAAATTTGAAACAGTAACATCCATAGGTCCGCAGGATCACTTTTATGCGGAACCCCTTTGCACAACGGTAAATTATTCCAAGGAAAAGATTGAAATATATACGGCTACCCAATGGCCTTTCCATGTCAGGGAAACAGTTGCCGCCGTACTCGGCCTCGATAACGAAAAAGTAAGGGTCATACCAACAGTGACAGGCGAAGTCCTTGATGGAAAAATATGGACACCGTCAATCCTGTCGGCGCAGGCGGCGCTCGCGTCGTACCTGTGCAAAAAACCGGTAAAAATATCTTTTTCCCGGTCAGAAGATTTTTACTACACGACCAAATCAGCTCCGATAAAAATTACCCACAAAACAGCAATAAACAGCAAGGGAAAGATAGAATCAATAATAATAAAGATTCTGGTTAATTCAGGGGCCTATAGTCCGCTCATACACGAGATCATTGACCGGATGGCTGTTTCCGCTACAGGTTTTTATACAGCGAAAAACCGGAAAATCGAAGTCTATGCGGTAAAAACCAGTATGCCTCCAATGGATGCCCTTGCGGGCTTCGAAGAATCATCCGTATTGTTCGCATTGGAAAATCATCTTAATGAGATTATCAAAAAATCAGGCTTTTCTCCGGTTGAATGGAAACTTGCAAATTTAGTATCAAGGGGCGAAAAGCTGTTTTACGGTGCGATTATGGAAACCGATTACCACTTTAAGGACCTGTTTGATTCGGTTTGCAGGGCCAGCGATTTTCACCGCAAATACGCGGCCTATTCGAGCCTCAACAAAACCAGAAACGGATACGGAGACGGCCCGTTCAGGGGAATCGGAATTGCCTGCGGATTCCAGGGAAACGGATTTATAAGTAAAACCCTGAATAATTCAAAATATGAAGTTGAAATGACTATGGACACAGACGGAAATGTATATATCAAATCAGGTTTTTATTCAAAATCAATGAAAAATATACTGGGAGCTATTGTTGCTACTTCTTTCGGAATCGGAAAAGAACTTATTTATTTTGCGGGAACTGATACTGACGACATGAGTATAAGCGGTCCCGAAACCCTTTCCAGTAAGATTGCCATCCTTGCTCCGCTCATCATCAGATGCTGCTCAACAATCCAGAAACTGCGTTTCAGACAGCCGCTTCCCATTACGGTAAAAAAAATATACAAGCCCGGGAAAAAAGAAATATGGGATTTTTCGCAGATGACCGGCAAACCCTTTATTTCGCTCACCCCGGCTGTTTGCGTGCTTGAAATGGAACTTGATCCAACCGCCTTTGAAGTGCATATCCGGTCAGTCTGGCTGGCCTGTGACGCCGGACAGATTTATAACAAACAGGCGGCCATTTCCACAGTGAATAAAACCATAGCGGAGGCAATTTCTAAAGTAAGTATTGAACAGATAAAAATAACGGACGGGAAATTCCATCCGGCGGACGGGAATCTGTATAATATTATTTCTCCTGTGCAGGTTCCGAAAACCCACATTATTTTTGCGGACTCCGCCTTCGTTCCGCGCGGGCTGGATTCAATCGCACACACCCTTATTCCCGCAGCTTATACAACAGCCCTTGCCCAGATTACCGATTCGTTTACGGAAACAATTCCTGTTAATGCGGAAATGATATTTGAAAAGCTGGAAAGCAAATTTTCACAGGAACCACAGGAGGAAACAGCTGTATGATTGTCCCGTTTACACTGAACGGCAGCACGGTGTTTATAGACGCAAACTCTGGAGAGCGGCTGGTTAATATTCTGAGGAAGCGCTTTAACCTGACAGGAACAAAAGAAAGCTGCGGCGCGGGACATTGCGGCTCCTGTACCGTACTGATGAATAATAAGCCGGTTCCGTCCTGCATAATTTCAGTTTTCCAGGTCCGGGACGCGGAAATCGTAACAATAGAAGAATTCAGCAAAACCGCGGATTACCAGGACATCATTCAGGGTTTTGAACAGGCCGGCGCAATAATGTGCGGTTACTGCAATGCGGGCAAAATCTTCATTGCGCAGAGAATACTTGAAAAAAATATGAAACCTGCAAGGGATGAAATAAAGGAAATGTTCGCGGGAAATTTATGCAGATGCACCAGTATTGAAAATATAATAGCGGGTGTAAAACTCGCAGGCGCGATAAGGCGGAAACGGAAAAATGTCAGATAAGGCATCCACTATTTACTACGCATCATCAATCTCTGAAGCACAGCTTATAATGAAAAATATTTCAGGTATTTCCATTGTAGCGGGAGGGACAGAGATTGCCCGGAAACAGACAGGCCCGCTTATTTCTCTTCCGCCGGATGTGCTCGCGATAGCAAAAGTCCCGGAACTGAATACGGTAAACAAGACAGAACGGTATATTGACTTCGGCTCCTGTATGACAATGAATGATCTGATCAAACTGGGACGGAAAAATGTGCCGGAAGTTTTATTCAGGGCAATACGGGGAATCGGAAATCCGGCGATAAGATCCATTGCGACAATCGGGGGAAATATTTCATCAAAAGACCGCAGGCTTTCAACTTTTGCGCCGCTTCTGGCCCTTGACGCGCGGCTTGAAATACGGACAAAGGACGAAGCCGACTGGATACCGATCGGGCGTTATTTTTCCAACGTCGAACAATTGCGGCCGGCCGAAACTGAATTGATAAGCAAGATACGTATTCCGACAGAAAACTGGGACATATCCTATTACCGGAGACTTGGAAGACCCGGTATTATTGAAGAAACGACAGCTTCCTTTGTCTGCCTTGTAAAATCCCAAAAAGACATTCTTTCCGACATACGGATAGCCTGGGCAGGGAGAAAATTTTTCAGGAACCGCGAATTTGAAAATCTCTTAATAGGAAGGGGCCTCCCGCTCAGCGAAAAGGAAATAACCAATGTACTCGAAAAAGCCGAACCTTTTTTCAGCCCTTCCTTCTTTGCAAGTCCATACGAAAAAAAATGCCTGTTCAATCTTCTTGAAGTCGCGCTCCGGATGCTGACCTGATTTCCGGATCATCCGATCAGCATTGAATCGCCGTATGAAAAAAACGGTATCCTTCGCGGATTGCATGTTCATAGGCGTCCATTACCAGACTCTTTCCGGCAAAGGCAGACACCAGCATAAGCAGCGTTGATTCGGGAGTATGGAAGTTGGTAAAAATCCGGTCAACGGCCCTGAAAGAATATCCCGGATAAATGAATATATTGGTGGCATATTCCCCGGAACGTAGAATATTCTCTTCATTATTCCAGGCTGACTCAAGGGTCCGCACGCTTGTTGTCCCGACCGCCAGTACCGGACGTTTTTCCCGTTTTGCCGCCGTAACTTTTGCCGCAGTATCCTGTGTTATTGTATAAGTTTCAGTATGCATCACATGGTCTTCAATATGTTCAGCGCGGACCGGCAAAAAAGTCCCAAGTCCCACGTGCAGGGTTACGGCTGTCCGTTCAATCCCGCGGCTGTCGAGAGCGGAGAATATTTCCTCGGAAAAGTGCAGGCCTGCCGTGGGAGCCGCGACCGAACCGATATTTTCTGCATACACAGTCTGGTAGCGGTCGGCGTCGTCAGCTTCGTCTTCACGGCGAATATAGGGAGGCAGCGGCAAGTGTCCGAATGTTTCAAGCCAGGTATCATCAACCGGACGGCTGAACTTCAGGAGGCGGAACTCAGGAGTCAAGGCTGAAGCTTCCTGCGCTGTAATAATTTCAGCTCCCGTCCCGTCATCAAAAAAATACGTCCTGCCCGGTTTTTGCCGCTTTGCGTTTTTCGCCATAACCTTCCAGACTGTTCCCGGTTCACAGCCGGCAATCAGGTACGGGGCTATCAAAAGAAATTCCGTTTTATTTCCGCTTGATTCAGCAGTCGCAAAAATACGGGCGCGTCGGACCTTTGAATCATTGAAAACCATAAGTGTTCCCGGTTCAATAAGTTCAGGCAAGTCCTGAAAGAGATGATCCGAAAAAATATGTTTTTGCCTGTCAAGAAAAAGAAGCCGGTCCTGTCCGCGCACTGAACTGGGTTTTTGCGCTATGAGTTCTTCCGGCAGATTAAAATAAAAATCCTTCGTTTGCATCGTCCGTTTCTCTGCTTTTTTTATATTGTTCCATTCCCAGATGGGCATACGCCCGTTCCGTCACAATCCTGCCGCGCGATGTCCGCTGAAGCAACCCGGACTGGATAAGGTAGGGTTCGTAGTAATCCTCAAGAGTGTCGAGCGGCTCGCCCACGGAAATAGCAAGGGTTTCCGCGCCTACAGGCCCTCCGCCGTAATTGGTGATTATTGAAGCGAGTATTTCCCTGTCATGGCGTTCAAGACCCAGGCTGTCGATTTCCAGTTTCGTTAATCCGTCATTCACGACTTCACAGGTTATAACCCCTTCGCCAAGGATCTGGGCAAAATCACGCATTCTTCGCAGCAGCCGGTTCGCAACGCGCGGAGTACCGCGTGAACAGTGGGCGAGAGCCGCGGCCGCATCAGAAGGAATACTGACTTCCAGAATCTGCGCCGACCGGCGTATAATGGTCGCGAGTTCTTCTTCCGTATAAAAATTGAAGCGGTGAACAATTCCGAACCGGCTTATAAGAGGACTGGAAACCATTCCCGCGCGCGTTGTCGCCCCGATAAGGGTAAAGGGAGGGAGCGGAATACGGACAGACCGCGCGCTGGCGCCCTGCCCGATAATCCAGTCGAGTTCATAGTCTTCCATCGCAATATACAGCATTTCCTCTATAGCAGGTTTCAGCCGGTGTATTTCATCTATGAAAAGAACACTCCTTTCCGATATTGATGTAAGGATACCGGCAAGGTCTTTCGGCTTTTCCAGAGCGGGAGCGCTCGTTACCTTGAATTCCACTCCGAGTTCATTGGCTGTGATCTGGGCCAGGGTCGTTTTTCCGAGGCCGGGAGGGCCGATAAGAAAAACATGGTCCAGACTTTCCTGCCGGGAACATGCGGCCCTGACAAAAACCGATAAATTTGATTTTATCTGCTCCTGACCGTGAAAATCAGCGAGCAGCCGCGGACGCAGAGCCCTGTCTTTTTCATCATCAGGCATAAAAGCCGGACGGACAATCCCCTGATTACCTGTTTCCATACTTGGTCCCTACCCCGCTTCAGCTCAGGGAAACAATTGCAATTCTGAAAACTTCTTTTTCAAAACCGGCAGGATCCTTTTCAGGGTCCGGTCCGCCGGAGGAAGACTTCGCCTTTGCAATTACTTCCGTAGCGGCGTTTTCCACCGCATATACTGAGGCCTTTCTTTCATATCCCATTTCAACTAAGGCGTTGATAATATCTTCATATTTGCTTATTCCGGTTTTTATATGCAGCGCGCCCTGATTGTCGCGGACAAGATTTCCTTTCAGGGCAAGGATCATTTTCTGGGCGGTCTTTTTCCCGATGCCGGGGACCCTTTCAAGCTGGGCAAGGTCTTCCCCGTCAACGGCTTCTTCAAAGGCGTTAACCGATATGTGGGAAAGTATTTTTACCGCCTGTTTCGGGCCAATACCTTCAACCTTCATCAGATTAAGAAAAAGGTCCCGCTGGGCCGGGCTGAAAAACCCGAAAAGCCGCATCGAATCTTCTTTATGATACAGCCAGGTATAAACCCGGACCTCGGCGCCTACCGCCCCGAAGGAATCAATGGCAAGAGCAGGGACCATTATATCCCATTCTATACCGTTATTTTCGAGAAAAACCGATGCCGGAGTTTTTGCGGTAATAATACCGGAAATGCTGTTAAACATACCTCATTATCTCCTTTTTGGCGCGGAAATTCAATATGTCCGGGGACAGTCCGGCCCGGCCACAGGACACTGCCTCCGCTGTCTGAAAAGTATACCGCATAATCAATATACCATAATGCGATATATCATAGAGTGATATAGTATAATATGATAGTATACTGTTATAGTATTGAAAAATCACTGGTGTGTATTCTGGTAATCGCGGCTGCCAGCGCGTCGGCCGCGTGGTCCGGCTCCGGCGTTTCGCACAAGCCAAGCAGAAAACAGACCGCTTCCTGCACCTGTTTTTTATTTGCCCGGGTGATACCGGCGACAGCCTGTTTTATTCCGTTCGGGGTGTATTCCCCCAGTTTTATACCCCGGAGCCCCAGCGCAAGAGTAACAACGCCCCGGGCTTCGGCAACCCCCATAGCGCTGGAAACATTTTTCGCAAAGAAAAGGGTTTCCATGCCGGCTTCATCAGGTTTATATCTGTCGAGAACTTCATTAATTTCATTGAATATTTTGACTATTCTGTCCTGGCGGGCAAAAGCAGGGGTCGTTTCAATAACACCGTGGGCGATATACTGGAGATGGTTTGAGCTGGCCCGGACTATGCCGTATCCGGTTGAGGCAAGGCCGGGATCGATCCCAATTACAATCCGTTCAGTCTTATTAATCACGGATACCAGTGTACCCGAAAAAAAAGGCCTCCGCAAGCGGAGGCTTTTCATAACAAAGAATGATTATTCTTCTTCAAATCCCTCAGGGATATCAATGTTTGAGTATACATTCTGCACATCTTCATCTTCTTCGAGTTTATCAATGAGCTTGAGAACCTTGCGGGTCGTTTCAGCATCAAGAGTGCTGTAGGTATCGGGAACCATGGATACGGACGCGGAAACTGACTCAAAACCCTTTTCCTGGAGGGCTTCGAGCGCGGATTCAAAACTGGCAGGGTCGGTGTATACAGAGATTACTCCGTCTTCATTTGAAACATCATCGGCGCCGGATTCAAGGGCAACCTCCATGATCGCATCCTCATCGGCAGTTTCAGCATCATATTCAATTACGCCCTTGCGCGCAAACATATAGGCAACCGAGCCGGTAGCGCCCAGATTTCCGCCGTTTTTCGAGAAGAGATTGCGGACATTTGCAGCGGCACGGTTTTTGTTGTCGGTCAGAACCTCGACAAGGATCGCGACTCCGCCCGGACCATAGCCTTCATAGAGCAATTCCTCATAGTTCGCGGCGCCGAGTTCACCGGTACCCTTTTTTATAGCCCTTTCAATGTTATCCTTGGGCATATTTGCGGCGCGCGCTTTAAGAATCGCGGTGCGGAGCCGGGGGTTTGAAGACGGATCACCGCCTCCCATACGCGCAGCGATTGAAATTTCCTTTATGAACTTGGTAAACATCTGTCCGCGTTTCGCGTCAGCTGCTCCCTTGGCATGTTTAATTGTGGCCCATTTACTATGTCCTGACATGATGTCTCCTTTACTTCAAATACAAATTAAATATCTTCATATTGTATAAAAAAGAAAAAAGCATGTCAACAGATGGAAAAACCGCCACTTTTTCGCATTAGGCATCTTTTTCCGCATTTGACACGCTTTTCTACGATTCAAATCTGATAACAGTAAAATCAGGGACGGTTTGCCCTTATTCCGGCGTTTATAAAATCAACAAACTGCTGTTCATACCATTCCGCAGAATAGGGAAAATGATTGCGGAGTACGGGGCGCAGACGGACATCGATGACATCCTTGCAGGGTTCGCAGATTATATATTCCCGGTAATGAAAAAAGGGCATCTCGGCGGGGTTTTCCCCTCCGGGTATGGGTGAGACAATCACCTTTTTGCATATATCGCAGTGTACCGTTTTCATGTATGTCTCCTCTCGTGATAACAATATTATGTATAATAATACCTCATGGCAGGCATTTTGTCGAGTATGTTTTTATCAATGCAGGGAACTTTAGCGGAAGCGCCGCTATTACGCGGGAGGAAACAGTCCGCCATTCCGCGGATGTATGTAATTTGTTACTCGGCTGTAAAATAGTGTATATTTTAATTATCCAAAAATAAAAAAATCAAAACACTTAAGGAGACTCTCTATGGGATTGCATGAAAGAATGCAGGAATCGCCTTATGACGATCTTTTCGACAAAAAATCGGCGGAACGTCCGCTTGGCAGGTTCAAATTACCTGAAAACGAGTCCGATCCTGCTGAAATTTATCAGTTGGTCAGGGATGAACTGATGCTTGACGGAAACGCCAGGCAGAATCTGGCGACATTTTGCCAGACATGGGCTGATCCCGAAGTGCGTCATCTTATGGATGACTGTATCGATAAAAACATGATCGACAAAGATGAGTATCCGCAAACCGCTGAAGTGGAAGCACGCTGTGTGAACATTATAGCGGACCTCTGGCATGCCCATGAGTCAAAAAATGCGGTAGGGACATCGACAACCGGTTCTTCGGAAGCGGCCATGCTGGGAGGCATGGCAATGAAATGGCGCTGGCGGGAGGCGCGCAAAAAAGCGGGGAAGGATACGGACAAACCGAATATGGTCTGCGGTCCGGTCCAGGTTTGCTGGCATAAATTTGCCCGGTATTGGGATGTTGAACTCAGGGAAATTCCCATGGACAGGAGCCGGTATATCATGAATGCGGAGGAAGTGCTGAAACGCTGTGACGAAAATACTATCGGCGTCGTTGTAACTCTTGGTATAACTTTTACCGGTCAGTATGAGCCGGTAAAGGAAATAGCGGAAGCCCTCGACAGACTTCAAAAGGAAAAAGGCTGGGACATTCCCATCCATGTTGACGGAGCGTCCGGAGGTTTTCTTGCTCCGTTCTGCGCGCCGGCCCTTGAATGGGATTTCAGGGTTCCCCGGGTAAAGTCGATAAATGCTTCAGGACATAAATTCGGGCTTGCGCCGCTCGGCTGCGGCTGGGTTGTATGGAGTGAAAAAAAAGATATTCCCGAAGACCTTGTGTTCTATGTGAATTACCTCGGCGGCAATATGCCTACTTTCGCCATTAATTTTTCCCGGCCCGGCGGGCAGATTATAGCCCAGTATTATAATTTTATCCGGTTCGGCCGCGACGGTTACCGGAAAATCCAGGATGGATGCTATAATGCGGGAAAGTTTCTTGTCAGAGGCCTCGAACAATTCGGGTTTTTCGAGTTTCTGTATACTCCGGATGAAAAAAAGGGAATTCCGGCAGTCACATGGAAACTGAAGGACAATGCCAATCTGCCTTTTACTCTTTTTGATCTTTCCGATAAGCTCCGTGAACGGGGATGGCTGGTTCCCGCCTATACCCTGCCCGCCCACTGTGACAATATCGCGGTGCAGCGTGTACTTGTAAAGCATGGTGCAAGTACCGATCTTATGGAACTGCTTCTTGAGGACATGAAACGCGCGGTCAGCGCTCTGGAATCGTATCCGCCTTCTCCAAGAAAAGATGCCAGAGGCAGCTTTAATCATTCATAAGGGAGACTGTTATGGAAAAGAAAACAAAATCCTCAAAGGTTTCTACCACATCGCTCGCCTTTATGACCGCCGCCGGAATTATCAGCCTGCGCGGATTACCCATGATGGCAGCAGAAGAAATGACAATGTTTTTTTACATTGCCTTTGCGACTATTCTCTTTCTGATTCCCGCATCCCTCGTTTCCGCAGAGCTGGGAAGCGCGTACGCAGGAAAGAGTGGCGGCGTATATGATTGGGTCAGCGGAGCGTTCGGAAAGAATTTCGGTTTTTGCGCCATCTGGCTCCAGTGGATACAGAATGTGGTATGGTACCCCACTGTATTGGCATTTGCGGCCAGCGCAGTCGCATACGGAATCGGAAAGCCGGAGCTTGCCGGGAACGGAGTATATACCGGTCTGTTTATTATTGTTTTTTACTGGCTGGCGACATTTATTGCCTTCGCCGGAACAAAAATACTGTCCAAGGTAACCAGCTGGGGCTTTCTTGTGGGGACTATCCTGCCGGGAGCTGTGGTTATTATTCTTGCCCTTGTCTGGCTGATCCTGAAAAAGCCTGTGGGGTTTGAGGATATGGGAACAGCAGAGAATGCCGTTACGGTAATCAGAAACGGACACCCGTCGCTCCGCTGGTTACCTTCAGTGAGTAATATGAGCAATCTGTCTTTTCTTGCCGGGATTATTTTATTGTTTGCCGGTGTTGAGGTTCAGGCCGTCCATGCTTCTGAAATGGAAAATCCGAGAAAACAGTATCCGGCGGCAGTTTTTCTTGCGGCAGTTATAGTCTTTGCACTGTTTACATTCGGATCGCTCGCGATTTCCATTGTTGTCCGCTCTTCCCATATCCAGATTGAATCGGGATTAATGCAGGCGCTTGATGTCATGCTTAGGGCAATAAATATGAAATGGGCCATCAGTATTCTGGCCGTTTGTATAGCCTTCGGAACGCTCGGCGGCGTTATGTCCTGGATTACCGGGCCGAGTCACGGATTGCTCCAGACAGCAAAGGACGGTCTTTTACCGGAAAAGATGACCGCTACAAATAAGAATGGAGCGCCTTTTATTATTTTAATAATACAGGGACTTATTGTGACAGTACTCGCCTGTCTGTATTTTATCCTGAAGGATGTAAATGTGGCTTTCTTTCTTCTGTCAGCGCTTACCGCGGCCGTATATATAGTCATGTATTTGCTGATGTATGCCGCGGCAATCCGGTTAAGGATATCGAAGCCTGATATGGAAAGACCGTATAAGGTCCCCGGAGGGATGACAGGAATGTGGCTGGTTGCAGGAATCGGTTTTCTTGCCGCCCTGTTTGTCTTTATTGTTGCATTCTTTCCGCCTTCACAGCTGCCTATCGGGAACCCGGCGTTCTATGTATGTATTGTCGCCGCAGGAACGATAGTGTTTACGGGCTTTCCGTTTGTGCTTGAAAGGGTACGGAGAAAAAAAATATCCGGTACCGGTAATCCGGCTCAGTAAAAAAGGACTTTGAGTTTCAGGCCAGGGGGATAAGCAGCAAATTACTATTTTATTGAAGCTGTCCTCTTTCCTGAATTAACCTGCAGGAATATCGGCCCAAACTGCGGCAGGATATTCCTGCAGTGACCGGAAAATAGTTTCAAAATGCGCCTGCACCTGAAATACTTTACCAATACATTTCAAGCTTGATATACACGCCATGAATTTCATATAGCAGGTCGGCAGGATCCGTACCTTTCTGTTTATATTTTATGACCGCGCCTTTGAGATTTTCAAGCAGGTAGTTCATGGCAATTCCCTGATTGTGTGCATATCCGAGAACCAATCTGCAGGTCGGAAAAAATTTTATTCCCGCATAGATTTCATATCCGAAATTGTCACGGAAGGAAAAAGTATGGTCATATCCGTTTCCGTCCTCCGCAATGAAATCAGGATTTGTTTCCCACCGGGCATCAGCAAGGGTTCCGGCGACAAATCCCGCTCCGATAAAATATATGTTACTGAAAGTAAGTTTGCCGTCTATAGATGCCCCGAACAGGGAAATCGGATCGCGGTAAATATGATTGATATGTGTATAGGAAAATCCCAGATTCAAATCTGCGGATATGGTGTCCCCTGAATACCTTACGCCTGTTCCCAGCCCGGTCCGGAAGGTTTCCCTCATGTCGGTGGTAACATTGCCCGGATAATTTCCTACTGAATTGGCTGAAACATCGGTATTTTTTTCATAATACGCAAAACCTATTCCGAGAGGTATACGTAAATCCGGAGAGATATCTATACCGAGACCGGCAGATAAAGCCGCGTTGTGTCCCGTATTGAAACCTCCTGCGTTCAGTATATAGATACCTTCCGCGGAAAGCTTTCCGAAAGGAAGCTCAAGCTCCGCAAGATTCACGGACGCGACAATCATGGGAGCATATTCGCCGTCTATATCATCCCCATGCATTTTGCCCGGTTCTATATCATCATCATACAGTTTCTGAACCGCTTCATTCAGCCGGTAATTTGTAGCGAGCATTATTGAAAGAGTCTGTGTTTCTGACATCGGATAAACAGCCTGTAAATCTATAGTAAAATTAGTACTGGTTTCCATTTTTCCCGTAACCGATTCCATTTTGTAACCCGATACATTCTGATATCCCATCGCCGCTATATTGTATCTTCCGGCCCTGATAAAAAAATCAACAGGCAAATCAAAATTCAGGGCCCGAAAAATATTTATCTTTCCATAGATGGTATCAACAGATATCTGAAAGTCCTGTTTGTCTACATAGATAAGCTGTAACGGAAGATAGGGCGCGCCGGGTCTGCTTTTCATCGTCGCATTAAAAAAAACTTCAAAAGGCGAAAAAGGTGTAAACAGTATGCCAAAATTGGATTCCAGATAATATCCGTTTTTTCTGTCATCATAGACACCGTCAGGAGCCCCGGGGATACTCTGCTCTTTGCCGGCTATTCCCATGGTTGCTATTCCCGTAACATTGCCGGTCAGACGTATTTCAGCATTTAATGCCGCTAAAACAGAAAACAAAACACATAACAGCGTAATTTTTTTTATCATATTATTTTCCTCCTTCCTTTAAATTATAATATTTTATTATGCAACTAGCTCTGCCGGTATTTTGTAATGTTATTTTGCCGGTTTCCATAATTCCAAATAAAATATGACAACTTTTCACTTTTACATATTGAGGGACAATAAAGGCAGTGTACCAGTTTCTGCAGGCTGCGGTTACGGAAACATTCCGGTACCGGTTTTAACCGGTATAGCGCCGAAAAAAAAATCCAACCCACGCGCTCGCACGGAGCGCGACATAGTTTTTTGCGTGGAGAGGCGTCAGATGATGAGTTTCAATCCACGCGCTCGCACGGAGCGCGACGCGGAGACCGGAACAGTGGAGACCGGAACAGTGGAGTTTCAATCCACGCGCTCGCACGGAGCGCGACTCTATGTAAATGATTTTTTTACAGCCGATATGCTGTTTCAATCCACGCGCTCGCACGGAGCGCGACCAGATCCATTTTTCACGGTCGTGGCAATGGATGAGGTTTCAATCCACGCGCTCGCACGGAGCGCGACTGGCTTCCCTGGCAAGGTCCTGCTGTTTTTTTACTGTTTCAATCCACGCGCTCGCACGGAGCGCGACGTAATAGGAGCCGCCGGGGCGCTTCCTGGGTTTGTTTCAATCCACGCGCTCGCACGGAGCGCGACACAGGAAGCACAAATCTTGAACGGTCAATTGCGTTTCAATCCACGCGCTCGCACGGAGCGCGACATATTACCCTGCCGGAAGAATGGTGCTATTCCAGGTTTCAATCCACGCGCTCGCACGGAGCGCGACGTTTTCCCGTTTTCTTATCGACAACAAGTTTTTTGTTTCAATCCACGCGCTCGCACGGAGCGCGACTACATACAGGCAATCCGGTTTTATACTGGCGATGTTTCAATCCACGCGCTCGCACGGAGCGCGACTTTACCACCCGTTTCATGGTCTACTCCTTTTTTGGTTTCAATCCACGCGCTCGCACGGAGCGCGACACAGGCAAGCGCATAGTCAATGTCTGTTTATTTTGTTTCAATCCACGCGCTCGCACGGAGCGCGACCTTCATGAGCCTCGCGTCGATAAATTGTGTAATCATGTTTCAATCCACGCGCTCGCACGGAGCGCGACGCCCATGCCGTATGAATCGGTTCCGGGCTTAATAGTTTCAATCCACGCGCTCGCACGGAGCGCGACTCACCTCGTATTATATCCTTATTACATAAGAAGTTAAAGCCCCGAAATTGCGAAACGGAATAAAATTTCCGGAAATGTAATTATTTTTCCTCCCCTCAATTATCAAAGATCTTATCCTGTAAGGAAATGCAAAAAACGCGAACATCCCGGTATTTTCTGTATCTCTGACGTTCGCGATTCCGAAATCCTGTTTACGGAAACTTTCTGAGAAAAAACATTGTAATGCAAGCTAGATAATCAGAGGACTGTCGACATCATATCCAGGCTTTGCACCAATATGCTCAACCCGGCGTTTATAATTCGCGCCGAGATAATAATAACGCAGACTGTCTGTTTTGCCGTCAATAATTGCTTCGAGCCTGTTTTTCAACTGTACCCACTGAGCCGGATCAACAACACATTCAAACACCGAATACTGTACCCGCTGGCCGTAATTGGTGCAGGCCTTCGCCACATGTCGCAGCCGTTTCGCTCCGCCCGGACTCGTAACCATCACATCATAGCTCACAAGAACCATCATCGTCCGCTACCTCCAGAAAAACGGCGGATATCCGTCGATATCACCACGGATATGCCGGGCAAGCAAATTTGCCTGAACAAAAAACAGGAGTCCGATTTTGACAGTTTCCTCGATATACGGATGCAGAACTTCATCCTGTTTACGGTTCTGATATTCGGTGAGGACGGTTCTGCGTGCGCTGTCACTCATAGTCACCGCGCCATTCGCCGCCCGGCTGAAATCCTTTTTCCCAAGCTGACGACGGTTAATCAGTGATAATACCAGCCGGTCTGCAATTACCGGGCGAAACTCTTCCATCATGTCAAGTGCCAGCCCCGGCCGTCCCGGACGGTCACGGTGAAGAAAACCAACGGACGGGTCAAGCCCTACCGTTTCCAGCGCCGAACGCACATCATGGGTAAGAAGAGTATACACAAATGAAAGCAGGGCATTTACCTCATCCAAGGGAGGCCTCCGGCTTCTTCCGGTAAAAGCAAAATCATTCTTCTGGTCAATAATCAGATGATTAAACACCCTGAAATATTCCGCACCGGCATGGCCCTCAAAACCCCGTACCTCATCTGCATGTTTCGCGGAGGCGACCTGGTTCAGTATGCGTCCGATATGTTTGGACGCCGACTTCAACGCCTCCGCATCGGTCTTTTCTCCGTGATCGCGGGCAGTTCTGTTCAGCACTATACGACTATTGGCAAGTTTTCCGCTCACCATATTTGAAGCAATCGCCTTTGTCGCTTCAGCATCATCCGCCATCCGGTATTGCTGCCGGCGCAAAAGCACATTGCCGCTCACCGGCCCTCTGACTGAGGCCAGGAACTTTCCGTATTCGGTCAGGAATGAAATTGACACATCCCGTTCCGCACAGAACCCGAGAAGATATGGCGAACAAAGCACATTCCCAAAACAGACAATTCCGCCAATGGTGTGAATAGGCAATTGCAGGACTTTCTCCCGTTCCCGTTCGACAATCACCGTCTCACCATCCCGATGCAGGTACGAACCCTGGGAACTCACGTACAAGGTATTAAGCAGCTTCCTCATTCTTCACTCCCGTATTCATCATCAATTTCATTAGCGGGCTCTTCGGGCTCTTCACATAATCTGTCTACATACCGAAGCTGTGCGCTGATATACCGGGAAACTTTTTTTCCGCCTGAACCCGCGTTCTGAGGCATACAAAGATCATACAGGGAACAGCTGTCACATTTTTTCTTTTCATATCGCGCTGAAGGAGTACGTCCGGATTCCCTCAGCTCCCTGATTCGTCCGATGAGGGCGTCGGTTTTCTCCCGCAAAGTACAATCGAGCGTCACATCCCGGCGTCGGTGTTCCTGCAGATAATAGAGCTGTCCTGACTCAACCGGAACCCCAAACATTTCCTCAAGGCACAACGCCTGGGCGCAGAGCTGGGCGCGGTCAACATCGCTCTCCTTTTTCCGCCCTCGCTTGAACTCCACCGGAGACACCTTCCGTACCGCACCGACCTCGTCAAACCATATTTCCACCAGATCACACTTTCCTGTCAACCCATACTCCAGAGAACGCACAGCCATTCCGTATTCTTGACGGAACAACCTCCGCGATTCGTGGTGTTCAACATCGACCCGTTCATGCAGCACCTGTCCCTCGGCGGTAAAAAGGTTCTCCTCCCAGAGCTGTTCGAGATGAACGAGGGCATACCGCCGTTCACAATAAGTAACATGGGAAACAGCGGAAATAGGTATCAGATCATCTTCAGAATACATCTGCATGGCTCTCCATTATTATACCACACATGCGCCGGGCTCAAAGGAGTTGAAGTTTTCTATCGGTAATATCCCTGCCATATAACCGATAAAATCATCATACGGAAGATGCCATTCATATAAACCGTTCCGCAGCTCCGGCAGCCCGAGATAATCCGTTTTCGGTTTCCATACCTGAACCGAATTGAGCTGGATGTCCCGCCATGAAACTTTTTCATGTTTCTTTAACCTGGAAATAAGTTCCTTATCAGCAACTGCTATGCGGGTATCCGTATCGATAACCCTGAAATTAGCTTCAATAAATTTAAAGCTGTGAACATTTTCCTGTTCGATAAGCTGCTTAAAAATCGACGAACTCCCCAACAGAATTATCTCTTCCATGATTGTATCGGTACACAACTCCGGTCTTATTTCTTTTCCGGAATCAAAATAACGGCGTAGTATTCCCGAGGCATGTTTAAATGCCGGATGCAGTTTGAGATTATCAACGGCAGCGATACAGAAAGACCATACTTCGGCATCCTGTACCCCTCCGTGCCGGTTTATCCGCCCAGCAAGTTGAAGAAGGGACATGAGGGAAGCCAATTCCCGGAAACCTGTTCTGAAAGACAAATCAACTCCCGCTTCCACACAGGAAGTCGCCACCAGAGTCCAGTCCGTATCATCGGAATCCAAAAGCCGGTCTTCTATGCGCTTCAGGATTTTTTCCCGATCCTTCGGAGTCAGGGCCGTTGACAGGTGTTCAACTTTTTTACGACCAAAGGTCTTCGCGAAAAAGTCCGCCGCAACCGCCGCACTCTGTACAGTATTGAGAATAAGCAACCGGGGTCCGGGGAAGGAAGTTACCCACTCCGCAAGTTCTTTTACCCTTTTCGGTTCCGGATGATAACGGTAGCGTACCCGCTGCACTTCATAAGCGGCAAGCTGATTCCGGAGGATATTGTCGGTAATTTCCGGGACCCTTCGTTTCGTTTCACTTATTTCATTTATTTCCCAGAAGCGGGTGAGCGACCCCGAGGCGAGTACCCAATAACAGCCCCACTCATCGGCATAACGCTGTATCCACCTCCAGGCAAGAGGCAGCAATTTTACCGGCAGCGCCGCGTGGGATTCATCAACAAAAACCGCGCTTCCGGGAAGCTGATGAAGCCGTCGAAGGGATGCCGGGGAATTGGCGGCAAGGGTCTCAAAGAAAGCGACCGCAGTAGTTACAATAATTGGAGCTTTCCATAAGGCCGTCAACTGCCGGGCATTCATACTCTGAAAATCAGCCCGATGGTGCAGCTCAGCCACCACCTGTTCAGGATTCTCACCGGGGAAAACCAGAGTTTCTCGGTATTTCTTAACCGACTGCCGGATGATATTCGTAAAAGGAAGAATAATAAAAATCCGGCGGAGGCCTCTTTTTTCAGCCTGGGCAAGCAAGTGAGCCATGACAGCCGTAGTCTTTCCTGACCCCACCGGACTGTCACAGGAATTGATTACCTCGCCGGTATCACTGTTACGGCAGGCATAATACATTTCAGTACGGAGCAGGGATCGTTCGTCTGTGTTGTTTCCAAAACCTGCAATATACTTATCAAGCCGGGCAAGCCGTTCCGCAGGCCGCAACGGAACAAGGGTATCCGGTTCGGCATATTCACCATAATGTATCGTCGTATCGGTGTGGTCCGCGTCGGCAAGGCATGAAAGGACAAGGCGAAGAAACAGGGATGCATCTCCGGAGGGAAGTACTCCCTTCTCTACGGGACAGTTCCGGAATTGTCCCTGATGAATTTCTACCAGACAGGGCAACACCGCGTTTACCTGTTCAAAAACCGTCTCGTCCCGAAAAGCTTTAGCGCCTTTTTTCCCTTCATCACAAAAATCGGGATATCCGGAATGGTGGGACTGTACCGCGAGGGCCGCAAACGAAATCCCCGACGGGTTTCCCAGAAGATACGCTGCCCCTGCGTCGGCATGGTGTACCGGCAGTTTTTTTGCCCTGACTTTGCCGGAAAGAACCCGCTGATTCTCTCCATCCAGTTTCCCAAGGTCGTGCAACTCCGCCGCTGCCGCCACCGTATCGCAAAGCAACTTCCCGTCCCGGCGGGCATAAGGTAAAATCGCGGCGGCCGCTGCTTCCGACCGCCGCACCACCCCTGAAACATGATCAGCGTAGGTTTGGCCCCCAACACCCTTTTTCTCATCGGGACTGTGGGCATAATATGTCATAGGGCCATTAAATCCACACAGGATCCAACCTTCGCCATAAGGTCCCCCGGTAAGACCGTCACATCCTCATAATCCTTCCAGGATACGGAAGGCTCGGCGGTGTCACCGATGCGTTTTGGAGTAAGGGCTTCAAAAAGGAGATAATCGGGGCAGCTACCAAGGACATTCTTGTGCTCAATGTACCAGGCGTGACGTATCCGTACATCGGGCCGGATGGCAGATTTTGTCTGATCATAAGCATAAGGGATGAGCCCTTTCAGCAGCTCGATATCCGCCGACGTACAGCCGGTTTTGCCTGCGTAATTCGGGTTGATGAAGAAGGGCATACAGTACACAGCGTGTTCAACAATCCGGTACGCCAGAGGCGCCATTCCCTGTTTTTTGTCCGCCTCGACGCCGGCTTTGTTCGTGTTCGTTTGACGCACAATACTTACCGGAGAAATAGAAACCCCCATCCCAAACTGGGCAACTCCGGTCTTGATAAAACCCTTGTCCGCCCCTGACTCCAGAAAGGTATTACCGAACAGGCGGGCATCCCAATATTTTTTTACAAAGGTACTGTTGAGAAATTTCCCCTGATCAAACTTCGAAACATCGTCGGACATTTCTTTTTGAATATCCCCACGAACCCTTCCTCGGGATTCCAGGATACGGTAATTTTCTGGGTCAAGTTTCAATTTCGCGCAGAGTTCTTGGAAAAGCGCGTTATCCCTGTCTTCAACAATATCCCGCAGTTTCCTTTTGAATGAAACAGGAGAAATTTCTCCCAGTCCGTTGGGCCGCTGCCGGGGATCGCTTTCCCGGTCGGGGTCTCCATTGGGATTTGAATTGACCGCCTCAATGACCAGTAGTCCTGTAGCGCGTTTGATTTCATCAGCCATGATATTCCTCCGTAATTTTTTCTTCTTCTGTATTATTTACCGACCCTTCTGCCTTCGGTTTCTCACTTCTTGGAAGATCCGCAAGATACCCGATAAAGAGTTGCGCCTTTTCAAGATCGTCAAAACGTTTTGATGTAAAATCAGGGAGCTTTGCCGCCGTTTGGCTGTATACATTCAACAGCCATCCCACAAGTTTCCGGTTCTTCTCATTCTGCGGGGTAAATTGCTTTTCATTTCGTGTGTATTGCTTTGCCCACGAAATATACGGAACCATCCGCTTCCCCAGCTGGGCCATCACCTTATCCGGCATATCAAACGCGGCGGATAAAAGAGAAGCTCCCGCCAGCTGGGGCGGTACATTTCCGTCACGGACAACCTTACAGTAAAAGGCGTGAAGTTCATCAGATACTTTCAGTATCTGTCCGAACAGGTAGGGGATATTTTCCATATAGACCTCCTTATGGTACCCCTGTTTATACAGCAGCAGGCCGAAGAGGGGCATGAGTGAATTGACAATTTCCATATTGAAATTGTTTTTTAGCAGTTCCTGATTATGTTGAACAGAACCAAGATAGATAAGCAGTCCCGAAGTATTACAGAGCAGGGTGTTCAGGATATGGGCTTCCATTCCCAAAAGACTATCTTCAAAAAACAGCTCCACACCCTGGTAGTACTTTATTCGTTTCACCTCTCCGGAAGAAGATCCATCCTGCTTCCATATTCTGTTACAGATTGAAGCGATCCTCAGGGGCATGGGCGTTTTTGATTCAGTAAAGCCGGGCTTCCCCTCCTCCTTATTCCATACTCTGAATCGTACCCGTGGGATATTGGCACAGCCCTTCTGCCATTCTTCTGCCGCGGCTATCAGCCTCTCGGCGCTGTAATTCCTGTTGAATACAATCTTCCTCCGGGCAGTGTCCATCTTCCTGATGGCAAAAACCTGAATATCAATTTCCTCCCGCCGGGTTCCCTGTAATCTTGTCAAAGCGCTGATCACATCGTCAGCACAGCTTTCAAAGGTACCGGTGTTTGCCGTCTTAAGATCCTGTCCAGCGCCGGCACCGAGCAGGGCGGTCAGCATAACCGGCGCGTCGGGACGTTTTGAAGGATAAGCGAAAACCACCTCATCGCCGTCCGCGTTGCCCCAGGTCTTGCCCTGCCGGGAAGAATCGCTGAGCCACTCAAGAGCGCCCTTCATCCTGGCCCGGGTTTCCCTGGCTACAGGATAGGAAGCCCCTTCAATGAGATTATAGCGGTACTGGCAGAGGTGATCTTTAAACATGGAACGGAGAATCACCTTCGGAATTCCCCGGAGGTTTACACTGGGCAAGGGCTCGTCGATGGGAGTATAGGCAATTCCAAAGGCATCAACCATTTCAGCCGGAGCTTCCCAAGTCTGTCCACTCAGCAGGATATCATTCATCCAGTTCATGCTTTTTTCGTGGGCAACAGGATACCGAAAACACTGCCAGTCGGCAAGATCAAAAATGACGGAAACATCCTTCCCGGCGCTTCCCCCGAAAAGGAGACGTAACGCCATTCCGGCATCACCGCCTTTTTCGAGCTGAGTAAAAAGATACGTTTCAAGGACATCTTTCAGGACAGTCTTTGTTTTATCCCCGCTATTCCGTCCGCTTATTTCGAACCGGGAGAGGAGATCGATTAATTCCGTTACCGCGTTTTCATTCTGCACATCTGCGGCATTCCCGGTTTTTTCAAGAAACGCGACGGGAAGTTTATGCAGACAGTTGTCCAATTTTTTCAGGACCGTCCCCGTCCAGTTGTCCGTCTCCGCAGTACACCATTGTCGCACAAGGCTGACATCAACCGCCTCTTTCCCCCGTAACCAGCTATCCAGTTTTCCTTTTTGCTCGTCCGAATCAGCCCGGTATAGCGGTGGACAGTTAAAGGCGGGAAAAGACATCCCGTTACTGGTTTCCCATTTACGCAGAAAAAATGAATGATCTTCATCGGTGATTATAGTTATTTCGGTAATCCGGAGATCACTGCCTATACATATCCGCAGGCAGGGAGATTTAATGCTCACCCTTGGAAGAGGCTTGAATTCCCGCTGCCATTTCTTGGGGTTAATCTTACTTTTTGTGAGAGCTTCGGAAACAGCGTACAATTCATTAATCATCTTCCACCCTCCTTTCCGGGAAAACCAGAATCCCGTTTTCAATCCGCACGTTCTGGTCATATACAAAGGAAACCGGCGAACTATATCCTCGCGAAAAAACTTCCCTCAGGAGCGAAGGGATGGTAAAATTCAATTCACCCTGAACCTTCGTGTTTTCCCGAAAAGGTCCGAAGTATGAGGGGGTAAACTCCTTCCAGCCGAGGCAGGGAACTGCATGACACTGCCCCCGTTTGAGCCGGCGTTCGAATATGGCCTGATAAGCATGGCCCGGGGATGTTGTCTTTTGGTCCCAGCTTAAAGTGGCTTCGGAAACACCTGCCTTTTCTCTGTTCGGCATGGCCAGCGCATACAGCCGGTAGCACACATCAATCATAACCGTTGCCAATAACTGATAAGCATTTCCTTTCTTAACGGATTCCGCTTTTCTTAATGGGCCTCCGTAATTTGTGTAGTATGAATGAAATTGCAGGGGAGCACAGATTTCAACCTTTACCGGCACTATGGTTACCGCAGGTCCCCATAAAACCGACTCAAAAATCCCCTTCACCGCGGAATATGTCGGTACGGAAAAACTGACCGGGGAGTCGCCAGTATCCGGGCGGGTCCACATGGCCGTATTCCCGGCGATTTCCATCTGGACAGGATAGGCATTTTTTATCATGCAACCTCCTTAATTTACAATTAATATTACATGACGATTTATTATCTGTCAACAAAAAACACCTGTAAACAGGTGTTTTTCTTATTTATCACTAATAATACATGTTTCAATCCACGCCCGAACGGACGACAGATAAAATATACCCTGTCGTTTACAGATATACAATATTCCAAGAGGTTAAATTTCTTTCCGCTTTCATTTTTCCGTACATGTGCAATGTATTTCATCATTAATCCTGTTTTTTTATTACTGAATATTATACTATGTGTTTTACAAATAAAGTAATTTTTTATTCAAAATAACAACAAATTTCTAAAATATTCAGGCCAATAATCCGGATGAATATCAGTCGGCCGCATCCAGTACGGTAAAACTCCGCCGGATCATATTTCCGTAATTGTCGATTAATGTAAGGGTGTGTGAACCCGGCGGCGGACGGGCTTCCATTTCATGGAACAGTGAAGTATCGCCAAGATATTTTCCGTCCAGATGCCAGTGAATTATCGCTGAATTATCACGGTGTGCAGCAAAAAAGACCATTTGCCCCGGGCTTCCGTCAATTTCTATCGGGATAAATATACCGGATTTTTCTTCCGGATTGAACAGGGCCATCGGAAAGACTGTGCCGGAAGAGTTGGCAGCCGGAGGAGGAACTTTATAATCAAGGTTCCATCGTCTGTGATACCATTCCTCCGCAGGAGGAAGTATAAACCAGGTACGCTGTACGGTCTTTTCAGCTGTTTCTCCGCTGATCTGTATCTGTCTGTCTTCATTTTCATTGAGAACAATAATTTTGCAGTAGGGACAGGGGGTGCGGTATGGAGCATTTTTCGGAATGTCCGCTATTCCGATTGATTCGCAGTTATGACCGGCCGGGAAACCGGACAGCGCACATATTTCAACCATCTTAAGATCGCGGTATGGTTTCCAGAACCATTCCGATGGTTCCAGGAATGAAAATATTTCAAACAGTACAGGTGCCGCAGTTGTAGCGGCGCGCAGTTCCGCCCTGCCTTCTCCCGTGGCGTTTCCTACCCACACGGCCACTGTCCAACGGGATGTTGTTCCCACTGCCCAGCCGTCACGAAACCCGAAACTGGTGCCTGTCTTCCAGGCTATATTATGTGAGCTCGCGAAATTCTGCCAGGAAGCTTCTTCGGCCGGACGGACAACCGATGTAAGGGTCTCAAGAGTCAGCCAGGCAGCTCCGGGAGATATGGGGGAAGCGGCGGTACTGTCCGGGATAGCCCTGGAAAAGAAGGAAGGAGGAAAAAACTGAGAATGAGTTTCTTCAGGGTTCATGACAGTCCTGGACAGGCCCGCATAAATACCGCATATGTCCCACAAAGTTACTTCCGCTCCGCCGAGTATAAGGGGGAGTCCGTATTCTTCGGCCGGCCTGAACAGAGTAGTCAAACCAAGCTGCCGGAGCAGCCGGGCAAAGCGGTCAATGCCATAACGCCTCAATGCCCTGACCGCTGGAATATTCAATGATCTTGCCAGGGCCTGATCAGCCGGTATAACGCCGACATAGGTCCTTGTATTATTTTCCGGACGGTAACTTCCTACCCTGGTAGGAATGTCACTGACGAGTTCTGCGGGCATGAGTTCGCCGGCGTCAAGCATCGCTGCATACAGAAACGGTTTCAGAATACTTCCCGAACTGCGGGGCGAGGTAATAATATCCACGTTTCTGGCTACCGGACTGTCGACGTTTCCTATGTAGGCAATTACCTCTCCTGTTTCCGTATCCAGTATAAGACAGGCCGCATTCAGTATGTCGTTTCCTGAAAAGCGGGAAGACCAGCGTTCAACAATAGCAGAAGCGCGGTCCTGTATTGATATATCGAGTGTAGTATTAACCGGCTGCGAAAAAAGACTATTCAGTGCTTTTTCTTTTCGTTTGCCGGACGGAACACTTTTTTCCTTTTCACTGATTATTCGCGCAAATAGATGGGGAGCCATTTGAGGAAGAGGCTTCGGTTCAAGAGGCAGAGGTTCCGCCATTGCGAGATGAAGGGTTTCGTCATCAAAACAGCCTTTTTCCGCAAGCCGTTTAAGAAGCCCGTCCCGTTTTTCTTTCAGGATATTTCTGTTTTTTCCCGGATGAACAAGAGCCGGACTGTTTGGCAGTACCGCGAGGGTTGCGGCCTCGCTCCAGGAGAGCTCATCTGATGTGCGTCCAAACCAGCGCCAGGATGCGGCTTCCAAGCCAACTACATTTCCCCCGAAAGGCGCATTGGCGGCATACAGGGCCAGAATATCCTTTTTTGAACGTCCGATTTCAAGTCTTAGGGCAAGTATTGCTTCAATTATTTTTTCCGGAAAGGTCCGTTTTTTATTTCCCCGCATCAAACGGACTGTCTGCATAGTAAGGGTTGAACCGCCTGATACAATTTTACCCGCCCTGAAATTCTGTATACCCGCCCGGGCTATTGCAGCCGGGTCAACCCCCGGATGATATTTAAACCGTTTATCCTCATATTCAATCAGCGCTATTGCAAATTTTTCATTAACTTCCGGCTCCGGAGGAAAACGCCACTGTCCGTCAGATGCAACCCGGGCGCCGAGAAATTCTCCATTTTTGTCATACATAACCGGAGAATAGGGAACATCAAAAAGAGGCTTCGGAAGAGAAAAATAAAAAGCAGAAGAAGCGCTATGCCCCCTGCAATGCAGAGGACATAGCGCATTCTGACCGGAAAAGAAAAACGTTTCACTATTTTGGATTTGCCTGCCTTCCGGGAACAAGAGCCCGGATCGATTCATCATACATTGCATAGGCATGAATTGCGGGAAAGAAATACGTTCCTCCGTATGCCTGATTTACCCGGAATGTAATTGTTTTGCTTTCACCCCTGTTCAGATCAAAATAAGTCATGATTCTGTCGTCACGCAGGTCCTGATATTTAAAACCGGAATTTGCGTTTGATTTTCCGGAATCCTCAGTAAGCCTGGTGTTGATCAATTCCCAGGACGCAGGGAACACATGAACAACCGCTACTTCCTGCACAGGTGATGTCGTAATATTACCGACAGTCACACTGACTTCCATATCTTCACCGAGCGGCAGATCCGAAGGATTTATTAAATCTCCATCCATATCGCGGTACTGGACGCTGAGTGTAAGACCTTCGCGCAATGCAGGTTCCGAGCCTTCGGCGGGAAGTCCCGCTGCAATTATCCTGGCGTATGCGGGCACGGCCGACTTATTTGAAATATTGAGCTGGGCGGTATTGCCGCTGATATTTCCGAGTTCTACACGTATGACAGGCGAGTTGAACGAAACAGTCCGGGCATTTCCCTGAATGCTGCAGTCCACTGTAATCTGCCTGGAATCGCCGGAGCCCTGAACAAAAGGAATAACGGATATCAGTCCGTATGCGGTTTCCTGTGTGGAAAGCCATTTCTCGGAAGAAAGTGTCGCAATTACATCTTCAAGCAGATTCTTTGATTTGCCTTCTTCACCCATGATTCCCAGCGTTTCCAGAATCATTGCCTTGTCACGGAAAGTAGATCCGAAGGTTCCCGAGAGTTCCTTGTAATCGGAAACCGTCAGCGTTAAATTCCGGATCATTGAACGGGCGGCGTCACGCTGTCCTGCGTACCAGTAGGCCGCCGCAAGGCGCCAGGCGGCAGCATTGGGAAGGTCGCCCCGTTCACGCAGCCGGTTCATTGAACCAATGTCGGCGCTTCCGCCAAGCGCAAGGGTATACAAACGGTACGCCTGATTCAGTATTGACTGTGAATCGCTGCCTGACCAGGAAGCGGCCCTGTTTTTCTGGAATTCGGTCCATTTATTAAGCAGAGTTTCCGGAACAGTGTATCCGGCCTGCTGTGCGCAAATCAGGAAATGACCGGCATAACTTGTACCCCATTCATTCGGATCAGCATTTCCGGGCCAGTATGAAAGTCCTCCGCTGTATGTCTGGAATGTCGCTATCCGCTGAATACCGGCCGCAATATTTGTTCTGGTTTTGCTTATCTCATCATCAGTAAGCGTCAGAACCTTATCAAGGAAGAGCTGCGGGAAAACGGAACTGGTGGTCTGCTCAATACAGCCGTGAGGATAACTGATAAGGAAGCCAAGGCGTTTTTCAAGGCCGAGCGGAGGAATTCGGGACAGTTCAAGGACGGCCGTGTTTGTACCTGGTAATCCCGGCAAGGCAATGCTTTCATTCCATGTACTGCCCGAAGATAACAGCTTGGTAACAACGGTGGTTATGGGGGTCACAGTGGAACGGACATCAAGTTCAATATCACTTACCGCATCCTTTAAGTCCTTCGAAGTTGCAGTTATTCTGATCCGCGCCCGGCCCGGAATATCAGCCGCTTTTACGCGGAATTCCACGATTTTGTCTCCCGGCTTGTCAAATCGGACAGCAGCAAAATTCGCGCTTCCTGGGACCTGGGCAATACTTCCGTCCAGTGCAATTGAAACCCTGACAACACGAGCGCCTTCCGCATATGAAAAAACCGAAACCGGAATAACCACTTCATCGTTCGGGGAAAGCGTCCGGGGTACAGTTCCCAGTATCATCAGATCGCTTTTTACTGTTACCGACTGTTCCGCGACCCCGTAAGCCGCTTTTTTCGGAGCGGCTGTACTATTCTGCTTTTGCACGGAAGAATCAGCTGCCACAACCATAATCCGGACAGCGCCGACGTATTGAGGCATATCAAATTCTTCAGTCCGTGATTCGCCTGCCCGCAGTTCATAGGGGCCAAAATATTCAACAACCGGTTTAAATCTGTCGGTCTTCTTTACGGTCGAATCCATATCATCATCACCGCCGCCGATTGCCAGAAGGGTTTCCAGTTTTCCTGAATACGCTCCCATAACGGAGGAATACATATCCCATGATTTGAGGAAAGAAGCCTCTCTTCTGTAAAAAGTATTCCAGGGGTTCGGCATCGAATATCTTGTCAGTCCGAGAAGGCCCTCGTCGACAACAACAGCTGTGTATGTCATGGGTTTGCCATTTGCTTCTTTTACAGTGAAAGAAGACTTTGTCATCGGCTCCCAGTTTTTCGGAGCTATAATCTGCGGATTAAGTTTTGTTTCGGGAGCGACAACCGAAACAGGAATAATGCCATACAGCCGGATCGGAAGATCATTCATTGTCTGCAGATGCTGCTGCAGAAGGGTTATATGGACATAAACATTCGGGGCCATTGAAAAATCGGCGGGGAATTCATATTTCGTGGTCCCGTCAGTACAGGTTACCCATTCCTGTCTGATGATTTCTCCGCCCTTTTCAATTACCGCAAGCGCGCGCGCGTCCTTGTTCGACGGGAAACTTACGGAAACTTTTTCCCCCGTTGTATATGATTGTTTTTCGGTAGTCATATTCAGCATAAAGGCGGCGCCCTGCTGGCCTTCCTGTGCCCTGCCCGCCCAGCCAGGCCAGTCAATGTAGGCAATATTCGCGGCGGCATGCCCGCCCCTTGTGTCACGCACAATAATCAGATACCGTCCCCATGAAGGATAGTTTACACGGAAATTCCATGATCCTCCGCCATTGGATACGGTAACTGTTTCCTTCATTACAGGAGTCCGGGAAAGGGCGTTTGTAAAATCGGCGGATTCATTTCCACCCTTTTCCCACCACCAGCGCCAGTTCATCTGATAGACAGCGCATTCCACTTGGACATTTCCTTTAACGGGAACTCCGTCAGGATCAAGTATGACGATTTCTGCCTTATGATCGGTGTCGGTCAAGAGCATATTTCTCGCGGCGTCACCCTTCGGCAGTTTAATACCGACATAACGTGTGTAAGGCGAAAAATCCATTGAAACCTGTTCGGAGGAGAAAACGCCTGAGGGTTCAAAAACCCGGGTGAGAAAACGCGCGTATAATTTACCGGGAACGGAAGTACCCGGAGAAAGCTGCACCGGGAATTTTGCCTTTCCCTTTTCATCAAGATTTCCGTTAAAAATCACATGCCGTTCCGATGATACCGACCGCGAAGGATCCCTGAACGTATAGTCGGTATAGGACGGGAAGGATGTTTCCCTGTCCGCAAATATAATAGAGATGTCGGCTTTGAGAGAGGGGGCCGGCGCACCATGCAGCCAGGTTACATCAAGCGTCATATCGGTACGGGAGGAATCAAGATATTTTTTCCCGCCGGAATCCAGGACCATTTTCAGACGGTTCGGCATTACGGTTTCTATTTTCAGGTTTTTTGTAAAAACATTGCCGCCCACACGGACACGGGCAATCCAGTCGCCGGTTGGAGCGGAATCTTTTGTTGTTACGGGAATCGGATAGAATCCGTTAACCGAAGAAGTAAAAGTTCTGTTCTCGATTATCCTTCCCTGAGGATCTTCGAGTTCAAACAAAACAGGATGATCAGGAGGAAGCGTATTCCGGGTGTCGGCCAGAAGGAAGGTCAGGTATATGGTATCACCGGGACGCCACACCCCCCGGTCGCCGTATATTACGCCCTTCACTCCGTCGCTTGCCTTGTCGCCGGATATATCGAAATGGCTGGTTGCCAGCGTGAGCGAATCGTTCATACGCAGGAACGCGTGGTTTTTTCCGTCGCCGGCAAAAATAAACGCCGGATTTGCGGAAGATTTTATTGACGCGATTCCGTCTTTATCGGTTTTTAAACTCTCTATCAGCCTGCCCTGAAAAGCAAAGAGTTCAACATCAGCATTCGCTGCCGGCATTGCGGTGCGAAGATTTGTTACGGCAACAAGCAAATCTCCCGAAACGGAACGTTTTGCAAGCATTCCAAGATCCGAAACAAGAACATTTTTTCCTATCGTTATATCATGATCGGAATAGGACATGTAAAAAGCCGGATGACAGGGATCAAACCGGTACCGGTACCAGTTATAATCGTACCGCGAATTACTGTAATAATCCCAGTAACTTGATTCACTGTTTGAGTTATTCGCCGGATACGGCGGAAGCGTATCTCCGGGGAATTCGAGATCGGAAAAGCCGGAATGCCCGACAGTACATTCATACTGCACATGTTTCTTTCTGAAGGTAACGCGTATTCTGAACATACTGTCCGGGTGTTTTTGCGAAAGCTCCGATAAATCAAGCCCCTGGCGTATCCACTGGTTTTTTTTCGAGGCTGACCACGGCAGATCAAAGCTTTTTACCCACACCGGCTCGCCGACACGGTATAACTCCTTGGTTCCTGCTATATCATTAACCTGCAGAAACTGAATGATATTTTTATCATATATTTCAAAGGCTTCGACAATTACTCCGGAAAGATTTCTCGTCTCCAGAACCATTGTAGCACCCTGGGTTCCCGGAAGAATATTCCCTGACCCGGTAAAGCGGACTTCCGGCAGTTCCCATTTTTGCGGAACAGAATACTGCACGGGCTGGTACAGTGTTTCACCGTATTTATCCGATAAATCCTGAATGGATAATACCGAACCCGGCGGAATGGAATCGGTCCCGTAAATACGCGCGATATTGTCCTCTATCGAATATCTGATATTCGTATTTCCGGATAATGAAACAAACCCTCTTAAATCCTGATCTTTGCGAAGCGGTGATGAAAAAGTTACGAGAAGCGTATTATTATCTTCCGGATAAATTTCAAGCACCTCAAAGCGTTTTAATTCAGGAATCTGAATGGAAACTTCGCCCTTCTCCTGTGAGTCAATTGCGCGAGCATCCCATTTTACCGCGACAGTCTGTATTGAGTTTTTACGCATAACAGGACTAAAAGTAAAACGGTGTGTTGTTCCTTCATGGATCCATTCAGGCGATCCCAGCTCCCTCGAGTTAATGACTTTCTCAACTTTTGAGGGATTTACCCCGGAATCAGTAAAAACAGTCCCGGCAATCCGGACTCCATCAGGATTATCTATTTTTACCGGGTCAAACCGCACCTCAAAAGGGGCAGATGCAGTTGCAAATCCGAATGAAAAAGGCACCGCATCAGAATTTGAAAAAGAAGCGGGTGTAATTACAGCTTCATAACGGGTTTTTGGCTTGAATGCCTTGGCCGGTGTAAAAACAAGCGTATAGTCATTTTCCCAGGAAAGGGTTCCCGGGACCTGCGGGTTCAGCCGGAACGCGGACTGTGATACAGGTGTTGTCTTATCATGCGGCTTTGTAAAAACGACCCTGATAGGCTCATATTGAGAAACAATACCGCCCGTATATGCCGCAACGACTTTCGGGTCAGGCCTCATGGCTGTGCTATTATTGCCGCAGGATAAAAAAAGTCCCGCCAGCAAGGCCGTAATCAATACCGCACATGAAAATCCCAAAAATCTGTCTTTGTAAATTACCTGCATAACTACACATCCTTTATTGTTTGTGATTTATAGAAATAGACAACCGATTTTCTGTAGAAAAAGAAAAAAACATATACTTCCGCCCTGGAATCCCCTGTAATTATTTTACCCTACTCTTGTATATTCTTCAACAAAGAACTGCGTTTTTTACTCTGTTTATGCGAATTCTGATTTTAAAAAACAGGTTTCGAAAATATAAGGAGGAATAACAGGCCGGGCCTGCGGGCCTTTGAAACCGGCGAACAAGTGTTTATGTTGACAAATATAAAACGGGCTGTAAAATGGAAATATGAATTACGGAACAGTTACAATTGAGGGAAAAAAATTTTCAGCTGAAAATAATGTCCTGATAGTAGCGGAAATCGGAACTTCACACAGGGGGAGCCTGGAACGCGCAAAAGAACTGATAGACGCGGCCTGCGATTCCGGAGCCGACTGCGCAAAGTTTCAGATCGTATACGCCGATGAAATTCTCCATCCTGAAACAGGAACAGTCAGTCTTCCCGGCGGCGAGGTACCGCTGTATGACCGTTTCAGGGAAATGGAAGTGCCACTTTCCTTTTATCAGGAACTGAAGAGTTACTGCGAAGGCAAAAAGCTCATTTTTTTATGCTCTCCTTTCGGGCTCCGCAGCGCAAGGGAACTCCGGTCGCTGTCGCCTTCCTGTATTAAAATAGCCTCGCCTGAACTGAACCATTTTCCGCTGCTGAGGGAAACAGCGGGTTACGGGCTGCCCCTTATCCTTTCGACAGGAGTGTCCCGGCTTTCCGACATTGAACGCGCACTGGAAGAAACGGAAGCGGCGAATGAAAAAGTTCTCCTTCATTGTGTGACCAGCTATCCGGCTCCCGAGGAAGATTATAACCTGAATATTATTCAAAACCTGTCGGCAATATTCGGAATTCCCGTGGGAGTCAGTGATCATTCTCTGGACCCTGTGCTGATTCCCGTACTGTCTGCTGCCTGCGGGGCATGTATTATCGAGAAACACATCTGCCTTTCAAGAAGCGATCCCGGGCTTGATGATCCGGTAGCGCTTCCGTCCGAGCTCTTTGAAAAAATGACGCTGGCGGTTAGAGATACTCAGGGTAAAGACAGAGAATCCGTTCTGGAAGTGCTCGCGGGCAGGTATGGCAGGGAAAAAATAATTTCTATTCTTGGCTCCGGTCAAAAAAAACTTGCGGCTTCCGAAAGACAAAATTACGGCAGAACCAACCGTTCTATTCACGCTGTCAGAAATCTGAATGAAAATTCGGTCATTCAGAAAGAAGACGTAGCTCTGCTTCGGACCGAAAAAAAACTTAATCCCGGATTGTCGCCGGAATTTCTGAATACAGTCATTGGGGCTCATCTTTCCAGAACTGTTCCAGACGGCGCAGGTATAGAATGGGCAGATATTATCTGTACACACGAGCCTCCCCTGCAGAGCTGAAAAGATTCAATCCTGATACTGAAAAAGCAGGAATCAAAATTCCGGTCAATGCATACGATACCCCATCGTATCTGCTATCGTATCGCGACAGGATTGCGACTGCTCCGGAAGGGCCTTTCGAATTCTCAACGCAGCGGTATACCCCTTTAATGTAAGTTTCCGGTATAAAGGAATTAACTAATTCATTTATACCGGAAACACTTATAATCGGAATTGTCAGATAATCCGGATTATTTGACTATACATTGCATAATTTTTCATACTCGGATACTATACTTTTTATTATGGCACAGATTATTGAACCCAAACATCTGAAAGGATTCCGGGATGTATTGCCTCCGGAAGAAATCGCGCGGGCTTTACTCATTGAAAAACTGACGGCTGTATTCCGTTCATTCGGTTTTGTTCCGATTGATACGCCGGCCCTTGAATATGCGGAAGTACTCTTGCGGAAAAGCGAGGGCGAGACGGAAAAACAAATATACAGGTTTGAAGATAACGGCGGCAGGGATATAGCGCTCCGTTTTGATCTGACCGTTCCCTTTGCGCGTTTCATTGCCGAACACAAGGATTCGCTGTATTTTCCTTTCAAACGCTATCATATCGCCAAAGTCTGGCGGGGTGAAAAGCCTCAGTCAGGCAGGTACCGGGAATTTGTCCAGTGCGACTTTGATATAATAGGATCCGATTCAGCCGCATCAGATTTTGAAATACTTAATCTTATGAAGGTATCGCTTAATGCGATCGGGATTACCGACATAACAATAAAAATTTCACACCGGGGTATTTTAAACCGTTTTCTCACAAACCGGGGACTTTCAGGAAAAAGCGAAGATATTCTGCGTACTGTTGATAAGCTTGCAAAAATTACGCCGCAGGAAATGGTCGCCCAATTATCTGAAATCGCGGGAGAAAAAATGCGGAAGATATCCTTTCCTTCATAAAAGGCTCCGGAAATAAACCGGAGGATTTTAAAAAAACACTCACACTGATGGAAACCATGGCGGGCGGTCCGGCGGAAGATACACAGCGGCTCAGGGAAATCCATACATATATTACAGCAATGGAAATTTCGCCGTCATTTGTTCTTGATCCCTCAATTACCCGCGGTCTTGATTATTATACCGGCATAGTATATGAAACATTTCTGAACGGGCTTCCCGAAATCGGGTCCATCTGTTCCGGCGGGCGATATGATAACCTTGCCGGGCTGTATATGAAAGAAAGAATTCCCGGAGTCGGGTCTTCAATAGGTCTGGACCGCTTGCTTGCCGGACTTGATCAACTGGGAATAACCCACAAACAGGCAAGCTTTACCAGGGCCGTTGTTTTTTGCCTGAACTCCGAACATATGCCCCAGTACCAGAAAATCGCCGGCTTTTTCCGCGACAGAGAAATAGCCTGCGAAGTATACCCTGACGCAAAAAAAATGTCCCAGCAGTATGCCTGGGCGGAAAAAAAGACAATTCCGTGGGGAATTCTGAAAGAAGACATAATGGAAAATACAATTACACTAAAGAATCTTCTTACACGGGAAACTCTTATAGGCATTACACCTGAGGAAGCGGCGGAGAAAATTACAGGCAATTAATCCTGCATTATTTGCCTGTTTCCTGTTCTAAGTATTTCTGATGAAAACAGTTAACTAATTCTTTTCATCAGAAACTTACATTAAAGGAGTATAACTGAAATATTTCGGTTATATGGAGGTGATTTCAAAATGTCAGATTTTGAAATTGACTCAATGAACTTGCATTTTATTCCTATCACTTGTTATATTTAAAGAAATCCGGCTTTAAATAATAAAGAGGCTGCAATGAAAAAGTTTTTCCAGAATAACTCAATATTACTGCTTTTTTTTGTATCAGCCGCTGTTGTTTTGATTATTTCCTTATATTCAAGATCTCTCATGAATTCCGCGACTTCAATGCTCGAGTATAACACGGAACAGCGGCTGCTTGTACTCAGCAAAGCTGCGGCAAATCTCGTTAGTGTAGAGGAACTTGAACAGTTTAAAGAACCGGAGGATATGCAGAAACCGCTTTATTCTGAAATCCGCCGGCGGCTTGCGGATTTTGTTGAAGATTCCGATATCCTGTTTGCCTATTATTTGCGGCCGAAAAACGGTATGCTCCAATTTGTAGTTGATAATGATTTTGATCAGGACTCTCAGGTCGGTCTGGACAGCGAACTGGTTGATTTTGAACCTGCGCCGACGCAGGCTTTTAACGGCATCGCTACAAGCAGCGGACTGGGTAATTATTCCCAAAACTGGGACGGAATTCTCGCGGCCTACGCTCCCGTTTATGATACAGACGGAAATATTTACTGTATAGCCGGGGTCGATATGTCTGATGAACAAATTGTTTTTGTCAAAAACAATATGGAGCTTTTAACGATCGTCCAGATCATCTCTCTGGCAATAGTAATAATAAGCGGATTTTGGGGACTCAAGCTGTTTCATAAAAAAGCGGTTCTCGCAGAAAGTGCAAGCAGGGCAAAGAGCGGTTTTCTTTCCCGCATGAGTCATGAAATACGGACACCCCTGAATGCAATCATTGGTTTCAGCCGGATGGCCGGAGAAACCGGTGATACAGAAAAAACAAAAGAATATCTGGACAATATCAACACCGCTTCGGGACATCTTTTAAATCTGATAAATGATATTCTGGATATTTCCAAAATAGAATCAGGAAAAATGTTTTTGGATGAATCATATACTAATACACAAAACGAAATAGACACCATAAGCAGCATGATTATTCCCCAGGTAGAGGCGAAAAAGCAGAATTTCACCCTTTCTGTTTCAGAAAATCTTCCGCAGTATGTATACTGTGACAGTACGCATATTAAACAGATAATAATAAACCTCCTTTCAAACGCCGTAAAATTTACTCCGGAAGGCGGAAACATTTCACTGCATATAAAAGCGGCTGAAATAAAAAATGGTTTCTGCACTATGGAATGGCGGGTAAAAGACAACGGTATAGGGATTGAACCGGAGTTTCTGGAAAAACTGTTCCAGCCCTTTGAACAGGGTGACGGGAGTACGACCAGAAAATACGGAGGAACAGGACTTGGCCTTGCCATTTCGAAGCAGCTTGCGGAAATGATGGGCGGCAGGCTCGAGGTCTTCAGCGCTCCGGGATCAGGCAGCGAATTTATTGTAACGATGAAACTGAGAACAGCCACTGCCGATGAATCTCAAAATGATGTATTTCCCACAACAAATACTGATCTTGATTTAAACGGAAAACACATTCTGCTCATTGAGGATTCTGAACTGAATCAGATAATTGCAGAGAATGTTTTGACAGGCATGGGGGCCACGGTTGATTTTGCGGGTAATGGTTTAAATGGTCTTAATATGTATTTTGAACATCCTGAAAAATTCGATATGATTTTTATGGATATTCAGATGCCGATTATGGATGGCCATGAAACTACCCGAAAAATACGCGCGTCAGAACTCCCGAATGCCACTACAATACCTATTATTGCAATGACCGCAAATGTTTTCAAAGAGGATATTCAAAAGGCAAAAGACGCGGGGATGAATGCGCATATCGGCAAACCTCTGGATATAGCCCAGGTGAAAAGAACAATAGCTTCAGTGTTATTTTCTGTTTAATTTCAAAAATATCTGTAATTCTTCCGGAATAACTGATATGTTTTTGTCTTTCGGCGTATATAGCCTTTACAATACCGGATGAATGGACGAAAATGTATATACAAGCTTTTTCAAAAAATGAAGTTTTGAAAAACATAAAATAAAAAACCGGCGCTTGTATCTTATGCCGGAATTAATAATCGGAAGGGCCTCATGAAAACTCACAACATTCCAAAAAAAAACAAAGACTTTTTTGAAGGGTGGTTTTTTAAACACCAGAATAATGAACAGGGCATAGCGTTTATTCCCGGAATCAATATAACAAAGGAAGGCGAAAAAAAAGTTTTTATCCAGATAATAACAAACACAGAATCATTTAATGTCGATTATGATGCTAATGATTTCTCAGTTGATAAAAAAGATTTATTTGTAAAAATTGGAAACAGTATTTTCAGTGACAGCGGTATAAAGATTGATATTAATACACCTGAAGTTATCTGTACGGGCGAATTGAACTACGGCCCGATAACACCGATTAATTACAATATCATGGGGCCGTTTTCTGTATTCCGTAATATGGAATGCAACCATGGGGTTATAAGCATGCACCATTCAGTAAATGGAACTCTTACTCTTAATGGAACTGTCTTTTCTTTTGAAAATGCAAACGGGTACATTGAAAAAGACTGGGGTTATTCATTTCCGGAAACCTATACCTGGCTGCAATGCAATGATGACTGCTCTATTATGGTATCAATCGCGACGATACCATTCTTTGGGCTTTTTTTCCAGGGACTGATTTCAGTTATACGGTATAAAAACAAAGAATACCGGATCGCAACTTATAATGGCGGAAAAGTAATATACAATAATGAAAAAGGGCTTATGATAAAAAAAGGAACTTATACACTGAAAGCTGAATTCAGCGATACTGTATCACATCCGCTGAAAGCCCCTGATTCCGGAAATATGAGCAGAATAATCAGGGAAAGTATTTCATGCAAAGTAAATTTTGAGTTTGCACGCGGAAAAACACTATTGTTTACTGCGGAAAACAGAATTGCCGGATACGAACGGGCCTGATACAAGTTGCCGGAAAAATCAGTTTTCTGTCGTTTCTGATTCAGACGGATTATCAGAGGTGCTTTCCAAAACCCTTTTAGCGCGCCTCTGCAAAGCTCCCTGTTTTTCATCATCAGCTATTCTTTCTATTTGCGGAGTAAGGCCCGCATAGCGGTTCCTTTCATACATATCAATCCCTATACTTCGCGTCAGGGTATCGGAATGGGACAAATAAGCTGATGCAAGCGGCTCAATTTCACGGTTATCCCTTTTTGACAGCATTTTTCCGATTTCATAGCGGAGCCAGGTTTTCTTGTTATCCTGCAGCGTTTCCCGCGCGGCTTTTTCAACATCGGGATAATACAGGGAAAAGTCAGCGTCAAGCAAAACGGTCATTGCTTTCAGCCGGGTCTTGTCCGCAATTCTGGTATTATTCATTTGCTCGAGGAGCCAGGCATTCGCATCAGGATCGTTAAAAACACCAAGCGCTTCAAATGCCCGCATTTTCACCGCCTCAACGGGATCAGTTTTTGCCCGGTGCAGAATAAACGGGACAGCCTCGTTGAGATGTCTTTTTTCGGCCGCCGCTATCGCCTCGATACGGATTTTATAATAGGAATCCCTGAAAGCGTCAAGAATAATTTCCGTTGCTTCGGGATCATCAAACGAAGACAGCGCTGTCACGGCAGCAGTCCTGATAATAGGATCAGTTTCATTGAATAGATTCACCAGAACAGGGAGCGCTTCAGTTTTTTTCAGGTTACCCAGCGCAGTCGCTGCGGCCGCTCTTATAACAGCATTCTCGTCAGCGTTCTGCGCAATTTCGGCAAAACGTTCCCATATTTCTTCAGCCTGTAATTCTCCCAGGGCAGTCATAACATTCTGGCGGATTATCAGCCGCTGTCTTTCATCCCCCGGAAGTTCCGCATCCATATATGCGATCAGAAATTGAGCATCTTCACTTGTGCCGATTTTTCCGAGAGCACGGATAGCCGAATCACGGTAATCACTGTTTTCATTTTCGAGAATCTTCCGTATCTGCGGCGCAGCGGAAGAAAGTTTCAAATCCGTGACATAGGCCAGCACAGATAATACAAGTGTCTTCTTTTCATCATAAGGATCCTCAAGTATTTCGAGACAATAGTCTTCCAGTTCCGGATTTTTCTGGGCGCTGTACAGCCGGAGAATATGCTCCTTGATTGAAGTACTCTTTGTCTTATAGAAAAGTTCCGTTAATTCCGTATTATATTCTTTTGAATCTTCATTCTGGAGTTTTGTTATCAGTTCGGTTATTTCGCCTTCAAGTCCGTACTTAATAATCTCCCGGCGCTCTTCATGTTCCGACTTTTGTGCATATATGGAAAAGGAACACAGAAAAAAAATACAAAATAAAAACCGCTTCATTTTTTGCCTCCGGTAAAACGTTCAAGAAATGATTTTCTGTAAACAAGGAAGGTGTCGGAGTTTATGGCCTCCCGTATTTCTTCCACCAGCCGGTTCATAAAAGCCAGATTATGATAGGTCGCGAGCATTGAACTCAGTATTTCATCATTTTTGTATAAATGTCTCATATAGGCTCTTGAATACTCCCGACAGACTCTGCAGGAACATTCAGGGTCTATCGGCGAAAAGTCCGCCGCATATTTTTCTTTCTTTATCGCAATGGTACCGTCTCTTGTAAAAAGGGAACCGTTACGGGCATTTCTGGAAGGCAGCACGCAGTCAAAAATATCAATACCATTCATGACAGCATCAAGGATATAATCCGGCGTTCCTATTCCCATAACATAGCGAGGTTTATCATCGGGAAGATGTTCCGCCGATAATGCGAGAAATTCATTATACACATCAGCGGGCTCTCCTACTGAAAGACCGCCGATTGCTATCCCCGGCGTATCCAGTTCGACAACCCGCTCCACACTTTCTGCCCTGAGATCCCGGTAAAAATTCCCCTGCACTATTGCAAATAATTTCCCCTGATATTCTTCGGGTGTTTCGAGCCAGGCTTTCTTTGCCCGCTGCGCCCAGCTGCTTGTTATTTCAAGCGCCTGCTTTGCTTTTTTCCATTCGGTCCCGTAACCTGTACAGACATCAAGCTGCATTTGGATATCGCTGTTCAAACAGGCCTGTACCGAAACTATGTCTTCCGGCGTTAAAAAATGGGAAGAACCGTCAATATGACTGCGGAATTTAACTCCGTCAGAGGTAATCTTTCTGAATGCGGAAAGAGAAAATATCTGATATCCGCCCGAATCGGTTAAAAAATTTTTTTTCCAGCCGGAAAAACCATGGAGACCGCCGGCGGCACGTATAATTTCCGCCCCCGGGCGTAAATACAAATGATAGGTATTGGCAAGAATGATTTCAAAACCTATCTCATCAAGCCAGTCCTTTGTCATTGCCTTGACTGTCGCATTTGTCCCCACAGGCATAAACGCCGGTGTATTAACGGTTCCGTGAGGCAATGAAATACTCCCGGTACGCGCACCGCAGGAATTATCCCGGTGTTTTAAAGTAAAAATTTTATCAGTTTTCTGCACTTTTTATGTCCTTGCTACCCTAAGAATCGCAACACTGGCTCCGAAAAAAATATTACCGGAACCCAGGCTCCGGCAAGCGGTGAAATATATTCCCATTTTGCAAGAATCATAGTAATCATCTGCATTACATAGTATAAAACCGCAATTGAAAGGCTTAGTAACAAACTCATAAGGAGAATATTTTTCTTAAAACGTCCGCCCAGGGAAATCGAAAAAAACAAAACAATAAAAATTGTAAACGGAAAGGAAAACCGTCTGTAATAATTTGACAGCATCTCCGCGTAAGGAAGCCCTGCCCGCCGGGCATTCTCAATATATACTTTTGCTTCTTCGGCAGATAACTCATCCACAGACGTTACGTTTCTCTGGAAAATTTCCGGAGATTCTGTCAGTTCATAGGGAACTATATCTTCCTCTACGAGAACATCATCTTTTATAATATACGTTATCGGGGTTTCGAGAACCCATTCGCTTCCCGACCATTTTCCCGAGGGGGCCTGAATAACGGCTTCGAGGTCGCCGTCCTCGGTCCTGATTACTACAATAAGAGAGTACAGCTTTTTATCTCCCGCCTGATAAAAATCAGCGGTATATACCACTTTTCGTGATTCGGAAATAACAACAACATTACCGTTGTTCAATGATTCCTGCTGGTTAAGAAGAACCCTGTTTAATGCGTTCTTTTGCGCAAGGGAATGAATAACAACTCTGTCCTCAAAAAAGAACATGCCAAAGGAAAGTAAAAGACCGAGAACAAGGAGCGGTATAATCAGTTTATACAGGGGATAGCCTGCGGCAAATACCGAAGTCAGCTCATTTCTTGCATACATTGAACCCATTGTATATGCCGAAGCAAAAAGAACAGCCATCGGCATTGAATAGGAAATACATTTCGGGATATACAGGATCATTACCGTTATAACGGAACGTATCGGAGCCTCATTTGCAAGGTATCGCCATAAATTGGCAAATAAATCACCCAGCTCAAGCAGCAGGATAAAAAAAAGAAGGGCAAAAAAGCAAATTGGTATAAACTGCTGCAGCAGGTACCGCTGTAATAGCTTCATTTGAAAAACCTTCTTCCAAGCGCGATAAGTCCAACCAGCAGAACAACCAGATTAGGCAGCCACATTGCCAGCGTCCCGTTAAAATCGAGACGGACGCTCAGCGTCTGCCCTCCAATGAGCATCGCCCAGTATAACACAGCAATAATTAATCCGAAAATAAACCCCACACTTTGTCCGTTTGTTTTGGCAGTAAGTCCGAGCGGAAAAGAAAGAATAACAAAAAAGAAGGCTCCAAAAGGTATGGTAAACTTTTTATGAAATTCCATTTTCCACATATTCAGAACCCTGGGGTTTTCCTGAATTTCCTGGCGCTGAATTTCCCGGTACAAGTCACGTGAAGTCATTTCCCGCGGAGTAACAGAACTCGAATAATTCGACAATAGATTTTTTGCGAGCATATTATATGAGATGGTCTGCGCCTCAATTATATCAAATTTTTTTCTGTCTCTTTTGTCAAAACTGGCGACAAGGGCATTCTGCATTTCCAGAGTCATGAGTATTGCGTAATCATTTGATTTCAGTATCTTTGCATCGGGAGCGGCGACAACCCTTTTATTCCCCATATTGTCGGAATCTATCAGAAGAATGCTATCCATGGTTTCGTTTTTTATGGTTCCGGAAATTACAATTGCATTCTGGCTTCTTTTTATGGAATTTGACTCCAGCTCCAGAGCCGGGGTCGAGGTCAGGATTTTCCGGTACAGAGAATTGAATTTTATGGTACCCAGAGGCAAAAGAATATCATTTGTCATAAAGGAAACCATAGAAACAAGAATACCTACAGCGAGTATGGGCAGAAAAATAAACCGGAGAGATACCCCGAGAGCATTCATTGCAAGAATCTCCCGGTCACTTACAAGGCGTCCAACACCCATCAGGGTACCTACAAGAGCGGCAAACGGAGCGGAAGTCGCAATTATTGAGGGAAGCGCGTAAATAATCAGCAGCGCAACATCTTTAAATGGGGCCTTTTTTGAAAGAATATCTTCAGCCATAAGCAATATCTGATTAACAAAAAAATAAGAAAAAAGAAAAGAAAGCAGACAAAAAATAGAGAAGCATTTCCTTGGCAATGTACAAAAAAGCGTCTTTCGCATTTATTTTCTTCCGGTTGAACCGTATCCTCCGGCGGAACGTTCCGTTTCAGAAAGAGCTTCCACCTGTATAAAAGAAGCATGATCGACCTTTGAAACAATCAGCTGGGCAATCCGGTCGCCATGTTCCACTGTGAACGGTTCCTTTCCGAGATTAATCAGTACAATGCCGATTTCCCCCGGTAATCTGAATCGATTGTTCCCGGAGTATTTAGTATTGTTATTCCGTGTTTCATTGCAAGCCCGGAACGGGGTCTTACCTGTATTTCATATCCCGGGGGAATTTCCGTACTGATCCCGGTCGGAATCAGACAGCGGTCAAAAGGGTCCAGCGTTACAGGTTTTTCAAGAAAAGCGCAAATATCAGCGCCGGCGGCGCCGGCGGTTTTATATTCAGGTGTTACCGCGCCTTTTTTAGCTGTAAAACGGATAACTGCGTCCATATTTTTTACACTCCCTGAGGCATTTTTGTTTCGCATATACAACAAGATTCTTCTTTTTATCATCAAATGAATCAAGCGCCGTTTCAATATCAGACCCGTTTATATTGTTTATCATTTCCGCGGAATCTTCAACAGAAAGAATAGTCCCGTTGTAAAAGAACTGCCGGGCAAGCCGCTTCATTCTGTTTTCGGTATCATCGGCATTTAAAAGAAGTTCTCCCGATACATGGGATTTTGCCTCCTGAATTTCATCACTGCTGAAACCCTTCTCCCCGATTTCAGTGATTTCGGATAACAGAACGCTCAGCGTTTCTGTGGTCTTTTCGGGAGGAACCGAAACCCCTGCCGTCCAAAAGGCAGAATCCCTGTTAAAGAGATAAAAACTGAATACAGAATAACACAGCCCTCTTTTTTCTCTCAGATTCTGAAAGAGCCGGGAACTTACCATATCTCCGATTATAGCATTGATCACAGCCCATGAATACCAGCCTGTATCCGTTTTTGATTCATTTATGGGATAGGAAAGATATATCTGTGACTGTGAAAAACGGGATTCCTCAAAAAAAACGCCGGACTTCCAAACCGGATGTATATCAGGGTTAAGCAAAGGATCGGTATTTTCAAACTCACTCTCGATAATTGAAACCAGCCTGTCCGTACACAGATTGCCGGCCGCCGTTATCAGCGGAGAAGTATTTTGAATAAAGAGGCGGTAATTTTCCCTGATTGTGTCTGAAGCGAGAGATTCAATGTCCCTGACTGTACCGGTTATCGGATGTGATATCCGGTGATCAGGGTACATCAGAGAAAAAGCTTTTTCCATTCCGGATTCGTCGGGATCATCACACTGGGCGAGAATCTCACTGACTATAACAGACCGCTCGCGTTCTATTTCCGCATCGGCAAAAACAGAACGCCGGACCATGGAGCAGAGAATTCTTAAAGCGTCTTCCGCATTCTGCGGCGGGACCAGGCAGTAGATACATATCATTTCCCTTTCGGTAAATGCGTTTACATATCCGCCGATCCTGTCAAAATAACGCGCAATATCAATTGAAGACAGAGTATCGGTCCCCTTAAAAAGCATATGCTCTATAAAATGCATAACGCCTGACGAACCCGCTCTTTCATCACGGGAGCCGGTCGGGAACCATATACCGATTGCCGCAGAATGGGCGGCGGCAATCGGTTCGCTTATAAAATGAACGCCGTTTTTAATTATTTTCCGGGTTAGGGGCATCATCTCCAATCGCATCGATATAGGACAGATTCAGTCTGCCCATTTTATCTATTTCCAGAAGTTTGACAGGTATCTTCTGTCCCTCTTTTACCACATCGGAAACATGGGCGACCCGGGTCCGGGAAAGCTTTGAAATATGGACCAATCCTTCCTTGCCGGGGAGAATTTCCACAAAAGCGCCGAAGTCCATTATTCTGCGGACAACGCCGTCATATATTCTTCCGACTTCGGGGTCTTCCACAATACCCTTTATAGCGTCACGGGCAGCAAGAGCGGCCTTTGAATTCTTACCGTAAATGGTAACAGTCCCGTCATTTTCAGTATTAATGGTGACCTGATACTGTTCTGAAAGAGCCTTAACGGTCTTGCCGCCGGGGCCTATCAGGGCGCCGATTTTATCGGTATCAATTTTCATTACCTCTATGCGGGGCGCATACTGGGAAATCTGTTCGGACGGTTTGGAAATTGTCTGGTTCATTATGCCAAGAATATGCAAACGTCCCCGCTTTGCCTGATCAAGGGCATTTTTCATGATTTCAGTTGAAACACCCGCAATCTTAATATCCATCTGGAAGCCGGTAATTCCGTTTTCGGTGCCTGCGACCTTAAAATCCATGTCGCCCAGATGATCTTCCTCACCGAGGATATCCGAAAGCACTGCATACTTATCACCATCTGTAATCAGTCCCATTGCGATACCTGCTACAGGACTTTTCAGAGGGACCCCGGCATGAAGAAGAGAAAGAGTTCCGCCGCAGACTGAAGCCATTGAGGAAGAACCGTTTGATTCAAGGATTTCAGAAACAACCCGGACTGTATAGGGAAAGGCCTCCCGTGAAGGAACTACAGGTTCCAGTGAACGCCTTGCAAGATACCCGTGACCGATTTCGCGGCGGCCGGTACCCATACGCCCCACCTCGCCGACTGAAAATGGAGGGAAATTATAATGCAGGATAAAATGCTCTCTGCGGTCGCCTTCAATATCATCATAAATCTGCTCGTCAAAGATGGTCCCGAGCGTGGCTACAGCCAGAGCCTGTGTTTCCCCGCGGGTAAACAGGGCGGAACCATGGGGCCTCTGTAAAACCCCGATTTCACAGCTTATATCGCGAATTTTTTCCGGGTCCCGGCCGTCAACGCGGACGCCCTTTTCCAGAATATTCTTGCGGAGAATAGTATATTCTATATCTTCAAAAAGCGCATGAAAGAGCTTTCGCTGCAGTTCGTCTTCAAGCTGTTCCGCATAGGTTTCTTCAAGCTGTTTTTTTACCGCATGGCAGGCAGCCCGCCTCTCATGTTTTCCTTTGACATAGAGGGCCTCTTCCATTTTCGGATAGGCTTCGGCATAGATAACGTCACGGTTTTGAAGTTCAACAGTCAGGGGACTGAGCGGGAGTTTTTCTTTTCCGCATTTCTGCGCAAGTTCCCTCTGCAGATCACAGATAGCTTTTATAAACTCCTTGGCTTTTTCGAGCGCGCCGAGCATAACCTCTTCGGATACCTCATGTGCGCCGCCCTCAACCATGGTTATTCCTTCTGAAGTACCCGCGACCACTATTTCCATATCAGCAGTTTCAATCTGTTCAAAGGTGGGATTTATAATATATTCACCATTAATATACCCGATTCTCGCCGCCGCTACCGGCCCGTTGAAAGGAATATCCGATATGGCGACAGCTGCTGAACTTGCTATTACGGCAATAATATCAGGAGGATTCTGCATATCCGAAGAAACGCAGGTCGGAATGAGCTGAATATCCCTTCCGAAAGATTTTTCAAAAAGAGGCCGCATCGGACGGTCAATCAGACGGGAAACAAGAATTTCCTTGTCCTTCGGACGGCCTTCGCGTTTAATAAAACCGCCGGGTATTTTCCCCGCAGCATAATATTTCTCATTATAATCCACGGTAAGCGGAACATAATCCAAGCCTTCCACACTATCCGAAGAGGCGCAGGCAGTTGCAAGAACCGCAGTTCCCGCATACTGGGCAAATACCGAGCCGTTAGCCTGCTTTGCAAGACGGCCGGTTTCAAGAATCAGATCATCATTTCCGATTCTGTATGTTACTCTATGTATCATTTTTACGTACCTTATTTTTTGCTGTCATACAGCATTAATATTAAAGATAACCTTTCAAACAGTGAAAGGCAAAAACCGGGGAGATTTCAGAAGTTTGCCGGTAAAAAAGAAAAAGTTACCCACCCTGAAAAAGAGGCAGGTAACTTTTGCATCACTTTCGTAAGCCAAGCTCCTGAATTAATGCACGATATTCGGCAATATTTTTACGCTGTATGTATTTTAGAAGACGGCGGCGCTGTCCGACCAGAATAAGCAAACCACGCTGGCTGCTTTTGTCTTTTTTAAACTTTTTACAGTGTTCGGTCAGCTGACGGATTCTTTCCGTCAAAAGAGCTATCTGTACCTTTGTATTTCCGGTGTCTTTTTCATTCGCACCGAATTTTCCGACCACCGCGGTGGTCTCCTCTTTTGTAAGTGCCATACTTACTCCTTTTATATTAATCATCTTGATAAACAGAATTCAGCCGCACTTATTTCGGGTACGGGCGGCAGTGTTTCGCCTTTACAGGCGGCAAGCTCCAATAAGGATTCCGTTACGTGTATTGTAACATGAACGGAAGTTCCCGAAACCGTATATAAGACAGCATTATAAACTCCCCGCCCGGGGAGTATTTGTGTAAAAGAACACAAAGGAGTATTCAGATTTTTGTCCGAAACTTCCCAGCGTATTCCGGAAAAATCAAGCAAAAATGGATAACCAAGAAGTTTTTCCGCAAGGGCAAAATCAGCGGACCTGATCGCGTCGCGCACAGCGCTGGAGCTTATCCGCAAACCGTTATAATCGGCCAGCGGTATGGAATCAACACGGAACCCTTCTTTTGTGGCAAAACCAGCTATTTCTGTTTCACCGGTATCCAGGCGAAATCCGCAGCGGAAATCGGGACCAACGGCCACATACCGCATACGGATCTTTTTTACCAGATTATCAAAGAATACACTCCCTGTCATTCTACCGAATTCCGCAGAAAAGTCAATCAGGACAACCAGCTTAAACCCTGTTTCGGCAAAATGATTCAGTCTGAGCCGGAGCGTTGACACATCTCCGGGGTAGTTTTTGTCGTTTTTTACCACACCGGGGGACCTCGTGAAAGTCACCACGCCGGGAACTAGATTCAATTTTTCCGCATTTTCCATCACCGCATTGAATAGCGCCTGATGGCCCGTGTGAGGGCCGTCGAAACCGCCTATTGTCAGGGCAGTCCCACCGTTGTTTCCGCATAATTTTGAAACAGCCTCCGCGCCTGAGGGAGTAAAAATGTCTTCCCATTTGATTACAGTCATATTCATATACGCGGCACCGAAACAAACTCATATCTGGTCTGTCCGCCGTTCCATAATACGACGCCCATAAACCGGCCCTGACAGAAGACCGCACAGCGGCTGCCGAAAACAGGCGGCTGTCCGAAAGAAAACCACGATTGCGAAATTTTCTTTCCGTTACTGAAATCAGCGGAACAGGAAGCGGCGATATCTATCGGATTCATCGAAAGTGAAGCGGCTATTTCCGGCGTAAAAGTCACTATGTTTTTTAAAACCTCTTCTTTTGCAAGCTGTTCCCGTTTTTCAGGCTGCACCGGTAAAGAAGGGAAAGGCAAAAGCCGGTGATAATTCAGGGCGTCTTTCAGATTAAAAATACCCTGCCGGGTCCGCCTGAGGCCCTTCAAATAGGCGCAGGAACCCGCTGCCTGCGCAATGTCCGCGCAAGCGACCTGATATAGGTTCCTTTGGAACAGCGGACCCGGACTGTAAGATTCGCAAGCTGAGAATCATCGCCGGCCATATTTCCGCCGGGATCGCGGGCCTCCAGAATTTCAATTGAGTACACAGTGACCGGACGGGGCGGCAGTTCTATCTGTTCTCCCTTTCGTATTCTGTCCGACGCCCTTTCCCCGTCAACATGGATTGCGGAAAACAGCGGGGGCTTTTGCATGATATTTCCCGTAAAAGAAGGCAGTATATTTCTTACCGTGCGGAAAAGCGGAAGCGGGGCCTCCATAATTACCTTGCCGTCGGGATCAAGGGTGTCTGTTTCGGCGCCGAATTCGATGAGGGCTTTATATTCCTTATCGCAGGCCGTTATATACGGCGCGAGCCGGGTCATTTTTCCTGAAAGAAGCACAAGCAGTCCGTCTGCGAATGAATCAAGGGTCCCCGTATGGCCTACTTTCTTTGTCTCAAGGGCATTTTTTATTTGCCAGAGTGAAGAAAAACTGGTTTTGCCCGCACTTTTCGCAAAGAGAATTATTCCCTCAGGAGAAAGATCCATTGCCAATATTTATTCCGTTTTTTCAGTTTCACCGGAACTGCGGTCAATATCAAGACTATTGATCTTTTGAACCATTTCAAATCCCTCTTTTATGCTTTCATCAAAGATGAACTGCAAATGAGGGAATTGCCGGATTCTGAGCTTCTTGCCGAGAACAGACTGGATATACCCTGCCGCATTCTGAAGTCCGCTGACACCTTTCTTTGTCTGATGCACATCCATAAAACTTGAAACATACACTTTTGCATATCCAAGATCACCGGAAACATCAACGCGGTTAATTGAAAGAAAATTTGATACACGGGGGTCCTTTATCTGTCCGCCGAATATCATCCCGGAAATTTCTTCCCTGATTTGTTCGCCGAGACGGTCCAGTCTGAATTCTCCCATATTATTCTACCGGACAGATTTTATTCTGTCTTATCCTTCGATGAATCATTTTTTTCGCTGTCTTTCAGCTTGCGCGCAATTTCCACCAGTTCTATAACTTCGAGCTGGTCATCGACGCGTACATCGGTATAGTTTTCAATGCCGATACCACATTCAAAACCCGCGGCAACTTCTTTGGCATCATCCTTAAACCGGCGCAGTGAAGCTATTTTTCCGGTATGCACAACGATGCCGTCCCGGATAACATTGATGATCGAATTTCGTCTTACGACGCCCTGCAGGACATAGGATCCGGCAATCGCGCCGATCTTCGGCACTTTTATTACATCCCGGACTTCAACCATACCGATAACTTCTTCCTTAATATCAGGCTTAAGCATGCCTTCCATTGCGAGCTCAATCTCTTCAACAGCCTTATAAATAACATTGTATTTGCGGATGTCGATTTTTTCCGACTCGGCAAGCAGTTTTGCCTGGGGAGTAGGACGGACATTAAATCCGATAATAATAGCATTGGAATCTGCAACTGCGAGCATAACATCGGAATCATTAATGGCTCCGGCCGAAGCATGAATAACATTCAGGCGGATATCCTTTGTAGACAGTTTTTCAAGAGACTGCTTCAGTGCCTCAGCAGAACCCTGTACGTCCGCCTTAATGATTACTTTCAGTTCAAGGATTCCGCCGTCATGAATGGTATCAAACAGATTATCAAGCGTAACCTTTTTGACATTCCGTGAATCCTCAAATTTTTTCAGTTCCTGGCGTTTGGATGAAATCTGGCGCGCAATTCTCTCGGTTTCAGTAACCTGGAAGGGATCTCCGGCGTTCGGCATACCTTCCAGCCCCAGAATTTCAACCGGCATACTCGGGGTCGCTTCATCAAGTTTTTCACCGCGGTCATCAAAAATTGCCCGGACCCGGCCTGAGTATACTCCGGCAACATAGGAATCTCCTGTCCGGAGAGTTCCGCGCTGCACAAGAATAGTTGCAACAATACCCCGTCCGTGGTCTATACGGGACTCAATGACTTTTCCTTCAGCCCGGCACTCGAAATTTGACTTCAACTCAAGAATTTCCGCCTGGAGCAGAATTGAATCCAGCAAATCATCGAGTCCTTCTTTTTTCAGGGCGCTGATATGCACAAACATGGTTTCCCCGCCCCACTCTTCAGGAGTAAGTCCGAGTTCGGAAAGCTGTGTTTTAACCTTGTCGGGGTTTGCCTCAGGTTTATCAACCTTATTGACGGCAACTATTATGGGAACCTTTGCGTCCTTCGCATGGTTTATTGCTTCAACAGTCTGAGGCATTACGCCGTCATCAGCCGCAACAACAAGTACAACAATATCGGTTATTTCAGCGCCGCGGGCACGCATCATGGTAAACGCTTCGTGGCCGGGAGTATCAAGGAAGGTTATTTTTCCCTTCGGTGTTTCAACCATGTAGGCGCCAATATGCTGGGTAATGCCTCCGAATTCCCCTTCGGCGACATGGGTACTCCGGATAGCGTCCAGGGTTTTTGTCTTTCCGTGATCGACGTGTCCCATTATTGTAACAACAGGAGGACGCGGGAGAAGCTCGGCATTACTGTCACTATCACTTTCAATAACAGTTTCATCGTAAAGGCTGACAATATTGACTGTGCAATTATATTCACTTGCAAGAATAGTTACGGTATCAGCATCAATTGACTGATTCATGGTAACCATCATTCCCATTGTCATCAGTTTGCCTATAAGTTCGGAGGCCTTTAAATTCATTTTCCGCGCAAGCTCGGAAACAGAAATTGATTCCATTATTTCAATTTCTTTCGGGATTGCGTTTATCTTGTCCTGGGCCTTCTTTTTCTGCTGAAGGAGTTTCTCTTCAAAGTCATCTTCCTTGTTTTTCCGGGTATAAACAGTTTTTTTACCTTTGAAAGATTTTTTCCCGGGAGGAGTCCTGCTATCAAGAGGCATCTGCTCCGAGGGGCCATTCCTTCCAGGCGCACCCGGTCTTGGTCCGAATCCCCTGTTTTGGGTAAATCCGCCCGGACGGGGCGGTCCACCGGGACGAGGCGGTCCGCCCGGACGGGGTGGTCCACCGGGACGGCCCTGATTGTAATTGGGATTGCGGCCCTGTGTATTCGGAGCTCCCGGGGTTCGCGGCTGACCATTGTAACCGCCGGGGCGGCCCTGACCCTGTGAATTATAATAATTTCTCCGCTGCCCCTGGTCTCCGCGCGGGTAACCGGATTGATTTAAATCACGGGCCCCTTCCCTTGCCTGGGTTCCTGAAAAACCTTCTCTCTGACCGCCCGGCGTATAAGAACCGCGGCTGCCCTGATTATAGGAACGGTTATGGGAGCGGTCGGCAAGATTTCCGACCTTTACGTTCGGGCGGGGCGGACTGAGTTCAACCGGACCCGCCGTTGTCTTTTTATCGGTTTCTTCGGCATTACCGTCACTGCTTTTCTTCCCCTGTTCAGAATCAGCTTCCTGATGCCGGACAGGTACGACATGAACCGGCCTTTTGGCAGGTTTGGAATCATTTTTTGCCGTGTCGTCGGTATTCTGATCCGGAGCAGAAGCAGTATTATTTGCCGTTTTTTTCTTAACAATAATTACTTTTTTCTTTTCCGTAGTTTCAGAAGCTGCAGCAGGTTTTACCTGTTCCGGAGCGGCGGCGTCTGTTTTTCGCTGTTTATTGAGAATTACCTTTGGTTTTTGTGTATTATCGGAATCTTCGGCCATATAGTTTCCTATTCTTCGTCCTCATATTCAAAACTGAGACCAATACCACAATTGGGACATGTTGTCATATCGATCGTTATAGGAGCACCGCATTCCGGGCATTCATATTCATCATCAGCTTCTTCGTCAGCCCCGGCCTCAACAGGCTCCTCATTATCCGAATCTTCTGCATCATCAGCTTCAGCATCTTCATCATCTTTGACGAATTCAAAAGAATCTTTTATCACTTTTTCAAGAACCGCGTATTGCTCCGGAGTCATACCTTCAAGCGCTTCAAGTTCAGTGTCTCCAAGAGCGAGCAGGTCATCAACAGATGTTATATCATTATTTTCAAGTATTTCAATTAATTCTGTTGTAATTCCGGGCAATTCGTTAATGGATGTAATCTCATCTGCATCGCTGTTTGCAAAGAGTTCGTGAGCGACCTTGCGGGATTCCGCGGAAATATCCATTTCTTCAAACTGTTCCTCAGTTTTAACATCGATATTCCAGTCAACAAGACGGTTCGCAAGCCTGACATTCAGTCCCTGTTTTCCGATTGCCAGTGAAAACTGGGAATCGGAAACTACCGCGAGGGCAGAACGCTTTGCTTCATCCAGTATGACTACATCATTTACTTCGGCAGGAGAAAGGGCGTTCATAATAAATGTCCGCGGATTTTCATCATATTTCAGGATATCTATTTTTTCTCCTTCCAGTTCACGGATAACAGCCTGAATGCGGACACCCTTTAATCCTACACAGGCGCCGACAGGATCAACGTCGTCCCGGTGGGAAAAAACCGCTACCTTTGTCCGGTAACCGGGCTCACGGACGATCTTATAGATTTCTACCGTTTTGTCATATATCTCGGGAACTTCAAGTTCAAGAATACGCCGGACAAAGTCAGGGTCCGTTCTTGACAACACAATCTGAAGCCCTGCCGTGGTTTTCTTGACCTCGGTAATATAAGCCTTGATCCGGTCGTTCTGATGATATGACTCCCTCGGGACTGGAATTTCCGCGGCAGGATGCCCTCCACCTTACCAAGATCAACATAGATATTTCCATTCCGCTCACGCTGATAATAACCGATAATTATTTCACCGACCTTGTCCTTGTATTCGGAATACAGGGTGTCTTTTTGAATATCCCGGATAGACTGCTGGGCAGTCTGTTTTGCGGACTGGACTGAAATCCGGTCAAATTCCCGGGGATCAACTTCAATCAGCAACTCGTCGCCGATTTCACATTCAGGATCAAGATCAATCGCGTCCTCCAGTTCGATCTCGGTAACCGGATTATATACACCATCAACTATTGTTTTGCGCGAATATATCGAAACATCGGTATGGTCATCATTAAAAGTAACTACAGCATTATCATTTGTTCCGAATTTTCTTTTATACGCAGCCTTTAGGGTATCCTCAATCATTCTGAATACAAGGTCTTCATCAATTCCTTTTTCCTGAACAAGCTGGCGTATTGCTTCGGCCATTTCCGCAGGCATAACAAACTCCTTCTATCTGTCTGAGACCGGCGGACGGTCAGACAGTCTTGCTTTAGCTATTTTTGAATATGGAATCTGTATTTTCCCCGATTCGGATAAAAGGCAAACCTCTTTCTGATCAGAAGATACAATTTCGCCGTATATCCAGTCTGAAACATCGGTATTCCATATTTTTATATTTTTTCCTGTTAAAACAGAAAATTCATATGCATCTTTCAGTATGCGGTCAATTCCGGGCGAGGTTATTTCCATTGTCAGATCCTGAGTTGAAAGAAGGGCCTCGAGCCGGGGTAGCAGAATTCTGTGAACTTTGGAGCAATCATTGATACCGACACCCTCGGACGTATAAATTACAGCCCGTATCTGCCACGTTGTATGCCGCTTAAAAACAGTAAACTCAAGCAACTGGTATCCGAGACCACGAACCAGTGGTTCGCAATCCGTAAAATACGGCATATTTTCAGGTGCGGTATATTCCACTATAAAGAAGCTCCCGTTTTTTCATCATTCACAAAATGTATATTCAATATATGAAAAAGGAGCCGTTTGAACGACTCCTGCTATAATAAGGATAATATAAGTTCGTATAAAACTATACTATTTCAATTAAAAAAGTCAACGTCTGTTTTCAAAAACAAGCCCGGATTCCTCTCCGGTTTTTATCAGGGTGTCCCTGCCGGACAAAACGGCGAACTGCGGTGAACCGCTTTTTAATTTTCCGCCTATTTCCTGCTCTATTTTTTTCCTGATTTCGGAAACCGTGTCATATATTTCAATTGCCGACGTGAATAATACATTAAGCATGGATTTTACTTCCGGCGCGCTGTCACCTGAGCAGGCGGACAGTTCTTTCAGGAGAAAAACGGAAGCGGAAACGATTATTTCATCAGAGCAGAACGATTTATTCATATTTGTCCTGATTACGGACAGTAATTTTTTCAGGGGTTTTTCCGTATTGTTCAAATTCAGACTCTCATTCCGGAAAGCGTTATCAATAGTCTGCACCATTTTATCAAATAATTCAGGAACCTTTGATTCATTTTTGTATTTTTTATACATTGTTTCGAAATTCAGATCTTCATTTGTGCCGGTGTCAAACCAGTCATGCTGTTTTATGTTATCCCTGTTCAGAACAATGAATTCCAGCAATTCCTTTCTGTTCTGGGTATTTGACAGACTGCTCAAAAGCTTGTTGCAGATGGATACCAGTGAAACCAGCCATTCCGGAGAATCGGTATTACAAAGTTTATACAATTCGCTTACATTTGAGAACAGTTTTGTAATAACCCGTTTCTTTTCGGACACATTATCGGTTACGAGACTGGTTTCACAATTTGCCAGATTTTCAAGGATAATTGACTGAAGTTCGCTTAACCGTTTATAAAACATTTTATAGGCATGATCCATGCATGGCCTCCTGTATTTTTACAAAGCTATTTATGTACCGATTATATAACAAAAAATCAAAAAAAAATACCCGCGGGAACATATTACGGTACGATTAAGCGGAAAAATATTCTTTTATGATACGTCCAGCCGTTTCGCGATCAGGAGACGGAGTTTTTTTTCATTTTCGTCCTTCAGGCCGAGGGATACGCTTTTATCCAGATCATTCAGAGCTTCAGTATACCGCCCTTCAGTATAAAAAGCCTGGGCCCGCCTGAAATACACATAAGGCTGATACAGGTTGATGTCCAGCGAATGGGTAAAGTTCTCAACCGCCTCGGCATTTTTTCCCATAACGGCCAGAACTATGCCTATATAATAATAGGCCCTGAAATTGGCCGGGTTATTTTCGGCGCTCGCATTAAAATCCTGGAGCGCATCTTCATAGCGGGAAAGCGCAAAATAGGCCATACCCCGGTGTTTGTATATAACTGAAAGAACTGTTGCGTTCGGTTTTTTATCGATGATAAGCGTATATATCATTATTGCCCGTTCAAGATTTCCGTTATTATGGGCTTCAATGGCCTCAAGAATCATATCATCTATGGTACCCTTTACATAGGGAGATGCGGTTTCGGAAATTTTCTCCGCATCCCCTGAAGAGGAAACGTCCGGAAGATCATTATCCAGATCAAAAAAGTTATCGGCCTGATGGTAAAAGCTCCCCCGCCTTTTGTCGAGTTCGTCATTCAGCTTTGTCTGATAATCCCTGATTTCCTGGAAAATAATATCAGCCAGACTCAGGCTGGCATTTATGGAAGCGAGCTTCCGCTTGAGAGGAAGATCAAAGGGGGAAAATTCAGATTTATATACCAGCTCATGCTCAACCTCGGCCCATGCATCCTGCAGGATGGTCCGTACCTGGACTTCAATAATAAGATCAGGAGGCAGTACCAGGTTTTCCTTCAGCTCATCGGGAATCGCCAGAAGAATATGCGTTGACTCATAGCCGAATTCACGGAATGTCCGGTCAGCCCCCTTTCGTTCCACCTCAAGTATCCGGAAGGCCGATTTCAGACAGTATTCTACCTCGGTCAGATCCTGCAAAAAGGAACAGATAATCCTGATCCCCAGAATGTCCGTAACAGTGGGAAGGTCCTCAGTCGGCTGAAAATCGGGAGGCAGGGTACGCAGAAATTTCCGGTAGTAGCTGTTAAATGTTTTTACCCTGCCCTTGTAAGTCGGCGTGGAAGAAACGGTTATGCATGATTTCAGTTTTGATTCAATTCTTTTTAAAATAAGCTGGAGAGCGGGCTGATAAGACTGATACAGTTCAAGAAGATGTTCCCTGTCGGGCAGCCATGATGCGTTTGTTTTTGGAAAATCCATACGTATAGTATACAAACGAATTTACCGCTGCGCAAGGAAATAAAATACTCTGCCGCGGAGCAGGGCAGACCTTCGGTCTGGAGTATTTTTCTCTCCCGTGGAATTAGTCTCGGGTTAAACCCTCACCTCGAATAAAAAAGGGATCCTGAAGGATCCCTTTTTCATGCATATTATACAATCTGCTTGTTAGTTTGCGTTCTGTTCCGGTTCATTGGCTGAAGCGCCTTCAGAAGGAGTAAAACCGGTTTCAGTTGCGATCTTTTCCTGTTCAAGGAAACGCAGAACCTGTACGCCGCCGAAGCGTGATACTTCAAGCTGTTTGCGTTCTGCTTCGCGTTTTGTCTGGATTCCCCAGATATCTTCATCAGCAAAATCGCGTACGGAATCAAGAACGGCCTTGTCATAAATTATCTTAACATCTTTGATATAACCTATGAAATCACCGCCTTCATCTGCTGCATCGCGTGTAACAATGAAACTCTTGAATGTCTGTATGGGAACATGATTCGGATATACAGGATACAGTCTGATTTCCCGGCTGCGTGCATCGGAAATATACGCAGGGTTCTGCCAGACAAGTTCTCTCCAGCCGTCAAATTTCAGATATCCCATGAAATAGCGTTTTTCAACCCGGTTCATGTCATGAAGCACAACATACAAACCATGGGGAAACTGCATACCATACGTATTTACGGCAATTGATTTAATCACACCAACATTCTTTACAACACCATAACCGCCTTCAAAACGGGTCTGTCCTGTTGCCTTGTCTTCATCAGTCGGTTCCTGAACCTCTCCGTCCTCATTTGTCTGAGCCATCGGTTCATAAGCGGGAATTTCAAACGGAGGTTTAATGATCGCGTTTGCATTGCTGTTCCATACGGGGAAGTTGATGCGAACGCCCATTACAGTCTGTCCTGCAAAACTTTTTGCATTCTGGCTTACCGGAGCGGGCCTTACATGAGAAACAGAAAGACTGGTAACATTCCTTGCGGAAGAATTGAGCTCTACATCCCAATTGCCTACGGCCAGTGAAGTTTTCATAAGAGAACGCTGATCGTCCGTAAATGTATCGCCGGCTACAGTTGAATAATCCATTACTGTTCTGCCGTTCTGGGTCGCATTGCCATCATCATCATTAACGCTGTCTGCCGTCAGCAAAGCAAAATCGATTAATACAGCTTCATCTGCCACTGCAACAGCACCAACCAAGAAGAATGCGATTGCAACAAGTATGAATCCCTTTTTCATTCAAAAGCTCCTTTTATGCACGAATTGTAACCTGTCAAGTTATAAGTATACGAAAGAAATTTCTTTTGTCAATGCTTTTTTCGTTCACATTGCACCGCCAAAAGGGTTTTTCGTATATACTTCTTTTCCATCGATATACATATATATAGTATCAATGTTTCTGAAATTTGTAAAAACATTTTTTTTAAAAATTTCAAATGTTTTATCAACCGGAACCTTCCCGTATACGGGAGCAAGCGCCTCCTCTGAGAAATCGATATAGGCGTTTTTTCCGGCGACAAAACAGCGCAGGGTCCGGACATTTCCGTCAAAGAGAGGTAAATATTCCGGATTTATAGGTCCGAACAGGAGTTCGCTTATATACTGTTCGAGTCTTTCCGTGGCGTTTTCCTTTTTCGGCAGGTACCGTATTTCCGAAACCGTATGTATGGCATTGTCTTTTTTCACATCCGAAACGGGAAAGAAAAATACAGCCCGCGCATTTTTCTGCGCAAGAAGGCCCCCGAAAAGCACCCCGAATATGACAAGACAGATAAAAACTATCACAAACTGCGCCGGTGAATGATTTTTTCCGGACAGGGAATTAATTGTATGCTGCGCCTGGTGAATCTTTTTTATCATTGAGCTGTAAAACCTCTTGAATTCTCAAAATGGGAAATAAATACCGACAGCCCATTATATATACCGGCGGCGCATTTTTGCAAGTACCGGTCGTCCGCCAGCCGGGCGGCTTCCGCCGAATTTGATACAAAACCCAGTTCAATCAGTACGCTTGGCATCCGCGCATTGCGGACAACAAACCAGGCTTCTTCCTTAAGCCCCCGGTTTGCGCTGACATCCCCGATCTGAAGTTCCAGCCCGTCCGATATATATTTCGCTATCAGCATACTTTCGGTGGTAAATTCTTCCTCCATCATAAAATTGAGAATGGGGAGAATATCGTCATTTATATTGCCGGAAGATTTATCGATTACTGTCCTCCGGTAATCAGGGGTAAGATACCAGACTTCAAAACCTGCCGAAGCCGGATTAAAGGCGGAATTGGCATGGATTGAAATATAGAGTATGGCCTCATGGGGTTCCAGTTTGACCGAATTCGCTTTTTCGACCCGCTCTTCGAGGCTCAAATAAGTGTCGTCACTGCGGGTGAGAAGGATTTTTTTATCCGGATACTGAGCTTTCAGGCGGGAATATACATCCTGCGCTACTTTCAGCACAATATCCTTTTCCCGGATATCCGAGGCCTTCCCGTTTTTTGTAATTTTTCCTACAGCCCCCGGGTCTTTGCCGCCATGACCGGGATCAATCAAAATCGCCCCGACTCGGTACGCAATAGACGGTGGAAGTGTTTCAAAAAAGTTTTCAAGATAATCAACAAAGGCCGGCGTCAGAAAAACATTCCCGTCCCGTCGGACAGGAGGATCAAGAAGGGCAAATTCCCGGTAGTCGAACAGTACGATTTCATCGCCGACCCTTAAATTCGCGTTATGTCCGTTTTTTGACAGGATAACGACCCCTGACAGGGGATCCCAGAACAGTTTTGCGTTGAGCTTTGCCGCCGCGTCATGCAAGGATATATGAGGCTGAATTTCAGCCGGAAATACCGTTTTCGGCATAAACGCGGAAAAAAACAGAATGAGAAAAACGTATTTACGGGCTTTCATATAGTGAATCCCTGTCATATATATATACTATTCCCTGAATTCCGCCTCTGAGCAAGGCCTTCCAGTACCTGTTTAAGTTATTTTGATCATTTTTTTCTGAAAATTCCAGCTTCCGCAAAAGTCCGGGTTCAGCTTCAATACTCTGGGTTATCGCCCGTCTCAGGGTTCTGCCCTGCCAGTCTTCTGCGGTGTCAAGGAACGGCACAAGAAAGCCGGGAACAGCTATCTGTTTTCCGGAAAAAACAGACACGGTGTACTCCGGATCCTGCGGAAAGGCCGGGAGAGGGAAAGCCGGGGGCGGAAATTCCGCAGAGCCGGCAAGAAGAAAGGAATCGGTTTCAGGGTTTGGGGCTTCCAGCCTCGGCAGAATCAGGCGGCAGGCTTCTTCGGCCGCGTCAATTACCTGTTCGCGGGAGGGACCGGCGGCTATTATATTTCCGCATTTTTCCACATTGTTCTGCGGAAAACATACGGTATCGCCCGGGTTTACCCTCGGGAAAATATCCAGAACAAAAGCCAGCTTTTCTGCCTCGCCGTATCCGGAAACCGAGGCTATTTTTCCGGGAATGGAAATCCAGGCCCGTTCGGCGCTGGTCCACTCTTTTATCTTCCGTAATGTTTCCGGGCGTTTGCCTGCCGCAAGGTCAAGAGCGGCTCCTGTTAAATCGATCCCGGTCGAATACGGAAAGGTCCACCCTGACATATATCCGCCGGAAAGGCGGCCGGCGATTTCACCTATCATGGGGCCTTTTTCCGTATATTTCAGGTCTCCTTTCGCAGCGCCGTGAGTAAGGCCAAGCGCCTTTATGCCTTTTATGAATACTTCAACAAGTTCCTGCTGTTTGTCTTCTGGAAAGGATGACGGCATTGTATGACCCATTTCAACAAAAAATGGTGGGAAATAAATATGCCGGTCGGCCAATCCTGTCAAATGGAATTCCCCGTCAAATATCAGAGCTTCTATGGAAAATTCAGGGCCGTCCATATATTCTTCGACTATGGCAGTCCCGGTTTTTGAATATCGGAAAGCTTCGGAAAGAGCCTGCTCAAGCTGTTCGAAGGTATCGGCCCTCCGGCAGCCTCTTGAACCCATATTGTCGGCAGGTTTTACAACAAGCGGGTAACGGAGGTCCCTTGCCCTGAGAAGATTGCGGATGTCGGGCGCCTGTGTTTTGTGTACGCCGGTAAATTTCGGGGAAGGGACAGCTGCCTGCTGAAAACATTCTCGCATGCGTATCTTGTCGGTCGCATTCAGGGCAGCTTCATGCGAATGCCCCGGAAGTCCGTACTTTTCAGCAATAAAGGCAACTGTTGAAGAAAAATCCGTTGCGCAGGTAAAAACACCGTCAAGCCCGCCGTTGTCTTTCAGCTGCCCGGCAAACCCGCACAGTCTTTCCGTATCTTTTAAATCAATATGTTCAAAATGATCGGCAAGATGCGCGCAGGCCGCTTCGGGGTTACCGTCCGCCGCAATGACTTCCCAGCCTTTTTGCTTTGCGCTGCGTATGCCCGCACCCTGCATAAAACCCGCACCCAGCAGGAGTATTCTTTTTTTCATGTGTTTTTTCCCTGCCCTTCCTTTTTTACTGCATATACTTCAAAAGTATCTCCCAGAAAAAACACCCGGCTTACGGCCATGCAGGCTTTCCATATCAGGGAATTCTTTTTTACACCGCGTAATCCCGGGAACCGTTCAGGATGGTGCCCCGTTGAAATTATTTTTTCCACATCGAAACCATAACGTGAAAGCTGCTTACGGACATGGCCGGGCCGCCAGAGCGTAAAATGGTCGGACGGGCTGTTTTTGAAAAATCCAGATCTGTTTTTCAACGCCGAAATTCCTGAAGCGGACGGGGTTGAAAATGCCAGGATTCCGCCGGAACAGAGGAGTTCTCTTATTCTGGTAAAAACAGGCTCAAGATTTTTAAAATGTTCTATCACATACCACAAAGTAATTACGGAAAAACAGCTCTTCTCCGAAAAAGTCTGTATACCTGTATCAGGAAATGCGGAAATACTTGCAGCAAATCCGAGATTTTCCTTTACATGCCTGACAGCGTCTTCAGAAATATCAATGCCGGTGACATCCCAGCCGGAGTCATAAGCGGCAGAAAGAAAGGGCCCGTAGGCGCAGCCTATATCAAGCAGTGTTTTAAGGTTCGATCTTCGGCCGGTTGACCGCCGGGCAAAAATCTTTTCTATTTTTTTTATCCGGGAAACGCCCATTTCTTTTATAAATTCAAAATCTTCGAGATATGTTTTCCCGTACTGCCTGGAATATTCTTCAAAAAAATAGGCATGTGAATATGAAGCAGGTGCAGCGATAATAAAATACAGATATTCCATGCCGCATTCAGGACACAGGGCAATGCTCCGGTCTTCAAGCCGGGCAATAACCCGGCCTCCGGCATTCCCGCAGAGCGGACAATCCGAGACAGAAGAATCCAGATAGCCCGGGATGCTGTCAGCTATATCCCTGGATACTGTTTCCGGTGTAATGACAGAGGGAATTTTTATGTCTTTTTTCAGAATCTTTTTTATTGTCCCTGCTGTCATCCGGCCTGGAGGAATTACTGAAAAACCGTGGTATTTTGCAAGCCGGTAATGATACCGTGTCGGAGAAAAAAGAATAACACGGCAGCCGGCCGCAAGGGCTTCAAAGGCTGTTAACCCAAAGTGGGTAACAACAAGGTCAAAAGTATATAGTGTTTCTTTTAAATTCCTGATAAAGGGCAGAGCTGTTACCTGATTATCTTCTTCTTTTTGCTTTATTGAGGGATCAATAACCGTTACTTCAAAGCCGAGTTTACGCATTATGTGTGCCGCAGAACGAGCCAGACCCGCGGCATCTTCTCCTCCGCCGGAAACAAGGGCTGTTTTTATTTCATGATTTGCGCGGTGCTGTTTTTTTTCCGGCAAAGCCAGAAATGAGGGATCAGTGCGGTTCGCAGGGAGCTTCCTGATAAAGCTCTTATATGGAATGGCGGGAATAATATCAAACAGATAATCCGCATAAGGCCGGCCTGGGCCGCCTTCATCAAAAGCCACAACGGGTCCGATTCCGCGGAAGGTCTTTATTTCATCAATAGATGATCTGAAACGGTCAAGAATAACCAGGGCTGCCGATACGGGAAGTTCTGAAACGATGATATTTCTGAAATTTTCCGGAACAGGCAGGATATGGTTTTCCGGAAGGTATATGATGCAGCGGTACTTTCCCGATAATTTTGATACGATGTCCAGCGTCCGTATGAGGTGCCCGCTTCCCTGCCCCGTAACGGCCGACGGTACAAAAAGAAGTGTTTGGGTAATGTACTGACAGGCTTCGATTATTGACGAAGATAACGCGGGCAGCGTCTGCCCATGCGATGAAAGATATAAGGCGACTTCTTTTGCCTGTTCATAATCGGTGCGGGTATCAATGGTTGTCCGTATATCAGGATAAAACCATTGTAACGGTGCTTCTTCCCTCACGCAATTATAACGTTCGGGATACAGGTATAATGCAGGCGCAACATGTTCGTGATCATACAAAGAGTCGGTCAGGGCTGACGCTTCGAGAAGCCGCGCAGCTGAAATAATTTCGACGCCGCTGCCATGAGGCAGACCGGAATATGCAAAATAATCAGGCGCAGGCCTTGTATCCCTGAGTTCGGTAAACCTGAGCAGGGCTGCCTGAGCGGCGTCCGCAAATACATAGGGATTATCACCTGTAGCCCTGACGACAATGTCAGCCCCTGTTTGCCGGATAACCATGCAAAACCGTTCGAGGACATCTTCCTTTGGCCCAGGAATGCATATAAAACCGCATTCGTCTGCGAGAGCTGAAAAGGCGGGGCCGAAGCGGTATCGCAGGCGAGAATATATGTATCGGCAGAAATCTGTTTAAGCGCTTCCATAACCCGGACAATAACCGGTTTGCCGCTGAGATCATGCAGGGCTTTTTGCGGAAGGCGCGTTGAATCGAGGCGGGCCTGCAGAATAACAGCTGTCATTGAAGACTGGGCTCCCATGAGCCGCACAGAGTAACGGCATCCCGCACAAAACGGCTGTTATTCAATGCGATCCATTTTCTCGCTTCCCTGAAATACAGCACAGCATCAATAATATTGAGTCCCGACCTGACTGCATATGAAAAAAAACAGGAAAGCGGTAATGTAATTCTGTTTTTCCGGTATACCGGAGCAAGATTTTTCAGATAGAACTGTATATAGGAGGTATCCGTTGTCGCGTCTTCAGTGGGTATTTCGCCTCCGTATGCCAGTTTAAAAATGCTGGACAGCTGGATTTTTTCTCCCCACAAATATGCCCGGAAACCAAAATCAAGGTTCTGCCAGTACGGATTGGTTATAGTATAATCATATCCGCCAAGTCTGATAAATCTTTCCCGGTTATAAATGCCGGTAAAATCAAACGGATACACTGTTGGCGATCCGTCACGGAAAAAATACATGGGTTCAATTTGAAAAGAATTTCTGTTAAGGGCGGGAACCATCTGAACCGGCAGGGCTTCCATTTTTTCAGTTGAAAGCACGGGAGCCGTACAAAACACAGGATCGTTATTCAGTCTGTCAAACAGCCTTTCAGATAAACTGTGCGGCGCAATTTCTATATCATTCCATACAACAAATACCCAGGGCGAATTTGTCTCGGCTACCGCAGTATTTATCATTTCGCCTATTGTAGTACTTCCCTGCGGGATCAGAAACCGTATCGAAGGAAACCTGGTAATGAGGTTTTCTATATCATAGGATTCGGAATTCATTTCCACGGAAATAACCGAGCTGAAGCCGGCATTTTCAAGATTCTGGAAAACCGCGGAGCGGTAATACCTCCCTCCCCGATTTAAAACCACAACGGTACACGGAACAGAGGCATCCTGCGCTTTTGACATTATCCCACCGATTATTGTATGCGGAACTTTTCTTTCATTAAAAATTGTAGGTATAGTATTCATCACAGTCTTCGCACAATCCTTTATACACGCACTGTGTGTGTTCATCATATACCGGACGGACTTTTTCCCGGATCTGCTCAAGGCCGTCCGTAATCACATTGCCGGAAAACCTGGCGGCATATATATCTTCACGGCAGAGCGGAACCGCTCCATCGATCAGAATTGACATATCCCGCTTAAGATGCCAGCAGGGATTCCGGACCAGAGGAGAAAGATCAGCAACCCGCCGGTCTTCAATACTGCGGGAAAAACTGTCATGTTTCTGGATTATAACCTGACCGTTTTTTTCCTTCCAGAACCGGTAAAAATGTTCCAACTCCTTCTCGTTTTCCTTCATGCGGACCATTTGGGGCCAGACAGCACCGGGAAAGGATTTTATCAGGAGATCGGTAAAATTTAAAGCCTCGGCAAGATATTTTTCCGAAAGACTTTTTTCCTTAATTCCATGGACAATACCGTAACATTCCGGACTCACCGCATCCAGAGAAACAATCCAGTTTACCGGGTTCTGCTTTCTGAATCCTGCGGAGACCCCGGAAACCGCATTTTTAATAGCCTCGACCTTTTCTTCTGTCCAGCCCAATCCTGTTGTCTCTATCAATACCGACAGGCCCGGATATGCAAGCACAGTCCTCACCATTTCAGCAATTTCAGGATGATATGAAGGCTCGCCCCATAAGGAAAGGGAAACAACAGCATCCTCCGAATACCCGGCGATTTTTCCTGCAATTGCGGAAAAATCATCGGCAGTCATATAATCAGTCCGTTCAGTTGCCGGCACACCGGGAGAACTCCCCTTTCCGCTTTTACAAAACTGCGGGTATGGGCAATAGTCACATTCATAGGGACACTTGCCTGCAACCTGAATTGCATAAAAGGCCGGAACTGTATACAGGGAAGCCGTGTTTTTTTGAATAACATCAGCGTAATTGGCAGCGTTTATTCCCGAAAGAGCCATACAAACCTGCGTATTCCGCTTTGTATCGCAGGTGAGCTGGAGACGGAGATGTCTGAGATCAGCTGGGGCTATGTCGGTTTCTATATCAAAAGAATTGATATCTTTTTTTATAATATCAAAAACTGCATTGCGGGTAATAGGGTCCCGGCTTTCTTTTTCCATGTCGGAAAGGATGGGAACAATGCCCCGGGCAAGAATTTCCGGAGACAGTCCGTAAGGATAACCGTCGGCGAAAGTATATTCGGCAGCCTGCTGCATGTGTTTTTTAAACAGTTTTGCCGTAAATTCCGGGTCCGTAAAAGGAGCATCAGCCCATGAAATATACACATGGTCAAAATCTTCCGTTTCGCTTTTCAGACTGAGGAATAACGGACCAACAGACCATTCTGTTTCAATAATATCAAAAGAAACCGAATTCCCGGCCGCGGAGTCTGACATATCATGCAGAGCGGAGACAGCCGGCAGTAAACTATCCCCGGGATATTTTTCCGGCACGAAAACGACAATTTTTGATACATGCGGAAACTGTGCGGCGGCGGAGACAGCCCGGTAAAAAGCTGATTTCCCGTCAGAGAAGGGTTCAAAGGCTCTGTCCGTTATATTTCCGGCTAAAAGAACTGCTATAGATTTCATACTGTTATGAATATCGGCACGATGGAAATCAGCTTGAGGAAAGTAAGTTTTCCGTGATAAGTTTATTACATGCTAAGCATAAAACCGCTCAAAATTTCGGAAATAACAGCCTCAATAAAAAACCTGCTTGAAAATTCATTCGGCACCGTACTTCTTGAAGGAGAAATTTCCAATTTCAGACCTTCAAGCACCGGACACTTATATTTCACATTGAAAGATGAAAGCAGCGCCATTTCAGCTGTTATGTTTAAGGGGAAAAGCAGATATCTTCCTTTTGTTCCCAAAGAAGGTCTGCTTGTCCACGCAGTCGGAAATATATCGGTCTATGATGCCCGGGGTACCTATCAGATTATTATAGATTCAATGGAAGCTGCCGGTTCAGGTGATATTTTCCGCCTTATTGAGGAGCGCAAGCAAAAGCTTGCGGAAGAAGGTCTTTTTGATCAGGAGAGGAAAAGGCCCCTGCCGGCATACCCGCGTACTATTGCTGTTATAACCAGTCCGACCGGGGCTGCTGTCCGCGATATAATCCAGATTATCAGCAGAAGAAATCCTTCAATCAGTATAATAATCCTGCCGGCCCAGGTGCAGGGAGCTGAGGCCCCGGAGGCAATTGTCCGTCAGATAGAAACAGCAAATTATTTTAAAATGGCTGATATTCTCATCATCGGACGGGGCGGAGGTTCTATGGAAGATCTGCTGCCTTTTTCAGATGAAGAGGTGGTCAGGGCGGTTGCGCATTCTGATATACCGGTCGTAAGTGCAGTGGGACATGAGACAGACTGGGCTCTCAGCGACTTTGCTGCCGATGTCCGGGCTCCGACACCGTCCGCCGCCGCTGAACTTGTCAGTCCCATTCTGGAAGATATTATTGCGGCGGTCCAATATACAGCGGATGAAATGGTCTTTGAAATGAACCGCAGAATTGAACGCATACGCCTAATGATGTCGCAGTTTTCAGCCGAGTCAATGGAAATGCGGTTCCGGCGTATTGAACAGCCTGTTTTACTGAGGTTTGACGATGCGAAAGAAGATCTTCTCAGGTCCTTTATGGACCGGATCAGGGATACAAAACAGCATATAAATCTGCTGGCGGAAAAACTCGAAGGCGGAAATCCTCAAAGTATTCTGAAACGCGGATATTCTATGGTCAGGGATGAAGAGACGGGAAAAGTTATAAGAAACAGTGATCAAACAACCCCCGGACAGAAACTGGTTATTATTCCCGAAAGAGGAAAAATTCACGCACGCGTAGAGTAAAAATATATCGGGCCTGTCCCGTTTCGGGATTTTCGGATATAATTCTATAGGAAGGGAGCTATTCATGAAGAAATTTGAAGAACGTCTTGAACGTCTTGAAGAATTGAGCAATGCAATCAAGGAACCGGATATTCCGCTTGAGAATGCGCTTGCTTTTTTTGAAGAGGGTATAAAGCTCGCAAAATCACTGGAAAAAGACATAGACAAAATTGAAGGGAGGATTCAGATACTCATGAACCAGCCGGAAATTCCTGACGGCAAACCCGAGCTGGATCTCTTTTCCGAGCAGGACCTGAATGACAATTAAACCCGTAAAGGAATTAAGCCCCGAAGTTTCAAGAAAAATCGCCGCAGGAGAAGTTATCGACCGGCCGGGCGCAGTTGTCCGTGAACTTATTGACAATGCAATAGATGCCGGAGCAGACAGGATTACCGTAGAAATAACCGGCGGTGGTATAGCCCGTATCCGGGTAACGGACAATGGCTGCGGCATGACAGCGGAAGATATAGCCATATGTACAAATACCCATACTACCAGCAAAATACATACCGAAGATGATTTGCTTAATCTGGAGACACTGGGGTTCCGGGGAGAAGCGCTGTCATCAATCAGGGCGGTAAGCCAGCTTGAAATTATAACAACCAGAGACGGCAGGGAAGCCTGGAAGCTGGAAGATGGCCGGATAAGCCCGGCTCGGCTTGCCGTTGGTACAGTTGTGCAAATAGATGGCCTGTTTGATAATTTTCCGGCACGCAAGCATTTTCTGAAAAGAGCGGCGGCGGAAACGGCATTATGCAGGCAAATCTTTATCGAAAAGGCCCTGGCCTGGCCTGAAATCGAATTCCGGTTTTCCGTGGATGGGAACCAGAAAATGATCCTTCCTTCGGTAACAACCCTGAAAGAACGCTGCCTCGCTGCTCTGCAGCCGGCCGAACCCGAATCTTTTTTTTATGAAATCTCGGGTTCCAATACCGGGTTTTCGTTTTCAGCGGTAGTCGGCAGCCCTGAAGTTGTCCGCAAGGACAGAAAACAGCTTATGGTTTTTGTGAACGGGCGGAGGGTTATGGAATATTCCCTCCTTCAGGCAATTGAATACGGCGGAGAAGGTCATTTCCCGAACGGCGGCCATCCGTTCTGCTGCCTGTTTATATCCATCAATCCGGCACAGGTTGATTTTAACATACATCCCGCAAAAAAAGAGGTCCGTTTCCGGGATCCGGGGATATTGCATCACGAAATAAGTTCAACAATAAAAAATTTTTATCACCGGTATACGATAAAAATGATGAATCCGCCGCATTCTTCAGAAACAGCTTTTCAGGAAAGTCCCGAAAATATACAGCAGGAACTGGATATTGCGGGAGGATCATTTATTTCAACCCGTGACCCTGCCCCTCATTATAATTCTTTCAGCGGCCGTTCCTGGTCAGAACAGCCGCGCTTTCCTGATACTGCAGCCTATAAACCGGCAGATTATTATAGAAAAGAAAACGCCGGAGATGGTCCCATCCGTAAAGAAGATGAACAAAACTCCAGGGCATTCTCTGATATACCGCAGGATTTCCGCTTTCTTGGACAGGTACTGGGAACATTCATAGCCGCTGAAAAAGACGGTATCCTTTATCTCATTGATCAGCACGCGGCCCATGAGCGGATTTTATATAATGAACTTATGGCTGATTCCGGGAAAACGCAGGACTTGCTCATTCCCTACCGGATTGAAACCCATTCGGACAGTGAAGACGCCCATATTTCAGCTAACTGCGAACAGCTCGCGGAGGCAGGATTTATCCTGAATAATGAGGGAGACGGCATCTGGCAGGTTACGGCAGTACCGCTGAGATGGACAGGAACTGAAAAAGATCTCAGGGACGCCCTTCTCGACTTTTCCGCCGGCGCCGGATCACTGGTTTCGCATTTATATGCAACGGCGGCCTGCCGGGCGGCCTGCAAGGACGGCGACATACTTGATCCGCTTACGGCAAGAAATCTTGCGGCAAGAACCTTTTCCCTTCCTGAGCCGGTTTGTCCGCACGGACGTCCGGTATGGATTACAATCGACCGGGAAGAACTGTTCCGCCGCGTAAAACGAACCTGAAAACCAATCCTTATCCTGCCCCGGAAAAGCTAAAGAGTAGCTATAATGGATTTTATCTCGTTCGCATGAGGATAATCCGGATTTTTTTTCAGTAACTCCTGAAAAGTGGACTTGGCCGCAGTATTATTATTTAAACTGACATACAGCTTGCCCAGTTCGTAATAAGCGTCCCAGAATGAAGGATCCAGTTTGATCAGCTCTGCATAACTGTCCCGGGCTTTTTCAGTTAACCCCGCGCTGACATATGCTGCGGCAAGATTTTTCCGGACCTGTATATCTTTCGGATTTATAGTGACCGCCCGGGCATAATGTTCGACGGATTTATCAAACTGTTCTTTTAAACCATAGGCTTTGCCGAGATTGTTATTGAGTTCAAAATTATCCTTATCATATTCATAGGCCACAGTCATGAGCCTCAGAGCCTCATCAATACGGCCGGCTTCAAGATACATATTTCCCAGATTAACCCGCGGCTTTACATATTTCGGATCAAGCTCAACAGCCCTTACATAATGCTGGAGCGCAATTTCCAGTTTTCCGCTGCGTTCACCGGCGAGTCCGTAAGTATAATGATAAATTGCGTTCAAAGCATCCGCATTAACCGCCTTCTGCGCGTAGGAAAGAGCGGCATCAGGTTTCTCCAGCTCAAGAAGAACAGTAGCCATGTTGTAATTTGTCTGGGGATCATCCGCGCCGAAAACAAGGGCTTCACGGAAAAACCGTTCGGCCTCAGCATAATTTCCCTGTTTGGCATACACCGACGCGATTTCACGCAGGGCGGAAACATTTCCCGGTTCATACTGAAGCACTTTATTATAGTTTGAAACAGACCCATTCAAATCACCTGTCCTGTCCAGAACCCTGGCTATCTCCATATATGCCCTGGAATAATCCGGTTTAATTCCAATAGCTTTTCTGAATGCCGCGAGGGCTTCCTGGGAAGATCCCAGCATACGGTTAGTCATGCCAAGGTTAAAAAAAGCCGCCTCATAATCAGGCTTCAGGGCAGTGGTCCGCGTAAAGCTCTGCTTTGCTTCGGAATATCTCCGTAAAGTATAATACTTCTTGCCAAGTTCAAATGAATACAGATAATTATTCGGATCGAGCCGGGCCGCCTCCTGCAGTTCTGCAAGAGCTTCGCTGCTTCTTTTTTGTTCATCATAAATCTGTGACCGCAGAAAACGAGCTGAAGCAAGAGCCGGGTCATTTTCAATAGCCTGATTAACATAATCCAGCGCGGCATTCATCGCCGCATCCCTGGTTTTAGGGTCGGCGGCGGCATTCGCCGCGGAAAAAAGTGTTTCGGCGATCTCCGTCTTTTTCTGTGCGGCAAGAGCTTTTTCCTCCGCAGGCAGAGCGGCGGAGGCCTGTTCATACTGGGCAAGGGCAGACTGGATATTACCGGAAGCAAGAGAACTTTTTGCTCCTTCCATATGATTATTGACTTCTGAAAGCTGTTTCTGGATTTGGGCGTTCTTCCGTATCAGCTCTTCTTCTCTCTCTTTCCGCCTTTTTTCTTCAAGAGCGGCCTGTTCCGCACGCCGCCTTTCAGCCTCTACGCGATCCGCTTCGGCCTGTTCCGCAGCTATCCTGGCTTCCTCCTCTGCCTGCTGCCTGACAGCGGCGGCATTGGCAGCCCTTCTCTCCTCAGCAGCCCTCGCAGTCTCGGCAGCCTGCTGCTGGGAAACGCCTGCCGTTTGCTGGCTGCTGCCCGGGCTACCCGCGGAGGACTGGCTCCCGACAGTTCCGGCATTTCCCCTTTCGGAAGTCTGGCCCGTTCCTGCCTGTCCTGTTCCGGCTGACTGGCCGCCCGTACCGGAAGAAGCCGATCCGGAAGAACTTCTTTCAGGCGCGCTCTGCAGGAGAGTATTAACCGTTTTTTCAACATTTCCCAGAATACGCTCAACAGCCCGCCGGGCCTCTTCGGCGGCGGCATCAGCCGCCTGGCTTGACAGCTCGCCCGTTTCAGCAAGCCGCCGCGCGTTTCTGGCGGACAGAACAGCGTCCTGCAAGGCAAGCGCATCCCTGTCCGTAATATCCGCTATCAGTAAATCTTCCAGCAGGGTCAGAGCCCGGTCAAATTCTTCCCTTTCGATATAGGAGCGGACAAGCGTCAGCGTATTCAACCGCCGCCTTTCTTCCTCGGATAATTTCCGTGAACCTGAACCCGAACGGAATAAGAGAACGGATCCGACTATAAGCAACAGTATTATGCCGGCCGCAATGCCGATCACCAGTTTTGTTTTATTATTCAAGACTCCCTTCCTCATCGTATCCCATAACATCCTCGGAACCCGCCGACATAACACTTGCCCCGTCTATCGACTGGAGGGATGAACTTACGGAATCAAGCATCTGCCTGTAGCGTTCTTCGGCAGCTTTCTTCTCCGCTTCCGCGGCGGCCCGTTCTGCCTCGGCTCTGAGAGCCGCATCCCGTTGCCGCTGCTGATCAGCCTGGACAAGGGAAATAAGCCGCTGGATGGCATCTTTTTGCCATGATGAAGGATCAAGAACCAGATACATTTGGTAATCACTGACCGCATCATCATGTTTTCCCTGGCTCATCCGCGCATTTGCCCGGTTCAGGTAAGCCGGGGCGTAATTTGAATCAGCCTGAAGCGCCTGCGAATACATTGATTCGGCTTCCGGAAACAATTCCTGCAGGAAATATACGTTTCCCGCATTAAAATAGAGCAGTTTTCTGTCAGCGCCCTGAACAGCCGTCCCATTCGTAAAAGTGGAGATGGCGTCAGGATACTTTCCAAGCTGCTGATAACACAGTCCCAGATATATATATGCTTTAGGGTCTGCATCCGGCTGCTGCAGGGCCTGAAAAAGCAGGGGAACAGCCTCGTCAGGCTTGTTTTCCCTGAAAAGCCGCTCTCCTTCTGTAAAATAATCATAGGCCCCTATTTGTAACAGGCAAACCGCAAGAAAAAAGAGCCGCACAATATTCTTTTTATTACCGGAATCGTGTATAATCATATTTGACATTACTCCATAAAAATTATAGTCTTATATATATGTCGCCAATTGTTATTGCGTTCATATTAATTTTCGGCACAGTTGTAGTAGTTCTCTTCATTTTTCTCTTAAAATCCGTTATTGCGCCGAAAAGAATTGAAGGCATTGTGAGATTAATAAAGGCTGAAAAATATTCACAGGCCATCAAGCTGGCAAAAACCATCCTTGCGAAAAATCCGCGTGATGCGGAAGCTCGGTATATGCTGGGAAAAGCATATCTTGCCGACGGTAAAGACGAACTTGCATTGATGGAATTCAAGACAGTCAATGCAACCGCAGTTTTTTCAAAAACCATCCCCGAAAAAGAATTCCGGAAGACAATTGCCCAGCTTTTCCTCAAATTCAATCAGCCGGACGAGGCCCTGAAGGAATATCTGCTGCTGGTCAAGCTGGAACCCTTCCAGGCAGAACATTATTATAATGCAGGCGTTCTTTTTGAACAACGCAATAACGGCGATCAGGCTATGGCTTATTACAAAAAAGCGGTCGAAACGAACCCGAAACACGCCGACGCCCATGCCGCGCTCGGGCTGCTTTTATTCAAACACAATCAGTTCAATGAAGCCCGCCAGGAAATAACCACAGCCCTCAAGCTTGACCCCAAAAATACCAGGGCCTATTTTTATCAGGGAAAAATACTGCGCAAAATCCACGATTACGCCAACGCCCTGACATCATTTGAAAAAGCGCTCCGCGACCCTGAACTCAAGCAAAAAGCCCTTATCGAACGCGGGTGCTGTTATATGGAAGCCAATAATCTCGAAAAAGCGATCGTGGAATTTGAACGCGCCCTGAGCAGTTCCCAGAGCAATTCATCAAATGAAACCCTGCATGCCCGCTATTTCCTTGCCGCCTGTTATGAAAAGACCCGCGATATAGACAAGGCTCTGACCCAATGGGAGGAAATCAACAAGGCGCGGAGGAATTTCAGGGACGTGGGGGAAAAACTGAATCAGTATCAGGAACTCCGGTCCAACGATCATATGAAAGAATATCTGACCGCGGGAAAAGACGACTTTTTTGCAATCTGCGAAGCCCTGGCTAACCAGGCCCTGGAACTCAGTATGCAGGAAATTCACGAAACAAAATACGGCTGTTTTATGATTGCGGTTGAAGATGATCCGGAAAAATGGCGGAATGTCAAAAAAATGCCCCGGCTTATTCATTTTTTCCGCGACCCCGAACCCATTGAAGACAGTTTTATCAGAATGGTTCAGGAGGATATGAAACGAAGGAATATAATCAGGGGAATTATTATCACCAGTTCAGGCTTTTCCAGAGGCGCACACCAGTATGCTGAAAACAGGCCTATAGAGCTTATCGGAAAGGAAAAACTTGAACAGATGCTTGCCTCCACAAATATTTTTGCAAAAAAATAACCGGCAGCACTATGAAAATACTGTGTGTATCGGACCAGATTGACCCTCTTGTTTACAGCAGCAATATCAAAGAACGGTACAAACATGTTGATATGGTTATCTCGGCGGGAGATCTGCCGATGGAATATCTTGATTTTATAGTTTCATCCCTGAACAAACCGCTCCTGTTTGTATTCGGAAACCACAATCTCGGAGAATTCAAATACTATCACCGGCCGGCCGGCTTTGCCCCCAGGATTATAGGATAACAGATGTCGAAGTATCGCCGACTCCGGCTCACGGGGCAACCTATATAGGATTCAAGACGGTCAGGGAAAACGGAGTGCTCTTCGCAGGAGTCTCAGGATCCCTGTGCTATAACCAGGGTCTTAATCAGTATACCGATGCGCAGATGAAGTGGAAGCTCCTCAGGCTTGTTCCCCGCCTTATTTACAACAAATTGCGCTATGGCCGTTACCTTGATATTTTTGTCACGCATGCCTCGCCGGCCGGCATACATGACCGCCCCGATCCCTGCCACCAGGGTTTTAAATGTTTTCTATGGTTTATGAAGCGATTCAAACCCCGTTTTCTCCTGCACGGGCATATACACCTATATGATTTACAGGATATCCGGGTATCACAATATCACGATACCACAGTAATCAATGTATACAGCCATTATATACTGGATACCGGAGAGTTGGACCGATGAATAATTTTGTCAGAGTTCAGGCTATGGAAGATTTCAACAGGGCCAGAAACAAGGCGCTGTTTAATGAAATTCAGCATTTTTTGAATCCCGACAGACGAAAACTGCTGTCGTTTGATGAAGTCAAAAATCTGCTCAAACCGAAAAATGAAGTCTATCTTGGCATGCAGACAGTCCCCATAGAAAAGATTGCCGGAAGCGAGGGGCGCTACCTTGACTTCGACAATCATTTTCTCCCCAGGCGGGTAAATTTGCGTCAGAGGTGGGAACGGGTTGATGAAGCCCACTTATCGGACATAATCCTGCCTCCCATACAGTTATATGAAATCGGGGGCCTGTATTTTGTCAGGGACGGTAATCACCGGGTATCGGTGGCCAAGGCCCAGGATGTCAGGTATATAGATGCCGAGGTCATTTCTCTCCAGAGCGAAATAAAACTGAAGCCCGGAATAACACCGGAAACCCTTCTCACTGAGATTATTGAATATGAAAAACGCAATTTTTACGCCGAAACGGCCTTCGGCGATCTGACTGATGACTGGAACCTTGACTTTACGAGTACAGGCCAGTATGACGTCATTCTCGCCCATATTCTCGAACACAAGTATTTTATAAATGAAAAAGTCGAAACTGAAATTTCCTTTAATGACGCCCTGCTCTCATGGTATAATAATGTCTATCATCCCATTCTGATGGTTATAAAAAAGCACAGACTGCTCCGCAAGTTCAGAAACCGGACAGCCAGTGATTTATATGTCTGGATTGTAAAGCGCTGGGACGATCTGAAGCGGAAATATGGCCTGGAATACAGCCTTGACGAGGCCACCAAAACAATAAATGCCGAAACAAAGAGGGGCTTTTTTACTAAAGTTAAAGATTTTATGAAAAAAATCTTTAATTCTTGACGATTGAAAATTTCAGTGTTACACTGATTCTACAATGCAAACGCTACCTCTTGATTCAATATCACTACTATGGATTCTCCTTGGGGCTGGTTTTATTATCCAGGTAATAACGGCCTTTTTTATACTCAGGACTGTTTTCCTTCTGCCGGAACGGATGAAACGCGCTCCTTTTATATGGCTGGCGCTCGGATTCATGATAATACTGGCGGGGACCAGCATAGCCTCTATTTTCATGCCTACCCTTCAAATGTATTCTTCGGGAATTCTGCTGGCAAGCGCGCTTATGCTGGCGTTTTCCATCTCTCTTTTTGTATTTTTTTCACGCGACTCCGGGGAGGATCAGGAAGCGGGTATTTTTGTAAGCGAAACCGAACTGATTGTTCCCGATGATTATCCGGAAGATGAAAAATCGGAAAACGATGACCGCCTTATCAGTCTGGGAAAGGAGTTTCTTGCTCAGGTTTCGGAATCGATATCGGGTGAAGTCAACATTGTACGCCTTGTAGACTTTATAAATGATGAGCTTATAAAGAATACCGCTGCCGACGGCGGCGTATTTTTCCTGGTTGACGATTTTGATGACATTATCAGTTCAAAATCCTTTAAGGGCAGTTTTCCTCCGCCCTATAAACTTCCGGAAGATCTGCCCCACAAGCCGGTCAGGGTAGAGACCAATTTCCGCTATATCCAGTTTAATGTAGGGGAAACAATTTTCGGGGAAGTCGCTGCAAACGGCGAGCCTGTCCTGGTGGAAGACGGACAGACCGATGAACGGATATATACCAACGGTCCCGAGGAATTCCTGCAGACAGGCAGTTATATCTTTGTGCCTGTTATGGTCAAGGCAAGAGTCGTAGGCGTTCTGGGCCTTGCCCGGCTTCCCGGGAAGGAACCGTTTACACAGGACGACTTCCGGACAGCCAGGGTGCTGGCTGAATATTCAGGGGCGGCAATAAACAATATCTATACCTTTCAGGAAGTCCTTGAACATGCCGAGCTTGAACGGGAAGCGGGAACCGCGTCCCATATACAGAAAACCCTGCAGCCGAAACGCCTGCCTGACCTGCCGGAAATCGGCTTCGGTTCTTTTTTTACTCCCGCAAAGGGTGTATGCGGTGATTATTATGATATCATTCTCGCGCGAAGGGACAGGATATCAATTGTCATAGGAGATGTTGCCGGAAAGGGGATTAATTCAAGCATTGTAATGATTATGATCCGGTCTATCCTCCAGCTGGTAACGAATACGACAAAAACAGCCGCGACCATTCTTGACTGGATAAATAAGGGTATAACGGGAAAAATTGACATGGACCACTATGCCTCTCTGACCCTGATAAATTACCGTCCTGAGGACCATTCAATGGAATACGCCAGCGCCGGCCATCAGCCCATGTTGCTTTGGAAGGCGGAAAGTGGTACAATAGAGAAAGTACATCAAAAAACTGACCCTATCGGCGTTGAAAGAACCTCAGTTTATTCGGATTTAAAGTTGACAGTTGGCAAAGGAGATATTATTATTTTGTTCACGGACGGCCTTGTGGAAGCGCTTGATAAAAACGGCCGCCAGTATGGTATAAATTCTCTTTCAAAGATTGTGACTGAAAATAACGGACTGTCTGCAAAAGACCTTGCAGCGATGGTAAAACAGAATATTCAGGAATTTGTTGGGTCGGCCAGTATTCATGATGACCAGACGCTGGTTGTTGTGAAAATAAAGGCGTAAACACGAAAGAAAGGAGCAACACTTCGTATGGAACTTAAGATCAGGAAAAATGGCAATGTCTACATCATAGATGTAAACGGTGAAATGGACTTGTATAATTCCTATAAACTGAAAGAACTCGTAATGAAAATGCTGGAGAAGAATGTGCAGTCTTTTATAATCAATCTTGATGATGTGGACTATATCGACTCTTCCGGTATTGGTGCTTTAATATATATCTGCTCGACAATCAAAAAAATGAACCTGAAACTTGCCATAACCAATATTCACGGTTCTGTAAAGAAAGTTATAGAACTCACAAAGTTGATGGGCTATTTCCCTATTGCGAACAGTATTGAGGAAGCACTTCTTCAGCTCGAGGAATAAAAAAATACCGTTAACTTGAAACTAAAGGAGCTTTATAATGAACCCTGTTAAAGAATTACGCGCAGACGGAAGCGATCCTCTATTCGATAAGACAAATATGCTTTATAAGGAATTTCCTTCGGACTTCCGCCAGATACGCTATTTCACCCTGCTCATTGTCCAGTCCGCGCCGCTTGAAATAAAGGAAATAAACCTGCTGGAACAGCAGATAAGCGAGATAATAAAAAATGCCGTTAAGCACGGCAATAACTGCGACTTGAATAAAAAGGTCCATGTTTGGTATTCATTTTCTTCAACCCACGCCCATTTGATTGTGGAAGACGAGGGTTCAGGATTCCAGGATATTGAAAAGTGGAATGATTTTAATAAAAAACGTCTTCAGTGTCTGTATGAACAGGATTTTGAAAACCTCGGAAATTATGTTTCTTTCAGGACAATGTCCAGCGACGATATGGACGGAGGGAACGCGCTTTTTGCCGCCCTGGAATACTGGAACGGCGGATTCGTATATAATGACAAGAAAAACGGCGTTGCAATGTTAAAGAAATATCCCCAGAGACGGCATGGAATTGCCATTGACGGCGAATAATATGAAAACCTTCCCTTGCCGGGAAGGTTTTTTCTTTTTAATGAATCAGCGGAATATTTCGCCGTATTGACGCTCAAAAAGGTATCGCTTGTCTTCTTCCTGCATTTCCGTAAATGCTATCCAGAATACATACAAATTTGCATCAACAGGCATAAATCCCCGGACCCGGCCTTCAGCCTTAATACTCCTGTTTTCCGTAAGAATTGAAACGGGAACATCCTCTTCACACTCGGGGAAACCGCCGGTATTTCCGCGCAGGGAAACGAGAATTCCGAGATTATCCGCAAAGAGAAAATGCCCGGTGTTTATATCGGAAAAGACGGGAGGCGTTTCATTTTTAAACTGAGCCAGATAGGTATCTATCTGTTTTGCCAGATGCGAGAAACCTTCAGGCAAATCCATTTCCGCAATAATAGTTTGTATGCGGGTATCAGTGATACCGCCAGTTTCAGGATTTTCCGCGGCCAGTTCAAAAAGCGGAGGCAGGGGCGATTTGACAAGATATTTTTTTTTCGAACCGCTGATTTCAGCTTTTATCGCGACCGTATTTTCCGAAACAATATCTTCCATATAAATTGCATCAGGCAGCGGCAAAAAGGGAGTCCCACTGGCATCTGTCTGAATATCCGAGTCAAAAAACATTCCCCGGAATTTATGCATAAAAAAGACCCTGGTTCTGCCCTCAGATACAGGAAAATCTTTTTCCGGGGAATATATTTTTTCATCGCGGAGGGTATATTTTTTTTCAGGCAAAAAGTAAAGATCGGCGCCTGTCTTTACTGACAGGGCTGGAAGCGTATCTCGCATATTTTCCACGATATATTCGCGTTCAATTCTGTTCAGCAAGCTCGGCATAGGTTTCACCATCAAAAACTATATCATTTATAAACCACGTATTTTCGGAATATACCGCATTTACGGACAGATATAGATATTTCGGGGTATTTTCCGTAATAATCCGCAGGCTGTATACGGCCTCCGAAATATTGTTTTCAAGCAGCATAGGTCTGGAAAAGAAAACGGTGCGGATTTCCGGCAGTTTATTCAGACGGTATTCGGTCAGAACGGAAATAAAGGGCCGGCTGGGCAGATTAATATCAGAGGGGATTTTTTTTGTTTTCAGAGCGTCCGCAAGCTTATACAGCAGGGAAATAAGGGTTTCATCAATCCCGGAATAATCGATGAAGCCGACTCCGGGCGCGGAAGGATAAATAACATCGGTGTCGGTAGTATCCGTGACACTCAGAACAGGAAAGGTTTCATTTCCGCCCGGTACTGTTACTCCGGGAGTTTCACCGTGCAAAACAGCATCAGGATTGTAAGACCAGTCAATTGCATTAAAATGGGCGGAAGCCCTGTCACGGACTGTTTCAGCGCCGGGGAAAAAACAGGTAAGGCTAAAAAAGACCATGGCCGGAATTATGAGCTGGTTATGCATTTGTCCAATCATATCATACTTTTTATATATGGACAATCGGCGGCGAAAAGGCTACAGTAAGGATGTCCTGTCCGGAGCTTTTTTCAGATTCAGGCCCGGTTCAGAACAAAAATCATAAAAATACGTATCGTATCTTATTCCAGGAGTTGAAAATGGCACAAACCCTTACTGAAAAAATTCTGAAGTCCCACCTTGTTGAACCGTCTGAACTTCCCGGCCGTGGTGAAGATATAGCAATCAGAATGGATCAGACGCTGACCCAGGATGCGACAGGAACAATGGCTTATCTGCAGTTTGAAACCATTGGACTCGACAGGGTAAAGACGGAATTGTCAGTGTCATATATTGATCATAATACGCTCCAGGTTGATTTCAGGAACATGGATGATCACCGGTATCTGCAAAGCATTGCGGAACGGTATGGCCTGTGGTTTTCACGGGCAGGGAACGGTATCTGCCATCAGGTCCATCTGGAACGCTTCGGTGTCCCAGGAAAAACACTGCTCGGTTCCGATTCACATACGCCCACGGGAGGCGGGATAGGTATGATCGCTATCGGGGCAGGAGGCCTTGATGTTGCGGTTGCCATGGGCGGCGGGGCCTTTCACCTGAACATGCCGAAAATAATCGGGGTTAAACTTACCGGGGAACTCAGAACCGGAGTATCCGCAAAAGATGTTATACTTGAAGTACTGCGCAGGGAAACGGTAAAAGGCGGTGTGGGCAGCGTATATGAATATTTCGGACCCGGGGTCGTCGCCCTTTCCGTTCCGCAGAGGGCGACCATTACAAATATGGGCGCCGAGTTGGGCGCGACCTGCAGTATTTTTCCTTCCGATTCCGTTACCAGAGATTTTCTTGTCCAGATGGGCAGGCCCGGTGATTTTACTGCACTGGCAGCCGATGAGGGCGCCATATATGACAGAGTAATTGAAATTGATCTTTCCTCCCTGAACCCTTTGGCGGCCCAGCCCCATTCACCTGATGCGGTAGTTCCTGTTGCGGAAATCGCGGGCAAAAAGGTCTCTCAGGTTGTAATCGGTTCATGTACAAACAGTTCTCTCAGGGATTTGACCGCCGTCGCCGCGATTGTAAAAGGAAAGACTATAGCGCCCGATGTTGAGGCCGGAATCGCTCCGGGAAGCCGCCAGACGCTCATGCAGGCTGAAAAAACGGGTGTCCTGGGTGAATTGATCCGGGCAGGATTCCGTATTCTTGAAAGTGCCTGCGGCCCCTGTATTGGCATGGGATTTGCCCCGAATTCAGGCGGAGTATCGCTGCGTACATTTAACCGGAACTTCAAGGGAAGATCGGGTACAGCGGACGCAGAAGTCTATCTCGTTTCTCCGGAAACCGCAGCGGCGGCCGCCATTACCGGCGTCATTACCGATCCCCTGTCGGAAAACAAAGATATAACGGAAAACAGTAAACTTTTTGAAGCCGATATTTCCGGCATCCATGATGATGATATGCTGGTCCCGCCGCTTGGGCCTGAGAAGGCAAAAAAAGTGGAAATAGTCCGGGGGCCGAATATCAAGCCGTGTCCGACAAGTCCGGAACTTCCCGACAGCCTGTCCCTCCCGGTGCTTTTGAAAACAGGGGACAATGTTTCGACGGATGATATTATGCCGGCCGGCGCAAAAGTTCTGCCGCTCAGATCAAATATTCCTGAAATATCAAAGTTCACTTTTGAAAGACTCGATCCGGATTTTTATGACCGGGCGAAGAATACGGACGGCTGTTTTGTAGTCGGAGGAGAAAACTACGGACAGGGTTCATCACGGGAACACGCGGCTCTTGCACCCATGTATCTTGGAGTCAGGGCCGTTATCGTCAAATCCTTTGCGAGAATCCACCGTGCCAATCTGGTAAACTACGGCATTCTGCCTCTGGTTTTTGAAGACCCTGCGCTTTATGACGCCATTTCCCGGGATGATATACTGGAATTGACCGGCATTCACCAGTCTCTTGAACAGGGAGGGCCTTTTAAATTCAGGAGGGTTTCAGACGGATTGCAGTTTACCGCAAAAAACGATCTTGACAAACGTTCAAGGGATATTCTGCTTGCCGGCGGACGGGTCGCCTATACCCGCAAGGGCGGACAGTAAAAGAAACCATGGGTTCCGAGTTTGTGTATAATGAATCCCGGTTCAGTATTGCAATACGTGATCCGGTATGGAAACATATATGGCTGACGCCTGAACTGCGGGACATAACCCTTTCCCCGCCTTTTCTCCGGCTGTACCGGATAAAACAGCTTGGACCGACCGAGTATGTATATCCGGGAGCCGTTCATACACGGGCGGCCCATTCGATCGGCGTATATTATGTTGCGCTGAAAATGCTCAGAATTCTGCTCCGGTTCGGTGCGGACAAATGGGTAAGCCGCACCGGATGTTATTCTTTTCTGGCCGCAGCCCTTCTCCATGACCTTGGCCATTTTCCATATGCCCATTCCCTTAAGGAACTGTCCCTGAAAGAGCATGAGGAGCTGACCGCGGCTATTATATGCTCGGAACCCCTGAAAAGCTGTATCTCAAAAACCGGCGCCGATCCGGAAATGACCGCGGCTATTATCAATAAATCAGACGCCGCTCCCACAGGACAGGATACCGAAACCCTTTTCTTCCGGAATATCCTTTCCGGAGTGCTTGATCCTGATAAACTCGATTATCTGAACAGGGACGCATATTACTGCGGAGTCCCGTATGGCATTCAGGACATGGATTTTATCCTTTCCAGACTGCGCCCGGATATTTCAAGGGGAATTACCATAGATTCAAAGGCCATAATGTCTGTTGAAAGCATCCTCTTTTCAAAATATCTTATGTACCGTTCGGTATACTGGCACAAAAATGTCAGAATAGCCACTGCCATGATGAAAAAGGTCATATTTGCCATGCTGGATCAGTCGCTGAGCTCGCCTGAAGCCCTGTATAATCTGGACGATTATAGTATTTATGATGTAATAAACTGCGGCTCATTTTCCGAAAAAGAAATTGCCGGAGATGTTATGAAACACAGATTATACGGCATTATTGCGGAATTCCCCTTTGACGAAAACAACAGTTCCATGCTCGGGCTGGAAACAATGAAGGCCCGCTCGGAAAAAGAAGAAGCTATTGCAGAATATCTTTCCCGCATTTCTTCTGCAAAAATTGAAAAAAAACACGTGCTGATTGACATTCCGGAGCGCATTTCATTTGAAAGCGATCTTTTTATTACCGATGAAAATACGGGATTCAGCAGCAGTTCTACCGTTTTTTCCCGCGACACTGTTGCCTCTTTTACCGCTTCACTGAGAAAAATCAGGCTTGCTGTCCACCCGGATTTTGTTTCCATTGTTAAAAATATACCGGAACTACTTATTGAGCTTGCTAAATGCTTCGATATACAGTAAAATTGTAGTATAAACGGGGAGATTGTCAATGAATGTTCATAATCTTATGGAAGAATATGTGTACACCGGTGTAAATGAGCTATTTGACGATCCTGAAATAGGTAAACAGGAATGGTTCACCTGTAATTGCGAACAGTGCAGAATTGACACCATTTGTTTTGTTTTAAACAGGATACAGCCGCGGTATATCAAATCAGGGCGCGGTCTCGTCTACTCAAAAATCGAGGAAATTTACGATAAATCCCAAATTATGGCTGATATTAACCATCTTGCTCTGGAAGGAATGAAACAAGTCCTTTCAACCAGGCGTCCGCATGCGGAAAAAGTAGATACTTTTCCGGAGGCGCCGGTGTTTAACTTTCCCACTATTGTCGGACGTATTCTTGACGGTCAGACTTTTGAACCTGTCAAGGATATTTTTGTTTCTCTTCTTATGGATTCGAAGCTGACTGAAGCAATCGACTGTACATGGGAGAATCCCTACCGTATAAGTAAATATACACCGGGGACTTTTACCTTCTGGCCGAAACCTGTCAGCACAAAATTTGAAAATACAAAGAAGGTATTTTCATTCGAAATCCGGGTCGAGGAAAAAGGCTTTGACCTTATCAGGTATTATTTTGAAATCGGCTTATCGAGCGAATCGTTTATACGCACCGCGTATAACGCCAGGAATTCTTTTTTCCTTCCGGATCTGCATCTCTTTCCGGAGCATGATAAGCTGGATTATATGCAATACTGCCTGTAATTTTCCGTCCGGTTTCGGCGGCAATTCCTCATTTCTGAAATTTTCAAAATACAGCAGCAGAATAAAATGGCTCAATTAATAACGTTTTTGGACTTAAGGGCTGCTGCGGGATAACCTTAAAAATATCTCCCTCTCACAATGTTTTCATGGTATACTTCTTTATTTAAGGGGTATTTAATGAAAAAAGCCACAGTAATATTACTTTTACTTATATCCGCAAAAGTCTTCAGTGAAGGTATGATTGAGAAACAGGGCGAAGTAAAGTTCCGGAATTTTCACTGGGGAACAAGTATAAAAGAGTTCATTGCAAAAGAAGGCCGGCCGGATGATAGAACAATGGTTGATGAAACGACTCAAATGAAAATGCTGACTTATGAAGATGCAGAACTTTCAGGTTATAGTGCGGAGATGTATGTATGCTTTATTCCATCCGGTCTTTGCGCAGGTATATATACAATCCAATGTAAAGATGAGGTTGACCTTGATAGTACATTTAGGGATTTATCTTCAAAACTTACGATTTTATATGGGATAACTTTGATAGACAGGGACTTTATTGAAGAATATATGACAGCATGGCTTTATACAGGCGGTTATATTATATTACTCGCTTCTGATGATGAAATGACAATCGCGTTAATGTATATTTCTCCTGATGCTGCGAAACTGGATAAAAATCTTTACGGGTTATAGAAATCAGGGCAAAGATATTTGGTTATTCTCAATATATAGACTATACATTAATGTATAGCATTCCAAAGTAATCAGGCGTAATTATGATCTTTTCATCTGCTATTTTTCTGTGTTTCTCTTTCTGCCTTTAGTCATTGCTTTTTATTATAAGCCAATACTAAAAAATAGAAGATTCAGAAATATCATTTTATCGCTAACCAGTCAGTTTTTTTCGCCTGTGGTGAACTTCTTTTCATTTTTGTTATGATGCGCTCAATTTATATAACCCGGTATTTGGGTGTCTTGTTTATAATTCAAAAAGCAAGAGTGCAGAAAAATATATTGGATGGACCCTCTATATTTCGTCGCCTCCGCAGTTAACTGCCGGGCCAATAGTCCGGTATGAAACTTTCTGTTGAAATTAATAACCGCAATGAAAGTTCTGAAGATATCACAGAGGGAATCGAGCGGTTTATTATTGGACCTGGGAAAAGTACTGTCAGCAAATTCCGGCAGAAGTTCCCTCAGTTCTTTCACCATCTTAAGTATAGGTGCAATATTAATACCGCACTTTTTTACCCGGGAACAGCGTAAGTATTTTCTTATAGCGCATTGCTAAAAATATCGGCAGGATGTATACTTTTTATTGAATATTATGATATCTGAATGTCATGTCCAATGAGAGCGTGTAGTTTGAAACTGAAAAGGCTGCGAATTGGGTACATTAGCACTTTCAATTATTCTAAATATTTGTTATATAAGGACTTAAACTACGGGACCGGAGGGACTCGAACCCCCTACCTACTGCTTAGAAGGCAGTTGCTCTATCCGGATGAGCTACGATCCCGGATCGGGATGAGAGGAGTCGAACCTCCGATCTTCTGCTCCCAAAGCAGACGCCTTAGCCTCTAGGCTACATCCCGTAAGATTTAGATTCTAAATAAAACGGCAGGCCCTGTCAAGTTGATGAAACAAATTATTGGAGGATTTAGTGCATTCATTTACTGTTACTTTCCCGGATAAAACAACAAGAGTCTTTACAGAACCTGTCACCGGAGCTGATTTGATTCCCTATTTTAATACCGAGCCGGGGCCGATAGTTGCGATATATGTAAACAACCAGCTTTTTTCGCTGACAAGAAGTATTGATGTGCAGGCGGAAGTACTTCCGGTCACAACTGCGGTTACGGAGGGGTCCTATGTGTACCGCAGGACGCTGTGCTTTGTTCTTGCAGCCGCGGCCCGGGAATTATATCCCGATCTCCGGCTGCTGATCGGACACAGTCTAGGGTATGGGTATTATTATACACTGGAATCAAGCGGTAATAATATCAGCATTGACCTTGCTGATCTTGAACGGAAAATGCGTGCAATAATCGCGGCAGATATGATGATTGAGACCCGTTATGTCTCCTATGGCGAGGCTATGGATCTGTTTGAAAATTCAAACCAGCCCGATACATACCGGCTTTTATGTCAGACAAGCAAGCCTAAAATTCTGATAAATACGCTTGACGGGTATTCAGATCTCTATTTTGAGCCGCTGCTGGACAAAACAGGAAAACTTGAAGTATTTGAACTGAGGGCATACGGGGAAGGCTTTTTACTCAGATTCCCCCCCACTTCACACCCGGACCGCTTAACGGATTTTGAAGATATTCCCCAGCTTTTTTCAGTATATGCTCAGTCAAAAAAATGGGGAAATCTTATCGGTACGTCTTCTGTCGGTCAGCTTAATGAACGGGTTGGAACACGAAAGGCAAAGGATTATATTGAAATCACGGAAACGTATCAGAACAAAAAAATAGCGGAAATTGCGGATAAAATTGCCGAGCATTCTGATGTAAAAGTTGCCCTGATTGCCGGACCTTCAAGTTCGGGAAAAACAACCACATCAAAAAAACTGTCCATGCAGCTCAGAGTCCTCGGATATGAACCTGCAATAATCAGCATAGATGATTTTTATCTCGGGAAAGATAAAACTCCGCTTGATGAAGACGGGCAACCGGATTATGAATGTCTGGAAGCTCTTGATGTTCCGCTGCTTAATGAAATCCTCATAAGCCTTTTTAACGGCGAAGAAGTCATTATGCCTTCTTTTGATTTTAAAACAGGTTCCCGGAAATTCAGCGACAAAAAATTCAGAATGGATGACCGTACAATTCTGATTCTGGAAGGTATTCACGCGATCAATGATAAACTGACGCCACTTGTCCCCAGAGAAAAAAAATATAAAATTTATCTGTCGGCCTTAACAACCCTTAATCTGGATGACCATAATCGTATTCCGACCTCCGATAACCGGCTGATCCGCAGAATAGTCAGAGACGCACAATTCCGCGGAAAAGGAGCGGCAGGGACAATAAGTATGTGGCCGAGCGTACAGCGCGGAGAACGGCTGCATATTTTTCCATTCCAGGATAAGGCGGATATTATGTTTAACAGCGCCCTTGATTACGAGCTGTCAGTGCTTAAGGTCTATGCGGAACCCCTGCTCAGGGCCGTAAAGCCGACCCAGCAGGAATACAGCGAAGCGACCAGGCTTTTAACCCTGTTAAATCATTTTATGCCTATCCCGTCATCATACGTTCCGGGCCAGTCAATAATCAGGGAATTTATCGGAGAGAGCGAATTTAAATACTAGTTTCAGGGATTCCGGCAACCGCTATCCTGCAAAACAGGTTTTGCGGAAAAGCCGGCTTTAGAAAACTTACACATAGTAATGTGTAGACTTCATTTCTTTACACATGACAATGTGTAAGTTTTTACAGGAATTGGAGGAAGTCTCCATATCTGAAATCAGGACTGGTTCCGGGTTCGCGCATTGGCAATTTCATCAAGAATATCGGCTTCTTCATCGAGAAGCATTTTATGCCATTCGTTTTTATGTTTTTCTTTCAGCTTTGTAATAACCTGACGAGCCTGGCTGGCTTCAATATATTTTTTCCGGCACTGTTCAACGGTGAGCTCGGCCGCCGCAAGATCGGAAAGAAGTTTTTCCTTTTCATTATCCAGACGGGTTATATACAATTCAATGGCCGCAAGATCTTCAACAGGAACGGACCCCGCACGGGAAGATGAAGCCGCTACCCGTTTTTTTGCCGTCTCCTGCAGTTTCAATTGTATAGCATCCCTCGCGCCGATAGCTTTGATAAGTTCAGTCTCCGTTTTTTTTTCCTGAAATTCGCGGAAGTTTAACAGTTTCTGGAGGGAAAAAACATATTTTTTCATGCTTCATTTGTCATGGATCCGGAATACTGCTCGTCCGGTTCCACGGATTCGTCCGGTATCTGAGTCCGGGCAGGAGCAGAGGGATTGTCAGTGATTATACCCGTTTCATTTTCGGGAATCAGAATGTCCGCAATTTCTCCCATCATTTTGAGCGTTCCGGTAATGGGGGCCGGATCATCTACTTCCTGTTTCAGGAATTCTTCAATTTGGGGGTGTTTATCGATCGCTTCGTCAATTGCAGGATTTGTCCCCTTTTGGTAAGCCCCGATATTAATCATATCTTCAGATTCGGCATAATCAGACATAAGGCGGCGGATAAAAGCCACTGCTTTTTTGGTTACAGCGCCTGATACACGGTTTGCCAGACGGGAAATACTCGCGAGGACGTCAATTGCAGGGTAATGATAACGCTGGGCGAGTCTGCGGCTGAGGATAATATGGCCGTCAAGAATACCCCTGACTGTATCTGAAATTGGTTCATCCATATCATCACCGTCAACCAAGACCGTATAAAATCCGGTAATTGACCCCTGCTCCGCAGTACCGCTGCGTTCGAGAAGTTTCGGGAGTGTTTCAAATACGCTTGGGGTATATCCGCGCTGGGCCGCGGGTTCGCCGATTGCGAGGCCGATTTCCCTCTGGGCTTTTGCGAACCGGGTAACGGAATCGAACATAAGCATGACGTCTTTACCCTGGTCCCTGAAATATTCAGCGACTGCGGTTGCCGTATATGCGCCCCTGATTCTGGCAAGAGGAGACTGATCCGAGGTTGCGACAACAACAACCGAACGCTGAAGTCCGGCCGGACCGAGATCATTTTTAATAAAATCCACAACTTCACGGCCGCGTTCGCCGATCAGGGCAATTACATTAACATCCGCATTCGTATTGCGCGCTATCATTCCAAGCAGGGTCGATTTTCCCACGCCTGATCCGGCAAAAATGCCAAGACGCTGCCCCCGTCCGACAGCAAGCAGACCGTCCAGGGCCCGAACGCCTGTTACAATGCGCTGGGTAATAGGTTTCCGTTTCATGGGATCAGGAGGCGCAGCGATAGCAGGATACCTTTTTTCGGAAATTACTTCTTCCTTATCGTCCGCTGCCCTGCCCATTCCGTCAAGAACACGCCCGAGCAGCATATCGCCGACAGGAACAGTCAGTACGGAGCCGCTGGCAATAACCCGGCAGCCGACCTCAATTCCCTGAATATCACTGTAGCTCATAAGCTGTACGGTAGTTCCATTCAAACCGATTACTTCCGCGTACACGGTTTTGTTTCCCCGCGGAAGGACTATCTGACAGACTTCTCCTATGACAACCTGGGGGCCTGAACTTTCAACCAGCATACCCTGCACTCTGATTACGGAGCCGGTATATTTTATCGGGTCCGTTTCCTCAACCGCAGATATGTACTTATTGAAAATCTCAACCATAACGGTACTTACTCCTGGGATACCGGATTTGCCGATTTCGAGCGGGTGCGTATCGGGGAAACTTCCAGAATCTTCTGTTCAATTTCATTAAGCTGACTGGCAATTCTGGCGTCAATTGCGCCGAAGTCTGTTTCAATAATACAGCCGCCGCGGTCCACGGTAGAATCTTCTACAACGGTTATGTTCTTGACATTTTCCGCGACCGAAAGGAAATCCTTAATATGCTGGGTAGTTAAGGCAACATCGGCGAGGTTTACACGGATAATAACATCCCCCTGCCCTTCACCTTCCGCAGGGCCTGAACAACATTGGAAACAACAACATTGCGCTGGTTTTCCGAAATAACTTTAACAACCTTGCGGGTCATTAAAAGCACCAGATCTACAATTTGCTGCTCAGACTCGGCAATGATTTCCTGCCTCTTATCCATCATCCGTTCAATTATTGTATGGAGACGGTCAACAAGACGCTGGGCTTCGAGGTTCCCTTCCTTAAAGCCGTCTTCCTGTCCTTTCTTAAAACCGTCCTTATACCCGTTTTTCTGCTCTTCATCCATCGAACTTTTTGCCTCGGCAATAATGCGTTCGGCTTCTTTATGGGCGTCGGCGATTATTTTTTCGGAATCATCTTTCGCCTGCTGCTCAATAACCTGGGCCTGGTCAGTTTTACGTTTGACCTCATAAAAGGCGGCCTGTTCAGCTTCCTTAATAATTGAATCAGCCTCTCCCTGGGCCGCGGAAATTTTTTCCTGCTTTTCAAGTTCCCATTGTTCAAGCCATTCGTCAGCTTCGCGTTTCAGGTCATCAACAGTCGGACCCTCATATACGGGTTCCGCAACAACATCCTCAACATGAGTTTCTTCAACAAACTGTTTTGGGAGATGAAGGACGACTTTTTCGTCGGAGGTTTTGATTTCATTAGAATGAAAAACAGTTTTCGCCATATACTACCGCCATTTACACAACAAGTTCATCTTCACCGGAACGTGCAATAACAATTTCGCCTGAATCCTCAAGGTGTCTGATAATTGACACGATTTTCTGCTGGGCTTCCTCAACATCCTTCAGGCGGACAGGGCCCATATATTCCATGTCTTCCTTGAGCATACCTGCGGCGCGTTTCGACATGTTTCTGAATATTTTATCCTGAACTTCGGTATCAACCGCCTTAAGGGCCTTGGCAAGCTCCTGAGTATCAACTTCACGCAGCACTTTCTGAATAGCGCGGTCGTCGAGCATAACAATATCTTCGAAAACGAACATGCGTTTTTTGATTTCTTCCGCAAGATCGGGGTCCTCATCTTCGAGCGCTTCGATAATGGATTTTTCCGAAGAGCGGTCAACAAGGTTGAGTATTTCAACAATACTTTCAACACCGCCGGCAGCTGCATAGTCTTCGCTGGACAGAGTTGAAAGTTTTTTCTCGAGAACCCGCTCGACTTCCCGAAGTACATCGGGAGAAGTTCTGTCCATAGTCGCTATTCTCTTTGCGACCTCGCTCTGGATTTCATCAGGAAGGTTCTGCAGAATTACGGACGCTTTTTCCGGCTCCAGATATGCAAGAATAAGAGCTATTGTCTGGGGGTGTTCCTGCTGGATAAAGTTCAGCAGATGGGCGGGGTCAGTCCTTCTGATAAAATCAAAGGGACGAACCTGCAGCGAACTCGTCAGACGATTTATAATATCAATAGCCTTCTGGCTTCCGACCGATTTTTCCAGAAGTTCCCGGGCATAATCAATACCGCCCGTTGTGATAAAGTTCTGAGCGAGCATCAGGTCCTGGAATTCCTGGAGGATCGCATCCTTTATTTCAGGTTCAACGGTTTCCAGGCGGGCAATTTCAAAGGTCAGGGTTTCTATTTCATCTTCACGCAAATGTTTGAAAATGTCCGCCGATATTTCGGATCCCAGGGAAACGAGAAAAATTGCAGCTTTCTGCCGGCCGTTCAGGGCCTTCAGGTCCTTGCTTTTTTTTGAGGAAGAGGATGTTGTTTTTTTGTCATGCCCTGTCTTAGCAGTAGTGGGTTGAGCAGCCATGAACTATTCCTCCATCAGCCAGGTCCGGATAAGCAGGGCAACATCTTCAGGATGTTCCTTTGCCATATTAATTGCATTTTCCTGCAGTTCCAGACGTTTACGTTCTTCAACAGACATGGAAACTTCCATTCCGGCCTGTTCCACTTCCCACAGGGTTTTTTCGCGTTCCATTTGGTGCAGACGCAGCATTTCTTCTTCTTTCATGCGTCTTCTGCGTTCGAGTTCGCGGGTTACCATGCGGTATACAATAAAAGCAATCAGGATGGCGGCAACAGCAATGAGGGAATATAAAATTGTCCTCTGGGTCTGAATCTGGCGCAGATAAGCCCCGTCTTCCTTTTCAAACTGGTCAGTCCTGTCAAACTGGATATTCAGAACACTTACGGAATCGCCGCGTCCGCGGTTGTACCCTATGGCGTCCTGCACAGCCCTTGTGGCAGCCAGAATTTCACTTTCGGCAATCGGCGTATATTCACGTTCGATACCTCCGTTCGTGATAATATAATTACCGTTTTCATCCCGTTTCTTTGCCCACACCCCGTCTATATTAACGGAAACAGTCCTCCGTCCCATTGCGGGGCTGGCGGTTTCAAGGGTGTCTCTCTGTCCGACCAGATTATTTACCTTTTCGATTGTCTGGGTGGATTTCCCGTATAAATTTGACATATCTTTGTAGGCGGGAGGGGTCTGGCCTTCAACACCGGAAGGGCCTTCAGGATTGCCGCCGACACCTTCCCAGGTGGTCTGGGAGCGTTCTGAAGAAAGGGTTATGGTTTCGACTATTTCCGAATCATCATAAGGCGTGTCAGGATTATCCGATCTGATAACTGTAGGCAGATAATCCCTTGTGTTTATAGTCTTCTCTGACATATCCATTTCGATTTTGATGTTCAAATCCCGGACGCGGTCCATGCCGTAAATCTTCTGGAGAGAGGTCAGAACCTTCGCGCTGTATTCGGATTCAAGCCGGGCAATGATTTTCTGTTCTTTTTCAATCCGGGTGAGACGGTCCCATTCCTTCATTCCCTCAAAATCATTCAGAATATTTCCGGAATTATCGGCTATTGTGATATTCTCATCCTTCAGTCCCTCGACAGCAAATTTCAGGATTTTCTGAATACCTTCAACTTTTTTCCGGTTTGAGGTAATATCGCTGCCGGGTTTCGGGAATAAAACAACGCTTGCCGTTACAGGATTCTGGTCGGCAGTAAAAAGGGTCCGTTCAGGAATATTAACCACAACACTGGCGTCATCCACATCATCAATGGCCTTGATATGCAAACGGACCTGTTCAATAATCGCGCGTCTTTTATTTACATTCCGTTCAAAATCGGTAATTGTCCAGCGCTCAATATCAAAAATAGACCAGGGATCAACATTCTGCGGGATAAGGTCTTCACTGATGAGAATGGAACGCATTCTTCTTGCGGTGGCGTCATCGGCGACGGATATAACTCCCGTTGCGGATACACTTGCGTGGACATTTTCCTGATTCAGCCGGACAATGATTCTGTCGCGGACAGCTTCATCCGTAATTGGTGTGTCAATAAGCGGCACCATGGATGGTGATGCGGAAACTGAAACCAAAACAACAATTCCGACAATTGCAACCGCAATGACGCCGAAAAGAATCAGCTTTTGAACCAAGGTCCACTTCGACCACAGCGCTTTTACCTGAGAAATGAGCTTTTTAAGCCATTCGTTCATGTTCCCCCTCCCGTTACAGAACGAACTAATTACAATATAATTGTAATTATATCACAACCTGTTATTTTTTTATAGTATAATTATCGGCTGGTTGTAATTTCATTCCAGCCTTTTATTACCCTGTCAATAACGGTCTGCGCAATTTTGAGTGATAAATTTGCGTGGGCCATCGCTATAGTTACATCATGCACATCCACCGATTCCGGGTCGACAATTAACTGCTGCGCAATATTGTCCGTTGCAATCTGCTTTTCATTTACCCGGTCAAACGCGGCAAGAAGGGTCTGCTCGAAACTTGCTGTTTCCGGACGTACGGCGTTATCTATAAGATTTGATCCCGAAACCATTCTGGAACGGAAATTATCAACTTCAACCGGTGTTACTGTCATTTACTACCTTCCTATTTCAAGCGCGCGCGCGAACATTTCTTTTGAACCCTGAATGACTGATGAATTCGCCTCATATGACCGTGAGGCCGAGATAAGGTCTACCATTTCAGATACGATATTAACATTAGGATATTCCACATAGCCCGCCTTGGGGCCGGACTGGATTGCATCCGGATGTGTCGGATCATACACCAGCCTCAGGGCCGAATTATCTTCCTCTATTCCCTTTACGGAAACCCCCTTGCCGGGACCCCGGTCCAGATCAGAAGGAACAAAGGGTGTTCTCCAGTCAATTCCGCTTTCACGCTGGGCGAGAACGACCCGTTTTCTGCGGAATGCCCCTCCGTCCTGGGTCCTTGTGGTGGAAGCGTTGGCGATATTATCAGAAATAACGTCCGTGCGCAGGCGTTCGGCGGTCATTCCTGTTGCCGCAATATTAATGCTGGTAAAAAGTCCCATTAGTTCACCTCACCTATCTCAGAACTGAATTTGCCTGGGCAAATTCAAAGGATTGAAGCTGTGTAAGCAATTGATAGTTCAGCTGGATGCGGAGCAGTTCCATTGCTTCTTCTTCAGGATTCACATTATTACCGTTGGCATTTTCCGTCGTAGTATAGTCCAGAACTCTGCGCGGCTCGACTTTCCGGTAATCAAGTGTGCTATTTGATTTTATGTGCCGCTCGTCTGTGGTTGCCAGCCGGAATTCGCCGTCGGCAGCTTTTTCGGAATCAAGAGCCCGCTTCAGTTCGCTTTCAAAATTCACCTGAGTGCGTTTGAAATTCGGCAAACCGGAATTCGCAAGGTTATTTGCCGAAACAGAATAGCGGAGAGTACTTACATCCATTGCGCGGTGCAGTAAATCAGTTGTTTTTGTAAAACTGTTCATAATTCCTTCCTCCCTCACTATTGTTTCGGCGTAAAACGTCTCACGGTTAAGTATTTTATAAAATATACCGTGACAAATCCTGATCCTGAACGATTCCGCTGAGCCGTTCATCAACATAGGACGTGGTAATTTCCACTGACTGCCCTGACATGTCGCTTGCGTTAAAGGAAATATCTTCCAGAAGCATTTCCATTATGGTGTGGAGCCTGCGGGCGCCTATATTTTCCATCCGTGAATTCACCTCTGCGGCGAGGAAACTCATACGGTTAATGGATTCATCGGTAAAAGTGATAGTGACATTTTCGGTTGAAAGCAGTTCCGTATACTGACGGGTCAGTGCATTTTTCGGCTCAAGAAGGATGCGCCTGAAGTCTTCCGCATTAAGTGATTCCAGTTCAACCCGGAGCGGGAAGCGGCCCTGCAATTCGGGGATCAAATCGCTGGGTTTTGAAATATTAAAGGCGCCGGCAGCGATAAAAAGTATGTGGGTTGTATCAACCACACCGAATTTTGTATTTACCTTTGACCCTTCAACAATAGGCAGAATGTCCCGCTGAACGCCTTCCCTTGAAACATCCTGACCGCCTGAGCGCTCGCTTCTGTTTGCGACCTTGTCAATTTCGTCGATAAAAATAATGCCCATCTGTTCCACACGGTTTTTTGCCTCTTCGGCTATCCTGTCAGGATCTACCATTTTGTCCAGCTGTTCGGCTTCAATAATTTTCCGCGCTTCCGCAATAGTTACCTGTTTCTTTTTATTGCGGCCGCCCCCGGTTATCATATTGGTTATATTTGCCATGCTCATTTCCAGGTCTTCAAGGTTTGAAGAACCTGCGAAAATTTCAAAGGCGGGGACTCCGGACTTCTGGGTCTGGACTTCAACTACCCTGTCTTCCAGTTTGCCTTCATGAAGCATCTGCCGGAATTTCTCTCTGGTAGAATTAGTCTCTGAAGAAGTGTCATCCATGCGGACAGGGGTCAGAACGTCCTCATTCTGTGTCATATCAATAGTAATTGATCCTGTTTCAGTTGACGGAGTCCTTTTGGCGGCGTCAGAGAAAACCTTTGCCGACTGGGAGGCTTTTTTACCCGTTCCGGGCAATAACAGATCAAGAAGTATTTCTTCAGTCTGTTTTTCCGCTTCACTTTTAAGCGCAGTCTGCATTTCAGTCTTAACCATATTATATCCGACAGCCATCAGATCGCGGATCATTGATTCCACATCACGCCCCACATATCCGACTTCGGTATATTTTGTCGCCTCTACCTTGAGAAAGGGTGCATCGCACAGTTTCGCAAGCCGCCGGGCAATTTCGGTTTTTCCAACCCCGGTCGGGCCTATCATGAGAATGTTCTTCGGGGCAATTTCATCCCGCACCTCTTCAGGGAGCTTCAGACGGCGGGTCCGGTTCCGGAGGGCGATTGCGACAGCCCTTTTTGCCTTATTCTGACCGATAATATATTTATCAAGCTCAGCAACTATTTCTTTTGGTGTCAGATTTTCCAGTTTTTCCATAATATTATAATTCCTCTACAAGTATGTGTTCATTTGTATAAATGCATATCCTTCCCGCAATTGCCAGGCTTTTTTGTGCAATTTCAAGCGCGGAAAGATCAGTGGATTCCAAAAAAGCCAGGGCCGCGGCATATGCATAATTACCGCCGGAACCGATCGCCAGCGCATCATCTTCAGGCTCAATAACATCCCCGGTACCGGAGATAAGAAGTATTTTTTCGCTATTGGCTACTAAAAGCAGAGCTTCGAGATTCCTCAGGGCTTTGTCTGTACGCCATTCCTTTGCAAGTTCAACGGCGGAACGTGTAATATCACCATCATATTCTTTTACCTTCATCTCAAATTTATCAAGGAGCGTAAATGCATCAGCTGTCGCTCCAGCAAATCCGGTAATGATTTTTCCGTCAAAAATTTTACGAACCTTGCGGGCATTCGGTTTAACAATAGTATTTCCCATAGTGACCTGTCCGTCACCTGCCATGGCAATTTTTCCGTTCCGGCGGACCGCTACAATAGTAGTACTTCTGAAAATTTCTTTTTCCATAACCATAAATCCTTTATCCATGGGGATGTGTCTGATGATATAATTCCTTCAGTTGCTCCTGGGTCACATGAGTATATTTCTGGGTAGTGGAAATACTCGCATGTCCGAGAAGTTCCTGAACAATTCGTATGTCGGCACCCCGGTTTATCATTGTTGTTGCAAATGAATGACGCAGGGCATGGGGAGATAAATGCCGGAGTTCATTGCTGTTTTCCGAATAATGAGCGACAATAAACTGTATCCCTCTCACAGAGAGAGGGTTTCCCCGACGGGAAATAAATAAGGCTTTTTTTCCGGCCGTGTTTTCCTGCATGGTATCAAGCAATGCTTTCCGTTCCGGCAAATAGCCGGCGAGGGCCGCCTGCGCCGGTTTTGAGAAAAAAACCTTCCTGTCCTTATTGCCCTTTCCGGTAACAATGGCGGAAGTCCCTGACGCTCCCATGTCTTCCATTTTCAATCCGGCAAGCTCGGAAACACGGCAGCCTGTTGAATATAACAGCATGAGCAGAGCGGTATCCCGCGCAGGCCATAGTGAAGGCTTTTTAGCTTTTTTATGACTTTCCTCTGAAGCCGGATTACCAGCGTCTTCTCCGGACAGATTTCCTCCTGAAGGCGATGCGCAGAATTTCTGCGCGTCCTCTGCAAAAAGAAACCGGGGCAATTTTTGCGGAACTTTCAGATTACGGATTCCCGAAGCTGGATTGTCTTTTCTCAATCCGAACCGGATGAGATACCGGTAAAACCCGCGTACGGCAGCCAGTGTCCTGTTTATACTGGACGGTTCATAGTTTTTTTTGCCAAGATCAGCAAGAAAGAGGCGTATATCGGCTGTATTTGCTTCAAGAGGGGATTCTCCGGACAAATATGCATCGAATAGAGCTAAATCATTCTGATAACTGCTTACAGTTCGGGGGGAAAGATTTCTGATGCCTGCAATATACGCAAGATAGTTTTCAAAATACTGATCCATCTCTATTCTTCCACATCCTTATTTTCCAGGGCCTCCGGTTCTTCCGCAGCTTCCTGCTGGGTATGCAAATAATCACATTCCGGATTAATACAGGATTTAAAGGCCCCGTTCTTTTTATCATACTTTTCCACAAGGAACTGTCCGCATTTCGGACAATTGGCGTTTATGGGTTTAAAGTGCGTGATAAAATCACATTCCGGATAATTTGTACATCCGTAAAATTCCTTGCCTCTGCCCTTTGTCTTGCGCGCCACAATTTCGCCGTCACAGCCGGGACGGGGACATTTTGCGAGCGGGATGGAACGGGTATTCTTGCATTCGGGAAAACCGGAACAGGCAAGAAAGAATCCGAACCGCCCAAGTTTTTTCATCATTGGCCTGCCGCATTTTTCACAGGTATAGTCAGTGGGTTCGTCAAGCGTGCCTTTTATACTGTCAAGGTTCTCCATTACCTGATCTACCTGCTGCTTAAAAGGCGTAAAAAATGTTTTAAGCATTTCAGGCCATTCAATTTTGTCTTCTTCGACCTGATCGAGTTCATTTTCAATATTCGCCGTAAAATTTACATCGATTACCGATGGAAACTGTTCAACAAGTATGTCGTTGATTATCCTTCCAAGCTGGGTTGGAACAAGCTGTTTATTTGAACGGGTAACATAATACCGGTCCAGAAGTACGGAAATAATAGGCGCATAAGTTGATGGCCGGCCTATTCCCTTTTCCTCCAGCGTTTTAACAATAGAAGCGTCCGTGTAACGCGCAGGTCCCTGCGTAAAATGCTGTTCAGGATGAAAACTTTTCACTTCAAGTTTTTCACCGATTTTCATTTCAGGCAGCAGATTTTCTTTTTCTTCTTTTGAAATCAGGGTCTTTATAACTTTATAAAAACCTTTTTCAAAAATCTTTGTGGAAGAAATGCGGAACAGAGCCTCGCCCGCGCGGATTTCAATACTGGATGTCCGGCTGCGCGCGTTTATCATTTGACTCGAAACAAAACGCTCCCAGATTATGGTGTATAATCTGTACTGATCGCGGGTAAGAAATTCCTTGACATAATCAGGCGTATAGGTAACATAAGTCGGACGTATTGCCTCATGCGCATCCTGGGCTTTTTTTTCTATTGAATACTCTATTGCCGCAGGCGGAAGTTCCGCGGGATACTTTTCGGAAATCCATTTGCGGACTTCCTCAAGTGCGACAGCTGATATGCGGACGGAGTCGGTCCTCATATATGTAATTAAACCGACTCTGTTCGAACCGATCGCAATACCCTCATACAATTGCTGGGCAATTTGCATAGTCTTTTTGGAAGTAAAACCAAGCCGGTTCGCCGCCATTTGCTGCAGTTTGGATGTTGTAAAAGGAGGCTTGGGATGTATGGTTTTTTCCGTAACTTTTATGTCTGTAATTTCACACTCACTGTTACCAATCTCATCGATGATTTTTCGGACTGATTCTTCATCCTTCAGCTCCGGTTTTTCATTGCGATATTGAACCAGTTGGGCGGTAAATTCATGACGTCCTTTGATAAAATCAGCGTCAAGCGACCAGTATTCTTCCGGAATAAAATTTTCGACTTCTTTTTCACGTTCGCAGATAAGGCGGAGCGCAACAGACTGAACCCGGCCGGCGGAAAGCCCATTTTTTACCTTTTTCCATAAAAGCGGGGAAAGATTATATCCGACGAGCCGGTCAAGAATTCTTCGGGCTTTTTGCGCGTTAACCTTTGATTCGTCAATTTCCTGGGGATGCTGAACAGACTCCCGGATTGCCTGGGGAGTAATCTCATTAAAAACAATCCGGCGAATAGGTACATCATATTTTGACTTGATAGAATTACGTAAATGCCAGGCAATAGCCTCACCTTCACGATCATTATCACTCGCAAGAAGAACTTCTCTGGACTTTTTCGCATCAGACTGCAGTTCTTTCAGTATTTTGGCCCGGCCCCGGACTGTTATATACTCGGGCTGAAAATTATGGTCAACGTCAATTGCAAGGCGGGATTTCGGGAGATCTATCAGATGCCCCATTGATGCTTTAACAACATATCCATCGCCAAGATACTTTTCAATTGTTTTTGCCTTAGCCGGTGATTCAACAATAACCAGCGCAGATTTTGAATCTTCCTTTTTCTTTGCGGTACCTTTGGAAGGCATAGTAAGTACTCCTGCATATCCTTAAATTCGCAGCTCTCGAAGCCTGCGGAGTTAATAAGCCGATTTTTAAAAATCAAGCATTTGCTGCATTTCCGTTCCGGCCGCAGCATAAGCAGAAAAAGAACCTGTATTCTTTTTCTGCTGTTTTTTCTCACCCTGTATGAGCGGGGAATTCCACAATTCCAGCACTTCTGCGGCTTTGGAAATGGCCGGAGCGCCCTGTTCATACAGTAATTGAATACCTTTTCCTCTGACCGAGCTCAAAGCTCCGCCATATACATATAAATCACGGCCCTGTTCAAGAGCAAAATCAGCCGTTATCAGTGCGCCTGATTTTTCAGGAGCCTCAATAACAATAACGGACCGTGACAGCCCTGAAATAATCCTGTTACGCTGGGGAAAGCGAAACTGGAGGGGTTTGGAACCCGGAGAATATTCACTGAGCAGACAGCCGCCGCAGTCAAGCATTTTAGCCGCCAGACGGCAATTGCTCCGCGGATAAATCTGTTCAACACCGCAGGCCAGCACCCCGACTGAAGCTCCGCCGCCTTCAGTGTTTCCTTTATGCGCAAAGGCGTCAATGCCATAAGCAAGTCCGGAAACCACGGAAATTCCCGCCTCAGCAAATTCTCTTCCCAAACGCAGGGCCGCCAGAACGGAATCCCCGGTAGGAGAACGTGTCCCGACCATTCCCACAAGAGGTTTCCGGGGATCGGGAAGCTGCCCCCGCCAGAAAAGGCAAAAAGGCGGATCATATATTTCCCGAAGCTGGGGCGGATATTCAGATGAAATAATGGAAACAAAATGAATACCGAATTTATTCATTATTTCCAGATCATGCTGGATTCTGTCCTTCAGTGTCGCCGGCGCCCATACACAATCTGAACGCATCCTCCGGCCGATAAGATAACCAATATCTTCTATAGAAAGTAACGCAAGCTCCTGAATATTGTCAAGTTTTTCCCACAGAAACTCTTTTTCTGCACATGAGAGAAATTGGCAGTACACAAGCCCCAAAGTTAATTCAGTTTTGTCCATAGGCCCTTTCCAGAACAAAAGATTTGTTGGTCTCCGCATTGGCCCTTATATCTTCCGCCCGTGTCGAAGCAAGTATTCTGTCATACATTGCAATGGATTTATCATACTCGCCGATTGAGTAATAGGCACGCCCCAGCACAAACATCGCATCAAAATTCCTTTTTTCAATCTCGTTTATCAGCTCAAGATAGGGAATGGCCCTTTCCGGCTGGTCAAATTCAAAGACATATAAAACTGAAAGTCCGTATAAAGCCCTGACATACCGGGGTTCAATCTCGATTGCCCGCAAATATGCTGATTCAGCCAGTGCATAATACCGCTGCTGGTCAAGATCGCTTCCCGTTGCATTATAGTCAAGGGCGGCCTTTGCCATATATCCGGCGCAAACCCCGACATAATAAAAAGATTCTGGTTTGTCGGATAATATTCTATTGCCATCCTGAAATTCTCGAGGGCCTTGCCATACATTCTGTTATCAAGATAACGGGTCCCGAGAATTTTATACCAGGTACCAACCCTTATTTCAGCATTAATAATATCTTCTACCCTGTTTTGATATTTCTTTATTGCATCGGTGAGTTCATCGATTGTGGTCGGATTATCAACACCTTCTTCCAGGGCCTGCATCCGCCGTATCATATTTGTGTTTGGACCGCAGGAAACAAACAGAGACAAGATCAGGCCCGAAAATAGTATTTTATAGAAATATTTCATAATGCAACCTCCGTGTATTCTTATCAGGACAAAAATTATTTTTTGTCCTGCAAATTATCAAAAAACTCGGCGTGATATAATCCCAAAGATTCATCTTCAATATGGGTATAAATCTGCGTAGTCGAAATATCCGCATGTCCGAGCAGATCCTGCACTGATCTGAGATCAGCCCCGCCCGCCAGCATATGGGTTGCAAATGAATGGCGGAGTGTATGGATTTTCGCAGTTATGCCCGACCGCACTTCTATCTCCTGAAACCGGCTCCAGATTCCCTTGCGGGTAATCCGGCCTCCCCGGCTATTAAGAAAAACGGCGCTTGAAATCCGGTTTCCGAGCAGCAGCTGCCGGGGGCCATCCAGATATATGCGCAGCCATTTTTCAGCCTCATTCCCAAAAGGAACGAGCCTTTCTTTTCTTCCTTTTCCGGTAACAACAATCATTCTTTCTTTAAAATGAATATCAGGCAGAGAAAGAAGAACTGCCTCATTTACCCTGAGTCCGCATGAATATATCAGCTCAAACAGGGTCCTGTCCCGTATACCATTCGGTTTTTCTGTCGGAATGGCCGCGAGAAATATATTTACCTGCTCGGGAGAAAGTACACGCGGAAGATGTTTCCCGCGCGAAGGGCTTTCCAGAAGCTCCGCAGGATTTTCCGTACATATGCGTTCCAGAATTAAAAACCGGAAAAATGAACGCAATGCCGCAATATCTTTTGCAAGTGTTTTCCCCTTTATTCCCGAAAAAGCACGCTCGTTTATAAAACCTATGCAAGCTTCCGGAGTAACGGATTGAATCTGTATCCCTTTATCTTCAAGCCATTCCAAAAAAAACTGCACCGTCCCTGCATAAGTCTCGGCAGTCAGCTCGGATGCTGACTCTCCGGTGATTAAGAAAGCATAAAATGAACGTACCAGCCGGGGTTTCAGTTTTCGGCCTTTTGCTGCTGCATCCGGACAATAGCAGGTATTTCCAGATCATCCGCAGCAGCCGGCATTTTCATTGAGGAAATAGGCATACTGCTGTTTCGTGTACCCAGGCCTGATATTGTTTTCTGGCTCCGGTCATTCCACTGTTTCCACTCGGCCCCGCTTACAAAATCGCCGTTATCTGCAGGCTTTGCCTTTTCCGCATGAACCTTCGCAGTCTTGTCGCCGACCGGATAATGGGCGTTGAGAGGAATAAAGCCTGTGGCGACAACAGTTACATTTATCTGGTCGCCGAGAGAGTTATCAAAGGCGGTTCCGTATGTGATCAGAGCGTTTCCGTCAGCATTCGCCGTAATAATCTTTACAATCTCTTCAACTTCATACAGGGTCAGTTCATCGCTGCCGGTGATATTAATAAGAATATGATTCGCGCCTTCAATATTCGAGTCTTCAAGAAGAGGATTATTGATTGCATTTGTCGCAGCGTTAACAGCCCGGTTGTCGCCTTCGCCGAGGCCGGTACCCATAATCGCATCGCCCTTTCCTTCCATGACCGTTTTTACATCGGCAAAATCAATATTGATTATTCCGGGACGGGTTATCAGGTCGGAAATTCCCTGAACAGCCTGACGGAGAACATCATCAGCCATGAGGAATGCATCCCGGATGGGAGTGCGTTTGTTAACAAGTTTCAGTAAATGCTGATTGGGGATAACAATAAGAGAATCTACAGCCTCACGGAGTTTTTCAATTCCTTCATCAGCCAGTCTCTGTTTTACTTTTCCTTCAAAATCAAAGGGGCGGGTAACTACTCCGACTGTTAAGGCTCCCTGTTCCCGGGAAATCCGGGCAATAACGGGAATAGACCCTGTACCGGTTCCTCCGCCCATTCCTGCCGTAACAAAAACCATATCAGCGCCGCGGACAGCATTGGTAATGGCTTCTATATCTTCTTCGGCGGCCTTTTCACCGATTTCCGGCTTACCGCCGGCCCCGAGACCTCCGGTCAGTTTTGATCCGATAGTCAGTTTTATCGGCGCATTCGCATAATTTAATGCCTGCATATCGGTATTAGCGACAATAAATTCGACATTTTGAAGGCCGCTTGCCATCATACGGTTAACCGCATTGGAACCGCCTCCGCCCGCGCCCACAACCTTAATAATTGTTGGATTCGCTTCCTTCTGTTCAATTATTTCAAAATTCATTTGTTCCTCCCCCAGAAAAACAGATAATTATTTATCTCTATTTTAAAAAAATTCCTTAAACCAGCTTTTTATCCTGCCGGAAACCGTTTTTGCAGGATACTCACGGTGTATCTGTTCGGTACGCTGTTTACTATATTGCTCATAAGCAGTGAGGAACAGACCTATTACTGTTGCGTAGTCGGGACTGCGGTAATCACCTGTCAGCCCGCCGTAATTTCCGGGAAATCCTATCCGGATAGCCTGGGTATCAAAAATTTCGGAAGCAAGTTCCACTACACCGGGAAGATTTGCGCCCCCTCCTGTTATAACTACATTTCCCGAAAACGGACGGGAATGAATAATTCCTTTGATTTTTTCATGAACCATGGTAAGTATTTCAGCCATTCGGGGCTGAATAATTTCGCATATTTCCGAACGGGGAATAACAAGCGGAGGCCGGCCGCCCACCCCGGGAAGAAGCACTTCCTCATTTTCTTCAATAAGCGGCATCCAGCAGCAGCCTTCATCTACTTTTATTTTTTCAGCTGTTTCTGCGGAAATTCCCTTAACAATGGAAATGTCATTTGTAACCTGAATTCCTCCCACCGGAAGAACTGCAGTATATAAGGGCGCCCCGCCTGCCATAACCAGAACAGTTGTAGTGCCTCCGCCGAGATCGATCATGATTGAACCAAGTTCCGATTCTTCCTCTGTCATAACGGCCTTCACCGCGGCGAGACCGTTAAACATATGGGCATCGATTAAAAGATTGGCCCGGTTAACACTGTTTTCAAGAATTTTTATCGAAGTTGCGGAACCAGTAATAATATGAACTTCAGCTTCAAGGCGGACCCCGATCATATTCCGCGGATCTTTTATGCCTTTCTGGTCATCAACTATATAAGACTGGGGGACAACATGGAGCATCTTTCTGTCCATGGGAATGACAATGGCTTTTGCCGCATCGATTACCCTGTTTATATCCTCTTTTCCTATTTCCCGATTATCACGCCCCCGTCCGCTCACCGCTACCACACCGCGTGAATTAATGCCTTCAATATGGGTGCCGCCTACGCCAATCAGGCAATGCGTGACCTCAACTCCGGACATCATCTCTGCCGTTTCAATAGCCTGGGAAATTGACGCTACAGTATTTTCAATATTGACAACGACACCCTTTCGTAACCCGGTTGACGGGCTGCTGCCCACACCGGTAACATGAAAGACGCCATCATCGGAAATTTCACCTATAATTGCCCGGACCTTACTGGTCCCTATATCGAGCCCGACAACATAGTCACTCACAGCGGCTCCCCCTTTCTCCGATCATCCACTGTATCAAGAAAATACTTTATTTAATTATGTTTAAGGCGGTACGCGGCCGTACCAGCCCGGATATCTATTTCTTCAATATCAAGCGCAAGGTCCTGCACAACATCCAATACAAGCATCATATACTGTAATGACTCTTCATTCAACGCCTTATCCGTACGCACCCGAATCTGATTATTCACCGGATACATAACAAGATCATATCCGCCATATGTCTTTTGATCAATTTTAATTTCAGAAATTGATGAAAGAAGTGCAGGATTTTTTGATTCAATATGATGCAACTGCGTTAAAAGCGGTTTCAGCTGGGCGTGAAGCCGCATTCCGGGAATGACCTCCTCGAAGGTAAGTCCTGTCAGAATAGGCAAATGTGAATCTGCAGGGATATGGCCGACACGGAACGCTATGCCGTTTTTATCTATTTCAACAGGAACTGTGCGGCCTTTTTTTTCACCGAACGCTATAGCCACCGGAGTCCTTTCCTGCAGGTTGATAACGACCCGGTCAGGGAACTTTTTTTCAACCGCCACGCTTTCAAACAGCGGATTTGCCGCCAGGCGGGATGATACAATTGCAGCATTAAAATCCAGCCATTTTTCCTTTCCGCTTATATTGGCCATATAGCAGATTTCATCATAGCCGATGGAAGGAGCTCCGCTTACCGTTATACGGACAACTGATGTTGTGGGTATTATAACGAGGTAAAAGGCCAGCTCGAAAACGAGAAAGATAGCAAGCAGCACTATCACAATTTTAAGTAATAACGATTTCCATGTATCAGTACTTTGTTTTGAGCGGTCAATTGCAATAGATTGCGGCATCTTCCGTTTCCTCCCCGGTTTTATTCCTTGAAATATTTATCAGTAACCCGCATATACACAATGTAATCAGCAGAGATGATCCGCCTGAAGAAAAAAACGGGAGCGGAATACCGGTTGCAGGAAAAGCGCGTACGACAACCCCGATATTCATTAATGACTGGAACAGAATGATAAAACTGCAGCCAAAGCCGAGCAAAAACCCGAACCGGCTTTTACTCTTCATACTGATTCCAAAACTCCGCAAAGAAAAAAGTATCAACATAGTGAAATAAATGAGAACGCCTAAAAAGCCCATTTCTTCGGCCCAAACCGTAAAAATAAAATCGGACTGGACTTCCGGAATACTGGAAATCTTTTTAATTCCGTTTCCAAGACCCCTTCCCCAAAAACCGCCCTCCGCAAGCGCATCAAGGGCAGCATTAACCTGATATCCCGCGCCAAGAGGGTCCCGTTCAGGATGAAGGAAGGATAATACCCGGATAACCCGGTATTCTTCCGTCAGAATCATTAAAGCAACAAAAGGGACGATCAGGACACATAACTTGATAAACCAGGAGACCTTAACACCGGCTACAAAAAACACCGCAAGGGCGGCAAGAAGAATAAAAATTGCCGTTGAAAAATCATTCTGCAAATACACAATAAAAACAAATACAAAAGTAACAACAGAAGCAGGAAACATTGTTGCCTTGAATTCATCAATGCGGTCATGTTTTTTTGCAAAAAGGTTTGCAAGGAACAGCACCAGGACCATCTTGGCAAGTTCCGAAGGCTGGAAATTGAAGGAACTGAATCCGATCCACCTGCTTGCGCCATTTTTTGTAATGCCTATTCCCGGAACAAAAGTCAGAATACATAAAATCAGAGTAATCACTATTATCTGGGGCAGTAATTTTCTGAGCATATTCAGGCTTATTGATGCGAAAAATATCATGCCGGCAATACTGACCGCCAGATTCAGCGCCTGACGCTTAACAAAATAAAGAGGATCATCAAACAGCCGTCCGGCGTATGACAATGAGGCGGAATACAGTGTAGCAAGGCCAAGTCCGCACATAAAAACGGTAAGCAGCACAAAAGGAATATCTATTTTTTCCGGCGTTTCATTTTTTTCTGCAAAAATATAGGGCCTTGCCATTTTATATCTTATCCTCTGCAATTAAAACCGGAAAAATCCGTTCGAGGGCCATGCCGCGAGACCCCTTAATGAAAACCAGGTCGTCGCTGTTTACGACCCTGTCCAGACTGTCCGCCAGCTCATCAATACTAGCGCAGAATCGTACGGAGGGACTCTTCCATTCCATATTCCGGCCGGCCTGTATCATTTCTTCACCGATTAAAAAAATATGCGCCGCATTCACAGAGTCAGCGTGCCTGCAAATATTCGCATGCGCCCGCACTGAATTTTCTCCGAGTTCAAGCATAGAACCAAGTACAAGTATCTTTTCGCCGGCCCAATCAATATCCCTGACAAATCCAAGAGCCTTTTCCATTGAATCCGGGTTTGCGTTATAACAATCGCAGAAGACAGTGCAGCGCCCGTAGCGTATTTCTGTTCTGCCGAAAAGGGCATTTACAGACTCAATACCGTTTTTAATCTGTCCGGTTTCAATGCCTGCAAATTGCGCAAGGCTTATCGCCCCCAGCGCATTTTTTAAGTTATATGCTCCGGGAACCTTAAAATGTATTTTTTCTCCGTCATAAAAATATCGGTTCCCTCAAGTCCCAGAAAATCGGCCCGTTCAAAACCCTTAGTGGAATTGACACCGAACCGGAAAATGGTTCCGGCCGGAACCTCGGCAAGAAAATCCGAATACGCATCATCATCCGGAATAAAGCCTGCATCAGAATCATTGAAAAACGAAAAAATATTTTTTTTCTCCTCAGCAATAGCGGTCTGCGTGCCGAGAATTCCGATATGGGCAGTCCCGATATTTGTAATTAAGGCGAGATTAGGAGAAAGAACCTTTGCCGTTTCGAGAATCTCGTTCCGTCTGTTCATCCCAAGCTCGAAAATACCAATCTGATGCTCCGCGCGTATTTTAAAAACCGAAAGCGGCAATCCTGTTTCAGAATTCAGATTGCCGTCATTTGTCACTACATTGAATTTCTGTGAAAAATTGCCGCGGCAACTTCTTTTGTTGTTGTCTTTCCGTTTGAACCGGTAATGCCGATCCGCAGAAGACCGGGGAAGGAAGCAACATACGCCCGGGCGGCATCCTGCAAACCCTGCAGAGTATTGTCAACCTGAATAAAACAGGCGTGAAAACGCTCCCCCTCACTTGTAATTTTCCTGAGGTTTTTCCGGGCATGGAAACTGTCAACCAGAATAACGGAAGCGCCTGATTCAAGGGCCTGGGGAATATAATTGTGTCCATCCTGTTTTTCTCCAATAAGGGGAACAAACAGGGACCCCGGTTTTACATTTCTGCTGTCAGTCACGACTGAGGAAAAAGAATGATCTTCAGTAAAATCGCACAAACAGTTTCCCCGGACCGCATCAACCAGCCGGGAAACTGTCATCAAGCCCGGCCCATTATCCACCCAATTCTCCCCTTTTCAGTTCAATTCTCATTATTTCTTCTGGTTTTGCTTTTCGCATTGCCAAATCTTCAACCGCGATTTTTTCAATCCGTTCGGGAGTTGACAAAACCGTAATCCCTGAAATCAGCTTTTTGTTTTCAGCAATAACTTCATGCTGTTCCGTATTAAGCTGCCTTACTTCGGACTCCAGCGCTCCGTACCTGCCAGTCTGCAGGATACCTGCAAAAAGAACCGCGGGTATTGAAATCACAATCAATAGTGTTGCTATATTCTTTATCATTGCGCTGCTTCCTCTACCGCTTTTTTCTGAGGACGCGCAGCCTGGCACTCCTCGAAGGCGGATTATTCAAAATTTCATCTGCGGAAGGCGAAACCGATTTTTTTGTAATCAGTTCAGCTTTTGGCTTTCCTCCACATTTACATATCGGCACTTCAGGACCGCAGGTACAGGCTTTACTCAGCAATCTGAAGTAATTTTTAACAATTCTATCCTCCAGGGAATGAAACGTTATTACCCCTAATCTGCCCGCTGGCGCCAGAACCCCAAAAGCAAGCTCAAGAAGACCGGGAAGCCGTTCCAGCTCACTGTTAACTGCGATACGGAGAGCCTGGAACGTTTTTGTTGCCGGGTGTATTCTCCCGTGCCGGTATGCAGACGGAACCGCATCATAAATAACTTCTGCGAGTTCCTGCGTTGTAGCAAAAGGCCTGTTCTTTCTGCTTTCACAGATTTTCTTTGCTATAACGCGCGAATAGCGTTCTTCACTGTTTATATAAATCAGATTGGCCAAATCGGTTTCATTGTATGTATTTACAATGTCGGCGGCGCTCTTCCCCGAAGAGGAGTTAAGCCGCATATCAAGCGGATCGTTTATACGGAAACTGAATCCGCGCCCCGATTTTTCATAATGGAAGAGGGAAATGCCAAGATCAAGCAGAATAATATCGGGCTTTTTTTCACCCGCAGGGTAACCGGAAAAAAAATCATCGGACCAGCCGTTATAAAACCGCATCCGGCTTCCGAACCTGTCCAGACGTTCCCGCGCCCGTTCCTGGATTTTACTGTCTGCATCAATACCTATTATGACCAGATCAGGGAAAGCAGACAAAAAAGCTTCAGAATGCCCGCCTTCACCAAGGGTTCCGTCCACCATCAGGGCCCCGGAAGTTTCCGGTGCAAGAAAATTCAGACACTCCTGAAGTAAAACGGATGTATGGACTATTTCAGTCATAATCAATTACAGACAGATATTTCCAAGAAATTCGGTACCCTCACAAAAATCTGCTTCACTCCTCTCCAGATATTCTTCATATTTTTCTGCATCCCACAATTCGAAATACTTATTAATACCAAGAAAAACACAATCTTTACTCAGTCCTGCATATTCCCGCAGACTCTGCGGAATGGATATCCGCCCTGTTTTATCCATTTCCACCTCCTGTGCCGGTGCAATAAGACGACGGAGTACAGATCTAGATTGTGCCTGAAACAGTGAGGCCGATTCCATCACTTTGGCGGAAAGAATTTCCCACTGTTCCGGAGAGAAGAGCCAGAGACATGTATCAATACCTCTGGTTAATATAAGCAGGGAGCTGGATAACCCCGCACGCAGGCGCACGGGAAACATAATACGGCCCTTTTCATCGAGAGTATTTCGATATTCACCGGTTAAAAGCTCAATATCCACCATTCCCTACTTTCTACTACTTTCTACCACTTTCTCCCACCTATTTCCATATTACTGCCGAAAATTTCGCTTGTCAACAGTTTTTCTTATTATTTTGTAAAATATGTAAAAAAAATAAAATGACAGGATCCATACTGACTAAAAACGATTGAAAGAATTGAGATATTCCCACATTTAAGCCTTAAACAGTTGGCTGCCATACGCCGCACTCTTTACAGAAAAACGCGAAGCGGTATAATAGCAGTATGCTTATCAGGGAATATCATATTGTGTATCCGGAGGGCGAAACCCAGGAAATACATCACGAACTGCGCGTTAATGACGTTGTAGATGCAAACGGGCAGCCCTACCGGCTTCCTCTTCCCACAAACAAGCTGCTCGCCTATCAGGTATACCGAAAACGAGTTTCCGAAAGCAGGGGCATGATTGTTACCTGGTTTTATCTTGCCCAGCTGAGCGCGGAAGAGCTCCTTGAATATGTATGATAAATACCTGGAATGAAAGTTTCCTTCATGAAGAGCTGAAAAATCATTACTGCAGGGATAACACAAAGCAGGAAGTAGCTGTTGAAGGCTCAATCTGTGATGCCGTCGCGAGTGACGGAACGCTTATTGAAATCCAAACAGCGAATATCGGAAAACTGAAGCCGAAACTGCTCAAACTGCTGGACAACCATCCCATCCGCATAGTATATCCGATAGCCGTAAACCTCTTTCTCGAAACCTATTCGTCAGACCTCAAACCGGTTTCACGCAGAAAAAGTCCGAAGCACGGGTCCGCCCTTCAGATATTCAGGGAACTGACCGGAATTTATGATCTGGTAGGCCACCGCAATCTCAGCATAGAAATCGTATTTGCGGACATTCTCGAAATGAGGATGAAAGAAGAAGACAGGCGCAAATCATGGAAAGGTTTCAAACGTGAAAACAAAAAACTGCTCCATATTCACGATTCCGTCTGTTTTACGGGAATTGAGGATTACTGCTCCCTGATCCCACAGGGGCTTCCTGAACTGTTTACTGTCAGTGATCTGGCCGCCGCCGGCGCGGGACGCCATGCCGGCATAATGGCCTGGGTTCTGAGAAAATGGGGTGTAATTGAACAGTCAGGAAAACAGGGACGGGCCTATCTGTACCGGAAAATATAAAACATCCCGCCGAGAATAAAAAAACACCCCTGTATTGAACTCTGTTCAACTCAGGGGCGCCTTTCGCCGGGTTACAGCCTGGGGTTACCAGTTGTCATACATATCATCCGGGTCGCGTGTATCTATTTCATAGAGATCCGATACCGCTCGGAGATCATCAAAGTACATATAATAACTTCCGTAAGCGTCTTCAGGGTCACATTCAATTTTAAACCCGACAATCTTCAGTCCGAGTCTGGTACTGTAGTGATAGTCCTTCTGGACTATGCCGTTTTTTCCGTCAGGGTTCTGGGGAGGAATGGCGACAGTCATCAGCTTCCAGCCGGAATGGTTCAGTTTGCCCATGTACAGTTCAAATCTGGTTCCCCAATAGTCCTGGAGAAGAAGCTTCAGGGTGTGATTGAAATTACGTCCGACAACCCATACGCTGACTGTTTTGGTGATCCCTTCTACGGGAAGCGGTTTTACCGAAGTTACCGTAAAGGAACTGTAGCTCCTCCGGAGATAGTCAACCTTAACGCCAAGAACCTTATCATCAGGAATATTCATGCCTTCCTCATCGGGTATCGGCTGTTTTCCGGACGGAGACCCGTCAAAAAGACGGGCAGCGATAATACCGTCATCCGGAGACATATAAGCGGTCCAGCTGCCTTCATATTCGAATTTATCAACTGATACTTCCTTCAGCACCTGCTGGGCTGAATCAACACCGATATAGGCAGGGTTTGCCGCGTCCACATTCATTGTTTCTGAAGTCTGCTGGGCAAATACCATGGATGCAAAAAGGATTAGTGCAGCAGAAAAAACTATTTTTTTCATTTATTGTGCCCCCTGTTCATTTGAGTCGTTAAAATCAGTACCTACTAGTTCAAAACCGTCATAGGAGGGCATAAAGGTGTCTGTCAGAGCCTTAAACTGATCAAAGAAAATATAGAAATCATCAACCCGTTCTGTCGGTTTTGTGCGGATGCGGAGCGCGACAAGGGTCATATTCTGGGTATCGCTGAAATACCGTGATTTCTGCGCCAGGCTTGTAGGAACATTAACCGACATATTTTTCCAGCCTTCGTGATTAAGCCAGCCGAAGGAAAGGGTGTGAACACGTCCGAAACAGTCGCGGACCAGGGCCTGAAGCTCATAGTTATAACCTGCGCCCCATACCCACATATCAAGGCGGGAAACAACACCTTTAAAGGGTATTTCATACGGAGCATCCTCGCCGTCGTCATTCGCCTTTACCGGGATAATATCCACCCAGTTGTCGCCTTTCCGGTTAAACTTGAACTGCACACCAAGGATTTTATATTCGCCGTCCGACTGGTTCTGCATAACGCGTATTGCGTTCGGCATACCGTCAAAATACTTAAGAACGGGATACCCGTCAGTGATAAATTTACTTCCAACTGCTGTCCAGGTCCATTCAGCCGATTCACGATTATCAAAATCGTCCAAAATATATGTCTCAAAATTCACGGATTTATTCTGGGCCGCAACAGGCGCCAGGGTCAGTGAAAACATGAGAACAAGACCTGCGATGATCAAACCGCCTTGTTTCATCCACAACTCCTTTTACTTCTCTTACCAAAATGTCGGAAAAAATGTAACTAAACTTTATTATATGTTGAACAATAGGCTTTGTCAAACCGTTTATTATATTCTATTGACCAAAATCGGCGATATATCTACACTATCAATATATTAATCTTTAAAATTAAGGAGTTTTTTCATGATAAGTTATAAGGAATTGGGGCTTGTTAATACCCGCGATATGTTTGCAAAAGCCATTAAGGGCGGGTATGCTATTCCGGCGTACAATTTCAATAATATGGAGCAGCTGCAGGCAATAATCCAGGCCTGTGTCGAGACAAAATCACCTGTGATCCTGCAGGTTTCATCCGGCGCCAGGAAATATGCAAATAAGAATCTGCTGAAAAACATGGCCAGGGGTGCGGTCGAATATGCCCATGAACTGGGCTATGATATTCCGGTAGTGCTTCATCTTGATCACGGAGACAGTTTTGACCTTTGTGTTGACTGCATTGAAAGCGGTTTTTCGTCGGTTATGATAGACGGGTCTCACCTTTCTTATGATGAAAATGTCGCCCTTACCAAAAAAGTTTGCGACTATGCCCACAGCCGGCCCGATTACGTAACAGTTGAGGGAGAACTCGGTGTTCTTGCCGGCGTTGAGGATGATGTTTCTTCCGAGGTGAGCCATTATACAAAACCGGAAGAAGTGGTGGACTTTGTAACGAAAACAGGCGTCGATTCTCTCGCCATTTCCATCGGGACCAGCCATGGCCGGACCAAATTCACCCCGGACCAGTGCACAAGAAACGCCGACGGAGTGCTTGTTCCTCCCCCGCTCCGTTTTGATATTCTCGAAGAAATCGAAAAACAGCTGCCGGGATTCCCCATTGTTCTGCACGGGGCCTCCTCAGTTCCGATAGAATATGTCCGTCAGATTGAAAAATACGGCGGCAGCCTTCCCGATTCCGTGGGTATTCCCGAGGACCAGCTGAGAAAGGCTGCAAAATCCGCGGTTTGCAAAATCAATATTGATTCGGACGGACGGCTCGCAATGACCGCCGCTATCCGCAAGGTGTTTGCCGAAAGCCCAAGCGAATTTGATCCCCGGAAATACCTCGGACCGGCCCGGGATGAGCTGAAAAAGCTGTATATGCATAAAAACAATGAAGTTCTGGGTTCCGCGGGCAATGCCTGATTTCAGGGCTGAAATTTGAGTTTGAAACAGACGGCATTCCGCAAGGGATGCCGTTTTTTTTTGACCGCCCAGGCTTTTACAACAAAGGCGGCGGGACTTTTATCCTGCCTGCAGTCTGTTTGTCCGCAGCAGTATCCTGGCCGCGAGAGAAAGAATTACGCACAGCACGGCAATACTCCAGTAAATCCATGCCGGGAAACAGAAAAACCAGAAAGTTTTGCACAGGTCAGTAATTATGAAAAGAACAAGCGCGGGTAAAAGGGCCATCAGAAAACGGGAAGGAGACTTTGCTTTACCGGAACAAAGAAAAGAAAGCAGAAAATCGGTTAAAAACAGTACGGCAGTCAGCATCGCGGAAGCAAATATGGGGACAGCCAGATCGGGAATGGAATAGTGTGTCAGCAGAATATATGGAAGACTTATTGTCGCGACCCCGAAAAGCCAGGGAACCATATTTTCCGCGGGGTCGGCTTTTGAAAAGAACGAGAAACAGAAAAGCAGAATACAGGGAAAAATATAGGGAATAAACGATTCGGAAAAGAAAAATCCCGAAAAAATGACAAGAAAACGGGAACTGTTTCCGGGGACAAGTTTTTTAAAAACAAGAAAATCCAATAGAATGACCACTGCCGCGGCGGCAAGGCCGGAAAACCAGGCGAGAAGTATTCTCGGAAACCGGGAAAAGTCAGTCCCTGCGAGAAAGTATATAAAACAGAGCGGTACAAGAAAAATAAGAAGAAGGTTCATGAAAAAAAAATAACATACCTGTTAAAGATAATGCAAGAGGATTACAGGCGTCCTCTTTGTTTTTTATCAGATAACTTCGTTGGGATTGTCCGTCCGGCGCCTTTTCTGGAGCTTTCCACGTTTTTCCATCTTATTCTTGTACATAAGCTGATCGGCGGCGGTTACCAGCGTATCCAGATTTTCATTGCCTGCTATCTCGAACGGGACAATACCGTAGCTGAAGCCGAGTTTGAAAGGTTTATCATTCCGGCTGTTATATACATTCATTTCCTGCTGGATAGTGCGCATGAGAGAATCAACCTGTTCTACCGGCAAACTGAGCCAGAGCAGAAATTCATCGCCGCCCCACCTGCAGATGTAGGAATCCTCTGTCATATACTTTCTGAGCATGTTTATCGTTTCTGTAAGAAGTTCGTCTCCCGCCGTATGTCCATAGGTATCATTTGTAATTTTAAGGCCGTCAATATCAATAAAACAGAGACTTCCGTGAGGCTCTTCCTCGAGTTTTTCGGTAAGCATGGCGCTTCCCCACTCGCGGTTCGCCACTCCGGTCATAATATCTGTCGAAGCATAGTAACGGAGGCGGGTTTCATATTCTATCCTCTGTGAAATATCTATCGCGGTTTCAGCATGAACATAGCTCCCGTCAATCCACTTCAGGATATTGTCTTTTACCAGATAGGTTTTTTTGGTTATGTTATTAAAATGTTCCCAGGAATATACCCCGGAACGTTCCTCTCCGGGTTTCAGGGTTATTTTCGGCATCGGGCAGAAACTGCAGGGACCGGCGATTTGATTCTGCAGGACCTTATAACAGGGATGGCCTATCAGGTCTTCCGGATGTTTGTTCAGTGAATTTGCAAGGGCCTTATTAACAAAAAGCAGCGAATAATCATCCATGCGGTTTATATAAATGATTTCTTCCGAGTTGTCGGAAATAAGCTGGAGCACATTCAGCGAACTCCGGGTCCGTTCCTCGGCGTTTCTGCGGATAATAAGGACCGCGATGAGGGCCGAAATACTTTTAAGGCTCTGTATTTCGTCGTACCCCCATTTTCTGCTCTTTTCGCAATCATCAAAACCTACATAGCCCAGCGGTTTTTTGTTATCGTAAAAGGTTATAATCGCCAGGGCCCGGATGCCCTGCATTTCAAGGATTTCACGGTCGCCGTCAGGCAGGCTTGAAATATCGTCCGTTATATACATTCCGGAGTTGATAATAACGTCATAGTTATAATCCGCCTTTTCAAGGTTCTGTAAATCCTGTATGGCGGGATCTACACCGGGAGCGCACCATTCATAAGTGTTTCTGGTTGTTGTCGGCGATATTTCTTCAAATATATACGTTCTGCTGACACCGAATATTTCACCGGCCTGGGCCAGGATTGTATTAATTGCCGAATCCACATCATCAGAAAGAAAGGCGGCGTTTATTATGGAAGAAAGCCGCGTATCATAATTGTTTTGCCCTGAAGAAGCGCTGTTAAGAATATAAAAAATCAAATATCCTTCCGGGCTATCACCGGCGATACTGACAGCGGAAATTGAAACAGACAAAAGTCGGTTGTCAAAGGTATTTATCTCTGTTTTATAGTCATCAATATGACCAAGCCTGTCCACTGTATGCCGGAAGGCGATATATTCTTCCTGGGTTTTGAAATGCAGGGCATTTTTCAGGCTGTTCGCGGCAAGAACATTTCCTTTAAGCATGTCAACGGAATATGTCGGTGAAAGCAGCAGGATTGCTCTGGTATTCATATACTCGATAGGCCAGTTTTCATCCTTTTTGCATACGATTACAGGCAAAAACAGACCGTCAAATAAATCGCTGAAATTATACTTCATTAAAACCCTCCGCCCTGCAGCAAAAAAGGAACAAGATTTTCAAATATGAATTCTCACATTATACCCTAACAAATAATAGCTAAATATTCATACCAAAGGCAAATTTGGACAGTCAATCCGGAAAAATTTGAATCTTGACAGAATACGGGGAGAATTGGTATAGTTACGGATGTAATTTTTTTGAGAACTGGAGCGCAGATTTTCTGCGAATAAGGGGGATCGTTGGCGGACAATAAAGGGTTACGGATAAATGACCAAATCCGTGTACGTGAAGTAAGACTGATTGACGAGAATGGAGAGCAGAAAGGTGTTGTCCCTACTGTTGACGCTCTGGCTATGGCTCGTGAATTGGATCTGGACCTGGTTGAAATTGCACCGCAGGCCGTCCCGCCCGTTTGCAAGATTCTTGATTACGGGAAGTATCGTTTCGAAATGGAGAAAAAGCTCCGTGACTCCAAAAAGAAACAAAAGATACAGGTGCTCAAAGAAATACGCATGCAGCCTAAAATTGATGATCATGATCTCGATTTCAAGTCAAAGCATGTCAAACAGTTTCTTGCGGGCGGAGACAAGGTTAAGGTAACCATCCGCTTCCGGGGACGCGAACTGGCCCACACGGAACTGGGGCTTGTAGTTCTTAAAGATGTATTGAGCAAACTTGGTGAAGACGATTATGTTATTGAAAAACAGCCGGCAATGGAAGGCCGTTTTATGTCAATGACACTCGCTCCCAAAACAAAAAAATGAGGTACTGATAAAATGCCAAAGATGAAAACCAAAAGATGCGCGGCAAAGCGTTTTTCTTTTACCGCTAACGGTAAGGTGAAATACAAAAAGATGAATTTGCGGCATATTCTGACAAAGAAAAATGCAAAACGCAAAAGACATCTTCGCCAGACGGGAATTCTTTCGGATGCAGATTCAGCAAAAGTCCGGAAGCAGCTCTTACCCTACGGCTGAGAATGCGGAGTCCCCTGTTTTTTGGGGATTTTTCTAATTTAATGTTAAAATCATGGATATGACAGAATTTCCATGATGCTGAATATTTCAGGAGATGTAAAATGCCACGAGCAATAGACGGAAGCAAAAGAAAAGACCGAAGAAAAAAGATACTGAAAATAACAAAAGGTTTCAGGGGCAGAAGGAGTACCAGTTATAAGACTGCGAAAGAGGCCGCTATAAAATCCCTTGTCCACGGATATGTCTCCCGGAGAGACAGAAAAGGCGATATGAGAAGCCTGTGGATTACCCGTATTAACGCAGCAGTGCGCGCCGAGGGGATTTCATATTCTCGTTTTATTGAAGGACTTTCAAAGGCCGGAGTTATTATTAACAGAAAGGCCCTGTCAAATATGGCTATTGAAGACCCTTCAGCTTTTAAAACCATTGTAGAAACGTCAAAAAAAGCATTAGGAGCGTAACAGTATGCTGAGTCTTGATCAGGTTCATCTTCTTGAAAACCGGGTAGAAAAGGCGGTTGCGAAAATTCAGTCATTAACGGCTGAAAACACTCACCTGAAATCACAGCTTTCAGGATTGCAGGCACGGGTGGATGAACTTGAAGCGGTTATCCATTCATTCAAGGATGACCAGGGCAAGATTGAGCAGGGAATCCTCCATGCGCTTGACCGTTTGAGCGCTTTTGAGGATTCCATAACCGGAGCGCCCGCGCAGGAGGCCGGTCAGGATACCCCTTCCGAAGAGGAAGTCCGGGATAATTATCCGGAAACGGCCCCTCAAACAGATGAACCGGCCCGGACAGACGATGATACCCAGATAGAAATCGAAGCCGACTGGCAGAATCAGGACAATAATTCTTCTCCGAACGCCGGTTCGGACGGGCAGATGGATATTTTCTAATCAGAGGGAGGGCCTGCAATGTCAAAAGGAAATCTGCAGATAGATTTGCTTGGTACATCCTTCGCAATTCAGGCGGATGAAAAGCCCGAATACCTTAATGTTCTGTATTCCTATTACAAAAAAACCGTTGAAAAGGTCGAATCCACGCCAGGCCTTACCGATCCTCTTAAAATAGCGATAATTTCAGGAATATTCCTTGCTGATGAGCTGTACAAGGAAAAAATGAAATCCAGGGAACTGCGGTCCGGCACACAGGATATTGAAGAGGTGGAAAAAATTACTCTTCAGATGATTTCCCTTATTGATCAGGTTATCGAATAAATTACCATTGTACTTCATTTTATGAACGATATGATTATCTGGGTTGACGCTGATTCCTGTCCCAAACAGGTACGCGATTTGATATGCAAAACCGGACTCCGTTTGCATATCCCGGTTTCCTTTGTCGCGAACCGGCCTATCCCAATGCCTGCGGCTCCCGGTTTTTCCATGATACAGGCAGGCTCCGAACCTGACGCCGCCGACGACTATATTGTTTCGCACGCCGGAGACAATGATCTTGTTATTACACGCGATATTCCCCTGGCAAAACGTCTTGTAGATAAAAAACTTGTTGTCCTGAATGACAGGGGCATTGTTTACACGGAAAATAATATTAATGAGCGGCTTTCAATCAGGAATTTGATGCTTGATTTATACAATAATGGTATTGCGCCCGAAAAAACCGGCCAGTTCGGAAAAAAAGAATTGCAGAATTTCGCAAACGCCCTTGACCGGGAAATAACAAAAAAAGAAAACAGTCTTAATCTTCAGTGTCGGGAAACCGCTCGCGTATAGCTTTTATGGAAGGCAGAATTTCAAAAAAAGCGTCTACTACATCAGGGTCGAATTTTGTTCCGCGGAGTTTCTGTATTTCTTCCAGAACCTGCTCTTCCGACCAGGGGTCCTTGTATACACGCTTGCAGGAGAGGGCGTCAAAAACATCAGCCAGGGCAACGATTCTGCCCGCTATGGGTATTTCTTCGCGGTTAAGTCCCAGCGTTTTTTCTGCGGCTGGTTCCGGCTCATCTCCGATATTTGTACTGGCAGTAAAATTGCGCCCCGGGTAGCCGGACCCGTCCCAGTTTTCATGGTGGGTAAGAGCCACCTCCATCGCGACCTGGTCAATTTCAGATTCAATTTCATTAAAGAGCTGGGCGCCAAGCCAGGTGTGGGCCTGCATGATTTTATATTCTTCTTCCGTAAACCGGGACGGCTTTTTAAGGATCAGGTCGGAAATCGCGACTTTCCCGACGTCATGAAGCATGGCCGCTATTTTGAGTACGTCCCGGAAGCGTTCGCTTTCCCGCTTATCTATGGAATGGTTATAAGCCCAGCGGTCATAAATTTCGACGGCGTAATTGGCTACCCTGTTTACATGGGCGCCTGTTTCCTTGGGATCCCGCAGCTCTGCCATTTTTATCATGCGCAAAACCATGGACCGCGTCAAATAGGCTCGTTCAAGGGCGGTAGTCGCCCGGGACGCAAAGTGGTTAAGATACAGTTCATCTTCCTTGCGGAACGGAATAACCTTGTCGTTTTCATCCAGCGCATTCAATACCTGCAGAACACCCAGGATTCTTCCGCTTGAAGTACAAAGAGGCACGGTCAGATTGGAAACAGTCCGGTAGCCCGAAAGAATATCACTCTGTCTGCCGAATTTATACGGCTTGTCGGGCGAAATTTCATATACATCAGGCTCATTCACTACCTGGTTTGTCAGGGCGCAATAACCGGCAATGGTTTTTTCATCTATGGGAAACGTAAAATAAGAATATACTATCTTTTTTCCCGGTTCGGCTTTTTTCTGGAGCGTGTCATTCTGTGCATACCGTATGGAAAGACGATCACCGTCCGCGACATAGATAGACCCCGCATCAGCGTTGGCAACACGCCTGGCTTCAGTTAAAATCTGTTCCAGCAAAACATCTGCGTCCCGTATGGTATCGAGGTATGCTTCAGTTTCAATAATATTCGACAATATTTCTTCGCGAGAATGCGATTCATGAGGCATAAATAATCTCCTGCGTACCCATTAAAATAAGTTTACAATACTTTTTTTTTGCGTCCAGCAGTAAAACCATGATACAATACCATTATGATACAGAAGGTTTCAACCGTTGAAAAGGAATTCCTCTTGCGGACTATTATGAAAGAACACTCGCCGGTAAGGATTCATGGTGTTTCAAATATCGCAACAGGACTAATTACGGATATCTCAAAAACAGAGATCAGAGTCACTTTTCATCCGCCGTGTTCCCTGAATGATTTCAGTCTGCGTGAACATGTTACCGGATATTTTGACTGTATCGGCAAAACCTATGCTTTTGAAACGGTCATCCAGAAAAACAGTGAGCAGCAGATTCTTCTGAACTATCCGGAAAATCTGCTGAAAAGCCTTCAGCGGAAATATGTGAGAGTCCACAAACCGAAGGACATTCAGGTCCATTTTCACCTGGAAAACGAAGACATCAATATGGATTATCCGGTCTGCTCGGAATATGTCAGCGTTGATTCCATCCAGACGCATTCCCAGATCAGGGGGAAGGGCCTGCCTGAAATGATCGCTTCTTTCAGAAAGAGACTGGAAGGCAAGTGTCATACCAATACTATTGTCATGTTCAGGACAAAAAAACCTGAAAATTTTGAAGAAAACCTTATATGCGAAACCGGTAAAATACTGTTTATTCCTTCGACAAATTCAGGGCTGCCCCAGAATGATCCTTATCCCGAAGGCAGAATCATTACCGAACGTATCGAAGAGACTTTTGAAGATCCGAATTTTTTTGTCGAAGGTTCAAAGTTTGCAAAACTCCTGAAAGCAAAAAAAGACCGGAATATTCAGTCGGAGATATGGTGCCCCATTATTTATTATCAATATGTTGTGGGATATATTTATCTTGCAAATACAAATGAATCATTTGATTTTTCCACGGTAGACTACCTGTGGGATTTCTCCAGAATTCTTGCCTTTCAGCTGAAGCAGAGTACTTATTTTAAGGATGAGGCTCCGAATAAGGATAACCCGGCCCATTACGCCCAGATTATCGATATGAGTCCGGGAGGGATGCTTATTTCTTTTCCGAAAAACGAACTCAGAGTACCGATTAAGGAAGGCTCCATTTTTTCTGTTGATATCCATATAGAACAGAAAAAAATAAACTGCTCAGCCAGAATAACCAGACGGTTTGAAAAAAATGACACTCTTTTCTACGGATCGGTATTTGTTGATTTACGCCCGGATAATATGATGTATCTGTACGAGGCTCTGTATAAGAGGCCTTTTGCCGAGAATGATGTCATGACTTTTGAGAAAGCGGGAAGTATATCGTAGCCGTCGATCCTGTCGGCAGACTGACGGCGGGTCCCGGCATCATTCCGGGCTGCTGGACAAGTCCGGTTCTTCCGGCAGATAGGAAAATTGCTTATCTGTCAGACCTATTTCTTTTGAATGAGAGAATAATAAAGGGGGCCGGCGCCGAGGCCTGTATCAGGAAGGATATGAAACCCGTATAATGTTTTTTCAGCCAGCGCGGATGTATGTTCCGGCGAGGTGATTCCGGCGTCGGCGTATTTTGAAAGAAGTTTTGCAACAATATCATCATTTTCTTTCGGCGAAAGAGCGCAGGTTGAATATACAATATATCCCCCGGCTTGAGTACAAGCCATGCGCCGGAAAGAAGGGCCCATTGACGCTGTGAAAGCGTTTTAATGCGGGCGGGACTCCATTCTGCAAGATGCCGTTCAGAAGCCAGTACATGCCGTTCAGAAGAACAGGGAACATCCAGCAGAATCCTGTCATAGGCTTCTTTTTCATAACGGGACCAGCGGGAGGCATCATGGCCCGTCACGGTTACCTTTTCACGTATATCAGAAGGAAGATATTCATCAAGAACGTTGAGAAGCCGCTGCTTCCGCTGTCTGGAAAATTCGTTTGCGGTCAGTTTTGAATCAGAATCCAGCTGTACCGCAAGAATAAGGCTCTTGCCGCCGGGTGCCGCACACATATCCAGAACAGCTCCTCCGGTAACTGCCGGAAGGGCGCGGGCCGCTTCAATACTGCCCGCATCCAGGAAATAGGGTTTCAGCAGTTTTTCTGAAAAACCGACGCTGTGAGGCTCACCGAGAAGAGCAGGATAAAGAGAATTCCATCTTTGCCCGAACAGACCGGAGTAATAGGAGTGAAAGGTTTCAGCCCCTGAAACTGCTTTTTTACCCATTTTCAGCAACCGGACCCCTTGAATCAAGCGCAATTAAAAAAGCCTGCCAGAGCGGGTCAGAAGTAATTACGGGCGCTGAAATGTGCAAAGGTTCTCCGGTTTCAGGATGGGCAAACGCGAGACCGGCGGCATGAAGGCGGATTCCGCCGAGAGGATCGCTTCTCTTTGCCCCGTATTTTAAATCACCCTTGATCGGCATACCGGCGGCGGAAAGCTGGACACGTATCTGATGCGTCCGTCCCGTTTCAGGGACAACTTCAAGGAAGGAATAATGCGTACCCTCGCCTATTTTTATCCAGTCAAGAACAGCTTTTTTTCCTTCCGGTGCATACTTTTTTTACCGGTGTTATTCACAACAAAGGCCTTTTGTTTTTTGTGTCAAAAAAAATTTCGTGGGCAAGATGTCCATGCATGCCGGCATCCCGCGCATTTTTTTCCGTAATCGCATAATACCGTTTTTTTACTGAATGGTTGGCAAATGCCTCCGCAAGTAATGAATATATTTTTCTGTCCCAGGCAAGGACTACACAGCCTGAAACAGGACGGTCAACTCTGTTAACCGTTTCAAAGAAAGAAAATTCCGCTGCGCTGCGGGTTTCAAGGATTTTTTTGAACTTTTCCGTAACCAGATACTGTTCATTACCGTCTTTTGTCGATTCACAAATTTCACCCGGCATTTTATTTATTACGGCGAAACTTCTGTCCATATATAGAATCCGCCGGCTTAGCGACTCTTCAGTTTCAGCTGTCATTTTTTCGTTCAAGGATTTCATTTCCTCTCCTGACGGATTCATAATACCGTTCGGCATTAAAAATTTTCTCTGTGTTATTGTATATGCGTGATTCACTATACCGCTGCAGCGAAGTTTTGACGAGTCCCAGGGATTGTTTTGCGGTGAGAATTCTTGTTACCGCTTCATCTAGCCGGAACATAAAATCCCCGTTGGTTTCAGCCCTGTTTTTTATCGCATCCGAAAGCTTCCGTATATTGGTTTCGGAAGTCATTATCATGTCGCAGCCCGCTTCGAGAGCGGCAACTGCCGCGTCTACCGGAGAATACCCGTTTCTGGCCAGGGCCTGCATTGAAATATCATCGGTAATAACAAGTCCGTTGTAATTGAGATTTTTTCGCAGAATACCGGTAACGCCTTTTTTTGAAAGGCAAAAAGGCGTATCAGGATCAATAATAGGTATTATGCTGTGAGCGACCAGTATTGCGTCCGCATATTCCGGAATAAGAGCGCGGAAGGGAGCCAGATATACTGTTTCAAATTCTTCCGGGGAAATATCAAGGACCGGAATTCCGAAATGGGGATCATCCGCCGAATTTCCCGGAAAGTGTTTGACCGCGTTTATAATTCCGGCGGAACTGCCGGCGCTGATTGCGGCTTCGGAATACCGGACGACCGTATCAAGAGAGGAAGAAAACGAACGGGTGCCGAGGAATGCCCTGTTTTCATCTGTGAGTATTTCCGCAACCGGAGAAAAACTCAGGGTTATGCCAAGTTCCGCAAGCTGTACGGCGGACTGACGGTACAGTTCACAGGCTTCAGCCGGAGAAAAATTTTCCGCAACCGTTTTTGCCGAAGGCAGACGGGTTCCTATGCTTCCGAGGCGGAATACGTCACCTCCCTCATTATCAATTCCGAAAAGCACAGGTACGCGGGCGCCGAGAGACTGAAAAGCCGCATTGCAGGACGCAATATAGTCAAAAACAGCCTCGGGGCCGCCGGCAATATTGTAACCGAAAAGGAGAACGGCTCCCGGAATAACATCCCGGAAATGCCTGTACAGATACGGATGGAACCTGTCATTGCCGTCAATACAGGTTATCAGGACCTGGGAAGATTTTTCCTGCAGCGACATTGAGGAAACGAGACTTTCAATCTGTTTCCGCTGCCATTCATCATGAGGAATTGCCATAACTGAAGCGGTATATTGATTCAGCCCGCCTGGATTATCAGGAACTGTACATGATATCAGATACACAAAAAGGGAGGACAGCAGTACTGTTTTTAGTATTAAGTGCAAAAAATATATTGATCGCATAAACCGGAATAACTTTTCTCTTTATCAGGTTAGCATAAAAAATAAAAAAAATCCAGCCGGAAGTCCGGCCGGATTTACATAATAACAGAAAAGAATTACTTAACCGGCGTAGGTCGCAATAAATACACCGGCAGCGATAGCTGTTCCGATTACACCCGCAACATTCGGGCCCATTGCGTGCATGAGCAGAAAGTTTGACGGATCGTATTCAAGACCAACCTTGTTTGACACACGCGCGGCCATAGGTACCGCAGAGACACCGGCGGAGCCGATAAGCGGATTGATTTTTTCCTTGAGGAAAAGATTCATCAGCTTGGCCATAAGAACACCGCCCATTGTCGCGACACAGAAGGCCAGCAAGCCCAGGACGATAATACCGACAGCGTTCGGGTTCATGATTTTCTCAGGAGTCATCTGCGAGCCGACGCCGAGAGAAAGCAGGATGGAAACAATATTCAGCATTTCATTCTGCATTGTCTTTGAAAGGCGTTCTACAACCCCGATTTCCCGTACAAAATTACCAAAGGCCAGCATACCAATCAGCGGCGCCGCAGAGGGGATCAGAAGAATTGAAAGAATCAGCAGCGCAATGGGAAACAGGACTTTTTCTGTCTTTGAAACATACCGGAGCTGTTTCATTTTTATCATGCGTTCTTTTTTTGTTGTCAGCATTTTCATAATAGGCGGCTGGATCATCGGGACAAGAGCCATATATGAATAAGCCGCAACGGCGATAACTGCCATCATATGCGGAGCCAGTTTTCCCGCCAGATAGATTGAGGTGGGGCCGTCGGCGCCGCCGATAATCGCAATGGCTGCGGCTTCGAACATATTGTAATCGATACCGTGGATCAGGTTCATCAGGGCAACCCCAAACAGGGTCACAAAGACCCCGAGCTGGGCCGCTCCGCCGAGTAGGGCCGTTTTCGGGTTCGCAATGAGCGGACCGAAATCAGTCATGGCGCCGATTCCCATAAAGATCAGCATCGGGAAAAACTCATTTCCGACACCAGCATCATAAATTATCCTGAGCATACCGGAATGTTCGTTATACATTCCGCCTCCGGGTATGTTGACAAAGACAGTCCCAAACCCTATCGGAATAAGCAAAAGCGGTTCAAACCCTTTTGCCGCGCCCAGATAAATAATAAGAAAACCTATGGCCATCATTACCAGCCGCTGCCATCCGGGAACGGTGGTTGTTTCAGCGGGATTGATTAAATTTTCAACTTCCTCGCTGCCGTTAATAATGGAATTTATACCGGTATTCTTAACAGTGTTTTTCAGAAATTCGCCAATGGATATTCTGGGGACATTTTCCGAACCCTTTATCGGGACATTCATATTGAAAATCGAAGCGACCTCATTTGAATCCCCGGCGGCGAAAACCGTCCCTACAAGCGAGTAAACCAGCGCAATACAGAGCATTGCAACCGTAATATTAATAATACGGCGTTTTGATTTTTCTTTACCTAACATATTATTGAACGCCCCTTATTTTATCTCTGCCAGAATCTGGCCGGCTGAAATCTGCGACCCGGGCGCGACCAGGAAATTGACCGTTCCGGCTACAGTAGCTTTTATTTCAAGTTCCATTTTCATTGATTCAATCATGATAATGGTCTGTCCGACAGTTACAGCGGAACCGGCTGGAACCATCTGCTTAAGCAGGGTGCCTGCTACCGGAGCGTTTACGGCAGTACCGCCTGAAGGAGCCGTAGCGGGTGCTGCAGCCTGGGCCGCCGGAGCGGGCTGGGCAGGAGCGGCCTGTACCGGAGCCGCGGGGGCGCCCGAACCAATGGTCGCGATTGTCTGGCCGGCTGAAATCTGCGCTCCCGGCTGGACAGCAAAATGGACAGGACCGTCGGCAGTAGCCTTGACTTCAAGCTCCATTTTCATTGATTCAATCATTATGATTGTATCACCGGTTTTAACCTGGGAGCCGTCGGCAACCATGTGTTTGAGCAGCGTGCCTGCTACCGGAGCGGCAATTGTTGCCCCGGATGAAGCGGCAGGAGCAGCGGCGGCGGCCGGTGCAGCGCCGGAAGCGGCTTTAAAACCGACATTATATGCCGTTCCGTTAACCGTAATGCTCATGCTGTCTCCTGACGGACCGGCCTGAACATTGTAATCGGCGCCGTTAACGCTTACCACATAGGAACCGCCCTTGGAGGATCCAGCTTCAGCTTTCGGAGTAACAAATGAATCGGAAGAAACCGGGCCTTTCGGACGTTCCTTGAAGAATTTCGGAGCGACCTGCGGGAACATGGCGTAAGTCAGAATATCCTCAACATTGTCTCCTGCGCCGTTTTTCTTTGCTTCTTCGGAAATTTTATCAAATTCATTCGGAATGAGGTCCGCGGGGCGCTGGGTAATAACAGCGTCCATATTGCTTTCCTTCAGGGCTTTCTTTACCAGTTCAGGATTGCATTCCGCAGGAGTTTTTCCGTATTTGCCGGTAAGAAGATCCCTTGTTTCGGCAGTCAGTCTTTCATAGCGTCCGAACAGTACATTGAAGACTGCCTGGGTTCCTACGATCTGGCTGGTCGGAGTAACAAGGGGGATATATCCGCAGTCTTTCTGTACGACAGGAATTTCCTTGAGAACGTCATCGATCTTGTCTGACGCGCCCTGTTCCTTGAGCTGGCTTTCAAGGTTTGAAAGCATTCCGCCCGGAACCTGGGATACCAGAATACGGGTATCGGCGCCGAGGAAGCTGGATTCGAATCTTGCGTATTTTTTCCGGACTTCGCGGAAATAGGCTGCAATTACAAGCAGTTTTTTTATATCAAGGCCGGTATCCATATCCGTGCCTTTGAAAATTTCAACCATTGTTTCAGTCGGGCTGTGGGAAGTACCCATTGACATGGAAGAGATAACCGTATCAATCCGTTCCGCTCCGGCTTCCGCGGCCTTTGTCAGAGTCGCGACCGACATACCTGTTGTCGCGTGGGTATGAATCTGCAGGGGAAGATCAACCTTTGCCTTTATTGCCTTGACAAGATCATAGGCGTCAAATGGCTTCAGGAGTCCCGCCATATCCTTAATACAGATTGAATCGGCGCCGAAGTCCGCATAGGCCTGCGCAAGTTCAGCGTATTTTTCTTTTGTATGATAGGGCGTTGTCGCGTAGGAAATTGCCATCTGGACATGCTTGCCGGTTTTTTTTGCCGCGTCAGCAGCGCGTTTCAGGTTTCTCGGATCATTAAGCGCGTCAAAAATGCGGAATACACCGACGCCGTTTTTTGCGGCAGCTTCAACAAATTTATCCACAACATCATCCGCATAGTGGCGGTATCCGAGAAGATTCTGCCCGCGGAGCAGCATCATTATAGGTGTTTTCGGGAGAGCAGCGTGAAGCTTGCGGAGGCGTTCCCAGGGATCTTCGTTCAGGAAGCGGATACAGGCGTCAAAGGTTGCCCCACCCCACGCTTCAAGACTGACATAGCCTATATCATCAAGTTTATCGCAGATAGGAAGCATATCCGCGGTAGTCATACGGGTTGCCTCAAGTGACTGATGCGCGTCGCGAAGAACAAGATCAGAAATTTGTACTTTAGCCATAAAAGGTCTCCTTATTGTTTTTGCTTTTCTTTAATGGCTGCTGCAATTGCCGCCACAACGGACTGATCCTGACCGGCGGGAACCGCTGCAGGAGAAACGGAAGAATCGCTGTCTTTGTCCTTATCGAGTCCTGTTTTCTTTACAAAAAATGCTACAAGATTCATGAAAAGAATGAGAATGATAAGGAACGCAAAAACAACACCCAGTCCCAAAACTGTCAGAATACCGCTCTGACTAAGCATTTCAGGTATTGTCATAACGCCTCCAAGAATAAATATATGCGGGAAATCACAGAAAACCTCGGATTTGAGAGGTGTCCTTGTATTTGCGTTTCATACTATAGGATTTTCTATCCTTGTTCAAGCCGGGGAAAATGGTTATACTTAAGCTGAAATACTTTAAAACCTACATAACAAGGAGCTGAATCCGGATGGACACGCAGACGATTCTTGCGCGTGCGCAGGCATATATCGATGAAGAAAAAGATGAAAAATTCGCAGATGAAGTAAAGGAACTTATCAGCAGCAGCAATATAAAAGAACTTGAGGACCGTTTTTACCAGAACCTGGAATTCGGCACCGGCGGACTCAGGGGCGTTATCGGAGGCGGAACCAACCGAATGAATACGCTGGTCGTTACCCGCGCGACCCAGGGGCTGGTCAATTATTTTCTGAAAACGTTTCCCGAAAAGGCAAAGAATAACAGCCTGAGCGCGGTAATTGCCTATGACTCGAGGCATTATTCCGATGTATTCGGGGAAGCGACCGCGCTTATTTTCGCCGCCAATGGTTTTAAAACCTACCTGTTTACCGGCCTCCGCCCTACTCCGGAACTCTCATTTGCCATACGGACGCTCGGCTGCGACACCGGAGTAGTTATTACGGCCTCGCATAATCCTCCGCAGTATAACGGATACAAGGCCTACTGGAATGACGGGGCGCAGGTTATTGAACCCCATGATGAAGGTATAATTGATGAAGTAAACGCAGTAAAGGAAGTAAAAACCATAAGCCGGGAAGAAGCTGTCAGTTCAGGAAAGCTTGTATTAATTGATAGTGAAATTGACGAAAAATACTGGGCAATGGTAAAAAGCAAACTGTTCCGCCCCGATCTTATCAGGGAACAGGCCGGCAATGTGAAAATTGTATATACACCTCTTCACGGGACCGGCGCAATGCATGTGGAAAAAGTTCTGGAAGACCTCGGTCTGAAAGTACTAACTGTACCCCGGCAGCGCGAACCGGACGGGAATTTTCCTACAGTCGCAAAACCGAACCCCGAAGAAGCGGCCGCCCTTAAAATGGCTATCGAGCTCGCGGAAAAGGAAAAAGCGGATGTGGTAATGTCTACCGATCCGGACGCGGATCGTTTCGGCGGCGCCGTTCCCGGACCGGACGGCAAATTCGTGCTGATCACCGGCAACCAGATGGGAGCCCTTCTGGTTGATTATATTTGTCTTTCCAGAAAGGAACTTGACAGGATGCCGCCCAACCCGGCTGTTATCCGTTCCATTGTTACATCCACCTTTGGAGACCGCATCGCAAATTCCTACGGAGTCGAGACAAAGGAATGTCTGACCGGATTCAAATGGATAGCGTCCGTTATGGCTGATTTTGAAAAAACAGGGTCCCATAATTATATTTTCGGTTACGAGGAAAGTTACGGGTACAATATTGAAACCGAGGTCCGCGACAAAGACGGAATTTCCGCCGCGGCGTTATGTGCGGAAATGACCCTGTACTGGCGCAGCAAGGGAAAAAGCCTTCTCGACCGCCTGAATGAAATGTACATGCAGCATGGTTATTTTAAGGAATACACGATAAACAAAGACTTTCCGGGGGCAAGCGGCGGAGCGGCCATGAAAAATCTTATGGCGACGCTCAGAAAAGACGGCCTCAAAATCCTGGACGGGAAAAAAGTCCTGACAATCAGAGATATACAGGAAGGAACCATCTATAGTCCTGTTGAGCCTGATAAAAAATCGGAAACAGGTCTTCCCCGCAGTAATGTACTTCAGTTCTTTTTGGAAGACGGAAGCATTGTCAGCGTAAGGCCGAGCGGAACGGAGCCGAAAATCAAATTCTATATTTCCTGCCCCGCTCCTGTTTCGGGACGGGACCTCGATGAAGCGAAAAAAATAGCGGATACCGCAGTAATGGATATGGAAGCTGAAATCCACCGCATCCTCGGGACCATATAGGAACCGCCGGAATGGGAAAGCATGACTGGCTTCTCGCAATTCCCGGTGAAGCGGTTTTTACAGCCTTCGATACTGAAACAACAGGACTTGATCCGAAGCAGAACAGGGTTATTGAAATCGGCGCGATCCGCTTTGACGCCGGGGGTATTATTTCCCGGTTTAATGTATTGATAAATCCAGGCATACCCATTGAGGCTGATATATCGGCAATAAATGGCATAACCAATGAAATGGTCGCAAAACAGCCGGCCATTCATCAGGTTCTGCCGGATTTTCTGCAGTTTATCGGAAGTTCAATTCTGATTGCCCACAACGCGCCGTTTGATATCAGTTTTATAAATGAAGAACTTTCAAGAATGGACAGCCCCGTATTGAATAACAGCTGTGTTGATACACGGATTTTTGCAAAGGAAGTATTCCCGGGCCAGCCGAAATACGCCCTGCAGGATCTGGCGGTTTCATTTGGAATAAAGGCAAAACAGGCTCACCGGGCGGAGGATGACGCAAGGGTCTGCATGGAACTTTTTTTGCACTGCTTTTCAAAGCTGCGCGGGGAAAAACATGCGGGAGCATAGCCCTCAGTCGGCATGAAATGATTCGAGTTCAGTCCGTTTAAAAAGTTTGCTCACTGCCTTTGACTGGATCTGGCGGACCCGTTCGCGGGTAATTCCCAGAAGTTTACCGGTCTCTTCCAGTGTAAGAGGACCTTCCCCTGAAAGACCGAAGCGCAGGTCAATAATCTTTGCTTCCCGGTCTGACAGACTCTTGAAAGCTTCTTTCAGGGTTTCCTGCAGAGTCGCGGTGAATATGAATTCAAAGGGTTCAATCAGAGAGTCATCACTGATGAGGTCGGACAAACGGGTATTATTATCTTCATCAACCGTTGTATCGAGACTGGTAGTTTCCTGGGAAAGATTCATAATCTCCACGACCCGTTCCGGAGACATCTGAAGGTAAGCTGCCAGCTCTTCAGGCGTCGGATCGCGCCCCAGGTCCTGAGTCAGCTGCTTTGCCACTGAAAAACATTTTCCCATTGTATTAAGCATATGTATGGGAATACGGATCAGACGTCCCTTATCCGCCAGACTTTTTATTATAGCCTGACGGATCCACCAGGTCCCATACGTTGAAAAACGGCAGTTCTTTGTATAGTCAAAGCGTTCCACGGCTTCAATCAGGCCGATATTTCCCTCATCAATGAGATCAAGCAGACTCAATCCTCTGTGCTGATAGTTTTTTGCGATCGATACAACCAGCCGCAGATTGGAAGTAATCATCCTGTTTTTTAATTCCCGCAATTCAGCATCCCTGACTGCAATTTTCTTCGGAAGTGTCTGATCTGAAGGATTTTCAGATAAAGAATCGTGCAGGGAATACAGGGCATTTCTAGCCTGTTCAATTTTCTGGCCTATGATCTGTTCATCGTCAATGCTTAAAAGAGGATACCGGGAAATCTGCTTGAGATACAGGGCTAGTAAATCAGGTTCAGCGACAAGATCTTCCTGTGCTTTTGTTTTTTCAGATACTTTTTTTACAGTTTTTTTCCCGACATTTTGGATAGTTTTTCCCCGTTTTTTTACTTTCATTCTGTTAGCTGTATGCGTACCTAATAACCGCGGGGAGCCTTTGCCGGATCAATCGGCTGGTCTTTATTATATACCATAAAATAAAGCTGCGGTTTACCTGAAAGCGAATCTGCGCCAAGTTTTCCCAATTCCCCGCCAAAATCAATTGAAGCTCCCGGACGTACGGAAATACTTTCAAGTCCGCCATATACGTAAATATAACCTGATTTTGATTGTATGAAAACCACCTGCCCAAAGCCCCGGTACGGGCCTGTCGATAGAACAACACCTGAAGCGACCGTTTTTACCCGTTCGCCCTTCTGCCCCGTTATGGATACACCGTTCAGCTTTCCGGTAAGATATGAAAACTCCTTGACCTCTACCGGCCAGATAATTGAAGGGTCAACCTTTTTTGGTTCAAAAACCCTGGGGTCCTCAAGAGGCTGCTGAATAACCGGGGGATTTCCCTGAACATTCGCCTGGGCGATTTCAGGTGTCAGGTCGGAGCGTATGGCCTTTTTACTGTCCGGGATAAATAAACAATCTCCCGCTTTTATCGTTGAATTGCCGGTCAGCTTATTCGCGTCAAGCAGGGCATCCAGAGGTATCTCGAATTTTCGGGCAATCGCGTACAGGGTATCGCCTTTTTCAATAACATACACATCAGGGATGCGCAGTTTTTGCCCGATTTTTAAATTATTGGGATCGGCAATATTATTCAGATCCATCAAAATCGAGGCAGGGACATTGTATTTTCTGCTGAGCGCAGATAATGTTTCACCTTTTTGCAGAGTATGGATTAATTCTTCTGCAAAACAGTTAAGTGAACATAATACTAAAAAAGTCATAAATGACGGCAGTAATAATTTCTTCATAATTTTCTGACATTACTATCGGCAGATCAGGCCCTATTCCTTACCGATAAATACTTATTCCGGCATAATATCTTCCATTATGAGAGGGAAAAAATCTTTTAATATTTCAAAATCCTCTTCGGAAACAGCGCTTTCTTTTTCATATGCAATTACTTCATTTGAAGCATCCAGTTTATCTATTAATCCCATAATAATATAGGTCAGAATAATCAGGCCGGCCTTCGGGTGGGCGTTAATATAAACCGAAAACTTTTCCCGCGAAAGACTCATAATAAGCGCCTGGGTTTTGGCCCGGACTGTCGCGGTGCTTGATCTGTTCTTGAAAAGGGAGGTTTCGCCGAAAACAGCCCCGCTGGTCAGCGTACTCAGTTTTATTTCTTTTTTCTGCTCCCCTTTTTTCAGAACATCAACTTCACCGGAAACAAGAGTGTACAGGGCCCTGACCATGGAGTCTTCTTCAATCAGGACTTCTCCCGGGTCAAATGAATACATATCGCAAATATCACCAATGGCTATAAGATCTGTTTTTTCAATTCTTGAGAACATGGGGACTTCAACAAGATTCGCCAAAAATACGTCCGGAAACATGCCCACCTTTTCCATAAATGATCCTCCATAAATATAAATATGTATAATATACTGCTATTAGTGCAAAAAAGTATAATTTTGCCAGTTTACATATATAATATAATATCACATATATGAAATTTTGCAGTATAATTTAAAGTATGAAACCACTTTTTTTTCTTTTCGGATGCTGTTTTCTTATTTCTGCGGTTTTTCCGCAGAGTACGGACATACCTGAAGTTTCATTGAGCTATTCGTTTAATGGGAATTATACACTTGTTGAACGTTCAAACTGGTCAAAATACCAGAACGGGAAATATATAGGTCTGACCCATAACGAAACGCGGGCGCGGGTTAAGGCCACCGGTGAAAATCCGAAGGGGCAGGAATTTTCAGGATTTTTTTATGTTCTCGAAGAAACCCTGCGGGATATGGCAAAGACATCGCGAAGCATTGATGAGATAAATGAAACAGCGTTTACCGTTTTACCGGACGGGACCATGCAATTTTCCGCTGACTCCGGATATCCCCGGCTGCGAGGTTTTCCCGTTTTCCCGGACACGAGGATCAAACCGGGCGACCGGTGGCAGGCTGAAGGCGTACGGATTATTGATCCCAAACGGGACGGAAAAACAAGCGCGCTTCCGATACTGGTTGAATATACCTTTTCCGGCAAGGAAGAATACAGGAATATTCCTGTTTACCGGATAAAGGCCCGGTACGCAACGCGGATTAATAAATACAATAAAAACAGGTCAGATGATCCTGACCTTGTTAATGCAACAGGAACCCACGAAGCGGACATTCTTGTTAACGCCGAAAACGGATCCATTGTTCTGATTCTTGACAGGCTCGATGAAACCTTTTATTACGCGGACGGAACAAACATCCGGTATAAGGGAAATACGGCCATGTTTACGGAAATCCCGGTTCCCGTTCAAAAAGAAATTCTGGTTAAGGAACTCGAAACAATTACCTCGGACGCGGCGAAAAAACATGAAAGCGGCGGAAGCGGTTCAAACCGGGGAAACCTTTCAGGTCAAATCCAGAACAAATTGAACGGTAAAACTCCCGACGCAGACAGTCCGTTTTCCGTTGAGGAAACAGCCCAGGGCATACGCCTGTCAATGAAAAATATCCACTTTCAGGCTGATACCGCGGTTATCCTTGATGACGAAACATGGCGGCTGGATGCGATTGCGGAAGCCCTCCGGCTCGCGCCGAAAAATCAATATCTTGTTGAAGGGCATACCGCATCAACAGGGGATCCTGCCGCCGAAAAAAGATTATCCGAAGAGCGGGCGAAAAAAATTATTGACGAACTTGTAAAACGGGGACTGCATGCGGAACAGTTTATGTATACCGGTTACGGAGGTACCCGCCCTGCTGCGGGAAATAATACGGAAGAAGGACGGGCCCAAAACCGACGCGTTGAAATTACAATTCTCGAATAACAGTGACGGCGATTTCAAAACTAACCGGGTTTTGAAACTCGGTTCGGGACTCAGAATAAATCCAGCTGGTTCGGGTTCCGGAATTCTGCCAGGAGAGCTCCTATATCAATCCCATTGATCAGCGTGCCTTCCGAATACTGACTGAAAATATTTTTCCGGCCCATTTCGAGATGGCTTGAGGATATGCCATACCGGATTGAACTGTCGGCTTCAACAAAGGCCGCGATCTGGTCGGCCGCCCTGACCAGTTTTCCGTCTACCGGTTTACAGGCGTCATTGCTGTACGTAGTCTGTAAATCCTGAAAATCAACAAATTCCACCTGTCCCTCAGAATTAAGGATTCTGTTGCAGAATTCATTGCTGGTAAAATACATCAGTTCGCTTCTGAAAGATTCATCCATAAGGGGAACCAGTTCTTTTTCCACAATCTTGTCTTCAATTTCTTTTACGATTGCCGGAAGGTGGTCAGTCGCCTGTTTGACGGGGGAAATAATATCCCGGGTAACAGCCTCGGGAAGATCATGAAACAGGGCAGAAAAGAAATTATTATAAAATCTTCCGGCTGGCGCCCCTATTTCCCTGCTCAGCAGCAAAGTCAGGGCCGCAACAAAATATGAATGGCCGAGAACACTTGTCGCTGGAATCCTCGGTGTCTGGTTCCAGCGGGTTTGAAATCTGAGCCGCTCTATTTCCATTAAAAAATCATAGGGAGTCTGTTTGGTTATCAGAAGCTGAAGTCCGCGCAGGTCAAGGAATTCCTCAATGTCCCTGTTGAGATTCTTGGTTACCTCTATCAGGCGGAACGGTTCATTGACAATGGTTAAGAGTTCAACCTCGCGCATGGTTGAATATTTGTGAGCGGCCCTCAATACACGCCAGGTTATATCATTTGTATCAGGTTCGCCAAGAACATAATCGGAAAATTCCTGAAACAGTTTTTTATCGGAAATGATATGAATATACTGGTCAAGGACCCACTCGTTCAGCTTTTTATATTCGTCAGGATATTCGTTGCGGATCATGCGCTGGACAGGGGCTTTTATATCGCTTAAAACTATCTTGCGCAGCAGATCAAAAAACGAACCGTATATTATCCGGCTCCAGTCAATATGCGTCCCGTTTTTTTCTTCAAACTTTCCAATGATATAGGCAAGAACAGCCTTTTCCGCACTCTTATCAATTTCAATAAGGGGGAAGGGTCTGACAAGATCATTCCAGCGTTCCAGGGAAAAACCTTCGAAAATTTTTAAAACAAAACTCCGGTTAAACATAACTTGTAATCTCTCCTGCAGGCATGCGTATTTTTTCAGGAACGGTTTTATCCCTGGCATACCCGAAAACGCAAATAATTCCGGTATCCCAGACAGAGGGATCAAGTTCCAGAATTTCCAAAACCGCTTGATTTTCGAATCCTTCAAGGGCACAGGAATCGATTCCTGCTCCGGCCGCGCCTATCATCATTGATGTGCAGGGTATGTATGTCTGGGCGCGTGACCAGGAATCCAGCAGATTGTTGTTTTTCAGATAATCATAATATCCCGTATAATCAGGAATAAAAGCATCCAGCCCGCCGGGGAAGCGGCTTGCGCGTTCCCTGACAAAAGAACTTTCAGGCTTATACGAAGCCGCTTTCCGGCAGACTATTACCACCGCCAGCCCGGCTGTCAAAACAGCCTCCTGCATAAAACAGGCGGCATAGAGTTTCTTCTTTTTTTCCGGTGAAATTACCGCATAAAAATGCCAGCCCTCAAGGCCGAATGAAGACGGAGAAAGTCTTCCGCAATCAAGAATATATGCTATATCCGAATCCGTGATTGTATGTTCCGTATCAAAAAGCCTGCAGGCATATCTGCGGCGCAGAACGGAGGCAAACTGTTCCTGCGCGGTCATTTGTTCTTGCCCTTGCTAATATCCGCCACCAGATCCAGCGCAACGGAAATCATTGTATCAATGGCTGCCTTCCGTTCCTTTACCGCCAGGAATTTTCCGGTAACACATGAATCAGTATGGGTCAGTATTGAAAGCGCTTTTTTTTCAAGCCAGGCCGCGTTACAGTACAGCGCGAAGGTCTCCATATCCTGGGCAAGGCAGCCCATCCGCGACCAGGGAACCCATGCTGTCTGCGGCCCGAGCGCATTATAATCCGAAAAAAGATCCGAAGAAAAAACTCCGCCCGCATGGAAAACAAGTTTTTTCTTTTTTGCAATGGAAACAGCTTTTTCAAAAAGACCGAAATCGGCGCAGGGCGCGTAAGTACCCGGGAGCGAATACTGGTAGGCATAATTTGAATCGGAAGAGGCTGTCATTGCAAAAACAAAATCGCCGGGTTCAATATACTCCTGTAAGCCTCCCGCTGTTCCTATCCTTATTATATTCTGCACATCATAAAACCTGAAAAGTTCATATGAATATATTCCGGCAGAAGCGCAGCCCATGCCGGAAGCGATAACGGAAACAGGGACGTTTTTCCAGGTTCCCGTATAGCCCAGCATATTTCGCACAGAAGTAACTTTTTTTACATCTGAAAGAAAAGAATCAGCAACATGTTTTGCCCTCAGCGGATCGCCCGGAAAGAGAACGATCGGGGCGATTTCATCATTCTGCGCGCTGTTATGAGGTGTCGGCATTATCAGCTTGCTCCTTTTTCATATGGCTTGCCCGCATCCCGCGGAGCGTAATTTTTTCCGCTGAACAGAACAAGGGCCAGAAGGGTTATGGCATAAGGCATGATATTGAAAATTTCCGCGGGAAACCTTCGCAAAAATGCATAATCAGACGCAATTATCGAAAAAGCAAGAGCCGATCCAAACAGGAGGGAGGCCCCGGCCACTCCCAGCGGCTTCCACCTGCCAAAAGAAACAACGGCAAGCGCTATAAAACCGTGTCCGTTGACTGTTGTCGAATTAAACTGGGTATTTGTTGTAAGAACAAGACAGCCACCGGCCAGCCCGGCAAGGAACCCCGATACCAGTACGGCGATATACCTCATCTGTTTGACATTTATTCCTACGGAAGCCGCTGCCTGAGGGTTCTCGCCGCAGGCGCGGAGTCTCAGGCCGAAAGGATATTTATATAAAACAACCCAGGCAAGGAATATTACGGCCAGGGCAATATAGGCCGTCGGATAAATGCTGAATTTTCCCGGCATCATACTCATCATAAACTGTTTTGTTCTGTCCTGTTTAAAAAGAATTTGCGAGAGAAAAACAGTGACTCCTGTTGCAAGCAGATTTATACCGGTTCCGGAAACAGTCTGATCGGCATTGAGGGAAATCGAAGCAAATGCGTGAATATATGAAAAAAACATGCCAAAGCATGAACCTATCAGCAATGAAACCCAGATAGAACCTCCGCCCAGAATCGGCTCAAGAAAGTAGTGTGCGGAGGCTGTGGCAAAGGCGCCGAACACCATAAGCCCTTCAAGGGCAATATTTACCACACCTGCCCGTTCGCATATCATTCCTCCTGTCGCAGTGATCAATATCGGAGAAACCAGCATAAGTATAGTCGGAATTTTATTCAGAAAATTACTCAATTTGATATTCCTTCGTTTTGTTTTTTTTCATGGACTTCCGGATAAAAATACGGAACCCGGTGCGGATCGCAATGAAAACAACCACAAGGCCCTGTATGATAAAGGTAATTTCTTTCGGAATACCATTGGCTTCCATAAATGACTGGGCTGAAGACAGCAGGCCGAAAAGGAGTCCAGCCAGAAAAGTTCCGACAGCCGTACTGTTCCCCACAAGAGCGACAGCAATACCGGTAAAACCGTAGCCGTCATTTACAGCAAGCACCCGCCCGTATTTAAGTGAACCAAGAGATACAATCGCTCCGGCAAGGCCGGCAAAGGCGCCGGCTATTGCCATTGAAAGAATAATACTTTTTACAACAGGGATTCCATTTGAACGCGCCGCGTCTTTATTGAACCCGGTTGCGCGTAACTCGAAGCCAAGTTTTGTTTTTTCAATAATGACATGATACAGAACAAGAGCCAGGATAACAAAGATAAAACCCAGATTAAAGCTGGAAGTTCCGGTGAGTTTGTCAAGAAAGGCGGAACGCAATGACGCAGTTTCAGGGTAAAGAGGGGTTTGATACGTGTTTGTTCCCGGTATCTTCATAATAAAAATGCGGGAAAGATAGAGGGCTATATAATTCAGCATAATGGTAGCTACAACTTCGGAAACCTCGAATTTCGCCTTGAGCCAACCTACAATGCCGCCCCAAAAGGCCCCGCCGAGCATAGCTAGGACAATCGCGAGCATCCAGTGAATATAGGGAATCTGCGGCCCCAGCAGCGCAACAATCTGGGCCACGGTAAGCCCTACAATATACTGCCCCTCCCCTCCTATGTTAAACAGACCGGTCCGTGCGGCAAACCCCATTGATAAACCGCAAAGGATCAGCGGCATTGAAAGGGCAAGCCAGTCGCCTATATATCTGACAATCCATCTTCCGGTATCCACATTATACCCGGTCATAACCTGGAGCAGAGCTTTATACATTCCGAGCGGATTTCTCCCCGTACAGAGTATGAGCAGTGTCCCGCAAAGAAATCCGAGTAAAACTACCAGAACGGAAATTGCCGCATCCGACTCAAGAAGTATTTGACGTATCGTTCTTTTTCCGCCCGGTCTCATAAATCAAACCTTTCATTATCTTCAATTTTTGAACCTGCCATCATTACACCGATCTGATGTTCCTCAAGTTCATTTTCCCGGAATATACCGGCTATTTCACCCCGTGAAAGAATAACAATCCTGTCACATAAATTCATGATTTCATCAAGCTCAAAGGAAACAAGCAAAACAGCCTTCCCCGCGTCCCGCTCCGCAACAATACGCTTCCGGATATATTCAATTGCCCCTACATCGAGGCCCCGGGTCGGCTGGGCAATTACAAGTACTTCGGGCGAAAGTGAAATTTCCCTGGCTATAATCACCTTCTGCTGATTGCCGCCCGACATATGTTTAACAGGCATATCCGGACCGCCTCCGGCACGGATATCATACTGGCTGATTAATTCTTTAGCATGGGAAAAAATCGCGGGATAATTCAGGAAACCCGAACGGGATGAAAATGGCCTTTTATCATAATTTTTCAGAATGAAATTTTCAGCAACGGTAAACTCCATAACAAGCCCGTGTTTTTGCCGGTCTTCAGGAATAAAACCCATGCCTCTCTGAATTCTTTTTTAACTCTTGCGTGTGTAATATCTTTTCCGTCGATACTGATTTTTCCGCACTCGGGCTTTGTAATGCCCGCGAGCGCGGCAAGAAGTTCGGTCTGGCCATTCCCGTCCACTCCTGCGATTCCGACAATTTCGCCCGCGTGAATGGTAAGGGTAAAGTCCTTTAAGCCAAGCAGTCCTCTCCAGTTTTTAACGCACAGATCTTCAATGTCCAGAACAGCCTTCCCCGGCCGTGCCGGCTTTTTATCAATTGAAAATTTGACCGCCCGACCGACCATTAATTCAGCAAGCTGAATCTGCGAAACGTCCGCGACGTCTACTGTTGCGATACTCTTTCCGCGGCGGAGAATGGTACACCGTTCGGCGACCGCCTTTATCTCCTGGAGTTTATGTGTAATAAGAATGATTGTCTTGCCTTCCGCCTTAAGCCGTCTGACGATATCCATAAACTCGTCAATTTCCTGGGGCGCTAAAACGGCGCTCGGTTCATCAAAAATAAAAATCTCGGCGTTCCGGTACAGCGTTTTTAAAATTTCAACCCGCTGCTGCATACCGACGCTTATGTCTTCAATTGTATCCCGGGGATTTATCCGTAATCCGTACTGTGCGGAAAGCGCGGTTATTTCCTTCTCCGCTGTTTTAATGTCGAGCATGCCGGGCCCGTATCGTTTTTCGACGCCAAGCATGATGTTTTCGGTTACCGTATAATTATGAATCAATTTAAAATGCTGATGGACCATCCCGATTCCAAGAGCCGTTGCATCATTCGGGTTTCTGATTTTTACATCGCTGCCGTACAGCCGGATTACACCCTCATCAGCTTCATAGGTGCCAAAGAGGATCGACATCAGGGTCGATTTACCGGCGCCGTTTTCACCGAGCAGGGCATGTATTTCATTTTTCCGTACGGTAAAATTGATATGATCATTTGCAACCACACCCGGAAAAGATTTGGTGATACCGAGCATTTCTATTGCATTGGGCTCCATCAGCAGCTCCCGAAAAACATTTTTTTACCTGCGAGAAAATCTCACAATAAAAAAGGCTGTCCTTCCGGGCAGGAATGGGACAGCCTTTTCATGATAGTAATATATTAATTATCCTTTGCGCCAAGACCGGCCGGAACCGCGCCTGCAGCCAGAGCATCCTTATATGTTGCATATACGTGGATCTTCTTGCTTACAATATCTCTCTTAACCGCATTGACCTTTACAATGATATCGGCGCCAAGCTCGGCATTTTTTTCCGAAAAACCTACACCGTCCGAGGCCAGATTAAGATCGATAACAACGGGAGCAAAGGTCTTGTCCTGAACCGCATTGAGGGCATACATGGTCGCAGCCTCAACCCGTTTGAGCATGGATGTCAGCACTGCCGATTTACCGGCCGTATAAATACCTTCCTCATACTGGTCCGAATCAACCCCGATTGCCCACACATTTCTTCCCATATTCCGGTATTCTTTTGCCTGCGCAATAGTCCCATTGCCGGTACCGCCGGCAGCGGAATAAATGGCATATACGCCTGAATCATACCAGTTTTTTGCCTGAACCTTGGCCAATTCGGGCTTGCCCCAGTCATTGGCGTAATAATCAACAATTTCAGCATTGGGGATTACCGACCGGATACCCTGGATATATCCCATCTCAAATTTCGTTATTGTCTCTCCCGGAATTCCTCCGATAAAACCGAATTTCGGATTCTTGATACCATCGGCAACAGCCCGTAACGCGGCGGCAACGCCGACAAGATATGATCCTTCATGTTCAGAAAAGGTAAACTGCATGACATTTGGTTTTGTTACCCAGTCAACATCCACGATCATGTATTTCTGATTCGGATACATATCAGCGACTTCCGTCAGTGCATCGGCAAAGGTGAAACCGGTAACACAAATCAGGGAGGGTCCTTCATCCGAGGCCTGGCGGAGAACAGGAACATACCTGTCCTGTGTCTGACAGGTCATTACATTGTATAATTTTCCCCGCTGCGTCTGTTTATCCCAGGTATCGCCGTAATATGAAAGGATCCCCCTCCATGCCGCCGCGTTGAAGGATTTATCATCGACTCCGGTTGCATCTGTTATAAGTCTGATTGTAGGACGGCCGTCTGTATTGGCCGCATCTTTTCCGCCTCCGGCAAAGACAGAAAATACCATTCCCAGGATCAAAACTACTGCACATATTCTTTTCATTTTCCCCTCCGTATTTACATACTTTAGTAATAAGACTAAGGTACAGTATAAACGGTTTTTTGACGGAACTCAAGCAAAAAGAAGGGATAATTACCGGTAAAACCGCAAAAAACGCGGCAATTCTGAAAGCAGGAATAAAGGGACATTTTCATGGAAAACCGGATATATTACCGTGCCTAATATAGTATTATGTTAAATATAGCAAAGCATCAGACATAATATTAATATATGCAGGGAATAAATAGAAACCGGGGTGCCTGCCAAACCGGCTTATTTTACCGTGAGAGGAATGCCAACAAGCAATAGCTGTACAGCATAGTTGGCATCTTCAACCAGCCAGGCAAAACGCATTCCAAAATTAAGTTCAACCGGCAGCTGAAGCAAATGGGCGTAAAAAAGCACTTCCGCCCCCGCCGAACTGTGAAACCGCTCCGGGCTGAAGTTATAGCCGCAGTCATAAAAGATGTTGAAAACAATTTTCGGAATATACAGAAAAGCCCCCATGGACAGGTCGGGAAAAAGCGAAGGAAAGGAATACGTGGCCGCCCCGCTTACCGTTTCCAGCCCCAGGGAACTCCGGTATCCGCGGACAAAACCGCCATAGGCAATATCATCTTCTTCGCGTTTTTCATAAACCGCGTCAAGAGAAATCCGGTCCGTAAATCCGAAAAGTACCGATGAAAAAGATATGTCCGCATAGCGGTGTTCTTTATAATAGGAAGCGGCGGGGTCTATTTCATACCAGGCCGCAACGGAATACTGCTGTCTTTGAGTGGCGGCAAGAGCTGAAAAGGAAGCCCGGACCGGAAGCTGTGAAATTGAATTTCTGATGCGTCCGCCTGCCGAAAGGCCCGCATTTATACTCCACAGTGATGTGACATGGTTTCCGCCGCCGAAGGGAAAATTGATACTGACAGTACCTTCTGTTTCATTGAAAAAATCGGAGCCGAGTTCCCGGAACCAGGTCGAAACAGTAACACTGAGATCGGGGCGGAACCCCCGGTATGTATACATGTATGAAGATCCCAGACTGTTGTTTCCGTAATCATAATCAAGCTGGATATTCTGCTCCATCAGTTCTGCTATATGCCCGACATGCATGTAGAGTCCGACCGTCGTATTTGAAATGTCGGCAGTTCCAATGCCCCAGCCGTCGATCCTGCTGCCCCTGAAAAACATTGAGTATTTTTCCGCCTCAATATCCGTAACCGGAACAAGCGACGGAAAAAGCATCCCCGCTCCCGGTTCCTCTTCAACAGACTGCAGGAAAAATTCTTCCCTGATAATTGTTATCTCATCAAGAGGTATCCATGAATCAGGAGTAACCGGAACCGAAGCTATCACAGTTCCTGTGCTGTCCGCGTAATCAATGACATACAGGGTTTTACCATCGGAAGAGACAAGGGGAAAATATGCGCCGATCGGGCGTACCATAACCTGCTGAATTGATTCGTCAGGAAAGCGGGCATAAATGGTATCAATACCGGATATGTCCGACGAATAATACAGGACGCCATCGGATTCAGTAGGATGGGCCACATTTACAAATCCGGAATCGATAAGGATTTCGGCTGTTTCATCCTGGAAACTGAATCTGCCGATTTTTTTTCCATTATCACCGGCAGGCAGCATTACTCCCGTAGAAACATATATAAGCCCGGTACCGTCAGCCGTAAAAGACATGTCGGTCCAGATTTCACCGGCAGGTATCCGGGTTTTATATGTTATATCACCGCCCGCAGTATCGAGCAGAACAAGGAATGCGCTTGCATCGGCGTTCCACTCAATAACGGCAAGAGACTGTCCGTCCGGCGAAAGGACCGGAGAAAGATAGCGGTCGCCGGAAACCAGCGTTTTTTTTCTGCCCGAGCTTATGTCATACAGCATAATCCGGGTACGGCTTTTGCTGAACTTGCCGTCGTAAATCACTTCATCCCAGGCAAGGAAATTTCCGCCGCTGCTGAAAGAATTTGCAACGTAGCCGTCTGTTAAAACATATTCCCTGCCGTCCTTTATCAGAATAATCTCGGCCCCCCGCCGGATATCCTGACGCACGGCGGCAATGGATCCGTCGTCAAGCAGCGCGAAATGGGAATAAGACGCATATGAGGATTTACCGGGAAGGCTTGCAGTCTGAACTTCGGTTATTTCAAGCGCTTCAATCTGTTTTATCCAGAAATCGCGGTACCCGGCAAACATTTCAATATATACGCTCTTAGGCCCCTTGCCGGCAGCTTCCTTTACGCCCAGGTAGGGACCGAGAGCCGGGAGCGGGACTTTTGAGAATGTGCCGAACAGTTTTTCTGGAGCCTTCATATCATAATTGTTCCGCAGCCAGGTATTCATGAGGTAACCAAAAATATATTGGTTGGGAACATAGTCACGGTATGAACCAAGGAGCATTTTATTGTAATTATACAGTTTGCCGTCAAGCGCAAGAGCCTTGAATGGAGCGGTAAAGGAGGCGTGCCGGCCCCGGCCGGCCGGAGTTAAAACGGTTTCCATTACAACCGCATCGCCTTCAAACCACCAGCCCGGCGCAAAAGGCAGCAAACCTATATCGCCCATCAGCAAATAAGTAAGACGAAGGGTATTCCGGTTCAGGGCGTCATACTGAAACATATGCCTTCCCTCATGCGCCGATAAAAGAGAAAACCAGTCAAAGGGCCATTCTGCTATGGGCGTTCCGTAATATACGCTTCTCCGGGGATAAATACTTACAAATCCGTTTGGTGAAAGAAAATCGGGATGCAGAATAACCGGGTATCGGAACAGACGCTTCGGGGAAATTGAATACTGCTGCTCCGGAAACAGATATTCAAGCGCAGAAACCGTATAACGCCCATACTCTTCCATAAAATCAGGAAAAATAATCTGATAGTGTTCGGTCTCTATCCGCTGCCAGTGGAATTTATTAACATCAATGGGATCGGCACCCAAACGGCCGCAGAAAAAGATAATACATAAGGCACGCAATAATACCCTGATTCGTTTCGGAAAAACCATGAGAAAATCCTTGTTTTACAGGCATGTCACTTTTTATATATGTATAAATATATTGATTTTTATCTGATCTGAAAATAAAACCGCTGGATATACCTGATCCTAGCGTCCGCGTCTTTCCAGAGGGAACTGCCGGGATAGGCGGTTATCAGCGTTTCATAAGCCGCAAGAGCTTTTCTGATATCCTTCTGGGGACCGTTCGCCTCATAAGCCTGGCCGCGCAAAAACCAGCCTTCATCAAGGGAAGAAACCGCAATGCTGAAAAAAGTATCAAGATATTGCAGGGCGGCGGCAGCATCGCCGGCCGACAGAGAAGCCCTCGCCTTTTCAAGCAAATCTGACGGAGTTTCCGTCACGACCGGTGCGCCGGACTGAGGAGCATTTTGAGCCGGGCCTGAAATTACCGAAAGCATTGGTTCGTCAGTCATAACTGAATCAGTATTCCTGTCTGTTTCGGAAATTCCGGAAACCACCGGCACAGGAGAAAGATGGGAAGCTGTCTGGTCTTCAGTTACGGAGGATGGCTGTTCCGCGCCGGCCGACGGGACTGTCCCTCCTTCACTCACAGAAGGAGCTTCATGCAGTCCCGCCGAGCCCGAATAATTCGGAGCGCGGACGCTGCTTCCATTCTGTGACTGGGAACCTTCAGTCACTGTAACCGCGAGCAAATCGGTAAGATAACTGTCGGCGAGAACATCGAATTTCGAGAAGGATAAAATATAATTTCCCGGTTTTAGGGCTCTGAAACCGAACAGAGTATCTCCGTTATCGAGCTTGCGGTATTCATATTTAAGGCCGCTTTGGGCCAGAGAATCGCCCAGAAATACCCAGGACCGGCCTGGATACCATACCTCTAGGATCTGTCCCTGTGCGAGCGTTACAGTCCGGGACGGCAGTGGAGCCGGTTCCTGATCCTGTATTTCCACTTCCGGAGAAACAGGCTGTTCCTGTACGGATTCCTCCCGTGGAAGTTCTCCCGGGGAAGTATTTTCATCAGCCGGAATATCCGCGCGTTCTGTTTCGGCGGGTTCGGAAGGAATTACCGGAGGGAGGCTTTCAACGGACGGCTGATTTTCGTCACCTGACTGACTGTCTGGCATTTCGGCGTTTCCGGCTTCAGATGAATCGGGAATGGTTTCAGCCGGAGAAGAAGGAGGAAAAATCTCTGAAAAAAATAAATCGGGTTCCGGATAAAAATAAAGCAGTCTCTCTCCGTCAGGAGGATTGACTGGTTCTTCGGCGTCCTCAATTGAAAAAGATTCATCTTCTGTTTCATTTAAAATATCTGTCTCAATATCTTCCTCAGGAACAGTTTCATCATCAGGAATTATCTGATCATCCGTATCCGGCAAAGAGGCTTCAGGCAGGAGGTCTTCTTCCGGATACAGCTCTTCGACGGTTATTTCTTCCGTCACCTCAGTCGTATCGGGCGTTGTCTTACAGCCAAAGAATAATACCGGGCATAATAAAATGAAAAGAATAATCTTTATACCGTTTTTTCTCATGGCACTGACTCCAGTATTTTTTCTATTTGCGTTTGCCCGGCGGAGCGGAGTTCCGCCATACTTTCAGCGCTGGGAACAATATACCATTTTTCTGCTTCGTCATCAGTCCAGCTTGTATGCGGTTCCCGTGAAAGAATAACACCCCGGGTCTCCAGGGGTTCAACAGGTAGCCAGAATTCCTTAGGAGGAATTATCCTCGCTTTCAATTCGGCGGCAAGTTTGTCGGCTTTTTGCTTCTCGGCATTCTGAGTGTGTATACTGAACCCGAGAACAGCGACTAATATGATCAGCAGCAAGGCGAAAGAAATAACCAGAATCCGGAGGTTATTATCAATAAATTTTATTACGTCTTCCCGGCTGATCATTTACCGGCCCTCTCCTTCAGTATGGTTACTCCTGACCGCCGGAATCCTCGGCAGTCCTGACCCTCTTCGGCGGATGGGGAGGAATTACTACATTTTCTTCCGGAGGAACATCCTCCTCAACAAAGTTTTCTATGTCCGGAAGTTTTTCGTCAACAGGCGCGCTTTCATTTTCCAGCTTGATGGATAAAACCTTTGTGATGCCGGATTCCTCCATGGTAATTCCCAGCATTGTATTCGCGCCCATAACAGTTTTTTTATTATGGGTAATAATAATATACTGACTTACATTTGCAAATTCACGGAGAGTATGAATAAAACGGGAAACATTCTGATCATCGAGGGCAGCATCAATTTCATCCAGCAGGCAGAACGGAGACGGCTTAACCATATACGTTGCAAAAAGCAGGGCGACTGCAGTCATCGATTTCTCGCCCCCTGAAAGCAGATTGATATTTTCCAGTTTTTTACCGGGAGGCTGGGCAAAAATTTCTATTCCCGATTCAAGCACATTATTCGGATCTATCAGGCGGATTTCGCCCCTGCCCCCGCCGAAAAGTCTCCGGAACATATTATGAAAATTCTTTTTGATCTTGTTATATGTCGCGAGAAAGATTTCAGTTGACTCCGCCCGGATTTCTTCGGTTATCCGCTTCAGGTCATCTCTGGCTTTTTGCAGATCGGCTATCTGATTATTGAGAAATTCATACCGTTCCTTTGTTTCCGCAAATTCTTCAACTGCCATCAAATTCACACTGCCAAGATCCTTCAATTTCCTGCGGGCTTCCGAGAGTCTTTCCCGCAGCTCTCCCGCAGGGATATTAAGAACATACATGCGTTCTTCAAATTCCATCAGATCCCGGGAATGGTTTTCCCTGAAATTTTCCTGGAGATTCCGTATTTCAGTTTCATTCATGGCCATATCCATATGCAGCTTTTCAAGCTGAGACTGAATACGGATCATTTCAGCATTGTGTTTTTTAAGAGTACCCTGCTTGCCTGTCACATCACTGTTCCGTGATAAAATATCATTTTCCAGTCTTTCCATTTCCTCGGCAAGTTTAATTCCCTGCCGTTCTATGGAAGCAAGCTCGCTTTCAATATCATGAATCTGTTCAGTAATATCTTCAAGCCGGGCGTTTTCCGAAAAAATTTCATTTTCAACTTCACGGAGCTGGGCTTCCTGGGAAGCAAGTTCCCGGCGGATAAGGCGGGCCTGTTCCTCTGCCGCCGCACTTTGGGTTTTCATCTGAACCTGATTCAAACGGAGTTCATGCAGGGTATTTTTATATTCATCGATTTTATCCGAGAGGTCATTGTTTTCTGTCTGGAGAGCTGAAATGCGGGAACGTTTTTCAGCGACAGTCTCACGGTTGAGTCTGATTTTTTCATCTATCTGCCGCTTTTGCGTTATGATGCCGTCCGGGGAAAGAAATTCGTCAATAAACCCGGGCATTGTTTTCTTGTAGCCGTCAATTGCAGACTCAAGATTTGCCAGCATTTTTTCAAGCTCGGTAAATGAAGCCACCGCATTTTCCGCAAAATGACGGACATCCTGGACCGAGGGATTATGCAGATGGGAAAAATCGGAAAAAATATTCCGGCGGCCTTCCACCAGCACACGTATCTGCGCAAAGGCAGAACTGACCGCATCTTCTGCTTCAGTATGAGCCCTTGATGAATACCCCGCATCACGGAGTTTTTTATCAAGCCGGGTAACTATGTCCTCGGTTATTGCCTGCAGTTCCTGACCGAGAGTGGAACGGTCATTATTGAGAGATTCAATTTCCGATTCGAGGCCGGCAGCCTGCCGTTCATTCTCGGAAATTCTGTTGGATGAGGCTGTTATATTTCCCTCAAAGGAAACGATATTCTGGTCTATTTCAGTTATGCGGCGGTTCAATTCATGGACAGCCGCGTCCTGTTCATCCGCATCTTCCCGCAGATTTTCTATTCTGCCGTTTACCGACAGTTTTCTGTGTTCCAGCTGATCAAGTTTTGACTTTACTTCATTGCTCCGCTCGGTCAATACCCTGGCCAATTTGCTTTTTTCATTTTTTTCAACCTGGAACCCGATAAGTTTTTTCTGGTAATCATTCAGGGTAGTCTGGAGAGAATTTACCGCATCCATATTTTCTTCCAGGGATGCGGTTATTTCATCAATTTCATTCTTTATTGAGTCCCGCTGGGACTGTGTTTCCTGCATGGTAGAGGAACGCCGGTCCCGGTCCTGAAAAAAACCTTTCAGCCGCAAAAGCTGAATATCCAGTTCATTTTCGAAAATTACCTCACGGAGCGCGCGGTACTGGGCGGTTTTTTCCGCCTGCACTTTCAGGCTCTCATAAGAACGCTTGACTTCCCCGAGTATACCCTCAATCTGGCGCATATTCTCTTCGGTTTTTTCAAGTTTACGCTCGGCCTCCGCCCGCCGGACCTTGAACTTGGTAATTCCCGCGGCTTCTTCAAAAAGGTAGCGCCTGTCTTCCGGTTTGCTGGAAAGGATCTGGTCAATCTTTCCCTGTTCCATAACCGAATAGGCCGCTTTTCCGACACCGGTATCCCAGAAAAGTTCCCGTATATCCTTCAGCTTGACAGGGGCATTATTTATAAAATACTCACTTTCACCGGAACGGTACAAACGGCGTTTAATCGCAATTTCGCTCATGTCAAGGTTCAAAAAACCGTTTTCATTCGCAATAGTCAGCGTTACTTCCGCGACATTGAGGGGTTTCCGTGATTCTGTCCCGTTAAAAATTATATCTTCCATTTTGTCGGCACGCATTGTTTTTGCCGACTGTTCACCCAGAACCCACTTTACCGCATCAACGACATTACTTTTTCCGCAGCCGTTCGGGCCGAGCAACGCGGTTATACCATCCGCAAATTCAATATTTGTCCGGTCTGCAAATGATTTAAATCCAAATACCTCAAGACTTTTCAGGAACACCTTTGAGACCCCTTATTTCTTCTAGAACATAGCATTTACAGTTATTACTTTACCTCAAGCACCAGCCTTCGGTCAATGGAAAGAGAAAAATAGACCCGGAAACTGCAGATTTTACCGGATTTTTTGGCCTTGCTGCCATCGCGCGTATTCAAGTTTTCAGGTATTACATCCGTATTATTTTGTATGAAATACAAAATACTGTTCCTGCAAACCGGGAACGAAATAGAAAATCGCATGACGGAATTCCTTGCATCATCAGGATTTCCGGTAATCCGGGCAAAAAATTTAAGTCAGCTCCATAATAAACTGTCTTCCTGCAGTTTTGACGCTGTTCTTGTTGCCGAATCGCAGCTGAAACTGTACAGACTGATGCCCATGAGGCACTTGTGGGAGTACCGTTCCAAACAGACTATTATTTCTTATGCATATAAACCGGGAGAAAAAATAAAAACCAGTATATATACCCGCAGGAATATACAGAATCCTTCTCAGGAAAACCCGGCGGAGTATATTAATACGCTGCTCCAAACCTTTTCCCCGGAAAATGACAGGTTTACTGGCATCCGGACACAGGAAAGTCATGATACCGTCCTGCCTGATCTTAACGCCGTTACGGAAAAATTACTGCTATCCCTTCATGGCATAAAACTGCACAGAAAAATGCGGACCATTCTGTCAGTTCTGATCGACGCAAATGTACAGGGAATTCATACAAGTATGATAAGCCATTATGTATGGGGCCAGGAAAGTGATGAAAAAAAGAAGGACATTCAGATATATATCAGCAAGCTGAGGGGGTTGCTCGTAACAGTTTTCGGCACAGAATACTGCATTCAGCATAAAAAAGGATTTTATTATTTTCTACACAACACAGATCAACCGGGGGTATAACTACATCATGCTGCACCAGGGTAAACCCAATGCAGCATGTATGTAATAGAGATTATATACGCGTAATAAAAATCTGTGACCTAGCGTTTGAGAACGGAAGCAATTCTTTCCAGAACTTTTTTCCGGTCAAGTGGTTTAACAATATAATTTTTCGCGCCGAGCAAAAGTGATTTTTTTACCAGTTCTTCCTTTCCGAGAGCACTTATCATAACAACTTTTGCGTTCTTATCATAATTCATTATATGTTCAAGCGCCGTAATACCATCCATACGGGGCATGGTGATATCCATAGTGACCAGATCTACATTCGGGTGCAACTCTTTGAATTTTTCAACACCGTCCATTCCATCAACAGCAGTTGCAATAACCTCATAGCCTTCACTTGTTAAAATCTGACCGATCTGTTTTGCGACGAAAATTGAATCGTCAACAATCAGAACCTTGTAGGGAGTACCGTCGTCCTTACGTCCCTCAGGCGGTCGGTCATTGATTGACGGAAAATCTTGTTTAGATATCATTTATCACTCCTGTTGTTATAATACTCTGTCGCGGATTGCAACATTTACTTCTACCTTACCCTGTACGGTATCCATCGGAACAATGAGAGCTTCCACTTCATGGTCTGAAATTTCCAGATTGTCGCCGGTAAAAAGGGCTGGCGGCGTTAAATCAAATTTAAAACCTAAATCATGAAGCTTAGTTACTGCCTGGGCAGTGATGAGGTTTGCCAGCTCGGTGATAGTCGCCCTTGCAAGATCATCAAATTTCTCAAGCTCCTCATTATTCATGCGGGAGGCAATTTTCATTGCAGTGTCCATGCTCATATCAAACAGAACCCTGCCTTCAACATCACCGGCAAGACCGACAAGAGCCGCAACGCCCATTACCGGCATTGCAGTAGACTTCAAATACAATTCTCCGCGAGAAATTTCACCGCCTAACACTTCAGATAAAATATTGTAGGCTGCTTCAACAAATGGATTAATATACTCTACGCGCATCATCCTCTCCTTTGCTCTTTATATATAATATTATTCTTTTGCGAATGCAATAACATCACCCTGTACAGTCCTCAGCCAGCCGCTATGCTGAGGCATTGCTTCGTTTTTCCCGAGAATGATAACTCCGTTATCTTTCAGTTTCTCGGTAAAATCTTCAATAAGCCCTGCCTGCTGAGGGGCAGTCAAAAATGAAATAGTATCACGGGAAAGAATAATATCCATATTGGGAACAACATTCTGATTGGTACAATCATGATATTCAAACAATATCATATCCCGTATAGCCTGGTTAAACGCCCATGCACCGCCCACTCCCTTCACCATCCATGCCCTATAGCGGGCGGAAAGCTGCTCTTCCGGAATGGTGAGCATAGGAGCATTTGAAATGGCAAGCAAATCAGAATCATGCGCGTAAATGACTATCCGCGCATTCGGATATTTTTCTTTCAGAATCACTGCAAGGGAATATGTTTCATATCCCTTTCCGCAGCCAATGTTCCACACATTTATCTGCTTGGCCTGATTCGGAGGAAGAACCTTCAGCATCGAATCCGCATACGCGTCACCCCATAACTGCCCTGTATACGGTGAAAAGAAAGGCTGCAGATACAGCCGGGCGTCCGGTTCTGATTTCAGCTGGATGTCAGCAGGCGAACGCATATCACGCCATTCCATATACCGGGCAGAAACCCAGTGGGAATTCAGGGACGTAACATAGAATTTGCACAACACTGAAAGCGTATCACTGATAAACGAAATATCCAGTTCATCCGGAGTCCGATTCTGAAGAACGGCCTTCGGAGCCTCGGGTTCAGGCTGCTCGACTGAAGCCTGTGTCTGAGTCTGGGTATCAGAATCGGCAGTTTTAGCAGCCCGTACGCTGAATATCCGTTCGACATCAAGCAGAATATATAAACGCCCGTGGTCTTCAACAACACCGCGGATATATTTGATATTAATATCGCCGAACAGGGGATGGGGAGGCTGTATGGCATTTTTCGAAATGCCGACAACCTTATCGATTTCATCAACGACAATACCAAAGGCCTGTTCATCGATAATAATAATTATCATGTTTTCGAGAGTACTTGCGTCCCTGTGCCTGGTCGGTATGTTAAAAAAGAGTCTCAGATCGATAATCGGAATAATATCACCCCGGAGGTTATATACACCCAGAACATAGGGAGCGGTGTTCGGAACATAGGTAAAGCGTCCGTCCTTTGCAATTTCTTTTACCTGCATGATATCAATGGCATAATCCTTTCCCGCGAGAGAGAAAGTCACCATCTTGAAATCAATAATTGCAATATCTTCGGCTTTTTTTTCTAAATCAGGAATTTCCGAATCAACGGCTGCTGATTTTTTTGTTTCAACATCACTCATACTTCTGCAATCCTTTTACCAGACTGAAGCTTCACGTCTTTCACGTGCCTGCATTTCCTGCTTAAGTCCGAGATCTAGCAACTGACTTACATCAATAATCAATGAAACCGATCCGTCACCAAGAACACATGCCCCTGCAATACCGGGGGAATTTGTGTACTGATCTCTCAGCGGTTTGATAACAACGTCTTCCTCACTGATCAAACTATCGACCATAAGGCCGACTTTCTTTTCTGAAGTGCCAACAATAACAATATAATTATATTCGCTGGTTTCATCTGAATTTATACCAAAAAGTCGGTTCAAGCGCAATAAGCTGATAACCTCATCGCGCACATTAAATACCTCATAATTGTCTATCCGGCTTATTTCACTCGGTAAAACCCGGTGACTTTCAATAACTGAAGTTATGGGGATCGAGTAAACTTCCTTGCTGACCTTGACCAGGAGTCCTGGATTATGGCGAGAGTCAGCGGGAGACGGATTATAAAACGGGACCCGACATTCGGGGTTGAAGCAATGGTAACCGTTCCATTGATCTTTTCAATATGAGTCTTTACGACATCAAGGCCGACTCCGCGTCCTGAAATATTTGAAATTTTGTCAGCGGTTGAGAAACCCGGTTCAAAAATAAGCTGATAGGCTTCGACATCGGTAAGATTTTTACCGGGATGAATCAATCCGCGGTTTATGGCTTTTTTCTTTACCGCCTCAACATCAATGCCGTGACCGTCATCAGCTATTTCAATAACGATCATGCTGCCTTCATTGCTTGCCTTGAGGAGGATGGTTCCTTCTTCGGGCTTGCCCGCTTTTTTCCGTTCCTCAGGAGTTTCAATTCCGTGATCAAGGGCGTTCCGTACACAGTGCATGATGGGATCGAGAAGATCTTCGACAACCGATTTATCAAGCTCGGTTTCTTCACCTTCAATAACGAGCCGAACCTTTTTATTCAGTTCGCGGGACAGATCGCGCACAAGGCGGGGGAAGCGGTTAAATATCTGGCTTATGGGAACCATACGGATTTTCATAACGCCTTCCTGCAGTTCACCGGTTATGCGTCCGAGGTTCTGCGTTGCCGCACGGAATTTTGTTACCGCACCCTTCATCGAAGCCGCAAAATTATTGAATATTTCAAACATACCTGTGTATTCGGTATTAATTTCTTTCTTTATATCTTTTACATTGGCGCCGTTCTGGATATCGTCAAGATAATCAGGGATTCGGTCAAACAGCTTGCGCAGCTGTTCATGGGAAGCACTCTCCGCCTGCTGGAATTCAGTCATAAGCTCGGAAAACTGCAGCGCATTCTGATTGAATGAAGCCTTGACTATTACGGTTTCACTGACGAGGTTCATCAGATAGTCAATACGGCGCGCATCAACCCGGAGAACCGAAGATGAAGCGGAATGACCGTTGGAGGCCGCATCAGGCCGGGCCTTTTTAGCGAGAGCGGGTGCCTTTGTCTCGGACTCCGGAGCGTCGGCAGTATATGAGTCTTCCTCTTCATCAGTGTCATTGCTTTCAGTTTCAAAGGCGCTGACAGCCGAAGAAGCGGATGCAGCCGCAGTACTCTTTTCAGCCGCGGAGGATGAAGCGTTTGAAGCGTCAAGGGACGCCAGGTTCAGAACCGATACGGAAACTTCCAGAGTTACATCGGAAATTGTCGCCGTTTCAGTCATGGTTGCAACATCGCTCGGAGAAGCTACAATGTAAAGAACATTTTCATGGAATTCATCATCATACAGAACATCAAATTCCGGGTCTGTTTTAAGGATTTCGCCCTGCTGTTTCAGGGCTGCATATACCTGAATTCCGCCGACGGAATTCATTAAATTCGATTCATCGAATTTTACCTTGACGACATATACCGTATATTCGGGAGGAAGGGATTCCTTCATCTCCAGGACTTCATATTCAGTCAGCAAGCCGGCTATGTCCGCGTCTGTTGCCACGGGCGCAGGCGCAGCCTTTTTGGCCGGGGCGGCCTTTTTTTCCGGAGCTGATGCCGGCGCTTTGCCCGCCTTTTTACCGGAAGAAGGTATCATTGACCGGAGACTGTTGACAATCGCAGAAACATCTTTTTTATAAATGGAACCTTCCTGCCGTGCCGACAGCATTGCCTTTATCACATCAAGCGACTGCAAAAGCATATCCACAACGTCTTCAGTAACGCCGACAGAGCCGGAACGGATTACATCAAGCAAATCCTCAATAACATGGGTAAATTCCGCAAGTTCCTTCATTTCGACGGTCGCAGAACCGCCTTTCAGTGTATGAGCCGCACGAAAGATCTCATCTATCGCATCATGATTGGAAGGATCGTTTTCAATGACCAGAATATTGCTTTCCAGTACATCAACCTGCTGTTCAGCTTCACTGAAAAAATCTTTCAGAAGTTCTTCATTATTAATATCCAGATAATCACTCATATTACTACAAGTTTATACTCTTTTTAAGATTAGTCAAGATTAACAGTGCAGTTTTTCCCGATTTCTGGCGAAAATATAGTGTCTCTTACAATAATAGTATATAATATAGTAAGGAGAATTGAATGAACGGCCGAAAGATTTTTGTTATTATTCTGTTTTTTCTCTGTCTGCCCCTGACACTGGTGCCTCAGAGTCTTTCGCTTGCGGAATTTGAGTTATCGACAACAGGACACATAACAGAAACGGAAAAAAGAGCCAACTTCGTAACTGAAGGGACAATCGCTCTGTGGTTTGTTCCGGTAAACTGGCTCCGCTTCCGGGCAAAGGCCGAGTTTTCCATTGCGGATACCGAACGATTTTTTAATCCCGAATATTCATATAAAAGTCCCGGAGAATTTGTGTTTGACGGATTATCTCTTACCGTACCCGTAACAGGACGGTGGCCGGTGCATTTTACTGTTTTTACGGGAAACCTCGAAGACCCTTCCTCAGGGACCCTGCTGGAAACCTTTCAGAAAACCAGTTTTGAGGATTCAGAGTTTTATGATACGCCGGCCGGAAAGGCTTTTTCGCCGCCTGCATCAATTGAAGGTCTGGGGTTTGCGGTAACCACGGTTCCTTTTAATTCCAGCGCGGTTCTTGGCCTGTATGGCTCATGGAACATAAAAACAGGACAGGACGCAGGCTATTCAGTTGATCTCAGAGTCGGAAACGCGGGCCGGTATTTTTCATTCAATCTATTCGGCGGGGCTTCATTCTTAATGGAAGATACGACCTTTTTATTCAGGGGAGGCGCTACCGCCCTTCTCAAGTCAAATTTCAATTCAGAGCTGTATATGAAAACGGAGCTGAGATATTTTTCTTCCAATGATTTTGATATCAGCAGAAATATTTATTTACTGTTTGAACCCCGGGTCTACTGGAAGCATGCCGATCTTGCGCTGTCATTTTTTGCATCGCCGGTTTTTCCTGATAATGTTCCCGTATATGCAAAAATTGAATCTGAAAGTAATTATTTCGGTTGCAATGTAAAATTTTCTGCGGGGAGCGCCAACAAATACCGTATCAGGGGAGGAATTAACCTTCTCGGCAGTATTAATCCCCAGGAACCGGCCGCAATTTCACCTTTTACCTTTTCTGTCTGTCCATTTTATAGTATGATTATATCGGATTTCTTTTTGGAATTTATGGTAGTTATTAACCCTTTGCTTCTGGATGATCTGTGGTCCGCAGGGGAGATACGTTTGCATATAAAGGCGGTATATTAATGAAGCGTTTGCATAAGATTATACTATTATGTCTTTCATTTTTCCTTATCATATCAAATGTATACGCTGCTGAAATTGAACTTTTTCTGCAGGCCGGAAATTTCGCATTTGATGACAGCGGGGACCTTCAGCAGAAAAAGCCGAAATTCGGTTTCGGCTTTTCGATAAGCGAGCAAATCAGGGGAAACATAATAGGAAATATAGCTTTTGACAGTGACCCCTTAAACGGAAATCTCCTGAAAGCCCGTATCAAATATCAATTACCCTATCTCGAACTTTCACTGGGGCCGTCCTTTGGCATTTTCAATTCGGGTTCCGATAAGGACAAGTATGATATTTCAATATTTATGCAGCCCGGTCTTGGGATTGGTTTTACCATACGCTTCCCCGGTATTTTCTTTGCCGGCGCGGACTGTGATTTTGCCCTTTCACCGCCCCAGGTTTTTGAGGGACAGGTTTTTTTGCAGCAGGGGTCAATTACACTGGGCGTATATCTTCCCAATATTCTGCTCAGCGCAAAAGTAACCCAAAAAAATAATACCCTCATGACAAACGCAGACCCAAGGGTCAAAACCGCTACTGATTACGGCATATATACGGAAGCTTTTAAAAAGGGTTCACCTTTCAGGGGTTCCGTAAATTTCATTTACCGTATTCTGAATTTTCACGCAGGCTCCGCATCCACGGCAAACAAGGAAATAGCCAATCTGATTGTCGGAGGAGGTCTTACCTGGTCTCCAAATATCAATATGAGTATCTATGTTCAGGGGAACGGATGTATATATTCATTTTCCCTGGCTGATGAAGTTGACGGGCTTAATAAGTTTATGTTTGAAGCAAAGGCAGGGGTAATATTCGTAATAGGCGGAAACAGGTAACAGATGTCAATTGTATCCCCTGCGGTAAAGCGGCAGAAGACTTTTTAATAAGAGGGTCTTGCAAAATCTTATAAATCTCCAGAAAAAGAACTTTCTTTTCCTATATATACTTATCCCTGTTGCGGCTGGAGGCAGCAGGAGGGGCAGAACCATTTTATTTAATGATACTGACCAGGGGCCGTGCTTCTTCTCAGCCGGCAGCAATGCTTACAAAGCACCTGGGGTTTGTAAGCAGCAGATGAGCGGCGATACATACACACCAGGTGATGCGATCCACATAAGCAAAACTGTTTGCTTTGTTGTTCAGCCCATTATTTTAAAAATAAAAAAGCCTGGCAGCTACCTACTTTCCCACTTGATCAGCAGTATCATCGGCGTAAGAGAGCTTGACTTCCGTGTTCGGGATGGGAACGGGTATGACCTCTCCACTATGGCCACCAGGCATAATAAACACAATAAGGGTGAGCGCGGGATTTCACCGTACTCTAAGCGGCCTTGAGTAATAAGTCAGGAACCGCATGTATCTAAAACACAATAATAAACAAAGGAAAGAAAGAATGTGTAGTTAAGAAGGATAATATGGTCAAGCCTCACGACTTATTAGTATTGCTCGGCTGAATACATTACTGCACTTAGACCTGCAACCTATCAACCTGGTAGTCTTCCAGGAGTCTTTAGGAGGGTTAAACCCTCAGGGATGATTTATCTTGAGGTGGGCTTCCCACTTAGATGCCTTCAGCGGTTATCCCTTCCGAACGTAGCTACTCTGCACTTGCTCTTGGCAGAACAACAGATACACCAGAGGTTCGTCCACTTCGGTCCTCTCGTACTAAAAGCAGCTCCTCTCAATCATCCAACGCCCATAGCAGATAGGGACCGAACTGTCTCGCGACGTTCTGAACCCAGCTCACGTACCGCTTTAATTGGCGAACAGCCAAACCCTTGGACCTGCTTCAGCCCCAGGATGCGATGAGCCGACATCGAGGTGCCAAACTTTCCCGTCGATGTGAACTCTTGGGGAAAATCAGCCTGTTATCCCCGGAGTACCTTTTGTCCGTTAAGTGACGGCGCTTCCACTCGCTACCGCCAGATCACTAAGACCTACTTTCGTACCTGCTCGACCTGTCAGTCTCGCAGTCAAGCCTCCTTGTGCCTTTACACTCATACGCTGATTTCCAACCAGCGCGAGGAGACCTTCGCGCACCTCCGTTACTCTTTAGGAGGCGACCGCCCCAGTCAAACCGCCCACCTATCATTGTCCCCATACCAGCTTCATGGCACAGGTTAGAAACCTAATTCATCAAGGGTGGTATTTCACATTACGACTCAACGCAACCTAACGACCACGTTTCACAGTCTCCCACCTATTCTACACATGATAAATCAAGTCCCAATAATAAGCTACGGTGAAGGTTCACGGGGTCTTACCGTCTAACTATGGGTAACCGGCTTCTTTACCGGTATATAAATTTCACCGAGTCTCGCGTTGAGACAGCGCCCAGAATCGTTACACCATTCGTGCGGGTCGGAACTTACCCGACAAGGAATTTCGCTACCTTAGGACCGTTATAGTTACGGCCGCCGTTTACCGGGGCTTCAATTCACAGCTTCGAGTTACCTCTAACCGCTCCTCTTAACCTTCCGGCACCGGGCAGGTGTCACCACCTATACGTCTCATTACTGATTCGCAGATGGCTGTGTTTTTGATAAACAGTCGCCTGGGCCTGCTCTGTGCCACCCCCACTATTTTACCAAACAGAGGTCACACTTCTTCCGAAGTTACGTGTGCATTTTGCCGAGTTCCTTAACGCGAGTTCTCTCGAGCGCCTTAGATTTCTCATCCCACCTACCTGTGTCGGTTTACGGTACGGTCTTCTATAACCTAGCCTTAGACAGTATTTCCCGGCACCATGATTACGCCCGCTTCGTCTTTCCGTAGATCGACTCGCTGTCACAGCTTACCTCAAGATGTGGATTTGCCTGCATCTCTCATCGGCTCGCGTGCTTCGACCGGAACAACCGTTCTCCGGCCGGGTTTCACCTCATGCGTCCTGCCTTCGAAATTATAGAAGGTACTGGAATATGAACCAGTTTCCCATCGACTACGACTTTCGTCCTCGCCTTAGGGGCCGACTTACCCTGGGCAGATGACCTTTACCCAGGAAACCTTAGGTTTTCGGCGGACGGGAATCTCACCCGTCTTTTC
>NZ_CP084606.1:552500-2687500 GCF_022376835.1 Brucepastera parasyntrophica
TCGTTTACGGTGTGGACTACCAGGGTATCTAATCCTGTTTGCTCCCCACACTTTCGCACCTCAGCGTCAATCATCAGCTAGAAACCCGCCTTCGCCACCGGTATTCTTCCAGATATCTACAGATTCCACCCCTACACCTGGAATTCTAGTTTCCCCTCTGTGATTCAAGTCTTGCAGTTCCCAATGCAATTCTACAGTTAAGCTGCAGGATTTCACATCAGGCTTCCAAAACCGCCTACATGCCCTTTACGCCCAATAATTCCGAACAACGCTCGCCCTTACGTGTTACCGCGGCTGCTGGCACGTAATTAGCCGGGGCTTATTCACCAACTAATGTCATCACACAGGCATTCCCTCCCATGCTTATTCTTCATTGGCAAAAGGATTTTACAACCTTTCGGCCTTCGTCATCCACGCGGCGTCGCTCCGTCAGACTTTCGTCCATTGCGGAATATTCTTAGCTGCTGCCTCCCGTAGGAGTTTGGGCCGTATCTCAGTCCCAATGTGTCCGTACACCCTCTCAGGCCGAATACCCATCGTCGCCTTGGTGGGCTCTTACCTCACCAACTAGCTAATGGGACGCGGGCCCATCCTCGAGCGGAGCCTTAGCTCCTTTCCTTATCTCACCATAGTAAAATAAGCGTATTCGGTATTATCCACTATTTCTAATGGCTATCCCCATCTCAAGGGTAGGTCACCCACGTGTTACTCACCAGTCCGCCACTCTAGGGGAGAAGCAAGCTTCTCCCTTGCCGTTCGACTTGCATGCTTAAGACGCGCCGCCAGCGTTCGTTCTGAGCCAGGATCAAACTCTCCATGATTTATTCTCTATCGGTCCGAAGACCGCTAGATATCTCATTTCAAGCCAGTTCCCTTTTTCTTATTTTTAAGGAATTTTCAAGGTTTCACGCAGGATTCTCTCCCGCGTGAGCCTCGAGGCTTTCTTTCAATGCTCTTTTGAACCTCACCATTTCAAACGGTTTGCACCGTTCAAACAGCGTCCTTCTTTCCCTTCCCTTTATTTTCAAAGATCTGCATACCCGCGCCCCATTTCGGTAAAATCGCGAGTGAATCGAATATACTACACCTTCTTAGCTCTTGTCAACTCTTTTTTTCTCTTTTTTCGCTCTTTTTTACAGAAAATTCGCGGGAAAAGAAATGAGCTAAAAGGCGCGGTCTTAATGTTTTTATTCCGGATAAATCAGAACATGAAACTAATCAAGCAGTCCAGTCAGATTATTTTTATCTATCAGCGAAAAAAAAGCCATTAAATGTGTATCCAGCTGAGTTCCGGTTACTTCTTCCATTATTCCGATTGCTTCATCATGAGTACGTTTTTTCCGGTAAACCCTGTCAGTACACAGAGCCGAATATGTATCAGCAATAGCTATTATCCGGGATTCAAGAGGGATTTCCTCGCCCTTTAATCCAAAATAGCCGTCGCCGTCTACCCGTTCATGATGATATAAAACCCAATCGCTGATTTCAGAAAAACAGGTATCATCCAGCATTTTTTTTCCGTTAAACGGATGTGTCTTTATAGCAGTCCATTCATCTATTGTCAAGGCACCCTGTTTATTCAGAATATCATCCCGGATGCTTATTTTCCCTATATCATGAAGCATGGCCGCGTCCATGAGCTTTGACTTGTTTATGCGGCGCTTGTAACTGTCATTCAGATTGTCAAAAAACAGGTCAACGATTTCATAGACATGCTGCGAATGTCCTTTAGTGTAGGCGTCTTTCAGATCAATTGCATTAACAAAAGTCTTCATGACCTCCACGGCCTTGCCCCGGAGCATTTCAGCCATTGATATCTGGGTCTGTACGGCAAAATATACAAAGACTCCTCCAAAGAAAAAGACAGAAGCAACCAGCAGATAAATAGGTTCTACATTTGATATAATAGAATATACGGCGCCTATTATATATCCCAGAATAAAAAAATAGAGCAGAACGAGGCAGACAATATCGGTTATACCGTCTCTTTTATGGCAGTTGTATGCTCCTTTTCTGTTATAGGTTAATAGTCTTTGATATCGTATTGTTGCAGTTATCAATATTATACAGCCGGATAAAATCAATACAAAACTTGCTATGCGTAACAATATCAGCTCCTTTACATTTTTTTTCAGTCTGCATAGAAGCATAATAAAATAACATTCGCTTTAATGTGCAGGCATAGAGTTACCCTATTTTACCCTATTTCACGGGAAAGTGGTTAGTTTTTAAAGTAAAATTATGCTGTTTTTCCGTCCGTATAAACAGTTTTCGAAAAAAAGCGGGGGATCCTTTCCGGGAAGCGCTGTATGGAATTATTTTTTACGGGAAAATACCCGGTAATTGATTTCCGGAAACAGATTATGTTTTTTTTCAATGGTTGTAAGCCATTCCGTACTGATAAAATTGGAGCCAAGTGATTCATATACTACGGTGAAGGCCCGTATGTTTTCTTCAAAATTTGAACGGGCATAATCGCTCATAGCAGGTTCGTTCATCATGAGGGCCCAATCCATTGACTGGGCAAGCAGAAATTCGCGTGCGGCCATGTTTAACGCCCGTTCTTTCAGTCCGCTGTCATCAGGAAACCGGTCGGCCAGGTCAATCATACGCTCGGCGGCCTTTCTGATATATACGTACATCCAGTCATTATTTCCGTTAAGAACTTCTTCCGCGTAACCGCTTTCATTCCAGGAAGAAAAATAGGGATTAATCCATTTTTCGGAAACCTCGGAAGTCAAATGCAGTGAAGGCAGGGAGAACAGAGAGGGGTTAATTGCGGCAGCCTGTCTGAACAGCTTTTCAAGCCAGGCGACGCCCTCGTACCATACATTTCCAAAAAAGATGCCGGAAAGGCACAGGCAAGAAATACCGGTTTTTCATCAAGCCGCGACGCTTCGCGGAGGACATCCAGACGTCTGTGCAAAAAGCTTTTTACATCAGTTTCGAGCTGCTGAGCGGCGCGTTCCGGTGAATAGAGCATACTTTCGCCCGCCGGAGAACGTTCCTTTGAATAAAACCGGAATCCGGTTGATCTGCGGCCGAGGGATACATCATACAGGCCGGAAAGTCTTGTTTTATCCAGATAAAACCCTATATCACTATTTATATCCAAATATACGGGATTTGCGGACAAACCTTCTTCAGGATCGGTAACTTCCTGGCAGGCAAATTTGTCGCGGCCAATAACCGCAAAACCATTTTTACAGTATGCGGGCGCAAATATTCCGGAATCGGCGGATTGGTCCGCGAACAGGATTCCGTGTGATTCAAGAATTGTGTATTTGAATCCGTAAGATTTGAGTATACTGTCGATCCCGGGAGCCCATCCGAGAGCAGGCAGCCAGAACCCGGAAGGAATTGATGTAAAATATTTGCGGTATGTAACAAGGCCTGTTTCTATCTGTGCATTGATGGTTTCCGGAATATCAATAAAGAGAGGAATAAAACAGGGGGTTGCGGTTGTGGCGAGAATTTCTATATAACCGCAACCTGCAAAATAATCGAATTTTCTGAGAATGTTCATTTCATGAACTTCAACATAGTCATGCAGGTTAATCCGGATTCTTTCGATTGTCTGTTTTATAAGCTGCTTTTTCTCCGGAGAAACATCATCCTTTTCAAGCTCTGAAATACCCAGTTCTATGGCATGCTCGAGATAATCGACATATCTTGTCTGCAGAGTCTGGTCCGCAAGCATTTCACAAAAAGTCGGAGAGAAAGCAATGGCAAATCTGAAGGGAACTCCTTCCGCTTCAAGCGCGGCGCAGCTCCGAAGCAGCGGCAGATATGTATAGGAAAGCGCGTCAAAAAACCAGCTTTCTTCCACACTCCCCGGAGTATTGCTATGCTTAATAAATGGTAAGTGAGCATGTAATATAAAAAGAAAAGACATTTGCCCCATTGTTTTCTCCGTAATAATTGAGCCGGATCCGCTATCCGAAAGATTGCCGGTGATTTCTGAAATGCAATTTCTGCAATTGCTCGATACCTGATAACTGAATCAGCGGCGGATACATTTTTCCATGGGAATGCAGTATTTTTTCATTCGATCCCGGAATCAGCTGAACGGCCGTTTTTGCAAGCAAATATTCCGGCTCATCCCTGTTCCTGGCGTACAACTCAATGCGGCAGGAATATTCATGAGCGTCAAGATGAATATACCATTTCCGGTCAGATGGTTTGATATCAATATCAAATGAATCCGTTATGGCCTGGGCTTCACCTGACGAAAAATAATTTACCCGCAGAAAAAATGACTGGAAACCATTCTTTGAGGCTATTGATGTATACTGCTGGGCATGAAAATCCCAATACACAAAAATCCATCCCGGATCCCGCATCAGGGCAGTAATTCTTGTTTCATTATATGAATCAGGCAGGGATTCATCCAGAGGAACATCAATAGGACCGTCAAGGAGGTCTTCCTCTTCCTGTGTACCGGCGAGAATTTCTTCTCCTATTTCAAGCAGTTCCCCGATAATAAAATTCCGGCTCAACCCTTCGGGAATATCAATGTTATAATAATCTGCCAATTCAATCAGTTTTTCTGTTGATAATGTATCAAGATGAACCCTGGTCAGTGCAATATCTTTCATACTTTCATGTAATGATGGAGAAAACGGGAGATTCTGTCAAGTAAGCGGATGGATTCAGTAAAAGGTGATAAATCGCTCTGTAATGTGCCGGGAGGGAGACTGTTATAGACAATTTCCGGGGGATTGTATACAGTCAAGAATAAATCGGTGTACCGGGGAAGCGGAGGGATGCGCTTTCCGGAATGTTTTGAAATAACAGCGGAGAAAAATGAAAAAAAAAATTACGGATTTATTTTTAAAATACTGGAAACTGATACCGATTATTCTGGTGATTGTCATAATAATTGCCTTGATTCCGAAGCTTTCTACTATTACTGTTGATGATATTATAAATTACACCCCTTCGTCGCTGCCTCTTGCCGCGCTTACTATTCTGGGCATTTACTGCGTAAAATCGATTGTCATGTTTATTCCTCTCGTCGCGCTGTATATCAGCGCCGGACTGATCTTTCCTACCGGATGGGCGCTTCTGTTAACCTATTTCTGTCTTACCTGCGAGCTGAGTCTGGGCTATGTTCTCGGGCGCAAGCTGGGAAAAGATAAAATTGATGCGGTGGTCCGGAATAACAAAAAACTTGCCGGTTTTTTTTCTGTCCACAAAAAAAATACCAATACAACCTGTTTTCTGGCCAGATTTTTACCCTTCCCCAGCGACCCGGTAAATATGTTTTTTGGCGCATCGGGAATGCCGTATATTTCTTTTCTTTTTTTCTCTCTGCTCGGCCTCAGCCCATATATGATACCCTATGTTATTGCCGGCCGGTCCATAACAACCCCTCTTTCAAAGGAATTTCTTATTCCTTTCGGCATCAGTATCTCCATTTCGGTTATTGTATTTATTGTTTTTCAGATAACAAATAAAAAAAAGGCTGTCCCTACCGAAACACAGGAAGAGCAAAGTTCAGAGACTGCAGAATAGTCTCTCCGGCTATTGCTGCCTCATAGTTATAATAATTCAGTTATTGCTTTTTTTATATGCGGGTTTATTTCAAAGTTCCTGTCGAGAAATTCCAGAATGGCTTTTGCGGACTCAGGATTCCTGTCATATCCCTGAATAAACCCGCTTAAGTTACTATTTAGGCCGGGGTATCTGTTTTCAATCCGTCTGGTTTTATCAAAAATATCCTTATCATCTTTTTTTGGTTTTTCAAGAATTTCTGTCAGGTCCAGAATCCTGTCCACTGCATAATTTTGAATAAATCTGCATGCGGATAATTTTTCTCCGCGCCGGCAACGGCAAAGCCCCACATAGAGATTCGTCAAAGCTTCACCAATAATCCATTGCAGGTCTGCTTCCTGTTGCTGCCGGGCGGCTGTTACCGGGACACAATCTGACGGGGCAAAATCAGTTGCGTGCCAGATCAGTCTGCCTTCTGAAAAAGGTATTTTTGCCAATTCCGGCTCTTCAAAAACGGCAAACTCGCAGAACACACCGTCCGTGAAAAGAAGCTTATAGCCGTCTGAAGTATTTTTGAATTGATACCCGACAGGGGCTGCAGAAGCAAGCCAGCCGAGATTTTCAATATATTGCCGCTTATACCCGTTCCTGACTATTACAAAAAAATCAAGATCGGAATATTCATCCAGCCGGTCCTGATCCAAACCGCAGGACCCAAGAGCCAAAAGAGCCAGGGCGTTTCCCGAGTTTTTAAGGGAAAGACCTATATCCTCCAAACGCCGGATTAACAGTTGCCTTTTGTCCATATCATGCAAAATCCTTATTGGCTGAAATGTTACCCTACCCGGCTGATTATGCCTAGTGTCATATACAGCCCGGTATATTCATTTAAATTGCGAAAATCATCCCTATCCGAGTCTTTAATAAATTCCCCCTGTTATGATATAGTATTACATAACAGAAAAAGCAGGAGCCAGTTATGGATAAAATGACGGTCGGGGTAATAGGTTTCGGAACAGTAGGAACCGGTGTGGTAAAAATTTTATTAAACGAAAAAAAATGCTTGAAGTCAGGGCAGGAATTCCTGTGGAGCTGAAAAAAATTGTTGATCTGGACATAACAAACGACCGGGGAATTTCCGTTGACAAAACAATCCTCAGTACGGATATCCGGGATATACTTGATGATAAAGAAATAAATACCGTTGTGGAAGTAATCGGCGGGGAAAATCCGGCAAAGGCCTTTATTGAAAAGGCCCTGCTTTCAGGGAAAAATGTTGTGACGTCCAATAAAGAAGTTATTGCGAAACACGGCAAATACTTCACCCGGATTGCAAAAGAACATGACTGCTCCATTTTATATGAGGCTGCGGTGGGCGGCGGAATTCCGGTCCTCCATGCCATACAGAATTCCCTGTCAGGAAATAATATTGAAAAGATATTTGGTATTGTAAACGGAACAACAAACTATATCCTGTCAAAGATGGCGGCTTCCGGCGCTGATTTTTCCGGAACGCTGCAGGAAGCGCAGGAGCTGGGGTACGCGGAGGCTGATCCGAAAAATGATATTGAAGGCTATGATGTAGCATACAAACTGGCAATTCTCGCCTCGCTTGCATTCCGCTGCGATATTGATTACAGCAGGATATTCCGTGAAGGCATAACAAAAATATCGTCGGAGGACATTGCGGCGGCAAGACAATTCGGCTATACCATAAAAATGCTTGCCATGGGAATAAATCATAAGGACAGTATAGAATTGCATGTACACCCGGTTATGATTGAGAACAGCCATCCTCTGGCGACTGTAAATGATGTATTTAATGCGATTTATATCAGGGGCGATAATCTGGGAGACTCCATGTTTTACGGGCGGGGCGCGGGAGAACTTCCGACGGCATCCGCTGTTGTTGGGGACATAATGAATCTTGCCTTCCGCAAAGAGAACGGTTTTACCATGGACAACGAATATGATCTGGAAAAACGCAGTATCCTGCCAATGGATGAGTGCATCACCAGCTTTTTTATCAGGTATTCCGTCGAAGACAAACCGGGGGTACTTGCCGATATAGCCGCAGTTTTTGCCAAGCATACCATCAGCATTCTCAGCATACAGCAAATAGGCAGCCATAAAGATACCGCCGCAATTACCGCAATAACGCATCCGGTTACGGAACGGCAAATGAAGCTTGCGCTTGAAGAACTGGAAAAGCTTGACAGTGTAAGGGAAATCTGTTCGGTTATCCGTGTAGGGCTTGGAGAATAGCGCGTCAGGAACACCACGGATATTTCCGGGACGCATCCGGCTTTTTAAACGGGGAAATTACCAGGGACTCAGCGTAATAGTGCTGAGTCTCACATTTTTTTTCTGTGGGGAAACTGCTTTTCAAACTGTACAAGCTCGGACGGGTTTACGTCAAAGACGCTGTCCTGATACATTTTTCCGGTAACTCCGTCCAGCCCGTTTTCTGACAGCGCGAGGATCATAAACTCTTCAAAGTTATCACCGTCTTTGGTTGTAATATTATAGTTTTTTGCATTAACGAATCCGAACCTGCGATAGTATTTCGGATCGCCGAACAGGGTTACGGCCCTGAAATCGAGTTCCCTTGCCTTTTCAAGGCTTGTATGAATCAGCTGCGACCCGACGCCCTTATTCTGATATTCGGGCAATACTGACAAAGGACCTATACACACGAGGGTATATTCCTCTCCCTCCGCGCTGACGATTTTTGCTTTGGTATATATAATGTTACCAATAATCTTTTTTCCGTCACAGGCAACAAAGTCAAGCTCGGAAATAAAAGAGGACTTTTTTCTCGCCTTGTGAACGATCAGATGTTCATCACAGCCGGGCCGGTAAATATCCCAGAAGGCGTCGCGTGTAACCAACTCCGTCTCCCTGTAATCAGCCGGCAATTCATTTCTAATAAGCAGTTGCATAATCGGTTCCTCTATTGCAGACTTTTTCTGTGATAAAAAAATATGAAATAAATACAATTTAAATATAACACATGTGATACAGTTTTGTTTGAAAGGATTGTTACTATATTGTAAAAACTATATTTTCTGTTCGAGGTAGGTTTTTAATATTCCTGCATGATTATGATCGCTGTCTTTTGCGGCATACAGCAATGTTATGACTTTGTGTGATCCGGCAGTTCTGATAAAGTCCTTTACAGACTGGGAGCTGGACAGTTCTCCGGTATATCTTTCAGTAAAAGAATCCCACCGATTTTCCGGGTCTTCATGAAACCATTCCCGCAATTCAGGAGAAGGAGCCAGGTCCTTTGCCCATAAATCATAATGCAGATTTTCCTTTTTTACGCCGCGGGGCCATAAGCGGTCGACCAGAACCCTGTATCCGTCATCCGGCGACTCTGTATCATATACCCGTTTAATTTTTATATTGCTGATATGCCCCCCTTTGGTGCGGCATAAATTCCGGCTTTCCGCACACCGTAAATAATGGAAAAAACGCGTCAGGTCTTATGAAAAACAGCGTTATTTCCCATGTCAAAATACCCGCCGGCCGCCAGCTCGAAATGGAGCTTGGCTATTCCCAGATCAACCAAATCAAACCGGTAGTCGTCCGGCACGCCGGCCCTTACAGTGCCGCCGCTGTACTCAAAGAATACCTTTTGGGTATTTTTCGCAGACGGAGCTTTCTGCACCGCGTGCATTGCTGAGATAAACCATTCCGGCGGCTCCGAATCTGAACGGTACATTTCTCCGATTTCCTTTGTCCGCCGGCGGCTCACACCATAAAAAAACCGCTCCTTCAGAGAGTAGCTGTCGGGAACATTTCCTGCAGTAATCACACAGACCAGTTCTTCTCCACCGGACAGGACAAAAACCGGATTTTCCCTCTCAAATGTCCCGCCGACCCAGCAGGTTCCGAGATCCAGTTTTGTTGCTTCAAGAACAGCCTTTTCACCGTAATGGCCGCTTTTTTCCTTAAGGTTACCATCGTCCGAAGGTCCCTTAATTACAATAAGCGTGCGGACGCCTTTGAACATTCCGTATGATTTTCCGAAACCATTAAAGGCATCGCTTCCGTCTTCCAGATATTCCATATTTAAACCGGACTGTCCGTTATATTCCGCAAGGATTTTTTTCATATACGAGGCTTTGCTTTCCGCTATGGGAAGAGCTAAATAGGTACGCCGGGACTGCCTAACATTGACTGCCTCAATATCATTCATATAGTAAATATACGTTCTTTTCCCGAAAAAAGAAATTCAACCGGTTTCTTTTTTGGCGAGTGCAGTTATCCGTCTGATAAAATCACCCTTTGCGTCAGTATATGTGTCTCTGTTGTATTTGTGGACTTCCGCCAGGCGGGTCTTTACAGCCTCATATTCCCGTGCCGCGGAGGAATGCGCTATCAGATAATCCCTGAAATAAATCTCGTCGTTGTCGGAAGAATAGCGGATATGAACATGATAGGCCTGACCGACAAAACCCCTGATAGTGTACCCCGATACAAACATCATATGGGGCGGCGGTTTGCGAGGCTGGGGAAGGCAGATGAACCCGCCGTTTTCCATCTTTGTTTTCAGTTCAGGAATACCGGCAGAGGCGCTGATCTGCACAAGGATATCAATGGTATCTTTTGCCAGAATCCCGGGAATTGCAGTACTTCCTATGTGTTCAATATTCAGGATGTTTTCCGTTCCCATAAGCCTGATGAGTTTTTCCCTCGCATCGAGGAAAAGTTCCGGCCAGGTTTCCTTCGGCGCACTGAGCTGCACCGGAAACAGTTTCCCGAGTTCCTCGGGCGTCATATCGGACAAATTTTTTGCCATAGCATCTCCGCTCAAATAACAGCCATCCCCTGTCCGCTTATGTGAACCGCATTACAAAACCTTTTTTGCTGTTTCCGTCAAAGCCCATTTTTTCATAAAAACGGTGGGACCCGGACCGTCCCGAACTGCTGAGTAAAAGGACCTTGTAGCAGCCCGAATTTTCCGCGAATAAAAGAGCGGAATCCATAAGACGCCGCCCTATTCCAAGATTCCGGTACCCGCTGTCAACAATAACATTTTCAATCACAGCGAAAGGCCTCCCGCCCCTTGTAAGGTTGGGAATAATAAACACCGAACAGGAACCGACCGCGGTATCAGAATCGCAGGCAAGAAATATCCGTGAGTCCCTGTCCGCCAGTATTTTTTTCCATATTCGCCTCACGGTTTTTCCGTCAGGAGGATTGTCTTCGGGATTGAGCTGTTTGTATAAACTGATCAGCCCGCCGAGATCTTTTTTTCCGGCGGCCCTGTATGTTATTGTTTCATTCATATCCCGGACCTTTTACCGGTTTGTTCATTGAGGCCGGGACGGAGTCCGGCTGCCGGCAGATACTGCGGTGTTTTTCATCCTGAATACTTTTACCTGAAGAATTTTTTTATACTGCATAAAGTCTTCATTGCAGGTAAATATTTCCCAATTGTTCCGGACTGCTACCGCGCAGTTCAGGAAATCGGCAGGATTTCCCTGTACGCCGGCAGCGGCGCTTTTGAGCGCCAATTCCGCCGCAAGCTCGTAATCTTCAGTGACAGGATCATAGTTTTCCAGGGCCAGCATTTTTCTCCTGATCACATCCCTGACTGTTTTGTCGGGTATTGAGGAAAGAAGCTCCTGCCTGATCTGTCCCGTAATTATTACCCGCAGGTCCCGCATCAGGGAAGCCAACATATCGGTTATTTCAGACGCCTGCGCATTTCTGCTCGTTTTACTGAAAGCAACCAGCCAGACTGAAGCATCGACCAGTACTTTCATTTTTACTCCGGCTTTTTTTGCCTGACGGGATTGCCCCCGCCGTATTAAATGAATCAATGACATCATCCATTTTCCGTCTCCGGATAAATTCCTCAAGCGCAAGATTAACCGTAGCTTTTTTTGTTTTCAGTCCGCCTATTTTCAGGGCTTCATCAAGCAGCCCGTCATCAATCGCAAGATTTGTTGCCATTACAATTCCTCCTTTGAAAAATCTTACACATAGTTATGTGTAAAGTCAAGTATTCTTACACATAACTATGTGTAAGAAATGCCTTTCCGGTTCTGCGGACAGGCGCTGAGGGATACTCTCCGGCTTTTGTATTATGTATAACATTCATGGTGCGGAAAGCCTCCGGACCGGCATTACAGGCCCCGGATAATACGGGCGAATGCCGGAAAATCCGGCGATTTCCGCATGGATGTCCGAAAAAAATACTTTTTCAGGCGGGAGCGGAACCAATAACAGTTGCAAAATTTCCTTTGCCGGAGTAAAATTAATTATATACATTTGTTAAAAACGGGCAGCAGGGTTTGGGGACCGTTTCCCTGAATAAGAATTATGGTTAACCGCTGCAAAAAGCGTATTCTGAGGAAGAATTACTATGAATGATAATGATCAAAATCTTGAAGAGCTGCAAAAGGCCTTCGATGCGGCAAGCTGGACAAATCAGGCAAAAAGCAATTTTATTTCACATATGGCACATGACATCCGTACCCGCATGAATGCAATTATCGGCATGACCGGTGTAGCGCTGGCAAATATTGATAACAGGTCAAAGGTACAGGACTCGCTGAAAAAAATATCCCAGTCAAGCACCCATTTGCTGGAGCTGATTAACGATATTCTGGACATGTCCAGAATTGAAAGCGGAAAAATGGCGCTTATTAATGATAAGACAGCGCTGCCTGCGATCATCAAAAACGTAGTCACCATTATGCAGCCGAGAATCAAGGCAAAAGACCAGGAATTGAATATCAGGCTCCACAATGTCGAACATGAAAGACTTTACTGTGATTTTCTTCGCCTGAATCAGGTTTTTATAAATATTCTGTCAAACGCGGTTAAATTCACGCCGGACGGAGGACGGATCACCCTGGATATAGAAGAATTGCCGCCCAGGGAAGAGGGAGCGGCCTTTTTCAGATTCACCTGCGCCGATACCGGCATAGGTATGAAGCCCGAATTTCTGAAGGATATTTTTTCCGTATTTTCACGGGATACCGGGGATGAAGCGGCGGAAGGTTCCGGCATGGGAATGGCCATTTGCAAAACCATAATTGATATGATGGGCGGGACAATATCCGTACAGAGCGAGGAAGGCAAGGGTTCCGTTTTTACTGTTGAACTTTCCCTCAAAATCGCCGACGCACCGGCTGAAGCCATGAAACTCCCTGCCCTCCGTATTCTCGTTGTTGATGATGACACCGTGACCTGTGAAACCGTTTCGGGTACGCTCGCTTCGCTGGGAGTGAAGGCCGAATGGACAGACAAAAGCAGGGACGCGGCGGAAAAAGTCGCGGCCGCGAAAAATGAAGGCCGGAGCTATGACGCCATAATTATCGACTGGCATATGCGTGATATGGATGGAATTGAAACGACCAAGGAAATAAGGAAACAGGTGGGGTTCGGTATTCCCATATTGCTGACATCCGTATGCGACTGGGCAGATATTGAGGATGAAGCCCGAAAGGCCGGAGTAAACGGGTTTATCGCAAAACCTCTGTTTAAATCAGCCCTGTTCAACGGTCTTAAAAAGTATGTACTCCGCATGGATGAGACTGAAAAAGGGTCAGGTTACCGGGAAGTTTTCAATTTCACGGGTAAAAGGATTCTGCTGGTGGAAGATAATGAAATCAATCAGATAATTACCAAGGAGCTTCTTGCCGATACGGGAGTGGTTATCGACTGCGCCGAAAACGGCGAAGAAGGCGTAAAGCTGTTTGCCGGGTCAGCGGAAAACTATTATGATTTGATTCTGATGGACATCCAGATGCCTGTTATGAACGGTTATGAGGCGACCCGACAGATCAGGGCTATGGACAGAAAGGATGCAAAGAAGGTCCCTGTTATCGCCATGACGGCCGATGCCTTTTCGGAGGACATTGACCTTGCGCTGAAAGCCGGGATGAACAGCCATATCGCGAAGCCCATAGATCCGGTAAGACTGAAACGGGAAATCCATAAAAATCTGGGAAGGAACTGATTATATTGAAAAAGAGCAGGCCATATTCCTGCTCTTTTTTTTTGCTCGGCCTCAGTATACTGCCTCATCCTTATCCATGAGAATGAGTATAACTCAAAGCTTTTTCACTTCCCTGTATCGGAAACAGTCGGTTGTATGATCATTTACAATACCGACCGCCTGCATGAATGCGTATATGATGGTTGAACCGACAAAGTTCATGCCCCGTTTTTTGAGGTCTTTTGAAATTGTATCCGAAAGTCCGGTGGCCGCGGGAATATCCATATATGAACTGAAGTTGTTCTGTATCGGCTTTCCGCCGGTAAACGACCAGATATAGGTGTCAAAGCTGCCGAATTCCTTCTGGATTTCCAAAAAGACTTTTGCGTTCCTTATCGCAGATTTTATCTTGAGCCGGTTCCGGATGATGCCGGGATTTTGAAGAAGTTCAGCTTCTTTTTTTCACTGTATTTTGCTACCTTTGCGGGATCAAAGCGGTCAAAGGCGGCGCGGTAGTTTTCCCTTTTTTAAGGACCGTTGCCCATGAAAGCCCCGCCTGGGCGCCTTCAAGCACAAGAAATTCAAAAAGAGTATTATCATCATGCACAGGCGTTCCCCAATCCCGGTCATGGTACTCCGTATACAGGCTGTCGGCGTTAAGCGCCCACATGCACCTCTGTTTCATCTATAAGGCCTCCGTTTCAGTTACTTGCTGCCAGTATAGTCTTTTTACGCGGTTTCGAAAACCGGACAACTGATCCGAGGCGGGCATATGCGGCAATTCCGCCGGAACCGGGAAAACACCGGGCGGAAGAAAGTCCCCGCCGGGAAGCCCGCTTCTGAATTTGCCTAATCAGGCCCGGTATGTTACATTATAAATAGTTTAACTGCAAATTGCAGTATTAAAAAGGAGATTATATGAAAAGCGATCCTAAAATCATTGACAAGCTTAATTATCTGCTGGCCGGGGAACTTACTGCTATCAATCAGTATATTGTACATGCCGAAATGTGCGAAGACTGGGGCTATGAAAAGCTTCATGAACATTTTGAGAAGCGGGCCATTAGCGAAATGAAACATGCCGAAAGACTTATCGGAAGGATCCTCTTTCTTGACGGCAGGCCAAAGGTTGATACACTGAATAAGATTTATATTGGTCAGGACGTGCCCGAAATGCTGAAAAATGATCATGAAGCAGAGGCAAATACCATTAAGGATTATAATGACGCCATTGTTCTTGCTGCTGAAGTAAAGGATCATGCTACCCGGGATTTTCTTCAGGAAATACTGAATGACGAAGATAAACATATTGATGATATTGAAGGACTGCAGGACCAGATTGACCAGATGTCTCTTCAGGTTTTTCTGTCTACACAGACCGAGGAATAAGGTTTCGCTTATTTATTTTTCCGTGACGGTCGGGGCGCTGCTCCGGCTGTCACAGGTACGAAGAAAATACCCGCTGTTCAGCAGGTCCATGTTTTTCACATTGAGGTTCCTTCGCCGCTGATTATACCGGTCATTTTTTCTACCCAGACTTTGTCCATAACCGCGAGTCTGTTCTTTTTAAGGTTTTCCTTAACTATCCATCTGATATTTTTATTATCACTTTGCGCCAGTTTTTCAAGACAGGTTTTTCCCGGTCCGGGGAGAGCGACAATTGCTACACTCCAGCCATAACCAAGGGCCTTCCGGAGTGAGGTCTGTGCGTCGGTCAATTTCCCTGTTACAGTTCCGAAACCCGATGTGATTCGATCAAGTATCCGAAAAACTTCTTTTACTGTTGCGGGGTCTTTCAGGAGTTTCGGCTCGCAGAGGGCCGCGACAACAGCCCTCTGTTCAAATTCATTTCCCCTGCTCCATTCCCGGAGAATAGAGATGATTTGCTGTATATTTCCGGGGTCTGAGATTTCCTGGACAGCGATGGCAACGGCTTCCCTTATCCGCCAGCTTGAGTGGGAAGCGTATTTCCTTATCAGCGACAGGGCCAAGTCCGGGTTTTCCGCATTCAGAATGGCGGTGCCGACAATTCCGCACATTACAACAAATTCCTCGGGAGAATTGCTGAGCGTGTCCGTATAATACGAAAGGCATTCCTTTACTTCTTTTTCCGTCGCTGTTTTTGAAAAAGAATACAGTAATTCCAGGTTACCCCGCGGACCGGGGAGCCCGGAATTTGCCAGAAGGTTTTCAATTGTCCTGCTCATATATTTTCCTGATTATCAGAAATACCGGAACAGCCGTTGTCCCTTTATTTCCGGTTTGGTTCAGCCCCACTTATAAGGGCCAGAAGAAATTCAGCAACGGCAGGGGCGTTTTCCTGATGGGGAAGATGCCCGGCCCCCGCAAATATGCACATCTGCGAGTCAGGACGGGCAGCCTTTATGGCGTCGGCTGAATCGCGCGGCATTATCATATCCTGATCACCCCACCCCAGATATATTTTTCCGGGATAATCCGCAATCTTCCGTGAAAAGGATCTGTTTCTGACAGCGGCGGCGGCAACCAGGCTTCGCAGAGAAGAAAAATAGGCCCGGAACTGGCTTTGACTGTTAACCCTGTCCATTACCCGCTTTTTGAGAAAAACCCGGTCAGGATCCGGAAGTGCGTCCAGGTCAGTGTAGTACGGCCGCAGTGAATTGTATGCGCCTTCAGGATTTTTACGGAAGGCCTTATACCAGCGCTTGCCCGCAACCGGAAGCGCCATCAGCAGCATGGAAGCGCCTGCCCTTCCCGAAGCCGGAAGACAGCCGTCAAGAAGCAGCAGTCCGGCGGCTTTTTCAGGACGCTGAAGCGCGGCCATTTCAGCGATAATCGCCCCCATGGAACTGCCGGCAAGGACCGCAGGACCGGTAAGTTCAAGCATTTCAAGAACCGCTTCCGCGTGCCTTTTCAGATTAATTTTGCCCCCGGCCCTTGAGCGGCCAAAACCGGGAAGGTCAAGAGCAATTACCCTGCTCTTTCCGGAAACAAGGGGAATAAGGTGACGCCATGAATCAGCTTCATCTCCAAGTCCATGTATGAATATTACCGGCAGTCCTGCATTTGCACCGGGGCTGCCGGTATCATAAAAGAACAGGGATTCCTTTTTTTCAGGTATGGTCAATACTTTTGCATAATCAGAAAGAGCGGGCCACATCTCCATCATGGGACCGGAAGAACCGCTTTCTTCATTATTATACGGTACTATTTTTTTTCCTGCATAGGTGTAATGTACTAATAAACGGAAAATGGTTCAAGAATAATTAATCAGGCAGGATGCTATATGAAGCTGAAACACATAAGACAGTCATTCGCCGTCTGCAAGCTGGAAAAACCGTCTCCTTTTTCTTTCCACGGTGATTTTGTTTTTCTCGCGCAGACAGAGGATGAAATTTCGTTGGTATGCCGGTCGGACCATATTCCGGAAAATGTCCTGGCATGCGAAGACGGCTGGGAAATACTGAAAATAGAAGGCTCGCTCGATTTTTCCCTGACCGGGATAATCGCGGGAATCAGTTCTGTTTTATCGGAAAGACAGATACCGGTTTTTGTTGTCTCCACATTTAATACGGATTATATACTTGTAAAGGCTGTAGTGATGAAGGAAGCGATACAGGCGCTGGAGGAAAACGGATATTCTGTTGTGTAAAACACGCAAGTATATTTCCGGATCAGGAAAGAAATGTATAATCCGGAAACGTTTATTTTTTTACTTCAAAACCGCTCAGGATCATTATTTCGGGACGGTACTCAAAATGCATGGTATCAAAAATCCCCCACTTGCCGCCCCACACAAAGCCGTATGACTCAAAGGCTTTTATAACCGCGTCCGGCGGGTGCAGCCTCTTTTCATAGGGGATTGCCCACCATTCAGGATTGGACTGGGCCGACCACAGCCAGTATGTGGCAAGTCCGTCATACTGTTTTGGCAGCACATCAACTGCTGCCCCGTAAGAGTGGTAACTGCGGCTCTCTGTTTCTGCGATCTGCCTCCAGTTATAGCCCACAACGGAATTAAGTTCCGTTATCCACTTTCTGACAGCACTGTCCGTCCTTGCCGCTGTTTTTATCGTTTCTTCCACGAGCGAAAGTTCTTCAAGTATGGAATAGTGAACCAGAACCTGTTTGCCTAAAAAATAAATGGACTTCTGTCTGTCATAAGACTCCGCCTGACTGGAAGAACGCCACAGGGTATCCAGAAAGTAATTCGACCGTTTTGGAGGGTTTTCCCGCCTTCTGTTCTGCATTCTCCGGTAACGTTCTCCGGTTTCCGCGTCAGGGGCTTCCCATTCCGGAAGCTCGGCCGGATACATATAAAAGGGAATGGAATCATAATCCGCGTATTTTTTGCGCAGGTGTTCAGGCAGCATTCTGCCTTCAGCATAATAAAACCAGATTCCATCGAGCAGAAGAGCCCAGTCATCATCCCGGTATTCGACCTGTTTGATTCGTTCGGGATAACCTTCGGCCAGGGCATTAATAACCTGTTTGCCCCGGGGAACAGGATGAATGGATTCGGCTGACTGCTCCGAGGAGACTGTTAAAAATAACAGAGGCTGTTCATCTGAAAGCCGTCCTGAATTATCCGCCCCGGAAGAACACGAAGAACATAACAGCAAAATTAACATTCCGGACAAGACAGTTTTTACGGCGCAATAATTCATTCTACCCCTCTGTGATATTATGTATCAAATTTATAATACTGTATTATGGATATTGTTTTCCATAGGTTACAGGGAATAAATTGTGAATTTTTCCTGAATTATGACTGAGACCGGGAAATACGCTTTCAAAATACATTTATCTGAAATGATTTGCAAAATTCATCTATCCGGAGTTATATTTAAAATAAAAGAAGATAATCTGTTCCGCTGGAAAACCGATTATCATATAACCATGTAAGGAGAAGTGTATGCCGGATAAAGAACGAAAGTATAAATTTTCATGGAAAGATACCGTTGGCGCAGATATGAATGCGGCCAGACCAAGTCTCGGACCGAATACCCGTATTGAAGTATACCGCTTGTTTCAATTTACACTTAGAGATATACTGGAACAGCATTATGGCACGGAAATGGCGGATACCCTGTTCAGGGAAGCCGGAGCGCTGGCCGGGCGTTCTTTCTTTGAACAGTATCTGAGTGATGCCAAGGATGTTTCTTCACTTGCGGCAAAAATACGTGACTCATTTAGTGAATTCGGTATGGGAATATTCAGGGTAGAAGAAGCGGCCCCGGATAACGGTCATTTTATTTTTACGATAGATGAGGACCTTGACTGTTCGGGTTTACCCGATACCGCAGATGTTATCTGTGTGTATGATGAAGGTTTTATTCAGGGGATTCTTGAATCCTTCAGCGGCAGAGGCTTTGATGTCCGCGAAATTGACTGCTGGTGTACCGGATCAAGGACCTGCCGTTTTGAAGCAAAAAACCGCGTCTGAGAATATTTTTTACTGCCGGTTTTAACAATCCGTATCCTGGAAAATAAGTATACGGTATTGAAATTTAAAACAGCGGAGTTTGTACAGTAACAGGGACAATTTAAAGAAGAAAAACCGAATGGAATCAGGTTTGTTTTTGACTGATGCATATTCATGGTATGCAATCCGAAAGAGGCATATTGCTGAATACATATATTGCTGGCTTTATTCGGGTATTTTGTCGGTAACTATAAGTGTTTCTGATAAAAAGAATTACTCAATTCTTTTTATCAGAAACGTAACTTAAAGGTGTATACATACAGAGTAAAAACGAATCGGAATATTTATGGAAAAATTGGAGAACAGGGCTCTCGAACATATAAAAAACTCCTGAACGACCCTTCAGTCCCCGAACTGGATGATGAACTGAAAACAGTTTCCGGACTGCAGGAATTGCATGACCAGCTGGTTGTGATACGGGATGTTCTGTTTTCTTTTTCCCGCGGGGATCTTTCCCCCTATGTTTCAACACGGGGATTTATCGCCGGAAGTATAAAAGCGCTTCAGGCCCATTTAAGGCACATGGTCTGGCAGGTCCAGCAGGTTGAACAGGGCGATTTCACCCAGCGCGTTGAATTTCTCGGGGACTTTTCCGCCGCCTTCAACAATATGGTTGTCAGGCTGGACAATACGCTGAAAACACTGCACCAGAATGAAAAAAAACTCCTTTCCCTGACTGACAATCTCCGCAATGAAGTTAACCTCCGGGATTCAGCAATGGAGGAAATTCAGGAAAGCGAAGCCCGCTTCAAATATCTTGCGAGCCATGACCCCCTGACAGGGGTTTTTAACCGTCGCTCCTTTATGGACAGAGTCATAGCCGAGCTGAAAGTTGCCAAAAGCAATTCCATGCCCTGCTGCCTAGCCCTTCTTGATATTGACTTTTTCAAGAAATTTAATGATACACACGGGCATCTGCTTGGGGATGAAGCTTTAAAGCATGTTGTAAAAATCGCGGTGGGCGTTTTACGAAGCGCGGATTTTATGGGCCGTTACGGCGGAGAGGAATTCATTTTTCTGTTTGTCAATGCTGATATCAATCAGGGATACCAGATAGCGGAGCGGATACGCAAGGCAATTATCACAAGCCCGCTTGAGAATGACGGAAAGATACTTCCGCTGACAGTCAGCGTGGGTGTAAGCGTTATCCAGCCGGACGACAAAATAAGAAGAGAGGAAGATATTATCAGCCTGGCGGACGAAGCCTTATATGAAGCAAAAAAAACAGGCAGAAACAGAGTTATATGCCTTTCTCCGCTCCTGCCGGACATAACGGAAACAGACAAAGACCCCTTCTCGGCCGCGCCGGCAATGAAAAACATCAGCCTGAACAGCAGCCTGCTGTAAATTTTCTGAAAATATACTATAATATATAGTATAAAAAGAGTTTTATTTCAGGAGGTGGTTATGCAAGAGATTATTTTCATGTATACGCAATACATAAAACAGACAAATGAAACAGTCGTTTCACTGCTTAACTGCATAAGTCATGAAGAACGTGAAAAAGACCGCGGAAGTTTTTACGGCGGCTTGTCTGAACTGGTGAGGCATATTCTCGGCGGGACTATTTATTTTCATTCCCTTTTCCGGGATTCCCTTCCCGCAAAGGTTAAAGCCTTAAAAGCGCTTGACGCAAGCAGGGATATTGTTGAAATTCCTGAAAAGGCCATAACGGAAGAACAGTGGGAGCATTTGACTTCCGCGCTTGCGGTTGTTGACCACGCGACCATTAATTTTGCGTCCCGCCTTACTGAAAAGGATTTAAAACTCCCGGTAAAACTCGACTGGTACGGAGGCAAGCCTCCTTCAGTCCCGCTGTTTTTTCTTTTCCACCAGCTCATTGTTCACGTAATCCACCATCAGGGCCAGATATCGCAAATCCTTGATGAAATGGAAATCGATCATGATTTTTCAGGGATAAATATTGCGTTTATGCCTCAATAAATTTGCGCTGCGGCGCGGGTATACTGATTAATCAATAATTCCCTTATCTTTCCGTTCCTGCATGTATTGGACTATTTCATCAGGGGAAGGATAAAAAACAGTACCTGCGGAGGACGGGCTGCGGCTCCGGTATAGAGGTTCCCTGTTTTCACAGCGTATATTTTTGCCGGACAGGGCGGCCTGCAGGAGCTTGCCGTCATCGGGAAAAATCCGGTACCTGTTTTCGCCCCTGGAATATATAAGTTCATAAATTCCGCAGGGACTGCCGCTGATGACTTCGGCCGCCTTCAGATACAGGATGGCTTCCTCAGGGGATTTGAATGGCATAAAACATCTCGCCTTTCTTTCACCCCTGACGTCAATACAGATCAACCGCCCGCACACCGGGCACTTAAACTGGCGGTGTTTTTTCAGACAGTCCTCAGCATTTTTCAGGGGAGTTATCCGCGCATTTTCAGAATAGCATTCCGGGCATTTCATTGTTATTTCTTCTGTTCCGAATATACAATTTCCGGAGACAGAAATTATCCTTCGGCAAATTCCACATTGTGGCTTCTCATAAAGTCTTTTATGGCGTCAACATGGATACAGTTTCCTACATATAGGAATTCATGTTCCCGGACTTTCACCATTTTCCCGTTTCTGTTCAGATTTTCTTCTATATCGAAATTCAAATCAAAATACCTTGTCGCGTACTGCATTCCCCAAATCTTTCCGTCCCGGTCGAATACCGGTCCCCCGCTCTGGCCCCGAAGGCCGGGAGTACTCATTTCAAAACCAAAGACTTCACGGTCATCATCAATCAAAAGTCTGGTCACCATTCCCTCAAGCGGAAAACGGGGCGACTCTATACGCCCGATTTCGGTCCATTCGATTGAATCTGTTTCGGTGTTAAGCCTGTAATTCGTAAATTCGGGAAAGGGATACCCCAGCTTGCACAAATATTTTCCCTGCAGCAACGAATTTCCGTCTTCCGCAAACACCGGAAAAGTGTCGCACAGGAGATCTGAATAATGTACAAAATGGATCAGAGCCAGATCAATTTCAGGATGCATAAAATATTCAATTTCAAGGTTTCCTTCCACACATCCCATAAAGCAGTTATATATTTCATATAACGGTTTTTTCGGATAACCGTATGCCTTCATCAGCTTTTTTCTCAGTCTGTTCGGATTCTTTCCGCTGTTATCTGCCTCAAGTTCGGCAAGAAACCGCTGCCTTTTTTCGAGAACGGCAGCAGTAAGAACAAACTGGTCAACAATGTGCTTGCAGGTTAAGGCCCAGCCGTCCTTATTGACAAAAAAAAGGGTCGCCGAACTTGTTTCAATATGGGGCGAGTCAATATTCCTCGAGATGGTATGAATCGCTCTGGTAAAATCTGAAACGTTTTGAATCGCCTGTACAAACATTTGTTTTTTCTCCTTATGCTCCGTGTAAGTTTCTGATGTAATAATCAGCTAATTCTTTACATCAGAAACAGTTACAACCGGAAATAGTCAAATAATTCAAATTACTTGACTATGATACTCCATTATAACCCGGATGGGTCATATTTTCAAACAAAAACAGATACCTTATCTCCGCCGGCACAGAGTGTCCGCCGGCACAGGTTGACGTTATACCGTAATTTTTATACCCTTGAGTAATACTTTATTTTTCCGGAGGGAAGTATGTCAAAAGGGACCAAAACACTCCTGATTGTTGTTGCCGTTATACTGGTCATAGGGATCGGTGTGTATTCGTTTTTTGCTGGAAATTACAATTCAATGGTGAACAAGGAAGAAGCCGTAAAAAGCCAGTGGGCGCAGGTTGAAAATGTGTATCAGCGCAGACTGGATCTGGTACCGAATCTTGTCGCAACTGTCAGAGGCGCAGCGTCCCACGAGGCCGCGGTCCTTACTCAGGTTACCGAAGCCCGCGCAAAAGCAGGCGGCGTAATGAATGTTTCCGATGAAATTCTCAATGATCCGGAAGCCTTCCGCCGTTTTCAGCAGGCCCAGAATGAATTGGGCAGCGCGCTCCAGAGGCTCCTTGTCGTAACGGAAAATTATCCTGACCTGAAAGTGAATGAAAATTTCCTCACCCTGCAGAGTCAGCTTGAAGGCACTGAAAACAGAATCGCCGTTGAACGCAACCGCTATAATACCGTTGTACAGGATTACAATAGTTTTATACGCAATTTCCCGCGGTCAATTATCGCGAATATGAACGGATTTACCCAGAAAGCCTATTTTACTGCGGATGAAGGCGCGCAGAGAGCCCCCACGGTATCATTCGAATGACGAAAAAAAGGCTGATTTCCAAATTAAAGCTTGCTGAAGCCGATCTTGAACGCATTAAAACGGCAATAATCGAAGCGGAAAAAAAAACAGACGGGGAAATTTCCATCGCGGTTATCCCTGAAAGTTCCTCGTATGCCTTCCATGAATTATTCGCCTCTCTTATTGCAGGCGCGGTCGGGTTTGCGATACTGCTGCCCTTCTATAATTCAATAATTGCTGTCGTCGATCATTTTTCCTGGCACCTTCCGGCGTGGTTCGGAGCGTCACTCTATGGATTTCTGTTTTTCGCGATCATCGCCCTGGCCTATGTAATTACAAACATACCGGCGGTTGACCGTCTGGTTATCCCGCGCGCCGAGCGGCGGAAATCGGTATACCGGCGGGCGCTTCAGCATTTTGTTGAAAGCGGCGTATATGCTACCCATAACCGGTCGGGGATTCTCATTTTCATTTCATACATGGAACAGGAAGTAAGAATTCTTGCCGATACCGGGATCAGCGAAAAAATCAAGCCTGAAGACTGGGACGCGATAGCGGGGAAAATAGCAAAGGGCATAACGGAAAACAATTTGACCGAGGTTATGATTGATTCAATCCATTCCTGCGGCGAACTGCTTGCACAGTATTTTCCTTTCACGCAGGATAACCGGAATATTCTGGCCGACAGCATTGTTATCCTCGAGGATTAATCCCGTCTTCATCAAGAATGATTATAAGTGTTTGTCAGGCAAGGCAATCTATAAACCTGCCTGACAGGCAATGCTGATTTAAGGCATCGAGATTTTGCCAGTATTGCACTAAGTCTATGGAGCATAACCAGTATGAATAAGAACACCGGACATATTACATTCCGCAGAACCGCGGCAGCCGTACTAATACTTTTGCTGCTGCCGCTGACACTATCGGCTCTTGATGTTCCTGTAATGGATGGTCCGGTAAATGACAATGCCCGCATAATGACCTCAACTGAACGGGCATCGCTTTCGGCGTACCTTAATGAATTGAATGATAAGACAGGCATTCAGATCGCTGTCCTTACCATAGATTCGCTTGAAGGCGAATCGCTCGAATCTTTTTCAATCCGTGTCGCCGACAAGTGGGCGCTCGGACAAAAGGGAAAAGACAACGGGGTGCTTTTGCTGGTATGTATGGAAGACCGGTCTCTCAGGATTGAAACGGGGTATGGCCTTGAAGGTGACCTCACTGACGCCGCAAGCGACCTCATTATAAGAAAGGTAATCGTTCCCTACTTCAAGAAGGGCGACTACGGCGAAGGAATTATTGCGGGGGTACGGAATATTGTCGGCATTGTAACAGGTGACCCGGACATTGTTTCCGATGAGGTAAAAAACCCGCAGGAAGAAAACGGGGGAAATCCTTTCATAACATTCATCCTGGTAATACTTTTTATTGTGATTATGTCCTCAGGAAGAGGTGGCGGCCTTTTTGCCTTTCTATTCGGGTCATTCCTGTCTTCCGGAAAAGGAGGTTCCTCAGGGAGGGGCCATTCGGGAGGAGGCTTTTCCGGCGGAGGCGGCGGACGCAGCGGCGGAGGTTTCTCCGGCGGAGGCGGACGTTTTGGCGGCGGCGGAGCATCGGGACGCTGGTAAACCTGCTTTTTCGACCGGCGCAAGGCCGGCATTTGCCGGTATCACACAATTGATACAGAATCATGGATAAAAGAATTTCTGACGCGGTAACAGTTGCCCTGCAATTTAATGACTGCATTAACAGCAGGGATGCTGACTGTCTGTCAGGATTAATGACTGACAATCATTTATTTATCGACCGGGCAAATAACCGTATTGCCGGAAAAGAAAAAAACAACTCCAACTGGAAAAAGTTTTTTGATTTGTTTCCCGATTACCGGAACATTTTTGAAACCGTAACTTCCCGGGATACGACCGTGATTATGCGGGGCTATTCAGTCTGCGCGGAAAAAGAACTTAACTGCAGGGCCATATGGACGGCAAAAATAGAAAAAACAAAAGTAAAAGAGTGGCGCGTCTATGACGATACGGAAGAGAACAGGATCGCGCTGGGAATATAAAAGCCCTGGCATTTTATCAAGTAACCGGATAATGCGTGTCTTTCTTTACACTGTTTCAGAACATAAAACGGCTATTTCTTCCCGGGTCAATTCACGGTATGAACCCGGGAGAAGCTGTTCATCAAGCAAAAGATTCCCCATAGCTATTCTTCTGAGATACACAACTTCATTTCCGGACGCCTTGAACATTTTTTTTACCTGATGGAATTTTCCTTCCTGTATAGTCAGCAGCATTGAACCGGGACCGTCCCCTGCCCGTTCGATAACAGCGGGAAGACAGGTGTACCCGTTATGAAAAGAAATCCCTTTCCGGAAGTTTTGCTCATACTCAGAAAAAAGCCTGTCGTCAACCGGGTCCCTCAGGCGGACATAATACGTTTTGTTCACTCCCGTTTTCGGTGAAGTCAGCCGGTGCGTGAGGGGTCCGTCATTTGTTATAATAAGCAAACCTTCGGTGTCATAATCAAGGCGGCCTACCGGAAAAAGGGACATTGAGGCAAAGGGTTCGCCGAGCAGATCCATTACAGTCGGATATACAGGATCGCCTGTTGATGTGACCGTTCCCTGAGGTTTGTTCAGCATCAGGTATACCGAGGTCCTTATATGCAGGGGAGCTCCATTGAGAAAAAAACTGTCTGTCTGCGGATCAACGAATACGGAAGGATCAGTAATAATTCTATCGTTAAGGGTTAAGGCGCCTGATCTCACCATCCGTTTTATGTCCCTGCGCGAACCGAACCCGTTCGCGCCAAGAATTTTATCGAGACGGACGTTCATTTGACGTGAGTTCCATTTTCAGGAGATTTCCGTTTGCGGCAAGCAGTTTGGGTAATTGCATTATATCCGTACGCTCCGGAATATGGACCTGAAGGACAATCCGTATTCTGTCGGAAGACAGGTTCTTTGAAATGTCTGTATTTGAAATAAGTATTTTCAGCTCGCCCAGTTCTTTTTCAAGTTTTGCGTAATTAAACCCCTCCTCCTTGTATACAAGAAGCAGTGTTTTGACATTCTTTGCCGGAAAAAAATGAAGTTCAATCTGGTCCATAATTACCAGTGTAAGGATTGCGCCGCCGAGGGTTATGCCTGCCGGCAAATACGCACCCAGCCCGATCGCAAGGCCGATCGCCGCTGTCACCCAGATTGTCGCCGCGGTAGTCAGGCCCTTTATATTCATGCCCTGCCGTATTATGGCGCCGCCGCCGAGAAAACCGATGCCTGAAACTACCTGGGCAGCGATACGCCCCGGATCACCGTTTTGAGCCGACGCCAAAAACAGAATAGCCTCGGCGCCGGACCCGGTAAAGCCTCCCGACACCAGAAGGGAAACAATCATAATCAGCGTTGAACCGGTACTGATGAGGATATGGGTTTTAAGACCAGCCGGCTGCAAATGTATCTGCCGTTCAAGGCCGATTAAAAGCCCGGCGAGGAGACTGAGCAGAAGACGCAGGAGTATTACATTCATGCCCGTATTATAGCCGGAAGACGCGCAGACATGCAAGTTTTTTATTCGTGGCAAGGGTTTAACCAGCCTGCGGCGTTTTTTATAAAAAACCTATACAAACGTTAGTTTTTTATCGGTTCCATAGTAATAGACCTGAAACCAATTCCACGGGAAAACGAAATACTTTGCCGCTCTGCGGCGAGGTAGTTTATTCTGTTTTGACAGGTTTCAGCACAGAGAACTGTTTTCCGGCTTAAGTATTATTTTTTTATTCCGTTTGCCGCCAGAATTCCGGCAAAAGCGGTCCTGTCCTGAATACTTTTCAGTTCAAACCGGAGTCTTTCCTGTGTGAGCAGTAAAAAATCTTCATTCAGGGGTTTCCATGAATGGATGTTTTCCCACATCAGAATTTTATCATTTACGATTCCGTTTTCATATACGCCATGAAATTTCCGGAGTTTCTTTTTCAGAATTTGGCCAAGCAGGGCGTCAGCGTAAAAAAAGCCCGCGTAAAATATAAACAGAAGATTTCGGGAAAATGAAACAAGCAGAATAAAAAATAATCCTGTTATCCAAAAGACCGCAATATCCCTGAGTGTTTTTCCGCATTTCTTTCCGGACAGAATACTGTTATTCTTTTTTCCATTTTCGCATCCACTTTTCCAAGCCTCATTATTTTTACCGCGCTGTATATAATGGAAACAAACGGTTTTACTGCAAACCGGAAAAAAAGAACAGACCTATGCATATAAAGACAATACTTTTTGAAGTCAAACTTTTTCCTTTTGCGGACAGGTCCTTGCATATCATGTATGGCTTTGTATATGAACAAGTGTTAACCAAAAGTGAACACTTGTTCATATACAATATTTAGATCCGGACAATAGGTTAACGGCTGTTCATATTAAGGTTAACAGCTGTTAACCTCAGCGCTGGACACGGCCGGATCCGCTACCCTTGCACAGCGCTTCAACTTCTTCACGGGTTACAAGATTGAAATCTCCGGGAATAGAGTGTTTGAGACAGGAAGCGGCGACGGCAAAATCAAGCATGCGTTCTTCCTCTCCGGGGTATTCAAGACAGCTGAAAATCAGGGCGGCGGCGAAGGCGTCTCCGGCTCCTATTCTGTCCACTATATCAGTTATTTCATATTTGCGTGAAACATAAAACCCGGTCTTTGACCGCAAAACGGCGGACCAGTTGTTCCTGTCCGCTGAAAGGGACTCCCGGAGGGTAACGGCCGTGAGAGAAAGATTCGGCCAGCTGTTCAGGACCTTTTCAGTCAGTTCTTCATATACGGCGGAGTCAATCCTTCCGGCCCCGGCGGTCCCGTGTTCCGCCGCTATACCGAGGCTGTTCTGGATGTCTTCTTCATTCGCTATGAGTACATCGGCATGCCTTACCAGTTCAGTCATAACGGACACGGGCGAGGCTCTATAATTCCACAGTTTTTTCCGGTAATTCAGATCAATCGAAACTGTACATCCGGCGGCGGAAGCCTTCCGGACGGCCTCAAGCGCGGCGGCGGCGGCATTTTCAGTAAGGGCCGGGGTTATACCGGTAATGTGAAACCATTTTGCCCCTGAGCAGATTTCCACCCAGTTAAAATCTCCCGGCCTGACCCGGGAAATACTGCTTCCTTCCCGGTCATATATAACATTTGATGGACGCTGGTCAGACCCGGCTTCGAGAAAATACAGGCCCATACGGCCCTGTTCATACCGGATATGTGACACATCAGTGTTATACCCCTGAAGAGTCCGGGCCGCCGCCCTTCCCAGGGGATTATCAGGCAGGGCCGTCACAAACACGCCCTGTTTACCCAGCATGCTGAGCGACACGGCCACGTTGGCCTCGCCGCCGCCGAAGGCGGCTTCAAGCGATGGGCTCTGAAAAAAGCGTTCATGTCCGGGACTTTTAAGCCGGAGCATTATTTCACCGAAGGTAATGATTCTGTCCATAAGTTTTTCCGTACAAGCAGTATAGCGTATTTCAGCCGTATTGTCCAAAGTAATCTGTTCAATGCCTGGAATAAAAGACTGTATCGGACAGATTTGCCGGCCGCAGTTTCCGGGCTGGAAATTACAGCCAGTTTATTTACTCAACCCCGGTAATATCCAGATAGCGTTCGAATTCTCCGGTACGGGTAAAAAGTTTGCAGACTATCTGGTCCGACTCCTCGGCAAACTGGATGGTATATTTATAATAATCATCCACATAACCGGAAGTGCCGTTATAGGTTTTGTCTTTATATGTAAAAGAAAAATAGCATGTACCGGTATTTTTTGCAAATAGATTAATTTCAGACTGCGGAGGGATTTCTTTCGGGAAATCTATCTGAGAATGCTCTTTAAATCTTTCATCAACTGTTTCCAGCACTACTGATTCAGGTGCCGAGTTTTTAAAGGTTACGGTTATCTGACTGTCCCATCCGAAGGAACAGCAGCTTACATACAGCGTCAGCAATAGTAAAGGAAAGACCTTATACAAAATATCCTCCCCGGGAAAACCATGTTCCCGATTGATAACAGCCGCCCGCAATTTACAGCGGCTGAAAATATATAATCCGTCTTTCATGAAACAGCCGGATGCTTCCCAAAAAGCTGTTTCATGAAAACCTTATAAGGACAGGACCCTCTTAATAGGTGTTCGCGTCAGGAATAATATACACCATTTCATCCGCGTGAATGGCCCTGATCTGTGTTTTTGCGGTCCCGGCAGGTAAGGCCCTGTCGACAAAATACGCGTTCACTGCCTTGGGTTTCATTGCCTTCGCGGCCGTATCATAGGAAGGCTCGCTCACGCCCGTTTCTATCTTGAACCAGAGGATTTTGGTATATTTTTTTGAGGCGGCGCTGTCATAATACCGCAAGCCCACATTGTTGTTGTGGAGGTCCATCTCGCTTGGGGTTCCTTCATATTTGCTGCCAGCTTCATGGGCGGTGCTGAATGCCGCTGCCCAGCCGAGTTTATGTTTTTTGAGGCCCCAGCCTTCCTTCGCCATGGTAATACATAATATCGCGTGCCGGAAAGCGTCGGACTTGTCGTCCGTCCGTTTGGCGGCGCCCATATATTTCAGGGTAAGTTCATAGGCCTTGTCCCGCTGTTTTACCAGCGTAAGCGCGCTGAACGGATAGCACAGCATCGCGGCTATTTCATAAATAGTAACATTATTGCTGTTATAAAAAACGGCGTCATCCTCAAATTTGACACCCCGCGCCGCGGGGTCTTCATATATTCCGGTAAGCACATTTCGCATTGAAAGGGCGGAGAGCTGGTCAAGATAAATATCCTGGATTGTTTCCCATTCATTCATGATTTCTTCTTCGGTCAGATCGGGGAAGTCCTCGCAGACCCGGAGAATATCTTCTTCGGTCGGCTCAAGAAGGTCGGGGAGCTGTACCGAGTCAACGGCCGCCTGAATTAAATCCGATGTATTTTCACCGGTCATTGCGGTCCGCATGTTTGGACTTACTGCCCTTCCATACTGTTCGGATAACAGGGAAGCAAGCTTTTCGGCACGGTCTTCAAAGGTAAGGCCAATGTCGGAGGCCTCGACACCATCATACATAGCCACTCTCATTTCACCTAATGGGGTAGCAACTGTTTTCAGCGAAGTGCCAACCGGTTTCAGTTTAGCACTGGAGCCGGTATCCGGCAAGAGCGCATTGCGGCAGGAGTTTACAAGTAAAATACCTGCCACTACAAAAAAGACTAAAAATAATTTTTCTCATATTTTTTCTCCTTTTTCATAATTTTAAAAATTATTTTTTTACACATACCCTTTTTTTCTGCCTGTGTCAATGAAAATATAAAACAAGAAACACAATTTTCTGAAAAAAACACGAAATTTCCTGTAGTATTTGGTTAAAACCATCTAAATTCTTTGACTTTCCAAGCTGGAAATGGTTTCCGGCAGGTCTTATCGGGTTTAAAAGTTTACACATAATGATGTGTAAACTTTTATAAAGTGTATAGTATCTATACACTTTATAAAGAAGGAAAGTATCCAGCAAAATAAGGATAAAAAGAGAAACAAACAATTACATCGAAATCATTTCACTACTTCAATCTTCTCTTTCTCCGCCAGGACCAGCAATTTTTCATCCAAGGACATCAGGGCAGTCCCTGTTCTTCGGGCAGGGTGAAATAAAGCATATCATAAGGCTGAAAGATTTAATTGAATAGACTCATTTAACGATTATGTATTATTCTCGGAAATATCAACAAATTCATCTATATTGAAGGCCTATTTTTTGAAAGATTTTTCCATAGCTTCCTTAAGGCAGAATAATACCCCTGCACACTTTGTATTTATATGCTATAATCAAGACGTATTTAAATTACACAACAGGGTCCCGTCTATTCCGGATCAGGGAGTTTTATTGTCAGATAATGTAAATTATTTGACAATTTCCGATTGTAAGTGTTTCTGATATAAAAAATTAGTTAATTCTTTATATCAGAAACATAACGTAAAGGTGTATATATGACTTCGGTTTTACAGGAACTTGGGACAACAGGACTTATACCGGTAATTAAAATTGAAGACGCTTCAAAGGCGGCGGGGCTTGCCCGCGCGCTCCATGAAGGCGGCCTGAATTGCGCGGAAATAACTTTCAGGACTGAAGCTGCCGCTGAAGCCATACAGCGCATACGGAAAGAAGCCCCCTCCATGATCGTCGGTGCGGGAACGGTTATCAGCATTGATCAGGCCCGGCAGGCTGCCGAGGCCGGAGCGCAGTTTGTGGTATCGCCCGGGTTTTCCGCCTCGGTCGTTGACTGGTGTATAGAAAGGAACATGCCCGTTATCCCAGGCGTTAATAATCCCTCCCATATCCAGGAGGCCCTCGAAAAAGGCCTTACCGTTCTGAAGTTTTTTCCGGCTGAGGCGTCCGGGGGAATCGCCATGCTTCAGGCTTTTGCCGGACCTTTTCCCCAGGTCAGTTTTATACCGACCGGCGGAATTTCCCCTGAAAACATCGGGGCCTATCTCAGGCTGCCGAATGTACATTCGGCGGGCGGAAGCTGGATGGCAGGGACCGATCTTATCGCCTCGGAAGACTGGGAAAAAATCACCGGACTTTCCCGGGAGGCGGCCCTCGCGGTCCAGGGTTTCAGTTTTGCACATATAGGCATAAATCAGAAAAATGAAGCTGAAGCGCTGGAAACGTCCCGGCTTTTCAGTCTGTTCGGATTCACTCCCCGCGACAACAGGATTTCCTGGTTCAATACTAATTTCATTGAAGTAATGAACGGTCCCGGCGAAGGCGGCCATGGTCATATAGGAATAAAATGCATCAGTATTGAGCGTTCCCTTGCCTATCTTGAAAAATTAGGCTTCCATCCCGTCGAAGAAACGGCCCGGCGGAAAAACGGAAAACTGAGTCTGGTTTTTCTGGACAGGGAAATAGGCGGATTTGCCGTACATCTTGTGCTGAACTGAAAACTGAGTCCCGCCGTTTTTCATAAATATTTGTTGAAGTTCCTGCATAAAAAATAGTATATTTTATTTGTCCGCCAAGGTTAAAACAGCGTTTCGCGGATTTGTCTGCATACAAGTCGTTTTTCAGCGGAAGTTATTCGAAAACCGGAATTCCTGAATAACTTTATTCTATAATATAGAGGTTAGTGTTGGAAAAAATTACGGCAACCCTGAAAGAGGTCCTGTATGGAGTCATACCCATACTGCTCCTGATAACTCTGCTTCAATTTACCATAGCCCGCCTGCCCTGGGAATTTTATTTCAATTTTCTCGGAGGGACCGTTCTGTTAACGGTAGGACTAACCATGTTTTTGATTGGACTGGAAATCGGGTTTATCCCGTTCGGCGAATCGTTCGGGGCCTCTCTTGTAAAAGGCGGCAAAATGCGGACAATCCTTTTGTTCGGTTTTATTATCGGACTTGTTGTGACCCTTCCGGAACCCGATGTGCAGGTACTGGCGGCCCAGGCTGATGCCTATCTGGAAAACATAGATAAACCGGTACTTATTCTTGGTATAGCGGTCGGGGTCGGGATTTTTGTCGCTCTTGCTCTTTTCCGTATTTTCACCGGAATCAGTGTCAAATATATTTTGACGGGGGCTACCTTCTGATATTTATTCTGCTGGCTTTTTGTCCGCCCGAATTCGCGAGTCTTGCCTTTGATGCGGGAGGCGTGACTACAGGGTCTCTGACCGTGCCTTTTATTATGTCCATGGGCGTCGGCGTCGCTTCGGTAACGGCAAAAAACAGCGAATCGGCGAATAATTTCGGGATTCTTGCCATTGCTTCGCTCGGGCCCGTTATCACACTGCTTATTATGGGGATAGTGAATAAATGATAAGAGTTCTGTTTGAAGGCTATACAGACGTATTAAAGGAAACCGCTATTGCCCTTCTTCCTGTTTTGCTGATTTTTACGGTATATCATATTTTTTACCTTAAAGTGAACCGGCGATATTTTATAAAAATATCGCTGGGTGTAGCGATAGCCTTTGTCGGGCTGACTCTGTTTCTGCAGGGTGTGAATGTGGGTTATATCCCGGTAGGGACAGCTATCGGAGAAAAACTTGCGGCGCTTCCATACCGGTGGATACTGATCCCCATAGGCTTTTTCCTGGGCTTTACCGTAACCACGGCCGAGCCCTCAGTGCATGTGCTGGTACAGGAGATTGATAAGGTAACAAGCGGAGCCCTTCCCAAAAAAGTAATGTTTATGACGCTTTGTCTCGGAGTTGCGGTGGCTATCGCGCTGGCAATGCTGAAGATTCTTCTGGGGCTTTCCCTGTGGTATTTCCTTATACCCGGATACGCTCTGGCAATACTGCTTGCCTATCTTGTTCCGCCGGTATTTACGTCCATAGCTTTTGACTCGGGCGGGGTTGCGACAGGGACCATGACGGCAACATTTCTTCTTTCCCTGGCAATCGGCGCCGCAAATCAAATAGAAACGGCAAACCCTCTGACAGACGGTTTTGGTATTATTGCCCTGGTCGCAATGGTGCCTATTTTAACTGTTTTGGGTTTGGGGCTCATTTATCGATATAAAGAATACAGGAAGAAACGTGTATGAACATTTGCTATGAACAATTTGACTTGATTGTGGGTATTGTAAAAAAAGGCGAAGCCGAAATACTCATGGACCACGCAAAGGCCGCAGGTGCGGAAGGGGGAACCATCCTGAACGGACGGGGAACAGGGACTGATGAAGGCATGAAAATCTTCGGGGTTGCATTTCAGCCGGAAAAAGAAGTGATCCTTATACTGACTGATAAGACAAAATCCGACGCGGTTTTCCAGGCTGTGTATGACGCCGGCGATCTTGAAAAGCCGGGAAACGGTATCTGCTTTGTAATCGGCGTGCCAAAGGCCGCCGGTATTGTCAGTATTCCTGATAGCGGACCGGAAAAGAAGGCATAAGCCGGACAAAATGGGACATGTACATATTTTGTACAGTTTTAGTTAAAAAAAAATCCGGTATCTTTATGTATTATGTTGCGTTTTTTTGCTAGCCAGAATGTATATTAGTGGGGTATACTGAGGTTTATGGATATTGACCAGTATTTATACGATCAGGATCCGGCGGGAAATTCAGGCCGGAAAGATGATTCGTATTCAACCGATATTGTTGCGCTTAATACAAATGAACGCTCTCTGGTTAACCGGGTTCTGGAAAACCTCCGTATCTACTCTCCGGAAACAATGGTCGCCGTTGCCACCAGAATAATGGATCTTGAGCGTTTATCAGTTTCCATATCACGGTATCCTGCAATGCAGGAAACAGCTGTTCTTGCTTCGTCGCCGCGGACATCAGAAACGCTTATCGACGCCCTGTGTAAAATAGGCGACGGCGACAGGCTCCTCAATTTACCGACCAAGGCTATTCTTGGCCAGGGCTTTCTTGTTGCGAAGTTCCATGTTTTCGCCTCGATTACCAAGGTCGCCGTCAATTCTTTTTTTTCCGAAGAAGAAATTGAAGAACTCCGGAAGGCGAATCTGACCATTATGTTTACCCTTATGGCTGAAGATGTATATATGGCCATTCTCGATGACCCGAATTTAAATGATGATGTCCGCAGGGATGTTGCGGAGTCGCTTGCGGAACTGTGGGAACACCGGCTTGACCAGCATGTAACCAGCCTGGCTCCGGTCCTTGACGCCATATGGAGCGTCCGTGACCAGATCATGCCCAATTTCGGAACCATGATAGGGACCAGTGAACTTCTGCTTCTTTCCATCGGCCTTGACGATGACTGGCATGACTTTATTTCCACCCGGATTGCAGATCCTGATATCGCCTCTTCCATGGAAGAATTTCTGTTCGGATTATCCTATGAAGATATAAATTATATCAGAAAGGAACTGAAATCCCGCGGCCTGTCCGCCATAGGAAGGGATGAGGTTCCTGATCTTATCGGCCGGACCCCCCATCTCGGAAAAGAAGATCCCCGGACTTTTTACCGGGCATATACACAACGCCGTCATAATGCGGACGCGCGCAAGAGGCTTTCAGCTCCCGGGCCGAAAAAAACACTGGAAGATCATTACATGCAGTTCATTTTCGAAAAAAACAGGGAGAAAAAATAGATGGCCACACGGAAAACTCCATTTCGTGTAGGAGAAAAACTGAGAGCAATACGTGAGCGCAAGGGTTATACGTTGAAAGTGGTCGCGCAGGCCGCGGGCGTGAGTGAAAGTCTTGTGTCCCAGATAGAACGAAACCGGGTCTCTCCCGCCATTGATACCCTGCTCGCTCTGGCAGATGCGCTGGAAATCGATCTTGAATACCTGTTTTCTGAACACCGCCGAAACCGTCCGGTCCGGCTGATAACCGAGGAAAACCGCAGGCAGATTACGGAAAACAATGTGCGGTATGAGGAAATTGTACAGCCTCTCGAAACCGACGGCTCCCATGCTATTGAGGCTTACTATATCAGCATTCCGCCCAATAGCGAAACGAACCGAGGTTCATACGGCCATCTGGGAAGGGAATTCGGTATTGTCACTGAAGGAGAAGGAGAACTGCACTATGAGACCAATGTGTATATCCTGAAAAAAGGCGACAGTATTTCCTTTTCAGCAACCGCTCCTCATACTCTTGTCAACACCGGCGAAACAGTTTTCAGGGCATTGTGGGTTGTAACTCCGCCCCAGCGGTTTTCGTAAGGCGCCCGCCCGGGACTTTCCGGATAAGCCACACAAACCTGATTTGATACCCGGTCAGAATGTCCGGAAAAATAAAACCTTGCAAAAAAGCCGATTCTTTTATACCTTGAGTATATGGCCCTTTCCGGCCGCATATACTTTTTGGAGTTTTTTTTGTTCAAACTTGCCAGGTTTCTCAAACCGTATAAAATTCAGCTTATTCTCGGCCCCGCAGCGAAACTGGTTGAGGCTGTTTTTGAGCTGGTCCTGCCTCTTTTGATGGCGGACCTGATTGATACCGGAATCAAAACAGGAAACAGCGAATATATCATTACCAAATGTATCCAGATGGCAGTCGTTTCAGCTATTGGGCTACTTTGCGCCCTTTTTTGCCAGTATTCAGCTTCTATCGCCTCACAGGGATTTGGAACTTCCCTGCGTTCGGCGCTTATGGAAAAGATCAATACTTTTTCATTTGCGGAAATGGAGCGTTACGGGACTACTACACTGGTTAACCGTTCAACGAATGACGTGAACCAGTTACAGCTTGCTGTGGCCATGTTAATCCGGCTGGTTATCCGGGCGCCCTTTCTGTGTATCGGCGGCATCATTATGGCAATACGGATTGACTGGAAGCTTGCCGTTATTCTGCTCATTTTTATTCCCGTGTTTATACTGATACTCTATCTTATCATGAAGAAAACGATTCCGTTGTATAAATCCGTGCAGAAAAAGCTTGATGCCCTGTCCCTTGTACTGCGTGAAAATCTGACCGGTGTCAGGGTTATCCGGGCATTTAACCGCTCCGTTGATGAACGGGAACGTTTCAGGAAAGCAAACAGGGACTGGATGGATACCGCAATACAGGCCGGTAAAATATCCGCCCTCATGTCGCCTCTTACCCTGCTTATTATGAATATGGCAGCCCTGCTTATCATCTGGATCGGCGGGTTCAGGGTTGACGGAGGTAATCTGACTCAGGGTCAGTTGATAGCCTTTATCAATTATATTACCCAGATTATGCTGGCGCTTATTGTTGTCGCTAATCTTGCAGTACTGTTTAACCGGGCTTTTGCCTCTGCGCAGCGTGTAAATGAAATTCTGGAAACACAGCCTTCAATAATCACCGGACAGAACGCAGTCACTGTCCTGCCGGAAGACAACGGGAAAAAGGCTGTCATAGAATTCAAAAATGTTTCCTTTGCGTATACAGGCGAAGGTCAGCCGGCCCTGAAGGATATATCATTTTCCGCCGAGAGTGGAAGTACAATAGGTATTATCGGCGGGACCGGCGCTGGCAAATCGACATTGATTAATCTGATACCCCGTTTTTATGACGTCTCGGAAGGGACTGTATATGTCGAAGGAATAGATGTAAAAAAATATGACCAGAACGTTCTCCATGATGCAATAGGCATGGTTCCGCAAAAAGCTTCCCTGTTTTCAGGAACCATACGGGAAAATATTTTATGGGGAAAAAGAGACGCTCAGCAAAGCGAAATTGAACAGGCGGCGGAAATATCCCAGGCGGCGGAATTTATTGAAAGAATGCCGCTGAAATATAATACGGAAATTTCGCAGGGAGGAAAAAATCTTTCCGGCGGACAGCGGCAGCGTCTGACTATTGCCAGGGCCGTAATAAAAAAGCCTGTTATTCTTATTCTCGATGACAGTTCAAGCGCTCTTGATTATATGACCGATTTTAAACTCAGAACAGCTCTCAGAAAACTTGAGACCGGAGTTACCCTGATTGTTTCCCAGAGGGTAAACGCTGTAAAAGACGCTGACAGGATACTGGTTCTCGATGACGGCAGACTGGCCGGATCAGGGAGCCATGAACAGCTGTTTAAGGAAAATCAGGTTTACAGGGAAATTTGTCTGTCCCAGAATATTACGGTGGATAAAAAAATATGAAAAAAAAGACAGCCTTTAAAAATATACTTTCATATATTTCTCCGTACAAAAAGCAGATTGTTCTGGTTTTTATATTGGCGCTCATTAGCGGGGGATGTACACTTGCGGCGCCCTTTTTTACCGGAAGGGCTATTGATTGCATTAAAGAAGCGGGAGAGGTAAATTTCAAACTGCTCCTCCCCTATATACTGCTGCTTTTTATATTATATATTTTCGGCTCGCTTTCGCTCTGGTTTTTATCCGCGATATCCACTTCTGTAGCGAATAAAACAGTCAAGGATATGAGGCGGGACACCTTTAATAAACTAACCCGACTGCCGGTCAGTTTTTTTGACCGTACAAAGGCCGGCGACCTCATGAGCAGATTTTCAAATGATATAGACGCTGTATCGGACGGATTGCTTCAGGCTATAACCCAGGCCTTTTCTGCCATTATTACGATAGTGGGCGCAATGGTGCTGATGATCATTCTTGATATCCGGATAGCCCTGGCAGTTATCACAGTAGCCCCGCTTGCAATTTTTATCGCGGCCTTTATCGCGCGGCGTTCCGCAAGATTATTCAAACTCCAGCAGGATACGATCGGGGAATATAACGGTTATATTGAAGAAGCAATAGGCAACTATAAAATAGTCCGGGCTTTCAATTTTGAAAAAGATACTCAGGACGCCGCCTTGAAAATAAACTCACGGCTATATGTCTGCGGACAAAAAGCCCAGTTTTATTCTTCACTGGTCAATCCGTCAACCCGCTTTATCAATAATATCGCCTATGTGCTTGTCGGCCTTATCGGCGGTCTTTCAGCTCTGGCCAGCGGTTTATCTATAGGAACAATTTCCGCCCTGCTCACCTACTCCGCCCAGTTTGCGAAACCTCTGAATGAAGTCACCGCAATTTCGACCCAGCTCCAGGCCGCCCTGGCAGCGGCGGAACGCCTCTTCGCCCTGCTTGCTGAAGAGGAGGAATCTTCCGACAGGAACAAACCTGATATACGCTTTTCCAACGGAGCTGTTGATTTTTCGCATGTATTTTTTTCGTATTCGCCTCAAACAAAATTAATAGAAGATTTTACCACAAAAGTGAAACCGGGCAGCATGGTTGCCATCGTGGGGCCAACCGGAGCGGGAAAAACAACAATGGTAAATCTGCTTATGCGGTTTTATGACCTCAACTCCGGAGCGATTTATATAGCCGGACAGAATATTACCGATTACACAAGAGACAGCGTACGCAAATCTTTTGGTATGGTATTGCAGGATACCTGGCTTTTTACAGGAACAATAAAGGAAAATATTACCTATGGATGTAAAACAGCCGGTGAAAAATCGGTAATACAGGCGGCGGAAAAGGCGCGGGCTCACAGTTTTATTATGAAGCTTGAAAACGGATATGATACCGTTCTTTCGGAAGATGGAGGGACCCTGTCCCAGGGCGAAAAACAGCTTCTGACGATAGCCCGTGCGATTCTCGCGGAGTCCCCCATGCTGATTCTTGATGAAGCCACCAGTAATGTTGATCCGAGGACTGAACTTAAAATTCAGGAAGCGCTCAATCAGCTGATGAAAAACAAGACCAGTTTTATCATAGCCCACCGCCTTTCAACAATAAAAGGGGCGGACCTTATTCTGGTCATGAACAAGGGACAGATTGTTGAAACCGGAACCCACGAAAGTCTCCTGAATGCGGGGGGTTTTTATGCGGACCTGTATAACAGCCAGTTCCGGATACCTGAAAACGATAATTAAACTTCAGGCAGCCGGACCGTTTTCACTGCAGCAGAATTTATTCGCGGCGAGGGTTTAATACCCCGCTGTTCTGCGGCGGAGTATTTTATTCAACAAAAGCTTTTTGAGAAAGTCCAGATCCAGTTCAGGATACAGAACAAATTTTTTCAGCAGACTATCGACCTCGGCGCGGACTTCAGACTTTACCGTTTCATCCACTACCGCGCGGCCTTTTGAGGGAGTACCCTTATCAGTCATGCCGGGTTTTGAATTTTCCAGCACTCGCTTTAGAAGACCAGCTATCTGTTTCATTTCCTGTGCGCCCATACCTAGAGTAGTAACCGCCGGGGTTCCTATGCGTAGACCGCTCGTCCACCAGGGACCGTTCGGATCAAAGGGCAGGCTGTTTCTGTTCAGCGTTATGCCGCATTCCGACATTGCGTCCTCGGCCTGGCGGCCGGTAAGACCAAATGTTGTTACATCAAGAAGCATCAGATGATTATCTGTCCCTCCTGTCTGTATTTTCATTCCAAGTTTAATGCACTCTTCGGCAAGCAGTTTCGCGTTTGCGGCCACATTCCGCGCGTATTCCTTGTATGAAGGGGAAGCGGCTTCCTTGAATGCGATGGCCTTTGCGGCCATAATATGGGGAAGCGGGCCTCCGAGTACAAGAGGACAGCCCTTGTTTACCGCGTCGGCATATTCGGCCGTACACAAAACCATGGCTCCCCTGGGTCCGCGAAGGGTCTTATGTGTGGTCGTTGTTACCACATCGGCCCATTTTACAGGGTCGAAATCTCCGGTAAAGACTTTTCCCGCAACGAGTCCGGCAAAATGCGCCATATCGACCATCAGGACCGCGCCGCATTTATCGGCTATTTCCCTGAACCGCCGGAAATTTATTGCCCTGGGGTAGGCGCTGTATCCTGCAAGCAGAATAAGGGGGTTCACTTCCATGGCCCGCCGCTCAATTTCGTCATAATCCAGAAGTCCTGTCCCGCGGTCAACGGTATAGGTGTAAGCGTCAAACATCCGGGCGGATACATTCTGCCGGTATCCGTGGGTCAAATGCCCGCCGGAAAAATAATCCAGTCCCAGAAGCTTCTGGTTGCCCAGTTTTACACGGAGTTCGGCCCACTGCTGATCAGTCAGTTTTGAAACATTTGTTTCTCCAAGTTTTTCCAGCTCGGGCATTTCAATTTTATGATTCAGGATAGCCCAATACGCAACAAGGTTTGCGTCAGCTCCGGAATGGGGCTGAACATAGGCGTGTTCCGCGCCGAACAGTTTTTTCGCCTCCTCATCAGCGGAGGTTTCCACGGCATCAACATTGGCGCAGCCGCCGTAATAACGGTGCGCGGGGAAACCTTCGGCATATTTGTCAGTGAGCAGGTTACCCATTGCCGCCTGCACATTCAGTGAACAGTAATTTTCACTGGCAATAAGCTTAAGATGGCTCCGCTGGTTTTCAATCTCATTGACAATGGAGGCGGCGATTTCCGGGCCGACCGCGGCGGTCAATTCAAGATTCGCTATATAAGCGGTAAAGGCGGTACTGATTCTGTCGGCAGGTGTTTCCGAAAGATACGTTTTAAGCGGTGATTTGATCATGGCAATCTCCCTATGCAAAGTATTCCGCAATTAACAACCCAGGCGCGCGGCTGAAAGCGGGAGCTTCACGATGGTTGATTCCATCTTGATGCGCCAGAAGTACCTGTATCTTATCCCTTTTTGCAATTTTGAACAAGAAGTAAAACCCTTCCATACAAATAAAAAAGGAATCTTTCCCCGGAACCGGGAAAAACGGCGGGGTCAGCCTATTATACTGATAAAAAAATATCTATTTATCACCATTTTCATCGGCAATTTCCACGGCAATAACCGGGGTCTCCGCCGGAATTACAGGGACAGACAGGGGGATCCAGCTCGGATCAATAGTGAAAATTATATCAATATCACTGAAATGCCAGAATTTTTTTATATCCTTTATTATAGCCTTTCTTATTTTATCCAGGCGCCGCACAGTTGAATCTGTTTTCATATAAATATGAATTACCATATACAGATTCCTGCCGCGTTTGGTCGAATATACCTGGAAACCCGCAAAATCATATTTCTCTATATATGGTTCAATAATATGATCAAGTTTATCCTGGATTTCAGGCGAAGGTGCGGCAACAAGCAGTTCACGCAAATTGGTAAAAAACTGACTGATAAGCGTCGGAAGCATAAAAAGAATAAGCAGAATGGTAATGGCAGGATCAATATAGGGCGTTATAAAATTCAGCGATGTCCGGCGCAGGACCACTATCAGGGAAAACGCTACAAAAACCGAAAGACTGAGCAGGGTATCATTGATCCAGCTCCGGTACTCGGCGACCAGCAAAGGGGATTTCTGCTTCCGGGCAATCCGCCTGAGCGCCATTGAAATAACAAAACAGATAATAAGGGAAACAATGGTATAAACCATTACCAGTGAAATATCAACATTGTTTCCTCCGTGCCGGATAATTGAAATTGAATTCGCGAGCAGAAACGCATAAATAACCAGAATAACCATTGTTCTGATTATAATAAAGAAGGGTTCAAAAGAACCGTAGCCGAACTGGTAGTCACGGTTTTCAGCGCTTGTTACCAGCTTTACAACTCTGGCTGAGATAATGGTAAAAAAACTTGATACAAAAGAATACAGCGCGTCGAACAGAACTGACGACGAACGTGAAAAAAAGGAGAGTACAATACCTATGGCGGCGAAAACAAAATTAATAATGGTAACCAGTTTGAGTATTGATAATTCCGAAATATTCTTCATATTATCTAATATAGTGAAAAAAACGGAAAATTCAAATTTCCGCTGTGCGGTAACCCGGCGGCATAATACCGGAAAATGTTTTTTGCGGACCGCGAACATAGTCGCATTATTTGAACGGTAGACAAAAATAGCCCTGCCGCGCACCTTTGTGATAATTATCTAATAGTATTAGGTAAATTCAGATCATACAGAAAAAATTACCTAACAGCGTTAGATAAAACTCTCAAAGCCCGCATATATATCTGCTCAGGGTTAAAAACCACAGTAAACATATTTTAAAAATTATTTGGGTTACACAGAAAAAATATCTAACAGTATTAGATATTCTGAATAAAACCGGCCAGGCGCAAAGCGGCGCTGTATTTTCTATATAAGCTTCCATTCGAGGAACAGGTCCGCGGAATTTGTCCACCGGCGCGCGCTGCTGTACTTGCTGAAAAAGCTTTCTTCCCAGATAAAGGTATCGGATATTCCCAGGGCCATTTTATCCGTAAGAGGTATCGAATAGGAGGCCTTCGCATAGGTACAGGAAACCATATCACCGTATGAAGTATATTCAGTATTTATCATAACCATACCATACCAGAGTCCGGTAATGCGCAGGGTGCCGAACCGTGAAAAACAAAAAGCGATATCCATCTTCACATTACAGCCGGTTCCATAATTCCTGACGGCCGATTCATCATCAATAAACATATTAGAAGCGCCCAGCATCATCCAGCCGGCATGAAAACGTGATTCAAAAAAAACGGTTTCCGTAAAGTCATATCTGTATTTTGCTGTAGCGGCAAGGGCGGCAGAAGAAAAGTTCACATTCCCCGTCCATATACAGTCAAAGAGCAGACTCATCCCAATATTTGCCTTATGTCCGGAAGAAGTAAGAGGTACAAATGAAAAAAGCATTCCGTCGGTAAACAGCTGCACGTCATAAAACAGCGGATACCCGCCCCCTGCGTTCAAGGTCAGCTCAAAATGGCTGAAAGGATCCCTGACCGGAACCCCGGTGTCAAAAGGGGAACCATAAACTACTTCAACTCCTGTCCTGATTGTTCCCATGTGCAGCATTCCGGCGTCAGGCTGTATTCCTTCCGCAAGCGCGTAACCGCCGCCCGCAGTCAGGGAGAGGGAGTGGATTTTCCTGCCCGGATCCGGAGGCTTTGTGCCGGAGACCAGCATATTAAATCCGTCCATGGGACTCAGAATAAAGGCAAGCGGTGAGCCGGCATAGTACACTTCCAGAAATAAGCGGTGGAGGATTTCACCCAGAGAAATTCCTCCGAAAGTGGTAACAATCAAATCATTAAGTGAAGACCGGCTTCTTTCACAGCCGATTTCCCAGACAAGACTTCCGGCCACTGTAAGAAGCGCCGACTCATACAGATTCAGATTGTTTGCCCGGCCCGCAACATAGTAAAACGACCCCTGATAAGGGTGCCCAAGCTGGTTTGTAACAAACTGGCTCTGGTCCCATTGCCAGGGATTTGAAAAATTTTCCCTGATTGATCCGATGGAAATTTTCGAGAATTCCGTACGGCCGATAAATCTGTTTACTGAAAACAAAAAAAGATTACTGAACTGGGAATTCACTATGGCAAGCAGGTAGTTTTTGTCAGCGGACTGCATATCCGCGACAGCGGATCCGGGATAACTATCAATTACGTTTTCCGCTGTTTCAGTTCCGGGCTGAACAGGCGCAGAGTCCGCAGTTTCGGCAGATAAAAGAAAACCTGAACAAAGCAAAATCAAAATAAAAAAAGCTCTTTCAAATTTTTTCATGAATTATTTACCTCATGTTACCGGATAATGTACCGGAAATAAACTGTAGAAAAAAAAGCAAGATGATGTATGTTCGGTGCATTATTATAAAAACCATATTTGTGATACAGTGAATTTAAAAGTCCGAGCGAAATTTTTTTCGTTATCAAATGTTCATAACTGAGATTCGAGATATTAATTATTGTGTATCCTTCGGAACCGTAGTCGGGGACTGAAGCCGGAATAGTATGAAGTCCGTAGAACATAAAGGTAAAACCGATAGTCCCGAAAACAGGCTGGGAAAAATGCAGGGAAAATTTAAAGCCCTCCCCTGTTCCCAGATCATAATCACGCCTCTCGACTCTGGGATCAGGATCAGGGAAGGACCCGTCACGCAGGTAAAAATAGTCATTGGCACTCATTATAATCCAGTTCGCATGCAGCCTTAAGGCAAGGACCGCATCTTTGCTGAACTCATATTTCTGCTTCATTGTAAAACCGACTGAATGGGCGGAAAAATTTATGTATTTACTGAAAATAACATCATAATGCAGGGAGGCGCCCAAAGTAGTTTCCCTTTCAGGTTTATAGAAAGGCGCGAAGGAAAAAAGTATTCCATCGGAAAAAAGGGACACGGAATAATACTGTGATGAAACCGCGGCCTGAAGAACATGTTCAAAATGACTGAAGGGTTCCTTTGTACTCAATCCGTAAGGTTCTCCGTATACAAGATTATATCCGGCTTCAAGAACCATGGAATATCTGTTTTCCTCGTCCGCTCTGCTGCTGTCAAATTCGTTTCTGTCAATGATAGGCCCGGCACCGAAATAAAATGAAGCGGCTGTTATTCTGCTTGGCGGCCGGGGAGGATTTTTTCCTGACACAAGACGGTTGAGGGCATCCATGGGGCTTATAATAAATGCGAGCGGAAAATTTACCGAAAGAGCTTCCATATACAGACGGTGCAGCATTTCACCGAAAGCAAAAGCTCCTGTTGTTGTGACGATCAAATCATTCAGCGACGGTGTTTCCGTTTCACAGAAAAGTTCCCACATAACGCTGCCGAATAATGTAACAAGAAGTGATTCGGCAAAGTTCAGATTGTTGGCGCGACCGGCTATATAATAAAATGATCCCTGATACGGATGGCCTATATGATTGACCGCGAATTCGTCCTGATCCCATACCCACCGGGAGGTAAGATTTGTTATTATTGAATTAATGCTTATCTTCGCGTATTCCTTATTCAGGGCATAGCGGTTAAAAGTCAGAAGGGCAATATTGCTGAACGCTGCGTTTGTAAAAGAAAGCGCATAATTTTTTTCATAATATATTTCTTCATCCTGTTCATCAGTTATCTCTTCCTCCTCCGGAATTTCTGATTCAGAAATTCCGGATATCGGCCCGGGAGTGTTTTCCTCAGGCGGCAAAACATCCTGAGCAGGAAGCATAACCAGGGAAAGAAACATAATTTGTAAAAGAACAATTACCGGTTTTTTTATCATTCAGAAACTCTGATGGATTATTTTTCCGGCCAGCAGCTGCCGTCTGTTTCACGCCTGCAGTCATCCCTGTTTCCGCGCTCATCACACTGATAACATATTTCGTTCGCGAGTTTTTTATCGACTACCCACAGCCGGATATTCTCCAGGGTTGTCCTTGCTATTTCTTCGAGCGCTTCGCTGGTCAAAAAGGCCTGGTGCGAAGTCAGCAGAACATTCGGAAATTGTATGAGCCTGACCAGATTATCATCCTGAATCGGAGCAAGCGACCAGTCTTCAAAGAAATACTGGTCTTCTTCTTCATACACATCGAGGCCTGCCCCTCTTATCCTTCCTTCTTTCAGGGCTTCAATCATTGCCTGACTGTCGACCAGTCCGCCTCTGCCTGTGTTGATAATAATAACGTCGGATTTCATCAGCGCGATATTGTCCCGGTTTATCATATGATAGTTTTCCGGCGTTAGGGGGCAATGCAAACTGATAACATCCGAACTCCGGTACAGTTCCTCGCGTTCGACATATTTTGCGCCTATGCGGTCGGCAAAGGCCTGATCGGGATACAAATCATTGAGAAGAATATGCATCCCGTAACCGTTCAGAATTTCGGCGCAGATTTTTCCTATTTTTCCGGTACCGATAATACCGGCGGTTTTTCCGTACAGATCCCGCCCGACAAGTCCGTTGAGCTGGAAGTTGCCGTCCCTGATCCGGTTATACGCCGAATGGATTTTTCTGTTCAAGGTTTGCAGCAAGGCTACCGCGTATTCGGCGACAGCATGGGGAGAATAGGCAGGCACGCGTACAACATGGATTTTCTCCCATACGGCCTCAAGATCAACATTGTTATATCCGGCAGACCTGAGCGCAATCATTCTGACCCCGGACGAATACAGGATGTCCACTATTTCCTTTGTAACATGGTCATTGACAAAAACACACACTACTTCATGGTCCTTTGCCAGTTTCGCGGAAAGCGGAGTCAGTTTACCTTCGATAAAGTCAAATTCGAATTTTACGGATGAAAAGTCAGGCGAATTGGCGGACTGTTCAAAATAGACACGGTCAAACGGTTTTGTATCATAGAAAGCAATGCGTATAATCGGTTTCATACACGTCTCCTTTGGATGGTGTTTCAGTTATCACATATTTTCTGATACTGTTATGATACAAATAATAGAAAAAAAAAGCGAAAAAAGCAATCTGAATGACCGTAATTACCATTTTTAAGGCAAGGTTTTCGTTATTTCAGACAGGAACATGTTGTTTTTTCAGCCGGAATAAAACCGCCGGTAAGGTTTACGGTTAAGTACATAAAGGAGTATGCAGCGATTTTTCATTCTTTTACAGGCAAATAATCTTACATAAATACAGGCAAAAATTATCCTGAAATGCTGTAAACTAACATTTCAGGATAGTTCTTTCAGGTTAAAATCCTGATATTTTTCTGCGGCGAACTGGACTTGAAGATGTTTGCCGCATATCCCCATAACTCCCTGGAGTTCCCTGCTTTTCACCAAAAAACCGCCAAAAATCTTACACAAAAGTCTCACACTTTTTACGGGATTTTGGTGGTTTTTTACATGGTTGATTTTGATAACCACAATCAGCTTTATTTAAGCCGATAAGTAGTGACATCCCGGAAAAAGGCCTTCCGCATGGGAATGTCACTGTTTTTTAGATTGTCCTAAATCCTGGTTTGTTTTATTCCGGCCACTACTTCGCCTGTAATGCATATCCTATACTTTTGAATAGCTTTGCCATTCTTTTGGTACCTATTCATTTGACATGTTTTTTATACAAGCGCTGATCCTATTTCAGTGATTTACTGGTTATAAGGTAGATAGTGTAATCCCTGTCACTGTCATCAGCCACTTCTATCCTGATGCCGAGCTGGGGTTCACGTATCGCGCCAGTCCTTCCTGAACGTGCTATCCGCTCCCCTACCTTAATCTCTGAATTAACAGAAGGGATTAGAATGTGTGTAAGATTTGTATACCAAATTATAATATTTCCATTTTGAATTTTCGCAAAATTTCCGTCGTTACTATTGAAATGATTTTTGACAGCAAATCCATCACATAATGCATATACCGGTGTATTTTCAGGCATGCGGATACTGAATTTATTTTTTTCATAGCTCACAATATCAGCAACCATTTCATCAGGCAGCAGGACAAACAGGGCCTCATCTGTGTCGGTCGTTACTAGTTCCGTGGTGCTTCGCAGATGTTCCAGTTCGCTGCGCGCGGCAGACTGGTCTCTTACCAGATTCTGTGCTTCTTCCGTAGTCAGTAACTTAAACCCATTATCTTCCATGGAAAACCCGCACAGTATGCATATTAAAAAAAAGAAAATCGAATAAATTATTTTTTGTTTCATTCCGGCCACTGCTTCGCCCGTAATGCAGAGTCGGGAACCGGATCATTCGCATCAAGCAGAACAGGCAGTTTTTTCAGTTTTGCCCGCTCAACATCATTCGCCGCTACCGGGGTATATTTCAGATTTATCCCTGAATACTGCTTCAACAGCTTAATATCCGTACGGTCCAGTGTTTCAATCTGATTATTGCTTAAATCAAAAAATGGTTTGTTTCTAACATTAACAAAATTCGGAACAGACGGATTTTTATAGCCCGAGCAAATAAATTGTATGTACGCGATTTTTTTGAGGGCGGAAAAATTGACAGACGCAACCTCAAGTTTTTTTATTGCGGCCGATTCTTTTGATAAAATCAGACCGAGATACTCCAGTTTTGTCAACTTTTCAAGGAATGTAAGATCATTTATCGCACTGCCGCTTATATGCAATCTCTTCAAGTTTTTTACTTTCTGAACAAATGAAAAATCCTTTACTCCGCGTAGATTTATAAATTCCAGATTTTCCAACTCTGGAAGTACTTCAAGATTCTCAATACCAGCAATAATATATCCTGTTGTTCCGGTCTGGGCTAATCCCCAGGTTTTTACTTCCGAATCAACCGTCTGGATTTTTTTTTCTCCGGTATCAGTCAAGATGACAATATCCACTGGTTCCGCTGTAATGATCAGGGACAGGCAGAGAAATAAAAGAATAACAGGAAGCTGTTTTGCTTTATTCATGATAATTTAGATCCTCTCAAACAACCTTTACAGAACCTGATCCTATTTCAATGATTTACTGGTTATAAGATAGATGGTGTAATCCCTATCACTGTCCTCCGCCGCTTCTATCCTGATACCGAGCTGGGGCTCGAATATTGGCCCAGTCATTCCTGAATATGCTATCAGTTCGCCCTCTTTAATTTCAATACCCGTGGATAATGGAACTATAGATCTCATAAGGTAAATATAACGAATTACAATATCGCCTGTTCTTATACTTGCTTGAGATCCATCAATAGGGCTATAAACTGATTTAATTGACTTTCCTGCATATATTGCAAATACTGGTGTATTTCCAGGCATACGGATACTGAATTTATTTTTTTCATAACTCACAATATCAGTGACCATTTCATCAGGCAACAGGACAAACAAGGGATCACTAGTGTCGGTCGCTGCCAGTTCCGCGGTACTTCGAAGATGTTCCAGTTCACTGCGCGCGGCAGCCTGGTCTTTTACCAGATTCTGCGCTTCTTCCGTAGTCAGTAACTTAAACCCATTATCTTCCGCGGAAAGTCCACACAGAATACAGATGAAAAAAAGAAAATAGAATAAATCATTTTTTGTTTCATAAGTTATTTTCCCTCTTACTACTTATCACCATGCTACGATATTACAGAATAGCTTCGCCGCTCTGTTTGCTATCCATTTGACTTGACATAGTTTTATTGAGGTCCTGCCCTATTTCAGTGATTTACTGGTTATAAGATAGATAGTGTAATCCCTGTCACTGTCCTCCGCCGCTTCTATCCTGATACCGAGCTGGGGCTCGAATATGGCGCCTGTTCCTCCAGAGAACGCTATCAAATCTCCGACTTTGATGGTGGTGCCTTTTGAAGACAAAGTTGCAACTTTCCGAAGATTTACATACTTGATTACAATATTTCCTGTTTGTATAGCAGTAAAATTTCCATCAGAACTATTAAAATGTACTCTAGAAACAATACCATCAGATAGTGCATATACGGGATTCCCATTGTACATGCGAATACTGAATTTATTTTTCTCATAACTTACAATATCAGCAATCATTTCATCTGGCAGAAGAATAAACAGGGGCTCCGTCGTATCCTCTATGAGAGATTCTGAATTACTTCGCAGATATTCCAGCTCATTGCAGGCAGCAGCCTGATCTCTTATCTGCTTTTGTGCTTCTTCCGTGGTCAGTAACTTAAACCCATTATCTTCCGCGGAAAGTCCACACAGAATACAGATGAATAAAAATATTGTCAGAATTATTTTTTGTTTCATAGGCTTAAATCCTTGTTCTAGCAGATCACCAAGACAGAGTACCACTTTCAGAATTTCCATCAGAAGCAGTTACCGTATAGTCAACATATGCGCCGAGAAAAGTATATCCGTTAGGGATATACACCCAATTATTTGCGTCAGGGTTTTGTCCCCCGCCATTAATAAGGGCGGGCGCTTCACTTGAATAGTATTGTGTGATCAAAGATTCGTTACCATCACTGTCTGCAACCTTCACATAAATAGTAGCTTCTAAACCAACGGAAGTACTAATTGGACCAAGTATATCTACTTTATTAACCATTTGAATGTAGGCTATTCCGATATCATATTCGGTATCAGTTCCATCTATCGTATCCTTAACATCCCGTGGAGCATCCGGTATCGGATAGGGATCAGTTGCTGTACCTGATGAATCAGAAGCGGATTCTCCTGCGCCTGCATCCTGTTCCAGTCCTCCGGTTGCCGCGTCATACCCTGATCCAGCCCCATATGTTGACGACGAAGCTCCCGGATATACATAGTTTTCAAGCCCGCCCGTCAGCGCGCAATACGACGGAGATGCCTCACTTGTCGTAGTCGTGGGTCCGGATGTACTACTGTTTGTTGATCCACTGCCGCTTGAGCTGCCGTAGTTAGATGTTGTTGTTCCTGTGTTCGAAGGCGATGAATATTTCCAGCCACCCCCTGAGCCTGACGAGTATCCCCCGTTTACCGCAAGCAGATCTTCCAGCTCAAGTTCTCCGTAGTGTTCAATAAATGACTCCATTTCCACAATTTTTTTAAGCAACATTTTCATTATTGGTCTTCCTTTTATTATAATTAGATTCTTGAAAAAACAAACCCCATAATATCTGAAACTGATAATATGGCGTTGTTTAGAAGCCTCAAAACTGTTTATTCGTTATCCGGTGTCACAACCTGATATATGACACTATTGAGGTCTGACTTATTTCAGTGATTTACTGGTTATAAGATAGATAGTGTAATCCCTATCACTGTCCTCCGCCGCTTCTATCCTGATACCGAGCTGGGGCTCAAGTATTGTCCCGGTCATTCCAGAATATGCTATCAGTTCACTCGATTTGATTTCATCTTGTCTCGATCGCGAGATTAGTATATGTGTAAGATTTGTATAATTGATAATAATATCTCTACTTTGTATACTTATAAAATTTCCATCAGAAATACTATAACGTAAACTGACTGTATATCCATCCCATAATGGATATACAGGGATACCTCGAGGCATACGGATACTGAATTTATTTTTTTCATAACTCACAATATCAGCAGCCATTTCATCAGGTAGCAGGACAAACAGGTCTTCAGATGCTTCTGTTGTTTTGGTGTCTGTTTCGCTTCGCAAATGTTCCAGTTCGCTGCGCGCGGCAGACTGGTCTCTTACCAGATTCTGTGCTTCCTCCGTTGTCAGTAACTTAAACCCATTATCTTCCGCGGAAAGTCCACACAGAATACAGATGAAAAAAAGAAAATAGAATAAATTATTTTTTGTTTCATAAGTTATTTTCCCTTTTACTACTAATCACCATGATACGGTACCGCTTTCGGCAGACCCATCAAATGCAGTTACCGTATAATCAGCATATGCGCCTAGAAAACTGTACCCATCAGGGATCTTGATAGCGTTACTTGAAGCGGGATTAGTTTCAGATGCATAAACAATATCACTAGCGGCTTCACTTGAATAATACTGAGTAATCAAAGACTCGTTACCATTACTGTCCGCAACCTTCACATAAATAGTAGCTTCCATGGTAACAGAACCATTTGTTGGTCCAATTAGGTCTAGTTTATCTACCATTTGTATATAGGCTAGCCCTATTTCATATTCAACATTAGTCCCATCTACCGTATCCTCAACATTCCGTGGAGCATCCGGTATCGGATAGGGATCAGTTGCTGTATCTGATGAATCAGAAGCGGATTCTCCTACGCCTGCATCCTGTTCCAGTCCTCCGGTTGCCGCGTCATACCCTGATCCGGCCCCATATGTTGACGGCGAAGCTCCCGGATATACATAGTTTTCAAGCCCGCTCGTCAGCGCGCAATATGATGGGGATGCCTCACTCGTGGTGACCGTTCCGGTTGTGCCGCTGTTCGTTGAACCTCCGCTTGAACCGCCGTAGTTTGCTGATGATACGGTCACTGAGCCTCCACCAGTATTCGAGCTTGACGAATATTTCCACCCACCGCCTGATCCTGACGAGTATCCCCCGTTTACAGCAAGCAGATCTTCCAACTCCAGTTCTCCGTAATGTTCAATGAAAGACTCCATTTCCACAATTTTTTTAAGCAACATTTTCATTATTGGTCTTCCTTTTATTATAATTAGATTCTTGAAAAAACAACACCATAATATCTGAAATTGATACTATGGCGTTGTTTAGAAGCCTCAAAACTGTTTATTCGTTATCCGGTGGCACAACCTGATATATGACACTATTGAGGTCATGCCCTATTTCAGCGATTTACTGGTTATAAGATAGATAGTGTAATCCCTGTCACTGTCCTCCGCCACTTCTATCCTGATGCCAAGTTGATGCTCAAATACGGCACCTGTCCTTCCTGAATAAGCTATTAGTTCACCCTCTTTGATTTCAATACCAGTAGACAATGGAACTATAGATTTCATAAGGTTTATATAATAAATTACAATGTTTCTGCTTTGTATAGGTACAAAAATTCCATCGATATTATCATATGCTGGCTTAATCAATGATCCCTCACACAGTGCAAATACAGGAGTATTCCCAGGCATACGGATACTGAATTTATTTTTTTCATAGCTCACAATATCAGCAACCATTTCATCAGGCAGCAGAATAAACAGGGCCTCATCGGTGTCGGTCGTTACTAGTTCCGTGGTGCTTCGAAGATGTTCCAGTTCATTGCAGGCAGCAGACTGATCTCTTACCAGATTCTGCGCTTCTTCCGTAGTCAGTAACTTAAACCCATTATCTTCTGCAGAAAGTCCACACAGAATACAGATGAAAAAAAAGAAAATAGAATAAATCATTTTTTGTTTCATAAGTTATTTTCCCTCTTACTACTACTAATCACCATGCTACGGTACCACTTTCAGTACTTCCATCGGGTGTAATTACCGTATAATCGGCATACGCTCCGAGAAAGTTATATCCATTGGGGACATATATATTATTATCTGAAGGGGGGTTAGCTGTTCCTCCATAGACAAAGCCGCCATAATCACTCGCATAATATTGTGTAATCAGGGATTCGTTTCCATCTCCGTCAGCTACTTTCACATAAATAGTGGCTTCTACTGTACCATCTTTTTCCCCACTAAGAAAATAAAAATCCACTTTATCTACCATTGGTATGTAGGTTATCCCCACTTCATATTCAGAATTGGTCCCATCAACGGTATCCTCAACATTCCGAGGAGCATCCGGTATCGGATAGGGATCGTTTGCTGTACCTGATGAATCAGAAGCGGATTCTCCTTCGCCCGTTTCCTGTTCCAGTCCTCCGGTTGCCGCGTCATACCCTGATCCAGCCCCATATGTTGACGACGCAACTCCCGGATATACATAGTTTTCAAGCCCGCCCGTCAGCGCGCAATACGACGGAGATGCCTCACTCGTGGTGGTCGTTGTTCCAGATGTACTGTTGTTCGTTGATCCACTGCCGCTTGAGCCGCTGTACCCGCTCGATGATACAGTCACTGAGCCTCCGCCAATATTCGAGCTTGACGAATATTTCCCTCCGCCTGAACTCGATGAATACCCTCCGTTTACCGCAAGCAGATCTTCCAGCTCCAGTTCTCCGTAATGTTCAATAAATGACTCCATTTCTACGATTTTTTTTAGCAACATTTTCATCCATCACACTCCTTTTTCAGGATTCTCCGGAATCCCTTCTTATGCCTTTATTCCAAAGGCTTTTCGTTATACATGCCTTTTTGGTATTCGCGATATACAAATGCCTTCATAATAATTACCGGTGAAATCAGAAGAAGCGAAAACAGTGGGGCGCGCTGTTCAATGACAGGCGGCGCTTTTTGAAGTAAAACACATAGTTATTATTCAGGCATTTCTATAATTAGGGGCAGTATAAAAAAGCTTCTGGAAACCTGTCAAGTGTGAAAAGCTGTTTTTGTGTTTTTTAATGGAAAATATCCGGAAAGTACGAAATAAAACCGTTTACAATACACCAAAACCGGTGATATTCTGTAACCTAATTATGCAACGCTCTCACTGAAGAGTGAAAAACAAAAAACATGAAAAAAGTCCTTCAGGAAGTCAAAATAAGGAGAAAAAATGTTGTGGAGGGGTATTGTACTCCAGCATGACGAAACCGACTGCGGAGCGGCCTGTCTTGCTACTATTGCAAAATATTACGGAAAAACAGTCTCCATAAGCCGTATCAGGCAATTGTCAGGTACCGACAAGATGGGAACATCCGGTCTTGGTATTGTACAGGGAGCAAAAGGATTAGGACTGTCCTGCAAAGGTGTAATTGTCAAAGACCGTAATCTTGATAAAAGTGTGCCGTGGCCTCTTATAGCGCATGTCCGCAAGGATGTGCTCGATCACTATGTAGTAATTCATAAAGCAGGCAAAAAGAAACTCCTCATCGGAGACCCTGCCGAAGGGCTTGTCACTATGACCCATGAGCAATTCAATGCAGTCTGGACAAGGGTGGTATTTCTGCTTGTTCCGAATGAACATTTCGAGCAGACAAAGGAAACAAAGGGCCTTTTCGGCCGTTTTATGTATCTGCTTAAACCGCACACCAGGACCCTTGTCGAAGTCATTGCGGCCAGTCTTGTCCTGAGCCTTCTCGGTGTTGCTTCGGCCTTTTATTTCCGGTTTCTCATAGACGAAGTATTATACAGCAGTATGAACCGGGCCCTGACAGTTTTTTCCATGGGATACCTTCTGGTTATTATCTTTCAGGCCCTGCTTAATCTCTGCCGTTCGCAGCTCATGATGTATATGAGCAACAAAATTGACGCTTCTTTGCTATTTGAATATTTCAATCATATTTTGCGGCTGCCGATTGATTTTTTTGCTAAGCGGAAAACTGGTGAAATCCTCGCGCGCATCGGTGACACGGTCACGGTACGGAACGCGATCTCGGGGACAACCCTGACACTCGTCATAGACACGCTGATGCTTATATTCGGCGGTCTGTTTCTTTTTACGCTCGGGTCAAAACTTATTATGATTGCGCTGGTCCCGATAATCCTCTCGACACTGCTTGCCTGGCTTTTTATGAAACCCTTTAAAACGAGACTGAAAGCAAAGGCAGTCGTTGACGCCGAAAAACAGGCGTCATTCGCGGAAAGCATTAACGGCATCGCGACCATCAAGGCCTTATCGACTGAAGATCTCGCGTTTGAACGCGCTGAAACACGGATAGTTGATTCCATTAACCGGGGCATGAAACTGGGTTCAATGTCGAACATACAAAGTACTTTGCAGACTCTTTTTTCGCATCTTGGAAGTCTGGCGATATACTGGATCGGGAGTCTGTATATTCTTGACGGGGAAATGTCTCTGGGCCAGCTTATTTCTTTTGTAACACTGCTCGGTTATTTTACCGGGCCTTTTACCAGACTGATTACCCTGCAGCCATCCTTGCAGGAGGCCTTTGTAGCTTCAGACCGTCTGAGCGAAATACTTGATATGCCCGAAGAAACGGACGGGAACCCTGGCATAATGAAGCCTGAGATCCTGAACGGGAATATAAGCGTAAAGAATATGTCCTTCGCGTATGGGACTCGGGGATATACCCTGAAGAATATCAATCTTGAAATTGAATCAGGCCAGAAGGTAGCCTTTGTCGGAGCGTCCGGTTCCGGCAAATCAACGCTGGTAAAACTGCTGATGAAATTCTATCAGCCGGCGGAAGGCGATATCAGTGTCGATTCGGTTTCGCTGAAAGATATGGATACGGAATCATACCGCCGCCTGATCGGGTATGTGCCTCAGGATATTCTTCTGTTCAGCGGAACTATCGGGGAAAATATCGCATGGGGAATGGAAGGTACCGACATACGTGAAATTCTGAAAGCCTCTATAGCTGCCCAGGCCCATCCGTTTATTGAAAAACTTCCTGACCGGTATATGACCGTTATTGGGGAAAAAGGCTCCTCCCTTTCCGGCGGTGAGCGGCAGCGTATAGCCCTGGCCCGGGTATTGCTCAGGAAACCGAATATTCTGATTCTAGATGAGGCGACTGCAAGTCTTGACAGCATAGCTGAACGGGCAATCATGGATACCGTTTATCATGTAACTGAAGATATGACTGCAATTATTATTGCGCACCGGCTTTCAACAATACGTCACTGCGACCGGATTTTTGTTTTTGCAAATGGTGAAATTGTAGAACAGGGTGATCACGCGGCCCTTCTTTCAATTGATGGGGTATATACACAGTTATGGAACGCACAGCACAATGATTAGGCGGATAAAAGTTGTTCCGCCGGAACATCTGATTTACAGCAGGGAACTTCTCAAACGCCGCGAGCCGGCAGCGCTCCATATATGTATCTGGGTTTTAGTTGCGGTAATTGTTGCTGCGGTTTGCTGGATTGTGTTCGGCACAATGGAGGAAGTCGTCAGGGCGCAGGGAGTGGTGCGTCCGACTGAAAATGTGTCAATGATCAGGAATGTTGTCGGCGGTACAATAAAAGAATTGCACTACAAGCCCGGAAAGGAAGTACTGGCAGGAGATATTCTCCTGCAAATTGACCCGGAACCATTACAGGCCCAAAAGCGCTCACTGGAAACACAGCTGCAGGATGTCAGGAACAGGCTTGAAGGAGCAGAACATCTTGTGAAAAGTTATAACCTCGGATATTCGGTCATACCGAAACATCTCGCATATGCGGCCTCACGCTTTGAGCTATATTTAATAGAAGAAAAGAGCCTGTTGACGCAAGCCAGAATGGCGCAAAAACTCTGGGAGGAAGAAAAGAATATTCCGGCGTCAGGTACCACTCCGGTCAGGATACGGGAACTCGAATATCAGAATGAATTATACTGGATAAATCTTGAAAAGCATAAAAAACAGTTTCTTTCACAAATATTATCGGAACGGGATTCACTGCTGGTGGAAAAGGAAAACCTTGAAAGCCAACTGGCGCAGACAACGGTTAACCTTGATATGACATCCCTGCGTTCTCCTGTGGACGGTTTTGTCCTGGAAATATCCTCACTCAATAAGGATGATTATCTGCAGTCAGGGCAGGAAATAATTAAAATTGTTCCGGCTTCAGTAACCGGATATAAAATTGATATTCAGGTCCCGGCCAAAAATGCCGGAAGAATAAAAAAAGATATGACTGTAAAACTGAGATTTCCGGCGTTTCCCTATTTTGAATACCGCGGAGCCACCGGGATTATTCAGACCGTCAACCCCGATGCGACTGCAGACAGCAACGGACAATTGTTTTTTACTGTCATAACCGATATAGATAAAACGACCATGGCTGACCGGAAAGGAAATGAATTTCCGGTAAGGACAGGACTTGAAGTGGATGCGCGGATAGTACTTGAAAGAAAAACTATTCTGAATTATCTCCTGAGGAAAATAGATATTGAGTTATGAAAAAAATATTTTTTATGTGTATATTGCTTTTTCCTCTGAGTCTGTCAGCCGAATCAAATACCGCCGAGGACCATATTGAGTATGTACAGCTGATAACACAGAATGATCCGTTATATCTGTCTTCATTTTACCAGTACCAACTGTCATTACTGAATATCCGGCCGTCAAAATTTGAATGGATTCCGCAGTTCTTTATCGCACCTGCCGTTACATATACTGATGATGAAACAGATCCGAAAACACATACCTTTTCCCTGAACGCAGGCCTTTCACAAAAACTCCCGGCAGGAATGACGCTTTCGGCTATATGGGAACAATCAGTTGAAATGGCTTCCACCGATGATTTGAAATTCGCATATATACCTACAGGGAGTGCGACACTTTCAATGCCCGTCTTTTTTGCAGCGCCTTCGGTAACAGGTGACGCGTTCAGTAATTTTATGAACAGGTACACCATGCAAAAACGCATAGCGGAAACGGAACTTGAAATAGCCCGGCACAAAAGTATTGCCCGCGCCTTATCCAGTGTAAATGCCTGGCTCATCCAGAATGAATTATGCAGTGTGCGGGAACGTCTGAACGAGCTATTACGGCTGCAGGCCGAAGATGATACTGAACTCTTCCGTCATGGGCGGTTATCGCTTCTTGACCTTTCCGCTAATGATAAAAAAAGGCATGATTCCTGGTATGAATTGCTTGAGAGCAGAAAAGCTTTGCTCAGTGCAAGTCACCAGATAGCGTTACTTGGGCTTGATCCACAGACACTGAAAATAAGTTTACAGGACTGGACCACATATTGGGAGCAATATATAGAAGGATATAGTATTAATACAAGCCTTTCTCATATGGTTGAATTGTATAAGCTTGATCTTTCAAAAGACACAACGATTGCGTCCGCGATAACATCCATTCCGACATTTGAATATTCATTCTCTGTTAATCCGTCATCAGATATGACAGATTCCCCCGCTTTTTTACGAAGCGTAAAAGGATTCTGGAATGGATATACTGAGTTGGGGTGGTCCTTTTCCGTTTCATGCAATATTCCCTTATCACCCTGGGACGCCCGGTATTCGGTTAATTCACAATACAAAATAAACAGATATATATATATGATCTGAACAAATACTGTCTCACACTCGAAGAACACCAGACAATTGAAAGCCGCAAACAGATACTAGTGTTACTGGAAGGGGCCATGGAACAGGCTGCTTTTACGCAAAAAATTGAGGAAGAGCGCTATGACCTTTCAGTTATACTGTTCCGTGAAGGACGTTTGTCGGAACTAAATCTTCAATTACAGGAATGTTACAGAAATATAGCCCGCATCCAGTATCTGGAATGCAAACTGAATTATGTTCTCGAAGTTATTAACAGCTATTAATATAAAGGCAGAAAATTATGAATATACTTTTTATAACAACTGAACATCCGGCTTCGTTATACGGCGGACTTGGAGCTTTTACCCGTGAGTTTACACGGGAACTTCGCAAATACTGTAATGTCAAGACTGTATATTTGCATCTTACCAATAAACCTCTTCCAGAATGTGATGGTGACATAGACTATGTTCTTACACCGGAGCGGAAGTTTGTTGTTAATTCACTCGATGGCGCAATTCTTGAAAACGCGGCGTCATTCAGATCCCAGCTTGAACCGGTTTTTAAAACATTCAATCCCGATATTATTCACTGTAATGACCGACAGACCTATTTACCATTCCGCTTTCAGAAAAACGTTGTTTACTCCTCCCATCTTCTGTATTGTGATATGCTGGGAATCGCCAACATTGATAATACCTATTTTCACGAGTTAAAAGTCGAACAATGCGCACTGAACAACGCAGACATAGTCGTAGGATACTCAAGATTTGCCTGGAAAAGGATAAAGCATGTAGCACCGACCTGTTATCCGATATCGGCCCCGCTGGGCTTTAATGCGGATGCTTTCTATGAAAAAAAAGATTCAAATGTGCTAAATGTCGCCTACTTCGGACGATTTGAAAACAGGCAGAAAGGATTTATGAATTTTATTCATGCCGTTTCAATCCTGGGTGAAGAATATCTGAAATCAAAAAATGTTCGCGTATGCTTATATGGAAACGGAGAAATTCACCCGGATGTTGATACTTCGGCATTCTCGCGTGTGGAATTTCTTCAGGGAAAAAAACTGTACCGCGCCTATGCGGAAACGCATATTATGGTAATGCCGAGTAAATATGAACCGTTCGGTTTAACCGGTATTGAGGCAATGGCCTCCGGCTGTCTGCTGCTGTGTACGGAAGGACTTGGCATGGATGAATATGCCGTAAACGGTAAAACATGCATAAACATTCCCCGCGACCCGCCCGGAATCGCAAAGGTCCTGAAAGAAGTTATTGATAACTTCAAAAAGTATAAACCGATCGCAAAAGCAGGAAAACTGGCGGTCAGGGGATGGACATGGAAGAGATGTGTATTAGCACATCTCGATATTTACCGCCAATTGATGCAGGGGCGAACCTCAAACCTGAGATTGGCAGCCTCATCTGAAAGTGCTGCTGTCCTGATGGAATTTGAAAATGCGGATGAATCAGCACGAACCCGCTACAACGCTTCACTGGCGTCCTTTTATAAGGAAAACATAGAACAGGGGAAAAACTTAAAAGAAACTTTAGTGATTATTGCCGGGGATGTTTCAGAGGTTATAGCACAAAATTCTGCACATATTATTTCCACCACGGCATTTAATCCAAAGGGGCTCCGTCACACGCTCGAATGTCTCTTTTTCGACAAAGACGCTTATGAACAGGTTGTTGTATTCGGAGCCTGGGAAATGACAGTTAAACCTGAAATTGCTTTATCTGAATTGTTACGTATCACAGCGAAGTCCCTTACCATTTATTTTAAAACGGGTGATTCTTTGCTCTGGCAAACAGTGCAAATGGAATCAGTAAACGACTGGGAGGAACTGTTAGCAAACTATGAATATCCGGACTGGAAAATTACTTCATATAAAAATGATATACCTGAGTGCGCAGGGTACGGACTTGTAGAATTTGAAAAAAACAATGGGTAATAAAGTTAAAAAATGTGGCAGTGTTGTCAATTTTAAGTGTGGCTTGCTATCCATGTTTTTTTGAAAGCAGCAAGTTGGGTTTACACTTCCCTTATTAATTTGTTACCAACAACAACTCATTAAATTTAATATAGGGGAATATTTTCGTGCCGAATGATACGGTTTCTTTTGATATATCAATAATGGCATTAAAGATATCAAATACATTCAAACTAATGGTTACGTTGGTCAAGCTGTAATGTATCTTGCCATCTTTTATGAAATACCCCTGTTTTATTATGCCGGAAAAAGAGCCAGTCGGATCAAATTCACCATGCATTTCTATTATCAATATAGATTCAGAGCATGAAGCGACCATATCGTCAAGCGAAGAAAAACCTTGCTGAACCTCACGATGTGTAAAACTATTATTTAAATACGGTATATGTAATGTGTCAGAATCATTTTCATCTAATAGGTAATTTTTCAGGATTCCGTTTTCAATTATAAAGACTTCTTCCGGTGCTATACCTTTGTTTACGATTTGATCAAATAACACATGTCGGTTATCTGAGGGATTTGAAATAATAGTGAGTTTCTCATCAAAGTATTTCTTATTAAGATCCCATGTTTTCAGGCTTTCTGCATGGGAGAAATTGCTCAGCAGAAAACCAATAATGTTATTTAATGCATTCGGAGCTAGTATAAATGAATACATTTTTTCTACTGGCTGTTTTATTGCCAGATTCATATATAATAAATGAAAAATAAAATCCGTATTCCCTATATCTGCAATTTCTCCGGGGCAGGAAGAAAACAAATAAGTATAATAGAAAACTTCAGAATGAAAAGAGAAAGTCAGAAATAATTCATAAAAAACCAGCTCACTCCTATTTATTTTTTTATGTCATATGTTTCATATACTCGATTTCTGCCAGTCAGAGATATTTCGATATCCTTGAAGTTTGGAAATCTTGTCTGAATTTCGTTCAATATATGAAGGAGTTTAGTTTTAATTGTATATGTTGATACTCTATTTCCTTTATGAAAATATTTTACCTTATAAAGAAATAATTGCTTTGACAAAATAAATCCAAATTGATCATTTAGTAATCCCGTTAATGATTCAGTCTGTATTGAATGCTGAGTTTTTCCTGTTTTTTTGTTCAAAAAATATATGTGCTTTGTATCGTTTTGAATAGTTAGCAACTTATCAACATGCTTTACACCGGAAACTATTTCTTCCATATTACTGAACTGAAATGAATCGCTTACATCAAGCTTTTCACCGGAAGGTAATAATAAGAATGGTCTTTTTCTGAAAATAGCATTAAATCCCAACGATATTTCCTTTTAATAAAAGAGAAGGCGCGCCTTGCGATACAAACATACTTTTCCCGTTTTTACCACAGTTTGATATACTCCATGCAAAATCATTGCCAGAAGCAGCAATTGAATTGAGCAGTTCATCTATTTTTCCTGTTATAGCAAAATTACGCAGATACCTTTTTTCAGTATTATGTATTTGATAAGCAAAATTTACACCTAATTCAATAACCCCATTTTTATCAACAAATCCATGACTTACATCTTCGACAACTATTGCGGAATCTATTTGTGATAAATCCCGTTCCATTTCTGGATTAACCTCAAGGGCTGTATTTCTCATGCGTATTAAAGGACTGGATGAGTATAATGATGAACGTGCGTTCCCTGTTGGTTCCAAAATATCTCTTTCAGAATAATATCGGTTATTCATTTGTTCGCAAAGTCTGCCATTGCTAAACAGTTTTGCGTCACGTGCTTTTGTTCCTTCTGAATCAAAATAAACCGGGGTTGGGCAGGCCTGTCCAAATGCGCTGTTTGCGTAATCAGTAATGCTTATATTCTCATTAAGTATTACTGAATCATTTTTTTGATAAATATTCTGTGTAATGTAATTATCATATTCCATCAGATGGCCGAATATTTCATGCACAAAAACTGAAGCGGCCTGAGGTGTAAGAAGTATTGTATTTACTCCTGTAGTTGGAATCGCCGCGTCGGCTATCCGGTGAAGCTTTGTAATTTCCTTTTCAATTTTCTCAATATAGAAGTTTTTGTCATAACTAAATAATCCGTTTTCATCAGATTGTATTGTTATACTTAATGAGTCATAAACTGTTTTCTTTTTTATTATCCGGAAGTTAATAAGCAGTCCATAAGTAAAGTAATCTACAGACTTGATTTCAGAAGAAATATAATCATATACCCATTCTTTATCTCTCGTTCTATAGTAATGTATCGTATGGGAATCAATATCTTTATACTTCTCGGAAATATACAGACTTAAATCCCCCAATAATTGTTCTTCCTGGGCAGCGAGCAATGTGTCCGGAAAAATGGTATCAGGATTTGTGAAGGAAAACATAGGAAGCTGTTTTTTGACTGGGAATGGTTTGAGAAATGATAATATATCATGTGTATTATCCGCGTATGACATAGCAGAAAATGTATATTCATTTTTCGCTAATATATATTTTGAAACGCCTGAAGCGTAGTTTTTTTCATTCTGAATATATCTCCCATCCTTGAAAAAAATATGTGAGAGTCCATGTTGTTGTAAACGAAATCCGCTAAAATTATTCATCTTTCTGTATTATCTCAAAAATACCCTTTGAAATCAAATACTCCTTTGCTTCTTCCATTTTCTCAGTCATGTGCAGTTCCAATAATGTATAAAGAACGAAATACCTGAATCTGAAAGACAGCTGGTTCAAGTATGTTTTTTCTTATCTGAAGATATTAAAAATGGATATTCATATAGTCCAGTATAGCAGGTTCTTTGACTTTTAACAATTAATAATCTTTTTTACTTACGGCTTGAATTTATTTTTTATATTCGCCTTCTTCAATTATTTCTTCAACAATCTTTTCCAGCAACTGCCGGAAGCTTTGAATATAAAGCTGAATATATGTTTCTCTGTAAACCTGCTCATACTCATCAAAATATGTATTACCAATTCTGGAGTTCTGCTGAATTGTTGCTTTTGTGTATTGATGTGTATTTACAAAGGTTTCAACCCAAAAAGAGAAAGCATTACAAAGAAGATTTAATGTTGAAAGATTTGTAGATCTTAGATATTCATCAGAAAACAAAAAAGAAACAGCTTTGTAAGAAGCGTCATCCTTTTTTTGCACTTCTTGTAAAAGTGCCTGTCTGTACAGAACAAAATCCTTGTTTTCAGAAGTCCAGCACTTAGGACCGATAGCTTTGAGTTTTGAAAGAATAAGTGCAAATGTTTTACGGTCAAAGTTATTCATTTTTTCCATCGAAGATGCATCCTCAGACTTTTTTGCAGTGCAAGCATTGATTCTTGCTCACACAGTATGTCCCATGGAAATATTATCCTAATCATTCCCATTCTGCCAATAGGACGACTGTTCAAAAATACAATAAAGATAATATTCAGGATTCAACATAGTCAGTTTGGCATTTTGAATAAAAGAAAACCACAGATAGAAACTTCCTGGTCCATCTTTTTTTCTTAGTAAAGCCAGTTCTTTCGAGGATGAATGGTTATATTGTTTTTTATTCCAATAAACGAGAAACAAACCCATGTCACAAAAAAATCGACGAAGGCGTAACATTAACCGGGTATGTTGCATTTTGTTGGCTATAAATACCTTGGCCTTTCTTTATTAAATTATACATAATCATCATTAAATATAAAAGTAACCTTCCACTAATTATATATCACCTTTTTTTTCAATATATGTTTTCAAGGAAGTAATAAAACTATAAAGAAACTCTAACTCCAAAGGCTCCATTTGTTCAACATTACTAATTATTTTTTTTTGAAGAGAAGTTCGCTTCTCACTATCGGCAGGAAAACGCTTGCAAGCCCCTTTCCCGTCCATAATCCATTCACTTGAATATCCATAGAGTTTCTCAATAAGCATGGCGGTTGTGTTTGATACCCCAGATTCATTTCTGAGTAGTTTCGATATATAACTGCCAGTTACATTCAGACTTTGGGCAAAATCTTTCTGGCTTAATCCAGTTTCCTGAATAATCGTTCTTATTCTGTCTGATAAAGCCATTTTTCCTTCCTGAAACCAAGAAATCAAATTTCTAAATTTATTTTAACTATTAACAACTAAGAATACAATAAAAAATGTAGATGGTCAACTTTTATCTTGACACAAGAAGAATCCGATTATAAAATGTAGTATATCACTTTCTTAAAAGGAGTTATTCAATATGAAAAACAAAAACCTTAAAAAGGAAATAATAAAAATAGTTATTATTTCTTCTGAAGATGAAATCATATTAATTTCGACATTTATTGCCGGTATGCAGGCACAGAAGAAAGTTGATGAAAGAAAACATAATTTTCCGTGTGACGAATCTGATCAGGAAGGAACGTGTTGAAAAATGACGTATAAAATCAATATGAAGGAGGCATTAAATGCCAGACAAATGTAAGTATTGCGGTTCATCATCGTATGGAACATGTACTAAGAGTCCTCATAAGAAACATGAACATATCGGTGATGAAAGACATTGCGTGTTCTGCGGTTCTAGTTCTTATGGGTCGTGTGTAAAAAGTCCTCATGGGAACCATCAACATGGGCACGGTAACAATAAATGTATTTATTGCGGCTCAAAGTCATCAGGCTCCTGTATCAAGAGTCCGCATGGGAAACACGAAAAATAAAACGGGCAAATTGTGTGGTTACTAAAATTAGTTGCTTCTCTATTATAACGTCTTCACGCTTATACCCGATTTTCATTAAGGAGGAACCTCTATGTCCGATTCTGAGTTTAAACAGGTTGTAATAACTTTACTGGAAGCCGAAGGGTTAAAATCCTATATTGACCAGGCTAAATTCCTTAGCATATCTCCTCAAAAATACAAAGAGTTTTTTATTGATGATCTTCAAAAGAAACTTTCCCCGACACTGACTAAACGTTCTATCGAAGGTCTTGTAGAGAGTTACAGAAAAAAGATACCGAACAAATTATCGCAGATACACGAAAAGAAATAATGAATATGTTTCTTGATTCATTAAAACTACTATTTGCAGATGACTACTTTAAGGCCACCGGACTCAATCAGCTCACAGAACAAAACTGGAGAAATGGTACAACCAAACCTCAACAAAGCAAACTAAATGATATCATCAAAAAAATTGACGGATATTACGCAGAAAAAAGTAAAACCTCGATTCAAAATGTAATTCAAACTATTTATAATCTTGAAAGAATATATCCAGAAAAAGCTGAGAAGACAGTCTGGAGAATTGATAAACAGAAAGATGGTTCAGAGTTGAAAAAAATCAAAGAGAATCTATCTGGAAAAATTGGTATTTATCTTTTGTACGATTCATCCTGCCGACTGGTTTATGTAGGTAAAACGGAGAAACAGGATTTATATATCGAGATTACTCAAAGGTTGAGAACTAAAGAGGTAAAACTTGTATTAGGAAACCAGAAAAGGCAATCTATTGTACTTGGAGAAATTGTGAACTATATGACCTGTTATGAGGTATCCGATAAAAATCTCATTGGCCAACTCGAAGCTATTCTTATTGGTTCCGATCCGAACACATTCTCTAATATAAAAAATGAGAAATGATGCAATAGAAAACTATTCAGATTTCATAAAAAGTCTGTCTTATGAAAAAGAGTTGTTCATATAAAGAGTATAATAAACTTATTGGAGGAAAAAATGAAAAAGCTACCCTTATGGTTTATAAAAATACATATATTACTTATACTAATTTGCATATTCAGTTCAGGTTGTATAACAACACAACCGCAAAAGCAAATACAAAATGAAGAAACTATACCGACACACGCCCCGGAACCACCGCCTGAACCACTCACACTTGAAATGGTAAAAAGTAGTACAATAATCTTCAGGGGCAGTCCGCGAATAAATATTTTTTATGATACTGAATTCGAAGAAATAGAATTCCCTGTCACCATAGATGATTTTTATTTTAACAGGTCTCTAATCTTTTTTAACTATTCTTCGAATACCAATGACATTCATGATGAGATTATTGAATACATATATAAAGATTTTGAATATACATTTTATGAAAAAAAAGCGAATTCTAAAGAAGCTTCACGTCAAGTTTTTACTTTGGTTTTTCTAAAAACAATAAAATCGCCCAATGAGATTACACATTCAGAGGAAATAAAGATAGAATTTATTTATGAAGAAAGCTTACATATCAGTAATGCCCAATCGCCTAATTGCATTACTGATTTTCTGCAAAATGTAAATACTATACCGCCATATGAAAAAGAGAAAGAAAAAAAGAGAAAATTTGAAGAGATGTCTGAAAAAGACAGGTTCATGGAGTCTTTTGTACAATTCAGTCCAGGTATTTTTGACGGGAAAATAACAGTTTATGAATTATTTTTTGCGGATGAATTGAAAACCTTAGAAGAAGGTTATTGTAAGTATGAAGATATTATAATAAATAACCATAAATTTATTATTACTTTTATTGTTGAAAGCAAAGAAATGGGTACAGTAATCATCAAGTATAATTTTCTCCGAATGGACTATAATGTTGTTTTTCTGGAAACCGTATCACTATTCAGTAATAAAGAGCCTAAAGCAAATGGTATACTAACAAAATTTGCCGATAAAGTTTATGCGGTCCAGATCATTAATGCTTTTCGAAAATAATGAAGATAATAATCTATTATATTTTGAAAAAAGATATAAGGAAAACTGTAAATGCTTGAAACACATCCTTTTTCGAAAGATTTACGGGAAGCTGTTATAGTTCACATTCCTCATTCGGGAAACACTTTTCCCTTTGGCAAGGAAAGCTATGATAAGGATTTACTTGAAAATGAAATCAACTTATCAACCGACTGGCATACAGATAAAATCTTTGCCTCTGAATTGACAACTCTTTGTTCCGGAATATCAAGACTGTGTATGGATGTTGAACGCTTTTACCCTGTTGATGAAATGGATTCATATGGCAGGGGAATTATCTATACAAAAAAACAGTAGATGGCAAAATATGTAGAACAGTTACCGATGAAGAGAAAAAAAGCGTATACCAACTATACACTTCATATCATACTAAGTTCACAGAACTTGTTCAGCAAAAACTTAATAAGGCAGGATTCTGTATAATTTTTGACTGTCACTCTTTTAATAATACTCCCTTACCCTTTGAACTGGAAAACATGAAAAAGAAAGATATTTCCTTGCGTGAAAGACCTGATATTTGTATTGGTATCGATACCTTTCATACACCCGATTACCTTCTTGACAGTGTTCGGAATTCCTATGAAGATGCGGGATTTTCAGTAGAAATAAACTATCCCTATTCAGGCTCTATAATTCCTATGAAATTTTATCGAAAGAATAGGGATGTTAGTTCAATAATGTTTGAAATCAATAAAGGGCTTTATCTTCATGAGGGTTTTTCAGGTAATGAAGAAAAGATTAAGAGACTGAATAAGGTGTTTAAAAGTATTATCTATAATATTACATAAATCAGTTTCATCAACAGTCTTTTTTTTAACAAAAACAAATGGGAAATATTGGAATCTAATATATGCTATTAGTTCCAATATTTTAGTTGTATACATTTATAAAAACTGGGTTTATAATATGTTAGGTATAATAACTATCTACCTCTGTTTATGGAACAAATAAGAAATGAAAATTATATCAGCGGCTATATTTATTAAAGACTGTTTTGTGTTGATTGCACAACGAGGGAAGAATGAAAACCTATCAGGGTATTGGGAATTTCCTGGTGGAAAACAAGAAGGAAATGAAGATATATTTGAATGCACAAAAAGGGAAATATTTGAAGAATTTATTGTAAAATGCAAGGCAAAGAAAATATTCTGTGAAAGTATTTATGATTACGAACCAGGATTAATAAAGTTGATTGCGGTACTTACTGATTTATTGGATGAAAGGATTATTTTAAAAGTTCATGAAGATTTTAGGTGGGTTAAAATAGATGAATTGTTAAATTATAATTTAGCTCCAGCTGATATCCCAATAGCAAAAAAAAATATCGAGGTTTACAAATAAAATGATTGATTTGATCCCAGGAACAATTATAAGTAACAATAAGTTGGTTTCTATTTTTCATTGTAGCCCACAAGGTGGAATGAGGAAATCAAAAAAAACAAACTCATTAGTTATTGTTTCTAGCCATATAAATTCAATATATAATGATAGATGGGTAGGTGATATTCTTTATTACACAGGAATGGGAACTGTAGGTGATCAAAATTTTGATTTCATGCAAAATAAGACTTTATTTAATTCTGATTCAAATGGAATAACTGTTTATTTGTTTGAAGTATTTATAGAAAAAGAATATATTTTTATAGGTAAAGTTGTATTGGCAAAACCTCCTTTCCTTGAAAAACAACCAGATAGAGATAATAGAGTTCATACAGTATGTATTTTTCCAGTTAAACTTAATGATAACAAAAGTCCCTTATTGGAAGAAAGTATTTTTGAAAAAAATCTTCGTAATAGAGAAAAGCAAATAAAGAAATTAGATGATAATACGCTTTTCGGAATAGCAAAGCGTGGAAATCTGACTCCTGGAATTCGACACATAGAAACTAAACAATATGAAAGAGATATTGCTGTAGCTGAATATGCAAAGCGTATAGCTAAAGGGATTTGTCAATTATGTGGAGAAAAAGCTCCCTTTAATAAAAAGGATGGGGAACCTTATCTTGAAACCCATCATATTGATTGGTTGTCAGAAGGTGGTAGTGATACGATCAATAATACAACAGCACTATGTCCAAATTGCCATGCGAAAATGCATATTGTAAATGATATTACCGATAAACAATATCTAAAGAATAAACTTAAGGAAATTTTAATATAATATGAATACAAGATGTAGGACTCACCTAGGATATCAGACGAAATATTATATATAATTAGGAGAAGTTGAGCTGATGATTAATAAAAATGTAAAAGATTACCTGTATTTAAATAAAAGGCTGATAGACAATATTTATTCACAGGTAAAACAAAATAATCGATTAGAATATAATATAGGCTTTTTTCTAAAAGTATTTTCTGTATCTATAAAAAAAGAAACAATACAAGCGGATTATCATAAAAAAATAATAAAAATATATAGTTACTTAGAAAAAAAAGGATGTTTGAAGGAATATGGCTGTCATTTTGATCATAATGATTATTATTGTTTAGAAAAACAATGTTTTATAAAGGTGACATTTGAAAAAGCAAAAATAAAAACTAAACATAACTTGTCTGAACTATGTTTATATATATCAGAAAATCGTAGTTTTTCTAAATATGGGTCAAAATCTCCGTTAGTATTGCTGCCAGATAATATAAATGAAAATATATCTTGGATGAATGGAAGTTCTGGGTATAGCATTTTCAAAGTTGTTATGGAAAATTATTTTGAATGCAATGAAGAATATATAAAACAAATTTCTAAAAACTCAAAAATAAATTTTGCCCAAGAACCTATTTCATTTTTTAAGAATATAGGATGTACATTATCAGATAATGTAGTTTATGAAATCTTTTATAAAAAAAGAAACATACTGAAAGATGATATTCATAATATAGTATATACATTTGGGTATCCGCTTTATATCGCAACAACAACATAGTGATATGTTATGTTACTACACTTAACAAACAGTATACGATGATTCACATTAGGCTGCGTGGGTTTCACACTGACTAGTCATCTATGTTTCCGGCACCTCAAAAGACTCCCAATATAAATCGGTCAAATGAAAAACAGCTGCCCCTAATTCATCAGGTTTAAATTTTCGTGAAAAAACATCAGTAGCATATATTTTATATATAAAAGCTTCAAATTCTGAATTAACATCTATTTTAAATGCCACCTTCCTGACAAAAAGTCTTCAGCTAAAAGAGCCTCAGAAAAGCAAAAAATACAACATAAAAAAAAACATAGATTACAGAGAACTTTTTGACTATATTCATAATGTATATCCTTCAAGAAATAATACTGACATAAATATATCATCGAAAAATCTTCACGTAAATCCTACATTTTTTAAAAAAAATGAGTATATTAATAATAGAAAGAGGATTTAAAAAATGATATAGACTATTCAACTAATTTTAAACTAGCATAACTAACATTCAAAATAATATACATATATAGTTTCAAAGAAAAAAAGACAGGAATTATTTTAAAATAATAATATTAAGCATCATTAATATCCCGAATAATATCCCTAATTCTCCTTGTAACTATATATATAAAGGAGAATATATAATGAATAATGTAGATGACATCGTTCCGAAAAAAGCCTGGTTTACATTACAAGAAGCATGTGACTTAAAAGGCCTTAATATCAACACTTCTTATAATAAAAAACATTTACAGCCTAACGGTGGCGTGAATGAGGGATGTATAGGAGGCAGAAAAAGTTTCAGAAGAGACACAATCATACAATGGCTTGACCTGACTGATACTGATATAGAAAAAAATAAATAAAAAAGCACAAGACATTATAATGAATAAAAAAACAACAAAATATACTACAAAAATCAATAAATTAATACTAACAACAGGTCTTGGTGGAACTGGAAAATCTACAGCTATTGAAAACCGATGCAAAGAAGAGAGAAATAACGGAAATACAAACCTTATTTATTTTACTTATAACAGAGAGACCGCTGAAGAGCATACAAGGAAACTAAGAAGCTTGGTTGAGTGTAAAACAATACATCAATTTATTTTCCAGGAATTACAATATGCAAATGCACTTCCTGAAGACTTCACTGAAGGACGGAAAAACTTATCAAATAGTGAATTTAGAAAGCTTGAAGAAACATTTATTACATATTTTTCAAATGAGAAAAAAAGGTTCATGAGTATTTCAGATGGAATAAGCATATTTGTGGATGAATATCAGAATTTCTATTCTGATATAAAAAAAATCCTGCTGCTTATTGTATCAAAAAATCAGTCAAATCTTTACCTGTATGGAGATCCTTACCAAGGATTATATAATTATAAAAATGAAGACATTTCCAACAGTAATTTTGAGACTATTGAAAATGATTTCCAGCATAGTATTAATGAACATATAATTCTAACAAATAATTATAGATCTTCTGCATCAATACAAAGGCTGATAAATCATTTTGCTGTTAATAAATTAGGAGCTGATCCCGCTTATTGTTATTCCTGCAACAATACTGAAATGAATACAAAATTTTCTTTTCACTTTTTTACAAACACGAAAGATGAATTTGCTCATGTAACAAAGGAAGTAATAATACAACATAAGCGATATCAAAATGAATCAATCACTATTCTTGGACGTAATAACTGTTTATATGGCCCATATAAGGAATGGAAAGAAAAGAATAATTATGACTGGCTTATTGTCAAAAGTATTCACTCCTATATAGGAAAAGAAGCGGCTACTGTTTTCATTATCGGAGTTAATAATAATCTTTCTTTTGAAGAAGCCAAAGTTTTATATACCGGTTTAATAAGATGTAAAGAAAATCTGTATTTATCAACTTCATGTCCCTATTTTAATACAGGTGAATATTTTGGAGAAGAGAATATACAGGTAATAAATAAGCAGAAAAGAGTTTCAAAAGAATATAAGAAACTTAAAGAAATCCGGCATAATAAAAATTTTACTGAACAGAAATTTTCAACCTTATCAATCGACTCATTGACATTGAAAGTACCGATAGAAAAAATGCCATTTTTTATATACATTAAGCCAAATGTTTATAAATCTCGTTATGTAAAAACTAAAATTGATAATCTCCCTGAAGGAATCGCTATAGAAACTAGATTCACACAGAAAACATACTTTTTCACACTGGCTGATGTTAATTTACTAAGAAAAAACAGCTATACAAATAAACAAGCGATAGAGTTTCTTCTTAATTATATCTATAATTTTTTTAATTATCAAATTACTGCAGACGATATTATGTTACATAAGATTGATATCTGTAAACTTGAAAAAATATCAGGTCCTGAATTTCAACATATTTGTGAAAAGGGAATTAAAAGTAAGACACAATTAACTGATACGAAGCAACCCTTTACCGAGGTTACGAAAGAAAGTATTCATGGAAAAACATTATATTTCAATCTTCATTCAAGAAAATATAGTGGATTAACATTAGTAGCCTATAGACCATTTGACAAAGATTCTTTTGATAGTGAAAAACCACTATCAAAGATAACAGATATAATAATCCTGATATTGGTAAATTAGAATTACGGTTTACATATGAGGTAATTAAAAGGAATTATGCATTTGGAAAAGTGCTATCAGCCCAAAATCTTCTCACTGAACTTAAGAATAATCCAAATTATTGCAATGATATATTTGATAATGTTTTTAACTATAAGAAAAAGTAGGGGGTATTTTAACTTTTTTTCTATCCATTCTTATAGTTTCTTTTCTCTAAAATTCTGAACTACCCTTTCTTTTTTCTTTATGAGGAGAAAAAATAGTAAGTCAGAGAGAAATTGTGAAGAAAAATCAATTAGAATTACTGAATTTTCCTATTTTTCCAGAATATAAGATGATAATAAGGAGGGAATAAGAGAATTTATCTGAATGATTATTCTTTTTTCTATATCATATTATAATAATATAGTTATGCAATATATGATATATGATATATGATATGATGAGACAGGGTTGATAAACTTCATCCTAACCTGTTATTTTCCCTGTCCCTCTTATTATAGTTAAAAGGCAAATTATCACCTTATTTAGACCCTTCGGAGACATTTTCAAAGAACTTAAAACATTCAGTACCTATCTCATCAAGGATATGAGAGATGCCATTATACACAGCCCAGAGATTTGAGTCAGAATCAGGCTCGAAGTTTTTCAGAAGAACTGACAAGGCTGTTATTTTGTTTATGGAAGCGACCATATCAACTTCTTCCTTCCGGGGTAAAGCTGTTTCCTTCTCGTTTTCCGTTGTCATAGCATCTTCTCCTTAATAATAGTTAATCACCATATGTAAAAAGTTCATGCAGTCCTTTCTCCTGGTGAAAAGAGAGGGAGTATATTATCAGTAACGATTTCATTTATTAAGGTAATCTCATCTTCAGTTATATGATCATAATGGTTAGTCATTTCTTGTGAAGAATGCCCTATAAATTTACGCACTGTATTATCTGTTATGTGTTTTCGTAACAAGGTATTACAAAAATGACGGTGTGAATGAAATGTTATATTTCTCTCTTTCTGTTTTTCAACTGAAATACCTATTTTGCTGAGGTTTTTCTGTAAGCTTCTTGCGAATAAACCAATATACATTGGGCTATTTTCTTTCAAACCCCAGAAAATAAATTCACCGTTTTCATAAGGATTTTCTTTATATAATGCTACTAATTTTTGCATAAGCTCAGGACCAACAACAATTTTTCTCGTTTTCCCGTTTTTCGGATTTTTTAGCTTCTTTTCTTTCCGTTCAAAAGAATTAGAGACATTTACAATATTTTTTTCAGTATCCAGATCCTGAATTCTTAAGGCCCCAATTTCACCAGCCCTTAGACCTGTTGAACAGGCTAGCATATTGGCAATCATTGATTTTTTATCCTGCCATTCAAAGGAGAATAATCTTCTAACTTCCTCAGTTGTTAAAATCCCTTTCTCCTTGCTTTGATTTGCAAGTAATTTTACGGAATCGGCAGGGTTAATGGAGATATAATTTAATCTTTTCGCTTCATCTAAAGGCTTTTTCACTGCCAGGAGAATGGAATTAATGGTCTTATTAGTTATCTGGCCTCTGGGTAATTGCTTCTTAAATTTCTCGATTAAATCAGTCGTTATATCCTGAATACGAAGATTTTCATTGAAAAAAGGAACTGCATAGTTTTTTATTTTACTGAGGTTATCCTTGACATAACTCTTTCCTATTGAGAATCCTGATTCGAGTCTGTCAATAATATAGGCACTTTTTTCCCAGTCCCAGAATTCCAGTAAATATTCAACAAAAAACGGATTAGTCTTTGTAAGTGAAATTCCATTCAAGGTTAATGACAGATAATTCATCAGGGTTTCGATTGAAATATCCTCATCTTTATTTATTATACCATTGGTGATTAAATACTCTCTGATGGATTTTATAATTGCTGAATTGGAAACAGTATTGTTTTTGGGCTGTTTTGTTATGGGAGGTAAGCCGCCGTATTCACGTAACCATGAATAACATTTGATTTCAGCTTCTTTTCTTAAAGTACAGCCTGTTGAACGGGCCGTTGTGTATTTTTGATTTTCAGCGTCCCAAAATTGAACATACAGATAGCCATTTCCTCTTTTATGAAACGAAAAGGGGCGTCTTGTTACATTTTCTCTTGTTTCATTCATCATTTCATCCTTGTTCAACACCAAAAATCTCACAATTGGGTCTCACACTGTTATAGTTAAGGATGAAAAAACGATGATTTCAGGCAAAAAAAATCCTAAAATCTTACCGAATAAGACTTTAGGATAGTTCTTCCAGGTTAAAACTCCGATACTTTTCTGCGGCGAACTGGACTTGAACCAGCATACCTCGCGGCACCAGCACCTCAAGCTGGCGTGTCTACCACTTCCACCATCGCCGCATTTTCAACGTTTAAAACAGTAACAAACCTTCCTCAAAAAGTCAAGTAGAAAGGTTTTCAAAAAGAAAAGAATGATAAAACTATCCGGCAGCACAATTAATAATGTATAACTGCCGGACAACCTATAGTAAATTACAGATCGGCCTTCCACAGTCCATGAAGATTGCAGTATTCATAGGCTGCCAAAGGTGTATCGTCAGGCATTACTGCAAAAATTGCCTCCGGTTTATCACCGGGGTTCAGAATATGCCGCTGGCCGCCTTTTTCTGTTTCAAGATATATCCATTGAATATAATGCTCCGGAACCATGGGATGAGGCTCGGATCCTACTTTTACTGTGACAGTAGTTCCTGAAACGGAAATAACAGGAACATGTTTTTCCTTTGCTCCGTCAGTTGTATTTGCTTTGAGAATTTCCATTTCCTCCCCGCAGCAAACCATTTTAACTCCCGAATCCTGAATAACTCCTACAATATTCCCGCAGTGTTTGCAGCGGCAAAAAATAGGCTCACTTCTCATAAGTTTCTCCTTTTCTAAGATATTTACATATAAGTGTATAATTACATTATAATCAAATTGTACCTTGACGCAAACAAAAAAAGCCATTATTATGGCATAAAATTTGTTGAAATTATTCGGGCAATTAGCTCAGTTGGTTAGAGTACAAGCATGACACGCTTGGGGTCACTGGTTCGATTCCAGTATTGCCCATGATTTTCAGCAAGTTAATTCTTTATAATATAAAGAATTAAGAAAAACGAAACGAAGCACGTAGCCAAAACGTAGCCAATATTCTTTTAAAGAAGGTTACTGTGGCGCGAGAAAAAGAGCTATTCACTATTTATCCCAGGCACTTAAAATCTGGAACTTATTATTATTATCGCACATACGACCCCGCGGGACAGCGAACGCCCGGTCTTGCTACCGGCTGCAAGACAAAATCAGCCGCCCGCCGGTATTGCCAGGAGCTTTACAAAGCAGGAAAGCTGTATACCGGGAAAAACCTGTAAAATTGTACACCAGAGAGAGTTTAAATAATGCCCAAGTTCTGCTTTTCAGCAAAAAAACAGGATTCAGAGTTAAAGATATATTCTGGGGACAAAAAAACCTGGCCGCATGAAAACAGCCGGGTTTTTAACTTTTCATCCTTTTATTGGACAATAACCTGAAGCATAGGCTGAATTATGTAGCTTTTCCCGGACTGAACCTCGATGGTCTGATCAATGGTAAAATTTCCTGAAAGGAGACGGATGGTATGCGTTCCTGATTGTATCTGGAAGCTGCCGGACGTCTGCTGTACTCCGTCAACATAAATATCTACCCGGTCTCTTGAACTTGTGTTCCCCTGCCCTACCGCAATCCCCTCGGGAAGGATAAAAGAAATTGTCGAATATCCTGTCTGCTGTAAAAAAACTTCCAGTCTGGAGGAACCATTAACAGTGATCCGTTCAGAATATGTTTCATAGCCCGGCGCTGTAATGGAAACGGTATATGTTCCCGGAGAAAAGGACGAAGTGTATGGAGTTACGCCGACCTGTCTGCCGTCAATCTGGACCTGGGCGCCGCGGAAATTTGAAGCGTTCACTGTAATTGAATGAAGGGCCGCCGATAAAATGACCGGGACTGTTGTATTTCCGGTTACTTCAACCTGGGTTGTATAATCCTGATAACCAGCTGCCTCAACCCGGATAGTATGAATTCCTGAACTCACGGTGACGGTATTTCCCGAGATTCTTGTTCCATCCACATAAATTAAAGCACTGGAGACATTTGCGGTCACTGTCAGCCGGTAACTCAGGGGGACCATGGAAACGGGTACCGTCATATTCTGCTGAAGATTTATTGTCGCCGAATAATCCGCATACCCCTGGGCATTGGCGGTAATAACATGCTGTCCCCTTGCCAACCGGATACTGGTTCCGGATACCCTGCTTCCGTCCACATAGACGGCGGCATTTGAAGGAGAAATCTGGAGATTCAGTGTATACTGGCTTACAGCTGTCGCCGCAGCCGTCATAACAATTGAATAGGTCATATTCCGCTGAACATTCACCGATGCGGAAAAATCGTTATAGCCGGAGGCCCGCGCTGTGATAATATGGGCCCCAGCGGCAACTTTTACGCTGTTGCCGGATATCCTGTTTCCGTCCACATATACAGTGGCATTTGAAGGGGAAACCCGGAGCGTCAATGTATACTGGCTTACAGCGGCTGGTGCAGCCGTCATAACAATTGAATAGGTCATGTTCTGCCGGACATTCACAGACGCGGAAAAATCGGTGTACCCGGAGGCCTGGGCCGTAATGGCATGAGTTCCCGGAGTCACACTTACGCTGTTTCCTGAAACTTTGTTTCCGTCAACATATACCACCGCATTTGAGGGAGTGGACTTGATAGTCAGAGTATAGGAAGTTGTGCCGCCGCCGGTACCCGGCTGCGATATTGTTGACTGGGCCATGGCAATAAATGAAAAAGAAAGCAAAATGGAAACAATAAAAAAACATTTCTTCATAATAAACTATATCTCCTTGAGAAATAAATCCGGTATATTAATCGCCCAACCCCGGGCATGGAACACTCCCGTGATAAACCTATTCCTTCTGCTTTATCGTTACAAATTCCGAATTCCGGAGGGACCTGATCTGATTAATTTCAGAAGTATCACCGTTGATCCATCCTCCTCCGCTTGAGCCGGCCCGCCAGTCGTCTCCAATGGACGTTCTCATAAAAGTAACCACGGACAGAACCCTTTCGTCGGTTCCATGGGCCAGAGGAAATGTGCCGTATATACTATATCCCTGCATTACATAGACGGTTGCTCCCGCAGGATTACCGGTACTGCTGCCGGTCAGCGAATCCCCCAAGGGGGTATTTAAATGGAGATAGTAACGGAGCTCTTCATAATTACTGCCTGTCTTTCCTGTAATTTTTATGGTCTCAACCAGCGGTTTACCGTAATTATTGGGTTGTGCATTGTACAAATACGAAATTTTTCCGTTGGGGTCAGTGTAACCGACGCCCGCTACCTTATCTCCGTTTGCATGGTTGCCGTCATTGGTTTCATCCCGGACCATATACGCGTTGATATCAAAATTCCGGTTTGTCCAGTTTACGATAACGTAAATATCATTTGCATCATACGGAAAAGCCATCATGGCCGGCAGTGCCGCGTCATCATAGGCAACTGTTATATACTGCGGAACAAAGGAATAACCGGCCAGGGAACCTTCGATAAGGTAATTGCCGGATGGAAGTATATAGAATTTATACTCGCCATAGCTATCAACAGTGGCGGAATGTGTTCTCCCGCTTTTCAGATTGGTTAATTTGATCCTGGCTCCGTCGAGACCATTCCAGTATCCTGAACCTGAAATGGTTATATCTATTACTGTTCCGCTGATACTTTCAATATCTCCCGTAAAATCACCATCGATAATACATGAGGAAAAAATACATCCGCAGAAAACAAGAAACAAACACCACTTTTTCATTACAGGCCTCCTTACCCTTGCCTATTGAAAGTCAGTATATAAATCCCTTAGTATTGAAGGAAATTATTTCACAAACAATTGGTCGCAGAAAACTTCTGACGCCAGTACTATTGTTCAGTATATCACATAAAACAGCATAATCAAACTTTTTAGCCATATTTTGACAACCATTTGTTTTCCGGAATTTACCTGCCGGATTCATCCGATTTGACTGTTTTCCTATCATTTTTAATGCTTTTTTCTGAAATTCATGTATACTAATGTATGAGGCATTTCAGTTGGAATCATCGGAACGGATTGATAAATGAAATGCGAAATTATGGTAATTCTGCTGAGGTAAGATTGTGGACAAAACTTTTTTGAATTACTGGCAAAATATAATAAAGAAGCGAATTCGCAGATGAATGCAATAATAGAAACTCTTTCCGATGAAGAATGGAACAAGGAATTTCCCGCATATTATAAATCAATACATGAAATGTGTTCGCATATATTGAGTCAGGACCACAAATGGCTGAGGAAATTCAGAACACTGGATAAATCCAAGAGTCTTAATGACAGCAGATTAAATCCGGAATATCCTCCATTAACTTTTAGAAGTATTAACGATTATCTTTCCGAAAGAAAGATATATGACGAAATGATAATAAATTTCGTAAATGAATTATCTGAAAATGACTTTAATATAAAAATGTCGGAAAAATTCGATGGGATGGAATTTAACTATACTCCGGCGACCGGCTTAATGCATGTATCACAGCATCAAACCCATCACAGGGGAATGATTTCATTATATCTCGAATTTATTGGAAAAGAAAATAACTATAGTAATTTTATTTGATTAAAACCGGACGGAAGGTTCAGGCATGATTACTGTAAAAGAAAAAAAACATTATGCTAAATCGGATGATAATAGAATTGAAATCAGATCTTTAAAAAATGATGATTTATCTTTTTTTTATCTGGACTGGCAAAAAAGTTATTACAAAGATAATTATGCATATACCTTATCTCAGGAAGAATTTGAGCGTCTCGTTAAAAACGATTTAAAAAACAAAATAGTTTTTATAATCCTTATCAATAAAACTCCCTGCGGAGAAATCACCTTGTGGAAAGACTCTATATTACGGAAGTTGAATAAACAGTGCAAAAAGCCGGTATATGGCGTTTCAATACAGTATCAAACGCCTGCAGATGATATGACTCAGGAAAAAGTAATAAAACTGCTTCACGGGATAATAACGAAAGATAATTTAAAAATCAGGACTCTTTCCGCAACGCCTGAAAAAAACGCGCTGAAAGCATATTTAAATTGCGGGTATAAACAAATACTCAGTGAAGATCTGAAATCAGTTATCGATACTTTTTTCCAAACTTTTGACAGTGAAAATAAAGATATATCTTCAGATATTGTACTATATCATTTTTCATAATTAATAGATTCGGGAAAAGCAATGGATTATAAAGATGGAAAATGGGCAAAACAAATAATACAATCACAGCATGATGATGGATCATGGGGATATTTTCATTCATTGGCAAATCCGTCATTAAGGAAGGCAATAACTACAGAACAGGCATTAAGAAGGCTGGAAATACTGGGGTTCACAAAAGATGATAAACCGATAAAGAAAGCAATAAACTATATGCACAAATGTCTGTGCGGAGAAATGGAACTGCCTGATTATAAAGAAAAAATACATAATTGGGAACTATTTACGGAATTAATGCTGGGAACATGGATAAGAGTATTTACCGAGGATGACCGGATGGCAAATGGTATCGTGGATAAATGGGCGGAAATAATTAACAGCTCTTTTGAAAAAAAGCATATAACGATACTGAGTATATGGAAAAATATAAAACCATTTTTGGAATAAAACCAAACGGCGGAAGGTTCATAGATTTTGTCACATTTTATCAGGTATCGCTGGTAACAAATATACTGGATAAAAATATTGAACCCGTATATTTTAAATATATTCTGGAACATGAACCCGGTATATATTATATTTACAATAAGAAAATCAAAAACGTACCGGAAATATTTTCCGCGAAACATACCGGTTATTATTTAAGGGCCATAGAATTACTCGCAAGGTATAATAATCAGGAATGCAAAGACCAGCTGCGATTTGTAGTGGAATGGCTCAGAAAAAATCGAAACGAACAGAATAAATGGGACCTGGGAAAAGAATCAAAAGATGGAATAAGCCTTCCTTTGCTGGATTCATGGCGAAAAGACGAACACAGAATAGAAGATTGCACAAACAGGATAAACAGGCTAATTAAAAAAATCAGCGGATAAAACCGCTGATATATACCCCTCCACCAAAACTGCGGATGACTTCAGTTCGCCTCATCAGAAATAGCGTAAGGTCTTTTCCTAATAAAAAAACCTTACTCGTATCCATACTTATATACGGGCAGCCCGGCTATACATAACAGGGCTGTCAAAGCAGGTAAAATGTATGAAATTATTTTTTAAACAGTTTAAATATTTCACCAAAAACAAGCTGCAATATTGAGAGCCCGATTGCGATCAGCCAGTGAACAGAACTGAGAGGCGAAAGATCAAACAGGATCCGGAAGGGTGCAATCAGCACCACAAGCGCAGTAACTAAAACTGAGACTATAATGCTGAATGTGAGCCAGGGGTTGGTCAAAAGTCCGGTTCTGAAAATGGATTCCCTGCTGCGGACATTAAACATATTAAGCACCGATGCCCAGGACAGTACTAAAAATGCCATAGTTATGCCTGTTGCATAGGAAGCAGGAGTACCGGAATTGACGGGTACAAACCGGCCTATATAAAAAGCCGCAAGCGTAAGTATAATGAAAACAACAGCCTTGCCGGCAATTTGCCTGCCCAGACCGCCAGCAAACAGACTGGCTTTTTTTGGAAGAGGCTTACGGTTCATCAAATCTTTTTCAGCCCGTTCCCTGCTGATGAAAAAGCCCGGGATTCCATCGGACACAACGTTGATAAACAAAAGCTGTACCGAGGTAACCGGTACGCCCCAGCCCAATAAAACTCCGATAAGCATAATCAGAATTTCCGCAAAGTTTACACTCAGAAGAAAATGTACTGTTTTGCGTATATTATCATAGGCAGTACGTCCTTCCTTTACGGCATCTACAATAGTTGCAAAGTTGTCATCAGTGATAATGATATCTGAAGCATTTTTGGAAACATCGGTCCCGGTAATTCCCATAGCAGCCCCAACATCGGCGGCTTTCAGAGCCGGCGCATCATTCACTCCATCTCCAGTCATGGTAATTACTTCGCCGTGGGCCTGCCATGCCTGAACAATACGGATTTTGTCCTCAGGACTGACCCGGGCATACACAGAGATACTATGGATTTGTTCATGAAGCTCCCGGTCGCTCATAGCGGAAAGCTGTGTACCGGTAATCGCCCGGCCGTCTTCATCCAGAATTCCGATATCACGGGCGATGGCAGAGGCTGTCGTTATATGATCTCCTGTAATCATTACAGTACGTATCCCTGCTTTCTTGGCCTGTAGTACTGCGCGAAGGCTTTCCGGCCGGGGCGGGTCAATCATCCCCACCATTCCCAAAAATGAAAGACCCTTTTCCAAAGTGTCTGCATTCATTGAAGCGGGAAGTGTTTCCCACTTCTTCACTGCAACCGCAATTACCCGGAGCGCTTTGCCGGCAAAATCATCGTGTACTTTTGCCGCTCGTCCCAGCAACGCATCGTCAAAATTCACGGGGATACGGTCAAAGGCCCCCTTGGTTACAGATATATATCCGTGTGCTGTTTTATGCACGGTAGTCATCAGCTTGCGGCCCGAATCAAACGGAAGTTCAAATACCCGGGGATATTTTTTTTCAAGAGAGGCTTTTTCAAGTCCCTTGTCTATCAATAGACGGATAATAGCCGCCTCTGTCGGATCCCCTATGATAACAGGTTCACCTGTATGCGGGGTATCGTTTTCACCGGGAACTGCGTTTGTACATACAGCCAAGAGCTCAAGCATATCCTGTTCCGCCGGTGTAAAAGTGTGACCGGAATTATTTGGTTCACCGTCGGCCTGCCAGATTTTTTTGATAATCATTTTGTTTTGCGTGAGGGTACCTGTTTTATCGGAGCAGATAATCGATGTGTTTCCTACCGTTTCCACAGCCGGTATCCGGCGTATAATCGTATTTTTCTGAACCATACGCTGTACCCCATTTGCGAGAATCAGCGTAACAATAACCGGAAGAGTCTCCGGAACGGCGGCAACGGCCAGCGAAATTGCAGTCAAAAGCATCTCGGGCAGGGATTCTCCATGAACAAAAACCCCTACCGCAAAAATAATAATACCGGCCGCGATGGCAACAAGAGAAAGCTGCTTCGCAAGTCCTTTGAGGCGGATCTGTAATGGAGTAAGCCGCTTTTTTGTACTGTTGAGCAATCCTGCAATTTTTCCCATTTCGGTATGCATACCTGTTTCACAGACAACAGCTTTAGCACGCCCATTAGAGACAAGACAGCCTGAATAGATCATATTGATATGGTCGCCCAGAGGAGCGTCGGAAGGAATCTCCGCTTCGGCATCCTTTTCAGCAGGGAGGCTCTCCCCTGTCAGAATAGATTCCTCAACCTGTAAACTGCTGGAATGGATAAGCCTTGCGTCGGCCGGAACCATATCGCCTGCATGCAGCTCAATGATATCTCCGGGAACCAGATATCCGGCATCGACATGCATTAAAACACCGTCACGGACAACGGTACATTGATGGGCATTCATTCCCTTAAGCGCATCCAGGGCTTTCTCCGCCCGGCTCTCCTGGGAAATCCCCAGAATGATATTAATAATAATGATGGACAAAATAACAAAGATTTTCGGCCAGCCATATCCGGTACTGATGGCCATATAAGCGGAAATACCCGCAGCGATTAATAGAATTATTGTGGAAATATCTTTTAAATGATGCAGTATCTTTGCGGGAAGTCCTTCCTTTTTTCTTCCTCAAAGGCATTGGCGCCGTATTTGGCAAAGCGGTCATCAGCGGCCGGCTGGGAAAGCCCCTGTTCCGCATCAACATCCAATTTTTCAAGAACCGCACTAATCTGCATTTGAAACCAAGCCATATACTGCCTCCTAAGAATGTTTTTTATTTTGTAATGCCCGCATAATAAAAACGATATTGAATATTGTTACGAAAAGAATACAAAATATGTATTATCCGGTATGTTCAATAAATTGGAATATACTTCCGGTTATGCTATTATAAATATACAAAAAATTTGACTGATATAACATAAAAAAAGTTTTTCCGTATACTCTATTCAAATTTTCCAGAGGAAAAACAGATACATTGAAAATCCGGCATAGGTTTGCTTGTTTTTTCAAGCAGTATAATTCCCGCCGCCTGCCAATGCAATGTATGAAAATTTATTCATATCCTGCTCAAAGAGAGGTTGCGGTTCCCAAAAAAAGATTAGAATATAGCTGTCCTATGGAAAAATCCGCATTGTTTAATAACGAAGAAATACCAAGCCGAATGGAAAACGCGAATATTCCCGGAATGGGTATCGGGCATAGAAGGGATAGTGTCTGTACTGTTGCTTTCGCCAGGACGCGATGTCCCCGGAGATGCTGTTAATCTTTCCTGCGTACCTGTTTCACAGGCAGCCAGAAAAAGAGCGGCCAGAAATAAAGCCAGGTTTCCATAACGGTTCAGACAGTTCACTGCAATCCTCCTTGAAAAACTAAAAGGAGACTGGTGGTGCAAACAATCCATCAGTCTTTAAAATTATAGTACCTGCATTTATATTATGCAAGAAATGTGCCATATTAAAAAAAATATGAAACCAATGATATATGAAAACTAAATCTTTTTTATGCGATAATTTACAAATGAGCGCGGATATCGGCTTGTATTTCTGTCCTGTTTATGCGGAAAACCCGGGCATATTTTTCACAGTTTCTTTTCAGACCGCGCAAAATACACACAAAAAAAAGTCCTCCGTTTTACTCGGAAGAGAAAAATATAAAAACAAATGACAGGAGCGGCCTTTTGTTGACAGAAAGTGTATAGCAGCTATATGCTTTATATAGTCAAATAATTTAAATTATTTGACTATTTCCGATTGTACATGTTTCTGATGTAAAGAATTAGCTAATTCTTTACATCAGAAACTTACATAAAGGAGTATATATGAAAACAGAACAGGACAGCAGAAAAAATCTCAGCAGTTATTTGCTGGAAGTTTCCAGGAAACTCTCGGCGATGGAAAAACGCAGCCGCTACTATGGAACAGACACAAAACTATATGAATCGGAAATCAATCTGATAAAGGTAGTCGGTGAAAATCCGGGGATGCATCTATCGGCTATTGCGGACCAAATGAATATTACCAGAGGAGCCGTATCACAGGTTATCGGCAGGCTCAGACAAAAGGGAATGGTTATAAAAAAACCCGACAGTAAATATAAATCGCGCATACAGATCGGTTTAACGGCGCGGGGTGAAAAGGCTTACAGAAACCATGAACAGATGCGTGCCGAATTTGACCGGACTATTTCAAAACTGATGAAACCGGGCGGCGGCAATAGCAGGGAGATTATTCTTGGCTTTTTTTCGGCAGTGAGCAAAAGGCTCGACAGCTGGGAAGAATATGAAAAACAGACACAGGAGTCCGGCGCGGCCGTTTTTTCCGGTCCGCCTGGAAAGCGGCGGGCTTAGCGGATGTATAGTTAACTTAAATCTGAAGCCGGATAATCTGTGTTTAGCTGCTATACAGAATAATACAGACACTATATAAAAAATATTCCGGTCCAATAAACCGGATTCACGTTAAAGAACTGTATAGGTACTAAACATTCAGGATATATAATTTGGCAAAATATACAAAACAATACAGATCACTGCTGCATAAGCGTATAGTACCTATACACTTATATATTCATTATTTAAAAGAATGTACACTGAGCTGAAAGCAGTATCAGCCTGCGGCAGCTATATAGCTGCTATACACTTCTGCTTACACTGCGATGGACAGCCTACGGATTATTCCAGACCATAAGCTTTGATTTTATTGATTATTGTACGCCGGCTTACTCCAAGTTCTTCCGCGGCCTTTGTCCGGTTTCCTCCATTGCGGAGAAGAGCTTCCCTTATAGTATTCTTTTTTATGTCTTCAAGCGAAGACATACTGTTTTCCTGTACAACCGTTTCCCTGAAGGGTTGTTCCGTATATACAGGTCCGCTTTCACCTGTCAGCCGGGGAAGTTCAATATCATCCGCAGATACTTCATTTCCCTGCGCAAAGATCAGGGACCGTTCCAATATATTTTCAAGCTCCCTGATGTTTCCCGGAAACGAGTAAGATGACAGCTTTTCAAGAGCGGCAGCGGAAAGTATACGGGGGGCCTTTCCCATACGGGAAGCGTTTTTATCAAGAAGGTGTCCGGCAAGAAGAGGGATGTCCTCGCGGCGTTCCCTCAGAGGAGGCAGATGGATCCTGAATACATTGAGGCGGTAATATAAATCCTCGCGGAACTGTCCTTCACGGACAAGCAATTCTATATTTTTATTCGTAGCAGAAATTATGCGGGCCTTGACCGGAATATCCGTAGTGCCTCCGAGCCGCCGGATTTTTCTCTCCTGAAGGACTCTCAGGAGCTTGACCTGAAGAGGAAGAGGCATTTCGCCTATTTCATCAAGAAAGAGGGTTCCGCCGCCGGCAAGTTCAAACAGTCCCGGCTTCCGGGAAAAAGCCCCGGTAAAGGAGCCCTTTTCATGGCCGAAAAGCTCACTTTCCATAAGGTTTTCATTTATTCCCCCGATATTGACCGCGACAAAAGGTTCCGCGCTCGAAGTTCCCCGGGCGTGAATTTCCCGGGCGGCAACTTCCTTGCCGGTCCCGCTTTCGCCGGTAATAAGAATTGTTGTGTCCGTACCCGCGATCCGGTCAATCTGCTCGGAAAGTGTTTTCATAACAGGGCTGTTTCCTATGAAACCATTTTCAGGCGCCGCAGTTCTCTTTTCCGCTTCGAGAAGATTTTCCCTCCGCCGGTTTTCAACCAGATTTTTCAGTTTAAAAAGCAGTTCGGCAGGTTCAAAGGGTTTTGTTAAATAGTCACTTGCGCCCGAGGTCAAAGCCTTAACGGCATCAGCAATCTGCCCGTGGGCGGAAATCATAATTACCGGAGAACGGATTCCTCTGGCCTGAATCCATTCAAGAACTTCCTGCCCGCTTATGCCGGGCAGTTTCAGGTCAAGCAGAATGACATCAAAATATTCGGTTTCAAGAAGGGCTTTTGCCTTTTCGCCGTCTTCCGCTGTTTTTGATTCAATGTGTTCAAGGCTGAGATATTTTTCGAGCGCGTCACGTATACCGCGTTCATCATCAACAATCAATACATTCATTGTTTACCGCCTTTTTTGAGCCGCTTCCTTGAACTCAGGGAGGGTAATTACCGCGGCTATTCCCCCGCCTTCTCTTGTTTCCAGCGTAAGGGTTCCGTCCGCAGCGGACACAAACCGTTCACTGATGCTGAGACCTATGCCGGTACCTGTACTTTTACTGGTGAAAAAAGGATCAAAAACCCGCTTCATATCCGGCACAGGTATGCCCCGGCCCCTGTCCATAACCGTGATGCGGATGTTTCCTCCGGTCCTGCTGACTGCAGCCCCGATTTCAGTTTCGGGACTGCCGCTTTCCAGGGCGTTTCTTATTATATTTTCAAACACGGAACGGGCCCTCCCGTCATCCATAAAAATCATACAGGTATCGCAGGAATCTGCGGCAAGTATATTTCTGCCGCAGAGCCGGAGAGAAGTTTCCTCGATCAGTTCAGCTGCGTTTAGGGGAACAGGATTGCCTCGCGCGTCCCTCAGATAATCATTGATCCGGTATACCAGAGCAGATATCCGGTCGACTTCACGGTCAATTGAGTTAATTTCTTCCTCGCCCCTTCCTTCCGACAGTTTTCGCAGAATTTCCGTATCAAGCCGGATGGCAAGCAAGGGGTTTTTTATTTCATGGGCAAGGGTCCCCGCGGCCGTCCCCAGAAATACAAGGTTTTTCTGATCTTCAATTCGCTGGCGGTATTCGGCATTGTTCAAATACAGCCGCCTGACATAAAATATAAGCAGGGCAAAAAGAAGCTCAATTATGGGTATGAAAATTACAAGCATTCGGCGGGTTTGCCAGTATTCGGAATGGATAATTTCAATGTATAAATATTTCCCGCCCCTGACCATATCGAAAATCGGAGGCCCCGGCATTTTTCCCGGCCGTTCATTATGATGGGTTTGAGGCCGGTCTCTTGGTCCGTCCCGGTAATCCATTGGTCCGCCAATGAGAATCACAAACCGCATGGAACCGTTTTTTTTATCAAGCGCCGTATACCGCCCGTTCCTGGGTTTTTCCGCTGTTTCAGCCATTTCCTTATCCAGGGAATCCGGAGCGTTTCCCCAGATATATGAGGACTGCAGGTTATTTCCGTAAAGTCCCACGCCCGCTATGCGCTCCTGCAGGGCCGGGCTGGCTTCTATGGCGCTCCCGAAATCGTCATAATCGATAAGGCTGGTAAACAGGACATTCAGGATCCGTTCATTGGTGCTTTCACTGATAAGCCTTGCCCTGTCCTGAATGAGAAAGGCAATAAAAATGATCAGGACAGAAAGAAGTATCCAACTGACAAGCGAGATAATCAGTGAAAATGTCCTGGCCGGTATTTTCATATATACTCCATAGACTTAGGTTTGTCAGACAAACGCTTATAATCCGAATTCCCATCCTTATTCAAAATGACGGGAATATATTACCATATCCTATCGCTGAGATACGGGCAACAGGAACAGGATAACCTGATCTTCCGATTCAAAGGCTCCGAGGCTCCGTATAACGGAAAGGCAGGACAGAAATCCGTACTGCGCCTTTATAAGCTGGGTCTGGTTTGAACTCAGCAGGGCCGCGGCGTCAGAGAGTTCAGAGACCGAGGCCTGGGCAAGCTTGTATAACTCAAGCTGATTTTCAAAATGTTTTTGTGCGTATTCCGCGGCCTTCCTCGAAGAGATAACCGAACTTGCCTGGGCAATGCAGTCAAGAAGCCCTGTCCTTACTTCCAGGTCCAGTGAACTTTCGGCGCTGCTGTAATCAAGAAGGCTCTGTTCGAGGGCCAGTTTTTTACTGTTGACGCTTGTGGAAGTCACCCAGAAATCAAGCGGAATGTTTCCGCTTATGGTCAGTTTGCCCGAAGAAGTTTCAAACCCGTTCGTGTATGAATAATTGAGCCCGGTCGAAATACCGGCACTGAGACTGGGAAAATAATCCTTTTTCGCAAGACTGACCGACTTGTCAGACTTTTCAGTCTGAAGGGCCGCTTTGGCAAGTCCCGGATTGGCAGTCCGGAGCTTGGTCCACAGGGCTGCAAACAGAGTGTCTGTCTCGTCATCCGAAAGAACGGACAGGCCCTGGATGAGTGTTTCATAATTCTCAAAATCAATGGACTCGAGATCGGGTATTGATGAGAGACCGGTAACTGATCTCAGCTTGGCTATGCTCAGGGCTAAATCCCTTTTTGCCTGGTTCTGCGCGGTTTTTTTCGATTCATGTTCGGCGACAGCCTGAAGATAATCGCCCGGGCTGATTACACCTCCCTCATACCGTATTTCAGCAATGGAAAGTCCGAGCGCCGCCGTATCCAGCGCTGCTGCTGCTGCGTCAAGAGAAGCTCTTGACTGCAGGATTCCATAATATGACGAGTCCACCGAATCAAGCACATTAAAATATTCCGCGATTGCGTCCTGCCTTGTTATCTCCGTAGAAATCTTGTTGATAGCGCTCAGAACCGAATTTTTTCCGCCGCTCCAGATTGTCTGGTTCAGACCGACACTGGCCCCTGCCGAAAGACTGTCCGTAAATTCGTCGCCGCCCCAAAGAGTCGCAGATCCCGAAATTCCCAGAGAAAGAGAAGGCAAATTTGAATACATCTGGGACCGTTCATCAAGGAGCGCGATTTCCGTGGCAAGGTTGTACCGTGAAAGGCTTTTCGAATTTGCGAGCGCCAGAGTTCTGGCGTCTTCAAGAGTAAGTATTTCACCGGCAAAACAGCCCATCCCGGCACATACACATAATATTACTGATATAATCTGTTTCATTATACACCCTTTAATTTATGTTTCTGATATAAAGAATTAGTTATTTTTTTATATCAGAAACACTTATAATCGGAAATGGTCAAATAATTTAAATTATTTGCCTATATTACTCTCCTGCTCTGCCATTTTAATTTCACGTTACTCATACCGGAGCGCGTCAATCGGATACAGGCGCGCGGCTTTCCGGGCGGGATAATATCCGAAGAAGATTCCGACCACAGCCGCAAAAAGCGCGGCAATGGCAATAATTATCGGGTTAACTACAGTAGCGATGGAAAAGAACGAAAGGACCGAGCATATTCCGTAAGCCAGAAGTATGCCGATGATTCCTCCCATAAGACTCAGTATGATTGACTCGGAAAGAAACTGCAGGAGGATGTCCCGTTTTCTGGCGCCTACGGACATCCGTATACCGATTTCCCTGGTCCGTTCGGTGACCGATACCAGCATAATATTCATAATTCCGATGCCGCCAACGAGCAGGGAAACTCCCGCAATGGCGGCCAGAAGCGTTGTCAGTGTTTTTGATGTCTGGGAGGCGGTCGCAATAACATCAGCCATGTTCATAATATCAAAATCGGCGGCGGCGGATGAGCTGAGTTTATGGGATTCCCGCAAAATAGCTTCCGTTTCTTTTTGGGCCTGTTCCATATAATCCTCACGGACTACACTGATCTGGATATTATTGAGGGTCTGGGTCTGGTTAAGCCGGGTCATTGCGGTGTCCAGAGGCACCATGATTACATCATCATCATCATTGCCCATGCCGCTTGCGCCCTTTGAGTCCAGTATCCCAATAATTTTAAAATGCTGAGTCCCGATACGTATTGACTGTCCCACCGGATCACTGTTTCCGTAGAGCTTTGTGGCAACGGTTGTTCCCAGTACCGCAACCTTATTCCGGCTGGCAAGATCGCTTTCCTCAAAAAAACTGCCGTCCTTTATTTTCCAGTTTTTGATTGTCAGATAATCGGGGTCAACACCCATGACGGTTGTATCCCAGTTAGTTTCCCCGCCGACGACCGTAAAGCTTCTCTGGCTTATCCCCGAGATCGCGCTGATATAACTGGCCTCATTCCGGAGCTTGGTAACATCGGCCTTTGTCAGTCTGTTTGCCCGGCCCGGGCCCCTCATGGGCATAACAACCAGAAGATTTGTTCCCATCGCCGAAAGCTGGGCCTCTATCTGGGACTGGGACCCCTGGCCGATAGCTACCATAACAATTACCGAACCGACGCCAATTATAATGCCCAGAGAAGTCAGGAGACTCCGCATGCGGTTCCGGAAAATACTTCTGAAGGATGATTTCAATAATATATAGGGACTCATCGCACAACCTCCGCTTCTTTTGCCAGAACAGAATGTTCTTTTTTCCACAGGACTAAATCTTCAGCGGCGCTTCTTTTCTCCTTCAGCAATTCGTCGGAAATCATTGCTCCGTCACGCATTGTGATGACGCGCTTCGTGTAAGTGGCAATGTCCGGCTCATGGGTAACCATTACAATAGTTTTTCCCTGATCATTGAGGTTCTGGAAAAGAGCCATAATTTCAAGCGACATTTCAGTATCAAGATTTCCCGTCGGTTCATCGGCAAGCAGAAAAGCAGGATCATTTACCATGGCGCGGGCAATGGCGACCCGCTGCTGCTGTCCGCCTGAGAGCTGGGAAGGCATATGGTACATACGGTCGCCCAGCCCCACATCGCGGAGTACTTTTTCCGCCCGTTCCCGGTAATCCTTTATTTTGGCTTTTCTGTTATAGAACAGGGGGAGCTCAACATTTTCCAGCGCGCTGGTTCTTGCAAGCAGATTGAAGCCCTGAAAAACAAAACCTATTTTGCTGTTTCTGATAAGGGCAAATTCATCGGAACTTGCGGCGGAAGTTTCAATGCCATCGAGACGGTAGGTCCCTTCAGTTGGCTTGTCAAGACAGCCGAGAATATTCATGAGCGTTGACTTCCCGGAACCGGAAGGTCCCATTATAGAAACAAACTCACCCTCCTCAACCGAAAGATCAAGCCCTCGGATAGCCTTTACTACAATACCTTCAAGCTGATACAGACGCCTTATTCCCGTAAGTTCAATCATTGCCATGGACTTATACCTTTTCCCTGAGAATGATTTTCATTCCTTCCAGATTCTGGTCCGAAATAATCTCGGTTACAGTTCCGTCAGTGATGCCTGTTCTTACTACAAGTACGGACAGCTTTCCTGAATCATTCATATACCAGATATTTTTTGTCACAATAGTGTCCGCGGCGGAATTGCCGGAAGCGTTCTGTCCGGGCATTCCCGGAGGCCGTCCGCCGGGGCCTCTGCCCATCGGACTGCCGCCCATAACAAGGCCGGTCAAACCGGTCTGACCGTTTGAAGTATTACGGGATGCTTCAATATTCGCGGCCTGATCACGGGCTTCGGACGCGGCCTTTTTTTCTTCATCAGACAAATCGGCAAGTCCGGCGTTAAAAACCATGTCAGAAATTTCCTTTGTACTTAAGCTGCTCGGCTCATACCGAAGCGCGCTGTTGGGAGCGAGCAGAATATTGTTTTTCTGTTCCTCGATAAATTCCACTTCACAGGTCATTCCGGGAAGGAGCATTCCGTCCTTGTTATCAACACTTATTATTACCGTGTACGTAACTACATTATTGACTGTAGCCGGCATAAAATGGATTTTCTGCACAATTCCCGAAAATTTCTTTGATGGCATGGATTCAACGGTAAAACGGACATTCTGCCCCGGACTGATAGCCTTGATATCAAGTTCATCAACGCCCGCTTCAATCTGCATTTCCCGCAAATCTTCCGCAAGAGTAAACAGACTCGATGAATTACTGCTTGAACCTTCCACTACATTCTGCCCCTGACTGATATTCTTTTCGAGGACGATACCGTCAATGGGGGCGGTAATATACGCATACTGGTTTATTTCGGTTTCTATAGCTTTCAGGGAAGACTCGGCGGCAGACAGTTCCGCTGCTTTTACCTCAAGATCGGTTTTGCTTGTTTTAAGTGTGTAATCGGCTATGAGATTTTTTTCCGCAAGACTTACCTGATTCTGATAGGCAATAAGCTGGAGATCATAGTTTGCCTTTGCCTTTGTTACGGAGGCAAGCTGCTGTTCCCGCTGGAGCCTGAGCATATCGGTATTGAGCTCGGCAAGAATATCTCCTTTTTTTACCTCGTCATTATAATCAACATAGATTTTTTCGACCTTTCCGTTCATCTGCGCAAGCACGCTGACAGTCGATACCGGATTAAGGGATCCGCTCGCGGACACAGTCTTTTCCAGGGAACCTCTTGTTATTGTTCCGTATTCGTAATTTTTTGTATTCGCGCCGTTTTTTGAAGCGCAGCCGGATAAAAACAGCCCCCCCAGAAGGGCCGCTAATATGGTCACATTAAATCTGCTGATTGTCATTATGTGAGTCTCCTTCCTGTAAATATAGCAAGAATTGTGCCAGCCCGGCATTATGAAAAAAACGTCAGAAAATTATCAAATTTGGGAATTTTACCGGTTTTTTGCTTTGTATCCGGCATAGAGCATGCGCAGAATTTTCACATGCACTTGCAAGCGTGAAAATTCTGCGCATTAAGGATGTATATTGGGAAGAAAACTACAGAGAAAGACCGGTTCAATGTTTTGTCCATAAAACCGGATACTATCAGGAGGGATCGCTGTCTTTAAGCCACTCCCTGATTTCCGCAAGAGGATAGGAATATACGCTTCCGCAGTTATGGCATACCGTTTCAATGGGATCAGGGCCGTTTTCCGCCATATCAATCAGTTCCTTCCTGTTCAGGTTCTGCAAATGCTGCTCAAAGCGTTCGCGGGAACAAGGACAGTAAAAACGGATTTCCCTGTCAAGAACGGCGGACGGCTCACAGTTGCGGAACAGGCCGTAAATGATATCCTCCCTGTCCCCTCCTTCCGCAAACCACTGGCCGAGCGAAGGAGCGGACGCAAAGGCATGCTCGGCGGCCTCAACCAGGTCCAGGGACGCGCCCGGCATCACCTGCAAAAACAGCGCGCCGGCGCCGATTACCCTTCCCTCCTGGTCAAACTGGATGCCGGTATTAATAGCTGTCCTTATCTGCTCGGAACGCAGAAAATATTCAGTCAGGTCCTTTGCTATATTCCGGTGTACTATTTCAACGGAACCGATTACCGGCTCTGTTCTGCCTTCGGGAAAACGGGTAACGGTTACGAACCCCTCGCCGAAATACGGGGAAAGATCCCAGTTTTCCGGCGGTTCATCAACCGGAATCGGGTCCTGCAGCAAAAAACCCCTCACATATCCCTCGCTGTTTGCCTCAACGCTGAACCCAGCGGCAGGTCCCTTTGTATCATACCGGAAAATTGCCCGCTCATGACCTTTCATGGTCGGAATAAGCAGAGCTCCGCAAAGGCAGGCCTGGCCAAGAACCATGGTTTCAAGAAGCCCAAGCTGGTGCTGGGCGCGCATCTGATTAACAAATCGGGTGCCATGAAAAAAAGCCCCGCGCATGGCGCCGTTCCCGAGAAGAAAAATTGTCATACCGTCAGGGTGCATGGACGAAAACCGTTCAATCAGAACGGGATCGTTTATAGGAATAGTATTCATAAACACAAATATAATGAATTACGCCTCTGGACGCAACCAAATAAAATCAGTACACTCTGAATTAATATGGTTCCGATAGAAACAAATTATAAGCCGAAAAAATTCTCTTTCCGTGACAGGAAAAACAGCGGAGTTGACCGGGCAGCACTTCCCATGTTTGCCCTTACCCTTCCTCTCGTATTTGAATCATTTTTCCGCATTCTTATATCCTCCGTGGATGTAATGATGCTCAGTTCACATTCAGACCACGCGGTGGCGGGAGTCGGCCTTGTTTCCCAGTATATCTTCTTCATCCAGCTCCTGTTCAGCGTCGTCTGTGTTGGAACAAGCATTGTACTCAGCCAGTATCTTGGGGCGGAAAGAGTAAATGAAGCAAAACAGGTCGCCCAGGCCAGCGCTGTCATGGTCTCGGCCGTCGCGCTTTTTATGTCTCTGCTTGTGATTTTCGGGGCGAAACCCTTATTAAGTATTTACACTGTCGAAGAAGAAGTCAGGGAAGCTGCCTGGACCTATCTGGTCATATACGGAGGATTCGGTTCCCTGTTTACGGCCTTCAGTATGCTCCAGGGGACCATCCTCCGGTCTTACGGATATACCTCGGACGCAATGTATATCTCAATTATCGCGAATATCGTAAATGTTATCGGAAACGCGTTTTCAATATATGGTTTTTTCGGTTTTCCGGTACTCGGCGTAATGGGCGTCGCAATGTCGTCTGCCCTTTCACAGATAGTCGCCTGCATTCTGCTCGCATGGCGGATCAGGGTAAAACCCGATGTCCAGCTTCCGCTCGCGGGTATAACAAGGGTCCCGCGGAATATATATAGAACAATACTCTCCATAGGGGTCCCGACCGCGGGCGAATCCCTGTCCTATAATATTGCCCAGATTGTAATAATGGCAATGATTTCCACCTTCGGGACCTGGGCAATGTCGGCCCAGATATACGCCCAGACCATTGTCCGCTTTGTCTATGCCACTGCTTCGGCAATCGGAAACGCGGTACAGATAAAAACAGGGTACTTTGTCGGCGCGAAACAGCCGGAAGCCGCTTACAAGCGGGTATATCTCTACCAGGGTGTCGGCACTCTCATTTCGGCGGCCGCCGTAATACTCCTGAATGTGGTAAAAACCCCGATAATAGGACTTTTTACCAAAGAACCTGAAATCGCCGCGCTTACCTCAAGCCTTCTCCTTTATTCTATATATATAGAAATAGGCCGGTCCGTGAATCTCATCACTATTCCCGCGCTCAAGGGGGCCGGGGATGTCCGTTATCCGGTCTCCTGGGGCATTGTTTCAATGTGGCTTATTCTTGTAGGCGGCAGCCATCTTCTGGGAATGAAAATGGGACTCGGGCTGGTAGGCATATGGATCGCAATGGGAAGCGATGAATTCATACGCGCCATTGCCATGCTCTTCCGCTGGAAAAGCAAGCGCTGGCAGACAAAGGCCATTGTGTAAAACTGCGGGACTTTGCCTGGCATGAAGTCACCGGGATTTAACCGGCATTGCGCCGAGTCTGTGGAACAGAGAAAAAAACTTTCCGGAAGCCTCCGAATTCCAAAAGAATATTTGAATATACCCGTTCCCTGTGATACACTGTATACTGTAACCGATAGAGGAAACATGTATTTTAAATGCATTAGATCACAATAAGGTTGGAGGTGAATCCCGTGAAAAGAAGCAACAAAACGGGAAAGACCGCCGGTATTCTGTTACTGGCGGTATTGCTGGCTGTACTCGCATCGTGCAGTTCATCGCCCCATGTTCAAAAAGAGGCGGATGTTTTAAAACTTATACGGCTGATAAACGAAGGAAAGGTAACGGAAGTTGAGGGACTTTCACCGGCGCCCTTTGTTCTTGACTCAGAAACCCTCTATCTGGAAAGCGACATTGAAACTCTCTGGAAAAACCTGAAGGCGGCTTCCTTTACAATGTCAAACGCGGTATTTGTCCAGACCGAACATATTACCCCCGATTCATACAAAATTTTTGCGGATACTTTTGACATGAAAAATTTCTTTGAAAAATATACCGATAAGGATACTTCCGTGGTCACTATTGATACCGCTGACGGTCGTTATTATCTTATCCTTGAGCGCAAGGTCAAGGGTTACCCGAAAATCAGAGGGTTTAAAGGGCCGGTAAAATGAAAAAAATACACAAATTCTGTTTATTATTTACTGTACTCACGCTCTGTACCATACCAGTGTGGGCCGAAAAGGCCAATGTAGTATATGTTGAGGGGAGCGCGCAGATTAAAACGGGCGCCGGAGTGACTAAAAACGCGGCCATAGGACATACAGTCACCTATGGGGAATCGGTAATTACCGGCCGCGGCGGACTCGTGGAAATGACCCTGGAAAACGGGAGCACCATCAGGGTCACGCCGAATTCGGTTTTCAATTATTCGAATACCGGTTCGGGGGCCGATACGCAGCCCGTTCTTGCGGCGGCTGCCGGACAGATTGCCTTTAAACTGAACCGCGCCGCCGGCAACTCACCCCTGATACAGACAAACAGCATGGTCGGAGGCGTCAGGGGAACAGAGTTCACCATCTATGCGGGCCGCGACGGCTCGGTCCTGCTTTCGGTCATCGAAGGCATTGTCGACGTAACCGCCCAGGGAAAGACGGTTTCGCTGATCAAGGACGAGGCTGTTGAGGTCGGAGCGGGACAGCCTCCGGGGGAAAAATTCCTGTGGCCCGGACGGGAACTTGACTTCAGTGACTGGAATAAAGGAAAAACCGACGGCTTTATCGCGGATCCGGCCGGAGGCCTTGAAAAGGCGGCCGTCATGCTGAAGGAATATCAGACTTCCCTTGACGCCCTTCACGCGCCATACCAGGACGCCACCGAAAAATGGCGGCAGTCCGCTGAGGAATATAAAACCCTTCTTGCCGGAGGAGACGATGAGGCGATAAAGGCCTTCCAGCAGGAAAAACTCTTTCCCGCGCAGGATGAACGGGCCGATCTGATTCTGACAATCAGATATTACGCCCTGAACTATCTTTCAGTCAGAAGGTATGTTCTTTCGAATATGTATATGGAAATGAAAAGCAGGTATCCGGTAAACAGGCCGGCTGAGGTTGAACAGTTTTTTACGCGCCATGCCGAGCTGCTGGCGGAATATGAAGAATTTATCGTGCCGGAATTAAACCCGAACGATTATTAAGAGCTTGCGGGCCCTTTTTTGGAGGAAATAATGAAGAAAACAAGGTATATTGCGGGCGCGGTTATCATACTCGCGCTGGTGTGCGTCCTCGGAGGATGCAATATGAACTCCGATTCGGTAAGTGTGGAAGAACGCGTTAAAATGTTTATCTCGGACGCGAACGCGAAAAGTTACAGCAGTCTGAAAGCCCATACCCATCCGGACGCCGCCCAGTACAATCAGGCAAACTCCAGTTTCTGGGAGACCAGACTTGAAACAGCCCTTAATCTTTCATATGGTTCCCGCAGCGGGGATACGGTCCTGGTAAACGGAAATTCCACCAGCTTCACCTTTTATCTCAAGGAAGATGATCCCGACGTTTACAAGATTTACAAAATTGTCCAGTCGGGTAATGCCACGCCCATTTTCCAGTAAGCGGCACTCAATAGTAAAATCCCTGGACCCCGGTTCAGGGATTTTTTTATTCGAAAGTCCCGTTTAATGCGGACCGCGTCCGTGTTCTGTTAAGGGACATATGTAATGGCCGCTTTGATAACCCGCGAATACCCCGCAGTTCACTGCGGCTGAAATCACAGAACGCTTTCAAAAATCCTGTATTTTAAATTTCCTCTTGAACAAATCTCCCCGCAGAATAACAGGTCTGGGACACCCCGCAGCTTGACCGGAAAGTTTATTGACAGGACTTATTATAACACTTATTATAAGTATTATAATAAGTGTTATAATAAAGGGGGCAGAATGACAGGAACCAATGAACAGCTGAGAAAAATGAATACCGAGACAATCCGGGATATTTTCCGGTCCCTTAAAACCGCTACAAAATCGGACATTTCGAGGCGGAGCGGTCTTTCCTACGCGACCTGCAGCAACGTACTGAACGAGCTTTCGGCCTCGGGCGAAATTCTTGTCCTGGACGAATTTAAAACGGAGAGCGGCCGCCCCGCCCATCAGTACAGGTATAACGGGGATTTCGCGCGGATCCTGTGCATGTTTTTTACAAACGAAGGCCAGCGGCCTGAAGTCTTTTTTTCTGTCTGCAATCTTGAAGGAGAGGAAACGGAGCGGAAGAATATACGCTACCGGGCCTTCGGCTACGACGAGGCTGAACAGCTGACGGCATCACTCCTGGAAAAATATCCCGAAATACGCTGTATCGCGCTGGGCATACCGGGAGTTGTCCTGAAAAACAGGACCATTGATATATGCGATATTGAAAGTCTGGAACAGCTTGAAATGGCTGACCTCCTTGAGAAAAAATTCGGCGTACCGGTTATTCTCGAAAATGATATGAATCTTACCGCTCTGGGGTTCGCCCGCCAGCACGGCTGGGAATCCGCCGTGGTTATGACCTTTCCTGAAGACAATTTTCCAGGTTCGGGGCTGGTTGCGGACGGCCGCATAATACGCGGCAGCAGTAATTTTGCCGGGGAAATTTCTTTTCTGCCCTATGGGTTCAATAGAAAAAAGCAGCGGCTTCTTTTGAAAGACCCCGGGGAGGTCCCCGGGTTTGCGGCTAAGGCTGTAAGTTCCATAATCGCTGTTTTAAATCCGGAAGTGATCCTGCTTACCGGCAGCCTTCTCGGCAAGGAAATGCTCAGGGACATACTGCACCAGTGCCGCCAGGATATCCCGCGCGAACATATGCCGGGGATTCATATTGAGTCGGATATCAGCGGGTATTACTTCAGGGGGCTTTTTTCCATGGCCCTCGATTTTGCCTCGTACCCGCTCCAGATTACGGAAAAAAAACTATAGGCTGAATATGTCCCGCAAAAATAAAAGGAGAAAGCAATGGCGACTTTTTTTCTGATTGTAATTTACATCACCTTTATCAGTCTCGGCCTGCCCGATTCACTTCTGGGTTCTGTCTGGCCAGTCATGTATCCCGATCTGGGCGCTGGTATAGGGATGATAGGGATTATTTCAATGATAATAAGCGGAGGAACTATCCTTTCCAGCCTGATGAGTGAAAGGCTTATACGGAAATTCGGGACCGGACCGGTTACGTTCTTCAGCGTACTCGCGACAGCCGCAGCCCTGCTGGGATTTTCGTTCGCGCCCGGTTTTTTGTGGCTGGCCTTTCTTGCCGTCCCGCTCGGACTTGGCGCGGGTTCCGTTGACGCGGCCCTGAATAATTATGTTGCGCTGAATTACAAACCCCATCACATGAGCTGGCTGCACTGTTTCTGGGGGATAGGAGCTTTTACCGGACCCATGATTATGGCCCGTTTTATCCAGAACGGAAATAACTGGAGGGGTGGATACCTGACTGTGGGAATTATCCAGACAGCTGTTGTTCTTTTGCTGCTGGTGACCCTTCCCCTATGGAAAAAAAATGAAAAACGTGAAACATCAGCGGCAGAACCTGTTTCAGGAAAAGAAGAGTTTTCCGGGCCTGTGCTGAAAATCAGGGGAGTAAAGGCATCCCTTGCGGCCTTTATTTTTTACTGCGGCGTGGAGCATTCGTTAAATTACTGGGGAAGCACCTTTCTCGTGGAAGCGAGAAATCTTTCTCCCGCGACGGCAGCCCGCTGGATATCCCTGTTCTTTGCGGGAATTACAGTCGGACGGTTTCTTTCCGGCTTTCTGACCATGAAATTCCGCAGTTCCGTGCTGATAAGGGCCGGACAGATTCTGGTAACAGCAGGCGCACTTTTACTGATTATTCCCTTCAGTCCGTGGTTTTCTCTTGCCGGCATCATAATCATCGGGCTTGGCTGCGCTCCCGTTTTCCCGGGTATGCTTCATGAGACACCCTACCGGTTTGGGGAACAGCAGTCCCAGAAAATCATGGGAATGCAGATGGCCTTCGCCTATATGGGAGGAACCTTTTTGCCTCCGCTGTTTGGTCTGATAGCGTCAAAAATGGGGCTTTCCCTGTTTCCGTATTTTTTGCTTGCCTACAGTATCCTTATGTTTATCCCCTCCGAACGGATCAACAGGATTATATCTGAAAGACGCGCCGCCAAGGCGGAGTCCTGAAAGAAACCTCATACTTTTTCCCGGCTTAGATACATACAGTAGAACCATTAATTCTGACAAGAATTGTTGCGGACAGGGTAATTACGCTGTCCGTTTTTTTTATTTAAAAAAAGGTTTTTCCTCTTGACAGGCTAGTATTTACTAGCTATATTTAAGCTAGTAAATACTAGCCTGCATACAGGGGATATCTGTGGAAAGAAGAAACACAAAACAATTAATTTTGGATGAAGCGCTTGAGCTGTTTTCTGTCAGCGGCTATGACGGTGTAACCGTGAAGGACATCGCCGATGCTGTAGGTATTAAGGACAGTTCGCTGTACAAACACTTTAAGAGCAAGCAGGAGATATACGATTCCCTGCTGGAAGAAATGGATGCGCGCTTTGCGGAGACAGTTTCCATGTATCGCCTTCCCCAAGGTGAAATTAAAAGGGTAGCCGCAGAATATGGCCGCAATGACCTTGTCTGGCTGAAGCAGGCATGCGAGGCAATCTTTTTGTTTTTCCTCAAGGACCCGAAAGCGTCCCGGTTTCGGAAAATGTTGATGATCGAGCAATACAAAAACAGCAATGCAGCAAAAACATTTCAGAACTGGTTTATTGATTCAGCGATGCATTTCCAAACCGAGCTTTTTTCTGAAATGATTGCCCAGGGGTTTTTTCGGAAAGGGCCCGCGGATATCATTGCGCTGCAATTTTACGCTCCGTTTTATCTGATCCTTTGCCAATATGATACTATGCCGGAAAAAGAAGGCGACGCGGTTATGCTGCTCATGCGGCACATTGAACAGTTTGCGATTGTATACCAAATTAGAAACGGGGTGGTAAAATGAATCTGAACATTTTTATGAACCGAGGAATCAACAATATTCTGAAAACAGTAAGGCGTTATTACATGAGCAGCCGGGAAGGACGCGCTTTTCTTTCCCGCATGCTGCCCCGCGTTCAAAAAGCGCCGCAATCCGAAACCGTTATGAAAAAGCCGGTATCCACATTCCATCATTTTTAATTGCCAGCATTGCTTCACAGTGTAATCTGCATTGTTCCGGATGCTATGCCAGAGCCAATGGCGCTTGCGGCAGCAGTGTAACGCAGCCTGATCTTGACACCGCAAAATGGGAATCCATCTTTAATGAGGCGGCACAGCTCGGTATTCCTTTTATCCTGCTGGCCGGCGGCGAACCATTTTTGCGGTATGACGTTATAGAGGCCGCGTCCCGCGTCAGGGATATTATTTTTCCGGTTTTCACAAATGGAACCCGGATTGACGATGACTGCCTTTCGCTGCTGGATCGCAGCCGCAATGTAATCCCGATTTTCAGCCTGGAAGGAGATGCAGCGAAAACAGATGTGCGCCGCGGCGAAGGTGTATACGCGGCGGTACAGAAGGCAATGAGCCGTCTGCAGGAAAAAGGGATATTGTTTGGTGTCTCTATAACGGTCACAACAGAAAACATGCAGGCAGTTACAGACCCCTCTTATATTTCTAATTTAAGGAACATGGGTTGTGGCCTGGCATTCTTTGTAGAGTATGTGCCTGTAAGCGAACAAACGGAACATCTTGCATTGGACAAGGAGGATTTGGCCGAGTTGGGCAATGCCGTTTCAGCGCTGAGAGGGGATATGTCTGATATGGTTATCCTCTCTTTCCCCGGAGACGAAGAGGCAATGGGTGGATGTCTGGCATCGGGACGCGGTTTTTTTCACATTAATTCCGTTGGCGGCGCTGAACCCTGCCCCTTTTCACCTTATGCGAAGTACAACCTGAAGTCATGTTCTGTTCTTGACGTGTTACAGTCCGGCTATTTTGCGGAGTTAAGAGAAATCGCAAAAAATGCGGACACACATAATGGAGGATGCACACTTTTTCAGGAGAGAAACAAGGTCGCAACTCTGTATGCAGGATAGATTAAGAATGCATGTACACCCGGGGTGTTTTGTAGTTTAGCCGCCGATTATCCTGAAAATAAGTTTCTAAAGCGTGAAAAGACAGGCGTATCGTTCTTTTTAGCGATACGCCTGTTCGTCATTTGCATCCCCATAAGGCAGCTGCCATAATTCCGTTTTGCATTATGCTGTTTTATTAACAGCCTCCTTCCCGCTGGCTCTTTTTTCTGAATTCAGGAAATTATTTTTTTTGCAGGCGCGGCCTTTCCTTTTTCAAAAACCAGCCCGTCCGCTCCCGGCGGATAGGTTACATGAATTACTGACCCATCCGGGAATTCGCCGGCAAGCACATGCTTTGCCAGAGGGTTTTCAAGTTCGCTCTGGATTGCCCGTTTCAGAGGACGGGCGCCGTAAAGCGGATCAAATCCGACATCGGCCAGATACTGTTTTGCTTCAGGATCAATAACAAGTTTAAGTCTCCGGCTTTCAAGGCGGGATGCAACCGAATTAAGCTGAATATCGGCGATCTTGAGAATATTGTCCTTGTTTAGCCGGTTAAAGGTCAGAATTTCATCTATCCTGTTCAGGAATTCGGGACGGAAATTTTCCTTCAATAGTTCAGCGACGCGGGGTTTAATTTCATCAAGCGTTTTTGCGGTAAGGATATAATCGGAACCTATATTACTCGTCATAATAATTATGACATTTCGGAAATCGACAACCCTCCCCTGCCCGTCAGTAAGCCGCCCGTCATCAAGCACCTGAAGAAGGACATTGAAAACATCAGGATGGGCTTTTTCAACCTCGTCAAAAAGAACGACGCTGTAGGGCCGGCGGCGGACAGCCTCGGTAAGCTGACCGCCTTCTTCATAACCGACATAGCCCGGAGGCGCGCCGATAAGACGGCTTACCGCGTGTTTTTCCATATACTCGCTCATATCTATGCGGGTAAGGGCTCTTTCATCATTAAAAAGAAAATCCGCAAGGGTCCTCGCCAGTTCGGTCTTGCCTACGCCGGTCGGTCCTACACAAAGGAAGCTTCCGAGAGGGCGGTTTATATCCGAAAGCCCTGCTTTATTGCGCCGGATTGCGTCCGAAACAGCCTTGACGGCGTCATCCTGTCCGACAACTCTTTTCTGGAGTACTGACTCAAGCTGGAGATATTTTTGCTGCTCGCTTGCGAGCATTTTTGAAACGGGAATCCCTGTCCATGAAGAAACGATTTTTGCGATATCTTCTTCCGATACTTCTTCACGCAGAAGCTGGCCCGAGTTGCCGGCGTTTTTTTCGAGGGCGTCGGTTGCTGCCTGCATTTTCTTTTCAATTTCAGGGATACTGCCGTATTTAATTTCAGCGGCCTTTGTCAGGTTTCCTTCCCTGGTATAGCGTGTTTCTTCATTGCGGAGCTGTTCAAGTTCTTCCTTGAACTTCCTGACTTCGTCAATGCGGCCCTTTTCATTCTGCCATTGGGCTTTCATCGCATCGCGCCTGGCACCCATCTCTGCAAGTTCCGCCTCGATCTTGCCCAGGCGTTCCACGGATGCGGGATCTTTTTCCTTTGAAAGGGAAAGTTTTTCAATATTCATTTGCAGAATTTTGCGTTCAACCTGGTCCAGTTCTGTCGGCTGGCTTTCTATTTCCATTTTCAGACGGCTGGCGGCCTCATCAACAAGGTCTATTGCCTTATCAGGTAAAAACCTGCTGGTAATATACCGGTCGGAAAGGGTCGCAGCGGCAACAAGGGCCTCGTCTCTGATGCGGACCCCGTGATGGACTTCATATTTTTCCTGCAGTCCCCGGAGAATAGCTATGGTGTCTTCTACGCTTGGCTCAGGACAGTAAACCTGCTGGAAACGGCGCTCAAGGGCGGCGTCCTTTTCGATATACTTCCGGTATTCATTTAAAGTGGTCGCGCCTATTGCGCGGAGTTCGCCCCGGGCAAGGGCAGGTTTGAGCAGGTTGGAGGCGTCCATGGAACCCTCGCTGGCGCCTGCTCCGACCAGAGTATGCAGTTCATCAATAAAAAGAATAATCAGTCCGTCTGACTTCTGGACCTCCGATATAACAGCTTTGAGACGTTCTTCAAATTCACCCCGGAATTTTGCGCCGGCGACAAGAGCCCCGAGGTCAAGGGCGAGGAGTCTTTTGCCCTTAAGGCTGTCGGGAACATCACCCGAAACAATGCGGCGCGCAAGTCCTTCGACTATCGCGGTTTTTCCGACACCGGGTTCCCCGATGAGAACAGGATTATTCTTGGTCCGGCGGGACAGAACCTGCATAACACGCCGGATTTCTTCATCCCTGCCTATTACCGGGTCAATTTTTTCCTGCCGGGCAAGGGCTGTCAGGTCCCTGCAGTATTTTTCAAGACTCTGGAAGGTCGCCTCGGGATCTTCAGAAGTAACCCGCTGGCTTCCCCGGATATCCTTGAGCGCGGAAAGTATGGCGTTTTTGTTTATCCCTTCCTTCCGAAGCAGATTACCCGCGGAGTCAGAGGCCTGGCTCATTGCCAGCAGTAAATGTTCGGTTGAAACATAGTCATCTTTAAGATCCGCGGCTTCTTTTTCCGCCTTGGCGAGAGTTTTGAGTGTTGCGGGTGAAAAATATACCTGGGCCGATTCGCCGGTTACCCGCGGAAGTGTATCCAGGTGGTCTTCCGTTTCCTTTATAAGCTTGTCAGGAGAAACTCCTATCTTTTCGACCAGCGGAGGGATAACCCCGCCCTCCTGCTGCAGAAGAGCAAGGAGCAAATGATCACTTTCAACCTGAGCATAATCATCTCTCTGGGCAATCGAGGTTGCTTCCTGAATTGCCTCACGTGTTTTTAATGTACATTTATCTAAATTCATACTTTAAATATACTAATTCGGATGGGGATATGTCTATTTTCAGGGATTTTTAAATTTAGAATTTCGGGATTTTCCGGTTTTTTTCTCATTAGGAAAGGTTCGGTCAATATATTCCAGACATTTACTTGCTACGATTTGCACATGCTCATACCATATCCTGTATAATTCGTTGTCAACAACATTAGGATAGGGAGCGCCCTGAATATCAGAAACCAGCTGTTTCATAATCTCAATACCTTCATGATCCAGATGTTTCATGCTGTTTCTCCTCAAGCAATTATTGTTCACTATTATATAGTAATTTTCGTATTATTTCCAGTAAATTCCGTCTTTTTCGCAGTCTTTATCTGTTTTTTTCCCCCCAGAATAACCTGTTTTGCCGTATCGAATTCTTTGAAAAGGTTCCGGGCGGAAGTCTGTATATCTTCAGGCTGGACAGAAATTATATGCTTTATTTTCTGCAAACGTAATTCATCGGTAATACCGTATAAAATCCTTATAAAGGCTGTAAAACCCTTGTCAGCAGGTGACCGGGGCTGGATTTCCCTGCTATAGCACCCCGCAATTGTTTTTTCGAGATCAACAGGGTCTATTGCCTGTCCGGAAACCAGAGTGAGAGCTTCGCGGAAAACAGCCAGAGAACGCAGGGGCTGGGGGTCCCGGTATGTTGCCAGAATAAACAGTTTCTCAAGAGAATCCGGAAACGCAAAGGCGCCGTATGCGCCGCCTGTTGTACGGATTTGCTCCCACAGGACTCCGTTTGCAAGCCAGTTCCCGAGGACTGTAACAACGGCCTGCTCAAAGGTACCATACGGAGGCGCCGGAAGAACGGCCGCGGCAAATCCTACCTGAAGAGAAGAAGAAACAATGAATTCGAATTCCGGATTTTTTGAACGGGACCGCTTTTTGCCGTTTATTTTCAGAAGGGTCGCAAAATGCGGCTCAGCCCGGGAGGAATCGGAATCAGGCCCGGAAGGAGCTCCAAAGGGTTCCGTCAGACGAGGAAGCATTGCCGATACCGAAGTAATAATTGAAGAAGTCCCGGTTATGTTGATTATAATTCCGGCGGAAAGCAGCCTCGTATGAATTTCATCAAGGTCCGCCGCAAGCCTGGCCGCGGCCTTTTTGGTTTGTATTTTTTTGCACAAGGCCCTGATGTACTGTATTTGTGAAATTCCGTTCCATATTTCATCAATAGCCCGGGACCTGCCGGTAAAGGCGGCTGATCTGGAAATGGCGTACTGGTTTCCGGCTGGAGCGATTGACGAGCCGAGATCATTTTTATACTCCAGTAAAAGATCTTCCAGACGTTTTTTATCTGAAAAATCAATATTTTCCAGAAATCTGAACAGAAGCGGAACTGCTTCGGGAATAAGCTCTTCAAGCATTTTTATCCGTATTATCAGAAGATCCCTGCCGGTAAGATTCCCGGGGAGAAGTTCAGGTAATTTTGTATTCTGAACCGGGGAACTTGAATAAAGGCTTGTCCCGAATCCGCCGGCGGTCTGCGCAAGCAGAGCGGAGGCTTCCGCCCAGTTCAGGGCAGGTTCCCCGTTTTTCCCCGCTGACAGACCCATTCCAGTAAAAGCCGAGGCAAAGAAAGGAAGCAGAGGATAGAATCCGGGCGGGAGTGTATCTACGGGAATTCCTATATCCATATACGCAATGCCGTTTGTCGGCTGCTCATGAGTCAGAACAGGGATGGTTCCGGAAAAACCGATTTCAGTCTCTATGCGGTCAGGAACGCCCGACAAGTCCTCCCTCCTGAGATGAGGGATAAGCGCAAGCAGTTCGGGAGAATCTTCCTTTCGCTGAAGGGCATAAAAGTTCCGCTGTTTTTCAAGAAAATTTTCTCTGCTTTCGGGAGTTAGGCTTTTCTCAAAGGAGTCAGTATAGGAAGCCAGCGTTTCATCAAGCTTTTTTCCCAATTCTGGTCCGGATATACTACAACTACAGCGCGGTGTTTATTTCCTACCAGCCATTTTCTCAGGAGGTCCGTTATATATGAAGGGTTACCGTCAATTCTGCGTTTTACTTCCTCAAAGGCGGGAATAAAACGCAGAGTATGTGAAGGTCCGAATCCATGAATCCAGCCGCGGAGAGAGCGGCGCATAAGAGCCAGGGCAAAGGGACCGCCGGACCTGCGTACTTCCCTGTTGCTGAAATCTATTGACCGGACGGCAGCCTGTATATCTTTTTCTGGCATACCATTTTTTTCAAGTTCCGCGAGGGTTTCGAGTATAGTACTTTCAACCCGGGCCGTATTCCGGGTATGGACTCCGCGCAGCCCGATAGAGAAACACATATGTTTAATTTCCGTTTCCAGACCGCTGGCAGGGGCTATGTCTTCGCCCAGTCCCGACTCAAGAAGAACCCTGTTCAGAGGCGAACCGTCATGGCCCATAAGAATTTCCGTAAGAAGACTTGCTTCCAGAATTGCTACAGGATCGGTTGCGTCAGGCAGGAGCCAGTTAAGCAGAACAGTAGTTTTCTCGGGGTCCTGTCCGGTTTCGGCAGGGGCCGGGATTTCAAATTTCCTGGGCTGGTCAAAACTCTGCGGGATACTTTCAAACACCGGTTTTTCAGCCGGAGTGAAGTGCCGTAAAAAACGTTCATTAAGGAGTTCAAGCTGTTTTTCCGTGGAAATATTTCCGCACAGAAAAACCCTGCAGTTCACCGGATGATAATATTTTCTGTGAAAATCCTTAAACTGTTCATACGTAAGAGCCGGGATTTCCGCCGGGTCTCCGCCGGAATCATGCATATACGGAGTGCCCATTAACAGGGATTTCAATGACCAGTCTCCGGCTATACTGTCAAAGGAAGAATAATTTCCCTTCATTTCATTGAACACAACTCCCTGAATGGAAACTTTTCCGCTTGCTTCATCAATTTCAAAACGGTGTCCTTCCTGCCGGAAAACCCATTCTTCCAGTCCGGGAAAAAAGACCGCGTCTCCATAAACAGACATTAAATTGAAATAGTCGGATTCCACCATGGAACTTGCCGGATATACCGTCTTGTCAGAAAAAGTCATGGCGTTAAGAAACGTTTTTACACTTTGCCTTACAAGAACAAGAAAGGGATCTTTGAGGGGATAGTTTTTGGAACCGCATAATACCGAATGCTCAAGAATATGGGGCGTTCCGGAAGAGTCGCTGCTCGGGGTCATAAAAGCGTAAGAAAAAAAGTTTTCTTCATCTGAATTGAGAATATGGTATACTTCAAGTCCGGTAACTGTATGCCGCGCACTGATACCTCGGGCATTCATCTCCGGCAGTTCCTGAATATCGGTAATTTCAAATCCGTGAATTTCACTTCCTTTTTTTATTGTACCCATGTTGTTTTATCATCCCTGCCTTCGACATATATTTCACCTTTTTCCCATGCCCGACGCATGACTGAAAAGAACTTTGAAGTCACGCGTTCTGATTCGGCCCGGGATACCGGCACTACTATTTTTTCTTCATCCAGAACGAGGGCTGAACGCGTCCGCGATAAATTGCCGAGTATTTTCTCCCTGAAATTCTCCGGCTTGCCTGCAATAAGGACGGCAATATCATGTTCGGTCAGGGTTCTGAGATACTCCTGAATAAAGCGGTTATCGGAATGTATTATGTCATCAATAGTAAACAGACGTTCCCGCAAATCTTTTCCCAGTTCAGGGTCAGTATCGGACAGGGTATCCAGAATCATTTTCTCGCTGGTAAGATCCATTTTCCTGAGAATGCCGGCAAGGGCGGAGCGGCCGTCAACCCGGTTTGCGGAAGAAGTATTGATATTCTGGATTTTTTCCCTCATTCCCTCATCAACGCGGCGCAGAACTTCAGGATTAATTTCGGTAAGCTTCGCGAGCCTGAGAACGGTCTCCTTCTTTTCTTCGGGCTTCATAATCTTTATTACTTCCGCTGCTTCGACAGGTTTAAGCTGGGACAAAACCAGGGCCTTGACCGCCGGAAGTTCATCGGAAATGATAAGATATATCCGTTCGGGATCAATACCCTCAAGATAGTCAAACGGTTTTCCGTGGACATTCGGCACGGCCTTTTGAAGCAGAGCTTCGGCTTTTTCAGCACCGAAGGCAGTTTCCAGAATGGAACGCGCGGTCGCAACACCGCCGGAAGGTTCCCGGGCCTGCTTTAAAAGGGCCTGAAATTCCGCGAGAATAATTTCTGCTTCATCCGGCTCTACTCTCCGTATGGACGCGATTTCGAGTACTATTTTATCAACCTGTTCAGGCGTTAACTGGGCCATTACTTTCGCGGCTTCATCAACCCCAATCAGTAACAGAAATTTTGCTACTTTACGGTAAGTCCCGTCCTGCTGCTCCTGCGAATCAGGGTCACGCTGGATTTTAACAAGTCCCGGAAGTATAATTTTCCCGTCTGTTGCCGGAGCCGTGGCCGTATTGGTTTTTTCCGGTTTCTTTTTTTCCTGCTCCGTTTTTCCGGGATTGCCGCTCTGGGAACGTGAAATGTGTTCAGGTGTAAACGGCCGGGGATTTTTCTGTGTCTGATCCTGCGGCGAGGAACCTTTTTTTATTTCTTTATTATATGCGCCAAGGCGTTTATCATTCAGATTCATATTACCATCATATCAGCGCCCGGAAAGGCGGTCAACTAAGCAGTCCCGAGCCAGGCAAGCCTCTTTTCCTTTTCCGCAAGCAGGGCGGAACCCAGATCAAAAGCGTCCCAGAAGCGGACTTTCCCGAGTTTTCCGTCCGGGCCCGCTACCGAGAGACACTCATTTCCGATGGCTGTTTCAAAATCGGAAAAAGAGAGATTCCCTCCGAGCAGGTCCCTCAGCAGTTTAAAAACCCGGGCGGACTCCTGCACCGAAGCTTCAAACAGTTCGGGAACCGAGCTGCTGCTTTTTTCCCCGCTGACCGGATGCCTCCATTCCCGCTTTTCAGTATTCATCCAGTCTATGGACGGATCAGGCTCATCAGGATGAAGCAGGGCCACGCCGGCGGCGCCCAGTTCCACAAAATAGCGCATGCACATAATTCCCATTTTATCATGTATACTGATCAGCCGGGGATTCGATATATCATAATAATAAATCGAATCGGTAAAAGCGTTCCGGATCCTCTGCAGGATTTGGGGATCTTTTTCCGCCTCGCCCGGATACACAGCGGAAAGAACCGGAGCTATAGCCTTCGCAAGCAGGTCTATTTCATTACCCGAAAGCCAGAAAGATGAACCTGTATCAAAGGAATCAAGTTTTTTCCGTTCAGTTTTACGCAAAAGTTCGGAATCAAGGATACGCTCGAAAAAAGCGTGAAACTGCGCTGAAGAAACCCCCGGTATTCCGGTTTTTCCGTCGGTATATGACCGGTAAACAATATACGGATGAAGCAGCCTGTCGGCGACCTGATGGGTTATAAAACCATAAAACCAGGACAATACGCCTGCGGGGATATCAGGAGGAAGAGCTGAAACAAATTCAGCGCAAAACCGGCCGTAATCCCTGCGGTGCAGAAGGCGCCCGTATGCAAGCGCGAGCGGTTTTGTTCTCCTGTTATGCAGAAAAATATCCGGCCCCTGGCAGCCCAGCCTGAAGGCAGCGCTGTCAAAATTTTCAATAACCGTTCCGGAAAGGGCAAGGGCTTTTTCACCTGCCAAAACATGAAAGATTTGTGAAGGCACGGGAGTTATGGTTCCTTGAGGGGAATCAGCAGTCCTGAAAAACGGTCGCCATCCGGGGTATTGGCCGCTATCACAGTAAAAAACTGAAAGGTATCACCCGCCGTATCCGCTTTAATGGAAAGAAGGGTGGCAATTTTTTCACTTGCGGAACCCCCGATAACGGCATTGATGTGATCTTCCAATACCTTTTCGGGTATGCCGTACTCATCGTAATCTTCGAGTTTAACTCCCCCGTCTTTTTCCCAGTGCCAGACAAAAGCTGACTTGTCGTCCATGAAAAAACGGAGTATTTCTTCTTTTTCCGCAAGCTGCTGAAAACGGGCTTCAGTCTGCTTCATACGTTTTTCAAGCTTATACTTGTATAATACGGTATCAAGCGTAGTTGAAAGATTATCAGGACTGATCGGTTTCAGCAGATAGGCGGCATATGTCAGCTCTTTGGCCCTTACAAGCGCCGATAAATCGGGAGTTGTGATACAGAAAATTATTGGAATGTCAAAGTCTTTTTGAATTTCACGGGCAATTTCAATTCCATCCTGATCCCCTTTCAGGGTCATATCCAGAAGCACGACGTCAGGAAGAAAGCGCTTTACCGCGGTAATTACTGCAGGGCACGCATCAGCCAGGGCTACTACATCATAGCCTATCCTCATTACCATACCCTGTAAATCAAGAGCAACGATAGGGTCACTTTCGGCGATCAGAATTTTTGTATGACTATCATTTATCAAGTCTGGCATGTATAACCTTATAGTCGCTTGTTGAAAAAGCCTGCCGTAAAGGCGGGAAAACAGTAACAGGGCAGGTATATCCGTAAATATACTCCTTCATTCAAGCAGCTCCATATTGTATTTACATCTTTGTTTTCCCGGAATTTCATAAATCTTCAGCGATTTAAAAAATCTCACATAATAAGTCTATTCCGTTTTTCTGAATACTTCAACTAAAAAATGAAAAAAAGAACCATTTTGCCGTCATTGACAAGGCGTTTTTTTCATGTTAAGGTATTGAGCATTCGGGCAATAGCGCAGTTGGTTAGCGTACAAGTCTGGGGGACTTGGGGTCCCCGGTTCAAATCCGGGTTGCCCGATTATTTTTAAAAAATCAGTATGTTCCGGTGTGAATCGTGAATTTGCCTGAAGGTTCCGGAATCCATTTTAACAGCCTGTATACTGTTTTTCCGTTCCGGAAATAAAACACCCCGCAAAGCCGCGGGTGTTTCGTTCTTCCGTGGAGTGGGTCCCGGGGTTAGTACCGGAATATTAAATTCCAGCCGTAAATAAAACCTCATCTGAATATTTATCCCTGCTTTAATTCTTCCGCATGGGAGGGTTATATCCTTTCAGTATTTTATGCTGTCCGTATGTATCCGCGCAGAGGAGCGGGTATATCCCTGCCCCGATGACCGGCTGCCCAATCAGAAACCGGACCGATACGATACCGGATACGATACAGTATCGTATTGCCCAGCGGCGCGTTAATTTCCATACACATAAAATTGCAAATCCATGTGTATGGAAATTTTCAAATCTGTCCTGTTTCTTATAACAGCGTACATTAAAAATCTTTCCTGGAGTATTTCCTGAATCTGAAAAATACCCGTCTTTTATTCGCATGCAGGCTTAATACTCCGTCCTTCACAGGGTTATCGATTGACTACAAGAAAAACGGCGGCGGTGCTTGTCTATTTTGCTGATTTATATATATTTTAAACAGGCAGGTTATTTCATGGCGAATATTATTGATTATCTGAATTGGCGGGGAGACCTTGATTTTCGACAGGCACCGTTCAATGCTGTTGACAGCATTATCCTTTCACGGCTTTCATATCTTCCTTTTGAAGGTATTGTTCCGCCGCCTTCCGAAAGAAAAACAATAACTGTTTCGGAGGCGGTGAAACGGTTCAGTGAACTTACGGCGGATGGGGAAAACAGCTTGTCGGCGCGTGTCAGCCGTCCGGAAGACTCGGCCTTGCTGAAAGCCCTTGGGGAAAGCAGGCGCTTCCGTGATTTCAGACTTGCCGGGTTTGTTAACCATGTTGATGCCTCCCAGGAAAAACAGTTTGCCGCGCTCACTATCCTGATGAAAAAAGGTCCGGTATTTGTTTCCTACCGGGGCACAGATAATACTATTGTAGGCTGGAAGGAAGATCTCAATATGGCGTTCCTCGACCATATCCCTTCCCAGCAGGACGCGGCCGAATATCTGAATAACGCGGCCCAAAAGTTCAAAGGAAAGCTGATGACCGGGGGACATTCCAAGGGAGGAAATCTTGCCGTATACGCGGCGGCTTTTTGCGGCAGGCATGTCCAGAACCGCATTACCGGAATTTTCAATAATGACGGCCCCGGTTTCAGGGAAGAAATAGTAACCGGAAAAGAATACCGGAAGGTCGTGGGAAGGATTCAGACTTTTGTACCACAGGGCTCGGTAGTCGGCATGCTTTTTGAGCACGGAGACAATTATACGGTAGTCAGCAGTACGAAAAAGGGGCTTCTCCAGCATGATCTGTATTCCTGGGAGGTAACGCCTAATGATGTGCTTCGTCTGCATACTGTTACAAGCGGAAGCGCTTTTATGGACAAAACAATGAACGAGTGGATAAGCGGTTTGAATAATGAACAGCGCAGACAGTTTGCCGATACCCTGTATCAGGTACTCAGCTCAACCGAAGCCCAGACAGTTCCGGAGTTAAGTACTTCATGGCTGAAAAGCAGCCTCTCCATTGTTCACAGCCTCGGCAGCATAGATAAAGAAACCAGGGACGCGGTTGTTCACGCGGTTTCCGCGCTGGTTAAGTCGGCACGGAACAACATGGGAACGCTGTTCCCCAGAAGCCGGAAAAAGACATGGAACAGCAATCCGTATAATCCGACCGGGAGGTTATTTGTTTTTGGGCTTGATGTACGGATAGAGATTCGGGTTTTTCCTGCTGTATCTGACACCAAAATCAATCTGATACTGGTAGACAATATTGTATGGTTCCATAGTACCGTTTGTTCCGAGATTGCCGTTATCAAGCGAAGCAAGTCCATTCAGGAGAATTGTCCAGCCCCGGCTTACCGGCAGTTCAAGTCCGACCAGGGCGGCGATTCCGACATTCACATAATTCCACCGGTCGGAATTCTGGAAAAATACATGCAGACCGGGCGACAGGTTAAAACGGACATACTGCCACATGTTCAGCTCAAAATCCACGCCGGCAAAAAGGTCAACAGCATATCTGATAACATTTTTTGCAACCTGAGGTACCTCATTGAAAGTAAAGGTAAGCGGGTAATAAACCGAAAGCCGGACTATACTGTTAAGGGGCTGCATGTTTACAGTTTTTATTCCGAAATAAGCCCCTGGCATAAAATCAACAAAAACAAAATTGCTCCTGTCTTCTTTTCTAATGATTCTTGTTACCCAAGCGGCGGTTACACCTTCATTAAATACAACGAAAGGTTTTTTATCTATTCGGGATGCTGTTTTTTTGTCGGCGGAAGCATTGTCCGCCGCGTCCGGCGCCGCGATAGTATCATTTATATCAGAAACAGAAGCTTCTTCATTATTTGACTCCGCGCTGACAGCAAATACCAGGAGGAGAAACAATAAGACGAGCGTCAGTCGTTTTTTCAATTCGGGCTCCTTAATTAGCTATTTTATACAGGCTGAGCGGGATGAGATTGCCGTCTTCATCAGTCCAGTTCATATACAGTATATTTCCGCGGATATCCCATTCCGTTACAATCTGCTTGCCGGTGGAACAGGTAAGCACAAGTGAATTAAGGAGTACGGTATAATCACCGTCATAATTAAGTTTGCCCTGAACGAAATCCGCTATTGAAGCCACAAAGGTTCCGTCATTTACAAAAGTAAGCGTATCGCCTCTGTTGTCCGCCCATTTCCCGTACAGAGGACTTGGCGTTGTGCAGGCCGAAAAAAATCCGGCGAGCGCAAGAACAGCCGTGAGGCAGAACCCGGCATACAAACTCTTTTTTCCTTTAGAAAACATATTTTATCTCTCCCCTACTGTCCAACTGACCGAACCCTGTAAAAAACCTGCAGGTTCTATTACGTATAATCCGCCGCCCGCCGAACCGCCTTTAATTTCAACACCGTCATAATATACTTTCCCCGGATACATTCCGGTACAAACCATTGTTCCGTCCATTGAACCGTTCGCGCTCATGTTTGCGGTTGTATTGGTGTCTCCGGTCACACTGAAGTACACCCCATTGGCGCTGTCATTTTCAATATAAAAGTCGGCATAGTTACTGTAATGCATGGTAATCCGGGCGCCGACGCCCTGGACTTTGGCGGTATAGTTTAAATTCCCGCTTATTGCGCCGGTCGCTGTTTCCGAACCGAGCTTGTCCATATCATTTGACTTATGCATGAGCGTAAGCTTTTTATGCGAAGATTTAACCGTTTTGTTAAACTCGAGCATATACTGTTCGTAAGTCAGGGCTCCGTATCCGGTACGGGTATCGGAAAAATATGAACCCTGACCGAGCATATTCAAAGAAAGAACTCTGTAATAATACAGCTTTCCGACCTTGGCCGTTTCATTGGGATCAACAAAAGAGAAGACGCCATCAATCTCAGCCGAAGCATCGATCGGATCGTCTGTTATTTTACGGAAGCCCGAATCAGGAGAGGTAGAACGGTACACATGATATGCTGCCGGTGTTTCCGAAGATGGTTTCTTCCAGGTAATTTTTACCGGATATACTCCGGAGGAATTTGCCGTTTCCCCTGAAAGGTTTGCGGCCTTTGTCGCGTCAAGAATTACCGCAGCAGCCGGTGCAGGAGATACAACGGAACTCTGGGAACTCTCCGCTGAGGTCAGGGTGTTCACTGTTGCTACCTTATAGAAGGTATAGGGGTCGACATTATCCGCATGAATATATCCGTCGGATCCAGTCACGGGCAAAACACCTGACGCTACCTCGGCGGTAAATGTACCGGCCAGATTATTGTCGGCGTATACCTTGTATGAATATCTGGACTGTTCCGTCTCCGTTCCGATCGCGGGGTACCATATAATTGATACCGATCCGCCGGACGATTTTATGGCAGATACTGTCGAAGGAGGACTGAGGATGTAGCCTTCAACGTCATCGGTTGAAAACTGGCTTTTTAAAACCTTGGAGTTGACTGTATCTTCCGCAATGCTCTGGACCAGATAGTAATAATATAATCCCGGCCGCAGCTGTTTGGAGTCAACCCAGAAAGTATCCGTTGTGTTCTCGGTCAGCCTGGTCAGTGAAGAATCCTGTGAACTGTAGCGGTATACCGCATAATAGTCGGCTTCGGAAGACGCGTCCCATTCGATTGTTATCTGGTTTGTCGCGTGTCCCCGTCCGGAATTGTCCGCAAGCCGGACATTTTCCGGCGTATCGGGAGCGCCGGTAACCAGCGCGTAGCCCATCGCAAGATTGCTTACGACGCTGGTATTTCCCGAATCATTTATGGCATAAACCGAATAATAATATTCCTTGCCCTGCTCGTCTTCTGAAACCGTATTCGTATACCACATCTGGTTCCCGTATACGGAATCCATATAGTACGGAGAAGTTCCGGTCGCGTAATCCGAACGGTATATTGTATAGGAAGAGGCGCCGTTAACCTTTTCCCATTGCAGGGTTATCTGGGTGGTTGAAGTCCCGAGACTTGCCCGCACATTGGACGGCGGCGCAAACAGGGTGCCGGAAAGAGCCGCGGTAGGATCACTGCTGTCATATTTTTCTCCGACATTTTCGGCAATAATCCGGTAATAATATTTGTTCTGGTATTCAGGCGAAGTGCGCTGGGGATTTGTCAGGACCCGATGAGTATATCCGGTGTCATAGACAAAATTTTCCAGAACTTCAAAATCCTCGTTGCCCGGAACTTCATAGGTAATATTCCCGCCGCCGTCGATTATGGGTTCCATAACCGCGCATTCAATCATATATGACGCTGCCCCGGTCACGCCGTTCCAGGTCAGTCTGATTGCCGAGGGGGAATATCCGTCGGAAACATAAAACTGGGTCGGCGTGGACAGTTTTGATATTTCCTCTTCCTGCCTGAACACATCTTTCAGAGATCCGGTCCCGTCGGGATCCGCATCCATTGCCACCTTGCCCTGAAAAAGATCAGCGCAGCCTGAAAGAAACATAATAGAAAAAAATAACACAGAATGTATCATTACCTTGTTCATATACTTATTTCCATTCATCCGTATCGTTCGAATATCCGGTACCGGCAAACATAAAGGGAAGATTAAAGGCCCTGCCATCGCCTGACATACTGTAATACTCGGGGTCCTCCCCGTGCCAGACGACAGTAACGCCGCCCGATGTGCGTGTCGTAGATCCGCTGCCTTTATTTGCTCCGGTGCCTTCAAAATCTATGGTACCTGTCCAGTCTTCTTCGTTACCCTGCCAGCCCGCATAGGTGACAGTCATTGGACTGTTCGTCCAGTACCGTTCCTGTTTTTGCCCCATAATACCGCCGCGCGCCCACAGGTCGCCCGATATGATGACGGCTGAAATCTCATCAGGATCTTCCTCATCCCGTGACGCCTGTGACGCATGGCTCGCGACATAACTGGTGTATGTCATCTGAATTCTGCAGTCTGTTGCTCCCATATAGTTCCATACAGATTTAAGACCGGTAATGCCGATTCCGTCAGAATTGCTGTTACGCGTTCCCCGTTCCTTCTCCATACCGGTACTCATACCGATAATCGCCATCTTGGCAAACTCAAGGTTCGTTACATCACGGGAACCCCATTTTACATAATTTGCCGGATCTTCATAGCCATCCGACCAGGTATAATCAGGAGGAGAACTGTATACTTTATCCTCACCAATAAGAACGTAAGCGCGTACGCGGAAATAATGTTTGTAATCCCGGAGTACTTTCAGATACCCTGTATCATTTGTTATATCCCGTTTAAACATTGACAGGGACGGCAGGTTCTGGGCAGGAACATCAAGAACGCTGTGCCAGTTTCCGTCTATATTTCTGTTATATACCTGCACCTCGTATCCGCTGAGGCCCCTGTTCATTTTGCCTGAAGTACTGCTGTCTGTGCCGGCCACGTTCCAGCTGACCGTTTCGTGGTACACGCCGAGGGAAGCCTTTGATACGGTAATCAGGGTCGGCTTCGCGAGCACATAACCGGCCATTTTGTATTCGTCGGTCAGGGTTTCATCCATAACCGTATAACAGGAAGTGATAAACCGGCTGTTTTCATCCGGACGGGAGACGCCCGCTATTCCGGATACGGCGACGCCTACCAGATAATCGTAGGCGACCCCTTCATGGGGAGCAGACGGATTATCGGAAGCGGCCCGGTCAATATATTCCGTACCATACACCGGCGTCAGTGTAATCTGCGTCCAGTTGTTTGAAGTATCGGTCTGGGCTTTCCGGTATATATAATATGAAAGGGTCGGCTGTTCGGGCAGCTGTTCCAGCTGCAGCGGGGCTTTCCAGGTAATCCGTACCCCGTTATTGATACGTTCAGTGTTGACTGTCTGGTAATAGGTGGCTTTTGTGCCTTTTACATCACGTCCGAAACCTACCGCAAAACCGGTCTGCTCGGACGGAGATATATTGGTATATATCACTGATGAAACCGAGCAGGAAGTCCCCGCTCCGGCGTGAGTAAATGACGGTACGTCATTTTCGGAAAGGACAGGCAAAACATAATACCGGTAAGGATAACCCCATGCCAGATTATTCTGTTCATCAACATATGAGTCAGTATAATTCTGAAGCCGGTAGTTCGCGGCGGCAGTGTCCGTTAAGTAGGAATCGGTCAGGGTATAGCGTTTGGTTTCGGTATTATACTGGACGGAAGCGGAAACGGTACTGGTATCTTCCTTTGTTCCCTCAACAACAACGAGTTCCTTGCCTGTCAGCGAGCTTGTTTCACCGTCAATATAATAGAGAATTTCATTGCCTGAAAAAACAGCGCTGTTATTCATGTCAAACTGCCGGCGGACAACATAATAGCCTTTGGCGCCTTCCGCGGCTGTCCAGCCCAGATCAATACCGGAAACGGAACGTCCCTGATCCGCGGCTGAAGAAAGTTCCGCGGGACCGACCAGGCGGGCGCCAACCTCGGCGGAAGATGTCTTGATTTCGACACCGTCGCCGTTCGCCGTTTCGCGGGCGCGGTTTATGGCCTCAACCGAAACCGACAGGAGTTTTCCCGAACGGGCCGCGTTGTTATACCCTTCCGGTTTGAAACTGAAAGTATACCGCTGGCTTATGTCATCAAAAACAAGGTCCTCAGCTGAAACAGTATCCGCAACAAGAACCGCAGAATCGTCATATTCATAATTGACACGGTAAGTATCCGCCATCTGCGCGGCGGTCCACGCCAGTTTGATTGTGTCATAGGAAGTTTCACCGATATTTTCGGCTACGGGAGTGCCGAGGGTTTTCATGTCATAAACGTACACTTCCTCTCCCCGGACATTCCGTTCAGTTTTCGCGTACATGGAAAAATACCGGGTTATGCCGCTCTGCTGTCCGTCATATTCATACCGGCAGATATCTCCGTCCTGGTCATACCCGACATCAAATTCCGTAATCTCCACCCAGTTATCAACGCCTGTTTCGGAATAGGCCAGAACATATTTTCTGTTTGCGTATCTTGTCCATTCAATTACATATTTATCGGGATACCCGTCCGCAACAGCGAAATTTTCAACGACGACAGGCTCGATATTTTCAGTGATCCGCCTGGTCCCGACCATTTGCACTGTTTCAACATTTGTACCGTCGAGGTATACATCAACGGAATAGGAATACAATCCCCGCCCGTTTGAAAGGGCTGTCGTTGACCTGGTTAAGTCTATTGCCGCTGTGTACACTTCAACGTCTTCAAGGCAGCACTCGTAATCATTGGTCCTAGGCAGGACATGATCCAGCGGGTGATTGTCACCGACCGGAGCGATTGTTTCATGCAGAATATAGGTATACTCTATGCCTTTCGGATCATGTGAAAAATTGAGCGACAGTTCGGCTCTTTCAAATTCGTTTTCTTCGGGATTGAGATAATACACAGGTGTTTTGGTTGAAATTACCGGTTTTTTCATTACCCAGCCGGAAGCAGTCGCAATAGAGGAATTTGAAGAAATTATTTTCGTTACACCATCGGCATAGGACTGGATTTTATATTCATATTCCGTACCCCGCTTTGACGTAATAATTGAAGTGTCTTCCCAGGCAACAGTTATGCCGGGCGTATACTCGGGGAAGGTTTTGGGATCGGTCCCGAAATAGGGACAGACAGTCTGGAATTCTCCCTCGGTTCCGGCCTCGCGGCGGGAAATTACGAAATACAGGGGATGCAGTTCAAACATGCCGTTTCCTATGGAAACATCAACCATTTCGGGCAAATCAAAATATATGGTTATGGAAGACGCGCTGGTACCCTTTGTGGCTCTGGCGTTTTCCGGAGCGTTCGGTCTCAGCCGCCGCGCGGTCGCCGCATCCATTTTTTCACTTATTTCAGTCGCGTTCTGGTCTCCGTCAAGATAGGCCTCTACCTGATACGTATAGTTGGTATTCGGAGACAGGTTTGAAAAGGCTGCCGACGTTTCGGCTGTGGCGGAACCGTTCACCGCAAGACGGGCTACCTCTGTTGTATCGTCAAAACAATATACAATATACCGGACCTGGTTCTGATAGGTCGCGGCGTCAATATTATTCATATACCAGTGAACGGTCGCGGACGAATCGGCGTCATTGTCAGACTCTGTAATATCGCTGATAACGGGCTGGGCAAGACTGGTTCCCCGGACATAAGAACTCATCGGGGAAATATTCCCCTTTGCGTCAACAGCCCGTATCCTGAAATACAGGCTGGCCCCGGCAGAAACAGAGACCTTATACTCGGCGGTAGCGTTCAGGGTTTCGGCGTACTGCGTAAACTCCATCAGAGGGCTGTCGGCCTTGTAAATATAGTAACGGGCAGCGTCTTTGACACTATCCCAGGAAAGTGTAATAGTCCGTTTGCCGCCGTGGGAAGCGCGCACATTTTCAGGCGCAGCCCAGGCTCTGTTATCGGTATTATTCGAACCCAAAGCCGGTGACGGTAAAAGCTGGTTCTGACAGGCCGAAAGACCGATCATTAATACACCCGCAGTTAATAAAAGAAGTTTTTGACTTTTTCCCATCGGTTTACTCCTGCAGATAACGACTGGAAATCAGAAAGTGCACAGATCATGCACCTTTATTAACAGATTACATACAAAAAATATGTACACCCTCAAATTATAGACGGTTTATTAAAGAAAAACAATACAATCGGCAAAGTTTTTTACAAAAGACGTGATTTTGTCAATGACAAGGCCGGATTTGCGGTTTTTCCATGAAATTCCGGGCCCTGTACACGAAATTCGCAGGTATTTTTGCTGAAAATACTGCCAGCGCACTATAATAAGGCAAATTCTATCATATATGAACCTTTTCTGTTAAGGGGTTTTACTATCCGGGCCGGCCGGTTTTATACCCGCAGCAATCAACATTGAAGCATCCTGATTCATGAAAATATTTTTTCCGTGATAAAATGTTTTTATGCTAATTTCTTTAAATCCTGCATCTGTCAGTAATGATCTGAGTCCAATCTGAGTAAACCCATTATGAACTGCGGGATGGGAGACCTTTTCATTTTTATCAAAATCAACAATGATCAGTTTTCCGCCTGTATTTAGTACTGAATAAAATTGTCTCAATATTTTCTCTGTATCGGGAATATGAAGAAGTACCAATGAAGCCACTATTATGTCCGCCTTAATATCCGGGTTACTTTCGCTGAAATCAGCGCGAAGCGTTTTGGCATTTTTGATATTGGCCTGCCGTATTTTTTCTCCCGCGGCTTTGAGCATTTGCTCTGAAGAATCTACCAGCAGGAGGCTATCAATAAACGGTAATAATTCCAATCCTACGAGCCCTGTCCCGCCTCCATAATCCACTAATGATTTATCTTTACTGTTGCTTAATTCCGGTTTTATGGCGCTAACAATATTTTGGGCCAAATCCCGTCTGTCTTTCGTATCATATTTGTTTGCAATCAGATTAAATACATCGTTTTCCATAAGCATGTTCCTTTTATACTTTCTATAATCCATCGTTTTGAGTTTTTTGACATACAATCCCATTCCGGACTTTCCGGCTGTAACCGGCGTTTGATACGGTGAAGTATTTTCAGTCACGTCAGGCGAAGTAATTTTTGCTTTTATTCTAATAAAAATATATTATTTTTCTTTTATTGGAGTGTAATAATCCATTTGATTATATCCTAAAATTTTATTTGCCAATGGCGTAGTTATTATGTTTCCAAGTTCAAACCGTGATTTATCAATTTCCAGTCCATGGGATTCCAAAAAGGCTTCTCTTGTTTTCATTGCTTCAGTATTATCCTGCTGATCAATGGCAGTTACAACAGCATAAAGCCCGCCTTTAAAGTCTATGATGCTGAATTCATCCGGAACATCCATCCCGTCCTCATACATATACAGCCAGTGAAATCCGCCGGAACCTTGCTGTTCGCCATCCCAAAAGAGAAAGTCTTTTGGAAATATTGTCTGTTTTAATGAACTGAACCATTTTGAAAAATTTTCTAATTTTTCTTCACCAAACATTCCTATTCCTGACGAGACCATTTTACAATCAGGAATTTCATAAACACGTACTGATTCCATGTTAATACCTCAAATAAATTTGATCATTATAATTATATAAAAAACACTGTTTCATACAATTCATAATGTAACAAAATTGCTTTATTAATAGTATATCAAAAAAAGTTTTTCGCCTGACATTTTGACTGAAACCAACAGTTTGCCTGCCCGGTTGCCCTGACAGGCGAGGAAGCGTTTATAGTCCTGTTTATAATATGGGACGGGCTTTATTATTTTTTACACTTTTTATTTAACCATTTTCTTCAACGGTTTTAAAGTCTTGAAGGCCCACACATAGTGACTTGATGTGTTATAATAAAAATAGGCCCCCAATGTTGTGCTTCCTGTCATAGGGTATTTTTTCCTGGTAAAAAGTTCATCATCCGTATGTTTTTCAATTAATGCCATTACATCCTTATGACTCTCTTTGAACAGGGAAATCGCTTTTTTTACATCGGTCCCCTGATATTTTTCCCATATCCGGCGGTTTATTACCGGCAATGTCTGCATGCTGTAACTCAGCACGGGAACCGCCGGCTTTTCACCGGAAATACCGGCTTTGTACCAAGCTATTCTCATTACATGCCATTCGTGTAAATGGCATATTACATCGCTGACTGTTTTATCCCGGTCATTGAGTTCATCATGTGTGTATGTTTTATTTTTAATATCATCAGGAAGTTCGTTTATAAAATCGAGTAATTTGCTGAAGTTTTTTTCCGATAAGTCCAGCAGTTCTTTTTTGGTTGCGGGTCCGGGCATAGTTTTGTTCCTCACATGAAAAATGTTATTCTCTATAACATACTATCCAGAATATCTTATACTATTTCTTCTCTTTTTATTTCCATAATATATTCCGGTTCATCTTCCTCCGGAACCTGAATCGTTTTTATATATTTAAATCCGACTTTCCCATATGCCTTAATTGCAACTGTGTTTTTAGGTTCCGGTCCAATAATACATTTTTTTATATTACTATTTATAAATACAATATTTCTTAAAAACTCAAGGATAATAATTGAACCCAATCCTTTATGAGCGTAATCCTGTTCTCCTATAAATAAATCCAATCCGGCGGAATCTTCTCCGGCCTGAACAAGCTGATCATATTCAGGATAATCTTTTAATAAATATGTTTGAATATACCCTATTTTTATATCATTATATAATATTGTAAAACTCTCGATCGGCTCTCCTGTTGTTTTTTGTTTCAGCACATAAGGTGTAAATTCTTTAACTACATCATCATATGTCCAATCTTTTTTAAAATACCATTTTTTTACAGATTCAGTATTTAACCATTTATACATTAAATCAAAATCTATTAATTCTAATTTGTTAAAAGAAATGTTTATATTTTCCATGTTATTTTTCTCCGGTTTATTTTACTGTTTTTGCCAATTAAGGCATCATTTCTTTCTCTGTACAAGTTTAAGTCACATTTTTTTTACATGATAGTAATTCAATATTTTTACAAAGTACTGATCTAAAAATGAGAAATCTTTTTTTTTCCGAGGCATACCCTGTTATAAGGGTCCCAATGTAATTTATTTTCTCGTTGATATAATTATTGATTATATCAATTCTTGGCTCTAATCCTAATTCAACTCCGGACCTTTTTTTCTCCAATAAGTAATGTATGTTCAATAATAATTCTTTATTATCAATAAGCTCCAGTAATTTATTAAATTCCATTGGAGGAGCTTCTTTAAATTGATCAATCCATAAACATGCCAATATTGGCCGCAAAACATAGAAATATTTCTTTATTTTTACATTTTCACCTTGAAGGAATTCCCTGTTATTTCTTCTTGCCATATGCAGATAATGATAAATAGATGAAATGCTTGAGAAATACAATTGAGATATTTCTTTCATTACTTCATAAAAATATTCTTCTTGATGATAGACTATAGGCGATCGCAGCCATTCGAATAAAACAGGATTTGACTTATTTAATAAAAATAATGCTTTTTGAAGATCCCACCCGGAATAATCATATTCATCTGTAATGGGATATTCTATTACATCACGTTTAGGAAAAATAGATACATACCAATCCTTTTTGTGACAATATATAAACCTGATATCATAATCACTATCGGCTGATTCAAATCCCCATGCTCTTGATCCTGATTCTATCGCATATAGGACTTTTACATTATGTTCTTTTTCGATATCCAATAATTTGTCTTTGACTTGCAGGATTACTTCGTTATTCATATACTCTGATCGTTTTTTTATGTTTTCTTTTTCCAGTATCGCGATATCCAAATCTTTATAAAATGGAATGCGCCCAACAACAAACTGCATCTCTGAGTCATTTTCCTTAAGCGAACCGAAATTTATTTTAATTTCGCTATATATGTATAATGCAAAGTTTCTTAATTTAGTGTTTTCCTCAATACTGTTTCTACTTTTCCACCGATAATTTGACACATTATATCCGATGAGTGTTCCGGAAAAAAGCAGCAGAAAAGAAAGTATTATGGGAATTATCTTTTTTGGCATATAGTCCTCCTGCCAACATAATAAAGCCGGAAAGAAATGAACCCTAACCTCACGGGCGTACCCGGTATTTTTTCGGTGAGCGGCAACAAACATCTGAAGATATACACTGCCGGCGAAGTTGCCCGATTGCACAGCAGCATTCTATGACTTATGAAACGTATGCTTGTTTTCCCTGTGAATGCTAAAACCCCAATTCCTGGTCGATAAAGATCACTTCGCACTTCATACCTTTCGGCACACGGTCTATAGTAATCATTATACGGCAAATTCTGTCAGGACTATTGCAATCATAGCACCGGTCAGCCTTTTTGGCACAAGGAGTTTTCGCATTTACCCGTTTCGCATTTTGCGGGGCAGCTACATTTCTGCAGCGATATATTGCATCAGTCATATTTTCCGTGATCTTATTTTTCCCAACTACATAATAGCATATTCCCGGGCCGAAAGCGGTCATTGCCACACGGTTTCCCGTAGCATCTATATTAACGATTTCCCCTGATTTTGTTACAGCGTTTGCGCTGGTTATATAGATGTTCGCGCAATTAGCCAAACGCCGCACATCACGGGAAGGTACTTTGTTGTGCCACACTACGGCATTATTATGCAGCAGGGCTTCAAAAAGGCCTATTTCCCTTAGCGTTTCACTTCCACCAAATCCGATAGTTTGATGCTGTAACTCATTCTTCAAATAATCTGCAGCTTCTTCCTTTGTAAGGAATACCTGTGTCGAGAATCCATGCTTTTCAAAATTTTTTCTTATATCAGTATAATCCATTCAAACACCGCCGACTGTTATTTTCTCAAATGCTTAGTTCTGATTATCCGCCAAGGTCATATAAAATTTTATGTATTCAAGTATATATCAGCCGCCGGCGCAAAGTAAAGCCAAATTATTTGCTGCTAATTCCATACAGGCTTTTTCTTATTATTATGGAAACGGTTCGGGCGTTGCGACTAACAGCATTTATCTGCCGGGAATCGTTCAGCTCCTAAGCGCCCACTTGACATCCTGCAGGGTCTGCCGGGCGCCGCCTTACCGGTCCATATGCCGCGCGCGGACTTGAAGAATAAAACAGCTTCTCTGGGACAGTTGGGGATATTTTTCGTGGATATAGTCAGCAAAGCTTGTCCCGGATTCCCGCAGACTGTCTATTAACCGAAAGTCTTCGGTGAGGGCCAGCAGAAAGCCGATTTTTTCTTCTTCCTCTTCGCTTAACTCACCGGAAAGAAGCAGTGCGGTTTTCCGCTTTTTCTCTTATCCTCGATAATGTCGTTTATTTTGTCCCAGTCATAAACAGGCGTCGTCATACGCTTTTCAGTCTCCCTTTCCATAGGATTCTATGAGTCTGATTTATTTTGCCTCAACCGTTCATCCGGGTCAAGCGAATATTCCTGCTGTTCGGCAAGGTTTCACTCAGCTCCGTTTAGGTTAATGAGCATTCCATCCGCCTGGATGTTGCCAACGCGGGTGCCCATACCGGAGACGGTGATGTAATCTTTGTGAGTTTTCCTCACTGATGGTATGCAGCGCCGGACATAACAAACATATTTCCGGAGAGCTATATTTTTTCAGGCAAGACCATTGTGCTATTCCCACTCTCCGGAGAAAAACGTCCTCGGAAAGACGTGAGACAAACGGAGCGGATCCGCTTCCGGCGGGCCGCCATCGACAAGGAGCGACACAATCTCACCATCCCTTGCCGGTGAACAATACGTTGTTTTACGAACTTGCCAGCATCGCCGCAAGAGAATCCATATAGTCGCGCCAATATACAATTTTTCGGTCTTTGATTGTGATGATGGAACAGAATCTGTTATCGTACGATTTACCCGTGCCGGGTACAATTCCATGAACTTCATATTCCAGCATCACAACACCGCCCCTTCCGCTTTGTAAACCCTGAGATTATCGGCGGAGTGAAGTTCATTTGAGTAACCATCAAACCAAATCCTGTATGCATCACGGCCTTCAAATCGATTGGTAAATCCGGGAAAATGATATATAAAATCGAAAACCGCGTCCTCCGCGACGGCGTCCCAAAAGGACTCGCCGTCCACCGTGTCCTTGAGTCCTTCCATAACAATGTTGAAAAACGGTTCCGTTCCTTTTTTGTAACCGAAATGCTTACTATCCATATTATATGCCTCCTGCCATTTATGTAATAATATTATACTAAACTAATCCTGACAGCAGGATGTCATGTTTATATGCAACTTCTGCTGTGGCTTAAATCATAACACTCCACTATATGGCAAGGATCGTGACTTCACATATCCCTGACAAGTTCAGGAATACATATCCGTTTCCGCTCCAATGGAATCATTATTATGAAAATCTCCTTACTTTTTTATTATTTCGCAAAACCATGACATACAGATGTCATGGTTTGTATTGTATCCTGTTAATATGATTAATCCAAAAGCGGATGTTACATGAAGGAGGGTACTCAATGTTTGAAACAACTTCCGGGAAAAGAGGCCTGTCCGAAAAGTTTGAAAAACTTGTTCAGACAGATTCCTTTTGTTCAACAAAAATTACACAGGGCAGCAAAACATTATTCTGCTCTGTACAGCAGAGGTTTTCAGTGCTACATTCATATCAGGAAATATATCTGAATGAATAGTGAAGTCAGCCATACAGCTGTTTCGGGAATACGGCTTTCTCGTCAGGCCCTTACTGATCCGGCAGGAAAAACCCGGTATGATTCCCTATTCCGCCGGCTTTCCCCGGTACAGCCCGGATACTGGACATACCCCGGAAGCCCTCCCCTGCTTGCACACAGGGCTTCCTTTGATGACACCGCATATAATGACAGCCGCCGCGCGGACCGCCGGATTATCAAGACAAGACTGATGGGCGGCAATGTTGCCTATATAGATATTCGGGACCTGGAATTATTCGCCTGCGCGTACCGGAATGAAAACTACAGACTGACACGAGATGATACTGATATGCTTGAGTTGCTTCGCGGAGAAGGTCCGGTCAATATAAGGTTTATTAAGGAAATAACCGGACGGTTTTCAAAAAACATTTCGCCTGTCCTTCACAAACTTCAGCGGAACTCTCTTGTTTTCGAAGATCAGGTTGACAGTGACTGGGACCGTTGTTTTTATCTTTTTGAAACCGAATTTCCTGACATAAATTTACAGCGTTATCCCCGGACAGAGGCCCTTTGCAGGATATTGCCCCAGTTTATTGAAATGAATGTTTTTGCTGATGAAAAAAGCATCCGGTCATTTTTCTGTTTCAATTTGAAGGATATTAAAACGGCCCTATCGGTTCTGCTCGGAAAAGGCATTATAGCTGAAGCCGTTTGCAATAACAGGCTGGGGTATATACTTGCATCCGACTTGGTTATTCTGCAGAAAGAACGGGAACAGCAGCCTTCGGTTTTTGTTTTTCACCGGAACGATTTTCTGGTAAAATCACAGGAAGCTGAACTCAAGGCGAGGTTCTCAAGCCATGATTGGGACATACTGCAGTATATTCTTATTGACGGAGAATTCAGCGGAGCTGTTGCCGGGAAATTTAAAAACGGCCCCTTTGTATTGAAAGATATTCTGTTAGACCCGTCCGCAAATATAAAACCCGGCCGGAAAAAAGAAATTATAAATGCCGTATATCAGGTAAACAATAAAGAACTCAGTCCCCTTCAGCGGTATAACGGGACTGTTCTGTAAATAAGGACGGAGCATATTCAATGTTCATGGATGATATCAGTTTTGAAAGAAGAGCCCGCTTTCTGCGGAATAATGTACGTGAGTGGAAGGGAAATATATTTCGAGATAAAAATGGCTCGGAATTGACTGAAGAACTTGCAGGGGGGCTGCGCGATATAAGAAGACTTGTGACCAGAATTTATGATGACTATGATTTTTATTCTAACGGCAATGATCTGAAGAGTTTCCATAATATTTCTTATACGGTGCGATTTCTGTACTCGGCTGCGGCCTGTGGTGTATCAGTAGAAAGAGACGGACAGATGGTTCTTTTATGTGACAAAATGGAATTCAAAGGAATATATAAAAAACAAAATATGCTGCCTTTTGAGGCCCTTCAGAGATACGGCATAACCGTTCGCTATCTTAAAACGGGAAAAGAGGTCCCCTCCTACAAAAACTGTTCACAATTTGAAATAAATTTCGGAAATTCGGGTTCGGCTGTACAGGCGCTTATATTGCTGGCAGAAAAATTTTCCTCTGTTGATGAAAAAAAAGAATACGGTGACGCGATAACCATGTTTGCCAAAGCGGATTATGACCGGCTTGTATCAGGTGAGCCTGCTTTCAGGGAGTGTATTGACCCTCTGCGGGAAGATATTCTGAATTCAGCCGCGGGGAAACGGGACCTATACTGTCTGCTTGCGGAAAAACTTTTAAAAACGGCAGACGTGACAAGCTGCTATTATCAGAGATACGCCTGTCCTTTCTGGAACATTAATTTTATGCAGAACAAAAAGCTTATCTGCAAAACAATGCTCTTTGACGATTATCTTCAGGTTCATGTTCCTTTTTCTTTTGCAAAAGCGGAAGAACTTGTTCGAAACAAAAACAGGTATCCGTCCGCAATAAAAACAGCCATCGAACATTTTGACTGTATCAGCTGTGGAAAGTGCAGCGCTTCCAGTCATGATAATATCAGAATTATTGAGGGTGTGAGACTGTGTACAAAAAGAACGGATGCCCGCACCATATATATGGAACTCCGCGCGCCGGACGAGGCGGAATGCATTGCGGCCCTTGCAGGAAATTCCTGATCCCGGTTTTTATTATAATGCGGTTATAAAAAAGACATAGATTCTAATGATCCCTTCTGAAGAGCGTATATACAGGATGGGGTAAGTTACTGTACCGCTCCTTTTAGGCGATCATTAAAATCTATGTTAAAAAACATTATTACATCTTGCTGTACTTTATTGCATCAGCAACTTTTTCATAATTCTCGCTACTTTCTGTAATATCATACGAATATTCAATATGAACCATCTTTTTTCCTTCCCATAGAATAACACTTTCATATATTATAAACTTTCTTTTGTGATAATCATTAAAATGTTCATAGCATATTACTCCGCCGTCATTCCGCTCGAGCAATTCCGGTATTCTGCAATTCGGACAGCGTTTTGAACGGCCCTGCAGGACGTCATAACACTTCCGCCCCAGCATCTCGTTTCCAATACCGTACCGGCTTTTGACTGTATCATTGACCCAGATAATTTCATCCGTTTCAACATCAGAAATAAAGGCGTTGAGGGCACAGGTATTAAGAACATTCAATAAACCAATTGTTTTAAACTTTACAATTGTTTTGAGCATTGAACTGATAAGCATATTTCTTGCCATCAGCGTCAGATTCCAGAACATAACTAATTCTTCCGGCTGCCAGTTCCGGTAATCAGTATGGATAAAGCCGGCGAACCCAATGAGTTCATTATTGTCCCACATTGGTACGATTACGACAGAACGGGCATCAGCCATCTCAAATACTGAGATAAGTTCCGCAGGCAACCCCCTAAGACCGGATGAAATAATGATACCGTCTTTTTTTATGTCCGGGAGAAGCAATTCCGCCATCAGTTCAAAATTGTCTTTTGTCATGAGGTATTTCCGCGAGCTGACATCGGTATTGCACCATTCAAGAGCATTCTTACAGGGCAGCCCTTTCTCCTTAAGAAATATAAAGGTCCTGCTTATGTCAAAATGCGTACCGATATTTTCCAGTACCTGATATAAGGATATATCCGGCTGCTGTTCACTCATGAGTACTTGAGTACACTGGTGCAGGAGTTTAAAAAGGGAAGTATCAGCAGTAGTGTAATTTCTGCTTTTAAACCATTTCTCAAGACTGATATATTTTGGGGCATGTGTTTGGAGAATTTCATTTTTTTCCGTAAAATTGTGCTTCTGATTTTCCAAATCATCTGATGAAAGCGGACCGCTGAAAAGAAAACCCTGAAGGTAATCGGCGCCGCTTTGCAGGATTACTTCCAGCTGCTCGTTTGTTTCAATACCTTCCGCAATTAATTTCATTTTGTGCGAATGTGATAATTCAAACATCATGTACAGGAAATACTGCAGATAACTGTCCTTTTCAATTCCCTGTACGAATTTCTGTTCGGTTTTTAGATAATGCACCGGAAAGTTTTTCAGGTTTTCAAATGAGGAATAATCCGTTCCGAAATCATCAAGGGCAATAGTGATCCCAAACATTTTAAGTTTATCAATAACGGAACGGGAAAAAGCGTTGAATTTAAATTCGAAACCTCTGGTAACTTCAAGATTCAGTTTTTCTCCCGGATAATGATGCCGGTATAAAATTTCAATTACCTTGTCGGCAAAAGATTCATCAATAATCTGGGACGGTGATACATTTACGGAAAGGAAAAAATCTTCACTGTTGTCCAGTCCTAATTCCTTGCATTTCCCCACCGCTTTTTCCAGGACCCATTCGCCGAGTGTGCTTATAAGCCCGAAACGTTCCGCCGCGGGAATAAAAACCTGCGGAGATACAATCCCGGAATCGGGACTCTTCCACCGGCACAGGGCCTCAAGAGCGGTCCAGGTTCCGGATGAAAACTCCACAATTGGCTGGTAGTATACATCAAAACCCGACATGTTATTCAGGATGGCGTTTTTCAGTTTTACTGCCATAACCTGCTTTTCTTTTTCGCCGCTGTCCATCACTGCGTCATAGGTTATAATCGGCTTTTCATGTCTGGAGACAGCGAGAGTATCCTCTATTCTTTTTCTGAGATTTACGGTGTCCGTATTCCGGTCAACACAGATAATGCAGACAGCGGCACCGCAAAAACAGGTTAAGGGCTCATTTTCCGTAGGTATTATCCAGGGCATGCTGAACTGTTTTTGGATTAATTTTGCGATCAGAGTTACAACGTCGGGTGCCGTTTCCCGGATCAGAAGACAGAACATATCTCCGTCAATTCGGTAAAGATCACTTGAAACAATATCCAGATCGGCCAGCCAGGAGGCTATCTGCCGGAGTAACTCATCGCCTGCCGAACACCCGTATATAGCGTTAAAATGATGGAGTGAAAGAATATCAAAGCAAATAAGATACTGCCTTGAATCACCGGCCATATTGTTTTGCAGGTCGTTTTCCAGTTTCAGGTAATTCGGTAAATGAAGCAAACTGTCGTAATATGCAAGGCGGGAAAGTTCTTTTTCAAGCTCATGTTCCTTTGAAACATCCAGCTGGGTAATTATGTATACTTTTTTCCCGTCAAACCATTCCATTATCTGATGGGAACATCTGAACCATTTATGCAGCCGTTCATTATAATATCTGAACACACGCGATTTTGTATCTTTGGTCTTTCCGGAAATCAATTCCATACAGGGGCGGAATTTGTCGGGAAAATTGTCCGTAACACTCCGGTATGCATTACCAATAACGGATTCAATGGGAAGCCCGACCTGCCTTGCAAACGACTCATTTGCTTCAATTATCAGTCCGGTCTTGCAGTCAGTAATATACGTGGCAAAGTCATTCGATGTAATAAATTCCCATAATTGCTGTATTGAAATATTCATTTCAAGCAAAGTCATGGTAATTCTCTGAAGAAAATCCAGTATTCTTCTGAACTGTTCCTTTGACATGACCGGCATCAGGGAAATCATGGCAGCGGTTTCCGAAGTTTTTCTGACCGGGGCTTCCTCCGGGTTCGGGATCGCGGATTTTAATGTCTCGGCAGTTTTTATCTGACCGATCAGCCAGCAGCCCATATATACCCTGTTTACCAAAATAGGGACGGCTCCGAGCATCAGTCCTGTATGGGGACAGGCCGCAAAAGCCTGTTCGCCTGTTTCTTTTACTGTACTGCATAACCCGTTTATAACCGCGGAACATATTCCATCAGTACATTCAGATGCCAGAAGAACCTTGCAGATAGCGGGTAAATTGCTCTGTTCCGTACAAACTTTTCCGGTATGATCAAAAATATTTGCAGAAATTTTGGTTATTTCACTGAATCTGTCCTGAATCCACTGCAAATAATCAGTACTGATATAATCAGACAGGAGCTTTTCCTCATTTTCCATACCAACCTCACCTCAGAATAAGAGATAAAACCGGATCAATACTGATAAACCGCCGTGGAGCATACAGACGGGATTGTGCGATTTTTTTCGAATATTTCTGCCGTCTGTTCCGAATTTCGTTTAAATAATACTATTGTCAATTTGTACAGACATCTCCCAAAAAGGAGATAAAGATCGACTTTTTTTAAAAAAACTGCTATAATTTTCGATAAATATGTGCAGCACAACCCATAAACAAGAGGCCGTTATCGGCCGGGCTGGAAAAAATCCCGTCGGAGTCATTGATTGACAGAGCCCGTATTAATGCACTCCTTGAAGAAGGAATCAGGCATTCCATGGTTACAGTCATCGCTGCACCGGGCTATGGCAAAACGCAGGCGGTATCATTATTTACACAGAAAAAGAAAAAAGTACTGTGGCTGCACCTGAGTTCCATGGATAATATTCCCCAGCACTTCTGGGAGAATTTTTTGCGGTCTGTAAATGCGGCGGATCCGGACCTCGCTGCGCAAATCAAAGACATCGGATACCCGGACACAGCGGCAACGTATATTATTTTTTTACGGATTCTGGCATCCAACCTGTATAATAGCGAACCTCTTATCTGGGTCGTTGATGACTTCAGTCTTATATATGATCAGGAAATAAAACACTTTTTTGAATTTACGGCGCAGATAAACCTGGAAAACTTCTGTTTTATTATTATCAGCAGTGTAAAAACCGATCTGGGGCTGGCGTGCATTAAGGGAGGAGGAAGCGTATATCAGCTGACTGCGGAATCCCTGCGCTTTACGGCCGAAGAAACGGCCGAGCTTTTTGAAAAAAACAAAATTCAGCTGCCCGGGGAAATGCTTGAAAAAATAGACCGTTATGTCGCCGGCTGGCCGCTGGGCCTCTATTTACTGATGCAGCATATGAAAATGAAGCCTCATATTCATGAGGATCCTTTTCACATTGATATGTCGATTGCCTACAATCTGTTTGAAAAAGAATACTTTTCGGTGTATGAAAAAAAACTGCAAAAACTTCTTATCAGGATGACCCTATTGCGTTCAGTCCCCTATGAGATGCTGCATCTTATCAGTGAATGTGAAAAATCCGCCGTGGATACCATGCTTGAAGCAAACCTGTTTATTGAATATGACCCAAGATATGACGTTTATTATTTTTACTCGCTGTATAATGATTTTTTGTCCCGCAAACAATATATGCTTGATGAGGAAGAAATTAAAGAGGTTTATTCCATAGCAGGCGACTGGTATTATAAACATTCCCAATATCTTGATGCAGTCAAATGTTATGGTAACTGCGGCAGATTTGATGAAATGCTTCAGGCTGTTATTGCCATTCCGAAAGCCCTTATGCAAATCAGTCTTGCAGATTTTCTGCTTGAACATTTGAGTCTTCTTCCCGCCGATTTTCTCCGTTCCCATCCCATTGCCGAATATCTGAAAGCTTCTCTTTTTCATAATATTATGGAAGTTAATACCGCTGAACGGATGCTGCTGTCACTTGAAGAACGCATAAAAAATGAAAAACCTGACGAACCCGATGCTGTTCTGGGTGAAGTATATATTATGCTTGCGGCAATTTCCTTTCTGCGTAATACCACAGACTTTGTTGACCATTATAAAAACGCCGCGAAACATCTGCCCGCAGGAAGCCTCATACAGAAAAAAAACCAGATGATTATAGGAGAGGCCTTCCCCTATCTGCTCCCGGACAGCGAACCGGGCGCCCTCCAGCGGATGGAAGCCGCTTTTTTGAGGCCGTCCCCTATATGGAACATGTAATGAATGGGGCCGGACGCGGACAAGACTACCTGTATTCCGCTGGAGCTTCATATATGGTTTTCGATTTAAACGCGGCAAAACAGAAAGCCTATCAGGCGATTTACCGTGCGCAGGAAAATGACCAGCATGACATTATCTGTCTTGCCCGGAGTCTGCTCGCGCAGACTGCGTTTATGCGGGGAGACTTTAAGGAAGCGACCGAACATATAACGTTTATCTGCGATTATATTACGGAAAAAAATCTTACGCCCCTCTTTGACATGAGGGAAAGCAGCCGGAACTGGATATATGTAAAAATGAGGGATCTGAGCAAGGTTTCCAGCTGGATATTTACTGAATACAATAACCCGCGGCAGCCGCCTCTGACCAGCGGAGCGAGCAGCATAATGCATGCCCAATATCTGCTGGCGGCGGAAAAATTCAATGAACTGATTGCCTTTCTTGATCCGCTGGAAAACATGTGCCGCAAAAAGGGAATATGGAACGGTATTCTCACTGCGCATATAATGCGCGCAGTTGCGTATTCAAAGCTGGACAAAAATGATCTGTCCATGGATTCATTCAGGAAAGCCTATGATATATCCCATCAGAACGGGATCATCGCTCCGTTTATTGAAAGCGGCGGCTATATGCGGTCACTGGTGGAAATCGCGCGAAAAGATGAACGCCACAGCTTCGATGCCGATTGGCTGGATCTCATATACCGCAAGGCCTTTTCATTTTCACGGCTCTACCAGACCATGGTAAAGACATATAAACACGAAAATAAGACACACAATAATTCCCAAAACATCAGTTTATCAAAACGTGAATCACAGGTATTGCAGGAACTGGCAAACGGCCTGACCCAGGACCAGATAGCGTCTTTTTACGGAATATCATCAGGGACCGTTAAAACGCATGTGAAAAGTATTTACAATAAGATGGGGGCCATAAACCGCGCGGACGCCATCAGAATTGCGGCCGAATTCGGACTTATAGGGTAACCGGTTTTACAGCACGGAAAAGGAACGCCGCGTTCAGAGAGAATGGCATTTTTCCCGGATTCTTGAAGGGAAAGCGGTTCAGGATGTTTTTATCTGTCCAGCCCTGACTGAAGGCATTACAAATCCCCAGCCTGACGGAGAATACCATACTGCAATACACATATATAATGAAGAAAATGATTCCTGCATGTTTTTTACGGGTATGCGGGCATATTGCGAACCTGATTGCAAAACAGGAGGGCGAATCCATTGTACAGAAAGTCCGGTAAACCGAAGGGCATATGGAAAAATATTCATTCAGGCGACAACGCCGCCAGCTGGGGTATCAGGGCGAACTTTTTACCCGGCGGGAAAATCCTGATATTTTGCGCCCCAAAATGTCAATTTTACATAAATTTGCAGATTTTTCTTGACTTCTGTACATTCCGGTTATATACTTAGACTATGGATATATATTCACTTTCTGCCAATTTGTCTCTGCGAAACGTACAGCATGAAGTTGTTGTTCGTGTGCAGAAGATGACAATGGACGGAGCAAGGGATCAGGGAGCCGCATTAGTCAAAATGTTGGATACAGTGGTTTCAAATATTGATTCTATGCTGGGCAGTAAAGTGGACATGCTCGCCTGAATAGAGCATGGTTATTACAATTCCGCTTGAAGGGCTGTCTTCCAGACAGCCCCTTTTTTTTGCCGCAAAAGCTGTTTTTGCTAAAACCGCTTTACGAATACCAGCCTCGCGGTGCAGGTCAGCAGCATATCATGAATGTCCCCGTCGGTTCTGAACAGTAAAAGGCTGGATGTCGCGGAAAGAGCGACTGACCATTTTTCCTGATGGTACCCGAAGGAAAGACTTGGAAACACTGCCGGAGAAAAATAGACCGTGTTCGAACCCAGTTCCAGCTCGGTATGAAGGCCAAGTGAAAAAAAAGCATTAAGAAAGAAATCTTTCCCGAAAATCCATGAATATGAATAGCCGGCATTCGGACCGAAATGAATAAACTGTTTTCTTTCGCTGTAGGTTTCAATTGCCGCGTCCTGTGAAAGAACGGACGCGTAAAAAACACTGCCGCCCACAAGAAAACTGCCCGAAGATTTTTTCTGCCTTTCATTTAAACTGTATGCGGCCCGCAGGGAATGGGCTCTATGGTTAAAAATATACTGACTGAAAACCCCGGCCGTTAAAAGCTGTAAATCTATTTCCCTGGAGGAAGAGGAGTTACGGGACGGATGCATACCCAGATAATTCTTCAGTGAAAATTCAATATGCATTTTCTCACCATAATAGTGCAGCTGCCCGACAATTGATTCTGATTTTGCAAAGTTCAGATTATGCGTAAAAGGAATATTAATAGATAATTTCAGTGAAAGTTTTTTATACCCGAAACCAATACCTATGTCGAGGGGGCGATTTGAGTAAAAGGCTGTATCCTCTATTTCATCATGTGAAAAGCGTGCAAAATTGTAGCTGAGAAAAAAATTCAGGGAAAAATCACCGGGAAAGTCCTCTTTGAATACGTCTTCCGCGGTAAGCATAGATGACAGAAATAAAAGAAATAAACCGTATAGAATTTTTTTCTTCATGAAAGTGAATATGCGCCTGGTTTTTTCAGGACTTGCTTTTCCGGCATCCAGTTATGAAAGCGGAAAAACTACAGTCAGCATCATTTTAAAAGCTTCCTGCCCATATACAGCATGAGGTTTTCCCGCCGGCATAATCAGCGTTTCGCCCGCGTTTACGGTAAAATCAGTTCCATCGACAGTAAATTTTCCCGTTCCCTCCAGAACGCAGACCATTGCATCGCCGTCAGATTCGTGGGAACTTATCTCTTCCCCGCCGGCAAAGGCAAAAAGTGTAATACTCACCTGACGGTTCTGTACCAGCGTTTTGCTTACTATCTGCCCCGGCATAATCCGTACCTGATCTGAAAGAGACAGAACCTCTTCAAGCGCAATATTTTTCAGAATAGCTTCCCCCATCTTCGCTTCCTTTACTATTGTAATCTGGAATATAGCCCGGATACAGGCTGAAATGTGATGATTTCATTCACAGTTGGCCCTGGTTCCGGAGATTTTTGTTTCTTCTATTCCAATATAGCCTTTTTAATTCTTTTGGGAACAAATACGGTGATTTTTATCGTGAATGACAGGATTTTCACCGGGGGATTGAATCCGGACAGCATATAAATTATAATCAGTGTCAAAGGAGTAAGAGATGAAAAAAATAATGCCTTTTTTCATAGCGGTTTTTTCATTATGCATGCTTTCCTGCGCCAGGGAGCTTGCTGAAATAAAGGTAACAAACAGTTCTCCTTATTCCATCGATTTCCGGTTAAACAATTATTCCGATGACAGCGTAAAAACGCTGGCCCCGGGCAAACCGGGTTTTATTCCGCGAGTTCTAATACCGTAACTTATCATGTGAGCAATCCGCCCTGGACCAGCATAACCTATCCGAATGATGATTCAGTTGTGTTTTCCAAAACAGATCCTATAATCCTGCAGATCAATAATTCCTTTAACGGGACTGTTACGGTATCCGCGGGCGGGTATATGGATCCGGAACCGCTTGTCCTTGCAAAAGACGCGGAGGCAACTGAAGAAATCTATACGACAAAACCAAAATTCACTCTTGACGCAGGCGGCTATCCTGTAAACAGCGAATATACGTATGACAAGGCCTTGAATACGCTTTTTGTAAATATTTATTGACCGGAAACAGTTTTTCCCGTAACAGAACATTCTTCTCAGAGTGCCCCGGATACATACTGAAAAGCGGAAACATTCTGCTTTTCCTTGTTATTTTACTATTTCATTAAACTCCGCGCTTATGGTTGATTACTGAAATTGCCGGACGGGACAAATATGTATATATTTTATATAGACAGAGGCGATTTCAAAACTAACCGGGTTTTGAAAGAAGCTCGACATACTTGATATTTGCGTGCAAGCGAAAAAACAAAGGGGTAAATATGGAAAAAGCATATCAATGCGGTATCTGCAAAAGAAGCGTTATACAGGATGCCGGCGAACCCGTGCCTTTCTGCTGTGGTTCAGCGATGAAGGAAGTAGACCTTCCTTCCTGCAGAAGTGCGGGGCCGGAAGCCGCCCGGTTTTCAAATTCGGATACCCCGTGTGAGGATTTTACCGGAAACCAGATTGAATAGAAACAGCGCTTTGCCGGACCGGATTTCCGGTCCGTGAACTGCGTATAAAAAATATATTTTCAATTATCAGTTACCGTCATATCTCCGTTTTACGGCAGAAGGTTTTTGCAGGACCGGGAGATGCAGTTCCGGAGAAATTTCAGTCCTGACACTTCTCCGGTTTTTACTGCTGTGCTGAACAGCTCTGTTACTCTTTTACGGAATACAGGCCCAGTACACGCACATCAAGAATACTGTTGCCCGCCCTGTTTTTGTCTTTCATTTCAGCTATTGCGCTCCGGATCCGTTCGGCGGCAACTACGCTGGAACCGACGCCTTCCGGCAGGGTAAGGTTCGCATAAAAGCGGTACTGCCAGGGTTCACCGGGAACAGGACGGGATTCAAGCTTCGTAAGATTCAATCCATATTTTGCGAAAAGCCCGAGAACACGGTAAAGCGACCCAGGTTCATTTGCTGTTGAAAAGATAACGCTGGCTGTATTGGGCGCGGACGCAACAATTTCTCCGGTGCGGGCTATAATAACAAACCGCGTATAATTCCGGGGATTGGATTCTATTCCCGATTTCAGTATTTCAAGGTGATAAATCGGAGCGGTTGCCCCGCTTGCGATTGCGGCCCGGCTTTTATCGCCGGATTCGGCAACCATTTGGGCTGCGCTTGAAGTTGAGTCAGTTTCAATACGCTCCCAGTCAGGGTATCCGGCAAGGAAATCGCTGCATTGCGCAAGACCCTGCGGATGTGAATATACTGCCGTTATTTTATCAGGACTCGAACCTTTTACGGACAAAAGCGAGTGTTCAATTCTCATGGTGAATGTTCCGACTACTTCAATATCTTCATACCGGGCAAGGTTATCATAATTTTCATAGACTGATCCGGCCAGACTGTTTTCAATGGGAAGCATACCCAGGGAAGCCCGGCCGCTGATAACAGCATCCATTACGCCGCGGAAATTATGTTCGGCGAGGGGCGTGACGGTCTTTCCGAAATAATGCTGTATGGCCTGTTCGGCATAGGCGCCGTTTCCGCCCGAGTAAGCGCAGACAACGGGACTATGGGTGTTGACATATTCCGCTAGCGGGGATGTATAATCAAAGGCAAGAGACTCGCCGGAGTGAGACTGAGTTTTTCCCGCTTTTTCAGTATTGAAAGTCCTGTGTGAAACAGACTTCCCTATTACGGGAGCGAGAACATCTATATCCCTCATCATTTTTTCAAACTGCTCGGGATACAGGGACTGTGCGCCGTCGGAAAGGGCCTTGTCGGGACAATTATGGACTTCAACAATAAGACCATCTGCGCCGGCCGCAACCGATGCAAGAGCCATAGGGGTATTTTGTCCCGGATCCCGACTGCATGACTCGGATCAACAATAATAGGAAGATGCGTAAGGGAACGCAGAATCGGTATCGCTGAAAGGTCAAGGGTATTGCGTGTTGCCTTTTCATAGGTCCTGATACCCCGTTCGCAAAGGATTACGTCATTTGTTCCGCCCGCGAGAAGATATTCGGCCGCCATAAGCCACTCTTCAATGGTGGCCGAAATGCCGCGCTTCAGCATAACCGGCTTCCCAAGAACAGCGACCTTTTTCAGAAGTTCAAAGTTCTGCATATTACGGGCGCCAATCTGATAAACATCAACATAGTCTTCCATCACAGGAATATTTTCAGCAGAAACAATTTCCGTTACAACCGGAAGACCGTATGCATCTCCGGCTTCACGGAGATAGCGCAGCCCTTCTTTACCCAGTCCCTGAAAAGCATAAGGGCTGGTACGGGGTTTATACGCGCCGCCCCGGAGCATCACGGCACCCGAATCCGAAATTTTCGCGGCGATTTCCATCATCTGTTCCCGGGACTCAACCGCACAGGGACCCGCAATTACCGCGAGCCGGTTTCCGCCGATTTTAACTCCCCGTATGTCAATAACCGTATTATCCCGTTTGTACTCCCGGGAAGCCATTTTATACGGTTTTGAAATGGGAATTACGCGCTGAACTCCAACAAGTACTTCCACTTCGCGGGGATCAATACTGACATGCCCAACCGCGCCGAAAATTGTTTCTTCATCTCCGGTAATTTCATTTACCCTGAGTGAATTCTTCTCAAGAAAAGACCTTATACGTTGTTTATCATCTTCCCGTATATTTTTTTCCAGAACTATTACCATACTGCTGTCCTTAATATATCTGCGAGAATGCCTGCCGCAGTAACATCAGCTCCTGCGCCATATCCGTGTATTACCAATGGAATTGGGGAATAATATTTTGTAGTGAAAACATAAGCGTTTTCGCCGCCGCCAATCTGCGCGAGAGGATCGCCCAATGCAACCGGCATGGGGCCTGCCCATATCTGCGGACTGGCCTCCCCGGTTTCGGAAATGGTAGCAACGTAACGGAGTTTTGTTCCCTCATTTTTCAGATTATCTATCCATGCGGAAAAGTATGAATCAACAGAAGAAAGCCGCCCCATAAATTCCGCAGGAGATCCTGATATGTCAAAATTTTCAGGAAATATGGAGGTAACTTTTATGTCTTCGAGTTCAAGGGAATAACCCGCTTCACGGGCAAGAATAAGCGTTTTCCGTGTAATATCCATGCCCAGAAGATCATCCCGCGGATCGGGTTCGGTAAAACCTTTTTCCCGGGCTTCCAGAACAGCCTGGGAAAAGAGCGCGCCCTCCTCAAGCCTGCCGAAAATATAAGACATTGAACCTGACATGATTCCCGAAAATTTAATAAGGGAATCGCCTGAGTGAATCATATTCCGGAAGGTGTTGATAATAGGGAGGCCCGCGCCGACATTGGTTTCATACAGGAACTGCTTTCTGTTTATAACCATGGCCGTACGGATTGAACGGTAAAAATCCATTGAGGAGGCATTGGCCAGCTTATTCGGCGTCGCTATGTTCATGCCGGCCGCGAAAATATCGGAATACCGTTCCGGCAGGGTAAATGCCGCCGAACAGTCTATAAATACAGGATTGAGGGGTTTTTCTGCCCTGACGAAATCAAGCAGAACATCAACCGATGTCTGTTCATCAGAACGGCTCAAAAGGTCTTTCCATTTTTCAAGACTGATTCCGGATTTGGCGATTACCATTTTATGTGAATCCGCGATTCCCCATACCTGCAGATCAATATGGTTTTTTTTCAGTTCCTGCTGCTGATTATGGATCTGGTCAAGAAGCTTCGACCCCACAGTACCGACACCGAAAAGAAAGGCTTCGATAGTCTGCATGGTTTTGAAAAAATACCGGTGCGTGATCCGGACAGCCTTATCGCCGTCTTCCTCGGCCACAACCGTACTTATTGACCGTTCGGATGAACCCTGGGCAATTGCCTGAATATTAATGCCGCCGAAGGCAAGCGCGGAAAAAAAAGTCCCGGCTACGCCCTTCCGCTGCCGCATCCCGTCGCCGACAATTGATACAATTGCCATATCCTTCATTATTGAAATCTGGTTTATAAGGTTTTCCCTGATTTCGAGCGCAAACTCATTTTGAAGCGCATGCTTTACATCTTTTGCTTCCGAAGCCCGGACACAAAAACTGATGGTATATTCAGAACTGGATTGGGTTATCAGAAGAATGGACGCGCCGGACCTGCTCACCGCGCTGAAAAGCCTTGCTGCCGTCCCCTTTTTTCCTCTCAGCCCGCTTCCCGATACGCTTATGAGAGCGGTATTTTTCAGACAGGTTATGCCCCGGACCGGGCCCGCGAGAGGATCCTGCGGAATGGTATTTGCCGATGCAATCCGTGTGCCGCGGGCGTCAGGATTAAAACTGTTGAGACTCCAGGTTTCAATTCCGCAGGCAGCGATAGGCGAAATAGTTTTCGGATGCAAAACCTTGGAACCGAAAAAAGAAAGTTCCATGGCTTCCTCATAGGAAATGTCATTCACTAAAACGGCATCCGGAACAATTCTGGGGTCTGCGGTAAAAATTCCGTCAACATCCGACCATATTTCAAGTTTTTCCGCTCCCAGGCCAAGAGCCATCAGCGCGGCTGAAAAATCGGAACCGTTTCTTCCCAAAAGCGAAGGTTTACCGGAAACATCGGAGCTGATAAAGCCCGGCGCAAGGAGTATATGAGCGCCTTCATTTCGTAGAGGGGAAAAGTTTTCCTCAATTTTATCAATAACCGGATCGCCTTCCCTCAGCAATCCTTCCGTGACAATATATTTTCTGCTGTCCAGAACTTCGACATCTTCACCGCGGCGCCGGAGAACTTCCGCAAAAACAGGCACACAGAGCTGTTCGCCAAGTCCCATAATGCGGCATTCGACCGTATCCGGACATTCTCCAAAGGCCGCAACAGCCGCTAACAGACGGCCATACTCCTGATAATATTCCTGGAGAACAGCCTGAACGGAAGAGGCGTCGAATTCCGGAAGCACTGACTGCAAATCGGAAATAATATCATCATGGACCTGTTTAACCGATTGGACAATTTCGCCGGTATTGACAAAGGTTCCCGCCTGGGAACGGGTCAGGACAGGACTCTCCGGACCGGCAGAAAAAAACGCCTGCGAGAGTTGAATACTTTCCTGAAGACGGTTTGAAATTCCACCCACCGCCGAAACTATAACTCCCAAACGGTTATTTTCTGATCTTTTACAGATTATATCAGCAGAATTCATCATCCTTGCGGCATTTCCCATAGAAGTACCGCCAAATTTCATTACCAGCATATGTCCCTCTTACGGGCAATACAAAAAACAGCGCCCGATGAATCTGAATAATATCTTATAAGAAAATTTTATTCTAGGGGCGAGTGCATATTTATACATATTTTTTGTATTTTTACTTGTTTTTATAAAACTGAAATCCCCGTTATTTTATACAGACAGTTTAAGCTTTTGCGGACTAACCTGAATTGACTGTCAATAAACAACAGAGGGAAAAGCATATCGCTGACAAACCGGCAAATATATTATATATTATTCATATAGAGTATTTTATTTTTTCCATTTCCTGGCAGTGATCAAATTGACGGAGAACACTGATATGTGTGCATTTCACAAAAAAAACAAAGAATCAGGGGTAGAAACGGTCGAAGGAATCTTTTTGCCGGCATACCGGAAAATAGGGTCCTGTATGGTTCACCGGCCGGATATCATCTGGATAGACGCGTCAAAAAAGAAAGAAGAAATCACCCCGATTATTACGGAAAACCGGGAAATTGCGTATTTTCCGGTCTGTTCCGGTACGATTGATTCAGTACTCGGGGTGTTAAGCGCGAGGGATTTTCTCGCATCTCTTCTTGAGTCTGAATGGCCCGGGCTGAAAAAACTGGTAAAAAAACCGGTATATTTACCGGAAACAGTAAGCATAGTTAAAACTCTTGGCGTTATTGCCAATACAGAATCTTCGCTGGTATTTATTATTGACGAGTACGGCGGTATTGAAGGTCTTGTAACAAAGAACGGCCTTGTTACGGAAATTCTGGAAGACATATCCGATGATACTTCGGAAGGCGATCCGGATATTTTCCAGCGTGAAGACGGGAGCTGGCTGGTAAGCGGACAGGTGCGCATGGATGAACTGCCTGAAGCCATTACCCTCCCCGCGGCGCCGAATTCGGGCAATGAATATTATACTCTCGCGGGCTATCTTCTTTCGGTCAGGGGAAGCATTCCCAAAACCGGCGACAGAATAACGGCAGGAGATTATATCTGCGAAATTGTTGATATGGACGGTCACCGTATTGATAAAGTTCTGATCTCAAAGACATCCGACAGTTAACGGCGCGGCAGAGTCCGTTTTTTCCGCAGGAATAAGTTTCACGGATCCTGCGCTGTTTTAGAATAAAAAAGCCTGTTCCGGAAACTTCACGTTTGCGGAGCAGGCTTTTTATCAAATTACATTATTGCAGGCATTCCGCGCCTTATTTTTTATACCTCATTGTTGACACGGTATGTCCGTCCCGAAGCACATCAAACCAGAATTCCCTGGCTGTCTTGTCCGAAAGTTTATTATAAAAATCAGCGATATCCGCGACCGGCTTACCGTTTACAGCTGTAATAATATCGCCCGACTGCAGGCCCATGACAGCGGCGGGGCTTTTTGCCTGGACATTCGCAACTACAACACCTTTCTGGTTGGCGTCCAGTTTGAGTCTGTCTGTGATATCTTTTGTTATCTGGTAGGGAATAAACCCGGGCCATAACTTGCTTGAATCCGCTACCTGTTTTTCGTCCCGTTCACCGATTGTAACAGTGACATCCATTTCCTTCTTGTTTCTTACAATACGGAATTTCACAACACTGCCGCTTGCCAGATCGCCGATATCGCGGACGAGCTGATCAACCGACCGGACTTCCTTGTCATTCATTGCAATGACCAGATCGCCCGGGAGGATTCCGCCCTTATCGGCCGGAGAATTAATAAAGACCTGCGAGGCAAGCGCGGCCTTTTTATTATCGGCTACGCCAAGAGCGGTAAGCGTTTCTTTGTCGGCGTTCATAAGCGATACGCCAAGCCAGCCGTACTTGACTTTCCCGCCGGAAATAAAATCATCAACAGCTTTTTTGACATTATTAATCGGAATTGAAAAACCCAGACCTTGGGAACCGCCGGAAGAGGAGGCTATCCATGAATTGATCCCGACTATTTCCCCGTAAATATTTACCAGGGGACCGCCGGAATTTCCCTGATTTATCGCTGCATCGGTCTGAATAAAATCATTAATGTTATTGTTCGGACCGCCGCTGCGTCCTACCGCGCTGACAACTCCCTGAGTAAGGGATGAAACATATCCGAGAGGAGAACCGACGGCAAATACAATGTCGCCTGGCTGGACAGTGTCCGAATCGCCCATGCGCGCAACAGGAATGGAAGAATCATCCGATTCAAAAGATACAAGAGCTATATCCTTCCGTTCATCAGCGCCGACCAACTTGCCAGTGTATTCGCGTCCGTCATGCATACGGATGTAGATTTCATTTGCGGCCCCGGCCACGTGCTGGTTTGTCAAAACATAATATGTTTTTCCTGCTTTCCGGACAATTACACCGGATCCCAGACCTTCAGTTCTGTATTCGCGTTTATTGGAATCGCTTTCCCCGTCCTTCTCGCCGCGGGGATTGCCAAAAAAGAACCATGGAAAATCCCTGAACGGATTATTCTGAACGGTCCGCATTTCAACAACATCAAGGGTTACTACTGCAGGAAGAATCGCAGTTGCGACAGAACGGTTTGCATTCTGCATTTGTTCTAGAAACGCAATGGATTCCTCAGAAACCGTTGGGGTCACTATTGTATCCGCATAGGCGGTTTGAGCTGTGCCCGGTACACTCAGGCAGACAAAAACGCCCAGGGAAAAACATAAAAGTGCCCCTGCCGCAATTAAAAGGGCATTTTTCGTTTTTTTTGTAATTGAACTCATCCGACTCCTCCTGAAAAACTGTAAAATGTAATAGTAGGTAATGTCAAAATAAAACAGATTTTATGGTCCAAATTATACAGCAGACGGAAAATATAGTACCGGAAGCCATATGTATGAATTCCGGACAATCTGCCGGATCAAAAATACTGTTTATACAGAGCCTCTTTCAAAACTCGGTTAATTTTGAAAGAGGCTCTGTATATATAAAATAATAAAAAAACAAAAATAAGTTACAGAATATAACTATTATTTATATTTACAAAAAGATAAAACCGGTCTGTCTTCCCGAATATGAATCCGGCTTATGCTTCACCCGGATTCAGGACTGTGAGGACTTCCGTATGATCGGGAAATACCGCGACAGTATGTTCCATGTGGCAGGAAACACTTCCGTCAGCGGTTACAACAGTCCAGTCATCATCAAGCAGATCCACGTCGCCTGTTCCCATATTTATCATAGGCTCTATGGCCAGGACCATCCCGGGAACGATTCTTGGGTTCGGACCGCCACGTGAAGGAACATTCGGAATCTGGGGGTCTTCATGGACCTTTAACCCGACGCCGTGGCCGCAGTATTCATGGACAACGCCGAAACCGGCGGCATCGGCGATATCAAACACTGCGCGGGAAATATCACTGATACGGTTTCCGGCCCTGCAGGCTTCAATTCCGGCCTTGAGGCAGTCTGCTGTAACGGAAAGAAGTTTCTGTTTTTCCGGTGAAACAGGACCAACCGGTACGGTTACCGCGGAATCACTGATGTATCCGCCGAGATCTATGCCTATATCAATAGAAACAAAATCGCCATTTTTAATGATACGTTTAGCGGAGGGAATGCCATGAATCACCTCATCATTTACGGAAATGCAGGCAGCCCCGGGGAAATTCTGAGAATACCACGCGGGAATTCCGCCGATTGATTTGATAAAATCAACACAGAATTTATCAAGCTCACCAGTTGAAATTCCTTCACGAACCCTCGGTATCAGTGCCTGGTAAAGCCGGGCAAGGGCTTTGCAGGATTTTCTTATTCCATCAATCTGTTTTTCATTTTTTATGCGGATCATTTTAAACCTCCAGGCGGCGGCGCAGGGTACGGACACCGCTCAGCGCGGGATCAAGTTCCATAGCTTTTGCAAGGCAAAGTCTCGCCGTATACTTATCGCCTATTCTTTCATAGCAGCCGGCCATTAATTTGAGAATATACGCATCATCTTTTTTTCCGAGCTGAAGCTCGAGGGCGGTCTCGAGGCTATCAAGCATAAGCTCATCGGAAATAGTATGCAGCAGTTTGTTTTTAATTATATCCCGGGTAAAAATCAGTACTTCAGGAAAAAAATGCCTGAAATACGGCTTTTTCTGTTCAAGAAAAATAATTTCCGCAAGGAGCAGAAAAGCTTCATAATAATCTGCGCGCAGGGCAAGTTCTTCAGCCAGAATAAAACCACAGTCCATAAAATCTTCACGGTCAAAATACTGCGAAAGAATAAATCCCGACTGGCTTTTACGCTGTTTTTGAAATTCCTGGACTGCCTCTTCTTCCAAATCATGAAGCAGATCAAAAAAAATAAGCTTTGCCCGGCTCTCTTTATCGTCCCGGTTCATTAACCACAGCCGGTAATCAAACCTGTCATCACTATCCGAGGCTTTACGGGTTTTCCTGAATTTGGTATACAGTACGTCAAATTCGGCGCGCTGTTCGGAATCGGATAAGGTTTTGTAAGCATGAATAAGTTCACGCATGCGGGCGTCACTGTTGGAAGAAAGTTTTGTATTTTCGGGAATATCAGGATGAATTTCCTTTGCCCGTATCCTGAACGCCCGTTTTATTTCAGCGGCGGACGCCGAGGAGGTCACTCCGAGGATCTGATAACAGTCATTCACAATAGTATTCAACCCAGTTTTTTACCGACATATGCGGCATGGTCGGCATCCTTAATCACTTCAAAATAATCGAGCTTTACCCCTTCTTTTTCCATAACACGCATAAGATTGCGGCAGGTCTTTTCAGTTGAGAATCCGCTTTTTATGACAAGAGCGGCCCCCTTTTTACCGGCAACGCTTCCTGACGACGAAAAAAACTCGGAAACGCGGGGAGGAACAGTTCCCCCGAAAAGCCCCGCAGGTTTTATAAGCACCGTAATATAATCATAAATTGTTATTTTCATATATTCCATATCCTGTAATCCGCTTATCAGCTCGGCCTGATGTCCCTGCCGCTGGGCGCTGTTTACAAGATTTTCAGCAATACGTTTTGATTTGTTATCGTTAGCCGGACAGAATGATATAAGTGCAATCCGCATTATTACTCCGCAAATGAATGAGATTTTTTCAAAATATCAGCTTTTGAAAAATTTCCACAGATTCGGGACACCCCTGCCCCGAAAAAACTGTTATATATATTTACCTTTTATTAAAACCCCGAAAAGGTACTAAATGTTACCCGGTTCATGCTTTTTAAGCCAGCTTGTACAGCTGTTCTATCATCTTTTCCTTAACCATTAATACGGAACAGCGCGCATTCATTAATATAAAACGGTATGTTGATGAAAGCATATCTTTCTGGTCCGTCATTGTTTTATCATAACCGCCAAGCAGAATGGCGTCGGCTTTTTTTTCTTCCGCGCTTGCGACAATTTCCGACCAGACAGCTCCATAACGAAGCTCGGTTTCTATTGTTACGCCTTTTTCTTTGCCCAATTCACTGATATATGAAAGATAATGGCGTCCGTTTTCATCAAGGCTTTGCTCATATGCCGTTCCCTCTTCTTCAATGAAGATTCGGTTGAGCGTGAGCTGTTTTATGGTAGCTGTGTCAACGACATATACGGCATAAACACGGCAACGGTATAACTTTGCCATCAGGATCGCATATCTTACCGCATTGATTGAAGCCTCAGTGCCGTTTACCAATACAAGAACGTTCTGAAAAAGGGGCTTAATCATTATAGCATGCCTCCGTTTTTGGATTTGAGTGCTTTAAGAACAAAAATATTTTCCCGTTCCCGTTCTTCAAGTACGCTTTCAATATACACTTTTGCTTCCTGCGCCTGCGGTATAACCTGCTTGTCAAGCGCGTTTACCCGCCGCTGTGTTTTTTTTACTTCACGGGCGAGACGCCAGACAATGGTCCGTATTGAAGCCATCTCTGTAAGCAGCCGGAGCAGTTCGAAGAATTCTACCATGACTTTATCACAATCTGCAAATGAATTCAGATAAGACCAGGAAAGATGCGGTTTCGGAAGTTCAACGCTGATGCTTGAAAAGGTCATTCCCGCGAGAATAACCCGTTTTTCAGTAAAATTAAAATCATAGGAAACAGCCCGCGCAAGCTGCTCGACACGGTCCCGTCCGACAGACATATACATACGCTTGAGGGTCGGATAGCTTTTGTTTATCTGTTTTTCGATATCATTTTCCAGCAGCTTCACTTTTTCAACCATCTGCATGAGTTCCATGACCAGAATTTCACGTTTCTGTTCCAGCAATTCATAGCCGTCTTTTGCTATGGCAAGCTGCTCTTTGACTGCGAGAAGGTTTGATTTTGTCGGAGCAATATTAACCTGTGCCATATTTATAAATCCCTATCAGCCGGTTTTTTATCCAGGGCAGGCTGCATATATTTTTCAAAAAATTCAGGTTTGATCCGGTACAGTTCACCCCGGGGAAGAAGAGACAGAAGCCTCCAGCCAATATCAAGCGTTTCATCTATTGAACGGTTTTCAAACTCACCCTGAGAAAGGAACCTATGCTCAAACTGTTCCCCAAATTTGAGATACTGGCGGTCCGCATCAGAGAGTTCTTCTTCGCCTATTATTGCGGCAAGGTTTCTGATGCTTTTTACCTTGGAATATGATGAAAACAGCTGTTCGGAAACATTTTTATGATCTTCCCTTGTCATGCCCGGACCTATTCCGTCCTTCATAAGACGGGAAAGGCTCGGCAGTCCGGCAACCGGAGGATACACGCCTTTCTGAAAGAGTTCCCGGTCAAGAACAATCTGTCCTTCAGTAATATATCCGGTAAGATCAGGTATCGGATGGGAAATATCATCATTGGGCATGGTCAGGATCGGAATCTGGGTTATTGATCCTGTTGACCCCTTTATTTTTCCGGCCCGTTCGTATAATTCCGCAAGATCTGAATACAGATACCCCGGATAACCTTTCCGCCCGGGGACCTCACCGCGGGTTGTGGAAATTTCCCGAAGCGCCTCACAATAGTTGGTCATATCGGTCATTACAACAAGAACATGCTTGCCTTTTTCATAGGCGAGATATTCCGCGGTTGTCAGGGCGCACCTCGGCGTAATAATACGCTCAATTGAAGGAGCATCAGCAAGGGAAAGGAACATGGCGACCCGGGAGAGAACGCCTGATTTTTCAAAGGTATCTATGAAAAAACGCGCGACATCATATTTTATCCCCATTCCGGCAAACACCATAACAAATTCTTCATCGGCGGACAGAATTTTTGCCTGCCGGATAATCTGGGCGGTAATTTTGTTGTGCGGAAGTCCGTTTCCGGAAAAAACCGGGAGTTTCTGGCCCCGGATCAGGGTATTCATTCCGTCAATGGAAGAAATTCCGGTTTGGATAAAATCGCGCGGATAAATGCGGGCATAGGGATTAATCGGATAACCGTTAACATTTACCTTTTTTGAAGCATATATTTCAGGGTAGCCGTCAATCGGTTTTCCGAGTCCGTTAAATATACGGCCCATCAATCCTTCGGAAACCCGCAATTCCATCGGTGTTTCGAGAAATTCAACCGTTGTTTCTTCCAGACTCAGTCCGGAAGTGGAACCGAAAATCTGGACAACACAGTATTTTTCAGACATATCGATAATCCGTCCGGTCCGGATTTTCCCGCTGTTATCCCGTACAGCGGTGATTTCCCCGAAAGAAACATCTTCCCTGCGGTTTACAATAATTATGGGGCCGTCAACTGATGCTATCCCCCGGTATTCGACTCCTGTCATGCTATATCACCGCCTTCCGGTATATCCGTTCGAGTTCATCCAGCTGCTGATCCATTTCTTTTTCAACATCTGAAATTCCTGCTATATTATCATTTGTATAGGTTGTTTTTATGCGGATAATATCTTCACGGCATGGAAGTCCCACAATTTTAATGAGCGGACAGCCGTTTTTGATAATAAGATTTGCCCTGTCATAAAATTTCATCATAATTGACAGAATCATGATCTGCTTTTCAGGAACTGAATACATATCAATATCATCAAAGGCGCTCTGCTGGAGAAACCCGTTTTTAATCATTTCAGCAACGACAAGAATGATCCGTTCGGTATCAGGCAGAGCATCAGGGCCTATAAGTCTTACAATCTGCTGGAGCCGCTGTTCGCGCTTGAGTAATTCAAGAGCCGCAACCCGGACCTGATTCCAGCGGGGGTCAAGACGGTCCCACCAGGGTTTGATTTCATCCGCATATTCCGAATAGGAGTCCGTCCAGCTTATCGCAGGATAATGCCTCGCGTTGGCAAGTTCCCGGTCAAGCGCCCAGAAACAGCGTATAAACCGTTTGGTGTGCTGGGTTACCGGCTCGGAAAAGTCCCCGCCGGGCGGAGAAACGGCTCCGATAATTGATACGGACCCCTGTTCCTTATTCAGGGAAGAAACCCGCCCTGCCCGTTCGTAGAATTCGGCCAGCCGTGTCGGGAGATACGCGGGGAAGCCTTCTTCGGCCGGCATTTCCTCCATGCGGCCTGAAAGCTCCCGGAGGGCTTCCGCCCACCGGCTGGTTGAATCAGCCATAACGGCAACGGCCATTCCCATATCACGGTAATATTCGGCAAGGGTAATTCCCGAGTAAAGAGAAACTTCACGGGCCGCTACCGGCATATTCGAAGTATTTGCAATTAATATGGTACGTTCCATCAGGGAACGGTTTGTTCTGGGGTCAATAAGTTCAGGAAATTCGGTGAGAACATCAGTCATTTCATTTCCGCGTTCACCGCAGCCGATATACACGATAATATCGACATCGCACCATTTGGCAATCGCGTGCTGGGTCATGGTCTTTCCCGTACCAAAACCGCCCGGAATTGCGGCCGTACCTCCCTTTGATATGGGGAAAAAGACATCAATAACTCTCTGTCCGGTAATCAGGGGATCCGATACGGTCAGTTTTTCAAAAAACGGTCTGGCTTTGCGGACTGGCCAGTAATGGGCGAGATACAGGGACTCGTCAAGCTCTGTTTTCGCTACAACATCAGTAATTGTATAATCGCCTTCATCGGCTATCCAGACTATGGTTTTTCCACGTATATCGGCAGGGACCATAATCTTATGGAGAACGGATGATGTTTCCCGCACAGTACCAACCGGCATGCCGGGATATATTGATTTATTTCCATCCGAAAGGATGTCCTTTTCAGGAACAAAATGCCACTTTTTTGTGGTATCAAGAGGCTCGCTCCGGGCGCCTGGAAGAAGAAACACACCGGTCGAATCAAACAGGGATTCAAGAGGACGCTGGATACCATCATAAATAGTACCTATCAGGCCGGGACCAAGCCGCACTGAAAGAGGCCGGCGCAGACAGGTTACTTTTTCACCAATATGCATGCCCGTATCATCTTCATATACCTGTATTGTAGCGATTCCATCTTTAAGTCTGATAATTTCGCCTATCAGGGCAGCTTCACCGACATTGACAACATCATATAAGCCGCAGGCTTCCAGTCCTTCGGCAAATACTATAGGGCCCGATATACGAATAACCCTTCCTGTTATTACACCGGATATGGTTTCGGTATTAGTCATTCAGGCAACCTCCCGGACTGCAGAATTTCCCCGCCAAGAAGATTTTCCGCAAGTTCCTGCCGTTTTGTCATTAGAATATTATAAGTCAGTTCTTCCATTGTTGCCCTGCAAATTATACCATGATCGGCTGATTCCACAAAAATGCCCGATGAAAACCCGAGTTCAAGCGCCCGCTTTTCCGGTATTTCCGTGACATTCTCAACGGAATCCGGTCCGAAAACAGCTTCCAGAATTTTTTTTACATTTTTCACGGTAAAGCCATGAAATACCGCTGAAATTTTCCGGCCCGCAAGAACTGATTTATATTTCGCGAGGAGGCTTTTCAAAAGCAGTATCTGTCTGTCTTCTCCCATTTCACGGAACCATGCCGAAAGCGCATTATGGACGGAAATATCGACAAAGGAAACCAGCAGACGCTGTTTTTCAAGGGGAATGGCTGAATCGGTATCTTTCCGGTATGCGTCTATTTTTTTCGCGTACTCCTGTTCTTTTGCCTTTCTGATGTGTTCAATACGTTCGGAAACATTCGCGGCAATTTGCCGGGCGTCATTTTCACTGGCTTTAAGAATTTTCTCGGCCTTCCGGCGGGCTTCTTCCTGAATCTCCCGGTCAAGGCTTTCTGTCGAACGAAGTTCTTCCATAAAATTAACCACTCTTAACAAACGGCGTCCATATCAAACCGTACAGACAGCCGGTTTTATAATTTGCGGAAAACCCGTTCTAAAAGGCGGGGTTTCCGCTTACAGCAGTACGCATCAGCGTAAAAACGGAAGCATCTTTCGTCACATAAGGAAAGATACTCAAAATATTATACATGAATACCGATTGCGTCGCGGATCGCTTCCGTCAGCGATTTTCTGTCCGGTAAATGCCCATGCAATCCCGGGATTTCAACAATCAGCGGATATTCAGTTCCCATCTGCCAATTGCTGACTTCTTCTCCCAGCATTGATGAAACATCTTCCGTCAGAATAAGTATGCGGGGCCGCTCCTCAACCGACGGTGTACCGCCGGCAAGCATATTGCCCCGTCCGGTCACACGGAAAAACGCGTCCCGGGCTTCCTCCGGAGTATTCGCTATAATGCCGTTAACTCCGACAAGGGCAAAGGCTAATACCAGTTCCCGCTCACCAATAAAACAGTATTTCACTCATTAATTCCCGGTTATTACAGCAGAATAATCAGAAGGGCAACCAAAAAACCCCACAGACATATACCTTCCGCAAGGCCGACAAAGGGCAGGGCCTTTCCGGAAAGCTCCGAATTCTCGCTCATAGCGCCCATTGCAGCGGCGCCGATACGGCCGACCGCCATTCCGCCGGCAATACAGGCAATCCCTACCGCCAGGGCAGCAGCAAGATACTTGAAAGCGGACACAGTTGAATCAACGGTTCCTGCTGTCGCTGCCGCAGCTTCTTCTGCAGCGAACATCATGCCAACCATACCGATAAGCAGAAAAACAACAGCAATAATTTTTTTTCGGTTCATCCTAATTCTCCTTATATTTGAATCGGAACGGCTTGAATTCCTTTCCGGTTTCTGTAAAAAATTTCGAGAAAAACTCATAATACTGCAAGCGAATAACCTGTATGGCTACAATCAAACCTTCGAGAACAATAATGACCAGATTTCCAAAAATACTGACAAGTATTCCGAAAGGAGGAAGCGCATTGTTTACGAGCGTAGTCATTGTAAACACAATATAGCTTAATACGGCGTGGGAAAGCGCAAAAGCGCCGACACGCAAAAAGCTGATCGAATTTGAAATATAGGTTGAAACAACTTCCAGAAGCTCGACAATACCTTCGATAATAGCCGAAAACAGTCCGTTTTCAAGTACCGGACGTTTTCCTTCAATTAGCCGGGTCAAAGGTTCCGCAAAGAAAATTCCCAGAAGAGGTGTTACAACGAGTACAATATCAAACCACCGTATTCCGGTGTGGGTAACCAGAATGCGGACAGCGGCAAAAATAATATACCAGAAAAACCATGCGCCGCAGATACCTGTTTTACTGAAAATAGCCTTCGCCGGTTTTTTAAGCATAAACTGGTTGACAATATTAATAACCAGTCCAATTGAATTGATAATAAAACCTATCAGAAGGGTGAAACCGAAAAAGAGCAGGAGCTTATCCATCGAATTGGCGGAAGGCATCAATTCGAGAATACGGTCATGAGGTGTTCCGAACAGGCCCGTCACCCACCGTCCGAAAGGAATCAGAAGTTCCTCATTCGCGAAAACCGTGCCGGTGAGAAGACCCATAACCATACTGGAACAACCGATGGCAATAAAAATCGGGGCAAAATGCTGCCACTTCCGCAGCGCGTTTACTTTTTTTGTCTGCATAATAAGCCCGAGAAGGAAAAAAACGAACCCCTGCCCCAGGTCGCCGAACATTATGCCGAAAAGGAGTGTAAAGAAGAAGGCGACTATAGGAGTCGGATCAATAGTCCCGTACAAAGGGGCGCCGTAACTGAAAATCATCCGCTCAAAACTTTTCACCAGCGGACCGTGTTTGTACTGCACCGGGACCTTTTCATGGCCGTTTTTTACGGAAGGGACCTCATCCGGTGTATAGGCGCGGATCGCGATCCGTCCTTCAGTCAGATTATCCAGGTCCTTCATCAGGGTCGCACAGTCGGGAGCGGAAATCCATCCCAAAACCCTGTATACCAGCTGTGTCGCTTCAAGCCCGTTGCGGACCTGCTGAACCTGCGCACCCAGGGAAAAAGCCTGGAGGAGCCGGAGCAGTTCAGAGGAATGGGTTTCAGCGTATCTCTTTCTTTCAAGGGTGAGATTGTCCGTGTCGCGGGAAGTCTCATTGACCTGCGTACGAAGTCCTTCAAGAACATCATCCGGAACACCTTTAAAATCCTTTGGTATTTCAAGGGGAACAAACCCGAACCTCTTCAGTTCGGAATCAAGAGCGAATCTTCCTTTTTTTGAAGAAGCCGCGAGGATTCTGCTGTTGTCCTCTCCGAGCGGGACTACGACGGCCCGGTCGGAAAGAGCAAATTTCAGTTCATCAACCATTGAAGGATCAATTTTTCCTACGCGCATGGTTAAAAAGGTTAAATGTTCGAGTTCGGTGTAGGCAACCTTAAGATTTGCAAAGGCCCTTGCTTCATCATAAGCCTCCGCCACTCGTTTCTGGCGGTCAACGGCCGCGGTCTCGCGGGTGCGAAGATCTTCCACATCTTCCATTATTTTTTTTGCCGCAGCAAAATCTTTTTCAGTAGGCAGGGTAATATCTTCTGCGTATTCATGGGCATCGGGAATTCCGAGATATGTTCTGCATGCGTGCAGCTTATCCAGGAAGTCGCTGTCGTGGGAAGGGACAGGGGCGGCGCTAACTTCTTCTCCCTGGCTTTGCATTTCAAAATTCGAGCGCCGGCCAAGATATTCCAGAACCTTGTCAATATCCTGACGGAGTATCATTAATTCTACAAGCTTCATTGTAGTTGTCTTAAACATCCTGGGGCCCCTCCATAAATTCTCTCATCTGAGTTTCCGTGGTGCCGAGGCGAAGACCCTCTACTGCAACGCGTATCATTTGCTGCTCCAACTGTTGTATCTTAAAAAAGGAAACCAAAACCCCTGCCGTAAAAGGATGCTGATGAAACCTCACCATTGCAAGATGATACAGATATTTGTCCGAGGCAAACTGCATCCAGCGGGGATCAGCCTCCCAGGGAACACCTTCTTCATAGGGGTTTAGAAGCCATTTGTATTTCCATGATTCCCATTCAGGTCTGGAATCGACCGGCTTTGATAATGCCGCCAGCGCTGGCTGGCACAAAATCGAGAACTCTTCTTTTTTGATTTTCCGAAGGCAAGCATCGGTATTATTTCTTCTTCCGTTTTATCATAATAAATCTTCAGGCGTAATGCCCAAACAATATTCTGCAGAATAATTTCTTCCCGGATAATGGGTTCAGCGGCGTTCCGGTCTTTTTTCTCAGCGAATGCATTGAATGCCAGAGAGTCTCGTAATATTCCTCATCAAGACGGTTTTCCCATTCAATCTGCTCCTCGAACGAAGGAATCCGGTTATACCATGAAACAGGAGTATTCTGGGTCATTGCGGCGATATTGGGCCATTTTTTCTGGTTAAAAAGTCCGAAATTCCCGATGTTTACCATAAAGGGGGACGTGGTCGCTCCAAGCAAAACCGCGTCCGCCGCAGCCTTAAGATTGTTATAATCAAACAGAAGTATAAGAGCCCGGGAAAGAGCATCAGGTTTGTCATAGGCCGAAAGGAGCCTGATATAATCATCCGCGGAAGTCTGTTCCGCCTTTCGTTCAAGCAAAAGCGCAAGCAGCCCTTCGGGGACAAGCGGGACTTCTTCACTGAAGAGCAAAGCCCATAAATCCTGTATACGTTTTGCCTCAAACAATTTCCGCGCCCGTATACCGACAAAGGAACGGGCATACATGCCGGAGGCTTTTGAATACACAAATGCATCAGCTGCGGTTCTGTCCATGTTTAGTTTCCGGGGAACAGTGAATTAAGAAAGGCAGTAAAGTCCTGATAATTCTGAGGGATTTTCTCGAGATCTGACTGATAGGATTTAAAAGATGCCTCTTTTTCCGAATCAGTTTTCTGCTTTTCCGATTCATAGGATGATTCCATCTCTGAAATAATCTTTGCGTAAGCGGTTTGATATTCCAGATCGGCGGCGTCCTTCGCGGCTTTTCTTCTTTTATCAGCTTCAGTTTGTGCGTCGAGCAGCAAATCAGATGCAAGACGTTCGACATCAATAAGATGGCCTATTACATCCTGTTCGATCATCTTAACCTCCTACAAAACGGCAGCAGGAAAAAATCTGTTTTGCTGTCGGTTTTTCTCTATGTTAAGGGAAACTTCTGAAAAACCGTAATGAAATACCCAGTCCTAGTTCCGTCTATGGATACAGTTTCAGAAGGCTCCTTATTAATTTCAGTATACATTTACCATGAACTACATGGAATTCGTCGTCAAAATATCTTCAAATCTGCATAATGCGTTGTACACACTCTGCGGATCTTTTGGGAAATAAGTGTCTGGTAAAAATCAGGATCCTTGAGAAGTGTTGAAAGACGCTTTAAAACACGCAAATGAAGAGAGCAGTCTTCCTCCTTCGGAGACAGAATCATAAAAATAAGGTGAACAGGTTTTCCGTCAAGAGCGTCATAATCAATACCTTCTTCCGATATCCCTATTACGCCCTGAATGGTGTCAACCTGATCGGTCTGGGCATGGGGAACAGCGACACCATAGGTTATCCCTGTTGAGAGTTTTGCCTCCCGGTCTCTGATGGAGTCCAGAATTGCGGAACGGGATGCATGAGGGTGCGCAGAAACAAAAACATCAACAAGTTCTTCAAAAACTTCTTCTTTATCTTCGCTTTCAAGATTTGTCTTAATTACCGCAGGTGAAAAAATATTACCGAGAACCATACAATAACCCCGCCCAATTATTCAATTTCAGCCGATTCGGATGACATTACCGGCGCTTCGCCTTCTGCAGGACCCGTTGATTCTTCGTAGTAAATATCCGAAGTCCCGTCGCTGCTTTCCCAGAACCTGGTTTCCGTCTGCGGCTGATCGGTCATTGCCGCTTCTTCGAGTCCTTTGTCGCTCGGACTCTTATTGATAAGCGCGAGAAGAAAGGCTGTAACAAAAAAAAGCGTTACAACTACATAGGTGATTTTGGTCAGCACACCGGCAGATCTCGATCCGAATGCAGAATTGCTTCCGCTTGACAAGAGACCGCCCAGCCCATCACCTTCTTCATTCTGCATAAGAACAAGCGCTATAATCAGCAAACAAACAATAACAAAAACTACCAGTAAAATTACACCAATGACACCCATAATTAAACTACTCCATTAAATAATTCACCTGACACTATACTCCAAAGACCTTGCTTTATGCAAGCGGAGCGCGCCATGAATTGATACGTTTTAAATGTCTCCCCTTCCCCTATTCAGTCAATGCAATGGGAACAAAGGTTTCGGCCTTGAGAGAAGCTCCCCGATAAGGCCGCCGTCAATATCTTCCTTCGCAAGAAGTCCCGCGCAGTTATCCGCCTTCATTGATCCGCCGTACTGGATAATTATTTCTCCGGCGGCCTGTTTCCCGTACATATCCGCAATAATATTCCGGATAAAGGCATGAATAGCTTCGGCATCTTCGGGAGTGGCTACCTTTCCGGTACCGATTGCCCATACCGGTTCATAGGCGATGGTCACTTTTTTCAGATCATCAGCGGAAACCCCGGCCAGACCCTTTCTGGTCTGCTCTTCACATACGGCTTCGGCTTTGCCCTCTTCGCGTTCCGACAGAAGTTCACCTACGCACAGAATAACTTCGAGTCCGTGGGAAAGGGCGAGCCGGACTTTTTTGTTTATCATTTCATCGGTTTCACCATAGATGTGCCGGCGTTCCGAATGGCCGAGAATGACAACCTGTACCCCGATATCTTTCAGCTGAAGCACGGATACCTCACCGGTATGGGCTCCCGCTTCGTCAGTGCTCATGTTCTGGGCGCCCAGCAAAATGTTGGTTCCCTTTGTTACTTTTGAAACCGCATCAAGTGCGGTAAAAGACGGGGCTATCATATATTTACCGGAACCGTTTTTCAGTTCCTTAACCAGTTCCGCCGCCAGGGCCACAGCCTCCGGTATGGTTTTATGCATTTTCCAGTTACCGGCAATAAAATACGTACGCATTTGTATTCTCCTTAAAATATATCAGCATTTTTTGAATAAGGACCGCGCAAAGAACAGCGCGCGGCCCATTGCAGTCCATTATTTCTGGTCCAGAACGGCAATACCGGGAAGGGTTTTCCCCTCGAGGAATTCCAGGGAAGCGCCGCCGCCCGTTGAAACATGGCTCATTTTTGAAGCAAGATTGAATTTGTTCACGGCGGCGACTGAATCGCCTCCGCCGACAACGCTGACCGCGCCCTTCTCCGTCGCTTCCGCGACAAGATGGGCAACTTCTTCCGTACCCTTGGCAAAGGCGTCGAATTCGAAAACCCCGACAGGTCCGTTCCATACGATGGATTTTGAAGCAAGAATAATTTCCTTATACAGCGCGATTGTTTTCGGTCCGACATCCATTCCCATAAGATTATCGGGAATGTCCAGTCCGTCAACAGGAACCGGCTTTGCGTCGGCGGAAAAGGTTTCCGCGCAGAGGTGATCAACAGGCAGGATTATTTTTACATTTTTCGCGGCGGCCGCGGCAAGCAGGTTTTTAGCGGTGGTAATAAAATCATCTTCCACAAGAGATTTTCCGATGGTGTGTCCCTGCGCCTTCAGAAAGGTATAGGCCATTCCTCCGCCGATAATAAGCGAAGAAGCATTTTTTAAAAGGCTCTCCAGTACCGCGATCTTCGAAGAAACCTTTGCCCCGCCGATAATCGCGGTCATGGGTTTCGGAGGATTTGTAACCATGGGTTCCAGATATGTTACTTCTTTTTCCATGAGAAAACCGGCAACTTTTACCGGAACAAATTTTGCAATTGTTGCGGTTGATGCATGGGCGCGGTGCGCGGTACCGAAAGCGTCATTCACAAATATATCGCCGTACGTGGCAAGCTCTTTTGCCAGAACTTCCTGCTGGGCTTCGTCCTTTGAGGTTTCTTCTTTATGGAAACGGGTGTTTTCAAGCATAAGAATACCGCCTTCAGGCAGAGAATCAACTTTGGCCTTCTGTCCGAAGCAGGAATCCGCGAATTCGACCGGTTTCCCCAGTTTTTTGGAGAGATATTCCGCAACCGGTTTCATCCGGTGCTTACCGGCTATGTAGGCGTCCATATCAAAGGGTTTGCCGTCTTTTTCGGCCTTTTCCTGGGCCTTTTTTGAATCCTTAGAAGGATCTCCGAGATGGCTCATCAAAACCAGAGACCGGGGTTTTTGATCAAGAATATATTGTATGGTCGGCAGGGAGGCCATAATACGGGTGTCGTCCTGAACAACCCCATCCTTCATGGGCACATTAAAATCAACGCGCATAATAATCCGTTTGCCTTTTAAATCAACATCTTTTACCGTCTTAATCATGGAACTCCTCCTAATTGAAGTCATTGAAAGCATATTTAAAATCTGAAATACCGGTTAAATCAGGGCATTTTATAGTAGAATTTCAGCTACCCCCGGATAAAACATACCAGTTTGATGCGAGAAAGTAAATAGTTAGGCACCGGACAAAGCCGGAAAAACATCCGGATACAGACAGGGAAAGAGTCTGATATGCGCTTTTTGTTATTTTGGGGAAGCGCCGGAAACAGCAGGGTTGAAAGAAATTTGATTAGCAGGACGTTTTTCCGAATAGTATCAGCCAGGGCGGAGCGCACAGCTATTCTGCTGCAGTTCAGGGAAAAAAACCGCCCTTTCTGAGGGCGGTTTTATCAGCAAATAATCTTAAAAATTATTTCGAGATAACGCGGATCAATTCAACAAGTTTATTTGAATAGCCCCATTCATTATCATACCAGGAAACAATCTTCACAAAGGTCGGATCAAGCGCGATACCGGCTTTTGCATCAAAAATTGAAGTTCTGGGATCTCCGCGGAAATCGGTCGAAACCACTGAATCTTCGGTATAGCCGAGGATACCCTTCAGTTTTCCTTCGGAAGCAGATTTCATGGCCTTGCAGATATCATCATAGCTGGCTGCTTTTTCAAGTTCCACAGTCAGGTCCACAACAGAAACATCGGAAGTGGGAACGCGCATTGACATACCGGTAAGCTTTCCGTTCAGTTCAGGAAGGACCTTGCCGACAGCCTTTGCAGCGCCGGTTGAACTCGGAATAATATTTTCGAGGATACCGCGTCCTCCGCGCCAGTCTTTCTTTGAAGGGCCGTCAACGGTTTTCTGGGTTGCGGTTGTGGCATGAACGGTTGTCATAAGACCGCGTTTGATTCCAAAGGTTTCATGCAGGACTTTTGCTACCGGAGCGAGACAGTTTGTTGTACAGGACGCGGCGGAAATAATAGCCTGACCTGCGTATTTATCGTCATTTACGCCGAAAACAAACATCGGAGTGTCATCCTTTGAAGGAGCGGACATAATAACCTTTTTTGCGCCAGCCGCGATATGAGCTTCGGCGGTTTCTTTGGTAAGGAAGAGTCCTGTTGATTCCACTACTACTTCCGCGCCGACTTCATTCCACTTGAGGGCCGCCGGATCTTTTTCCGCAGTAAGGCGGATCTTTTTTCCGTTTACAATGAGGGTATTGCCTTCAACAGAGACATCTCCCGTGAACTGTCCGTGTACTGAATCATATTTCAGCATATAGGCAAGATAATCAGGCTCGAGGAGGTCATTAATACCAACAACATCAATGTCCTTAAAATTTTCAATTATGGACCGGAATACCATACGGCCGATGCGGCCAAAACCGTTAATACCTACTTTCATTACAGCTCTCCCTAATCAATAAAAATATATTGTATTTATTTTACGGAAACTATGTTTCCGTGTCAATTGAGAAACAATGTTTCAAGAAACTTTGTTTGCCCGGTTTCTCATAAAAGCCGGAAATCACCGATCCCCGCTTTCATCTATATAATATAATCAAATATAAAAATAAAAGCTGTACTTATTTTAAAAAAAGAAAAGTCTGTCCGTATTTTTTCAGGTATTTGCTTTTTTCAAGTTGCGGGCCAGATATCCCGAATCTTCCAGATATTTCCGCCGGGAAATTACAAGCTGGATGAGTTCCTGGTACATATCGAAATTTACTTCCAGCGCAATGGGAAAAATATACAGTTCTGTTTCATCGCAATAGCGCTCAATAAATTCCGGCTTTGAAACAAAACCCAGACTTATCATATTGCTGATGCGGTCGGCGCATTTCAAGACCTTGGCCTTATGCGAGCCTTTTTCCAGAATCCGTTTCAGATAGTCACTTTTCAGCTGTCCTTCCTGTCTGGTTACTTCCATTACAAGATCATATACCTGTCCGGATTCCATGTCGATTTCAAGAATTTTGTTACGGTTGAAATCGGGAATGTCTTCAATGACATCATGGATAATAGAAGCTTTCAGAAGAACACTGTCAATATAGCCATAGTCGATCAGAATAGCCATGGTATCCAATTGGTGGCGGAACATATTTCCGCCGGCATGACGCTGCTTGCCGATAAGCGCGGTCGCTATCTGCATATAGGGAGCGAGATACATACCATTTAGAACCAGCATTTCCTGAGTATTCATAAAGCCTCTTTAAATATATACTCCTATAATTTATGTATCTGAAATAGTCAAATAATTTAAATTATCTGACTATATTTTACTGCAAATCGGCTATATATCCACTGAGTTTTTCTATTCTCCGCTGAATTTCCGCCATTTTTTCCTTTTCCGCGGCAACGACTTCCGCCGGAGCCCGCGCAACAAAGCTCTCATTGGCAAGTTTGGTTTCAAGGCGGGCAAGATTTACCCTTTCTTTTTCAATTTCGCGGGTAAACCGTAAAACAAGCTGGGACGCGTCCGTCCCTTCTCCTGCCAGAACAAAGGCCTCAAAGCCTTTCCCTACTGTTCCGATAGATCCCTGCGGTTTTTCAGCCGGGGAATTGATAAATGTAATTTCGGAAATTCCCGCCAGCAGTTTTATAATTTCGGTTTTTTCCCGCGCGACTTCTATATCACTGCCGAGTTCCGTATAAAGGGCGGCCCGGATTTTAAGAGCAGGGTCAATGCCGCATTCGGCCCGGAGTGCCCTGACGGCGCGAACCAGTTCCTGGAGCGCGGTAAAGCGGGCTTCAGCCGCAGGCTTCTTTCTGTTATCCGAAGGCTCGGGATACGGCGCATTTATAAGCATTTCGGATTTCCGGGAAGCGCCGGCTGCGCAGTTTTCAGGAAGTTTCTGATAGATTTCTTCCGTTACAAAGGGAAGATACGGATGGAGCAGCCTCAGGCTTTCTTCGAGGACATTGAGAAGTACTGATACGGCGCGGTTTTTTTCAGCTTCGTCACCGTTTTTAAAGGAAATCTTGCTTGCCTCAACATACCAGTCGCAAAAATCATTCCAGAAAAATTCGTACAGCGCCAGCGCGGCATCATTATACCGGTACGTTTCAAGCGCGGAACGGACACTGCGGACGGACTGATCCAGACGGTGATAAATCCACTCATCAAGTTCCGTCAGATCGCTGTCAGCGACAGGAACAATTTCGCGGCCTTCGAGATTTCCCAATATGTACCGGGAGGCATTCCAGATTTTATTCGCAAAGCGGGAACCAAGTTTGAATGATTCATTATCTATGAGAACATCCTGTCCCTGGGCGCACATAAAGGCCAGTGTGAATTTCAGCGCGTCCGCTCCGTATTCATTTATAATATCAAGCGGATTAATACCGTTTCCCAGAGACTTGCTCATTTTCCGGCCCTGTTTGTCTCTGACAAGGCTGTGGATATAAATATCACGGAAAGGAGCCTGCCCGGTAAATTCCAGGCCGGCCATAACCATGCGGGAAACCCAGAAAAAGATAATGTCATAGGCCGTTATCAGCGCTGTTGTCGGATAAAACGCTTCAAGGTCCGGTGTTTTATCCGGCCAGCCGAGAGTGGAAAAAGGCCAGAGCCAGCTTGAAAACCAGGTATCCAGAACATCGGGATCCTGATGGAGTTTGGAACTCCCGCATCTTGGACACTCGGTTACATCCGTGCGGGAAACAATCATTTCCGCGCAGTCATCGCAATACCAGACAGGAATCCGGTGGCCCCACCAGAGCTGGCGGGAAATACACCAGTCGCGGATATTTTCCATCCATTGTGAATAGGTATTCTCCCATCTTTTCGGATAAAAAATAATATCGCCCTGATTCCAGGCCTTTATGGCCTTGTCGGCAAGCGGTCTCATTTTTACAAACCACTGGTCCGAGAGATAGGGTTCAACAATAGTATTGCAGCGGTAACATTTTCCGACAGCATGAACGATTTTTTCTTCATCTTTGAAAAGACCCGCTTCCGACAAATCAGAGAGAACTTCTTTGCGTGCGGCGGGGATTTTCATGTTCCGGTATTTTTCAGGCACCGCGTCATTTAAAGTTCCGTCGGGATTGAGAATATTTATTATTTCAAGATTATGTCTCTTGGCGACTTCCCAGTCATTCGGGTCGTGGGCAGGGGTAATCTTTACCGCGCCGGTCCCGAATTCCCGGTCAACATACGTATCGGCGATAACCGGAATAAGCCGTCCGGCAAGCGGAAGTTTGACCATCTTTCCGATAAGTCCGGCATAACGCGGATCTTCAGGATGGACCGCGACCGCAGTGTCTCCCAAAAGAGTTTCGGGACGGGTTGTGGCAATTTCAATTCTGGTTGAGCCGTCAGGCATTGTTTCACCATCGGCAAGTTCATACCAGATGTGGTACATTCTGCCTTCAGTGTCGTTATGTTCAACTTCATCATCAGCAAGCGCTGTTCCGCAGGAGGTGCACCAGTTTATAAGATAATTTCCCCGGTAAATAAGCCCTCGTTCGTATAACGTAACAAATACTTCGCGGACCGCGCGGGACAAGCCCTCATCCAGTGTAAAACGTTCACGGCTCCAGTCGACGCTTACCCCCATCTTTTTGAGCTGCTCGGTTATTATTGTATGGTGCTCGTTTGCCACCTTCCAGGTACGTTCAATAAACGCATCTCTGCCAAGACTGTAACGGTTCAGCCCTTCTTTTTTTAAGGCGCGCTCCACAACGTTCTGGGTTGCGATCCCGGCATGATCCGTTCCGGGGACCCAAAGAGTCGGCTCTCCGCACATCCGGTGGTAGCGCACAACAATATCCTGCAGGGAATTGTTCAGTCCGTGTCCCATATGCAGTACACCGGTAACATTCGGAGGAGGAATAACAACAACAAAATTTTTCTTTCCCGGGTTTTTATGGGGCTTAAAATAACCGCCATCTTCCCAGGCAGCATAGATCCGGTCTTCAAAATCTTTAGGGTTGTACGCCTTTTCCAGTTCAATAGCCTTCATAGCAGTAATCCTTTTTATGAACATTTCCCAACCAGGGCTGTTTTCAGAGATTCAATAAGATTTGGAGGTTCTTTCAAAACTCGGTTAGCTTTGAAAGAACCTCTTGTTACAACTATTTAAAATCAAATGTTCAGTTACATCCGAGCAAAAGTTTTCAAAGCAGAGGTTTGAAAACTTGCATAACCGATATCCTCAGCATAAGCCCTGGAACCCTTTTCAGGAGAAACGGTTATATACTATCCGCAAAACATAAAGTGCCGGTCAGAGCAAACCGGCGCGAGCGATCTGAATAAGTTTATACTTTTTGAAGCGCTTGTTCAACAGAGTTAATCAAATCATCCGGAGTCGAGGCACCTGCGGTAATGCCTATTCTTGTCAGAAAAAAGATTTCCTCCGGCATTTCGTCCGGATTTTCGATATGCCAGACCCTGCCGGAAAGTTCACAGGCTGTGTTATACAGGCGAAGCGTATTTGCGGAGTTTTTTCCCCCGATCACTATTATACCTTCAACCTGCCCTGCAAGTTCCCTGAGGGCATCCTGACGCTCCAGGGTCGCAGGACAGATAGTATTGAACACTGTCAAATACGGTATATGCCGGGACAGTTCTTCCGCTATGGCATCATATTCATTTTGCGAGATAGTAGTCTGGCTTATAAGTACCGACTTCTGGGGATAGCTTTTCAGCTGCAGGACATCTTCCCGGTTTTCAAGCACAATACAGCCGGGAGCATAGCCCGCGATTCCTGCAATTTCACCATGGTTTTTGTCACCAACCAGAATAACCGTGTAGCCTTTTTCGGAATAAGATTTGGCCCGCTTCTGGCTCGAAAGCACACGGGGACAGGTAGCGTCTACAATACAGGCATTGCGCCGTTCAAGTTCGGTCCGCACGGAAGGAGGAACCCCATGGGCGCGGATTACGACGGTTTTTCCGCCGAAGTCTTCGGGGAGATCATCCTCATTTTCATTAAGAATTATTATTCCTGCAGCGGACAGGCGTTCAAGGGCCGAAGAATTATGAATCAGCGGCCCGTACGTATATACCGGACGGAGCGGATTTTCCAGCAGAGCTTGTTCAGCGGCCTCGACGGCCCTCCGCACCCCCATACAGTAACCAAGTATTTCTGCCCGTATTATTCGGCGTTCATGATTCATGCATATAACTGTACAGGAGATGTGGATGAAAGTGAAGACCTAAAAAAGGGGCAATTCGAAAACCGCCCTTTTAATCATACCATTTCTCCGGAAACGGCAGGTTTTGATTTTGCTTTTTCGTGGATAATTCCCTTGTCCTTGCGGAAGCGTGAAACAAAATTGATAAAGCCGCTTGCAATAAAGAGAGTAGAATACACCCCGCTTATCAAACCGATAAGAAGCGCAAGCGCGAAGTCTTTGATATCTCCCGTCGTGAAAATAAACAGGGAAACAACAGCAAGCATGGTTGTTATAGTGGTAATAATTGTCCGTCCCAGACATTCCGTCTGCGAAAGATTAAGGTGTTCCGTAATACTCATATTGGGATACAGTCTCATGTTTTCCCTGATGCGGTCAAAGACAACTACCGTGTCGTTTATTGAATACCCTATGATAGTAAGAATGGCGGCAAGAGTTGTGGAGTTGAACTGCATCCGGGTCCAGATAATAAATGTCACCATAATCAGAGCGTCATGCATAATGGCAATGATAGCTCCAAGCGCGAAATCCCACCGGAACCTGATAGCCGCATACAGCCAGATCAGAGCGAGCGCGCCGATAACAAGAAAAACCGACTGCCGGGCGAGATTGCCGGAAAATCTTGAACCGACAAAATCCGCGCTTATCACTGCAAGGTTTTCATCGCCATAGGCCTTTACGAGAGCGGCATTAAGGCCTGCCCGGAGATTAAAACTTGCATCGCTGTCAGTTCCATCATCACTGAGCCTGACCTGGAAGGTGCGTTCGGCAGGATCGCCGATAACCTGAACGGCCGCATCGGGATAATCCGCAAGGGCCTCCCTGATTTCATCGGCGTTAACCGGTTCCGCATTTTGAGGTACATAATGCAGACGGAAGGGCGTCGCGGAAAGCCGCGTAATAGCCGTGGCGTCCGGGAAAATCGAACGGAGAGGAACAGAGGGATCTCCCTCTATCCGGATGGATACACCCGGAATATCCGTTACCGCCGCGGCAAAAGCTTCCACGGTAGGATATTCATGAAAAGCGTAACGGATGGTTTCATTGTCCGCGCCGACACCGGTGATAACAAAATTGATACCCGTAGCATTCTGGGAATAAGTCACTGTCTGGCTGCCCTGATAGGCAAGCGTAAAGGCGGTGGGGGCAAGACGGATCTGCTCAATCAAACCGGCCTGAAAATCAATGCCGAAATTAATTCCCCGTGTAAAAAATCCATAAATGCCTGATGCGATTAATACTATACTCAATATCGCCATGGGAAGAAAAAGACGGCTGAATTTAATTACCTTTTTCATTATTTTATCCTCCAGCTGATACTGATAGTTTTCTTTTTCAGAACATCAGTATTAAAATCAAAGAGAAGCCGCGATACAAAGAGTGCGGTAAATACGGAAGAAGCAACACCGATGGCAAGTGTATAGGCGAAGCCCTTGACCGGTCCCGAACCCAGTATGGAAAGGAAAATGGCAGCAATAAAGGTTGTAATGTTTGAGTCCATAATTGCCCAGAAAGCATGACTGAAACCGGCGTTGATTGCGGCCTCCCTGCCCTTTTTCAGTTTCAGTTCATCCTTGATACGTTCGAAGATAACAACGTTGGCGTCAACGGCCATACCTATGGTAAGAATCATACCGGCGACACTCGGAAGCGTAAGGGTAAGATTAAACGCCGAAAGGATACTGAAAACAATATACATATTCAGGATTTGGGCGACACAAGCATTTATACCAGCGCCTTTATAATAGATAAGAAGGAAAACAAAAACGGCTGCCAATCCGAAAATGAGCGACCACAGGGCCTGGCGGATCGCCTGATCCCCCATTGAAGCGCCTATAACCTGCTGGCTTTCAAGTTCGAGCGGAACATTTATTGACGCGGTCCGGAGAACGGCCTTTATGTTTTCAGCCTCCTCGGCTGAAAACCCTGAAATTTCTACCTGTCCATTCGGAATAGCCTGTCTGATACTTGCGTAGGATTTTATTTTGTCCTCGGACACAATGGCAAGAGTCTCGCCGACATTGTTCGCGGTAAGATCGGCGAAAATCTGGGCGCCTTCCGAATCAAGGGAAAACGTTACTGCGGGCTGGCCATATCTGTCGCTGTGGGTTTCCACATTCTTGATATGCTTGCCCTCAAGTCCCGGTTCCGACTTTATTACAAGGAAGCCCCTGCGTTCATCGATTCCGTATGAGTCCTTTACATAATAGCCCATCACCTGTGTGCCTGAAGGTATTATATCGGGGTTCAGAAGATTATATTCGGAATCAAAGGTCGAAGTCGGAAACTGCGCGTAATACTGCAGGAACTGGTTTGTTGCGTCATTGTCAACCATATGGAAGGCAAGAATACCCTTCCCCATTATTATTGAATTTATCCGGTCGGAATCGGCCGCGCCGGGGATTTCAATATATATGCGGTCTTCGCCCTGGCGGCGGATTACCGGCTCTGAAAGACCGAAACGGTCAATGCGGCTTGTCAGGGTTTCCATAACCTGGTTCATCGCGTCCCTCTTGAATGCCGCCATATCCGTAATGGTCCCGCCCTGGGACTGGACGGCCGCTTCAAGGTCAGCTTTTATAACAATGCTCATACCGCCGGAAAGGTCCAGACCCAGTTTTACTGAATTTGCCTGGGTCCGTTTCAGGGCCAGAATACGATCGCGGTAGTCGGCTTCAATATATGAAAGAATATCTGCTTCAGAGGGAAAGGCGTCAAGAAAAGCCCTCGCCGTCCACACGGACGGGACCGGTTTTTTCATGGCCTTGTAATTCTTTTTTGCAACTTTTATGACCGGTTTGAATTTCGCATCAACCGGCTCCTGGGTATCGGCCCTGGCATCACTTATCAATTGCCGGACGTCTTCAGCAGCCAGCTCATGTGCATAATCCCTGATTTTTTCCCTTGACCCGAGCGCCAGAGACTGGTCTTCTTTCGGAGTCAGAAAATACCATTTTACCGATGGCCACAGGCAGACAAAGCACACTGCCAAAACTACTAAAATGAGCAGGAATCGGCTTCGTTTATTCATACTTATACACCTTTACGTTATGTTTCTGATATAAAAAACAACTGCTTTTTTATATCAGAAACACTTAGAATTGGAAATAGTCAAATAATCTAAATTATTTGACTATATTTCTCCATATTGATAAAATGACAAAGATTCTCTCTGCCATTTTAAGGATTATTCAATACAGGGTATCACCCAAAACGTATTTTTGAAAATCGAAAATAAAGAAATTATTTTTCCTTGTCTTTTTTTTCGTCTTTATCTGCTTTATCGGTTTTTTCCGCTTTTTCAAGCTTTGCCGGTTTTTCCGCTTTGGGATCTGTCATTATACTGGAAACCGCGGAACGGCTGAATTCAATTTTGCAGTTATCATCAACTTTTACGACGACGGTTTTTTCTTTTGTGGAGGTAACTTCCCCGTGAATACCGCCTATGGTAATGATCTTGTCGCCCTTCTTAAGTGCGGAAATCATCTTTTCGGTCTCTTTCTGTTTTTTATTCTGCGGGCGTATAATAAAGAAGTAAAATACAACAAAGATAAGTCCGAAGGTTATAATCGGAAAAAACACAGAGCTCTCCGTTGAGGCCTGTAAAAACGGTAAAAAATTCATAACAATACTTCCTTGAAAGAAAAAATAGGTTCCAGACAGGTTATCACAGACTGTGAATTACAGTCAATAAGCGGAAAATAGCGGCATCACTGAAAAATAAAAAACGGAGAGGATTTTCCTGTCTGTTTTCCGGACAGTCTGAAAACAGACAGCAATGATTCCGGTCAGGGACCGGAACCTTCACGCAGAAAAAACGGACGGTTTTTCTGTTACCCGGATTTCAGGATATTGAGGATTTCAAGATCAGGCCAATACCCCCAGGACTCGGCAATTTTGCCGCCGCTTATTTTAAAATGTTCAAGGAATTCAAAAGAGACTGTTTTTCCTGTAGCCGGAATGCCCATGCATTCCCCGGTATGGATTCCTTCAAATCTGACCCGGGCTCCGACCATACCGGCTTCTTCAAATATATCCGGAATCCCGATTTTCACATCTCCGAACATTTGGGCTACAAGTTTCAGTATTTCCGCGGCTTCCTTATTGCTTTTTGCTCCCGCAGGACTGTGGTCAATATAAGCGTCCGAAACGGAAGCCAGCACAAAGTCATAGTTTTTATTCTGATAGCCTTCAATAAAAAAGTTTCTGACAAGGTCTTTATTCGTCATTATTGTTTCCTTTTGTTTTATGGCGTACTTGTTTCAGCTGTTTTCAGCATATGTCCGTGGTTTAAAATGTAACATCCAGGCCCCGCACACACAGAATGACACGGACTACCTGCTGCAATGGAAGTGAATATAATCGGGCTTTTCCGGACAAACGTTCTGAAAAAGCCCCTTTTTTATAAAACTTTTATCTTGTCTGCGTTGACCCTGGCAACCCCGAAAAGCCGGGGAATAGCGTCAACCGGATATGAAGAACCGGAAATACGGTTATAGACCTCAGTGACGTCCGCCAGCTCCGTATCAGACTCATTGTACAGCGCCGAAGCGGCCGCCGCACGGAAAAAACCGGCTTCAGCCAGCTGCATTGTTGTCAGCCTGCCGTAACGGTTTCTTGCCGCTTTATCAACTATCGCAGTGTTGCCGTCATATCCGATAGACCATATTGCATCTTTTCTTGAAATCATGTCTTTTCCTGATTATGCGGGGACAAAGCTGTCTTTTGTTGCTCCGCACATGGGGCATACCCAATCATCAGGAAGATCCTCAAAGGCTGTACCAGGAGCGATTCCGTTATCAGGATCGCCTACGGCAGGGTCATACTCATAACCGCATAATTCACATACATATTTTTCATTACCATGACTCCTTTTACCGGAATAAAAAACCAGTTAGTATTGAATATAAAGGTATTTACCTCAGCGTGCAAGTAAATCTTCGAGATTTATGAGTAATTGGCTGTATTTTATATTCATGGGATCAAAGGCTATTACCTGTTTCAGGTAATACTGGGCCTTCCGGTAATCTTTCCGGTCAAAATACCATTCATACATGGCAAACAGGGCGTCCAGATTACGCGGGTCCGCGAGAAGACTGGAACGGAGGGCGGACAGTTTTTCTTCTTCATTGGTTAAGAGCTTGCTTTCATAATAATGGAGAACACTCTTCAGGGAAGAAGACGCATCGCGCAGCCGGTTCCGGATGAGCGACGAAGCGGCCTGGGTATTTCCGGTGTTTATAAGGGCCTGAAGGTAGAGGCTGGTAATTTCATCCGCCGGGTTCGGGGCATTATACAATTCTTCGGCAAGCTGGAGCGCCCGAGTGTTCTGTCCCGAACCAATATAGGCCTGAAGCAGTAAGGAACGGGTCGCCGGTTCAGGATAGGCGGAAACCAGCTGCTCACTGTAGCGGACCGCATTAGGCCAGTCGGAAACGGCAATATAATCGGAGGCCAGCAGCATCAGGGCTGTTTTATTTCCGGGGTCTTTTGCAAGCACTGCCTGGACAAAATCCCTTCCGTTTCTTCCATTTATTGCCTGGCCGGTCTGATAGCTTACTTCGGCGGATACCAGTAAAACATCGGGATCGTCCGGATACAGGCGCTGGGCATCCTGCAGAAAAGATATGGCCAGGGCCGGGTTTTTATTCCATTCACGCGAAACCCGGGCCCGTAAAAGGAGATATGTTTTATTTGTCCTGTTTGTTGTGGCAAAGGCGTCCAGGAGCGAATTCGCTTTGAGATATTCCTTCCTCTCAACCAGAACCCTTGCCCTCATCAGAACATAATTCGTATTTCCCGGTTCGGCTTTCAATACATCGAGAATATAGGGATCAGCGGCGTCCCAGTCACTCATAACAAAGGCCGCCTCCGCACAAATCTGTACCATTTGAAGCGAATCGGGATATTTTGCGTGCAGCTGCCTGCCTATTTCAAGCGCGGTCGCCCCGTTTCCCGCCTTGATCAGGAGGCCTGCATAACCGACCCCGGCGGGATAACAGGTCTGATCCCGTTCCCAGGCTGTCCTGTAATATCCGGAGGCGGCGGAAGAAAAGCCCTGGCGTTCGGCAAGTACTGCCAGAAACCAGACCGGAAGAATGGATTTAGCATTCATTATGGCTGCTTTTTTCAGGGAAACTTCCGCGTCGGAATAAAAATCGGACACCTGAGGAGCCGTAAAAAGGACCAGGGAGGGCAGTACAAGTGAAAAAAAATCATTATTTCCGGAAGAATAATCATAGATACCCAGACGGGCCTGCCTGATTGCCGAAATATATGCATCGGTATCAGGAACCGAGGGCGTAGACCAGGTGACTTTTTCGAGCGGGTATAAAATCCGCATTAACTCGGCGGCGACCGCGAGCGCGACCCTGTTCTGGTCGGTCATTCCCCTCGGATCAAGATTAATCCGTTCAACGGCATGCCTGATCGACGCGGGAGATCCGGTTTCAAGATAGGACAGAACCGTACTGTCGATGGTATTTTTCTGGAGCTGTTCCTTTGATGGAACCGTAAGCAGGGTACCGCTGCCATTTGAAACCGCTGCGGGCGTCACTTTGTCGGAATCACCTGAATTTGCCTCGGGTACGGTTTTGCATGAGAAAAACCATATAAGAGGAATAAGAAATACAAAACTCAGCCGGAGCGGAAATTTACTCATTAACGGTCTCAAGTGAAATACAGGTTTTATTGATAATCAATCTGCTCAGCAGTAAAATAAGCAAAGCTATAACGACGGAAAAACTTCCTGCGAAAAATGAAATAAGAGATACATTCATAATGTCGGACGCAAAGATCAAAAACACAAGGCCAAGCACAAAAAAAGCCACGGATATAGTAATATACATCGGGTGGGGCTTGCCGTAATGCATATTTCCGGCCACAAAAAAAGAAAGGCCGGTAAAAATTACCAGAAAGGGCCATAACAGTGATGAGTGCATCCCGAAAATGCCCAGGTCATCCAGAAAAAGAAGATAGGCGGTCAATATATGAAAGGAAGCGGCAAAGAAAAAACGGGAACGGGTTCGTAATATTATGCCGGTAGCCCACAGCAGCAATCCCAGAACAAGGGTAATTGTCGGTAAAACAAAACGAGGCAAATTGGTATCCATAAGCATATATAACGTGATCAGTACAACAATAAAAGTCATACTGAAAGGCAGTAATATGGCCGAAGATCGTAATATGAATTTTGTCATGCGCGGCTTTATTTTCAAAGTATCCCCATCATTATATATAGTAATCCAATTTTAAATATCTTGCCAATACAAATGGTTTTTGTTACTATTTTATCCGTGTTAAAAAAAATTCTGACCGGAATCAGTATTTCCATTATCGCCTTTTTCTGCGTTACGGCAACAGCCTGTTCTTCCGATTCATCTTCTTATTTACTTTACGGACTAAAAGAAAACTCAGATGAACAGAAACAGCTGCTTGAACTTCTGGCAAAAAACCCAAAAAACCAGGAAACCCGTTTTGCGCTTATGAACCGCGTCGCAAATAATCTCCTGACGGCACAAAACAATGTCAGCCTCGTACTCTTTCTTACCACATCGGTGGAAAATTACCCCGATAATCCGTATAACGCATACTGGCTTTTAATGACCGCCCATATTTATCTCCAGAACAATGCTCCGAAAATAGCAAAATATTATTTTGAGCGGATCCTGAAAAACTGTCCCGATCTTGAAATACAGGGCCGGTCGCTCCACCTTGTATGTCTCGAAAATCTCATAAAAATAACCGATTCCCCGGAACTCCATATCAGATATTATACCGAACTTATAACCCGGTTTCCATCCAATATTGACGCCGCCCAGGCATATTTTATGCTGGCGCGCGCGTATGAAAAACTCGGTGAATGGGACCTTGCTATACAAACATATACACAGTTCCTGAGTTACGGCCGTTTTGATATTCAGGTACCCGGAATACCGAATTCGTATGAATATGCCAAGCAAATCGTCGATTATAACAGTTCTTCCAAGGATTGGACCTTTGAAACACTGGACGAGCTTGTTACCAGCATAAAACGGGCTATAGATACCTACAATTACCGGGCGCTTGACAGCTACAGGGCAAAGGTCAATTTTTTCGCAATGTCATGGAAGCAGACCGCAAGCGATAAAAATTCGCAGGTTGACTTTCAGATGAGAGACTTTATGGCCGGAAACAGAATCAGATACAGCGCGGCGCTTGATTCTTCTTCAACTCCCTATGAGGCGTATTTACGGACCTGGGGCTGGTATCAGAATGTCAGTGTCTGGTACCTTTATTTCAGAAAGGTGAATTTTCCGGCGGATCCCGAGATTCACGGGCGCTGGGAATGGGCGGGAATATATTACGGAGATAAGGTATAATGAAGAGAGCCGTCTTTGCAGTCCCTATAATCGCGCTGTTTTTTCCTTTTTTTATCTATGCGTCAATAGAAACGGAAACAGAGGTCCTTTTCCAGCTTGAAACGCCTGCTGCCGAAGATACAGAGGTACAGATTCTAATAGAAGAAAACCGGAAAAATTCCTACCCGGCGCTTACAATAGAGGTCCCGGAAACCGCGCTGGTCCAGAAATACCGCGACCAGTACACTTCTTCAGGCGGAATTCAATACCTTTCTTCAGTTATGCAGCGTTCCGGGCTGTACCGTGATTTTATCTTATCCGAAATTGAACGTCTTGAAGCCCCGGAGTTTTTATTATACCTGCCTGTAATTGAATCGGGATTTTCGCCTAAAGCAGTATCAAGATCGGGCGCCACCGGGGTCTGGCAGTTTATGCGCAATAGTATCGGCGGCTACGGAATGAGAATAAATGAGTGGATGGATGAAAGACGGGACCCCTGGCTGTCATCTACCGCGGCGGTCAGAAAGCTGATGGATAATTACAGGGACCTCGGCGACTGGTATCTGGCGCTTGCCGCCTATAACTGCGGCCTTGGAGCGGTCCGTACCGCGATAAAAAAGGCGGGAAAAGCCGATTACTGGTATTTATGTGAAAAAGGTTTTTTAAAACAGGAAACGGTCCATTATGTACCGAAATTCCTGGCAGTTTCGGAAATCCTCTCAAAAAGCGATGACTACGGAATTTCCTGGGGTGAAACCGGAGAACATCCGGAGCTGACAACAATTACCGTAAAACGTCCGGTGGACATACAATTGATAGCCGCCGAGTGCGGCATTGATACCGAACTGGTTCTGGCGGCGAACCCTTCCCTCTTTTACAATATCACGCCTCCGGATGTATCCTATGCGCTCAGAATACCCTGCAGCCACGAGGAGTCTGTAAAAAGTCTTCTGGACGATACTTCGCGGATACTTTTAAAGTATTATATGTATACGGTAAAAAGCGGCGATACGCTTTATGCTCTTTCCAACCATTACGGAGTTTCCGTCGATATGATTCTGCAGCACAATCCCGGGCTGAAGCCATCGGCGCTGCAAATAGGAAAAAATATAGTCATCCCGGCATTCAGGGAAGTAACAGCATATAAAGGAAAAAAAGATTCCGATACCCTCGATTTTTCCGGCACCTATCTTGTCAAAAAGGGCGATACGCTCTGGTCTATAGCGCTGGCATATAATATTCAGGTTGAAACGCTTGCGGAAAAAAATAATCTTGATGTTAACGCTGTTCTTAAGTTAGGTAAACAGCTTCATGTACCGATACTCTAACATGAGGGTATTTCCGGAAACCGTTTTCCGGAAAAATCCGTGAGGAAGAAGGTAATATAGTCAAATAACTTAAATATATTTGACTATTTCCGGTTGTACGTGTTTCTGGTATAAAGAATTAATTAAATCTTTATATCAGAAACTTAAATTAAAGGTGTATATGGCTAAAAAACTGCCGATATCTCTGTGTTTCATATTAGTGATTACCCTTAACGCTGCCGCCTATGATCAGATTATTTCTGCGAAATCGGCAGTGAACTGGAACACGGAAGCAATCACCTCCGTAATTTCACTTGATGTAGAGAAAACCGGCCTGAAAATGCCCACAAGCCGAAATGAGGCCCTCCGGATATTAAACGCGGAAACTCCCGGCCTTCTAAAAGACACATTCTTTTCCATAATTATAGATTCCTCGCAGAGACTCGGCGACGCTGTTGAAAGCGGGGCTGTTTCGCTTGCCGATATAAATGAAATTATCGACACAAGCAAAAAAACACCTCCCCGCTTTTCACTTGATTTAAAACAGCTGTCAACAACACATACCTTTTATCTTGCCGATATAGGCAGTCTTTTTATTAAGCACAGAAGGGCCAACCCGGTTGAACCTTCTTTATATACAGTACCGACCCGGGCATACAGCGGCATTCTGATTGACGCGCGGGGAACACTTCCCGTACATGGCGAATATACGCAGGAAGCATTGTCTCCCTGTATTTTTCCCAGAATATGGGGTTCGGATATGGACCTGCTGTATGAAAAGAATACGGTAGATCCGGCTGTCGCCTTAAAGCGGGGAATCGTATATTACACGGCAAGCAGCGATGAAAGCCGGTACAGGGACAGAATAGGAGCAGACCCTCTTCGGATAACGGCCCGCGGCGTGTATGGCCAGAACAGGACCGATCCCGTCATTTCACAGACGGATTTTCTGCGTATTGTTTCAAGCCCTGAAAACAGGAATCTGCTCAGGGACGGTAAAATCGTTATCCTGTGTGACCAGGAAACACTGGAAAACAGCATGCTCGGCCCCGTACGGGATGAAAACTACTATTTTACACGTCAGGAAATCGAAAAGATCCTGGCACCCATTCCTGTCACCAGGATGGATGTGGACGACAGCTGGGAAGGGCTTAAAATCAGTATTTATGATATACGTTTTATCGCCGATTCTCCTGAAATCCTTCCTGAGGAACAGGAACGGTTTAATATCATTGCCGATATACTTAAAATAGCCGGCCCGAACGCTTCATTTACTGTAAAGGGTCATACAGCAAACGTAGGCAATCCGTCCGGTGAACAGACCCTTTCGGAACTGAGGGCGGAAAAAATAGCGGAACAGCTCGTTTCCCGGGGAATTCCGGCTGATAAAATACAGACAGCGGGATTCGGCGCTCGGATACCCATAGATACCAATGAAACGGCCGACGGCCGGGCTCGCAACAGGCGGGCCGAAATTATTATAAAATTGAATTAATGGGGCGATTTCAAAACTAACAGAGTTTTGAAACTGGCTCGATATCATACCTGTCATGCGCATTTTCAGGCCCGAATTACATTGACGCCGGTCTTCACGCATGATACTATAAAGACTGAAAAAGGGGGCTATGTATGCCTGAGCAGACAGAAAAAATGTATGAAACCGAAATCGCGGAAGCCCTTGAACAGGGAAAAATTTATTGCGCAAATTGCATACACTGCAAACTTGTGCCGAGTCCGGCAAACTCTTCGGGCCAGTTTTATCTCCGGGTCCGCTGCGCAGCAGGCAAATGGAATAAAAAAATGGGCGGAGAGAAACTTTATAAATATTTCACTGTTACCAGACGCAGTATTGATTGTTGTGATTCATATGAACCGATGGGCGATGCCGCGGATTTTATCAGCGATCTGAAAAAAACCTTGCCCATCAAAGACGAAATCTACGAATAATAAGGCTAGGAAAACCCGTACATGAAATGCAAACCCTTACTTTTTTTATTGGCCGGCATTGTGGCAGTAATATCGGCAGGATGTTCTTCTATTCCCAATCCTGAACAGATCCCACCTGAAGCAAGCGTTGCGGAACTGAGTCTCCGGGGACAGACGGAACTTGACAGGAACAAATACAAGGCCGCAGAAGTTTATTACCAGACTATCATAGACCGCTATGGATCGGATACCTCAACACTGACCGCGGCGGAGTTTGAAATTGCGCATATCAGAATGAAGCAGAAAAAATGGGAAGATGCTGAAACACGCCTCGAAACAATTATAGCGCGTTATGAATCAACCGGAGGGACAGAGCTGCCCCCTGAATATCTGGTCCTGGCGCGGAACGATCTGAACCGCATTCCGGAAAAACACCGGACTGCAAAAACTGACGCTGCGGAATAAAATATCCAGCCACTGAAAATAAATCTGTTTTCAGCGGCTGTTTTTTCTGACAAAATCATATTCAGGTAATTTTTTAAAGAATACTCTATCCCGGGGCGGTATCTTTTGCTGATACGCCTCAGGGATGATTGATACTTTTGGTTTCCCGTCTAATACGTGTTTCCATGCGGCAGAATGATAACATTAATCTGTACATTTTTGGAACGGGCGTTATTTTCAACCGTTTCCTTTGTAATCCGCCCGCGCGGTTTCGGATGAGGCGGTGCGTCACCGATAAGAATGATTTTTTTATCTGAAGCAGGATTCCAGGGATAGGCAAGACCGGCGTCAATGCCTTCATAAACCGCTTCGGGGATGTCCCTGCCGCCGAAGGGACGGAAACTCCCGAGGGCTTTCATGAATACATTTAAATCCGGCGTAAAGGGACAGGCGGACTTAACCAGAAAATCATCAAAATAGTCCTTGTAAAGAACAAGCCCGACCCGCCATGAAGGATACTGGGGCAGTAACTCATTAAGGGAAGAGGCCAGCAGTTCCCGCAGAATCTTTATATCATCCTGCATGCTTTCCGTTGCATCAATAACAAATACAAGATCAAGGGATTTATCACCGGCAGGGGTCAGAATTTTCGTGATCTGGGGAAGAATATCATCCGCGCCTTTTGCATAGGTTATTTTACCCTGTGAAACATCGGCAAGATTCGAGAAGGCGGTTACCGTATCTTTCATGTAAATTGCGGTGTCCGGCATATGTTCGGCAACAGATTTTTGGGTTACCCGGAGCTGAAAGGGATTGTCTTTGAATTGTCCCGTATAATCGGCATAGGGCTTTTCAAAGGCACGGATATTGAGGAAGGTCCCGTCAAGAACCTGTACTTCCCCATGACGGGTATTTTCATATCCGTAAAGAATAATATAGGGTATCCAGATATGGAAAGCTTCACCAAGCGGAGTATTCTGCTCCGGTGTAGAATCAATCAGGCTGTAGATTTTATCTTCTTTTGGAATAAATTCACCATCAAGCATGCGGAGTTCATCGCCATTTACCGGATTATAGTCCCGGGTCCGGTAAGCGTAGTTAGCGGAGAGCATTTGCGGATCCTTTGTGGATTCAGTGATCAGTACTGAATTTATATCCTTTTTTTTCCGGATGTATAAATGGTAACCGCCCTCGGGACTTTGGATAATCCTTACATCGGAGGGGCCTATGGAGAGATCCGCGGCGGAAAGCATACCGGCGGTTAAAACCATGATTATTGTAATGAAAATATTCTTCATATATATACTATCGGAATATATACAGTGGCCCTTGATGCAAAAGGACGCCGGATGTTAAAGTGAGAATAAAGGAAGCTATAGTCAAATAATTTAAATTATTTGACTATTTCCGAAAGGAGTGTGCTGTGGCAGGAAATACATTCGGAACAGTTTTCAGGGTAACCACTTTCGGGGAAAGTCACGGGGAAGCTCTGGGGGTTGTCATAGACGGGTGTCCTCCCGGTATTCAGGTTGATCCCGGATATATACAAAAAGAACTGGACCGCCGCAGGCCGGGATTTCACGGCAGGGAACATAATCCCGCAATTACCGACCGGAAAGAAGCTGATCACTGTGAAATCCTTTCCGGAATTTTTGAGGGAAAATCAACAGGAGCTCCCATCGCGGCGCTCATAAGAAACACAAACCAGCATTCTTCCGACTATGATACGCTGAAAAATGTTTTCCGGCCGGGCCACGCTGATTTTACCTGGCAGAAAAAATACGGGATCCGTGACTACCGTGGCGGAGGGCGTTCATCCGGCCGTGAAACCGCGGCTCGGGTAATCGCGGGAGCCGTGGCAAAAACTTTTCTGGCCTCAAAGGGCATCACAGTGATTGCATGGACACAGGAAGCCGCAGGTATCAGCTGCGAAACCAGAGATGAATCGGTTATTGAGGCCAATACATGCAGAGCTCCGGATATGGAAGCCGCGGAAAAAATGACGGCTGAAATAGCCGCTCTGAGGGAAAAAGGCGACAGCGCAGGAGGGATTATTTCCTGCAGGATTTCGGGAGTCCCGGCGGGCCTCGGAGAACCTGTCTTTGATAAACTGGACGCCGAACTTGCCCATGCAATTCTTTCCGTCGGTGCGGTAAAGGGAATCGAATTCGGCGCAGGATTTGCCAGCGCCCGCATGACAGGATCGGAATGGAATGATGAAATGACCGCCGGGGATGAACAGGATAACGCCGGGTTTTCTTCAAATAATGCGGGAGGGATACTCGGAGGGATTTCGACCGGGGCCGATATTTTCTTCAATGCGGCTATCAAGCCGGTCCCGTCCATAGCGAAAATCCAGAAAACGGTAACGGTTGACGGCGCCGGGACCAGCATTGAAATAACAGGCCGGCATGACGCCTGCCTTTGTCCGAGGATTGTTCCGGTCATTGAAGCGATGGCAGCTATAGTAATCGCGGATATGTATCTGCGCCAGCTCACGTCAGCCGAAAAATAAAAAAACAGCGGACAATCAATAAAATACCTCGGCGCAGAGCAGGGGTATCAAACCCTCGCCTCGAATAAAACTTACCGGAGAAAAAAAATGAAAACACTCGATAAAAAAGCTTTTGGGGAAATCCGCAGCTGGCTGCACCGGAACGGCAGGGAAATCGAATGCGCGCTCTGGCAGTTTCATTTTGAAGATGGAACCGCAGAGGCTGTACTGTCCACCCTCGCCTTTTACCAGAATGAAGACGGCGGTTTCGGGAACGCACTCGAACCTGACAGCTGGAACCCGGATTCGTCACCGTATACAACACTCTACGCGATAACCCTTCTCAGGGGAATCCGCTTTACCGATACAAGCCATCCGGTATACCAGGGCATTTTCAGATTTCTGGAAAACGGGATGCACAGCACTGAAAAGAGCTGGCTGTTCAGCATACCCTCAAACGACGCCTGCCCGAGAGCCCCGTGGTGGACATACAATGAGGCCTCAAATGAGACTGAAAGTGTCGGCGTAACCGCCGGTCTTGCCGGTTTTATCCTGAGATACGGGGATGTCAATTCGGCCCTGTATGAAAAAGCCCTTGACTGCACCCAAGATGTAATCGATAAACTGAACGGACCGGGACCGTACGGCGACATGGGAATCGGAGAAGGAGTTTCCCTGCTCGCTGACATGGAAACGTCCGGCGCCGCGAACAAATTTGACGGTCCCGGCCTCGCGGGCAGGCTGGCAGGACTCATGGAAAATACCGTTGAACGGGACCCTTCAAAATGGACTGCTTATAACGCAAAACCTTCCCTCTATATCGGATCGCCCGACAGTGTTTTCTTTCCCGCTTTTAAGGAGCTTGTTTCCGCGGAGCTGGATTTTATTATTGACACAAGGCGGCCCGGGGCGGTCTGGGATATCCCCTGGAACTGGTTTGAGCACGCCGGAAAATACGCAAGGGAATGGGCTATCAGTGAAAACTGGTGGAAATCAGTCAAGGCAATTGAAAAAACGCTGCTTTTGAGGGATTTCGGCAGGGTTCAATGAACAGCCCGGATTAAACCGGACTTCCGGATAAAAAAAATACTGAAAACAGAAATACGGGGGAGCATAACTGCCCGGAAAGTCACTTTACGGCAGGCCGGAACCGTGTTATTCTTATTATATGACAATTTCCGAAGTACAAAAGGCTCTTGAAGCCGAATTGGTTGACGGCACCGGACAGGAAAATGTGGAAATCCTTTCCGCCTGCGGAGCCGATCTTATGAGTGACGTGATGGCCTTTGTAAAGGACCAGGTCCTTTTGCTCACCGGTCTTATCAATGTTCAGGTTATCCGTACCGCTATTCTTATGGATATTCAGGCAATATGTTTTGTCCGCGGGAAGTCCCCCAATCATGAAATGATTGAAATGGCAAAAGACAATAATATTGTCCTGCTTAAAACAAAACTCCCGCTTTTTCTTGCCTGCGGAAAGCTGTATGAAGCCGGAGTCAGACAGGGCGGAGTCCGAAAAATCGACTAGGAGAATCCGGGCGGGATGAAATTCAATTATATAGTTCCCGGAGATGATTTTTCACGTGCCGGAAATGCTTCTTCAGAAATGAAAAAGACACTCCAGCGCCTGGGGCTGCCCCAGGCGGTTATCAAAAGAACCGCCGTCGCCATGTATGAGGCTGAAATCAATATGGTTGTTCATGCCGGCGGGGGCCGGGCGGAAATAACCATTGAGCCTGATCTGATAACTATCATTATGAAAGACGATGGTCCCGGAATAGCGGATATTGAACTTGCCATGCAGGACGGATACTCCACTGCGGAGGATGAAGTCAGGGAAATGGGTTTCGGCGCGGGAATGGGACTGCCGAACATGAAGCGCAATACCGATGAGATGCTGATAGAAACGGAACCCGGGAAAGGCACAACCATAACCATGAAAATACGGATACTCTAATAATATAGTATAACATCAGAGTACTCTATTATTAGAGTACTAAATAAGCAGAGAGGTTTTCAGGAAGACCCCGGAAACTTCCTGATAAAGGGAAACAGTGCAGTGAAAAAACCAAACCGAAATCATTCCGTAATGCTCGATGAAGATGCATGCAAGGGTTGTACAGTTTGCGTTACTACCTGTCCTGCGGAAGCAATCCGCGTCAGAAACGGAAAGGCCCTTATTATAAGCGAACGCTGCATTGACTGCGGCGAATGTATCCGGCGGTGCAGGAACCACGCAAAACAGGCAAGATCCGACAGTTTCCGGGATTTTATGAATTCCGGACGCAGCAAATATGACTGGACCATTGTTCTGCCCGCGCCGTCGCTGTACGGACAGTTTCCGGAAAAATACAGTATCGGTGATATCCATCAGGCGCTGCTGATGCTGGGCTTTGACGATATTTTTCCCGTATCAGCGGCAACCTCCGCAATCTCCGAGGCAACCCTCCAGTGTATTGAAAACAATCAGGGGCCGCAGCAAATGAAGCCCCTGATATCTTCAAGCTGTCCTACAATAATAAAGTTTATCCAAAGCCGCTTTCCTACACTGATCGATCATATAGTACCTGTAATCGCGCCTATGGAACTGGCAGGGCGGCTTGCGCGGGAAAAGGCTCTTACTGAATTACGGGAAAAGGGAAAGAAAAAACCAAGGATAGGCGTATTTTTTATTTCACCCTGTCCGGGAAAAATAACGGAATCAATGGCCCCCGTGAGCGGCGAAGATACGGGCATTGACGGTGTTTTCAGTATGAGGGATATTCATGTTCCGGGCCTGACTGCCCTCGGAAAAATTACAAGAGGCGAAGCATGTTTTCCTCTCCGCCCCGAAGAAATCGCCTGGGGAAGGACAGGAGGAGAAGCCGAGGCGGCCCTCGCAGACAAAGGATATTCCTACATGGCGGTCGACGGCATAGAAGCCTGCACCCGGGTTCTTGAGGCCGTGGAAGACGGGCTTCTCAATGATATAGATTTCCTTGAACTGATGGCCTGTCCGGGCGGATGTGTCGGCGGGGCGCTGACTGTTTCAAATTCCGATCTGGCAAAACATTCCATCAGGCAAAAAGAAGAAAAACTGGGAAATGAAAAAAAAGAAGCCGGTGATAAACGGAAAAAAGTTGATCCTTCACTTTGTATGAGAAAGGGTTCCATTCCCGAAAAGTCGGCGTTCAAACTTGATTCCGATTATAAAAAAGCGGTAAAAATGATGGAAGAAATGGAGGAAATTTATAAAGAACTTCCCGGGCTTGACTGCGGCTGCTGCGGCGCGCCGAACTGTCACGCCCTTGCGGAGGATATTGTAAAGGGAAACGCCAGTCTGACGGACTGTGTCATCATTCTCAAGGAACAGTACAGAAACCTTCTCGGAAAAGAAAAATAGCACATGAACGAAGCAAAAGCAGAACTCAGGCAGAAAATGCGAGAACGGGTAAAACAATGCGCCATGACCGGCGGGGACACTTCCCGGCAATTTCTTCAGTCAATATACGCCATTCCCGGCATTGAAGGAACAGACACGGTTTTTGCTTTTTTTCCTTACGCCGGAGAGCCCGATATAACTCCGGCAATATCCAGAATGATTGATGAAGGCAGGACCGTAGCGGTCCCGCGCATTACCGGCGAGGATCTGACGTTTCATGCCATTAATTCCGTAACCGGTGATTTTCTTCCGGGGGCATTCGGCATTCCGGAACCTGACAGCTCCTGGCCCACCCTGTTTCCGGAACAGTCCCATTTAATACGGTTTCCGGCAGTTATTCTGATGCCCGGTCTCGCATTTTCCCGTGAAGGCTCCCGCCTTGGCAGAGGCAGAGGATACTATGACCGGTTTCTTTCGGATTTTCTCAGTCATTTTGCGGAACGCCGGAGAGAGATTACATTGGCGGGAGTATGCTGGGAAGCCCAGATAATTGAAGATATTCCTGTTGAATCCCATGATATACGGGTTAATTGCCTTTGTACTGAAAAAAACTGTATATTAATATAAAAATATGATGAGGGGGAAAAATGGGACAGGTTCGATCAGCTCTGGAAATTGCGCTTGAAAAAACAGCTGATATACAGGGAGACAAAACAGGGGCCCAAAGCAGGGAACTGAAAGTTGAGGGAAAAAAGGCGGCAACCGCCTACCTGGAAGACAGGGATCCGAAAAAGCTTGCGTCCGTGCTGTCCGGAAAAAAAGAGGCAGATCAGCAGTTTATAAAGGAAGGCGCCCTGTCAATTTTTCTTGCCGCAGTCAGGCTCCCGTCCGCTGAGGATGATCTCAAGAAACTGACCGATATAGGTGCCGGGCTTGATGTTTTGCTGCCGGACTCGGGAATTCCTTCTTTTTTGAGCAGGTTAACCAGATTATGCAGCAATACCTGGATGAAGGTGAACAGCTCGGATCCATGCTGGAACAGCAGTTCATGCCGCGCCTGAAGGCAAAACAGCAGGAACTCGAAAAAATGTACGGGCAGGCGGTTTCTCTTGATCCCAGACAGGATCCGGAATATATGCAGGCCGTTTCCAAAGGCAGACGCATGCTTGAACAGAAATACGGCGCGGTAATCGAAGAGATCAAGCGAAGAATTCAGGAAATAGCGGGTATCACTGAATAAGGTACCGGTACGGGGGCCGCTCTCTGTTTGAGGTTTGAGCGGAACAGAGTGAGGCCGGTAAAATGAAGGGGCAAATTGCCTTAGCGGCAGAAATATAGTTAAATCAGGGAACGCAGTCTATATGATTATTTATGCCTGCCCTCTTGACTTTTTTTTGCTGTTAGTATATTTTTTCCAATACAAACATTCCCCTGTAGCTCAGTCGGCAGAGCAAGTGGCTGTTAACCACTGGGTCGCTGGTTCAAGCCCGGCCGGGGGAGCTTTTCAGACCGCCTTTCAGGCGGTCTATTTTTTTGCACTGCAAGGAATTAGCTGAAAACGCTGTCAGAATCGTATGCGTAAGACACAGCCGGAAAAGGGCTGTGGTAACAGAAGTGGCAACAAAAGGGCAACACTTTTTTTGGAGATTTCATAAGTCTCCGGGAGCCACGGATGAGTGTATCGGTCGGAAAGTATCATTTGTTCAAACGCGCGCGGCCCAATGGAACGTTCTGGTATTACTGGTTTTCGGAAAACGAAAAGCGGATTATCAGGTCCTGCGGGCGGGCCTGCTCAAGCAAGCGGGAAGCGGTACAGTTTCTCGAAAACCTCCTGAAAGAAGAACTGACCCAGTCAAAAAAGAAAACAGCGGCCAGGCTGGTAACTGTCACGGATTTCGCCGGGGACATGTTTACTGAAGGGGCCCCTCACCTCGCCCGCTGGGCCGCCAAAGGCAAGGTGCTCAAGAGGCAGACTGTTATCCAGCACCGGCGGCACCTGACGCGCTATATCCTTCCCCGCTTCGGACGTTACCGTTTTCCCGATATTACTCCAACTGAAGTCGAGGACTTTCTTCTCGAACAGAGGCTTTCCAATTCCTGCCGGAACACTGTCCTTTATACGCTCCGTCTCATCATGAGGGAAGCCCGTCGCTCGGGTATTCTGGAGATAATCCCCGAGTTTGAACCCTTCAGGCGGAACGGCAGGAGACAGGACACCCTGTCTGGTGAGGAGCTGGCCTACCTTTTTCCATGGGACGCGGACGAGCTTATCAGGATATGGAAACGCCCCAGCCGTGTGCACCAGGAGACCGACAGGGACGCGCTCATGTTCGGTACTCTTTTCTGTCTGACCGTATCAGCGGGACTCCGCTCCGGGGAAGTCCGGGCGCTGCACACCGAGCAGATATATCTGCCCAGAAGCGGTCTGGTAATTGACCGGGCTGTCGATGACCTCGGGGAGATCGGCTTATTGAAAAAAGCCACCGCTGAAGATACCCGAAGCCGCGCCGTCATTGTGCCTGAAATCACAATGAATATGCTGAAGCGCTGGCTCTCCCTCATGCCCCACACTCCTGAGTTTCCCGGTCTTGTGTTTCCCTATAACGGCAAGCCCGTAGCAAGTTATTACCTTCTCGACCGGTTCAGGTTCGGTCTTGAAAAAGCGGGGATTGATTATAAGGCCCGGCGGCTGACCGTTCACTGCCTGCGGTACACCTACAACACTCGTATGCGGACACTCCTGTCAGAACAGGTCCTTCGGGAGTTTGTGGGTCACCGGTCTATGGCGATGACGGACCATTATGACAACCCGATCCCCGCCGAACGGCTTGAGGCGTATCAGGGAGTGCGGCCCGCGGTGGAGATGTTCTGGGGGAATTGATCATTAGCTAAATCATCTATCTGCATTACAGATAAAGGTATCGCTGAAAATACATTTTTGTCTTATTATAGACAATATTGTCTAATATATATAAAATGTAAAAATCTTTAAGACCGCCCTGTGGAGGAGTTTTATGCCGAAAAATGAGGATACCGAACTATATGGAAAGCTTGAACACGAATTACAGGAAGCAACTGAATCATTTATCCACCTGTGCAGGTCTTTTCCGCATATTAAAAATCTATATATGATGGAACATACCAATGCGGTATGCAACGCGCGTAATCTTCAGGAAAAATCTTTTTATAAAAAAATTGAACGAATGAATGGTAAAAATGGATTATATAATGATCCGGTATTGCTTCTGGCTGTAACTAAAGACTTGGGCATATCCATACAGGAAGCTTTTTCCCTGAAAAAAACGAAAATCTTAACAGATCAGGAAGTAACACAAGCTCTCGTTTCATCGGAGAGTCTCAGGCTGATTCATGATACCGTACAGCATGCGGTATGGAGTTCACGCAAGCCGAGTCAAAATATATCGTTCAGGCAGAAATACTATGCGGCAGGGTATATTCTGTTTTACACAAATCTTATTATGAGTAATAGTTTGCCTACACTCTCGCTTTTTTTATGTGGTCGGTAAAACAGAAAAAATTGTATCCACACGGTACGGTGAATAATAGAGATAAGAATATTATACAGATTGATACTGTACTAAAAAAAATATTTAATATTTTCCCTAAAGCAGCATCTGAAAAAGACAATAAAATTCTTATATTTCTATATTTAAAACAAGAAATAGAACGATTTTACTTTTCACATTTTAATCTTAAATATACAAACATTACTCCTACAAAATCTAATAAAAGCATTTTTAAGGGATTTCAGTATATTAAAACAGAGCATAAAACTGATATAAAAAACCAATTCCAGCTTATCGCGGAAATATGGGATGAGTTTTTTGATATATACCGGTCAGGAAAAAAAGCGGGGCCGGTTTCCAATACGCTCATTTATTCCGCGATTGAAGTTCTTTCAAAACTGATAAAAGCTGATATTGATTATCCCAGTGAAATAAAAAAATACAAAAATCAGGGAGAATATCTATTTAAGATACTCATTAATAATAATCCCAAATATTCAATTGATTATATTATTACACTTGATGAATCATTTACTGACTCTCTGACCAATTTGCAGAATGAAATGTATTATTTGATACCTGAAAAATATGAAGAAAAAATACTATCCAATGAAGTTATTTTATATGTTGACGGAAAAACAAAGAACAAAAAAATGACGGAAAAACCTGGAATACAGCATTTTCCGATTTAAACAACGCGTTACGTCATGTCGATCAGGTTTTTAATAAACAAAGAAAAAAGTAGAAATAAGAGTTGCCGCAGGTGAATATTCAGCGCCTGAAGATGGTTTCCAGATACATTCCCAAGTAATACTTTCAGGGGGATGGAATAAGGATAGTCAATCTAATTTGATAGAAGAAAAGATAAATGAATCAAAAATCTATACCTGCGAAGATAGTCCAGCATTTGTAATTGATAGTCCCTCAAAAATATTAAAATAGAAAATATACACATTAGTTCACCCCATCGCCTTCCAGGACTCTATAATGTAACAATTTATGATCCCGATGAGACAGCCAGAACAAAATCGCCCCTTTTTATTGAATCAGCAGATTGTGTTGAAGTACACTCATGTGTATTTTCAGCAGATGGTATTAATGGGTCCACAATATTGTATGACGGCAAAAAAGAAAAGTGAAAATGACTGAATGTTATTATTCCTGTAACGGAAAATTACGCAAAATCAGATAAAAATATTTTTAAACTCTAAACACCTCCATACATAAAAATAAGGCCGGATGAATTTGCTGAGTAGTAATAGCGGGAGTTATTTGTTCAGCAAAAAAGCCGGCCAACTTTTTATGGAGGTGCCATTATGGCAACAACTGACACGACACAGATTCCCAACGGAAATTCTCAGCTGGTAATTGATAAAATCGGGCTGCGGATAAAAACAGAATATCTGAATAAGGATACTGTCAAAGACTGGCAAAAAGGAAGAATTACTATCCTGACCCATGGTGAAACAGCCCAGATAAACATTCATCCTGAATTTGAACCATGGGAAAAAAATCTCGGATGGAAATGTCTTGATGCGGTTCTGGTGCTGCTGCATACCCAAGCCTTTACACGAAGATTCAGTTTTTGTGTATATACCATGTATAAAACACTATATCCCTATTTGTTAAGAAACGACATGTTCATATCATATTTTTTAAGCAACTTTATGAGTCTTGCTGAATTTGAACTTGCGTTTGACTTTTATGACTATCCTCTGCTGATTTCCCCATCAAATACAGAGCATCATGATTTCAAAAATTATAAAGGAACATTTTATTCCCTTGACGGGAAAGTCACCAGACGGAAAAGAAACGGTAAAATGCTGTCCAAGGGAAACCAACAATCCGCGGTAATAATATATGACCGGGGAAAGAAACTGGGAAGTGACAGGAAATGTACACGGTTTGAGGTCAGATATCAGGGAAAATATAGAAAGTACCTTTCTATAAACATGCTCGAAGGTACAGCGGAGAAAGCGTTTTCCCTGCTGAAACCAAGTTTTCCGAAAATTATCGGTAAACTTATCAGTCCTGAATCGATTGTACTGACCGATTATTGGGATTTGAACAGTCATGAGTTATTTAAAATGATGCTTCTGCTGGCATTTCTGAAAAAGTAAACAAATCTATAGTAGAAACATGCGCTCTGTCTGTATTTTTCAGGGGGACTTATTAATGGGAAACGTTTGTTTAGTTGTTTTGATGTATTCTGATATTTCTGAAAATATTTTCAAATTAATTAAAATTAATATAAAATATAATTTGATATATTCGTTATGTATAGAATACATATATGAATTACATAGTATTCATGTATAAACAACTAAATATGAAAAGAATAATTACTTTAAGTATTCATTTGTAATAGTATCAAATGATTCAATAAAAACCTTTTTAATATCCTGACTGTACCGGGTAAGTATTTTATGGGTATCCTCCGTAGCCGCCTGTTCGGGCATAAACAGTTCGTAGACTTCAACCCCAAGGACTTCGGCAAGGTTTGTCAGAGTTGCGGGGGATATCCATTTTTTTCCTGTTTCAATATCGCTGACAAAATTATGGGATATTCCAAGTTCCTGGGCAAATTTCAGTTGGGACATACCGCGTCTGCTGCGGAAGCGCTTTATATTTGCACTCAATATTCTCTGAATTTCCAGAGTTTCACGTTTATCCATATTTCATCCTTATAGCGTAGTGTAATTCTAACTATCAGCTTGACAAACACGCAAATAACTACTAGCATTAACACAAAGTCGCCATAAGCGACTTTTAATAACCACACATGTCTATTTCAGCAAGCATACAAAAGGATTTTGGCCATGAATAATGAAGAAACTACGGTAAACATTAAAAATGTTCTATCAGGGATTAAATCAGACCGTTTTCATTCAGGAGAACAAATGCAGGAGCAGGATTTGTCTGTCCTGACCGATTCCCTCGGTATCCCGGCAGGTACGAAGATATTCGGATATATTGACGCCGATTATCTGAAAGACAGAAAACGGAAACAGGCTGTAGCGTTTACTTCAGCGGGAATGTTCTGGAAGTCTCAATCAATAAAAGAGGATGATAAAACAGGAAAAGGAACTTCAGGAAATCTCTCCTATGAGGAACTTGCCAATTTTGCCGTGAGGGTAAAGACCGGTTCCGGAAGCGATGAAATCACCTTTTACCGCGATGATGTAAAAAACTCCGATTTTATTACCCTCTCGGTCACACTTGACGCATGCTCAAATTCTGAAATGATCCAGAGTATCCGTGGAGGGCTGGAAAAACTCCTGGAAACGCTGGTAATAATATATGACAAAAAACCTGTCGCCGACGGCTCTCTGAACCGTGAAGAGATATGGGCATATCTTGACGCGGATAACGATATCTCCGCCTATGTTTTCTACGCCAGATATTTTGCCCGGTGTTCGTGTAATGGAATAGATCGGTTTGCTTTTTCTTTTTCCATTAGCGGCTTCGCGGCGGGGTTGCTTAATCTCTTTTATCGCAAGTGTTATGCGCCAGCATTGACAGCGCTCGGAATATATCTGCTGTTATACATTTTCATTGACATCGGAGCGCTTGTCCTGCTTATTCTGTTTTGCGGGCTGATGGGACCCTATTTCATATATAAACGGTTCCGGTCAATACAGCGGAAAACACAAATGATCACGGACAGAGAACAACGCCTTACCGCGATACGGGAACTGGGCGGAGTAAATATCTGGTTTGCGTTATTGGGGCTTGTCATTGTTATTGCCGGTTTTATCGGCGGATTTTTCTCATAAACCAACAAGGAGGAGGAGCAGAATGAAAGGGTTTAGGAGTTACGGACGGTTATTGGCTGCGCTATTGTGTGTATTTTTGTTTGCTTCCTGCGGAGGAAACAACTACATAAAACAGGTAAAAAATGGCAGGATGAATTTCGACCAGTCAACCACAATCGGCAAAGCGCTTTCAGGATATTCCTACATAACAGCGGGAAAATGGAGTTCATCAAAGGACAGTCAGGGAAGACAGCTGGTCTCTTTCACCGCAAGAGCGAAGGACCCATACGCGATTATCTTTCATACGCCGAAAGGAGATATTGATGTCAAAACAAGGGATGACCTTTTTGTCAATTTCATCGGCTTCTATGGTCTTTCCGGTTCGGAAGCTGAACTGAAAGAACTGGGAATGGACAAAAACTTTCTTAACACAGTATATGAACGGTACTATGAGGTATATGAATATTATGATGAAAAACCCCATGATGAAGCATTTTTTGTTCCGGCGTCGGCTGTTCTTGAACTTCAATGGCTCATCCTCGGAAAGAAGGAAGATGGAACCCGTCTGAATGACCAGACGTTAACTGTCACATTCAAACTTCCGCAGATGGATAACAAAACACTTGATGTACCTATTCCCATAGGACTGGAAACAATGCTGAAAATGATTTACGGCAACAAATCCTATATTGAGACGAGATAAAAATGAAAGCGGAAAGCGTCATTCCGCTTCCCGCTTTTTTAATACAAAGGATACGCCATGAAACAGTTTTCCATTTTCCTGATTTTATTCTTTATTATGATTACCTGCTTCACCGCCTGTACGACAACCGCCAAACCGGCGGCTGAAACTGTTCCAGTCAGTACCTCAGATGAACTTGACGCAGGCATATATAGTATGGCTGACAGGATGCTCGCCGATATGGCCGGCAAAAAAGGCCTGTCCATCGCTGTCCTGGATTTCACACTGGACAATGAACATACCCAGCTCTCCCGGTATATTGCCGAGGAACTCACGGGCATTTTTCATTCGTCAGGTACCGTAAAAATGATTGAACGGGAAAACCTTGATACGGTGCTGGACGAACAGCAGTTTCAGCTTTCGGGAAATGTTGACGATAACACCGCAAAAAGTATCGGGCGGATTGCGGGGGCGGATATGCTCTGCTATGGGCGGATTACCGAACTTCCCGGATCAGTCAGGATTTCGGCCCGGATTATCGATGTTGAATCCGGGATACTTGTTTCCATCGCCAATATGGAAGTGCCGAAAACAGAAAAGGTGAAATCGCTGCTGGGAACGGCGGAAAAGAAACAGAGTTCAGCCGGGGAAACAAAAAAAGAAGAACAGATGCTTCCCCATCCGTCAGACAGACCTGATAATCAGGCGTCCTCCGCCTCAGCTAATCCGGATTTGTCCCTGATACAGAAAAACAGGGATGAACTTGCCACCGAAGAGGCGCAGATTCAGGCAATCAGGGACTATCAGGAGTATATGATTGATTATTTTCCGGATATTACTGTTAAGGATATAAAAACCGAATCAAAAGTATCCGGATCAACTGTTTTATATACCATTGAATTCACCTGGAACCATACCGACAAAATGCCGGTAGTTAACGAAATGAAAACATTTTTTCAGACCTTTGCCGATGCGGGTCAGGGAAACAGAAAACGGAGCTTCACTTATTATCCAAGCGCATACGCGAGCAAAACCCAGCAGATAGCTTTTCCCATATACCAAAAAGCAAATTCTGTTTTAAAATACGGATTTCATTGGGAATTGGAATTCACTCTACTTGATAGAGACGGGCTGCCGATTGATATATATAAAACCACGCTCACACGGACTGCGCCATGGGGAAAATCATCCAGAGACAGTAAGGGATGGTTTTTCAATATTTCGGAAGAAGCATACGCAATGGTAAAAGAAGTCAGGCTGACCAAAAAAACAGGCAGTATATATTGGATGGAAAATATTTCATCTCCTAACGCTTACTAGCAACCAATATCATTGAACATATAATCCGGGCACGCTGTGTTGTGTAATAAATAAATATCAGAAATATGCAGGGAGGCATAAACATGTGTTTTAAAAAAAGAAAAACAGCATATATCGTTTTTTCTGTAGTTTGTATTTTTATTGTATCACTATCATCCTGTTCTGTTTCGAAAAAAACAATCAGAAACACGACATATCAATATTCCCTGAAAATTCCCAGAACCTGGGATGAGGTACCAAAAAGTGAAATTGAGGAAATTGACCTGGGATTTATGACGGATGAACTGACCGGCGGCGCTGATTCTTCAGAGGAAGAGTTTATCGCGGAATATTATTACCGTGACAGGGAAAACCCCGGAAATGTTCTGCGGATCGGAATTATGGCGTTACCTGATGAATTAAAAAAAATGTCTATACGCAGGATGCTGCCTCCCGCAGAGACATTTGATGAAACAATGGGATTTGACAAGATCCATGGAAAAGAATTTTTTATTATGTTTCATGATTATTATTACGGTATAATGCTGTATGCTGTCTGTGTTCATCAGGGAAATATGTACGCCTTTCTCTTATCGGCTGATTCCGATCTGGAGAACGCGGCAAAGATATTCAAAACCATAAAGGTAAAAACACCGGGATTTTTCAGAGGCTTTGGTGATGGACTGAAAAGTCCGTTCATGCTTGTATATTCCCTGTTCGCAAAAGATGATGTAATTATTTATGCGTATCCGAATAAAAAGGGACTGTATATAACAGGTTTCATTCTCGGAATACTTTTGCTGCTTGTGGTTATCCTTTCCCTGTTTCAGAAAAATGAAACTGAATAGCGCGGGATGGTATCCTGTTTGCGGATAAGAATCACGGCTGATGCGTTACCGGTTTCCGGAAAAGAATATTCTCTGTGCTGATGCACCGTGATTCGGATACGGAAACAGATACCATCCCGCCTCCGAATCACTGATACCTTAATATCTGACACGGAAATCCTCATCTGTTTTCCTGCTTCCGCATCTGGGACAGCGGGGCAAAAACAGTGAAGGTTTCACGAAAAAAATATATCCGCATGATCCGCATTTCATAAGACGTTTCTGTTTCCATCCCGGTGGAATAAACCTGTGGTGTTTCATATCCTGATTACCTCACTTATTTCGCTCATACGTCCGCGGAACTCATCGATTCCGGCTCCGGGATTGTCCCGATAGATTTCCATAATGGTTTCGAGTATCATGCTCACGGCTTGCGTGTTCTGCTCCTGAAGGGCCGTATCGACAAGCCGGAAATACTCTTCAAACAATATCCTGCGCTCGCCAAAACGGTGCCTGAGATACAAAAGCATGGCTTCGCGTTCAGTTCTTATAACCGAAAGCGCTGCTATGCGTTTGCGTTCAATATCCCGGCGTTTTGATTTTTCCTGTTCAAGGGTACGCATGTATTCGCTCAGGGCATGTATGACCGCTCCCGCGGTATTAGCGGCTGCCTGTTCAGGGAACCGTCTGACATCCGGATATTCAGGATATTCTTCATCGTCTTCATAGATCATCGGCGGTATACTCCCTGTGTATTTTCCTGAACAGCACTCCGCTCCCTTTTGTCAGGGTACCATTTCCGCTTACGATATCGACTTCAATAACACTCTTCAGAGCCCGGAGAAGAAGGACTGTCATATTGATATGACCGCTTACTGATTCAGTGATTTCAAAGCCGGACACATTGTCAAGAAAGCACAGCTGGGTACGTATTTTTCCGGAAAGGGCTGAAATGAGCTGTTCACCTTCCCTGACGCGGGCGCTGACAGCCCGCAGTTGAGCAAGATAGGCCTGTAACTTTTCCCGTCTGATCTCAATCTTCGCTGCATTCCTGAGGGCGGCTGTTTTTATTCCCGCAGCTTTTGCTCCAAAGAATAATCCTGTTATGGCAGGGAATACCGTAGAAAGAGGATTGAGGCCAAATGCCCCCGCCGCAATAAGAGATGGAAGACGTTTTCCATATACACTCCTACACTGTACAACCTGCGCGATTCCCAGAGAAAGGCCCTCAAGTATATCGCCCGCTTTGATACAGGCCCTTTCGAGGGAATCGAGTTCCGGAGCAATACTGTATACGCCGATTGTTTCAGTGTTCCTGAAGGGAGTCAGTTCGGTACCGCGGAATCGGGAAAGAGATTCCACAGCTTCCCTGATAATACCGGAATAGATTTCCAGTTTCAGTCTGCCGAACTGTTCAAGCCGTTTCTGTATCCTCCTGGCGTATCGTCTAATACGCCGGAGTTCCAGAAGATATGAGTCCCGCGCCGCGTTCTGGATTTCAGCGCTTTTTCTGCAATCCGCGATTCCCCTTATCCCCGCACCGATACCTATGATGCCGACGCCAGTACCCAGTATCTCTCCCAATGAGACCGCCGCGGTGATTGCGGCAGGTAAAAAAATCAACATTGATATACTCCTATAAATTTATCCGTTAACCGGACGCAGAACGAGTTGAGAAGCAACTCAATTCCGCAACTCCTTTGATATGAAAAAATAAAAAGCCGCTTCCCGGAGGAAACGGCTTTTTCTGAATCTGAAACGGTGCGGAAACGCTGATCAAGTTATCGGACTGTAATGAGCTCAGCCTGTGTATTTCAGGTAATTCCAAATACAGACGTTACCCATCTTTGGTAAATATTCTGAAACAGCTCAGGCAGATATATTTCCGTCCCGCCTTTTCCGTTATATCCGACAATCCCGCGCAGGCGAGACCCGCGAGGATTCCAGAAATAATTCCGCCCGTGACTGGCCCCGAGGCTTCTCCTTTTTCTTTACGCTGCTCATCAATCAGCACCCACGCGATAAGAGCGCCGCCGATGGCGCCGCCCAATCCCGCGAGAATGACCGCATGAGCTGAAAGCCTGATGATGTTTTTTGAAAGGCAGTAAGGACAGCAATACCCTTCCCTGTCATGGTCAATCAGAATCATGCCGCGTCTCCGTCGGTGTCCTTTGCCGCAAGCAGGGTCATCACAGTCCTGCCGTCATCTCCGGGATGAATAAGGGCCGTAACCAGAATAAACTCTTCGGTCACCAGAGGCCCCCGGAGAACCATAAAAGGAACGGCATAGCTTTCTTCGGTATTCCGTCCGGGAGAAGTCTCCGGTACAATATGGGCGTTCACCAGCTTCAGGAGATTGATGATCCTCTGCTTCAGGCTTATTCCCATGGATACCAGAAAATCCGGAGGGGTCAGTTTCTGCGCGAGTTCGGCTGTCAGAGCCACGGGAATATCAATCCCCTCGGTTTCAGCTTCCCCGCTGATATCAACCAGAAGACCACCCCGTATCGCTGTTCCTCGTGAATAGGGATATCCGTTTTCATCAGGCGGCGTCATGGGCGGCCTCCTGTTTTGCGGCGCCTTTTTCCGCTGTGATGTAGAGTTCTTCCTCTCCCTCAACGAGGCTTACGCCGGGAATGGAAACTCCGGACTGAAGGGCCTTTTTCAGCTCCGAACGGAGAAGCTGTTTTTTCACTTCCACAGCGTTCTTCAGGTTTTTCCCGCAGTATTTCAGGGCCGACTGTTCGTCTGTTATCTTTGCGGTATCGGGAAGTTTTCTCATAGACACTGAAGCGCTGAAGAGTTTCAGGGTTTTTCCTTTCCGCTGTTCGGCGATTGCTTTGACCGCGTAGGGTCTCAGCAGTGTACGGAACCAGATGATGCTTTCGGTGTCCTCCCTCACGGTTTCCGCGAGCCAGCGGTCAATGCGGGCATGGTACGCCTCGGCAAGCTGTTTCTGTTTTTGAATCCGCTGTTCAGCCTGCAATATCTTCCGGGCTGTCCAGGCGGCCTTGTCCTCAGAGTCAACATGAAATCCTGTTTCCGGGGAAACGGAGCTTTCCCTGATATTAAAAAGTATTTGTTCCAGAGAATCGATAGTATGCTGTTCCTGCTGTATCATAAACGCACCTCAGTATATTGGTATTTCCTGCGGAACCGCAGGTTTTGAATAGGATGAAGGAACGCGGGGCTGTTTTGTCTGAGTCCGCTGTTTCCGTCCTTTCTCTTTTTCAGCATCTCCGCCCGACGCGATACACTCCCTCACATGTTTCAGAAGTCCCCTGAGCTGAGGTTCCGTCTTCTCCATTCTGAGCTGGTTTTCAATCCATTCAAGATGCTGGGGAGAAAGGATGTCCCTGTTTTCCATCGCGAGGGAATGAATGGCACCGACCAGAGGGCCAGCGGAAAAGCCGGTATCCGTTTCACGGGCTTTTCCTGCCGCGGGCTTTTGCCCGGGTTCCGCCAGAGGCATTTCCCTGATGGGAAGCTCCGCGCTGTCATAGGGGATGCCTCCGATTTCATTTGAGAAGCAGAGCCTGAATCCCTGACTGATAGCAACCTTCTTCAGCTGAAATTTGGGCATGCGTTCCCAGAATCCGTTGACTTTCCCGGAACTGTCATGTTGTACCGCCTCATTCCAGTATACTTCATGGATAAACGGGCGGCTCCAGTCCTTGCGCTGTATCTCGACAACAGCCCTCAGGGTTTCACCGGAGCCCTCAACACACGCTTTCCAGCCGTCAAGTAATCCTGTCCGCTCGGCCTTCTTGATGTACACTTCATATCCGGTGATGAGTTTCATCCTCCGCTGTCCGTCTTCAAACAGAACCCTGGCATGAAGTTCCCGTTTGAATGGATTGAGCTGGTAGGTAACCGCCGTGGCGATAAACCGTTCCTTTTCCGCCTCCGTCAGAGGAAGTTCCTCCGGCGAAACGGAAAGATAGTGTTCAGCCAGTTCCCGGCTGATAACGGCGGGTACTGTTTCTTCACTGGCATTCTGCATTTGATGCCTCCTTGTAATGAGTTGTATCCTCATCTTCCGATGGGATGTGTGTTTTTTTCTGAGGCTGTCCGAAAAGTTTGAAAACTTCTTCGGACAGTTTCCTTGATGTGGAATTTTTGCACCGTTTCAAAGAAACGGGAGAAAATTCAAGACATGTTTCATAAGTAACCAACTTATGGAACATGTCCTTTTTCCCTGAGACTCACAAAATCCTTTTTGCCGAAAATAATGTGATCAAGGACCGGAATACCGATAAGCTCTCCCGCTTCCATAAGCCTGACGGTTACGGCAAGGTCTTCAGGGGACGGTTCAAGCTGTCCCGAAGGATGGTTATGGGCAAGGATGACGGCCGCTGATGAATCCCGTATTGCCCTGATAAAAACCTCACGGGGATGAATGATTGTCCGGTTGATGATTCCTATGGTGACAATGGAAACGGTGATGATTTCATGGGCGCCGTTCAGGGTGAGGACAATAAACTGTTCCTGCGGTGATTTCGCGTAACGGCGTACCGCAGCATACACATCGGCGGGAGCCGATATCTGTACGGGATACAGGCTTTTCCTCTCCGAAACTATCTGGTACTGCATCTCCATCAGTCCTCCTCTTCTCCCATGATGGTAACGACAGGTGAACCGTCATCGCCGCCGTCAATAACCGCTTTAAGTTTTACTTCCCTGTCCCCTATTTCACCTGATTCATTTTCCATGAGGAAGGCAACATCAAAGAGAAGCTGTGATTTTCCTGAAGTGATTCTGATTGCATATTGCAAAAGAAAAAGCATATCGTGCAGCCGTCCCTCCACGGACTGGCCATACTCAGTTTCCGCCCGATTTGAAGGAACTATCAATCCGTGGTAAACCGAAGCGGTTACCGCGACTGGAAGAACAAATCCGCTTTCCTTTGCGGCTTCCGTGATATCAATGAGCACCCCGTCTTCAATCGCCTGTTTTCGTGAATAGGAATAGACTGTTTCCCAGTTATCCATACATACCTCCTGTCTGATTTGGTTTTGTCAGAAGGATAATATCTGGGCAAACAGAGGCTCTGTTACGTATCAGGGAAAATACATTTTTAAAAAATAAATTCGCGGGGACATTCCAATGGCAGATACGCCACAGGAGTGTTACTATGAGACCGAGAAATGGCGAGTTCGGGATTTTTCCGAAAAAAATCCGCAAGGGATTATTTATTATTACTGGACCTATGATGAAAAGGGAAAACGGATTTTTCGTACTACAGGAAAACGGGATTTTACCGAAGCGGTCAGATATTGCAGGACTTTGCAGAAAAAGGGACAGCTCTATATTTCTTCAGCCTTCAGGTTTGACATGTATACAAAAGATTTTTTCGATTACGGCAGCTGTCCGTATATCCAAAGCAGACTGCTCAGAGGATATTCATATACTCAGGGCTGGGCACAACGACAGAGGAGTCTTCTGGTAAAAACCATTCAGCCTTTTTTCAGCACTACGGATATCAGGACGGTTTCATCCCGCTCAATCGATGAATTCATTCTGAAACTGAAAAAGGATGGGACAGGTACAAAAACACTGAACCATATTCTGACTGTCCTGAAGGTTATCTTCGGTTACGCTGTGAGAAACGGGCTTATTGAAAGGAATCCGGCTGAAGGACTGAGGCCCTTTAATACCCGCACACGGGAAAAGGGAATATTCAGCAGGGAGGAACTGCGGAAGCTGTTCGGTACTCCTGAAAGTTCAGGTCTCTGGAAAAACAGAACGCATCTGCTTATCAACTGTATCGCGGCCACAACGGGCATGAGACTCGGAGAGATCCTTGCCCTGAAATCTGAAGATATCACGGAAACGGGAATTACAGTCTCTCATTCATGGAACCGTCTTGACGGATTGAAGGGAACAAAAACAGGCAGGACAAGGACAGTGCCGCTCAAACCGGAACTGCGCAAGGCGATAGATACGTTCACCGCCGATAAATCTCCTGAAGGGTTCATCTTTTCAACCAACGGCGGCGCGACACCGATAAACCACAAAACAGTGTATGTTCATTTCTGGAGGGCTTTGGACAATATCGGTATCGGCAAAGCGGAACGGGAACGGCGAAATATCAGTTTCCATTCTTACCGGCACACCTTCAACACTCTTCTGCTTGAAGCCGGGCTTCCTCCTGAAACCGTGCGGCTGATGACCGGGCACTCTCCGCAGATGACAGCCCATTATTCGCATGTGCAGCTGGGGAATATGCCGGAGGTCACAGAGGTACAGGAGTTATCGTGTTCGCAGGTTTTTGTATGACAGTGTGAATACTCAAAGATTTCATCAAAAAGAAAATTTGGGTATTCCGTTTCCGACTGCCGGTTTCAGGGAAGGAATATGATTCTGAAGTCATGGAAAGCAATCAGCTTATACTCCGGATTTCCTCCACCGCATAGAGCGGCAGGTTCACCAGTCCGTCTTCCTTTTTGTAATCTGCCATGGAAGTCCGCACGGATATTTCCGGCCGGAACTTTTCTCGGTATACCTTCAGACTTTTTGCCTGAAGATTCACTTCGGCCTTGACTTCAACGGGAATAATATTCTTTCCGTTGTCCACAAGGAAATCAATTTCCGCGGTTCCCCGCTCGCTTGACCAGTACCAGACATCCAGACCTTTCAGTGTTTTCAGCTGCTGCAATACATACTGTTCGATCAGGGCGCCCTTGAACTCGATGAAAAGTTCGTTCCCGTCAAGAAGAGTCTCCTGCCTGAGCCTGACGATACAGGAAAGAAGACCTACATCCAGCACAAACAGCTTGAACGCCTTCAGGTCTTCATAGGCTTTGAGCGGCAGATGAGGCGCTGTCACTCGGTGGATCTTGTGTACGAGACCGCAGTCGGTCAGCCAGAGCATGGCAAGTTCATACTCCTTGGCCCGCGCCCCTTCCCTGATGAGTCCGTACATGAACTTTTTATTTTCTCTGGCAAGCTGTCCCGGAATGCTGTTCCAGAGCATCCTGATTCTGGGAACAAGTTCATGGGGAGCATGTTTCGAGAAATCCTGTTCATAGGACTCGAGAATGCGCCGCTGGATTTCCCTGACCTCATTGAAGTCCCGGTTCTGTGAAAACGCGAGGACAGCTTCAGGCATTCCGCCGGCAAAGTAATAGTATTTGAGCAGGTCAATATAGGTCTGCTTGAAATCGTTTGCCATGGAGTAGTCCCCCGCGCGGATAAGCTGGACAAAACGATCCTTTCCCATGGCTGTCATAAACTCGCTGAAGGAAAGGGGATACAGGTCAAGGAACTCCACCTTTCCGACAGGAAAGGATGTTCCCTGATGCAGGGCCACCCCAAGGAGAGAACCAGCACAGATTATCTGGTATTCAGGGGCGTTTTCGTTGAAGTATTTGAGCGAGGCAAGGGCATGAGGGACTTCCTGGATTTCATCGAAAATGAGGAGTGTTTCTTCAGGTACGATCTTTTTCCCGGAATAGAGTTCAAGCCCAGTTATGAGCCGTTCGGTATCAAGGTCGGCGGAAAAGAGGTCCTGCATACGCCGGTTATTGTCGAAATTGACGTAGACGGTATCTGTATAAGCTTGAGCGCCGAATTCCTTCATGAGCCAGGTTTTCCCGACCTGCCGCGCCCCCCGAATAATCAGGGGTTTCCGGTTCTGTTTTTCTTTCCATTTGTATAATTCTTTTATCGCTTCCCGGTACATAAAAGCCTCCCTCTGCTGGCTATATTGATAGTATAGTATATTTTTACAATAATTCAAACGACTTTTTGATATTAATATACAATTATTATAACGAATATTGAAAAAACAGCCGTATAATCGCTATACGACTGTTTTGCTCCTATTCTTTGGGATCATTTTTTCCGCAGGCCCCGGGACCGGTTTCCGGCAAAAGCATGACAACGGTTTCCTTGTAGACATAACAGGCCGCCGCGATATCCGAAAGAATGGCCGAAATACCGCTACATGTTTCCCAGAATTTATCCGGATTTACCGGCTCATACTGACCGAGGAGCTCCGAGAGGGTGGTTATCTTGTTTAGGGCGGCGATAAAGGCGAGTTCTTTTTCCTGTGTGAGTTCGTGCTCGGTATTGGGATCGTGGTTATGATTTTCGTCCATGATAAAATCTCCTGAAAATAAAATAAGCCGCCACTGCGGACGGCCTTTCAGGGGATAATATCTATATCAAAATAAATACCAATACAAGTCTTATTTGTTCTTCAATACTTCAGCAGCAAGAACATTCCCTTATAAACAAAACTAATAAAACACACATCCTAAAACAAAATATGTATTTTAAAATACTTGTTTAAGTCATGTTACGCTTTTTTCGCAACAGATCAATTACTTGACCTAATTGTTGATATAAGTCAGCACTAATACCACTTTTTCTCTGTAATCCAATCATATTCATTAATAGATAATCTAATCTTCTTACTTCTTCTCCAAGTCCAAGTTGTATATAAAACAAGTTTATTACTTCGTCATTTGTATTTTCATCTGATATTCTTATGTAGAATAGATCATCACGTACAAATAATGTGTTAATTTTACATTCATCTGGATGAAGTATTGAACGATACCTTTCAGGTATTGGTAACGAACTTTTTTTATGATTACAAGTATAACAGGCTAAAATTAAATTCTGAATATAACCAGCTTCACTTTTTTTTGGAAAAGAACTTTTGTATATAAAATGATCTACCTCAAACATATTTTTTGGTATAATATCGATTGATACACCACAATAAGCACACTTAGAATAATATACTTCTATAAATAATTCTTTGTATGAGGAATCCGTCATGCTAATATATGCATGCATGTCAATTGCTCTCGGATGATCCTTCAGAATTTCTGCAACAACATGTCTTTTTCGCTCTGTTATATCATATAATTGTGGGCAAAAAAGTGTTGTTCTATAATCATCAGCCATTTAAATTATCCTGTATTTCATTAAAAATAGTAACTAAATTATCAATATCTGCTTTTGTTAACTCATCATACGAAACAATCCCATTAAGTGAATTCAGTATTTTTTCTTTTAAAACATCTTCCCAATTGGGGTTTTCTTTAAGGTTTTTAGCAATTTGTCGGTATATTTGCAAATTGTTGATTGCATTCGCAAAGTACTGTGGCAGAGTATTGTCATAGTATTCCTTATTACTTTTTCCGCAACTAGCATTATATTTTGAGATTGTACCCATATCAATATCTGGTTTATTTTGTGTAATAACAATCACTTCAATAAAGGGATAATATTTCTTTAAAATTATTTTAAATTCTTCCCCAGTAAATTTTCCTGCGGAAGCCCTTCCATTCTCGAACAATCTCGAATCAATTAATATAATATTTGCTGCTTGTATTTTTGGATTTTGTATTAAACTTTCATAGCCTAAGCTTGGATCAAATTCTACTTCAACATATATTTTCTGAAAGTTGGGAGGATTATACTCTTCATCTAAATAACGACTAAGACCTGTGTCAATATTATCATCAACATAGACAATGTGTAATTCATCCATTATATTTTTCCTCCTAACGAAAATTCGATAAAAAAACCATGATCACCTTGAATACTGAAAATAGTACCACCTGACATTACCACAGTATTATTAACAATCCACATTCCTAACCCATGCCCATTTTTGCGTGTTGTTTCATGAACCTCTAATATTTTTCGTGGATTAGATAAATACTTCTTATTTAAACCGTTACCATCATCTGAATATTCAAAAAGTAATTCATTTTCATTCTCTTTTAGTGATATAATGATATCCAAATGTTCCTTCTTATCATTCTGTTGAATACTATTCAATATTAAATTATCCAGAATCACACGTACGATATCTTCAGAAGTAAAAAAGGATATATCATATTTAGATAAAATATTAATCGTTACCCAGGAATAATCCCTTTCCCATGTCAATTTTATTGTATAAAGAATCTCTGTAAGATTTTGCATACTTGTTTTAAATTGTTTTTTTTCAATTTCTACTAACATGGTATCCATAAAAGTGACGATTTTAGTACTAATCCGTCGATTTGATTCAATAAGCTCTGGAACATTTTTATATGATTTTTCCGTTCGTTCTGGAGATATTAGTTCTTCCCACATTCTATATTCTTTAAGCGCAAGAATAATATTTTCACTGTTTTCTGCTATAGAATTACGATCATTACTCATTTCATGAGCAATGGAAGATGCCTTTAATCCAGTTGTTGCCAGAACATTTAAAATACGAACATCATATTTATAGCGTTTTTCTACATTCTCTTTTTCTCGTTTAAAAGAAGATCTTTCTTTGTGGAATGTTTTTAATTCCGTAACTAACTGTTTTGTTTCTTCTTTGATAAAGTAGAGACAGAAGAAGGGTTTGATAATACCTTTTCAGATATGGGCCAGGCTTTCTCTTCAGATTCTGAATTGTTTTTCTTGTCAATTGAACGTATAATTTCTTGACGGTATCTTTCGAATTCTTTGATACCAACAAGAATGATCTCCACAAAAAGTTCATAAAACACGTTTTCATCGAGACCTTGCCTATTCGAAAGGTCTCGAAGGAACCTATTATTTTTTTTATCAATTTCAACTTTTCCGGCTAACTGATTTTCTCTTACTCTCCATGCCCCAGTTGGATGAGATGCGGCTGCCGGGGATTGTCTAGAACGCTTGCCTAAACCGAGCCAATCTTTTTTACCCTCATAAGAAGATATACTAAATGCGTTCCTATACAAAATCATACCACCAGTCAGGCTGTTTGGTATATTATTATATTTATATAAAAATTTTTCCATTTCAACAGATGGAGAATTTATATTAAAAAGCATAATTGCAGAAAAATCACCTAACCCATGTAAATTACCAGATAATTCTTCGGTTGATAAATCCCAGTTTTGTACTGTCTTGAATTCTTCTAATATATTTGTATTAACTTCATATTTACATATATCGTACTGTGTATGATACTCCCTTGCCTTGTCAAGAAATTCGTCTGATTTAATAACCATTCTCAACGTATGATTCGCACTATCGTATGTCATCTGAATAGAACTCAAACAGTTTATACCCAATTGTGGATCTGGAAAATATTTTGAAACTGATGTAATTTCTCCATTAGAATGAATGTCAATTTCCATAGTATCATCATTATAGGTTTTAGCTAAAAATTCAGATAAATCGCTTATTGCTTTTGGTCCCCATTTATCTCTTAATCCCATAATTTCAATTCTGGTACCATGTTTTTTTAATGACTTTTCTTCTGAAATTGTACTACTATTCCAGTCAGTATCCCAAACAATACCTGATAAATTCCTTTTTTTTGAATACACTGCAACTTGTTCTCCCAGTCGAGAAAGGGCAAAACGACCGATACCTTTTGACCCGGACAAAACTCTTTTCCTATGATTGAAGTCAATAATTTCATACTTTTTATTACTTTTTCCAATATGCATCCAATGACTTTTTATATCTTTTGACCCCATACCCATACCATCATCAGTCATAACTATCATATTTGGTTCGAAGGATATGGTAAGTTTTGAGGCTTTGGCATCGTATGAGTTTTTTACGAGTTCTAAAATGGCAGATTCTTTGTTTGTGAAGTTTTGAGTACCTAAGAGTTCTGCTATTGTACTATCCTCTATTACGTATTTTAATTTTTCCAAGGATCCAGCCTCCTTCGTTCAAAACCAAAGTTATTTATATCTTTACAAGTAATCCGTATTGACTTGCCATTAACGTTAATTCCAATACTCTTTACATATTTTTTGAAATCATCGCTTTTAAGAAGTTCTTGTGCACAAGCTAGCGGAAAAACAGTTTTTCGCGTAATGTATATCCCTGAGTAAGGGATAGTAGCTTTATCTAATTGATAAATTTCAACATCATTTGTAACAACTGTAGATAAAAGCAATTTTTCTTGGTACATATGGGATAGAGCTTGAGACCGCCCATATTCATACCATTCAGCAGATTTATCCTTTTTTCTTACATCTAATTTATTTTTAAATTTTTTTAAATATGCTTCTGCAAAAGGATATTGTGTAGAAAACTCAATTGGCTTATAGCGCATTAGCTTACCATCTATATAAAAGTAAGGAAATATAATTGTTTCATTTTTTTATAACGCAAAGAACGCGGACTTACTGCTTTTCGCAAGACTTTGCTTTCAATTTTATATTCATCAATTATTTTATCATCAACTATAAAGGCTTCATTTAATAAAGTGGCAATAGCTATAGATGCAGTGAAGAGCTCTCCAAAATAAACTAAATCAGAAGTAATTTTTATTTTTTTATCGAATTGCCATTTACCATCTAATAAATTTCTTGGAATTTTTAATTCACTCTTTTCAGTTTCATTCTTATATGTAATTAAGTTATCAGCAAAACTTTTATCATATACAAATATACTTGAAGATGTCATCACATCCTTGAATATTTTTTGAGCCGGGTAATCGATAATAATTGAAACATTTTCTCGTAATAAGCAACGTAATTTATGTGCAAAAACATTTTTATATATATTATTTGGAACTAATTGAACAAGTTTTCCTGTGCTATTAAGAGATCTAAGTCCTGCTTCTATAAACGCATAATAATAATCAAATTTTCCATCTGAACAGGAATCATATGTTTCTTTTATAGTTTTTCGGGTCTCATCATCCAATTCTTTATAAGTAATATAAGGAGGATTCCCTATAATGTAATCAAAATAGATATCAGGATGCCATTCCAATGCATTTTTATTGTACAGCTTCCACTTCACAGGTGGTAAATTATAAGATTTAATAATTTGATTAAGAGCTGTTCTGCATTTACGAAAGAGGTCCTTATCAAGCTCAATACCATAAATATCTTCACTTAAACCGATAGCAATTTTTTCAGCTGAAAGTTTGTCCTTAATACAACTACGAATATATCGTATAACTATCTCAAGTAAAATATTCCCGGAACCAAAAGAATTTTCTAATACCTTTTTTCCAAATAAGTGTTTCTTATATCCGGCGATATCTAGCATAGTTGCAACTGTTGAAATTGGAGTGAGTATCTGACACTTATTTTTGACCTCTGGTATTTCCAAAATTGAACTCATTCGATTATCTCTTTCGGGAAGTATATTTTTGCTGACCTGATGATGTTTTTTCAATAGCAGCAATCCCATCTTTCTTGTCATTTACATAATTTAAAAATAAAGTACCCAATAATAGTCTTGTATTGCGAGGAATCCGATTCCATTCATAACCTTTGAATAGGTCTTTAAGCAGAAAAACTTCACCTTCATTTATATTTTTCGTTTCATTAATTGCAGAATAAAGTAAAGCATTAACAGATTGGGTCATAAAATTACCTCATCATAGCCAAACAACGTTATCAACAACAACATATATTATTTTATGAAAATATGCAATTTATATACTTATTAAAACATAAATTAAGTGACGGAATAAGGCAAAAAATAATCTAAGCGATGGCTATTGTAATGACAACGCTTAATAAAGGCCGAAAAAGTTTAAAGGGGAGATCAATATAAAGACGGAAAAATTACAAGATAAAAGAATTCGATAATTTTTTCCGTAAAACCCATATTCACACCAACCAGACTGGCACAATCAGATTCCGTGAATCAAAGGCTCCCAGCTTCTCGGCCATACAGAGCACGCCTCCGGTGCCACGCTCCAGCGGGCCCCGGTCGATAACATCAAAGACACGGGTTATCCTCGAATCAGGAGACGCGCTTTTCTTGATTTCCACCGGATGAAGCGCGCCGTCGCTTTCCAGCAAAAGGTCAATCTCCTTTGAATCCTTATCCCGATAGTAATACAGGGCAGGTTCAAATCCAGTATTGTGATAGCTCTTCAGTATCTCGCTGACCGTATAGTTTTCCAATAAGGCTCCATTCATTGCCCCGTTCATCACCGTTTCAGCGTTACTCCATTTTGTCAGGTAACAGACAAGTCCAGTGTCATAAAAATACAGCTTGGGCGTCTTGATTGTCCGTTTCAGCACATTGTTCGAATAGGGATGAAGGTAAAAGATAATCCCCAGAGTTTCCAGAATCCGCAGCCAGTTTTTCGCCGTAGTCTGGTCGATATCGCAGTCATCGGCTATTCCCTTGTAATTCACCAGCTGTCCGGTCCGGGCCGCCACGGAGGTCACAAAGTTCATGAATTTCAGCGAATCGATTGTTCCTGATAAATCGCGGACATCCCGCTCAAGGTAGGTAGAGATATAACCCGAGTAATACCTGTTTTGGTCTGAATATTGACCACTAATCAGGGCGGGCATTCCCCCGCGGAAGATACGTTCAAACATTTCAGGTGTACTTGCAGGTTTGATATACCGCTGTCTTTGCGTCAGCCTCCGCATATCCAGCGTAAAGGGTTCTGGACCGATTTCAGTGTATATTTCCTGCTGGGAAAGGGGCGAAAGATGTAATAAGGCAACCCTCCCCGCAAGAGATTCCTGAATTCCTGTCATCAGTTTGAATAGTTGAGAACCGGTCAGCCAGAAATCGCCTGGATTATGATGCTTGTCTATCTGGATTTTAATATATGAAAACAGTTCCGGCGCGTACTGTACCTCATCGATAAAAACAGGAGGCGGATGAAGCTGGAAGAACATGGCAGGGTCATTTTTCGCGAGAGCCCGGTCATTCAGGTCATCAAGGGTGATATATTCACGTTTTACGGATTCCCGCTCCATGAGACGCTGAAGCATGGTTGTTTTTCCCACCTGTCGGGGCCAGTGACAAGGACAGCGCTGTATTCTCCTGTGAGACTGAGGAATATATCCTCCATACTTCGCTTTATGTATTTCATATACCCTCCGGCTGATATAGGTATCAATCCTATTTTAGCCGAAATAACAGGATTATGCAAGGATAATGTATCCGGTCCATCCCCTTTCGGCCCGCCGAAGAATCCTACCGTAGTCTGTTAATTATACGTAACAGCCAGCTTTTGCGCTTGCAAGTCTCTCGTTTTCTACAACCGGCAACGCATCTGCCCGCTTAGTCATCAGTTTCGTCAGACGTATCTGAAAAAAGTATTTTCAGATAATCCCGTCTACCATATAAAATCCTGTCCACAAAAACAGTATCCTTTTCAAACCGGTAAAATGTCAGATATTTCCCGCATACCAGAAAGCGGTATGGGGTCTCAATTTCAACAATGGAAGACAGGGGTGCTCCTGTTTCCGGGAATTCCTGAAGCAGTCTGATACGCCGGGTAATATCAGATATGATTCGCAAAGCCGCCTGAGGATTATACAACTCATCACTGATATACTGTTTTATCTCCTCCAGATCGCTTTTGGCGGCAGGAGAAATATATACTCTGTTCACGGGATACTCACAATCCTAAAGAGGCTTCAACTTCATCAATATCCAGCCAGCCTGCTTCTTCGCCCGCTTTTTTCCCTTTTGCAAGCTCGGACATCAGTTTCAAAGTGGCCCTGTTTTTTTCATACTCCTGTATATCGATAATTACATACCGTCCCCGCCCGTTCTTAGTAAGAAAAACAGGTTCCCCTACTTCAATATCGCGGAGAACTTCCGTATAATTCCGTAAATCTGATACCGGTTTAATATTCGGCATAATTTTTTCCTTTTTCATGTGCTGTATTTATTATACACTTATTTGCTGTAAAATTCAACAGCAAATAATACAGCGTTTTCGAAATTATATATGCTGTAAAAATCCTGTATTGTGTTTTCACAGAGTATCGTCTGTAATAAAGTCATACTTTATTACAGACGAACAAGATAGAGGTCATATATGTACATAGAGACCTGGGTCATATCAGAGATTTACAAGAGTTTCCTTAATGCGGGAATGGAACCGCCCCTGTATTATTACCGGGACAAGGACAAAAGGAAATAGACCTTCATATTGACTGCAAACTGTATCCCATAGAAATCAAAAAGACCGAATCTCCAGACAGTACAATGATGCGGAATTTTCAGGTCCCTGGAAAAGCTGAAAAAACAGCTGAGGCAGAGCAAGCTCTGTCCCCTGTTCTATCCATCGGAAGCGGGGCGCTGATTTGCCAGATACCCCAATACCTTCCGGTAAATGAACATAACGCGTATGTGCCGGTGGGGTTTTTGTAAAAGAAAAGCGGGTTGATATATACATATACCGAAGAAGATATGGAAACGTACTTCGACTACATCTGCAACAAGATGCATAATCCCCAAGCGGACCTGACTATTTTTCTATACCGCAAAAAATACCACAAGATATGTGTTCTCCGATTCCGTGACAACAAAATCTCTTAATCTTCTCTGGTTTTATGATGTCTTTATATAGGAATTATGGCTGTAATTCTTTATTTTTTAATCAGCTAGATGAAATCTAAAATACAGATAAACAACATTTTAATTGTTTTCAAGCACCTTCTTCTGTTTCTCGATATAACCACCTTGAGCAACAGAGAGATTGGCAAACCGCTGTTTGAGCAGGGCTTTTTCTATTGGTTCTATTCCGGGACTACGAAGTATATTCTGAATCCTTGTTTTGTGAGAAATACAGGCTATATGGAATGAGTCTTTTGGGAGACCGTTTACACGATATTTTTTATGGTGAGGATGGGAGTTTTCAGCGCCCAAGTAAAGGGTTTTATCATCTACAATTTTTAGTACAAGGAAAGCGTCATCGAAACTCTGTATTGCCTGGGTAAGACTACTCAGGCTGTCTTTGTCGGTTTCATCACAAAATGCAAGTTCCTGAATCAGGAATGTATACTCGGCAAGAATAATGGATTGAGGATCAGCGGAAATCTGGGCTTCCTGAAAAGCGGACATAGCATTAGCGATACCTGTTTCATAGGAAATACGACCTTCCCGCTCCTTTCCTATAATAGCAAATCCTTTGCGTCCGGCATCAATATTTGTTACTGCTGTAGTAATACTATCTACTAAGCCAATCGGATCCAAACTCTGCCTCTGCTTCCGATAAATTCCATCCGCTGTTTAGAAGATAATCCACTCCTACCTTTTCCTTCATTACCTTTGCCAGATATGGAGGCATGGGAATCGTCTTTGTCAGGCGTTCGTATCCTTCCATATCTCCGGCATCCCACAGAGCGCAAGCCCTGTTTGAGATAAAGAGTTTCTCTTCAATGGTCATGGTTTGCGGCATATATTCTCCTTCATTTATAGTATATCAGCCTCAATTACCTATGACAAGATAATTTTTCACCCTGATAATGTACCAATGTACCAATGTACCGGGCAATTTCTATTTATCAGAATCGAGTCAGTTTCATCTCGTCCAGGTTCTTCCTGGACAGCTTTTTTTCCCCCAAGTGGCAACAAAAGTGGCAACAGAATACGCTTGCATACCCCTCAAAACCGTGCTATACTGATTATATTAAATCAGCCTAAATCATTGTATTACAATGATTTATTGCCACTATGTGAAAGAGTCTGAATAATCGACCCCATACTGTTAACCACTGGGTCAGGTGTTCGAGCCACCTCGGGGGAGCGATGAAAAAGGCCAGACAACTGTCTGGCCTTTTTCAATTTTTGCCCGGAAAGGGTTACCATTTTTCGGATATTTTCAAAGTTTCCGGGGAACTACGGTATAGACAGGTCCGGAAAATCTCCCTCAACGATAGGCGTCAGCCGGTCAAAAAATAGTATCTCCATCATTTCAGAGGAATTTCCTTCCGGAAAACATAAGTCCTGTTCAGGACAAAAGCCTTATGGAGAATGCTTGCAGATTCCATCAAACGGTACTACAATTAAAACTGCCGCAGAGATAATTGAAGACTTTCCAAATCTTTCCCGGAAGATCAAAGCGGAAGATAAAAAGGCTCAGACGCCGGGATTTACTGATTTCGAATATACTTTTTATACCGCTATTGCAGATAACTGGAGCGTCCGGGAACTTACGGAAAAGGAAAATGCCGGAAGCTCACGGGAATACTTTACCGGCAGGACCGGCGCAACCGCCATAAAAAAAACGTTCCGGAGCAGACGGAGGCAATCTCTGATGAGCTGACAAAGGAAGGGAAAAATAATTCACTCATTTAAAATTCATGAGAGCCATGAGGAGCTATTTAAATGGCAGACAAGAGAAACGATTTCATACAATGGATGAGCAGGCAGCAAAAAGGTTATGGAAAATTCTATACTCAAAATACAATTAACTCCTATTGTTCTGCCCTGAAAAACAGCTCCGCCAAATTAAGTCAGCTGCCGTCTGGAATACAGAAGGATCTGTTTGAATACAGCGATACAAATGAGTTCTTGAAAGTTAAGGCGATAATTGAGAAACAGCCTGATTTTGATGAGGTAGATATAGCCGCAGGACACAGGGCTTTCTCAGCAGGCATGGAACTGTTTCAGAGATTTTTACAGGACTCCCCGAAAACAAAAATACGCTACTGGACTTTTAAGCACAAGCCGGGCACCGGCGGCAATGCCCGGCCAATACTCAGCTGGGTAAAGGATAAAAACTTTGCCGCTATGCAATATGAATACAATATACAGGCCACTGGTCCTGTAACAGCAAACTGGAACGCGGCACTGAAAATCCGGGAAGGGGATATTATCTTTCTCAGAGGAGATGATTGTGTTCATGCCTATGGCAGGGTTATTCCTCCCCGTAAAAAAGCCGACATTATTCTTTCCATAAATGATTTTGTCGAAAAAAAAGATGCAGGCAAATATCTTTCAACTGAATATGATAAAGTTATAACCTTCAAGGAAAGCGATGTTTTTTATGAAGATTTCAATCTCCCTGACAGATATGAAAGAGACAATCCCTGGGGCCAGTGGATAAATGGGAGTACTATCATGATAGAGGAATAAATGTAAACTTGGCCAAGGATTATAAAGAAGGCCAAACGCCTTATGGCGTACTTATGGAACTGGAACCAGCATCGGCTCTGAAACTGATGAATGCATTGGAGGGAAACATGAAGGATGTTATCGATATATCCGAACTCATAACGCACCTTGAAGCAAACAAAAATCTGATAATCCATGGCGCGCCCGGAACGGGAAAAACATATCTCGCGAAGGAGATTGCCAGGGAGATGGGTGCAGGTGACACTGAAACCGCCTTTGTCCAGTTTCATCCTTCCTATGATTACACCGACTTTGTAGAAGGTTTGCGTCCTACCCATCCCGACTCAAATGGAAATATCGGCTTTGAACGGCAGGATGGTGTGTTCAAGGCATTCTGCAAAAGGGCGGCACAGAACCTGGCGGACAGTGAAAAAGAAGCCTCCGAGCTGATAACAGAAAAAACATTCTCAGCGCTTCTGGAGGACTTCATCTCTTATATAGCTGATACAATTGAAGAAAATGGTTCCTTCCCTATAGATGGTATCAGTAACAGGGCGGCGGCTCCTATCACTTTCATTGAATATGATTATTATATACAAACAGGCATTATCCGTTTCGGGCTGCTTACAAAAAATGGCAATACGATATCTGTCCTGATAAAGGACTTTGAGAAAATATATCAGACCTTCACCAGCCGGACAGACTGGGAGTATAATGATTTTAAAACCGAAATCAGCGGTGTTCACCATACGTATAAATATGGATTTATGAAAGCTTTCAGAACATACTATAATGAAAACCGGAATAATGTGGCTGTTCCGGAAGTAAGCAATGAACAAAAAAAGTATGTGTTCATTATAGATGAAATAAACCGGGGAGAAATCTCGAAAATCTTCGGAGAGCTTTTTTTCTCCATAGATCCCGGGTACCGGAAAAAGGCAAAAAAACCGGAGGAGAGGGTCAAGACTCAGTACCAGAATCTTGTTGAGGAACAGGATATATTCAGTGACGGATTTTTTGTACCTGAAAATGTATACATCATCGGAACCATGAATGATATAGACCGCAGCGTGGAGAGCATGGATTTTGCAATGCGCCGAAGGTTTGCCTGGGCGGAACTGAAAGCGAATGACCGGCTGTCAATGTTCCGGGATATTGCAGAGTATTCAGATGCGGCCTTGGCAAGAATGCAGTCCCTGAACGCAAAATTGAAACTGTACAGGGACTCTCCTCTTCCTACCATATAGGCCCCGCATATTTCCGTAAGTTAAAAAATTATAACGGCGATTTTGAACTGCTTTGGAAATACCATTTGGAAGGAGTTCTTTTTGAATACCTCCGGGGAAGACCTGATTCGAAAGACATTCTTGGTGAACTGAAAAATGCCTATGATATTGGTGTCCCTTCGCCAAAGGAAAATGAGTAGGAAATAATGGAACCGCTGATTCTCCGGGACAACTCATTAACACCATGTGCCACTGATGAATATATTGAAGAACTGCGTTACCTATCGGAACATACCCTACAGGAACTGATAAAGTCAGAGGAATTACTGGCATTTCCCTATTCATTCAGTCAACTTCATGGAATTGATGATAAAGAGCTTTCCCTTTTCCATCTCAGAAACGGAGGCAGGGAAATAGCAACCGGTAATCTCATGGGTTTTATCGGATATAATAATCTGCGCATCTCCATACTTTCCCGCTTTGCGCCATCCGGCAAGGCTGACAGCTTTCTCCAGTACATGCTGATGAAAACCGGAGGAGTCAATATATTTCAGCTCGAACACACTGGAGCGATAGACCAGACCTTCAATCTTATGATTTTCCTGTTTCCCATGATACTGAAAAAGGCAATGGTTCAGGGACTTTTCAAAGAATACTGCAACCGTCAGTATAATGACCCGGATATCAAGGGCCGTATTGATGTGTCCCGGCATATAAGAAAAAACATTCCGTTTTCAGGCGCTATTGCGTATAACTCACGGGAATATTCTTATGATAACCGGATAACCCAACTGATACGTCATACTGTTGAGTATATTAAATGCAGTGCATACAGCGCTATTCTGGAAAATGACGCAGACACAAAAGAATATGTATCGCAGATAGTGAGAGCGACTCCGAATTATGATTTGAGAATGCGTTCTTCCATTATCAATAAAAATATACAGCCCGTAAATCATCCCTATTTCTGCAATTATATGGATTTACAGAAACTCTGCCTGCAAATTCTGCGGAATGAGCAATTTAAATATGGTGTTCACTCCAACAAAGTACATGGGATTCTATTTGATGGAGCATGGCTGTGGGAAGAATATGTGAATACGATTCTTTCCGGCTGCGGATTTATTCATCCGAAGAACAAGGAAAAATCGGGATGGAAAAACCTGCTTACTTCTGACAGTCAACACAAATGGAGATGCTATCCCGATTTTTACCGGGAAGCTTCAGAAAAAATCCCGGCCATTGTTCTCGATGCAAAATACAAACGAATGCGCAGAGGAAGCAGTAATACCCGGGATGAAGAATCGGATGATGAGAAGCGGTTCATTCAGAGGGAAGACCGTTATCAGATTATTTCTTATATTCATTTATTCAAGGCGGCTGTCGGAGGTTTTATCATTCCTGTTTCAGAGATGCAGGGAAACACTTGCTGTCACAGTGTAGGAACCCTGCGGGGATATGGAGGAACGGTTTTATTATTTGACCTTGCCATACCATCATGCGCTGACAATTTCCGGAATTTTTCTGACGCAATGCAGCTTGAAGAAAACCATTTTAAAGCAGGAATAGAGCAGTATTTCCGGGGTATTATTACAAAAAAATAAACTCATTTTTTCGCTGTAATTATGATATCCTGATTCCATATGTGGAAAATACCGCCCCGCAAACGAAACCTATTGCCGCTTCACAAGCATATATCCGTTTTACATTGGTTTCAGATTTTTATTTAATCTATCTATTATTTTTTCAAGCCTGGTTTGACGCGTTTTGTCCGTTTTGGCATCGAGGTACAGTCCGGTGTATGATCGCCGTACTGAAAGCGGCATAGCCATTAAATTTGTATAAGCGGTCTCATAGGGCTGAACAATCTGCAAAAACTGTCCGATTTGTTCATCGTCAATCACGATACGGCTGGATGTTTCCCACGAGCCGTTTTTCCTGGCCTTTTCAATAGCGTTCATACCATGATCAGTCATCAACTTTTTTTCAATAAGTGTTTCCGCTATTTTTTTGTTTTTATCGGACCAGTTGCTCTGGGCCGTCCGTCGGGCAAAGTATTTTTTATAGCTGGTGCTGTCAATACTTTGCATTTGCCCGTCTATCCAGCCATAGCAAAGAGCTTCTTCGAGGGCGTCATTGGCCGATAATGTTTCCGGTCCGCCTTTTTTACCAAACAGGAGCCATACTCCTTCACTGTCACAGCCATATTTTTCCAGCCACTCCCGGAAGGCCTGCCTGTGAGAAAACTGCAATATGTTACTCATAAAATCTCCGTTTCAATTCGTTTATTACTCCTCGGATTGATTATATAACCGGCACACAGAACTCGCACTGCCCTTCTTCAACCAGTCTGTATTCGTAACGCTCAAGAATAGACCTTGTCATATCAAACTGCAGTCCTTCTTTTTGCAGGCGTTCGATGACGGAAGTCCAAAACGCTTGTATGGCTTCCGCGGTATGTTCCACGGTAAAAACCGCGTATTTGCCGCCGGGGATTTCACCCCGCTGTACCTGTCCGTCCGCCCGTACATCTGAAGCCGCGACAAGGCATACATCATAGCGGCATTCTTCCGCCGGCGTGTTTTCATTGTCGCGGGCAATTCCATAAATTACGCTGTCCGTTAACAGCCCTTTCCGGTCCGCCCAATCTTTGAGCGCGGTCATTAATCCGTAGCTTTCGCTGCCGTACGGCCCGGTTCTCCTCATATAAAGGACAGGCTGGGATGGACGCTGCTCTATAATAAAATCCATGAATATCCTTTTTTATCAGCCGTACCCGGGACCCAACGACTCAGCAATAATCGTATCGCAGTCTGAGCCATTCAGTCTATACCTGATACTCAGGTATCTGGTTACCATAAATATCCGGAAACGGCTCAAGACGCTGCCTTAATATGTAACAGCTGCTTTACCAGATCAAGATCCTGATCACCAGCTACCTCGATATCAAAAGTATGTCCCGCCGCGTTATTTTTGCCCGCTTCAATAGTTTCAAGAATATCTTCGCTGAAGCCGGACTGCCGCGACAGTTCGCGGTCCTTGTTATTGAAGATAAAAGAACACAGAAAATATCCTTCCGACGGTGTTAGGTAAACCAGTTTCTTTTTTCTGCTGCTCAATACCAGACACCAGCCCCAGGCAGTGCCGTAAAACTTCCATTCCTGTACAACCTGCGGATATGTATTGGACACATATGCGGCAAGAGTATCCCATAGCTGCTTCGTTTCTTTCAAAACGGAGCCGATTAAATCCATGCCGGGCGGCGCGGCTTTTTCGCGGAAAATACTCTTTGCCATTCAGGTACCTCCTTCATATAACTTCACCTGCTTAATCATTTACCCTCAATCACAAACAATATCTCAATATAAAGAGAGCTGCCTATTGCTTCTTCCGTCTAGTACGTGTTTCTGGCGCAGCGGACAACACGGCTTTATCAAGCCAGGCCGATTCTCTTTCCTGCCGGGGCTTTTGCAATAATCTCCTGAAATGACAGGGTTATTCTGATAGCAGCGTGTCCGGCTGATTTTTGCACTCGTTGCATCATCTCATAATACTATTAACACATTGCACATGACAACTGTTTGCCGGTTTCAGACCGGAAAAGCTGATTTGGTACGGAGTTTTTTGTATTTGCCGCAAAACTGTTTGCGCTTTTTTATTATGGGCTTAGATGTCCGGCGGCCTGTGTTGAGGCATCGGTAAGTAATTACCTATTCCTGAACCAGCGCCTGCCGTAGTTTTTTCAGAAAAAGCCCCGAAGCCTTTGAGAATACCTGATCCTTTTTCCAGACCATGTGGAGGTTTGATTCCAGGACCGGCCAAAGAGGTCTGAAACAAAGAGTACCCGGCCCGGACGTATTTACGAGTCTGTCGAGGCACAGGGCGTATCCCATTCCTTCCCGTACCATGAGGGAGGCGTTGTACACCAGGTTATAGGTAGCCACAAGGTTCAGTTCATCAAAGTCCTTATTAAGCCATTTAAGAATCTTTTCCGCCGCCAGACTCTGGCGGGAAGTAATGAGCGGGATATTCCACAGGTCCTTTGGTTTGATTGTTTTCCTTGCGGCCAGAGGGCTGTCTTTGCGCATGAGCAAACCCCAGGTGTCGACCGCGGGGAGCCTGAGGGATTCATATTTGAGGGGATTCAGTTCAATAAGAAGGCCGAAATCCAGAAGACCCTTATCGAGCCGTTCGGTGACATCCTTCGAGTCTCCGCTGTAAATATTGAACCGCACATAAGGATAATCCCGCTGCATTTCACGGGCGATCCGGGCGATTATAGACATGCTTTCGGTTTCCCCGCCGCCAATAAAAATATTGCCGCTTACAATCTCTTCCTGGGAATCAAATTCCGTTTGGGTTTTCCGAACAAGGTCAAGAATCTCTTCAGCCCGCCTGCGCAGGAGCAGCCCCTCATCGGTAAGGGTTATTTTCCGTTTGCCCCGGATAAACAGTTTTGTCCCCAGCTCGTCCTCAAGCTCCATAAGCTGCCTCGAAAGAGTCGGCTGGGTCACGTATAGTACATCAGCGGCCCTGGAAATATTCTCTTCCCGGGCAACCGCGAGAAAGTAACGCAAAACCCTCAGTTCCATTATTCGCCTCCTCGTATTTGTTATAGTTTTTTTATCATGCCTGAAAAGCATTATTATTCATAATAAACAAGTATTTTACATAGTTCAATACTTCCGGTATTATTTGAGTAAAGCGAATGTGCGGTTCTAAAGCGGATAGCAGATGACGAAACACAGCGGCATCAATTGCCGCATTCAAAGTTTCAAAAATAGTAATGGAGAATCGGATGGAAAAAAAGATTGCTCTCTTTATGCTGATAGGGATGCTTCTTATTTCCTGCAGCATCGGTGCTCAGGAAAGAGAAGGGACCATGATGAACGTAAAACTCAGGATGGCATTCAATAATGATGAACTCATCATCGATTTATACGATAACCCAACAGCCAGGGATTTTCTTACTCTGCTTCCTTTGACAGTAATCATGGAAGATTACGCGAACACTGAGAAAATCACCTATCTCCCCCGGCGGCTGACCACAGACCGGGGAGCAGCCGAAACTACACCGGCATCGGGCAATTTCACCTACTATGCTCCATGGGGAAATCTCGCCGTATTTTACCGGGGACAGGGGAGCGCAAACGGACTGATTATTCTCGGCGCTATCAGGTCCGGTGCAGAACGGCTCGGGCAAATGCGGAGCAATTTCACTGCGACCATAGAAATTATGGAAGAAAACTGAAAAGGGGAGTTGATAGTATGAGTTTTGAAATGTATGTACCCACGAGGATCATCTTTGGTCCGGGCCAGCTCAATAATCTGGGCAAACAGAAAATGCCGGGCAGAAAAGCCCTGATTGTCATTTCCGGCGGAAAATCCGCCAGGTCCGGCGGGTTTCTTACACAAACTATGGAGCAACTTCATAGCTGTGGGATTGAAGCGGCGGTGTTCGATAAGGTTCGGGCAAATCCCCTCAGGTCCACTGTTATGGACGGCAGCGCTTTTGCGCGGAGGGAGAACTGCGACTTTATCGTTGCCCTCGGCGGCGGCAGTGTTATGGACGCGTCAAAGGCCATCGCGGCCATGGCAACCAACGAAGGGGATATATGGGACTATATCGGAGGCGGTACAGGGGAGGAAAAGAACTGAAGAACGCGCCCCTCCCGGTAATAGCCATCACCACCACCGCTGGCACCGGTTCCGAAGTCGACCAGTGGGGAGTTATCTCCAACGATGAAACACATGAAAAGATCGGGTTCGGCGGGGATGACCGGCTCTTTCCGGTGCTGGCCATTGTTGATCCGGAGCTGATGAAAACGGTCCCTCCGGCGTTTACCGCCTATCAGGGTTTCGATGCCCTGCTTCAGGCGGTGGAATGCTACGTATCATCTTTTGCGAGTTTGATGAGTGATATGTACGCCCTGACGGCGATTGAGCATATCGGAGAGTATCTCGCCCGGGCGGTGAAGTACGGTAATGACCTGGAAGCCCGGGAACATGTTGCCTTCGCCAACACGCTCTCGGGTGTGGCGATGACCGTGAGCGTCACTACCAGTGAACACTCCCTGGAACACGCCATGAGCGCCTATCACCAGGACCTGCCCCACGGCGCCGGGCTTATTATGCTCTGCTCGGCGTACTTTTCCCACTTCATCGAAAAGCATGCCTGTGATGAACGCTATATCAGAATGGCCCGGGCTTTGGGAATGAAGGACGCCGGGGATCCGATGGATTTCATCACTATGCTGGAAAAGCTTAAAGCGGATTGCGGAGCGGCGGACCTCAAAATGTCTGACTACGGAATTACTCCGGAAGAATTCCCTGCTATCGCCGGAAACGCCCGGAAAACCATGGGCGGTCTCTTTTCCAGCGACCGGACGCCGTTAACCGACGAAGACTGTGTTGCCATTCTGCGGAAGGCATACCGCTGAAAACTGAGGAGTTGCATGAAAGGAAAAAAGAAACAATTACGATTACTGATATTTCTCAGCCTGACGTTCGCGGCCTGCGACATCTTCGCGGATACGGGTGAAGAAAAAAATACCGGAGAAAATGCGGCCATGACCAGAATAATCATAACCGCAGGGGGCGAAACATTTTCCGCACTCTTCTATGATAATGCAGCTACCCGGGTTCTGCTGGCCCGCATGCCCCTGACAGTAAACATGTCTGATTTAAATAGGAATGAAAAATTTTTTAACCTGAAGGAACCACTGCCCGCTGCATCCACTGAACGCCCGCAAATTATCGGAGCCGGGGAAATCATGCTGTGGTCGGGCAATACCCTGGTACTGTTTTATAAAACCTTTTCCAACTCATACGGCGGCTACGTCCGGCTGGGGTATGTAGAAGATACAGCCTGTCTCGCGGCGGCTCTGGGACCGGGAAATGTGACCGTAACCTTTACTGTCATGAAAGAATAAGAGGTATAGACAAAATGGATTTGCAGGAATTTCTTTCCTATGTTAATAACGGAAAACCGCTGGAAGGCGGATCGGATATCCATGCTTTTATGGTTGGTATTACAAATGAATCCATGAGGATCACTGCAGAACTCAATAATTCATACCGCACCCCGGAGGAGATACGGGAATTATTTTTCCGGCTCATCGGGAAACCGGCGGACAGCTCCTTCCGGCTATTCCCGCCCTTTTACACTGACTTCGGAAAGAACATCACCGTGGGCACAAATGTCTTTATCAACAAGGGATGCAGCTTCCAGGATCAGGGAGGCATCACCATCGGCGAAGGGTCGCAGATAGGACACAATGTGGTGCTGGCCACCCTGAATCACGGTATAACACCTGCTACCCGGCACATCACCTATCCCGCGCCCATTGTTATCGGAAGGAATGTCTGGATAGGAGCGAACGCGGTGATTACCCAGGGGGTCACCATCGGCGAAAACGCTGTCATCGCCGCCGGCGCAGTGGTAACAAAGGATGTGTTGCCGAATGTGATCGTCGGTGGAATACCGGCCAGGATTATCAAAACCATTGAGACTGCAAGGGCGGCATTGGTGTGAGAAGCCCGGCGCCGGCACCGCCGCCGCACCTGTGTATGTCCGTCCGGTGGTCAGCGGCTGTTACCACATAGAGAGGAATGGCTATGGAAAAAAACGAAAATGTACAGTACATACTGCCCCTCTGAAGGAGCATCAAAGGAGTATACCATGAAAAAAATAATTCTATTTATGTTGGCCCTGGTCACAGTTTCCGTCCTGCCGGCGGCTGACCGGACAAACAGCACAGGAAAGATCCTGGTGGTCTATTTTACCAGAACGGAAAACACCCGGTATGTGGCGGAACATATCCAGAGTCTCCTGGGAGGGGACATGGCGGAAATCACCGCGGTCAGCGCCTACCCGGAAGCCTATAGCGCGGCGCTTGAGCGGGCCCGGCAGGAACGGGACAGGAATGCACGGCCTGCCATCCGGGTGTGGGTGCCGGACATCAGCTCCTATGATTACATCCTTCTAGGGTATCCTATCTGGATGGGAGGCATCCCCATGCCGGTGGCGTCCTTCCTGGAAACCTTTGATTTTTCCGGCAAAACCATCGTACCCTTCTGCACCAGCGGAAGCACCGGTATCAGCCAAAGCATTGCGGAGATTACAAAGCTGGTACCCGGAGCCCGGGTCACTAATGGCTTCCGGGTACCCACCAACGGCGCCCGGAATTCCCGGAATGATGCGGAGGCCTGGCTGCGGGACCTGGGAATCTTACAATAGGAGAATTATATGAAAAAATTTTTGACCATCACCATGGGTATACTATTATTCCCCCTGTCCTTTGCCTCCTGCAGCGGCAGGAGCGAGAATCCGGCGGTATCCGCCCAGGAACCTTCCCGGACAAGCCCGCGGGCAGCCGCGCCGGAGGCATCTTCCCCGCAGACCGGAGTGCCTGAAAACTTTATCCTCATCCCCGGCGGCACCTTTACCATGGGAAGCCCTGCTGATGAGTTCCTCCGGGAGTCCGACGAAACCCGGCGCCAGGTGACGGTGGCTTCATTTTATATGGATAGGTACGAAGTGACTCAGAGAGAATACCGGCAGCTTATGGGGAACAACCCCAGCAGCTTCCAGGATGAGACCCTGCCGGTGGAAAATGTTACATGGTACGAGGCGGTGCGTTACTGCAATGCCCGGAGTGAGGAGGAAGGACTTGCCCCGGCCTACACCATTACCGGAACCGGAGAAAGGCCCGCAGTGACCTGGAACCGGGAAGCCGGCGGGTACCGGCTTCCCACAGAAGCCGAGTGGGAGTATGCCTGCCGGGCGGGAACCATCACACCCTTCAGCACTGGGGCAGCCATTTCTACAAACCAGGGAAACTACTACGGCACCTACCCATATACCATCGAGGAACACTACTTCTCACAGAACCGGATAGCGGTGGGTCCCGGTCAGTACCGGGGAAGAACCGTCGCGCCGGGCAGCCTCCCGCCCAATCCCTGGGACCTTTATGAAATGCACGGCAATGTATGGGAGTGGTGCTGGGACTGGTACAGTGATTATGACGCCGCGGACTGGGACAACCCTGCGGGACCTGCTTCAGGAAATTACAAGGTTAACCGGGGCGGCGGCTGGAACGACTTTGCCCGGCACCTCAGATCGGCCTACCGGGCAGCCTATCCGCCGGAAAACAGGACCTTTAACATCGGGTTCCGTCTGGTGAGAAACGTATGAGGAGAATCTAATATGATGAAAATAAAAACCATGATGTGTATAATGCTGTTAACCCTGACAGGGATATCGGGCCTTTTTGCCCAGGAGAGGGACCCCAGGATTCTGGTGGCCTACTTTTCCTGGTCCGGCAACAGCCGGCTGATTGCGGCGGAGATCCATCGCCGGGTCGGGGGCGACCTGGTGGAAATCGAGATGGTTACCCCCTACTCCCGGACCTATAACACCTGCCTGGACCAGAGCCTCCGGGATCTCCGGGCAGGCATTCATCCATCGCTGAAAACGCTGGAGACGGATGTGGCCGGCTATGATGTGGTTTTCCTGGGATATCCTACCTGGTGGGCAACCATCCCCATGCCTGTGGCAACCTTCCTGGAGAGCTGCGATTTTACCGGCAAAATTATCGCTCCTTTCAACAGCCATGGCGGCGGCAGACTGGGGCAGACTGTTTCGGCTATCGCAAAGCTCTGTCCCTCGGTGAAGATCACCCAGGCCCTGTCCATCCACTACGGCGGAGGCAGGACTCTGGGCAGTGATATTGACGCCTGGCTTACTGAAATAGGGATGGCCAGGTGAACCCGGGAAGGCTTTGCAGATGCGTGGTTGATATTGCCATGGCGCTCTGTCTCATCCTGCTCATGGGCTACAAGATGGCCCCCAACGGTCTCCATGAGTTTGCCGGTATGGGTTTGTTCCTGCTGGCGGTGGTTCACTGTGTACTCAACCGGGGATGGTTCGCCGCTCTGTTCAAGGGCCGGTACACCCTTAGGCGTATTCTTGCCGGCGCGGTAAATCTGCTGCTCCTGACGGCGCTGACGGTCCAGGTCCTCACAGCTCTGCCCATTTCGGAGACCGTATTCGCCTTCCTCGGCATCGCCAAGGACCCGGCAGCGGTGGAATTCCACGGTGTGGCCGGAACATGGATGTTTGTCCTGGGGGCAGTCCACCTGGGCTTCCACTGGGCGGGCCTGCTCCGGGCCTTCCGTCGGCGGGCGGACACCCGTACGGTAGTCATTTGGCTGGTCAGAGCCATGGGCCTTCTTCTCATGACCTGGGGAATCAAGGCTTCCTTTGACCGCACTATGGGTTCCCGTCTGCTGTTCAATGAGGGGCTCCACGCCATGTTCAGCGATCCCTCGGTGTTCCGGTTTATCCGGGATTATCTGGCAATCGCGGCGTTGTACACCGGGACGACCCATTATATACTTAAATTACTTCAGTGGATAAAAAATAAAACCGCCGCGGCTAAAAACGCGCAGGGCTGATTATGGAGGATGATTATGGCAGTGCTTATTGCATACTATTCATGGTCCGGAAATAGCGGAAAACTGGCTAAAGCCATTCAAGAGAAAACAGGAGGGACCCTTTTCGAAATTGCACCAGTGTTACCCTACACCGCCAACTACAATGCCGTGGTTGAACAGGCAAAAAAGGAGATCAGAAACGGGTACCGGCCTGAACTGGAATCTCTGCCCGGTGATTTGGAAGACTACGATACGATTCTGATAGGCTCGCCCAACTGGTGGAGTACCATAGCCCCTCCGTTAGCAAGTTTCCTTGCGGCCTCTGACTTTTCCGGGAAAACCCTGGCCCCCTTCATCACCCACGGAGGCGGCGGTCCGGGAAACTGCAAAAAAGATATCTCCTCACTCTGTCCCGGAGGAACCGTTCTGAAGCCATTTGTGTCATACGGCAGCAATACCGGAAAAGCGGAACTCGGAGACTGGCTCAGGGAAATCGGATTTGGAGAATAGTTATAATGGCTATTCCGGTATAAACAGAAACGAAATGTGATGCGGCACAGATGATGCCTTTTGTCCGCCTTTCCGGAAAATGGACTATCCTCTGTCATTTTGGATTGTAGAAAATTTTTTACTGGTTTTTTTTCAAACGCGGACCGGAATAGTTTACAGCACCATATCTTTTTTTGTTATGGTATAGCAAACATGAGGTTTCAGAGGATGACCGTCCTGAACATCCGGGTGGTCAAAATACTGCTCCAGCCGCATACCGATTTTCTGCATAACCCTCTGTGACGGAAGATTTTCAACAGCAGTAAAACTGTACACCCGGTCAAACCCCAGATATTCAAAGCCGTATTTCAGGCATGCGTTTGCGCCTTCGGCAGCGTATCCTCTGTTCCAGAAGCTTTTATCCAGTCTCCAGCCGATTTCAATACAGGGGCAGAAAGCGGCCTTAAAGTTTGCCCGGTGAAAACCAATAAAGCCGATAAAACCGCCGCTGTTTTTTTCTTCAGCTGCATAAAGTCCGTACCCATAGTCAGAAAATTCCGTGATGATTGCGTCATAAAAACATCTTGTTCTGTCTTCTTCGTAGGGTTCCGGGAAATACCTCATGACCTCCGTATCTGCGTTCATTCTGATAAACGGGACCATGTCTGATTCTTTCCAGTGTCTCAATGCGAGGCGCGGCGTTTCGATGACGGTAATCATAATGGATACTCCCTGAGCAAAGCAAACCGGCAGGCGTTCCCGGTTTATCCCTCACTTATTACCTGCTGGTCAGCCAGTTATATAATCAAGAAATGAAACTACGATTCCGTTTTTTCTCCGGACCTTTTGTTCAGAACCCTCGAAATTCTCGCGGCGAGTATTTTCAAATCCATGACCGTACTATTAAAAATCCCCGATTTGGCTATACTGATAATCAGCATCAAAACGACAGGACCTAATACTGCTCCCCAGACACCCGATAACCGGAGTCCAACATAAATACTCATTAAGGCGGCTAACGGATGCAGTCCGGTCTGGCTGCCTACAATTTTCGGCTCAATCACCTTTCTGATCAGAAAAAAAGACACCCCGATAACAATCAGGAAAATTCCCTTGCTGAAACTTCCGACGATTATCTCAATAATTCCCCATGGTACCAGTATGGCAATGGTACCGATAATCGGCAGGAGATCAACAATTCCGAGAAACAGGGCAATGAGCAGCGCGTAGGGCTGGCCGTATATTCCCAGGGCAGCGAACATAAAGAGAAAGGCTGTCAGGGCAAGAAGCAGCTGTGATTTGAGATACCTGCCCAAAGCGTTTATCACAGCTGATTTCAGTATGGAAATATAGTTGCTTGCCCTCTGTCCGATATGTTTTTTTATCCCTGCTGACATGCGGTTATAATCCGCAATAATAAAATACGCTGCCAGAATAGCCATGATAAAGCCGGTAAGAAAGCTTCCCGTTTTTGTTGTAAGGGTGGTGGTTGCCGACATAACAGAGCGCAGCAGGTTTTTGCTGGTGTTCTGAATGAATACGGCAATACTCTCTTCAAAGCCTTCCAGAATTTCAACTGCCTGCGGAGGAAGCTTTTCCTTCAGCCAGTCAAAACTATCCGACAGACTGTCAATCCTGGCAACGATGTCGCTCCAGTTCGTCTGAATGCCGGTAGCAAACGAAATAGCTTCATTGATAACAGCGTATACCAGCCAACCGATCAGGGAAGCTATCAGGAGAAAAACCAGGAGATCCAGAACAAGTGCGATAATCCGTCTCGGAATTTTTAATTTCTGATTGACCTTGTTTACCAGAGGATTGAGAAGCGCGGCAACAAAAAAAGCTATGATGAACGGCAGAAAAACATTAATCGCCCTTGGAAAAATAAAAACAAGAAAAAGAACCGCAATAACCGCAAGGCTACATCGTATCAATAACCGTTTATATAATCCTTTACCCGGATTTTGCACTTCAGACCTCCTTTAAAACCTTCCGGCCGCTTTGTCCGGCCTGTATGCATTCTTCAATACTGTTTCCTGTTTTTTCCAGAAATCCGATCATAATTTGCCGTTCCCTGTAGGTTAATTGCGCCACAACTTTTTCTTCTTTTTTCAGAAGCCGTCCTATGGTACGGTCCGCGTAGTCCCTGCCTGATTTACTGAACCGGATAATCTTATTACGCCTGTCGGAATCTGTCTCCTTCATTTTAACATAACCCTGTTCCCACAGCGAACGGATAATGCCATTTACGCTTTGTTTCGGCAAATGGGTTCTCTCGCAGATGGCCTTTTGCGTGCAATTTTCAGGCATTCCATAGATTGCGTTCAAAACGCTGAGACCTATATACGTCAGCCCCAGTGATTTTGCGTATTCCTCATACAGTTTATCGATAATATGCCAGCCGTCCAGAATCATGGATGTCTGTTCCTGTAATGTGAGATGCCTCATGGTGTCATCCTCCACGGAAATTCAGTCAGCAAATTTAGTCCGAAAAATATACCGTTATTTTTTAAGACTATAATAATATTGACAAGGTATGCTGTCAATACGGAACTTGTACTTGGATACTTCATTCTGTAAGTCATTTTCAGTTAACCTTTGTCAGGCGCAGGGAACGCATAATCTATCACGGCCAAATCTGTTTCGGCTGATATTGCGGCGGCTGCGGCAATTTTCCGGTACAACAGAAAGGGAAAGAAAGATTGCTTTCAATACCATAAGGGAGTCTAACAGCAGGTTTGTGCGTCAGTGTTTGCGGGACATGAAAAAGGCCCAGGATACCGCAGCGGCGGACAAACTGATTTAGGAGTACAAAATATCCATTGTTCCTGAGCACAGCGGATGTCCCCGCAGCGACGCCCGCCCCGGAGTCGGGGCAGGCAGCCTTCCCTGTGTGGCCGCGGGCATTTCGCGGAAAACTGCCAAGGAGATGCGGAAAGGTCTGCTTTTCGGGATTGACATGCCCCATCCGCCGGTATAGGATATTCCCGCCGGCATAGTCCGGAAGATGATAAAACATATTCACAGTTAAGGGCAGAAAAAAAACACAGGTCCGGCGGGTAGTCCGGACAGTGGAATTTCCGCACAGGCCGAAGTCCGGCAGTTCCGCCAAGTAACCTTCTTTGCTAAAAGATGTCCGTTTTTGCCCCGGGAAAAATGTATCCCGGGAGAAAAAGAATGGACAATGTTGTTACAACAGTTTTTTTTGACGGGCAGTTCTGGTCCGCGCTGATTGAAAAGGAAAGCCGGGACGGAACGCTGTTCCTGGGAAGGTATGTGTTCGGCCCCGAACCCTCAAATACCGATCTTCTTCATTTTTATCTGAACATCTATGCTACAGTTCCCCTGCTGGCTTCCTGCATAAAGATCAGGGAGAAAAAACAGAAACGCATAAAGGAGCAGGCCAGAAACACGTCAAAATCCAGAAACGCCTTCAGAGAGCTGCAGCGGGAGTATCTGCGTGACAGCAGAAAGGAAAAAAGGAAAGCCGGGGATCAGGAACGCGAGGCGCTCCGCCGGATAAACCGGGACCGGAACAAACGCCGCCGGCGCCGGTGATTCCTTTGCAGGAAACCATTCACATGACTAACCTGTTCCTGTACGGGCGGTATGGATACTGCACCGCCCGTGAAACCTAAATATCAAACTTCGCGGTACCGAGCCATTTAACCATCTCCGGATTCTGGTGGGAGAAGAAGAGGCTCTCTCCGGTATCCAGGGCGGCGATTTTTTCCATGTCTTCCCGGGTCAGTTCAAAGTCGAAGACAGAGAAGTTTTCGATAATCCGTTCCTTGTGTACGGACTTCGGAATCGCCACGACATTCCGCTGTATGAGCCACCGGAGAATCACCTGGGCGACAGACTTATTGTATTTCGCGCCGATTGCTGAAAGCGCCTCATTAGTAAAAATATTGTTTTTCCCCTCCGCGAAAGGGCCCCAGGATTCAATCTGCACCCGGTTTTCCTTCATCAGTTTTGAACTTTCAATCTGCTGGTTAAAAGGATGGGTTTCCACCTGATTCACCATGGGAGCTATTTCATTGTGGGCGATGAGGTCCACCAGACGGTCGGGATAGAAATTGCTTACCCCGATTGCCCTGATACTGCCTTCCCTGTACAGCTCCTCCATGGCCCGCCAGGAACCGTAGTAATCCCCGAAGGGCTGGTGGATAAGATAGAGATCAAGATAATCCAGCTCAAGTTTTGTGAGTGATTTGGCAAAGGCTTTTTTGGCCTTATCGTATCCCTGGTCCTGTATCCAGAGTTTGGTAGTAATAAACAGTTCGTCCCTTGGGATTCCGCTCCTCTTTATAGCTTTGCCTACGGCGGTTTCATTCATATATGCCGCGGCGGTATCAATGGAGCGGTATCCAGCCATGAGCGCATCGTACACGGCCTGTTCGCACTGAGCCGCGTCTTCTATCTGGTATACCCCGAAACCGAGGACAGGCATTTTGACGCCGTTATGCAATGTTACATAATTCATATCATGTCTCCTTGTCTAAAGTATTGACTGTATCAGTTCCGCTGCGCAAGGACTTCGCCGAGCACGGAAGCAGCATTGTCTCCAACCTGTTTGCCCAGAGTCTCCCGTATCACCGCGGTCACTTCCCGCAGCTGGGATTCAGTGATACCTGTGTTCAGGGCGATGTTCATGTGCGACCGGAGCTGGGGGTTCACCCCATCAAGTCCCGAAAGGCCCCCGACTGTGGCAAGCTCCCGGCTCTGGTAATCCAGAATGTCCCTCGCAAAAATATCCGCGAAGAGATGTTCCTTGAGGAAACTGTCTATGGCAGTTGATGGGCCGCCGCTTACTATAGGCATGCCGGTCAGTTGGGCCCGGACATTCGCTCCGTAGCTATCCTTGTCAATCTCCGTCGGAAGGGGCCGGGCTTCCCTGCCCTGTACATCGGTAATGCCCCTCGCCTTGCGTTCTTCAAGTACCGCGCTTAAGTTTCCCAGAGCATTGAGACTCCGGGGAAATCCTGAGTAGGCATAGAGCTGGGTGAGTATCTCGGTGACTTCATTTACGGTAAGCCCCGCGTCGAGACCGGTATTAATGGAAGTTTTCAGTCTTTCAAGGTCGCCCCGTGTGGTACAGGCGGCAATGGACACAATACTCCGTTGCCGCTTACTCAGGCGGTCATGGGACTGTTCCGGTTCCAGTACTCCGCCCAGGTATTCGGCGTCGCTCACCTTTTCAAGCCAGGCAAACTCCGCTCCCGGAATGGATTCCCCGATAGCAAGGTGGGTCATGGCCGCGCCGGGGGAGGCTCCGTGCCAGTGGGTCACTCCGGGAGGACAGCGGACAATTCCGCCGGCCCTGACTTCGGAGCGGCGGCCGGCCAGTTCCTGAGTCCAGCAGATGCCTGAGGTAACAATGAGGGTCTGGCCGGAGCCGTGGGTATGCCAGGCGCTCCGGGCGCCGGGTTCAAAACTCACAAATGATCCGGAGAGAAGAGATGGTGACATTGCGGAAAAGGCCGATTCCAGGAATACCGCGCCGGTAAAGTTTTCTTCGGGATTCCGTCTGGACTCTCCGTCTCCAAGCCGGATGACTTTCTGGTTTTCCGCCCCGCCGGTTCCGCTCCCCATGTAGTCGGCGTCACTCACCTTCTCAAGCCATGTCAGTCCGCCGGATCCGCCCGCCTCACCCAGGGCGATATGGGTCATGGCCCCGTCCGGCGACGCGCCGTGCCAGTGGGTTATCCCCGGAGGGCAGTGAATCACATCCCCGGGCAGCGCTATCTGTTTCCGGCCTCCCCGTTCCCGGGTCCAGCAGGTACCGGAAACCACAACCAGAATCTGCCCAGACTCGTGAGTGTGCCAGGCGCTCCGGGCTCCGGCCTCAAAATGCACATAACTTCCGTATTGAATGGAAGGCGATTCGGGGAGATATACTGTCTCCACCATCACATTGCCCGTAAAATTTTCCGCAGGGCCGGGACGCGCGGGATTGCTCCACGGGCCGGAGATTGTCTGTTTCATATTCTGTTCCTCCCAATATACCGGAGGCATTCCGCCTGCCGGAGCTTCCGTCCTTCCTCCGGCATGGAGTCCCGCGGAAACCGCCAGAACCGTCAGTATAATCAGCGGTGTTTTCTTTTTCATATTTACTCCTTACTGTTTTTTCCATCAAAGGCATACGCCCTGTACTTCTATTGGTATCATAAATCTCCGCCGGTTTTGTGAGGGATTTGTGAAAGAATTGTAAGATTTATGAAAAATGGTTTCCCTCATGGTGTAGCCGCGCTATACTTGACTTGTGTACAGACCTTCGGTCCAACGCACAAGTCCTGGGGTTTCGCGGTATGAAAGCCGCGGAACGTACTTTTTATTTTTTATAGAAGAAGCACTTATGGCTAAACTGCTTATCGTGGACGACGACATCCATATCCGCAAACTGGTACTCACCTATACAGAGCTGGAAGGCCTCCAGTGCGCCGAAGCCGGTTCAGGAAAGGAAGCGCTGGAAAAAATCAGGGCCGATAATTTCGATCTGGTGATACTGGATATTATGATGCCCGGCATCGACGGTTTTGAGACCCTGGGGGAAATCCGCAGGTACAGCAGGATTCCCGTGATTATGCTTACCTCCCGGGGAGAGGAAGGAGACAAACTCCTGGGTTTCAACCTGGGAGTGGACGACTATGTGGTCAAACCTTTCAGTCCGCGGGAACTCATGGCCCGGGTGAACGCGGTGCTCAAACGGAGCAGAGCCGGGGCGGATGAGGAAATCCGCGCCGGTGAACTCCGCATCAGTCCCGGCGCCCGGACAGTCCATGCCGGGGAGCGGGCCCTGAACCTGACCCCAAAGGAATTCGATCTTCTCCTCATCCTCGCCCAAAACGAGCGGCTGGTCCTCACAAGGGAACAGCTTCTGGAAAAAGTCTGGGAATACAATTACTTCGGGGACACCCGCACGGTGGATACCCATATAAAATCCCTCCGGGAACAGCTCGGGCCGTACAGGAACCTGATCCAGACCGTCTGGGGGTGGAATACAAATTTGAATATCATGAAGAAACCTGAAAAACCGGCCTTCCGTTCCGGTATGGTTCTCCGTCTCTGGGCATTCATGATGGCCCTGGTGCTGCTCAGCGTGGTCTTCATGTGGGTGGCCCAGATTTTTCTGCTGGAACGGAACTACGTAAACGCCACCATCGCGGAAGTCCAGAACAGGCTGGAACCGGTGATGGAGGACCTCAGGACAGAGGACCTGGCCGTGAACGATAAACTCCTCCCCTACCTCAGCAAGTCATCCAGCGGCAAGATTATGCTGGTCAACGCCGGGGCCAGCTCCTTGCCATGTACACCTACGGGCATCCCATAGACCTTGCCGCGGCGGAAAACGAAACCCTTGTCTGGCCCATGGTACAGCGGAGCGAAGAATTCCCCAGCTCCTCAGGGGTGAATCCTACCAGAAGGTGTTCCGTATGGCGGATTCCCGTATCATGGCTTTTGAGATGGGAATTCCCGCAACCTACGCCGGGGAACCGGCCTTTGTGATTCTCCACCGCTCCCTCTATGAAATGTACACGGTACTCCGCATCAACAGGGGCCAGCTCACGGTGCTGAGCATTATTCTTGCCGTGCTTGCGGCGCTCCTCGCGGCGTTCCTGACCTGGCGCTTTGTCAGGCCCATCCGGGTCATCAAGGACACGGTGGACAGCCTCGCAAAGGGCGATTTGACCGCCGCTCCCAATATTACGCTTCGGGACGAAATAGGCCGGCTTTCCGATTCGGTGGAGGAACTGGGGAAAGCCCTTCAGCGGGTGGACGTGCTCCGGCAGGAGGTGATCGCAAACGTGTCGCACGAACTCCGTTCCCCTCTGGCGCTTATCACGGGCTACGCCGAGATGGTCAGGGACATCAACTGGAAGGATGAAGACAAGCGGAACGCCGATCTGAATCTCATCATCCAGGAAGCCCGGAGGATGAGCGAGATGGTGAGCGACATCATGGACTATTCCCAGTTCCAAGCGGGATACATCAGCCTGAAAAAGGAATGGTACAGTCTCTGGGAAATTGTGGAGTCGGAAATTCTCCGCTGCGGCAAAACAGCGGCTGTACACCGTATCCGGGTCAGTCTGGAAAGCCCGGAAAGCGAAAGCCAGGTTTTTGTGGACGCGCTGAAAATCAGCCAGGTCATCCGCAATTTATTGTACAACGCAATCAACCATACCGCCGACGGAGACATTATCACGGTCACCGTCACGGAACACGGCGGAGGCTGGAAGGCCGCCATAGCCAACCCCGGCGACCCCATCCCGGAAGAAGACAGGAACCTCATCTGGGAGCGGTACCAGCGTAGCCAGCACCAGGGCGGACGCCGCCAGGGAACGGGGATCGGCCTTTCCATTGTAAGCACCATCCTCAGGGCCCACGGCATGGACTACGGCGTGGAGTGCCGGGACGGCCGGACGGTATTCTGGTTTACCGTCCCTGAGCATACCGAATTGTGAATTCTTTATGAAGAAATTCCGGATTGCCTTGACCTGAGGTGAATCCCATGGAGTATTATTCTTTCATGATCAAGAAGCGGTTTAAAAACGCATACGGAAAAAATTACAGGAGGTCTCTATGACTACCACGCTGGCAGGCGATATAGCCTATACCCAATTATCAATGAAAACCACCAGGGCCGTTCTGGGGCAGAGCTTATTTCTGACAATGGCTCTGATCATTCCCCTGGTCACCCACAAACTGGGACTGAATTATCTTGCGGCCCAGCCCATGCACTGGATGATTTTATTCGCGGGACTGACCTACGGCCCCTTCTCGGGCGCGCTCCTGGGTATCCTTGTACCGACGGCTTCGTTTTTTGTATCCGGCATGCCCATGGCGGCGGCCCTTCCCCTGATGATTCCTGAACTCATAGTCTATGGTTTTGTGAGCGGTATTCTCAAGAAGCGGCTCACCTCATTCGGCGCGATAGCAGCCGGACTTCTGGCGGGAAAGGTTGTGTACATGGGCATCGCGCTGCTTCTGGGCCGCGTCAATGTTCCCGCGTTTGAATTCATCCGGGGAACCTGGGGGCCCGGCATCATCGCCATGGTCCTGCAGATAGTTCTGCTTCCCCTGCTGTCGGGACTTTATATCAACGCTACAAAGGATTGACGGAAAACACCGTCATTGGGTTCCGCCCTGGTTATACATAATCAGGGCACTCAGAAAAGGAGCATGTTATGAAAAAGATTTTGTATGTACTCGCAATACTGATGGTGCTGGCGGGCTGCAACAGCAGCGGCAAAAACGCTGTTCAGGCGCAGGAACCGGCGCCTGTAATATCCGTGAGCAGCGTCCCCGCCGGGGCCGCGGACAGCGCGCAGAAAGTCCTGGTATACATGACCGCGGACATCAGCCCCGCGGGACTCGCGGCAGTATACGAAGCCCTGGGCCGGGAAGCCGCCGGCGGCAAAGTGGCGGTGAAAATCAGCACGGGCGAGCCCGGAGGAAAACACTTCCTGGCCCCGGCCCTTATCAAAGACCTTGTCCAGAGTGTGGACGGCACCATCGTTGAGGCAAACACCGCCTACGGCGGACGCCGGGCGGCAACGGCCATGCACTACCAGGTTGCAAGGGACCACGGTTTTACCGCCATTGCCCCTGTGGTCATTCTGGATGAAAACGGGGACATTCCCCTGCCTGTGGCAAACGGCAAACACCTCACGGAAGATCTCGTTGGCGCGCATTTCAGTGACTACGACTTCCACATGGTTCTCTCCCACTTCAAGGGCCATGGCATGGGCGGCTTCGGCGGCGCGCTGAAGAACCTTTCCATAGGCTACGCCTCCTCCCGGGGAAAGAGCCTTATCCACTCCGGCGGCAGGAGCCTCACCAGTCCCTGGGGCGGGGAGCAGAACGCGTTTCTTGAATCCATGGCCGAGGCGGCCCAGGCGGTGGTGAATGCCGGCGGGCCGGAAAACTTTGTATACATCAATGTGATGAACCACCTGTCCGTGGACTGCGACTGTTCGAGCAATCCCGCGGCTCCCACAATGGCAGACATAGCCATCCTGGCGTCGCTTGACCCGGTCGCCCTTGACAAGGCCTGTGTAGACTTGGTCTACGCCGCGCCGGACGGAAAAGACCTTATTGAACGCATCGAGTCCCGGAACGGCATCCTCACGGTGACCCACGCCGCGGCCATAGGCCTGGGCAGCCTGGACTACGAACTGGTGAGTCTGGACTGAGGCGGGCGGCAGATGTTTGAAGTCCTCAGGCGCGAGTGGGTTTACTTCTGGTACTACTTCACCGTCCAGTTTCAGCAGGTCTTTCCCTACTGGGCACTGGGGATTCTCATCGGGTCGGTGATATCCGTCTTCGGAAAAGAGAAAATCCACGCCCTCCTGGGAGCGCTCCAGGGAAAACGGCTGGGTGTTCTGGGCGTGGTGCCCGCGAGCCTCATCGGCATCGCCTCGCCCCTGTGCATGTACGGAACCATTCCCATCGCCGCCTCCTTTTCCGAAAAAGGGGTCAAGGACGACTGGCTGGCGGCCTTCATGATGAGTTCCATTCTCCTGAACCCCCAGCTGCTCATCTACAGCGCCTCCCTGGGGACCACGGTGCTCCTTATCCGTCTGGTTACCTGCTTTCTCTGCGGCATTGCCGCGGGGCTGCTGGTGCGGCTCTTTTACAGGAACAAGAGTTTTTTCAACTTTTCCGGCTTCGGGGAATCCGCGACCCGGGACACGGACCCCAATCCCGTGCTCCGGCTGCTTAAAAATATCTGGCGGAACATCAGGGCCACGGGAATTTATTTTCTCATAGGCATTGTACTTTCAGCCCTGTTCCAGCGCTATGTCCCCGCCTCTGTGGTGGAAAAACTCTTCGGGAACAACAGGGGCTTCGGGGTGCTCATGGCCGCAACCATCGGAGTACCGCTGTACGCCTGCGGGGGCGGGACTATTCCGCTGATCGCGGGATGGCTGTCCAGCGGCATGAGTCTGGGTTCCGCCGCCGCCTTTATGATTACCGGCCCGGCAACGAAAATTACCAACCTGGGGGCCATGAAGATTGTCCTGGGGATGCGGCGGTTTATTCTGTATATTGTATTTTCCATTGTTTTCGCCTGGGTGTGCGGCATGGTGGTGGATATTATATGGTAAAGAAAACGGTTCTGAAAACTGCCGGAATTTTGGTTTTTACGCTGATAGCGTCGGCGGGCATTACAGCCGCCGGAGGAAACGGGATGCGGGACAACGCGGACAAAGGGCATGCGCATATCTCCGCAGACAGTATGGTCACGGATATTATTTCCCATCCGGCCTTTGAAGGTTTCGGAGAGCGTCTCATGCCCCGGGCAGGGAGGGACTATTCAGGCGTCCCCATCGCGCGCGTCGGTTCCCTCATGCCCTACCATAATTATGTTGACCCCCGCGTTGTTACGGGCGCGCTCAACCGCATGATTGACGATGTAAATGAAGGCGTGACCATATTTTACGATATCTATACGGACGCGGAAAAACGGGACGACTCCGCCAAAGCCGATACGGGGCTGTTTTTCTTCCGGGGAAAACCAGGCGCGCCTTTTGCCGTCATATGTCCCGGCGGCGGGTTTTCCTATGTCGGTTCATTGCATGAAGGGTTTCCCCTTGCCGCGGAAATCGGCGCGAAGGGATACAACGCCTTTGTCATAACGTACAGGACGGGAGGGCAGCAGCGCGCCGCGGAAGATCTTGCGGCGGCGCTCTCATGGATATTTGCCAACGCCAAATCCCTGGGAGTGGGTACGGAGGATTATTCCCTCTGGGGCGGTTCCGCAGGGGCGCGGATGGCCGCCGTTATCGGTACCGACGGCGCCGCCCGGTACGGCGGCGGCAGTCTGCCGAAACCCGCGGCGCTTGTCATCGCCTACACGGGCCATTCCGCTTTTTCAAAGGATGATCCGCCTACGTTTACGGTGGCGGGAGAGCGGGACGGAATTGCGAATCCCGCGGTCATGGAACGCCGGGTGCGGGCCATGGCGGACGCGGGAATTGATACGGAGTTTCATATATACCCGGATACCGGCCACGGGTTCGGCCTGGGAACAGGCACCGCCGCCGAAGGCTGGCTCAACGACGCGGTCCGGTTCTGGGAAAAATATATGAAGGAATAGTGAACCGGAAGCCGGGTTTGCAGTTCAGATTGCGGCTCTGTCCCCGGAATTTTTTACAGGAGTTATCATGAAACACAAAATTATCGCGGTATTTATATTACTGGCGCTCGCTCTGGCCGCTGTCCAGGGACAGAACCGTCAAAGTAGCAATTCAAACAATATCCTTGTGGTGTACTTTTCCCGCCACGGCAGTTCCATCGGAAGCAATGACACCGACGCGGTGTCCTCCGCAAGCCTTTCGCCGGGAGACGCCATCACCGTGGCCAATATCATTAAAGACGCAAGCGGGGCGGACATGTTCCAGATTATTACGGTGGACCCCTATCCCAGGAATTACCGGGAGACCACCGATGTGGCGCGGCGGGAACAGAGGGAAAACGCCCGGCCCGCTCTTGCCTCCCGGATAGAAAACCTGGACAGCTACAATACCATCATCCTGGGATATCCCAACTGGTGGGGGACGCTGCCCATGCCGGTGGCCCATTTTCTGGAATCCCATGATTTTTCGGGGAAGACCATTGTACCCTACTGCGTTCACGAAGGGAGCCGGATGGGAAGCAGTGAAGCCCTCATTGCCCAACTCGCTCCCGGAGCAACGGTAAAAGAAGGTCTGGCCATCCGGGGCAACAGCGCAGGGTCGTCCCGCAGGGATGTGGAGCAGTGGCTGCGGAAAAACGGTCTCATCCGGTGACACTGAATAAGGTAATCCGCGTTGCCGTGGATATGACCATGACAGTACTCTTCTTTGTGCTCATGTCCTACCATGTGGCGGATACCCTTGTCCATGAAATCCTCGGGGCGGCTCTGTTCCTGTTGACCATTGTCCACAATATCCTGAACCGCCGGTGGTACGGGGCGCTGCTGAAGGGGCGGTATACCCCCGGGCGGCGGCTCCACACCGCGGTGAATCTTCTGTTTCTGGCGGCCCTCGTGTGTCTTGTGGCAAGCGCAGTTGCGGTTTCCCGGCATCTCTTTGCCTTTATGGGTATCCGGGGGATATGTGGGCCCGGCGGTTCCACCTCGCTTCCGCCTACTGGAGCTTTGTACTTATGGCCATCCACCTGGGTTTCCACTGGCACAGCCTGGTACGGTTTGCCGCCGCAAAGCTGAAACCGGGTAAAGCCGCGGTCATTGCCGCCCGGATAGCCGCCGCCTGCGTTGCTGTCTATGGGATATATGCCTCGGCCGTCCGGGAAATGGGGACAAACCTCTTTGCCCGGAATGTCTTTTCCTTCTGGGATTACGACAAACCGCCGGTACTGTTCTTTCTGGACTTCCTTGCGATCCTGGGCCTCTATGTGTTTATCACATATTACGGACTCAGACTGATGGAAAAAATCCGGCGGGACAGGCAAAAAAACGTAAATAAAATATAATCAGTCCGGACAAAATACATAATAATCTATAAAAACGGACATCGATCTCTTTACAAATACAACTTATAGTTGTATTCTGATATAAGGAGATTACCATAATGCTCTCAATAAGACTGAAAGAACTCCGCAAAAAACGAAAACTCACCCAGGTTGATCTGTCAAAGTTGTTAGGTGTAACCCAGCAGGCAATCGCCAAATGGGAAGCTGCTCTTTCCCTCCCCGAACCGGCGGCCATAACCCGGCTCGCGGCCTTTTTCGATGTCAGCTCCGACTACCTTCTGGGAATCACAAATTCCCTGCTCCCCGCAGGGGCCTTCTCCGGGATCAGGATTATCGGTTCCGTCAAGGCTGGATACGGAGGGCTTGCCGACGAGGAAGAACTGGGGACAGCTCCGGCGGCAGTAAAAGATCCGGAACAATACCGTTATCTGGTGGTCAAGGGAGATTCTATGGCTCCTTTTATCCGGGAAGGCGATCTTGCCCTGATCAGAGTTCAGTCCACTCTTCAGGACGGCGAGCTGGGTGTTTTTATATATCAGGGGGCTGAGGCTACTCTGAAAAAATACCGCCGGAAAAACGACGCTGTCATTCTGGAACCCTTTAATGATACTTACAAGGCAATTACCATTCAGGGGGCAGATCTGGAACAGCTGATTATTTTCGGCAAGGTCGTGGAAACCCACACCAGGTGGTAATACACCGAAGGCAGCGCTTTGTTTCATGGTATAGAAGAGGGAAAGAGAAGATATGGATTTGATGGAAAAGCTGACGGTTCTTACAAACAGCGCAAAATACGATGTCGCCTGTACTTCCTCTGGTGCGGACCGTCCGGGAAAAACTGTCATGGCGGGATGCTGTCATTCCTTTGCCGCGGACGGACGGTGCGTTACCCTGCTCAAAGTCCTGATGACGAACTTTTGCATTTACGACTGTACCTACTGCGTAAACAGGGTAAGCAATGACTGTCAGCGCACAGCCTTTACTCCCGCCGAGCTTGCGGAACTTACCATTGAGTTCTACCGGCGAAATTACATAGAAGGGCTTTTTCTTTCCAGCGGGGTAATCAAAAGCCCGGATTATACTATGGAACAGATGATTAAAGCCCTGGAGATTCTCCGCTACAGGCATAATTTCTGGGGCTATGTTCATGCAAAAGTCATTCCCGGAGCTTCCCCTTATATGGTGCACCGCATTGGTCTGCTGGCGGACCGTCTCAGTGTAAATATTGAACTTCCCAGCGAGAGCAGCCTCAGACAGCTGGCGCCGAACAAGGAAAAAAAGGCGATCCTGGCCCCGATGCAGCAGATCAGTATTGAAGGTTCCCAAAGCAGGCAGGAGCTTGTTATCTATAAAAAAGCCCCAAAATTCGCGCCCGCCGGGCAGGCGACACAGATGATTATAGGCGCTAGCCCGGAAACTGATTACCAGATCCTCAATCTCGCCTCGGCCATGTATAAAAAATATTCCCTCAAGCGGGTATTCTATTCCGCGTATATCCCGGCGGTAGAACACAGCCTCCTGCCTGCGCCGGATACAAAACCGCCCCTGCTCAGGGAGCACCGTCTGTATCAGGCGGACTGGCTTTTGAGGCAATACGGTTTTGGCGCAGAGGAGATACTGACTCCGGAAACACCCAATTTCAATCCCTATCTGGACCCGAAATGCAACTGGGCAATCAACAATATGCACCTGTTTCCGGTAGATGTAAACAGGGCTCGTCTGGACGAACTTCTCCGGGTACCCGGTATCGGTCCCACCAGCGCCCGGCGCATCGTAACCGCCAGAAAAAACGGCAGGCTTGGTATAGCTGAACTTAAACGCATGGGGACCGTCCTTAAACGGGCACAGTATTTTATCAACGCCGCCGACTGGATAGCCGGCGCAGGAACAGGCAGGGAGGCCGCGATCCGGGCCCTGATCGATCCAAAAGTCTATTCCTTTGGCCCTGAACAGCTTTCCCTGTTTCAGGAGAACCCCGGTATACAGAAACTCCCTTCCGCGGAGGATGTATCTTCCGTCGCCGAAGCCGTAGAGGAAACCGTACTATGTCTGCGAAAAAACCTCTAGCGGTTCCGGCTGATATAATATATATCTATGATGGAAGTTTTCAGGGTTTTTTGTGCTGTGTATTCGAAAGCGTTTACTCGGGTGAAATGCCAGTTGATATACACACCGGAAAAGATCAGGACATGGGGCTCTGGGATGTTAAACAGATCAGCACAGACAGTGAAAAGGCGGAGAGAGTCCGTTCCTCAATTCCCTCGAAACTTTCAAACCGCGCAATGGAACTTGTTATCGCTGTTTTTCTGAGCGAACTTGAACACAGGGAGATTAAACTGCTCGGCTTCCTGCTGCGGGCGTACCGGGAAGGCCGACAGCTTCTCTACAAACTCGGGGATCCCGTAATGGCTCCCCTTCTGGCCGCTGAAAAAAATCTCCTCGGCGAGGCCCATCTTTTAAAGGGTTTTATCAGGTTTTCGGATGCGGACGGCGTCCTGGTTTCCACCATAACGCCAAAAAACTTTGTACTGCCTTTTATTGCGGAACATTTTATCCTCAGGTACAGGGAAGAGAGTTTTATAATCTTTGACAAAACCCATAGCGTAGCCCTCCTGTACCGGAACGGAAAAAGCGAGATTCTCTGGGACAGTACCATCGAATTTTACCGGGATTCCGAACAGGAACTCAAATATCAGGCCTTATGGAAACGTTTTTATAATACAGTGGCTGTAGAAAACAGGGGAAACCCCCGCTGCCGTATGACTCACATGCCCAAACGGTACTGGGAAAATATGCTGGAAGTCAGGGATCTTTTGTAACAGCCCTCCGCAAAAGAAAGAGTGACAAGAATATAAAACCATGATAGATTTAATATGGAATTTTATTTCACATAACTGTGCTGCCGATCGGAGCATTGCGCCTAAAGGAGAAAAGAAAAACGCATGAAAAAATTCATCTTATTTTTTGCCATTTGTTTGTGTGTATTTTCATCGTGCGAAAATAAAAAGACAATGAGCAATAAACCGGAATTCAGCGGTGAAGATCTTGCCGGAAAAGCAACAATTATCAGAGACAAACAGACAAAAAAGGCCGCATTTGTCACAGACCTCACCGGCCCGTTTGAGCTGTATTCAGGAGAAACAGTGGAGGAAATTGATTTCAGCGCTCCGCTGCTCAAAGGCGAAGGACTCGGTATTTATGAGCTGGATGTGCCCGCGGCCACCCGCAGCTATTTTCAATTGAACGCCAAAGAAGGTAAAGCCATTCTGGCGGAACAGCATCTGCCGATGACAGGCGGCTATAATTTCAGGGATTTGGGCGGATACCGGTCAAAAAACGGAAAATATGTGAAGTGGGGAAAAATATTCCGCTCGGATGAAATGGGGACACTCACCCCGGAAGATTTGACCTATCTTGAATCCATACCGATACGGACAGTAGTGGACTTCCGCTCCCAGTCTGAAATTGACGCCCAGCCGGACCTGCTGCCGCAATCTGCCGGACGGGTGCAGCTTTCAATTTCTCCGGGCAACCTGACCGCGGGACAGGCCATGACAGAATACACTCCGGAGGAAATGGAAGGTTTCATGATTGAAATGAACCGGCTTTTTGTAACCGACAGTGTCTGTCTGGAGCAATACCGGACTTTTTTCCGGCTTCTGCAGAGCGGGGAAGATGCGCCGCTCATGTTCCACTGCTCCGCCGGAAAAGACCGGACGGGAATGGCGGCTGCCCTTATTCTTTTTTCCCTCGATGTGGATGAAGATACCGTCATTCAGGATTACCTTTTGTCCAATATCTATCTGGCGGAAAAATACGCGCGGAATATTGAGGAACACCCCCAGTTCAGGCCCATGTTTGAAGTACGCGAGTCATATTTAAAAGCGGGAATTGATCAGATTATTGCCGACCACGGAAGCGTAAAAAACTTTCTGGAAACTGTCCTCGATGTAGATACGGATCTGATGAAGTCTTTGTATCTGTATTAGATCCGGATATTTCCTGAAACTATTGAACCGCGGAAAATTCCGCGGGTTTTTTTTTCACACAAGAAAATTCGCCCTCCGGGTCTCCGCAATTTATAAAATTTGTTCCGGTTCAGCGCAGCATTGCGAAAAAAACCAATACCGCATAGACTAATATGCCAATAATAAACCTCTATCGTCAAATGTTACTCTTCGGGGTCACGTTTGTTATATATCTGTTATACACAATCAAGTATAATACAACCATGACTTTTTAGAACTATTTCTGTGTTGGAACAGGTTCTATTGATATAGAAGGAAAAAGGTGTTCCTCACAGGTGCCGGAAAACGCCTCGGGAAAATACAGTTGTCGGAAGAAGTAATTACAGCAGTCAATATAACCATGGAACTTGGGAACAGTATGATTTTTATCATACTGATTATTTCTTTGATGGGCAAGAAAAAGCGAACAACGCAGGAATATCTTTTTCTTATCGGCCTTGCCCTTTTCATAATTGCGACATTGAGCGATGCGGCAGCATGGGCCTTTGATACAAAACCGGGTGCGCGCTGGATCTCGGTAACAGGAAATTTTCTTACTTTTTTGACCAGCCCTTTGGCTTATGCATTTTTTATGGCCTATCTGGCATTCGGTATATCGGTGAAAGCAAAACTCAAGAACAATATAATTATTCGTATAGTTTTTTTTCTTTGCGCCATATCAATCTTCCTGACCACCATAAATATTTTTAACGGAATGTTTTATTCCATTGATAAAAACAACGTATATTACTGGGGAGAATGGTATTTTCTTTTTCCCGGTATTTCTTTCATACAGCAGATTCTGGTAATGATACTGATTCTGTGCTCCAGAAAATCCCTGACAAAAAGAGATACATGGACATATCTTTCCTATGGTATCCTGCCTGCGATCTCACTTATAATCGGAATTTTTTTCCCCTACCTCATGCTGGAAAACTCAGCTTGTATGTTTTCCGTTCTCCTGATTTATGTAAATATCCACCAGGAACAGGAAAAACAGCTCAAGCAGAGAGAACTGGAACTTGCCCAAAGCAGAACGGCCATTATGCTGTCGCAGATACAGCCGCATTTTCTGTATAATACGCTGACCGTAATAAGCAGTCTGTGTACGACCAATCCGCAGCAGGCCCGGCAAACCATACTCGATTTTTCCAGTTACCTCCGGACTAACCTGGACTCTCTGTCTAACAGTAAACCGGTCCCCTTCAACGATGAACTGAAGCATACGGAAGTATATCTGGAACTGGAAAAAAAACGTTTTGAGGAACGGCTCCAGGTGGAATATGCCATTACGGTAAGAAATTTCTCCGTTCCTTCTCTATCGCTGCAGCCGATCGTGGAAAACGCGGTCCTTCATGGAATTACCACCCGAAGCGCGGGAGGCACTATCCGTATACAAACGGATGAAACAGTCTCTGCCTTTCTGATTACTGTCGCGGACAATGGAGTAGGATTTGACCCTCCCATGACGGAAAAGGACGGCAGAGTCCATATCGGTATTGAAAACGTCAGACAGCGGCTTGCTCTCATGTGCGCCGGGACTCTTGATATTCAAAGCACGCCGGGAAAAGGTACAACCGTATTAATAACAATTCCAAAAGGAGATATGAGCTGAAATGTATATCATTGCTGTAGACGACGAACGCCCATCCCTGAATGTTCTGACCGGTGCCATACGGGAAGGAATGCCGGATTGTTCCCTTTCCGCTTTTTCCAATCCACTGGAAGCGCTCTACCATGCACAAAACTCAAAGGTGGATGTGGCCTTTCTGGATATCAGAATGGGAGATATGGACGGGGTATCCCTGGCCGAGGAACTGAAAAACCTCCATCCAAAAATAAATATTATTTTTGTGACCGGTTATACGGACTATACTTTAGATGCCCTTAACCTTCGAGCCAGCGGATATGTGTGTAAACCGGTATCGGCTGAGGCAGTAAAAAAAGAACTGAAAGAACTGCGTCATATTCCCGAGTCGGAAAACAACAAGCCTGTCCGGATACAAACCTTCGGAAACTTTGAAATATTTATGCATGACACGCCGGTAGTATTCCACAGAAATAAGGCGAAAGAAGTTCTTGCCTATCTTGTGGACAGGCGGGGCGCGACAGTGACAAAAAAGGAACTGGCTACAGTTTTATGGGAGGAACGGGAGTATAACCGTAACACGCAGATATATCTCCAGATTCTGATTTCTGAAATGATCCGGGCGCTGAATGAGGCAGGAGCGGGAGATATAATAAGACGGCAGCACAACAGTTTATCCGTAATACCTGACAGCGTGGAATGCGATTACTATAACTTTATAAAGGGAGACCCGCATACTATAGAAAGTTTTCATGATGAGTATATGGTAAATTACAGCTGGGCTGAAATGACCGCAGGGACCCTGAGCAGGCAAAAAGACGGCAGAAGTACGCAGGAAAAACAGTAAGTCTGCGGCAAGCCGGCGGAACATTCCCTGGTATTATCGCGAAAAAAAAACTTATACCGACTGTCCGAGTTCAAACGCGTCCTGCATGGCCGGACTTTCCTTTATATCGCCGGACTTCCATGCGCCGATTCCATACACAATGCCCTTTTCCGTTGCCCCGTTCAGGCAGGAAGTAAATCCCCTGAAACCTTCAATAGTGCGTTCAAGCATGGCCTGCCGGTTTTCCGCGGCAGTGACTATAAAATAAAAGTCCTTGTCCTTGACATCCACAGATCCGGCATATGTTCTGTCTATTACGGTCTTCATCTGGGCGTCCATCGTATAAAAATATACCGGAGTAGCCATTACAATCACGTCGGCTGACTTCATTTTTCCAAGCACATCAGCCATATCATCATTACGGACACAGGTACCGCCGTTTCTCTGGCAGCCGTCACACGCAAGGCAGTATCCTATTGTTTTTTCCCGGAGAAAAACTGTTTCAACCTGATTGCCTGCTTCTTCCGCGCCGGAGGCAAAGCGTCCGCACAACAGCTCCGAATTTCCGTTTTTTCTCGGACTTCCCGAAATTATCAGAATCTTTTTGCTCATGTTTTACTCCTGAATACTATTATCCGTGTTACATCAGTATGGCATTCATTATGGCTTTTGTAAACAAATAATAAAGTGTATAGCTGCTATACACTTTAAAAACTGCAAACAGTCCTCTCCGGTATTTACAGGGAAACTCTTTCTCCGGAAGAGGACCGATCCCCGCGCCAAAACAGTACGGGGCCGGCCTGTATATCTCAGACACAGTATCAGGTAATTGAAGCATTATAGATCGATTGGATTGTCTGGCCAAGGATCTTGTTAAATTCCTCATCGCTCATCTGCGCGGTTAATCCGTCCAGGAGAGCCCGCGAAAAACTCGCTATCATCCCATGGTTCAGGAAGAGCAGTTTGTCCGCTTCATCCCTGCTGTACCCGCCTGATAGCGCAACTACACGGACAACGCGGGGGTCTTTCATGAGCGGCGCATAATATCCGGGAACTGAAGGCAGGGACAGCTTGAAAATAAGTTTAATGCTGCTGTCCAGCGGCTGCAGGGCGTCTTCCAGGGCTTTCAGAAGTATTTCTTCGGATTCCTTTTTGTTTTTACTCCTGATGTCAACTTCAGGTTCAATGATCGGAACGAGGCCCGCGTCCGCAATCTGCAGGGCATAATCAAACTGCTGCCGGACAATCTCCCGTATGCCGTCCTGATTCGCGTCTGTAATAAACGATCTCATTTTTGTCCCGAAAATTCCGTAAGTGAGCGCGCGCTTTAACAATTCGTCAAGTTTCGGAATCGGCTTCATCAGACGGACTCCGTTCTGCTCGGCTTCCATTCCCTGATCAATTTTCAAAAAGGGAACAACCCCCTTGTTTTCCCAGAGGAACGCGGCCGTCGGCTTGCCGTTAATTTGCCGTTCCATTGTACCTTCAAACAGAATCGCTCCAAGTATATGGTCGGAAGAGAATGAAGGACTTGTAATAACCCGCGTACGCATTTCATGAATGCGGTCAAACATTTCATCTTCGTTTGAATACTGGTCCCGGTGTACTCCGTAACGTTCGAGTGCATCGGGGCTGCTTCCCCCGCTCTGATCCAGGGCCGCAATGAATCCCTTTCCGGAATGCATGCGTTCAAGCTGTGTGTTATTCATATTATTACCTCCGTATTTTTGCTGTCAGCCCAGATAATCTGCTAATCTGCAAAGAAACCGTAAACCGCGAAAGAAAAAAATGAATCTTTAGCAAACCGGCAGTATTTTAAATATAAGAATAACCGGCGCCAATATCAACTTTTTCCGGTTTTTCTGAAAGGATATTTTTGGTTTCAGATTGCAAATTCCAACAGCAGAACCGAATTAACTGCCGGCTGCCGCGTTTTGCTGTTTTAATTCATCACGCAGTCTTCTGTATAATATGACAGGACGGTCACCCGGCAGGAGTTTTTCATTTGAATGGTATTCTGAAACTTTCAGCTTCTGTGTAATAACCACCCGCCGGTCCTGGCGTTCAATTATGCGGTTTCCAATACGGCCGAATATTGCAATAATCCTGTTTATACATTTAAACCGGGAAAGGCTGCTGTAAAAGCGTATATATAAAACCGTACGGGATTCATCGACAGGAGCAAAAAAAATAACAACACGGAACTTTTCGCTTATATGGTTCATCCAGAGGTTCGGAAAAATAAATTTGAGGTAGGTTTCCCTGATAACTGATTCTTCCGCAGTTTTTGGGGTTTGCCCTCTGTCAACTTCGTTATTCGCGCTCGTAATAATTGTTTCGTGTTCGAATAAAACTTTGGGACCGTTAACCAGAGTCTTATTGCCGCGGCCGATTGTATTATAATGCACAAAAGGAAGATGAATAACATCCAGCTGGTTTTCAACACAGCGTGAATAAAAGGCGTTCCAGCAATCTTCCAGTTCGGAATACACAACCGAACCATCAAGTTCATCACGGAAAAAGGGTATGGCCTTATCCGGCTCTCCTTCGCCGAACCACAAATAAATAATGCCGAATTCCTCTTTTGTTCTGTGGAAGATAAGATGAAATCTGCCCAGATCGGCGGCGGAAGATTTTCCGAGAGCAGGCACAAAAGTACCTTTCCCTTCCGTATCATATTGTATTCCGTGAAAAGGACACTGGATGCATTCTCCCTGCAGCTTACCGATACACAGGGCCGCGCCCCTGTGTGCGCATCTGTCCTCTGCACAGGAAAGCACCCCTGATTTGGTCCGAAAAAAACAAGATTCATGCTCAGCCGTTTCGCTGAAATAATAGATCCCCGCTTCACCTTTGATGAAGGCAAAACGGCATACCACTGATTATTAATCATCAATGCCTCTCGAAATAATTATCCGGAAACCCGGATATACTATTTATAATATACTCATTTTTCCGGGAAAGGCATTATTTATTTCGTAAACAGCAGCCAGAGTATTCCGATAACAAGAGTTACGAGCGTCACCGGAATTCCGGCCTTCAGATAGGTACTGAATTTAATCTCAACCCCGTACCGTTTTGCGGTTTCGGCAACTATCAAATTTGCAACGGAGCCAAGAAGTGTCAAATTACCGGCGAAGGTACTGGCCATAGCCATAACGAGCCATGCCTGTTCGGCATCGGCGAACCATCCGGTAAGAGGTTTCAGCAGCATCACAGCGGGAACATTGGAAACAAGATTTGAAAGAATAGCCGTAAAAACAGAAAACCGGACCATATTCTGTCCGACAACGGAACTCCCATGTTCGACAAAAAAAGCAAAGACAGATGTCCGTGAAACGGCATCGGTTATTACAAAAAGACCCGCAAAAAAAACAATGATTGACCAGTCAAGTTCGGCGAAAACTTTTTCAGGCCTGATCCTTCGCGTAATCAGCAGAATCGCGGCTCCAAGCATAGCAGCAGCCGCTACGGGAAAATTGAAAATACAGGCAAGGGTCATAACGGCCATCGCGAAAATACTTTTATACAAAAGGGGCTTGTATACCGGTACCATAAGGGAAGCATTTTTCCGGCCGCCGGAAAGGGCTGTCTCATCAGAGGCCCCGACGGCTTTCTGCAATTGTTCCGGATCTGCGGCCGCCGGTATGCCGGACCGGAAATCCCCCGAAAACAGACAAGCACAATACCATAGGCCGCGGCGACACCCGCTATTGAAGGAACAGCCATGCGCGACAAAAAGCGTAAAAACGGAATGCCGCTTGACGAACCTATAAGCATATTCTGCGGATTGCCTATAATAGTCGCGGCCGACCCGATATTCGCGGCAAGGGCAAGCCCTATCAAATAGGGAACCGGATTGCGTTTTGCCCTGAGACAAAGGGATGTTACGAGAGGAGTAAGCATTATGCAAATGGTATCATTCAGAAAAAACGCGGACAGGACCGCGGACGCCGACATTACATAAAGAAGAAAAACTTTAGGCCGGCGGACCGTTTTGAAAAGGGACATTCCCGCGAGCTCAAAAAAACCGGAGAGTTTCAGATTGGCCGTAATAATCATCATTGACAGAATAAGGATGAGGGTCCCCAAATCTATTGCGGCTGCGGCATCATTAAAAGAGAGAACTCCGATTGCAACGAGAAACGCGGCGCCTGAAAACGCTATAGTGGCCCGGTTCATCCTGAAACGTGGAATGCGTCCGATAGCTATCCCCACAAGGGAAAACAGAATAATTATTATAGCAAGTATGTTCTTTAAGTAACCCGGCAAAAGTAAATTCATAGCTATTTATACACCTTGGAATTTTCGTCATTCCTAATGAAGACGGGAATAAAACGGCTTCGTTCTCCAGCTGCAGTAATGCATTATACAGGTATATCATATTTTAATTGTAATAGTAAGGAACATTTTCTCCTCATACACGTTTTTCCATTTTTTTACATATTCTGAATCACAATATACTGTTTTCCCTGCGGCAGAGATCTTGCCATTACACAAAATTTTGGAATAGAATAGCATATAAATAATTAGTATTTACTTATTTTTAATACAGGAGAAATACAGTCAAATAATTTCGCATTATTTGACTATTCCCGATTATAAGTGTCTCTGATATAAAGAATTAGTTAATTCGTTATATCAGAAATTTAAATTAAAGGTGTATACATTCATGACTATTGCCATAATAATCGCCGTATGTCTTGTAGTCCTGATTTCGGCGCTTCTTGTCGGTGTAACTGTAGCAAGTAAACGGTTTTACAGGATTTCAATGGCCCCCAGAAATGTTCCGCCGGGAAAATCAGTTGATCCCCGAAAGGAAAAACGGGTCGTGGTTCAGCAGGATACTACTGAAACCGACGCCGACACACAATGGTTCGATGAGCACAGTTCAGACAATTGGTATGTCTCATCGGGAGACGGTCTGAAACTGCACGCCTATTCCATCAGTTCTCCCGCGAATAAAAACTGGGTTATTGTTTTTCACGGGTATTCAGGAAACGCAAGAAAGATGGCTGTTTTCTGCCGCAATTTTTATGAACGGGGATTTAATGTACTCGCTCCGGACGCGCGGGGCTATGCGGGCAGTGAGGGCGACAGAATAAGCATGGGTTGGTATGAACGCTTTGATGTTATTCTATGGATCAATGAAATCATCAGAAAATATCCTGAGGCCGGCATAGTCCTGTTCGGTGTTTCAATGGGCGGGGCAACAATCATGATGGCTTCAGGCGAAAAACTGCCGTCCAATGTGAAAGTAATTGTTGAAGACTGCGGATACACTTCCCTGTGGGACCTGTTTTCCCATTTAGTTAAAACAGCCCATCACCTTCCCGCCTTTCCCATTATGGATTTTACCAACCATCTCGCTAAAAAAACATGGGCTTTTCCCTGAAAGAAGCCAGCGCGCTCAAACAGGTAACAAAATCGGAAACCCCTATCCTCTTCATTCACGGAGAAGCCGATACCTTTGTTCCGTTTGAAATGATGGACAGGCTGTATAACGCGTGCGTATCTGAAAAAGAAAAATACGCGGTCCCGGGCGCGAAACACGGCAAAGCCCAGCTTACAGCAGGAAAGGAATACTGGGACAGGGTATTTGCATTCACTGATAAATTTCTGTAAACGGAAAATCTCCGGCAGCAAAAGCAGGATTACAGGCGGAGGACAAACATCATTACGCACTTGCCTGAAAAAATAAGATCAAAGTTTTCCCGCCCTGCATTGAGCGTTAGAAGACTCAGTGAAGCGGTAACACCGTATGACCACCTTTCAGCGGAATAGCCGAATGAAAATGCCGGGAAACCGCCCGGAGCAAAAAACAGGCGGCTTTCCTCTATATCCACGCCCATGTGCAATCCGGCGGAGAGGGACAAGTTGAGAAACATTCCCGGAATTATCACCCATGTCCAGGAATACCCCGCATTGGGGCCGAACTGGATAAAATAACGCTTTCTGTTATATTGCTCAATCAGTGAATCATCGGAAACAACCGATGTATAAAACACGCCGGCGCCGAGGAGCAGACTTCCGGAAGAGCGCAGCTGTTTTTCATTCATAGTGTAGGCGGCGCGGAGAGAATGCCTTTCGTTGTTCCATATATACTGCGAAAAAACACCGATATTTGTCAGTTTTAAATCAGCTTCGCCGCCGAACTCAATCGGGTCAGGCTGATGAAACCCTTCGAAGTTTTTATAGGAAAGATCAAGCAGAAACCGTTCGTGAAAATACTGGAGCTGCAGTACAAGCGATTCGGATTTCTTGAAATCGCCGTCATAAAAAAAGGGAACATTATAGGACAGTGAAAACGCCAGCCGTTTGTAGGAAATTCCTATCCCGAAATCCATGGGCCTGTTTGTCGTAAATTCACGATCCGTTTCACCTTCATTGAAATTGGTAAAGTTGTAATTCAGGAAAAAAGTAAAGGCAAGCTTTGAATCAAAGGACTGAATATATCCTTCTTCGGCGGCGCCGGTTCCGGCCATACCGGCAAAGAGTAATATGAATAAAAAAAGGAAGCGTCTGGATACAGTAATCATAATACGGTAAAAAAACGGTACGCGCTTTGAGAAAAAAAATCCAGTGCGGGCAGCATGAAAACTGCCGAATTGATAATCATTTTATCCACTGTTTACTCGGAATTTACATTCCTCGCTTACATTTACCTCAATGAAACTTACAGACAAGGAGTTACCTATGAAACAGACAGTATATTTATTGACGGGGGCGGCGGGAAATCTGGGGAGCAGCATTTCCAGGGAATTAATCGCACAGGGCAGGAATGTCCGCGCGCTGGTGCTTAAGGATGATCCGGCAGAAGAAAGGGTTCCGCCGGAAGTCGAAATTGTCACAGGAGATCTTATGGATGCAGACTCTCTTGAAAAGTTTTTCAGTGTTCATGAGGAAACGGAAACCATAGTTATCCACTGTGCGAGCATTGTTACCGTATCAGAAGAATATGACCAGGATGTCTATGCAGTCAATGTTTTCGGAACAAGGAATATTATTGAAAAGTGTATTGAACATAAGGTAAAAAAACTTGTTTATATCAGTTCGACAAGCGCTATTCCCGAACTGCCCAACGGCCAGCCGATCACCGAAGTTAATGAATTCAGAGCTGAAGCGGTAATAGGCTTTTACGGAAAAACAAAGGCGATCGCGACCCAGCTGGTGCTTGATGCAGTACGCAAAAATGACCTTGACGCTTCGATAGTTTTCCCGACCGGGATTTGCGGTCCCAATGATTACGCATACGGATACGCAACCAGATTCATTATTGATTGCGTAAACGGCAAACTGCCTGCGGGCATCGCCGGCAGTTTCAATTCCGTTGATGTCCGCGACCTTGCCGCCGGCGTTATTGCCTGCTGCGAAAAGGGCAGGAAAGGTGAAGGCTATATAATGAGCAACAGCAATGTTACAATACGGGAAATGTTCAAATTGATAAGCTCGCTGACAGAAACGCCGGAAGTCAAATTGATTCTGCCCATACCCGTTGCGAAAGTTCTCGCCGTAGTTGCCGGCATTGCCGCAAAAATAACAGGAAAGCCTGCGGCGCTTACCGGTTTTGCAATTTATAATCTGGCAAGGAATAATAATTTTTCAAGTAAAAAGGCGGAACTGGAACTCGGATATACGGTACGTCCATTTGAACAGACCATTACCGACGCGGTCGAATGGCTTCGCGCTGAACACAGAATCAAACCGGTCCATACACCGCAGGAAGCTCCGCTTTATACGCCCCGGCACATAACAGCCTGAAGTACAGATATTTCCCTGCCTGTCTCCCGGAAAACGGGAACAGGCAGTTTTCCTCATTCAGTTTCCATATCTGCAATTAACCAAAAAAAAATAATACATACTGTTGGTTTTATAACAGCCTGCTGGTATAATAATATATATGAAATCAGGCTGCAAAAACCTGGTATCTGTATGAAAAAAACCGGAGGAACACGATGGGAAATACAGCGGGAAACCGGAGAGCCGCGTTAACCCAAATGATTATTCGTACAGCTTTTCTCGAATTGCTGAAAGAAAAACCCGCGGAACAAGTAACTGTTACCGAGATTTGTATACAGGCCGACATTAACCGGAGTACCTTTTACGCATATTATAAAAACCCGGATGAACTGGCCGGATCAATCAGGGCGGAAATAATACGGGAGGTAAAACGGGCCGTGTCCGGAAAACACAGCGAAAAGAAGCTGGTCCGGAAATTCCGGGACGTATGCGAAATTCTGAAGACGGAAAAGGATATGGTCGGAATCCTGTCCGGAAAATCGGCGGGTGGAAATATTATCCGGGAAATTACTTCAATAGTTTATAAAACAGAAGCTTCTTTCCGGCGGAATCACGCTGCCTCAGGACCTGCAGGCAACCATATTCTGTTCAATGAATTTATTATTGAAGGTACCGCAGGAATTATCCGGCACTGGGCCGGAAACGGCATGAAGGAAAGCCCGGAAAAACTGGCGTTTTTTATCGCAGGACTGATACAGCCTGTAAAAAAACCTGCATGAACCAGCCGGAGGGGTAACCCGGATAGTCCATGCAGGTAAAGTAGGTTATAAAAACAGCCATGCTGTGTGTTCAATACTGCTGCTGTTTTTAACCATGGTAGACAATGTATATTTTACTTCCGGATATATCATTCAGCTCTCTTCAGAAAGCTGCCGTCCTTGGCCGTTGAGCCGCAAACAGGAACCTACCGGTATGCACCATACCAGAATTTCCGTATATTCGGAAGCATTTTATCCAAGTATAATCATACTTTTTCTGCAAAACATCCCCCAAAAGGGGGATGTTTCCAAAAAAAAACGCTCTTTTAGGCAAAAAAAGAAAAAACGAGGATATATCCATCCCGTGCGAAACAGTCCTTTATTCCTTTATGGGATACAAATCACTTTTTCTGAGCCGTACCGGATTAAAGGCATCACCCCACGTCTTAAAATAAACTGCGGTTTATTGCCGGATTTTATGAATGCGGTTATACTGGTTCCATGCGTATTACTGCCGATCTGCATATCCATTCCCATTATTCGAGAGCGACAAGTTCAAAACTGAACCCCCTGTATCTTGACCGCTGGGCCCGCATTAAGGGTATACATCTGATCGGTACCGGGGACTGCACGCACCCGCGCTGGCTTTCAGATTTGCGCGGGCAGCTTGAGGAGTCGGAAGAAGGCTTTTACACCCTCAGGCAGGATATTATCAGGGAATTTAATTCAGGGCTTTCCCTGTCGGAAGGATTACCTGTGCCGGGAAACATGAATAACAGCCCGCGTTTTGTTCTCACCGGAGAAATCAGTACCATTTACAGCCGTGACGGAAAAACAAGAAAGGTACACCATGTTGTCATTCTTCCTGATTTTAAGGCCGCGGCGGCTTTTCAGACAGCCCTTGCCCGCATCGGAAATATTACTTCCGACGGCCGGCCGATTATCGGCATAGACTCCCGGGATCTGCTTGCCATTCTTCTCGAAGCTGATGAACGCTCACTGCTTATTCCCGCCCATATCTGGACGCCCTGGTTTTCCGCGCTTGGCGCTAGATCAGGGTTTGATTCAATAGATGAATGTTACAGGGATCTTACCCGGTATATTTACGCAATAGAAACAGGCCTATCTTCAAACCCGCCCATGAATTGGGCTGTCGGGTCCCTTGACCGCTTTGCCATTATCTCGAATTCCGACGCGCACTCTCCGGAAAAACTGGGCAGGGAAGCAACGGTATTTGAAATGGATATGTCATATACTTCGCTCGTCTCCGCGATTAAGGGAAAAGATGAAAAACATGATATTGCGGAAACAATAGAATTTTTCCCGCAGGAAGGAAAATACCATTATGACGGACACCGGAATTGTTCCGTGTATCTCAGCCCGGAAGAAACATCTCTTTCAGGGGGACGCTGTCCTGTATGCGGGAAAACACTTACGCAGGGGGTAATGAGGCGGGTCATTGAACTCGCTGACACTGAGGTAAATGAAACGGCGCCGTGTCCTGTTTCAGCTGCCGGGACAAACCGGCGTCCCTACTTTTCCCTTATTCCGCTGCCGGAAATTCTGTCTGAAATTATTGAAAGCGGAGTATCTTCAAAAAAAGTCGGGGCCGCTTACAGCACGCTCATATCGAAAGCGGGCAGTGAGTTTTCGCTCCTTAAAGAGCTTGATCTGCATGAAGTGGAAAAACTGAACTGTCCCGGTGTGCCGGGAGAGCTTCTGGCGGAAGCCATAGGCCGGATGCGTTCCGGAGATGTATCAATCAGCCCCGGATATGACGGAGAGTATGGTGTAATCCATGTATTCAGTCCCGGAGAAAAGGCACAAAAAGATTTAACGCCTGATTTGTTCGGCGATGGAGCTGAAAAGCTAGCCGCTAAAAAAAATCATTCCGCTGAACAGAAAAAAAAGACAAAAGGGCCTGAAAAAAAACGGGCTGCAGATACTGAAAAAAAAACGGCAAAGGAAGAAAAAACCTTTACACCGGATCAGGAACAAACAAAGGCTATCAGGCACAGAGGTGGTCCTGCCATTGTTATTGCTGGTCCGGGGACCGGAAAAACAGCGGTACTGGTATCACGCATACTTCATATACTGGACAGCGGGGTCAAAGCCTCCGGGATTCTTGCCATTACTTTTACTGTAAAAGCGGCCGGAGAACTTGCCAAGCGTATTGAGGTTTCGGCGGGACCTGAAGCCGCCGGAGATATAACCGCGGCAACCTTTCATTCTTTCTGTATGTCTGTTTTGCGTGAAAACGCAGACAGAACGGGCCTGTCGGAAAATTTTACCATTCTTTCCGAAGCAGAGCGTATTGAAATTCTGAATACAATAATAGACGATTACCGGAAAAACGAAGCACCGGCCGGAAAAAAAAGAATTTCCGTTCAGGGTCTGGGAAAGTATATTGAACAGAGGAAACGGTTTTTACTTTTACCGGGAAATACCGTGCCGTGTGAAAATAATCCTCTTCAGCCGGACCTTCTGGCCCTTGCATACGAAACAGGAATTCCGGAGGCGGACAGCGAAATGGAAATGCTGTATGGAAAATTCCGTGACCGCCTGAGATTTCTGGGCTCTCTTGATTTTGATGATCTTATTTCGGGAACTGTCAGGCTTTTTATCAGGCATCCGGAAATCCTGGAAATATACCGGACCCGTTTCAGGTTTGTCTTTGTCGATGAATTTCAGGATGTTAATTTCGCGCAGTATGCGCTGATCCGTACATTATGTCCTTCGGAAAAAACGGAAACTTTTTCCGGGTCATTTCCCCAGCTGTATGTTATAGGCGATCCCAATCAGGCCATATACGGATTCCGGGGATCTGACCGGCGCTTTGTGGAACATTTTCTTACCGACTATTCAAATGCTTCGCAGTATAACCTTATAAAAAGTTTCCGCTGTGCCGAACCCATTATTCACGCGGCGGGAACGCTCATGGATACGGAACTGTCAGGTACTGGAAGCGATGTCATGCTGTACCGCTGCGGCTATCCGGGAGAAAAATCAGAGGCGGAAGGCATTGCCCGCCGGATTTCAAAACTCATCGGAGGAACAAGCTTTTTTGCTTTTGATAGCGGTGTTGTAAATTCTGCTCCTGAATATAACGAGGGCTTATCTCAGGAAGAGAGTCCGCTTAAAAATCTGGGAGACTGCGCAATACTGATCCGTACGGCTGCCCTTGCCCCTCCCATACAAAAGGCCCTCCATGATCACGGAATACCCTATGACTTTATAGGTGAAAAACCCTGGTGGGAAGAAAATGAGGCAGGAGCTGTTCTCGATATTCTGCGAACGGAAAAAAAAACTGACAGGAACAATACAGTGACACAGGACGCAGAAATTATTGCGCCCCAACTTCCGGCCCGGGCAGTTGAACACGCCTGGGAATTGCTGAATAAAAAAAAGAAGGAGACGCCGAAAAATATTCCCGAACCCGTACAAAGGCTTATATCTCTTGCGGAGCTGTATGACAATCTCCCGGCCTTTCTCGATATGCTTGCGATAGGAAGTCCGGTCGACGGTGCCCCGGCAAAGAAAGAAGGTGTTGCTCTCATGACTATTCATGCCTCAAAGGGACTTGAATTTGACTATGTTTTTGCGGCGGGTCTGGAAGAAGGCCTTTTGCCTTTTACCCTTTATGATAAGGAAAACGGAGAAGATAGTGAACGGATTGAGGAAGAGCGCAGACTGCTCTATGTCGCAATGACGCGCGCCCGGAAGGGTTTGTATCTGTCATGGGCGCAGTCACGCATGTTCCTCGGCAGAAAGCTGGAAAGAGGTCCGAGCAGATTTCTTAATCAGCTGGAAACAATTATTCCGCTTCTCCGGGAAGGCGAATTAAAGCAGGAAAAAAAAGATACCCAGCTGCAGCTTCTTTTCTGATACGGAGGAGCCGGGAGGTGAAACGGAAAGGTTCTGAAAAACAGGACCGCTGATATCAGCTGAGATTATGCTTTACCCGTTCAGCTTCTTCGGCTTTTTTTGCGTCATTCCATTTATCCATAGTGCCTACAAGATATCCTGTAATGCGCCTGATTCTTTCAAAGCCGGTTCCTTTTCCCGCAGTCGTGCATCCTCCGGATTTCTGCCGTACAGTGTTTTCTTCATTAATGGATTGGTCATGTTTCATAATAGTATCTCCTCTGAATGTTATTCCCATCAGGTATGACCGACAAAATCGGTTATAGCCGGATATTTTTTTTGCAGCTCCGCGAGTTTTGAAGGGTCTATCGATTCTCCTTCTCGCCGGCCGCAGCGGGGGCATATATCATCTATAATACCCACATAACCGCATACCGGGTCGCGGTCCACCGGATGATTTACCGAACCATATCCTATATTCATTTCATGCATATAACGGATAACCGACATAAAGGCGTCAAGGTTACGTGAGGGATCACCATCCATCTCGACATAGGTGATATGCCCGGCGGGAGTGAGGGCATGATACGGTGCTTCTTTCCGGATTTTCATGAAAGCGGAAATGGGGTAATACACCGGTATATGAAATGAGTTTGTGTAATAATCCCTATCGGTCACGCCAGGAATTATCCCGTAGCGTTTTTTATCCATTTCGATAAAACGTCCGGAAAGACCTTCGGCGGGAGTTGCGAGCAGGGTAAAGTTCATTCCTGTCTGCTCACCTTTTTTCTGGGTGAATTCATGCATATACCTGACAATAGCCAGCCCTTTTTCCTGCATCTCATCACTCTCTCCGTGATGGCTGCCATAGAGTGCGACCAGAGTTTCAGCAAGGCCGATAAAGCCTATTGAAAGAGTCCCGTGTTTCAGGACCTCGCGGATTTCATCATCAGGCCCCAGCTTGTCACTGTCAAGCCATATTCCCTCCCCCATCAAAAAAGGAAAATTCCGCACCTTCTTTTTTGCCTGTATCTCAAACCGGTCAAGCAGCTGCGTCGCGACTAATTCCATCATATTATCAAGAGAGGCATAAAACCGCTGTTCATTTCCGCCGGCCTCTATTGCAAGACGGGGAAGATTAATTGAAGTAAAAGACAGATTTCCTCTTCCGAAAATTGTTTCCTGATCAGGATCATAGCGGTTCGCCACAACACGGGTCCGGCAGCCCATGGTAGCGACTTCGGTTTCCGGGCGGCCTGGTTTATAATATTTCAGATTATACGGAGCATCAAGATTTACAAAATTCGGAAAAAGCCTCCTGGCGCTGCACCGGCACGCAAGCTCGAAGAGATCATAGTTGGGATCGCCGGGATTATAATTTATTCCTTCTTTCAGTTTGAATATCTGAATGGGGAAGATCGGTGTTTCACCGCGGCCAAGACCGGCTTCGGTAGCGAGCAGGATATTTTTAATAATCATCCGGCCTTCGGGAGTCGTATCTGTTCCGTAATTGATTGAAGAAAAGGGTGTCTGTGCGCCGGCCCGCGAGTGCATGGAATTTAAATTATGAACAACCGATTCCATTGCCTGGTAAGTCCGGCGCTCAATTTCAGAAGCCGATACGGAAAGCGCGAATTCCAGGACCTTTTCCATAATTCCGGGACCGGCCGATTCACTCAGAAGATATCCGAGGCTGTCGAAATATTCCGCATTCTGTTCCAGACTCAGCGTATGTCCGCTCAGCTCCGCAGCTCGCACAAGCAGTCCGGAAACACTGTCTTTGTCTGTTTTAGTGCCGGGAGATAAAAGAAGCAGGGCCTTATAGAGGTTATCGGCAAAAATTTTGCGGTATGTTTTCGCAACACCCTTCGCAAGCGCATAATCAAAATTCGGAATACTCTGCCCGCCGTGCTGATCATTCTGGTTTGATTGAATGGCTATACATGCGAGCGCTGCATAACTCTGAATATCCTGGGGTTCACGCAAGTATCCGTGCCCGGTATTAAATCCTCCGGAAAAAAGCGTGTCGATATCTATCTGGCAGCAGGTTGTAGTCAGAGAATAAAAATCGAAATCGTGAATATGTATCCATCCTTCACTGTGAGCCTTCGACTGTTCTTCGGAGAGCAAATAGGCGGTATTGTATGATTTCGCGGCAGCGGATCCCAGCTGGAGCATACTTCCCATGGCCGTATTTCCGTCAACATTTGCGTTATCACGTTTCAGATTTGACTTTCTTGCGTCAGCATTAGTTATTTCATCACAGGCGTGCATGAGCGCGGTATTCGATTCCCGTACCCGCGTTCTCTTTGCACGGTACAGTATATAACGTTTAGCCGCTTCATCATAACCTTCATGCATCAGAACACGTTCGACTTCATCCTGGATATCCTCAATGCGGTAATTTTCAGGGCCATTTTTTTCCAGACCGGCTCTGACCGCATTTGCAAGACGGGCGGCGGCCGCAGCGTCTTCCTTGCCGGAAGCTGTAAGGGCTTTTAATATTGCCTGCGCGATTTTGTTTCATCATATAAAACAATACGTCCGTCCCTTTTCGTGATAGTGCGAACCTTTGTTCCGTGCATATTACTCCTCCGCATCAGCGGTATCCGCTGTGGACCGCTGCTCTATTACAAATATAACAACACATATCTAGCGTGTCAATATCATCAGCAACACTGCATATAGTGTTATATCTGCTTTTATTATCGGGTTTAACCCGGTTTTTTAAACCTAAATTTTGAATATTCGTGAAAAATCCGGAAAAACCGGACAGATGCAGGGCTTCCGGCTATGGAAAACAGAAAAAAGTGTATTATAATAAAAAACAGGTAAGCTCTATGCAAGAAGGATTGTACTTATGGAAAGATATGCGGCTTTATTACGCGGTATAAACCTAAACGGTAAAAACAGCATACAAATGGAGGCCCTGAAAAAAGTTTTTGAAAACATAGGGATTCCCAATGTAAAAGCATACCTGCAAAGCGGAAATATTATTTTCGAAAATCATACGGAAGAAAAACCGGATATACTGGAAAAGATAATTGAAAACAAAATCCGGCAGGAATTCAATTACACAGTCCCGGTGATGATAATATCCATTTCACAAATGGAAGCAATAATTACTAACAATCCGTACAGGGATACAATAACTGATGTCTCCAATTTTTATGTGACACTTTTTTTTAAAAAAGTAGATATGCGGAAAATTGATACGGAAAAAATAACGGCAAGGGCGACTCAGGGCGAAGTATTTGAAATAAGAGACAGAATGATTTATTTGAATTGTCCTAACGGGTATGGAAAAACTAAGTTAACAAATACTTTTTTTGAAAATATACTGAAGGTAACAGCTACAACAAGAAACTGGAAAACAATCAATAAGATAATAGAAATATCAAAGGAAGAATAAAAAGCAGAAAACCGTGTCGGAATATTTTTCTGTCCGCGGTTTCTGTTCACATTCCTTTCGGATAGGAAACATAGTTTAAAAAGAAACCTCTACAACGGAGTCTTTTTTCAGCGAGGCCTTTATATCGATAATGCGCTGGTTCCTTGATCCCCTGAACTGAAGTTCCAGGCTTTTTTCTTCCTGCACAAAAGGTCCGTCAATAAGATAGTCGGTTTGTTCGAGGAGCCGCATCCAGCAGTTTTCTGTATCTGCGCCTTTTATTATTTCCTCATAGGTATAACCGCTATAAGTTATTACATTGAGATCTGTCGTATGAATTTTTTCCGCAAGAGCCGCAAGTCCGGCCGCCTGGAAAAAAGGTTCGCCTCCGCTGAAGGTTACTCCCTTTAAAAGCGGGTTTTTCATGATTTCCGAAAAAAGTTCATCAGCCGAAATAAAAAAACCTCCTTCAGCCGGATGGGTTTCTGGATTATGGCAGCCGGGACAGCGGTGAGGGCAGCCCTGCGTAAATATGGCAAAACGGTAGCCCGGGCCGTCAACAGTTGACTCTTCAACAATACCGGCAAGCCGGATCATGGGTACTGGCATGGATAATCCTCCCCTCTTCATAAGAAGCAATCTATCAGCCGGAAGCTTAGTTTATTAAGCCGCCGGTTGATATGCGGAACTGAACAAGCTGTTCAGAATAATGCTAATTCATTTTGCCGCGCAGTTCAACACCCGGATAATGAAAAAGTTTTTTTATGCGGAAACAGAAAAAGTCCCGCGGGTTATATACAGTTGACCCCTGTGTGTTTTTTTAATATGTTTATTTTGGTATCAGCTATTTTAAAAGACAGTGCGCGGACCCGATGTTTTTCGGATTTTATACAGAGCATACCATTGCGTGCGGGAACGGATTTTCGGGAGACTATATGAAAGCGAAGGCGAAGAATATGATTATCGTGCTTGGTATTTTTTTTCTTATACTGATTGTTGCAGGATTTATTGCGGGAAATATACTGTATAACCTTGCCATAAATCCGAAATCAGACAAGTCGGCCGTATTTGATGCGCCGGAAAATGTTGTTGCGGGTTCGACTGAGGTAAACCCGGAAGCGTTGCAGGACAGGCAGGAAGAAAAAGAATGGTTTAATTCCATTGGATATGAAAATATATATCTGGAATCAAAAGACCGGTTGAGGCTTCATGCGTATATGATCCCCAATAAAAATAAAACCGGCAGGTGGGCGATTTTATGCCACGGATATACCAGCGTTGGTACGGCTATGATAAAACCGGCCATGACCTTTTACAATATGGATTTCAATATTCTTATCCCGGAAGCAAGAGGTCATGGGATGAGTGAGGGAAACTATATAGGAATGGGCTGGCATGACCGGCTTGATATAGTTTCATGGATTAATGAAATCGTCCGCAAAGATAAGGACGCGGAAATAATACTTTACGGGGTTTCCATGGGCGGGACCACTGTCATGATGGTATCGGGAGAAGAGCTGCCGGAAAATGTCAAAGCCATTATTGAAGACTGCGGGTATTCTTCCGTGTGGGAAGAACTCGCGTATCAGATGAAAACATTATTCAGGCTACCGGCCTTCCCGGTGCTGTATTTCGCATCTGCGGTAACCGGAATCAGGGCAGGTTATACACTGGGAGAAGCGGATGCAGTCAAACAGGTCGCGAAAACAAAAACACCCATGCTCTTTATCCACGGCGACAGTGATACTTTTGTCCCGCCCTATATGCTCGATAAGGTATATAATGCGGCCGGCGGTCCGAAGGAAAAACTGATTGTAAGGGGTGCCGGTCATGGAGCTGCAGCGCTTGCTGACAGCGCTGCATATTGGGAGACGGTAAAAAACTTTATAGACCGTTTCCTCAGCTGAATGGAAAACGAGACCATAAATTTCACGGAAAGCCCTACAGAAGGAATTCGCCTCCGCTGTTGCTGATAAGTATTTCGAACTCATCCTGGGGAAGCGGCTTTGAAAATATATAACCCTGGATCATATCGCAGCCTATGTTCTGGAGAAAAACAACTTGCTCGGATGTCTCAACACCTTCGGCCACCGTTTTAATATTCAACTCTTTTGCCATCCGGATAAAATTCTCGATTACAATCTGTTCGCGCGCGTCACTATCACCTTTCCTGAAAAAGAGGGCATCAAGTTTCAGAACATCTATTGGCAGGTTTTTCAGAACATTGAGGGAAGAATAGCCTGCTCCAAAATCGTCTATCGAACAGATGAATCCATTCCGGCGGAGGGCGACCACAGTATTATAAAAAAGGTCATAATCATCAAGTATTACGCTTTCCGTGAATTCCAGTTCAAGCACATAATCCGGTATACCATACTTGTCTTTTATTGCTGTGTAAAACTCCAGAAAGTCGTCTCTGAGCAGACACTGGCGCGAAACATTCACCGCGAGCCGGACGGGAACACGTTCCCTTGATGAACGGTCAGCATACCATTTACATGCCTTTTCAAAAGTATACCGGTCAAGCTCAATGATAAAACCGTTATTTTCAAACAGAGGAATAAAATCACCGGGAGATATCCATCCATGTTCCGGGTAGTTCCATCTGACAAGAACTTCAGCGCCCGCGATATGGTAACCGCTTTGTATAAAAACCTTGGGCTGCAGGAAGAAGGTAAACTCTCCGTTCACAACGGCCTGTTTCCCCCTCGCCTCCAGTTCGGTTTTCCACCGCTGACTGTCGCCCATCTCCTTGTCATAAAACATAACCACATTTCCGGCCCTGACTTTCGCGGCCTTTTTTGCGAGAGTTGCTTTATTTACCATGTCAGCTATGGATATTTTCGCGTCAAAATCTTCTATACAGTACACACCCATTGCGTCATCGATTTGCATTTGATTATCCGCAATCACTTCCCGTTTTGCAAGAGTAGCTATTACTTCATCAAACCACTTTTCCAGCTCATAGCGGTGCTGATATGGCCGTATTCCTGCAAAAAGATCCGCCGAAATACGGCAGTGGATTGTATCCTTTGAGTTATTGGCGCCGAGAATCGAGGAAACACGCTGTAACACCTTGTTTCCTTTTTCATTTCCGAAAATATTATTGATCCTGCTGAAGTTTTTTGTATCAAAGGTCCACAAGGCAAAACGTTTATCGGTATATTTATTTACTATTTCACCAGCGTCAATTTCAAATTTAAGAAAATTCCTTGCGCCGGTCAGACGGTCAGTATATGCAAGCGTTTCCAGCTCCGTCTGTTTTCCTTTCTGCGTATGCAGCTGCCAGTACATAAGAAACAGAAAAATAAAACAGGCAACTGCCAGAAGAACCGCCGCACCCGCAACGGTTACATTATAACGGGCATTAATATACGGAAGTCCGATAACACTTATTACAGCCCATTCATTTATACCAAGGGGATGCAGGGTAACCATCTGCATAACTGAATCAATGGTAAAGGAAAAACTTCCGGGCCTGCCCTCCGTCAGCGCTGATATGATCTGTTCATGTTCAGTATCCGTAAAATCACCGATATCAAAAATACTGGCCCCGGTAACGACCTTCGGGTTAGGGTCCGCGCCAGGAAGCATAACGATACCATTGTTATTAATAACCGCATAATATCCGCTGCCGCGGAATAAGGGCGTTGAAATAATTTCACTGAAAAAGGAACCGCTAAGAGCCGCATATAAGGCGCCTGTAATATTTCCGTCCTGCCTGACAGGAACCGCATATGTATATACATATTCATTAAGATCAGGGTCAAAAACCGGGTCCGCAAAGACCTCCTCTCCGTTCATAACTGCGGAAAAAAAAGGAAGAAAGGATGTATTTACATTTTCAGCAATAAGACCATTGGAATATACAAAATCAATATTGCCGTCCGCATCAGACAGTCCGGCACGGATAAAATTGTTGCTCCGGGTAAACTGCTGTACTGCCATACGTACTTTTTCATTGCCAGATATTTCGGATGCAGCCAGGCCGACAGCGAAGGCGCGGACAGTCTGGAAATCATTTTCTATTCTCAGATGGATCGTAGTCTGCATCTGGGATGTTTCATCGGTCAGGAAGGTTGATGTCTCCGCTTCATTTCTCTTTTTCATGCCATGAATAAAAAACAGGCAGGAAATAAGGAAAGCGACGAACACACTGCCCGCAATAATGAAAGCAGTATAATTTGATATTTTTAACTTTTTCACTTCTTAGCTCCGTATATAAAAGTATATACCCCATATCAAGTATAACACAATTTAAAAAAACATCAAATTTTTTATTTTTCCGCACGGTTTATTATATAGTGTTTATATATTGAACCATTGAGCAATTTTGCTTTATTCCGGCCGGCGGCATAGAATTGTATTTCACATCGGTTTTAATTTCCGGCTGTCCGTAATAAGATTATTGCACCCGGTCAGCCGAAAATATGCAGTTCCGGAAAAAGGAGATGCCGGGAAAAGTGAGGGGTTTAAAGTGATATTGCTGCCTTTTTTTAATTGCCTAACACAGTTACTATCTCACACTATTACTATCTAATAGTATGAGTAATTTTCAATATTATCTACTATCCGATGCAAACAGAGTCTGTATAAGATTCGTGTATCCGGCCGCGGAGCGGGCGGATAAAGAATATGCTTCAATCCTGCAGGATTGAACAACACCGGCCATTCTCCGCTTTTACGTGACTACGGTTTCTTTTCCCGGCCCGGCGTTTACGGAAGGATTGCCGCCGGATGACAGAGGGATTTGCATGAGGCGGCCGCTGTGTTCAGACAGGGGTCTTCATGGCACGTTTTTCTATCAGACTTGAAAGTTCCTTTACTTCATTTTCGAATGAAGGAGGATTTCCGCCTGAAAGAATAACATCCGAGCTTTGGTCTATTTGCCTGATTGAATCCAGTATACCGGCTTCAATATCCGTTTCCGTGTTGTTCTCAAGCGGCAAAAACTTTTTCACAGCTTCCAGGTTTATTTCAATTTCTTTTTTTGCTTCATTATATTCCTGCGGGAGTCCCGCCATTTTGACTGACAGTGAAGCAAGTTCACTTTTTATCAGCTGAATCGTCTGAGATGTTCCGATCGCCGGCGCCGCAATTTTTCTTGCAGGGTGTTTCGAAAAACATACGAAAGATATCAGCGCGGCATACAGAAAAACGGCAATGCACTGTATTGCTGCCGCGGCATACACCGGGAGAATAAATCTGACCAGAAGTATGACTACAGTCGAAATAATGATGTAAGCCATCGCGCCAAGCCAGAGCAGGATATGCGGAGGCATTTTCCCGAAAATGCTTTTTTTGCCCGATGGGGAAAAAAGGAACGGACAGAAGGCGGCAATATATACGGAACCGGCTGAGGCCCAGATAAAGCGGTCGGCCGTACCCAAATCCGCATTCGCCGTAATCAGAAAAAATACAAACAGCAGAATAACGAATCCCGCTATGAACAGGAACAGTCTGATAATAAATAGCTGTTTTTCCGGCATCTTTATTCCCTTTATATAGAACTACTTTTTCGCTTCACAGAACCTATTCAGGAACAGCAAATACAATATTACTTCCGGAGAATTCCTGTGGTTCCGCTTTTTTGCCTTTGCACATTATTAAAGGCATTACCATACAGATTATATATATATTCCGTGTTCTGCATCTACCCCCGCTTCGCGAGTTTCCATGATGCAGAGTAAATAAAAAGGCTGTCCGGAATTCGGATAGGACTGTTCCGCCATCATACTTGCCCGCCGGACCGGTAAAGACGGTATGTGCCCGCTGGGCGTGGTTACCTGATGCGAAGATCACACCCGGTAAGACCTGCGCAGAAAACAAAGACATAGCCTCTAATTGCGGTAACAGCAGCCGGTTGACTTTAACAGGACTTGCCGGCTGGCAGAATATCTGTATAAAAACTGCCGCAATGGTAAATTATCAGCATACAAAAACCGGAATTTTTTACCTGTTACTGACTGACAGTCAGTTTTGTGACAAAAAAGAGTGTGAAATAATTCTATTCGTTTTTATTCCGGGAGTTCTTTATTTTTTGAATTCTTCGTGTACTTTTTCAAGCGAGTGAATAAATGCCATCGTGGCGTTCACTTCTTCCTGCGACATTTTTTTTATTCTGTTAATGATTTCTATTTTATTATCGGAAATACCTGTATCTACCAGTTTTTCACCGGTTCCGGTCAAAAGCCACTGTGATGAATACCCGTATCTTTCCTCTATTAATTGCGCCAGAGTATCGGATATTCTCGTCTTTTTTCCGTTGACAAGTAAATTAACATAATTGGCGCTTATACCAAGTTTTTCCGCAAGTTCGATTTGTTTTATGTGCTGTTCATTTAAGATTATCCGGATACGGTCACCCAAAGACATACTGAGACTCCTGCAAGTTTCCCACCCCATTAAGGAAACTTAACACAGAAATGTTACTAAGTCAATGAAAAAAAAAGTTGACATAAAACTAAGTTAGATATAGACTTTGATTAAGTCAAATTTTGAGGTAAAGTGATGAATACTAAGTTAGATAACAAAAAAGACTTATTGAAACCGTCAAACTTCTGGATGAAGAAACACTTCTGAAACTGAAAAAATTCATAGCCGATATGGATGCAAAAAAAATTCAGAATTCAGCGGCTAAAGACAGCGTGTCTTTAGCTGACACTGGAAAAAAGGAAGAATAGAATATTCAGAAATTTGCGGCGCTTTACCGAATGCCATAATTTTAAATGGATAGGAAACAGAAAATACTCCTGTTTCCTGTTTAATGGGGTAATTAGTATTCCGTAATTTCCGGCCACGGAATACTGAAGTATGTAAAAATGTTTGCACAGGGAATAAGGCTGAACCTGTTTAGCTTGTATTCGATCGGAATTAGTGTTTGACAATCTCCTTTAGAAAACACTTGCCGGTTCAGGGCTCACCTCCTGCCTGTGCGTTAAATATAATAAAAATACCGGAAAAGGAGAAATCCGGCTCCGGGATTTTTTGCGGAGGTTTGGGTCGGCGAAATTTTCTAATTTGTCCCGCACATAAGTCGAACAGGATTCATAGTGGAAAAACACGGATGCGATTAACTGTTAATTATATTAGCAGGATAGTTTTTCGTAATTGTCGACAGATGTGGTAAGATGACAGCCGGTTTTATTCTCAGAATAACGGCACAGAGAATCTTTATAGCAGGGTAGTCTTCTTTATTCCTGGGGAAGTGATATGTAACCCGAGGCTTTTTGATTCGAACAGGACAGATATTATTTGATATTTACATCTATTATTTATAGAAGGATTTATTAATCAGGGAATTGGAATTGTATTCCCGGTTTGTTATCTGTATTTTATCTTTGATTCCCTGATTTCCGCGTGCAGGTCCTCATATTCAAAAATATGCCTTGCCCGCAAAACAGCGATACCGTCAACTTTTGGTCCGAAATAAATGACCTCCCTGTCTTCCGGATCGGAAAAAAGGATGGGTTCCGTTTCTATATAAATACCCGTATGTATGTTTAAATCATTTGATTCTGAACTTGCCTTAATGTAGTTTCTGTCGTCTTCTATGGAACCGATATGCATCAGCCGGTATTCATGTTCATGTTCGTATGCGGAGTCTTTTATCAAATGCGAAACTGAAGTGAAGAGGTCCGACAGCAGAGAGGTCAGTATTTCTTTACGGTGTGCATCTTTTAAATCGCCGGAGGGGATATGTTTCAGGCATTTCGATATTTTTTTTATCTGAGCATTTGGTTTTTCATCAATATATAACACTTTGTATAAACCGGCTTTCTCTACCGGAAGCAGTTCGGATTTTTCATTCTCCTCATTTTTTCCGCCTGCCGCCGTTTTTTCCGTTCTGTCAGGCTTAATGCCGCCGGCATCAAGTTCTGCTAAAAAATCGGTGTCTTTCATAAAGGCTTTTGATTCGCCGATTCCGGACCCTTTATTTATTTTTTTACTGATATTCCGACCGATACTCCTTTGCCGTTTTCCGCATACGAACTGTCCCACATCAGAAGATTATCTTCATTTGTTGAGAAGCTCCTGACAAAGGCGATTGAAGTGCTGTTCGTGTTATTTTTGACTTTATCGAGGACTTCAAGCAACAGATGGTTTCGCTTTGATAATGCTTCCTGCAGCCGGTTATAGAAAACAATTCCTTCTTCAGGATCATTCTGGTAACAGGCGGGAGTCAGCCTCAGGCGGTGTTTTTCTTTCATTATATTTAAAACAGACTGTGATGTATATTGATATATATATTCAATAGCCGAGTTATTGCATAAAAGAGAATGCCATAATTCGTGCACAGAATGGACCAGTTCCTGATAATTTTCTGATTCGAAATTATTCTGCCTGAATTTTCGTATGATCTTTACAAAGAAGTTGGGAAAAAATTCCAGTTCATTTATATCAATTTTCCAAAAGAGTTTTTTTTCTTGATGAAAAAGTTCATCAACCATACTTTGTACAGATTTCCGGATTTCTTTATCATCGGTTCCAGTTTTTTTAAACATTTCTGCGAAATCAGCCAAAGCCCGTTCATAGTCATTATTACGAATATATACAAATCCCCGGAAGAAATATGTAAAAGGGTTATCAGGATTCAATCTGATAGCTTCCGTGAAATCAGTTATCGCCTGATCAAATTTATCGACCTCTGCATATATGATACCTCGAATATAATACATATCAGAATCATCCGGTTTTAGCCTGATTGCTTCGGAGTAATCAACTATTGCTTGGTCATAGTCATTCTTGCGGGCATATGCGTTTCCACGATTATAATAAGCTGAAGAATCATCCGGCTTTAGTCTGATTGCTTCGGAATAATTAGCTATCGCCTGGTCATACTCACTTTTACTGGCATGTGCATTTCCACAATTATTATAAGCCAAATAATCGTCAGGCTTTAGTTTGATTGCTTCGGAGTAATCGGTTATCGCCTGGTCATACTCACTTTTACCGGCATGTGCATTTCCGCGATTATAATAAGCTGACGAATTATCCGGTCTTAATCTGATTGCTTCCGAGAAATCAGCTATCGCCTGGTTATAGTCATTCTTGCGGGCATATGCGTTTCCACGATTATTATAAGCTGACGAATCATCCGGCTTTAGTCTGATTGCTTCGGAATAATTAGCTATCGCCTGGTCATACTCACCCTTGTGAACATATGCGTTTCCACAGTTATTATGAGCTAAATAATCATCCGGCTCTAGTTTGATTGCTTCAGAGAAATCAGCTATTGCCTGATCATACTCATTATTCCTATCAAATACGGTTCCACGATTATAATAAGCTGACGAATCATCCGGCGCCAGCCTGATTGCTTGCGAATAATCGTCTATTGCCCGATCATCTTCACCTTTGCTTGCATATGTATTTCCGCGATTATTATAAGCCGAAAAATAATCCGGCCTTAATCTAATTGCTTCAGAGAAATCAGCTATTGCCTGATCATACTCATTATTCCTATCAAATACGGTTCCGCGATTATAATAAGCTGACGAATCATCCGGCGCCAGCCTGATTGTTTCCGTATAATCGTCTATTGCCCGATTATCTTCACCTTTGCTTGCATATGCGTTTCCGCGATTATTATAAGCCGAAAAATAATCTGGCCTTAATCTAATTGCTTCAGAGAAATCAGCTATTGCTTGGTCATACTCACTATTTCTATCAAATACGATTCCGCGATTATAATAAGCTGACGAATTATCTGACGCTAGCCTGATTGCTTCCGAAAAATCGGCTATTGCCCGATCATCTTCACCTTTGCTTGCATATGCGATTCCACGATTATAATAACCCAAAAAATAATCTGACCTTAATCTGATTGTTTCCGTGTAATCTGCTATTGCCTGGTTATAGTCACACTTGCGGGTATATGCGTTTCCGCGATTAGCATAAGCTGACGAATCATCCGGGGCCAGCCTGATTGCTTCCGAATAATCGGCTATTGCCCGATCATCTTCACCTTTGCTTGCATATGCGTTTCCGCGATTATAATAAGCCAAAGCATAATCCGGCTTTAGCCTGGTTGCTTCCGTAAAATCAGCTATCGCCGAGTCATAGTCACCATTCTTATCATGGATAATACCCCGCCGCATGAGCGCTTCCGGCATATCGGGACATAATTCAAGAGCTTTTTCAATGGGGGCAATGCTTTCGTCATTCTTATCCAGTTCCTGCAAGGCCTGGCCTTTTTTTAAATACGCAAGAGCCTTTTCGGAATCGGAAATACCGGGATTTGCAATACGTATATCAGCTTCTTCAATTATTGCCGCAAGGTCTTCTTTGGTAATATCAACGCCGGCAATCAAATAATCCAGATCAAGGTCATATTTTGTCATCAGGTCCTCTTTATGTCTTTATTTTTCTGTTTTTAATATGGAAATTATTGTATCACACTTATTTTACGCATACAAATAAAAAGTGTATTGCCATTTTTTGGGTATATGTCCAGACGAAGTTCTTTATTGCGGGATATTTCCGGACAGAAAAACTTATTTATTTCAGATATGTGTCGAGCTAAAGGAAATTATTTTAATATATGAAAGATGATATATGATAACAGGATCAGAAAACTGAAGATTTTCGGACAAAAGTCCTGATTGATTTGAAAACAAAACGATTATAAAAGGAGAATTATGCGGCTGTTTATCCTGCTGGAAATCAAATATTTTTTTCTGCTTTTTACCGGGGATTTCACATATCTGACGGCAGCCCATTCGCCGCACCAGCCGTTTGAGGAAATAGTTATTCTGATTTTATTGCCGTTTCCAAAACAGCTGATTTACAGAGAATTACAAACCTTTAAAATCATACCAACTTACAATCGGGCAAGTGGGAATTGAACCCACGACCTCTTGGTCCCGAACCAAGCGCGCTACCCCTGCGCTACTGCCCGTAATAAAGTGGTACTGAAAATAGTTTCCAGTACCACAACATATATGTTAACAGGGTCCGATTTAAGCCGCTTATAAGGACCCTGCTGCGGCTGAAAAATAAAAAAACCCGTCAAAAAGACGGGTTTAGCGGGAGCGACGGGGATTGAACCCGCGATCTCCGGCTTGACAGGCCGGCGCGATAACCAGCTTCGCTACGCCCCCGTAATGTAGAAAAATGTAGCTGAAAAACGCAAATCTGTCAATAAGGAATGAAAAAAACTGTATTTTTCGCGGGGTATTTCTTTACATTGACAGAGATTTTTATGCGTGGTATCCTATTTTGAATTTATTTTGCGGTAAAAAAGGACTTTTTATATGGCTATTAAGAAAACATTAATATTCGCCGGGGCAGTTCTTGTCCTTGTGCTCGCTGTTATTTCTTTTGTTTTTATCCCCGCCTTCGGAGGCGCCAGTTCGCAAAAAGCAATTACTTTCGGCAAATGGAACGGAAAACCCGTCGAGTTTGTGCAGGACAGTTTTTTCGTCCGCCAGATACAGGAAATGAGCAACAGGTGGCAGAATTCCGGGCAGGAACTCAACCAGTTTGCCTATTACCAGATTATGCAGACCTCGTTCAGGTCGGCAGTGATCCGGCTTGCTATCCTTGAGGAAGTGGAAAAAGCTGGATATACAGTCCCGAAAAGCCAGGTCGATAAAAATCTTGTCCAGTATTATCTTGATGAAAACGGCAAGTATTCTTCACGGATTTTTAACGCGACCCCGGAAGTCACAAGGTCTTCGCGGCGAGCTGTTATGACGGAAGAAATGACCGCGCTGAGATATGTTGAAGATGTGTTCGGCTCCGAAAATAATATGTACGGACTGAAAACATCGGGAAAAGAAACTGATCTGCTCAAAATGATGTACGGTCCCGAAAGAAGTTTCAATTATGTAAGTTTTGATGTATCGGCCTATCCTGAGGCTGAAATAATACTGTATGGGCAGAATAATTCCGAGCTGTTTGAAAAATTCGATCTTTCGATTATTACAGTGGATTCGGAATCCGAGGCAAAAAAGATTGCCGCAAAGATCGCGAAGGATGAAATAAGCTTTGATGACGCGGTATCCCTGTATTCAACAAACAGCAGTTCGGATCCCTCAGGAAAACTGGGAAACTCCTTCAGGAGCAATCTGAATTCACTTTTCGTGGATGCCAAAAACCTTGACACCGTACTGAATCTGGGAATTTCCGAAATAAGCCCGGTGATAAAAACCGACATGGAATATGCCATTGTCCGGAATAATGCCGAACGGGTTCTTCCCGATTTTGAAAGCAATGAAGTTATTTCAGCTGTGGCCGAATATATGAAGTCATTCGAGCGCGGATTGATTGAAGATTATTTTGTTGAAAAAGCTTCCGGCTTTGTTCAGAACGCCGTTTCATATGGCTTTGACAGAGCCTGCCAGATGGATAATCTCAGCAAAAAGACAACCTCGGCATTCAGCATAAACTATGGAAACAATGAATTGCTGACCCAGATACCTGTCAGCTCAAACCCGGAACTCAATGCGGCAGTGAATAATGTCAGCTTCTTCAGAACGGCTTTTTCTCTCAGTTCCGGAGAGATTTCAGAGCCTGTTCTCCTCGGCAATAATGTCCTTGTCCTGCATATTGCGGAAGAAATTGCCGCTGACACCCAAATTCTCGAAATGCTTCCGAGTTCATACCGGTATTATGTTTCAAACTGGGAAGAGGAGGTTCTTACCGAATCAATCATGACCAGCAAAAACCTTGAAGATAATTTCTGGGATACATATTATACTTATTTTATGAATTTCTGAGGTGAACGGTTCTGGTAGGGCATTCAGGTCAGAAGGTTCCGCCGGGGAGTTTCCGGCCTTATATGATACGGGAAAAGGATTTTCCGTATCATATAAAAACCGTTTTTTATATTCAAAATACGATCCTTCAAAAAGCATTCTTTCAGCCATTCATGATCTTTCCCTGAAACCCGAAACATTGTTCCTGTGTATATCTCCTGTTCTGGGATATGGCCTGGAAGAACTTCTCAGTAATCTTCCTCCGGACAGTTTTGTTCTCGCTATAGAACATGATAGCGCTTTGTTCAGCTTCGAAGAACAGCTCATACCGCCGGATATTCTTGCGCATCCATCATTCAGACTGGTTTACGCGCAGACAATTGCCAGGCTTCTTGCGGAAATGGAATCATACAATGCAAAGGTTTTCAGACGCTGCGTACGCATTGATTTCTCTGGAGGAGCTTCCCTTTTTCCTGATTTCTACGGGCAGATCGTGGCGGCCGTAGATGAGTACATATCCCGTATATGGAAGAACAGAATTACGCTCATAAATCTGGGAAGAAATTATGCGCGGAATTTTTTCAGGAATTCAGCTCTGCTGCCCTATACCTTCAGGTTTCCTGAAAAGCAATCCGCAAAACCGGTACTCGTTGCCGGAGCGGGACCTTCACTTGATTTGTCGATATCATTTATAAAAAAAACCGGGCGGATATTTTTCTGCTCGCGGTTGATACCGCGCTTCTTTCAATGCAGGACGCGGGTATCCGGCCGGATGCGGTTGTTGTAGTGGAATCCCAATTCTGGATAGAAAGGGCATTTATCGGACTCCGGAATTCCGGAATTCCTGTTTTCGCTGATATGACTTCATTTCCCGGGGCAGTTGCTGTTACCGGCGGACCTGTGTGTTTTTTCTGTACCGAATATACAAAAGCCTCATTTCTTGACCGGTTTATAGACCTGGAAACTTCCGTTCCCCTTATTCCGCCGCTCGGTTCCGTTGGACTTACGGCCCTTTATCTTGCGCTAAGAATAACGCAGGATAGTCTTCCTGTTTTTTTCACCGGACTCGATTTTTCCTGGGGAAAAGCATTCACCCACAGCAAGGGCGCACCGGCTTCCCGGGAAATACTGTACGGAGCCGGCCGTCTGGAACCGGCGGCGATGCCTTCACAGCTCGGCGTTCCTGGAGTATTCATTACGGATGGAAAAACAGGAAATCCTGTTTTCACAAATCCGGCCCTCTCTGATTACGCGCGTCTGCTGAGTGTTGCGTTCAGCAATTCGAACAGGATTTTTGATATACGCCGGGAAGGACTGCAACTTGAAGTACCCGCCATAACTGAAGAAGAGGCGGAAAAATAATAAAAGAAAGTTCCGTAAAAGAAAATAGTACCGGGGATATCAGTTTTCTTCACTATGCACAAAAGGAAACCGGCGCGGTATCCGCTTTTATCGGACAGGAAGCCGCGAGTTTAAATGAGCTTCGGGATATTCTTACGGGGAAAATCACGGGCAGTGATGCGGACAGAAGACTTGATATTCTGGGAAAACAGACGGATTATCTGTATCTGCACTTTCCTGACGCATACAGGGGATGGTCAACTGATTCGTCTTTTTTAAAAAGAATCCGGGCCGAGCTTGAGTTTTTTCTGAAAACACTGAACCACGCCCGGACCGGTTAAAAGAAAAATCAGTTTTCCTTTGTTTTCAGAACAGCAAGGAAGGCAGACTGGGGCAGTTCGACATCCCCTACCATCTTCATGCGTTTTTTTCCTTCTTTCTGCTTTTCAAGCAGTTTTCTTTTTCTGGTAATATCCCCGCCATAACATTTGGCAAGTACGTCCTTGCGGAGCGGATTAACGGTTTCACGGGCAATAACCTGGCTGCCGATGGCACCCTGTATCGCTATTTTAAATTGCTGGCGTGTAATTTCTTCTTTCAACTGTTCGCAGATATGTCTGGCTTTCTGATACGCGTTTCCCTTATACGCAAGCTGGGACAACGCATCAACAGGTTTGCCGTTAATCAGAATATCTATCTTTACGAGTTCGGTCGGTTTAAATCCGATAACATCATAGTCAAACGAAGCATATCCGCGGCTCACGCTTTTCAGGCGGTCGTAAAAATCAAAGAGGACCTCGGCCAGAGGCATCTCATAAATTACCTCTACCCTTTTTTCATCAAGATACTGGAGATTTGTCTGGATCCCGCGTTTTTCAATACAGAGCGTAATTATATTTCCGAGATACGTACTGGGGGTAATTATGCTTGCCCGGATATAAGGTTCTTCAGCGCTTTCGATCTTCCCTTCGTCCGGGTAGTCGGTCGGATTATCGCAGAGAACTGTTGTGCCGTTCCGCATGGTAATTCGGTACGCGACAGAAGGCGCCGTAAAAATAACCGACTGGTCGAATTCACGTTCAAGCCGCTCCTGGACTACTTCAAGATGGAGGAGCCCCAAAAAACCGCAGCGGAACCCGTGGCCCAGGGCAATGGAAGAATCCTTTTCCCAGGTTAAACTGGCATCATTCAGACGGAGCTTTTCGATGGATTCCTTCAGCTCTTCATAATCATTGGAGTCCATGGGATAAATCGAAGAAAATACAACAGGTTTGACTTCTTTAAATCCGGGCAGAGGTTTATCACAGGGATCAGCGGCGTTTGTAAGGGTATCCCCCACTCTGACATCCTGGATTGTTTTAATTCCGGCAATTATATATCCGACACTTCCGGCTGTAAGTTCTTCCGAAGGGATCAGTTTTAAAATAAAAATTCCCGTTTCCTCAACCTTATATTCAGTTTCGGAATTCATAAACCGGATTGTCTGCCCCGGCTTTATTCTGCCCGAAAAAACACGGATATGAACTATAACGCCCCGGTAAGGATCATAATGGCAGTCAAAAATAAGCGCCTGAAGTTTATCATCGGAATTTCCGGACGGCGCCGGAATCCGTTCGATAATAGCTTCAAACAATTCATCAATTCCCGTTCCCAGTTTTGCGGAAACAGGCACCGCTATATCAGGGTCAAGACCGAGATCATGTTCTATCTGATGAAGAGTAGCAGGAATATCCGCCGCCGGTAAATCTATTTTATTAATAACAGGAAGAATTTCCAGATTATGTTCCAGTGCCAGATACATATTTGAAAGGGTCTGGGATTCAACACCCTGGGCGGCGTCAATAATAAGCAAAGCCCCCTCGCAGGAGGCGATAGCCCTCGACACCTCATAGGTAAAATCAACATGGCCCGGAGTATCAACAAAATTCAGCTGATACTGTTTTCCGTTTTTTGATGTATAGGGAATGGTTACAGCCTGGCTTTTTATAGTGATGCCGCGTTCACGTTCTATGTCCATATTATCAGTCATCTGCGAACGGATATTCCGGGAATCAACTACTTTAGCTTTTTCAATAAGCCGGTCAGCGAGTGTGGATTTTCCATGATCAATATGTGCAACAATACAGAAATTGCGGATATAAGCAGGGTCAGTCATAGAGGCAACTATATTAGAAAAATGAAGGACTGTCCAGCGATGCGCCCATACCGTAAAATGAATCCATATAACCTTTTTTTCTGCGCTTTGCATATACCTGGAGTATAACAATACCGTTATCAGGATCAACAGTTATATTCTGTATTTCAACAACATCCATTTCCGAAAAACTGGATTCGTCTGCTATGCTCCCTTGATTATCTGGGTTACCACATATTTATTGAACCTTCCGACCTTTTCAAGTTTCATGCCGAAAAAGGGATACAGTGCACGGCTTTTGATATCACGGTCAAAAATTAGTTTTCCCGGAACTTCAGGGCGGTTTGAAAGGTACACATACCAATCACGTGTCTGGGGTTCGCCGCTTTCGCTCTCTCCTGCAATACCGGACAGGCGGACTATCGAGCCCGGAATTTGCCGGATAAGCTGATACTGCAAGTCTTCAAGCGTATTGACCTGTATTCCGTTCATTGAAGTTATTACCGCATTTTCCGGAATCCCGCTGACGGAAGAGGGTTCCCCGGGAACCGCATAAAAGAGGCCGACTCCGGCCGGCGCGGAAGATCCGGGCAGGGCAACTGTTTTACCGTAAGCGCCTACCCATGGGTGCGAGACTTCCCCGCCTGCGTATAAATCGGGCAGGATGATTTTCAGATATTCAACCGGGATGGCAAAATTCAAACCCTCAAAAGATTCTATGCCGGCAAAAACAATGGCCTGAACCCGTCCGGCTTCATCAACAATAGGACCGCCGGAATTTCCCTGATTGATCGGCGCATCGATCTGCAGAATATCTCCAAGGGAAATCAGACGCCGCTTTTGTGCGGAAACAATACCTGATGTCAGGGTTTGTTCCAGCCCCGCAGGAGAACCGATCGCATAAATCCTGGTTCCGACAACAAGGGATTCCGAACTTCCCAACTGAAATACAACAGAAGGCTCTATTTCCGTTTTCAGGAGCGCGAGATCAAAGACAGGATCCCAGCCGATTACGCGCGCAGGAATACGGGTGTCAGAATCAGACGCAAGTTTTATATACAACCGCGAATACCCTTCATATTTCGGATCCACTTCGCTCGCGATAACATGATAATTCGTTACTATATATCCGCTTTTATCAATAAAGAAGCCGGAGCCGATAACCCTGTCGGCATAGCCTACGCCCGACTGCACTCTCACGCCTCTGTCTACCCAAACCGTGACAGTTCCCTGTATCATGTTTGCAACAATCCTGGGGGAAGGAGCCTCATCTTCAGGCGTCGATTTCTGGACTGTACCCAAATTTGCGAGGGTTGTTTTCCCTTCCTCTTCCCAAGTCCGGAGGCGTGTTTCAATTATTTTTTCTTCCGACCAGTCTCCGGGCGCCATGGACAAAACCGAAAGAGACCGGTAAATGCGGAGGGCATCATTCCATTTTTCCGCTGAAATCATTGTTTTGAATTCATCGGCGGTGCGTATGGCTGCATCAGAGTAAAGCGATTCAACCATATGCCGGTTATTTGTTGCATTATCAAATAAAATCCGGGCGCGCCAGAGAGCCCTGACCGGATCTTTTTCCATGATTTTTTTTACCTGATCAATTGCATATAAAAGACTGCGCTCATCGGAATAGTCGACAACAGTTTCAACTTCTTTAGTTGTTTTACATCCTGATAAGAAAACTGCTAAAAAACAGCTTATCCCCAGGATTATGAAAAAAACCTTTTTTTTACCCTTAAGCATTAAAAAATCTCCGCATATAAAAATCCGCCGGTACTAACAGCATAAACTATTTTTTCATCTATTTTTACTGTTATTGAAACAACACTTGCGGCACTTCGGTTAAAAAAATCTATCAATTTTTTTGATAAATCAGATGAATTTTCAGGTATATTTCCCAGCCACCAGAGATGTTCCTTCGGATCTTTCACCACCGGGAAATATGAGGACCCGGACAAGACTGAAACAGGGATGCCGTTTTCAACAGTAACAACAACAGGAAGTCCGGTCGAAGGATGGACCCATTCAGTCTGCTCACGGCCCAGCGCGTCTTTCCTCCAGATAATATCCGCGGTGCCGTCTTCATCTGTATCCCAGTGAATGCTGAAGGACCCGTCCGGATAATAAAACTCTTCATATTCATTTATCCGGTTCGCATTCTGGTCTATCTGAATAGAAGAAATTGAACCGTCCCTGTTAAATATAATTGTTGTTTCAAAATAACCGTCATTATTTCTGTCTTCTTTTGTGAGGACAGGCATTCCATTTGCAAAACTCGTCCAGGAAACAAGCATCCCGGTTTCCCTGAACTCAGAAAGAACAGGCATGCCTTTTTCCAGTACAACGCGGAGTTCAGAATCGGGAGAAGCCTTTTCCGTTTCAAGATAAAAAGCAGAACGTTGTATTATTTCTTCTTCGCCCGGAAAGGCATGCTGTTCCGAGAGGCGGAAAATATAAAAAGTGATTTCAGGCAGCAGTTCCTCAATCCTGGTCCAGCTTACCGGGTTCCAGGAAAAGGCTCCGGGATTCAGGATATATTCGCGCGGTGTATTTTTTACCGATTCAATAACAGGATACAGATCATATGAAATTAAAACCTCTTTATTCCGTAACGTTATTTCAACCGGCGTCCCATAATCGCAGTTGACTGTATAATCAGGGTACCCATCCTGGTCTGGATCAAATACAACCTGTTTCGGACGGCCGAGTTCATAGCTGATAAAGGTATCCGTTATTCCGTCATTGTTTGTATCATCAATGAGGATACCGGAATAATTATCCAGCAGGGAAGCGAGATACTCCCTGTTTTCCCGGGAACCTGTCAAACTGCTCAATGCAACAAGATTGCTTATTTCTATTCCGTCATTTTCATAGGAAAAAAGCTCATCGATAGCTTCCTTTTCAGTAAGCGTGCCGTTTTCAAGCGCAATTATGCAGGAGAGCTGGAGCAATCTCTGCGCGGAATTATTCAAATCAGAATTCCCCATTCCCCGGTACATACGAATGTAACGTTCGCGGTTTTTCGGGTCGGGTTCAAAACGGACCGCATACAGAAAAAGTTCCCTGTCCAGTTTTTCCCAGATATGGAGTCTGGAAAGAACAAGTGCTGTCAACTCACTGGCAGAAGCATCTTCGCCGGTACTGTTTTCCCGCTGGAGAACTATACGGGGAAACCGGCAGTCAAAAGGCCAGCGGTCCAGAGCAAAAACGGCGGCGTCCCTAGCTTCCGAAATACGGCCTGCTCCATACAGAGAGAAAATCCGTATATAATCCGCGTCGGCTGTCGGCATGTCGGTTATGGAATCCAGCAAAGCCAGAGCCTCGTCATAACGGCATGTTTCAGCGTAGAGACGGGCAGTCAATCTTACCGCGTCATTGTTGTTATACCGCCGCCAGAAAAGATCCGGGTTTAATGAAAGTTCAAGCTGTTCGAGAATATCCGCACGTGCAGCTCCTATGGCAGTAAGGCATAAAGCTTCAACATAAGAAAAATCCGCAAGCCGGGGATCAAAGGAAGCTCCGGTACGGGCTTCATTTGAAGCAAGGTCCCATTTACTCAAAGAAAGAAGCCGAATTGCCCGATCCAGAGAGCGGACCGCGGCAGAAGTATTTGCATCGGCAAATGCGGGGAAGCAAAAAATACAAAGGAAAAAAAACAAAATGCCCCAAAAGTAACTTCCTGTCTTTTTCACAGTTTTTTCCCCACTTCGGTTATGCCTCCGAATCTTCGGGTGCAACAACAGACAAAGAGTCCGGCGCAACGGCGGCTTCAGATGTCAGGGGCGGCAAGCCAAGCAAAACACGTATTTCAGCGTCATCAAGCGTTTCACGGTCAAGCAGGGCTTCGGTTAATAATTCAAGTTCATGTCTGTGTTCTTTTACGATTTTCTGGGCCTGCAAAAGGTTTTCCTCGAGGATTGCTCTTATCGCCTTATCAATAACTTTTGCTGTTTCCTCGGAATAATCTTTATGGCGGGCAATTTCCTTGCCGAGAAAAATCGGCTCATCTTCCTGTCCGAATGCAATAGCGCCCGGTTCCTGTGTCATTCCGTATTCACAAACCATCCGGCGGGCAATCTCTGTGGCCTGTTTGAGATCGCCTTTTGTGCCGGTTGTTGTCTCACCGTATATAAGCATTTCAGCGGCATATCCGCCGTAACAAATGCAGATTCTGTCCATCAGCCAGCCGCGTGTACGGGAATAGGAATCATTTTCAGGAAGAGAAACGGCAAGTCCAAGCGCCCCGCCCTGGGAATAATTGTTACTTTATGAAGCGGATCAGCGTTTTTAAGATAATAATGCAAAAGGGCATGGCCCGACTCATGCACAGCGGTCATTTCCCTTTCCTTTTCCGGAAGAACAAGCGACTTGCGCGCGACCCCCATAAGGATCTTATCCCGGGATTCTTCAAAATCGTCTGTATCAACTTTCTGCTTGTCATTCCTGGCGGCAAGCAGGGCAGCCTCATTCACAAGATTCGCAAGATCTGCGCCGCTCATACCCGGTGTAGCCCGGGCAAACCGGGACAGGTCGACGGAACTCGCAAGGGGAATTTTAGCCGAGTGAATCTGCAGAATAGCCTCGCGTTCTTTTATATCAGGCATAGCCACCACCACCTGCCGGTCAAACCGGCCCGGCCGCAAAAGGGCGGGATCAAGAACATCAGGACGGTTAGTTGCGGCCAGAATAATAACCCCATCTTTTGTTTCAAATCCGTCCATTTCAACAAGCATTTGATTCAGGGTTTGTTCCCGCTCGTCATGTCCGCCGCCGTATCCGGCGCCTCGGGTCCGGCCTACAGCGTCAAGTTCATCAATGAAAATAATACAGGGAGCGTTTTTTCTGCCCTGCTCAAAAAGATCACGGACGCGGCTTGCACCGACGCCAACAAACATTTCGACAAAATCACTTCCTGATATACTAAAGAAAGCGACTCCGGCCTCTCCGGCAACAGCCTTGGCAAGAAGGGTCTTGCCGGTTCCAGGCATTCCGACCAGTAAAACACCCTTTGGTATCTTCGCTCCCATTTTTACGAATTTCTGGGGTTTTTTAAGAAACTCGACAACTTCCTGCAATTCATTTTTCGCTTCATTCTGGCCGGCGACATCGGCAAACGTTATCCGCTTGCTGTTTTTTTCATACCGGTGGGCCTGGCTCCTTCCGAACTGCATGGCCTTATTGCCCTGCCCCTGAGACTGCCGGATCATTATAATCAGAAAAACAATCAGTATGACAGGCACAACTGCCTGCATCAAAATATACCAGCCCGAAACACGTGCGGGTTCTCCGGTGACACGTACATTATATTCCTTTAAAAGAGGAATAAGCTGTGGGTCCTCATAGGGGATAGTTGTTATAAAGAGACCTTCGCCCTTAAGCGCATCACGGTAGCTGCCCCGGATTTCCTGTTGGCCGATGATCCGTATTGAATCAATCTGTCCGAGTTCTACGCGTGAAAGAAATTCATTATACGGCATTTCAAGCCGTTTCCTCGAATCGTTTCCTGAAAAAATAAAGTAAACAAATACAATAACAATAATAATAAAAAAAATAAAACCAAAACGGCCTGTTGAGGATTGTTTTGGAGAATCCGGTATGTTTTCACGATCATTTTGCGCCATTTTCCAACCTCAGTTTTTAATGTACCAGTCCGGATATCCGAGAGGCTTGCCGTAAACCGCAAGAATTTCTCCATTATATTCAATAACAGGAATTATTTCCCGGTCATCGTCATGTATATTCCAGTCATTCATTAATTTTTTCAATTTCTTTTTCTTTCCCTCTGCTGTCCGGAGATTATCTCCTCCCATCCGTGACCGGATAATCAGCGGAAGAGGAAAGGGGCCAAAACAGGCATCAAAAAAGAACGCGTCTTTTTCTCCGGAAACAGTTATGTTCCCGAATGGCAGCGTATAATTGCCGGCCGATGTAATATATACAAGATACCCGCTTTTACTATTCTGTACAATATCAGTTTTCAAAAAAAAGGAATTTCCCTGTCTGTAAAATTTCAGTTTCGATCCGGAAATAAGAAAGTCGCTTTCCGGCGGAAATCTCTCCGGAGAGCGGGCAGCCCGCAGTAAAAATCCTGACGGAACACGGTGCGGGACACCTAATTCGGAAAGTCCCCTCTGCAAAAACCTCAGCCGCAGGGCCTCAGGCATTGATAAAAAGGAAGAAGCGCCGCAGAAAACAGAGTCCTTTTGCCTGCTCCATTCCGCAGTAATAAGGGAATTGCATACGGCGTCATCCATTCCCGCCTTTTCGGAAGCGGCGAGAACGCCTCTTTGCCATCCGGGCAGGATTTCATCAAGAAGCGGCACAAGCTGCCGCCGGATTCTGTTTCTCAGGTACAGGGTATCGGCATTACTGGCGTCTTCCCGCCATAATAAACCGGAGGTATTAAGCCAGCCGATGATTTCTCCGCGGGTTATGTTTAAAAGCGGCCTCACATACCGCCCGCGGCGGCCGGCAATTCCGGACAGGGAAGAAGCCCCTCCTCCCTGAAAAAAACGCATTAAAACGGTTTCAAGCTGGTCATTTTTATTATGGCCGGTCATTATAAGGCCGGCGCCGCATGCGTCAGCGGCGCGGTCAAATTCACGGTACCGCAGAAAACGGGCAGCTTCCTCAATGCCTTTTTTCCGGTCCGCCGCAACAGACAAAACATATCCCTCATCAAAATCAACCCGGAAGCAGGGTACCGGAGGTATGAGGCCTGCACAGATATTTTCGGTAAATTCCGCATCTCCGCTGCTTTCCGCTTCAGGGCGGAGGAGATGATTAACTGTTATTGCCGAAAGGATATATCCGTATTCTGGCATAAACCGGTGCAGCATATGCAGCAGAAAAATGGAATCCGCCCCTCCAGAAACCGCGGCAAGGATATGCGGCGGAGCGACAGTGTCCTGCGAAAGGTTTCCCTTAACCGTTTTGAGAAAATTTTCAAGAGAAAATCTGAATTTTTCTTCCGCCGAAAGGCTCATATATCAAGTATACCAAAAAAAGAGTCCCTGGAAGGGACCCTTTTCAAAAAACAGATGTTTTTTTTATGCTCCGGAAGATTCCCCTTCCGCAGGAATACCAGCTTTTGTGTATTTGAGAACAGCTATGGTTATGTCCGGATCGGTCAGGATTTTTACACCGGTTCCAAGCTGCAAGTCTTTAACATGAATTGAATGATTAAGGCCCAGGCCTCCTACATCAACAACAATCCGCTCGGGTAAGTCACGGGGAAGACATTCGACTTCAACTTCCGAAATACCGGTTTCAAGAACACCGCCGACACGGATGCCCTCGGGCGATCCGGAAAGTTTTATATGGATTTTTGTCCGCAGTTTTTTGGAAGGATCAACCTCATAAAAATCAACATGTTTTACCGAATCGGTAATAATGTCATACTGCGCGTCTTTAACAAAGACGACTTTATTAACCGAATCATCCAGTTTGACATCAATAAGGGTGCTTTCCGTTATTGAATGAAAAAGCTGTGAAAAGTCTTTAAAATCAATATCAATAAGTACTGATTTTCCTGTTCCGTCATACAGAACGCCGGGCATCCTTCCCGACTTGCGCAGCCGCTTTGCGGCTCCCTTCCCGACTTCAGTCCGGGTTTTCGCGTTAATAGTTTTCTGTGCCATACCTCATGGCCTCCTTGGATATGCATCGCCCCTTCCCCGGGGCTGTTCGAAAAGTATGAAATACTTGTTCGGACAGCTTCTTAAGTGCAGCATTTTCGTACCGCTGAAACGGGAGAAAACGCAAGGCGTGGACGATAAGCAACAAACTTATTGGACACGCCCGGGATCTGAGCAGAAGCAAATTCAAGTGTTTTATTTTTTAAACAAAACACTCCGGCGAATCTCTGATCCACCGATTTTCAGAGAAAATACGGGTATACCCCGTAATACTCATAGCTGGGACGGCAGGATTCGAACCTGCGGAATGACGGCACCAAAAACCGTTGGCTTACCACTTGCCGACGTCCCAAAAACGTTTTTTGCCGTTTTCCGGGACAGTAACAGTGCTTTCCGTGTAATAGTTACCGGACCAAGGCACACTTACATATCAATCGGCTCCGCGGCAACGGAATCTTCAATATGTCCGGCCGCGTATTCGGCCAGAATGTTGTCCTGAAGTCTTGTTCGGAAATCAGGACAAATAGGATGGGCGACATCTTTATATTCACCGGTACGAATTTTCCGGCTAGGCATGGCAATGAACATCCCGGTTTTACCCTCGATAATTTTTACGTTATGAATAACAAAACAATTATCGAATGTAACGGTCACATATGCCTTCAACTTGCCTTCTGTTGTCACCTTCCTGATACGGATATCTGTTATCTCCATATCTTACCCCCCTTTTGCAGTAGAACACAATTCTATTGTACTACCGCATTTTGAAGGACGCAAGCAAAAGAAATTCCGTATAAATTTTTATAACACGGGAACAAATGTTCCTGTGCTTTTTTTGCACAATGCCTGTTTTCAAAAAGACCAAAAACAGCGGATCCCGAACCTGTCATGTCCGAAAACTGGGCTCCGGCGTTCAAAAGAGCATCCCGAATCTCCCCGATTACCGGCTGTTGCCTTGAAAGCGGCGCCGTAAAGCTGTTCCTGAAAGGCCATTCCGAAACAGGCCTGTTATACAGCTTTTCAAGCTCTCCCGGCAACGGCCAGTCAATCCCCTTCTCGCCGCCCTCCTTCTGCCATTCATCCAGCAGACGATAGGCGGCCGCTGTGGAACTGTGGACAGCGGGCCAAACCAAAAGCCCGGCAATATCGGTCCGTGAAGGGATGGAAATGATTTTTTCTCCTCTCCCCTCAACAATTCCTGCGGCCCCGGATAAAAAAAACGGAACATCACTCCCGATTTTTGCGGCCATATCAAGCATGCATGACCGGTCAAGGTCCGTACCAAACAGCAGATCAAGCGCCCGCAGCACGGCGGCAGCGTCGGATGAACCTCCGCCCAGTCCGGCGCCCGAGGGAATACGCTTCCTTATGACAACCGAAAGACCGTCCCGTATCCCCGTAACATATCTGAATTCGGAAACAGCCTTTGATATCGTGTTATCGGGCGGCAGCGCCATTTCCGGAGAAATAACAGTACATTCTCCCGGAGAACCGGTAAGTGAAAGCTCAAGCTCATCAGCGAGCGAAACAAGCTGAAAAATGCTTTCTATATCATGGTAACCGTCCGCGCGCTTGTCCAGAACTCTCAGGTGAAGGTTCAGTTTGCAGGGCGCGGAAATACGCACCGTTTTTTTATATGCCATTCAGCCAGCTTTCCGATGGGCGGCAGCCGGAATACCGGAGGGCTTTTACCGCCCTGGTACAGGTTTTGCCATTCCCGGTTCAGGAATTATACTAATATTACGGATTTTGTCAAAGCATGAGGTTCATTTTAAAACAGCGGCGTGTATACGAGCTTTATTGACAGCCTTTTGACCGGACCGGAAACAGCCGGAAAATTAAGGTCCGCATATTCCGGAAGATTTTCAGTTTTTAAACCGGAAAATACACGAAAAAACTCAAATTTCGTGAATAGATAGTTGACAGAAATAAACAGTCTCAATTATGTTTTCAGTAAGCAGATATGCGCCTTAAATTGCGGGAAAATGAGGATGAAACAAATGTTGACTGATCTTGATCTGAAATCGGATTCAATGCACGGAAGGTATGTATTTGAAGATGCATATGATGATTATGAGGATGATGATTTTGAGGAATCCCAGGACGATGATTTCGATGACTTTGAAGATGATGACGATTTTGGTGACGATGAAGACATAGAAGATGATTTTGACGACTTTGATGAAGAAGAAGATTTTGGAGATGATGAGGAAGACGACTTCGATTATGAAGACGACGACCTCGATTATGATGATTTCGATGAATAATATCTGATAAGAATATTCTGTTCTTATCAGCCGGCAGTCCGGCACAAACCGGCCTGCATATCACGGAAAGCCGCCCGATTAACGGCATTCCCGGACTTTTAAACCAATAATTTCAAAATACCCGTATTCTCATTCGTGGCGCGGGTTTAATCAGCCCGCGGCTGGTTCTGTAAGGAAATGATTTAATGGCCGCTTCCGCGACCTGCGAATACCCCGGACCGAAGGTCTGCAGCTCTTCGAGCTGACTGCTCTTCGGCGGAGTATTTTATTCCGGATCAGAGGCCGGTTCTGTTTCTTCATGGAGAAGATCAGGCGAACCGAACCACAATTTTTCGAGATCATAAAACCGTCTGGCCGTCTCTGTCATTAAATGAATGATAATACTTCCGAGATCAATCAGCACCCAGTCTTCGCCGTCAGGAATTTTACGCCGGGTCGGAAATACCTCAAGCCCGAGAGGTTTTATCGCTTCGTGTATATGCCGCTGCAACCCCTGGGAATGAGTGGAACTTGAAGTCGTTGCAATAATAAAATAATCGGCAAAGGTATTGTTGCTGCTTATATCAAGGACAACAACATTCTGTGCCTTATGCTCGGTCAGCAAGTTTCCGAGCGCAATGGCCGCGTCCCGTATTTCTGTCTTTTTTTCCATATTTTCTCCCTATCGCACAAATCGTCCGGTAAAATCTTTTCCCAGGATTATGGTGTAATCAACTATAGTTTCAGTCCCGTATTCTTCGGCATCCGAAGGATTTACTGCCGCTGTCTGAATATTTTTACATTGGATAACCTGGGCAATGGTAGCGGCGACCGTTTCATTTCCGATACGGTCAATTACTACTGTTTTATCATATTCACTGCTTTCCGCGTTGGCAACACGGATAACATCATATCCGAAACTCTGATACAGTTCCGATGTATTCCGGGCAAGGCCCTGCGTTTTTGTTCCGTTCAGGATTTCAATGGCGTAAATTCTTTCCTGCGCGGCATTATCATCGGAAGTGAGCCCGGCGATGGTTTGCCGGATAACATCCTTGAGAAGCTGCCCGTCATAAAACGGAAAGAGCAGGGTTTTTCCGTCAACGACGCGGAGGGACCCGGTCACCCGCTGAGGTACAAGGCGTTCAGAATCTATTTTTGAAAGTTCCTCCAGCAGGACCTTAAGTGAATCGTCCCCCAAATTGGCGCGGAAACACGACTTCAATACGGGGAAAATTGAATTTGAAAAAGCAATGCCTGAATTGTCATTGAGCGCCCGGAAAAAAGCGAGGACCGCCTTTTGTTTGCGCCCGACAGCCTCCCCTTCCTGGTCCAGAGGGTCCGAATAAGTCACATAAGTACGGATTTTATCACCGTCAAGCTTTACCGCACCCGAGGGCAGAAGGATTCTCCCTTCTTCTGTCTGAATATCAATAGGAGTCGGTATAAAAACATCAAAACCGGAAAGCAAATCAGCCAGCCTCACAAACTGATCAAGATTGAAAACAAGGTAAAAGGGTACCGAAATTCCGGTCAAGCCCTCGATTTCAGTTTTATAATCCTGGATTCCCTTTTCTTCATAAACCGCATCGATCCTGTCCACACGGCCAAGCCTCCGCAGAATAAGTCCGGTCTCGCCCGGAATATCAAACATAGCGGCCCTTTTGCTTCCCGGATAATACGCAATAATATTTGTGGACAGGGGCCTGCCCTCATCCTCCAGCACAATAAGAACTTTCAGAAGCTGTTCGCCGGAAAGAACTTCCTTTATGGGGTCGGTCCGCATCGCGATAATGAGGATAACCGCGGCCCCGAGAAAAATCAGCAAAATGGCAATAAGAAAAATATTGCTTGATTTCATATTTACCGGGCGTGATTTCATTTGTTTTTCCCCTCCTGCAAATGCTGCAGCATTAACTTCGTATTTTTCGCAACCTTTTTTCCCTTCGCGGCAAGATAGGAAATTGTCATTTCCATAACCATTATGGTCATTGTATCAAGGTCAGAAGAAAGCATTCTCTCACGAAGGACAGGATCAATATCGGGACGTTTCGGTTCAATCTTATCTGCAACATAAATAATTTTTCCCAGATCATCAATATCCGGGGAACCAAAGGTATGATACCGGACCGCGTTCAGAACAGACGGATCGGTAACCTGAAAATCTTCGGCAAGAAGCAGGGCCGCTGCGCGTCCGTGCAGCAGAGCGGGTTTTGATTTTTCTATCCCGGTAAGTTTGGCCCCGTCTTTTTCAGCCATATTGAGGAGCCATTCATCCTGTGCAGTTTTACACATATCATGGGCAATCCCGGCGAGATATCCTTTTGCCGGCTCAACCGCGAACCGGGCGCATAAGTCTCGGGCAAGGACCGCGACCCGGACCGAATGCTTATAGCGGAACGGCGGCAGCATGCCGAGTATATACAGATTGACTTTTTCAGTTACTTCCTGCAGTTGCTCAAGATTCATACAAATGGTTCTCAATTACATATTCAGCCACTGTTTCAGGCACAAAATACCGCCAGCTCTTCCCCGCCTTTATCCGTTCGCGGATATCCGAAGATGAAATCCCGATCAGCGGATTATGTACGGCCCTGTAAGGATATTGAAACGAAATATTCATATCGGCAGAGGGATACAGCCGTCTGGTAACAAGTATATCAGCTTTTTCCGCCAAAAGCGAGGCCTTTTTCCATGTCGAAAAATCGGCGACAAGGTCGTCCCCAATAATCAGTCCGATTTTGCCCTCGAGTTTTCCCGCGAACCGCGCTTCCAGATATTCAATGGTATCATATGTATAGGAAACACTGCCCCGGATAAGCTCGCAGTTGTCTGCGTCGATTCCCGGACTGTGTTTTGTTGCAAGGTTGAGCATCTCCAGTCTGTCCGAAGACGAAGCGCCCGCGGCAAGTTCCTTATGGGGAGGAATATTCGCCGGGATAAGCAATACGCTATCGTATCCGAAATTTATCCTGACCTCGTCCGCTATGGCAAGATGGCCGGAATGGACAGGATTAAAGGTCCCCCGAGAACAGCTATTTTCATTTTTTACGGCCTCTGCGTTTCCTGCTCAGACTTACAGTGGCCCCGAAGCCTCCGTCATTTTCACCGTATTCGGGATCCGCAGGTTCAGCAAGCATAAAATCGAGCGCAGAATTTGCCGCTGTACCGGAAAAACCATCGTCTTCCGGTGCGGCCGCAGTTTCATTCGCCTGAACAAGTTCCATAAAGGCTTTTTTTGCGTCTTCCAGCCCCCAGCGGTTCTGTACCGATACGCCAAGAACAGGCAGGCCGGGGTATTTTTTTGCGAGAAATGAATGGAGTTCGGCGAGATGCTCCCTTGTTTCCGGAAGATCAAGCTTTGTGGCAATCACTATTGATTGTTTTTGAGCCAGTTCGGGGGAAAATTCTTCAAGCTCGGATTTCAGCTTGTCAAAGGCTCCGAGAAAATCTTCTTCCGAAAGGTCAATGATATATGCGAGTCCGGCTGAACGGGAAATATGCTTCAGAAAGCGGATACCCATTCCCCGTCCTTCCGAAGCGCCTTCAATAATACCGGGAATATCGGCAAGAATTATGTCCCGAGTCTCATCAATGCGCAAAACTCCCAAGTGGGGAATTTTTGTTGTAAACGGATAAGGCGCTATTTTGGGGCGGGCATTGGTAAAAAACTCGAGAAGAGATGATTTTCCTGCGTTCGGGAAACCGACAAAACCGATATCAGCTATAATGTTAAGCTCGACTCTCAGTTTGCGCGTTTCACCGTCCTGCCCGGGCAGGGCTGTCCGGGGAGCCTGATTTACCGAACTCTTGAAATGTACGTTTCCCCAGCCGCCGTTGCCCCCGCGGAGAAAAACAAGGCTTCCTTCATAATCCATACCAAAATCGTGAACAAGCTCGCCGGTATCCGCGTCCCGGAGCAGGCAGCCGGGAGGCAAAAGAACCGTGCAATCCTCACCGTCCTTCCCGAAACGCTGATTGCCTTCGCCGTCACCACCGTTCTTCGCTTTGAAGGTTTGTTTATAACGCAAATGCGCAAGAGTCCTTAAATTCGGCCGTATTTCAAATATGACATCGCCGCCCCTGCCGCCGTCGCCGCCGGAGGGTCCGCCATTCGGAATATATTTTTCCCTGCGGAACGCAATACAGCCGTTACCGCCTTTTCCTGAGGACACAGTTATCAGCGCCTCGTCTGCAAATTTAATCATACAAGTACTACCAGTTTACACAAAAACTACGGACTATTATCATCCGATGAAAAAAAAGCCGACGAAATATTCGCCGGCCGTTACTTATAAAAAAATCAGATACCGTTTTTTCACGGAAGATATTCTCCGGCCAAAACCGGAAGAACAGTAAACCGAATCCGGGCTTGTTTATGCCTGGACAGGTTCAATGGACGCGAGATGTCTTCCTTTCCGGCTGTGATATTTTACAACTCCGTCTGCAGTCGCAAACAGGGTATTATCCCGTCCGAGACCGACATTATTTCCGGGATGTATTTTTGTACCTCTCTGGCGGACAAGAATTGAACCGGCAGATACTGTCTGTCCGCCAAAAACCTTTACGCCGAGATATTTGGGATTTGAATCCCGTCCATTTTTGGCTCCGCTACCGCCTTTCTTTCGTGCCATAGTTATCCTCCAAACAAATCAACCCTTTAATACACAAATACTGAACTTTCAAAACTTTTCCGCCGGCTGCTGCCTGTCAGAGGCCGCTTTTACGCAGATCCAGACTGACTGTTCCGGGAAATTCCCGTTCCAGGCTTGCAATTCCTTTTGACAGAAACGCCGCCGCATACACCAGAAGAGGTATATCAGCCTCATTGTATTTGCAGACCCTGAAAGACAGGAGTCCGCGTTCCGGAGCCGAGACTTCAAGCTCCGTTATTTCACCGGATAAAACTTCCAGCGTTGTGCGCAGCAGCACTGTTGCAGCCGCGCAGACTATATCATTACCGCGGGGAGCCGTACCGGCGTGGCCGGAAGCTTCTGCGGAAATCAGATTTCCGTATTGTCCCGCTGTAATTGTGACCGTAATCACCTTTTATACCCCGGTAATATCCTCAACCGTGATCATGGTATACTGCTGGCGGTGGCCAATGGTGCGGTGATAATCTTTTTTGCTTTTATATTTGTAGACAATAATCTTTTTGTCCCTGAAGCTGTCACCAACCGTCGCGGAAACCTTGACACCCTTAACATAGGGCATACCGACTGTGGTTTTTCCGTCATCGCTTACCATTAAAACAGTATCGATATCAATTTTTGAACCTTTTTCAGCGTCTATCAGGTCAACCTGTATCTGGCCGCCCTTTTCCGCCTTGTACTGCTTACCTTTATACTCAACGAGTGCGTACATTTCAGAACCTCTAAAACATAAATTTATGCGCACTTCAATATATTAACGGGTTTATATTGAAGATACAAACAATATTGCAAAAAAGCCGACGTAACCGGCATTTTCCTATAAAATATATTTATACAATGAAAGAAAGCCAAGAGTCAAGGCTGTTCCGTCACTATTTTGCCTACATTGCTTCCAGAAACGGTACCAGGATCAGATGCATTGCGCTTTTCAGGACAATCCTGACAGCTTTTGCGAGTTCAAGCCTGGTACAGACCAGATCAGGGGTCCCGGCCGCCAGAATGGGGCATTCATGATAAAACCGGCTGAAACACTTGGACAGTTCATATAAATATGAGGCTATAATGCTCGGATCGTAATTTTTCGCGGCGCGTTCAATCTGGGCGGAATAATCGGCAAGAACTTTTAACAGTTCCCATTCAGCTTCATGAGTTAGGAGTCCGGGATTCACCGTACCTCCGTCAGCTTCAGGACCAGCTTTTCCCAGCAGAGAGGTGATCCGCGCACCCATATACTGCAGATAGGGTCCCGTATTGCCATTGAAAGAAAGGGATTCTTTCGGGTTAAAAAGCATATCTTTCAAAGGAGTAACCTGAAGCAGATAATAATGAAGGGCTCCAAGCGCAATTTTTTCGGCAACTTTTTCAGGATCGCCGACGGCCTCTTCCCTGCCCTTTGCGGCAATTTCCTCAAGGGCGCCGTTTCTCAAATTATCTATCAGATCATCGGCGTCTACAATTGTTCCTTCCCTGCTTTTCATTTTCCCTTCGGGAAGATTAACCATTCCGTATGAAAGGTGGTACAGGTTTTCCGCCCATTCAAAGCCAAGAAGCCGCAAAACATAGAACAGGACTTTAAAATGATACTGCTGTTCATTGGCAACAACATACACCATCCGGTCAAAGGGCCAGTCCTTGTGCCGGAAAATTGCCGTACCAATATCCTGGGTAATATACAGGGAGGTCCCATCCTTCCGGAGGAGAACCTTTTTATCTAGATTAATGGGAGACAGGTCTACCCATACCGAACCGTCATCATCCCGGTAAAAAAGCCCCTTTTCAAGACCGGCAAGGACCTCATCCTTTCCTTTCAGATAGGTATCGCTTTCATAATAAAATTTCTCAAAGGAAATTCCCGTTCTTTCATAGGTTTCCACAATCCCCGAAATGGCCCAGTCATTCATCTGCTGCCAGAGTTCGCGCACATCAGGATCACCCGCTTCCCAGGCGAGCAGCATTTCCTGGACCTCCTGCTCCGCCTTTTCGGGGTTATCCTTGCTGTACTGATGGAATTTTACATAATAGGCCCCGACAAAATGGTCGGATTTTATTCCTTCTTTTTCGGGAGTGGTACCGTTTCCGAATTTCCGGTAAGCGAGCATTGATTTACAGATATGAACGCCCCGGTTATTGATAATGTTGACCTTGAGGACTTCCGCGCCGCAAAAATCGAAAATGCGGGAAATACTTTCCCCGAGAGCATCATTTCTGAGATGCCCCAGATGAAGGGGTTTGTTTGTATTGGGGCCGGAAAATTCAATCATAATCCGCTGCCCATCGAGGAGGCCGGTTTTACCATACGCATCGCCCTCGGACATTATTTCCGACAGAATCCGGCTGGCCTCATGGGAACGGGAAAGGAAGACATTTACATAGGGGCCTTCCTGCTTTGCGGTCCCGAAACCGGCAAGGGAAGGATCGGATTGAAGAAGTTTTACGGTTTCGGCGGCGATCACGGGCGGGCCCATTCGGAACATTTTCGCAAACTGGAACATGGGAAAACCTATATCTCCCATTGCGGGATTCGGAGGGGTTTCCGCGGTTATTTCCGCGGCCGTTATTTTTTCTCCGTCAATATTTTTGCTGTTTTTTATGGTATTAAGCGCCGAAGCAATTGCTCCGGCCCACTGGCTGCGTATTTCAGACACTGTTATACTCCGTTTTCACCCTTATACTGAATTGCATGTTTTCAGCGGGCTGTTTCCGGATATTGTAACGGATATATATTTTTTTTTCAATTTGTATTGCGGTTGGTCACACAGGCGGGCTGCAATACAGATGAAATTCTCATTTTATATAAAAGCGGTAATAATCCAGTTCAGCAAGATTTTCATCGAAATAGCTTTCTATCAGTATTGTATATTTTCCCGCTTCCGGAATGGTAACTCTTTCCAGGGTTCCCCTGAATTTCTGCGACGTATATTTCCCCGACGCTCTTTGCGAAGACCGGGTCATAACCGCGTCATCCCGGGGAATATACCGCTGTTTTAAAACCTCCGCGCCGTCTTTCAGCAGGGTAACTGTAATGCGGTGAAACGGTTCATCCGTATACTTTATACTGAACTCTACTATAAACGAGCAGTACCTGTTTTTATCCAGAAAAACACTGTCTTCAATCTGCCCGTTCAGGGGAACATCGATTTCATAAATTCTGTCACTCGGTATAGCCGCTATTCTTTCTGAAAAGAAAAGCTGTTTGATGGACGGATAAGCGGCCAAAAGCACGACTGCTAAAAAAACAGGCTGACCAGGAGAGGTTTTTTCGAATTTTTTTCACGCGGATTTTCCAGATCAATGATTTTATTTATATTGCTCTGCAGATAGGCCGGCGCTGATAAGTATATAAAGAAAAGAACGACCAGCGTTACCAGATCGAGCTCACGGGTTATGCCTTTTTCTTTCTGGATTTTTTTTACTTCAGCGCCTATCCTCCTGACCGTCACAATAATCAGAATTATCCAGTAAACGGCAAGAATACAGCAAAAAAAATATGCAACTCCGGAGAGCGTATTATCATGAAAAGGATCCTGATAGAAAATTGCAGTGAATAAAATTACAAATACGGAAAAAACGCTGACGAATTGAACAATGGTCCGCTTATATTTTATGACCTCGGTTTTTCTGTATCTGTTTATCTCTTCAATCTGGCAGAAAAGCCAGTAAAACAGATATATCCCTCCTGTCAAAAACATGGATATATATACGAACCCAGGACATCTTCTTTTCATACACTTTCCCGCCCTCAAAAATCAAAATTTATTATATATCTATTTTGGACAAAAATACAAACCTTTAATTTATTTGACTATCACAGATGCCGGAACAACTGTACCCGGCCTTCTCTTTTTGGGGGAGATGAAGCATAGTCTCTTCTCCTTTTGTTTTGTATAGTGGTTTTATTCTACGTGATAACTCCCGCATAAAAACCAGGGCCGGTTACTGAAGGAATATGTAATGCCATATATAAAAATTAATGATCTGAATATGTTTTATGAAGATATCGGTATAGGCGAACCTATTATTTTTATTCACGGCAGTCTTTCAAGAGGAATTACGGCGTTCGCATCTCAAATCCAGGCGTTCCAGTTTTCAAACCGGTGTCTGTATCCCGATCTGCGCGGTCATGGCAATACCTCGGGCGGAGAGTACCGTTGGACATCTCCCCAGCTGGCGGAGGATATTATCCTGTTTATGGACAGGCTGAATATTCCCAGGGCGCATCTGGTCGGGCACAGCATGGGAGGAGACATTGCCATGTACTGCGCCATCCTGGAGCCGCGTCAGTCGTGTCCATAAGTTCGGCCGGCGCGGTCAATAACAGCATTACGGAAAACCTTTCACGGTATAACCCTGAAACTATCGACAGGGAAAAGTATAAAAATTTTATTGCGGCCATTCAAAAGGATCACCGCGCAGCGCATAAGGGAGACTGGCAGTCTTTTCTGAATGTTACGATTTCCAACTGTTCAAAGTATCCCCGTTTTTCCAATGAAGACTTACGGAAAATTGTAATGCCGTTTCTGCTGATTTACGGCAGCCGGGATCCCATGGTCAAGGATTATGAAGTCGCAAAACTTGCCGAAAATATCAGGGATTTTACCGTTCAGGTTATCGGGGAAGAAGGGCATTTTCCTCATGCAGTTAATAGAAATTGCAATCAAATAAACCGCATGATTTCCGAACATTGCAGCCGGAATCATTCCGCAATTTAAAATAACACCCTACTCCTTCTCAACCGGTTTTTTGAGGAAAAATAGACTATTATATATAAGATTATCACAAAAATAAAAAATTTCTATATGAATCCGCTGAATTCATGCTAAAATAAAATACATCGCCGCAGAGCAGCTGGGTATTACCCCCCCCGCCTCGAATAAACGGACTTTATTCCGTGCGGAATAACTTCACCATATTGTGCTTTTCTGCTACTGTGAGAAAATGTATGGCTAAAGCCGGAAATAACCCTGTAAACAAGGATGGATAAAGTGAAAAGATATGTGTATTGTATTTTTGCGGCCTGTATTGTACTTCTTTGTTCCTGTGAAACCCTCGAAACTGTCTTTAAGGAACCGAAACTGTCAATTAAGGCCGTTGATGTCACGGGTATTGATTTTAACGGAATAGAACTTACCTGCAGGGTAAATGTTGAAAATCCCAACTCCTATGATATTCCATTCCCGAATATTGACTGGGATATTCTGATTAATACCAACTCATTCGTTCAGGGGGAAATCCAGACCGGCGACAGGATAAAGGCCCGCAAAACGACAACCGTTGATATTCCGATCAGGCTCACATATACAGGTCTGTTCAGTACCTTCAAATCCCTGTCCGGAGCTGAAGAAGTCGCGTACGCGATAGCGCTCGGCGTCAGCTTCCCGATTCCATTGCTGGAGTCAAAGGTTTTCAATTTGGACTTTGAAGGGAGTTTCCCTCTTCCGAAGATGCCTGAAATAGCCTTCAAAGCTTTTAAAATTGAAAAAGTAAATTTCAGCGGCCTTGATCTGCTGTTTACGGTAGATATAGAAAATAAAAACAGCTTTGCAATTCCCACGCCTGAAATTAACTGGCAGTACGCCGTTCTCGGCATACCCTTTCTCATGAGCAGCATAAAGAGTGATAAAAACCTCGCGGCAAAGAGTACAAGCTCGATTGATATAGGCATGCATGTTTCCTTCACGGAATTGCTGAAATCAGTTGCTTCCTTAAAAAACAAAAATGAAGCCGCGTTTGCCATGTCGCTGGGCGCGGCCTTCGCCGTTCCGGCCTTTGAAGGCAAGGAAATCGATATAGAGCAGCTCGGATCAATTCCCATTCCAGTAATGCCGAAAATATCATTTAAGGGCATAAAGGCAAAAAACATCGGCCTGTCAAGTCTCGATTTTACTGTCAGCTGGGAAATAGAAAACGGAAACAGTTTTTCGTTAAAACTGGACCAGTTCGACTATGATCTCAGCATCAATGCTTCACAGTGGGCCAGAGGGAATATAAAAGAAAATCTTGTAATAGCTCCGAACAGTACAACAGAAATTCCGCTTGATATTTCCATCAAGTCATTGCAGATTGTCCAGGAAGTCACAAAACTGATTATGGGAGGCACTTCAATCTCCTACAGCAGCAAGGGTAATCTGGAATTGTCGAGTGATCTTCCCTATTTTGAAAAAACGAGCGTTCCGTTTAATCTGAGCGGGTCATCAAAAATAAACCGCTGAAAATATCAGGAGGCGGGTATCAGCTGTCTTCCTGTCTCCTGATGAACGCCGCCATAGGCGTGAAAGAAAGTTTTCCCTGCCGCCGGTAAGAGCCGAACCGGGTATCGCAGGAAGTACAGAGTCCGGTATCCGTAATGCGGACGGAAAGGATGCCGAGGGAAAGGCAGAGATTGCGGTTGGCCTCCGCCAGGGAAAGGCGGTATACCTGGTCATTCCCGGGTACCGGCGAAATACAGGAAGGACCAAAGGCGCGGGAAAAATAGTCTGCCCGTTCGGGATCCACGGTATAGCAGCAGGACCGGATGTGGGGCCCGAGCAGGACATAAAAATTTTCCGCCCTGCTGTTCATTTTTTCCGCCGCGAGTTCCACAGCGGATCTGATTATTCCGGTACCCTTCCAGCCTGAATGCAAAACACCAAAGCATAAACTGACAGGATCAAAAAGATATATGGGGACACAATCGGCAACCGTAATGCAGGGAACGAGCGTCGCATTTCCGGTGATAATTCCGTCCGCTTCCGGGTTTCGGGATACACCGGACGCGGAATGTTCCGCAAAATAAACGGTCTGAGAATGGCTCTGAACCGGAGAAATGACAGTCTCATAGGAAATTCTCTGCCCGGAAAAAAAATCAAGCCGGTTCTGTTCATGCATCAGAGGTTTCATAGACCCTTCGCTGGCGGGACTCAGGCCGCATTCAGGAAAGGATACTTTTTCATTTTCCGGATCATCCCGGCCGAACTGAAAGCGGATCATTTGCTTCAGCGGTAATCGAGACTTATAGCCTGGATTTCCTGAATCAGGTTACAGGTATCCTGTATGAGCTGTCTCACGGAAGCAAGGTCCTTGCGGTACCGCTCGTTCATATTACCCTGTATGGAGGACAGATTAATCAGATGGTCATAGGGGCTGGTATGCGAATAATCAAGTATACCGGCAAGAATCGCAAGAATAGTATGGAAAGCCGTAAGGACCCTTGTTACGATCATTTCGGCTTCGTTTTCTGTTGTAAGCATAAGATTTTCAAGCCGGGCCTTTGCCTTCATTGTTGCCAGATGGTCTTTATGCGCGAGAAAAAAACCGCCGCCGATATCGCCTTTCGGGGAAAGGCGCGATTCAAAATTGGCAATATCCTGTTTCTGGTGTTCGAGTGTATTAAAGGCTTCCGTATATTCTATCAGATTTTCCCTCTTGTAAAATTCCCCCTCAATCATGAGTATTTTGAGCGGCTTCATCATGACTGAAGGATACACAGTAGTAAACAAACCTTTTAAAAAAAGAAGCGGGAGTTCGTTATGCAGGTTAAGGGGAATCCATAGGCCTTCCCAGGGATGATACTGAAGAGAAGGAAGTTCCTGTATTCCCAGGAAAGCGCATATCTGTTTTCTTATAAGCGTTCCCTTGTAAAGACGGTTCCACTCAGCCCATTTCTCTTCAAACCGGCTGCGCCAGGCGTTTTTAAATAACTTAAACCACTCGGAACCTTTATCGAGCGACCGGGGATGCCAGTCGAGATCCTCGGATGAATAACGGACAAAATCGACCAGGGGAATCCTGAGCTTGAATTGACGGATTGCCGAAAGCTGCTCCACTGCGGTCTGAATAAAATTTGCGCATTCTTTTTCCATATCGAACCGTTCATTAACGGCATCTTCCTGGACTGAAAATAAAAAGAGGGCCTCGAGCAGCAGAATGGGGACCTTTCCCGCGCCGTTCAAAACCTCGGCAAGATTCTTCATCTCTTCCGTTGCTGTCTCAATCAGACATCCCCGGCCATATCCGGGTATTTCAGTAAATAAAGAGAGAAGATGATTCATTTGGAAATTGCAGAATTTGCGGAGCCACTCAATGGCCTGGGCCGCCAGCTGCATTTGGTTTTTTTCTTCGTCGGGAACAGACTGAAACGCCGTATTCATTCCGCGCAGCAGAATCGCCCGCACATCCTTGTCCGTCTCCCGGTCGTAGGGCTCGACAAAGGGATCGGCTGTCGCGGCAATGGCTTCGGTGGTCTTTTTCATCATCAGGGAAGCAAGGACAATATAAAAATTCCCCTCATCATTTTCAAAAATTTTCATGAGCGAACAGAAAAAACCATGGGCCTTGTTCAGCGTGTACAGTTCCTGGAAAAAAGCGGAAGAGTACAAACGTTTTTGGACATCAATATACTGACCGTCAGTTTTTGCAAGCCGTTTTCCAAGCATCCTTATTAAATGTTTGGAATATTTCTGTTCCGGTGTAATCGAAGAAAAAAAAGCAGTGATAAAATACCATATTCTTACCAGAAGGGGTTCGGAAACAAGGTCCTGTTTTCCTTCAGAATCGGCATGGCCTTCATGCTTTTTTACCGGTCCGGCAATATTCGTTTCTTCAGTTCTTACCTCTGTAATATCGGCAAGCCGTCTCAGCATATCCTGTCGTTCGGCAGATTCCAGAGTACGCACAAGTTGTTCAAAAGTTGTCATTTTTCCAGCCATACTGATTCATTATGAAGGCAAAAGCCGAAATTTTCCATAAAAAAATGTAAATTTATAAAGAAAATTATGAATTATATAGTCAAATAATTCAGATTATTTGATTATTTCCGATTGTAAGTGTTTCTGATATAAAAAATTACCTGATTCTTATATCAGAAACTTTATTTAAGGGAGTATAATAGAATTTCAAACTTTTTTTAGTTACAGTCCCTACGGGAATCGAACCCGTCTTTTAAGATTGAGAATCTCATGTCCTAACCGATAGACGAAGGGACCTTCCAATAACAGAAATAACGGGTTTCCTTTGACCGCTGTTTCGGAAGCTCCGGAGGATTTTTATCATACAGATAGTATCTGCGGCGTCTGGAAACAGGTATTTCCCCAGGGAGGATTCGAACCCCACAAGCAGAACCAGAATCTGCGGTGCTACCATTACACAACCGGGGAATAAAGTCGATTGTGAACTTATCATGCAGGCCGCTTTTTGTCAAGCATGGGATAAATCTGCGAAAGGACTATTGCGGCAGCAATATGCCGGCACGGCTGAAAAAAACGCTGTAATCCGCTTTGCAAAAAAAAACAAAAATTGATATAGTTATCAATGTCGAGTAGCAGAAAATGCGTAAGTCCGGACTTTCCGGGCTTAGGCGTTTTCTGCTTTTTTTTATTTATTCACCTGAGGCAGAACATTATGAATCAAAAGAATGCGAATGATTTTTTAGAAAAAGAAAAACTGGGGCGGCTGATGCGAAAATTTGCGGTTCCCTGTATTATTTCCCTGCTTGTGGCGGCCCTGTATAATATTGTGGACCAGATTTTCATCGCGAATGCGGATTATCTTGGCTCCTATGGAAATGCAGCCAACACAGTTGTTTTTCCCCTGACCGTGGTGGCTCTGGCCATTGCGGTGATGATCGGCGACGGGTGCTGCGCCTTTGTAAGTATCAGCCTGGGAGCAAAAGAAGATGAAAAAGCCCATCACAGTATCGGTAATTCCATTGTTCTGACAGTTGCATCCAGTCTGGTTATCACCGCGGTATATCTGTTTTTTCGTGACCCTATCCTGACCATGTTCGGAGGCAGGGTTAATCAGGAAACCTTTAACCTTTCAAAGGAATATTTTACGTATATTGCCATCGGTATTCCCTTTTTTATGTTCGGGCAGGCAATGAACCCCATTATCCGTTCGGACGGAAGTCCCCGGTTCGCAATGGTTTCAACTCTGGCAGGGGCTATTCTCAATGTCATTCTGGATCCGATATTTATTTTTGTGTTCCGGTGGGGAATGATGGGTGCCGCAGTAGCTACAGTGCTCGGGCAGGTTCTGACCGCGGTGTTGGCGGTTATGTATCTGTTCCGCATGAAAGCGACCAGGCTGCGCCGGAGCAGTTTCAGGCTTAGCGGAAGTCTGATGGGCAAATTTCTTCCCCTGGGCATCTGCAGTTTTCTTTCCCAGATTTCCCTGGTGGCAGCCATGGCGGCGATTAATAACATGATACACAAGTACGGAGCCATGGACGCTATTTTCGGTCAGCCGCAGTACGCCCAGATACCTATGGCCGTGGTGGGCATTGTGATGAAGTTTTTTCAAATCGTAATTTCCGTAGTCGTCGGTATGGCCGCGGGATGTATTCCCATTGTCGGTTATAACATGGGCGCGGAACGGTATGACCGGGCCAGAGGACTTTTCACCCGTCTGCTTATTGCCGAAACCTGCGTAGGAATTGCCGCCCTGCTTGCTGTTGAACTCTTTCTGCAGCAGCTGCTGAGTATTTTCGGGGCGGCAAATGAAAGTATTTATTATACCCAATTCGGGGTAAAGGCATTCCGGATTTATCTGTGCATGGTGGTACCGGCCTGCATTAATAAAGCAGCCTTTATCTTTCTCCAGTCAATGGGAAAACCCTGGGTGTCAACCTTTTTATCCATGCTCAGGGAAGTGATATTCGGTGTGGGTCTGGCCCTCCTGCTTCCCGTATTCTGGGGACTCGACGGTGTACTCTACTCCATGCCCGCGGCAGACATTCTGACTTTCACTGCGTCGGTTATTGTGATCGTCAATACATATAAAACCCTGGGAAAACATATTTCTCCGGCCGCTGAAGACCTCGCGGATCAAAACCATGGACAACAGATTACAGAAGGAGTATCTCCGGTTAACGCAATTATCACGATCGGAAGATCTTTCGGTTCCGGCGGGAGGACAGTGGGCAAGCTGCTCGCTGAAAGACTGAATATTCCGTATTATGACAAGGAAATCCTCACCGCGGCGGCGGAAAGCAGCGGACTGAATGAAAAATATATTGAATCCATTGACGAACGGTCCGCGAAAGCGGCACCAATCCGTAGTTTTTCCGGCGACGCGGGATACGGGTCTATGGAAGAAATCGCCCATTCTGCCCAGCGCGAAGCTATCGAACAGGCCGCACAAAAAGGGGCCTGCGTTATTGTCGGCCGCCGGTCCGACCGGATATTAAAAGAAGCATATGACGTATTCAGCGTCTTTATTACAGCTCCTTTCAGGGACCGGATAAAAAGAGTGGCCGGGCGAGACCGCATACCGGAAGAAGAATGTGTTTCTGTTATTAAACGGATGGACAGGGAACGGGCCGCATATTATAACCAGTTGTCAAGTGAAAAATGGAATGCCGCTTCTACCTATAACCTCTGTATTGATACAGGAAAACTTGGAATTGACGGAGCCGTATCCTCAGTTATTCACTGCCTGAAAATCATGGGAAAAGTCCGCACAGGTGCTGAAAACCGGATTCATAAATAACACTAACCGGTTTCATAACCCGCCGGCTAATACCGGTTACGGTGTACCTTCCGGGCATCATAAAAACTGACGCTGGCGGAACTGACTGCGTCCGATGCCGGATATCCCAGGGCAATCATCATGTGGGGAATGACCGTATCGGGAAGACTAGCTGCCCGGGCGACGGCCCGGATTCTTTTTTCCTGGGGAGCAACGCTCATGGCGACGCTGGACAGCCCAAGTTCAGCTGCCCGGACAAGGATAGCCTGAACAGCAATGCCGGAATCGAATTCCAGAAGTTCGGGATAACGGGCCGCGGAAGTATCTTCCGCTATTACAATAAGGAGGGGTGCCGAAGAAAGGGCCTGGGCATAGGGATGTCCGGCCTGAATTGCCTTCATCACAGAATGGTCGGTAATAATGATAAATTCCCAGGCCCGCTGATTTCCCCCGGTGGGAGACGCGAAGGCAGCCCGGAGCAGGTCCTCAATCCGGGCCTCCGTTACCGGAGTTTGGGCAAAGGCACGGGCAGTTGTCCTGGCAAAAATGCTGCTGGGCTGAGCGTCGCCGGCAGCAGAATTCGTTCCTGGCCGGAGCATTTCCGCTTGTTCACCGGAAGAAATGCTTTCACTGGCGCCGCTCATAGTATCAGGCGCGGAAGAGGCCGGTTCACTGTTTCCCTGAGCGCAGAACGGAACAGCTGCCAGAAGAAAGAGTACTGCGCCTATAATGATTTTCAGTCTTTGCATTTCAGCCATTTGTCTTGATTATTCACTCGTATAATCAATCAGAGTTTTTATCGGGACATCTCCAAGCGCCTCGGCATACTTCAAAAAAGGCAGGCCGACAACACCAAAAAATCCGATAACATTTGCCCCGCCCTGCTCAAGTACATTCTGGGCCGCATACAGGGTTCCCCGGTAGCAATAAGGTCATCCATGACAAGAATACGCTGTCCCGGAGAAACATCAGCCTGGTGTACTTCGATTTCCGCTGCTCCGTATTCCAGTTCATATTTGCAGACATACGTTTTTCCCGGAAGCTTGCCTTTTTTTCTGATCAGAATAAGAGGTATTCCCTGGCGTTCCGCAAAAGGCGCGGCAAAAACAAAGCCCCTCGCTTCTATTGCAGCAATAGCATCAATTTTTTCATCTTTATACAGTTCAATCATCCTGTCTATGCAATAGCGGAAAGCAGGAGGATATACAAGGATTCCTGTCACATCATAGAATAAAACACCCGGCTTCGGAAAATCAGGAATTTTCCTGATCGCCTCATCAAGAGAAAAATTTTCATTCATATTGGAAAGTGTAATATATCAAAATGCACAAGTCAACAAGCGGGGGTGCGGCCCAGCCGGCGGAAGCCCTGGACCCGGGCGCAGGCATTCGAAGACAGCGGGCTTGCTTTTCCGCTTGAAAGGTACCGGAACCCGAGACCCGCTATCATTGCACCATTATCCGTACACAGTTTGAGGGGAGGAAAAATACAGTTCAGATCACTCCGTTCCGCGAGGCGTTCGCGGAGGCGGGAATTTGCTGCCACGCCGCCGCCTGCTACAACTGTAGTAAGGCCCGTATCTTCAATGGCTCTGAACAGCCGGGACAGGAGTATCTCAATGGCCGTTTCCTGGAAGGAGGCCGCAATGTTTTCCGGCGTCCTGGGAAAATCAGGGTTCCAGAACTGGTCTATCTGATTAATGACGGCAGTCTTTAATCCGGAATATGAAACATCATACCGGTGTCCTTCCTTGTTTATTTTCGGAAGGGGAAACTTTGCCGCGCGGGGGTCTCCGTTTTTTGCAAGTTTATCAATAATAACTCCGCCCGGATAACCGAAATTGTAGAATTTTGCGACCTTATCAAAGGCTTCTCCGGCAGCGTCATCCATTGTTGTTCCCAGAATTTCTATATCGTCAAAATCTGAAACTTTACAGATAATAGAGTGTCCGCCGGAAACGAGAAGACCAAGATAGGGATACCGGATATCCTGTACGAGATGGGCCGCATAGAGATGGCCCAGCATATGATTAACGGCAGCAAAGGGTTTGCCTGTTGCCCATGCAAGTGTTTTCGCAAAGGTAAGACCGACAAGCAGGGAACCCATAAGCCCGGGGCAATTGGTCGCAGCGATGCCGTCGATTTCATTCATGCTTATTGACGCTTCGGACAGGGCCTGCCGCACAACAGGCAAAATCCATTCGGTGTGCTTGCGGCTCGCAATTTCCGGCACAACACCGTTATACACGGCGTGAAAAGGTATCTGTGTGGCAATCACATTACTGAGTATTGTCCTGCCGTCTTCAACGACTGCAGCGGCAGTTTCGTCACAGGAGCTTTCGATTCCAAGGATTTTCATTCGTCAAAGGATTCTTTCACTGCAATATCGGCAACGGTGGAAAGAGAAAAACCCTGGCTGACAAGCTCGGGATACATTTCATTAAGCGTTTCCGCAAGCTGATTTGACCAGATATGGCCTATCATTATTGCCGATCCATTTTTTCCCGCTATTTTCAGACCACTGTTGATCGCTTCAATTATATCTTTTTTTCCTGGCTGTTATCCAGGAATACAGAACGTTCCCAAATAGTCATGTTTTTCTCCCTCGCAATAGCCGGAGCCGCAGTATTTGCCGTTGTCCTGGAATCAAGAAAAAATATTCCCTCTTCCCGGACCAATTCAAGAACCGCATCCATAGCATCCCAATCCGCGGTAATGAGCGAACCTTCATGATTATTCATGCCGGCGACAGGTCCGACTTCCCGGATATTTTTCCGTATTATCTCTTTTATTTCAGCCCGCGTCATCCCGGGCATAATCGCGCCCGGGCCGGGATCGAACGAGAGATTTTCCGCCTGCATGGGCTGATGCAAAATCAACTCCTTTCCGGCGGCCCGGATCCGGTCGGCAGCTTCTTTAGAATACTGCAAACCGGGCAAAACAGCAATAGTACAGGGAAAGGGCAGGTCCAGAAACGGCTGGAGCTGGTTCAGATTATGTCCGGCATCGTCAAATACAAAAACCAGGGTCCCTGAAGATTTCCGCGGCACAGGCGGCAGCGGCTTTTCGGGAGGGGCGGCGGGAACAGCGGGCCGGGACGGAATTTCGGGAAGAATTTCAGGAGGTTTTTCCGGGACAGTTTCAGTTACCGGAGGTTTATTTTCTCCGGCAACCGGAGCGTTTTCAGTAATAAGCGGAGGTTCATTTCCGGAGGGATCTGAAACACCTGAAATAAGAACTTTTCCGAGGAAAAGAAGTACGGAAAAAGCAAATACTGCACCCAGCAATATCAGATTGATTCTGATTCTGTCTTTCAGTCCTTTTGTTTTTTTGTTTGGGGCCTTTTTTTTAGGTGCTGTTCCCTGTGTATTTTTCTTCGGGGACTTTCCGGAACTCCGCGCGGCGGTCCTTTTTGGGGATTTGGGCGTGCCGGTTCCCGAAGGTTTTTTCCTGTTTCCGTTCTCCATCATGTATCAGGATAAAGAGAGTCCGTTCACGTGTCAACAGAAAAGAGGCAGGCAGGACCGCGTCATCCTGCCTGCCAGAGCGAGCAAGGAGATTTTTTAATTATATTTATTCAGCTGTATAATACTTCCTTCATTCCTTCAGAGTTTTTTCTGAGTTTTCTTAAAGCCCGCAGTTCAATCTGGCGGACAGTTTCAGCCGATACGCCATACCTGTTGCCCAGCATTTTGAATGTATATGTTTTTCTATCATCCGTCAGGTTGTACCGCTTATCAAGGACTTCACGTTCGCGTTTTTTTAATGTATCCAGCATCTCTTTCATACATACTTTTGTATACTTTTTCATAACAATCTCTTCCGGATTATAGGTCATATCCGGAATCATTTCGTTTAGAGTCGCTGAATCATCGTCATCGGCAGAAACATCAAGGCTCGCAACGTATTCAGCATTCTGGAGAATGTCTGAAACCTGACGTGCAGTCATTCCGGTTTCCGCCGCAATTTCCTCCATTGAAGGATACCTTGAGTTTTTCTGGTACAGAAGGTTTGAAACTCTTCTGATCCGGGCGGCAAGTTCTTCCCGCCGGAAAGGAAGCCGGATAAGCCGCCGTTTGTTCATAATAGCCCTGCTGATTGACTGCTTGATCCACCAGCAGGCATATGTGGAAAAACGGACATTATATGACGCGTCATATTTTTGCGCTGCGGTTATTAAGCCGAGATTTCCTTCCTGAATAATATCAAGCAGCGTAAAGCCGTCTATCTGATATTTTTTTGCAATATTTACAACCAGGCGGAGATTCGATTCAATCAGCTTTTTCTGAGCTGCTGCATCGCCGTTTTTATTCCTGCGCGCGAGATCCAATTCCTCCTCAAAAGAAAGAAGCGGAAAGCGGCCTATATCTTTCAGATAGTCTGCAAGTTCATTATAATCATACTTTACCATAAAATCACCTCGATATAATACAAGCAAAAAATGTGCCAACTGAGGCATTATGAATAAAAACCTGCATGATTTTGGGTATATCAACTATTGGTATTCTTTATATTCAGAAAGATGCGCCCGGAGAAAAAAATACTTTTTTTGGGAAATAATGAAAAAAGCCAAAGAAAGCCTGTCAAGTTTGTTTTTTAATTATTACTAAATCATTATTATACAATGATTTAAAATGTATTTATGGATAGCCGGAAAACAGCATGCTTTGCCGGCGGAAAAGGGTACGTTTTTTTTGCCTGCAGATGAATTTGTCAGCCGGGAAACAAACTGCGTACTATCAGCTTAATTTCAAAAAAATATATTTGAAGTGCCTGTTTTCAGGAACAAAAAAATACCCGAAAAAATGTATCTTTTTTTATACAGAATCGGGTTTATAGGTGTATACTTTTCCATCAATTCCTGCGGCGGACAGGAAACCTCCGGTTTTATCATATAAAACCGACGCCGAGAGTGCGGGAACGGATAAGGGAAATTTTCCGCCGCCGTCCGGCAGATCAACTGCAAAAACAGGAAGAGACAGTCCTGACAGCTGCTGCCGCAGTTCTTTCCATATATTTATTCCCTGTTCCAGAGGAACCCGGAAATGGGAAGTGCCTGGGGCAAGATCGCACTGGAAAAGGTATCCCGGTTTTATTCCGAGGCAGACCAGTTCATGGAAAAGTGAGGAAAGGATTTCCGGAGTATCATTGATTTCCCGGAGGAGTACTGTCTGGCTCTGCATGGGAATTCCGGAATCGCGTATTGCAGCCAGGCATTTTCTCTGTTCCTCGCCAAGCTCGGCGGGATGATTGATATGGGGGATGACCCACAGCGGACGGAGTGAACGGAAAAAGGAAAGTATTTTCCGGGAGAATAATCCGGGAGCAAAAACAGGAGCCCTTGTTCCTATGCGGATCAAAATATCGGTTCTGGCCTCTCTTATTTTTTCTAAAAACCCTGCAAGCTGTTTATACGGAGCGCTTAACGGATCCCCGCCGGATACAAGAATTTCCCGGACTTCCGGGTGCTGTTCAAGATATCCGCATACTTTTTCAAGTTCATCATTACTGATAAACCCGAAAGAGCGGGATGTATATGTCCGCCGGAAACAGTACCGGCAATATCCCAGGCACTGGCCGGTTACAAGAAGCAATACGCGGTTTTTATACTGGTGAACAAGACGGGGCGTAATGCAATAGCGGGATTCGCCGAGAGGGTCCGCCGTTTCTGCGGGAGAAATAAGGTGTTCGTTTTCCGACGGTTCAACCTGTTTCCGCAGGGCCTCTCTGTCCGCCGGGGATGCGGCCAGGTCTATCAGTTTTTTAAAGGCTGGAGAAACCAGAAAAGGAAGATCAGCAGGATTGTTCCCATCTACTCTGGTTTTTCTCCAGTCATATGAAAGAGGATCATGTTCTGTCATTGTCAGGTTTCGGCGCAAAGGGAGGCCATAACGCAGGCTTCCATGACCATATTTTCTACAAGACAGCATTCATCGGGCTGGTGGGCTGTTTCTTCCATGCGGCTCCAGACGACCGCATTATAACCGGCATTCCTGAGATAGGCGCCGACAGTGCCGCCGCCGACTCCAATGGGGCGGGCCGTGACACCGAGAATATCCGAAATAGCCTCAGCCAGTTTTTTAACGACCGGCGCATCCTCGGGCGTAGCTCGGGATTCAACGGCCTGTTCTTCAGTCCAGTTTATTGTTACACCGTGCTTTTTTTCAGTCTCCCTGATAATTCCTGTCATTTCAGCGCGGACTTCCTCCAGGGTATAAGACGGGAGAATCCTGCAATCCATGTAGAAAACGTCTTCGCCGGGAATAGTATTGATATTCGGAACATTGGCTTCTTTTTTTGTCGGCTGGAAGGTTGAACGGTCCGGTTCAAACAGCGGATCGCGGCGGTCAAAGACCGATTCCAGGTTATTAAGACGCAGCGCGAGATCACAGGCGGCAAGATGGGCATTTATTCCTTCATCCGGGCGGGATCCGTGGGTCTGTTTTCCCTGTGTTTTAATCCGGAGCCACAAAAGGTTTTTTTCCGCAATTTCAATCGTTTCTCCCAGAGGATCGCCGCCGTCCGGGATAATTATGAGATCGGAGGGTTTGAATATAGTATGTTCACGCAGAATATACTGAATCCCGTATGCGGACCCGACTTCTTCATCCGCAATAAAAAGAAGTTTGATAGTATGGGCAGGCCTGGTTCCTGTTTTTATAAATGACAGGGCGGCAAAGACAGAAGCGACGAGTCCCTGCTGGTTATCTTCTACTCCGCGGCCGATAAGCATTCCGTCCCGTTCGGTCACTGTCCACGGGTCTGACGTCCATTTTTCAAGATCGCCCGGCGGGACAACATCAAGGTGCGACATAAACCATATACGGGTGCTGTCATCAACACCGGGGACTGTAACAACCAGATTTGGCCGTATACCTGATGGAACGCGGCGGTCAGGCGCATCGTACCGTTCAAAATCGGTAAACCCGATTTCGCGGAGCGTACGGATCAGGGCCTCGCATTTTGCAAGCTCCCCTTCTCCGCCCGATTCCGGCGCCATTGCCGGTATTGCGGTAAGCAGTTTTTGCATGGATATCATGCCGGGGACCTGCTCCCTGATGAATGAAGTCAGTGTTTCTGATGTTTTCATTTTATACTCCTATAAAAAGTCAACTGGAAAGTTGACTTACAATCGGCAATTGTCAAATAATTTAAATTATTTGACTATAAAACTCCCGGAGACGAGTATTTTTGATATACATTCCATGTTGACCCGATAAGGGTATTTATGTCGGAATAAACGGGTTTCCAGCCGAGCAGTTTCTCTGCCAGAGCAGAAGACGCATAAGATTCGGGAGGATCTCCGGGACGGCGGGGAGCATACCGCGCGGGTATGTCTTTTCCGGTTACGCGCCTTGCAGCTTCAACCATTTCAGTTACGGTAATGCCCTTTTCCGTACCCAGATTGACAGTCAGGCTTTCCTTTTTTTGCTGATATATTCGAGCGCCTTAACATGGGCGTCAGCCAGATCGGTGACATGGACATAATCACGGATACAGGTCCCGTCGCGGGTATCATAGTCATTTCCGAATATCTGCAGTTCCTTACGCCATCCCGAGGCAACTTCCATAATAATGGGAAGGAGGTTTTCGGGATTCCGCTCAAGCCCTATTATATCACCGTCAGGATCATATCCGACCGCATTAAAATACCGTAACGCGGCAAATTTAAGTTTTTTGGTTATATCATACCATTTCAGCATCTGTTCTATTTCAAGTTTAGTAAAGCCATAATAGCTCTCGGGATTCGGCGGATGATTTTCATCAATAGGAACATACCGGGGAGTTCCGAAAATTGCCGCGGAAGATGAAAAAACAATATTGGGACAATTCCAGGCGCAGGCCGCATTGAGAATATTGATTGTTCCCGAAATATTATTAATTGAATATTTTTCGGGAGATTGCATGGATTCACCCACCGACTTGCAGGCCGCAAGGTGAATACAGGCGTCAAAACCGCGGGCAAAGACGGCCTGTATATCATCCTGGTGACGTATATCACCGGGGACAAAGAGGGCTTCGGGAAAGAGATTCCCCAATTGTCCTGATGAAAGATTGTCGAATACAGTGACTTCATGCTCCGCGTTCAGCATGGCTTTGACAACATGGGTCCCTATATAGCCGGCCCCGCCGATAACCAGTACATTCATTCCTTTTCCTCCAATTGCAGTGAAATTGCTTCCCACTTTTCAGATAAGTGTTCTATATGTTCGCTGAGACGCTCTATTTCTTTTGGACCCCGCGGCTTTTCAGACCGTCACTGTATACATCAGGTAAGGCAAGGCGGATTTCCTGTTCTTTTTTTCTTCTTCGGCTTTTGCAATTTCAGCAAGCAGATTTGCCTCTATCTTTTCGAGTTTTCTCCGTTCCGCCTTCAGCCGTTTTTCCTCTTCATAGGAATAGGGTCTTTCATTTATCATGGCGTCTCCGGAAGAGGTTTGCGCAGTATCTTTTTTTTCGGAAGAAACTATTTCTTCGGAAAAAGTTCCTGCGGCCTCGCGCTCAAGCCGCTCAACGTAATATTTATAATCACCGGGAAAATTACGTACAATGGTAGGAGAACCGTCAGCGGGCGCGGTAAGTTCAAGGACTCTTGAAGCCAGACCTTCAATAAAACCGCGGTCATGGGACACAAAGACAATGGTTCCGCCGAAACTCTTCAGGGCGGAAAGCAATACATCCTTTGAATGAAGATCAAGATGATTAGTCGGTTCGTCCAGAATAAGCAGATTAATCGGTTTGAATAAAAGGCGAAGCAGGGCCAGCCTGCTTTTTTCTCCTCCGGAAAGCACGCTGATCGGTTTATAAATATCATCTCCGCGAAACAGAAAAGAACCAAGCATATCCCGGAGTTTCGGAATCATTTCCAGGGGAGCCTCATTTTCAAGCAAATCAATTATCCGTTCATCACCATTCAGCTCTTCCGCGGATTCCTGTGAAAAGTACCCCAGACTGACACCGGCTCCGTAACAGACACTGCCGGAAAAATCCGCGTCTGTTCCGGAAAGCACGCGGAGCAGAGTCGATTTTCCCGCGCCGTTTCTTCCGACAACAACAAGCCGTTCTTCTTTTTCGATAACAAGATCGAGATTATTCAAAACGGTTCTGTTTCCGTACTTTTTGGTAAGGTGTTCAGCGGTTATAACAATCCGGCCTGAATGCGGAGCCGGAGGAAATGAAAAATGGATTTTTTTCAGGTTTTCAGGAATCTCTATGCGCTCCAGCTTTTCAAGCTTTTTGATTCTGTCCTGTACGGCGGCGGCCTTTGTGGCCTTGTATCTGAACCGCCTGATAAAAATTTCCGTTTTCGCAATTTCTTCCTGCTGCTCTTCATAATGTTTGATAAGGGCCTTCAGTTCTTCTTCCCTGGTTTTTTCATATTTTGTGTAAGTTCCCGCGTAGCGCTTCAGTTCGCCGTTAAACAGTTCGAAAACCTCGGTTACCGTTATATCAAGAAAATAACGGTCATGGCTTACAATAAGAAAGCCCCCCGAGAATTCCCTGAGCCATTTTTCCAGCCAGGTGCGGGCCTCAATATCGAGATAATTCGTCGGTTCATCCAATAACAGAATATCGGGATGCTCCAGAAGGATTTTAGCAAGCGCGATACGCATTTGCCACCCGCCGGAAAATTCATCCGTCAGGCGGTTAAAATCGGAAGGGAGAAATCCGAGACCGAGAAGGGTCTGTTCCGCAAGCATGCGCCGCCGGTACCACCCCGAATCTTCAAGTTGTGTCTGAATTTCGTGATATTCCTCAAGAAGCCGGAGGGTCTGGGGGTCCGTATCCGTTCTGTTTTCCGTTTCCGGGGGATTCACGGCTAAAGTATTTCCTATTTCTTCAAGCCGGGCCGCAAGCGAAGCCCCGTATGAAAAAGCCTTTTCCGCTTCTTCCAGAAGAGTCAGTCCGGAATGCGCGATCCCGGACTGGGGAAGATATGATATGCGGGTACCTTTCTGGATTGCCCTGTCGCCGCTGTCCGGAGGTATAATGCCGGACAGGACTTTCATCAGGGTCGTTTTTCCCGATCCGTTTGCGCCCGCGAGAGCTGCCTTTGTTCCCGCCGCAAGGTTAAGCGATACATTGTCAAGAATATCCCTGTCCCCAAAGGCAACTGAAACCCGCGAAAACTGGACAAACGGCATCAGTTTTCATCCGCGGCTTTTTCAGGCCTGAAGAAAAGTATTGTAGGAGTTAAGTTCCGCGCTGTGACAACCGCATTTCTGATATTTGATTCACTTACCTGCTCAAGCCGAAGCCCCTGGGAATCAATAGTATACAGGAAGTGGACCCATCTTCCGGTGGAATCAAACAGGAATGATAAAACGCCGTTATAGTCTTTTGCCAGAGCCGAATTCAGAAAGTAACGGACTTCAACGGTTCCGCCGCCGCCCGCGCCCGCGGGAATAATTGCCGGGGTCAGCAGCTGATAACCGCTCCACAGGAAACGTCCGTCATCAAGAAACTGGATAACGCCATAATTTCCGGAAACAAACCGGGGCCCTGTATTTTTTATCCCGGCGAGAATCGCATCCCGGCGTTCCTGCTCGTTTTCGATTAATTGCTCCGGAGCAATATCAAGACGGGCAAAATAGAGGGCCACAGGCATGCCTATTTCATCGGCATACTGGACCAGAATAGTATTGTTTCTCCGCACCTGTACGGTCAGAGATGTTCCTTCAAACCGGTAAGCTCCGTTATCCATTTTTGTAACGCCCGTGTACGGGAACGATACAACTCCGTCCGCCGTTTCCACACGGGCTATGCCCGAAGTTTTTCCGGGATAGAAACCCCACTGGGGCTGTATCCGTGAAATATCGACCCTGTTATTCTGAATCATTGTACGGTAACTGTCGGGATACCAGGTATACGCCAAAAGGTTATCAAGTACCGGATCAGGCCCCGTATCGACAATGATCTTCAGGGCCGCGTCCGCGTCCCGTTCATCAAACAGGGTAAGATTATATGAAAAACACCAGCCCGTCGTCCCATCGTCGGACATAACCTCATACCAGTCGCCTTCAAGAGGAGCTTTGCCTGAAATAACCGGAACGCCTTCTCCTTTTCTGATGATTTTTACTTTCTGGTCCTTGCGCAGACGGTATACCTGACGGGCAGTATTGTCCGGCTGGGCCCGTATCGGGAGTCCGTCCAGTTTAACCATTGCATAGATATACCGGTATTCTTCCAGACCTGCGGCGGCTTTTTGAGCCTGGGATTTTGATTTATACAGAGACAGCTGCCAGAGAGGGACCTCAATGCGTTCTTTTGACCTGCTTCCGATTCCGATAACATAAACCTGACTGATATTCGACTGAATAAAAACGGGCACAACATCTCCTGCGGTAAGGTCATATTCGGGCAGAGACCAGGTCAGAACTCCGTAGCCGATATGATTGGCACAGGAAAAAAACAAAAGTCCTGTTAACAGCAAAAAAAGAGCCGGAGAGAAACACGTTTATATTCAGCAGAATTTATCATACTATTATAGTCCTTTAATTTAAGTCCCTGACACAAGGAATTAACTAATTCCTTTTGTCAGGAATACTTATAATCGGAAATAGTCAAATAATTTAAATTATTTGACTATAAAATACCTCATTGTATGTGAATATTCAATCAGTTCCTTGTTCCACCTTAATAATTTTACCCGCTGTTCGGTTACATAACCAGCGATATTATGGTATATTTTTTATACGTCTGACATAACTCTCCGGGAGCGGAACAATATGGAACAAAAAACCTGGTGGAAAGAAAGCGTGGTGTATCAGATTTATCCGCGCAGTTTTATGGATTCAAACGGCGACGGAATCGGTGATTTGAACGGAATACGCCAAAAGCTGGATTATCTGACCGGTCTCGGGATCGATGTTATCTGGATAAGTCCCTTTTTTAAAAGCCCGAATGACGATAATGGTTATGATATAAGCGATTACCGCGGCATAATGGACGAATTCGGTACGATGGACGATTTTGACGCCCTGCTTGCGGATGCCCACCGGAAAGGTTTGAAAATAGTTATGGATCTGGTAGTCAATCACAGCAGTGATGAACACCCCTGGTTTATTGAAAGCAGAAAAAGCAGGAACAACCCTTACCGGGATTACTACTTCTGGCGCGAGGGCAAAAACGGAAATCCCCCGAACAACTGGGGAAGCTGGTTTTCCGGCCCGGCCTGGGAATATGATAAAAATACCGATATGTATTTCCTCCATATTTTTTCAAAAAAACAGCCTGACCTTAACTGGGACAATCCGAAAGTCAGGGATGAAATATTTGACATGATGAACTGGTGGTGCGAAAAAGGCATTGACGGTTTCAGAATGGATGTTATCAGTCTGATAAGCAAGGTCCCCGGCCTTCCTGACGGAAAAAAATGGCCGGGCGCGCTCTACGGCGACGCAGGCCCCTTTATTTCGCACGGCCCCCATGTGCATGAGTATCTGAAGGAAATGAACAAACGGGTCCTTTCCCGCTATGACATTATGACTGTGGGCGAAGCCGCGAATGTAACAATAGAAGAAGCAAAAAAATACGCGGGATTTGACGCCGGAGAACTGAATATGGTTTTCCAGTTTGAGCATATGGGGACTGAATCCGCCGGAGGAAGCAAATGGACAGACCGGCGCTTTAACCTTCCCGCGCTGAAAGGAATTTTAAGCCGGTGGCAGACCGAACTGGAAGGAAAGGCCTGGAACAGTCTGTATTTTGAAAACCATGACCAGCCCCGGAGTGTTTCAAGGTTCGGAAACGATACGGAATACTGGGAAAAATCGGCAAAAATGCTGGCCACCTGTCTGCACATGCAAAAGGGGACCCCGTACATTTACCAGGGTGAAGAACTGGGAATGACCAATACGGTTTTTACCTCACTGGACCAGTGCCGGGATATTGAAACCCTGAATGTATACCGGGAAAAGGTTGAACAGGAAGGGGTCCCGCACGAGACCATGATGCGCTATATCAGCCTGGTCGGAAGGGACAATGCGCGCACGCCCATGCAGTGGAATGGGGACAAAAACGCGGGTTTTACCGAAGGCACACCCTGGCTGGCAGTTAACCCGAATTACAAGAAAATAAACACAGCCTCCCAGATTAATGACCCTGACTCAATATACAGTTACTATAAAAACCTCATCAGGCTGAGAAAAACCCACCCGGTTATTGTCTACGGTACATACGAACTGCTGGAACCTGAAAACGAAAATCTGTTTATATATACACGTACGCTTGAAAAAACAAAAATACTGGTTATCTGCAATTTTACTTCAAAGGAAATTCCATATAACCCGCCTGAAGAATTTGCGGAAAGCGGCCTGCTTGTATCAAATAGTGATAACCGCGTTTTTTCGCGCGAAATGATTCTCAGTCCGTATGAGGCTTCAGTATATCTCATATAAGGGGGGAACGCCTTCCAGCGAATCAGAACGTTCCCGCGGCCAAAATCTGCGGCACTGCTCCTCCTCGTTCCGAATCTTGAGAAATGACTTGACTCTGCAAGTCATTTCTCAAGGATTCTCTGAGTTGTGGAACAACTCATACCCTCTCGACCGGGTTTCGGAATCCCGGCGTATCTTATACTATAACTGCATACTATACTGATAGAGTATACGGTCTGTTCAAATGAACCAAACCGCGTTCAGATACGATACGGGATACGATGAGACATCGTATTAATTCAGCCCCGGCAGGGGAAAAGCATTCTGCCTGCAGCTGTCATTTCAGGACCTGTTGCCTACGGACGGCCAATGCAGTATTCTTATTATATGAAACAGACTGCTATACCAAACCGTTCCGAAGTCGCCCCCGGCGATCAGTGGAACCTCTCTTCGCTTTTTGCCGGCGACAATGAATGGAATTCCGCGCTTGAACAGTTTTCCGGAAGTGCTGAAAAGATAAATAAATTCCGCGACAGTATTCTGTCTCCGGATATAACGCCTGAAGATTTTGCCGGCTGCCTGAAAGCTTATAGCGATGCTTTGCAATTGGCTGATAAACTCGGAAATTACGCCTTTCTTAAAAAATCGGCCGATGAAGGCGACAGTGAAAATCTGGACAGACTCGGACGGTTTATGATGGCCGCCAGTTCATTTGAAGCTTCGGTAAGCTGGCTTGTTCCCGCGATCCAGAACATCAGCGAAGACACAATGAAGAGCTGGATGGAAATGCCCCGGTTTGCGGATTACCGGATATGGCTGGAAAAACTCCTCAGAATGAAACCGTACATTCTCGGTGAAAAAGAGGAACGTATTCTGGCCCTGCTGAGCGAGGCCCATCAAACCCCACAGTCGGCGTTTTCCGTTCTGACAAATGTCGATTTCGATTTCGGGACAGTTAAAACACCGGAGGGCGACCGCCCCCTGAGCCAGACAACATGGTCCATGCTCATGGAAAACCGGGACAGATCGGTAAGAAAAGAAACATATGATAAATTCTACGGGACCTTTGACACGCACAAAAATACAATAGCGGCCCTGTACGCCGGAAGCGTTAATCAGGATGTGGCCGCGGCCCGTATCAGGGGATACAGTTCCGCCCGCGCAATGGAACTTTTTCCTGACCGCGTTCCCGAAACCGTATACGATAATCTCGTCGCAACGGTACGGGCAAATCTTGCCCCGCTCCACCGTTATTATTCGCTCAGAAAAAAAGTCCTCAAACTGAATGAACTCCGCCACTATGACGTCCTTGTTCCCCTGGTCGGCGAAGTAAAAAAACACACGCCCTATGACGAAGCCGTAAGCCTTATAGGGGAGGCGCTGAAACCGCTCGGCAATGAATATGTAAAAACGATTACAGACGGACTGCTCAACGGATGGGTTGACCGCTATGAAAACAAGGGCAAGCGTTCCGGAGCATTTTCTTCAGGCGGATATGAAGGGTCGCCGTATATTCTCATGAACTATAAGGAAGATGTACTCCGGGATGTTTTCACTCTTGCCCACGAGGGCGGGCATTCCATGCACAGCTGGTATTCAGCAAAAAACAATCCCTTTATGTCCTATAATTATACAATATTTGAAGCTGAGGTTGCTTCAACATTCAATGAGGACCTGGTGTTCCGGTATCTGCTGAAAACAACTGACGATCCGAAAATAAAAGCCTATCTCCTTGCGAGCCGCGCGGGAGATATACTCGCAACACTTTACCGGCAGACAATGTTTGCGGAATTTGAAAGCAAAACCCATGAAATGGTGGAAAGCGGAATTCCTCTCACAATCGATGTTCTCCGCAGGGAATACAGAGACCTTCTTAAAATCTATTTCGGACCCGAGATGATATTTGAGGAAACAAGCGATCTTGAGGGAATCCGAATCCCCCATTTTTATAACGCTTTCTATGTATATAAATACGCCACGGGAATATCGGCCTCACTTGCTCTCGCGGAACGGGTGGTCACCGGCGGTGAAAAAGAAAGAAATGATTATTTCGCTTTTCTCAAATCGGGCGGATCCCGCTATCCCATAGAAGCCCTGCGGATTGCGGGGGTTGATATGGAAAGCGCCGCCCCGGTTGAAGCCGCGTGCGGGGCTTTTTCAGGCATTGTGGAAGAACTGGAAAAAATTTTATTGTAACCGTAACGAAATACCTCGCCGCGAATAAAGTCCGGGCAAAAAAGCATATACAGCATATACATAGTGTATGGATTTTTTTCCCGGACAGAATTTTTCCGCCGAGGATTATTGCGAATGGGCGCCTGATGATATAGCCTGTCCGCTCTTATCGGATTCCGGCTCGCCCGAATACGGAGAAACCCGGACATCCGACCGCATATCGGCGCTCGCGGAAAGCGCCTTCGGAATCCCCTACCTGTTTCCGTGGCAGCGGCTTGTAATCGCAAATATTCTTGACGCAATAGAGGCGGTCAGGGCTGCTGAAAATAAAGACAGCGATGATGAATGCTATGATGAGGACGGCGCACACAGGGGCAGGCAGATAATTCTGCTGCCGACCGGAGCAGGGAAATCACTCTGCTTTCAGCTCCCGGCCCTGGTACTGGATAAACCGACCCTGGTTATTTATCCCCTTCTTGCCCTTATGGGAGATCAGCTTCGGCGGATGGAGGAAAACGGGATACGGCCTGTTTTATTCCGCGGAAACCAGAACACAGAAGAACGGGAAAATCAGTACCGGAGGCTGGACGGACGCGACGGACAGCCGCCGGCCAATCTGATTATCGCGAATCCGGAAATTCTGTCCGTTGAGAAAATCCTGAAAAAAATTGCCGAAAGGGGCGTCGGTCATATTGCGGTAGATGAAGCCCACTGCGTTTCCGAATGGGGAGACTCTTTCCGGCCGGCATATCTGGACCTGAAAAAAATCATTGAAAAACTGAACCCGCCCGCTGTTACCGCCTTTACGGCGACGGCCTCCCCTCCCGTACTGGAACGTATTGCGGAGATACTTTTTGACGGAAGAGCCCATATTGTACGCGGTGATTCAGACCGCCCTAACATACAATATTCCGTTATCCACTGCTTTAATAAACCGGCGGCCCTTATCAGGGCGGTCGCCGGAAATCAGAGACCTCTTGTTGTATTCTGTTCCACACGGGGACAGACAGAACGGACGGCCCTTCTTCTCCGGGAAACCCTGAATGATACTGATATCCGTTTTTATCATGCCGGACTCGAAAAAGAAGAAAAGCAAAAAATAGAATCATGGTTTCACGGACACGAGCGGGGAATTCTATGCACAACCTGCGCCTGGGGAATGGGCGTTGACAAAAAAATGTCCGCACGGTTATTCACAGGGATATATCTCCCACACCGGAAGCCTATATTCAGGAAGCAGGCCGGGGCGGACGCGACGGAAACCGGGCAAAAGCCATTCTGCTCTGGAGTAAAAAAGACCGGAGGAGAATCGAAGCCCTGCCTGAAAGAGAGAAACTGCGGGCAATGCCTTTTGTGCGCTATGCCGAATCAGGCCTGTGCAGAAGGGAAATACTGCTTGACGCAATGAGCGGAGGTTCTGATGCGGGAACGGAAAAACCCGCCTGTTCAGGATGTGATATATGCGACGGAACGGCTAAATCCGAACCGGCGGACCTCCGGCTGGTATACGATTTTATTCTGAAAAATAACCGCTGTTTTTCCCCGGAAGAGGCGGCTCAATATCTTGCAGAAAGGGGAAACCGGATATCCCGTGAAAAAAACGGCTTTTCGCAGTGGCAGATTTCCGATTTTACCGAAATGCTTGATGAACTGGAAAAAACAAAATGCATCAGGACAATTCCGTATTTTCCCTGGAAAAATAAACTGGCGGTATGCATAAAACTGAAAAAGAAGGATCTTCTTTCAGACGGCCAGGCAGGAATTCATAATATTCGGACATAAAAAAAGCCGGAAAAATACCGGCTTTTTTATGAACAGGATAATGCTTAGCAAGGCCTTTCTGCCCCGGCCTTTTTATGTATAAAGCCCGGGACAGAAAAGTTTCCTACCAGTGCCTTTGATGATGCATGCCCGGATTATTCGGGGAGAGTTTCTGCCATTGCCCTGCATATTTGAGGGCCGGCCGTCTCTCATCATCCCGCCGTGGTGGAAATCATCCCTGGGCATCCTGATGGTGCTCAAATCAATTTCCTTGCCGTTGACCCAAACTTTTGACGGCATAAGAACCGTTTTTCTTCCTTGCCGTCCGGGGTCTGGAATTTGCGCTGGAACCCTTCGGCCTTAATCGTATCGCCGACCTTTATGCTGTTTTCCCAGGCCAGCTGGTAAAACGCCGGCGCGGGCAGATACAGGGTTTCGCCTTTTGCCGTAGTGATATAAGGCTGGGCATCCGTAACAGCCAGTTTTCCTTCAAAGGTGGAGGAATCCCTTGCTCCCGCAGCAAACATACACATTCCGCACAAACTGATAAGCAGTATTCCGGTTAATGCTTTCTTCATAATAAAACTCCTTAAAAAAAAGTGTTATTAATATATAAGCAATATCCATGCCAACTATAAAATACCCAAAAACAGCAGAAAAAGGCAAGAAAAAGCCTGATTCCGGTGAACCGCCTGGAAAAATTTTCACACCTGCCGGAATTTTTTTCCCATGTCTCCTTTATTTTCTCCCTCGGACGGACACTGAAGCCGCGGACAGGGCAAGTGAATTCGTTATTAATGAAACCGGGAATACGTCAAACGGAACGTACATTATAAACTGAAGAACAATTACAAAAAATCATGGATCCGGGGAAACCGGAAGTATAAAATCATATCTTTGATGGCTTCCGCTCATTTCGCGGTAAAAAATCTATACCATTACCTCGTCATCATGCGTTGCTGTTTCTTCCTGTCCGCTTTCTTCAGCCGCGCCTTCCTCCGGTGCTGGAGGGGCTGCAGGCGGCGTCCGCGTCCTGCGTTTTTGCTGGCGGACCTGGCGTTTTTTCCGGGAACTTGAAACATAAAAAACAAGGTTAAAATACAATACAAGGACAATAGTGATACCTATTACCTGGGGAGAAAGAATAACCGATTTTAACAGATTCAGCAATTCGGGCATTGTCATTATGCCTTCATTATCGGTACATCCTGTATTCCGCTTGACCAGTACTTCCCTCATCGATAGGATATAAATTATGACAGGAATAATAGATTATTGTGCCGGTAATATCAGAAGTGTCGAAAGGGCGCTTCAGTTTCTTAAAACCGAGTACGTTATTTCAAAAAATCCAAAAGATCTGGAAAAAGCAGACCGCCTGATTTTCCCGGGCGTCGGCGAGGCCGGATTTGCCATGGCCCAGCTGAAAAAAACGGGATTTGACCTATTTATAAAGGAACAGACAGCCGCGGGAAAAGCCCTGCTGGGGATATGTCTCGGCGCGCAGATCATTTTCGAACATTCCGAAGAAAGCGATACCGCCTGTCTCGGACTGCTGCCGGGAAAAATCCGGCGGTTCCCGTCGTATTTTGCAGCAAAAAATCTGAAAATTCCTCACATGGGGTGGAATAATCTTCAATATCAAAACGGAGGGTCCGGACTTTTTTCCGGTGTTCCGGAAAATACCGATGTTTATTTTGTCCATTCCTATTATATTGAGCCGTCCGACACGGATATCATTACCGCGGTAACCGATTACGGTTTTCCCGTTCCGTGCGCGGTAAAAAAAGGCAATATAGAAGCCCTGCAGTTTCATCCTGAAAAATCAGGCTTGCCCGGACTGAGAATGCTGGCCCATTTTACCGGCGCGGAGGGAGCGGCTCTATGCTGAAAAAAAGAATTATTGTCTGTCTTGATGTAAAAGACGGAAGAACAACCAAGGGTGTCAAATTTCTTGATAACCGGGATATAGGTGATCCGGTTGAAATGGCCGACGAGTATTACCGGCAGGGAGTCGATGAGCTGGTTTTTTACGATATAATGGCTTCAGCCAGAGGCAAGGGACCGATCCTTGACCTGATACGCCGGGTCGCGGAAAAAATTTTTATCCCCTTCTGCGTCGGCGGCGGAATTTCATCCATTGATGATATAAGGAATATTATTCTTGCGGGAGCTGAAAAAGTAAGCCTGAATTCACCTGCCGTAAATAACCCCCGCCTGATTTCAGAGGGCGCTGCCATTTTCGGAAACCAGTGTATTGTACTCGGGATGGACGCAAAAAGGGACGCAAGCACACCCTCCGGCTACCGGGTATATATCAATGGCGGAAGAACTGTCACCAGACTGGACGCTCTTGAATGGGCGGTCAAGGCGGAAAAACTGGGCGCCGGCGAAATAGTCCTGAATTCAATTGACGCGGACGGGACGAGGGACGGTTACGAAATTCCTCTCACCCGGATGATTTCGGAGCAGACAGGAATTCCGGTGGTCGCTTCAGGCGGAGCGGGAACGCCCCGGCATATGGCGGAAGTCCTTACGGAAGGAAGGGCCGACGCAGCCCTCATAGCTTCAATGGTCCACAGCGGCGAATATACCATAGGGTCCATAAAAACGGAATTGGCCCGGGAAAATATTCCTGTAAGAGAATAGATATATAGTATATATGACAGTCAGGGTACAGATACAACCATAACGGTTTTACCGGCGGTATAATCAGAATGAAGAATACCCTTTCCCTTTAATTCTTCCTGCTGTCGGATGGGAAAACCGCCCGTATGAAATTTGCAGTAAACTGGTATACATCTCTGGTATAGGCTTTCAGAATACGGGGCAGGCCGGAGCCGAGGTAAGACACAATCCGGAGGTCCTTGAAAATACGCATGAGGATTTTATTCCGGGGCGCGGAAAAACCCTGAAAAAACTCATCCTGCTCAATGCCTGCAGGGATTCCCCCGCGGAGGAAATCTCTATGCGGTCATCGAAAATCTCGAAATGCGGAGAAATTTCATTTGTATAATCGTTATGGATAAAAGCGTTCAGAACAGCTTCACGCAGGGCAACCGGCGCCCAGCGGTATGAAGTTCCGCTTTCCGGAATACCTGACGATACAAGATTTTCTCGTTCAAGCCTCTCGAGTACGTCCCGGCATACCGTTATAAGGCAGCGGTATCCGTATTCCGTAACTTCGGGCTTAACCGTCCGGTCCGTACCCCGGTAGCGCGCAACCTGTATGGATATGCTGTTTATATCGGCAAGCAAATAGGCCGCATAATTATATATAGTTTCATCAAAGTACAGTTCCAGATTCGCAGCAAAATGTTCGTCTGTTTCCACTCCTGTTTCATGATAGCAGGACCTGAGAAACGAAAATGTTATATCCTGCCGGGGAGAGCGGATTCGCGCGATTGAATTGCGGACACGGCGGACGAATACATCTTCGATAAGACGCGTAGGCATGGGTTCAGCCGCGCTTCCTATTCTGATATAACAGCCCTTTTCGGACATACCGTATTTCCTCACATAATACGGTTTTTCAGGTCCGCTTGTCAGGGAAATTTTTATTACATCTTTGCGGTCTTTTTTTTCGAGAATTACATCAAAAAGGCCAAGACTGGAGGGAAGGATATTGTTTTTCAGGCGGTCTTTGATTTTTAACTGGAGTTCATCGGCATCTTTGACGCCATAAACCCTTCCTGCATCATCAATGCCTATATAAATCACGCCGCCGCCGGTATAATTGAGAAAGGCTACCGCTTCTTTTCAAGATTCTCGGTCAATTCCCGTTTATATTCTACCTGATTTGATTCCACTTTCCTTATTATAGCAGTATACGGAGGTTTCAAAAAGGGGGCACAGCTTCCGGCCCGGCGGAAAACGTGCTATACTAACAGATATGAAGTATAAAATACTCCGCCGCAGAACAGCAGAGTATTTTTTCTCTCCCGTGGAATTGGTCTCGGATTTAATACCATGGAACCTACAAAAACTAACGTTTTTACAGGTTGTTATAAAAACCGCCGCAGAGCAGGGCAGACCTTCGGTCTGGGGTATTCGCAGGTCGCGGAAGCGGCCATTACATACCTTACAGAACCAGCCGCAGGCTGATAAAGCCTTCGCCGCGAATAAAAAGAAGGAAACAGGGGGTCCGTGATATGGCTCTTATTCTTATAGCTGATGATGAACCTTCTGTAAGAGACGCGGTACGGATCGCTCTGACCAGGGACGGGCATGAGGTTTATTCAGCCGCCGACGGAGTTTCCGCATGGAAAATTATTGAAGATCAGCCCGGGATTGAACTGGCGGTTCTCGATATTATGATGGGCGGCCTCGAAGGAACAGCTATTCTTTCCCGGTTACGGGTAAACGCAAACATGCTACCGGTTATACTTCTCACTTCCCGGGATGATGAAATTGACCGGCTCGGAGGGTTTTCCATAGGCGCGGATGATTATATCGGCAAACCATTTTCAGTCAGGGAACTCTGCGCCCGGGTCCGCGCGGTACTCAGACGAAGCCAAAGTGTAAAAACTCCTGCCCTTCAGTCCAGGGGACTTCGTATTGACAGTGAGGCATTCCGTTGCTGGTATGACGGCGCGGAATTAAAACTGACTATCAGCGAGTTCCGCATTCTGCTCGCGCTGCAGGAACATTCAGGCGGCGCTCTTTCACGGGAGCAGCTTCTCCGCCGGGCGTGGCCCCAGGACACATGGATCGATGAAAGAAGTGTTGACAGTCATGTTAAGCGCCTTCGCCAGAAACTTCAGGAAGCCGGCGCCGCGGATATTATCAAAACAGTCTACGGACTGGGTTACCGGCTGGAGGAAGACAGTGCGGATTAAACCGATACTCCGAGGCCCCATTGCGCTCCGGCTTTTTCTTTTTAACAGCCTGCTCATATTTGTTCCGGTTGCAGGTTTTTTCAGTTTTGAAGCCTATGAAAAAGCCCTGCTTGATAAACTTGAACATTCGCTTGTTCAGGAGGGACGCGTCCTGTCCGCCTGGCTTGGGACCGCCTCCCTGAATGAAGAATTTGCCGGAGAGGTTATTTCAAAACTTGAAAAAAAACATACCAGCCGCATCAGAATCATTTCAAATGACGGTTCTCTTCTTGCCGACAGCAGCACACAGGAAACAATAGCAGCTCCCGTCAATTCTGAAGAAGAAACCGGACTGAAAGCTGTTTCCGGCAGGAGTGAAATATATCAGCCGGAAGAAGTCCCGGCGCAGAGCGGGTCATCTGAAAAACAGGCGCCGCAGTCTACCTTTATTTACCGGCTTCTTTCGACTCCCGTCCGGCTTTACAGAAAATACTTTTTACCGCCCAGCCCTCCCCTGCAGACCGCGGACTATTATTCAGGGAAAAAGCAGTTTGACGGACCCGAAATCCGCGCGGCTCTCAATGGTTATTATGGTTCGACAACCCGGGTTTCCGGCGGAGGACAGCAATCCATAACCCTGTATTCAGCGATTCCCGTCTTTCTTAACGATGAGGTTCAGGGTGCGGTTCTTGTTTCCCAGTCAACATACAGAATTCTCAATGATCTTTACACATTCCGGCTCGGAATCGGCAGGGTTTTTCTTTACAGCCTGGCCATAGCCATTGCGGTATCCCTTATACTTGCCCTGACAATTTCACGGCCAATAGGCAGACTGAAAAAACAGGCCGACAATTTCAGGCGTTCGGGAAAACAGGGCGGCGGTCCTCGGCCTTTTTCAGGAAGCGGAAGAAAAGACGAAATCGATACGCTGGCTCTGGCGTTTTCCGATCTTGTAAACAGGCTTGAGCTGAAAATTGACTGGGCGGAACGTTTCTCCGCCGACGCGTCCCACGAGTTGAAAAATCCGCTTACCGGTATCCGCGCGAACACGGAACTCCTCGAAACGGACGATTCGCAGCAAAAGGAAATTATTGCATCAATACAAAACGCCTGCGGCCGTATGGAAAAAACCATAGAGGGTCTCCGCTCGCTCGCCGTCCTTGAACGCCGGGGAGGACATACTGAGGCACTGCAGTTTCTGGAAATGGTTAAAAACCTTGTCGGCTCCTTCGGGAAAGACCGGATTGAACTGGAGACTGAAGGGGATTTCTCCCGCATTATTATAAATGCGGAAACCCAGAATCTTGAAACAGCTGTCAGAAATATGCTCGATAATGCGCTTTCATTTTCTCCGGAAAACGAAAAAGTATGCGTAAAAATTTCCGCTGCGGGAGACACTTTTGACCTGAAGGTCTGCGACAAGGGGCCGGGAATTCCGGAAGAATTGAGGGAAAAAGTATTTGAGCGGTTTTATTCAAACAGACCGGGAGAATCTTCACGGGATCATTCGGGACTCGGACTTGCGCTTGTGAGGGCCATAGCGGAAAATGCCGGAGGACGCGTTTTTATATCTGAAATTTCCGGCGGCCCCGGGACCTGCATGGTTCTGCAGTTTCCGAAAAACAGCTGAATAATGATATATGTGAAATTCACCCGAAATACCTGATTTTTGCCATATTTTCACCATATTTACAATTCATAATAGATTTCATCAGAAGGCTGATAGACAAATAATCAAAATTATCTGACTATTTCCGGCTGCAACTTTTTCTGATGCAAAGAATGAGTTAATTCATCACATCAGAAACTTACATTAAGGAGTATATCATGCAAAAACAATCTCATGGCACGTTATACGGGCTTAAGGCCCTTATAATCGCAGGCATTTCACTGGCGTTACTTATTCCCATTACGATGATTTCATCTATTGTGCGGGAACGGCAAATGCTTGCGCGCTCCGTCGAAAAAGACATAGCCCGCGGCGCGGGGGAGAACTGCTTCTGGTTGGACCGGTACTGGTAATTCCTGTTACTGAAAAGAAGGAAGGAAAAACAATCAATACAAATACAGTTATTCTTCCCCGGGAACTTACGGTCAAAGCAAATGTAAATACGGAACTGAGATCGCGGGGCATTTACTCGGCGCCGGTATATAACGGAAATTTTATCATCACCGCAGTGTTTAATGTCAGTGAGGCAAAAATAAAATCGGTTTTTACCGGATCAGTGTCGTCGTTTCCGCAAAAAGCAAAAATCCAGATTGAGCTGACCGACCCGCGCGCGCTGAAAGAACTGCCCGTGATAAAGACAGGGGACGGACGCATAATAGAAATGAGTTCGGATTTTCCGGTTATGAATATCAGCAAGAGCGTACTTACGGGAAATATAGCGCTCACGGAAGGAATACTTGAAGTTTCCTTTGCTGCGGAAATCGGCGGAGGCGGGTCTTTGAAAATTGTGCCGGTCGGACTCGGAAATGATATACTGATTGAGGGCGACTGGCCGACGCCTTCATTTGTCGGAGAATTCTCGCCGGTAACGAGGGATGTCCATGATAACGGTTTTACCGCGGAGTGGCAGCAGGCAGTCGGGACAGGAAAGTGGCCTGAATATTTTGATGCCGCAAATATTCCCTATTACCTCCGGAATAACGAAGGCGTCGGGGTTGAGTTCTTTGATTCCGTAGGAGTGTATCATAAAACAGAGCGCGCGCTTAAGTACGCCCTCCTCTTTATCATAGTCCCATTCATTGTTATTTTTCTCTTTGAGTTATTCACAAAGCGGCGCATACATCCCATCCAGTATATTCTGATAGGTTTCGCTGATGTCATTTTTTATACGCTGCTTCTTTCGCTCGCGGAACAGATAGATTTTCTTCCTGCCTATATTCTCTCGGCCGGGGCTGTAATACTCGCAATCAGTTTATATTCCGGAGCTATTCTGAAAAATTTCAGGCGGGGATTTATCCTGGCGCCGCTCATGGCCCTGTTATACGCATATTTATATTCAGCTCTTCAGTCACAGGACTATGCCCTTCTTATCGGTTCAATCGGGTTATTTGTAATCCTGGTCCTTGTTATGTTCATAACCAGAAATATTGACTGGTATGAACTGTCCGGAAAAAAAGGCATACAGAACAACGGGAACAATAACAGCAGCATTCCGGACAACAGTCAAAAGACAGATATACCGCAGGCTGACTGCGGCACGGAGGGATAAAACCAGACACCGGTGCAAAAAAACCTAATACTGAAAGATACTTTCAGTATTAGGTTAATGAGCAATACAAAAAAGCTGCTTATGAAGGCGTTATTGCACATAGGTTTTATTTTTCTGAATGAAATACCCCGCGAGGCACTGCAGCGGGGTATTAAACTCTCGCCGTCAATAAAATAATTTCTGGTGCATATTCCGGAATTATATAGTATATTTACTGTATGGAATCATGGTATGTTATGCCGCATCCGCCTCTCGCTATTCCGGATGTCGGACGCGGCGAAGAAAGAAAAATCGCGGCTACTCTTGACGCCTGTAAGGCGGCGGGCAGAGACATAGCCCGGCGCGGAATAGAAACGATTATCATTATTTCCCCCCATGGGATCATGTTCAGGGACGCCGTCTCAATAATTGGCACCAATACTCTTGAGGGTGATATGGAGCGGTTTGGCGCGCCGCAGGCCCGGATGGAATTTACGGTAAACAAACCGCTGGTTGAAGACATTGTTTCCTCTGCAGCAAAGATGCCCTTCAGCGGAAGAGTACCGTTTTATCTTCTCGATTCTGAAACGGCAAAACGTAATGGTTTTGATATTGTCCTTGATCATGGCGCCCTGGTACCGCTCTATTACGCGACCGCTTCAATGCCGGTAATGCCGTCACTCGTTCATATAACTTACGGCATGCTCCCATTTAAAAAACTGCTGGAACTCGGAAAACTTATCCGGGACGCCGCGGACCGGTCCAAATCCCGGACAGCCTGCATTGCCTCGGGTGATTTATCCCACCGTCTCACCAGGGGCGGCCCTTATTCATATAGTCCCCGGGGAGCGGAATTCGACGCAAAGGTTGTTGACATACTGAAACGCGGGGCTTTTACTGAATTCGCAGACATTGATTTGAAACTGTCGGAAGAAGCCGGCGAGTGCGGACTCAGAAGTCTCATCATGCTTGCCGGAATGTTCGCGGAAGGCGAGCCGTCAAAATCAGAAGTACTCAGTTACGAAGGCCCCTTTGGGGTCGGCTACTGTGTTGCTGAAGGAACATTTTAATTTCACGGAGGTGAAGCCATGACCTATCCGGAGCTTGCACGAATAACCCTTGAACATTATTTTGAAAACAAATCTCTTTCCGTCCCTGAATCCGGCGATCTGAACGGAACATCAAAAGGGGTCTTTGTCAGCCTGAAAAAAAACGGAAACCTCCGCGGCTGTATCGGAACCATAGAACCGGTACAGGAAACCCTTGGAGAGGAAATCATGGCGAATGCGATTTCCTCGGCAACAAGGGACCCGAGATTTCCGCCTGTCACAAAAAACGAAATGCCTGATATTCATATCAGTGTTGATGTTCTTGATGAACCCGAAGACGCGGCAATTAAGGACCTTGATCCTTCGATATATGGGGTTATTGTCTCATACGGATACCGGCGGGGTTTGCTTCTGCCGGATCTCGAAGGAGTCGATACGGTCGACCGGCAGGTGGCAATCGCACTGCAAAAAGCCGGAATAGACCCGCCCGAACAGTACCATATCCAGCGGTTCCGGGTCAGGCGTTACGAAGAGAAAGACAAAAATGCATGAAACGCAGTATTACTCACGAAACGGAAAAGGCGGAATAACCTGCAAGCTCTGTCCGAGAATCTGCACAATAGAACCGGGGTTCTGCGGATTCTGCGGGGCGAGGGGAATGCCGGCAGGCAATACACAAAAAGATGAAAAATTATACACCTTGAATTACGGAAAAATTGCGGCCCTTTCTATGGACCCCATCGAAAAGAAGCCCCTGTACTGTTTTTTTCCCGGCAGTCAAATTCTTTCTGCCGGGACATTTGGCTGCAACCTTGACTGCTCATTCTGCCAGAACAGCTCTCTTGTGTGCGGCGGAAATGATACCGGAAAAAGAGAAAACAGTTTTGATATGATCTCGGAATACGCGGACAGCCTGGAATATGTTTCACCCGAAGAACTGTGCGATGCCGCGGCCCTCCGCCAGGATAATCTGGGGCTCGCATTTACTTACAACGAACCGTCTGTCTGGTACGAGTACGTGTATGATACCTCTTTTCTGTTAAAACAGAAATACCCGGATAAAAAAGCGGTCCTTGTTTCCAACGGATATATAAATCAGGAACCTTTAAAAAATCTTTTACCGTTTATTGACGCGGTTAATTTTGATTTAAAAGGCGGAGACCGTTTTTACCGTGAAATCTGCAAAGGTAAACAGGCCTATACTGCCGTACGTGAATCCATCCGCACTGCGGCTGATGCGGGATGCCATATTGAAATTTCATTTCTTGTTATTGACGGCGAAAACAGTGACGCGGAAACGGTAACCGGTATCATCGATTTTATAGCTTCCGTTAATCCGGAAATTCCGCTTCACATAAACAGGTATTTTCCCCGAAGGTTTATGACAATCCCGCAGACAAAACGGGAAACCCTCGAATCAATATATGGACAGGCAAAACAAAAACTGAAATATGTATATCTCGGAAATATCTGAAATCAGCTGTTTTTCAGAGGCTGGCACACAGGACAGAAATATATGTTTCCTCCCAGAAAAGCCTGCCTTGTTATCATTCCGCCGCACTGCGGACAGGGATCATTCAGTGTTTTATTTGAAAGAATTGTCTTATATGATCCGCTGTTTCCGAATAAATCCCTTTCAGTATCCCTCCCCCTTTCCGGGCCATCTCGGACAGTGTTTTTTTCACGCTTTTGAAAAGACTCTTTTTTCTCCTGTATCAAGAAACTGGATTTTTGTTTTCGGATTGACCCGGGCGTTGAAAAGAATATCCTGAAGAACGCCATTGCCCAACCCCGGAATACGCTGTTCCGTTGCGAGAAAGCCCTTCGCGCTCATGGAAGGTTTTACACCGTCAAAAAGATCCATAAAATAGGACTCCGTAAATTCATCGGTGAGAGGGTTCGGCTTTTGTTTCGCTATCAGATAATACGGATTATCATTTTCACCTTCGGAATATACCCAGATACCTCCGTACATTTGAATGGTACATACAATAGAAGAACTGTCCTCAAAAAGTATATACAGCTGATGTTTTTTTGGCGGTTCTTTTTCAGGAGCCAGATACCTCATGTTTATCCCGTCCCCGATCAACAGTCTTGTTTTTCCGGCCTCCACTTCTACCATCCCTGAATAGGCGTATGTTTCACCGATAGTAGAGCCTTCCAGTAACGCAGGATATGAAGCGGGATCGTCATGGTAAAAAGCGAACCCGTGAGGAGATGCGTTTGCCTGTGCAAAACGGATTTTTTTTCCTCTGATTACGCTATTGCACTGCTCCGCAATAGTCCGTGTCTCCGGTATTTCCAGCATGCTGTTCTTCCTTAAAAATGAGTTTAAAAAACTATATCATGCAATATATGACAGCACTATACACCTTTAAGTTACGTTTCTGATATAAAGAATTAATAAATTCTTTATATCAGAAACACTTACAATCGGAAATAGTCAAATAATAAAATTATTTGACTATATGTCAGTATTTTTTCCAGACTTCTATATTTCATGTATATACCTCGCCCTGCTTGAAGGAGTTTCATATACATCAACCGCATAGAGAGGGGCCTCGGGCAGCAGTTTTTTTATTTCAAAAAAAATATATTCTGCAATACGTTCAGCGCTCGGATTTTCCGAAAAAACGGGCAAGTCATTCAGATTGGTATGATCGAGGTCCGCACATACATCCCGTAATGCTTTTTTCAGAACTCCAAAATCTACCAGCATTCCGCCGGAATCAAGAACATTTCCCCGGACATGAGCCAGCACGCGGTAATTATGTCCATGCAGATTTTCACATTTTCCGTGATAATCCTTTAAATAGTGAGCTGCTGCAAATTCAGCTTCAACTCTTATTTCATACATACACATATAATACAGTGAAGGTGTTGCAAACACAAGGGCGTACTGCTACAATGGGTACCTGGAGAAAATAATGAACATTGGAATCATTTATGGCGGTAAGTCCGGAGAACATGAAGTTTCGCTTATATCAGCTGCTTCAGTTGTCCGGAATATTTCTGCTCATGACCACAGAATATATCTTATTGCCATATCAAAAAACGGCTTTTGGTATCTTCAGGATGAAAGCTTACTTGAAGAGGTCTGCGGTAACGCAGAGGCAACCCTTCAGGTAACAGAGAATGAAAACAGCAGAGTTACTATTGTTCCCGGCGGCGGACCGAAAGGAGCTTTCAAATGCGGGGATACTGTTCTGCGTATTGATGTCGTCTTTCCGATCCTGCATGGGACGTTTGGGGAAGACGGCTGTATTCAGGGATTATTTGAAATGGCCGATATACCCTATGTCGGGGCCGGTGTTATGGCCAGCAGCCTGTCAATGGATAAGGAAAAAACAAAGATGATCTGGCAGGAGTCAGACCTTCCCGTTGTTCCGTACAAAGCGGTTAAAATTCCTGAGTGGACCGATGAAACAAAAAAGTTTTCCCTGCTGAGGAAAATTGAGGAAAATTTTCCCTACCCTGTATTTGTCAAACCGGCTTCAACCGGAAGTTCGGTCGGCGCCTCAAAGGTTTCCGGAAAAGACGAACTGGAAAGAGCCATGGAAGAGGCGTTCCAGTGGGACAATAAAATTATTATTGAATCCTTTATTCCGGCCCGTGAAATTGAATGTTCCGTAACGGGAAGCGAATCGCCGGTAGCCTACACTCTTGCAGAAATAATACCGACACATGAGTTTTATGATTATGAAGCAAAGTACACAGATCCTGACGGCGCGTCTTTTAATATTCCGGCAAACATTCCCGAAGAAACCACCGAGAAGATCAGGACTATGGCAATCGAAGCCTATAAGGTCCTGGATGTTACAGGAATGGCGCGCGTTGACTTCTTTATCGATAAACGGGACGGCACCATTTACCTGAATGAGATAAACACCATTCCGGGCTTTACATCAATCTCAATGTTTTCGAAAATGTGTGAAGCGTCCGGGCTTCCCTATAATGAGCTTATTCTGAAACTGCTGGGCCAGGCAAAGGCGCAGCATGACTCGCGGAAAGCCTTACGGACAAGCCGATAATGACCATACCTTTTCTGAAAATGCAGCTTGCGGGAAACGGATTTATTCTTATTGATCCTGACAACCTGCAAAAGGAACAAAACCAGCCTGACGGGCAGGACTTTTTTCCTGCGGATTATTATCCGGTTATTGCCCAGCGGCTCTGCAACCGGCGTTACGGAGTCGGCGCTTCCGCAGTAATTTTTCTTGCTAAAGACAACACTATCAGGGTTTTTAATCCGCAGGGGCAGCTTCTCTCCGAAGCGGATGACGCCCTTCTCTGCGCGGCGCGTTTTGCGTTTGATTCCGGCAGGGTGAAAAATCATACCATTGTATTCACCACTCCGAGGGAAGAAAAAAAATTGAAATCCTCGGTTCCCATGAATTCAAGATTATATGCGGAGCTCCCTTTTCACTGCTGAACGGTCTTGTCGTAACACCCGATTCCGATAATCTTCTGGCAATTATAGAAAGGGAAGGTATAAAAACAACATACTCCGCCCTGCATATACGGGAAGATGTAGTGGTCGCTTTTCCGCAGGCCCTTGGCATGCTTTCCTATTCGGACTTTTCAGCACTCGTTAATAAGACATTCCCCGGAAAAAAAATACTGCCTGTTATCGCCAGAATAATAACTTCCGAAACACTTCTTTTACGCGTTCATCCAAAGGGTGAATCCGGCGCCTGTGCCGCGGCCTGCGCCGCACTTACTGCGGCGGTGTGCGCTGGAAGCGCGGACACGGAGGCAGTCGTTATGTTTGAACAGACGGGTACTGACGGTCAGCCGGATACAGTCATTGCACAGGATACCGATAATTCACGCAGACTCGCGGTAGTATGGAATACCAAAATAAATGAATTACAGGTTATCGGTTCAGGCGGATATTTATTTGAAGGCAAATTTGATATACCTTGAGCAGCAGACTGGATAATCAGACCTCCGCAAAAAACAACTAGTCTGTCAGCGGCCAAACAGGGTAAAGAGCGAAAGAATTGTCCCCGATCCTATCATTACCCATCCGTTAATAACCAGAGGCTCCGTAACAAGAGGATCATTTTTTACCATTACCGGCCATATATTACCCAAGGCGCAGGAAACTGAACCCAGGGCGAAAAGGGCCACAATCATAGCCCCGGAAGCAAATTTATTCCTTTTAATTGAAGCGCCTCCCGTATCCTCAGGCGACGGCCAGTACCGGGTACTTACGGTAAAATCACCTTCCTGCCATACCTGAGGGGCCGTAAAACCCAGCGGAGAGGAAGGTTCCGGTATTAATTTTGTTCCGGAAGTATATGTATATAAAAACGGAGAATTAACTTTCCAGAAAACTTCAACTTCGTGTGAAATGAGCTGTGTCGGGAGCTGGGACAAACCAAGATTAAAATAGGAACGGTCTTCAGTCACAACTTTTTCAATCATTTCATTTTTCCCTATTACCAGCGAATCTGCCCGGCCGTCTATTTCCGTTTTCACAAGAGCGGAGCCTTCAAAGCAGAATACCCGGTAGAGAATGGCGGAACTTCTCGCGGAAGACGCCCCTTCAATAGAAGTGTCTTGAAATGGAATAACATCCACCCCAAAATCACTCTCATGAACACCGGCAGTCAGACTGTTTGTTGTAACGTAAAAGAAATCAGATCCGGGCTGCGCGGACGCCAAAACCCTCATTCGCCCGTATAAAAGCTCTCCGCCGGGACTGGTATTCACCGACGCTCCGTCAGTAAACACAAAGGCCGTATTTTCGGCAAGATGGACTGCCGCTGAAAGAGGAAAAACTATAATTTCCAGAAAAGTTGTGGCATAGGTTTTTATCATATCCCCGGGATTGATTTCCACGCCTATTACATTGGCGTTCCGCACGGAGTATGTTTCAATTATCTGCCCCCGGACTATATCAAAAGAACCGCCTTCGCCACCCGAGATTTCCGCATACCTGTCCTGCGCAAATCCCGGAAGGAAAAAGAGAAAAAAACAGAAACCCGCGGCGATTAATCGTTTATTGATCATAAAATAATACCCTGCCGGATTATGCGGTATAAATGGACCTGCAAATCCTGCTTGATGTGTGGTTAATTATGCTATATTATAATACACAATGAACCGGAAAACAACCTCTATTGATATATCCCTTACAAATGATATGGTTAATGGGATTCTGCGCGCCTGTGTTCCGGAAAAGGCCGAAACGATACCTGCTTTCAGATACAATGAGGGAGAAGAATCCTTTATTCTTCTTAAAACGCCTCTTGAAATACCTGAAATGCCGGTTCATCATCCTATTGAAGAAACTACCCCTCCCGCCGGATATTTGAATATGATCTCCGGGCTGTGTTCCTATCTGGCCGAAAAATGCCCCTTTCTGGTCAAAGATACCAAATGGTTTTTCAATCCGGTGACCATTCATCAGCCCTGTTTTTACCGTCTGTATGAATATGAAAAAGAAACCTATGTATATCTCCTGCGGGTAAATCTTCTTTGCAGGCCTCTCGAAAGCGAAGTTATCTCTCATAAAACAAATGCGAAAACGGCGCATTACCGGACAAACCGCCTGTATGTGGAAGCCGACTTTCTGCCGCTTTCCGGGGTACAGCCGGAAAAAGAATTGATCATTCACCAGACAATTCCCGACACATGGAAAGGTGAAGCCGGACAGGGTTATATGATTTACGGGATATGGATGGATGCCGATATCAATAAATTCTTCAGTAAACTGGTGATACCGGCCGGAAAGCGGATTCATCCCTACTATCCGGTCACCTGCAAGTACCGCTGTATCAGCCTGAATGCGCTCGGGAACACAGGACCGGGACTGCTGCATGAAATACGTCATATTATTGAACCATGTCTTGATGACATACTTGAAGAACTGCAGGTTTCCGCTTTTTCCGAACAGCTGCCTCTTTTTCGGAAAATAAAAAAAACAGTCCCCCATGAAATTACGGCACACTGGAAAAATCTTTCTGTGCAGATATGTTTGAATACACAGGAACAGAAGGAGTACGTTATTGAATTTTAATACGCCGCCATTTAAAACACCAGCCGATCTCTCCGGACTGAAAGTTACAATTATGGGATTAGGTCTGAACGGCGGGGGCTTGCTTCCGCACAGTTTTTTGCCCGCCATAATGCGGAAGTGACTGTGACCGATAAAAAGACCGCGCAGGAACTTGCCCCGTCAATCGAACGCCTTGAGGAATTTCCCTCAATAAAATATGTTCTCGGCGGCCATAAAATTGAAGATTTTAAAAACGCTGATACTGTCATAAAAAATCCCGGAGTTAAGCTGGCTGGGAATAAATATCTTTCAGTTGCAAAATCCATTGAAACGGATATTTCCGTTTTTCTGCGGTTTTCCAAAAGTCCGATTATTGCGGTCACGGGAAGCAAGGGAAAATCCTCGACAGTAAGCGCGATTTATTTTGGTTTAAAGGAACTGGGCTATCCGGCGTTTTTGGGGGGAACATAACGGTCAGTCCCCTCACCTTTCTTGACCAGACTTCCGGACAAACACCCGTAGTGCTGGAACTCTCAAGCTGGCAGCTCGCTGATATAAAAGACCGGGGCCTCCTGAAACCCCGCATCGCGATTATTACTCCGATAATTCCTGATCACCAGAACTGGTATGGCAATATGGAAGCCTATGTTGCCGATAAAAAACTTATTTATGCCGACCAGGATGAGAATGATTTTCTTTTATGCAATTATGATACTGCATGGGGACATATTTTTGCGGAGGAAACAAAGGCAAAAGTCCTGTGGTACAGCGCAGGCAGACTGCCGGAAAAAATTTCCGGGGGCTGGCTCGAGATGGACGGAACAGGGTTAATGCGCTGCCAGGAATTGGAAGAGCAATCCGAACAGCTTCTTGAAATCCTTCCGCGTCAGCTGTCTGTCCCCGGGATACATATGAGGCAAAACCTTTTGAATGCGGCTCAGGCAATTGTATTATACGGCGGCGATCCGGAAAAAACCGCGGAGGCCCTTTCCCGTTTCCGGGGAGTTCCGCACCGGCTTGAGTTTTTTTATGAAGAAAACGGGATCCGCTTTTACAATGACTCGGCGGCAACCATTCCCGAATCAACAGCAGCAGCGCTTAATTCATTTCCTGAACCTGTTGTTTTACTGACAGGCGGTACTGATAAGGAACTCGATTTCACTGCGCTTGCGTCGGCAGCATACCGGGCAAAAAAGGTATTGCTTCTTGCTGGCAGCGGAACAAACAAACTGATTCCAATGCTGAGGGAACGAAAAATATCTTTTGAAGGTCCATATGATAATATGCGGAGTCTGGTTGCGGCCGCACGGGCAGCAGCTAATCCGGGAGATATTGTATTGTTCTCTCCCGGATCGGCCAGCTTCGGTATGTTTATTAATGAATTTGACCGCGGTAATAAATTTATGGAAGCTGTTACCGGGAGCTGAATAAAATACTCCGCAGAGGAGTATTCGCAGGTCGCGGAAGCGGCCGTTACATACCTTACAGAACCAGCCGCAGGCTGATTACCCTCCGCCTCGAATAAACAGGTTTATACTTTAAAACCGTCAAGTCCGCTGAAATCGATGGTAGCGAAATAATCATTGATGGTTTCCTTCCGGCGGATTTCCATTATTGTGTTATCCTCGCGGAGGAGCAGCTCGCCTGCCCGGAGTTTTGCATTATAATTAAATCCCATAGCCCGGCCATGCGCGCCGGCATCATGAATGATTACAAAATCGCCTATTTCTATTTCAGGCAAATTTCTCTGAATTGCAAACTTGTCGCAGTTTTCACACAGAGAACCCACCACATCATATACATGATCCCTGGGCGCTGTTTCTTTTCCCGAAACAGTAACTTCATGATAGGCCCCGTACATTCCGGGCCTCATTAAATCGGCCATACTTGCATCAACACCGATATAATCGCGGTAAATGTGTTTGGTATGAATCGCCTTGGTGACAAGCCAGCCATAAGGTCCGGTAATCGGACGCCCGCACTCGAAGCAGAGACGAAGGGGATCAAGACCATTCGGAACAATGATCCTGTCATAAGCTTCCCTTATTCCCTTTGCAATATAAGAATAATCAACAGCCTTTTGGTCCGGTTTGTACGGAATACCAATACCGCCGCCCAAATCAATAAATTCAAAATTGATGCCCAGTTTCTTTTTCAATTCAGCAGCAAGTTCAAACAGCATAACCGCGGTTTCAATAAAATAATCAGGATCAAGTTCATTGGAGGCAACCATTGTATGGAGACCGAAACGGGTCGCGCCTCTTTTTTTTACTTCGGCGTATGCCTCGAATATCTGTTCCCTTGTTAAACCGTACTTTGCCTCTTCGGGTTTTCCTATTATTGCGTTTCCTTCCTTCAGCGGGCCGGGATTATACCGGAAACATACAAGATCAGGAATTCCTCCTATGGCCTTTTCCAGAAAATCTATATGTGAAATGTCATCGAGATTGAGAATGGCATTCATTAAATTTGCATAGACATATTCATTTTCAGGAGTTTCATTACTGCTGAATATTACATCCTCTCCGGTAATACCGGCCCTTTGCGCGAGAACAAGTTCGGGCATACTGGAACAATCCGCGCCGCAGCCCTCGCTCGCAAGGATCTTCAGAATATAAGGGTTCGGACAGGCCTTGACCGCAAAGTATTCCTTAAAGGATGGGAAGTCCTTAAACGCGCCTATAAAACGGCGGACATTTTCCCTTATGCTTTTTTCATCATACAGGTAAAAGGGCGTGGGATATTTTTCCGCGAGTCCGGCAAGCTCATCCTTATCAAGGGGAAACCATTTCCCGCTCATACCAGGTAACCCTTTGCCTTCAGCAGTTCAGCATTCATAATACCGCCTCCTGCCGCGCCGCGCACGGTATTATGAGAAAGACCGACAAAGCGGATATCAAATACCGGGTCCGCCCGGAGACGACCGACAGAAACAGCCATAGCCTTGTCGGCATCCCGGTCGCGCTGGGGCTGGGGACGGTTTACTTCATGCCGCACAATGATAGGCTGCTTCGGCGCAAAGGGCAGGCCCAATTCCTGAGGTAGTCCCCGGAATTCAGTCCATATTTTTTCTATTTCTTCAAGTGAAGGTTTTTTTTCTCCGAATTCCAGGCTGACACAGGCCGTGTGTCCGTTGGTCACAGGCACCCTGTTACAGTGCGCCGTGATCAGAGGACCGGAAGCGTTAACAATTTTTCCGCCGGATACAGTCCCGAGAATTTTAAGAGGTTCCTGTTCGCTCTTCTCCTCTTCTCCGCCTATATAAGGAACAACATTATCGATCATATCAAGGCTGGGGACTCCAGGGTAGCCGGCGCCGGAAACGGCCTGCATGGTCGCAACAAAAAGGCGCTTTACATCATAGCCTGCCTTCATAAGCGCATAAACCGGCGTCATATAACTCTGAAGCGAACAGTTTGGTTTCACGGCGACAAAGCCTCTGTCCCATCCGTGCATTTTTTTCTGTTCGTCTATTACCGATATATGGTCCGGATTGATTTCAGGGATAAGCATAGGCACATTATCGGTCCAGCGGTGTGCGGACGCGTTTGAAATGACAGGAATATGCAGCGCGGCATAAGAATTTTCCAGTTCCCGGATTGCATCCTTTGAATCAAGCTCAAGCGCGCTGAATACAAACCTGCACTTGCCTTCCGCATTGAGAGCATTGTTCGCATCATAGACAAGCAAATCTCTCACACCTTCCGGAATATCGGGACCATGAAGCCAGCGGTTTGCGACCGCTTCAGAGTATTTTTTCCCGGCTGAGCGGGGACTCGCGGCAACCCAGGTTACCTCAAACCAGGGATGATCCTTGAGAAGAAAGATATAGTTTTGTCCGACAGCGCCCGTTGCGCCGAGAATACCTACGGGAATTTTATTACTCATATTGATTTCTCCGTGTTTTCAGTCAAGTATTTTTGCTGCCTTCATTGCATCAAGCAATTTCTGTTCATTTTCTTTTTGAAGAGAACAGAGCGGCAGTCTGAGAGAACCTGCGGGCAATCCTTTCAGGTTCATGGCAGCCTTAATCGGCACCGGATTTGTTTCAATGAAAGCCGCTTTAAAGAAAGGCAGCAATTCATAGTGCAGGGCTCTCGCCGTTTCAAAATCGCCTTTGAGCGCGGCAAGAGTCAGTTCCGTTACCCGTTTCGGTTCAATGTTGGAAACAACGGAAATAACGCCGTCGCCGCCCAGCGCCGCAAGAGGCAGATTGAGTGAATCGTCACCGGAAAGAACGGCAAAGTCAGGCTTGTTCAGCTTAATTTTCTGAATGACTTCCATCATCTGGTCAATACTTCCGGAAGCTTCCTTGACGCCGGCTATATTCGGCAGTTCTGCGATACGGGCCAAAAGCGCGGTGGAAATATTTTTTCCGGTCCGGCCGGCAATATTATATACAATTACCGGTATGCCCACTTCCGCACAGGCGGCGAAATGCCGGTATAATCCTTCATCCGTCGGTTTATTATAATAGGGCGTTACAACAAGGGCATAGTCAGCTCCGGCATCTTTGGCCCGCTGCACATAGCGTACCGCATCCCGGGTACTGTTGCTTCCTGCGCCTATTATTACCGGAACTTTACCGCCGGCCTCTTTCATCACAATTTCAATCAGTTTTATTTCTTCCGACTCATCCAGTGTCGGGGTTTCTCCTGTAGTTCCAAGAGGAACAAGACCGGATATGCCGTTTTCAAGCTGAAACTGAACCAGCCTGCGGAATCCTTCATAATCGACCGAGCCGTCATCAAACATCGGTGTAACAAGAGCGGTAAAAGCTCCGCGCAGTTTTGTCATAGCGTCATCTCCTCGAAATTTCACGGAAATACCGGATTCATTTTCGCAAATTTTCTTTCGTATGCAATTTTATGCTATTTTATTACATATTTATACATGATAATTATATATGATTCAAGTGGCTCTGATAAATTAATGTATTTCCTTCTATAAATTTTTCTGAAAACAGGGTATACTGTACATTAAACTATGGAAGAAAAACGGCACAGGCTCCTTGGCTTTTTCCAGAGGGTATATATTACAGCGTCATCCTTTCTCTCCAATAATCTCCTGACGCACGCGGCGGCAGGCGCATACAGTTTCCTTTTGTCCGCGCTGCCCATTATTCTGCTGGCGGTTATTATTCTGGTCAGGATTTTTCATACTTCCATCGAAGATATCAAAATGCTTGTTGAAACCGATAATCTTATTTCAAACTCGTTTAATTTTTCAGCGATTCTTGATTCCGTAACCTCAATACGCTCGCTTGGCATTTTCGAAATAATAATCGGTTTCTTTATCTTCCGCATGGCCCGGAGGTTTTTTGCATCACTTACACAGAGCATGCAAACCATTTACCGGAAAAGGGGGCATGGCAAGGCAATAAAGGAAAATCTGATAATTATTGCGGGAGAAATTATTCTCATTTTTTTTATTGTCATTATGTTTATTATGTTAATTGCGGGAAATGCTTTTTTAAATTCGGCCTTGCTTCAGAATTTTCTTTCGCCGTTCATGGTCACCCTGCTTACCAATCTGTTCCGTTTTGTGCCCATTACACTTGTGTTTTTGTTTCTTTTTCTGGCATACCACTTTACGCCAAGGACACGGCCGCCGGCTGCATACAGTCTTGTCGCTTCAGCCTGCTGTACAATTACTTTTGTTATTGTATTGATTATCTTTAATTCTTTTGTGAATCTCAGCCGGTATAACCTCGTTTACGGGATTTTAAGCAATGTAATTGTTATTCTTTTTGAAGTATATATCTTTTTTGTTCTCTTCCTTTTCTTCGCCCAGTTCCAGTATGTTGTGCAGTTTTATGAGAGCTTTCTGCTTGCGCAGATTTATCTTTTGCCTGATTACAGTGATCCGAATCCGCGGCGTCAATTTGAACGGATAATGTTCATTAAACCGAATCTTTTATACCGCCGCTATGCAGTAAGAAAAAACAAAGGGGATATTATTTTTCATGCCGGAGAAAGTACGACAGAAATTTATTATATAATCCAGGGGACAGTCAGGCTGAACATGACAAACCAGATTATAGAGCTGGGAACCGGAAAAACCTTCGGAGAATTTGCCAGCCTTATCGGAGGAAACCGGACAGGAAACGCAATAGCGGAAACAGACTGTGTCCTGTTAAGGATACCGGGGGAACTGTTTCTTGAAACAATCGAAGTTGACGGAGCCATGTCCCGGCGGACGCTGCAAATGGTTTCTGATTTTGTCCGGAAGGGTAATGTTACCGCAAATGGTGGTATTGAGTTACTGGCAGATGAAAACGCAGAAATGCCGGATAAGTAAAAAACGGGACACCTCATCAGGGCGTCCCGGACTTTCAATATGCCTGTTCATGAATTCCGGAGGCGGCGCGTCCCGAAGGTTCATTCACATTTTTGAACGAAGCATCCCATTCCAGAGCCTTGGCGGTACTGCATGCGACGCTTGCCTCATAAGCAACTGTTTTAGCAGCGCTGTTTGAAGGGAAGAACTCTTCAAACAGAGTCCTGTAATAGTATTGTTCCTTAGTCATCGGGGGATTGACCGGATAGCGGTCGGCAGCCCGCAAAAAGCGTTCATCGGATATTTTTTCATTGCAGAGTTGTTTCAGCGAATCTATCCAGCCGTACCCGACGCCGTCTGAAAACTGTTCTTTTTGACGCCAGATGATTTCTTCCGGAAGCATATCCTTAAACGCTTCACGCAAAACCCATTTTTCAATACGTCCGTTTCCGCTCATTTTATCCGCAGGATTCAGATTCATTGCTGTGTCGATAAACTCTTTATCAAGGAACGGGACCCTGCCCTCCACACCCCAGGCGGCCAGGGATTTATTGGCGCGTAGACAATCGTATAGATGAAGCTTGCCCAGCTTTCGCACTGTTTCTTCATGAAATTCTTTTGCATTGGGGGCCTTATGGAAATACAGATATCCTCCAAAGAGTTCATCGGAACCTTCGCCGGAAAGCACCATCTTTATTCCCATCGATTTGATAACGCGGGCTAGAAGATACATGGGCGTGGCTGCCCTGATTGTGGTTATATCATATGTCTCAAGATGGTAAATAACATCACGCACGGCGTCGAGGCCTTCCTGTACCGTAAAGTGAATTTCATGATGAACAGTTCCTATATGATCAGCCGCCTTTTGGGCAGCAATGAGGTCGGGCGAACCTTTCAACCCGATGGCAAACGAATGGAGCCTCGGCCACCAGGCTTCCTGGGTGTCATTTGTTTCAACACGCTTCGCCGCATATTTCCGGGTAATGGCGGCAATTATTGAAGAATCAAGGCCACCGGAAAGAAGGACCCCATAAGGGACATCACTCATCAGCTGGCGTTTAACTGCAGCTTCAAGCGAGGTACGCAGCGTCTGTATATCTGTTGTATTATTTTTGACATTGTCATAACCCATCCAGTTCCGCTCATACCAGGTATAAATATTGTCAGTTTTACTGTCGTAGTAAGTTCCCGGCTGAAATTCCCTGATTTCCGTGCATATCCCCTCAAGAGCCTTCATTTCGGAGGCAATATAATACCGGCCTTCCGCATCCCAGCCCTGATAAAGAGGAATAATCCCGATATGATCTCTGGCAACCATATATCTGTCCTGCTCAATATCATAGAGAGCAAAGGCAAAAATCCCATTCAAATCTTCAAGAAAATTCGTACCCTTATGGCGGTAAAGGGCAAGAATGACTTCACAGTCAGAATGGGTAAGAAAATCATATTTTTCCGCATAGGTAGCCCTGATTTCCTGGTGATTGTAGATTTCACCGTTTACTGCCAGAACAAGTTTTCCGTCCTGGCTGAACAGAGGCTGTTTTCCGGAAAGCGGATCAACTATTGCCAGGCGCTCATGTGCCAGGACAGCTTTTTCACCTGAATAAATTCCTGACCAGTCAGGCCCGCGATGGCGGATTTTTCCCGCCATTTTCAGAATCTGATTACGGAATGGCTCCGTATTCTGTTTGATGTCAAACGCACCGACTATTCCGCACATAGCTCATTCCTCCTCAGTTAATTTCATGCCGCAGTTTTTTTTCCTGCAGGCTGGCTCATACAGTATCACAAAATAAAAAGCATATCAATATATTTTTGCATATTTATGCTATTTTTCTTTTAATTTTTAATATATATACGATAAAAATATCAAGGTACCTTTCTTTTTCAACTAAATTATACCGACCGGTCGGTATATAAATATCGTGTATTTCACCCCGAAGAGACCATTTTCCGGAAAATTATATGATCAGAAAGCAGGAACTTAAAATATCCGGGCAATATTTACAGGCTTGAGAACCTGCTCATCACCTTTTTCCAGGCAGGAAATAAAAGCTTTGGCAGTATCAAGGGAAGTAAGACAGGCTGTATTATGCTCGACAGCAGCCCGCCTGATGCGGAAACCGTCACGGTTTTTGTCTCTGCCCCTTGTCGGTGTATTGATAATCAGGCTCAGACTTCCCTTTTGAAGGGCATTAAGTATATTCGGAGAATCTTCTGAAGGGCGGCTGATCCGTTCAGCCTGTACACCGTGTTCATTGAGATAACGGCAGGTCCCTTCAGTGGCTGTTATGTGAAAACCGTTATTTGCAAACCGGGTAATAATCGGAAGAGCTTCTTCCCAATCCCTGGAGCGAAGAGAAACGCAGAGGGTTTTCTTTCCGGCATTGCCCGCACGGATAAGACTGCCTGAACCAAGAAACCCCTTGTACAGGGCGTCTTCCCAGTTCAGGGCAATTCCCAGAGCTTCCCCGGTAGATTTCATTTCCGGACCCAAAGCTGTTTCTACTCCATACAGCTTTTCAAAACTGAAAACAGGCATCTTTACTGCGCTATAAGGAGATTCTTTATATAAACCGGTTCCGAATCCCAGATTCTTCAGTTTTTCACCGAGCATACAGCGGACGGCAAGTTCGACAATAGGAACTCCGGTGACCTTACTTATATATGGAACGGTCCGGCTTGACCTCGGATTAACTTCAATAACATACAGTTCATCATTCTTTGCGATAAACTGAATATTGATGAGTCCGATAACCTGCAATTCTTTGGCAAGAAGTTTTGAGTATTCCGCTATCTTCTTTTTCTGGTCATCGCTTAAGCCGGGAGCAGGATAAACGGAAATGCTGTCTCCGGAATGGATACCGGTACGCTCTATGTGTTCCATAATTCCCGGAATCAGAATATCCTCTCCGTCACAAACCGCGTCAACTTCCGTTTCCGTGCCTTCTATATATTTATCAACGAGAATGGGATGTTCCTGTTTTGTTTGATTTATTATATCCATAAACTCGCTGATATCAGCGTCATTGTACGCAATTTCCATGCCCTGCCCGCCAAGCACATAGGACGGCCGGACAAGCACGGGATAACCGAGTTTATTTGCAACAGCCAGAGCTTCTTCTTCCGTATATACAGTGGTTCCGGCCGCCCGGGGTATCTCTGTTTTTTCAAGTACCTGATCGAACAGCTGCCTGTCTTCAGCCCGGTCAACATTCCGGGCCGAGGTCCCGAGAATGGGGACGCCCATATCCGAAATAACCCTGGTCAATTTGATTGCAGTCTGGCCGCCGAACTGGACAACAGCGCCGGATGGCCTCTCATTTTCAATGATAGCCTCCACATCTTCAGGAGTCAGCGGCTCAAAATACAGTCTGTCGGAAATATCAAAATCGGTACTTACCGTTTCCGGATTATTGTTGACAATGATAGTTTCATATCCAAGCTTTTTCAGCGCCCAGACCGAATGAACTGAACAGTAATCAAATTCTATGCCCTGCCCTATCCGTATCGGTCCGGAACCAAGCACAAGGATTTTTTCTTTTGGCTGCCGTCCTTTTTTGGGCCGGAGGCATCCCTCTCGACAGCTTCATTTTCAGTATTGTAAGCCGAATAAAAATAGGGAGTAACAGCTTCAAATTCCGCGGCGCAGGTATCAACCATATTAAAACCTGGAATAATATTCAGGCGTTTACGGAGATATCTGATTTCCTTTTCTTCCATATTCAAAAGACGGGCTATTTCTCTGTCAGGAAATCCTGCAATTTTTGCTTCAAGCAGGGTCTCAAAATCTTTTGCCCCAAACGAAATTCTTTTTCTATATCGAGAATATTCTGTATTTTATTCAGAAACCAGAGATCTATTTTTGTTATATCATGAATGACTTCCGCGGCCGTCCCCGTCTCATCAGCTCACTGATTTCAAAAAGTCTTTCATCACTTACCTTTTCTCTGACCCGGGAAAACAGTTCCTCTGTCTGCATCCGTTCAAATTTCGGATGCCAGAGTGAATATATATTCTGCTCAAGGGAACGGACAGCTTTCATCAGGGCGCCTTCAAAGGAATAGCTGATGGCCATAACCTCGCCGGTCGCCTGCATCTGTGTACCAAGCTTCCGTTTTGCATTTACAAATTTATCAAAAGGCCAGCGGGGAATCTTTACAACACAATAGTCAAGAGCGGGTTCAAAGGCCGCGGTTGTTTTTCCAGTAACGGAATTTTTTATTTCATCAAGTGCATATCCCAAAGCGATGCGGGCGGCGACCTTAGCTATCGGATAGCCGGTTGCCTTTGAAGCAAGCGCCGAGGAACGGCTGACACGGGGATTCACCTCAATAACGGCATAGTCAGCGGATTCAGGATGAAGCGCATACTGGACATTGCATCCTCCTTCAATTCCAAGGGCATTGATTATTTTTATTGCCGAACTTCGGAGCATCTGATGGTCTCTGTCCGAAAGAGTCTGGCTGGGAGCCACTACAATCGAATCCCCGGTATGAATGCCCACGGGATCAAAGTTTTCCATATTGCATACAATTATGCAATTTCCGAGGCTGTCCCTGATTACTTCATATTCGATTTCTTTCCAGCCGGAAATACATTTTTCAATAAGAACCTGACCTACCGGGGAAAGAATAAGTCCGTTGCACGCGATTTCCTCAAGTTCACCCTCATTGGCCGCGATTCCTCCGCCGGTTCCTCCCAGAGTGTACGCGGGCCGAACTATTACGGGAAATCCTATTTCACGGGAAAAATCCCGGGCATCAGCCCAGGAGGTTACCACCTTTGATTCAATACACGGTTCACCTATCGATTCCATTGTGTCTTTAAATGCCTGTCTGTCTTCAGCCTTTTTGATTGTTTCTGCGGTGGTCCCCAGCAGGGTTATTCCCCTGCTTTCCAGCCAGCCTGATTCAGCAAGCTTCATTGCAAGATTCAAACCGGTTTGCCCGCCGAGGGTGGGCAGTATTGAATCAGGACATTCTGTCTCGATTATCCTCTTAACGCTATCAACAGTAAGCGGTTCGATATAAACCATATCAGCATTTTCCCGGTCAGTCATAATTGTCGCCGGGTTGGAATTTATAAGAACGACCTGCAGACCTTCTTCTTTAAGAGTGCGGCAGGCCTGGGTGCCGGCGTAATCGAATTCCGCAGCCTGGCCGATAACAATAGGACCTGAACCAATAACCAGAACTTTCCTGATGCTGGGATTAAGCGGCATATTATCTCTGCTCCTTTAAGGTATCGACCTGTTCAATAAACCGGTCAAACAGATACGCTGTTTCACGCGGCCCGGGACTTGCCTCAGGATGAAACTGAACCGAACTTACCGGTTTGTTTTTAAACCGTAGGCCCTCAACAGATCCGTCGTTCACACTGATGTGGCTTATTTCGGCAATTGCAGGATCAACCGATTCAGCAAGTACACAATAGCCATGATTCTGGCTCGACATATACACCCTGCCGGTCGCTAAATCCTTGACAGGATGGTTTGCGCCCCGGTGGCCGAACTTCAGTTTTCCGGTATCAAAACCGGCGGCCAGGGCAAGAAGCTGGTGTCCGAGACATATGGAAAAAAGAGGAATGCCTGATTCCGCGAGTTCGGAAATATGCCTCAATATACCGCTGCATTCTTTCGGATCTCCCGGGCCATTTGACAGCATAATACCATCAGGATTTGAGTCAAGTATTATATATGCCGGAGTGTCCCAGGGCCAGACTCTGACCGTACAGTTCCGTTCAGTCAGCGAATTAATAATATTCTGTTTTGCACCGAAATCGATAAGACTGATATTCCATCGGCCGCCGCCGATTATCTCAGGGTGTTTTCTGCTCACCCGAATAACACTGTGGCGGACTGAATGCTGCCTGATTTCTTCGAGCCGCTGCGTTATATTTCCCGGCCTCTGAAATGTGATAAGGCCGTTCATTGTTCCTTTTTCCCTGAGCCGTCGTGTCAGGGATCTCGTATCAACACCGGAAAGAATAGTTATGCCTTTTTTTATGAGAAAGTCGGCAAAGGGTTCTTCTGACCGGTAATTGCTCGGAAAAGAGGAAAGCTCACGCACAATCAATGCCGAAATCCAGGGGACAGCCGATTCCATATCGGCGCTATTTGCGCCATAATTGCCTATCATAGGATAAGTAAGAACAACGCCCTGTCCTCAAAAGAAGGATCGGTGACCGTTTCCTGATACCCGGTCATTCCTGTGGTAAAGACAATTTCACAGAGCGTTTCCTTTTCCGGTCCGTAAAACTTTCCTTCAAAAACCGTGCCATCTTCCAGTATCAGATATCCTTTCATGTCTTTATCCTAAAAAAGGTTGAAAAATCGTCATTTTCAAAAAGATAGCATTTTACCTTATAGAATTCAATGTTTTTTATTATTTTTGCGAGTTTTCTTTAAAAAAAGATATCAAAAAATTCAATATTGTTAAAAACAAGTTTTTAAAGACATTAATTTATAAAAAAACAATAAATTCAGTCAAAAAAATAGAAAATTACAGCTATTTTATGAGAAGCGGGAATAAATCAGACCGGACTTAAAAAATATCAGATTTAAAATAGAAAAAAAGACCTTTTTCAGGCAGCAATATATATTTTTATAAAAACTTAGGGGAAGGCATATAAATTATTTACACAGGCAAAATAATATTGGTTAGGTATTGAATTCAAAATCTGTATAATGAAAAAGCAGACTTTCTCTGCATGAATAGTATTCCTCAGATATTTTCACCGGATGAAGGAAAATATATATGGACAAATAAATCCTTTTGCAGCACAATATTGCAATTGCAATGATTCATACAAATATGATAATACTGAATATGACCAGTAGGAAAAGTATGCTTTTTCCTACTGGTCATACTAGGAAAACTATGCATGGAAACCATACATATCAAGATCGATCTTTCCGTCATCCGTCACGGCAACACCTTCATCGCGCAGGAGAGCAATCTGCATTTCTTTTCCGTACCCGGCAGGCAGGGCAACCCTTCCGTCTGATTTGATTATTCTGTGCCAGGGAAGATTATGAAGAGAAGACATTGAATGAAGGACCCGCACAACCTGCCTGGCGCCGTTTGGCATTCCCGCGCACAGCGCTATATTACGGTAGGTTGAAACCTTGCCTGGAGGTACAGCTTTTATCGCGTCAATAATACGTGCGGTATATTCGGTCACACCCAGCACTATATATTGCAGGAAGAAGTATTTCAAGTAAATGTATGGATCTGATATATGCGATATGACAAGAGAGCGGGCCGAGTAAGCAAGATATAACTTTGCATGGCCGCGGATATGCGCTGTCAGGTATATGCGGACAGCGCAGCAGATTCATCCAAAGCGAAAACCAATATGCATAACCCGGTATATATGTTTGTTAAACGCGGGAGGTTCTGTTTTTATAACTTCTTATTGCAACTATAATTATTCCGGTTACTAATACAATAATGCTATATATCCAAAAGCGAATTTGGGTTGCATTTTTTTCCATTATGAGCGTTGGAAAAAGAGCGGCAAAAGCATTAACGGTTCCATGCACAATAAGTCCGGATAATAAACGGTTGCCCGATTTTTCTTTTATCCATGAAAAAAGTATGAATATCCTATTGTCATAAACGTAAATGCGATAAAATTCATATACGTTTGAGTAGAGCCGGGTATAAACCACAATGGAATATGCCAGATTGCCCAAATTATCCCAAGTATTAATGAACCAAAAATTAATCCATATCTTTTTTCAAGATACGGTAATATATAACCTCTCCAGCCTATTTCTTCCTGGCCTCCGCCGAAAAATATCATAAGGATGAGATAGAGAGGGAAGATATAAAAATTGGGCAAATAAGAAGATATTCTTTCTTCACCAAATAATTCAGGAATAATCCATGCAACAAAATAAGAAAGACCTGAAATCAAAAAAATTGAAAGCCATACTTTCCAACCGAATTTCAAAGAAAGGAATCTTTTGCAAAATGTTTTTATTGATCCTTTTCCTTCGATTGAACGTACTGAAACAAATGCTCCTACTGCCGGTCCAAAAGCCCCGATTAACATTATTGCCATTACTATTCCGGATGCCAGATAGACATTATCTTGAGGACTGCCATGTCCAATTAATATAGCGAGTCCCCACAATAACCATGAAAATACAAAAGTTACAACAAAAAATCTCACCGGTATTTTATTTTCCATACTGTTCCTTACTCCATTTATATACTACATACGTATAATTTTCCGGTTAATTCAGAAAAACTTACGCCTGCAGGGGCATAGCCATATATAGAATTTTCAGTTGTTCATAACAGCAAAAAAAACGCAATTTTGAACTCTCTGAAAAACCCGGCAGAGTTGCCAGGCAATTTTAGTTTCCGGATAAATTCCGTTAAGTCAGACTTGTCCGGAAATCGGCACGGGAAATACAGCTTTGAGTTTTCCGGATAAGTCAGATTTTAGTCCGGCTAATATTTTGCCAGATAGTTTTCTACTTCCCATTGCGATACCGAGTTTTTATAAGAATCCCATTCCTGTTCTTTAGCTTCAACATATTTGCTGAAAATGTGTTCACCCAGAATGGAACGTACCAGAGAGTCTTTTTTCATTTCTTCAAGCGCTATGTATAAATCCCGTGGTAACGGTTCAATTTTTTTCCTTTTGAATTCTGTCCTGGTAAGGGTATGAACAGGAATATCGAACGCAGGAGGGAGAGTCATTTTTTCACTGATACCTTCAAGGCCTGCTGCCAGAACTAAGGCTATAGTAAGATAGGGATTTGCAGTAGGATCGGGGCTTCTCAGCTCTATTCTGTAAGACGAACTGTGTGAGACAGTGGGAATTCTGATAAGAGAATTTACATTATGAGGCGACCAGGTAATATATGATGGCGCCTCCTGTTCAGATGACAAGCGTTTATATGAATTTATAAGAGGATTTGCAATAGCAGTGATTGCTTTAATATGTTTCAGGATTCCTGCAATATACTGACCGGCAGTCGGTGAAAAACTTACGCCGTCTTTTGACGCGAAAATATTTTCCGTTCCTTAAACAGAGACATATTCATATGCATACCGCTTCCTGCGATACCGGTAACAGGCTTGGGCATAAAAGTTGCATGTAACCCGTGCCGTTGGGCTATTGTTTTTACTACCAGTTTAAAGGTCATTATCTGATCTGCGGCGTCCAGAGCGTCGCCGTATCTGAAATCAATTTCATGCTGTCCATGGGCCCATTCATGATGGGAAGCCTCTACCTCAAACCCCATTTCCTCCAGTGTGAGGACCATATCCCGGCGTGCATTTTCTCCAAGATCAACCGGACCCATGTCACAGTAACTGCCCTTGTCCAGTGTTTTCAGCGTGGGCGAACCTTCATTGTCTGTATGAAAAAGGAAAAACTCGAGTTCAGGGCCGACATTCAGTGAAAAGCCCATTTGTTCAGCCCGGGAAATTACATTTTTGAGTATCTGCCGGGGGATCCGCCAAAGGCCTCTCCAGAAGGGGAATAAATATCACAGATAAGCCTGGCTACCCGGTTTGGGGCCGGCTTCCAGGGAAAAAGCGAAAAAGTGTTGAGATCAGGCTTAAGGATCATATCTGATTGTTCGGTCCGGACGGAGCCTTCTATTGATGAACCGTCAAACAGGCACTTATTATCAAGTGCTTTTTCAAGCTGGCTCGTTGTAATAGCGATATTTTTGAGGTTCCCAAAAATATCGGTAAACTGGAGACGTATGAACCGGACGTCATTGTCCGAAACCATTCTCATAATATCTTCTTTTGTATAATCATGCATGGCAATATCATAAATGAGCTTAGACTGCTTTTCAAGTCCTGCGGCGGAAAGCTCCGGCAGTTTTCGCCGCTTCTTGCGCGGTTTTTATTGCTGTTTATACCGACCGGTCGGTATAAACAGCTTTCATATGTATACTGATCAGTATATTGCATTCAGCCTTTCAGTTGTACCCTTTCGCAAAAACCATCAAAATCCTTATATTTTTTCTGAAAAAAGTATTCTATTACATTAACAGTATAAGCATATAACCACTTTTCCTGTGACAGGGAATGCCGGAAGCGCTGGATTATATCAACCGGCAGGTGTAATTTGTTATTATATACATACCGGTCGGTATAAGTAAAAAACCTTTTTCTGCAATTTTTAACAGAAATATGTCATTAATTTGCAACAAATAACACTATTTTCATCTGATTGCGCTATACAGCATTTTAAAAAAAATATATACTTACTATCAGTAAATAGATGAGTCGAAAAACCGAAAAATCCGGTTTTTCCGAGGAGCGGCGGTTCGCCGCGTTTTGTCTCGCATCGGTATCATATTGCGAACAGTTAATAATCAGTCTGAACGTTTTCCGATTTCACGCATTATCTGCGTGCGCTCGCCGAACTATTCGGTACTGCTCGTATACTGAATGCCGGTACACACCAGCGTGAAAAAGGAAACACTAATGGAATCTATCTCTTTTGATGACCTCGGTTTGGATGAGGTCGTATTGCAGGCCGTAGCGGCCAAAGGTTTTACGGAACCGACCCCAATCCAGATACTTGCAATTCCCCGCCTCTTGAATGGTGATGCAAATGTTATTGCAAAGGCCCGGACCGGAACAGGAAAAACAGCTGCATTCGGACTGCCTCTGGTTCAGGAACTGAGCTCGGACAAAGGATGTCCCAGAGCCCTTGTACTGGTTCCGACAAGAGAACTGGCAATTCAGGTAAGCACTGAAATTGATTCCTTCCGTACGGAAGCATACCCGAGAACGACCACCGTATACGGCGGATCATCAATTGTTGATCAGCTGAGAAAACTCAGAGCGGGTACTGAGATTATCGTAGGCACACCGGGGCGTGTAATAGATCACCTTGAACGGGGATCTCTCGATCTTTCAAAAATCGAATATTTTATTCTTGATGAAGCTGATGAAATGCTTAATATGGGTTTTATTGAAGATATAGAAGCCATATTCGGAAGGGCAAATGCGGAAGCAAGGGTATTAATGTTTTCGGCAACAATGCCACAGCCTATACTCTCCATAGCATCCAATTTCATGGGCGAGTATGAAATAGTTGAAGAAGAAACACCCGCTGAAGAACCTGTTCTCACCGAACAGTTTTTCTGGATGGTCCGGGAAGATGATAAAACTGAAGCTCTGGTACGGCTGATGGATTCTTCGGATGATTTCTATGGCCTGATATTTTGCCAAACCAAGGCGGATGCTGATGCGGTAGCAAAAGAACTTGATGAACGCCATTATCAGGCGGCCGCTTTGCACGGCGATATAGCCCAGACCCAGCGCGAAAAGATTTTATACAGGTTCAGAATAAAAAAAACCCGCGTTCTGGTTGCAACCGATGTTGCGGCGCGGGGAATTGATATAGAAGGGTTAACCCATGTAGTCAACTATGCCCTTCCCTATGACGGCCCGACATACACGCACCGTATAGGGCGGACAGGCAGGGCCGGCGCAAAAGGGGTGGCTGTGACCTTTGTCCGGCCGGATGAACGCAGGCGGCTTGGCTATCTGCGTCTGCACGGACGCGGAGAATTAAAAGAAGGCAAAATCCCTACAATCAGAGAAGTCCTGGATATAAAGCGGGAACGATTAATAAAAAATACAACTGAATCGATAAATAGTTTTTTCCTGAAATGATCTCAGTCTTCGAAAATGAAACAGACCTGAACATATATTCCCAGGAAGAGGTCCTTGCAGACGGCATCACTGCCGGCCAGGAGAATTCTTCAGGTGCAGAAAAAAAGATTGATTCTATCTCTCCTGAATTCCTCCGCTTTGCAGAATCCCTGACAGAAAACCGTGAGCCTAAGGAAGTTCTTGCTGCCGTACTTGCCATCCAATACGGAAAAATTCTTTCTGCAGAACACTATTCGGAAATTAAGTCTGTTAAAAACGGAAGCACTGACCGAAGTCATATACGCCTGTATATCGGACTTGGCCGACGGGATGGAATGACCCGCAGAGGTATTGCCCAGTTTTTCAAAACAGCAATTGGAATCCCCGAACGGCTTGTAGACCGCATAGAAGTCATGGACTCATTTTCTCTGGCAACGCTTCCGGCAGATGCGGCGCGTACTGCCCTGGATCTTTCAAAAAACAGGAAAAATATGCCCCATATTCATATAGACGTAAAAGACCCCGGAAATACTTTTAATGAAGGATCCCGGAAACAAAATCCGCGCAATGACAGAAACTCCCGGTTTCAGAATGAAAAGAGGGACCGGAACCAGTACGCAGGAAGACCGCAGCGGAATGCAGGCGGTAACTTTTCAGGAAAAACAGACGGTACATCTTCTTCCCGCCGGAACATGCGAACATACAGCAGGGGCCCCCACACTGCCGGAGCAGAAATATACCGCAAGCAAAAGCAGTCCTAGTAAATCTCAGATTTATCATTTCCGCATTCATATGATTAAACATGAATGCGGAGATAAAATCCATATCACAGTTAATTGTCCTGAGAAAAATCTTATATTGATTGATCCGGTCTAAAGCGCAGCAAAACTGATAAGAAGATTTTTTTTAACACCGGAACAGGATAGAGAATCCGTCCCGGAGTATCAACTCAAATAGAAAAAGATATCCGAAAAATACTTAGTGAAATTAAACTATACTGAATAAGCTGAAAGCTCAGCTTTCCGCGACTGCGGCAAAGGCAGTCTCTTCTTCCTGTATTGAAATCGCAATATCTTCAGGAGCAGTTTCTTCGAGAGGATAGGCGTCATCGAGCCAGCGTTTTAACGGTATGCTCCAGTCGCTTTCATGGCAGCCTTCAAGCAGCAGCCTTTCATATATTTCAAAAATGTGCCGGCGGATATTCGCAACGTTTTCCTGATGAATATCCTCGGCCCCGGCAAACAGAGATTCAATAAAAACAGCTGCCTCGACAGGAGATACTTCATCCGGCGTTACATTGCCGATAGTATACAGAGCGGCAGGAATACAGTTAACACTGTGCTGCTTAATATACAATACAGTTTCGGTGATTTCTATTGCCCCGGCAAACAGTTCCCTGCTAAGAGTATCCATTTCATCCTTCAGCATGTTAAGTTCGGCAAAAGCTTTGCGGTAAAAAGTATAGGCCAGAACAACAATGATAACATGCAGACTCGGAACACATAAAAAATGGGGATCAAGGGCGTGGATAGTAAAGAACTGCCCTTTAAGGTATTTCGGCCTGCGGGTGGTACTCATGCGGAAACGGTAAATCTCGGCAGCCCTGAGATAACAGGTATTGACCAAATCGAGAAACTGCTCGGTATACTTGTATTGCGCTTCCTTGCCGAACCTTCTCCCGATATATACAAGAGGCCTGATCCAGAAACAGATAAAATCCAGATATACCGAAACCCGCTCGGGGGTAAAAGGCACAGTCTCGTCGAGAGGATGGTCCACATTAACAACCGGGATCTTTTTAAATCCAAGCTTTACGGAAAACTGGAGCAGGAAAAAATCCTTGAGGACAGTTCCAAGATAGCGGAGCATTGATTTTCTTGTTGATTTATGGAAAAAAGACTGCAGATATATTTTAAAAACGGATATATCCTTGCATGTATAATCAGAATTCAAATTTTCACTCTCATTTTTCTTCATTTTTCAAATACCTTTTTCGCGATTTTTACAGAGGCCATCGCGTCCTTTGCGTAATAATCGGCGCCTATTGATTCGGCGTATTCCGGTGTTAAAACGGCTCCTCCCACCATCACAGGCACAGATATGTTTCTTTCCCGCAGCAAACTAATTGTTTTTTCCATACTGACAACCGTTGTAGTCATCAGAGCTGAAAGTCCTATCAGTCCCGGTTTTTCCCTTTCCGCTGCATCCGCTATGGCTTCCGGAGAAATATCTTTTCCAAGATCTATTACCTCGTACCCATAATTCTCAAGCATTGCCTTAACAATATTCTTGCCAATATCATGAATATCGCCCTGAACAGTGGCAATCAGGATTTTCCCTTTCGGTTCTGTTTTTACCCCTGTATCGGCAAGCTTGTTCTTTACAGCCTCAAAGGCCTGTGACACAGTATCCGCGCTCAGGAGGAGCTGGGAAGGAATTTTCTGCCTTCCTCAAAGTCTTTTCCCACTTCATCCAGAGCAGGAACTATATACTCATCAATAATTTCCAGCGGAGTCTTTGTTTCAAGGAGCAATCCCGCGGCTTCGCGGGCCTGCCCCTTCATTCCATTAATAATAATAGCCCTGAGATCGGCATTCCCGCAGGCGTTTTCCCGATCTGACGGCCTGATTACAGGTTTAGACACGGGAATGACCGCATTGGTTGCAGAATCATCGGTCTCACTATGCATGTATTTTTCAATATATTCAAGACAGTTTTCGTCAAAACCCGCCAGCGCCCGGTATGCGTAATATACAGCCATTATCTGGGAAGAAAGAGGATTAATGATACAGGCATCGAGACCGTTTGAAAGCGCGGAGGCAAGGAAAGCTGCGTTTATTAATTCACGCCGGGGAAGGCCGAAGGAAATATTCGATACACCAAGAATCGTTTTTACCTGTAATTCATCCTTTATCAGCTGAAGGGCCCGAACTGCTTCCATTGCCTCCTTCTGCTGCGAACTTATAGTGAGGGTTAAAGCGTCAATAATGATATTTTTCCGTTCAATACCGCAGAGGGCCGCTGTTTCAACAATTTTGCGGGCTATGGCAAGGCGTCCCTCCGCAGTGGACGGTATTCCGTTTTCATCAAGCGTAAGGCCTATGACTACGCCGCCGTATTTTCGCACAATAGGAAAAATATCCCTCATTACCTGTTCTTTTCCATTAACCGAATTGATAAGAGGTTTTCCGTTATAATATCTGATGGCTTTTTCAAGCACGGCAGGGTTCCCTGAATCAATCTGGAGAGGTATGGGAAAGGTTTTTTGCAGGGACCTGACTGTTGAGAGCATAACCGAAACTTCATCTATACCCGGGAGACCGGTATTCACATCAAGGACATGGGCCCCGGCGGCAATCTGGTCCCTGGCCTCGGACAGTACATACTCGATATCATTATTGAGTATGGCTTCCTTAAAACGTTTTTTGCCGGTCGGATTGATCCGTTCGCCCACAATAACAGGGCCTTTGCCTCCGGAATGGAGAGGAGTCCCGATTTCAACTGTATGGGTCCAGGAGGAAACAACCGTTTTGTGCTTCGGAAAAACAGAAACAGGAGGCATATCCCGGCAGGCTTCAACCAGGGCCGCAATATGTTCAGGTCCTGTTCCGCAGCATCCCCGAGAACGCGGATTCCAAGCTTTGCGCATTCACATACTTTTTCCGCAAATTCCCGGGCGGAAACCCTGAAAACGGCCTGACCGTTTTCTATCGCGGGAATACCGGCATTGGGTTCCATAAAAACGGGGACAGAGGCTTCAGCGAGAAAGGATTTCGCCAGCTGGCCCGCGTGCGCTAGATCCCCTCCGCAGTTAAATCCGACAGCGACCGCGCCCAGTCCTTCAAGGACAGCTACAACTGTTGCCGGATCAGCTCCGGTCAGAGTGCGGTTTGTATCCAGAAAAGTCGCGGACGCGATTACGGGAAGGGAGGTGTTTTCCTTTACGGCAAGAACAGCTGCTTTCAGCTCATAGAGATCGCTCATGGTTTCGATAACTGCGATATCCGCTCCGGCGGCTTCGCCGGCCTTTGCAGCTTCAGCAAAGGCCTCATATACTTCATCGAAACCGGTGGACCCCATCGGTTCGAGGAGCTTTCCGGTCGGTCCTATATCAAGGGCGACAAAACGGCCTTCAAAAGAGGAAACTGCCTTGCGGGCAAGGGCAACAGCCGCGCTGATAACAGCCCCTGTATCAAGGCCGGATTCTTCCAGTTTGAGACGGTTCGCGCCGAAGGTGTTTGTCAGAATAACATCGGAACCCGCTTCAAGATAGAGTCTGTGGATTTCAGCGATAGTATCCGGGCTTGTCAGGTTCAATTCTTCCGGAACCTTCCAGCCTGAGGGCGGTTTGTTTATTAAAGGAGCGGAAGCCGGACCTCCTGATTGCAGCATGGTCCCCATGCTTCCGTCAAAAAAGACAAGATCATGGTCCAGTTTTTCGCAAAAAGCCTTTCCGTTTCCGCTCATTCAGCCTCCCGGACAATGTCCGAAATATTATCCATGATCTTCCGGACTATATCGGGCTTGTTCATGGCATAAATATGAATTCCCCTGATACCGTTTGTAATAAGTTCAATTATCTGGTCCGTGGCATAGGCTATTCCGGCCTGTTTCATGGCCTCATTATTTTCACCAAAACGGTCAACAAGGGCAAGAAATTTCGGGGGAAGATAGGCGTTTGAAAGGGCTATCATCCGCTTCAGCTGGGCCCCGTTGGTAAGAGGCATAATCCCGGCCAGCACGGGAACTGTAATACCCCTGTTCTGGGCCCGGTTCAAAAAGCTGTACAGCATATTATTGTCAAAAAACATCTGGGTCGTTAAAAAACTGCAGCCCGCGTCAACCTTTTTTTTCAGATTATCAAGATCCGCATCCCGGTTTCCGCTTTCAGGATGTCCTTCCGGATAACAGGCGCCGCCTATACAGAAATCGCCTGACTTGCGTATTTCTTCAACAAGCTCTGACGCAAACCGGTAATCGCCCGGAGAAACAAAACCGGAGTCTTTCGGATAATCGCCCCGGAGGGCAAGCACATTCCGTATATTCTGGTCCTTAAGTATCCCGATATGCTCGGAAATATCGGATTTTGTGGATGATACACAGGTTATATGGGCTATAGGAGTAACGCCGGCATTCTGCAAATGGGAAGCTATTTTTACCGTATGGGCTGAAGTACCGCCGCCCGCGCCATAGGTAACGCTGATAAAGTCAGGTCCCAGAAGGGCAAGTTCATCAGAGCATGCCATGACATCAGCCAGAGCGGCCTCTTTCTTGGGAGGGAATATTTCAAATGAAACAGTCAGTTTCTTTTTTTCAAGAATATCACTTATTTTCATATTTCAGGTTCCGTAATATGGATTATAACCATGCGCCATCAGTGTACCAGCCGGACAAAATCGGGGCAAGTACCCCAATATAAGCATCCATGCGTAAAATTTCTTCCGCCTGTATAGGATTTTTTCCATTTGCGGTGTATGCTACAGTAATATGTCTCTGAATCACGCGGAACTTAACCTGATTCTGGAAGAACTGAATCTTCCCGGTTCATTTATACAGAATATAATTCAGCCCTCATATGATACCATAGCCCTGTACCTGTACAAGCAGGCCGCCGCCGATACACCGGGGGGAATTTCAAAAACACTGCTGGTCTGTCTCGCGCCCGGTGTTTGCAGGCTCCACGAAACAGACAGAAAGATCCCGAAAAATGACAAGCCGCTGCGTTTTATGGAATTTTTACGCTCAAGGATCAAAGGTGCGCGGATTCTGGAAGCAGTCCAGCTGCATAACGACAGGATAGTCCGGCTTACCCTCAGCAGGGGAGAAGAAACATTTTACCTGTATATCAGACTCTGGAGTGGCGCGGGGAATATTATTGTAACCGATGAAAACCATACTATCCTTGACGTATTTTTCCGGAGACCAAAGCGGAATGAAATAACAGGAGAATACTGGGATCCTCCGCTGCCGCCGGAAAATGCTCCGGAACACAGGTATTCAATCAGGGAACTGCCCGTTTCCGGGGAGCTTTCCTTCAATGAAAAAATCGATCAGTGGTACGGAACTCATGCAAAAACCCTGTCACGGGAAGCCCTTCTGGAAGAAGCGCGCAGGCGTTATGAAACGAGCAGGTCCAGGCTGGAAGCCGCGCTTGAAAGGCTGGAGAAAAAAAGACAGTCATTTCTTCACGCCGACCGTTTCCGGCACCAGGGAGATTTGCTCACGGCCAACCTGTGGATGATTAAACAGGGAATGACAAGTATTGAAGTGACCGATTATGAATCCGCTGACGGCGGGACCGCCTTGGTCCGTATTGAACTCGACCCCAGGCTGAAGCCCCAGGAAAACGCGGCGAAATATTACGAGCAGTATAAAAAAGCGGTTTCAGGACTGAGCGAACTGGAAGATGATATTGCGGCAGCCCGGGCAACTCTCGAGAAGCTGACTGAAGAATTCGAGTCGCTCGAAAAAGAAGAAAACCCTCTTGTTATTCAGAAAAAACTGCGCAGGCAAAATACCCCGAAACAGCAGATTGAAAAACGGTACCCCGGCCTTGTATTCCGCAGGGATGGCTGGACCTTTCTTGTGGGCAGAACAGCCTCAGAAAACGATGAACTTCTGCGCCGCCATGTAAAAGGGCTTGACATGTGGCTCCATACCCGCGACTGGCCGGGAAGTTATGTTTTTATCAAAAACAGGCCTGGAAAAACAGTACCCCTGGATATTCTTCTTGACGCGGGGACCCTTGCCCTTTTTTATTCCAAGGGGAGAAAAGCAGGAACGGGAGATTTGTATTATACTCAGGTAAAACACCTCAGACGGGCAAAGAATGCTCCCCGGGGAACGGTACTCCCGTCAAATGAAAAGAACCTGACTGTATCTCTTGAACAGGACAGGCTGAAAAGGCTCGAAAGCTGCCGCGAAAGTCTATGAAAGCAGCCGCCTTGTTTTTCAGAATATATCTCTTCGGCAAATAAGTGTTTAGCACCTATACACTTATTTCAGCAGACTTCTCTGTGGTTCATTAAAAGTGTTTAGTATCTATACACTTTTTTCAAAAACTATAATATTTACTCTTGTTAAAAGTGATTAGCAGCTATACACTCAGGTGCCGCTCAATAAACTCCGGAGACTTATTTCTGTCTTCATCAGGAATAACGGAAATTCCGGTTGTATGCGTTTGCCGCGCGGGAAAGCATAATAGAGTTATTCAACAACTGAGGCTGCCCGGCCGTTTTCGGATAAACTATTCTACAGTTACCGACTTTGCCAGATTCCTGGGTTTATCGGGATCAAGGCCCCGCTGTACAGCACAGTAATAGGCGTACAGCTGGCAGGGGATAACGGACAGGATGGGAGTAATGCTGTCGAGTGTCCGAGGGATGCGAAATACTTCATCCGCCGTATTATTGAAATATGGCTCGTCTTCAAAAGTAATAACCAGGACAGTAGCGCCTCTGGCTTTTACTTCTTTTATGTTTGATTCCATTTTATCAAAAAGAGCTGTCTGAGTACAGATGGCAACTACAAGGGTGGAATCATCCACAAGGGCTATCGGCCCGTGTTTCAGTTCTCCCGCCGCAAAAGCCTCAGAGTGGGTGTAACTGATTTCCTTGAGCTTCAGCGCGCTTTCCAGACTTATTGCATAGTCAAAAAGACGGCCCATAAAAAAGGCCTTTGTTTTGTTAAACTGACAGGAAGCAAACCGCTGAATGGTTTCCTTTTCCGATAAAATCCGGTCGGCCTGGGGCGCAAGTTCTTCCAGGGCTTCAATATATTCTTCAAGCATGGGTTCGGTAATATTCCCGCGCAAAACTCCGAACTGAAGAGCGATAAGATATATGCACATAAGCTGGGTTGTAAAGGCCTTCGTTGATGCCACCGCAATTTCCGGTCCCGCCCATGTATACATGACAAGATCAGCCTCACGCGCAAGGGTTGAACCGACTACATTGGTTATCGCAATAATCCTTGATCCGCTTTTTTCGCCATCCTCATGGCGGCAAGCGTATCGGCCGTTTCTCCGGACTGGCTGATGATAATGAAAATATTCTTAGGGTCAATGATTGGATTCCTGTACCGGTATTCGGATGCAATATCAACATCTGTCGGAATACGGGCAAAATGTTCAAAAGCATATTTTGCAACCATGGCGGCGTGCCATGCAGTCCCGCAGGCAGTAATTACGACCCTGCCCGCATCAGCCCAGGAAGCGTCAAATCCGACTTCTTCAAGATTTATTGATTTCGTGGTATAGGTTTTTATCCGGGCACGCAGCGTATCAATAAGGGCCTTGGGCTGTTCATGAATTTCCTTGAGCATAAAATGTTCATAACCGCCCTTCTCCGCCGCGCTGACATCCCATTCAACATGGAAGAGTTCCTTTGAATGGGGAACCCCGTCTTCATCATAAAAGTCGACATGATCGCGAAAAAGAACGGCTATTTCACGGTCATCCAGATAGTATACATCCCTGGTATATTCAATCAATGCGGGGACATCGGAAGCTATCAGGTTTTCACCCTTACCTGCCCCGATCACAAGAGGGCTGTCTTTCCGGACCGCTACGATTCTGTCAGGATCATTTTCGGAAATTACCGCAAGCGCATAGGAGCCTTCGAGCCGCTTTATGGTTTCCTCCACGGCAAGGAGAAGGTCTCCATTATAATGAAAATCGATAAGATGGGCTATAACTTCGGTATCTGTCTCGCTGCGGAATACAACGCCGTGGGCTTCAAGCCAGTTTTTCAGCTTGGCATGATTTTCAATAATACCGTTATGTACCACGGCAATTTTTCCGGCAACATCGGTATGAGGATGAGAATTGATGTCCGAGGGTTCGCCGTGAGTTGCCCATCGGGTATGCCCGATGCCCATGCTTCCCCGGATGATTTCAGTTGAAATTTTTTCCTCAAGAAACTTTAACGCACCTTTGGCCTTTCTGACCAGCAGACCTTCTTCGTCAAGGACTGCGATACCCGCTGAATCATATCCCCTGTATTCTAGTTTTTTTAAAGCATTTACAAGAACAGGCGTTGCATTTTCTTCACCTATATAGCCGACAATCCCGCACATATTATCCCCGCCCGATATTATAGCGTAAAATAAATTAGCTGAACAAGCTGGGGCAACAGACGACTTTACCGACCGGTCGGTAGTATAGTTAACAGGATTGTGATGCGGATTTTTACTGTAAAAAATCTGAGGGGTTAAAAAATATAAATGAGTATCACCGCCCTGGATATTTTTTCAGCGGTTATGTCAAAAGTATAGGTACTTTATGAGTGCAACAGGCCAGACTGGTATTATGTGTTCTTCGGACATCGCGGGAAATGACCAGCCGAATTTACAATTCAGAGGCGATATGCTTATTCTGAAAGTGATATTCATTTAGTACATCAGGCGATAGCAGTTATACCGGTTGGGCAGAAAGTTTTACGGTCCGCATTATTTTTCATCAGTTTGAATAATAAAAATCAGGGGCGTCGGATATTTTTCTTCAATATCAAGAAAAATTACTTGACAATATACCGACCGGTAAGTATAGTATAGACATGGCAGAGAATCCTGATAACAAAGAAACAATTCTCAATACGGCTATGATGCTTTTCGCGAAAAGCGGTTATGAATCAGTCGGAATTCAGGAAATAATTGAAAAATCAGGCGTGTCAAAACCCACTTTATATCATTATTTTGGAAGCAAACGGGGACTGCTTGACGCCGTTTTTGAGCATTGGGGTTCCAGACTGTATTCGGTTGTTAAAACTGCTGCTGAGTACAACCATGATATTGTTTTGAATCTGACTGTGCTTACCCGGGAAATAATCAGTTTTGCGCTGAAAGAAACTTCTTTCTATAGAATGTACCTCGCATGCGCCTCATCCTTTCCGGAAACGGACAGTTTTGACGCCTGTAAATCTCTCAGACAGGAAGTAAGCCTTTGTCTTGAGCAATTGTTTTATGCGGCGGGAACCGATCATGGAAATATAAAAGGAAAAGAAAAGGCCCTCAGCAGAACATTTCAGGGGATGGTTAATACCTGGGTACTGCTTGTTCTCAATAAGGAAATTACACTGACTGATGCCGTACTTTATTCGTCAGTGCATCAGTTTATGTATGGAATTTTTTCGTGAGTTTTTTTGGCGTTTTTCTATACCGACCGGTCGGTATAGAAAAGTATATCAAATCTTTTCAAAAAGCCGGATGTGATTTTATAAAAGCGCTGAAAAAACAGTTCTTATAAAAAATCAATCCAACCGGATAATATGGCGAGTAATTATGAAAGGAGACAGCAGGTTAAATTATACGAAAAGAAAAAGGGATTTTTTTATATGATTCTATACCGACCGGTCGGTATAGAATCATATAAAATGGCAATATTACTGACCGGAAAATATCCGGGACACAACAGACAAGGAGAAAAAATATGAAAACCAGTATCACTTCGAGGATTTTTTATCACATTTATCCGCTCGGAATGTGCGGAGCGCCGGAACAGAATGATTTTTCATCTCCGGCCGGAAACGGCCTTCTTCGCCTGATCCGGAAAATACCTGAACTGTGTTCGCTCGGGATAAACGCTGTATATATCGGGCCTCTGTTTGAATCAAGCGCTCACGGTTATGACACTGTTGATTACTATCATGTTGACCGAAGGCTTGGTACAAATGACGATCTGAAAAAACTTGTTGCTGCGTTACATGAAAACGGGATTGCCGTGGTACTGGACGCCGTATTTAATCATACGGGAAGACATTTTTTTGCCTTCAGGGATATTCAGGAAAAGGGATGGGATTCAGCATATAAGGACTGGTATGTAAATGTTGATTTCAGCAGAAGAAGTCCGGAAGGAGATTCTTTTACCTATGAATCATGGAACGGATGTTATGATTTGGTAAAACTGAATACTTCAAACTCTGCAGTCAGAGAACATCTGTTTGGGGCTGTGCGTTACTGGATCGAACAATTCAATATTGACGGACTCCGCCTTGACGCCGCAGATTCTCTCGACGGAAATTTTATGGACGCGCTGTCAGGTTTCTGCCGGGCCATAGATCCTGATTTCTGGCTTATGGGAGAAGTTGTCCACGGTGATTACCGTAACTGGGCCCATGAAGGCCGCCTTGATTCAGTAACCAATTATGAATCCTATAAGGGACTTTGGTCCAGCTTTAATGACCGGAACTTTTTTGAAATCGCATGGAGTATGAACAGGCAGTTTGGCAGGGAGGGCCTCTATCCCCATCTGCATTTATATAATTTTGTGGATAATCACGATGTTGTCAGGGCTGCCAGCGTCCTGAAAAATCCTGCCCACCTGTATCCTCTGTACGGCCTCCTCTTTACCATACCGGGAGTCCCTTCTGTTTATTACGGCAGCGAAAACGGCGTAAGGGGAAGCAAACAGAACGGAAGTGACGCTGAACTCCGTCCTGCCCTGCTTGATTCTGCGGACGAGCTTTCCCTGGCATGCAAACCGTCTGAATCATCAGCCCATCTGGAGAAAACCATATCGGATTTTATCCGCATCAGAAAAGAACATGGGGCCCTGCAAAACGGTTCGTACCGCCAGCTTTTTGTAGACATGGACCGGTTCGCCTTTATGAGGGACAACGGAAAAGAGCAGCTTATAATAGCCGTTAATTCCGGTGAAACTGAAGCACCCGTACAGATTCCTGAACAGCTGCTGGCGTCGCCGCACAGGGACTGGGTTGATATTCTCGCGCCGGAAGGGCACCGGTTCCGCTGTGAAGGAGGAAACCTCAGCCTTTCCGTTCCATCTTCATGGCTGAGAATTCTGAAAGCTGCCTGAGGTATACCGGGAAAAGCCTTTCTGCCGGAGAACCGGCGGAAAGGCTAATATGAAAATGTCAGGGTCATTTCACGGGGAGTTTCAGCATAAAGAAAAAACATCGTCCCATCGACAGGTTCAGTGGTACTCCATACCCGGCCGCTCTGCTGCAGGGGTATCTGTTTTCCCGTTTCATCATACAATGATAAAAATTTATCCGTAATATCCAGCGTGGTGGTATCGGTAATTGTCAGCGTGGACGCTGAAAACAGACCTACTAATCCGTAGAATTGTCTGCTGACAGTTCCTGACGCGGGGGAAGCAATATCCAGCGGCAAGCCGGGGATCGTTATCCAGGCCTCCTCCCCTACAATTGGAATCAGGGTAGTTTTAAGAGGCGTCACCTTTCTTGCGGCTATTGTCACATCGGTAATGACGTTGGCCGAAACATCGCTGGAACCGGTGCCGAAATGTTCATAAAATATTTCGGCAAACAGGCTGTCATACGAATCGATATCATAGCGGGAAGGAAGCGCATCTTCCATAATTGTTTTGAAATTTTCTATATTACTCGAGCTGTATAAAAGAGCGACTTCCTTATATGTTCCGGCAGGAATATCCTCGGTTTCAAAAAGAGTCCCGTCGCTTACGGAGTACGGGCCATAAAAATTGATAATGTCGGCTATGCTTGTCCTGGTACACAGGTAGAGATAGGCGTCTCCCCTCACAATGGCCCTTTCTTCCTCCTGCACTGGAGGACTGACGCGGGCAAAGCTGATTGATAAAACAGCGGCCTCGCCATTTTTCCAGGCAGGATCGAGTCCTGATGAACAGGAGGCTGATATAATGAGACAGACCAGCAAAAGGGCCAATCCCCCATATAACATAGTTCTATTTTTCATATCTTTTCCTTCTGAAACAGCTCCCTTTATGAAACCTCTTTGCTTTCAAGGCGGCCGGTTAAGCCTATAGTATACCCCCGATCGATAAGTGAAAATCTGTCAAAATACAAAGCGGCAAACCCCTCTTCCAAAACCTGAAGGCCTTCCGAGGGGTCTTCCACTTTAATTGATATATAGATATCACTGCCAAGCCAATAACCGTCTTTGCCGGAAATATAGGCGCCATTTGCGAGGTAGACATAGGCGGAGAAGGTGGAATAACTAATAGATATATCATCTCCCAAAACCAAACCGGGCGTTCCTGTAACTTCTATATGCACAGCCTCCCCGGAATTATTTTCAGAAATAGTGCAGTCAGTAATTGATGCTCCCAGCATATTGAAAACACCGTCTTCCACATATACAGCGCCGCCGCTTTCACCGGCGCTGCAGGAAGTGATACTCCCGTTCGTCATGGTGAAGGAACCTTCTTTTACATACACAGCGCCGCCGGAATCAGTTACTGAAAAACCAGTTATTTCGCTGTTTTCTGCCATGATAAATGAGCCTTTATCTATATGAACTGCGCCGCCCTTATCCGGCTTGCTGTTTGAAGCTCCACCGGTAAGAGTCACATTCCGGATAGTTATGCCCGCACCTTCTTCTGAAATTTCTATCAGGCTGTCCTCCAGACTGTCTGAAACTATTATTTGAACCGGATCATCAGAGTATTCAAAATTTTCGTCATACTCACCGTCAAGGGTTACTGTTTTCGCCGAATCCAGTTTTATTGTTTCATTGACCACGTATCCGGTTGAATAGTCTGCGATGCATATGAGAAAATCTGTACAGTCTTCATTTTTTGAAACGGCATCAAATGCGTCACTGATAGTTTGAAACGGAGAATCTCTTGTTCCGCCTCCGCCTTGTCCAGCAGAACCACTTACATAATATGTCTGTTCCGCGTTTTCAAAGGTCATAGACAGGATAACCTCTTCCGTTCCATCGGTTTCCACATACAGACTGTATGTACTACTTTCATAATTGCCGGCTCCGGATTCTTCAACACTGTTAAATTGCTCTGCTTTCCAAACCCATTTTCCGCCGGACGTTTCTATCGGCTTAATATATTTTCCGGCACGGTTATACAGGGCAATGTATGCGGATGATCCGGAGTCAATTTCCACAGTAATACGTTTAGTATTTCCCATAGAAGTATACTCTAGCATTTGATAAGGCAAAGAATAAAACCGTTTTACTGGCGAGGAATCATCAGAGGTAATGGTATATATATACATATCATCATCTACTGCTGGCTCATAATAGGTAATTACCGGAATAAGCGTAGCCTTCAAGGAATTTGTCCTGCCGCTTGCTATGCTCACATTTTCAAGGACAGTTTGGGAAATAGCGGCATTTTGATAATCCCAAAAGATTTGCTGAAATATATATGAAAAAACTGTAGATTCATAGCTCATTTCAGCATAAATATCTATATAATTCCAAAAACTACCCTCCAGTTCCTCCAGTTTTTCCGAACTGTATACAAGTCCGAATTCGGAATAGGTCCCGGCGGGGATGTCCTCAGTTTCAAATACTGACCCGGAACGTACGGAATAGGGTCCGTAAAAACGGTATGTGTTTGCGCTTTTCTCGCGGGTCATCAGGTACAAAAAAGCGTTTCCACGGACAATGGCCCGCTCCGCCCCGGACCGGGTATCTCCACTGAAATTGAGACTGACGACGGCTTTTTCACTGTTTTTCCATGCGGGTTCAAGCCCGGAGGAGCAGGCGGAAAAAAGCAATCCTGCCATAACAAAACCGCAGATTATTCCAAGTGAAACAATTCTCTTACTTTTCATTTACCATATCTCCCCGCACCCCGGCTATTTATATTATTGAAAATCACCTGTTTTTTGCCCAAAGAAAAATAAAATATACAGTATCTCACTATACAGTATACCACAAATTGACATGAAATACAGGACAAAATTGTCTTTTTACATGGCAAAAATGACAAACAATGAGGATAAAATCATACATGAAATTGTTATATTTTTTGCATGCAATCCTGCTGTTTTCCGTCTTCTCATGTTCAGCCGCCGTGGATTTGTTCAATGGGATGGAAGAAATTACCATAGAGTTACCTGAAATCCATCCCGCCCTTATGCTCGAAGGGTCGGGAACCGGCGGAACATGGACAATCCGCTGGTATACTGAAGGCGGCCGGGAAGAGAGGTGTTTCGCCTCGGGAAAAAGCTGCAGCATAAAGCTCCGGGCGGGGTCTTTTACGCCCATCCTCGCAGAACCCGGAACAGCCGGACATGGCATTCCGCCGGGAAGCTTACCGGCGGCAGGAGCTCTGTATCCTCTCCATGCCGGGGCAGGGAAAAAATCGCAGACCGTAGATATGACCTGGATGCGCGGGATCACAGCAAATACGGCGGAACAGATTTTCCGGCATTCGGAGGATGGGTATGTTATTGCTTCAAGGTTTAACTGGAAACGTTTTGAAGAAAAACTGGCAGGGTTTGAACTCCCCGAGCAGTTTAACCGGGAACGTTTTTTCTCCGCCCTGTTTTCGGGAAAATTCCGCGCAACCGATATTGCAAAGGGCAGCATATCGGAAATTACCCTCACCCTCCTTTGCGGCTCAATTCCCGACGGCACCGGATTTATTTCAGCCTGGCCGGACAGGAGCGGTTTTATATGGGAAAACCAGAAGGAGCCTGTTATATATGTACAGGACGGACAAAGTTTCTTTTTTTCCGCCATAGGATATCTGGAAATCCAGGTTTCAGAAGGAAGGCTGGTTTGCGCGGGATTTTATCGATATGAAATATAAAAGAGAACTATTGCAATAATGATAAGGCTCCGATACTGTAAGTATATGAAGCGCTTATTTTTTTTCTGTCTGTGTTTTGCTGTTGTTTTTTTGGGATGTACGGGAAAGAACTCTGTTCCTCCTGTTTCTGAAGAAGGAATTATGGGTGAGGCTGTCCCCCAGGAAAAATCGGGATGGTATTATTTTTCAAATACAGGTATTCATGAGGCAAAAAATCCTGCGGAGATACCGCAGCGTCCGTTCCGTCCCTGGACAGAGGCCGTACGGGTTTCAGACGCCGCAATTATACAGGGAGTCCCTGCCTTTTTAATTAACCGGCTCGGAATTATGACAAGCGGATCACCGGATACTCCCCCTGCCCTTCATACGGCGGCAGAGTTTTTTGAATCAAATACAGCGGCCGGTTTTTTAACATCAGCGGGAGAAACAGCGATCCATTTTTACAAAAGCAGTTTTTTTTCGGAAAAGAACGGGAAAAGCAGCGGGTCGGTAATTCTGGCAGGATATAAGACATCGGATGGAAGTTTTGCCGCGGAACTCACAGCGCCTGATATAGGCCTTGCCGCAGGCTCGCAGTGCGTTGCTTTGGATAAAATAGGCTCAAGGTGGTATGCGGCATTTAAACTGGAGGAAGACAATAAGGTTGATTTTACCTATCTGGAATTTGAGCTGGTACCCTGCCCGGAAGAAATCCCAAATATATACTCTGTTTCAGGAATAAAAAAACTGTCAACTGAAGCATACCGCAATTCGGTGAAACCTTTTGATTTTTCACAGGCCCCGGTCCAGCTCAGAAATCTGCTTTCGCGGATTCCCGATGAAACGGCCTTTTCGCTTCGGGTATATTCCCCTGACCTTGAAACCACCCAGACTTTTACGAGTCCCGGTATATCAGCCTCTGTAGAAGGGTCGGCCTTCTTTTCAGAAGAAAAAACCGCTGTACTCTTTGCTGACGGAACTTTTTATTACAGTCCGAACATTGCGGAGGGGAAGCGCTATATTCTGCGGCTCCCCGTTCTTTCAAACGGATATGTCTATACCAACTTTATTCTGACGGGAGACAGACTCCTCGCGGCCTGGGAAGAACAAAGATTTTTTGAAACGGGCAGAACAGGACTTCTGGAAATAAAAATTCCGGACGGAATTCAGTAAAGCACGGAAAGCAAACAGTAAGCCTGTATTTACATGGCTTAATAATAAAGAAGGGTCCCGGAAGATTATTCCGGGACCCTTTTCTGTTTTCAGGGAAGATGCTGCTTAATATTCAATAGCTTTTGAAACAGCCTTATCCCTGAGATATGATGCAAATTCAGTGACGGTCATTTTATTCTGCTTTCCGTCCCTGAAACGGACTGAAACCGATTTTTCATCCATCTCGCTTTGTCCTACAATAAGCTGATAAGGTATTTTTAATCCCTGATACTTGCGTATTTTCATGTTCATACGCTCATTATCAGTATCTGCAGTAATACGGAAACCTTCTGAAGCAAGCTGCCTTGCGATTTCCTCGGCATAGGCGTCAAAGGCAGGGGCCACCGGTATTATTACTGCCTGCTGCGGACTGAGCCAGACAGGAAAAAGTCCCGCATAGTTTTCAATCAGAATTCCTATAAACCGCTCAAGTGAACCGAGGACGGCCCTGTGCAGCATTACAGGGGTGTGCTTTGCATTGTCTTCGCCGGTATATTCAGCATTGAGCCGTTCTTTTGAAGGCAGCTGATAATCGACCTGTACCGTTCCGCACTGCCATTCCCTGCCAAGCGCGTCAACCAGCCTGAACTCCAGTTTCGGTCCGTAAAAGGCTCCTTCACCAGGAGCAATTTCATAAGAGAGACCGGCTTCGGAGCAGGCTTTTGCCAGGGCCTCTTCGGCGCGGTCCCATGTTTCATCACTCCCGATGCGGAGTTCAGGCCTGGTTGAAAATTTGACAAGAACTTCGTCAGGATTAAATCCGAAATCTTTGTATACTCTTTTCAAAAGCCGGCAGAATTTGACAACTTCCGAGGATATCTGTTCCTCAGTGCAGAAAATATGGGCATCATCCTGTACAAATCCCCGGATGCGCATGATCCCGTGAAGTGAACCGGAAGGCTCATTTCTGGTGCATGAACCGAATTCGGCAATACGGAGAGGAAGGTCCCGGTAACTTTTCAGTCCCTGTTTGAACAGTTCGATATGCCCGGGACAGTTCATCGGTTTTAATGCAAAAATGCGCTTTTCGCTCTCCGTAATAAACATATTTTCCTTGTATTTCGCCCAGTGGCCTGAACGTTCCCACAGGCTTTGGGGCATTACAAAAGGCGTTTTAACTTCAACATATCCGTCTTCATGGATCATTTCCCTGACATAGTTTTCAACTATACGGTATAAAAGCCATCCGTTCGGATGCCAGAAAATTTGTCCGGGATTTTCATCATCAATGTGGAAAAGGTCAAGCTCTCTTCCCAGTTTCCTGTGGTCCCGTTTTTCAGCTTCTTTCAGCATATTCAGATAGCCGGTAAGATCCTGGGGCCGTTCCCATGCGGTTCCGTAAATTCTGGTCAGCATGGGTTTGTTTTCGTCACCCCTCCAATATGCCCCCGCTGTTTTCATGAGCTTGAAACTCTGAACATTTATTTCTTTTGAATTTCCGACATGAGGCCCCCGGCAAAGATCAATAAAATCGCCGGATTGATATACTGTTATGGGTTCACCGTCGGGGAGCTCATTTATCAATTCTGTTTTAAAGGGTTCATCCTTAAACATTTCGAGGGCTTCATCCCGGCTCACTTCCCGTCTGATAAAATCGATGTGTTCATTAATGAGCCGTCTCATTTCCTTTTCGATCACAGGAAGGTCTTCGGGTGTCAGCGGGGCCGGAAGCTGGAAATCATAATAAAAGCCATTGGTAATTGAAGGCCCGATAGCAACTTTGGTTCCCGGAAACAGTTTTGTTACCGCGGCGGCCATAATATGTGCAGTACTGTGTCTGATAATGGAAAGGCGGTCAGGGTCATCGCATTTTGATTGCTGCATTTGTGCGCTCCTTCAGGGTTCCGTAATAATTGCCGGCGAATCCGCCGTAACTGATACGGTATAGATCTTTGCAGGGACGAAATTCAATCAAATGAATTCCGCGGTTCCACCCCGCTTCAAATCCCCATGACAGGGAGCGCACTCATCGCCTTTAACGCAAGGATAACGGCCGGAAATACTGGGATACATACCCGTTCACACCGGCAACTCGGGAGGGGTTTTCTGTCCGGCCTGTGTCAGCAGTCTTTCAGCCTGAATTTCCGGCGGCTTGCCGTTCAATTCAGAACCGCTTCTCTTTCGGCATGGTTCCGGACGTACTCGTCTCCGTCTTTGTTATTGGCTAAACAATAACTTTCCGGCAAAAGGTTGTCAAGTAGCCTGGAGCATGGTGATTTTTACGTATTATACATACCAGTCGGTATATAGCGGGGAATTTCCGTAACCCGGTTTAACTTGTAGCTTTATTTTTTTATGCTATAATGATTATATGAGTCAGAAAACAACATTTAAGGTTGATCAAAAAATTGTATACCCCAGTCAGGGTGTAGGTAAAATACTCGAGATAAAAGAGAAAATGTTTAAAGACGTAATGATGCTTTATTATGTCATCTATCTCGATGTTTCTGATATGACTATAATGATACCTGTTGATAAAGCTGAAGAACTGGGCATCCGCGCTATTGTTTCGCCGGACGAAGCAAAAAAAGCGCTTGAACTCATCTCACAGGATTTTGAGCCTATTCCTTCTGACTGGAAGCTCAGATATCAGATAAATCTGGATCTTCTTAAACAGGGAAGCGTCGTTGATATAGCAACCATTGTCCGGTCATTATATCATCGCAGCAAAATTAAGGAACTTCCCATCCTTGAACGCAAATTATATGACTCCGCCAGAAAACTGCTTGAAGATGAAATCACTTACTCACTGAATCTTCCCAGGGAAGAGGTCGAGGCCCTTATTCATACCCATCTTGAGCCGCTTGGGGCGGAAAATCCTGAGGCTGAAGATCAATTGACTGAAACTGATGAAGACGACAGTTTTATTGATGATACGGATCTGGATGATGAAGATGACAGCGATGATTCAGAGGATATGGAAGAATAGACTATGACTAATACGCTGATTTTAACAGCAGCAGGGTCTTCGCATAGAATGGGCAGCGGAATTAAAAAAGAATATCTTCCCTTTCCGGTGCATCCGGGAGGAAAAGTGTGTGATGAGAATAAATTCCAGTCCAGTGTTCTGTCTGAGGCTTTTCACACTTTTTTGAAAACCGGTTTTTTTTCCTGTGCTGTTATTACTGTTCCCAAAGGCGGAATTGCGGAAGCGGAACAGGTTCTGGCAAAAGATAAACGAATTATGCCTCTGATTGCGGAGACAGCCTGCCGGATACTTTTTGTTGAAGGCGGAGAAACCAGACAGGCTTCCGTATTGAAGGGACTTGAATATCTGTCCGCTTTTTCAGACGAAAATGATTTCAATATAAATACCGTTCTCATCCATGATGCGGCCCGCCCTGGGTTTCCGAAGAATTAATAAAAACTGTTCTTGAAAAAACCGTTTTGCACGGGGCCGCGGTTCCCGCAATACATTCCGTAGACACCCAGAAAGAAATTGACGGGACAGGCAAGATTATCCGGCATCTTGACCGGGACAGTATTGTCTCCGTCCAGACGCCGCAGGGGTTCCGCTTTACCCCGATTCTTGAAGCGCACCGGAAAGCGGCCCACAGCAATACGCTCTATACGGATGATACCGAAATATGGGGGCAGTATGCAGGGGATGTGTATGTTTGTGCAGGCCGCCGGGAAAACAGAAAAATTACCTATCCGGAAGATCTGCAGTGATCCGTGTCGGGCTGGGTTATGACCTTCACAGACTTGTTGAGGGCAGGAATCTCATGCTGGGCGGTATTCATATTCCTTTTGAAAAAGGCGAAGACGGCCATTCCGACGGAGATGTTTTACTTCATGCAATAACAGACGCCCTTCTGGGGCAGCAGGTTATGGGATATTGGAGAAATGTTCCCTCCCTCCGAACCGGAATGGAAAAATGCGGATTCCGCTGATCTGCTCGCCTTTGCCTGGCAATTCATTGAAAAAGATGGCTGGATTCTTGAAAATATTGACTCAGTAATTACCCTTCAGGAACCGAAGTTTCTTCCGTGGAGAATGCAGGTACGCGAACGGATTGCCCGGATACTGAAAACATCTTCAGACCGTATTTTTGTCAAGGCAAAAACAGGAGAAAAGCTCGGACACATCGGCTCCGGGGAAGCAGTTGAAGCACGGGCAGTATGCCTGCTTTCCAGGGAATAAAATTTTACGTGCTGGTTAATGCTGGGGCATTTCAAGGATAAGCTCAACTTCTCCTTTTGACATTTTCAGGCCGCGGGCTATTTCATCAACAGTCCAGCCCTGGTGGGCAAGCTGGATAACATTCTCCCTGACGCTGATAACGGGGGCGCCCTTTTCCTTTGACGCCGGAAGGTCTTTCTTGATTAATGCCTGAAAAAGTTTTAATTTTTCTTCCGCCTGCTTGTTTATTTCAATAAACCTGCTTTCAGCGCGGGCAAGCCATTCCCGGGCAGTCTGCATCTTTTCAGTCCTGCTCTCCACTTCTTCCATGAGGGAATCAAGTTCAACCAGCTTTTCTACCGCATCCGCAGTTTTTTCACGGTTTTCAAGAAGAATACCTATCTCGTTTTTGACTGTTTCAAACTCACCAGGGAAGGAGGCAAGCTGGTCCCGGTAGGAATGAATATCCGATTCAATTTTCTTCAGATTTTCAAAGGCCTTGTTAATATCCTCAACCGTTTTATCAAGAACAGATTCTTTCTTTTCCAGTCTTTCATACCTCAGATTGACTTCAGCTACAGTTTCTTCCAATCTGCGTATCTGTACCTGGTAGGTCTGGAGATTATCATCAGTAAACGTAAGTTCCTTTTTCTTGGTGTCAATGGATTCAGCAATGCCGAGCAGCTTGGTGAAATCGCTTTCCAGTGAATCTATTCTGCGTTTCTCAGCCATAAACCGTGTGATTTTCTGGTTCGCTTCTTCTTCAAGTTTTCTGACTTTTGTGTACTGCTGGTCAAGCATATTCATGGTATTGCGGTAGCCGTCAAGTCCTGCGATTTCTGCTTTCAGTTTTTCAATACTTTCTTCGAGGGCAACTCTGAGTTCATCCGCGCGGTCAAAGATACGGGTCTGTGCGATAAAGGCTTTCTGGCTTTTTGCGATTTCCCCGAGATTTTCTTCAAGCTGGTTCGTATCGGAATGAAGTTTCTGGAGCAGTTTTTCCCTTGTCTGTTCAATGCCGGTTCTGACTTCTCCAACCTGGTTTTTCAGAGTGGCGACGGCACGGTCCATTTCCTCGCCTGCTGTCTTGATTTTCTGTTCAGTTTCTTCCGTGAGACTTTCCTGAAGGCGCCTGAATTCGGTTATTACCTCATCTGACCGGCGGTCGAATTCCGCATTTACGCTGTCAAGATTTTCTTTCAGATTATCCAGTGAATTTCTGAGCTGCTTCCGTTCTTCCTCGGTTTCGGCGACAAAATGTCGGTAATTTGACTGATAGGCGCTATCCAGTTCACCGATTGCGGAGGAGACGGAATTTCCGAGACCGTCAATTTTTTCATCAAGCATTAAGCCTGCGTTTGCAAGCTGCTGCTCATTCTTTGCCTGCCATTCCGCAAAGTCGCTTCTGATTGATGACAGGGTTTCTTCCGAATCGGATTTTGCCGTATCGATTTCCGTAATAAATTCTTTTATCCTGACTTCAATTTCCTGTTTTTGCTTGCGGAGCAGTTCTTTTATATCACCCGAGAGTACGTCAAGTTCATTTTTCGCGCGGAGAGATGCGGTTTCCTTTGCTTCATCAAATTCCACTTTAAACTGTTCGGAAAAGGCAAGTATGGACTGATCGCTCGCCGCTATGCGTGAATGGAGTTCAGCTTCCACCGTTTTGATCTGCTCTTCAAGTTTTGCGGTGTATCCGTTATACTGCATGGAAATTTCGGCAAGCCTGTCCTTGAGTTTGCGGGTATACTCGTTTTCAAGATCATTCCGTTCAGCTTCGTTTTCAGACAATACGCTGCTGAGCCTTTCGTCGACATGGGTTCGCCATTGTTCCAGCTCAGCTGTGATAGCTTCACTCCGTTTTTCAAGGTCCGCGGCAAAGGAATCTTCGAACACTTTCAGGTTTTCCGAAACACTGTCATAGGCGTGCGCTTTCAGTTCATTTAAATCTTTCTGGAGGCTCTGCATCCGCGCCGCCAGCGAAGCCGCGTCATCCAGAAGTTTCTTTTCAAATTCTTTCTGCCGGCCGGTCTGTTCGGATGTGAACGATGAGAATTCACTGGTGACCTTTTTTTCGGCTTCCTGTATCGCAATATGCAGCTGATCATTAAGCCGCTCAATGTCGCTTCCGAGGGATTCGAATTTTGCTATTCTGAAATCAATGTCCTTCTGATAGGTCTCGAGACTTGCCTCAATGGAAGCCGCTACATTTGTGAAACTTGTATTTGCATCGGCGGAAAGTTTATCTACCGATTTCGCTATTTTTTCTTCTATATCATGAATTTTACTGAACACTTCCTGTGTATGGGAGTCAATCTGCTGTCCTCCCCGGCGAGTCTGTCCTCAACTTCTTTTCAAAACCGGTGATTGCTTCGCCGGTTTTCTCTGAAAGGTTCTGAATTGACTGATTCACCTGGTGTTCAAGCTGTCTCATTTGCTCGAGGATAGAATGCGAACGTTTTTCTGTTCCGTCATTGCTTGCTTCAAGTTTATCCAGCAGCTTTTCCTCAAGCGATACAATTTCCGTTTCGATTTTGTCAGCGGATATTTTTAACTGCCCCTGCATATATTTTTCGAGTTCCGCTATTTTACTGTTGATATCCGAAGTCTGTTCATCTGTCCCCGAGAATACTTTTTCAAAGCGCGCGGAAACTTCAGATTCAATATCAGCAAACGAGTTTCTGATCTTTTCGCCAAAGGCCGATATCTCCGCGTTTACTTCGGATTCGGCGCGGGCAAGTTCCGATTTCAGTTTTTCAATACGGGCAGAAGAAAGGGCTTCGGCGTTTTGTATTTTCGCTTCTATTTCCGCTGACCGTTCGCCGGTTGCCTCGGATACCATTTCAAGCTTTTCAGCAATTGATGATTCCACTCCGGAAAGGGTTTGATTCATACTGTCCGTAAATGCGGTGATTTCTGCGGAAACGCTGTTTTCCGCCTGGGCAAGGTCATTCTGCATCTTTTCCATGCGCTCGGCCGAGAGAGATTCCGCATTTAGTACCTGATTTTCTATGAGGGAAATTGTGGCACTGCTTTTTGTCTTGAATTCTGCTATGTCGGATTCGGCTTTCTTTGTTGTCGCGTCAAGCAGGGCACCTATCTGCCGTTCAAATTTCTGAATTTTTTCCGTAAATTCGACCGTCTTTCTTTCGTTTCCGTCCGAGAGTTTTTCAATTTGAGCCTGAATACTCTGTTCGATTTCGCCGCAGGAATTTCTTGTTTTTTCCGCAAAAGCCGATATGTCATTATTTATGGCGGATTCAAAATGATGTATGTCCGCCTGTATTTCATCAAATCTGGAAGAAGCAAGGGCCGCCGCGGTTTTGACCTGGTCTTCCACGCGCGAGGCGGCTTCTTTTCCGCCGACGTCCAGTTCTTTTATTTCAGTACGGAACGCTTCGAGATATTCATCCGCCTCGGCTTTCCAGTCGGCGCGTTCTTTTTTGAGCAGCTGCTGGACTTCCTGGAGTTTTGTCTTTGTCTGTTCGTGAAGCTGGGTTGTCTTTTCTTCTATATTTTCCTTATAGCGGCTTACGCGTTCAGTCGCCTGTTCCTTAAGTTTGACAAAAGCGGCGTCTTCCATGCTGTCGGCCCGTTTTGCCGCTTCCTGGAGGGCCTTTTGATATACAGTCTTTATCTTTTCGGTTGCGCTATCAAGAAGGACCGCCGTGCCGTTATTTATTTCATCCATTCTGTTCTGCAGAGCGGAAATTTCTGAGGATATTTTACCGATCGTATCTGACTGGATTTCGGCCAGGCTTTTTCTGTTTTCCTCGGCAAAACGTTCCTTGAGGGCAGGTATTGCGGCGGAGATTTCCGCAAGCTGTTTCTGTGAGGCTGCAAGTTTTTTCGCAAGAGTATCGGCAAAATTTGATTCCGAGGTAATCTGAACAAGGTTTTTTTCAGCTGACTCGGTCATTTCCACAAGCTGCCGGATGGTGGCATCATAGGTTTCGATTTGTTTTCCGAAATCATCAACTTCTTTTCGTCTGTCAACGAGGTTCTTTTCAGCGATTTCCAGTTTTTCCCGGGTGTCTTTCAGGCTGGCAGCGGCGGCGTTTGCCCTGTCCATCATTGTTTTTAAATCAATTGCTGATTCATCCAGTTTTGCCTTTTTCTGGTCACTGTAAGCCGCCAGCTCTTCTTTCAGTTTTTCGCCGAATTTCTTCAGTTTTTCCATTGAGCGGTTATTTTTATCCAGCTGCCGGAAAATTAAAACCATTACCAGGCATATACAAAGGGTTATAATGTTACCCAGAGTAAAAGTCATTCTCTACCCACCCTTTTAAGAAAATGTTACCCTATTCTAGCACATTACGGATTAATTGGCGATAGTTTGAAAAAGAAATATCGGGCTGAAGGCTTTTTTTAGCCAAAGAATGGCTCCCGTGAGAGGTTTTCAGGGCTGTTTTCATGCCAATTCCGGCCGCTCCTTCAACATCTGAGGTATAACTGTTGCCTACATATAAAATCCGTTCCGGTTTAATGCAAAGAGAGTCTGCCAGTTCAATAAAAGGAACCGGCGACGGTTTAAGCGCTCCGATTAATTCCGCTCCCAGGATAACATCACAGTACGGTTCAAGACCCCACAGGGATTCCTTTTGATCAGGCCGGAAATCGGATAATAACCCTATTTTCAGGCCCGAATCTTTAAAGGCCTGAAAGGCTTCCTTGACATGGGGAAATGGTTTTACTTTTCTGAATACAGGCCGCCAGCCCTCATATATTTTCTTTCTGAGGATTTCACTTGCCTGTTTGGGCGTGCATTTGAGATAGGGAGCAAGAAGTTCTCCCTGCCAGGCAAAAAAATCCGGATGAGCTTCGCCCGGGTATTCAAGCTGCCAATATCTTATTTCCCTGCGGACCTTTCCGAAAGAAACGAGCAGATGGACATTTTTAAGCGCAAAAAAGACGAGCCTGCGGTACAAAGCCCAGTTGGAATAGAGTGTCCCGTCAATATCAAAGGCAATTGCGTCAATTTTTTTTCTCATTGAACTTTTATACTATAGAGGAACCGCGCGTGTCCATCCTGTGTTCCCTGTTCAAAACGCCAGCGTGAAAACTGGTTTACAAGATAATTTCTTATGTCGGGAGGCAAAACAGCGGAAGGGCTGAACCTTACGAGTCCTCCGGGTACCGTTCCGTCAGGGCGGACAACAAATTCAACGGTAACCGAGCGATCCGAATCCACCAGCCTTGCGAGATCGGGAGGAAGTTCTATTGAGGGGTGTTCAGGATATAGAAGCCTGCGGGGTATTCCCTCAAAAACAAGATTTCCGACTGTAGAGGTTCTCCCTTCGGTAACGGAAGAAGCCGGACCGGTGCCTGTCTGTGAGGAGGTTGCGCCGGAAGTACCCTGCTGTACTCCTGCCTGCGCCGCACCCTGAAGCTGTTCAAGAGATCGGGCTGTTTCTTCAGCAGCTGTTCCTGACCCGCTGTCAGTCCGGCGGGACGATACCGACGCTGAGGACTGTCTGTTTTGCTCCACAGCCCCCGCCGTTCCTTCAAACTCCGTAACCGCAGCGCCCGGGCTGTTTCTTGTATCGGAAAGATTCGTATTCTGCGGACTGGAAAAATCCAGATAAGAGCCTTCACCGGTATGTTCCCGCGAAGACGGGAGCGGCGTATCAAAGTCGGGAATCCCGAGGCCGGCGGAGGAAGCGGGGGCCGTCCGTGAGGGGGCTGCCGCGCCTGACTGCGCGGGTGCAGAAGGGCGGGACGCTCCGGAAGAAGAAGGTGCGGGCGAAGCCGTTTCGGGAGACCTGGGAGTGTCCTGCTGTACAGGCCGGGGTTGGGATTGCTGCGCCGGAACAGCCGCTGCCTGAGCCGCTCTTTCAGGGACGGCAGATGCGGTAAGAGTTATCTGTACGGCGGAAAAATCACGGTCAGGCTTTTTGCGCGGGGCAGCCGGAATGAAAATCAATAGTAATAAAACGGCCAGCCATACTCCCAAGCTGATAAGTCCGCTGCGGAAAAGTCTTTTTCGGTCCCCTGCGCTTGCCTGCATTTCTCCCGCCTAATTTCTGGTCCGCAAATTGATACTGACAAAACCGGTCCGCCTGAGCGAATCGAGAATCCGTACGATCAGTCCGTTTGTTACATCCTCATCAGCTTCAAGGCTTACAGGAACAGTTTCTTTCGGGATTGTACTGGGAAAACTGAGGAGGACGGCGTCCATGTCTTCGAGTTTTACCGGTTCGGAGTTGATAAAAATATCACCGGTCCGGCTGACAGTGATTGTTATTCCGTTTGTCCGGGTGCCTTCAGATGTTGAGGACTGCGGAAGCTCGAGGCTTATCCCGGGCAAAACCGCGAAGGTTGTTGAAACAAGGAAAAACAATATAAGCTGAAAAACGACGTCAATCATTGGCACAAGATCAACAACGGCACGTGTTTCCAGTTTCCGTTTAAATCTCATTTTTCTTTTTCCCCACAAGCAAAAGGACCAGATCACTGACAGAAGATTCCATTTCAGTTATCATCCTGTTCATTTCGGAAATAAAATAATTATAGAAGATTATGGCAGGAATTGAAACGACAAGACCTGCGGCCGTGGTAACAAGGGCTTCGGCAATCGCGCCGGCAAGAACCGCAGGATTCCCCATGGTTCCCATATCGCCAAGAACACCGAAGGCCTGAATATTCCCGGTAACGGTTCCGAGAAGCCCGAGAAGGGTCGCGATATTGGCGATTGTACCAAGCGTGGAAAGAAATTTTTCAAAACGGGGAATCTCCCTGTTGGCCTGGTTCATGACAGCTTCCTTGATGGATGATTCGGAATATTCCCTGTAGGAAATTCCTGTTTTCATCAGCCGGGAAAGAGGGCTGTCTACCGTATCACAAATCGCGGCGGCCTCTTCAAAATGGCCCTTATCAATTGCGGACCGCAGGCGGGGCATTAAATCTCGCTGGCCCTTTTTAACTGAATGAAAAAAAAGCAGGCGTTCAATAATTATCACCGTTGCAATTACCGCGCAAAGAATGATAGGAATCATTACCGGTCCACCGGATATTAAAATTGACAGCATAAATCCTCCAGAATCAGCGTTATGTATTTTACCAGTATATTTGACTTGTCCGATAACCGACAGGCTTTTCAGGCAAATCTGCTGTTGTTTTCCGGTTTTATCCCTATCCTGCTCTTTCCGTTACGGAAATATATCAGGGCATGGTATAAAATCCGGCAAAATCCCTAAAACCATACAGTACCGGACAGTATAATTGAAGCATACTGCTCGGTAAAAATTCCATTGCGTTTCCGTTCCTCTCCGATTATCCGCGGAATCCAGTCATTTGCGGAAATTTTCAGCATAAAATTCGGAATGGGTTTAAATGAACCTTCCAGCGAAAGTATGGGGATTTCATTGCTGTCAAGCGCAAAGGAAGCAAGGATTCCGGCTTTCCAGCGCTGGTTTTGTCCCCTGTCATATACCGATATTTCCGCATCAAGCCAGTGCAGGGTTTTCCGGTACACCCGGTCCAGCCACTCGCCGGAATAACTTACTGCCGCGCTGAAAAAGGAGCCGGTCCAGCCTATTTCCGCGTCTGTCCGGAGACTGCTGCGTTCCACTCTGAGAACAGGAAGCATACAGGAATCGTCAAGTACATCCGAAACGGCAAGGATACCCCTGTTGGCCGCTGTTGTGCGGAATTCCGCCTGTATGCCTATCGCGAGGCCCGCTACGGGAACGAGAGTAAACCCGCCTGCCGCATTCCAGTCAGCCGCATATACGGATTCATCATTATACAGCGCGAAGGGTTCTTTAACTGCGACAGAATAATAACTTATCCGGTCAGAGGAAAGTCCGCCCCGCAGATATACGTCCCTCAGAACAAAAGTCTCGTTTGTATATCCAAGAGAAATTGAAAAAGGAACAAGAATACCATCGGAAGAATCAGCAAAAAAAGCGACGTCAGCTATCGAAGTAATATATTCCGAGGAGTACCCCAGCTGCAGGCCGCCGCTTCCTGCATGGATTTCACCGCTGCCGTCAACAGTCTCAAATCCGTATTGGGCGAAAATTCCCGCGGAAAAACCGTTCATGACAAATAAAAAGAGAAAATCGGGAGAAAAATAATATCCATTATATCTCTCGATCGGATAAGCCGGCCCCGGATCGCCGGAGACTTCATTGCCGGCGCGTTCAGGAAAGCTTGAAAAAACATTTCCGTTCAGTCTTCCGGTCAGGGAAAAGAGTTCGGGCTTGATGACCGGTATGGTAAAGCCTGCGTCCCAGAATGCATAATGATGGCTTATGGAAAAGTAATCCGCATTTTTCCCCTGAAACCCGTCGGACAAACCGGAAAAGCCGACCGCAGCGAACCAGTCGCCTGCAGGTGTTTTATCGCGCATAAAAGCGTCAATAAACAGCCTCCGGTCAAAATAACCGGCCCCGCTCTTTTTTGTTCCATAACCATCATCGGTTCCAAAAACAAAGTCAATTCCTATTTCGGGCAAAAGCGCAACCCTATCAGTATCAGGAGAACTGTCTTTTTCCTGGTTAATGCGGAGGGAAAAATCACTGAAAATAGTCTCAAGCCCGCCTATTCCCAATACAGCCTGACCGGTAATATTGTTAGAAATCCGGCGGGGTTCGTCCTGAACGGAAGAGTCAATCTCCGCCAGTACTGTTTCCGGTTCGGGAAGAACTTCAATTACGATTTCAGGCGCAGAGGATTCGTCAGGCCCCGGATCAGGGAGCCCGGCGGGCGCGGGAGATTTCAGTCCGGGCAGGGCGGCGTCGGAAACAGTACCTCCGCTGCTTATTATTCTTGTCTCAAGGTCGGGGACATCAATTTCATTTGCCGATATCCACAAACAGGCGGAACTTATAAGAAGCAGGGCCGGTATATTTTTAATTCCGTAATTCATCATACTGTTCTCCCGTAATTATAAAGCAAGCAGGGCCGCCTTGCGGGTCCAAACCGAATCGGGCCAGGTCGATTTCAGGGTTTCTACCGTTTTTGCCGCATCGGCCCGGAGACCGGCCTGGATAAAACTGTCCGCAGCTCCATACAAGGCTTCCGCCGAGCGGTCGCCGTCTATAGGAGCATAATAGGTTCCCGCGGAAAGCAGCGCGGACGCGGCCGAGCGGAAATTGGCGTCCTCGCGGTATATATTCCCCAAAAGCAGCCAGGAAGCAGCGTACACACTGATTTCTTCCCTTGAAAGGGACGCCGGAGTTTTTGGAGCCTTTGCGGTAATATCCCGCAAAATAGTCCTTGCATCATTTCGTTTGCTGAAATCGGTGAGGTACTGGCGGGCCAGCGTAAGTCCCGCGGCCCTCCCCTCCGCCGAAGAAGCTTTTCCCGCCTTGTTATAAGCCGCGAGAAGGGCCGTGGTGTCAGGAGAATTACCGTTTATCAGTCCCTGCAGAAAATCTATTTCTTCAGGAATTCCATCCAGTCTTGCTTCCTCGGGAAAGCGGGAGAGATATGTTTCCGCTGTATTCAGGGCGGCGGTATAATCACGGGAGGAGCGGTAGGCGTCAACCAGATCATTATAAGCGCGGGGAACAACCGGACTGTCCGGAAATTTTTTCAGAAGTTCCTCCCACCAGAGAATGGCAAGAGCCTGATTGCCCGCCCTGTTCCATGCGTCTCCGCCGCTTCGCAAAACAGAATCAATAAAGCGTCCGGAGGGCCAGGTTTGCCGGTAAGAGGAAAAAAGATCAGCCGCTTTTTGCCAGTTGCCGTAAATATACCAGCCCTCCGCGCTGCGGAACCAGGCTTCTTCTGCCAGAGGATCTTTCGGAAACTGTTCCGACAGCGCCAGCCAGCGCTGTTCCGCAAGTCCGGGGTTATTTTGCCGGAAGGCAATATCTCCCAGCATATATTGCGCCCTTGCCGCGGACGGGGTCCGGCCTGAAGTGGCAGTACCGTCCGCAATACCCTCAAGTATTCCGGAAGCCTGCTGAAAATCTTTCCTGTCTATCAGAATAGACGCCTGTAAAAGCATTGATTCGGCGAGATCATCCATTGTAGGCGCAAGGCGGACAGCCCTCGCGGCAAAAGGAAGCGCATCGGTTCCGGCCTGGATTGAGGCAAGAGTTGCCGCTGTCGCGGCCTGCCAGCTCCCGGCGTGATTCGGCCAGGTATCAAGATATGTTTTGAAAACAGACGAGGCTTCTTTCCAGTTTCCCTGGCGGTACAGACTCCACGCGCGGTAGTACCAGCTCCAGGGCGCGTAGTCGGGGAATTTTTTATCATATTCAGGTGAAAAAAGGGCAAAAGAACGGGCCGCAAAACCCCATTCGCCGGCCCGGACAGCGCAAATTCCTGCAAGATAGCGGGAAAGCGCAAATTCTTCCGGGTCCTGCCGTTTCAGATCAGGCCATATCCGGTCAAGCTGTCCGGAAAGTTTTTCCGCATCCGAAGAACCTATTCGGAAATATGAAAGGTATAACAGGGGAATTGCAGCCGGTTTTGTCTCAATCCTTTTCTTATACAGTTCCGCGGCGGCGGACTTCTGACCGGTTTGTTCAAGGGCCTGTCCGTACAGATAGTACACCTGGTCCGCAAGGTCAACCGGAAGAGCCGCGAGGTCCTGTTTTTTGCTCCATTCCAGAGAGGCTTTCCAGTCGCCGTTTTCACTGCTCAAACGGGCAAGTTCGAGCAAATAATACGGGGTAAATATACCGGCATTCGGGAGATTCTTTTCAAGCAGCGTTATTGCCTCAGGAATTGTCTGCGTCCGCCTTGACTGCTCAAAAACGTCCCTCGGGGTCTGTGAGAAAATATATAGTGAAAACTGCACAAAAAAGACGCAGATAAAAAATGTCAGCCTGCTCCTGTGATTGGCATACATCGGTTATAATCCTCATTTTTTCGGCACCGGCCGAATCCGCTATTATAAATTTGCCCGCCCATAAAAGTACCCGGAACTTTCCGGACCGGAGTAATTTCAGGCATAGTGTTTTTAATATGCTTTAAAGCACCTGTATTTCAATATAATAATTATAGATGAAAAAAGGTAACAAAGCGGCCGGAGATTATTATTGACAGTTTCAGGTCACAAGATCAGGGATCGAAAAAACCGTCTTCCGGAATTTTAACCCGTACCAGGTTAATAAAGGCATCCGAATTGACCCTGATAAAGCGGTTTATATCGGTTTCTTCCGCGTTTTCGAAGACAACGACTGAAAAAGTCCCGTTTTTGTCAAAATGCGGAAAAAAAACGGCAACATGGTGAAACTGCCTCATCGGCGGCTCTCCCCGCTCCCTGCTTACGGCCCCCAGATACAGGTGTCCGGGTTCATGTACGGCAAGCCAGTACAGAAGAGGAAGCAAATCCTGCATTTCATAGCCGACATTCTTAAAATATCCCGGTCTGCCGGCGAGTACGGAAACAGTAATATCAGCTCCGGAGGAATCAGGTAAAACAGTCCGTCCCAGGGAAAGGCTCACTACCGCTGCGGCAAGATTTCTGGTCCAGTCCAAACCAAAAAAAAGGTCTCTGATTTCCCTGAATGGCTCGGTAAAAAAAGTATCCGGCGAAGCAGTCTGGCTTTTTAATGGATTAATATACAGGCCTGCTCCCGCAGAGGGCTTGATTATTCCGTCTATAACCCACTTGGCAAACCCGGAACAGTTTACGCCCCCGATTATTTTATCCCTGGACTGCCAGTCTTCAGCAAAATTTCTTACTATTTCAAGATTTTGCGGAGATCCGTCTTTAATGAAAACCGGACGTCCGTTTTCATCAAAAGCGCCGTCGTCATAGTAAACCAATGTATGGAGGCGTTCGCGAATGGTATGTACAGCGGCCATTGAATCATCAAACATTGCCCAGTCGGGATGGAGAATATTCCAGGGAATGGTTTTTCCGGTTATTTCCATAACCGAAGAAAAAGGTCTTGTGTATAATCTGACCAGGGAATTGCCCGCAGGGACATTTCTGCACACATCGGCGCCGTAAACGGTTATGCTTACGGAGGTTCTGCCCTGTTCCGGGCTGGAGCCAATCGGTCTGAGAGTCACAAATACCTGATCATCTGAAAGAGGATAAATAATAATATGATCCGGCTGCCCGTCCGAGAGCCTCCGGGTGAGGATCCAGGTTCCCTGCACGCCGTCCGCGCGATCGGGTACCACGGAGACTGAAAAAAAACCGTTTGTTCTGTCTATACTGCCTGCAACGGTAAACACATTTGCATACCGGTCGGTATATGACGCCGGCTTTTTTGGAAGTACGCGTGAAATTTCTTCCTCAAACCATTCTGATGAAATCTGTTTTCTGATCAGATCTGATTCAATAAAACCGGGAGGTGTACCCGATCCGCTCCAGAGTTCAGAAGACCGGACCATTTGGAGCGGAAAACAGAGAAAAAAAAGTGTTAACAGCCACAAAAAGGCAAATTTGCGTTTCATACCTCTTCCTTTATCGGCAGGCAAACCTGATGTCTTGAAACCTGCCGGCCCGGAAGAAGAAAAAACGCACTTTTGCTTTTATTTTCCGACGGCTTCCGGTATTGTCTCCGTCTGAAGTTTTGTTTCATCGGGATGGGAACCGAGCGGCGCGTTCGCAAGCAGAAGTTTGAGTCTGTTAACCTGGTTGACCTCACTCGCGCCCGGATCATAGTCGATGGCCGCTATATTCGAAATGGGGAAGCGCCGGCGAAGTTCCTTTATCATTCCCTTTCCGGTAACATGGTTCGGAAGGCAGGCAAAGGGCTGTACACAGGCAATACTCGGAACACCGGTATGAATAAGCTCAACCATTTCAGCGGTCAGGAACCACCCTTCTCCGGTCATATTCCCGAGCTGGACAATATCATCCACACCTTCCTGAAGTTTGTAAATCGATTCGGGCGCAGTAAAGCGTCGGCTTTCATTCAGGGCCTTTTTCATTTCACCCCGGTACAATTCCAGGAACCAGACAAGAAGCCGGGCGACTCGCTCCGATGATTTCGGGAAAGCCAGTTTCTGGTGTTTGTACACACCGTTGCTGAAAGAATAAAACAGGAAGTCCGCCAGATCGGGAACAACACATTCGGCGCCTTCTTTTTCAATGAGTCCGAAAATATCATTATTTGCCGTCGGATGAAATTTCACAAGGATTTCACCAACCACGCCGACCCTCGGTTTATGCACATCCCTGAGCGGAAGATTATCAAAATCGCGGACAATATTCCTGACAAGTTTATTGTATCCGCTCAGTGAATAGGATTTTATCTGCTCGATTGCCATCGCGTTGTATTTTTCATACAGGGCATTGGCCGACCCCGGAACAGCTTCATATGGCCGCGTCCGGTAGAGTACGCGCATAAACAGATCGCCCAGCATGACCGACATCATTGCCCGGTGTAAAAGAGGCAGCGTTATCTTAAAGCCTGGGTTTTTTTCCAGAGACTGGGCGCTCAGACTGATAACCGGAATATGTCCCCAGCCTATATCTGAAAGAGCCCGCCGGATAAAACCTATGTAATTCGTTGCGCGGCAGCCGCCCCCGGTCTGTGTTATCAGAAGGGCGACCTTATCAAGATCATATTCCCCGGACTTGAGCGCTGCGATCATCTGCCCGGCTACAATAATGGAAGGATAGCAGGCGTCATTATTCACATACTGGAGTCCGGTATCAACGGCCTTTGTGTCAACATCGGGAAGAATTACAAAATTGAAGCCCGAATACTCAAAGGCGTGCTGTACCAGCCTGAAATGGATCGGAGACATCTGAGGAGCAAGTATTGTGAAATCTTTCTTCATTTCCTTGGTGAAAATGGTCCTTTTATGGCTCGAGGAATGGTGTTTTGCCTGAATGGCGTTCCTTTCACGCTCATGGATCGCCGCGATAAGACTCCTCATACGGATCCGGACAGCGCCCAGATTCGACCCTTCATCAATTTTAATCAGGGTATACATGCGTCCCTTTGCTTCCAGAATTTCCTGCACCTGATCGGCGGTTACAGCATCGAGGCCGCAGCCGAAACTGGTCAGCTGGACAAGTTCAAGATCAGGGTTTGACGTAACATATTGGGCCGCCCGGTATAACCGGTTGTGATAGGTCCACTGGTCTACAATCCGGAGGGGCCGTTCAACAGCGCCGAGGTGGGCGACAGAATCCTCGGTAAGAACAGCGAGTCCGAGTCCGGTCAAAAGTTCGGGAATACCATGGTTGATTTCGGGATCAAGATGATAGGGCCGGCCCGCGAGAACGATGCCCTTGAGTCCGCGCTCGTGAATTTCCGCAACAACTTCTTCACCTTTGCGGGCAGTCTCATCTCTGAAAGCTTCCTGTTCAAGCCATCCGTCCCGGACAGCCGCAACAATGTCTTCCTTTGAAATGCCAAAGATTTCACCCATTTCTTCATACAAGCGTTCGCCAAGCCGTTTTTCATCATCAATCGGAAGAAATGGATTCATATACAGAAATCCGCTGTTTTCCTTGCGAAGAATATCAATATTGTTCCGCAGAACTTCCGGGTAACTGGTAACAATGGGACAGTTGTAATGATTACCGACGCCTGGGTCTTCGACCTGTTCATAGGGAGCGCAGGGATAAAAAATAAACCGGCAGCCGTCATTCAGGAGATGTTCAACATGGCCGTGACTGATCTTCGCCGGATAGCAGACGGACTCGGACGGAATGGTTTCCAGGCCTTCTTCATAAATCGCCCGGCTCGATCTGGGTGAAAGCTTCACTCTGAAACCCAGCTTTGTGAAAAAGGTAAACCAGAACGGGTAATTTTCATACAGATTAAGTACGCGGGGAATACCAACTTCTCCCCGCGGCGCATCTTCAGCGGCAAGGGGCTTGTACCTGAAAACCCTGCGGTATTTCCAGTCAAAAAGGTTCGGGACCGGTTTCTTTTCGGGTTTTTTAAGCCCGGGATCGGCTTCATCCGTTTTACCTGTCTTTTTAGGTTCAATATCAATTTCAAGACCGCGTTCGCAGCGGTTGCCTGTTATAAAACGCCGGGGAGGCGCCACCATCTGCTCAACAGGACCGGCGGTCGAAACTCCGGCTGTAAAGGTATTAATAGTAAGGAGACAGTTGTTTGAACATTTGCCGCAGCGCCTGAGTTCGAGGTCAACCGCAAAATTCTCAAGCTGCGCCAGGGTTGCGAGACCGGTCCTTGCGTCTGCGGGACATCCGGCGTCCTTCCACTGGTCCCGGGCAATAAGAGCGGCTCCGTATGCACCCATGAGACCGGCAACGTCCGGCCGGAATACATTTCTGCCCGAAATTTTCTCAAAGGCGCGCAGAACGGCGTCATTATTAAAGGTACCGCCCTGCACCACAACTTTCTCCCCGATTGCCGAAGCGTCACGGAGCTTGATAACCTTAAACAGGGCGTTTTTTATAACGGAATAGGAAAGTCCCGCGGAAATATCTCCCACCGAGGCGCCTTCCTTTTGGGCCTGTTTGACCCGGCTGTTCATAAATACCGTACACCGGCTTCCGAGGTCAACAGGATTTTCGGCCAGGAGGGCCTTGTTTGAAAAAGTATGAATATCCAGCCCCAGGGAACGGGCAAAGTTATCAAGAAAACTTCCGCAGCCTGAAGAACAGGCTTCATTCAGCTGGATCGAGGTAATGGCCCCGTTTTTCATGCGGAGACACTTCATATCCTGCCCGCCTATATCGAGAAGGAATTCAACGCCGGGAACAAAGAAATCTGCGGCTCTGTAATGGGCAATGGTTTCAACTTCTCCCGTATCAACTCCGAGCGCGGCCTGAAAAAGGGCCTCGCCGTAACCGGTTGAACAGGACCGGACGATCCGGACCCCTGCGGGAAGGCTTTTATACAAATTCTTCAGGACGGAAACAGCCAGTTCCACGGGATTTCCCGCGTTTACATCATAAAACCGCCACAGTATCCGGCCCTGTTCATCTACGAGAACCGCTTTTGTGGTTGTAGAACCGGCATCAAGTCCGAGGAAAACAGGGCCTTTTGCCGTATACAGGTCCGCCGAAGCGGCCATTTCAGACGCGTGGCGAATGCGGAATTCTTCAAGCTCCTTCTCATCACTGAAAAGGGGTTCAAGCCGCTGAATTTCCTTCATCTCGGCGTGTTCAAGCTTTTTCAGACCTTCCCGGAGATCGGAAACCGAAACCAGAACAGCATCGGTTTCCCCGCCTTCAGCGTTTTCAGAGGAAATTTCGGCTGACCAGGCGGCGCCGGCGGCCACAAAAAGCTGGGAATTTTCGGGAACAATTATTTCATCACCTTTCAGTTTAAGTGTTTCAATAAAACGGAGGCGGAGCTGGTCCATAAAGTGGAGAGGCCCGCCCAGAAAGGCAACCTTTCCACGGATGGGTTTTCCGCAGGCCAGTCCTGAAATGGTCTGGCTTACCACAGCCTGGAAAATACTGGCCGCGATATCCTCACGGCGGGCTCCTTCATTTATCAGAGGCTGAATATCGGTTTTTGCGAAAACACCGCAGCGGGCGGCAATCGGATAAATGGTCTTGGCTTCCTTGGCGAGTTCGTTCAGGCCGTTTGCGTCTGTTTCAAGAAGGGCCGCCATCTGGTCAATAAAGGCACCGGTCCCGCCCGCGCAGGTACCGTTCATCCGCTGCTCGATACCGTCGGAAAAATAGGTAATTTTTGCATCTTCCCCGCCGAGCTCAATCACAACATCCGTCTGGGGATTATTTTGCGTACGGCAGTTGTTGAAGCCACAACTTCCTGAATAAAGGGAACAGACAGCCAGTGGGATACGGCAAGTCCGCCGGAACCGGTTACTTTTATGCTCAAAAGCGGCAAATCCTGCCCCACAGACTGTTTTTCTATTTCATTGAGAGCCTGTTCAACAACAGAAACAATAGTACTTCGAATATCGGCACGGTGGCGTTCATATTGGCTGTACACCACGGCCCCGTTTTCATCCAGAGCCACTACCTTAACTGTTGTAGACCCGACGTCTATACCAACACGTATAATTTTTTTATCAGACATACATTTATGATGCCATAGAACCGCAACTGATTCAAGGCTGGTCTTTTGCGGGGGATGCGGAAAAAGAAGAGATTTACTCTGTTAAAAACGGAAAAAGGGCCGGAAAACGGCAGGAAACAGGCAAAAAACAGAATTATACATTTTCTTTTTCCCCGGACGTTACAGGAAGCATACACCAGGCCCTGTTCCCCGGATAAAGAATGGCCAAGAATGAAGGATATATCCGTTTGTTATTTTGAATGCACAGTCCGCCGGAGAGAAAGACCAGGCAGGGTACCTGTGTATAAACGGCAAGAAACCGACTGACGGTCAGTCATATGAACAACTGTTAACCTGCAGGTTAACAGTTGTTCATAAATGATAAATTCAGGGAAGGACTGTTATATCGGCCAGTATCCGGCGGGTTCCCACTACACTGCCGTTTGCGAGTTTCATTTCAAGAAGTTCGACCCTCCCCCTGACTGAAACGGTCTGCTGCTCATATCCCGCGAGGAGCTTCCGGCTTTCATCCGATATAAACCAGTCATTGCTGTCCATATCGGTGAGGACCAGCTGGGGAAAGGGTTCATTGCCCACAAGCCGGATCCGTCCGGTAATTTCAACGACCTGCCCGGCCGCCGCCGATTCATACAGGGAGGAGACCGTTTCCCGGGCAGAGACCTCCTCCTGCCCGGAAGGGGCCTCAATTCGGACCGCGGGTTCCGTGTCTTTTTTTTCTTTTTTTCCGAAAGAATGCATATCTGTGTGTACGAAAATCAGAAAGGAAGCTGTTATGAAATATATCAAAACCCTGTTCATCTGCGGACTCCTGCTTTTCTTTCAATGCCGGACGGCCTTTGAATGCGGTGACTGTCGGCATCCAGTCCGCCGCCTCCGGCCGGATGGACGCTGACCGGGTACATATCCGGCACGGAATCACTGATCACGGTTAACTGCCTCGACTGGGTGCGGATGGCGCCGGAGGTGTTTGCGGCGTACCCATACTCATCGCTGCCGCTTTTATTGCTGTTTGCGTTGAAGGCAAGGAGTGTATCCCCGGAATACGGAGCCGCCGCAATAATAGTTGCGGAATCTGACGAGAAACTCCGGTAGCGGATATTTGTCCCGCTTTCGGAATCCCTGTTAAAGCTCTTGCTCCCCAGATAGGAAAAAAAGCCCTCGCCGGGAGAAAGGACATAGCGTTTCTGGCTCAAATTTGCAGGATACCGTATCCGCGTCCTGATTTCGTTATTGTATCCCAGATAGCCGGATGTATTATTAAAATAATTTGACATCATCCAGTAGCTTAAAAGTTTTTCCCAGTTCCCGAAGGAGCTGTCAATATACGCGCCCGCGGATTCTGTCACGGCCCGGTAATCCCTGTAATCCGAATCAATTATTTTTTTATAGATTCCGGTATCAAGGCCGGAGTGTATCCGGAGCCACTGGAAAAAGAGGTAAACGGTAGCGTAATCGGCGAGTACATCGCCCCCGCCCTGATCCGACTCCCAAAAGCCGTTCCAGACAAAGAAATTATTCCCGTACACGATTGTATTCACCGGGTCCGAGTTAAAATAGTCAATCCGTTCCTGGATATGTCCGCCGGCATATATATATTCGGCCCCGAAGAAAGGCCTTCGTTAATCCAGAGGTCCTGGCTTCTGTTGTCTTTTAATACAGTATTTGAGCAGTTTATCAGGTGCTGGAGTTCATGGGCGATTGTCGAATAAAAACCGCTGCCGCCGGGAGTCTGGGGATTGATATCTATAAAGAGCATATCGGCCTCATTTGAACGCGCATATCCGGATACGGTTTTGGAAAACATATGGGTCTGGTCAAAATAACCGGCCACGTATCCTCCGGACCCGGTAAATCCGTCCGGAATATCAAGCAGCAAAAGTATGACCTTGTTATTCGCATCCACATCAAGAACTGTCCCAAAGGCGGCTGTTATCCGGTCATGAATAGTCCTGTCATATTCCTCCGCTATTTCCAGCGCGGTCTGCCCGTTTATCTGGTATGAACCGTCATTTACTTCCGCATAAATAATGCAGTGCTCGCTTTCCGCCAGCATTATGGCATCGAGTGTGTACCACGCATCGGTAACATAACTGATTGCGTTAAATTCCCGGCCCGTTTTCCAGTCAGCATATAATACCGTATCTCCCGGAATGGTCATCATATCTCCGGGGAAATAGACCGTTCCCGTCCCATCGGCGGCCGTATTCCAGCCGGCAAATATATAGCCGGCGTTCGCAAGACTTCCTGAATTCCCCGCAATAAGGGCTCTTGTGCCGGCAAGGTAATTATTCTCATTAACAGGCGGCATTCCCGATGACGCGCCGTTTCCGTTATATGTCAGACTGAAAGTATCAGCCTCATCTTCCCACTGCGCATACAGGGTTATATTTTTTGTAATCCTGAAGCGGTCTCCCGGATAGCAGCTGGTCCCGGTGCGGTCCGCCGCGGTATTCCAGCCGGCAAAAACAAACGGGTCATTCGACAGATTTCCGGTATTATACTTGATAACGGCATAGGCGCCTGAGGAATATTTTGCCGGATCTGCCGGTTCGGTGCCTGCCTGAGCGCCGTTTTTATTATAGGAAACAGTGTATGTCACGGCGGGCTCGATCTCTATGGTGACCGGGCAGGATACAAAGATAAGGATAATGGCAATAAAGATGCCGCCGTAAGTTAATCTTCTCAAAAAGCCGATCCTCCCGCAGTTTCATGGATTACATATATTAGACTATACCGTTTCCCGGCGGAAAATTCTATGACCGGACGGAATTATTTTCATTTTAATGAAAATGAATTGTTGCAGGAATGGGAGGAAGGACGTACAATAATTATATAGAAAAAAGTATCACACATTAATGAACGGAAGGGGTTAATTAATGGAAAATACTCGGAAAAAAATCATTCTTGTTGACGATAATATTACAAATCTGACCGTCGGCAAAAACACGCTGATTGACAAATACGATGTTTTTACCATCCCTTCCGGTGAAAAACTGTTCAAAATCCTGGAAAAAGTAATCCCCGATCTGATTCTGCTTGATGTGGAAATGCCTGAAATGAGCGGGTATGACGTGATAAAAATCCTCAAAAGGCAAAAGGAAACGGCGCATATTCCGGTTATTTTTCTGACCGCCAAAAGCGATACGGGGAGCGAGCTGGAAGGACTGTCTCTCGGCGCAATAGATTATATAACAAAACCTTTTTCTCCGCCCCTTCTTTTGAAACGCATAGAAGTACATCTGCTTGTGGAAACACAGAAACTGGAGCTGAAGGAGTATAATGATAATCTTCAGGAAATGGTAATGGAAAAAACAAGGGAAGTGCTGAATCTTCAGAACGCTATCCTTAAAACGGTTTCGGAGCTGGTCGAATGCCGGGATTCGGTTACGGGCGGACATATTGAACGGACCCAGAATTATCTGCAGATACTTTTGAGGGCGCTGAGGGAACAGAACCTGTATTCGGAAGAAACCGTCGGCTGGGACAATGATTTCTTTTTTCAGTCTGCCCAGCTCCATGATCTCGGAAAAATCGCGATACGGGACAGTATCCTCCTGAAGCCGGGAAAACTGACAGAGGAAGAATTCAACGAAATGAAAAAACATACGACATTCGGCGTTCATGTTATAGAAAAGATAGCGGAAAGTACCACGGAGCAGACGTTTTTGAATCACGCGAAAATTTTTGCGGGAACCCACCATGAAAAGTGGGACGGATCGGGCTATCCCGGCGGTTTGCGTGAAAAGAATATCCCGCTTCAGGGCCGCATGATGGCCATAGTGGATGTGTATGATGCGCTTCTTTCAGAACGCCCGTATAAAGAGGCTTTTTCGCATGAGGAAGCCGTGAAAATTATTCAAGATAGTAAAGGCACTCATTTCGATCCCGTGCTTGTTGATCTTTTTCTTTCCGTAGCAGGGGAATTTGAAGCGATCCAGCGGAAAGTATAGCGGCCAGGGGCCTGATTATTCTGAAAAACCGGATTGCGGAAATGCTGTCCATAGCATGAAGGGTGTGCTTAAGAGGTAAAACTATGTCGCTCGCGAATCTCCTTATTATACTGAGTTTTTTGAGTCTCATACTCGGAGCGTATGCAATATACCGGGAAAGAAAATCGGCAAAGAAAAACTGGGGATTTCTGCTGCTTGCCTGCTGCGCTTCCCTGTGGAACTTCGGGGGAGCTTTATATTTTTCCATGTATTCTGTCCGGATAAGTACGGTCGGTATATATCTTATCGAGGTTTGCATTCTTTTTGTTTTTCCCATAATTACATACTATTTCATCAAAATCCTTGATTTGAATTCTCTGCTTGCAAAATGCATACTGGTGGTCCAGATCCTGCTTGCCCTTGTTCTTGTTTTTTATATATACGCGAACAGTTTATTATAATTGATATAGTCGACAACCAATTGCTGTATTCACTGGATACCGGAATACCGTTTTTTCTCAGCGCCGGTTATGATATTGCCTGCCCGCTCGCGAATATTATTATGCTTATTTACAGCTACCGGAAACTGGGCTACAGACGCGACAGGCACCAGGCACTGACCATGATTATATATCTTTTTGCCGCCATTGCCGTTTTGCTCAGCCGTTTCTGGATCAACCAGATATACGGATGGGGATGCTGCATTCAGTTTATCGGACTTCTGATGATGTACAACTTTGCGCTTAAATATAACGCTTCGGCTATTAATACAATTAACATGGCGGAATATGTATATTCATCGGTAAATACGCCCTTTCTTGTGTTATCCCAGGACGGAAGGATTCTGCTGGCAAATAACAGCGCGGCCGGATTTTTCCGGAAAAACCTCCGGGACCTGGCGGGCCGGGACATCCGTACTTTTTTTCTGTTCAATGAAGAGTTTAAGGATTTTTCAAAATATCCTGAAGGCAATACCGCGGACCATTATGACGCTACGGCTCTGGCCGGCGGCGCGAAGTGTATAATTGATATAACCTATATTTATGACAAATATTCGGAGCTGATCTGTACGATTTTCATTATCAATGACATGACCGGTAAAATTGAAATGATTAACGAGCTTGAAGATGCAAAGGCAAGAGCGGAAGCCGCAAGTCTTGCAAAAAGCACCTTTCTCGCGAACACCAGTCATGAAATACGCACACCAATGAATGCGATTGTCGGTATGGCGGAACTCATCCTCCGGGAACCGGTTTCTCCGGCGGTTTATGAACATGCGCTTGGTATAAAACAGGCAAGCGCCAATCTTCTGTCCATTATAAATGATATTCTCGATTTTTCCAAAATAGAATCGGGCAAGCTCGAAATTATTCCGGTACAGTATATGCTGGCCTCAGTCCTTAATGATGTAATAAATATTATCCGGATGAAAGTAAGCGAAAAGCCTGTTATGTTTGTTACAAACATTGATGCCGATTTACCGAACAGGCTCTTTGGCGACGAGGTACGCATCCGGCAGATACTTCTGAATCTTCTCGGAAACGCAATAAAATATACCAGCGAAGGATTTATTTCGCTTTCCATAACAGGAGAATCCAAGGAAGACGGAACGGTATTTTTACGGATTGATGTCGCGGACAGCGGGATCGGAATCAAAGAGGAAGACACCGGAAAAATATTCGGAAACTTCACACAGGTCGATGTGCAGAAAAACAAGGGGATTGAAGGCACAGGCCTGGGCCTTGCCATCACCAAGAACCTCTGTCTCAGTATGGGCGGGACTATCACTTTTGTCAGCACCTATGGGAAGGGAAGCATATTCACCGCGATCCTGCCCCAGCAAATAAGCGGCAGCGAAAAATTCGCTTCGGTTGACAATCCCGAACTGAAGAAAGTTCTGGTGTATGAAATACGCGAAATATATACCCAATCACTGATACAGACATTTGAAAACCTTGGAGTAAAAGCTTCTTCGGTTACCATGCAGTCCGCTTTTTTTGAAGCCATGAAAGCGGATGAGTATGATTTTATATTTATTTCGCAAACCCTATATGAGGGCGCGAAAAAAATTGTGGAGAAGGCCCATGTCCGTTCAAGAATTGTATTAATGGCGGATTACGGGGCGGAACCGGAAGGAAGAAATATCAGGATTCTGTACAGACCGGCCCATACCCTCGCGGCAGCAAATATTCTCAATGAAGTTGAGGACAAAAAAAATTATGTTATTTCGGATGAAAATGACATACGCTTTATTGCCCCCGACGCACGAATCCTGCTTGTCGATGATATAGCGACAAACCTGAAAGTCGCCCAGGGACTTATGGCCCCTACAGGATGCATATTGATGTATGCAAAAGCGGGGCTGAATCTGTTGAGCTGGTCAGGACAAACCGGTATGACATTGTATTCATGGATCATATGATGCCTGAAATGGACGGAATAGAAGCGACCGCTATTATCCGGAATATGGAAAACGGGGACGGGTATTACCAAAATGTTCCCATAATTGCGCTCACGGCAAATGCGGTTTCAGGTGTAAAGGAAATGTTTCTCCGGAACGGAATGAATGATTTTTTATCAAAGCCCATTGAAATCACGCGGCTTAACAGCATACTGGAAAAATGGGTCCCGCCGGAAAAACAGAAAAAGCATTATGAGGCGGTCCGGGAAATTGACGCCTCAAACCTGAAGATAGCGGGAATAGATGTGAGGAACGGCATTTCAATGACCGGCGGGAATTTTGAAACCTATATGGAAACGCTGAAGGTCTTTCTTTCGGACGGCAGGGAAAAAATACAGCAGATCAAAACAAGTATTGAAAATAAAGACCTTCATCTGTATACCACATATGTTCATGCGCTGAAGAGCGCCGCAGCCAGTATCGGCGCGCAGGGCTTGTCCGATTTTGCGAGAGATCTTGAACGGGCGGGAAAAAATGAAGATACGGAATTCATTGAAATGAACAGTTTTTTCTTTTTGACACAGCTGGAAACACTTTTGCAGAATATTGATGACGCGCTTTCCGCATACCGTCAAAGCGGCAGCGAAATAACGGAGGAAATGACCGACCCGCTTTTATTTAAATCGGAACTGTCCGGACTGAAAGACGCTCTTGAAAACATGAACACGGGAACGGCAGATACTATTATCACAGGTTTGCAGAAAATGAACCTGCCGCAAAAGGCTGTTTCCGGGATAGAATATATATCACATAATGTTCTTCTTTCTGATTATGAAGGCGCGGTTGCTATCATTGATGAATTGCTGGGAGAAATCTGAAAACGGCCGGGGACTGCTTATTCTTCAGTAATTTTAGCATTCCGGCGGCAGCCGGCTATGTAGTTTAGTAAGCGGAGGTAAAAATGACTTTATCCGGCATTCTGATTGTAATCAGTTTTATGGCGCTGCTCCTCGGGATCTACGCCATATATAACGGACGGAAGGGCGCGTCCGTAAACTGGAGTTTTGTGCTTCTCGCCTTTTGCTCTTTTATCTGGAGTCTGGTCGCCGCTTTGTACATGGCAAAAATATCCGATGAACTGTGTACCTTTGCTGTAAGTTTTATCGAATGCTGCGTTGCTGCTATTTTTCCCCTGCTGACCAGCTACTTTATTGTTGTTCTCGGTCTCAAATCAAGGTTATCAAAATCAGTCTTTGTCATTCAGATTATTCTGACCATAACCCTGATCCTGGTGAATATTTTCCACGGCTTTGTAAAGGTTACTATCGTAAACGGCAAAACAGAGCTGGAGTTTATAAAAAACATAACCTACTATCTTTTTATTTCATACAATGTTTTGTGTCCGCTCGCGAATATCATTATGTTCGCCCACAGCATCAAATATACCGAATATAAGCGGGACAGGCATCAGGCAATTTCATGGATATTTTATCTTCTGGCGGGTATCGGTTTTCTCCTGATACGGTATATTCCGGAATTGAATATTATGTACGGGGGAGGCTGCTTTGTCCAGTTTGCAGGCCTCGTAATGCTGTACAATTTCTCTCTGAAATATAATGCGTCAGCGATTAACACAATCAATGTGGCAGAGTATGTGTATTCTTCAGTTAATACGCCCTTCCTCGTGCTGTCACAGAAAGGGGCCATTCTTTTATCAAATAACAGCGCATCAAAGTTTTTCGGAAAAAGCTCGAAGGATTTGCTGGGAACTGACATAAAAACACTGTTTCATTTTGATAAGACATACCGGGATTTCTCAAAAACTGGGAAGAAAATACTATAGAACACTACGAAGCCGAAGCGGTAAATAATAAGGCAAAATGTACAATTGATATAACCTATATTTACGATAAGTATTCCGAACTTATCTGCACTATTTTTATAATCAATGATATGACTGATAAAATTGAAATGATTAATGAACTCGAGCAGGCAAGAATAAAAGCGGAAACCGCCAGCCGGGCAAAAAGCACCTTTCTTGCGAATACCAGTCATGAAATACGCACGCCGATGAATGCGATCGTCGGTATGGCGGAACTCATTCTCCGTGAAGATATTTCACCGGAGGTTTATGAACATGCAATGGGAATAAAACAGGCAAGCGCGAACCTGCTTTCAATAATAAATGATATTCTGGATTTTTCTAAAATTGAATCCGGCAGACTGGAAATTATTCCGGTCAATTATATTCTTGCTTCGCTTGTTAATGATGTAATAAATATTATCCGGATGAAGGTAAGTGAAAAACCTGTTATCTTTATTACAAATATCGACGCGTCTTTGCCGAACAATCTGTTCGGCGATGAAATACGAATCAGACAGATTCTTCTGAATCTGCTCGGCAATGCGGTCAAATATACTGAAGAAGGTTTTATATCCCTGGGCATTACCGGAGAATACAGTGAAGAAGGGACTATAATTCTGAACTTCAGAATTGCCGACAGCGGCATCGGCATAAAAGATGAAGACAAACACAAACTGTTTGGAAATTTTGTCCAGGTTGATATATCAAAAAATAAGGGAATCGAAGGAACAGGGCTGGGCCTTGCCATTACAAAAAATCTCTGTCTCAGTATGGGAGGAGATGTGTATTTTGAAAGCACATACGGCAGGGGAAGCATCTTTACCGCACTCATACCGCAAAAAACACAGACAACAGCGGCGTTCGCTTCCGTCAGGAACCCCGAGCGCAAAAAAGTTCTGGTGTATGAAATCAATAAATTATACTCAAACTCGATTGCATTTTCTCTTGAGAGCCTTGGAGTTCCGTATACGGCTGCAGAAATCCAGTCCGAATTTTATGAATCCCTCAGGGACAGTGAGTACTCCTTTATTTTTGTTTCCCACGTATTATACGAAGCCGCGCTGACAATCACGGAAAAAATGCGTATAAAGGCGCCCCTGATTCTGATGGCGGAATATGGAAATGAAATAAATACACAGAATATACGGACCTTATATATGCCGGCGCACAGTCTGTCCATTGCGAATATTCTCAATGATGTGGATGACAGCAAAATGTATCATGACAGCAGGGAACTTGATGTCCGTTTTACGGCGCCCACAGCGCGGATACTGATTGTGGATGATATCGCTACAAATCTGAAGGTCGCGGAAGGACTTATAGCGCCCTACAGAATGCAGATAGATATTTGCAAAAGCGGAAGCGAAGCTGTCGAACTGGTAAAAACGAACCGGTATGATCTTATTTTTATGGATCATATGATGCCTGAAATGGATGGAATAGAAGCGACCGCGATTATCCGGAATATGGACGGACCCGATCAGGAATATTTTACGAACCTTCCTGTCATTGCCCTGACCGCAAACGCGGTATCCGGGGTAAAGGAAATGTTTCTTCAGAACGGTATGAGTGATTTTCTTGCGAAACCGATTGAAATCTCCCGGCTGAACAGCATGCTGGAGAAATGGATTCCGGCTGAAAAAAAAGAAAAATATTCCGGTACAAAAACAGAAGAGGCTGCCGGAATTAACATTGAGGGCATAGACGTAAGAAACGGTATTCAGCTGACCGGAGGCTCCGCTGATAATTATATTGATACCCTCGCAGTTTTTTACAGAGACGGCTGTGACCGGATCAGTGAAATACGCAGGACAGCGGTAAAGGATATTTCCCTGTATACGACCTATGTTCATGCCATAAAAAGCGCGGCAGGAAGCGTAGGCGCGAAGGATATTTCCGTTCTGGCACAGGCACTCGAACATGCCGGAGGCACGGGTGACATCAAATATATTGAAGAAAATAATGAACATTTCCTTTCAGAACTTGAATCCCTCCTGGATCGGATAGAAAAAGCAATCGAGGAACACTGGGGGGAAGAAACCGGAGACAATCCGGGTGAACTGAAAAAACTGTCCGGAGAACTGAAAACAGCCATTGAAACAATGGATACAGGTGAAATTGACCGGCTCCTTTTGCTGATACGGAAAAAAACACGGGACAGAAAAACCGGAGAAATCATTGAAAAAATAAGCCGGAGTATTCTTGTTTCCGATTTTGATGAAGCGGCCGAACTGGCCGGGAGGCTGGCGGAGTGAGCATGGCAGCCGTCTGCCTTTTTCAGTCCGGTACCGTCCGATCTCCGCTCTTTCCTGGGCAACACCGGCAAATGACGGCGGCAAAAGCGGTTCGGCGCCGCAGCCAGGGCAGGATTCGGCGGAAAAGCCTTTTTTCAGAAATTTCATGAAAAGAAATTGATTTATCCTGATAAATCAGTATTATATTTAATTAAAAGTAGTATATTGCAGGAATTTTTTTTTCTGCGAAAAGTTGCTTGTTTATGAGGTATGTATGAAGAGCCTTCGGACCAGGTTTATTCTGATCTTTATTGCCCTTGGACTGATTATTTCACTCAGCGTAGGGGTAACAATGTATATCCAGTATAGCAGTTATGTTATGTTTTCAGCCCAGCAGACGCTCCGTAGCGTAGCAGTCCTGATAGACTCTCTCTACCCTGTTCTCAGCGATGTTGAATACATAAAAGAAGAAGGCTCTGAATTTTCTCCGGCCTACAAGGACCTGCTTGAGCAAATGCAGAAATTTAATGATGCCTTCGGCTTTACCTTCATTTATCTTGTGGAAGTGACTCCCGACGGCTACCGGTTTATTCTTGATACCGAACGCCTGATAGAAGACGGCGAAGATACGTTCATGACCTATTACTATGAAGACCTGGATGAACTTGACGCGGCCGCCAAAACGCAGGAAGTGCAGATAACCACCGAGCTGTATACCGATGAGTGGGGAACTTTTATTTCTTCATATATTCCGGTTATTAAAGACGGAAAAACAGTCGGTATCCTTGGGCTTGACTATGACATAACATATATTTTTAATTTACAGCAAAGGTCCATGGCTTCGCTCGGAATTGTACTTCTGATAGCAGTTTTATTCTCCGTGGTTATTGCTTTTATGGTCGCGAATTCATTCATCAGGCCAATCAGGCAGGTACAGCAGGCGGCGCTCTCTCTGGCTGAAATGAACCTGGCTATTCCTCTTGAAACCAAACGGAAAGATGAGATAGGAGATATGATACGGTCCCTCATAAAAATCAGGGACAATTTCAAGGAAAACATCGAATCAATTACCCTGCGTCTTAATGAACTGAGCGACCTCAGCGCGTCCCTTGATTCGTCAATGGATAAATCCGTCACAGACATGGATGTCATTTTCAGAAGTATGAATGATGTGCAGGGACAGGCCGCGATACAGGTGGAATCAGTCCAGCAGACATCAAGCTCCGTTGAGGAAATTATCCAGAACATTGCGGCCCTGAACAGGACCATTCAGACGCAGGCAGTAAACCTGAATGAATCATCTAGCGCCATTCAGGAAATGGTCGGCAATATCCATTCGCTTCGCTCCATGGTACGGAATGCAAATGATACCGCAGGAGAACTCAGCGGGTCAGCCGAACACGGGCGGGAAAAAATAGGCTTTCTTGCCGCCGAACTGAAAAAAGTTGCGCTCCTCTCCGAGAAACTCCAGGAAGCGAACGGCGCCATTTCCGGTATAGCAAACCAGACAAATATTCTGGCAATGAACGCGGCGATTGAGGCTGCGCACGCAGGAGATGCAGGCAAGGGTTTTGCCGTTGTATCCGAAGAAGTGCGGAAACTTGCGGAGCTTACCGCGGAAGAATCCGATGCCATCTCAAAGGAAATCCAGGAAATAGATGAAGCCATGAATGAACTTGTAAGCGTTTCCGATGAAACCGCCGAAGCGTTTGACCGCATATACAAGGGCATAGGAGCAATAGACGAAACCTTCAGCACTGTCAACCAGGCCATTGAAGAGCAGGATATCGGCGGCAAGCAGATTCTCGAAAGCCTGAAAACCATGAATGACCTGACTGAAGAAGTTCGTTCCGGGTCCGGAGAAATGCAGACCGGAAGCAGGCTTATAGCTGAAGAAATGGAAAAACTCCAGGACACTTCGCGCGAAGTAAATGAAAGCGTTCAGAATGTCCGCTCGGTCAGCAAGCAAATAGATGCCTCCCTCGCGAACGCAAAAGACGTAGCGGCGAAAACGCGGGAACATCTGGAATTTACGAAGAAAACATTTAATATCGAATAAATAACCGTACAGATACTATAATAACTGTCTGTATATGTTGATAAAACTATTACTGCCCCTGTATAATACCTGTTTAAATGCCTGTTAAACATAAAAGGCGTTTTTATTATCGGTAATAACAAGGGGTACGTAATGAAAAGTCTGAGAACTCAATTTATTTTAATCTTTATCGCACTCGCTCTGCTGATTTCCCTGAGTGTAGGTATAACAATGTATATCCAGTATTCCCAATATGTTCTTTTTTCTGCCCACACCACACTTGAAAGTGTCGCGGTGCTGATAGATTCAAATTATCCCGTTCTTGCGGAAACCGAGTATATAAAGGAAGAAGGAAAAACTGATTCCGAAGCATATATAAAACTCCTTAAAGAACTGGAGCAATTCAATAATGCTTTCGGATTTACTTTTATTTATCTGGTTGAAAATTCTCCCGATGGGTATTTGTTTTTACTTGATACGGCGGACCTCTGGGATGACGAAAAAACTTTCATGACCTATTATGAAGAAGATACGGAGTATGTGGATGCCGCCGCCGAAAGCGGCGAATTACAGATAACGGATACGGTAACTGCTGATGAATGGGGAATCTTTATTTCCGCCTATATTCCGATAGAAAAAGACGGGCAAGTTAGAAGTATTCTCTGTCTTGATTACGATATGACAAAAATTTATGATCTCGAAAAACGAGCTATGACATCGCTTGCCATTGCCCTGATTATCGCTGTTCTCATTTCCATTGTTATTGCATTTATTGTTGCCGCTTCCTTTATCCGCCCGGTAAAAACACTGCAAAAAGCGGCTCTCGAACTCGCGGATATGAATCTGCAAATACAGCTTGAAAGCACACGGAAAGATGAAATGGGCGACATGCAGCGCTCCCTGATGACTATCCGGGATAACTTCAGGGAAAATATTGAATCCATTGAACTGCGGCTTAATGAATTAACGGCGCTCACAGAATCTCTTGATATTTCAATGGATAAATCAGTCTCGGATATGGAAGTTATTTTTCACAGCATGCAGGATGTTAAATCGCAGGCTGACATGCAAATGGATTCGGTCCAGCAGACCTCCAGTTCAGTTGAAGAAATTATCCAGAATATAAATTCACTGAACAGGGCCATTCAGGCCCAGGCAGTAAATCTGAACGAATCTTCCGCCGCTATTGAGGAGATGGTAGGAAATATCCATTCAATCCGCACCCTGGTTCATAATGCTAATGAAACAGCGAACCAGCTCAGCGGCTCGGCCGAACAGGGTAAAGACAAAATGGCGTTGCTCAATTCCGAATTGAAAAGGGTATCCGCTCTTTCCGAAAAACTGCAGGAAGCAAACGGGGTTATTTCCGGTATAGCAAACCAGACAAATATACTAGCAATGAATGCAGCAATAGAGGCTGCCCACGCTGGGGATGTGGGCAAGGGTTTCGCCGTTGTTTCAGAAGAAGTCAGAAAACTTGCAGAGCTGACAGGAGAAGAATCAGCCGCAATTTCGCGTGAAGTCCAGGAAATAGAAGAATCCCTTAGTGAACTGGTTAGTGTTTCTGATGAAACAGCTTATGCTTTTGATGTTATTTACAAGGGGATCACCGACATCGATGAAACCTTTAATACGGTCACGCAGGCTATTACTGAGCAGGATACGGGAGGGCGGCAAATACTTGAAAGCCTGAAAAGCATGAATGAACTGGCGGAAGAAGTCCGTTCCGGTTCAGGGGAAATGCAGACAGGAAGCAGCATGATTTTTGATGAAATAGAAAAACTCCAGGCAACATCACGTGAAGTTAATGAAAGCGTACAGAATGTACATGAGGTCAGCCGGGATATTGAAGCATCACTCGCGAATGCAAAAGACATAGCGGCGAAAACGCGGGAGCATCTTGAATTTACGAAGAAGACATTTAATATCGATTAGAATCAGGGACCGGGACGGCAGAAAAACAAAAAGCCCTGCGTTTTTTGCGGGGCAAGTTTTTTCCGTTCCGGTCAACAATAAAAATGACAAATGTACGGTGCGGTTTTGTCAGCATACTGGACAATGCGCAACCGGTCCCGCGGAAAAATCAAAAAATATAAAGCTTCACCCATACTAGAATGGATGTGTATATTTTTTGGAATCCATACACATACTATATAATAACAAACCGGCCATGTGTATGAATTCATACTTTTATACACATGGCAAATCAGGTTTTTGAAAACCCTGTTTTTCCGGAATTAATTCTATACTACGAATTTATCAACTTCATCAGAGAGGGTGTTAACGCTTTCCCGTGTCTCCTGCGCGATCCTGCTTACAGCCTGGACGGCCTGATTTATGCTTTGCATACTTTCCGTCATTTCATCCATGACATTCTTCATTTCATGGGTTATGTCGGTAACTCTCTTCATTTCGTCCAGAATATTTTCGCTTCCGCTTGTCATCAGGACTGAAGCGTCCTTAACCTCCGAAGTAATGCTGTTGATTTCCCTGATTGAATCAAGGACCTGGAAGCTTCCGGTGTTCTGTTCTTCCATGGCGTTTTTGATTACAGTCTCGTGGTTCTGTACCTGTGACAGAAGTTCAAGGATCTGGGCAAATTGCATTTGGGCCTTGTTCGAAACACCTACCGCGTTGTTGATCCTTTCCTTCAGACCTTTAAGAACAGTGGAAACTGATTTCCCCTGAACGGATGAATTCTCGGCGAGCTTCCTTATTTCGTCGGCGACAACGGCAAAACCCTTGCCTGACTCGCCGGCGTGCGCAGCCTCTATTGAAGCGTTCATCGAAAGCAGATTTGTCTGTGAGGCTATGCTCTGGATAACGTTATTCGCTTCCATGAGTCCCTCAGAATCCGCTTCAATATTTTTTATTATTTCAGTCACCTGGAGAATTTCTGTTTTCCCGATTTCAGACGCCTTGAGCAGCTCATTCATTGACTGTTCGCTTTTCTGGAGAATCTTTGTGACGGAATTAATATTCGCCACCATTTCTTCTATCGCAGCCGATGATTCGGTTATCGCAGCAGCCTGACCTTCGATAAGAGAATTGAGTTTGTCTGTCTGGTTTTTGATTTCTGCCATTGTCGCGGCAGTTTCAGTCACGGAAGCCGCCTGGTTTACGGTCTGCTTTTTTACATTGGAAATGCTTGCAGTCATCTGGTTCATTGCGCTTGCAGTCTCTGACATTTGATCAGAAAGCGTATCGGCCATTTTGTCCAGACTGTTTGTTGAATTCTTCGCCGTTGAAACCATCTGTGCCAATCCCGCGATGGACTGGTCAAAACTCTCCGCCATTGCGCCTATTTCATCTTTTGAATGTATATCAAATTTCCGGGTGAGATTTCCTCCCGATACGCTTTTCAGGACAGGCATCATTGCCGAAAGGGGTTTCGAAATTGATTTGCCGATAAAAAGCGCAACCAAAATGCTGAGTACAATAAACACCGCAGTACAGATGGTGACAAAAACCAGCAGAGTGTTTATCCCGGCAAAAAGTTCTTTTGTTTCAATTGTTACAATAAATATCCAGTCGAGAGATTCAATGGGGACATAACCGGCCTCAACCTCAATATCGTTGAATGTGTAGGTAACGACCCCGGTTCCGCCCCGCAGCATTTTTTCAAAAGCATTCGCGATTGATTTAAGTGATTTATCTTCGGATACTTTTGTCAAAGGATTGAACTGTTCCATGACGAGATCGGTATTTTTATGTGAAATTATAACTCCGTTTCCATTTATCAGATAGGCATAGCCGGATTCGCCGAATCCCATTGTGTTGGTAATATCGCTCAGGGCATTTCCGTCACGCCTTGCCACGAGAACCTGCCGGACGGTCCCGTCAACCGTTATGGGAACAGCAAACATTACAACAGGTTTGTTTATAACCTTGCTGATAAGAACATCAGAGACATTCGGTATCCCCTGGAAGGCTTTTTTGACATAATCCCGCTCGCCCAGATTTGCGGTTTCATCTCCAAGCACATAGCGGGTCGTTCCGTCAGGATCAATTATTCCGAAATCAAGGTACCCCAGCCTTTCAACGTCATCGCGCAGTCCGGCTTTCTGTGAGGCCCAGTCAAGGGTTTCAACTGCCGGTTTGCCCGCTATTTCCTGAAGAATTATCAATTGGGAAAAAATCGTCTCATCAAGCAGTTTTCTTCCGGTTTCTGCCTGCATGGTCAGTGACTGTTCGGCCATTTTAATTACAACCCGGTATGCCAGAACAGTTGAGGTAAGTCCGATTCCTATGGAGACAAAAAGAACAAGGATAACAATGTAAGCTGTTATTTTTCTTGACAATTTCATATCACTACCCCGAAAACTTTGCGTAAAATGCAGCATTCCGATCTATGGGAATAAGATTATTACTTATATTGTAAGGTACTACAGAGCGGCAATTGAGTCAATAAAAAAATATCGAATAATTATGGGTGAAAAAACTGCCGGGATTAACAAAATTCCTGTTAACTTTACGGATTGGATCAAGTATAAGCCGAATACGGGTAATCGGCAGGAGGTCTGTATCCTTATTCGTTTTCGTATTTTATTGTAAATATACTTTTAGTATTTTCATCGGGATCCTTTTGTACTACCATTATCAGCAATTCTTCTATTGAACTAATCAATGACAGTATAAAACATGGATAGAATATTTCTTTTGTTTTTAAAATTATATATAAAATCAGCGACACAAAAATAATTATTCCGATAATTTTATTTCCTATTGTATGCAGATAATATACTTTTTTGTTTTTAATGATGCATACAATAAGCGACGCGATTCTGATAGCGAATATGGCAAGAAAAAAATATTTATAGTAGGTAATTATTCCAATATCGAACACCGCAAAATAAAAAACGATTGAGGTAAAAAAATAAAATCACCTAAAGAATCAAGCCTGGCCCCCAGCGGCGATTCGGCGTTATATTTTCTTGCAATATAGCCATCCAGTATATCAGTCAAACCTATCAATGACAAAAGCAGTAAAAGTAAAACGGTATTACCATTCACAGCAAATAATGCAACCGACATAATTATTCTTGATATGGATAGTATGTTGGGTATATTTTTAATACTCATTTATATTTACACAGGTTTATTCGGAACAGAATCAATTTTTCTTTTTTTGCTGAAAATAAAAATTCCCGGAAGCCTTTTTCCGGGCAGAAACTGCCCGGAAAAGAAAAACTATCTTCTGGAATAATTGGGAGCTTCCTGGGTTATGGTTACATCATGAATATGGCTTTCCCTCAGTCCGGCCGCCGTTATTCTGACAAACTTCCGGTAAGATTTCATTTCTTCTATTGTTTTACAGCCGCAATACCCCATTCCCTTGCGGAGTCCGGAAACAAGCTGGTGAAGGAATTCCTTCAGTTCACCCTTGTAGGGTACCCTGCCCTCAATTCCTTCGGGAACAGGCGTTTCATCCTTTGCAATTCCGTACCGGTCGCCGGACCCGTCTTTTATTGCGCCGAGACTTCCCATTCCGCGATATTCCTTATAAATCCGTCCGTCAAAGATTATTTCACGGCCCGGGGCTTCCTTCAGACCGGCAAAAAGGTTTCCTATCATAACGGCATTGGCACCCGCGCCGATTGCCTTTGATATATCGCCGGAAAACTTGATGCCGCCGTCAGCAATAACCGGAATATTTGATTTCGCGGCCTCTTCAGCGCAGCTGCACACAGCGGAAAACTGCGCGGCCCCCACGCCGGAAACAACCCGAGTGGTGCATATTGAACCGGGGCCGACCCCGACCTTGACCGCGTCCACTCCCGCTTCTATAAGATTTCTTGTACCGGAAGCTGTGGCAACATTTCCGCCTATAACGGGCAGATCAGGATACTGTTTTTTAATTCCGCGCACGGCATCGAGTACACCCTTTGAATCTCCGTGAGCCGTATCAAGGACAATAAAGTCTACCTTCGCTTCCGTCAGCAGCGGGAGGCGGACAGACCAGTCATTATTGCTGACCGCCGCTCCGACAATCAGTCTGCCTTTTTATCACGCGCGGCGTTCGGAAACATTTCCTGCTTTTCCATATCTTTTACAGTGATCAGGCCGGTAAGACGGCCGTTGCTGTCCACAATAGGCAGTTTTTCGATACGATGTTTATCGAATTTTCCTCTGGCGTCTTCTACCGTAGGCCGGCCTTCCATAATAACCATTTGGCAGGTCATTACGTCACGTACATGCAGGGCGTCATCGCGGCAGAACCGCAGGTCTCGCCCCGTAATAATCCCGACGAGTTTTCCTTCTTCATTAATAACGGGAAGCCCGGAAACATGGTAACGCTGCATGAGCTGTTTTACCTCACCGATTGTCCGGTGGTCTTCCACTGTTACCGGGGATTCAATAATCCAGTTTAAATAACGTTTTGCGTTTGATACCTGTTCAGCCTGCATTTCAGGCGTCAGATTGCGGTGAATAACGCCTGATGCTCCCTCGAGAGCAAGGGCTATTGCCATTTTTTCTTCGGTTACGGTATCCATGGCAGCCGAAATAATAGGCACATTCAGTTTTACATTCCCTACAAGGAGAGTCCCCACATTGGTTTCACGGGGAGGACCTCTGAATAACCGGGCTGTAAAAGCACATCATCATAAGAAAGAGTTTCTTCCATTTGAAACATATTTTATACCTCCATTAATTTCCTGTATTTTTCGGAAAGCCTTTTAGCCTTTTCCGCGGCAAGCCCGCGGTAGCGTTCCGGCTGGGCAAAAAAACCGCCGGGATCGGCAATCCCCAGTTTCTCAAGCTGGGCGGTTATCCTGGAAAAGGCGTCGGCGTTTTTTTCCAGGGCTTCAAAAAAACTTATTTTATTTTCTTCCGCATCGAGTGTAATTGTACGGATAATTTCGTGAGCGTCGGAAACACCGGATTCGGCAAGAAGAATATAGGCCGGTTCGGCCAGCACCCCTCCCGGGACCTTTCCCCCCGCAGATGCCAGATTCCGCGCCATACCCTCCCTGTCGGCCTGCAATCCCGATACAATTTTTTTCATGCGGGCCACGGCAAAAGAAAATCCGGCAAGATAGTCAGCAATAAAACGCTGACTCGCAGAGTTGGTTAAATCCCTCTGGTGTTCGGAAATCTGGTCCATAAAGAAAGTCATAACTCTCGGAGCAAAAGCTTTCCATAAGCTTTTTACATGTTCCGAATTCCACGGGTTTCTCTTTTGGGGCATTGTTGAGGACCCGACCTGGGTACTGCTGAAATATTCGAAAACTTCCCCGATTTCCGAACGCTGAAGGTTACGCAAATCATCAGCAAGGTTCGCAATGACGCCGAAAGCCACGTTGCACTCCAGGAGAAGGCGGAGCAGATATTCCGGTTCAACAAGCTGGGTAGAATGTTCCGACGGGGCGAGGCCAAGATAATCAAGATACCGCCGTTCAAGCTCTTCGGGGTCCCGGACAATCATACTGGGGCCATTATAGGCCCCGACAGGCCCGGCGAGTTTCCCGTGCAGGTCTTCAGACCGTTTTTCAATTTCAAGAACAGATTTGCCGAGCCGGCTTACATATTCCGCTATGGCAAAGCCGAAGGTGATCGGCACCGCGTGCTGGCCGTGGGTCCGGCCGACTTGCGGGGTTTCCGCCTCTCTTCCCGCTATATCACAAAGCAGAATTTCCAGCTCGCGGAGGAGCGGAAGAATAACCTGCTGCACACAGTCGCGGACCCTGACGGAAAGCGCGGTATCAAGTATATCAACACTGGTTGCCCCGAGATGTACCAGGGGGCGACTTCTTCGGGAACCATGGTTTTCAGAACATTTACCAGCGCGCGGATATTATGGTGGTTTTTTTCTTCCTCTGCATATACAAGGGCTGGATCAATTGTCCCCGCTACTGAATCAAGTTTTTTTTCCATTTCAGGGGTTAATGACCCCCTGATTGAAAGATGGGCTTTTATAAGGGCTATTTCGGCCCTGGCGCAGGAAAGGACCGCGGCCTGTTCCGATATAAAGGCGGAAATCCGGTCAAAAACGGCTGATTCGGATAATGAATAACGGTGATCAATAGGAGAGATGTTTAAAAAAATACTTCGTGTTTCCATATATAATTCTGCCACAATCTTGAACTTTCTGTCAATACTTAGTATTTTGTCTCTATGAATCTTCTACATAAATTAAAAGAAACGTGTTCGGCAGTATTACCAATTGCGGCAATTGTTCTGATCCTCGGCTCAACTATCGCGCCTATAGGTTCTGACCTGATTATTGCCTTTATTGCCGGAACAGTCCTGATTATCTCGGGGCTGACAATTTTTCTGACGGGAACCGATTTGGGTATTGTCCCGGCCGGTTCATATATGGGATCCAAGCTCACCAGAACAAAAAAGATTTGGCTTATCCTCGGATCGGGGTTCCTGATCGGCTTTCTGATTACCATAGCCGAACCGGATCTTCTGGTTCTCGGTAATCAGGCGGAGGCTATGACAGGAACAATTCCGGCGAGAACCCTTGTTATGGCGGTTGCGCTCGGAGTCGCTGTTTTTGTTGCGCTGGCGCTGGCGCGGGTGCTTTTTCAAATCCCGTTCCGTCTGGTAATAATCATCGGATATCTTATTGTTTTTGCCCTTGCGTCCCGGATTGATCCGGTTTTTGTTGCCATCGCCTTTGACTCGGGAGGGGCCACCACGGGTCCTATGACAGTTCCTTTTATCATTGCATTGGGTATTGGTGTTGCCTCAGTCCGCGGCGATAAAAACGCCGCGGAAGACAGCTTCGGGTTTACCGGAATAGCCTCGATTGGTCCCATACTTGCGGTGACCATTCTCGGTTTTACCATGACAGGAAAAAGCGGTATAACAGGGTCAATCGGAGAAACCGCGGAAGCCGCCGCACACATGAGCCTGTGGGCCGAATATGCCCATGTATTCCCCACCACCTGCTGGAATGTCTTTATAGCCCTGGGCCCGCTGGCCGCGATCCTGCTTGTTTACCAGATATTTCTTCTTAAACTGCCGCCACAGCAGGTTAAACGTATCGCCGTCGGCTTTGTATATGCGTATGTCGGTCTTGTCCTGTTTTTTATGGGGACCGATACAGCTTTTATCCCTGTCGGAAAGGCCCTTGGCGCGGCTTTGGGCAGTCTTTCCTACAACTGGATCCTTATACCGATCGGCTGCGTCCTGGGGCAATTGTTGTCTGCGCCGAACCGGCCGTCTGGGTATTAACCGAGCAGGTTGAGGAAGTTTCGGGCGGAAATATCCGGAAAAAGGTTCTGCTTGTCGCGCTCGCGGCCGGTGTTGCGGTTTCCGTCGGGCTTTCAATGGTGCGGGTCCTCGGAAGGTTCAGCATCTGGTATCTGCTGATACCATTTTACGCGCTTGCCCTGCTGCTGACCTTTGTTACTCCCAAACTTTTTACATCGATTGCCTTTGATTCAGGAGGTGTTGCCTCAGGACCGATGTCAAGTACATTTGTATTATCCCTGGCTCTCGGCGCCTCGGGAGCTGTCGGAGGAAATCCCGCGACAGACGGGTTCGGTGTTATTGCAATGGTCGCGGTTACACCGCTGGTAGCCATTCAGATTCTCGGATGGCTTTATGCCAGACGCGAAAAGAAAGCGCTGAAGGAGGGAAAGTGATGGAATACACAAAACTTATTTTCACCATTGTAAATCACGGACTCGGAGAGAAGGTTGCGGAAGAAGCCAGAAAAGCCGGGGCGCGCGGCGGAACCATTCTTGTCGGAAGAAGCAGTATTGATTCAAAGGTACTCCGCGCACTGATGATGGCGGATATTGAAAAAGATATACTTTTAACACTTGTAAATGATAATGAATGTGAAACCATATTTAAAGCTATATGTGACGCCCCGTTATTTGAAAAGAAAAACCAGGGGGTCGCCTTTGTTACCCAGACCGGAGGAGAATTGATGAATACTGAAGCAACTCAGGAAATGATATCGGTAATCGTAAACCGCGGCTATGCCGACGATGTTATGGAAGCGGCCCGCAAGGCGGGCGCCCAGGGCGGAACAATTATTAATGCCAGGGGAACCGGTAAACCGGGAGATGAAAAATTCTTCGGGGTTACCATTGTTCCGGAAAAAGAACAGGTCCTTATTCTTGCCGAAAATGATAAGGCCCAGGCAATCAGGGACGCAATATCTTCCCTGAAATGTCTTTCTACACCGGGCATCGGAATCATGTTCTCGGTACCGGCCGGCAGGTACACCCAGCTTGGCCACAAAAAAGAAAAAAAATAAAATACCCCGCCGAAAAGCGGCAGGGTATTTTGTTCTCCCCTGGAATTGGTCTCGGGTTTAATATCTCTGGTATTAAACCCTCGTCACGAATAAAATCTCTCATAGCACGTATCCGGGAAGTCCGCAGAGCAGAGTATCTGCGGCTTCTCCGGCGCGGTTATACTGCCGCAATCCCGCTGATATGTTTTATTTTCCAGTCTGCCGTTTCTAATATGCTCTTCCTTCGCATCGCAAGTTACTGATAAACAGGTTTCAGTACCCGGCAGTTTGTATAAACGGGACATGTTCAGCGGGGCAGCCGCAACAGAAAACCTTTTTACCTTTCAGGATTCTGCATCAGGAAGAAAGAGCGCGGAACAAAAAGAACTATCAGAAACACAGGTCGTTTTATTTTAATCCCTGCGTCTGGGTGCTTGCCCGGTGAAGGTAATAATTTGTGTGGGGGAAACCCCGCAATCCGCCAATAATTTTACGGAAACGCGTTTTTGTTTCAAAAGCTTCTGTGTCTCTAAAGGCCCCGCATATTCTGATTATCTGTACAGACTGGACTGTTTTCAGGGGATGGTACAGAAGGCTATATTCTGGACGAAATGATATTCAGGAGGACGTCACGTCCGTCTTTCTTAGAAGACGAGGTTACCGGGATCAGTTCTTCCGGCCGGTCAAAAAAAACGGACAGGTTTTTCATTGCCTTTTTTCTTTCGCTGCTGTTCAGCTTGTCCGATTTTGTTCCCGTAAGTATAACTTCTATTCCGAGCCTTTCAAAATATTCCACGGATTCTTTTTCAGTCCGGCCGGGTTCGCGTCTCATATCAATAAGAAAAAAAGCGCTTTCAAATCTTTACGTGTATTTGCGTACTCGGCCAGCATCCGGTTAAAGGCCTCATTCTCGGCCGCGGAACGCCTCGCATACCCGTAGCCCGGGAGATCTGCAAGGCAAAAAATTTTATTGATAAGAAAAAAATTTATCATGCGGGTCATACCGGGACGCGAGCCGGTCTTTACCAGAGACTTTCTGTTTACAATCATATTAATCAGGGAAGATTTTCCGACATTTGAACGGCCGAAAAACGCAAACTCCGGCAAATGCAGGGAGGGATAATCAACAGGCTTTATAGCCCCTTGATAAATTCCGAAGATGTTATCTGCATAATTCCTCCTGGCCGTTATTTTCCCGGATACTATCCCCGGAGGGCTTCGACATTCGCTTTTCCCGCGGGAACATAGGGATACACATTTTCTTCCATGGGAATCCGGTGCCTTACAAAACGGGGACCCTTTTCTCCAAAGGCAATCTTTTCCCAGCCCGGCTCCGCCGTATCAACTGAAACGATACCAAACCCTGCCGCAACTTTCAGGAGATCAGGCGGTCCCTGGAAAATGCACGCCGAATAATTTTCCGCAAAAATAAGTTCCTGCTGCTGGCGGACCATTCCCAGTGCCCCATTATCCAGAACAATTACCGTTACATCAAGTCCCAATTCGGCAAGCGTGGCCAGTTCCTGAATATTCATCAGAATGGACCCGTCGCCGGAAACGCAGATAACCCGTTTTCCCGGATGCATAAGAGCCGCCCCGATTGCGGCAGGCAGACCAAACCCCATAGTCCCGAGAGAGCCGGAAGTAAGAAACTGCCTCGGATATTTCACCGGATAATACTGAGCGGTCCACATCTGGTGCTGGCCCACATCTGTCGCCACAATAATGGAGTCGGGGTCCAGCCCTGCCTGCTCCGCAAAAGCCGGTATGGATGCCAGAAAAGTCCCGGGAACATTTTTTTCATATTCCCTTCCTTCGCCTTTTTTCCGGCCAGCTGGTTAAGCCATAAAGAATGATTCCTGAGGGTTTTGGTCTGCAGTCTGTCCCTGCGCGGGGCTTCGTCAAGAAGCTGGATAATAACAGGCAGGGATGATTCAATATCTCCTACAATCGAATAATAGGACGGAAGGATCTTGTTGATTTCGGCGGCGTCTATATCAATATGGATGATTTTCGCGTTCGGACAGAATTTGGAGATAACGCCGGTCGCCCGGTCATCGAAGCGGGCCCCCGCAGCAAAAATAACATCGGCATTGTGCATAGCGTAATTTGCGGCTCCCGTCCCATGCATTCCAACCATCCCCAGGTGAAGCGGATACGCGGAGGAAACCGCGCCTATCCCCATCAGACTTGAAGTAACCGGAAGCGGCATTTTTTCCAGAAACTCAGCCAGATATTTTGCGGCCTCCGGCGAATTGCAGCCGCCGCCGATATACAGCACCGGTTTTTCGGAGTCAAGAAGGAGGTCCGCGGCTCCCCCAAGAATGCGCGCGGTTTCACCCGGGTCCGTTCGGAAGCGCTCCGCCTTTTTTTCAGGCTTTCCCGGCTCGGGCCAGGATTCAAAACGGGCTGTCATGAGCTGGACATCCCGAGGAATATCAATGAGAACCGGACCGGGACGGCCCGAGGCGGCAAGGGTAAAAGCCTGGGGAATTGCTTCCAGAAGCTCTTCTGCCGACTTCACCATTACACTGTGCTTGGTTATTGAAAACGAAAGCCCGAATGTATCAACTTCCTGAAAAGCGTCGGTTCCAATGAGGGATGTATTCACCTGACCAGTTATTGCAACAAGCGGAATGGAGTCCGCCCGGGCGTCCGCAATGGCAGTTAAAAGATTCATTGCTCCGGGACCGCTGGTCGCAATACAGACAGCGGGATAACCGGTCGAGCGGGCCATTCCCTGGGCGATAAAACCGCCGCCCTGCTCATGCCGAACCAGTATATGGCGGATAGTACTTTTCGCGAGTTCATCATACAGAGGAAGGACAGAGCCTCCGGGAATTCCGGAAACAATATGGATACCCTGGCGTTCCAGCAGGGTTACCGCAATTTGCGCGCCGGTTGCTTCAATCATCTTTTTCTCCTTTACGGTTCCGGAAACAAGTTCCGGAAAAAGTTTTTCATCGTACAAATGGAATACATTGCCGCGGAGCAGCGGGGTGTTAACCCCCGCAGCGAATAAAAAAAGCCCTCCGGACCGGAGGGCTTTTCGCTATCACACGAAATTCAAACCTGCATTATACAAGCAGCCCTCTCTTTGAGATCACCAAGGACGACGACGAGTACGAGAACTGCCAGCAGACTGAATAATGTATTCATATTCGTATTATACGTATAAATATGCATCAATGTCAATAAATTTCTTTCACCCGGACGTTTTTTTTGCCGTTATAGCATGAAAAAATATCCTGTTTATGCTTTTTCCTGCAGGGAAAACCGGTCATCACCCCACCATTCGGGAATAAGTTCCCGAAGCCGGACAATGCGCATGGTTTCAAGGTCAGCGAGTATCTCCATATCACCGCTGTTTCCGTCAAGCTGCATGAGATATTCCCTGCAGGCGCCGCAGGGACTGCCTGTTTTTCCCTCTCCGCAGTAACAGACCAGTTTTATTATGCTGCTTTCCCCGTTGGTGATCATATTTGCTATCGCATTCCGTTCCGCGCACATTCCGAGCGTACAGGCGGTATCAATACAGACACCCGTATATATATTTCCTCCGGCTGTCAGTAGGGCCGCCGATACGGAACCCGCTTCGATAAAAGGTGATACTGTCCGGGGATTGTAAACCCTTTTTGCGGCTTCATATAATTCCGTAAATCCGATTTCTTCCGTCATATTTTTTCTCCGGTATTATAGTAATAAACCTGCCGCGCTGAAAACATAGCGCCATACAGAACTGTTTTCTGTTTGCCCGGATCAATCACTATGTGCTGCTTTTAAACTGAACTGGAAGGGCATCTTTGTATCAAAAAAGGGATAATGATATTCCCCGTACCCGCTGTTCGCCATTCCGCCAAGATCAAAAAACAGTTTATCAGATTCATGCAAATACTCGATTTTCAGCCCGGCTTCTATTAATGAGTTTATCACCTCACTTATAGTGTACATCCAGAAATAGTTTTCCCCTGCTTTGGCTTCCGAAGCATATCCTCCGATATCATCACTGTAATCCGGCTTCTTCAGGAAATAGGGATATTTCAGTACCAGTTTTTCATTCCGCAGTTCCGTTTCGTCAAACATCAGGAAAAACGGATGAGAATCCAGTATATAAAAATATCCGCCTTTATGTAATAACTGCTTCACAGTCTTTGTCCATTTTTTCAAATCAGGGAGCCAGTCTATCGCCCCTTCCGATGTAAAAACAATATCATATTTTTCCTGATGCATTTCCGCTAATTTCATGATATCACATTCAATAAATGATATATTTTTCACACCAAGTTCTTCAGCCATTTTCCGCGCATAAAAGATATTTTCCGGGACCAGGTCTACTCCGGTTACAACCGCGCCTTTTCTTGCCAGTGAAATTGAATCCGCGCCGGTGTTGCATTGCAGATGGATGAGGGTTTTTCCCGATATACACCTTTAATTTAAGTTTCTGATATAAAGAATTAACTAATTCTTTTATATCAGAAACACTTACAATCGGAAATAGTCAAATAATTTAAATTATTTGACTATATATCTCCGAGTTCTTTTTCAATAACGCCGCTCAAAACGGAGTCCCGCTCCTGCAGACTTTTTTTAAAATGCTTATAATGGTCTTCCGCCAGAAGAGACCAGGCCTTCATGTTAGCTTCAATTTCTTTCAAACGGATACCCTCCATAAAAGTTTTTATCCGGTTCCGCCGCGGAAATTACCCCTCTTTTAAAAGCCGGGATGTCCGCATCAGCTGGCAGCGGCACTTTTCACAATTATACCAATTTCAGGAATATTTTCATAAAAAAACGGCATAAAATACCGAAAATTCAAAAAAAGTAGTTAATTCTATTAAATTATGTATAATATATAATAGAAGCAATGGAAAATGAAACTGGTGTTTTTAAACAATCAAGTGAGACTCAGAATGCCGGACGCCGGAAACACGATTTCAGGACAATCGCTGAAAAAAACCGGACCATTGATAGTATTATACATGTCATTACGGAAAATGATTCTTTCCTGATGCTGGGCCATAAAATACCGGACGAGGACTGCATTGCCTCAATGGTATCCATGGGTATAATCATTACCAAATTCAATAAAAACGCTTCACTTTATCTTCGGAACCAGATACCGGAAACGCTCGAGTATCTGAAAAAAATCTGTACCTATAACAATATACAGATATTTTCTAATGATGATATCCTGACAGCAAAGCCGGATGTTATCTGTGTGCTTGATACGCCGAAACCGGCGCACATCGATTCAAATCCGTCCATTATGCCGTATCTTACAAATAAACGGGCGCGGGTAATTGAATTCGATCACCATCTGGCTGCGGACGCGGAATACTGCGGAGATGAAGGCTACTGTTTTGTAGCCAGGGCATCCAGCACCTGCGAGATTCTGGGGCATTTTTGCTGCAAGTTGGATAACAAGCCCGATGTAGTTGAAAAATATGATATACGGGACCTTTTTTCACGAAATCTGGTTCTTTCCATTCTGACCGGGATGATAGGAGATACAAAATACGGCCTCACTCTGAAATCCAACCGTGAAATATTTTTCTATAATCTCTTCTGTCAGTATTTCGCGGAAATTCTGAAAAAGACTTACCGGAAAAACAGCGGCAATTACTCGTCGCTTCATGAAATATATAAAACACTTCAGGGCGTTTCAGAAGATGAAAAGGAAATCTATCTGAAGCTGCTGGAAAAAGATAAATATGCCAAACATATTCATTATGTTGTATTGAATGAAGAAGAATCACGTAAATTTGACGAAATGGATCAGGGGCTGTTCATAAAAACCATAAAAGCCGTTACCGATTTTCTCGCGGAAAAATCGGGGACTTTCGGGATGGCAGCCTATTATGATAAACCGGAAATTTCCGATCTGATTCAGTTCAGGGTACGCACAGCCGGAAATGTTGTCAATATTGATTTGCGGGACATTCTTGCAACCCTTTCCCTTACTGACGGCGGCGGGCATCCCGGCGCCATAGCTTTCCGGGTACAAAAAAAGAAATGACCGATCTCAGGGCTTTTACCAGAAAGATTATTGAAGCGCTTCAGAATCTCAGGGAAAAGGCATATCCTGATGAAGACTGATAAACCCGATTACCAGAAAAAAATGGAAGCCATACTGAAAGAACTCGAAGCTGACGGCAGAACGGGAGAAAATGCGCCGGCACTCCTGCTTCATTCCTGCTGCGCGCCCTGCAGCAGCGCGGTAATAGCCGCTCTTTCCGGCTTTTTCAGAATAACTGTTTTTTATTACAATCCCAATATTGACAGCGCCGAAGAATATAACAAACGCGCAGGCGAGCAGGAACGGTTTCTTGCGTTAATGCCCTCGGTTCACCCGATCGGGTTTGTGGACGCTTTATATACGCCGGAAGATTATTCCGAGGAGGCGAAAGCTTTTGCAGAGGAAAAGGAAGGCGGCGAACGCTGCACGTTCTGTTATTCAATCCGGCTCAAAAAAACCGCGGAAATGGCACAAAAACTGCATTCCGATTTTTTTTGTTCAACCCTGACAACAAGTCCTTACAAGGACGCCCAAAGGGTTAATACAATAGGTTCTGGGCTTGAAAAAAAATTCGGGGTTCGCTGGCTCTGGTCAGATTTCAAGAAAAAGGGAGGATACCAGCGTTCAATCGAGCTGTCGAAAAATTACGGCTTATACCGTCAGAGTTACTGCGGCTGCAGCTACTCCCAGGCTGAATCGGAACGCAGGAGATAATATCATTCTTTTTTCTCCAGGATTTCCACCGCGCGCCGGTATGCCTCCTTAAATGATCCGAACACATTATCAATGCCGATTTTCGTGATTATCTCCGATTTAAAAAACAGCAGATAGGGCTGGGTATGTATTTCTGAAATAAGCAGGGTTATGTCCCGTTTTTTGCAGTTTTTATATACCTCTTCCAGAACATGCAGTCCATCGGCGTCAAGATACAGGGTATGCTGCATTCTGAGAATCAGTACTTTATACGGCGAATCCGACAGGTCTGTTATTGTTTCCAGTTTTCTGACAGTGCCGAAAAAAAGCACTCCGCCGATTTCATATACAAGAATTTTATCAAGAACATCCGGAGCTATCTGCCCTTCCGCTCCGGCGGGGAACCCGGCCTGTTCATGGGCGTCAGCCTGCATTTTATTTATTGATGAAAGCTTTATTATTTTTCTGAGGAAAAAGACCACAGAAAGAACAAGACCGGCTCCGATCGCAACAGTCAGGTCGACAAAAACAGTAATTATGAGAGTGGCAAAAAGAACAATGATATCGGATTTTTGTCCCCTCATAATTGATTTTATTGATGAAAACCCGGTCATATTCCAGGCGACTATGACAAGAACGCCGGCAAGAGTTGACATCGGAATATACACAACAAAACGTCCGAAGAGAACCATTATAAGAAAAAGCGTTACAGCGTGAATAATTCCCGAGACCGGGGTTTTGCCGCCGTTTTTTATATTTGTTGCGGTCCGGGCGATAGCGCCTGTTGCCGGGATACCGGTAAAAAAGGACTGGCTATATTGGCAAGTCCCTGAGCGACCAGCTCCATATTCGGGTCATGTTTATCCCCGGTCATTTCATCGGCGACAACGGCGCTGAGCAGGGATTCTATTGCGGCAAGCAAAGCTATAGACAGTGCGGAAGGAAGAACATTCAGGATCAGTTCCAGGCTGAATACGGGAAGCCGGGGAGCGGGAAGAACCGTCGGAATTGATCCGAACCGGCTCCCTATTGTTTCAACGGGAATTTTGAAAATCTGGACAACCAGAGTCGCAAGAATAATGGCGATAAGTGAGCCGGGGATTTTCCGGTTTATTCTGGGCCAGAAAATAATAACAAGGATTGAGCATACAGCAACCGCCAGAGCATAAAGATTGAGGCTTCCTCTGGCATTCCAGTACGCGCCGAGTTTTCCGATAAAATCTCCCGGTATATCCTGCACAGTCAACCCGAAAAGATCAGGTATCTGACCGGAAAAGATAACCAGTGCGATTCCCGCCGTAAAACCGGTAACTATCGTATATGGTATAAATTTGATGAAAACTCCGAACTTCAGGAGTCCGAAAACAACAAGAAAGATTCCCGCCATTATTCCGGCCACGGCAAGTCCCTCATATCCGAACTGCCGAACAATACTGTATACAAGAACAACAAAAGCCCCGGTCGGTCCGCCGATCTGGACTGAACAGCCTCCGAAGACCGAAATAATAAAGCCCGCAATGATAGCGGTAAAAATACCCTGGGCAGGGCTGACTCCACTGGCAATACCAAAAGCAATGGACAGGGGCAGCGCGACAATGCCGACTATAACCCCCGCAATAAAATCGCTTATAAAGGTTTTTACCGAGTAAGCTTTCAATGATTTGAATAATTCAGGTTTCATATTTTCCAGAACACACTAGATATACCCCGATAATGATTGCTTTTGCGCAGACTGTCAATGGGGCCAGTCCCATCCAAAAAGACAAGGCAAATAATGGAAAATTTATGCTAATGTTCGCCTCGCAAACGATGACCTAACAGGTGGGCTGTGATATACTTGTAATATGAATGATTTTGTCCATTTGCATGCGCATACGGATTTCTCACTCCTTGACGGGGCCTCTTCCATTGAAAAAATGGTCGGGAGGGCCAAGGATTTGGGACAAAAGGCTCTGGCAATAACCGATCACGGAAACATGTTCGGGGTCCTGCTTTTTTACAAAGAATGCAAAAAGCAGGGTATCAATCCGATTATAGGATGTGAATTTTACGTTGCGCCCGGCAGCAGAACAGAGCGGGGCGAAAGCGAAAACAGAACAAAATACTATCACCTGATTCTGCTCGCAAAGAATGAACAGGGTTACCGTAATCTGATGGTTCTCAGTTCCCGTTCATATACTGAAGGAATGTACTACAAGCCGAGAATTGACGAAGAACTGCTCCGCCTCTATTCCGGCGGGCTGATCTGTCTTTCAGCCTGTATTTCCGGCCAGCTTCCGGTTTTGCTTCTCGACGGAAAATTTGCCGAAGCGGAGGAGTTTGTACGCCGGTACCGGGAAATATTCGGCGATGAAAATTACTTTATTGAATTGCAGGATCATGGAATTCCGGAACAGAAAAAAGTCGCTCCACTGCTTATCCAGATTGCGCGCAGGTTCGGGGTACCGATGGTCGTAACAAATGATGCCCATTATGCGGAAAAAAAGATTATATAGCGCAGGATATTCTTCTTTGTATAGGTACAAAGAAGACCCGGAATGAACCAAACAGGATGAAATTTGACAGCGATCAGTTTTATCTTAAATCAACTGAAGAAATGGCGGAACTGTTCCCTGAATATCCTGAAATGCTGTCAAACACTGTACGCATTGCAGACATGTGCAGCGTTGAAATTCCCCAGCCTGGCGCGCTTTTGCCCGAATATAAAATACCTCCCGAATTTTCGACAAAAGAGGCTTTTATCAGATATATTGTCCAGGAAGGTCTGAAAAAGCGCTACCCTGTTGTCACTCCTGAAATCCAGGAACGTGCGGATTATGAACTCGATGTAATTATAAAGATGAACTTTGTCGGGTATTTTCTCATAGTATGGGATTTTATCAATTGGGCAAAGGTCCATGAAATTCCCGTCGGGCCGGGCCGGGGTTCCGGCGCCGGTTCCATAGTTGCCTACGCGATGGCAATAACCGATATTGATCCGCTTAAATACAAACTGCTGTTTGAGCGCTTTCTTAATCCTGAACGTATTTCAATGCCGGACTTTGATGTTGACTTTTGCTTCGAACGCAGGCAGGAAGTTATTGAATATGTGAGGAGCAAATACGGAGACGACCGGGTCGGACAGATTATTACTTTCGGAACGCTGAAGGCAAAGGCCGCCATTAAGGACGTCGGCAGGGTCCTTGATATTCCGCTGGCTGATGTTAATATGATTACAAAACTGATTCCCGACGCTCCTAAAACCTGCCTGACCGATGCCTTTGTCCCGAATGATGATATTCCGGGTTCCGGGCAGCTGGCCCACCTGAAAGATGACCCGAAATATAAAGAACTGTTCGAAATCGCCTTCGCGCTTGAAGGGGCTAACCGTAATACCAGTTTGCATGCCGCAGGTATTGTAATCGGAAAAACGGATCTGTCGGACTATGTCCCTCTGTACAAGGATTCGAAAACGGGAAAAATTGCGACCCAGTTTACCATGGACCTGATTGAAGGCTGCGGCCTTGTAAAAATGGATTTTCTGGGGCTGAAAACACTCACCCTTATACAGCATACCACGGACCTCATCAGAAAACGGGGCGGCACATATGCGGATTTCGATATAACAACAATCAGCGAAAGGGACCCGGCAACATATAAAATGCTTGGAGAGGGAAAAAGCGCGGCCGTTTTCCAGTTTGAAAGTCAGGGTATGCAGAATATCCTTAAACGGGCAAAACCTGACAAAATCGAAGACCTTATCGCTCTTAATGCCCTGTACAGACCGGGACCGATGGCAAACATCGATCAGTTTATTGAATCAAAATTTGATCCGGGAAAAATAAAATACCCTGACTCCTGTCTGAAGGATATTCTGGAAGAAACCTATGGAGTAATTGTATACCAGGAACAGGTTATGCAGGTCGCCCAGCGGATAGGCGGGTACACTCTCGGACAGGCAGATTTGCTGCGCAGGGCTATGAGCAAGAAGAAAGAAGATGTCATGGCAAAGGAGAAAATCACTTTCAGGGAAGGCGCCGTAAAAAATGGATTTGCGGCGAACCATGCCGATGAAATCTTTGAAATACTGATTCCCTTTGCGGGGTATGGATTTAACAAAAGCCATGCCGCGGCCTATTCAATAGTCGCCTATCAAACAGCCTGGCTCAAAGCCAATTTTCCTGCGGAATTCATTGCGGCGAACCTTACCAATGAAATAGCTTCTACGGAAAAACTGCCGGAATATATTGCCGAAGGCCGGAAGATGGGACTGATTATCGATCCGCCTGACATAAACCGTTCCGAAGCCTATTTTACTGTTGTCGGAGGCCGGATCGTATATGGCCTGCTGGGAATAAAGGGCCTGGGCGAACAGGCGGCCGAGATGATTACTGAAGAACGCGAAAAAAACGGACCTTATAAATCGTTTATGGAATTTCTTGACCGCGCCGATCTCCGTACCCTGAATAAAAAGGCGGCGGAAGTATTAATCCAGACCGGCTGTTTTGACAATCTCGGGCAGCATCGTTCTGTTCTGCTGCAGAATCTTGAACGGGCGGTAGACTATGCTTCCCACAAAAAGGAATCGGCCCGGTTCGGACAGGTAAGCCTTTTTGAGGATACGGGAATTGAAGAATTCGCCGAATTTATTTTTGATGAAATAGAAGACTGGCCCAAGGAAGAAAAGCTCCGGAAAGAAAAAGAACTTATAGGTTTTTATATTTCCGGACATCCGCTTGATGAATACCGGAAAGCATTTGACAGGGCCGCAACCTTTGATATCCAGTTTCCCGAAAGGGCGCAAAAAGACAAGATATATACCATTGTCGGAATGGTAAGGTCCCTCCGCCCATACCAGACAAAGGCCGGAAAGTGGATGTGTTTCGGGACTTTTGAAGATTTTAACGGAACAATTGATCTGACTTTTTTTCCGGGAATCTGGGAACAGTGCAGAGACAAGGTTCAGCCTGATACGGTGTGGGGACTGACCGGAACAATAGATTTATCGCGAAACGCTCCTGTTTTCCTTGTAAAAACACTTATAAGTCCGGACGAACTTCAGACAAAGTCAATCCGCGAAATCCATATAAAAATAGATTCGGCGGTACGGGAAGCCCATATTCTGAATCCGCTCAGGGATTTTTTATTTGGCTCCAGCGGCAATTGTTCTGTATATTTGCACATGAACGATGCGAACCGGCAGTTTATGATTAAGACGGCAACCCAGATATGCGCCTCGGCTAATGATGAATTTCTTGAAGAAGTCCAGACAAAACCCGGAGTAGTTCAGGTATGGAGGGAATAAAAACAACCTGAAACTCAAACCATCCGTTTTTTTGCTTTGTTCACATCAGTGTGGAAGCAATGGTAAAAAGCTTTTTAGAAACTCAGTCAGTTTTGAAAAAAGCTTATGAAAAAAATGCTATTTCTGTACTTCCGGAGAAAATAGTATTTTTCCTTCAGCTAAATATACTGCGGTTTTTCAAATCACATTTTGAAAGGCCCTGTACTAAAGGATTTATATAGTCAAATAATTTAAATTATTTGACTGTTTCCGCTAGTACGTGTTTCTGATGTAAAGAATTAACCAATTCCTTACATCAGAAACTTAAATTAAAGGATTTATAATATGCAATCTCTTTTTAATGTTATCAGTATTCTTGTTTCTTTTTATTCATTTGTCTGCATTATACGTATTTTAATGTCCTGGCTTCCCCAGACGGCAGACACATCTTTCGGCAGATTCATATCCAGAATTTGTGACCCGTACCTGAACTGGTTCAGACGCTTTTCCTTTACCAGAATCGGGGTTGTTGATTTCTCTCCCATACTCGCGCTCGGCGTATTGTCCGCCGTGTCCATGATTTTCTCGATGATTGCCCAGACCGGGCGTATTTCAATCGGATTTATTCTGGGCGCGCTCTTGAGAGTGATCTGGTCCTTTTTCAGTTTTCTTCTTCTGTTTTTCATTATTTTCCTCATCATCAGACTTGTGTATGATTTATTCAACCGTTACGGATATTCTTCCTTCTGGGCAATGCTCGACCGGTTCCTGAATCCTCTTATCTCATATGTGACCCGTTTTTTCGGCAGAGGCATATCATACCGCGCGTCCCTGATTGTAACGCTGGTCATTTTGCTTGTTATCCGTGTCGGACTCGGAATCGGAGTTGAATATCTGTATAATCTCCTTATAAGACTTCCTATATAAATGTTTTTGCGTGAAATTACCGTCCCCGTATCCAGCATACGGGGTGTCGGACAGGCAATGACAAAACAGCTTTCTTCGATGGGCCTCCGTACAGTCGGTGATATTCTTTCATACTGGCCGAGAGACTGGGAAGATAGAACAGAATATGTGGCTCTGTCACATTTTAACTCTGCGCGGAAAATCAATACGCATGCTACTGTTATCGCTCATGACTGGTTCGGTTACGGACGGATGAAAACCCTGAAAATCATTATCCGCGATGACGAAGATACCGCGGCAGAGCTGATCTGTTTTAACAGGCCCTTTCTGGAGAAACAGTTTCCTCCGGGATCAAGAATTCTTGTATACGGAAGTTTCCAGTGGAAATACGGATCTATTCAGTCTGCATCATTTGAAATAGACATGGCGGATAAGGCCCCGGAACGGGTCCTCCCGGTATATCCTCTGACAAGCGGCATAACACAGGCCCAAATAAGAAAAATTATTTCAAACGCAGTATCGGAATATGCAAAAGGAATTAATTCGGAACTTCCTGCAAAAGTCAGAGAACAGTACAAACTCCCTTCAAAACAGCAGATAGTCCTGATGATGCATAAGCCGGTCACTATCTCGGAAGCCGGGAACGCACAGTATGCTCTTATTTTGAAGAACTTTTTTTCTTTGAATATACAATCGGAAGGAATTCGCTGGAAAGACGCGGAAGACTCCCCGATATATCAGAACCGCGGGATAATTCTGAAAACAAAAAAGCTCCTGAAGAAAACCCTCAGCCGCATCTTTTTCCTGTGCAGGAAAAAGTACTTGAACGGCTGCCATTCACGCTCACGCCGGATCAAATCAGGGTTCTGAATGAAATAAACAAAGATCTTTCCGGGGCTGCCGTTATGGCGCGTCTTCTTCAGGGCGATGTAGGTTCCGGTAAAACGCTGATAGCTTTTCTAGCGGCGCTGAAAATTATTGAAGATGGGGCTCAGTGCGCCCTGCTCGCCCCACCGAACTCCTGGCCCGGCAGCATGCGGAAAACGCGGCAAAGATTCTGGAACCGGCGGGGATCCGTCTGGCATTTTTAACCGGAAATATCAGGGCAGCCGGGCGGAACAGGCTGCTCGAAGAATTACAGGCAGGCAATATTGATCTGGTAATCGGAACCCACGCGCTTTTTTCAGCTGATGTCCGGTACAAAAATCTTGAACTGGTTATCATTGATGAACAGCACCGCTTTGGAGTCCTTCAGCGTTCGGCAATTATTGAAAAAGGCAAAACGTCAGGCGGCGACAGACCGCCCCATCTCTTAATGATGAGCGCGACGCCCATTCCCCGGACGCTGGCACTCTCTGTTTTCGGGGATCTTGATGTTTCAGTAATAAAAACAATGCCTCCGGGACGCAAACCGGTTATTACTCATCTTGCCCGCAGGGGCAATGAGCAGAAAGTATATGATTTTATCCGCACCCAGCTTTCCGAAGGCAGGCAGGCTTATTTTGTGTATCCCCTCATAGAACAGTCGGAAATGCTTTCATTAAAATCAGCGGAAGAGATGTTTGCTTTTCTGCAGAAAGAAATCTTCCCGGCAAATACTCTGGCCCTGATTCATTCAAAATTCCCGAGACCGATCAGCGGGAAATAATGGAGCGGTTTAAGGCGGGAACAGTCCATATCCTTGTCGCAACCAGTGTAGTTGAAGTCGGCGTTGATGTCGCAAATGCCACCTGTATGGTTATTGAACACGCCGAACGTTTCGGACTTTCAGCCCTGCACCAGCTCAGGGGCCGGGTCGGAAGAAGCGATTTGCAGTCTTACTGTTTTCTCGTATACGCCCGAAATCTGACTGAGGAAGGCAAGGCCCGCCTCAGGATAATGCATGAAACAACAGACGGGTTTATTATTGCCGAGGAGGATTTAAAATTGCGCGGCCCCGGTGACATTACCGGCCTCCAGCAATCAGGATATACCGCATTCACTCTCGCCGATCCGGTCCGCGATCAGAAAATACTCGAAGAAGCACGAAGAGCGGCCTTTTCACTTCTGCTCGAATAAGCCTTATAATCATTCTCCGCAAATTCCTTTTTTCAAACCGTCAGATCAAAATATACTTACAATTTTTATACCTATCTCCGGTAATTCCGCCGCTGAACACTGTTAAAAATAAAAAACTTTCGGAACAACAGACTAAGATGTGGGCCGCAATTACCGATATTCTATTATCGTGTTATCGATTTTTGAAATATCTTTATTTTATTCCGGGATTTGTTTATGAAAACCAAACAGGTTACACAGGCCTGCAGATTTCTCATTTTTACCCTGTTCTGTATCTTATTATTCGTGCCAGGGGCCGTTGCAGAAGAAACCGGTGGGGAAGAACTGCCGTATAAGGGCTGGAAACAGGCCAGCACAAATCATTTCAGGTTCATTTATGAGGACGCTTTTCGCCCGCAGGCGGAAGCATTCGCTGAAATCGCAGACAGTACATGGAACAGTCTTTCGAAAATCTACGGCAGTCCTCCGCAGAAAACCGATATAATTCTTTCAGGAAGACAGGATATTGTTAACGGTTATGCCCACACATACCGGTATAACATAGGACTCTATGTAAACCCGCCCCTTTCACCTGTTTTCGGATACAGGGATGAATGGACAAAAATATTTTTTACCCATGAATTGACACATATAGCCAATTTCACTTTTAACGGACACAAAAATATTTTTTCAACTATATTTGGCCCTTTCTGGAACACCTTTAGTGTTATGTCCCATCCTGATTGGGCCATTGAAGGCCTGGGTACTGTTCTGGAAACCGAGCTTACAAACGGAGGAAGGGGCCGCAGTCCTTACTTTGAATTGCTTTTCAAGGCGCCCGCGCTTGAAAACGGCTTTATAAAGTTCAGGGAAATAGGCAGGGAAACTGAACCTCCGGAGGGTCAGATTTATGTAATGGGTTACTTAATCATGCGGAGTATTGCAGACCGCTGGGGTATCAGCAGCCTCGCGGAGATTGAAAAGAATAAGTCAAAAGGATTTACTTACGCTGCATCAGTAAAGATGGTTACCGGATATACACCGGAAGAAATTTACCAGGATGTCCGCATCGCTCTTACAAAAAAATATCACGAAGAACGGACCATTCCGGAAGGAAAAACAATTTCGCCCAGAAGTCCGAAAACAAATTACTTTCCGCCGGCGCTGGTAACTGAAGATACAATTATAACCCTGCGCGATACCAGAAATGAGCCGAGGGCAGCTGTCAGTTTTTCCGCTGATACCGGAGAAGAAACCGTCTTATTTGAAGCGGATTTTGCTGACGAATTATCCCTGACGGCTGCGGAAAACGGAACTGTTGTTGCCGCGCTTCAGTCGGTCAGAAGGGATAAAATGCCCGGCTTTATGGTTTCAACCGATCTGTATAAGTGGAGAAGAGAAACCGGTTTAATTCCGTTAACAAGCGGGACCAGTCTTTTTCAGCCGGCAATAAGCCGGGACGGCAGCAGACTGGTTGCAGTTGAACTTGCCGGGCTTCATTACCGGCTTGTTGAAGTTGATCTCAGAACAGGCGAACGAAAAGTCCTCATAGAGTCTGAGACTGAAAGCTATATTTCACCGGCCCTATCCCAGGACGGATCAGAAATAGCTTTTCTGATAATCACGGGCGAGAGGGCAATACTTGCCTCATCGCAAATGCCGAAATATGAATTTGCGTATCCGGTACCCCAACGGAATATTAACCGGCTGGTCAATATCAATGGCGGAATTTCAGACATAGCATATCCATCGTGGAAAAAAGACGGCTCAATACAGTTTTCATCAAATGAACGGGGACGCCTGGAAGTCTGGGAATATAAAAACGGTCAAAAAAGACCTGTGGTTTCAGATCCGGTCGGGGCGCTCTGGAGTGAAACAATATCCAAGGGTATAGTATACGCGTCCTATGCTTCAACAGGATATGTGGTAAAAATCAAACCGGCAAAAGAATGGGCCATTGTTCCCGATTTTGAGGGACCTTCCGCGCCGGGTTCAGTAATTACGCTGGGGACTCTGGTTTCTGATTATCCCGGTTTTAACCCATATCCCGCAACGGGCGCTGAAAAGAATATCCCTGAACCCGGAATTTCCACACTGTATGACACAGGCACACAGCAGAACCTTCAGAATGAAAAACGGTTTGTAAACATTCCCAAACTGGATCTGTGGCTTCCCCTTCCCACAATTATATTTTTGCCGGAAGATTCGGTGAGTTTCGGTATAGGCGCATTTGCCATATTCAGTTCCGCCCCGCTCCGAAGGGGAATGCCGGATTCGGCAATAGTTACCGGAGGGTCATGGTATCCGGCCATCGGCCAGTTCTCCCTGTTTTTCCTGTCAAATATCCCGCTGTATACCGGTCAGTTTATTATCTGCCTTGGCCGGGACCTTGAAAAAAACTATGACGGTACCGTTTTTTATGAAACAAATTCTCTTCAGCTTTCATATGCGGTTCCCTTTTACTCAAGATCTTTTTACTATAACAGGACCGAGTTTGCCGCCTTTCTGGGGCTTTTTGCGCTGACAGGACGAAACGACACTGAAGTTTTTTCAGTAGGAGCAGGAATTTCCTATGATGCGGGAATCGGGGGACGAGCCGGAGTCGATTTCTATTTCCGGAAAAATATACTCACTGATTTATTTTTAACAGTAAAGGCAACTCCGGCTCTGCTGATCTCCATTTATCCGACCATTTCAACACGGACATATGTTTCAGGGGAATTGCTTGCGGGAGTTTCAGCGGGAACAGAATTTGTTCAGGCGGAATTCGGGCTGCGGTCACGCTGGCTTGACCTGCCTGAAGAAGCGCCTCTTACAGGTTCGCTCGCAACAATTCGGGGGCTGTACTCGATTGCTTATATCCGGGAAGAATCATTCTGGAAACCGGAATCGTCTTTCCCGGTGTATTCAATAAACGGATATTTGCGGAAACGCTTTTTTCGTTCGGAAAAAATTCAGCGGGGATGGAAACTCCGGATAACAATACCTTCATAAATTTTGCAAAAGAAGCAAATATCCATACAGGCCTGGAAATTGAACTCAGGACCGGCAGAAACAGTTTCGCTGCCGGGGTCGTTATGCATTTTAATGATAAGACTGAATTCAAATTTACCAAAAATACCCGGCTATACCTGACCGTCAAAATAGACGCGCTTCAGGGAACAGTCCAGTAGGATGGAAGCCCTGCGGATCATTTATTCTGCAGGGCGGCGCCTATAAAATCACGGAAAAGCGGATGGGGCCGGTTCGGCCTCGACGCAAATTCCGGATGAAACTGCACCCCTACAAACCAGGGATGGCTTTTCAGTTCGACAATTTCAATAAGATTACGGTCAGGATTTCTTCCGGCAAATATCATATCTGAAGACTCAAACTGTTCCCTGAACAGATTATTGAATTCATAGCGGTGACGGTGGCGTTCCTGAACTTCATGGACCTTATAAGCCTTTTCCGACAGACTTCCCTCGGAAAGAAGACAGGTGCAGGCGCCGAGCCGGAGTGTTCCGCCCAGGTCAACATCTTTTTGATCAGGCATAAGATCAATAACCGGATGTTCAGTGTTTTTTGAAAATTCCGTGGAATTCGCATCATCCATTCCAAGAACATTCCGCGCAAATTCAATAACAGAAATCTGCATTCCAAGACATATCCCGAAATAAGGGATTTTATGTTCGCGGGCATAACGCGCGGAAAGAATCATACCGGTCGTTCCCCTGTCCCCGAAGCCGCCGGGAATGATTATGCCGTCGGCTTTTTCAAGCAGTTCGGCGGCTTTTTCGGGAGTCTGTATATTCTCGGAATCGATCCAGTCAATTTTTACCCGTGTGTTATGGAAAATACCGCCGGCGGTTAATGCTTCCGCGACACTGAGATAGGAATCATGCAGATCAATATATTTTCCCACAAGGGCAATGGTTATTTCAGTTTCAGGATGATAAAATTTGTGAACCATTGCCTTCCATTCGGTCAGGGCGGGTTCGGCGTCAGGAAGGTTCAAAAGGGATATGAGTTTTTTCCCGATCCCTTCCCTTTCAAGCATAAGAGGCACTTCATAAATTGATTTCGCGGTAAGATTTTCGATTATTGAGTCCTGGGAAACATTGCAGAACAAGCCCAGTTTTTCTCTTATTGATTTTGTCAGCTGTTTTTCGCTACGGCACATTATTATATCAGGCTGGATTCCAAAACCAAGAAGCTCCTTGACGCTGTGCTGCATTGGTTTTGTTTTGATTTCCCCGCATTCCTTCAGATAGGGCAAAAGGCCAAGATGAATAAATGCGCAATTTTCCCTTCCAACGGAAAACTTTATCTGGCGGATCGCCTCGATAAACGGAAGGGACTCTATGTCACCGACAGTGCCTCCGATTTCGGTAATAACAACATCGGCGCCGGTTTCAGTTGCGGTTTGCAGTATACGGCTTTTTATTTCATCCGTTACATGAGGTATTACCTGAACAGTTTCTCCCTGAAAATCTCCGGCCCGTTCCCTGTCAAGCAGGGATTTATACACCTTGCCTGATGTTGTATTATTGAATTTGTGCAGGGTTACATCGGTAAAACGTTCATAATGGCCGAGATCGAGGTCTGTTTCCCCTCCGTCAATCGTGACAAAAACTTCACCATGCTGAAAGGGGTCCATGGTTCCCGGATCGATATTAAGATAGGGATCAAATTTCTGGTTCTCTACTTTCAGACCCCGGCTTTTCAGCAGGAGTCCGATAGATGCTGCGGCAATACCCTTCCCCAGAGAAGAAACAACACCACCCGTAATAAAAATAAATTTTGTAGCCATCCTTTAATCCCCTTTCCCAAAAAATCAATAATACTATAGAAAACCTTAAAACGCTTTTTTCTGAATACAGGCATAAAACAAAAAGCACCCGGCCGTAGGACCGGGCACAATTTATAATATATATTATATACTTATTTTTTCAAGAATACCATCTGTTTTATCATAAACCGGAACTGAATCTACTGGATATTCTTGTCAATGCCCCACTCCGGATACGCGCTGTTCCCATGTTCAGTAAGGTCCAAACCCGCCTTTTCTTCTTCAGCCGGAACCCGGAGTCCTATGGTCTTTTTGATAAGAAAGAACATAATGCCGGTTGTCAGAAGGACCCACGCGCCTACAGCTATTACCCCAAGGACCTGAACGCCCAGCAGAGCGAAGCCGCCGCCGTAAAACAGCCCGCGGATTGCGTCAGAGCCTTCACCGTAACGGGCAAACAGTCCGACAGCCAGGGTTCCCCAGATGCCGCAAAGAAGATGAACGGAGGTAGCGCCTACCGGATCATCAACCTTAAGAATTCTGTCAAAGAACTCGACACCAAAGACTATCAGAATACCGGCCACAAAGCCGATCGCAATCGCGCCATAGAAAGTCACTACCTGACAGCCCGCGGTAATAGCCACAAGGCCTGCAAGCGCACCGTTCAAAGTCATTGACAGGTCCGGCTTTCCATAGCGGAACCAGGTTAAAAACATGGTAACAATTGCTGCTACAGCGGCCGCAAGGTTTGTTGTCATTGCAATATACCCTATTTCCGGAGTTACAGCAAGAGTCGAACCGGGATTAAACCCGAACCATCCCATCCAGAGGATAAACACACCGGTGGCGCCGAGCGGCAGGTTATGTCCGGGAATGGCGTTTATCTTTCCGTCCGGACCGTATTTTCCTATGCGGGGACCGAGAAGAGCCGCTCCGGTAAGGGCAGCCCAGCCGCCGACGGAATGCACTGCTGTAGAACCTGCAAAATCGATAAATCCGATCTTTGAAAGCCAGCCGCCGCCCCAAATCCAGTGTCCGCTTATCGGATAAATACACAGGCTTATAACTATGCTGTAAACAATATAAGCCTTGAATTTTGTCCGTTCGGCCATGGCGCCGGAAACAATCGTAGCTGCGGTTGCGGCAAACATTGTCTGGAAGAAAATGAAAACTCCGGGTGAAAGGGATTCAAAAACATCCACTTTCAATGTTTCAGGCCGGAAAAAACCTGAAATTCCCATAAAACCCGCAAAACTGCTGCCGAACATCAGTCCGAAGCCCACAACATAATAGGCCACCGTTCCAAGTGAAAAATCCATAAGGTTTTTCATTATGATGTTTACAGAGTTTTTTGAACGGGTAAAACCGGTTTCAACAAGCGCGAAACCAAGCTGCATAAAAAATACCAGAACACCGCCCAGTATTACCCACATCATATCAATTTTCTGAACAATATCAATTAAATCCATATCAACACCTCCAATCTGCCGGGTCAAAAAAAAGATTGATATGGCAGGTTTTGCTATTTCCGCAAACCTTAAGCCACACCAATCTTCTTTGATGGCGATCCTTTCTTTTTGCTACAGGGCAGTTCTTCCGTTTTCTCCTGTCCGGATTCTGACTGCATCTTCAACGTCATATACGAAAATCTTACCGTCGCCCTGGACTCCCGTGGAAATCTGCCGGCATAGAGCATCAACGATTTCCTGTTTTTTTCACTCGCAACAACCGTCTCAACTTTTATTTTCGGCAGCAGATTAACCGTATATTCGGTACCCCGGTATGAATGGGTCACACCCTTCTGGTTTCCGAAACCCATAATATTTGTGACCATCATACCTGACGCGCCCAAATCATTCAGAATATTCTTGACTACTTCAAGTTTTTCGGAGCGGATAATAATCTCCAGCTTTTTCATAGCACCTCCATGAAATTCCGTTTTTCCTTCAGTAATTGACTGACTCCTGTTTCCGCGCTACATTGCGAAAGAATCATCAATAACCATCCGGGCGGCCTGAATCAGTTTCAGTCCGCGGTCCATACTTGATTTCTGCAGAAAACGGTGCGCCTGCGATTCCGTCATTTGATAGCGGTCCATAAGCATTTTTTTAGCCTGCAGGATCAGAAGCTTCTCTTCCGCAGACCGCTCATGAATATACTCTTTGCCGGCGGGACGGAAACCCTTTAAAGCCGCTTCGGCCGCAGCAGCTTTTTCGGCCCGTTCAATTGCATCAATCAGGTCTATTGATCCGAGAGGATATGAGATAACAACCATATCTTCCCTTGTTATTAAATCGTCCTGGTGGGGCAATACCACAGTGACCATAGCCAGCCGTCCGTTCAGGGCAGTTTGCAGGCCTTCTGCAGTCATGTCGGCAAACTGGAACCCGCTTACAACAACCATACTGGTACAGAAGTCAGCTACACGGATCAGTTCGGCGCCTGTTTTGCATGAGTATTCTATGTTATAGCCTTCCCTGAGCAGAATGGTTTTTACCCACTCCGACAGTAAGGGATTTGAAAACGCTATAATAATACTCCGCATTTTGACTCCTCACCTCATGTCATGTTATTTTTGTTCAGACCGGTCTGAACAAATCCATTGAGCTGTTTTTCAAACGACAAAAAAGCATAATCATAACAACAGTATATACAAATACTTTTTGCTGTCACAATATCCGCAGGCACAAAAAAAAGACATCCCCATATATTAAATACGGGAACGTCTTTGTTCTTTCCGATGAATAGTATCATAATGAAAAGGTTTTTATCTGTCAAGTATATTTATTCGTTTTTTATATATTTTTATGTATATTTATTCAAAAAAATCAAGCCCAGAAATCAGAGGAAAGCGCGTCATAAAAAGAAGGAACGGACCGCCAGACACGGTCAAGGATTTCCCGGGGAGGATCGATAAGATCTTTAATAAAAACAGGCTTCATTCCTGCGTCAGATGCGGCCTGAAGCCCGGGCGGCGAGTCCTCAAAAACAATAATAGCATCGGCCGGAATATCAAAGCCCGCAGCCTGTATCAGTCTGTCCCGTGCGAGGAGAAAAATATCAGGAAAGGGCTTCCCTCTGGCCGCTTCATTTCCGAAAACACAGGCTTTAAAAAACCTGAGAAAACCGGCCATTTCCAGCATTCCCTTGGCGTCATCAGATCCTGTCGAGGTGGCCAGCCCCGCGGGAATATTCCGGTCAGAAAGAAACTGTAATATTTCCCTCGCCCCCGGTTTTTCAGGAGGGCCGTAATCAGCTATATAGGAACGGACCCATGTATCGGTACGGGCATAAAAGTCATCATACGGAAAATCTTCGCCCATTGCTTTAAGAACAGTAAGCTTTGTGTCCCGGGCATTCCGCCCTACACAGGACAAAAAAAGACGGTCATCCATTTGATACCCAAGGAGTCCGGCCGTCTTTTTCCAGGCCTCGCCGTAAAGGCGCTCCGTATCAAACAGAATCCCGTCCATATCAAAAACCGCTGCACATATCATACAGCGGATTATACCTGAAAAGCCGCTATAGGGCTATCAGCAGGCATTAGGCAACATAGGCCTGCAGCCGGTCCATCCGTGCCGGATGCTGCAGTCTGCGGATGGCTTTTTTCTCAATCTGGCGTATTCTTTCCTTCGTCAGGTTAAAATTATTGCCTATCTCCTTCAGAGACATTGCCCGGTAACCGTTTAACCCATAACGGTAACGGATAACCTCCGCTTCCTTTGGAGTCAGGGTTTCAAGTACGGAATCAATTTCTTCCTGGAGGCTTGAAGTAATAACATAATCTTCAGGCTGCTCATACCGGGTATCCTCAAGAAAATCCCCGACATTGCTGCTTTCACGGTCGGAATATACGGGAGAATCAAGGGAAACCATTTCCCTGGTGATATTTACAAGGTCATTAACATGTTCCTGTTTCATATTAAGAAACTCGGCAATTTCGCGAAGCTCTGATTCTTCAGACTGGTTCCGCGATACTTCCTTGCGGGCCTTTTCAATCTGGACAAGTTCATTTGCGCGGTTAAGGGGAAGGCGGATCATGCGCGATTTTTCGCAGATAGCTTTAAGAATAGCCTGACGGATCCACCATACTGCGTAGGAAATAAAATGATAACCCTTTGTCGCATCAAAACGTTCTACCGCATTAAGAAGGCCTATATTGCCTTCACTAATCAAATCAAGAAGCGGAAGCCCCTGGTTTTGATATTTTTTTGCAACATTAACCACAAATCTCAGATTTGCCTTCACCAATTTTTCCTTAGCAGCCGGATCACCAGCCGCAGCAGCCATCGCTGTTGAATATTCCTCTTCACGGGTCAGCAGCGGGATAGCATTTATTTCTTTCAAATATGTTGAAAGAACATTCTCATCTTGCGGTCTGTTTTTTTCAATTGTTGTGTTGCTCATAATAACCTCCCAGGGTCATATGCCCTGTAGCATTATATAAGCAAGTTTTGTGCCAACAAAGAAGAAATAATAAATACTTGTATTGTATAGATTTACAGATAACAGAAAAACATCAAAAAGTTAAATTTGTGTAATTTTGACACAATTACAGCTATAGCTGGCATTTTTGGTTCATTATGAATCATTTTTCCCGCCATCATGATTACTTGACCATAGCCGGATTTTATTCGTATATTATTAAGCAAATCAGGAGGCAATATAATGAAATTGAAGCCATTGGCAGACCGTGTTTTAGTAAAAACTGATAAATTGGAAGCAAAAACGGCAAGCGGCATTATTATTCCCGATACGGCTCAGGAAAAAACCCAGACAGCCGTTGTTGTCGCAGTAGGCGATGACAAGGAAAAAATAACCGTTTCCGCCGGACAGAAAGTAATGTATGATAAGTACGCCGGAACGCCTGTAAAAATTGATGGTGAAGACCATCTTATCCTTAAAGCTGCTGATATTATTGCTGTAATTGAATAATTTCAGTCGATAACACGGAAAAGCCGTCCGTTTACCGGGCGGCTTTTTATTCGTGGCGAGGGTTAATACTCCGCTGCTTTGCGGCGGGGTATTTTATTTTAAAAAATAATTTCCGTATCAATCTTCCTCAGGAGCGCGATGGCAGGATAATTGAACCGGTCAAGTTCTATGGCATAGCCCAGAACACTTTTGGCACGTTCGAAAGCCCGTATTGAAACCAGAATTACGGCAATCCTGTAATGCAGTTTGCTTTTCTGGATATTATCAGGGGCCATGCCGGCGGCAAGTGAAAGAGTATCGACGGCCTTCTCTGCCTCTCCCCTCTTGTTATACAGCAAACCAATATTTGCCAGGGCCGTCCAGGCATTCTTTTTATCATTTGCGTAAAAATTGAAACTCTCTTCTGCAGAATCCAGATTACCGTAAGACGCTTCTTCAATGGCTGTATAAAAAAGCACATGCTCAGGCAGGGAATTATTTAATTCAAAAACAGCGTCAAAATCGCCTCTCTCGGCGAAAAACCATAACGCGTATTCATATACCAGAGGCTCATCAGGATACAGCTCCATCAGATTCCAGAGTTCTTCCGCAGAAGAAAAAACCTCACCTGAATTACGCTGATTGAACCTGAATCTTTCAAGCAATATGCGGATGTCCGGTTCCCCGCCGGAGGCGGCAACAGCCTCGCCGAGTACCCGGACCGCATCCTGTTTTGTAATCGGCGAATATTCGAGTTCCTGCTCACGCTCAAGCGTAAAAAAGCCCGCTCTTTCCAGATCGGAGGTAATAGCGTCAGGATCTGCCGGAAAGGGTGCAGGAACACTTCGGACATACAGCGCAACGGCAGGATAAAACGCGGGGAAATACAGAAAACAATTTTCAAGATAGTTTTTTTCAGTACAGGGTCTTCTGCGGCAGCGGCGCTGTTATACCAGGGAAGAGGCGACAGACGGGAATATTTCTCTGAAGCAAGCTGCCAGCATGCCCGGGCATACCGGAAATCCCTGAGCGCCCATGCCGCATCGGCCGAGAGCATAAGTTCATCAAAACTCATCTTTTCAAGGTCCTGTTCCTGCAAAAAAAGAAACACCCGTTCATACAAACCGGCGTCATAATATAACAGCGAAGCGAAGTATCTCTCCTGGGGAGGGAAACCGGCAAAGTCTTCATCAAGAAGCACCGCAGGCGGGTACAGGCTGATTGCAGGACGGAAAGCGCCCTGCCGGGCATACAACACCGCGGCGTTTCGCCGGAAAACAGGGTCAGCTGTAACAGAATAGGCGGCGGAAGCATACTTTGGATCAAGCGAAGGAATAGCAGGGGATTTATCCAGAGTCGCGTTAATCCGGACATAGGCAGGCAAAGCGGAAAGCGGGGTTGAAATCAAAACATCCGAATACTCTTCGGCCTCCTGTTCCCGGCCGGCAAGGATCAGGGTATCAACAAGTACGGCCAAAAGGATTTCGTTTACAGGAAACTGTTTTAACGCCGTATACAGGGTTTCAGCAGCCTGTCCGTATGCGGATATGGAGCGTTCGCGTTTTACAATTGAAAGCCACTGGCCGGTATTGCCCGCGCTTCTGCGGAGCCGCTGAAGTCTGTTAAGAGCTTCATGGTTTTTCCCGGAAATAATCAATTCATCTATTCCGGATAGAGAGGCAGAAAACTGTGTGCCGGCGCGGGATGACGAACGGCTGACAAAAAAAACAGTTAATGAAATGCCCAGAAGAATACAGGCAAATGCGGATAAAATAATTATGAGCTTTGTCTGCCCTTTCATTACTGCACGGAAATTCCTTCCTGTTTTTTTCTGATACTGTCAAGGACGGCGTTTATGAATTTGTAGGATTCATCAGTTCCGAATTCCTTGGAAATATCTATAGCCTCATCGATAATTATCGAAGGATGCATGGATTTCTGATACAAAAGAGAATATACGCTCATGCGGAGAATGGACAGATCAACCTTATTCAAACGGCTGAAATCCCAGTTTGTTATGTGTTCACTGATTATCCGGTCAATTTCGTCGACATTCTCGATTGTTCCGGATATCATCAGCCGTGAAAATACAATCCCGTCTTCACCGAGACGGGCGCGTTTTTCCTCTTCTATCCATTCAAATTCGAGAAGATCGGCAAGCTCCAAACCGGAAACATCCCAGGCATACAGGGCCTGGAATGCGATGATCCGTCCTTTTCGCCTGCTGGCCATTTTACCATGTCAGAGCTTTATCGAGCTCTTCACCTGATTTAAGTATCTGAAAATTTTCAGGTTTTCGCAGTTCATTTATTATCTGGGTAAGGGCCTCATTGACCGCGATCTGCTGCGCCTGCTCCGTTAAATTACCTTTTATGTATTCATAAACAGTAATTGTCGTTCCCGGCCTTACAATATCGCTCAATTCCAGGATTTTTGCAGGATATTTTTCCTGGACCAGGAAAAACTGGAAGTCGGTTGCCGTCTCAGTCACTTCAGAAACCGAATTAACGTTAATCTGGAAAATCTTCAGGAGAGCGTCCATAGTCAGCCCCATCTGCTGGGCCGCGGTCGCGTTCTTGTTCAGATAAATATCGCCCGCCTGGTAGCCGGAATTCGCGGCCTGGGAACGGATTTTAACATCATTTATCGCGGAAGGATCTTTTACAAGCTGGGCGCGCAATTCCTCAATTTTTTTCTTTGCAGCGGTACTGTTATCCCCCTTCGGGACTACCACCAGAAACAGCTTGGCCATATCCGGCTGGACAAAATTCTGTTTATATAATTCATAATTTGAACGTATTTCCGTATCGGATGGTCCGGAAATGGACTGGAGTTCAGCCTGTTTCGTTGTCATAACATAGCGCTGGGCGACAAGCTGGTTTTTCATAAAGCCCTTGTATTCAACGAGGCTCATATTGTTCTGGGCCTTGATATAGTCGTCAAGGCTCATTCCGGTCTGCTGTTTGATCATCTGGGCAAATTCCGCTTCAGTTATCGGTCTTCCGACCATCTGGGAAAGGTTTTGCGTAAAATACTGGTTAACTTCGTTATCCGATACCCTGATACCGTCCCTTTCAGCAGCCTGTACGACGAGCCGTTCATTAATAAGTGAATCAAGCACCTGTTTGCGCTCTTCAACCGTTAAACTCCGTCCCATTTCCTTTTCATAAGCTTCAACACGTGATTTTACCTGCTTAATAGTAATGGGTTCGGTTTTATAGAGCTTAACATTTGCTATTGACTGCAAATTTGACTGGGCAGTCAAAACGCTAAGGCTCAACAGAGATAAAACTACACAGACACTTACTCGCTTCATATTTTCCTTCTTTCTGCACCGGAATTTAAAACCGGTTTTATCATATAAAGTATAACAGACTTTATTGCAACTAGTTACGGTTATTTTTCTCCAAAACGGCACGAATTCGGCGGACACCGGCCGACGATGACTGCTCTTTTACTATTTTAAAAACACCCATATTTCCTGTCCGGCCCACATGCGGCCCTCCGCATACTTCCTTTGAAAATTCCCCTATGCAATATACTTTTACTATATCTTCGTATTTCTCGCCGAACAAGGCCTTCGCGCCCATTTTTTTTGCTTCTTCAAGCGGCAGAATTTCCATTTTTACCGGGAGATCGGCAGCGATCTGGTCGTTTACAATCTGCTCTACCCGGGCGATTTCTTCCTGGGTCATTGGCTGGGGATGTGTAAAGTCAAAACGCATTCTTTCGGCGGTGATATTTGAACCTTTCTGGTTAACATGGTCGCCCAGGACTTCCTGAAGGGCCTGCTGAAGCAGGTGGGTTGCCGTGTGATATGCAGTCGTCTGTTCGGAATTATCCGCCAGACCGCCTTTAAATATCTGTTCACTGCCCGCCCGGGAAAGATCCTGGTGCTTTTTAAAAGCTTCGTCAAATTCTTCACGGTTGACTCTGAGACCGTTTTCGGCGGCAAGTTCTTCAGTCAGTTCTATAGGGTATCCGTACGTATCATATAATTTAAACGCGAGCCGTCCGGGAATGGTTTTCTGTGGATTCCGGAGGAGATTCGGAAGCATTTTCCCGAATTCGGCTTCGCCTTTTTGGAGGGTTTGCAAAAATCTGTCTTCTTCTTTTTTAAGCTCAGAACAGATAAAATCCGAACTGCCCGCGACTTCAGGGTATGGCTCCCTGAACATATCGATAACAGCCTGCGCAATGCCGGACAGAAAATTGCCGTCAATGCCGAGTTTTTTTCCGTGCCGGACAGCGCGCCTGATCAGACGGCGGAGAACATAACCGGCTCCGACATTTGAAGGCGCAACACATTTCGGATCACCCAAAATAAAAGTCGAAGCCCGGACATGGTCGCAGACGATGCGAATGGATATATCATCGGCTTCCTGTGCGCCGTATTTTTTTCCGCTGAGGTTTTCAACACAGGCTATAAGAGGCCTGAAAAGTTCAGTATCATATACCGATTGCCTGCCCTGAAGAATGGTTATAGTCCGTTCAATGCCCATCCCCGTATCGACACACTTTCTTGCAAGCTTCTCGTATGTTCCGTCCTGCATTTTTTTATACTGCATGAATACATTATTCCAGATTTCGAGGTACTTTCCGCAATTGCAGCCGGGGCAGCAGGAATCACCGCAGGAAGGCTTTCCAATATCGATAAATATTTCCGTATCAGGACCGCAGGGGCCCGTTTCACCGGCAGGTCCCCACCAGTTATCCGAACGCGGCAAAAAATGTATCCTGTCTTCCGGAATTCCCTGATCCTTCCAGATCTGCGCGGATTCTTCATCCCGGGGGACATCTTCGTCCCCGGCAAATACGGTCACAGACAATTTTTCCGGCGGTATATTCAGATATTCAGCGCCTGTAAGAAATTCATAGCTGAATTCTATTGATTCTTTTTTAAAATAATCCCCCAGAGACCAGTTCCCGAGCATTTCAAAGAAGGTCAAATGGCTGGTGTCTCCCACGGAATCTATATCGCCTGTCCGTATGCACTTCTGATAATCGGTCAGTCTTGTTCCTGCAGGATGGGGTTCGCCCATCAGATAGGGAACAAGAGGATGCATACCGGCTGTTGTAAAAAGTACGGTCGGATCATTTTCAGGTATAAGAGATTTCCCTGATATTTCCACATGACCCTTACTTTTAAAAAATTCTATGTATTTTTTTCTGAGTTCATTAGCTGTCATAGATTCTATATATAGTAGAGAATGAAGGCGGATTTGTCAATGATTTAGTTTTCCGCCTTCCGATTTTGCGGCATAGCCGCCGCTGTTTTTTTCCGCGGGACCCAGGGAATAATGGGACTCACCTCTTTCCGGTAATCCTTATAGGCCGGGTATTTTTCCACACTGATACTTTCGGTAAAAATAGTTGATCCGATAAAAAGCGCGGTCAGAGCGAGCGGACCGAAAAGGCCGGACTGTATAACCAGGCCGGTAAAAGTTCCAGCAAAACCCACGGTCGAACCGGCCGCAAGGGCCATCAGCCAGACAGACCACCAGAAACCGAGTTCGCCGAAATAATTCGGATGCCGGCTTACGGAAAACAGACCATGGGTTAAAAATCCCCGGGGAATGTCTTCCTCATATTGTTCCGGAACATCAGCTTTTCCGCCGGAATGCTTTGCCGTCTGGAAAACCTCCTGCTGGCGGTCTGCAATTGTTTCTACCAGAATAAAAAGCCCTGACAGAACCGCGGCCGGAATAAAGAACACCGGCAATGGCCCGGATGGAAGCAGGGTCAGATAATACACAGGGAAGGTAAACAGAATAAAAAGTCCTATCTGGAAAATGAAATAAACAGAAGATTGAATACCTGCCAGAGCAGAGGACTTTTAATGCGGCCGCGGAGAATACTCCAGCGGTAATCTTCGGTGCCGGTATAACCGCCCTTTTTCGCAAAATTCCATGTCAGCCGCACGCCCCAGACAGAAATTAGGGAAGCCGCTATGAGAAGCGCGGGAGAGAATCCGCCGCGCAGGGCATAATACCAGGCAAAAACAACAGGCAGAGTACTCCAAAGACGGTCAACCCATGAATAATCACCGGTGAAAATCCCGAAAAAGAAAGAACAGGCTGAAAAACATGCCGCCCATACAATTACTACCATCAGAGGATTGGCATTAAGAATCCATACCGGTAAATGCAGAAATCCGCCTGCGAAAATACTCATTACAACGGCTGTAAGGCAGAACGCCGTAAGCAAAAATAAAAGAAATTGTTTCATTATGTTTTATTTTATCACATTTCTTCCCAGCCTGCAATAATTCTGCAGAGGCGGGAGCTTGTTTGTGCATGATTTAAACTGGATTTTTCTGAATTTGGTATTTATCAGGTATTTTAAAACAAAGAAGCTGCCTGGGAATCAGATGGATTCTTTCCGGCAGCTTCTTTGCTTTACAGAGCAAGACATGAAGGATATCCCTGCCTTGCTCATGGCAATCTCATTATTTCTTATTTCTTTTTTGTTTGCGGGGCCTTTGCCGCCGGTTTTGCCGCGGGCTTCACAGGAGCTTTTGACGCGCCGGGTTTCGCGGGAGTGGCTTTCTTGTCCGCAACAGGCTTAGTAACGCTCTTTACGGGGGCTTTTGCCGCCGGTTTCACAGGAGCTTTTGCCGCGCCGGGTTTCGCGGGAGCGGCTTTCTTGTCAGCTGCGGGCTTGGCAGCGCTCTTTGCGGGGGCTTTTGCTGTCGGTTTGGCCGCGGGCTTCACAGGAGCTTTTGACGCGCCGGGTTTCGCGGGAGCGGCTTTCTTGTCCGCAACAGGCTTAGTAACGCTCTTTACGGGGGCTTTTGCCGCCGGTTTCACAGGAGCTTTTGCTGCACTGGTTTTCGCGGGAGCGGCTTTTTTGTCCGCTGCAGGCTTGGCAGCGCTCTTTACGGGGGCTTTTGCTGCCGGTTTGGCCGCGGGCTTCACAGGAGCTTTTGCCGCACTGGGTTTCGCGGGAGCAGTTTTTTGTCAGCCGCAGGCTTGGCAGCGCTCTTTACGGGGGCTTTTGCCGCCGGTTTGGCCATGGGCTTCACAGGAGCTTTTGCAGCGCCGGGTTTCGCGGGAGCGGCTTTCTTGTCCGCAACAGGCTTGGCAGCGCTCTTTACGGGGGCTTTTGCTGCCGGTTTGGCCGTGGGCTTCACAGGAGCTTTTGCCGCACTGGGTTTCGCGGGAGCAGCTTTTTTGTCAGCCGCGGGCTTGGCAGCGCTCTTTACAGGGGCTTTTGCTGCCGGGTTGGCCGTGGGCTTCACAGGAGCTTTTGCCGCACTGGGTTTCGCGGGAGCAGCTTTTTTGTCAGCCGCGGGCTTGGCAGCGCTCTTTACAGGGGCTTTTGCTGCCGGGTTGGCCGCGGACTTCACAGGAGCTTTTACAGCACTGGGTTTCGCGGGAGCTTTTTCAACAACAGGCGCCGGAATAATCTTTACGGATTTTGGTTCCAGTTTCCGCCCCTCACTTTCGGCTTTTTCAAGCTCTAACTGGGCTATCGCCAGCAGAGCAATGGGAACGGAATACGATGAACAGGAAACATAATCGAGACCTATGTCCATACAGGCCCGGATATTTTCCGGGCGGGCCCCATGTTCACCGCAAAGACCGATGACAATATCGGGACGGGCAGTTTTGCCTCTTCTTACCGCAGTTTCAATCAGTTCCTTTACGCGCGGTTCAAGCACCGCAAAGGGATTTCCGTCTATCAGATCATACATGGTATAATCGGGCATGAAGGAATTGAAATCGTCCCGGGACAGCCCGAGGGTCGTCTGGGTGAGATCATTTGTTCCGAACGAGAAGAACTGGGCATAACGTGCAATTTCACCGGCGCTCAGGGCGGCCGCAGGGAGTTCAATCATAGTACCGACACGGTAATCGACAGACTTGCCTCCGTTTTCAGCGCGAAGCATTTCCGCAATTCCTACAATGCCCTTGTACTCATGTCCTTCAATTTTCTTTCCGTATACTATTTGCTTTAATTCGCGGAAGTTCATCACAATAGGGACCATTATTTCAGGCTTAACTGATATTTTTTCTTTCTGAAGCGCGTAGGCCGCCTCGAAAATAGCGCGGATCTGCATTTCATAGATTTCAGGATATGAAATCGCAATACGGCAGCCGCGGTGTCCGAGCATGGGGTTTATCTCAGCAAGGGCATCAATTTTTTCCTGAATTTCGCCGCGGCTGATCTTTGTTTTTTTCTTTTCCGAAAGGTAGGTAACAAATTCGGAAAGCTCTGCGGCATTATGCGGAAGAAATTCATGGAGAGGGGCGTCAAGCAGACGAATGGTAACTTCCCTGCCGTCCATAGCCTTGAATATTCCGTAAAAGTCATCCGCCTGCATCTTCTGCAGTTTTTTAAGCACATTTGTGCGTTCAGAGGCATCCTCTGAGAGGATCATATCCCTGAATACATTAATTCTTTTACTGTCAAAGAACATGTGTTCGGTCCGGCACAGCCCGATCCCTTCGGCGCCGAACTGGATTGACAGTTTGGCATCGTGGGGGCTGTCCGCATTTGCCCTGACATGGAAATCCTGGATAAAGGAACGTGACAGTCTGATAAAATCCAAAAGACCTGATGTTTCCGGATCCGGCTCAATAAGCTCAACTTTGCCAAAATAAACGGTTGATTCCCCATAATAGGGAACATTCAGTGAGATATAGTCGCCCTCATTGATGGTATGTCCGTCAACAATTGCTTTCTTTCCGCGGATAATCATATCGGAACGAACCAGAGAAATTTTTCCGTACTGCCGTGCGACAACCGAAGCGTGCGCCGAATATCCACCCTCATTTGAAAGGACACCGGTGGCGACTTCAATACCCTTAACATCGCCGGCGTAAGTTGCAGGCATCAAGAGAATACAGCGCGTATCTTCTCCGTTTTGCCGGGCAACGCGCTGGGCGTCAATAAGGGAATCAGCAGTAAAATAGACCCGTCCGACCGCGGCGCCCGGAGCGCCGGCTATACCGCCTGTTGTTTTTTTCAGATCCCTGGTGCTGGAAGTATTAATAACCGGGTGCAGAATCTCATTCAGGAGTCCGGGGTTCACTGCCTTTACAACGTAAGCGTCATCAACAACTTTCCGCTTATTCAAATCAAGCAGAAGTTTGATCAGGGAAATAGTACTCTTTGATTCTACCGATTTCTGCTCGATAAGCCAGAGTTTGCCATTCTCAATGGTAAACCTGATATTCCGTATATCACAGGTATTGTCCTCGAGCATCCAGGCAATCTGCTGGAGTTTTTTGAGGAAGACAGGATCCATCTGATTAATATCTTTTCCCTGGGCATTTATATCATCAAATTTTTCTTCAAAGAATTTACCCTGGAGCTTCTTTTCTCCGGTAACAATATTTCTGCTGAAAAAGGACCCGGAACCGGAACCTTTGCCGAAATTACCATACACCATGGGCTGAACCAGGATTGCAGTATCGGCGTCATTCTGATCGTCAAGGCGGAGCAGGCGGCTGATTTCCCGAAGGGAAATTTCAAGCTGATCCTCTGCGGAATCAAAGAAACCGGCCGGCAGAAGAGGACTGTAACGGTCCATGATTTCCCTTCCGGAAAGAGCCAGCTTGGAATCATTAAGAGATTCGCTTACTTCCTTCAGGGCAGAAGAAAGGGCTTCCAGTTCAACAGTCCTGTTTTCAATTTCCGCGCACTGTTTTTCAATCGCAAGAATACCTTTTAAAAGGAAGAATACTTCGTGCGCTGCGAAATTAACCCCTACCCCATTTTCAAAACCGGTAATTGTTGTTCTGGTCAGACCAAAATTGTGCAGCGTCGGGTAATTCGTTATGGCAAGATTCGGAGAAATAACCAGCTTTACCAGCATAGGGTTTTTCGGATCACCGAACTGCTTTCCGACAATAGCGCTGCATTTAGTTAAAAGAGGTTCAACCAGCTTGCCGACCGGAATCCGGTCAAGGATCGGAGCAAGTGAAGAATCAATAATAAATCCGGGGAGAATCGGAAGGCCAAGTTCCGTAAACTCAAGTGCACGGCGGCCCCGTATTCCCAGCGCATTCTTATCGATTTTCTTGCTGAGTGTGTCTTTCTGACTAAAAAAGTATATTGAATTTATTGAAGTCATTTTTCTGCTCCTAGAAAAGATTCATAACCGTATCAGGTGATCCGTGAAGGAAGGCTTCAAACTGGGGACTTGCACCCTGTTTGAAATATCTGGACAGTTTTGCCAGGTCCTGGATATTTTCACCGGCCACGCTGAACTGAATCGTACTGCCGTGTTTTACCTTACCCCATTTAAACAGCGTATTGATATCAACAATGCGCTCTCCGTCATAATAAATAAACACTTCCAGGTTCGGATATTTTGCATTATAGCTTCGTATTATACGTTTCCATGCCTCGACATTTCCATTATGGAACAGTTCGTTGGTAACAACGACCGAAACAAGGTTAGACATTTTCGCATGAGACGGTGCCGCCGGTTTTGGAGCAGCGGTAACGGCGGACGGGGCCTCAGGCTGATACGTATATCCCATATCCTTTGATACCGTCGCAGGAGGAGCGGACGTATATACAGGGACCATGGGTTCCTGCGCGGCGCCGCCCTTTGCGGAAACACGGCGTTTCGCCGGCGCAGCTTTTTTTGCTGCGGGCTTTTTCGGAACCACATACATATAGGGGCCTGAAAGAAAATCAGGAGAAGGCTTTGCGGCCTTGTTTTCAAGCAGATTCATGAGGGCTGCCGCAGCCGCTTTGGTTGTTTTTGTCCCGGCGGACTCATCCTGAGTACCGGCATACACCACGACCAGTTCATTCTTTCTGAATCCTGAAATTATCGCCGCACTTTCGGGGTTCTTGGGATTGATAACAATAAATCCAAGATCGGGATGATGATACCCGATAATAAGGTCAATAGCCTTCCATTTTGCAGTTTCAGTTGCAATCTGTTCCGGATACATTGTCAGCGCGGATAAATTCCGTGAGACAGCCGTATATTTCCATTTTTCAACGAGCAGCATATTTACTACCGCAGGTATTTCTTCCGCTTCAAGTTCCTTGCTGTCCAGAAAACTGTTAATATTGTCGGCAAGGTTCATTTTCGGATTGCTGGCATCCAGAAGATCCAGTGTCCGGTTTATGTGCCTGACAGAAGCATTGAATGTTTCCCTCATGGCCAGACGAGCATAAAAATTTGATGATGCTATCATCACTTTCCTCCTGATTTATACGCTAAATCCCGAGCTTCTTTCAAAACTCGGTTAGCTTTGAAAGAAGTTTTTCAAAGAAAAATCCATTTCTTTATACCTGATAGAAACAGATTTTTCTTTTGTTACATCTGAGGTTACGATTTCAAAACTTTCCCGGTTTTGAAATCGCTTCCCGTTAATGGTTTTGATAAAAAAGCCCCCGAAACGTTTCAGCTCGTTTACGGGGGCGCCTTTTGTTCCCGGCTATACCTTAGATTTCCTTAAGGCCCTTTCTGGAACTCTTCTTTGCCGCTGGTCTGCCTCTGCGGCTCCTGTCAGAATCCACAACACCGGCCTTTGCTGTTTTCGCAGGTTTGCGCCTGGAAGCAGCGGGGGCCGCTGCCGGAGCGTCAGCCGCGGCAGCTTCAATGGCAGGAACTTCCGACGGACTGTCGTTAATCATATCAAGATATGAAGCGCGTGCGGAAGGTTCGCCGGCTGCAGGATCTTCATCAGCACCGAAGGTCTGGGCAATGTCGGCACGTACGGTTGAACGGCGGCGGCTGAATGAGGCAAATGCCGCATCCTGGAAGCCTTTTGAGACTCCATGCAGGAATTCATTCAGAACGTTTGCCATTCCATCGAGAGTGGCTTTTTTGCGCTTGATTGAAGTAATATCAATATCAAGCAGAAGTCCCGGCTGCAGATGGTAAGGATTGATAAGATAATCAAATTTGTTAAATTCAGTTTCAAGGAAATCAAGGCGTTCTTCCATTACGCGGCGTTCAATCGGGTACTGGTAGTCATACATACCTTTCAGTTTGTCGCGCATGATAATAAGTCTTTTCCGGAGTTTGTCTTTTTCATATACAAACGTGCGGTTCATTTTTTCGACTTCGGTTTCACCCGCCTTTACGAAGGAAATTTCATCCCATACCTTGGCTATGCCTTCATAAACGGGATCGCCCGACTGGTCCTTGTTTTTCTTGATTTTTTCTTGTACAGCCTTGCAAGATCGTTGAAATCGGTAACGCGTTTGAGGAACTTCGAGTCTTCATAACGTATGCCGAGAACGTCCCATAAATGTTCCACTTCCGTTTCAAAGGAACGGATCATGACTTCATAGGCCTTGCGTTCTTCATTCAGCTGGGCGTTGTCAAAATAGCGCAGACGGATCTGATAGCGTTCATCCGGCAGATGGGCGGCATCCGTATCGTCATATTCGCGCAGAATCAGTTCGCGGGCGTTTTTGAGGTTCTCAATATACTGATATCCCATTTTTGAGGTATCAAGGATTGAAGTAAGGGAATTTATAGCGGTATTGAATCCGCGGTTCCGGATATTTTCCGTATCAACGATTTTTTTCAGGTTTTCACGGATATTGAGCTGGTCAAATGTTTCAGGATCAATTTCAGCGCGGAGATTATCGATACGTTCCATCAGATCTTTGGCAATGACCGCATAGCGGAGGCTCTTCGGATTATCCATGTCATCGCTCGCATGGTCCCGTACCTTGTTCATCTTGGCAAAGATGATTTCGCCGTCTGACATTTCCTCGACACCCTGATCGATGCGGTCATCTTTCAGTTTTTCAATTTCCTTATCAATTTCATCCATATAATGTTTCGCGATAAGGTCTTTTATAAGATACTGAACCGTAGCCTGGTACTGGAAAATAGGGCTTATCAGTTCGGAATCAAGAATGTTAACCGACAGTTTTACATCGGTAACGGTCTTTGGCTTGTAAATATTGTCCTTAAAAGCGCATTTTACAATTGAATATGCGTTTTCACCGCGGACAAAGGCGCCGACGTCGGTCTTCTGCCGGAGCAGGGAGTTTGTAAGGGTTTCCAGGTCGTTAACACCGCGCTGGATATGTCCCTGCAGGTGTCCGTACATGTTAACCATGGATTTTTCAATTTCACCGGTATTAAACTTGTCCGCGCCGCCGACTTCATCAAGAAGCGTGGCAATTTCCTTCGGCGTATAGCGGTTTAAAACCTTCATTTCTTCGCGGTCAATAAAGCCGCGGACTTTTTTCACCATTTCATCTTCAGCGGTTACCATATAGCGGTTAAACATATTCTGGTAATTCTGGTTAAAATAGTTATAGAGTTTTTCCTTGACACCGCCCATTACGTCAAGTCTTTCAAGGACTTCCTTGGGCAGTTTTGTATTCAGGTGATGAAGAACCTTGTTTGTTTCTTCTTCAATTATTTGGTTTACTTCTTTCTGCTGATCACGATAATCCTGCGCGAGCGAATTTCGGGACCCTACGGCACTGGGTTTTTCCGGGTGAAAAACATTCGGACTCCGGGGCAGATCTATGCTTCCCATAATGTCATCTCCTTCCTTCTATATTATATCTCAATGAAATTCAGATACAAATCATATACTATTATTATATCCATAGAAAAATTTATGTAAAGCATTTTTTTTTTTTGTGAGATGCATTTTTCTGTATAATGGTATAAACTATGATAAACTGATGCCAGGAGTATGTAATGATGAAAAAAATGGATTAGCGCTTCTTCTCATACCTCTTTTTTCCATAATTTTTCCGGTATTTGCGGGTGAGAGAACGATTCCTGTTGATATGTTCCTTATGATAGACAAATCCCTTTCAATGGAAGAACCCGGAAAGTTTGAAACTATGCATACATGGGTGCAGGAACAGCTGCTCGGCCAAATGCTGATAGAAGGCGACTGGATTACCCTTTACAGTTTTTACGGGAAACCGGACCATCTGCTTACCCTGACGATTGCAGGAGAGGCGGATCGGGCAAAAATTATACAGGTTTTCAATTCCATTGAGCCTGACGGACGTTTTACCGATATCGGCCTTGCGCTGGATACGCTCAAGGATGCTTTAAAACAGCGGGGAGAAAATGACCGGTATAAAATAATGCTTCTTTTGACCGATTTGCGGCAGGAAGCCCCTGGACATCGCGGTATGCCGGTGTCATTGATCCATTTAAAAGCCCTTATCTCGCACAGGCGCGGTCTGTGAAGCATGATAACTGGTATGAAATAACACTCGATATGGATATACAGGAAAAGGTCGTAAAAACTACCCGGGACCTCTTTTCGGATATTTTAAAATTGCAGGGAGCGGAACACGCCTCATCATATCCCGGGGCGTCCGATCTTGAACTCGAAGACGGAACCGGAATTGCGGGACCGATGCTTCCGGGAGACTCCGTTGCCCATTCAATAGAAGAAAAAACACCCCAGACACGCCAGAAAACAGAAAAACAGGTTAAAACGGCAGGAGAAAGACCTGCGTGGCTGATACCTGTTATTATTATTGTTGTTGTCATAATAGTGATTATCTGCTTTTTCATATTTATCCTGCCCGGTCTTACACGGGGGAGAGATGATGATGAGAAAAAGAAGAAAAAAACAGCTGGTACAGGGATATAATGAAAAAACTGATAGGTATTATACTTGCCGCGGTCCTGCTGGCCGGTGTTTTTGTGCTGGTTCTGGTCACACGGAATAACAATTCCGGTCCGGACACCGAAAAACAGGCGGCAAGGACTATTATTCCGGATGCAGACGCTGCTTCCGGAGAAGAAACAAGCAATTTGCAGGAAATTCTTACCTATGATGAGCTTCAGGTAAAGCCGCTCATTGTACTTGAGCCCGATGAAATTTTTGTTCAGGCGCTTACCGTTGATTTAAACAAGGATGAAACGCCCGACCAGATTTGCGCGGTAAAAAAAAGTACCCGGCCTGAAATATACCTGGTTCCCGGCATACAGAACCCAATAACAGGTGTATATACCCGGCTGGAAAGCGTCCCTACGGCAATCACACAGACAAGGACCTTTATTTTTTATTCCATGGATGTTATCGGAGACCGGAATTATGCAATAGTCTGTTCGGGTTTGACTGATGATATCATACAGGTCCTCTCTGTTTTCCGGCCTGAAATCCGGGAAGGAAAGACTTTTTTGCAGTCAGTGGCTGAAATACAGTCGGACGGATCAATAACCATTCAGGAAAACAGCCGCTCTTCCGCCTATAATCTTGGGCTGACTTCGGGTGATAGTTTTCCTATTATCAGCCTTAATTCCGATCCCGCCGCGCCCCAATCCCTTGATCAGATTGAACGCACATACCGATGGAACAGGATATCAGGGAGATACGAACTGGCTTCGGAAAGGGAAATCAAAGGTAAAAAAATTGAAAGTGTGCTTTTGATCCAGCTCAGAAACGGTAATATCAATGCATTTGAAGATTTCCTTGACGGATTGTGGTATATAACCTCTGCAGCACCGGATTCCCGCTATCTGTTTTTTGATAACGCAAAAAACGAACTCGTTTTTTACACCGGCGAAACCGAAGAGATCTTTGCACGGGATTCCATATCTCCCAGAAGAAACGGGGTCTATATGGTTACCCATAATGAGACCATAGCCAGTATCCGGCGGCTGATGGATATCGAGCTGGCGGGTACAGATGAAATCCGTATGAAAGTTCATGAAGATGTTCAGCTGAAAATCGGGGTCGGGTCAAACTGGGACGGAACATACCGGAAAATGCAGAATACGGCGGCTATGCCGGTTAATGAAAGCACACGGCTTCTTTCGCAGGTCAGACAAATTATTGACGTGTCGCAGGAGGAATGGATATCGGCAGCCGGTCAGACAATCATTCTCTCCAATAATGCATATACCCTGAACAGAACGACGGGGTCTGAAACAGGCCGGTGCGCGCTGCTGAGTGTTCAGGGAAGGCCGGTGTTTCAGTTCAAACCGGATTCCGCCAATGGAAAATCGACATTTTATCTTGTAGATGCAGGATCGAAAATGGAAAAAGGTGAAACAATACAGACCCTTACCCTTTCAGAGGTAAGCATTTCAATGAATACTATTCTGTTTGAAGGGAGTCCTGCCCTGACTTTTTTGCGGAAAATATAGGACCTTTTCAGGAAAGCTTACTGCTTGGCCTATTCAAATACAAGAAAACATTCAAACCCGGCATTTTTAAGACGGGCTCCGGTTGAATGGGATGCGTCTTCAGGAACAAGCACCTGATAGTATACCGTACCGCTTGGGCGCGTAGTGGTTCTGATAAAGGGTTTAAAGCCGAGGCTCTGGAGTTTCCGCACAAGGTCTTCCGAGTTTTCCCTGCTCCTGAAAAAACCGACCTGCTGCCACATATCACTCTTTTCAGCCTCAGGTCCGGCGGAAGCCGGCTGTTCGGGAACAGTCTGGATATCAGTGACCTTTCCCGGGACTTCTGCTATCTGAATTGCTGTCTGCGGAAATGGGCTTTCCTGTTTCCGTTCCATCAGGTACCAGAAAGAAACAGGGGCAAGTTCCATGTTTCCGTTTATTATTGCGGCTTCCGGACTTTCCGGATACAGGCGTATCAGATCATCCTTCGCTTTTTTATCATTGTCCGACCACCAGAGTGTAAACAGCAAACCGGGAGCGTAGTCGGAATATGCAGGCTGCTGGGTGTACGCTTTGATAAGGCTTATTGCCGAATCGCGGTCAGCGGCGGATGCGAGCTGTATCCAGGCGCTGTACACACGAGCCCGCGTCAGTATTTTTTCATCAAAACAGGTCAAAAGCACAGCCCGGACAAAGCCTTCTGCCTGTGATATATCATTACAGGCAAGAGCGCAGCGGGCCGCGTCGAGAATCAGGGAATCATCCCGGCCTTCAGGATCGGCAAAAGCCGCCTGGGCAAAATGCTGTGAGGCTTCCCCGAGAAAGCCTATTCTTTCCTCGTACCCCGCGAGCGCCGCCAAAAGCTGTTTTTTTTCAGCCGGAGTTGTAATTTCATTTGCGGCAGCCAGCAGTGAAGGAATAATGGTTTCAGGAGAACCGGATTCAAAGGCTGAAGTAAGGATCCGCGCTACAGCAACGGAATACTGCTCCGGAAAGAGCGGGACAAAAGATAAAAAAAAACAAATGCCGAAGAAAAATCCTTTATTCTTTAACCGGTTCATTTTACTTCTTTTGGTCCCGGAGTACCGGGATTCTGTTCCGCGGGCTTTTTCCCCGGAGGCAGAGGTGAAGTACCTGACGGTTTCTGGTCCCTGCGTACGGTATCAGAATGATTGTTTTTCCGGAATCCTATAAAAAAAGGAATGGAACAGAGCGTTCCCGCAATAAAAGCAAGGAGGACGCTCAGATAAACGGGAACATCCTTGAAGGTATGAAAAACAACGGAAACACTGCAGCTGTTCTCAAGATTATAACCGATAAAAAAAGCGGCAAAGACAAGTATTATTACAAATAAAATTAATTTATACGGCATATGTATCTCCCCTTACCGGCTGAGGATATCGGTTCCGGCTTCTTTTATTCTCGCACGAAATGTTCTCCCGCGCAAGCATATGAGTTCAGCTTCAACAAAATTTCCGATTAATCCGGTATTGTTTTTTCCCTCAAAAACAACCATTTCGCCAAGCTCGGTATGTCCGAATAATTCTTCCGGGTTGTTTCTGGACGTTGATTCGACCAGTACCGGAACCGTTTTACCGACCCGTTTCCGCATTAAATCCGCGGAGAGACTGTTTTGCAATTTTATAATCCGGGCAAGCCGTTCCTTTCTCACGGATTCCGGGACCTGATCAGGGAAGGAGCAGGCTTTTGTTCCTTCTCTGGGATTATAATAATACATATAGGCGGCATCAAAACGGATTGTTTTTATCAGATCGATGGTCTGTTCCACATCTTCTTCGGTTTCTCCGGGAAAGCCGACAAGAATATCCGTGGAAAATGTAACGCCGGGTATTTTTTCCCGGATGCGTCCGATCAGAGAGAGGTATGATTCACGTGTGTAGCGGCGGTTCATCGCCTGCAAAATCCGGTTTGAACCATGCTGTACCGGCAAATGTATAAAGCTGCACACCAATTCTTCCCGGGCGATTACCTCGATCAGTTCATCGGAAAGGTCCTTGGGATGGCTGGACATAAAACGAACCCAGCGGATGGAGCCTTTTTTTTCTATATGCCGGACAATTGCCGTTAACAGAGCGGGGAAATTCACTGTTTTTTCTGTTTCAGGATCATAAAAACGGTAGGAATTAACATTCTGCCCCAGCAGGGTTATTTCGCGTACTCCTTTGTCCGCGAGAACATCAAGTTCGGCAAGAATTTCATCGACGGCGCGGGAAACTTCGCGCCCTCTGACATAGGGAACAATACAATATGAACAGAAATTATTGCATCCGTTCATAATAGGAACAAAAGTTTGAAACGCGCCTGATTCGTATGATGAGGGAGCGAAGAAATATTCATTTACAGGCTTTTCATCAATGCTGATATAGGGCCTTTTTTCCTCAAGGGCCTGGAATATATCAATAAAAATCTGCCGTTCAAACATTCCGACTACAAAGTCAACTTTCGGAAATCGCTGTTGTAATTCTTCATGCAGGCGCTCCGCCATACAGCCCATTACAAGCAGGGTAAATGCCCTCTTTTTTTTCAGGGCAGTAAAATGCGCAAGACGGCCAAAAACCCTGGTTTCCGCTGTTATCCGTACCGAACAGGTATTAATAATTACCAGATCGGCGTCTTCTGCTGCTCCGGCCCGGGTCCAGCCTCTTGAAATAAGGGTTTGCTCGACCGAGGCTGATTCGGCGTGATTCATCTGGCACCCGTACGTTTCAAAGAAGTAGGTCAACAGATATCTCCTTTTTGGATTCCCGGCGGGTATTCGGCGTAGGCAAAAGCGCTGTGATTGTGGATACTTTCAAAATTTTCGGCTTCGACACTGTACCAGGGGAAAGCTCCCAGCTGGGGAATAGCAAGCAGAACATCCCGGACCATGTCTTCCACAAATTTCGGGTTATCATAGGCTGTTTCAGTTACATATTTTTCATCTTCGCGCTTCAAAAGGGTGTATACAGCACTTGAAGCGCAGCTCTCTATAAGTGCGACCATATCCTCAATCCAGAAAAACGGACCCAGTTCAAGTTTTACCCTGACCATGCCCCGCTGGTTATGCGCGCCGTAGTCACTAATTGCCTTTGAACAGGGGCAAACCGTTTGAACCGGGGCCGCCACTGATACATAAAAGGTACTCCGTTCGGCAACCGGAGACAAAACGCCCTGGCCGCCACATCCTGAAACAGTGCCTTCAAAGGAACATTCATAACTCATCATGGCACTCTGGCCCGAAACAGGAGCCTTTTTTTCTATAAAAAAAGGAAAGGTCATTTCTCCGAAAGCGCGGGCAGCATCAAGTGAAAGCCGTATTTCTTCAAGCATATCAAGAAAATGGGGCATTGAAAGTTTTTCACGGTGACTGTGGAAAACTTCAATAAATCGGCTCATATGGGTACCCTTAAAATGTCTGGGCAGATTAACATATAAATTGACAGACGCAGTGGTATTCTGGATTTTTCTGTCCCGGTCAAGCACATGTACGGGATATTTAAGTCCCTTTATTCCCACTTTTTCCAGCGGAACATCACGGCTGTCCGGTTCATTCTGGATATCAACCAAAAAAATACTCCTTGTTTATTCGTGCCGAGGGTTTAATACCCCGCCGGTTTGCGGTGTTTTTTATAGGTTCCATGGTATTAAACCCGAGAACAATTCCACGGGAAAACAGAAACTCCCCCGCTGTCTTGCGGCAGGGTACTTCATTTTTCCGCAGTGTTTTTTGCCGCCTGAAGCGTGTTTTCCATAAGCATTGCGATTGTCATTGGCCCTACCCCGCGCGGAACAGGCGTTATATATGAAGCTATTTCACTGACAGGTCCAAAATCAACATCACCGCACAGCCGGAAGCCTTTTTTTGCGGCAGGATCTTCAACACGGTTAACCCCCACATCAATTACCGCGGCTCCCGGTTTTACCATACCGGCTGTAATCATGGCGGGGCTGCCGGCGGCAGCTATCAGAATATCGGCCTGCCTGGTCATTTCAGGAAGATTGCGCGTCCCGGTGTGGCAAACAGTAACGGTCGCATTATATTCTCTGCGGGCAAGCAGGATCGACAGGGGTTTTCCTACAATATTGGAACGCCCGACAACCACTGCATGTGCGCCTTTTGTTTCAATGCCTGCTTCTCTGAGCAAAACCAGCACTCCCCTCGGCGTGCAGGGTAAAAAACCAGGGCGTTCTATTACCATATTTCCCACATTAACCGGATGAAATCCGTCTACATCTTTTTCAGGTACTATCGACATAATTACCCGGGATTCATCAATATGTCCGGGAAGGGGAAGCTGGACCAGGATTCCATGGACGCTATCGTCGCTGTTAAGCGTCTTAATCAAACCAAGCAATTCATCTTCCGTTGTTGACTCAGGCAGCCGGTAACTCCGGTCAATCATGCCTGTTTCAGCCAGAGCCTTTTCCTTGCCGGTAACATAAGACACTGAAGCAGGATTTTCGCCTACCAGAATAACAGCCAGACAGGCATGGACGCCGGTCTTTTCCTTAAGCAGGGACACTTCGGAAGTGATCCGGGAGCGGACAGAAGCCGCAATTGAAAAACCATCTATAACAAAAGCACTCATATCATCCTCTTTTATATACAGTGAGATACCGTAACTCTGCCCGGCGGACGGGAACGGAATTCTGCAGCCGGTTTGATTATACTATGGTTATACACAATTTTTTCAGGTTTGTCAGGTAAGGGCTGTCCAAAACAGCGGCCTTTTGTAAAAAGCGGCCAAACAGACAGATGAAAACCTGCGGAACTCCCGGACTGGCCGGTATTTTTGAAAATTTCTTGTCACGCAACCCGTAACCTTCAAATATAATTCTTTGTTGTTACACATACCGTATTGATAGACAATACAGGATAAAATGAGGTATAGTATTCCAATGAAACGTTCGATTTTCTTATTGTTTTTTCTGCTGTCCACCATTACAGCGTTAGCAGCCCAAACCGGGCCGGAAACGGAACAGACCCCGCTTCCGGAGTCAGTCTATGAATATGAACCGATACGCGTCGGCGATCAGTTTATGCGTGTCGGCCTCGGGGCTGATTTCCCCCTTTTTTTCCAGTCATCGGACGGGATTAACACAACAACGAATTTGAAAATCGGCGGTACCGGAAGCATCGGGTATTCACGGTTTGTTACCTCGCGCATAGCGCTGGGCGGGGAAATCAATTTTGCCTTTAATTCAACATTGGGGCAGAATATCCTTTTTTACCTTCCTGTTTTATTCAAGGCGTCATATGTTTTTGTGGCCGGCCGTTTTCACATACCGATTTCAGTCGCCCTTGGGATGGCTTTCCAGAGCTATAACAGCGTAACCTATTTCGGAATGGCCTTTAAACCTGAAGTCGGGGTTTATTTTCAATATAACCCCGACTGGTCATTCGGCATTTCAAGCGCGTGGAATATCCTCCCGCAATTATACAAAGAGAACAGGTATAACAGGACAGCCCATCTTCTGGATGTGCTTGCGTCAGTCCGTTTCCATTTCTGATTTAACCGGGAGTTAATTAATGAAGCTTAAACCATACAGATTATATAGAATGTTGTTTTCAATTTCTGTTCTCATATTTTCAGCAGTAATTTGTTTTTCCGGCTGTACCAACGACCCCATATTCGCAACAATTGAAAATGAAGTAGAACTGAAAGATCCTTCCATAACCGGAAATATTTATGCGTTAGTTGAGTATAACGGCGATTTATATGCGGCGGACGGATATCTGTACCGCAGAAATGCCGGCGCGGGCTCATGGAAAAAAGTCAAAATGCCCTCGGGCGTGACCCGGTGCGCGGGACTTGCGGTCGACGGAGCCGGCCTTTACGGGTTATTCCAGAATGAGGACTGGTCGTTCCATTCTGTCCAGAAATATTCGGCGGGAACCTGGGACATGGTAACCGGGCTGCCGTCGATTTCTTCAGGAATAGATGTCGCACTGGGCAGCGGCGGTACTGTCATTTTTGCCGCTACTTACAATCAGACCTCAAGAAAGACTTCCGTATATAAAACAACCGGCGCTGGCGCGCTGACATTTGACAGTACGGAAGTCATTACAAATGCGCCGATCTGGAAAGGTAGCGCGGGAGATTATTTCGCGACCTCGAATGGTATTTATGATATAACCGGAAATGTGATTGTGGGCGGCCCGACGTCAGGAATCCGGGGTATTGCCCTTGATGAGGGCGGGAATCATTTATATGCCGTAACTTCAGGAAACGCCTATCATTATAATATAGTGACAGACACCTGGGACAGCCCATATAATTTCAATGCGGATTACAGTGCCGGCGGCGGACTTTCCATTCTGAAAGCGGGAACAAAAAACATACTTTTAATTGCCCTGACCAGAGGATACTGGGAAGTCCATCTCGATGATACCACCGGGGCCTGTGTATCGAGAAATGCCCCGGGCGCAAATTCCAACTCTTCTGTAAAGACAGGTTCGGAAGCCCAGTATGACAGCAGTGTGGGAAATTATATGGTAAACCGTATTTATGCGGTCACCTCACCGGTTCCTGCGGGCAATAACTATATTGTCTACGCGGGAATTTCACACCGGAAATACAACGGATTATGGGCATATTATTCGGATACTCAGACAGAATGGAACCGTGAATAGCAGAACACACTAAAACAGGACAGACGGGTGGAGCTGTTTTCCGGAACACGAGAAACAAAAAATGAACCTCTCGCCGCCAGAATGCGTCCGCGCAATCTTGATGAATATATAGGTCAGGAGCACATCGTAGGACAGGGGCGGCTTCTCCGCCGGGCAATCCAGGCGGACAGACTGTCGTCACTTATTTTTTACGGACCTCCCGGGACCGGTAAAACCACACTTGCCCAGGTTATAGCAAACCACACTGAAAGCAATTTTGTAACCCTGAATGCAGTCCTTGCCGGCGTCCAGCAGATCAGGGACGCCATCGCCGAAGCGGACAAGCAGAGGCATTTGTATAACAGAAAAACAATTCTCTTTGTTGACGAAGTCCACCGGTGGAACCGCGCCCAGCAGGACGCATTACTGCCCTGGGTTGAAAACGGCACCATTATTCTTGTCGGCGCAACTACCGAAAACCCCTTTTTTGAAGTAAACAAGGCCCTCGTCAGCCGGAGCAGAATATTCCAGCTGAAACAGCTGACACAGGAAGATCTGCTGAATGTAGCCCGCAGCGCGGTACAGGACCCTGAACGGGGCTATGGAAAATGGAAAATAGAATTTGAAGAAAATGCCCTCGATCACCTGGTAGAAACCGCCGGCGGCGATGCCCGGAGCGTTCTTAATGCGCTTGAACTTGCAATAGAAACTTCCGTTCCAAGATGGCCCCCTCCGGAAAACAGCAGGATTTATATTTCCACGCAAACAGCGGAAGAAAGCATACAACAGAAAGTTGTACTCTATGACAGGGACGGCGACTATCACTATGATGTAATAAGCGCTTTTATAAAATCCCTGAGAGGCAGGGATCCTGATGCGGCCCTGTACTGGCTTGCCAGAATGGTCGCGGCCGGAGAAAGCCCGACCTTTATATTCAGGCGGATGCTGATATCCGCCTGTGAAGATACCGGACTTGCGGATCCGCATGCGATCACTGTGATAGAAAGCTGCGCCAACGCGTTTGACCGGGTCGGGCTGCCCGAAGGAAGGTTCTTTTTAACCCATGCAGCGCTGTATCTGGCGACAGCGCCAAAATCAAACAGTGCCATGGCTTTTTTTGACGCGCTTGCCTCTGTTGAAAAAGAAGACACCGAAGTCCCGAACCACCTGAGGGACTCGCACAGGGATGCCGAAGGATTCGGTCACGGGCAGGGATATATGTATCCGCATGCGTACCGTGACCACTGGACAGCGCAGCAGTATTTGCCTGACCCGCTGGTCGGAAAAGTCTTTTATACTCCCTCATCCCAGGGTTATGAAGGAAAAATCAGGGAAGAAGTTCTTACGCACAGGGAACTGCAGATAGCTGCAATCCTTGAAGAATATGAATTTTCAGGGCAGGATGAATCCCTTTCCGGAAAAAGAAAAACACCCGGTCCGAAAGGCGAAATACTGACATTCAGTCCGGGAGCGGCCCAGCGGGACAGATGGGTAAAAAGACTGGACTCAGGAAAATCGGATACGCTCCTTGCAGTACGCAATGAAATAACCTCGCTCGCGGAAATTTCCCGTCATGACAGGGTACTCATATACGGAGCTGACGACGGACTGCTAATATGGGAAGCAGGGAGGCTTGCTCCGGAAGGTTTAACCGCGGGAATCTGCCATACGGCCCGTTCAAAACAAATTCTTGAACAATACGCAGCCACACTTGAAGAACTTGACCGCCCGCTTCTTCTGACCCTTCCGGAAATGAAAAACCAGTATTTTGTATTTGACAAAATACTTGCGCGGGAACCGGCGGCTGATGAGAAAAATATTCTTGAATTCATAGACACAGTCAAACCTCTTTGCGCTCTGCAGGGCAGGATTGTTTTTTCAGCCCGCATACCGGTCCGTGGCATGCGGATTTCACGGCTGCTGGATGAGAAGAACGCGCTGTTCGGAGAGATCGCGTCAGCGGAAGAAAAAGTATATACGGATACATCAAACCCTCTCTTTGCTTGGGATGAAAACACACTTGCCGGGACCTTGCGGAACAAGGGGTATTTCCCTTCAATAAACCTTTCCCATATTTCGGAATCCCGGCGAATTCTCCCGGATGATATTGAACGCTGGTTCAGCCCGGAATCGCCCTATGGAAATACCCTGCATTCAGAACTCGGAGAAAAGAAAGCCGGAATAATTAAGGAAGCGCTGAAACAGACCGTTTCATCCGCTCCGGTATCCTGGGAATATGATATTTTATACGCCATATTAAGCCTTTAGCGGCTGAACAGTGTTTTTTTTCCTCTTCCTCTTGATTCATAACGGCTGAAACGTTATCATTAAATCAGCGGATACAATGGAAACTGTTCATTCCGCCCGTATCTATCTTCAAAAAAATGCTCCTGGAACACCTGTTTTGTGGTTCGTGAAGGGCTTGCGTATTATTTGATTTGCATGAGGTAAAGTTCCATTTTCCTGAAGTTTTCCTGATGTAACAAACAAAGGAGTCCAAATGAAGCTTATTTTTTTAGGCCCTCCCGGGGCCGGTAAAGGAACCCTGGCTACACTGGTAGCGGCCGAGTATAAAATTCCCCATATTTCAACAGGTGATATTTTCCGGACAGCAATACGGAATAAAACTCCTCTCGGTCTTAAGGTTCAGTCGATTATTGATTCCGGACAGCTGGTCAGCGACGATATTACCATTGAATTAGTGCAGAACAGACTCATGGAAGATGATATCGGCGGAGGATTTATTCTTGACGGCTTTCCGCGCACAATCCCCCAGGCAGAAGCTCTTGAGAGAATTATTGACATAGACAGGGTTATCAATTTTGACATTTCAGACGAGGACGTAATCGCGCGCCTTTCCGGCAGACGGATGTGCAAAAACTGCGGACAGAACTATCATATGGTCTTTTCGAAACCCGCCGTTGAAAATGTATGCGATAAATGCGGCGGCGAGCTGATTATCAGGGAAGACGATAAAATTGACTCTATAAAAAAACGCCTCGAGGTATACCGCAAGCAGACAGCGCCTCTGATAGACCATTATAAAAAACAGGACAAGCTGACGGATATTGACGCCCGCCCGCAAGCGGAATAGTCCTGGAAGATTTTAAATTTAAATTCCCGCAGGAATGATCGGAGTCCGCAGAAAATTCGCCTTAATCATTTCAGCTGATAGAACACCCCGCTATACGGCGGGGTGTTTTCTTTTCCCGTGGAAGTGGCCCGGGTTTCAAGGCATTAGTCCTTGCCGCAAATAATGTCTGAAGTCTGCCCTTGCTTTTACCTCCGGGCAGACGTATCCTATTCTATAGGAATAGCATTACCAAAGGAGGCTGTTATGTCATTTTGCCCATTTATGTCAAATCCGGAAACCACGGTGGAGTGCGACAGCGATTGTACCCTGTATCTGAATGAAGAGGTAGGCTGGGTATGGAATGGAGAAGTCTGGACAGGCTGTGTTTACAACATGAAATTGATGGAGCTGGATTCCATCCGGCAAAAACTTGAATCAGTAGGTGTTTCAAAAGGCGGGTACGTACAGGTGCAGACACTTTCACTCTGACGCCGCAAACAGTCGGGTCCTAGATAACTGAAAACAAATCCTTCGGTGATTCCCCGAAATACGCTTCCAGTAAAAGCTGTATTTCCTCCAGGGACCGGGCTCTCTGTATTTTCATCCTAATATAATGCCCGAACTGGAAATTATCACAATAATAAAAGAAAAAACGGCGCGCCCGGGAAAGGTAAAATTCCGGAGGCTGCACTTCCCTGAATACTTCAAGAAAATATAATGAATTCTCCAGATGATTTACCTTTTGCGCTTCCCTGTTTTCCGTTCCGGTTTCGCGGATCTGCCTGAAAATCCAGGGTTTCTGGACGGCGGCCCGGCCCAGCATTAGTCCGGCACAGGGATATTTTTCCATATACTGCCGGGCTTTTTCTGCGGAATCAATATCACCATTGCCGTATACCGGCACAGGCAAATCCCGCGCCAGCCGGGCGACAAATTCATAATTTGCAGGACGGCTGTACGACTCCTTTTTTGTACGGGGATGCAGGGTAATCTGTTCTACTCCGCCGGAAACGAGCATTTTACAGAATAAAAGGAGCTGTCCGTAATTTTTCCCCTCCCCCAGCCTCAGTTTTACACTGAAACGCGGCCCTGATTTTCCCGGTGAAACCGAATCAATGGATTTCCGGACTGCCTCAATAAGGCGCGCGGTTTCATCCATGGGTTTGAGCATCCAGGAAATTCCCGCCCCTGTCCGGACAATATCAGGCGCGCAGCATCCCATGTTTATATCAATGCCGGTTCCGCCCAGTCCGGAGAGCATGGCCGCCGCCTTTGCCAGATTATCCCGGTCAGGACCCGTCAGCTGCCAGACCATTTTTTCAGGAGAAGGCCCCGTCCTGACATAAAATTTTTCGAATTTTGTCCCGTTCACAAAAGACGGCGCGTGGATCATTTCGGAATAATATTCATCCGGCTCGGCGAATGTATAAATCAGCCGCCGCAGAGCCTCATGACTCAGCGTTGCCATCGGCGCAAGGGCAAGTTTCATTATAGGTTATTTCTCCAAATATAAAAAAAGTACCTCCAAAGCTCCTCTGCTCTGGAGGTACCTGTAATTCTTACCTCATAAATTCCGGAAAATCAATCCCTAGAAACCTCCGTTGAATGACGGATGAAGGTTCGACTGATCATGATTAGTAGTCCCACTTTCCCATGTCATCCCGCTAAACGGACTGTTGACCGACGTTCCGAGATCGTATGTTCCCTTCAGAACCTTCCATTCAAAGTTTCCGCCGGAAGGAGGCGTAACAGTAACATGCCAGTATCCGGCATCATCATAAGTTCCACGGGTGGCTACTGTCCAGTTACTTCCTTCATTATATGAACCGGTAAAATAGAGAGCGTTTCCAAAACCGACGTCCTTTGTCATTTTGAGGGTCACAGTTGTCGGATTGTCGCCGCCTCCGTTATCGTCCCCGTCCTCGCCCTTTACCCAGATGGCAAAATCATTGCCCGAATACACGGGATTATTGCCCGTATAGCCGTCGCCGGTGGGGCTGTAGGAAGTGCTTGGCCCGAGTTTTACAACCAGTTCGCCGTTAGCGCCGGTGATCTTTGCCGCGTAGCAGGTGGTGGTGCTGCTCAATACCGAGATGGAACTGTCATATTCGATTCCCAGTTCCTTCCGGAGTTCGATCAGATAATCAATGTGCTGCCGGTGCGTCTTGCTGGTTCCCGAAACGGTTGTTCCGCCCATATACTGCGCGATATCCGCTGAAGTTCCGTATGAGGAAACCCCGCATTCGGCGGCGGTAAAGTAATGCTGCCAGGCCACAGTCGGGTAACCGGGATGGGTCAGGATAAACACATAGGCCTTGCCGACATGGGAAGTCGGAACAGGCCAGTGACTCTGGGTACTTCCGGTATCGTGATTGTCAACAAAGGTCACTGCCTGGGCAGGCAGGCGCCGGAAAATGGCATTGCTGTCCGCGAGCAGGTCATAACGGGTATCGCTGAACGCGGTCTGGAAATTTCCCTTGAGAACGAAGTCAAAAGCCCTGGATTTTACACCGTTATTGCTGGTGGCGTTAATCCAGTTGACAATCTGGTTGCTCCAGTTGCTTGAATTGCTGTACTCATATGTATTGGTCGGCCAGAATTCACCTACCGAGAATTCGGCGCTGGTTGCCGTGTTATACTGGCCTACATAGGTGCCGCCGAAACCCTTGACAAAGTCATAGCGCCATCCGACAAACCCTATGGTTTTCAGATAATTGTTCATCCAGCTGATAATACCGTTCTGGACTGCCGTATTGGTATGATCAAGATCGCGCGCGTCGGCGTAATTTTCGCCGGTATCCGCAGCGCCTTTCTTTGTTGAACCGTTCATCGGATCCGAGCCCGAATTTGTGAAGCCTTCATCGCCGGAACAGATGGAGTAATAATCCTCGGTCCACTGGGGATTTTTGAAATCGCCCCAGGAACTGAATCCGCCCCGGTGGTTTACAACGATATCAGCTATAGCCTTCGCTGGCTGGATGGCGGCGATTGTGGCCGTCAGCTGCGCAGAAGTCCCGTAGTATGAATTAAGATCATTCAGTTCCGTCGGGATATATCCTTCGGGGGAGAAACTCGGACATTTACTTGGCGGCGGGAACCAGACATATTCAAACGTGTCTTTTATGTCGTTCGCGCGGCCCTGCATGACGGTGTACCATTTGTTCTGTGTACTTGTTAGATTGGCCCGGTCTGCGCTGCTCCAGTTAAAGCCCTGCAGCATGACCCCGCTCTTTGCTGAAACAGTGGCGGTGCCGAAAGTCCCGGCGTTTACGCTGCCGCCCGAGGGTACCGTAACACTCGCGGTATACTTCTGGGTGCCGTTTTCAAAAATGTAGAACACCCAGGTTCCGGGAAGGACCCCGCTGATAGTGTATTTGATCCGACCGCGACCGAAGAAGACACGCCGGAAGAGGGGTCCGTGACCTGGGCGGTCAGATTTGACGCCGAACCGTTCAGGGTGAACGTAACTGTCCCTGATGAATACAGGTAGGCGGTCTGCGCGGCCGTCCCGGTTTTAAGGGTCGGATAGTCGGTCGCGATCGCGCCGCTGTTCACGAGGGAACCGTGGGACGCGCCGAGGTTCGTAATTGTGGTTGATATAGTGGTTTTTTCAGCCGCTGTCATTGAGGAAATATCATAGCCTTTTCCGAGAAGTCCCGCGTAAACGCCGCCGAGCGGAGTACTCGGCCAGTTTACAGTCACGCTGTTGCTGTTTCCTTCAACAATATCCGTAAGCGCATACATGACGGCCCCGGCAACGCCTGTTGAATTCTTGAAGCCCTCAACCTTGACAACCCGGTTTTTACCGACCGGTATATTGGTTATGGCCACAGCGGATGAGGTCCTCTTGTTTGTCAGGGCGTTTCCGCTTTTTACTATATCCGTCATGTCATAGCCGGAAATAGTAACGGTCGCATATTCCAGGTCTGAAGCAAGCAGAGACCTGCTTCCGTCTCCCAGAACAAGGTTACCATGCCCCGGAAGATACGCCTGCTCGACAGTATTTCCCGGCGGCACCGCGTTGGTACAGGTTACCAGTACCGGTACCGCGGCCAGGGCAAAGGCCGCGAGTATAAAAAGTAATTTCAGATTTCTTTTCATATATAGTCCTTTCATTTTATGTGCCATATGCCGGGTGGTTTCGCCCGGTATTCTTATGAACGTTTTTCCGGTTTCCACCTTGAGGAAACCGGAAAACACTTCCCGGAAAATCAGAGGAGCTTAAGCACAACCATTGACCAGGCTTTTACACCATATTTTGTCGTAATAGTTGACGCGGTGGAATCGCTCCAGCAGTTATTGGCCGACTCAAAATAGGGCTGCGTATCAATAATCCTCTTCCAGCTTTTTCCTGAAGGCGCCGCAGGTACAGTGAAGTCAACATCGGCTTCCCACATATTGGAAAAAATAAGATATCCCGCAGTGTCATCCCCTATCCTTATCCAGGCGCAGCGGTCCGAAAATGAATTAATATCGGATGTACCATCTTCCTTTTTATAGGTCGTGCTGCCGTAACTGCTCCTCCGGAGAGCGGCGTTGTTCTTTCTCTCATTCATAACAAAGGTTGCGAAAATGAAATTGCCGTTCACATTGCCGGAATTGCCGTAAGTCCCGATATTGTTATGATAGGAAGATCCGGAATCACCGGTCACCACTGTCTGGGGTGAGCTGGTATTTATCATGTTATAGTTATTCCATGTCGCCACCGTGTCCAGATTATAGGGATTGTTATTTCCGTTCTGGGTCCGGGCCAGTTCATCGCCGTACACAATCATCGGGGTACCGCGGGAGAACATCAGGAAGGTCCAGAAATTCCGGATGCGCTGGCGCCGGAGGTCTTTCTTGTCCACAGCGGTACCGGTGGAATCCCACGATTCATTGCTGTCATTGCCTCCGTCGGAAGGACCGAAAGGATAGGTTAGCAGGGCATTCTGGTCCGGTCCGCCCGCGCTATAGCTCACAAGGTCCGCAAGGGTAAACCCGTCATGCGCGACCAAAAAGTTGACTGATTTATGGGGACCTCCATGGGTGTTAAAATGATTGTAATCACCATTGAACGCGTCTATGTAACTGACTCCGTCATGACCGTAAGGTTCGCCTTTCAGATATTTCCGGAGCGCGTCACGGTAGCGTCCGTTCCACTCACCCCAGGGGGCGGGGAAACTGCCGACCGGGTAGCCCCACATATCCCAGGCTTCGGCAATCATTTTAACATTTTTTGACGTACCCTTGGACGCGATAGCCTGAATAAGAGGATGGTTCGCGTCAAAGTTCTTGACCGTCGTCCAGTAATCGGCCGGAACATGCTGATTTGCATACCGTCCGAGTGTCGCCGCCAGATCAAACCTGAATCCGTCTACGCCCATGTCATCTATCCAGTAATCAAGCGAATCGAGCACCAGTGTTTTAAGGGCCGCGTTATTCGCATTAACCTGGTTTCCGACACCGGTCGCGCCGCATTCCAGCCTTCCAGGAGTATCGCCGCTGAGGCCGGCCGGGATATAATGATAATATTCGGTTACATCAAAGCCGCCGAGGCTTGTAAAACCGGTAACGTTAACATCGCCGCTCCAGTTTCCGCCTTCACCGGTATGGTTATAAACCACATCGAGATATACTTCTATGCCCGCGGCGTGGAAAGCATTGACCATTTCCTTGAATTCCCGTGTCGGACCGCCGTATGATTTGTCATATGAATACCGCCGGTCCGGAGCAAAGAATCCGAAAGTCATATAGCCCCAGAAATTCCCTTTCCTTGATGTCCCTTCCATATATCCATTATTATCATTCTGGGTCTCATGGACGGGAAGGAATTCAATGGTATTTATACCTATAGCCTTGAGATAGGGCGCCATATACGCGGCGCCCTTGTATGTTCCGCGGTATTCTTCGGGTACATTTACGACTTCTTCAAACCCGCTGAGACCGGACAGAATTGACTGCAAATTCGAAGAGGATGGATGCTGGGTCAGTCCGCGCACGTGGGACTCGTAAATTATAGCGTTCTGCTGCGGGATATTCGGTTTGGTTATCATTGCGGTTGAGTCTTCAACAAACACGCTCTTTGAGACCCATTTTGCCGTATCATACGTTCTTCTGGGCACGCCCTGATAGGCCGTGCTTCCTGTTCCGTACATACCGCCGTTATGGCCGGCTGCGTACATTTCGAGATTTTCCGTATCATGGCTCAGTTCCCTGGCGTAAGGATCAAAAAGGACCTTGTTCGGGTTAAACCGGTGATAGGCGCTTGAATCCATATCGGCAACAAAACCCGCGCTGCTGTTTCCTCTGGTCCAGCTGCTGCTGAAGGGCCAGTTCGAACCCCAGGCGCGGAAGGCATAGAGAGTGTACTGCGGAAGTCCGTTTATCTTTGCCCGCCATATATTGTCACTGCCTTTTTCCATCCAGTAGTCATAGGCAGCGTCTTCCCCGGTCGCTTCATTGTATATTTCCAAAAGGATTTTCGTGGCATTCTTCGAATATACAGCGAAAGTAACCGTATCGCCGTCACTGTGCGATCCGAGGGCCCAGGTACCGGACGTCCAGCCGTAACCGGCTGAAGCTCCGTTCATATCGACCGGGCTGTACGCCCCTGTCGAAGGATGGCCGTAACCGATAGACGAATGGGTATATGTCATCTCGGAACTGCCGTTGGCAAAGCCGCTCTTTACCGCGATGGTCTTTATTGTCGTTGTAGCGCTGATACTGATCCCTGAAGATGTATAAGGGGTACTGGCCGTTGTGGGAGTACTGCCGTCAATGGTGTAATATATATCCGCGTCATAAGGTGCGTCATCATCATATTTTTTGCATTCAAGGGTAACTACCAGGGTCCCTCCGAAATAGGGAGTGGACGGCTTGAATACCGGATCCGGAACCTTAAAATCAAGAGAGCCAAGATCAAGTACCTGTCCGGCCGACAGAGTCACACTCTGTTCATAAACAATTGTACCGCTGTCTTTTACATAAAAGACCCAGGTCCCGGGAGCAATACCGGTAATCGTGTTTGTTCCCGCGGTGAAAGTTTCCAGCGCGCCGGACGCGGGGTCCGTGACCTGAGAGGTAAAGGATGATCCTGTTGTACCCGGATCAAAAGTAACCGTTGCCGGGGTTATCACATATTGAGCCGCAGCTTTCAGTGAACCTGCCTTAAAGTCCGTGGCAATCGCCGCGGTATTTACAAGCGAAGCATGGGTTGCCGTGGTAACCGCAGTGTTTATAAGGGAAAGAAGCGTATCCCTTGCCGCTCCTTCGACGGATGATGTGTTATATCCTTCCGTTTTAAGCAGTGAATAAAAGACATTTCCCGCCGCGGTTGAAGCCCATTCAACTTTGGTGGTATTCGGACCGGATTCTATATCCAGGACTTTCCGCATTACAACGCCGTCCATTTTTGAAGGCTGCAAATTAACCATTCTTTTTGCTTCGACACTTACAACCCGGTTTAAACCGACAGGGATGTTGTTTATCAGAACATTGGAAAGGCTTTTTCCGTTCTGAAGTTCGACATCTTCAGAAGTGATATCAGTCATTCCATAACCGGATACGGTAACGTCCGCCCGGACAATAGTTTCTTTATCCAGAGCCCGGGAATAATCTTCATCCCCGGTAAACATGAGAGAACCGTATTTTTTAGAAACATTCTCCACACGGGAGCCTTCAGTAAAAGGATTAAGACAGCCGGCAAAAAGCAGGGCGGCGAATAAAACAGCCGCGAAGACTGTCAGCCAGTTGCTACCGGATATATGTTTTTTCATATGTTATCCTCCTTAGTTTCTGTCCGTATAAGGACTTCCTTATACGGACGCCTGAAACTAAAATTCGATTTCAATACCGCCTGAACCTGCGATTACCGTTATTGTCGCGATACTGCTGGTCACCGGTACGATTTTTGTACCACTGACCGAATTATTGGTATTCGTTACCACGCAGTAATAATAGGTCGTTCCCGTTGCGGTCGTCGGGACCGTGTAGGAAGAAGAATTTGTCCCAACCGTGGTACCGTTTGAAGTACTGTTTGTGGTATTGCTGTACCACTGATAGCTCAGGGTTCCGCCGTCGGTGACATTGGCCGTTACTGACAGTGTTTTCGTACTGTTAATATTGACCGAGGTGTCGCTGGCCGGCTGGGCCGAAATATTCGGGGTCTGGGCATTCACGAGCGCGGTTACTACAACCGCGGCAGTATTACTGGTCGCAGTCGCTTCCGTATTACCATTCACTGAATTATTGGTGTTTGTTACCACACAGTAGTAATAGGTGGTCCCCGCGGCTGCCGTGGACGGGCTGTATGAGGCGGAGGTAGCGCCGGAAAGGAGACTTCCGCCTGAATTGCTGTTCGAGGCATTGCTGTACCACTGATAGGTCAGCGTCCCGGAATCCGATCTTGTTGCGGAAACACTCAGGGTTACCGAACCTCCCGCGTTAACCGTAGCGCCGACCGGCTGGGTGCCGATTACCGGGGTCGCGGCATTCACGAGCGCGTCTACAACTACAGTGGCAGTATTACTGGTCGCAGTCGCTGTCGTGTTACCGTTCACCGAATTATTGGTATTTGTTACCACACAGTAGTAATAGGTGGTCCCCGCGGCTGCCGTGGACGGACTGTATGATGAAGAATTGGTTCCCACCATGGTTCCGCCCGAATTCGCATTCGTTATGTTGCTGTACCACTGATAACTCAGGGTTCCCTCATCTGTCTTTGTTGCGCCGACATTCAGGGTTACTGAACCGCCGACATTAACCGTAGCGCCGGCCGGCTGGGTGCCGATTACCGGAGTCACGGCGTTCCGTATTACGGTAATTCCAGCTATTGAAGAGGTTATGGTCGCCGTTTTGGTCCCGTTTACTGTATTGTCAGTATTTTTCACAATACAATAGTAATAAGCAGTCCCCTGGACAGTTGTCGGAACTGTATAAGAAGAAGATGTCGCTCCTGAAATTTCAGCGGCGCCGGAGGTACTGTTTGATGTGTTGCTGAACCACTGATAGGTAAGTGAACCGGAAGCTGTCGCAGCAACAGAGAGATGCTTGACAGCATTGAGGGCCACATTGGTGTCAGTTTGGGGCTGTGTTGTAATTGCCGGGGCTTCCGCGCTCCGCACTACGGTAACCGAGACCGCATTTGATGTAGCCTGAGCATTCTGCTCGCCGTTTACCGAGGAATTGGTATTCGTTATCACACAGTAGTAATAAACAGTCCCCTGGGCGGTTGTCGGCGCGTTATAGGTAGCCGCAGTTGCTCCGGAAATAATGTTTCCGTTTGAATTCGAGTCCGCAGCATTGCTGAACCACTGATAACCCAGGGTTCCGCCGTCGGTGACGCTTGCGGTCACTGAAACGGGACGGGTCGCGTATTCACCATAATTTACCGATACATTTGCAGGCTGGGCTGAAATTGCCGGGGTTTGGGCATTGGTCAGCGTATTTACCGTTACCGTGGCTGTATTGCTGGCAGCAGCAGCCGTTGTGGTACCTGTAACCGAATTATTGGTATTTGTTACTACACAGTAATAATATGTGGTCCCGACCGAAGCGGTAGACGGGCTGTATGAGGCGGAGGTCGCCCCACCGACAGAGTTGCCGCCCGAATTGCTGTTCGATGTATTGCTGTACCACTGATAGCTCAGGGTTCCGCCGTCGGTCGATTCAGCTTCCACTTCAAGCGTAACAAGGACGTCAGGATTTACAGTTGTTGTCACCTGCGGCTGTCCGGTTATCCGGGGCGCCGCAGCGTTGGCGGGAGCGGTTACAGCAACAGTCACTTCATTACTTTGTTTGGATTTTGTCTGAACGCCGTTTACCGAATCGTTTGTATTTGTCACGATACAATAATAACTGGCCGTATCCGGCGCAGCTGTCTCAACAACGTATGAATTTCCTGTGGCGCCGTTAATTACCGAGCCGTTTTTGTACCATTGATAGGTAATGACTCCGCTGTCAGGCGAATTTGCCGCTATTGTCAGGGTAACCGCCGGGTCGCCGACTGTAACAGAATCGCCGGACGGCTGGGTCGTGATTGCAGGTTCCGCCGCGTTCCGCACCACGGAAACTGCTGCCGCGTTTGATGTGACGCTGGCGTTTTTTTCACCGGTTACCGAATTATTGGTATTTGTTATCACGCAATAGTAATACCTGGTACCCTGATCAACTGTCGGCGCGCTATACGCAGCCGCGGTCGCGCCGGAAATAATACTTCCGCCCGAATTCGAGTCCGTTGTATTGCTGTACCACTGATAACCCAGGGTTCCGCCGTCAGAGACGCTCGCGGTCACTGAAACGGGACGGGTTATATACTCGCCGTAGCCCACGGTATCATCCTGGGGCTGAGAGGAAATTGTCGGGGTTTCGGCGTTAACCAGATTATTCACCGAGACCTTTGCTGTATCTGTGGCCGCTGTCACAATCTTGTTTCCGGAGACTCCATTATTGGTATTGGTCACAATACAGTAATAATAAAAGTCACTTGGCGTCAAAGTAGACGGACTGTATGAAGAAGCGGTCGCGCCGATGATAATGGCTCCGCCAACATTACTGTCTGTTAAACTGTAGTACCACTGATAGGTAAGTATTCCGCCGTCCGCGACTGAGGCAGTAACGGACAGGTCTGCCGGAGCGCCTACACTTACGGTCACGCCCTGGGGCTGTCCGCTGATTGACGGCGTGGCGGCGTCGACAATGGAAGAACTTACCGTTACACACGCCGCGTTACAGCTAACAGAAGCCGTTTTGTTTCCGCTGACGGTGTCATCGGTGTTGGTGACTACGCAATAATAGTAGAATGTTCCCGCCGTATGCGTGGGAACAGTATAGGTAGATCCGGTAGCGCCGGAAATTTTCGTACCGCCTGAGGTCGCGTTTTCCGTGTGGCTGTACCACTGATAGGAAAGTGTTCCGCTGCCGGTACATTCCGCATCCACGCTGAGTATGTGAACAGCGTTTTCATTCACATTTGCCGCTGACGGATGAGATGTAATATTCGGAGTCGGGGCATGGACCGTCGCTTTTGATCCTCCTGAAGATTTCAGGAAATCACTGAAAAAGGGATTACTGCAGGATGCCAGCAAAACTGCGCAGAAGGCCAGGCATCCTAATAAAATTTTTCTATTCATATAAAACATCCTTTATACCAAAAAATTATAAGCGATAACCGGCGCCCGCGCCGATTCCCCAGAAGTATGGATAACCGAAGCGCAGATAGGCTTCAGCAAAAATATTTCCGAAAAAATACCTGAATCCGGCGTTAAGACCGCCAAGGAAATAGGCTTTTGTTTGTTCGTCACTCCAGGCAATTGTCGATCCGAGCGCGGCTTCGGCAAAAAGTCCGGAATCGGGAGCAGCCTGAACGCGCAAAAGATACCAGCGGAAGGTAGCCCCTACTTCAATTGAATTAAGGTCCGAAAAATTCATCGAAAAAAGGGCTTTTATACCGGCCGCGGCCCGTCCGATCGGCATAAAATCGGGAAGCATGTAACTGCCCGCGAAACCGATACCCATGGCATAGCCTTCGGCTGAATTCATATTCGCTTCAATAATCGCACCGAGAGAGATTCCCAGTATATTCCTGGAACCGGAAGAGGATTCCGCACCCGAGGGCGCCGCTCCTGATATTTCATTATCATTTTCCTGAGCAATAACCATTGATGTCACAAACATTACTAATAACACAATTGCGAATAGCTTTTTCATCCCAGAAAGCCTCCATTTATAATATGCGGCGGTATCATTTAAATAAATTCCGCTCATTTTCAGTATACAATGGTTTTTAAAATACCGGGAAAAAATTTTCTGTCATATAACAAAAAGTAACAATGTAAACAGGAATTTTCATGAAATTTTGCCGTATGGAGCCAAAGGGTTTCAAATTCCGCCCAAAATCGGTACATTATTATAGAGAAAAAATACCAGTATAACAGGAGAAATTTTTATGAAGGCAATTTCCATCGCGGAAGGTGTGTACAGTATCCACGCCGAGCTTACAACGGACGTTTTTTTTGAGGGTTTCTGGCGGATTCCTACCGGAATTACGCTTAACTCCTATCTGGTCAGGGGAGAAAAGACGGCTCTTATTGAACTGGCGAAAAACTGTGATAATTCGATAGCGCATTATGAAGAACAGCTTGCCTCGATAGGTTCTTCCCTTGAACAAATAGACTTCCTTATTCTGAACCATCTGGAACCTGATCATACGGACTTTTTAAATGAATTCCGCAAAAAAAACGGCAGGGCCGAGATCATTTCAACACCAAAGGGCATTGCCTTTGTCCGCAATTTCTTCAATATAAATGAAAATCTCCGGGAAGTTAAAAACGGGGACACGCTGGACCTCGGAAAGGGGAAAATCCTGACTTTTTTTGAAACGCCCAACATACACTGGCCCGAAACAATGATGACCTATGATATAAATGAAAAAATCCTGTTCAGCTGCGACGCTTTCGGGTCCTACGGGACCCTTGGAGAGAGGGTTTTTGATGATGAATTTTCCGCCGAGGAACATGCCTGTTTTGAGAAGGAATCGCTCCGCTATTATGCCAATATTGTTTCCAGTTTCAGCACCTTCGTAAAAAAAGCCATTGAAAAACTGGGAAATACTGAAATAAAGACCATAGCTCCAAGCCATGGAATGATCTGGAGGAGAAATCCTGCTGAAATTGTCAGCCGGTACGCAAAATATGCGGGTTACAACACAGGCGGCCCCTGTGAAAAAGAAATCTGCATTATATGGGGATCGATGTACGGTTATACCAAACAGGGACTCGACGCGGTTATAGAAGGTATTAAGGAAGAAGGCGTCCCGTACACTATCCACCGCATTCCTGATACCGATTCCTCATTCATACTCGCGGACGCCTACAGGGCAGAGGGACTTGTTCTCGCGATGCCTACCTATGAGTATAAAATGTTTCCTCCCATGGCCCAGATCCTCGATCTTTTCGGACGCAAGCATTTCACAGGTAAAAAGGCCCTCCGTATCGGGAGCTGGGCTGGGTCGGCGGAGCGAAAAAGGAATATGACGAAACAATTGCCGATTTCAAATGGACAAGTGTGGAATCCTCTGAATGGCAGGGTATACCCAGCGCGGAAGATATTGCGCTTTTAAAGGAGCGGGGAAGGAATTGGCCAGGCTTGTAAAGGGCTGATCCCCGAAATCGGCGGCTTCCGGCAAAATTGCCGCGTACTTTATAGAAGAAACTCGTATAATTTTCTCATTTCAGACTGTATTTATATGAGCCCGTATTGCTGAAATAGTGCAAAAAGTATAGATTAAAACCGGTTTTTTAATGACAGAAGATATAAATGTTCCTGTCTTCATCAGGAATGACGGGAATTCCGATTCTACATATTTGTCAGGCAAGGAAGTATAATAAAGCTGCCTGACAAATCTAAATTTATGGAGAATAGTATGCTTAAGGCGCTTGAAAAAAATGAAAAATGGCAGGGACGGCGAGGCCCGCTTGTTCTGGTAATTATGGACGGAGTCGGTTACGGAAAATACCGCGAAGGAGATGCGGTACAGGAATCGCATATGGAAGCGCTGGAGAATTTCAGCAAAACCTGCCCGCTTGCAAAACTCAAGGCTCACGGAACGGCAGTAGGACTGCCCTCGGATGATGATATGGGCAACAGCGAAGTGGGTCATAATGCCATGGGCTGCGGACGGGTTTTTGCCCAGGGAGCCAAGCTGGTTTCGGATTCCATTGATTCGGGATTCATGTTTGAGGGAGAAACCTGGAAAAAACTGATTGAAAACGCAAAGAAAAACAACGCTACGCTGCATTTTATCGGACTTTTTTCTGACGGAAATGTCCATTCGCACATAGATCATCTGAAAGCAATGCTTACCCGGGCGGAAAAGGAAGGTATCAAACGCGCGCGTATCCATACTCTCCTGGACGGCAGAGACGTCGGCGAAACAAGCGCCCTCGAATATATTGATCCTTTTGAGCTTTTTCTTGAAGATTTGAATGCAAAAGGCGTAGATTACCGCATCGGTTCGGGCGGCGGACGAATGTATATTACAATGGACCGCTACGGCGCGGACTGGTCCATGGTTGAACGGGGGTGGAAGGTCCATGTTCTCGGTGAGGGCAGGCAGTTTGCCTCAGCCAGGGAAGCTGTTGAAAGCTGGCGCAGGGAAATTCCCGGTATTATTGACCAGGATATGAAGGAATTTGTAATTGCCGAAAACGGCAAGCCGATAGGGACTATCGAGGACGGCGATTCGGTTATTTATTTTAACTTCCGCGGCGACCGGGCCCTGGAAATTACGGCTGCCTTTGAAAGCCCGGAATATTTTGAAAAATTTGACCGCATACGGGTCCCAAAAGTTGAATACGCGGGAATGATGGAATATGACGGCGACCTGCATATTCCTTCCCAGTATCTTGTTACGCCTCCGGCCATAGACCGGACAGTCGGTGAATATTTATGCGCTTCGGGCGTACGCCAGCTTGCCATCAGTGAAACCCAGAAATATGGGCATGTTACCTATTTTTTCAATGGCAACCGGCTGGGAAAATTCGATGAAAATCTCGAAACCTATGTTGAAATAAAAAGCGATGTACTGCCCTTTGAACAGCGGCCATGGATGAAATGCGCGGAAATTACCGATTATGTACTGGACGCGGTAAAATCCGGCGAATATGACTTTATCCGGCTTAACTATCCGAACGGCGATATGGTCGGACATACAGGAGTATACCAGGCCGTTATCTGTTCAATGGAAGGAATGGACCTGCAGCTTGCCCGCCTTAAAAAAGCGGTGGCGGCGGCGGGCGGTATTATGCTCATTACAGCCGATCACGGAAACGCGGATGATATGTTTGAACATGATAAAAAAACCGGGGACGTTTCGCGGAAAGCCGACGGAACGCCCAGAGCCAAAACCAGCCATTCGCTTAATCCGGTTCCCTGTATTGTTTTTGACCCTGAATCAAAGGACGAATACAGCAGGGACCTTAAAACAGGACTTGGTATTTCATCCATTGGGGCCACCTGTATCGAGCTTCTCGGGCTTAAGGCCCCGGAAGGATATGACCCTTCAGTGCTGAATTTCAGCTGAATTCTGTTGTAAGCGGGCTGTACTGTGACGGAAATCGAAATAAAGGCTCATGTTACCGATCCCGATATTACCGAACAGACAATCAGGTCATTAGCGGAATTCAGCCGCGAAAGCCGGAAACGCGATGTATACTGGGTATGCAACTCCGGTTCGCCGGTAAAAATCCGGATACGGGAAGAAAATGACTGCATTACGGTAACGTATAAGCGCAAGGAAATACGGGACAGTATAGAAATAAATGACGAGCAGGAATTTGCCGTAAGCGACCGGCGAGCCTTTGAAACGCTGATAACCGATCTTGGGTTTTCCATTTCTTCCGAAAAGGAGAAAATTACCCGCAGTTTCTGTTATAAAACCGGGGATGGACCGACGGTGACCATTGAACTTTCACTGGTTGCCGGACTCGGCTGGTTTATCGAGCTTGAAATTCTCGCCGAATCTCCCGGCGAACAGGAAATAAGCCGGGACCGGAATATACTCAGAGAACTGCTCGGACGCTGCGGGATCCCGCGGGAAGCTATTGAACCCCGGTTTTATACTGAAATGCTTGGCGAGGTTTCCGGAAGCTGAAATACACAGACTTCCGGGGACCAATAAAATACCCCGCCGCAAAGCGGCGGAGTATTAACCCTCGCCACGAATAAAAGCCCCGGAGAAACCCGCGACCCTTTTCCCGTTCCTATGCCGCCGCAGTTTCGGCGGGCGGATCATTCCTCTCGCCGCTCTTAACAAAGCCCATAGTAATAAAGGCAAGAAGAAAAAGACACAGCAGAAAATAAACATTGAAGGAAAACCGGCGGCGTCAATGACAACACCGGCGCAGGCCGGGGCAACGACCGCCGCGAGCTGAGAGAATGTATAATAAAGGCCGGTATACACACCAATATTTCCAAAATGGGCCATCTGCCAGAGCATGGGAAATGAATTGGTGACAACGGCAATCCAGAAAATACCGTACAGGAACATCAGGCCCCAGAAAACATATTTCAAACCGGCCGTTGAAAGTCCTGTCACTCTTCCGAAAGGCTGGAGGAAAAACGCGGCCCCGGTGGCACAGGCAATGACAATGAGGGAAATCCGGATTATCCGCTTTCGGCCCCATTTATTTGCCGCGTAGCCCATTGGAATGGCTGCCAGCACCGATGCGATTACAACCATACCCATGGAGAGCGCCCCCTGCCCCATCGATAAATCAAATGTTTTTATTGTAAAATCCGTCAGATAGGGCATAACGCCCTGATAACCGGTAAACCACAAAAAAAGACTGATAAGGACCCAGAAGGAACTTTTATCCTCAGCGCGGAAAACCTGCAGAAAACTTCTGAAAAAAGGCTCTTTCCGTTCTTCCGGCTCGGCAGATGCCGGGCTGTTTTTATTTTCCCGGACAAAGATAAGCAGCATGATAACCGCGAGAATAACAAAGGCGGATGCGGCCGGAAAAGCCAGTCTGTTTTTTGTCGGACCGAGAACCGGCAATATGATATTTACGTCCATGAGCCGGGCAAGAAAGAGAGTACTCACAAGAGCGGCAATATTTCCCATTGTATTGATAACACCGTTTGCCTGCGAACGGTATTCGCCCGGAATGGTGTCCGGCATCAGGGCCACAACCGGGCCTCGGGCCGATTGTTTGAAAATATTCAAAAGAATAAGCACTATCATCAGGGCCGCAAGGAATATTCGGCGGCATAGGGGATCAGTGCAAAGAAAACAGCGGAAACAGGCAGCAGAACCGCTATCCAGGGCATCCGTCTGCCAAGGGGCGTTCTTGTCCGGTCTGACCAGATTGAAACTATCGGAATGAGAAACAGCGCAAAGACATTATCAAGCGCCATTATCGCGCCTACGAGCGCTTTTTTTGAAATATAATTCCCCAGAAAAATTTCCACATAGCTGTCATACAAGGGATCCATCATTCCTACGGTAAAAAAGCCAAAACCAATCAAAAATGTTATAGGAACATATTTTCTAAAGCCTTTTTTGTCAGTTTCCACATTATACTCCTGTTTTTTTTAGAATTTCATGGTAATATGTATCAGGATGAAACGCAACAAAAAAAATGCACCTGTGCTTCCTGAAGGCTGGCCTGTTTTTTTTGCTCACAGGGGAGCCTCAACACTTGCGCCGGAAAACACGCTGGCTGCCTTTATAAAGGCGAAGGAACTGGGCGCAAAAGGAATCGAGCTTGATGTCCGGCTATGCAAAACCGGGGAAATTGTGGTTACCCATGACCGCTGGCTTGACCGGGTTGCCGGCATTCACCGGCGTGTTGAAGATCTGACCTACGCAGAGCTCTGTGAAATTGATGTCGGCTCATTTTTTAACCGTCTGTACCCTGACCTGGCGAATCCGGCTTTTTCGAAAGAACGGATACCTACGCTTGAAATGGTTTTTGAAGCTGTCGGCAGGGATATTTTCTTTGATATTGAGCTGAAAACCGCCAAGCCCTTTGATCATTCACTGGGTATTGCCGTTTCACTTTGCCTCAAGCGTCACAGCCGGATTAATTGCATCATTTCGTCGTTTGATCCGCTTTCCCTCATTTCATACCGGAAATACGGGAAGGAGACGACCGCGATAATTTACGGCCCGTATAAAAGTATTCCATTTTTCTTCCGGCACCGGGAAGGGCTTTTTCTCTCGGGAGCGGCCATAAAGAAGCCGGCATGGGAGACCGTTTTGTATTCCCAGTATCACGAGCGCGGACGGCGGCCTGTTCTCACCTGGACTGTCGATTCCCGTGAAACGGCCGGGCAGCTGTTTGCCTGCGGCGCCCGGAGCGTTATTACCAACCGCATACAGGATTTTATAGTTCCTGAAGAAAACACGCAGGAAAATAAATGATGTGTGCTGTATCTTTTATTTCTGTTTTTTTATCTGCTTTCCGTCAGTAAATTCGGCGAAGTATTCCTCTTCGCCATTATCATTATATCTTTTCCACTCTCCGTGTTTTTTATTCGAGGCGAGGGTTTAATACCCCAGACCGAAGGGTTGCCTGCTCTGTGGCGAGGTATTTTATTATCTCTAAAATTACCTTCCTGCCACAACGTTCCATTCTCTTTAAAAAACAGCCATTTCCCTTCAGACTTTTCATTACTATATTTTCCTTCCGCCTTTACTTGTCCGCTTTTTTAGTAATAGGTCAGGATATCCCCGTTTATCTCTGAGACTTTTTGCCCGTTTTTATATATATCATCTTTGTTCATTTTTTCTCCCCGGAACGGAATCAGTTCAGATTCTCCGTCCTGGTATGTTCAAGACACTGTGTAATTGTTTTAAGGGAAAAGCCCTTCCTCAGCAGGGAACGCTTGATTTGAAGCTGATCGGAAGTCCGACGCAGCAGTTTTTCAGTCTCCCTCAGACACCCGTCTTTTTCATCTGACGGCGAAAAGTATTGATCGAGAACGACTTCCGCGTCTTCCCGGGGAACGCCCCGGGATATAAGACCATAATACAGCTTCTGTCTGCCCTCGTTCCGGTGAATAAGCCTGTTTTTTATCCAGGCTTCGGCAAACCGCTTATTATCGATGAGCGCGCGGGATTCAAGATAATCAAGGGCAGGGCTGATTTCGTCCGGGATATAATTTTTTTTCCTCAGTTTCAGTTCGAGCTGGCGGCGGGAATGTTCGGAGCGGGAGAGATAAGCAAGTGCAGTGCGTTCGGCAAGATATATCCGCCCGCAAATGAACAGATTCTCCGCATTTTCGGGAGACAGGGAAAGCTGGGAGAAATTACTGTTTTCAGCGTTCAGGATTTTCCACAAAGCCGGAATAGCTTCAAGATATTCATCCCGGACAAAAAAAAACGAACCATCCGTCAGGGATATTTTAAAAATATCCGGGGAGGTCCGTTCTGCGTTCCGTATGATAACAGCCGAATTAACGTTTGCTGAACTGGAATCTTCTGCGGGCACCGCGCTGGCCATATTTTTTGCGTTCAACCATGCGTGAATCGCGGGTCAGCAGGCCGTTCGCCTTTAAAGAAGAACGGTTTCCGGCGTCAACCTGGGCAAGGGCCCGCGCAATTCCATGACTGCAGGCGCCGGCCTGGCCGTTCAACCCGCCGCCGTACACAGTGACAACAATGTCGAATTTTGTATCGCTGGCGGTAACCATCAGGGGCTGCCTCGCGATCTGTACCTGTTCCGGTGTTGCGAAATATTCGTTTATTTCCTTGTCATTAACAAGGAGCTTACCGTTGCCTTCGCGTACATAAACGCGGGCCACGGCCGTTTTACGTCTTCCTGTTCCCATTCCAATATTCTTAACCACGATTTTTGCTCCTCATTATACTTCCAGAACCTGCGGATTCTGGGCTGCGTGGGGGTGTTCCGAACCTGCATATACCTTAACATTGGTCAGCAGTTTTCTGCCGAGATGGCCCTTGGGCAGCATTCCTTTTACCGCATTAAGGATGGGTTCCGCCGGGTGCCGCTGGACAAGCTTGTTATAAGTTATTGAGCGGAGTCCTCCGGAGAAACCGGTATGATGATGATAGAGTTTATCTTCCGGCTTGTTTCCGGTGAGAAGAACCTTGTCTGCATTAATAATTACTACATAATCACCTGTCTCCTGATGGGGAGCGTAGGTGACCTTATGCTTTCCTCTCAGCATACAGGCGGCCTTTGCAGCAACACGGCCAAGCGGCTTATTTTCTGCGTCAATAACAAACCATGAACGGGGCGCCTCATACTCTTTTACAAAAAGTGTCTTCATTTATATTACCTTACTCAAAATAAATCTGTAATCAGTATATGCATACTGTTTTCGCAGATAATGTGGGATGTTCATTCTATAGAAAAATAAAAACCTGTGTCAAGCCCGGTAACTTCCGGAACAGAACAAAAATTCCGGATTTCCCCATGGAGTGACAGCCCGGTATTTTTATTCAGGCTTTGTTTCGTTCGCCTGTATTGCTTTTTCCTCTTTTTTTGCCTCAGCCTTGTCTTTTAAATCGGCTATTCCTATAAATATCGCGACGAGTCCGATAAAGGCAGCCAGAATCGGCAGACAGCCCCGGAGGAACAGCAGAATATCGGCTCCCCAGCCAAGTCCGAATCCCACAAGCTCCGGCGGAAGGGCTGCAAAAACGGTAAAAGCTATAAGGATAATTCCAACCAGTAAAGCTACCATACGTACATTCCTCCATGAAGTTGTATCACTTCAAAAATACAAGAATAAACCGCGGCTTTTTTTCAAAAGTCAGAGCGGGTAAAAACCAAAAAGCAATGATATTCCCGTTTATTCGCGGCGAGGGTTTAACACCCCGCCGCTCTGCGTCGTTTTCCCATAAAAACCTATACCAAACGTTAGTTTATATAGGGTCCATGGTATTAAACCTGAGGCCAATTTCACGGGAGAACAAAATACCACACTGCTCTGCGGCGGGACATTTCGTTCTTATATTTAAGTTTCGCATAATTATCGGGGATGGTCAACTGAAAGAGGATTTTATATACTTGCAGAATGAATTCTTCTCCAGTTTCTTCAGAAAAAAAACAGACAGCCCTTTCCGTTTTGAGAATGGCTTTCCCGTTTACGGTTCCTGTGCTGTTCGGGTATCTGGCCATCGGCATACCCTTCGGGCTCACACTGACAAAGGCGGGGTATCCGTGGTGGCTTGCGCCGATAATGAGCCTCACTATGTATGCCGGAGCCGGACAGTATATTGCAATCGGCCTTTTTACGGCGGGAGTACCGCTATCGGGGATGCTTATCACCATGCTGATGGTAAATATCCGTCATATTGTATACGGCGTTTCACTTATTGAAAAATTCAAAACAGCTGGAAAATGGAAGCCCTATCTCATTTTCGCCCTTACCGATGAAACCTATGCGCTCCTGACCGGAGTTAAACCGCCTGAAATAAGTAATCAGGGCGATTTTTATGGTGCGATCGCCCTGCTCGATCAATCCTACTGGGTAATAGGCAGTACAGTCGGTGCTCTCGCAGGGACCCTGATTCCGTTTTCCTTTGAGGGTATCGATTTTGCCCTTACATCCCTCTTTACGGTGCTTTTAATAGACCAGCTCCGCCGGACCCGGGATATACTCCCGGTCGCGATCGGTTTTGTATGCGCTGTTCTGGCGCTGATTTTTGCCGGACCGGAAAACATGCTTATTATCGCCCTTGTGTCCGCCCTGGCCGTTCTGGCCCTTTTCAGGGGGAGGTCAAAATGATTTCACTGTCCCAGGCCCTGATCGCCACCTTTCTGTTTGCCCTCATTATCTTTTTAACCAGGGCCTTCCCCTTTTTGCTTTTTTCCCGCAGGGAGCCTCCGGCGCTTATCCGTTTTATCGAGCAGTTTATCCCGCCGATGGTAATGGCTGTTCTTGTCATTTACTGCCTGAAGGATGTCCAGTGGGCGGTTTACCCTTCAGGGATCAGAGAGCTTATCGCGCTCGCGGCGGTTGTGGTTCTTCATTTATGGAAAAACAACGCCATGCTTTCGATTTTCGGGAGTACCATAATATACATGGTACTGAAACATCTGCTATAGAAAGCAGTCTCCGGGCCTGAACCTCCGAATTCGGGAACAGGGACTCCTGATAAAAAAGGCCGCAAACGGATCAGCGTTTACGGCCTTTTTCTGAATTCCGGCTGCGTTTTTTATTTGTCGGCCATGTAGGCGGTTGTACCGACAAAAACCATTATAGCATTCGCAGGCGCGACTACGGTGCTGTCTGCTATATATTCATTACTGCCGGTATATCTGATGGATATACTGTAGGTACTTACTCCGACAGTATAGGTATTGCTGTTATAAACAGTCAGCCCGTCAAAGTCGGCGGAGGTCATTGTCAGAGCATAATCATCTTCCAGCGTTTCTTTGAGCCAATCAAGGGACGCCAGGGTGGCGGAGGTCATCAGAACCGATGAACCGGCCGGGCTGGCGCTGGTGGTAATTGTAAGGACATTGCCGGACGGGGGCGCCGGAAACCCGCCAAGACCATAGTTAATCCAGGGAACAGCGCTCCAGAGTTTATAGCCGGAGGGATTCTCAAAAACCGAAACGTCCAGCGTATTCCTGCTGCCATCATACGCTACGGTAAATACCCGCGGATTGAAGTTATCGGTGAATTCCCTTTCAGCGCTGGCGGTCCCTTCCTGGGTGAAAAAATCCGTACCCTTTGCTGTTTTTATCTTCGCGATGTAGGAATCATACGACTGCTGCGTAAAGCCGCTCATTATAACTTCGATGCCGTCTGTCCTGCTGACCGATTTTATTGTTCCGTTATCAGGCCGGGGCATTCCGCCGGAAATTCCCCACTGACCCCAGGTAATGGCCGAGGGCCATTCCGGTTCGTTTTCTTCATCACCCATTTTGCAGCCCGCTGCAGTCAGAACAAGTACGGCGGCGCATATAGCTAAAAATGCGGTTGTGTGTGTTTTCATAACAGTTTCTTCTCCTTCAAAATTAAATATCTAATTTTATATTACTTATTTATATACAATACAGCGGCGGAATTCAATTTTCAGAGGAAATATTCCGGAATAAACTGTTTTATCCGGTAAAAATGCGGGACTTCGCCGTACGCTGAAACCCGGGGTCTCTTTTGCGCCGGTATAAATAAAAAAGGCGCATTCTCTCTTCTAGCGTACACTTTTCAGTGTGCAGAAGGGAAAAGCGCCTTTTATGATTTTTTGAGGCCTCTCAGGGCCACAGTCCCGCAGCCTTCAAACGGCAGCGGGACATAAAATCTCCTGAAATTTCAGGTATTGATCAGCTGAACCTCTTGTTCACCGCCATGATTGAACCCAGAACCATCAGGTGGGATGAAAGCGTACTCAGATATGACCAGATGTTGAAGGTATTAAAGAATGATCCGCTGCTCCTGATCGGCGCAATAATGTCAACCAGAATGATATACACTGCCCACAGAATGATGAAGATGAACAGAATCAGATCCGTAACAGGGATCGGCAGAGAGAAGAGCTCCAGAAGAAGGAACAATCCCGCAATGATTGCACATACCGAGAATACAATAGCCAGGATGTTTGATAAATCTCCGCGTCCGAAAATTTCCTTTATGAGTCTGGTAAACTCATTTGAATCCTTTGACAGCCCAAGAATACCGTTAACAAACAGGTAGAGAGCCACCGAAACCTGCAAAATTATCAGGCCAATACTCCTTTTCATACTTATGTCCTCCTAAAATTTATGGGTCGCGTACCCCTTTCTATGTTATACAGCCATTTCCGGATTTTTGCAAATAAAGTTTTTAAAAACCGGGAAAAACTTTTATGTAAAAAATAAAATACTCCGCCGCAGAGCGGAGTATTTTTCTCTCCCGTGGAATTGGTCTCGGGTTTAATACCCTGGAACCTACAAAAACTAACGTTTTTATAGGTTATTATAAAAACCACCGCAGAGCAGGCAGACCTACGGTCTGGGGTATTAAACCCTCGCCTCGAATAACAGGATTGCGGCAATTGATACATTTTTTTTTCAAATATACCCTGATAAACCTTGACATAATCGAATAAATGGAAGAAAGTCAGTTTCAGACACTTAAAAATTCGTTTTTAAGGAAAATTCAGCCTTCCAGGAGGGCAGGGAAAAAGATTGAAAGGGTGCGATGTTTCAATTGAACACGTGTCAAAATCCTTTGGGAATTTTCACGCACTTGATGATACAAACATCAAAATAAATAAGGGCGAGTTTTTTTCGCTTTTGGGACCTTCGGGATGCGGTAAAACAACGCTGCTCCGTATTATTGCAGGGTTTGAAACACCGGATTCCGGAGTTGTAGCTTTTGATGGAAAAAATGTTATAGGTATTGATCCCAACAAACGCCAGTCAAATACGGTATTTCAGAGTTATGCGCTTTTTCCTCATTTATCAGTATATGAGAATGTCGCTTTCCCCCTGAAAATAAGGAAACTCCCGAAACCCGAAGTTGACAGAAAGGTGAGGGATTACCTGCGGCTTGTGCAGCTCGACGCCCATATTGATAAAAAACCGAACCAGCTTTCAGGCGGGCAAAAACAGCGGGTAGCCATTGCGCGCGCTCTGATAAATGAACCCAGTGTACTGCTTCTGGATGAGCCGCTTTCCGCCCTGGACGCAAAGCTGCGCTCGAATCTGCTTGTGGAACTGGATAATCTTCATGACAAGATCGGCATTACTTTTATTTATGTAACGCATGACCAGAGTGAAGCCCTTTCGGTTTCAGACAGGATTGCCGTTATGAACCAGGGAAAGGTTCTGCAGATCGGAACGCCGTTTGAAATTTATGAAAGTCCTGCCACGGAATTCGTCGCAAAGTTTATCGGTGAAACTAATCTCTTTGCCTCCAAGGTAGTGGACTGCCAGAAATATAAAGAAGATGAATATATGGTAACTCTGGATGTTCCCGAACTGGGCAAACAGATTAAGGTTACCGATTATGATGAAACTCAGCCGGGCCAGCAGGTCAGTTTTACGGTGCGGCCCGAAAAAATACGCATTACTCTGGAAGAACCGACCAAACCCGGCAAGGAGATCAACGTATTCAAGGGAATTGTTGCCGAACCGGTTTATTCGGGGTTCCAGTCGAAATTTTATGTGCAGCTTGAAAATGGAACTATTCTGAAAGTGTTCAAACAGCATCAGAACTACCTTGAGGACGGTCCCGAAATCGAATGGAAAGACACCGTATATGTTTCGTGGAGTGCGAACGACGGATACATTGTTGAGGTAATCAATCAATGAGCCGCATACGGCCCCTGCAGGGCCGGAATTACGGCCCTGCATACAGTTACCCAATGGGACTGTGGTTTACCCTCTTTTTTGTGTTTCCCCTCGCCATTATTGTGGTTTACAGCTTTCTGCATAAGGGCGTGCATGGCGGTGTGGAATGGACTGTAACCCTGAAAGATTATCTACCGCTGTCTTTCCAGAACATAAAGCAGCTTATAGGGGACATTTTCAGCCAGTTTACCCTGAAGGCCTATCAGCAGATGTTCAGCGCGAGTTACGGCCGTCTTTTTGTACGGACCCTGTGGGTAACGTTCCTTGCTACTTTCTTTTGCATACTCATCGCGCTTCCGTGCGGATACGCAATGGCTCGCAGCAAACACCAGACGCTGCTTCTCTTTCTTATTATTATTCCGTTCTGGACCAATTCCCTTATCAGGATAAACGCATGGATAGCTATCCTCGGCAACGAAGGCTTTATCAATGAAACCCTGAAAAAAATAGGCCTGATTAAGGACAGCCTGCCCCTGCTGTATAATCAGAGGGCAGTCGTACTGGTACTGATATATATGTATCTTCCCTACGCTATTCTGCCTATTTTTACTTCGATGGACAAATTCGATTTTTCCCTGCTTGAGGCGGCCCGGGACCTCGGCGCTTCAAAGGCCCAGTCAATGATCAGGATCCTGCTGCCCAATGTGCGCACCGGCATCATAACGGCTGTTATTTTTACCTTTATCCCGATTTTCGGGGCGTACACAGTGCCCCTCCTTGTCGGAGGAAAAGATTCCTATATGATCGGGAATGTAATTGTCGACCAGGTCACCAAGATACGGAACTGGCCGCTGGCATCGGCTTTTTCCATGGTTATTACTGTAGTAAGTACAATCGGTGTTCTGTGGATGATGCGGAGCAGCGCCGAGGACGCGGCCCGCTTGAAACAGACAGGCAAACAGGAGACTGCGGTATGAGCAGCGTTAATCAGGGCGGTTTATATCATCAGCTTTTATCCCGGTTTTCTAAAAAGAGGCCGTCTTCGGAACCCGCGCGGCATGCCAGACGCGCGCTTCAGAATAAAAACAGGATATCATTTTCTAACACGGTAATGATATTGAGTATCCTGTTTCTGTTTTTGCCGCTGACAGTAATCGTCTTTTATTCGTTTAATAAGGCAAAGGGAATGGTCTGGACCGGCTTTTCCCTGGACTGGTATGAGAAACTCTTCTTTGATTCTTCAAAACTGTGGACATCGTTCAGGAACAGTTTTATTATTGCCTTTTCTTCGGCCTTTCTGGCCACTGTTATAGGTACGCTGGCAGCGATAGGCATAAACTGGTACCGTTTTAAAGGGCGCCTGTATATCCAGACAACCAGTTTTCTGCCCATGGTGCTTCCCGAAGTTATCATAGGTATTTCAATGCTGATTTTCTTTTCGGCAATAAATATTCCCCTCGGGATGGGAACTATTTTTATAGCGCATACCACCTTTTGTCTGCCCTTTGTTTTTCTGCTGGTGCTGGCGCGTCTTGATGAATTTGATTTTTCCATTATCGAGGCGGCCCACGACCTGGGTGCGACGGAACGGCAAACCCTTTTCAAAATTATACTGCCGGCAATAATGCCGGGAATTCTTTCCGCCTTTATGATGTCGGTGACAATGTCTCTTGAAGACTTTGTCATTACCTTTTTTGTTTCCGGGCCGGGATCAACCACGCTGCCGCTGTATGTTTTCTCGATGGTCAGATATGGGGTTTCTCCCGTTATAAACGCCCTGTCCCTTGTTATGATTCTGGGAACAATGCTTATAGCGTTTCTTCTCCGGAATTTCCTTAAAAGTATTGCTGCATCAAAGTAATGCATAGTCAAATAATCTAAATTATTTGACTATTTCCGATTGTACGTGTTTCTGATATAAAAAATTAGCCAATTCTTTATATCAGAAACTTATCTTAAAGGAGTATAACACTTTTCCTTACCCCTGATAAAATCATGCGCGACAGGCATGTTTTATGGATATTTTCAAAAGGAGGCATTAACGCCATGAAAAAAAGAGCTAGCGTTTTTGCTGCAAAACTGGGGGCGATCGCTCTCAAAACTGCGGTACTGGGAATAGGAGTATTTTCAGTAATTGGGTTTTCCGGTTGCAAAAAAAATGACGGGAAAACATTATATCTTTATAACTGGACATATTACACGCCCGATTCCGTTATTCAGAAATTTGAAAAAGAATATGACGTAAAGGTTGTATATGATGATTACGCGTCCAATGAGGACATGTACGCCAAACTGAAAGCGGGCGGTTCGGGATATGATATTGTTATTCCGTCGGGAGACTATGTTTCCATAATGAAAAGCCAGAACATGCTTGAAACGCTTGATCTGGAAAAGATCCCGAATGTTGCGTATATCAGGCCTACAGTTCTCGAAAAAATGACTTTTGACAATACCATGGAAGTGTCGGTTCCCTATTTTATGGGCGCCGCGGGGTTGCGGTGAATCTGGACAGGGTTCCGGAATTCGAGAAAACCTGGAATATTTTTGGCAGAAAAGACCTTGCCGGAAGAATGTCAATGCTGGACGACATGCGCGAAGTTATGGGCGACGGACTGGCCCATCTGGGTTATTCGGTAAATACTACCGACATGGATGAACTCCGGAGCGCCTATGAAATCATAAACAATGTCTGGAAACCGAACCTGGTCAAATTTGACGCCGAAAGTTTCGGTAAATCCTTTGCTACCGGAGATTTCTGGGTCGTCCAGGGTTATGCTGAAGTAGTATATGAGGAAGTTCCTCCCGAAATGCACAGCAAGATTGCTTTCTTCATCCCCGAAGAGGGCGGACCGATGTACATTGACAGTATGTGTATTCCCAGGGGAGCAAAAAACCCTGAGCTGGCCCATACTTTCATCAATTTTATTCTCCGCCCGGAAATTTACGCGGAATTCCTTGATACCTTCGGTTTTCCGTCAACAGTCCATACCGAAGCGGCTGACTTCCAGAAAAAAATACCGTATTACCAGCCGGAAGATATCGCAAACTGCGAGCTGAAAGATGATTTAGGAGAAAACCTCGAATTATATAATGATTTCTGGCAAAGAATTCGTTTTACAGATTAGCCCAAGTGGGACTATAATGTATTTACGAAGTTATGAATATTGAACAGTTTTATCGTGGTATACTTGAAGGACTTCCGCAAATCATTATAGTTGGCACTCCCCTGCCGGAGCAGGCAGGGGAAACAGATGTTCTGATCGACTATGTGAACCCCGCCTGGGAACACATAGTCGGCGTTCCCAGAGAAACTATCATGGGAAAAATGTTTTCCCAGACCATATTTAAAAATTCACCCATTCCCTGGCTTGATTTTGCGATTCATGTTAATGAAACAAAACAGGGACTGCAGCAGCTCCTGTTCAGCGAGAGGCTGGATAAATGGCTTGATATTACTGTTTTTTATCTTGAACCCGACCATATTTGTGTACATTTTTCGGATGTCACCGAACAGAAAAATGACAAACTGCATATAAAAAAGCAGAATGTCAAACTGACAAATCTTGCGGCCGAGCTTGAAGCTTCAAAAACGAATCTGAAAGTAAAACTGGAAAAAATCCAGAATCTGAATGATAATCTCGAGCAGTTTATCAATTATGACCGGCTTACAAAACTGCCGAACAGGCTCCGGTTTTCGGCTATCCTCGCCGATGAGCTTGAATACGCCCGCCGGACAAACAATAAACTGGCGGTTGCCATTCTCGATATAGATAATCTGAAAATTCTGAATGACACAAAGGGGCATGACGCGGGCGACGCGCTGCTGTGCCAGATTGCGCAGCGCCTGCTTGAATTCAAAACGGATTCCATACATTTCAGCCGTTTCGGCGGCGACGAATTTCTCATTCTGTTAAGCGGTTATGAACATGACGCTGAATTGCATTATACAATCACCATGATCCAGGAAGCCCTGCGGAAACCGTATTATATTTTGCATGAGGAGAGGCAGGCCACGGTTTCCATCGGTATTGCGACCTACCCGGAGGATGCCGCCACAGTTTCCGAACTGCTGCGTTTTGCCGATCTCGCAATGACCGAAGCCAAGCGGAAAGGAAAAAACACGCTGGCCATGTTCCACCTTGTCATGCAGGAAAATCTGATCGCGCGGCTTAATATGGAACAGAAAATGTTCAAGGCCCTTGATGATGAAATATTCCAGCTTTTCTTTCAGCCCCAGTATGAAGTCACGTCAAACAGGCTGAGGGGCTTTGAAGCGCTCATCCGCTGGTTTGATTTTGATCTGGGCGCAATTCAGCCGGATACGTTTATTCCGGTTGCGGAGGAAAACAAGATAATAATTCCGCTCGGATACTGGATCCTGAGAACAGCCTGCCGGACTTTAAGCGAATGGCAGACAAGATACGGTTTCAGGGGGATAATGTCGGTTAATATTTCTCCCATACAGCTCCAGCATGAAGATTTTCTGCAAAACCTCAAGGCCATTATCGCGGAAACCCAGATTCCGCCTGAATCTCTTGAGATTGAAATAACGGAAGGTTTTCTTATCCACAACTTTGAAAAATCCGTCAAGCTGCTTCAGGATATAAGCAGTTTCGGAGTGTGCATTTCGCTCGATGATTTCGGAACAGGATATTCCTCGCTGCGCTATCTTCAGCTTTTGCCGCTGAATACACTTAAAATCGACAAATCCTTTATCGCTAACATTGCGAAGGAAGCAAGTATTGAATATGATATTACTGACGCTATTGTATCCCTTATGACAAAACTCGGACTGGATACTATCGCAGAAGGTGTTGAGACGGATGAACAGCTGGCCGCTATCCAGCAGCTCAACTGTAAAACCATCCAGGGTTACTTAACTGGCCGCCCCATGACAAAGGGAGACTGCGAAAAACTTTTCATTGAGGCAACCGGTATTCATAATATGAGACCCGCCCGTCCCTGACGGCTTCCCTCAAACTTTTTTCAACCGGCGTGAGCTGGGATTTTCCCGTTTTTACTTCTATAAATATAATCTCGTCAATTTCACCATTTGAAGAGCCGGAAAAACAAATAAAATCGACCGGCTTTCCGATAAATCGGATTTCAGTCGGGTCGCCGGGAAATTCCGGCATATAGGGCGCAAGCTGTTCGCCGAATTGCCCGCCCAGAACAGCGCGGGAGCGTTTAACGGCGTCAGAGCGCTCGGAAATGATTCTTGAACGGAAATTGCGTTCCGTTTTAAGTCTGCCGATAAACATTCCAAGCCGTATGCAAATAAAGAACATACATAAAACGAGCAAGCCGAAAACAGCCGGCGCTATATACTGAGAAAATTCATATGGCATTTTTATATGTCCCCGCTAATCCCCATTGCTGCATAATAATGAGCTCGGGACGGTATTCAAAATGCATATTATCCCAGTAAACCCATTTCCCGCCCCAGATAAAACCTTCTTTTCAAAAGCCGAAATAACGGCCGCGGGCGGCATCCACCGCCGGTTAAGAGGAAGGAGCATCCAGTCCTCATTCCATGTACTGTTCCAGTTCCAGTAAATATTTTTGGTATTGTGGTTTTTCGGAAGAATATCTATTGCGATCCCCCAGCTGTGATTGCTGAGAACCGGGCGGTCGGCAATTTCTCTCCAGTGGTATCCGTCAATGCTTGCAATGGAATCAATAAATCTGCGGACCGAGTCGTCTGTTTTGGCCATTCTGTCAAGCGCCTCTTCTACCCGCTTAAGCGGAGCAACAATGGCCCTGTGCACAGACACCCGTTTTCCCAGATAATTTACGCGGGTGATATGCCTTTCAATGGCAATTCTGGTTGATCCCCCGTATAAAAGTTCAAAAAAGGCAGGATGATATTTGACCTTATGTTCACCGCGATTGTCATTCAGAATCGCTGTTTTCAGCCGTTCTATCTGTTCCTGCGTAAGGGACTCGGGATCCGGCGTTTGTCCGGGATACAGATAATCGACATGAGGCTGCCATTTTATGGCCGCGTACAATTCCCGTGCAGGGAGAAGCCGGCCCCCCGCCCAAAAGAGTCTTGTCCCGTCAATCTGCAAAAACCAGTCTTTTTTTCCGGGATCAAATCCGATGGACTGTATTTTATCGGGGTAAGCCGCCTTAAGGGTCCCAAGAATCAGCCAGGGCTTTTCCGGCACACTGCGATGTACCCCGGGATTATCGGGAGGAAGATCGGTTCCGAAAATCGCAAACACAAGAATGGCTGAGTACATAATTTTTGCAAATACCGTACGAAACATTTATCTATTATATCCTGTTTGAAATAGCAGGGGCAAGATTTTTTTCGTATTGTCTGCCGATTGTCCGGCCAATCCTTGAATAGGCGGGCGCAACCTGCTATATTGAACCATGACGAATGAAAAAATAGCCGTACTTGATTTCGGCAGCCAGTATGCGCATCTCATTGCCAAACGTTTTAGGCTGCTCGGATATTATTCCGAAATTGCGCTTCCCTCCGTTTCACTGGATTTTTTTGATAATGCCAGGGGAATCGTATTTTCAGGAGGCCCCTCTTCCGTATATGAAAAGAATATACCTGAATTTAACTCCGATATTCTGAATTTGGATATCCCGATTCTGGGCCTGTGTTACGGCCATCAGCTGATGACGCAGGAATACGGCGGGACCGTCGAAAAAACGGACGGGGAATTCGGCATAGCATATCTTGACGTAAAAGACACTGACGGCCGGGAATATCCGGAAAATCCGCTGTTACGGGGCATTCAGTTTCCGATGCAGGTTTGGATGAGCCATCAGGACGCGGTCACAAGCCCTGCCGGCGGATTTGAAGTTACAGGTTCAACAAAGGACTGCAGGTTCGCGGCGCTCCAGAACAGTGAAAAAAAGCGCTTCAGCCTCCAGTTTCATGCGGAAGTAAAAGACACTCCGGACGGAGACACAATATTCAGGAATTTTGCCGGAATCTGCGGCATGAGCAAAAACTGGGACCAGGATGAAATTCTTAATACAATACAAAGCCAGATTCTGGAAGACGCCGGTTCGCGGAAAGTGCTTCTCTTTCTTTCCGGCGGAGTTGATTCTACCGTAGCCTTCGCTCTTCTGAATAAAACCCTCGGACAGGACAGGGTTCTCGGTCTCCATATTGACAATGGGTTTATGCGGAAAAATGAAAGCGCTGTTATTGCGGAGAGATATAAAAACGCGGGCTTTACCAATTTTATTGTTGAAGACGCAAGCGACCGTTTTCTGAAAGCGGTATACCATGAGACCGACCCCCAGAAGAAAAGAAAGGCTATCGGTGAAACTTTTATTACAGTCAGGGACGAGGTAGTAAAAAAAATCGGACTCCGGGAAGATGAATGGCTCCTTGGGCAGGGGACCCTGTATCCGGATATAATTGAATCCGGCGGAACAAAAAACTCGAATATAATTAAAACACATCACAACAGGGTTGAGGGGATTCAGGCCCTCATTGAAAAGGGGCTGATAATTGAACCTCTCAAAGATTTATATAAGGACGAGGTGCGTATAATCGGAAAAAAAATCGGTCTTCCGGATGAACTGGTGTACCGCCACCCCTTCCCGGGCCCGGGGCTTTCAATAAATGTACTGTGCTCGACCGGAAAAGACAGTGATGAAGCTGAGCTTGTGGAAGCCGGCAGACAGATCAGCGCGTTTCCGCTTTCCCATTATTTTACCGAATGTGAAAGTACACCGGGAACAGCCGGTGAATGCAGGCCCGGACTTTCGGGGGCCGGAGTACTCCCTGTTAAATCGGTAGGCGTCCAGGGGGATTTCCGTACGTACCGCTATCCCGCGGCGCTATCCTTTAGCCGCATTTTTAATGCCTTTCCTTCATGGGTACAGCTTGAAAAAGCCTCGTCCGATATTACAAATAAAATAATGGATGTAAATAGAACAGTTCTTGAACTCTGGAAACGGCAGGACAGTGTCATGTCTCTGCGTGAAGGCTATTGCGATAAAAACCGGCTTGATCAAACCAGAGAGGCTGACGCTATTGTTCTTGAAGAATTGAAAAAAAGCGACTGGTACCGGAAAATTTTCCAGCACCTGACAATTAATCTGCCGTACGCGGCTAATCCAGGACACTGTTCCATTGTGCTCCGCCCCGTAGTATCCGAAGATGTCATGACAGCCCGCTTTGCCCATATTGATACTGATATTCTGGAAAAAATAACCGAACGGATTTCATTACTGCCCTTTGTCGACGCGGTTTATTATGATATAACCAACAAACCCCCGCGACATTCGGGTGGGAGTAGAATTCGGTTTGAACAGAAATGGCGGAAAAGCTTAAGGATCATTATAATGAAGCTTTCGCAAAGGATCTCGCAGCCAGAATAAAGGGCGTATATGCGGATTTTGACGGAAAAAAATTTGTTTCATATATAACAGAGCATTTGGGTGACCGGGAATTTCTCGCGAGGCAGGATGTGTTTGCCGACGCTTTTGAACTGACCCTTCCCCGCAATTATGCAGAAACAGTTACTGTTTTTGAACAGCTGCTGGGACCCGAGCTTGGGCAGGAGACTGGCATGTTCACTGAAGGCTGGTGGCTCTGGCCTGTAGGAAGATATGTAGAGCGTCATGGCACTGACGATGTGAAAAAATCACTGGATTTCATTAAAGAACTGACAAAACGCTTTACAGGTGAATTTGCCATCCGCCCTCTTATCGCGGAAAAACCAAAAGAAACAATAAAAATTATTCTGAAATGGAGCAAAGACCCCAATGTTCATGTGAGGCGGCTCTCCAGCGAATGCATGCGCATCCGGCTGCCCTGGGCAAAAAAACTGTACACGTCGGTAGAAGAATTTGAATCATATAAAACCATTCTTTCAAATCTGAAAAGTGATCCCTCAGGGTTTGTCCGGAAAAGCGTGGGCAACAATCTCAACGATTTATACAAAGAATACCCGGAAAAAGCGGAAGAAATTGTTGAAGAATGGCTTTCAGACAATCCCTCAAAGGAAACTCTCTGGATTATCAATCACGGGAAACGAAGTTTAAAAAAATAACAGGACAGACAGTGGTCAGGGTATATACTGTATTCTGTAAGTACCATGACATACAGGAGGATCATCATGCCGAGACCTACAACAAAAGAATCACTGCTTACGCTGAGTGAAACCAACCTTGAAAAACTATTCAGCTTTATCGATTCCATACCTGAAGAACTGAGGAACAACCGGTTTGAATTGAATGAACGGGATAAAACAATCGCCGACGTGCTTTGTCATCTTCATGAGTGGCATTTAATGATGGAAAACTGGTACGCCACGGGAATGTCCGGTAAAAAGCCGATTATTCCCGGCGAAGGATATACCTGGCAAACCCTGCCCGCCCTGAACAGAAAAATCCACGAAAAATATCTGGGTACTGACTGGAAAAAGGCCGTTTCTCTTTTAAAACAGAGCCACAAAAAAATCATGAAACTTATTGAAAAGCATTCCAATGAGGAATTATTCACGAAACAATATTATCCCTGGACGGGAACTACATCTCTGGGTTCGTATTTTATTTCAAGCACTTCGAGCCATTATGACTGGGGACTCAAAACACTGAAAGTGATTAAAAAGGAAATCGCATAATTTTCTGCGGAAAGTTTCCTTACGGAGCCGGACTATAGCTGCATTATATACCAAAACAAAACCCCGGTTGTTAAAACCGGGGTTTTCTGGAGATGGGGGAATCGAACCCCCGTCCTGAAGTGCGGCGCAGGGGCGTCTACAGGTTTATCGAAGCGAGGTAATTGTCGGGACCCGGTAGCAGCTTCGCAAGCATCGGTTCCGTATTCTGAGTAAAGTCCCTTTTACCGTTCAGACCCGGCAAAAAGCAAGCTCCGGTTGGCGTCGGAACATCCGTTTGCTTCGGAGCAGCATCAAACGGGTTCCGCGTTCCGCTGATTAAGCAGCGAGAGCGTAACTGTCGTTATTTTCGGCAGTTATAAGTTTTGCCTGTTTGGAGGACAGACGGCCTCACCTGCAGCCCAAGCTCCGACCACCACAGTCGAAACCGGTGCACCCCCGGAATTATACCGTTCTCAGGATCCGGTTCTTTCCCGAAAGAAAAAACCGGCCTGATATATCAAAGCTATGACGAAAAAGCTGAATTGTCAAGCATTGCCGCATGCACTTAAAAAGCGTTCCGCTAAAAATGCACGGCTATTGTTTTTTCAATAAACTGCTCAAAGGCTTCGGGCGAAAAATGGGGACCGTCACCCAGGAGTTCAAAGGAACAGTTCGGCAAAAGCTGGGAAGTTCTCACTGCGCACCTGTAGGGAATAACATCATCTGTTCTGCTGTGCTGCATAAAAACCCTTGATTTCACCTCGGGCAGGACAAAGCCCCAGTCAAGATATTTAATTCTCTGATCCTGCGCCACACCGAAACAGCGGTTCATCATTGAATCCCTGATATCGTCATTTTCAGCGGTTTCAGGCTGGATTCCGGGGAAATACACTTCGGCGACAGTGTTTTCTGCCTCTTCCTGATTCAGGTCCTTATTCACAGGATAGGGCCAGTAAGTCAGAACGACATCATCATACAGGGCAGGCGTACCGCTGAATACATATATATTTCTGACATTATCGGGAAAACCGGCTCCGATGGAATAGCCATAGGGCGCGCCTGAGGAAGACGCAAGAATATCAAAATAGGATAACTGTAACTCCTGGATTAAGGCCCCTATCACTTCGGACCAATCAGCAAACTTATTCATTATGCTTGGAGAGGATTCGCCATAACCGGGACGCGCTATACAGATAACCCGCGCGCCTGTTTTAATAAGTCTGTCCAATAAGGCGTAGTCTCTGATACTCGCTACAAGACCATGCTGGAGGAGAATGGGAAATCCGTTTTTATTTCCATACTCGGCATAGGCAAGGGAATGCCCGTCTTTATAGGGAATTTTTTGTATCATATATGCTTCTTCCTTATAATTTGCAGTATATCATGACGGAATTATTCCGTAAAATGAAAAACAAAAAATTTACTTATATATTGTGTATATATTACTGCCATGTGTACACCAGATGTATAACAAACTGAAAAACCGGTAAATCTTTAGTCCATGCAGGGGATTTTTTGTATCCGGGTTTCTTATTCCTTAAAGCGGCAATAATTTATTCCGATAGTAGAAATATAGATTCGTTTTTTGAGGGAGGAGGAATGATAAAAGCGCATTATGCACTTTTATTATTTGCAGGTTGAAAAACGTTGCTTTCCGGCCTGCGGTGTGTGTCATTCATGACATACAGGCTTCAGTTTGACCTTTTAATCAGGAGAATATATGGCAAAGAACTATTCTGTCAGGTTTGGTATCATACTTTTATTGTTTTCATTTGTGCTTGTTCCGCTGACGGCCCAGCCGGAAGTATTAAACGAAGAAGCCATTGCATCATTTTACGCGGATGAATTCAACGGCAGGCCTACTTCAAGCGGCGAAATATTCAATATGAATGATTTTACCGCGGCGCATAAAACGCTGCCATTCGGGACTTTACTTGAAGTAACTAACCTTGATAACGGACAATCAGTCATTGTCAGGGTAAATGATCGCGGGCCCTTTGCCCCGGGAAGGGAGCTTGATGTTTCCAAAGCAGCCGCAGAAAAACTTGACATGCTGACAACAGGGACAGCGCGGGTCTCCATTATAAAAATTACGCTTGAAGACGCCGCAGAAAGAATGAACGCATCATTAACCACTGCCCCGGTACCGGCGGCTCAAACCGCAGAGGCGGGAACATTACCCGGACTGCCGGAACCTCCGACGCCGGCAGTTGCCATTCAGGAAACAGCAAAAAAACCCGAAGCAGGCACAGTAGCGGCTGCCCAGCCGGCACCGAAACCCGCACCCGCTCCTGCAGCCCCACCCGCTCCGCCGCCAAAACCGGCGCCTGCTCCTGCGGCCCAGCCCGCTGCAGCGCCAAAACCGGTTCCGGCGGCTGCGGTTCAGCAGGCCGCACACACAGGCCCTACATGGCGTATTCAGATCGCAGCATTTACCCGCGAAGAAAACGCGACCCGGCTTGTTCACAAAATGAGACAGGAAGGTTTTTCACCCGCCTTTGAAAGAACAACATCTGTTACCAGAGTTGTACTCCCCGGCATACCCGAAAAGGATCTGGAAAACGTCAAAGCTAAACTGACGGCCGCAGGTTATACGGATTTTCTTATCAAACAGGAATCCTGGTAATTTTTCCGGCACTGCATATGAACACTTGTTAACCTGATGTTAACAAGTGTTCATATGGTTTTAAAATAAAATTTTATGACTGACACGGAAAGTATTTTTCACTTGCAGCACCTATTCAATATCACTTCCTTTCCGTAATTCGTTCATATCCCGCGTTTGTCATTTTCCTGAATCCTTATTCCGGAAGAGTCTCCGGATTTTCATTTCCCGAGTATGATATATTTTTTCATCCGCTAAAACAGCTGCCATGACTTTTTATAGTATACCGAACGGTTGGTATAGCGTCAAAAGCCCAGACGCAAAATATGCTATAATCTTCATCTCCCATATTATCATCAGAATAACAACTCGCCCCTCCTTACCGTCTATTTTATTTTTTTTTAGTATGCTATACTTACCGCAATGAAATTTACAGAATTTAACTTAAATAGCGATCTCCAAAAAGGTATTGCGGATGCCGGATACGAATTTTGTATGCCGGTCCAGGAACAGGTTCTTTTGAATGGTCTTGAAGGGAGCGATTTATATGTGCAGTCCCACACCGGATCAGGAAAAACGGCAGCCTTTCTGATAACTATTTTCCAGCGGTTGCTAAGCGATCCTGAGCTTTCAGGAAAGACAGCGCTGGTTTTAGTGCCGACCCGTGAACTTGCCGTGCAGGTAGAGGAAGAAGCCAGAATTATCGGCGCCCACCTGCAGTTCAGGACCGCAAGTTTTTACGGAGGGGTCGGTTATACCCGCCAGCAAAACCAGCTGGGCAAGGGCGTGGATCTGATGATCGGGACACCGGGAAGGGTTATCGATCTGCAGGAATCGGGAACAATGAAACTTGACCGGACTGCCTTTCTCGTTATTGACGAAGCGGACCGCATGTTTGATATGGGTTTTTATCCCGACCTCCGGAAGCTTATCAGGGTACTTCCTCCGGTTAATGACAGGCAGACAATGCTTTTCAGTGCCACCCTGAATTCATGGGTAAAAAATCTTGCCTGGGAATATACTGTTGACGCAAAAGAAATCACTATCGAAACCGACAATATTACAGTCGATGAAATTGAACAGCTCCTGTTTCATGTTTCAAGTGATGAAAAAATGAAACTCCTTCTCGGGCTTATACGGGATGAAAAACCGGAAAGCATGATCATTTTCTGCAATACAAAACGAATGACTGAGGTAATTGCGAAGCGGCTCAGAATAAACGGTTTTGAAACCGAATTCATCATCGGCGATCTTCCCCAGTCAAAACGCCTGCAGGTTATTGATTCCTTTAAGTCAGGTTCCCTGAAATATCTTGTGGCGACTGACGTCGCGGCCCGCGGGATCGATGTGGACAGTCTCGCTATGGTTGTCAATTATGACCTCCCCAATGAGGCCGAAAATTATGTACACAGAATCGGAAGAACCGCACGCGCCGGAAAAACGGGAAAGGCGTACAGTTTCTGTTCCGAGCAGGATGTGTATAATTTGCCTGCCATCGAAAAATACATAGAGAATAAAATCCCGGCCGCCTCTATTGCTGATGAACTGTTTGCCGCTGATAAAAGCGAGGGTATGTATATCCGGACTGAAAAATATGATACCGACTATGATGATGACCGCGGTTCCGGACGCAGACCGGGAGGACGGGATCAGGGGCGGCGCCAGCAGAGGAACGGTCCGGGAAGGAATGAAAGACAGGAAGCCGGCCGGCGGTCCGGCGGGAACCGTGCTCCGGATAAAAGATTTCCTTCAGCAGGGCCGGACAGAAAAAAACCGGGAGACGATGCCGGCCGCTATGCGAAAAAAGGGGCCGCGAGTCAGAACAGCCGGCGCGAATATGGGGACAGAAAACGTTCCGGAGAACAGGACCTTTCGCAGCTCTCCTTCGAAGAGCGGATGACATATTACAAGAATAAATATGCTGCCGAAGGCGAACCCAATCCCGCCAATAAAAAGAATCATACCGGTGGACAGAAAAAAATACAGGTCCCGGCAACAGACAAAGAAACGGACAGGTCCCGGAGAATAAGAACAGACAGTATAAAGGCAAACCGTCCAATAACGGAAAACCCGCCTCAAAAAATATGAAGGAAATAACGGCGGAAACAAAACCGCCGTCCAGAATCCGCCGGACCGGCCCGAGGCAAAAAAAAGCGGCGGTATAAAAGGGTTTTTCAGGAACCTGTTTAAAAATAAAGACTGAACCCAGGAGCAGGAATGTGTGTTCGTTCTCTTTCCTGCTTTTCCTGAATTGACGCGGAGTTTTCAAGCCGGAGCCGCAAGCTCCGGTCTGATTTGCCTGCTTACTCCCCGCCTTTGACACTGCCTGTTATTTTGTTTATCCTGTGTGCATGATTACAGTAAGCGATTTAAGTCTTTCTTTTAGTGACAAGCCGTTATTTAAGGATGTTAATCTCAAATTCACTCCCGGAAACTGTTATGGAATTATTGGCGCAAACGGGGCCGGAAAATCAACATTTCTGAAAATTCTTGCCGGAGAGCTGGAGCATGATAAAGGGGATATTATTATTCCCCCCGGACAGAGACTGGTTATGCTCAAGCAGGACCATTTTGCCTTTGACGCCTTCAGTGTAAAAGACACTGTGATGATGGGTTATCCCGCATTATATAATACATTAAAAGAACGTGAAGCTATTTACGAAAAAGAAGATTTTACGGAAGAAGACGGCCTGCGAGCTTCTGAACTGGAAGGTGAATTTGCCGAAATGGGAGGCTGGGAGGCTGAAAACCAGATAGAGCAGATGCTTTCAGGGCTCGGCCTCGAAGAAGAATATCATAACAGCAGGATGTCGGAACTGGATGAAAGCCAGAAAGTCCGTGTTCTTCTCGCGCAGTCGCTTTTCGGCAATCCTGATATCCTGCTTTTGGATGAGCCGACAAATGGTCTGGATATTGAGTCCATTTCATGGCTTGAAGAATTTCTTATTGAATTTCCGAATACCGTTATTGTTGTGTCCCATGACCGTCATTTTCTTAATGCAGTCTGCACGCATGTCTGTGATATAGACTTCGGAAAAATCCGGATGTACAGCGGGAATTATGATTTCTGGTACCAGATGAGCCAGATTATGCAGCGTCAGTCCCGCGACCAGCAGAAAAAACGCGAAGAAAAAATGAAAGACCTGCGGGAATTTATTCTGCGCTTCGCATCGAATGCGGCAAAAAGCAGACAGGCAACAAGCCGCAAAAGGATTTATGACAAGCTTGCCCTTGAAGAAGTTGAAGTTACTTCCCGTAAATTTCCGTATGTCAATTTCAAACCGGACAGGGAAATCGGGAATAATGTGCTGCGCGTTGAAAAACTCAATTACAGTTCCGACGGAATACAGCTGCTGAAAAATTTTGACTTAACGGTTAACCGCACCGATAAAATTGCCTTTGTCGGTATAGAACATAATTCGAAAAGCGCGTTTTTTGACATAATTTCCGATGAAATCAAACCCGATTCAGGCGATGTATACTGGGGGCAGACAACAAAATTCGCATATATGGGAAAGGACAATGCTTCCTATTTCAATAATAATCTGAATATTACCGAATGGCTCAAACAGTATTCGCCGGACCAGGATGACGGCTATGTGAGGGGATTTCTCGGCAGAATGCTTTTTTCCGGAGATGAGTCGCTTAAGCCGGTAAAGGTTCTTTCAGGGGGGAAAAAGTACGGTGTATGCTGAGCAAACTTATGCTTTCAGGCGCCAATGTGCTTATTTTCGATGAGCCGACTAACCATCTTGATCTCGAAGCAATAACCAGTCTCAATGAGGCCCTTATTGATTTTCCGGGTGTTGTGCTGTTTAACAGCCATGACCATGAATTTATCTCGTCGATTGCCAACCGCATCATTGAAATAACCCCGAACGGCATCATAGACCGTATGATGTCCTTCGAAGATTATATCAATGATGAGCAGGTCAGACAAACAAGAAACGAGTTATACCAGGGAAAAATCAAGAAATTTAATATTTAATGCTCAGTGTCAGGGAAGGAATCCAGTTTCCGTCTTCGGAAGCATCGAGTTTTATTCCCGGCACCAGCATATAACGGAAGCCATTGCTTTCCAATTCCTTTTTCAAACGATATGATTTAAAGGAATAATATGAGTCGGTAATAAGAGCTCCGGCAAAAACAATCGCTGAAGATATGGGAATGGAAATCAGGGGTCCTGAAAAACGTCATTCCGTGTGCCGTAGTTCGTTATTATCGCCCCGCTCAGCAGCGTTAACGCCAAAGAGGTTATCCAGGCTGTTCTGCTGAAAGTCTTCATCCGTTCGCTGGCGGTATATTCCAGAAAGGGCTTCGGCTTGATTACAGTCCCGAACTCAAAAAAGCATTATCAGCGGCAGAAAGCTCGGAAGAAAAATTCTTCATGTTTTCCGCCCCGGATGTGAGTAATTCTGTCTGGTTCGCCGTGGGCCCTTCATGTCTGATTATGGTTTCCGGTACCGCGGCCCAGCAGAAAACCGGTATAAATATCAAAATTAACACAAAAATCCTTTTCATAGTGAATCTCCTCGCCTTTTTTGTGATACATTAAATTAAATTTACTTATATTGATAAAATACCCCGTCGCGGAACAACGTGGTATTTCGTTCTCCCTTGGAATTGGTCTCGGGTTTAATACTCCACAGCAGAGCGGCGGGTATTAAACCCTCGCCGCGAATAAAAAAAGTACAGATACGAGTATTATTTCGTTTGTGGTTGTATATATTATACTAATAAAACCCCGAATATTCAGGAAAATTACATAAAAAGTATCATTTTGGAGGGGTTGTCGGCTCAATCGGCAGCCATTCTACCTCTTCCCAGTAAAATCCCGGTTCCCTGTATTCAAAAAAGGGCTTGCGCGGAGGCCGGCGGAGGGCATTATGGGCGGCTATTTCCTCATCAAGATTACTGATTCCGGACCGGGTTACATAGGCCGGTCCCAAAACAAACAGGCTGCCGTCAGGAGAACTGATACAGGAAATTGTCCGCTGGCGGGTGCTGTCCGGCCCGACAAGCCCCACGACAGGGGTAAAAACAATAAATCCGTCCTGAATCGTGTATGTTCCGTATTCATAATTCCGCAATTTTGTTCCGGTGGAAGTAATACAGGTATACAGATCTTCATTGATTCGTATAAATTTCGGAATGGAGAGGGCTTCGCCTGAGGGGGCCGGAAACTGGGCCGGGATGTCCCGGTAACGCGCGTCAGTCCGCCAGAACCGTATGCGGTAGTAAGAGGAACCGGTAAAATAATAACAGAAGAATTCTTCAACAGGCTTGTTTTTATATATTTTTATTGTCCGGGAATTGCCGCCGGCAATCCAGAATCCATCAGGAAAATTCTGCGTTTCGCTCAGGGCTGCCTGCCCGTTCGTTGCCCTGCGGTAAAAATCGAGATACAGTGAATTTCCGATAACCGCCGCTGAAACCTGTTCCGCTTTTTTTTCACCCGGATAACCCAGCTGCAGATGAAAAACCGATCCGGAATTTCTGACGGAGAATCCCGAGGACAGTATGATTTGAGACTCTATGTCTGTCCCCGCCAAATCTGAAGAGGCTTCATTCGTGACTGCGCAGGGAAACCATTGCAGTGTTTCTTCATATACAAAACCATAATACGTTTTCAGAACAATCCTGGCCTGGTCCGAAGCGGAGAATTCCATAAATCTGCCTGAATTTTCCCAAACCCCGGCCAATGACGCCGCGGTCTGGGCAGAAAGCGTAAAACCCACAGAAATACTGCATATCAGGATACATATCTTCCGTAAAATATCCATAATACAAAAAGAATAACATGGATGGTTGAGGTATACAATTGCTTCCGGATATCTCTTGTTACAATACTTGCATATTGTTACAGTAATTACAGAAGCCGATGAAGAACAAAGCGCTGACACAGACAGTCTTACGTATAGCTCTACCCGCGGTCGCAGAACTGATTTTGACCTCGCTTACCCAGTTTGTCGATACAATAATGGTGGGAAAAATAGGCCATCATGCGATATCCGCGGTCGGACTGACAACCCAGCCCCGGTTCATCATGCTTTCAGTTTTTGTCGCGCTTAACGTCGGAACAACAGCCCTAGTAGCCCGATTTAAAGGCCAGGAAAACAAAGATGACGCGGCTCTCGTCAGTATGCAGGCGCTGCTTCTGACACTGGTTTCCGCAATTATTCTTACTATTCCGGGCGTGCTTTTTTCACGGCACATGGTGGTTTTTATGGGCGCCGACGCTGAAACAGTGCGGGAGGCAACCGGCTATTTCAGAATCCTTATGCTTGGATTTACGCCGACAGCGCTTTCACTGGTCATTTCCGCCCTGCTGCGCGGTGTCGGAGATACAAAAATTTCAATGCGCTACAATATTGCGGCAAATATTATCAATATAATTTTTAATTATTTTCTGATTTACGGAAAATGGGGATTCCCCGAACTTGGAGTAAACGGGGCCGCGCTCGCAACAGTTCTGGGAAATACCATAGCCTGCGGTATGGCTTTTTATGCGATTTCGGGAAAAAGACGGAAGAAAAACAGGAAGAAAAATGTTTCAGATTTTATTGAACTGCGCTTTACACGGAAAAACTGTTTGCCGGATTTCCTCATGCTTAAGCGGATAATCAAAATCGGATTGCCCGCCGCAGGCGAACAGTTCGCATTGCGGGCGGGTCTGCTTATTTATACCATTACCATTACTTCTCTCGGAACAAAAGTTTTCGCCGCGCATCAGATTGTCCTTGTCATTCTCAACCTGTCCTTTGTAAATGGACAGGCATTCGGTATAGCCGCGGCTACACTGAGCGGGCAGGCTTTGGGACGGAAGGAGCCTGATAGGGCAAAAGAATCAGCAAGGGTGTGCCAGCATATCGGGTCCCTGATCTCGACAGTGATGGGCATAGGCATGTTTGTTTTCAGAAAATATCTGATGCTGCTGTTTACAGCCGATGAGGAAATCATATTGCTTGGCGCGCAGATAATGATCCTGGTTGCCTTACTGCAGCCATTTCAATCCGCTTTTCAAATTTACGCGGGAGCATTGCGCGGGGCGGGAGATTCATTATACCCCGCGATTTCGCTATCGGTTGGGATACTTATTATACGGCCTGCATTATCTTACGTTTTTATTAATGTTGTAGGAGCCGGACTTTTCGGAGCCTGGTGCGCCCTTTTTATCGACCAGTTTGTCCGTTTTATAATGATCAGGCTCCGGTTTAAAGCCGGAAAGTGGATTTCACTGAAAGTCTAGCTGCCGAAGCATCAGACCTGATTCAGAAAAAGAAAAAAGAGCAGCAGAAAAAAAACATTGACCGCTACGCAGAGAATCCGCGATGTTATGCGGACTTTCTGTTCATAGGTATTATGGTCATAGTGCCGGTAAACGAACCAGATACAGTCAAAAATAATCAGGATAAAAAGGAAAAAGAAGGGAAACAGTAATTTCAAACTGATAATTTTAAGATACACAATCAGCGCCCCGGCTAAAAAACCGGCGGCGAGAAAATACAGCAGAATGCTTAATCTGCGGCGGATTTTATGGATGTCCATATTTGCTTTTTTTTCCGGGGGCAGTCTGCCGAGTCCCGAAAGTGCAAGCCAGGAGGGAAGCTGAAACTGGAGAATGAGAGCCGCCGCAAAAGCAAGCAGTCCGCAGACAGTAATTGTTATTAGTAAAACCATGTTACTAATATATAACCCGTTTAAAAGGCGAGGTCAAGAATCCGCTCAGCTATACTCCATAAATTTAGGTTTGTCCGGCAAGGTTTTTATACTTCCTTGCCGGACAAACACTTACAACCGGAAGTCCCGTCATTCCTAATGAAGACGGGACTAACACTCATCAGAAAAAATATCTTCTATTTCATCCTTGTAAATTTCATTGATCTTGTGGCGCATCATTTCCTGCTTCATGGAAAGTTCTTCCCCTACACGGAAAGAATCGGGAAGAAGCGCAAAGCGGTAAATAAATTCAAAAGGGCGGAAACCGTTTTGCCGGTTAATGCGTGAGTCAATTGCTGTTCTGAAAAGCTGGATTATTTCAGGGTTCTTAAGCAGATTTGCATAATCATCTACAAAAATATCCTGCTCAGCCGCATACGCAAGCACCATATCCTTTACCGGAACAATCAATGCGGCAAGAAATTTTTTATCCTGTCCGAGTACAATAACGTTCTCCACAAGCTGGAAGTTCTTGATAGCCTGTTCAATCGGGACAGGTTCAATGTTCTCACCGCCCAGGAGGACAATAGTATCTTTTGCCCGGCCGGTTATTTTCAAGTCTCCGTCAATAGATAATACGCCTATATCACCCGTATTATACCAGCCGTCGGAACTGACCGCACATCTGGTAAGGTCAGGGCGCTTAAAGTATCCCTTCATAACCTGGCCGCCGCGAACCATGATAACGCCTGTTTTTCCGGTCGGGAGCGGCTCCGGCGCGGCCCATGATCCCCGGACTGAATCAGAATTTCCCGAACTGCCTGTCTCATGTTCTTTTTCAATCAGAGCCGCGAGTGTGTCCGGGTCAACAATACGGCATTCCGTATCGGGGAGCATTTTCCCTACGCAGCCGGTTGTGGGTTTGCGTTCATTTCTCAGTGATAACAGAGGGGCTGTTTCCGTAACTCCGTAACCTTCAAGAAGATTCAAACCGATTGCCCGGTAAAAATCATCAATGTCAGGCTGGAGCGCTCCGCCGCCGGAAATTCCCGTACGGAATCCCTTTCCGAATTTGGCGCGGATCTTGCGGTACACAAGCAGATCGCCGAGTCCGTACAGTGGGGCAAGCAGTAAAAACGGAATAATTGAAGAAAGTATCTGCAGGAATCTGTTCCCGCGGGTAAACCGGACAATCTGACCGCAGAGATTTTCTTTCATTTTCCGGAATTTCTTTCCTATAAAAATAAAAAATGTGAACAGGGTTTTCTTTATACCGCCCTCTTTTTTCATTGAGCGGAAAACCCCCGCGGCTACGGCTTCCCATAAACGGGGAACACCGGGAATAATCTGGGGGGAAATTACCGCGATGTCCGGAAGCATAATTGAGGCTATGGGACGGGAATAAGCCATACCGCTTGCCCTTTCCAGAATAATATACTGCATAAGACGCTCGAAACTGTGCCAGACCGGCAAAACGCTTAGCCACATATCGCCCGGCACGCCATATAAGACCTTCGGCGTCCGTTCAAGCTGCCAGATATAGTTTGATTGAGTGAGCATAACACCCTTTGGTTCGCCGGTTGTGCCTGAGGTAAAAATAATAGTCGCAAGATCAGTCGGCAAGCCCTTTTCCATTTCAGATTCAAGGGCCTTTGTCGAATACAGTTCGCCGTTTTTGCTTCCGGAGTCAGCATCCAGCCGGAGTGTTTTGCCGGCAGCCAATACCGAAGAAAACGACTGCAATTGCAGATTTTGCTTACCCGCGAGTTCTATATCTTCGGGTTCAGCATCTTCAAAGAGTATCAACGTTTTAAGTTTTGGCAGGGAGGTAACACTGTTGAGAAGTTTTTTCAGCTGATGTTTGTTTTCAATGCAGGCAATTTTACATTCCGTTGAAGAAAGAATAAAAACCAGTTCTTTTTCAATTGTATCGCTGCCTCTGGGCACATCAGCGCAGCCCAGAGTCATCACGGCAAGGTCGGTAATAAGCCATTCCCTGCGGTTATCAGAGATAAGCCCGATATATTCTCCTCTGGCTACGTCCATGGATCTGAGTCCGGCCGCAAAGTCAAGAACATCACCGTATAGAGCCCAGTAAGTCCTGTATTGAAAGGTCCCTTCTTTATCCTTATAAGCCTGAACAGTTATTTCAGGGTAAGCCATCGCACGGTCTTTGAAAAGCAGCGGAATGGTATTCTTCATCGGTAAACCTCCTGTACTATAAATTACATATAGTCAAATTTTGTCAATTTGTCAATACAAATATTTTCTAATTTGCCAAATATTGCATTCTTACCGGAAAACAGTATATCCGGTATAGCAATAAAAAACCGGAAAATATCTTTATAAAAGGCGCTCTTTATGGAAAAAGAATGATGAAGGAGGACACTGTTATTGATTGACAGGATCGGAAGGATTAATCACAATACCCACATGGCAAACCGTTCATGGAGTACGGAAGCTCTTGTACTGTCACTTTCTTCATTCGGCGAAATACACCGTGAAGCGATATTATTAACAAAAGATCAGGGTTTGGTCCGCGCGGCTCTTTTTGGCGGCGCGAAAAGCAGATTCAGATCGCTGGTTTCTCCATTCCATACAGGAACAGTATGGCTGTATTCCAATCCGGTGAAAAATTCAACAAAGATTACCGATTTTGATGTTACAGCCTACCGGGCCGGTATACGGGAAAATCTGGTACGTTCATGGTGCGCCTCGCTGGCGGTTGAAATTGTTTCCCGTTCCCAGGGTATAGTTGACTGGGTTCTGGTTAATTCTTTTCTGGACGGAGTAGCCGTTTCTGATGAAGCCGAATGCCGCAGGGCCCTGCTTCGTTTTTTGTGGCGGCTGCTGGTTTCCGCAGGAGTAAAACCAGATATGGAAGAATGTCTCCGGTGTGGAGAAAACAAAGAAAATGAAGTACTATATTATTTTCCGCACGAGGACGGCTGTCTGTGCAGCAATTGCGCCCGTCCGGAAGACCGGCATTTCAGACTTTCTCCGGACTCATGCAGCTATCTTTTTACGGTCGAACATTCTCCCCAAAGGATGCGCGGACGCGGACAATGAGTCCTGAAATGTACGCAGAGCTGAGGCTGTTTCTTTTTTTCCTGATCTCCAGAATGGTTAACGGACCGCTGAAAACCCTGGAAACAGGAGAGGGTATTTTATAAAAGGAAATCCCGGACAGTTTCTTCAGGATGTTTAAGATAACTTTTACTATAAGGCATTTTTCAAGCTGCCCGGTTTGAAAAACAGTTGCGTTTTTATTATACCAGTGGAATGGAGGACTGATTCAATGCGAGCTGTTGATATAATTGTTAAGAAGAGAGGCAACCCCTTATTTCCTCATGGAGAAGAATTAACCCGCAGTGAGATAGAATTCCTGATAAACGGTTATGTGAAGGGCGAAATACCGGATTACCAGATTTCGCCACTGCTCATGGCTATATATTTCAATGGCATGAGTTTTTCAGAAACAGGCGTCCTCACTGATGTTATGCTTAATTCAGGCAGCACAATAGATCTATCCGGTCTGTACGGCCCCTTCGTGGACAAGCATTCAACAGGCGGGGTCGGAGATAAAATTTCCATTCCGCTTGCCCCTATTGCGGCGGCCTGCGGCCTTAAGGTCCCAATGATGAGCGGCCGGGCTCTGGGGCATACAGGGGGAACTCTGGATAAACTTGAATCCATCACCGGATACAGGACGGACCTGTCCGTATCCGACTTCCGGAGGATTATCGAAAAAACAGGTTTCGCAATGACTGGACAGACAAAGGAAATAGTACCGGCAGACAGGCTTCTCTATGCGCTCAGGGATGTCACAGGAACAGTTGAATCCATCCCCCTGATTACAGCCAGCATTTTGTCAAAAAAAGTTGCTGAGGGCGCTGAGGCCCTGGTTTTCGACGTAAAATACGGCTCGGGAGCTTTTATGAAATCACAGGAAGATGCCGAACGTCTTGCGCAAAGTCTTGCCGGGACAGGACACGCCATGGGGAAAAAAATTGTGGCCCTTATTACCGACATGAATGAGCCGCTCGGGAATACGGTAGGCAATTTTCTTGAAATTGAAGAATCCATGGATGTGCTTGCCGGGAAAGGCCCTTCCGATGTCACGGAACTGACCTATACCTTCGCGGGATGGATGGCTGTTCTCGGCGGGATAACAGAAACTGTTGATGAAGGCAAAATACTGGCGGAGAAAGCTGTCGCCTCAGGCCGGGCAATGGAATTGTTTATGGAAAACGTACAGCTTCAGGGCGGCGATACAGAAAAACTGCTTGCGGACAAAAACACCCGCAGAAGCAGCTATCATCATGTATTAACTTCCTCACAGGACGGATTTATAGCAGGAATTGATGCATATAAGCTGGGACTGGCCGGCGTACATCTTGGCGTCGGCCGGAACCGTACGGATGAATCTGTTGATCCGGACGCCGGTATTATCATACATTTTCATAAAGGGGACAGCATAAAAAAAGGGGACATTATTTTCGACATATTCGGAAAAAATGAAGAAAGTCTGGAACCCGCGGCGGTCCTGATTGAACAGGCCCTTACCTGTTCGGACAGGCAACCTGAGAAAACACCGCTCATTATCAAGGAAATAACCGCATTATGATATGGAATAAAAAAAATATAAGCCGAGAACTTGTAAAAGAAATAACCGGCCGTTACGGCTGCGACGCGCTTACCGCTTCAATTTTAATCCGGAGAGGTGTAATTGAAGGTCCCGATATCCTTTTTTATCTGGAAGATGATCTCAGATATCTGCATAATCCCTTTCTGTTCAGCGCGATGGAAGATACTGTAGACAGAATTCTGACGGCAAAAGAAGAAGGTGAAAAGGTCCTTATTTTTGGCGACCGCGATGTGGATGGGATTACCTCAACGACCCTGCTTTTCCAGGCCCTCACGGATATAGGGATGGATGTTACCTGGAAAGTGCCCTCAGGGAATGAATCCTACGGATTAAGCATTGCTGCGGTTGATGAACACGCGAAAAATTACGGAACCCTGATTATTACTGTTGACTGCGGCATCTCCTGTATTGAAGAAATCGCCCACGCCAACGAATTGAATATAGATGTAATTGTACTCGACCACCACAACGCGCAGGATACACTCCCCGCTGCCGTCAGCATAATTAACCCGAAAGTAGAGGGTTCGGGCTACCCGTTTCGGGATCTCGCGGGCTGCGCTGTTGTATGGAAATGTATCAGCGCGCTCCGTTTCGGAATGAAAGAACTGTATAAGCAGGAAATCTGTCTCCTGAATGTACGGCCCGCAAATGAAGCCTATATTATCGAAGCAATAAAAACCGTTAACATGATAGAAACGGGAAGAATTACCGAAACCATAGTACCCGGAATGATTTCCATTGAACAGACAAGGCTGATCCCCTTTTTACAGGGCCAGCAGATATTTGTCTGGGATGCGCCTATGCAGACCAAGCAGCTGGAAAAGATATTCGGAAAAGGCGTCGAATTTAATTTTTTTGATATTTCGGAAGAGGTAGGAAAAATAATCCCCGCCGTCCGCGGAATGAGCCTCCTGAAATTGAAAGATTTGTCCCGGATCGCACGGTATCAGGATGCCCCGGCAGGAGAACTTGACGGATTTTTCAACATTTTTATCACTTTCCTCCAAAAGAAAAATTCACTGTTCGCGAAACGCGAAACTGAAGAACTGCAGCTTGTTGCAATCGGAACTCTGGCCGATTTAATGCCCCTGAAAAATGAAAACCGCATCCTTGTCAGGCAGGGACTGGCAGCCATTAATACCAGTCCGAGGCCCGGGCTTGCCGAGCTGCTTGCCAGGCAAAACCTTATCGGAAAAAAATAAGTACAACGGAAATCGCATGGCAAATATCGCCGGCGATAAACGCAACCGGGCGGATGGGTAAACCGGAAACAGCGGTGCAGCTCCTGATCTCGCAGGACAAAAACGAACGAAACGCCTTATCGGAGCAGATAATAACAATGAATACCGAACGCAAACAGCTCGGGAATGACGGCTGGATTATTGCCGAACCCCTTGCCCGGGAAAGTCTGGAAAAACTCCACTCAAACCTGGTCCTTGTTGCAAGTACGGAAATCCACCGGGGCATTACGGGAATTATGGCAAACCGTCTGGCAAACTGCTTTAAGGTACCGGCCATTGTTATCTGCTTTCTGGAAGACGACACCATTGTAGGTTCCATGCGTTCGGCCAGAGGCGTCCGCCTCGAAACAGTCCTTGCTCACTGCTCGGACCTTTTTATTGACCACGGCGGGCATACCTTTGCGGCCGGTTTCAGCTTTTGCCGCAAACATCTTGATGAATTCTATGCGAGAATTGAAAATATTTCAGCGTCAATCGAATTTCCCGACACGGCGGATGAACAGGAAATAATTATTGATGCCGAAATCCCCCATACCTTTCTTTCGCCCGCCCTTCTCGATTTGGTAGACCGTTTTGAACCCTACGGCGAAGGCAATGCCCAGATCGAGCTTATGGCAAAAAATCTGAAAATAATATCCGCGGATATTGTGGGAAAAACGGAAAAGCAGCATCTTAAACTTACACTTGACTGCGGTACATATAAATGGCCCGCCATGTACTGGCAGGAAGCGCAAAGACTTAACAGGGATTTTTCCGTCGGCGACTCCGCAGACGCGGTATTTCAGGTTACGAGGAACATATTTAATGGCATGGAAACACCTCAAATGATTTTGCGTGACCTGCGGAGAGCCGGGGAATGAACAGACGGAAACTGGCCGCTGCATGCGGAATTCTCACCGTGCTGTCTTTTTTCTCCGGAGTCTTTGCCTCCGGAAAAAGGGAACAGAGGGAATACCAGCTTGTCTTCGGCGCCGGACGGCCTGATCCCGCGAAGCATGAAAATAACTGGACTATTACAGCACCGGCCGCCTGCGCCCCGGGGGACATGGTTACCGTATTGTTTATATCGGAATACCCTATTGCAGCCGCGCAGGCATCCATCCTTGACCTTAACGGTGTAAAAAAAAGCGAAGGGCTTCCCTTTCCTGAAAAAGCCGGAACAGAACCGGAAAGCGAACAGCCGCCACGAAAACAGAAAGAAATACATTCCGCGCCGGTAAACGCAGAAAAAAAATATACACAGATTGCGTTTTTGCCTCTTTCGACTTTTCTTGAACCCGGCAACTATATTCTGCAGTCCGAAGCCGAAACCGGCAATACAGTCATAAAATCGACAACTCCCTTTACAGTGCTGGAAAAAGAATTTATTACCGAAGAACTCTATCTGAACAGCAGAAATACCGCAATAAGAACCGATACCTCGCCCGAGAGGGACGACCAGATAAAAAGACTCAACGCCATTCTGTTTTCACAGAATAATGACGCGCCGAGGTTCGCGGGACCCTATATTCTTCCGCTTTCGTCAATACGCCGGACGTCCCAGTTTGCTGAACGGCGCATATACCGGTATAACACCGGCAGGACGGATACCAGCACCCATTACGGAGTCGATTTCGGTGTTCCCATCGGGACCCCTGTTTTCGCCTCCGGCGACGGAATTATCGTTATGGCGGAAAACAGAATATCAACCGGCTGGACTATTGTTATTGAACATCTCCCGGGGGTCTTTTCCCTGTATTACCATCTGGATACGCTGGCGGCGGATGTCGGGGAATATGTCCGGGCAGGAACCCTTATCGGAAAATCAGGGAATACGGGATTATCAACCGGACCGCATCTGCACTGGGAATTCAGAGTTAACGGGGCCGCCGTTTCGCCCGACTTTTTTGTCGGAACGGTCCTGTATGAGGCGGACTGAATATTCCGTCTTTTATCCAAAACTGTTGTTATATCCGCGGAGGAGAGTTTATTTTATGCAGTTTCAGGGGCCTTTATATTGACAACGAACTCTTTTTCAGCATAAAATCTAGTTTCAAGTCTGACGGTGATACCGGAAGGGGTGATTCAGTGGCACATATTGTAATAGACGATTCCGAAAATCTTGAAAAAGCTATCAAACGCTTCAAACGCATGGTTGAAAAAGAAGGAATTATCCGCGAATGGAAAAAACGCGAATACTATGAAAAGCCGTCGACCATTCTTAACCGGAAAAACAAAGCGCTCCGCCGGAAACTCATGAAAAAAACACGGAAAACAAAGGACTCGAAAGGGTTTTAATACGCGTTTTAGTTTGAATAGTTGTTGTAAAGCCCGGTTTTATAACTGGGTTTTATTATATAATTAAATTGTTCAGTTGACCTTTTAAAAGAACCCCTCTATATTAAAGTCTATGGATTATGTAACAAGTCAGCGGCTGGCCCGGTATTATGACTTATATCAGAACATCGATGTTACTTTTACAAAAGAAGTAATAAATGCGATAGATTTGATTCCGCAGCAGGTATATATTAAAACCCGCGACGGCCAGTGGCCCTGCGTAATTAATTCAGCCTCACTTGTAGGCGCAAAAGTCATTGCCGGAATAAAAAGCGGATTATACGCAAAAATAAACCAGGGAAATAACTCCGTAAGCCTCCGTTTCGCATTTCTCAGCCAGGAAAAGAAAGAAGCCCTTACGTTCTTTGTTTCGGCAAAGGTTCTGGGAATGAACCAGTATGCGGATTCTCCTGATCTGATTCTTATAAGCATCCAGTATACCCAGCGGGCGCCGGACGACCTCATAGAGAGACTCGGCTCCCTGCTTGAAGCAAATGTAAATTTCGCGAAGCGGAAGGAAGAACGCATTACGATTAATACGGAAAGCATGCAGAAACTGGGCATTATCCGCAAGGAATGTATTCTTTTTGTCCAGGAAACTCCGTACCGGTGCATTCTCAGGGACGTATCATTTTCAGGAGCAAAAATCCTGATGGCAGGCGATTCTTCATTTTTGCTTAACCAGCCAAGTATCCTCAAAATCGACTTTGATGACTCACGGGCGGCAATAAAGCTTCTCGGAAAAATAGTCCGCGCCGAGGAAATAGAAAGCGGGAAAAACATTGTCGCGCTTTCCATTGCATATGAGGAAAAAACGGTACCTATGCTGTATAAGATGCATATCAACACCTATCTGACCCAGCAGAGGCGCATTCAAATCCAGCGCACGCCGAATGAGGATGACTCACAAAAGTCGGAAACTGACAATTAAAAAAAAATCTTTACACTGCTGCGGGAGTATTCATGGCCCATCCGTTTGATTCACTTGTTTTTATAACCATCACGGAAAACCATAGTTTTTCGGATGTTTTTCCCGAATTTGATCCTTCAATACCGCTGCCGGTACAGCTTTCCGCCCCGGATGAAAAAATAGAACTGAGCGGACTTTCAAATGAAATGATTCTAGCGGGAATTCTGACTGTTTTTGCCTATGACAGGGACAATCCTCATCTTGAGTATTACCGTTCGATAATCAGGGCAGTATACCCTTCTGTGCGGGACGAAATGACCGAAGTTGCCGTAATGAAGATAAAAAACGGCGACTTTAACCTGGCCGAAGAGATTTTTCTCGCGCTGAACGGGCTAGACCCCCAGGATATGCAAACAGTGCTGAACCTTGCCCTGCTGAATGATGAAAGATCGGACAACATGCGCCGATCCGGACTGGACGATGAGGCTGATCTCTTTTGTGAAAACGCGGTGGAATTTTACCGGACAGCCATTGCCGCAGAACAGCCGATGCCGGAGGCCTTTTTCCATGCAGGATTGTTTTACCTTAAACAGAAAAATTTCAAAAAAGCCAGACATTTGCTTGAAACATATATGAAAACTGAAACGGCCGAGACCGAGCAGGTCCAGGCAAGAAAAGACAGGGCTCTTCAGATAATAAACAGTATATCCTCAAGCGAACTCGATGATGATCTTTTTAAATCGGCGTATGATTTTATCAATATGGGCCAGGAAGAAAGAGCGCTGGAACAAATCAGATTATTTCTGGAACACCATCCCAAGGTATGGAACGCCTGGTTTTTACTCGGCTGGGCGTTACGAAGGCTCAAACGCTGGGAAGATGCGCGCGCCGCCTTTATTCAGGCGCTGGAACTTGGAAAACTCGCCGGTTCCGGTATCGAATCGGCTTATACCGATATATGCAATGAACTGTCCATCTGCCTTATGGAACTGGGCGAAACAGACGAAAGCAGGAAATGGCTTATTTCAGCGCTGGAACAGGAACCTGAAAATACAAAAATAATTTCGAACCTCGGCCTGGTGGCGCTCAAGCAGGGAAACCCGGAAGAGGCCGCTGGTTTTTTCAGAACAGTTCTGGAAATTGACCCGAATGACTATATTGCCCGGGAAATGCTTGATCAGATAACGGAAAAGTAAAATACTCCCCAGAGCAGGGCAGACCTTCGGTCTGGAGTATTTTTCGCCCCCGTGGAATTGGTCTCTGGTATTAAACCCCGCCTCGAATAACGCTTCAGTTTTTTGTCTTCAGTATGGCATCCAGTGAGGCCTGAGTAAGGCTGTCCCCTACAGTAATACCGGCGCGGGAAAACCAGCCCGCAGGGACTTCCAGCGCATACCGCATGGAACCCGTGCTTGAAACAGTCTTGGTACTATACGGCGTCAGTTCATGAATTTCCCTGATTATTCCGCGGGAATCAATATAGGCTATTGAAAGCGGATGGGGCGTATCCTTCATCCAGAAATGCAGTCTTCTGTCCTGTGTATTAACAAATATCATGCCCGTTCCGTCAGGAATGTTTTTCCTGCCCATATAGCCCTTTTCCTGCTCCTGCGGGGTCCGCGCCGCCTCTACCGTTAACCGGACAAGACTTTCCCCGGAAGTACGGATTTCTATCGGAATTTTTTCCATCGCTGACATTCCCGAGCAGGCTGAAACAATCAGCATAACGCCGACACAGAATCCTGCTGCCGTATTGATTTTTATTTTCATGATTAAAACTCGCTGATAAACATTTCCCGCAGCATGTCGGACGCGGCCTGTTCCGTACCGCTTGCTTCCATCAGTTCGCCGAACATCTGCGCGTCAACATATTTGACCGTCAGAGGACGCTCAAGCGAAAGCGTTACCCTTTCATCATTCCAGACTGCTTTCAGGGGATTCAGGATTGCCGGTTCCCCGTATTTTTCAAGGAGTGCGGAAAAAACCGAATAATAGTCAATTCTTTCCGGATTCAGTTTAAAAGTCATTATATACAGATTTCCGTCATGAAACTGGAACCAGGAGCGTTCTATAAATGAAGCGCCCGCGGTTTCAATGAGAGCCTTGTTTGGCGCCGGAAGAAGGGACACGTCACGGTCTCCCCGGTAGCCGAATATACCGTCAGCCAGCAGCTGTTTTTTGACCGCTTCAATATCCATTCCGAGTCTGATTCGGCGGTATGTATCTGAAATTTCGGCTCCCTGCCCTTCAGTCTGGGCCGCCAGAGTGAAAATGCCAAAAAGAAAAGAGCATACACCTAAAAAAAAACGCAGTTTTCCGGTTTTCATATTATGATTTTCGGAAAAAAAAGAAATTTATTCAGCCTAAATGAGGATTATAGTCAAATAATTTAAATTATTTGACTATTTCCGGTTATAAGTGTTTCTGATATACAGAATTAGCCTATTGTTTATATCAGAAACTTACATTAAAGGTGTATATTTTCGGTTTTCCGGAGATATTACCAGGGCCGGGCGGTACTCCGGGTACTGCGGGCATATTCCATCTGGACCAGTTTTTTCCGGTAGGAAGAAACTTTTTTAAGTTCAACAAGATCAGTCACACAGATTTTTTCATTTTCAAGACGGATAATGGGTTCTTTCAGGAAATCCTGAATAATACCGCTCACCTCTTCTTTTTGAATTCCGCACATATTCGCAAGTTCAACAGGACCGAAATCAAACTGGTAGGATTTCGGCACATCCATTGAAACACGGAGTTTTTCAAGCTGAATGGTAAGCATATCACACATTCTGGCCACAGGATCATTTATCCGGGTATTTGCAAGCTGTTTATACATAAGCCAGATACGGTCGGCCAGGGTTGTGGTGAGGCGGGCAATAAGCTGGGGCTGTCTTGAAACCATAAGGTTGAAGTTCTGTCTGTTTACTGCCAGCAGCTGGGTTCCTTCCATCGCTATGGCGCTGGCTGAACGCGGTTTGTTTTCAAGAAGGGCCATTTCACCGAACATATCGCCATTTTTCAGAACAGCGAGGAGTACCTCATTGTTATCGACAATTTTGGTTATTTTCACCTGCCCTTTCTGAATAATATAGAGTTCGGCGCCGGGCTGGCATTCACAGAAAACCATGGATTCCACGGGATAAACCCGGGACATATCGCCTGTCTTCGGTTCAAAAAGGGTCGGATTAATGCTCAATCCCGTTGATTTTATTGCCAGAAACCGCTCCCGGGCAGCCCCGGCATAGGGACCGTTCGGAGCATTCTTCAGATAATGATAGTAGGCATACAGGGCAAGATTGTATTTTCCCATTTTTGCATAATACTCGCCGATATTGTAGAGCTGGGAAATATCCGCTTCCACATTTTTTTTCAGGGTTATCCGGGTGAGGGCCTCGTCAAGGTAGCGCATTTTTTTGAAAATGAAAGAATTATCTTCATGGCTACCGGAGTATTTTTTTCGATAAGTTCAGGATACTGGTCTTTGCGGACAGATATGAGTGTTACATCGGTAAGCGCTATTGCCGTTTCAATCTGGCTGTGGCTGGACATACTGGAGACTACCCCGATAAAGTCGCCCGGGCCGAGGATATTTCCATCCTGTTCGGCTACAACCTGGGTTTCCCGGGTAATCTGAACCTGACCGCCCTGTATAATATAAAAGCGGTCTGATTCGGCCTTGCCTTCAACGAGAATATAGGAACCTCTTCTAAAATTTACATATGATAATTGTAACAAATACTACCACCCGAAACTTCAGTATAAATTTGAGTTCCTATAATGTCAATTACAAAATATCTAAAAATCCGCAAACGGGGAAATACCGTCATTTCTGAGCATATACTGTTTTTCAGCCGCATTATAGAAGGCCATATCCTCGGCCATTTTTTTCAGGTCCTTATTAAACTGTGTTACAAAAGCCTGGACGGTCTGGCCGTCAGATAATTTCCGGTTCATTTCCGATTTCGGAATAAGGGGAATAACTTCCTGCAGGCGGTAAAAATGTATCATTGTAAGGACGGCATTCGGACGGATGCTGACAAGTTCCCGCGTAACAGAGGGTTTTTCGCGGGCCCAGTCCGCCCGGGTACCGATCGAGGCCCCTGTTTTTGCAGCGGTTATCCATTTTTTCATTGTGCTGTTTGAACGCAGTTTCGCGACATCCTTGGTAAATTCAGAAGAATAGCGTTTCCAGGAGGGCATCAGCTGATTAATAAAACCCACGGAATCGCTGACAAACAATTCAATATTGAATTCCTGCCATTTGCCATATACTTCCCCCCAGTTTGTGTCAAAGTCGCCTTCGGGAAAATCAACTGCCCGGAGGGTTCCCGAATTCGATATTTCCACCATTACGCCCGGAACTGAGGAAAGACCATTTGCTTTGGAGTCGGTCGTGGTACAGAAGACCTCGCCTTCCTTACAGGCAACAATTGACGCTCCGTTAAAACTGGCCGCGGAAAATTCAGTACCCCGGACGCCAAGAACAGAAGAAGAAGTCCGGACCTGCGCGCCCGAATTAACCCCCGCAAGTCTTTTTACCTTGAGGTTGACGGCGCCCGTCATAAGCTGGACTTCATTCGAGGCCCCTCCGGACAGGTTGTCCTGCCGTATAATCGCAGTTGTTTTGGGAACAATCTGGATGTTTCCGGTGAGTCCCGAGTCCCTGTTAAAGGCAATAGATATCAGGCCATCGGATTGAGTGGTAATCTGGTCAAGATTTTCTATTGACGTGCCAATACCGATATTTTTTACCTCTTCGCCATTACGGATAAGAGAGGCGCGGCCTTCCATATAGTCGATTTGTCCGACTACCTGTGCGGAGAGAACCGCAATGCACCCAAAAATCAGCAGGATTCCGGTAAAAACCTGTTTTTTCATACTATACTCCTTTAATTTATGTTTCTGAAATAAAGAATCAGTTAATTCTTTACTTCAGAAATACTCAGGATCGGGAGCAGCCAAATAATTTATTTGACTATATCACTCCTCTTCAATATTTTCCCATTCACCGGCAATAATTATTTCAGGTTCAAGCACAAAGCCTGTCCGGTCATATACCTGTTCTTTTATCTTTTTGATAAGCGCATACACTTCCGATGCCCGCGCATTACCCGTATTTATAATAAAATTCCCGTGCCAGGGGGACACCTGCGCATCGCCTATCCGCAGCCCGCACAGGCCTGTTTCATCAATAATTTTCCCCGACGGTTTCCCGTACTCCCTGTTGTTTTTAAAGGCGCTGCCCGCAGAAGGATACCGGAAATGCCCTTTTTCTTCTCTGTCCCTGATATGTTCATTCATTTCCTGAGTGATATGTTCAGGTAAACCGGGAAAAAGCCTGAAAGTTACGGAAAGTATTACCGGCGTACCGCCATACAGCAGTAAAGGTTTTTCTCCGTACTCTTTCTGAAAGGGCGATCTTTTATACTCCCATTCGGAAGGAATATACTGTCTCTTTTCAATTATACACCTTTCTTCGCGAAAACCAACTATTTCAGCTTCAAAAAAAACATCCGATATTGAACAGGCGTAGCACCGGGCATTCATATAGGCGGCGCCGCCGACAGTACCCGGCAGTCCGGCAAAGCTTTCCAGCCCCGAAAGTCCGTGTTCCGCACACCATTGGGTCAGGGTATTCATTTCACAGCCGGCTTCGGCGGTAACCAGAACAGGCTTATCCGGGTCCCCGGTATCCGAAAAAGTAATCCGGTCCAGTTTTACCGGAGATAGTACCGCCCCCCGGATACCCGTATCAGAAACAAGAAGGTTCGAGCCGCCGCCGACAATCGATACCGGTATTCCGTTTTGCATGAAAAAAGTAATGAGTTCAATAAGAATTTCACGGTTTTCAGGCTCAATATAAACATCCGCAGGCCCTCCGGTACGAAATGACGTATGAGCGGACATGGGTTCATCAAACAGCAGTTTTCGCTGTCCGAGCAGCCCGCGGATCAGAGGATGGTCTTTTGTGATATTGCTATTTTCCAGTAATTTACGTACATTATTCATATTCAATGTTAATTATATAGGAAAAACAATTGTTGCAAAAGGGAAGATTGTCCCGGAAAAGGCGGAGGAAATAATGGCTTTGGAACTATACAATACCATGAGCAGATCTATTGAACAGTTCCAGCCTCTGGATTCCGGAAAAGTCGGTTTTTATGGCTGCGGGCCCACGGTATATAATTACGCCCATATAGGGAACCTTCGCGCCTATGTTTTTCAGGATACGCTTACACGTGCGCTCCGTTTTCTCGGCTATGATGTGGCCCATGTAATGAATATCACCGATATCGGGCATCTGGCGGACGACGCGGATGACGGTGAAGATAAAATGGTCAAAACGGCGGAAGAACGCGGAAAGTCGGTTCTTGAAATCGCCGAGTATTATACAGACGCCTTTTTCAGAGACACGGAACAGCTGAATATAATCAGGCCATCAGTAGTGTGTAAGGCAACCGAACATATCCCCCAAATGATTGATCTCATAAAGCGGATTGAGGCAAATGGCCATACCTACATGGCCGGCGGAAACCTGTATTATGATATTTCCACATTTCCCGATTACGGAAAACTCGCAAGGCTTGATCTGAATGATTTAAAAGCGGGCGCGCGCATAGAAATAGATGAGAATAAACGAAATCCCTATGACTTTGTACTGTGGTTCACCAAGAGTAAATTCGAAAACCAGGCCCTGACCTGGGACTCTCCCTGGGGCCGCGGGTATCCCGGCTGGCACATCGAGTGCTCAGCAATGAGTATGTATTATCTCGGAGAACAGTTTGACATTCATACCGGTGGAATAGACCATATCCCGATCCACCATACAAATGAAATAGCCCAGAGTGAGGGCGCAACCGGGAAAAAATGGGTGTATTACTGGCTCCATAATGAATTTCTTGTCATGTCAAAGGGAAAAATGTCAAAATCGAGCGGTAATTTTATTACCCTTCAGACAATCATTGATGAGGGGTATGAAGCCCTGGATTACCGATATTTTCTTCTCGGTGGACATTACCGGAACCAGCTCGCTTTTTCCTGGGAATCCATGAACAGTGCGAAAAACTCGCGGCGAAGCCTGCTCCAGCGGATTAAAAAACTGATTGAGTCCGCAGGGAATACGGATTTCAGCTCCGGTGATTTTACGTCCCTTGAGAATACCCCGGCCTCGGTGTATGCAGAGCGATTTAAAAGCCACATCGAACAGGATTTGAATACTCCGCGCGCGCTTTCGGAATTGCAGGCCCTGCTGCGCGCCCCGGACATATCTCCGGAACATATACTGCAGGGGATTGCCCTTATGGATACCGTCCTGGGCCTTAATCTGATAACCGAAGCCCGGAAAAGTATCACGGAGCAGAATAGCGCCGCTGCCAGTGATGAAGATAATACATTTATAGAGGAGCTTGTTGCCGAACGGACCGAAGCAAAGCAAACAAAAAACTGGACCCGGGCGGATGAAATCCGTAACCTTCTCAGGGAAAAAGGGATTATACTTGAAGATACTCCTTCGGGAACAATCTGGAGACGATCATGAGTTGTAACTATTCCGGGGGATTATGTGTTTGAAACAGTAGATGTGCTCCGGGCGACGGATGAAAAAGATTTCCGGACGATTTACACGGAAACGATGCCGATATTGTTCAAAATCGCATACCGTATTGCCGGCAATGAAGAAGCCGCTGAGGATTTAAGTCATGATGCGCTTATTAAAATGACGGAAAAGGATATGCAGTTTCCGTCGGTAAATGACGCGAAATACTGGCTTATACGTGTAGTAAAAAATGCCTCGCTCAATTATGCGAAAAGAAAAACCCGTGAAAGGCGGGCCTATGAGCGGGTATTAAAGGAAGACAAGCGGACGATTGATTCGGGAGAAACCATCCTCCTGAAACGGGATTCGATCAAAAGAGTCCAGGATGCACTTGAAAAACTTCCTCCGAATCTGCGGGTTGTACTTCAGCTCAAGGAATACGGGGATTTGAACTATAAAGAAATTGGGCGGGTTTTAGGAATTACCGAAGGCAATGTTAAGGTCAGAGTTTTCCGTGCCCGCGAGCAATTATCACGTTTATTAGAAGAGGATGATGTTTATGTGCCCTGATCCTGATCTTTATTCTTCTTATCTGGATGGAGAAATCCCTTCTCCCTGGAAAGAAAGGCTTGCAAGCCATATGGAATCGTGTGAAGCCTGTAAAAAAAGATATGAAAAATACCGGCAGCTGCATATAGTAATGCATTCGGATGTGCCGGCAGTTTCGCAGGAAATAATGGAATCTTCATTTACACAAATTTCCGCAAGGCACAGAATGATTGTGCAAACCATGTACCAGAAGAAAACCCAGACTTCATCCTGGATACAGAAATCGGTCCGGCTCCCGCTGCCCGCGTTTGCCGCCATACTGCTTGCCGCGATTTTTCTTCCCAGTATTTTTGTAATGCAATCAGCCGGCTCTGTAAACAGGGAGCAGACAAGGCAGTTTAATGCTATTTTATCAGCCCTCCAGCAGAATATGTCAAACCAGCATATGGTAAATACAAGCCTGCCGGTCATTTACAGTCCCGATATGCCGGAAAGAACAGTTTCCAATACGCGTCAGCCGGAAGGCGGACAGATTTTTACTGTTGTTGACTACGGCAAAAATTTTGCCACCGACAAAACTATGTTTTCCAACGCTGAAATTATTATAATCAGCCTTCCTGATATTACCCGTTTCAGCAATACGGGGGAGCAGCTTTTTTCCAGAAAGGAAGCTTCACAGCGTTTCGTGAACTATTATAAATAATGAAACAAAATTTTTTTACCGGTCTCTTCCAGCGTTCTGCGTTATTCAGGTTTCTGATCCTGCCTGTCCTGTTTCTTCTGTTCATTGCATGCATCGCAGGTATTACCTTTTTACTGAAACGGGATCCTGTTATTGAGTCCATATCCCCTGCGGTTGCGGAACCGGAAGAAATAGTTATTCTCCGGGGAAGGGACTTCGGCGACGAACAGGGGGATTCCTGGATAGAACTGGGCGGGAACCGGCTGTCGAATTCAACTGTTATAAAATGGTCCGATTCCACTATCATGTTTAAATTGCCGCCCCTTGCCGATGAAGGGCTGCTGTATGTATGCAGCAGGTACGGAAAAAGCAATCCCCAGATGCTGGCAAATAAAAAAAACATCCCTGTTATTATTCAAACCGCTTCAGACATAGGCCTGCCCGTTATTTCCCAGTTTGACTCCGCAAGAACCTCAATAGGAAAACGTTTAATAATCACCGGTAAGAATTTCGGGGTGTCCCGCAGCGGGGCCCAGGTGTTCTTCACCTGGGAAAATGATCCGCTGAATTACAGTTTTCAGCCTGAGCAAATGATTGCTGCCGGTTATGAGCAGGAATCCGATTATGAATACTGGAGTGACCAGGAAATCCGTGTGAGGGTTCCGGACGGCGCGGCCACAGGAAATGTGTATATCCAGACAGAACGGGGACTGAGTAATCCGGCGCAGATAGAATTGATCAACATGCCGGGTACAAAAAAGTACACGGACCGGAGAACCTATGTTTTGTCCCTGCAGATAGATATCACCAATCTGGAAGCCGAAAACGGAAACACGCTTTTTCTGCGTGTCCCGAGGCCCGCTGTAAGCGCTTCCCAGCGAGGAATCCGCATAACCGAGTCATCCCCTGATCCGTATATGGAAAATCACCGGGGGACAATTCTTGTAAAGCTTGAAAATCTGAGAACAGGAAAAAACGAGAGAATTTCCAATTCCTTTATTCTGACAAATTATGGCATAGAAACCGAAATTAATCCGGCCCGTGTCAGGACTTACTCGGACAAAGAAGATCCTTTTTATCTGCTGTATACGGCCGCCGACCCCATTGTTCCTTCCGATAATGAGGAAATAAAAAAAATGGCCGCTTCCATTACCGGAAGGGAACAGAACCCTTACCGGAAAGCAAACATGATTTATTCATGGCTGACCGGAAATTTTTCATACAATCCGCCGGCCAGTCCTGACCGTCCGGTTACCGAGGCTCTGAATACACAGAGCGGAGACGCATATGATCTGGCTGTTTTATTCTGTGCGCTCGCCCGCGCGTCGGGGATTCCCTCAATACCGGCGGCAGGAATTCTTATCGACCAGAAACTGAATCCGGTCACACATTACTGGGCTGAATTTTATATTGAGAATTTCGGATGGTTTCCGGTCGACCCCGCGCTTGAAATCGGGATCCCCTTCTCTGTAAATGCTGAAAAAAACCGGCATTTCGGAAATATTGATGTAAATCATATAGCTTTTTCAAGGGGCTGGACTGACCAGAAACCGATGACTCCTAACAGCAAAATCGTTTACAGGCCCCGGGCCTTTGCGTTCCAGTCTGTGTGGGAAGAATCAATAGGCAAAATAAGCGGCTATACTTCATTCTGGACCAATCCGGGCGTTGTCGGTTTTTATTAAAGACCGGCGAATTCCGGTTTTGACGCAAAAATAGCGTTCTCCTTCCTGACATAATTCATAATTTAGGGTATAAGTTATCTGAGGCGATTTCAAAATGTCAGATTTTGAAATCGCTTCCCTATATGTAAGTGCAGAAAGCGCGTAAAACATGCTTTCCAGAGAACCAATTTCAAAACTCGGTTAGTTTTGAAATTGGTTCATATATCACATAAAATGGAGCCTTATATGGTTATGGTTATTTCCCTGGGGGATCTATAGTCGCGCCGGATAATCCGGATACCGAATTTCTGTCTTCCTTTGTTTCGCTGATACGCGCCTGGATATCGGAAGATAATTCGCGGAAGCTGATTCTTGTTGTTGGAGGCGGCGGCCCGGCGAGGACATATCAAAAAGCGTTAAAAACCGTTAACCCGGATGCGGGAAATGATCAGGCGGACTGGATTGGGATTATGGCGACCCGGCTGAATGCCCAATTAATGAAAGCCCTTTTTGCCGATATTTGTCCGTCAGAAGTAGTTTATGACCCGACATCAGTGGAAGTATTTACCGGACATATTCTTGTCGCGGCCGGGTGGAAACCGGGATTTTCAACCGATAATGACGCGGTTCTGCTTGCCGAACGTTTTTCGGCCGATACTGTAATTAATCTATCAAATATTGCCAAAGTCTACACGGAAGATCCCAGAGTTAATCGGGAGGCAAAGCCTATTGATACAATTTGCTGGGCCGACTTCCGGAAAATGGTCGGAGATGAGTGGGTCCCGGGTAAGAATGTTCCTTTTGATCCGATAGCCAGTCTTCACGCTGAAAAGGCGGGAATACAGGTTATCTGCGCCGCGGGACGGGACATTGATAACCTGCGCGCTATTCTGGACAAAAAGCCCTTTACTGGTACCATAATAGGCTGAAAAACGGAAAATTGCGGAAGAAGATTCTAGCCGTATAAATGATCAAGGAGCTTTTTAAGTTTTTCTCCGTATTCAGGATCAGCGGCCCAGGTTCCTGCGAGGCCGTGTATTTCAGGTGATTTCCCTTTTGGGTTAACCCATTTATACCTTGGGTCAACCAAATCCCCTACCAGAGGTTCAGGTGAAGCATAGGCCTTCAAATGCTGGATATGAGCCCGGACGCCGGTCCGCTCATCGGGAAAAATATTTCCCTTTTGTCCGGGACCGATTGATCCGAGTCCGCAAAAATTATTCATATCGGGCGTTACCAGTCCGCCGAACCGGAGAAATCCGGTTTCCAGGCACATCTGGATAAAAGCCACATCAGGATTTACTCCTTCAATTTCAGCCTCCTCCACATATAAGGTGATAAGCCGCTGGACTTTGTCTATGTCGGCATCCGGATTCTTCTCCATAAAAAAAGAAACCTTTCTGTGTTCCGGTATATATCCGGTTCCCATAATAAGATGGGGGCGGCCTTTTTTTCGATTTCCGTCCCGGGGCCTTCCGGTTTTTCAGGCGGCAGGGTACGGCAGCCGGACACAAACAATATCAGTGCGCAGATAAAAAAAAGTATACTTTTCATATTTTTCTCATCGGAATTTCCGGCCAAAACATGAAATTTATGAAGAAAAATAAGGCAGGAGAGGTTATGTCTGTACACAGAAAACCGGATATAAGAGAAAGGATAAAAAAACGGGGAGTGGAATTTCTCACCGATAAAGAACTCATTGCCCTCATTCTCCGGACCGGAACCGCTAATTTTCCTGTGATGGAGTTATCGGCGAATGTAATAAAAGCCCTTGATACGGGTTCTTCAGAAATAATTACGGAACGTCTGAATGGTATAGAGGGAATGGGCGATTCAAAAACAAGTACAATACTTGCGGCGCTGGAGCTGGGCAGAAGATATTTTGGAACCCAGCGTCGGAAAATCCATATGGCAACCGATGTATATCCGCTGGTTCGTCATTTTGAAGACAGAAAGCAGGAACATTTTATATGTATGTCTCTGAACGGCGCCCATGAAGTTCTCGCGATACGGGTTGTGAGTATAGGAATACTGAATAAAACAATTGTCCATCCGAGGGAAGTATATGCGGACCCTATAGCGGACAGGGCCGCGGCAATCATTATTTGCCATAATCATCCCTCCGGACAAATACATCCGTCAGATGAAGATAAAAACATTACCAAGATGCTCAAGGCAGCAGGCGAACTCATCGGCATTACCCTGCTGGATCATCTTATTCTGACCCCGAAAGGCAACTACTTCAGTTTTGCGGAAGCGGGGTTATTTTGACATTTCCTGCATACGGAGTATACACTTTTATGAAACTTCATTATTGACTTATTCAGCAAAAGCATTAAGATAAAGACTAGGAGATACCGGGTTTTGAAGAGGACTGATCTGCATCAACAATTAATTGCTCAACTCACGTCGGAAGGTGTAGATCTGGACAGGCTGATCCGTTTTATCAATGATTTAAATGACGGAAAATTTGATAATTTGCCGGAATTTGTTCCGTATTCAGTCCCGGAAATTACAAATCCGGCTATTTTCGACCGCTGCAAACCCGCTGTCTGGACCATGCCCTATAATGAGGCGCGGAGCCGTTTTGATTTTCTCGAAATTCCTCTGAATCCCGATTCTCTGGGGATTATCCTTAATGGCAATATAACCTTTGACGAAGCTGCGCTTAAAAAATCGGCGTCTATTTATATCCGAAAGCTGCTTACGGGATACTCAACGGAGGGTCTGCATCAACATACACCGATGTAAAACGAAATAAACTGTTTGATCCGGCGCTCTTTGAAGAGTATCAAGACAAGTTTTTTTCACTGGCCGAAAATACAAAAGACAGACCAAAGGGGATAACTTCGGGATTTATCAACCCGGACGGAAGTCCGGGATACAGTTTTTTGCTGCTGAAGCTCCGGATGCTTCTAAGGCATAAAAAAGAGTTTTTTGATCTGACAGGAAGGCTTCCCCAGGTTATTTTACCGGCGTTTCAAATGACCAGTGTTCTAACGGACACAGCAGTTAATCAGGCTTTGCTTGAATATGAAACATTTCAGGAGCTTACGGAAATTGCCGCTGAACTCGGCTGCCCTCCAATAGAAATGAGTACAGCTTCACAGTCAATGATGGCGGCAATTACCCATTCATCTTTCGGGAAACCCCGGAGAATTTTTGATACGGCTTACGGCAAACCGGACTGCGGATTGCCCCTGCCGGGCGGACACGGTCAGAATTTTGAAATTCTTGCCGGAATTTACCGGAACATGTATGAACAGGGGATCCGGTATGTATGGCTCGGAAATGTGGATAACTTAGGCTTTACTGTAGATCCCGTTTCACTGGCTGTTTTTGCGCTTTCCGGCACTGATGCGGCATTTGAGGCTTCATACAGGACTCCAATGGATGTTAAGGGAGGAATACTGGTAAGCGACAGGCAGGGAAAAATTACCTGCGCTGACATAGGGCCGGCCATTACAATTGAAAAAGTACACGAATTTGAAACAGAGGGCAAACATATACTTTTTAACTGCGGGATAGGTCTTTTTGACCTGAAAAAACTTATAGAACATCTGGATTTTATTCCTTACGAATTACCGCTGCGAATTACTGACCAGGATAAAGATGCGGGACTATACGCCCAAATGGAACAGATTACCTGGGAAATTATCGGCCTTATACCAAAACCGTTCTTTTTTGCCGTTGAAAAAAGCAAACGTTTTGTCGCGTCAAAAATGCTTATGGAGAATATTATTACCAGCCTGCCGCCGGATAATCATAATGCGTCTGAAATGGGAAAAATATCCGGGCAGATGCACAAGGGCCTCAATGATTTGCTGAAAACAGAATATCTGCTGAATTTACAGAACAAGCGGTGGGTACCGGACGCCTGACAATCTTTTTTCCAACACCAGGCGTATTTTCAGCGTATTATAAGTATATATGGATGAACTGGATAGTTTATCGCTCCGGGAGGGAGTTCTCTCGGGCGGCGAACGCGCACAAAAAGCCTTTTTGAGCCTCTGGGAATATTATTATAAACGGTTGCTTTTTTTCGCCGGATCCTACAGGGGCCTGCCTTATTCCGAATACGAAGATGCTGTTGCCGACACGCTCATCGCGGTCTTTCTTTCCCTTGCCCGCTATGACCCCTCAAAACCTCTTTCCCCCTGGGTTTACAGAATTGCGGCAAACCGGTTTTCGGACGCGGCCCGGCGGGCTAAGCGAATTTCTCCTGTTCTGATCGGAGAAAGTGATGGAAATTTTCCCTCACTGGAACCATCTGTCCCGGACACACAGGTATCGGAGGCCGTTGCAAAGGACCTGCTTGAAAAATGCAAAAAAACTATTGATACACTGCCGGAAACAGACCGGCGCATCGCATACCTGAAATTCTATGAAAATATGAATGCAAAAGAAATCGGTACAATTCTGAAACTTCCCCCCGGTACAGTCCGGTGGAAGATTTATACCATACGAAACAGTATAGCTGTTTCTCTGGGAGAAGATTATGGCAGACATAGATAATCTGATAAAAAAAACATTCGCGCTGGAAGTTGATGCGTCAGAAAAAAGGGAACCCCGGCCGGAAGATATTGAACGGGCCATGACTCACGCAAAAAAGCCCTGCAAAAAAGCAAGACGGTTCCGGGTCCCGGAATTTCCGGTGCTGCTTGCCGTCTCGGCCGCCTGCTGCGCTGTACTTGTTTTATTCAGCGGAACAGGATTCATGTATTTAAGGCCGCTGGCCGGTGAACTGAGCGGAATAATTCCTCCCGATATAGGAGAAAAAGCTGCGGCGGTTCTTCATGCTATAGCACAGGTGCTATGAAATGACGGCGGCGGATTTATACTGCCATGGGGTGTAAATTCCGCGGAACAATCCGTCTTAATAATATGGACCCAACGCCGGCTTGGGTAAAAAACCAGCTTTCAGAAGGATGATAAAAAGCATTATATGCTTTTTATCAGGCGCAGTTTGCAGAGTGTTACTTTTCAAATTGCGGTATGTCAGCCAGCTGCATACAAACTTCTGTCTGATCTTTTTACAGGAGTCTTTTTTATGGTAAAAAAAATACTGATTCCCATTTGTATTGCTATTGTTTCCTGTATAGCAGTATCCATCCTGAGTTTTACCAAACTTTCACTGCTTTTTGATATACCGTCATTTCTGATAGTGCCGGTATTGCCGCTGCTGTATATGGCCGGTTCATTCGGATTCCGGGGGATAGGCCGGGCATATAAAACTGCCTTTGCAAAAAATCCCGAAAAGAAGGACCTGGTATTTTCACAGGCATTTTTCAGGGGGTTCAGCAAGGTTTTGTGGCTTTTTTCCGCAGTAGGGTTTGTAACAGGCCTTATAGGTATTTTCAGTTTTCTGAACGATTATGAAGTTCTGGGACCCAACCTGGCTGTGGCCATTATAACTCTTTTTTACGGAGTTCTTTCAAATCTTCTGCTGGTATACCCATTCTTACTGAGCGTATCCGGCAGATTATCCGAGTTTTCCGACTGATACTGAGAACTATTCTGTGGGGTGTTTTTTTCATGGAAAACTGCCCCACAGATTGGTCATTTATCATTTATGTGATAATATTCTATTACTATGACCATAGCAGCAAGAAACCGTTTTATACGTCTGTTCCGTTTCTTTTCCCTGGCATTTCTCGTTGTTGCCGTACTCAGCATAATACAACTGTTATTGCGGCACGAAGTTATTACTGAAATACCGTTGAACAGGCCTTTTAAATTACTTGATTCCTTTACAACAACATTGCAGAGTCCGTATGCGGCGATAATAGCCATTGGTATTCTGCCTCTTTATTCGGTCCTCCTGCTCTCATATATACATTTCACGTTTGAAAAAACCCAGACTGTTGAAATTACGTTCTTTGCCGCCGCTGTTTTTGCCGTATCTCTTGAAACATTCAGGCTTTTTATCCCCCTGTTCCATTTATGGATAAATTCCACATTCTTATCGGTAACTGTTTCTAGAATTGTACTGTTCAGCCGGTTCTTTGTACTGCTCACGCTTTTGGCCAGCGTTATTTTCAATACGGAACAGGCTGTACAGATGGTCGGCTCCCTGATTTTTCTGCTTGCATTTGTATCTGTCAGCCTTGCTTACGCATTTCCCATGAATACGGAAATAATAGGCTCAAATTTTCTGGTTGCGCAGGGATATAATTCAATAGTCAATTATTTTTTCGCGATAACAGGAATTCTGACAGTCTTATCATATATTGTCCTGGGAAAGCAGCGGGGAATAGCGGAATATACAGGAGCGGCCGCAGGTATTCTTTTGATGCTGCTGGGTTATGTTCAGCTCATCTTCTGTGACACATGGTTATTTCTCGTCACCGGGGCCATTATGCTGTTTTTCGGGTCATGGCTGTATCTGAAGCGGATCCATCATTATTATTTATGGCAATAAACATACAAAGGAACAGATAACAAGGGGAATAACCAGATTATCATAGTCTTTAAGCGGAAGCATTTCGATTAGCATTGCAAGAAACGCAATCAATAATGAGTAGAAGGGATTATAAAGCACAAGAAACGATGAAATATATACGGCCGTAAAGCAGGCAATACTTCCTTCAACAGTTTTTCCCCTGGTAAAAGGAATTTTTGTTTTTCCCAGCAGACGTCCGGCAAGGCTTGCGATGCCGTCGCCGAAGGCAAGTGTATAAATACCTACTTTTGCTATCTCAGGCGGATATAGTATCAGCGCAAAAAGTACTCCTAAAGCCAGGGTTACAGGGCCAAGAACAAAGCGGCCCTGGTCCCGAGACCGGGCGGCAAAGGCGGTTATACGGGAAATAAACGGAATGGAGATTCCGCGCAGCCGGAGACTTTCACAGAAAATATACAGGCAGATAACAAGCGACAGTGAAAATATCGTCCAGTTGTAATTCCATGCCGCGAAAAACGGCACAATAGCCGCACAGAAATGAATTGATTTGCGGAAGATTTCCTTCAGTAAATCATTTACCGTAACAGTCTGTGAAATCTTTCGGTATCTGAAATTGGAAAACATTCCCATCGGTAAACCTTTCATTAAGTAGTACTATACCACAAATATACCATAAAACAAAAAGAATGTGCAGAATTGTAAAGGTATTTTCGGGAAATAAAATACCCTGTTGCAGAATGAGGAGTATTAAACCCTCGTCACGAATAAAAACTCCGGCAGGCATTTTCATCGCGTCCAGGAAATTCATTTTTTTATAAAAAGCAGAAAAAACTCATAAACTTTTCTTTACAAAAGAGGATGTAAAGCAGTATCTTGTAAGCAGAAAAACGCATTTAATCCGGTAAGCATGGGGTAATTATGACTGTATATGATTTTACTGTTAAGGATAAAGGGGGCGCGGATGTTTCCCTGAGCGAGTACAAAGGAAAAGTGCTGTTAATTGTTAATACAGCGACAAAATGCGGACTGACCCCGCAGTATGAAGCGCTCGAAGCTTTGTACAAAAAGTATCACGACAGGGGGTTAGAAATACTGGATTTTCCTTCCAACCAGTTTTTAAAACAGGCCCCAGGGACCGATGAGGAAATAAATAATTTCTGTACCTTGAATTACGGCACGACCTTCCCCGCTTTGCGAAAATTGACGTCAATGGAAAAAACGCCAGCCCACTTTTTTCATGGCTGAAGGAACAGGCCCCTGAAGACACCGGCGACGCCAAATCAAAATCATTTGAAAAAAAGATCAGTTTTTTCAGAAGAAAGGCCGCGCCCCAGGATATCAAGTGGAATTTCGGAAAATTCCTGATTGACCGCAGCGGCCGGGTATCCGCACGCTATTCCCCGGCGTATACACCGGACAAGCTGGAAGACGATATTGTACGCTGTCTTGACGGGGAAACAGGAAAAGCGGAATAACTGTCAGGAAAGGCAAAAAACAAGTCCCGTTTGCCGGACTATTCCCTGAACAGATCACGAATTTGTTACAAGCCTATTGCGCCCAGATCTATAGCAAAATAGGGAAGAATTTTTTTATCGGTCCCCTGATGGACCCCGCCGCGGATAGCAATTCCCAGCGCATCTCCTATTCTCATGCCGAAGCCTGCGGACGCGTTCCAGTGAATAATATCCCGCCATACTATATTCGCCGTATCCTGTGCGACTGCGGCGACAGCTGCATGGAACAGCAAAAAGTCGGGAAGTCTGAACCCGGCGTCCCTCCATCTGAAACGGTATCTGAATTCGATACCGCCCCCAGAGCAAGGCTCCCTCTTTCTTCATCAGTTTTGAGCGGAGCGGGAAACATCCACCTGGAAGTTATTGAAGGCAAATAATAAAAAGGAGCCCTGTTGCTTATATTATTGATATTCAAATCAGTGCCGGCCTTCCAGCGCAGAGACATTGAAAAGGGGGCGCCGAAAGGTATAATACCCTGCCCCTCGCCTTTTATCGTTTGAAAAAATTCTGAAGCCGTATGCTGTTTCAGTGAAACTTCATAGTCGATATTAAACATAAATCCCCGACTTGCGAAAATAGGAGTATCAAACCGCCTTATGTGATACATCGCATAGGCCGTATGAAGCGCGTTCTTTTCAGCGGTGAAAAAACCGGAATCCGGAAAATCATGAGTATTCGTTAAATCAAATTTCCAGCCCGCTCTCAATAATACACCTCCGACCGGATACAGTGAAAGGTCCGCGCCGGTACTGAGTACATTTGTATTATACTGATAGCCCAGATGGTCAAACGAGAACTCGACTATGGAATCCTGCTGATATGAAAAAAAAGCCCGCAGCGCAAACAGATTTCCCAGGGGCTGTGTGAAAGATATATCTATTCCCGGCATATCCAGCAGTTTTGCGTCAATCACCAGCTGCGAACCTTTTGTTGTAAGCCCGTTCAGGAAAACGGCCGGAATTACATCAAGGCCCACCACACCTCTGGAGGACAGGGACAGATAATACAGAAAATTGACGCGCAGGGTATTCCGTTCCGTATTTTTCCGTTCCAGGATTATAACCAGTGTATTTTTATCCGGATCAGCATGCCTTCTCATTCTGACAGTCTGATACCTCCGGGTACGGGATATTGTGTTATACAGGGAATTGATTGCTTCAACATCCGAGACCGTTCCGACGAGTGAATAAAATTTATTCTCTATATGTTCCCTGTCATTATTTACCGCCCCGACAATTTCGAGCGTGGTGTCTTCCGTTAAGAACAGACTGAAAACCTGCCGAGTGTCCTCAGCCTCAATATTCGCCGGATTCTCTTCACCGGTGCGGACCAGAATTTTCTGCAGTTCTTTTTCATACTTCAGCGCAGTGAGTCTGCCTACCTCGCTCAACTCGACGACTTTGTCAAAGTCGGTTATCGTAAACCCCTTTATGTCAATCGGGATATATATGTCCGCATTATGAATCTGCGCGAGGACCTTTTCCTGATTCTGGACCTGCCTCGTTAATATAAGATCGGAACCGCCTGTTATGTCATTATTTTCAAACCGGTATCCTTCGGAATCAACAAGATCAATGGCTATTATAATATCAGCTCCCGCTTCTTTCGCTACATTGATCGGCAGCTTGTCGGACATGACGCCGTCCACAAGATACCTGCCGTCAATATACCAGGGCGAAAAAACACCGGGAATGCTCATACTTGCCCGGATACTATCGGAAAGATGACCCTGTGATAAAACAACGCGTTCGCCGGTCAGTGAATCAGTCGCCACAGCCCTGAACCTCCGGGGAAGTTCATCGAAATGTACCGGTGACGGGCAGCGCAAAAAGTAGGTATCCAGCATGCGAAGGATATTGTCCCCAGGAAGAAAACCTTTTCCGAATGAAAGTCCGTACCTGTCAAAATTAACGGACAGCGCGTACTTTGCCTTTTGCTCTATTATGGTATAACTTTCATTTTCCGGTCTTTTTTCTTCCCAGAAAAGGCTCTGCCAGTTTGTTGTTTCAAAAACGTGCTGTATTTCATCCACCGAGTAACCGCTTGCATACATTCCTCCTACAATAGAGCCTATACTGGTCCCCACTACCATGTCGACAGGAATCCCCAGCTCCTCGATAACCCTGATCGCTCCGATATGGGCAAGCCCCCAGGCGCTTCCGCTTGCCAGAACAATGGCGACCTGAGGGCGGCCGGCATTCTGCATGTAAGGTTCTTGATCAGCTGTCTGAGAATACACAGGGAAAAATTGCAAAAACAGAAAACAAACGGTCAAGCAAGTAATAAGCCGGTATAGTTTCATTGCCCTTAAATATACAAAGAAACCGGGCAGGATACAAGGAAAAAGCGTATATAACTAAAACTGACGGGAAACCGCCCTGGAACTGAAGTTTTACGGAATACTTTTTGCTATCATATTGCCATAGGGTGGATTGACTGGGAAAAAATTTCTTTTTTTTCGTACATGTCTGCCAGTAATGCTGTTATAAAAAAACGCTTGCCTTAATTATAGTATGATTTGTATGATTTATATATCAAGTATGACCAGTATGTTTTGTATGATTAGTTATTCCGGTTGAAAGGAGCAAAATATGGCGAACAGAAAAACAGCGCGGGGACGGAAACATGCGTGGATGGTAAAAATGGGCGAAAAGGGCCAGATTGTTATTCCGAAGGAAGCCCGGGAAATTTTCAATCTGAATCCCGGCGACACTATCATCCTTCTCGGGGATGAAGAACGCGGCATAGCCATTGATACAAGCGCAGATTTGGCCGTCATGTACGACAGGATATTCGGAGGAACTTCAGACAGATATCCGAAAAAACAGGGCCGCTAGAAAGAAAGCATGCAGGTTATTCTTCAAGAGGAATCCGCAATCTGAAAACGGAGCCCTTGCCTGCGCGGCTTTCAACTTCCACTGTCCCATTATGGAGAAGCGCTATATGGCGGACAATGGCGAGCCCGAGGCCGGTACCTCCGGCTTCCCTGGTGCGAGCCCGGTCTACGCGGTAAAACCGTTCAAATATCCGCTCCTGCTGTTCCGGAGGTATTCCGATCCCCTTGTCAGCGACTTCAATTACCAGATTTTTTTCCCGGATAAAGGCTTTTACGCACACCGGCGAACCTTCGGGAGAATATTTTACCGCGTTATCCAGAAGATTTATTACAGCCTGGATAATGAACGAGTCATTAACCCGCGCGGACAAGCCGTCCTCACATTCAAGTGAAATTGAAATATGTTTTTTTCCTGCCGCGTACTGTACTGATGAAACAGCTTCGGATAAAATTCCCTTAATGTCTGTTTCATCAGGAACGGGCCTTGCTGTATCAGAGGCTTCCAGATTCATAAGGAGCAGGAGATCATCAGTCAGATTTTCCATCCGCTGGGCGTTCCGCCGGATTATTTCAAGAAAGTGAAGACCCTGCTCTCCGCTGACGGCTCCGGATTCCGCGAGATTTTCCGAAAATCCTTTTACCAGCTGAATGGGGGTTCTGAGTTCGTGGGAAACATTTGCCACAAAATCTCTCCGTATTGTTTCGAGTTTGCGGAGCCTTGTAACATCGGAGAGAACCATAACGACGCCGTCAATATAATTTCCCTGCGGACCGGTCCTCAGCAGAGGAGCCGCAAAAACCTGGAAATATTCCCTGCCTCCGTTCCGGTGAATAACCAGTTCAGATTCGCCCGAAGTCCCGCCGGAAAGCACCTGTACCGCAGTCTCTTCCAGATCCATTGAATGGGTCGCCTCAAGCAGGGAGAGGAAAGCCTGGTCCGGATAATCCCGTATCTCAGATATGCCGAACAATCTCCTTGCCGCCGGGTTAATCAGATGGAGGCGGAGTCTATTGTCCATGGCAAAAACCGCTTCCGTCATGCCATTGAGAATGGCTTCAAGGCGCATGCCTTCAGATTCGGCGTTCTCAATCCGTGCGGTCAGCTCGGAAGCCATGGTGCGGAGGGTGGCATCAAGCCTTACAAATTCGCTGATATCGGAAACTACCGGAGGCGGCATGCTGTCCGCATCTCTGGTTTCCTGTTCAGCCGCGGAAGAAGCGATCTGGACGAGATGGGTAGCCGGCTGTGAAAGAGAACGGGAAAATCCGTACACGGCCGCTACAGCCGCAGCGATAACGGCAAGCGCGACAAGCATAAAAGGAAAGACCACGGAAGCTATCCGTTTCCAGAAGGAAGGGATAAGAAGGGATATCCTGAATACTCCCGAAATCTCCCGGGTTATATCGTTTTTTACCGGAAGCGCAACATATATCAATTCAAACCCGAGACTTCGTGAATTCCGGCGGCTGACTGACTCTTCGCCCTGAAGCGCGGCTTCGACTTCCGGCCGGTACCGGTGACTTTCAAATTCGAGTCCGTCGCCGTGAGTGTCCGCGAGAACAGTTCCATTTGAATCAATAAGCGTTACCCGATAGGAAGAACCTTGCAGGACTTCCTGAAGTACCGGAATTCCGGATTGTGCGGAACCGGATTGACCTGAAAAATATTCTCCCAGCTTTTCCTGGCCGATTAAAGCCAGCATTGTTCTTGCCATATATTCAAGATTGCCGGTATTTGTCTCATAGTACAGGGAATTCATAAAACCCAGCACAGCTATAATAAAAGAAAGGGAAATGCCCAGGACAATAACTGTCAGAATTTGCAGACTTTTTCTGAATATAGTTTTCATTGAATTTTAAACCTGTATCCTACGCCGCGGACTGTTTCAATCATATCTCCCGCCGTTCCCAGTTTTCTGCGAAGGGCAAGAATCTGCACATCAACCGATCGGTCCGTTACCGGATAATCGTCTCCCCTGATCGCTGAAATAATTTTGTTCCGGGTGAATACTTCCTCCGGATGGGACAGAAACACATGAAGAATGGCGAACTCGGTTGCGGATAGATCAAGCAAGTGCTCGCCGTTGTAAGCTTCATGCCGGAGTGTATCGATTTTCAGGCTTCCCTGCTGCCATACATTCCGTTCCTCCTGCGCAGCCCCGGATTCCTGCCTGCGCCGCATGACTGTTTTGATCCTGGCAGCCAGAATTTTCGGACTGTAGGGTTTTACAATATAATCGTCGGCGCCCAGTTCCAGTCCGGTGACTACATCGGATTCTTCGCCCTTTGCGGAGGCCATGATGACCGGGATTTTGCTCCAGTCAGGCTGGTGCTTGATCCGTCTCAGAACCTCCAGACCGTCTATCCCGGGGAGCATTATATCAAGCAAAACACAATCTGCCAAATGTTCTCCGAGCAGTTTCAGTCCGGCTTCCCCATTTTCCGCCATAAGGAGTTCCCAGCCTTCCCTGGAAAGAGAAAAGGTCAATAGCTCGCGGATATCGGGATCATCTTCTACTATAAGGATAGACTGCTTTGCCATATGCACTCCTAGTCAGTTGAGTTCCTCATGTTTACTTTCTACCATATATATTATATTTTCGCAAATGTTGGTAACATGGTCTCCGAAGCGTTCCAGAAATCCGGATATGTTAAGAATCCTGACCGCCATTTTAACGAGTCCGGGATTTTTTTTCATAAAACGCAGAAGTTCTTCAACCAGCGCCTTATGTTCCCGGTCTATTATATCATCCATTGCAGCCGCTTTCCTGGCGGCTTCGGCATCCTGGCTGAGATAGGCAAGCACCGCGGCGCGGATCATTTCCTGTCCTGTTCCGGCCATACATTCCAGCTGGTCAGGCAAACGGAATGCCGGATTCCCCCCGAGCTTTATTGCCGCTTTGGCCAGATGCGCCGTGTAATCGCCGGCCCTCTCCAGATTTGCGGTAATCTTAAAAATGGCTACCATTTCCCGGAGGTCCCGGGCGACCGGTGACTGGGTCGCAATCAAACCGGCGGTTTTATCTTCAATGCAGAGCTTCATGGCATCTATTTTTTTATCCTCCGCCTTTACGGTCTCCGCAAGATCTGTATCATTATTTCTCAGGGCTGTCATGGCCTTTTCGAGATTTTCTTCAACTGTTGTACCCATACGGAGTATATCATGCCGGAGACTTTCCAGCTTTTCATTAAACCCGGCTCGTGTATTCATTATTGTTTCCCTCCAGCGCATTTGAAATAATCAGTTGTCCTGAGCCGTCCCGAATTCCCGGGGACAGCGCAAAAAACAATCATTCTAAACTGCGGCATCTTAACCGAACCTTCCCGAAATGTAATCTTCAGTACGTCTGTCTTTCGGATTGGTAAATACTTCTTTTGTATCGCCCCACTCAATTATTTCTCCCAGCAGGAAAAAGGCTGTTTTATCGCTCACTCTCGCGGCCTGATGCATGGCGTGAGTTACAATGATAATACTGTAATCCTGTTTCAGTTCGCCGATAAGTTCTTCAATTTTTCCGGTCGCGATCGGATCAAGCGCGCTGGTCGGCTCGTCCATAAGAATTATTTCCGGCGCCATGGCAATAGACCGGGCAATACAGAGCCTCTGCTGCTGGCCGCCGGAAAGGCTCAGGGCTGATTTTTTCAGTCTGTCCTTGACCTCGTTCCAGAGTGCCGCTTTTACGAGCGACTGTTCAACAAGGCCGGCAAGCTTCCGTTTATCCTTTATTCCCTGCATCCGGGGTCCATAGGCAATGTTATCAAAAATGCTCATTGCGAAGGGGTTCGGTTTCTGGAATACCATGCCGACTCTGCTCCGGAGTTCCGTCACATCAATACCGCCATAAATATCCTCGCCGTCCAGAAAAATATTCCCGGCAATCCGGCAGGATGGAATCAGATCATTCATTCTGTTAAGGACCCTGATAAAGGTGGATTTACCGCAGCCTGAAGGTCCGATCAGGGCGGATACTTCCTTTCCCGCAAGTGAAAAGTTGATTTTTTTCAGGGCCTGAAAATCACCGTAAAATAAATCAAGTTCGCGGACAGTCAGTTTTTCCGGGATGGTATTCATGCGCCGCCTCCCTGTTTTTTTCCAAAACGGGACGAAATAATTCTTGTCGCCGAGTTTATTATGATGACCATAATGATGAGTACCGCGGCAGTTGCAAAGGCATGGCCGAAATCATCGGGATTGATTGCTTCTTTTGTCAGGTAATACAAGTGGATAGTAAGGGTTCTGCCGGACTCAAAGATTGATTTGGGAATATTTTTCGCGATTCCCACAGTAAGCAGGACAGGGGCCGATTCGCCTACAACCCGGCCTATGGCGAGAATTGCGGAAGTTACGATCCCAGGCATGGCTGAGGGAAGAACTACATGACGGATTGTCTGAAATTTTGTTGCGCCGAGGGAGAGAGAACCTTCCCTGAAGGAAACAGGTATTGTTTTCAGGGATTCCTCGGTAGTCCGTATGATTACCGGAAGAATCATAATACTCAGCGTACACGCCCCTGCTATGATTGACTGACCGAAGCCAAGGACACGGCAGAACACCAGCAAACCGAATAATCCATACAGGATCGACGGGATACCCGCCAGAGTTTCAATAGCCAGCCTGAGAAGCCGGACAGGGCTGGAATCGCCTGCGTATTCATTCAGGAAAATAGCGGTCATAACCCCGATGGGGAGCGCAATCACGAGAGAGGTAATTACAACATAAAGAGTTGTGACGGCCATCGGAAGGATTCCGCCGCTCTGGGCGGATCCGAAAAGGAATTTGAAATTGAGATAACCGGCTGCCTGGCTGATAATATATACAAGAATGAATCCAAGTATGGTGAGGACAAGTACAACCGCACCCGCCATTAATCCGTAAAGCAAACTATCCTTCAACTTTCTGTCTTTTCGCCCCTTCATAGGCGTTTGTTTTTTTATAACGCTATTGTTCTGTACTGGTGCCGCAGTCATTGCGAGTTCCATTAAACAGCCTCCTCGGAAAATCTTCTGCGCATCCATAAGATGGCGCTGTTCAAAAGCAGGATAAGAATAAAGAGGACAACGCCAACCGAAAACAGCATTTGATTATGCCGGCCCTGGGCGTAACCCATTTCCAGTGCGATTGTAGCGGTAAGTGTGCGCACACTATCCAGCGGGCCTCTGATTATCTGAGCGGAATTTCCGGCAACCAGTATAACGGCCATAGTCTCTCCGACCGCGCGGGAGATGCCAAGAATAATTCCGGTAATGACGCCGGAGCGGGCATGAGGAAGAACGACATGCCAGGCAGTCTGCATCTTGCTTGCTCCGAGTGAAAGCGAGGCCTCCCTGTTTGCCCCGGGGACTGCACGCATTGATGTTTCAGCAATGGACGTTATAGTAGGAAGGATCATAATAGCGAGGATAATTACGGCCGACAGCATACTGTTTCCCGAAGGGACATGGAATATTTTTTTAACAGCAGGAACAACTACCATAAGTCCGAAAAACCCGTAAACAACCGAAGGGATGCCGGCAAGAAGTTCAATACCGCTCCGCAAAAGGGCCGCAGGTTTTTCAGGAACGAATTCCGCAAGAAACAGAGAGCATAAAAGCGCGATAGGTACGCCAAGCAGTATCGCGCCAAGGCTGGTCAGGACCGTCCCGAGAATCATCGGCAGAATGCCATATACTTTATTATAGGTGGGCCGCCAGTCAAGTCCCGTTAAAAACCGGAATATTCCGTAGGGCGGTTCCGGCAGGATAATGTGTATTTTCTGCTCCAGACCGGCCATTCTGCCGGGATAAGTTACTGTATATACATAGGCCTCAGGATTGCTGACTTCTCCGGCCCCGGTTTTTTCGAATAAGAGAGAGTGGGTGATATCTTTTTTTCCCGTATCAATAGACACATTCAAAACTCCGGGCTCTCCGTTCCCGGCAAAAGTGATGGCAAGTTCCGGGGTATTCCGGGGGATTTCGATAAATGTTGAATGGTCCCTGTAGCCCACTCCATTTACTTCGATTTCATCAATCTGTTCTGTTACAATCCGTATTCCGGGAGCGGTGGATGTGATAAAGGGTTCCGTTCCCTGAAAAAAGACAAACAGCAAAATGGCGCCCAGGGCAATGATCGATATTCCTGATACTCCTATAAGCAGATATCTGAACATAATGTCTGTTTTATAGCGATTAAAAAGCACCCTTTCCTCCGTTTCATTGGCGCCGGAAAAATGCGGTCCTGCAGTGAACCGCATTTTTCCGCACGCTATCCGTTTTTTAGTTTACGGCAATCCAGCTTGTCCCGGCGATAGCCTGTCCGTCCGAAGACATTACCCAGTCAAGAAACTGTTTTGTCTCGGCGCGGATATTTGAGGGCAGATACAGAATGATAAAAGGCCTGGCTATACTGTAAGTCCCGTTGATTACATTATCAGTACTTGCCGGCACGCCTTCCACGGAAACTGTTTTGACTGAGTTATCCATGGAACCAAGGGATATGTATCCGATGGCATCGGCGTTCTTTGATACTTCGGCTTTGACCGCTCCGGTTCCATCGAACTCGGTAGCTCCGAGAACAAGCGCATCCTTGAAGGCAATTATTTCCTCAAACGCGCCTCTGGTACCTGAACCGGGTTCCCGTGATACGACAGCAATTTTTCCCGCCTTTCCTCCAACCTGACGCCAGTCGGTAATATTCCCGGCATATATATCCCTAATCTGCTCGATTGAAAGGTTTTGCACCGGATTTGCCGGATTTACAATTACGGCAATTCCGTCGATCGCAATAATGAGTTCCGTCAAACCATATCCTTTTTCCTCGGGTTTCAGTGTCCTGCTGGACATTCCGAGTTCAGTGGCTTTCTGGCTTGCGGCCGTAATCCCGTCAGAAGATCCGGTACCATTAATGTTGATAGTAATTTCCGGTTTGACCTTTGAATATTCGGCGGCCAGCATTTCCATGAGAGGCGTTACGGAAGTTGAACCGGACACCTCGATAGTATAAGAGGTCTTTCCTGAAGCGCCCTGCGGACTTTCCTTGCCGCCCCCTGCAAAAAGAAATGTCAAACCGAACACCCCAAACAGAATTGCGGAAACCAGCATTTTCTTTTCATACATTACTCCTTATAAGTTCCTGTACATTCTGGAGAGTTTTTTTTGTCCTTCTCCAGTCCATTAAGACAATTGCAGTATAGTTTTCCATTGTTAGGAAATGATGAGTAAAGTATTAGAATTCGGTTAAAAAACAAAAAAACGGTTAATCAGAAAAGGTAACGTACGGAAAACTGTCGGTAATAAAGTATTTATCAATAAATAATTAAGTGCTTCAGACAATACAAAACCGGACAAATCCGTGATCCAGAGATCCCGACGGATATGTCCGGTTCTTTATGTGCCGTATATTTGTCAGAGCTGCACGCGGAAGACAACAGGCACTTCCATAACGGTTGCGGACGTGTCCTTATTCATTGTAATGGTGAACTGGATGCCCGCATCAATGGTACATTTTTTCATCGCGACTATGGTAATTCCAGGGCGGATATAGAGCACGTCCGTTTCCTGCGTACTGGAATATATGTTCGCGGCCCATAATACGGGAATGAACGATTCGTTCGCGTTCCAGGAAATATTGACCATATTATACAAGGCGAATTCTCCATTGCTGAAAGTACAATTATTGTGAGTTGTCAGGAGAAGCGCATTTTCAAACAAGGGAGCGCGGAAACGGGCTTCGATTGCGTGAAGGCTTTTTTTACTGAAGTCTTCATAGTCGTAAAAAGCGGAATAACCGAAAACGGCTGTCATTCCTCCCGGCAGTATGGGACTGATATAAGCGCCGAGAGAGGCGGTCTGTTCTCCGAGCTGCACATAAGTCGCATTCATTTTTACCGCGTCCCCGGCTTTAAAACCTGCCCTCGCGCCAAAGGAATGGAGTACATTGTATGCCTGCTTCGTATCATTGGTCCCGGTACTGATACCGATAAGAACATCACCTAAAGTGAAATCGCCCGCGAGTTCCGTTGCTTTCCATGGGGTCATGTTGTCAGCTTCAGCCTTGAGCTTGAGCGGATTCTGCAAATCAATAGCGCCAAGTTTGAATATTTCCCAGAGCATCCAGGAGCTTTCTTCATTCTTTACGCGGTCGGCATACCTGTGGTCCCATTCACCGAACTGAACCCTGAATACATCACCGAAAGACAGCCAGCCGTAATAATCATATATCGAGAAGGGAACGGCCTCGCCGAAGGTCGTATTAATCACCAGCCTCGCTCCGGCATTTTCACCCGCGATCTCAATATCAAATAAATCATCTCCGGGAAGCCGGACTCCTAAATTGTTTCCGTCATCTTCAAAGTCAACCGTGAATAGTGTTGCCTTTATGCGGGAATTTAGTTTTATAACCGGTTCTGCGCTCAGCAGAAAACAACCGGTTAATACGGTAAACAGCACCATGCCTGCAATTCGTTTGTTCATTTTCTGAACCTCCTTTTCTTGGTATCTGAAGGAAGTTATAAAAGATGATTGTTAGGATTTAATGAGGCGATAATGAAAAACTGGTTAAATAAAACGCGGAATGATACCGGCGAAGTTAATTTTCCGTTAAAAAGATAAAACGCAATAATTTACTAATAGAAAATTAACAGTCAGCATATATATTTCAGTTATGAAAACAACCACCGAAAAAACCAGCATCAGGAAACAGCGGATAATAAAAAGCTATCCGAACTCGATACAAAAGCTTGCAGAAAATTTTGAATATGCCTATTCCGGTCAGAATATGCTGGAAATTGCAGATGCCCTCGCACTTCAGGAAGAAATAAAGGTCCTGTGCATTGTAGATGAAAAACAGCGGCCTGTCGGAATAGTCAGAAGGGAAAATCTGTTTCAGCTATTGGGAAAACCTTTCGGAAGAGACCTCCTGAAAAAATGCAATGTATCGGAAATCGCCGGGCAGGGGCTGGTCATACAGGGAAACACAAATATATTTGCCGCCGCGGAAATGCTCGCGTCATACAAAAAAGCGTGTGATAACGATGAGTCTATCTACATCATTCTTACAGGACATGGGGGAACCTTTTCGGGAATTCTTTCTGAACATGAACTGTCGGGTTTTATGGCGGGAATAACAAACCGCGATATTGAAACAGCCAGAGTACTTCAGGAACGTCTGCTGGAAAATACTGACAATATCAGCATTCTCAATATACGGGCCGACGCCTGGTCCCGTCCGGCAAAAGGTGTTGGAGGGGATTTTTATTATATAAAAAATATCGGGGAAAACCGTTTTTTCGGGGCCCTCTGCGATGTATCGGGAAAAGGTGTTGCAGCCTCATTGGTCGTTTCAATGGTCTGGGGATTCCTGAGGGCGTATGATATAAACAGGGGCCTGAAAAGCCTTTTGTCAGCGCTCAATACCGCAATCATATCAACATTTCATCTCGAAAAATATGTAACGGGTTTCTTTTTTATATATGACAGTGAAAAGAGCAGACTGTCCATTGCCGATATGGGGCACGCCCATTCCGTTATTATCCGGAAAAGCGCCGACCACCCTCTAACAAAAACAAAGGGCAATCTTCCGCTCGGAATTGAGCAGGATATTGATCCGGTCATTTATGCTTTCGGAATTCAGCCTGAAGACGCCCTGCTTGTTTATTCAGACGGAATACCAGAACAGGAGAATCAGGAAGGAGAAGAATTCGGGGAAACCAGGATTGTTGATTTTTCAAGACAGTGCATAAAATCAGGCGAAAAACTGTCGCAGGTGCTTCCGGAGGCGCTTGATATATTCCGCACTAATACACCCCAGCATGATGATATGACATTTTTATTTTTTCAGTTCTGAGATACTGTTACCTGCCAGGGCTATATTCCACCGGAGAAAAAGTATGAAATGTATGATACGTATGATTGAATAATCATGACAGTTTATTTTCCCGGAATATATTTTTGTCTGGAGGACAGTCATTTATAAATTCAAATCCGAATAAACAGAAGATACGGTGAATGTGCGTGACGCAGGGCCAGGACTCGGCTTCCAGTCGCCGGCATCGTGCCGGCTCTTTCCAATCCGCCTGCGTTCCTAAACCGGCATCCATGCCGGTTTGCGCTCCCGCCTGGTCGCGCCGGAACTCCGGTTCGAGTCCCAGGATTTAATAAAAACAGCGCTTCTTTTCAGAAGCGCTGTAATTTAGCAGGGCCAGGACTCGAACCTGGGACCTCCGGGTTATGAGATTTCTCTCCCCGGCCTGCCAAGAATCATCACATACTATCTGAACGTATTATATCATTGTCAGATAAGAACTTACAAGATAATTAAACGTATTGTGGCTTGTTTTGGAGTGAATTGAATCATGGAAGATTAGGTGAATTTACGTCACTTTTTATGCCAGTTTTTGGGAGGATTATAATCATGAGCTACTTAAGTAATTGATGTCAAAAAAGGGGGTAAGGGGCATTTCTCAATGAAGTTGATTAGACTATTTAAAGAAATCTATATTTTATTATAATTTTTCTGTTTTTTATAGGAAATTCGTTTATAATTTGTTAGACGAAATGCCCAATAATAGCTATAATAGGAATTGATATGAAACATGTTGCACAATTGTCTAGGATATTTACTACGACTTTCGCAAGGAAAATTATTAATGGTTCAGATGAATTATTTTTAAATGAGTTAAAACCTACGTTTTCATTTATTAATGAAGTTTTAGCGAATTCAGATTATGAACTTTTATATAAAAATGCTTTTATATTATTAGCAAATGACTATAGAAATGAATATATATATAAAACCGTGTTTTATTCTCAAATATTAGAGGATAAAGAGAAAAGTAGTAATTTTAGTGTCATTTCTGAGTTGAGAACTGGTAATTCAATAGCTGATATAGCTACCTTTGGGAGTAAAAGAACTTCTAATAGTATTGAAATAAAAAGTGATATTGATAAAATTTCTAAAGCAACAACGCAAGTTATTGATTATCAAAAAATGTTTCCACTTGTGTCACTTATTTCTTCAAAAGATCAAATAGATAAGATATTCAAGGTAATTTCTAAAGATATTGGTCTTTTAGTTTTAAATAACGATCTTTCAATAAATATTTTAAGAAATGCCAAATATAATGACTCTCTTTTAGACAAAAAAACAATGTTTTATACTCTTCGTCGACATGAATATGAGTTACTAATTAAAGAGTATTATGGTTATGTCCCAAATGTTCCAAATGGATTGATATTTTCGGAATGTTTTTCTTTAGCAATGGAAATCCCAATGCTTTTTTTTTATAGACTTTTTAGAAAACGGTTAGCAGAAAGAATTCAGATTGAAGACTATTCTGATAATAGAATACCAAACTATTTAACATTTATTGCTAGGAAAAGTTCTCTTACAAAGAATGAAAAAAAACAATTTATAGAGAAAGTGTTACCTCATTAACATGATTAAAAGGAGTTGTTATGTATTATCCAATTTTGCGAGGAAAGAGAGAAGAATTATATGCAATTCAAGAATTACAAAATTTAATCATTGATACAAAAAATGTTTTTCCTGTGATCGAACTTATGAATATGAATTCAACAACAATTAAGTTTTTTCAGAAAATTATTTCAAGTAAAATCAAAACTTTTGTAATAATCAATTCTGAACTTTCTGATTCCATTGATAAAAAGTATTATTTGAATTAGTAGCGAATAGCAACATTATTCCTGCAATGAATATACAAAATTCAATTGATTATAAATACTTAAAAGAGTTATCAGGTAAAGCCCCATTTAAAGATAGATTAGTTCCTATTTTATATAGACAAATTGATGAAATTGATAGCATATTAAGTATCTTAAAAGATACAAAATATTTTATTTTTAAGGATAGATTTTCGAATGATGTTATTACTAAAATTAAATCACAAAATGAAATTATCCTATTAGATGATCCTTTCAATCCAGCAATTAGGAATGCAGATTATCCAGAAAACGAATATTTCTCAAGTAATCATATTCTTTATAAGGAAAACGGATTTAATGGATTTAGTGATTATCAAATGATAGGAAGAAAAATATCTCCTGGAGGACCTGCTCATGCAGTTGCTTTGCATTGGACATGCATTAAGAAAAACAGCCAGATGTGGATATATCATTTTATTTCCGATGAAAAAGAAACAACAGCAAACGTTCAAGGAAAATATTTTCAAGCATTGAAGAAGCTTGTTGCTTTTTTTAATAAATTTGAAAATCATATTGAAACACAGGCTGCTGAAAATTATAGAGAAAATCTTAAAAATCAACAATACAAAGGCTTGGGATATCCTAAGCGTATTTCTATCAAAAATCATATTGAACTTTTAGCTATGCTCTAAATATATTATTGGGCACTTCGTCTAACAGCGTGTATCCACGGACGCACCTATCGGCACGGGCCTGCGTCGGATACACCCGGGACGTTATGTTACACTGGATAAATAGTGGAAAATGTGTATGAAAGATTATACGTTTAATGATGCATGCTCCGTAGCCTTGACAAACAAAGATTAAAAGAACAATTTTACAATGACTTTATAAGGAGTATTTTATGGACACAAAGGATAAGGAAGCAAAAGTCAATTTTGACGAAATGATTGTATATGATTTTTATAGTATCAATCTAAATTTATACGAAGGCAAAAATGGTTGTATTGATAAAGAGGGTTATGTTAACACATATGATTCTTTTCAACATTATGACCACGGTTCTTGTTACCACAGGTAAAAGTTTTGTTTGATTTTGCTCATTAAATAGCAAGATTTGACAACCGAAGCCTGCTGACAGCGAGGCGGTTTGATAAATGAAGGATGCGATTCGGCTGGTAAACAGTGAGAACAATCACTGTTCGTGTCACATTTTAAGTGTAGATAAATCCTCGCGTTCACCAAGCCACAGGTGTGTTGTATGCAGGTGGTCGGAGTTCTGTTGACAAAAATGTTATAATTGGACAAATAGATGAAAGATACAGTAAAATTTTCAGTAATTATTCCTTCTTATAATACAAGTAACTACTTAGAAACTTGTATCAAGAGTGTAATTGCTCAAAATTATGAAAATTGGGAACTTTTTATTATTGACCAATCAAATGATAATTCGTATGAAATTGCAAAACAATATGAAAGGTTGTACCCCCAAAAAATATTCGTAGAGAAAATTCAGAAAGCAGGGGTTTCTCATGCCAGAAATGTTGGGATAAGCAAAGCTTCTGGCGAATATATTTTTTTCTTAGATAGCGATGATTACATGCAGGGAGAGTTATTTACATATATTAATAATGTTAATAAAAAAAAGAATATTGATTGTTTTATTGGTGGTTTTGATTGCATTGTCGAAGATGAAAGAAGAACTCCTCTAAATCCAGAAAGTATTAATTATCGGAAAATCAATAACCAATCACAAGAAAAAGTTTTGAATTATTTATATCGGATTAGACTCCTTCATACAGTATGGCGTTTTGTTGTAAAAAGAAAAATAATTCAAGACAACAAATTGTTTTTTAATGAAGCAATAACATATGAAGATGAAGAATGGGTTCCTCAAATGTTGCTTTTAGCAACGACATACTCTCATATAAAATTTCATCATTATGTTCATCGGCGACGACAAGGGTCGATTACATCCTTTAACGATAGTAATAAATATCATTCGATGAGTGCAGTCGCAAATAAACTGTTGGATTTATCAGAAACGCAGGAATTTGAGTATCAAAAACTCTTTTTATTACGCAATGCCTATAAAATGTTTGAAATGTGCTATTGGGGTATTAGAGAACTATCAAAACCAATGAAATCACTAAAACTAAAGAAGAAATGGAAATGATATGAAAATAGAAAGACAATATTTATCAGTTCCTTTAATGGCACACCTTGAAATTACAAATTCTTGTAATCACAAGTGCTTACATTGTTATAAGTTAGATTCCAAAATAGAAAATCGTCCTATGCGAAAAGTTGACGATGAAACTGTATTGGCGTGTGCTAAAAATTAATAAACAATGGTATCATCCAAATAATAATAACCGGTGGAGAACCTTTACTTAATAAGGATTTAGTAAAAAAAATTATTGCATTATCAAATAATACAAATACGATAGTTTCAATTAATACAAATTTAACTCTCTTAGATGACGATTTTATTGAATTTCTGAAGAAATCCGAAACCCGTATTTTAACTTCGTGTCCTTCAGCTGTATCTTCTTCTTTGAAAAATTAACTTTGGTAGATAATTATACCTTGTTTGAAAACAATGCAAAAAAAATAGTCGCAGCGAACCTAAAACTTAGCGTCAATATGGTTGTTACAAAAGATAATTTGCATGAGATTCGTGCTACAGCTGAAAAGATGAAAAAAATAGGTTGTCGTGCATTTTCTACAACACCGATGGCACTAAATATGGAATATCCTCGATTGGATTTACTGCTTTCAAAAGATGAAGTTCGTCAGGTAATTAACGATTTGCTTTGGGCAGAAAAAACGTTAGAATTGAAAGTGGATTGTTTGGATGTATTACCAAAGTGTTTATTTTCTGATAAAATTTTATCTGAAGACCATTTATTTCTCTCTCGTAAGTGCCAAGCGGGGCGCTCATTTATTGCGGTATCGTGCAATGGCGATGTTCGCCCTTGTGCTAATAATACAACTTCGTATGGAAATATTTTGGAAGAGGAATTAAAAACAATTTGGAAAAAGATGAGCGATTGGCGGTCTATGCAATATGTACCTAAAAAATGTGAGAAATGCACTTGGCTCAATCGCTGTCTTGGCGGCTGTCGGACAAATGCCAAGGTTTTTTCAGGTAAATGGAACGCTGAAGATGTTTGGGGGACAATGCCGTTGAAAGCACAACCACCACTTCATAAAAAACCAATTGAGTTGACAGATAATATTAATTTTGAAATCAACAGCGAATATTTATATAGGCAGGAATATGAAAATGTATTTGTTGTTTTCAATGTCAGAAATAATATGTTCTTTATGATTAATAAGGAATACTTCGATTTTGTACAAGAACTTAAAGAATACGGAATAGTAAATTTTGGCGAGTTGAAAAAGCAATATAATGTTACTGCCAAAAATAAATCGTTTCATTATGCAATTAAATTTTTAGTACAATGCAAAATATTAAAACCGATTGTTTAATTTTGGTGATGAAAAATTAATGTCAAATGATATAAAGCATTATAAAGACATAAAAGAATTAAAGCTAATTATTTAAGTGGCTTAAAATAAGGGTTTATAGTGATTCAAGGCCCCTCATTAGTGATTTTACTGTTGTCTGGCTATCGAAGCACTGGAACTACTCCTGGACTGTCCAGGAGTAGTTTATAGCGGATCAGGGCAGGCTTATTGATCGGGGATATACCTTTTCACCAAGGAGCCTCCCCAATTCCCCAAAATCAAACTTCTTTTTGAAGTTCTTTGAGCATATAAGAAAGAGTGTTTGTTTTCCATCCTTGCAAATCAACCCTTCCATCGGAAATCCCACTTCCTTTCTTTAGGGATGGAACTTCTATAGTTTCATTACTCCGGATAAAATCAACTCCAATTTTTTGATTTATGAAAAGGGCAAGATATGAAATAGCTTCTTGCATTGTTTTTACATCAAAGTTTGGATCTAGTTCATTTTTAAGCCATTCATAAAGTGCGCTATCCCCCGAAGAGAAAAAGGAGGCGTTCTCTTAAATAGTTCTTTTATCTTCATTTTTTTTTTACCTCATCATCCTCTAATGAGCCGCTCCAAAATTTTGCATTTTGGAACTGGCTTATACTAGTATATATCTATTATAATCATTTACCCCTATTTAAAGGGAATTTTCAGCCTATTAAAGAGGGGTTTATATTAACTTTCATACAATTTAAGTCCCGAACATCATTCTATCATATACAAGAACATCGAGTTCTTTTATTAAAGTATTGGGCTCAGCTATATAAATATCATGTCCCATTTTATTATTTTCCGCCTGTATTCGTTCAAGATTTTTTGGAGATAGTTTACCAGCTTCCTTTAATTGCTGTATAGAATAGCGATAATCTTTAGGAAAGCATTGACGATATTGCTCAGCCTGCAATTTTCGCAAATTTGCCGGAGTTATATTTTCTGACTTATCGGCATATACTAACTGCCCCATTTTTTCTATAACTGTGTATTTATCATAAAATAGTTTTTGAAATCTCTTATAAATATTTTCATCAAAAGATCCTGGGCTGTTAAGTCATTTTTAAATATTGATTTTATACCCTTTCTATTTCGTATTTTGAATTCAAGGCGAAGGACATTTGCCCCGGCAAATAAAGAAGGGATTTCCTGTTTTCTATCAAGCATTTCTTTGACTTTATCATATCCAATAAATTCAAATGAACCTTTTTTGGAAGTATAAGTCACGGTTTCAACGCCAGTCCATTTTGAATACTCTATCCGGGTAAGTCTTTTTGTATTTCCAAATAAATTCAGATATTCAAATGGCTTTTCTTTGATGATGATACTTGTTCCAAATTCCGCAGACGTGACAATGGCTTTTTTTAAATCAAGATTAATATCCTGTTCCAGTTTTTCTATACTCATCCTGACTTCTTCCCGAGTCAATGGAGTTATATTTTCACCATACAGATATTTTGCCAGTGAACCACAGATTACCAGAGAATTAAGATTTTTATATATTCCCATATTCTTTATTTTTCCTCTGTAGGTGTTTATATCACTTCTATATTTGTCTGTAATATCTCTACCCGGAATATAGTTTCTTGGCGGATCATATATTTTCAGTGTTACATTATCAAACATCTTAAACCTCCCTATAGAGACAGAAACTGGTGGGCAAAGTAACTTGTTACCAGTGTGATGAATCGGTTCCATATTTCAGTGTTACTATCCCGGATTTTGTTACTTCAGGGATTTGCCCTGCCAGCCATTTTTGAAAAAGAAGAGGTACCGCTTCCTGTAACCCCTTAAAAAACCAGACTGTAAGTTGCTCAGAATCTTCCGACAACTCAATGAGTAGCCCATAATCATTGTAATCTCCGTATGATTGCAGGGGACGTTCAGGCATAAAAATCAGCCATGTAATTATCTGACTTCTCGCCAATTCAAGCGTATGGGAAAATTGCGGGGAACTTTGATTGTAATAACCTTCTTTCTTCCGGAAAACTATATATTTCTCCCCCTTATATTTCCCTTTTTTATAGACAGATGGAAAATCTGGAATAATTTTTCCTTTATGACCAATTTTTCTGTAGCGGGTTCGAGTTCCAGGTATACGTTCAAAATAATAAATGGCATCCGGCTTCATTTTTATTTCTCCTGTTCCCGTGTATTTTCCGTTATGGAGTGAGTAATATCCACAACCCGCCCATTATGGATTTTCAGGGTAGCGCTGACCGAACCATAACGGATTTTTGCGGCATTCTCGCAAAGCCGTTCTGCAATATTGATGACCTTTAGGCTTGCTTGTTTTTCATTCATTTCAGGCCATCCTTTATTTGTGTATTCCGGATGAGCCATTCGTCCAGTTCGGATTTCCGGTAAAGAACCCTCCGCCTGATTTTGATTCGTGGTATAGGCAAACTGTCCAGAGTAGTTTTACATATACCCAAAAACGTTGCCGCTTCCTCACGGCTTAAAACTTCTCTACCTGATATTTCAGAATTAAGCATATCTAACCTCCTCATGCAATTTTTTCTTTGCATGTTATAAAATAAATATATTTTTTAAGCATTGATAAGGCTAAATCCGTAGAGGTTTGTTTTGAGTTTATTCTGGGTTTAATTAGAAAAAAGCAGTTTTTCTATCTCATTCCATTCTTTCGGAGGTGTATTGTTTCTCCCATTTTTTAATGTTGATTTTCCTGGTGAATTCCCGTTTATCAAAATATGTTGATTTATTACTTTGTATTCTGTATATCCCGCGGTTGAAAAAATTAAACCTACACAACCCTTTGCACATTTGAAGTTATAAAAGCCGTTTTCATAAACTACCATTTTGATATCAAGTGCTTTTTTCATGGCGTTATAAGCATCGGGTGCAGTATTTTCGAGAAGCACCATAAAAAAGTGTTTATAACAATCAGGCAACTCTTCACTATCTACTAAGCTATGATCCTTGGTTTTTGGTGCTGAATCACTGTTTGTGGTAAATAATTCTTTATCATCTAGTGAGTCACGATTTTTGATATAAGAAGCTAAAGAATCAAAGCATCTTTTTAGCTCTTTCTTTTGAATTTCTATAGATTTTTTATTTTCTATTTTTTCTAAGCCTACATCATAACATTGTTTCATCATTTGAACTGCATTTGTTCCATTGATTTTCTTGTCATTCCATTCAGTGAAAATTTTGCCCATTTCTCCCATATCTTGGGAATAGTCATGATTATTTAGCAAACGATATTCTTTTGGTGTCATTTCCTTTATTCTCCTTATAAAATTTTTTTGCCCTTTCACCTTATATTATAGGAATTTAATGTAGAACATTATGATTTTAGAAAACGACTGCATTATGAATGTGGCATTTTGATTAAATATTGTAAAAAATTGTATTTTATAAATAAAAAATCCCCCGGCATAGCGGGGGAACTTGTGTGCAATCTTCTCTTTTATGGCACTCTTATGAAATCCATTTTATCACCATCGGCAAATGTTATTTTTAAAGTATTTCTATCAAGAATATATTCCATTTCTTCAATTAAAATACCATTCTCATCAACAGCTCTAATTTTATTTCCGGAAAGGATATATGGAATTGGCTCGCCTTTTTTTATCAATTTGTTTCTTTCATAAGTTTCATTAACCATTTGACCATTAGAGAATATAATTCTATATTCTTTTGGATAAATGGATACCTTCCATGTATCTTCAAGCATTTTATATCTTGCAAGTATTTCCTGATTATAGTAATTTTCATTTTGATAATTTAATATATTATAATAAGTATCGATGGAAGATAAATCCATTGAGGCGAGAAAAATAAATAAATTATTTTTTTCCCATGCTGACATGCTATTTGTTTCATTTTTCGGATTTCCAAACTCTCTTATCAACTTATTCTTAATTTCAATAGATTTCCGTTCAAGTTTCTGAGTATCCGGATAATCTATCCTAATCAATCCACCAACTAATTTATTGGAATGAAATGAGAGAGTGTATTTTGCATCATCTGAACCATATTTACTATCAACAGAAAAACTTGATCTTAAACCATACTTTTTCAAATCTTCACTATCATTTTGGTTAGAATTTTCTTCTTTTATTTCCAGCCCTGTCTTAATGATGATTTCTTTTGCTTTTGAATATTCAATACCATAAGGTAACCCTAGAATATCACTTTTTGTCCCGCCGGAACAAGAAATGCAGAATAAACATAATAGAAAAGTCCAAATAAACGTTTTCATAAAAGCTCCTTATTAATCCTTCTTAGTTGTTTTAACCATTGCTAATAGCAATATAACTATAATTTTAATAGCTATTTGCAATACGATCAAGGCCAATAAGATAATAATTACCTAGCTATCAGAATTACTTTTTGTAATTCGTAACTTGGGTGCAATATATGAGGTGATTTTTATCCAATCCGTTATATATAAGTACATATTTTTAAAACGAGGGATCAAGGTAGGATATGACGGAAGTTGAAATACGCGGTATTCTAAGCTCAAACTTAAAAAAATATCGAAATTATCGTAAATTCTCACAGGCTGAATTGGCTGAAAAGCTTGATATTTCTATTCCTTTTCTGAGTGATGTTGAGAATGGCAGAAAATGGATTTCTCCGTTAACTTTGGTAAAATTGGCTTCTGCCTTGGATATAGAACCTTATGAGCTATTTAAGCCTGAAAATGCTGTATCGCCGGAAATAACAACCGCCTTAACAAATTGGAGTAATGATATTGTCGAGGCGGTCACCCAAACCGTGAAAAACATACAAACCTGTTATCTTACGCAGGGAAATGTACCACCGGAAAACTAATCTTTTCTTCCGGCAATATATCCCCAAAAGTTTCTATCTGGGCCTGCTTGATTCGCTCCCGGTCTCCGGCAATCCTATGCCCGGCGTAATGATCAAGCATAACCAGCGTCTTATGTCCGGTTTGGGATTGCAGGAGTTTTTCATCAATCCGGGGCCTCATATAAGCAGTAAAGTAATGCCGCCAGCCATGAAAGGTATAGGCCATTACCGATTCCTGACTGAGTCCGGTTTTTATCAATGCGTCTTTCAGGTCACGCCTGAAAATATCCTGTTCCATAGGTTTGTTTGAAAATTTTTCCGCCCAGAATACAAAGCTGTCCATGTCCTGGCCGTGGGGATTACTTTTTGCCATCTCTATTAACTCACGCATAAGCCCCGGAAAAGGAACCTCGACAGTCCTGGTTTCATTATTCTTTGTGGTTTTCAGGCCGTCCTGAAAATTCCAGCTATGCCTGATATAAAGACAATCCTGTCCTAAATCCTGTATCCGTAAACCCTGAATCTCTCCCGCCCGCATTCCGGTAACCATTGCCAGCATATTGGCAAGCCTTGATCTTTCATCCTTCCAGTTAACTTTAAAAAGGGCTTTGGCCTGTTCCGGAGTTAATATCTGGCGTTCTTTGGATTTACCGGAAAACCAGGTTATTCCCGATGTAACATCTTTTTCTATCATTTCTTTTTGAAAGGCCCACGCAAGGGGAACAGTCCCCGCCTGTATTATGGTATTTCTTCTTGAGGCTGATTTCGGAAAGCGGACAATCGGGCGGACTTTGGGAGCGGCGTTTTTCCGGTTCGGTTTCCGTAAGCCCGCTTTGATTTCAGCTTGTTCCTTTTCTTTTTCTTCCTGTAACGCCCTGTCTATTTCAGCCTGCTCTTTTTGGGCTTGTTCAGGCAGAGTTTCCAGATGGGTAATAAAGGCTTCTATATCCTGCCGGGTAATCTCGCCCAGGGCCTTACCACGAAAAAAAGGCGCCCAGTATCTTATGACCGTTCCGGTCATTTCGATAGCATAGCGCCTGTGGATTCCGTGGTTCCTTCGTAACTTTTCTTTTATGTAAGGGGATTTATCCCAGTCCCAGAAGTCGGTCAGGTATGTTATAAAATCTATTGCCTGTTTACTTTCTTCAAGGATATATGACTTCAGCAGTCCCCGGCGCTGAAGCTCTTTGCAGATAAACTCAGCGTCGGCTTTGGTCAGGTCAGCCTCTTTCGCTGTATCCCGCAGGGAATACTTTTTCAGACTGACCATTTCCCCTTTTTGGGGTATGCCGTCCCTGAGCCATTCAAAGGCTATTTCTATGGCCTCTTTTTCAGTTTCTTTTTTGGTGTTAATTGCTGGAAGGTATTTACCGGTTTGTTCGTTCTTGAATCTGACTGTGTAGAATTGCCGGTCGCTCCGTTTTAATACGGAAAAAGGAAGGTGTGTTTTCATGTCCCTAATCCTGTCCGTGACATTGAAAATGGATTTACGCCATTTTTTGTGCCACTTTGTCGCTATATGCGATGATTAAGGACATCGTTGTTTGGTAGTCCCGCCCTAATTCCCTATAACATAAAGAATTAGGACTATAGCAGGGCCAGGACTCGAACCTGGGACCTCCGGGTTATGAGCCCGACGAGCTGCCAACTGCTCTACCCTGCGTCGTATAATGTCATACTATCAAAAAGATGGTATTGAGTCAAGCAACCCCGGCCGGTTCCTGCCGGAAAGCGGATAAATTAAGGAGAAAGCTTCACTTAACCGATTTAATCCGGCACGGGGATGCTGATCGGGAGTTTTGATATATCGCGCTATAGCATAATGCGATATATCAAAACACGATATATTACAACGTGATACATCGTGCTTCCCTGCTCATAAAGTATTAGGAGGAGAACCCCGGTATTTCCACCGCAATCCGCCCGTAAAAAAACCCGGCAGGTAAAAGGAGGAGCTTAAAACCCTGCCGGGATAACAAAAGGAGGTTGTTTATACAGCTTTATGTATTCAGCTTCAAAACATACACTAATATAATAACAATGATCCTGAAACGTTACAGTGTTTTTGGAAAATACGGAGAAGCCTGCCAACATGTAACATTGTAAAAACCTGTAATAGTTTTTTTCAAAACGCCGATATTCGTAGTATGAAAAAGCGTCTCCGCACCGGCATTGTCTTCTTTATTTTCTCGATACTGCCCTTCTTCTCAGCGGCGGAAACCTTCCGCTACCGTTTTTTTGAAGGGGATTCCTACCGCATCAATTCGGTTGTGCGTGAAACCGTATATATTAACCGCAGATATTCCCACAGCGCGGAAATTACAAACAGGATAACAGTCCAGGTTTCCGATGTTGACAAAAAGGCTGGGGATTCTTTTTACTCGGCCCGTCATTACTGTACTTTTATGACCAGTGAGCAGACCAACAACCGGTCCTTTACCTGGGGCCGCGAATATGAAAGTATCTTCCGGCGGGATGAAGTCGGAGTATATACCATAGGTGACGAGTACTTTATGCCCGTTGTCCGGAATGTTCCCACTTTTCCCGAATATAATGTGGAACCCGGAGATACATGGACAGGAACAGGCGAAGAAGTGCATGATCTCCGTGACCAGCTCGGACTGGAAAAACCTTTCAGGGTGCCGTTTGAGGTTTCATATCTTTACAAGGAAACGGTTGAAGAAGAAGGGAAAACACTCCACCATATTCAGGCTGAATATACCCTTTTTTTTGAAACGCCGGGACGTCCGTCTGATTATTCGGTCAATTATCCCGTGAATACCCAGGGATTTTCCAGACAGCAGATTTACTGGGATAATGAGGCCGGAATGATCCAGTATTATACGGAAGAATTCCATATCAGGATGCAGCTTGCCTCGGGGATTGTGCTTGAATTCCGCGGAGAGGCGGAGGCTACGGTCACGGAAAATACGGCCCTGGACAGGACACGGATTGTCCGGGAAATGAATGAGGAAATAGCCCGCCTGAATATCCCTGACACCCTGGTCAGTGAAACCGAAGAAGGGATTACGATAACTCTTGAAAATATACAATTTGAACCTGATTCCGCAAATCTGCTTCCTCTTGAAAAGGAAAAAATAACCCGGCTTGCCGCTCTTCTTGAGCGCTACCCCGATAAGGAACTGCTTATCAGCGGGCATACCGCCCTCGCGGGAACGGCAGGCAGCAGGCAGAAACTTTCAGAGGCAAGGGCCGAGGCGGTCGCCGCTTATCTGGTCCAGATGGGAGTCCGGAGCAAATATAATGTATACACCAGAGGTTTCGGGGCGGAAAAACCTCTGGTGCCGAATACCACCGAAGCGAACCGATCCCGGAACCGCCGGGTTGAAATCACCATTCTCGAAAAATAGCGGGGCCGGATGGATTTTAAAATCCCTTGTTCAGGAACAATGATCCTCCTTTCCTGTAAAGAAAACCCCGCAAAAGTAAAAAAATGGTAACATTCCATTTTCGCACGGATAATGGGCTTGAATAAATCTTGATAGTTTCTCCGATTAATGATACATATTATGTATCGGGGAGATTACATGACATATTCAGAGCCAACTGATCTTGCAATTGTTGCCTGTCCGGGCGGTGAAAAGTTCGCTGATGAGACTATCCATCATCTGAACCATATTTACCGCCGTCGCTTTAACCAGAAAAGTGATGTCCTGGCAAAACGTTATGATATGGAAAAAACCAGCCTCATAAAGGACATCAACTTCTACAATGACCTGCAGACATCTGATATTTGCATTAAAGGTGACATAAAAAAGTACAGGGCTCCGGGTTTCAAGGTAAAAAGCCGTTTTACCTGGTTTATGAATGGGGAATTCAAGACTGAATTACTGGACTGCATCAGGGGAAAGGATGTTTTTATCTTTCAGGATGTGGAAAACCACCAGGAGCTGACCCTGAATGACGGCAAAAATAAAATGAGGCTGTCGGTAAATGACCATATCATGTGTCTTCTGGTAACAATTGATGCGGTGCGGCATGCCGGGGCAAAACGCATTACACTGGTTTTGCCGGTATATCCCTATAGCCGGCAGCACAAGAAAAAAGGCCGCGAAGGGCTTACGGCAAGTCTGCTCGGTCATTTATATGAAAACCTCGGAGTGAGCCAGGTTATTACACTGGACATTCATTCCCGTGAAATTGAAAATGCTTTTTATTCAGCCAGGATAGAAAATCTCCACGCAAGCTACCAGATTATCCGGGAACTTTCAAAAATTGTCGATCTGACCAGCGGCGAGGATGATCTTGTGGTTGTGTCGCCGGATACCGGGGCCGTCGACCGCAATAAATTCTACGCAACCGGTCTGAAAAAGTCCCTCGCGATGATTTACAAGGAAAGGGACTATTCTGTAGTTACCCAGAACGCGACCGACACAAATATTACCAGTATCAAACTGCTCGGGGATGTTTCGGGGAAGGTTGCCTTTCTTGCCGATGACATGCTTGGCACCGGAGGAACGCTGCTCAAGGCCATGGAATTTCTGAAGGAAAAAGGGGCCACAAAGGTTATTGCAGCCATAAGCCTGCCCTTCTTTACGGGCAATGCCATCGAATTATTCGATGAGGCATATGCAAAGGGTCACTTTTACCGCATTATTGGCACCAATGCCGTTTATCATGAAGAACTGCTGAAAAAGGAATGGTATATTAAAACCAGTGTTTCCCGTTTATTTGCGCAGGTTATTTCACGGCTGCATCATAACCAGTCCCTCAGCGACCTGCTCGATAACCGGAACATTATTGAAAAACTGGTAAAACAGGACAAACCGGCCGAAACGGATCAGACAAAATCCTGAAAATGAACAGATTTGTCCTGGCCGCAGATATCGGGACCTCTTCATTAAAAGCCGGCCTGATCGATTCGGAAGGGACAATACATGCCTCTGTCCGGCACCGCTTTCCTTCGGCGGAAGATCCCGCAAGCAGGGCAAGGGCCTGGACTAAAGCCTTTGACCAGGCCTGGACTTCCCTTTGCCGGCGCGGCGGCGATATTTCAGCAATAATTATTTCGGGAAACGGGCCTACGCTGGTCAGTGCTGACAGCAAGGGCAATCCGGGAAAAGTTCTTTTATGGGATGATCCGGTCCCCGAATCACCGTCGAAGGTACATTCAGAATCACTCTTTATTCCCCGTATAACAGCTTTCCGTACACTTTTTCCCGAAGCATATACTGAAGCCCGTTTTCTGTTTTCCTGCCCGGAATATCTCATATATTCCCTGACAGCAAATGCGGTTACCATTTTACCGGAATCCCGGTTCCGGAACGCATACTGGACAGATCATGATATTGAAGCAGCCGGCATTGACCCCGCAAAACTCCCTCCCTTTGTTCCTCCCGGCACGGTCGCCGGGAAAACAAGGTCAGGCATTCCGGTTATAGCAGGCGCGCCTGATTTTTTTGCCGCGCTGATCGGAACGGGAACCATTCTGCCCGGGAAGGCCTGTGACAGGGCCGGGACCAGTGAAGGTCTTAATATATGTACGGAACAGCCTGTTTCACACCCTTCAGTCAGGACGCTTCCTTCGGTTTTATCCGGTTTCTGGAATGCTTCTTTTCTTTTGCCGGAAACGGGAACACTGTTCCATAACTACCGGAAAGAATCGGGAAAGGAGGATCTGCCCTACCCTGAAATTCTCAAAGAGATACTGGAAACCCCGGGACACCCCGGAATGGCAGTCATCGAAAAAATAGGATTTTCCATACGCAGAGGGATTGAAATCCTTCAGGCGGTTACCGGATATACGCCTGTTTTTACGCTTGCGGGCGGGCAGGCAAAAAACAATTTGTGGAACCAGCTTAAGGCCGATATTACCGGTTCAGTTTTCGCGCTTACCCGTACTCCTGATGCCGAACTCATGGGAGATGCAATTATCGGTTTTACCTCCCTCGGGGATTACGGCGCCATTCAGGAGGCCGCGGACAGGCTGGTAAAAATCAGCAGGTATTTTGAGCCGTCCCCGGAACGGCTGGCCAGTTATTCCCGGAAATATGCGCAGTATGACAATTTACAGAATTCCTGATCATCTTTCCTGTATCATATTTGATATAGATTCAACCCTGTATACGAACGAAGCATATGCCCGGGAACAGACCGGTATCCAGATACGCAGATTCGCTGATATCAAAGGTATTTCCTATTCTGAAGCGGAAAAAATGATTGCAGCCTTCCGGGAAAACTTCCGGAAGGAACACGGTACTTCGCTGAGTCTGGGTAATACGCTGACCCATTTCGGGATACCCATAGAGGAGAGCATCCGCTGGAGGAATGAATTGCTTGAACCGGCGGAATTTCTGGCTCCGGATGTCTGTCTGAGGGAGACCCTTTCAGAATTGTCGGCAAAATATACGCTGGGGGCAGTTACAAACAATCCTCTGGTTCCCGCGAAAAAAACGCTTGCCGCGCTGGGGGTCGCGGACCTGTTTCCGGTTATTATTGCGCTTGATACCACTGGTTACTCAAAGCCCCATCCGGAACCCCTCCGCCGGGCGGCAAAAGCCGCCGGGGTGCCGCTCAGCAAATGCCTTTCAGTCGGAGACCGGTTTGACATAGATATCGCCCTTCCGCTGGAGCTGGGGATGGGAGGCATACTGGTTTCCGGCGTGGAAGATGTATATAAGCTGCCGGATATGCTCTCCTGAAATGCTGCAGGGAGGCAGCCGACGTTATTGATCGCTGTTCAGGGCCGGTTCAGGAAGAAAATCCTGTTTCCACTGAAAAATGATTGAATAAACATCCCTGATCCCGGGAAGGTTTTCCAGGAAACTTCTGAACTGCTGTTCAGCTATTTCCCTTGCCTGCGCAAAAATATCATCATTGGCAAGCAGTTTATCTGCCATAACATTTTTATTTTCAGCCTGCAATTCAAAATGTTCTTTTGCTTTATACCGGTTAAAAATACCGCTTTTTTCATTATATACCTGCAATGTTTCCGGATATAATTCATGAGACAGTATCCGTATTTGCGGCAGCATTATTTTTATAACATTATAATCCGTTTTGATTGCTATATCTTTTCCGTTGAGGCCCAGTTTTATTGTTCCGTCAATTACGAATATTATTTTTTTCTCCGTAAACGGTATGTTCCAGTTAATAATGGAACGGCTGTTCGAGTCCTGCACAACTGAACTGTAATGATATACCAGGCAGGCGTATTCCGACGCCGGCAGAATTTCCCTGATTCTGCCGGAAATATTGGTATTTTTTCTTTCTCTGGTTTTGGTAAACTGTCTTCCAAGGATGAATCCCGCACCCAGCAGCACTATAATTAAAATAACAAGCCAGAATGCCGAATTAAAAAACATAATACTATTCTCCCTGATATACACATGTAAGTTTCGTTTGTGAAAACAAGTCCACTGCCCGGATTTTACGGGCCTTATTATTTATGGTATACTCTTTTCGCGTAGAGAGTACAGACGGAGTATAAAATGGATCAATGCGTTTTTGCAACAAATAAGGAATTTGAAGCGCTGCAGGTTAAAAATATTTTTGAAGAAAATAACATTGATTTCTACATCAAAAACCTGTATATCCAGAATATTCTGGGGACAACAAAACTTTTTACTGGCATGGACCTTCTCGCCGGCGAAATAGAAATTTTTGTGCGGGAAGAACATGCGGAAAAAGCCGCGAACCTGCTCTCTGGTATATTTCCGGCCGGCGAGCGGAGCCGGGGGAATGAAGAAACTCCTGCATTGAATGAATCCCGCGAAAAAACCGGAACCATTAATTCCATGAGCGGAAAATCATTTATTCTGGCCTGCCTTTCTTTTCTGTTTATCCCTGTTTTCTTTAATATAGGATATTTAAAACAGCTATTCCATGAAAAAAGGGGTATAGGTGCCGGCCTGCTGTTCATAACCATTATAGCTGTTTCGCTGGGAATACTGTTATGCGCAGGCGGAAACTGGATGGTTATTCTTGGTATGAATATTTTTGTCGTACCCCTGATCTGTGTTTTCAAGGGCTGGTCCCTGTATAAAAAAACCGGATCAGGATTCAGCTTTTTGCTTGTAATTCCCGCTGTCCTTGTTGCTTTTGCGCTTATTTTTTTGACGGTTATGTCTCTCGTACACCGCTGATAAATAACCCATTATCAGGATATCCGTCAGCTGGATACGATATGAGAATTCAGGCTGTGATATACCGCATGTCCTGCGTAGGTTTACCGGTTCCGCCTTTCATCCGCGGTCTGGCAATCGATACACATAAGCGCATACGGAATGGCTTCAAGCCGCTCCTTGGGAATCTTCTTCCCGCATTTCATGCAGGTACCGTATTTTCCCTGTTCAATGCGCGAAAGCGCCGAATCTATAAGCCGGAGCCTTTTCATTTCCTTGGTCCCGAGTGTTTCAAGCATTTTCCGGTCCATATCGTCCGAAGCAATATCCGCAAAATCTTTGGGATCAATACCTTCTACAATATCACGAAAATCTTCATTATTCGAAACCAATGTATCTATTATCTCTTTTTTCAGAGCGTATAACGATTCTTTCATCTGTTCAACAAATTCCTGTTCCATAAGGCAAACTCCAGTTGACAAAAAATTTGATAGTCCATAGAATTATACGTATGAAATCATGAAAAGGCAAATTTTTTTTCGCTTTTTATCTCTCTTTTGGAGGAATTGTGGCCAAAGAAGAAGCTATTGAAGTTGAAGGTATTGTGAAGGAGTCTCTCCCGAATACAATGTTCCGGGTCGAATTAAAAAACGGTCATATTATACTGGCCCATCTTTCGGGAAAAATGCGGAAGCATTATATCCGTATTGTTCCCGGCGACAGCGTAAAAGTCGCGTTATCCCCTTATGATTTAAACAGGGGCAGAATAATTTACCGAGAAAAGTAAGCGAAAGCTCTTCCAGAACAGGGTTTTGGAAGCATCCGCCCCTATTGATCTCCCTTTCTGCTGTTTTTCCCCGCCCCCAACAGAATACTGATGGCCCGGATTATATTGGTAACACCGCTACTGATAAGCGCTATACTGATAATTAATCCGAATGGAATAAACCATATTGCGAAACGCAGTGAAAATAATCCTACCAGAGTCAGAAGAATATTTTTGAGGAGCATCTCAAAGGCCTGCCGTTTTGTGTATGTTGTATATGTCCGCTTGCGCTCTTCCGTATTCCAGCTGCCTGACGCACCGAAAGGCCCGTAAAAAGTCCAGCCATACTGGCCGTATGTGTTATTTTCCTGCGCCGCTCTCTGCCTGCGGTCTTCATCGGTCTGATAGCCGCCCATATCATACTGCTGCTTCTTATCTGTATCGCTGAGTACGGAGTAAGCGTCGTTTATCAGTTTAAACCGGTCTTCGGCGGCCGGATTTCCCGGATTCCGGTCGGGATGATATTTCAGGGCCTGTTCACGGTATGCTTTTTTTATTTGCTCCTGTGAGGCATCACGGGGGACTCCCAATATTTCATAATAATCTGTCATAAACCCTGTCTCCGTCAGTTGGAAAGTACATATATTATTTTATACTGTTACGGATATTTTTCATATCCCCGAGCTTCTTTCAAAACTCGGTTAGTTTTGAAAGAAGCTTTTCAAAGAAAAATCTATTTCTTTATATCTGATAGAAATAGATTTTTCTTTTGTTACGCCTAAGGTTGCAATTTCAAAACTTTCTCAGTTTTAAAATTGCATCCCTCTAAACCTTATTAAGAAAATACCCAGAAAAGCCATACAGTTACACGACTTTTTCATAATTTTTTGTTATTTTCAGCCGCGTTACTTCAGGATAACCCAGGTTGATCCGGCAGCACCCTGTTCTTTGGCTCCCGTCCCGGATTCTCCGGCATGGGGATTTTTTTCAATAAATTCCCGCACTGTTTTGCCAAGAACGGGATTTTCATCGGAATGATTACCCTTGCCGTGCACAATAAGAATTTTACTCAACCCCTGCCGGACACTATCGGCAAAGAAAACATCCAGCTTTATCCAGGCTTCCTCACGGTTTAATCCGTGCAGATCAATAACAGCCTCGGGTTTCATGGCCCGGAGCTTTTTTCGGCGTTCGGCATTATAGTTTTTATTGCCGGAACTGTTTTCCTGCTCCCGTTCCTTTTCAAGGAGAGCATCCTTATCCTGAATTCCGTACCGCCGCATCCAGACATCCATGGGATTTGCATGGGGCAATTCTTTTTGGCCGTATGCGTTTTCTGTACTTTCATCCTGCAATGCAGTTGTTTTTTTTACCTTCGCGGAAGCGGGTATCTTTTCCCATTCGTCAAGAATATCACCAAAATTCATTGATCTATTCTCCTGTTGTATATTCTATAACCTTCAGAGCCGGCACCCAGCCCCTTTGATTTTGAGCGGTTTGTATATAAACCCACTTTTCCGCCGTTCGGACAATACGTACCGGCGTACCCGCCGGGAGGCTTCCCATTATTCCCGCATTCAATTCGGGAATGTGGTATACATCGGTGCCGACCGTCACTCCGGCATGATAAAAATGCAGCCTGGCAACAGAGGCAAATCCGATCATGCATATTATAGCACATATTCCAATATATACCCATAGCCCCGGAACGCCTGTCCCGGATACTCGTTTTTTTATTAGTAAAGTGAGTCCGGTGAGTATTGAAACCAGTATAATGCACCAGGGGAGTACGGTATTCGGCACGGACAGCGTTTTTTCAAACCCGAGTATTTCTTCCGCCCGGGTCCGGATATTCCGGTATTTTCCGGGAAAGAGTTTTGTATATTCCGCGCGGCGCAGTAGCGCAAGGGCTTCCGCATATAAGCCCTGCCGGAAATATTCAGCCAAGGCAAGAACCTCCGGGACGCGTTCTGTTTCCTGTAACATATCCGCAAACATTTTTATTTCCGCAAGGGATGTTTCCCCGCCGGAAAGCCTGTTATCATCACCGGATGAGGAAAAAGCGTCCCGTAAAACAGGGGAATCCGGGATGCTCGTTTCTGCGGTGTGTGCGGAAGGAGCGCTGATGGATATTTCTTCAGGTATGGAAGAAAGCGTATATTTTTTTCCGTCGGCAGTGATATATTCGATAAAGGCTTCAGGCAGCGGCTGTTTTCCGTATACAAGGGGGGTCCAGCTGAAAACTGCGAGGGGCAGCCAAGGTTCTCCGTTTTTTTCATCTATTTCACCGGAGGGCAATTCTTCCTGGAGGCGCTCCAGAAGGGCGTTTTCCGGCGGAGGACATATAAGAGAGGTTACCGTTCCGGTGAAAAGGCCTTCCAGCAGGATGCGGACAGGAACGCCGGCAACCGGCTGTCCGTCATGGACTTTCCAGCGGAGGGAAGCATGCGTACTGCCGGGCGAAGCCATAACATGTATTGAAACCTGGGGCAGTGAAACATGTTCTGCAGGGGCTGTTATATTAAATGGTCCCAGAGTAAAAAAACCGGGATTTTCCGGGACCCATTCATATGTAATATACACTGTGGGAATTCTGTTTCCGGAAAAAACGCCGGAGGACTCAGCCCAGCGGGGTTCCTTGCCGGCTGAAATGAGTTTGAATCCCTCAGGGATATTGATAATTTCCGCCTGAATATCCTGGGGGGAAGCATTATATACGGTAATTGACAGTAAAACCGGTTCTCCTGTCATAACCTCGTATGAGGAAATGTCAAAAGAGGTTTCAAGTGCATATAATTTCCATAAGCCTGGCTGAAAAAGAAAAAAAAGCAGGCAGAAAATTGTTAATAATCCGCTATTGAGGAATTGTCCGCAGTGTCTTTTTGGTTTTTCCATCTGTCCTGTTCCTTTTTCCTGATTAAGTCAAAGATTGTCCGGTTTTTATGCTCTTCGTCAGTCGAGCCATGAAATACCCGGGTCTGTCCGGTCGATTCCACCGTTTCATCTTTAGTATTTTGCAGACTCAATTCCAGATTTATTTTTGCGTCAATTGAATCCGGTTTATTTTCAAGCGCCTTCCGGAAATATGAAGCCGCTTCCTGATATTCACCTCTGCGGTAAGCGATTATTCCGAAATGATACCATGCCCCGGAACGGATATCGGGTGATGATGCGTCAAGAATTCCCTCCAGCCTGTTTTGGGCGGCTTCATATTCATTCTGGATGAGATACACTGACACCAGACCGTATTCCGCATATTCCCAGACGGAGGGATTATCTCCTATTAAAGCTTCATGTTCCGCAGTCAGGAATTTCATGACAGCCATGTCAAAATCCTGCCGGTTAGAGGCAAGGGCGCCCGACAGTATTTTCAAAGCCGGCTTTGCTGGGGTACAGCCTGACATGAAAACCAGAAAAAGAAAAACAAGGAGGCATCCTATTTTTTTCTCCATATTCGTCCTCCTGCCATTATACCGGCGCAAAAACAAAGGAGCGCTGCCAGAATAAATTCAAAATACCTGTATACAGGCTGCGATGAATATACTATCCGCCGCTGGTTTCCTCCGGAAACAGAAATAAAATCAAGAATTGTTCTTGCCGAACCGGGGAGGATTGCCTGAACATAGAGTCCGTTATTACCCGCCTCGTCCGCGGCGGCTTTCAGCGTATCCTCTCTTAGCGGAGTTAAAATAAAACTGGCGTTTTCCGAGTTCGGGTATACATTAATTTCACTGCCGCTTTCCGTTCCTACACCAACGATTATCAATTGTACGCCTTCCGCTCCGGCCTGCCGGGCGGCAGCGATCAGAGAACCCTGGGTTTCATCACCGTCAGTGAAAAGTATAATCGTTTTTGAGGTTCCGATATTTTTCGGAAAGGCCGTCAGGGCTGTGCGTATTCCGCTCGCTATATCCGATCCGGGAGATGAAAGAAGCGCAGGGGAAAGGCTTTCAAAAAGGCTCCTGACTATCTGGTAATCTGCGGTGAGAGGAATGGCAAGAACAGCAGAACCTTTAACCAGAACTATTCCGCAAAGTGTATTCTGCAGTTGCCCGGTCAGCATATTTGCATACTGCGCCGCAAAAGCCAGGCGGCTGGGCTGCATGTCAGAAACAGTCATACTCCGGGAAATGTCCATAGCAAATACTACTGACGAGCCCTCCTGAGGGACTGTTGTATATCTGCTTCCCCAGCGGGGTCCGGCGGCCGCTATAGTGAGACATATCCAGCTTAAAGCAAAAAAAAGGCTCCTCAGAAAGAATCCGGTTTTTAATGATTTTTCCGTAACATGTTCTGACCGTACCGCGGGTCCAAGAGTAGAAAATATTTTTTTAAATTTATGGAAAAGAAATATCAGGCAGGGAATAACTGCAAAAGCTGCGAACAGCCAGGCCGGGCGGTCAAAAAGCTGATTCATAATACGCCCCCCATTATCAGCCGCCGCAATATCCAGGCTCCGCAGGCCAGCGCAAGGGTAAATAAAACAAATATATGGTCGAGGGATTCCTCGACGGACTGCGTCCAGGAAGTATCAGCAAGCGGAATAGTATTTCCCATGCGCATAAAAACCGATTCAAGCATTTCGCTGTTCCTTGCCCGTATATAAGTACCGCCGGCTTTTTGGGCGACATCCATCAGTGTTTTTTCATCGTAATCAGAATCCAGGAATCCGCTATAGCGCCTTCCGGTATTCGGGTCCGTATATTCAATTGCGGTTTCACCCGTACTGCCTATACCGGCAACAAAGAGATGTATATTATTTTCAGGATAAATACCTGCAGCAGTGGACGGGTTTATTTCACCGGTATTACTCTCGCCGTCAGTCAAAAGTATGACGTATGCATTGCCCGATGAACGGTATATCAGATGGGCTGCGGCTACCGCAAGGCCCATACCAATTGCCGTCCCGTCGCCAAGCTCTCCGGGGACAAGAGATTCAAGCCGGTTAATGAAAACATAATGATCAATAGTAGGAGGAATAAGAAGCGCAGCTTCGGACCCGAAGGCTACAAGACCAAAAGATTCACCCGGCCTGGTTTCAGTGAATTCTTTTATATAACGGAGTGCGGTGTCAATTCTGGTTTGTCCGTCTTCTGTATATGCCGCCATTGACGGGCTTATATCAATAACAAATATAATTGCGGCTCCTCTGCCCGAGTATATTGGTTCCTGGCGGAGCCGGACCGGTCCGGAGAGGGCAATGATGGCGCAGACAAAAGCTGCAATTAATGTAAAAACTGAAAACCAGGAAGCAAATTGCAGAAAGGGAGCCTTCCACGTAAAGGCCATTCCCTGCCAGTCACAGAAAGTAAGAGGGAATTCTATTTTTTTTAGTATTCCGTATTTCCGGAGGAGAAAAAACAGGGGGACAAGCAGAATTAACAATAAAAAAACCGGACGTGAAAAATCAGGCATGTGGCTGTATCTCCTGATCGGGTTCATTTACTGCGTTTTCCGTTTGAAGCAACAGTTGCCTTATGTCATGAATCCGGTCTTTGCGCATATCGGGAAAAGGCCGGCCGCTGAATCGTATCATATCCATTTCTTCAAACATTTTCAGCAGAGAATCGGAAATGGCATCGGGGATATGAAAAAAGACAAACTTGATTTCCGCAGCAATTTCAGGACCGGTTGACGAAAGAAGGGAAAGAGGATCATTCCGGCATAACAAGCCGAAGTAATTTCTCATTACCCGTGACAATTGCGCATACCATTCTGCCTGCGGCTGTTTCCGTATCTTTTTTTCAAGCTTACGCATAGCTTTCATTGTTTTTTTGAAGCGGACCCGGTTTATCCGCGCAGACGCAGTTATTGTGCGGGCTATAATCAATTTTCTGAAGACAATAATCAGCACCATAATTATAACACATGAAGCTGCAATAGTTCCGTATATCAAATATGTTGTTCCGGGAACAAGAAGAGGCCGTCTCGGAGGAGCAAGAACAGCCATGCCTGTTTTTTCCATTAATGACGCAATCTGAAATGCAGGAGGAAGGATACGGACATTGTTCACAAAAAATGGCGGGAGCTGGAGAACGCCGGTCTTCCATGGCGTAAAATTGATGGAAACAGTTATATCCGGTCCGTTTTTCTGGATGGTTATTGAATGAATGGTTGCATCAGGAGAAGAAGGTAATGATTCGGGAGGCAGCATTACCGGAAAAATCTGTTCCGCAGCAGAATCGAAAGAATCGGTCGCAAACCGGCACTCAGCGATATCACCAATAAAAACTTCCTGGGGAATAAGTGTTACCGGCCATAGCATAAAGAGAATGGAAAAGAAAAGTACGGGCAAAAGAATCAGCTTTTTTTTTCCCATATTTTACTCCCGTGTATTTTTACTGCGGCGGTCAGAGAAAAAAGATGAAAACTTGTACACCGCATCATCACCGGTTGAAAGAATAAGAGGCGAGACATTCCGCCGGAGACATATGTGTTTCCAGCGCATAAGAGATTCTTTCTGATCCCTCTCCCATTGACTTCTGAAAGTCTTTGAACCGGTAGGAAAGCTCTTGTGCATGCCCATCTCCGGATCAGCTACATCCAGGAAGCCGGAATCAGGAAAGGGAAAAGAAGCCGGAGGCGTTATTCTGACCGCGATTACGTCATGTTTTCTGGCGAGAAGTCCAAGGCTTTTTTCATATCCGGAAATTCTGAAATCGGAAATAATCACTACCAGGGATCTGGAACGGAGGATCTTTGCAGTTCCCGCCAATGCATTTGCCAGCGCGGACCCGGGTTCACCGGAAGATGTTCTCTCTAGCGCTGATAATACTGTAAGCACATAATCCCTGCCCTGTCTGGGACTGAAAATCTTTTCCACTGAAGCTCCGAAAGAAACAGCACCCAGGGGACAGGCATTCTGTTCGGCGGCAAAGGCAAGCAAAGCCGCCGTTTCCAGGGCTTTTTCCCATCCTGATACGGGTCCGGCAATACTGTTCATTGACAGGGACGCATCCACCACAAGAAACAGGGTTAAATCGCGTTCTTCGCGGAAAATTTTTACAAAGGGTTTACCGCTCCGGGCGGTAACATTTCTGTCAATAAAACGGATATCATCGCCGGGTTCATATTCACGCACGCTGTCGAATTCCATGCCCTGGCCCCGGAAACGCGACAAAAACCATCCGGAAAGCATTCCTTCGGAAATGGAGAACGCGGCAAGTTTTAAATATTTAGCCCGTGCGGCAATATACGATTTTTCCATAGTGTGACTTCCATCAGGGAAGCGGAATTATTTCAAGGATTCCGCTTATGATTTCATCCGCAGAAAGATTGTCCGCCCCGGCCTCATAAGACAGCACAAGCCGGTGTCTGAGTACGGGTAATGCAACAGCCTTAATATCTTCCGGCAGAACAAAATTCCGGCCTTCAAAAAAAGCATTTATCCTTGCGCACTGGCACAGCGCAATGCTCGCTCTGGGTGACGCACCAAAAGAAATATATTTCAGGTAATCATCCCTGAGATGTCTGTCCCGGCGGGTTTCCGCCAGAGGCCGCGTTGCGGCGACAAGCGATACAATATATGAAACAAGAGCATCATCACAATGGACCGACTGAATATCCTCACGGATTTGAATAATATCATGGGTGCTTATTACAGCCGTTCTGCCGCTCTTCCTTTCTGCCGGGGACTCCGGAGACTGCAGTCCGTTTGTTATTCTTACTATTGAAGCTTCCTCATTCATAAGGGGATAGGGAACAACCAGTTTGAGCAAAAAGCGGTCCAGTTCGGCCTCGGGAAGAGTATAGGTTCCTTCCTGCTCAATGGGGTTCTGGGTAGCCAGGACAAAAAAAGGTTCCGGAAGCGGATATGAATTTTCTCCTATTGTTATCTGATGTTCCGCCATGGCTTCAAGAAGCGCAGACTGGACCTTGGCAGGCGCCCGGTTTATTTCGTCCGCCAGGATCAGATTGGCAAAAACGGGGCCTTTTCTGACCGAAAAATCCCTTTTTGCGGGATCAAAAATGAGGGTGCCTATGAGATCGGCAGGGAGAAGATCCGGCGTAAACTGGATACGTTTAAAACTGAGGGAAGATAATTCCGCGAATGTCTTTACGGCAAGTGTTTTTGCCAGCCCGGGTACGCCTTCCAGCAGCACATGGCCTCCGGCAATAACAGCCATAAGAATTCCGTCTATCAGTTTTTTCTGTCCAATAATCTTTTCCGCCATACCGTTTCGGTAGGCATTGACTATTTCCCTGCTTTTTTCAAACCCGGACTGTACATCGTTCATTTATATTTTCCTGAAAAAAAATTTACTGAATTTCATTTTACGCGCCTTCGGGCAGATTGACAACCGGGGGCCCTCCGTTGTATAGGATAAGAACTATGTCAAATTCGCAGCATATTCACCCTTTAGCCCAGGAGCTAAACACCATTCTGGCACCCTGTATCGCAGGCCGCCTGTTATCAGAACTCGGATCCCGACTGTATTTTCCGAAGGGAATAATCGCACAAAGCGCAGAAGCAAAAAAGTATGGAAAAACAGCTAACGCAACTATCGGTATGGCGGTAAACCACGGCCAGCCTCTTATACTTTCAGCCCTGCAGGACCAGCTGCCTTCCCTGAGTCCGGGAGAAGCCGTGGGTTACGCGCCGACCGCAGGAAATCCGGAACTTTGCCAAGTGTGGCTTGATTCTATTTATGAGAAAAACCCTTCACTGAAAGGATCACAGATAACAATGCCCATACTTGTCCCGGGACTGACCGCAGGCTTGTTCTATCTCGCGGATATGTTTCTTGATGATGATTCCGTTCTTTTAACGGGGGCTCCGGCATGGGATAACTATGTTCTCATAGCCGAAACGCGAAGGAACGCAACACTCAAAGGCTTTTCGATGTTCAAAGACGGTAAATTCGATATTTCCGGCTTCGGAGAGGCGGTAAGGGAGCAGGCCAAAACAGGTACGGTCCGGATGCTTCTTAATTTTCCCCAGAACCCGTCAGGATATACACCGACGAAAACGGAAGCCGCGGAAATAGTAAAAATCATAACGGAAACTGCGGAAGACGGCGCCGATGTTCTTGTCTGGTGCGATGACGCATATTTTGATCTCGATTACGAAAACGATATAGAACCCCAGTCTCTTTTTGCATATCTTGCAAACGCGCATGAGCGTGTTCTTGCCGTTAAAATTGACGGTCCGACAAAGGAAGACTATGTGTGGGGATTGCGTACGGGATTTCTGACCTTTGGCTCAAAAGGAATGAATAAAGAACAATACGACGCTCTGATTAAAAAATTTACCGGTGCGATCCGCTGTTCGGTTTCCTGTACCGCAACGCCGTCCCAGTCTCTTCTGCTGAAAACGATATCGGACTCAAGGACTGAACAGGAAAAAAAGGCTTTCAAGGAGCTCCTGAAAGAACGCTATCAGGTTGTGAGAAAATTTATAGATTCACATAAAGATAGTACCGTACTTGAGGCTCTGCCCTTTAATTCAGGCTATTTTATGAGCATAAAATGCAAGGGCATCGCGGCAGAGGAACTCAGGCAGAAATTGCTGCATGAACACGGGATCGGAACAGTCTCCATAGATGAACGTCATCTCCGTGTGGCTTTTTCCTCGGTGGATACTGAAAAAATTGAAATGGTATACAATACCATATTCAGTACTGCGGAAGAACTCCGGAAAAAATAAAATTTCCCGTGGAATTGGCCTCGGGCTTGATATCATAGAACCTGAGGGGTATTAACCCTCACCACGAATAAAACAGGTATACCGACGCGGAATAAACCCTGCGTCAGTATAATTCGTTTTTTTCTTCAGTCAAAAACAATTCTATGTCGGAAATAACAGGAAGGCTTTCGTAGGTTGGCTTTTTTTTGCCGCTGTGGGCTTTGTCATATTCCATAGCCTGCTGGAATAATTCTTTGGTATAGTCAGCCAGAATCTGGATGTTTGCCTTGAAGTTGCTCAGAGCCATAACCCGGAAAACCTTATTTGAATCATCACCATCGGCAATGGAAGGACGGAAGTTCATGCCGGGCAATACTTCCGCACGAACAAGATAGATAAACTGTGCCAGCGCATAGATATAGTAATACAGATCGTCAATATAAAATCCCTGTTCTTCAAAAACCTCGGTATGTGACATAAGTTCATTGATTTTATGCGAAAGAACCGTATCAGACATCACCCCCGCCAAAAGGGGGCTGATAAAGCGGGTTTCAATATTAGTATTGTAATGGTCAGCTATTTTAAAAATCGTTTCCTGAATATTAGGATCTTTAACTAACATACTTAGAAATATACACTCCCCGGAACGGATTGACAACCTTCCTCATATCCTCATAGAGTAGTTTTATGAAAAAGATAGCTTTTTTATGCGTCCTTGTCATGATTTTTGCCTCCTGCGGCAGCAATCATTCAAATATAGCCCTTATCTGGACAAATCAGCCGGAATTTGCCCTTTATGCCGAGCAGTTTAATAAAAACCAGTCAAAATACAAGGTCGTTGTTGAATACAGGGAAAACCCTGCGGTAGATCTTATCAATACAAAACAGCCTCCCGACATTGTTATCGGCCCCTGGCTGAAAGGTGAACGGGCGAGAGCAAAACTGGTCCCGGTAAACTATCTGTTTGATGAATATAAAATCAATTCCCGGCTTTTTTACGGCCGGCTCCTTGACCTGGGGAATATCAGGGGAAAGCAATATCTCCTGCCGGTCAGTTTCAATCTGCCCGCCATAATCTTTTCCCCGGAACAGGCGCAGCTGATCCCCAATGATTTTGCGCTTTCCCTTGAAGAAATCAAAAACATTTCGGGAGAATTCAATATCGAGCGGCAGGGAGTATATACCCGAATGGGTTTTTCACCCCGCTGGGACAGTGAATTTCTATATCTGACGGCCCAGCTGATGAACGCAGGTTTTGAGGAAGCATCCCCTCTTTTCACCTGGAACAAAACGGCTCTGGCTGAAACGATTTCCATGCTCCGGGACTGGACAAAGACTGTAAATACTTCCGTACAGGCGGAAGATGATTTTCAGTTCAAATATTTATATGATCCTCCCTATAAACTTATTACCGGAGGGAGAAACCTTTTTTCATATATGTCGAGCAATGACCTCTTTATATTACCCCAGGAAAAACTTGACGCAATCGACTTCCGCTGGATAACGGAAAAAAACCAGACGCCCATAACGGATGATATAATAAATATAGGGATTTGCAGAAAAGCGCAGCATTCGGACGCCGCTGAAAGTTTTCTTATATGGTTTTTTAACGAAAAAACACAAAAAGAGCTGCTTGACCGAAGCAGGGAACTTGGAGCGGCGGATGAATCTTTTGGCATTTCCGGCGGATTTTCCGCGCTGAAATCGGTAAACGAAAAGTATTTTCCCCTCTCATATCCTGTTCTGCTGGGTCATTTGCCTCCGGAAGAAACCCTTGTTACACCTAAAATTCTGCCGAACAGCTGGGAAGAACTTAAAAACGAAATCGTTATACCCTATCTGAAAGACGCGGTTTCTGCTTCTGACGGAGACGTAGATGCAGTAATTCCGCTTGAAATGCGTATTTCAGCCTGGCTGAAAACACATTAGGACCGCTGAGCTTTCCATTATATGTAATAATCCATACTTTTTTCTAATCCCGCCGTCTCATTTTCCGATAATTTAAACGGAGGATGGACACATGGTGTCAAATATTGGTCCCCTGCGGACATTATCTTACAGCATGATAAACACTGTTTCTTCGGGCGGCAGGACTCATATCCCGGTTAATCCCAATCAGTATATGTATTCCCAGTTTCAGTACGTCTCCGGCGTGCCCGCCGCAAAGGGAGAAAACGGTGTCTCAATTGACAAACTCCGTATTCTGAACACGCTGATTGAAAACCTGGTCAGCATGAAACAGAAAAACATCCATCCTGAAATTTCCTCACAGGGCGAAATGAGCGACGGCCAGATTGACGCATTAATCAAACAATATCAAACCCAAATCAAGAATGCTGTCGCAGCAGCTGAAAACCTTACCTACAAGCCGGTAATGCCTCAGACAGGCGCTGTACTTAATTTTACGGTCTGAACCCGGCCCGAAAAACTGATACATTCCATATATTTCATGGCTTTTTTTGTGAAAGCGCATAATTTGCCGGCGCAGAACCGCAATATTTTCATAAGCTCAGTATGAGATGGAAAAGGAAAAACCTCCCGGCACCGGGGCCACTGCCAGTTCATTTTTTTCAGCTTCTGGAGTACGGTGAACAAAGGGGATAAGCCAGCCATACAGGGACCCGATGAGTGCGCCGGCGAGAACATCGGTTACAAAATGATTCCCGGAAAGAACACGCGCTGCGGCGACAGAAGCCGCAAGGGTATAACCGCCTGCAATCAGCGGTATTCTCCATTTTGACTCGGGATATTCCGCCAGAAAGGTTACTGTCAGAAAGGTCGCGCCCAAAAATGCGTAAGCTGTGTGTCCGGACGGAAAACTATTATAATAATCATTTTCTTCTCCAGCGGGTATTTCACCGGAATATGTATATGGACGGTTTCTCGCAACACATAACTTAATCAAATCTTTCGTAGCCATAGTCAATAAAAAAGCTTCGGCATACATAACGCCATAGGTCGCGAGTACATCCAACTGTGTAATATTCCCTATCACCGAAATCGCGGGAATAACAAGAGCGGTATATGCTCCTATAGTACTGATAATATCCAGCGGTTTGTTATATGAAAACATCATACTTCTGTCAAAAGCATTTATTGAATCTTTTTCTCCTGCCGGTCCCGGCGAAGGGTCAAATATAAACGTGGGAACCAGCATTCCGACCGCCGCGGTGCCTAACAGAATATCTTTTGTAAGGCTGAGTTTGAATGCGCTGTCCGAAAATGCGTCTGCGCAGAACAAATATATACACATACAGATAATCACAGTTTTTTTCATTTTCTGTTTCCCCGGAAAATTGTGTTTTAGTAAGAAGAGATTTCAGAAAAGCCTGCCCGGAAAAAATAGGCGGCTTTCCTGAAATACGGCGGCAAAAGATTAAACTTCGACTTTCTTTTCCATAAGCCAGGAGGCGGCGGCAAAAAGGCCAGCCCCGAGAATTATAAAGAAAACAAGCGGGGCCACAGGAAAAAACATGTCCTGGACTATAAGATTCGAATTGGCTATGCGGTCAAGAGAATGCATTCCCGTATACGGAAGGGTATCAATAGTCAGCGTCATCTTCGCATACCAGTTATAGCGTTCACTGAGTACATTCCCGAAATACAGAGTCCAGTTTGTAATGAAAATAAACCCTAAAACCGAAACAATTGTTGCTATACTTTTCCGCTTGATAAATGACCTGGAGGCGACAAATGCAAAAGTAAGACATATTCCGGTCACCGAATACATGCACAGCATAATAAGCAGCATTTGAAGCGAAAAGACAAAATTATCAACAAAAATATGTTTCAGTCCGTATTCCAGTACATCAAAGAAAACAACAGCTCCGCTCCTGGCCAGGGTAAATATAGTCGCGGCGTGGACCAGCAGTAAAACACCGGCGCCTGCAAGATAAATGACAAATTCTATAAGCCCTGCAATAAATCTTCCGCCGAGTATCTCCCAGCCATGCCGGGGGACAGTCAGCATCAGGTAACTGGTATCACGGTATAATAATTGATCGGTATGTCCCGAAGCGCAGCGGAAAAACTGGATAATGAGCATAATAAATGTCACGCTCATAGAGAGAAATATCCAGAATTTTACGGACGCCGTAAAAGTATAGGTGCCGAGCATAATTTCCCTTAATTCAAAAAACCATGCAATTACATGAAAAACAGCGAGAAGGCCCAGAATAAAAAGCGCCCTGTTTTTGCTTTCTTTCAGCTGATATTTGATTATTGTCCCCATAGCAGTATCCCCTTTTTATCTGTTCCCGAAAATATCAAGATATATCTGTGTAATCGACTTGCCCCGCTCTGACCGCAGAGCTTCGGCGTCTTTCATCAGGATAAGTTCACCTGAGTCAAGAAAGGCAACATCATTGAAAACCTGTTCAACATCGCTTACCAGATGTGTGCTGATAATAATTGCGGCGTTTTCATTCCAGGTTTTGATTATTGTGGACACAATCTGTTCACGGGCAACAGGATCAATGCCCCCCAACGGTTCATCCAGAAGAAAAAGACTCGCCCGGCGGGAAAAAGCCAGAGTCAGGTTCAGTTTTTCCAGCATTCCCTTTGACATCTGTTTTACAGGTTCAGTCTTCTCCAGTTTCATGAACGAAAGCATATCCAGGGCTTTTTCACGGTCAAAATCCGGAAAAAAATCGGCGTAAAAGTCTATGGCATCTATTGCTTTCATCCAGGAATACAGAATATTTCTGTCCGGAAGAAACGAGACAGCTTTTTTCGTCTCATAGCCATTCGGACTGCCGTTCACCGTAAAAGACCCTCCGGTCGGTTTCTGTAACCCGGCCAGAATTTTCAAAAATGTTGTTTTTCCCGAGCCATTCGGACCGACCAGGCCCAGAATTCTCCCGCTATCAAGCGATAATGTAATTCCCCGTAACGCGGGTTTCGTGAAATAATTCTTTTTTATGTTTTCCGCCTGCAGAATGGTACCCATTATTTACTTTCCTCCAGTTGATTTGCCAGTTCCTGTAATATCTCCTGCTTTGTAAATGAAAGCGCGGTCATGCCTTTTATAAAAGTCCGGGTTAGTGATTTAGCCATCTCTTTCCGGATGGAAGGGATAAGACTTTCATTTTCAGTAATGAAAGAACCCATTCCCCTCTTCGTTTCGGTAATTCCTTCCCTTTCCAGTTCCTGATATGCGCGCTGGACCGTATTCGGATTTACTGACAGTTCCTCCGCGTACTCGCGGACAGAAGGCAGCCGTTCTCCCGGTTTTATAAGACCGGCGACAATCTTCTGCTTTATCGCATTAATTATCTGAAAATAGATCGGTATGTTTGGATCAAAATCCGCCATCATTTTTCCTTGTTCTAGTGTATTAATGATATAATACACTAGAACAATAACACTGTCAAGGGAAAAATGTTAATTTTGGCTAAGATTGATTTTGTATCCTTGCATAAAACCCGTAAATTGAGTATTTTACTATCGAATGAAAAGAAAAAATTCATTATTTCCCGCCTCGTTAAGGAGTAATTATGAAGATTAGTGACATTAAACACTCCAGGCTTAAAACCTGGGTAGAAGAAATTGCCGCTTTATGCGAACCGAAAGAAGTGTATGTCTGTGACGGTTCAGCTGCAGAATATGACAGGCTTATGACGATTCTTGTTGATTCCGGCCTGGGAACACCTCTCGCGAAACGCCCCAACAGCGTTCTGTTCCGTTCGGATCCTTCGGACGTCGCCCGTGTTGAAAACCGCACCTATATTGCGTCAAAAACAAAGGAAGCCGCAGGGCCCACAAACAACTGGATTAATCCGGATGAGCTGAAAAAAACCATGACAAAACTGTATAAGGGCTGTATGCATGGCCGCGTCATGTATGTAATTCCCTACTCAATGGGCCCGGTCGGTTCAGATATCGCTAAAATCGGCGTTGAAATAACCGACTCGGAATATGTTGTCTGCAACATGGATATTATGACCAGAGTAGGAACAAAGGTCCTTGATGTACTCGGCACAGACGGTGAATTTGTTCCCTGTCTCCATTCTGTCGGCAAGCCCCTCAATGACGGCGAGTCTGACGGCGGACAATGGCCCTGCGCGCCCCTCGATGATAAATATATTTCCCACTTCCCTGAAGAAAGAACAATCTGGTCCTATGGTTCAGGATACGGCGGAAACGCCCTGCTTGGAAAAAAATGTTTCGCGCTTCGCATTGCGTCTGTTATTGCGCGTGATGAAGGCTGGCTCGCGGAGCATATGCTCATCCTCAAACTGACAAATCCGGAAGGAAAGGTAAAATATGTAACCGGTGCCTTCCCCTCCGCCTGCGGAAAGACAAACCTCGCCATGCTTATTCCCACCATCCCGGATGGAAGGTTGAAACAATCGGCGACGATATAGCCTGGATGAAATTCGGCGCCGACGGACGTCTGTACGCCATCAACCCTGAAGCCGGATTCTTCGGCGTTGCTCCGGGAACCTCCGACCACTCCAACAAGAACGCGATGGAATCCATCAAGGAAAATACCATCTTTACAAACTGCGCCCTTACCAAAGACGGAGACATCTGGTGGGAAGGCATCGGGTATGATGCTCCCGGAGAAGTCATCGACTGGCACGGAAAACCGTGGGTACAGGACAAGGGCAACAAGGAGCAGCAGCCTGCCGCGCACCCGAACGCACGCTTTACCGCGCCCGCAAAACAGTGCCCGGCCATTGCGTCTGAATGGGAAGATCCGAAAGGCGTGCCGATCGACGCGTTCCTTTTCGGCGGACGCCGTCCCAATACAGTACCTCTGGTACACCAGTCCAAAAGCTGGAACCATGGAGTATTCCTTGGTTCGATTGTCGGTTCCGAAATCACCGCTGCCGCACTTGACCTCAAGGCAGGAACAATCCGCCGGGACCCCTTTGCGATGCTCCCCTTCTGCGGCTATAACATGGGCGATTATTTCCAGCACTGGATCAATATCGGTAAAAGAACGACAGCCGACAAATTGCCTAAAATCTTCTATGTTAACTGGTTCCGCAAGGACGCCGACGGCAAGTTTATCTGGCCGGGATATGGTGAAAACAGCCGCGTTCTGGCATGGATTTTTGACCGCTGCGACAATAAGGACAACGCAGTTGAAACCGCTATCGGCTTTATGCCCAAAGACGGCGCGATCAATACCACCGGCCTTGATGTCACGCCCGAAGCCATGAAGGGAATTCTTTCTGTTGATACCGAAGGATGGAAGAAGGAGATTGCGGATATCGCTGCGAACCACTATCCGAAGTTTGGAGACAAACTTCCGAAAGAACTGATGGAAGAACTCAAGGGACTTGAAGCTCGTCTGGGCTGATAATTTCTGTCTGATAAAACACTCCGCCGCAGAGCGGCGGAGTTGTTAACCCCCTCACCACGAGTAAAAAAGCCATGCTGTTCTCAGCATGGCTTTTTTGTACCCTAGTTAACCTTTTTCAGCATCTGCAAAAATGCGGAGCCTTTTACGGTTTCGTCCGGATTAAAGTTTTTCCCGTCAGGAAGAGTCATGATTTCCCATTCCACACAGCCAAGCACGGAATCAAAATACGCCGAACCGATAGGAACATCAGGCACGGGGCTTACCGCATTGGGCCGCGCCCCGAAGCGGTCCGAATACCGTGTCAGAAGGGAAGGATTGGAATTAGTGATTGCTACCAAATGCCAGAAAAACCAGGCGGACCCGGCCCGCTTTACCGTATCCGCGGCCCTGAATTCCGGCGGGATAATGTTTTGTTCGGCAAGACGGGAAAAAAGCTGGGCAGGCGTCCACTTTTTTCCTCCGGTAATGAACTGAAACAGATTTGTTTCCGCATCGGCAAGTTCGATAGCGTCAAGCCATCTTAAAGAGGAAGCGACCGCAAGAATTGCGGTACGGTCACGGACGCCGGAATCAATTTCACGCAAATCCCATGCAGTATTCCGCTCAGGGCGGTACGTTTCAGCGTAGAATGAGGGAAGCAGTACAAAGGCTGTATCAAAAGCCGCGACAGCTTCACTGTAACGTTTCAGCGCCACACAGGCCCTCGCCCGCTCTATTTCCAGTTCACCGGAAGTATTTTCCAGTGAAAGCGCGCTTGAAATAAGTGAAAGCCGTTTTTCGGCACTGGGTTCAAGTCTGGCCTTCAGAATTGTCACCTGAACATCTGAGGGAAGTAATTCTTCAGCGTGTTTCAGTCGTCTTGACGCTTCGGAATTTTTTCCTTCAAAAATATAGAGACGGCCTGACCAGGCCTGGAGCCGGGCATCAAAAACAGTATCCGTAATTTCCATAGCCTCTATTTCGCCGATCCGTATCCGGATTTGACGGAGGTCCGCCTGGGAAAACCCGGCGTCAAGCGGCACAATGAGTTTTTCGAGCTCCGCAATGTACTGGTTTGCCGCCTCTCCCGCGCTGAATAAAACAGTGTCATTCCGGAAACTCGCACACGAGACAAGTGCAAACAGAATAAAAAAATATGGCAGAATCTTCACGCGCAATTTCATTTCCGGCTCCTATCTGAACTGCCAGCAGTACAGACGGCTATCCATACCTACTGCGGCACATTCTATTTTTCCGTCCCCGTTTAAGTCTGCAAAAAAAGGAGTTCCCCAGGCAGGCAGGGGGAAGCCGCCTATCTGGGAAAAATTCTGTTTATAGCCGTATAAGGCATTTCCGTCGCCGCTTATGAATATTTCGGCGGCCCGGTCATTATCAATATCAAAGGCCATAATAGCCCCTGCTCGGCGGTGAAATCCGTAATTTGCTGCTCCTGAATATCACGGTTAAGCGAGACCCTGTACAGAACGCCGCCTGCGGAAATAATCCACAATCCTCCATCGGCAAAAACCGGCTGGGTATAAAATACCCCGGACAGCTGAACAGGGAAACCTGTAAGAGGAGTTCCGTCAGGATTATATACGGTCAATTCGCCGGCCTGAGTAATAAAAGCCAGCAGCGCCGAGGCCCCGTCCGGAACAAGTACAGGAGAACCATAGGCAATGCCGGAAGCAGGAACCGGCCATCCGTCAAATACTGAACCGCTCCCGTCAGCCAGCCAAAGTTCGCCGGGAAAACTTTTTGAATAAACCGCCATAAAAGACCGGCGCCCGGGCGTATAGAAAACGGGAGAAGAACGGAGGACATCGTAAAAAGCAATGGGAAGCTGCGCAACATCGCCGGTACTGCTGACGGTAAAAATTGAAGCGCCGGTGTCGGGAAGATAGACAAGTCCCGCGGCCGCGGCCGGTTTTGATGAAAGCCGGACTCCGGTTGAAACAGGAAAACCGTCCACAGGCTCCATATTGCCGTTTACAAGGGTCACTATCCCCCGCGCGCTGACAATCCAGAAAGAGGGGTCCTCTGCTGTTCTCGGCGACAGTCCATCGGCGGGAATACACCATACAGGCTCATTGCTTTCATATTTATACTGCACACCGGTTACCGGATCTATCGAAACGGCCTTCACCGAGTCCAGTGTCAGAAGTATCCTGCTTTCCCCTCTCTTTGCAAAAAGGACCCCCTGGACTTCATTGCCCGCTTTCCCCGAAAGGGCAACCGGATATCCCGGCAGAGACACTACTCCTCCCGACGCGGCAGCAAGAACCGCCAGGGTACATTCGGCCTTCCCGTTTTTTATATTCAGCCTGAAATATCCCTGGCGGTATGATGAGAAAATCAGCCGGAGCAGGTCATTCTGTTTCAGGATGGAAGGCATTTCATGATCGAGGGAATAATAAACATTAAAAGAGGAATTCGCCATTCTGGCGCCTGAAAGATTTTTCCATATTTCATTTCTCTGGATGAGGGCGTTTTTATTAATTGCAACCGTTGTTGTAAGGAGATTTTCCGGGGATTCCGAAAACAGCAGAAATCCGTTCTGGACAATATAATAAGGGGCAGGAACGGATATATTCCATAACTTCAAAAACGCGTTTAAAAAAGCGGGCAGGCTGATCTGGGAAACCCGGTGTCCGTCAAGCACAACGGAACTGTCTTCATTCAGAACAAAGGACGAAAAAGCCCAGTCAAAGACTTCCCGCCGTTTCCGTTCATCCCTGACCTGTACGGCAAAAACGGGCTTGGGCCGGCCTTCCAGACCGAAAACAGCTATCTCCGAACCGGTCCAGGAATACAGAAGTTCATCAAGTCCTGCGGAAAACACCATTCTGGCGGAATCATCAATCCGTTTGAGGGTTGTTTTAAATTCCTGGCCCATAATAACGGGAGCGGCCTCTATAAGTTCCTCAACCGGAGCAAGAGAGAGGACCGTCGCATATTGGGTGGTTCCGGGCAGAATATCAAGGGCAGCGGGTATGGGGGAATTCCCGGACAGGAGCCGGTTCAATTCCGGAACTTCGGATTTCAGATCGGACAAAAGAGATATATTCAGTTTCCTGTTTGTAATGGATATTCCTATTTCGAGCATTTCGGAAAACCGGAGTTTTTCAAAAAGAGAAAGAAGAAGAGGGTCTGTACCCGCAAGGGCCTGCAGCATGGAGGATGAAACTTTTACACCCAGATCAAAGGAAGAGGATTGAAATTTTTTAGCGGAGATATCGGTATTGTCTTCACGCGGAACAGAACCGGTAAACATCTGTTCAAACAGAATCTGGCTGTCCGAAACAATAACAAGATTCTTCAAAAACCCGATGTAGACGGTCAGCCCATTCTGATCCCTGAGTTCAAAACGGGAAAGTTTTCCGGCCTGTACATAATACAGGCCTCTTACTGTCAGTCTGCCCGCAAGGGCAGGAAGAGTCCGGAGAAACAGGGACATTACACCGGTGTCATAAGCCGCGACAAAATGTCCGTCAGGCAGAACTGCTGCTGAGGCGGACCCATTCGCGGCAAAACGGACAAGGGGGTTTGATGTTATGCCGCTTTTCCGGAGCCCGCTTACCAGGGGCAATACGGACGCCAGCGCGGGATCCGTAAGAATATCCGGAAGAGGCTCATGCTGGAGAATCTTATTTACCGCCGTAATTGTTTTCGGAACATACATATAGACAGTGTTCCGTCCGGGTATTACGGAATCTGATGAAATTCTTCCGATAAATGAAAGGCCGGCAAGCAGAAGAGGCAGGACGACGAGAAGAACAAGTAAAACAACAAGAATAATTTTGAGCGGCCGAAACCTTTTTTTTTCCTTACTTTCCATAAAACAATTTTCACCTGAAATCGTGAAAAGGTCAATTCTTTCTTTTGATTTCCAGTATAATGGGCAGATGGTCCGAATAGCCTGTTCCGGAGTACAGGTTATACCGCAGGGGACTTCCGGCGTTATCGGTAAGTCCGGCGGCAGCAACGGGCATAAAGTTTCTGACTTCAAAAAAAAGTCCGTTTTTCTGATAAAAAAAATGGTCTATACGTTCCCACTTTCCCTGGTAATAATATGAACCTCCGCCGGCTTCCAAAAAAAGATCCGCACCGGTATTACAGAATTCAGTCCAGCCGTTCCGGTATGCATGCATAAGGTGGAATTCATCAGTCCGCTGGTTAAAATCTCCGCAGGCAAGAATAAAGCTTTCCGGAATTTCCTTTTCGGCTGTAATCATGAGTTCAAATAACTGCTTTTCCTGTTTTTCACGGACTGCATCAGTTCCCGACTGTCCGGCTTTTGATTTCCAGTGAACGCAGAATATTTCCAGAGGAACGCCGCCGGCATCAATCGAAATCTGCATAACAGGACGTACGGCGGCAGTTTTTTCATCAATAGTATGGGCTTTTACCGAAAGGACAGGGTAACGAGAAAACAGGGCGCTCCCGAACGCGGAACCGGTTTCGGGCGGAATGAAGACAGCCCAGGGATAATCCGCGCGCCGCGGCAGACGTTTTGCCAAATCATTCAGGACTCTGACGCTTTCAATTTCCTGGAATACGGCAATTTCCGGCGTCATCCCCGGAGACATTCCGGTCAGGGAACCCGCCAGCTGAAGCACCTCCCTGAGCCGGTCAAGCCTGACTGAATACCGGGACTCAGTCCAGGGCGACTTGCTTCCCCTGAATTGGGAAAATTCCCGGCCGTCATCAACAGCGTCAAAAAAAGTCTGCGTATTATAGGAAAGTATTCTTATTGAAGCACCGTTTCCGGGATGGGAAATCCGGCCGCAGGCGCACAAAAGCAAAAACGAAAAAACCAGCTCCGTAAAACCCAGAAAAAAACAGTTCCGTCTGTACATATTATATACCTCCGGAACTGTTCATATATGGGAATTCCCGTTTTTGCCAAATCACACGTTAAACTTGAAAAATATTATATCGCCGTCAGCGACAACATAATCCTTCCCTTCCTGCCTGAGCCTTCCCGCCTCACGTATTTTCTGTTCGGTCCCGTATTTAACAAAATCATCAAAGCTGTAAACTTCCGCCCGGATAAAGCCCCGTTCAAAATCGGAATGAATAACACCGGCCGCCTTTGGCGCGGTATCTCCGGCGTGAATGGTCCAGGCCCTGCACTCATCTTCTCCCGCTGTAAAAAATGTCCGCAGCCCCAGCAAATGGTAAGCGGCCCTGGCGAGCGCGGTCAGGCCGGATTCTTTTAATCCGATTTCCTCAAGAAAGGCGAGTTTTTCTTCCTGGGTTTCAAGATCAGCGAGCTCTGCTTCAAACTTTCCGCAGATAACCACAACGCCGGCCCCTTCCTGTTCCGCAATTTTTTTTACGATTTCAACATATTCATTTGTATTATTCACGGCAGTTTCATCAACATTGCACACATACATTTGAGGTTTCATGGTAATCAGATGGCAGTCATATACCGAGGCTTTTTCTTCATCCGTCAGCTCGGCGAGCCGGGCTGCCTTTCCGTCGAGAAGCAGGGGTTTTATTTTTCCGACTGCGCCAAGAATTATTCCGGCTTCTTTTTGCGCGTCCTTGCCCTGGACCCGCGCGGAACGGACGGCCTTTTCCGCCTTTTTTTCGACAGTTTCAAGGTCCGCAAGGGCAAGTTCAATATTAATGGTTTCAATATCGCCGGCGGGATCAATCCTGTTATTTACATGGATAATATCGGGATTTTCAAAACAGCGCACAACCTGCGCGATTACCCCGACCTCCCTGATATGTGACAAAAACTGGTTGCCCAGCCCTTCGCCCTTTGAAGCCCCTTTTACAAGACCGGCTATGTCAACAAATTCGACCGCAGCGGGAATCGTTTTTTTCGGACTGAACGCTTCGGAAAGATACGAAAGCCTGCCGTCCGGAACATCGACAATACCGACATTGGGATTAATCGTACAGAAAGGATAATTCGCGGCCTCGGCGGGCGCGCTTGTCAGGGCGGAAAAAATAGTGGACTTGCCTACATTGGGCAGCCCTACAATACCGCAGTTTATAGCCATACAATCCTCGACATTTCAGAATTTTCCGCGTCCCCCTGGAACGGGAAGCTTTTATTCGTGGCGAGGGTTTAATACCCCGCCGCTTTACGGCGTTTTTATAACAACCTATAAAACCGCTGGTTTTTGCAGGTTCCATGGTATTAACACCTGCGACCAATTCCACGGGAGAGCAGAATACTCCAGACCGAAAGTCTGCCCTGCTCAGCGGCGGAGTATTCTATTGTACAGATGAAACAGGGAAACTTCAAGCGGAACAGCGCAGGATTTTTTACCGGCTTTACTGTTCGTGAAATCATTATACGGCAGGCGTGATACCGAAAACTGACCGACGGTCGGTAAATAAAGATATTTCACCGGTCAAGGTTAACGACTGTTCACCTGCATATGAACACTTGTTAACCTGCGTTTGTATGGAAAAAGCGGGGACAGGAATGAGGGCAACATGTTTTCAGGAAAAATCCCGGAATGAAAACTAAAACAGCCCTCTTTACTTAATCCCTCAGGCTGGTATATAGTAAATTGACTGTTTCCGTTTCCGGAATTTTTCCTGTTCGGAAAACGGCTTATGTAAGAAAAACTATACACAGGAGGCAGATGGTATGGCCTTTAGTCTTGCAATGTATCCTATATCCTATGTTGCCCGTTATAATTCAGCAACCGAGGAATGGGAAGAATCATGGGTCGAAGCGGACTCAATCCCCTTTGAAAAACTGGCCGGAATGAGTGAAGAAAAACGGCAGGAAGTTCTTTCCCGCCGGAACCTGTTCAATCTGCCTCTGGTAAATTATACGACCCAATACGGTCTCGGCTGTTTTGAAGGGATGAAAGCCTATCCCCGGAAAGACGGGACCCTTACCCTCTTCCGCCCGGACCGGAACGCAAAGCGTTTTTATGATTCGATGCGGGGACTGTACGCGCCGGGATTTCCGCAGGAAATGTTTGTCGCGGCTTCCATTGAATATCTGAAAAAAAACAGAAAGCTTGGATATATACCTTCATTCGATCCCGAATGGGAACAGGAAAACTTTTCTTCGGCAGGGGCTGTATATATGAGGCCTTTCATGTACAGCGAAGGGGCTATAGGCATCGGTATTTCCAAGGAACCGAGGGTCATTATCTGCGCGACCACCGTTTCCTCATATTTCAAGGAATCAAACAATAAAGCCATTGTGACAAACCGGATCAGGGCGACCCCGAACGGAACAGGATGGATAAAGTGCGCATCGAATTATGTTATTTCCGCCCTCGCAAAAAAAGAAGCCGAGGAAGAAGGGTTTATGGAAGTTATTTTCCTCGATGCGGTAAACCGGAAATATGTTGAAGAAGGTTCATCAAGCAACATCTTTTTCAGAATGAAAAACGGGGAACTGGTAACGCCTTCGCTCGGAGACACGATTCTTCCGGGTATTACACGCGAATCGATTATTGAACTTGCCCGCGAAGAAGGAGTGACTGTTTCCGAGCGGAAAATATCAATACAGGAAGTCGCAAAGAAATGCGTTGAATGTTTTGTCACCGGGACCGCGGCGGGTATCACTCCCATTGAAAGCATTACGGTAGACGAAAAGGAAATACAGTTTACCGGCGGCGGGGAACTGGGAAAAAAGCTGCAGTCAAGGCTGAAGGGAATTCAGTACGGTATTGAAAAAGATACCAGGGGCTGGAACATTACCGTATAGGATGGCCTGGGCTGATGACACGGCGGACGGCGGAAAAACAGCCGCCCGCCATATTTTTGTATATGGCAGAGTGCAGGGCGTCGGATTCAGGGCGAGGACAGTTTCCCTTGCCCGCAGCCTCGGTGTCTGCGGCTGGGTGCGGAACCGCTCCGACGGCTCGGTTGAAATTGCGGCGGAAGCCGCGCCGCAGATCATTGAACAGTTTCTTGAAAAGCTGAAAAAATTAATTCCTTTGCCCGGGTAGACAGAATTTCAATTACCGAAATTCCCGGTCAGCATTTCCGCGGATTTGAAATAGATTACTGATTCAGCGCTATTCGGCCGGATGCTGCCCGGAAAGCCGCAGTATTTCCGGGCAGTTTTGCATCAGGCAAGAATTTTTTTCAGGTCATTTTCCGGAGTACTGACAGGCGTTATATTATATTGCTTTACCAGATAATCAAGTACAGCTGGGGATACAAAAGCAGGAAGACTCGGGCCAAGATACATATTTTTTATACCGAGCGCCAGCAGAGTCAGCAGAATGCAGACTGCTTTTTGTTCATACCAGGAAAGCACAAGTGTAAGCGGGAGCCCATTCACGTCAGTTCCGAAGGCTTCCGCCAATGCGGAAACAACCTTAATCGCGCTGTAGGCGTCATTGCACTGCCCCATATCCATAATTCTGGGCAGTCCTCCGATTTCACCGATGCTGAGATCGTTAAACCGGTATTTTCCGCAGGCCAGAGTAAGGACAATAGTATCATCTGGCGTCTGTTTAACAAAATCAGTATAGTAATTCCGGCCTGCCTTTGCGCCGTCGCAGCCGCCTACCAGAAAAAAATGTTTTATTGATCTGCCTTTAACGGCATTGATGACAGTGTCCGCGGCCGCCAGAACAGTTCCATGAGCAAAACCTGTTGTAACAGTTTTCCCTCCGTTAATACCGGTCATGGGACGGTCCTCAGTATACCCCCGAGTTCGAGGGCCCTGTTTATCACCGGAGAAAAATTTTTGTCTTCGCCGATATGTGCCAGTCCGGGAAAAGCAACCAGTGCGGTAGTAAAAACCCGGTCGGCATAGCTGTCCTTCACAGGCATGAGGCAGTTGGTGGTAAAGAGAACAGGGGCTGGAATATTGTCAAATTCCTTTTGCTGGCTTTGCCAGGCTGTTCCGAAGTTGCCCTTCAGATGGGTATATTTTTTCAGTTCGGGATAACCGTGGGCGGGAAGCATTTCTCCATGGGTATAAATGTTCACGCCCTTACCCTCAGTCTGATCGAGAAGCTGTTTCAGGTCATGAAGATCATGTCCGCTGACAACGATAAACGGGCCCTTTTCGATCGCGAGCGGGACCGTGACAGGTTTTGGCGTTCCATAGGTTTCAGTATTCGTCCTGTCGAGAAGTTCCATGCATTTCAGGTTCACCCGACCCGTTTCGGTTACGAGCGGGAGAAGTTCCTCCATTTTCAGGTTTTCGCCGATGGCATTCAGGGCCTTGATAAAAAAAGCGTTGACTTCATTATCGGTAAACCCGAGTATAAGCGCGTGGTACGCATAGGCGGCCATTCCCCTGATCCCGAAGAGAATCAGGGATTTAAGCGAACGGATGTCTTCATTGTCGTTCCACAGCGACGGCATCGGATATTCCGCTCCGCCCCCGAGCGCGTTAATTTCTTTTCGTACCCGGGAAACCTGCTGCCTGATTGCTTCATCAGAAAAATTCACATTCGTGACTGTAGTGAATAATCCTTCGATTATTGCCCGGCTTACAGTTGGCCCGGTATTCTTTCCGTATGCCGCCCGGGCAAGTCCGATAAGGGCACCGGTCAGTTCATCCTGCAAAAGCGCGGTATGATCCTGTTTACCGCAGACCCCGGCCTTTCCGGCGCAGCCTTTCCCGCCGGCGGTTTGTTCACACTGAAAACAAAACATTACAAAACTCCTTCATTTATTACTGCCGTATTATTCAGCATACTGCGATGCAGTTCTTCAGAGAAAAAGGTTGTTTGCAACTTTTGGATTTCGCGGCGCGGACCGCACATGCGGACTTTTATTCCTCAAGAATATCGCCGTTAACGGAAAGTGTTATTATGCGCCAGGGAATTATTTTTCCGCTTTTTTGCAGAGCTTTTTTAACGGCTTCAACAATTCCCCCGCAGCAGGGAACTTCCATCCTCACAACGGTTATGCTTTTAATTTCATTATTTTTCAGGATTTCGGCAAGTTTTTCCGAATAGTCAACAGGATCGAGTTTCGGGCATCCGATAAGGGTAATCCTGTTTTTCATAAATCTGTCATGGAAATCACGGCGGGCAAAGGCGCTGCAGTCCGCGGCAATAAGCAGATCGGCATTGGCAAAATAAGGGGCGTGTACCGGCACCAGCCGCAGCTGGACCGGCCATTGGCCAAGCCTGCTTTGAGTTTCAGAATCATTTGTTTCCGGGAGACCGGATTTTATGCCGCGCTTTCCGGGCGAGTTGTTATGAGAAAGAAGACCAGCCCGGCTCCCGGGGCAACCCGGAGGAACGGAAGCCCGCGGAGCTTTTTTTGCTTTAAGGCGCGCATGAACAGCCTGTTCATCATAACGCGCGGCCTCGCGTTCCTCAAAACTGATAGCGCCGGCAGGACAGGCGGGAAGGCAGTCGCCGAGTCCGTCGCAGTAATCGTCTTTAATAAGCCTCGCCTTACCGCCAACGATTTCAATGGCGCCTTCGTGGCAGGCGTCTGCGCACAGACCGCAGCCGTCGCATTTTTCTTCATCTATTTTGACTATTTTCCGTACCATAACCGCGTTTCCTTTCCCCGGAGACCGGGAGCGCTGCCGCCTATATTTTTTTCTGCCTCAGGTTTAAATATACTATTATTTTGGCATCTTTTGCAGGAAATATATTTCACCGGGCTTTATCCGGTTTAAACAAACCCAATAAGAGACTGAATTGTATCTGTTTTCTTTCAATACAATAAGATTCTGCGGAAATGCGGCAAAAAAGTCAGGAAGCGGAAAAAACTTTTCCGGAGAGAATCAAACCGGCGATATTCAAATCCGTGGTTATATCGCCGGTTTGAAGTTCTGCATGATCAGGCACAAGTTCCCTGACTATGCTCCGCGGACAATAGTCCGTTCGGTCCCCATTGATCTGCATATATCAAATGTTCTGATATACAATGATTTCAGAACAACGATGTAATGCTCGATTTTTTTTACCACAAAGGGTCCTGAATCATTTTTGATTTTAATTTCAAGCATTTTATAATCATACAGCAGACACCTGAGACGGAATTTTCTTTTGTATGAGCTTGGATTGTGGGTCAGATACCGCCTGATACGGAACTTCAAAACATGAATAATATACAGACATATATTTCGCAGTCCGCAGTACAGATGTTCATCAATTGAAGTGACATGATAATAAACAGCAACGCTGTTTTTATCTTTTTTGTGTATCTCATAAAGCTGTGTATAATGCCATAAGGCATCCTTAAAATGATGCAAAGGAGAAACCGTCATTCCCGCGTTTATTTCCTTCGCAACAATCTGCAAGGCTGCGACATAATCAACATATTTATCGATTTCCGCAGCAACATTGTCTATCGTATCCATAAACCTGTCCTGGTTATTAATTTGAGTATTTCGTAATGTATGGAACTTTTCTAACAACAGGTATTTCGGAATGGCAAACTAAGAGCTTATTAACAAACTTATTATATCTTCAACGCTTCGTTCATGGTATTCATTTTCAAGAATATGTGACGGGACCGGTGTTTTCCCGTCAATCTGGTAACTGCCGACAAGGGGCTGGTCAATCTTTGTTTTGGCAAAACGGTTACGCGCGTCATCAAAGGTAGAATTGGGTGTTTTTACCAGTGACCGATACATATCCATTATTGCATTCTTTGCTGCATCCATAGGTTATCCTCCTAAAAAGTCTTCTTCAATTTTTTTCATTTCCGTAAGAAACTTGAAATTAAAGCATTCGCCGTCCCGGCATAAATACAACCTCTTTTCAAATTTGATTTCATCAATGATGTTAAGGGGTTTCTGCTCTTTTATTTCTTCAAAAAAACTTCAGAAAGATAATCGTACAATTCCTCCATACGCATTTTTTTCAGACTTATGAGAATTTTTATACATTCATCATCCGTTAAATTCCTTTTAATTTTTTCTTCAAACTTTTTGAGTACATGGGACGTATTGATAAATTCCTGGAGATACCGGGCATACTTGACATCGAAATCCCTGTCAGCCCAGTTTTCAGCAATGTGAACTTCATTAATTAATTCAGTCAGATAGATTTTTGAATAATAGTAGATAAAATCCTTGAGTTTCATTTCTATATATCCTTCTCTATTCTTCTTATCGACCTGAGGGGATAAAAACTGAAATTTAAGAAATTTTATTGAATTAATAGTTCAATAAAATTAAACTATTAATATACATTTCACTGACGCTATATTTTTAAGAGGACTTCCCGGGAAAAAAATAACAGATTTGAGGGTATTCCGGCGAAACCGTTTCAGTAAATCGAATGAAACGAATACGAAATTTTCTGGGGCGTCACGCTTACGCGGCAGTAGGTCCCCTTTGTCTTGAAATCCTGAAGCGTAATATACCTGACGCCTCCGGCTGTATTTTCCATTTGCTTATGTACATGGCCCATAAACAGTGCCCTGCACTTCCCGTCAAGTATTCCCATAATCCGGGCCCGTTCCCTGATGTCGGTAAGCTGCTGGATATTGACGATACTGTCAGTAAACAAATTGCAGTGCGTAAAAACAAAGGTGTTTTTTTTCGCTGTTTTAAGATTACTTTCCAGCCATTCAAGCTGATTGCTGCCGAAAAAAGCGTTGGCGGAATCCAGAAACAGGAAGGTGGCCTGGGTCGAGTCGATCCGGTATACTGTTGAACCGATCAGGTCTTTCCAGTTTGACCAGTTTCCGGAGAAAATATCATGATTGCCTATCACCGGATAACAGGGGACCCCGAAAGTTTCCGCGATTTTAATGAATTTCCGTATTTCTGCGCTCTTTCCTCCGTCCGTGATGTCGCCCGTTATCACGACAAAAGAATCCCCTCCGCCGGCAATTTCCTGCGCGATTTTTTCAAGGCCCCGGCTGTCGTCATCGGTTAGATGCGCATCAGTCAGGACCAGAAAAGAATACGATTCATTCAGGGCTATGGTCCGGTCTGTTACATAAACAAAGGTATCCCTTGCCGCCCATCTGTGCCGGAAGTCGCCAGAAGCGATGGCTCCGGACACATTCCATGAACAGGAAACAGCTGTGATAATCAGAACAAGCGCGGTCATCAGGAGGAGAAGTCTTTCAGTCTTATTTAAAAATGAAATATCACACCTCCCTTAAAAGCGGTCCCGTAGAAATTTGAAGCCAGCCCGAAACTTCCGGTCTGGAAAACTTCCGCCTGTCCGATTATTGAAAGCAGAGGGGAAACCCGGGCAGTACATATCAGACCAAGGGTATAGGAACCTATATTTCCGGATAAAAAGTCATTAAAGTTTGCAATAGACAGAATCAGTTTTATTGAATCGGAGGGATAGAAAAAACCATAAATCCCGTACAGGAGTATTGATTCCGTCTGTAAAAGTTCTTTTTCATAGAGGACTTTACGGGTATTAAAACCCAGGACACCCCCAATCCATTTTCCCTGGATCAAAAAAAACGGCAAAAAGGAGTGAATTGATGTTTTATAATCGGGCCAGGTATTATACATATACAGAAAGTGAGCCGAAAGGGCTATTTTAAGGGGAAAATGAACCCCCGTGTGCAGGAATGTATTGGCGTTAAAAACATCGGACTGTCCAAGGGAAACCCCTCCCCGGAGCAAAACGGTATCATTTATAGTAAGTCTTCCATACGTTTGCAGGTCCCAGCAAAACTGAAAAGAACGGTTATATTCCGGCCGGAAGCTGACGCCAGCTTCGGCAGAGGTAATACGGACCCTGTCCTGACCGTACAAACCCTGAAAACTTATTACTATTGAAACACAGAAAATGAAAACTTTCTTCATGTCTTATAAATACAGTATAACAGCAAAATGGAAAAAACGGAAACTCTGCCGGCTTTTTTTACACAAAAGGCAGATAGGCTCCATAACCTTCTTCTTCCATTTTCTCCTCCGGGATAAAACGGAGCGAAGCGCTGTTAATGCAGTAACGGAGCCCGCCTCGGTCACGGGGACCGTCATCAAAAACATGTCCCAAATGAATATTTCCGGAACGGCTGCGTACTTCAGTGCGGTCCATTCCATGAGACGCATCTTCTTTTTCCACAGTGACTGCGGGATCAACCGGCTTTGAAAAACTGGGCCAGCCGCAGCCCGAGTCAAACTTGTCGCGGGATGAAAACAGGGGTTCCCCGGTTGTGATATCGACATATATACCTTTCCGGTGTTCGTCCCAGTATTCGTTTCCGAACGGCCGTTCGGTTCCGTTTTCAAGCGCGACCTGATACTGGACAGGCGATAGGACGTCTTTCAGGACAGAATCAGGAGGACGTTCGTAGTCCGCGGGGTCGATATTTCCTCTTTTTGCGGCCTCGAACTGCTCTTTTCCGATATGGCAGTAGCCGGAGGGATTCTTATCAAGATATTTCTGATGGTATTCCTCTGCCGGAATAAAATTTTTCAGGGGTTTTATTTCCACTGCCAGCGGGGAAGCATATTTTTTCCGGACTTCTTCAGTTACCCGGCGGATCGCTTCCGCATCTTCTTCACTGGTATAATAAATCCCGGTCCGGTACTGTATTCCGCGGTCATTCCCCTGCCGGTTCACGGTAGTCGGATCAACAGCCTTATAAAACAGAAAAACAAGATTTTCCAGTCCGGTTATAAAAGAATCATATGTTACCTGCACGGTTTCCGCAAAAGCGGCGTCTCCCCGGCAGACTTCCTCATATGTTGTCTGTTCCGTATTCCCATTGGCATATCCGGCGGCGGTGTTAATTACACCGGGAACAAGTGAAAAGTATTTTTCAAGTCCCCAAAAACAGCCGCCGGCAAACCATATATCCTTTAATTTCTGTTCCGAGTTCATTCAGTCGTATTTTCCCAGCATAACAATGAAAATGGCCTTCACTTCCTTAACGGAAGTTTTTATACCCCGCCGCTTCAGGGCCGTTACTACCTGGGCAGGGGTTATCTTTGAATTTTCATTATACAGGCTGATAACGTCAAGGACAAGGTCTTCATTAACGGGCTGGGGAGAGGTTTTATTGACCACCGCTATAAGCGCGTTTTCGATACGTTCTACCCGTTTAAGCAGAGACTCATCGTACATGTACATTTCAGGGACAACCAGGGCGCCGTACAGACTTTTAAGAAATCCTTCCGGCGAAACATAGGCTCCGGTAACTTTCGGCATATAGGAGTCCACTTTGAGAGTGACATCATAGAAGAGACTGTTCCGGTAATAAAAAGAGAGTCCGGAGGGAAGGCGCGGCGCGAAATTTTCACGGTTGTATACAAACGAAACGGGATAAATTACAAGCCTGAAGCCGTTATCCTCTATCCTGACAGAAGCATCGGTCCCTTCCAGTCCGGGAATGGCCCAGACCGTGTCCAGACAGTTTCCTATCAGCCGGATATCATCTTCGGCCAGCGGGCCGGCGGAAATGACTCTTGCGCTTTTCCCGCCGTCTCCCGCAAGGACTGTAACTGTTTCATTTCTGGTCTCAGCCACGTCGCCAGCGGTCCAGTTCTGGGCGGACAGGGTCGCAATACTAAGCAGCAATACAGCGAAAACAAACGATTTACGGAACATTCACAATCCCCTTCTATCTGGTCATATTCAGCAGGATCCGGTCATTCGGGGCCGGTTCCTGCCCGGGTGCCAGTTCACTTATCCGGGCGGTAAACACACCGTCGGCGCCCGTTAAAATTACCGAGCCTATATACTGGGTCCCGGTTCTGAAAATAAAGGCCTGCTTGCCCTGCAGCTCATTTCCGTATAACGGATCTACATACACCAGGATTTTATTCCTGTCTCTCGGATCAATAACATAGCCTGCATTTCCGCTTTTCTCGACCATTGATCTGAAAAAATATTCATACTGTGACAAAAGCCTGCCGCTTTCATCAAGGGAAAGGGAAATACCGGCGATCTGCTCGAGAAGCTGTTGTTCGTTCTGTTCTGCGGCATCATAAATTGTTTGTATCTGGCTTTCATACATATCCCGCTGCTCCACAACCTGGCCGAAGAATTCCTGCATAAAATCATCGGCCTTTTTTCCGGCGGAATGCGCAAGGGTCTGTATTCCCCGGAGATAGGAAGAAGCCGAATTTCTCCATGGTATGGAAAACATGGTATTTATAAGATAATCAATATTCTGATAGTCTTCGCGTATCATATTGAATATTTCGGAATCAATTCCAAGTTCTTCGGCCGCCTGGACCGGTGGATCCTCAAAGGGAACAGGAAGGCTTTCCTCTTCTTCAAACCCGGAAAGGATTTCCCTGCCGCGGCTGTCGGAAAAAACGGGGTCCAGACGGGAAATTTCCTGGCGGTAGCGGGAAGAAACCATGTTAAGGTTTTCCACCTGGGTCCTGAAACTCGCTTCCTGGGAATTTTCCATCTGATAGCGGAGGTCCCCTATTATTTCCTCATAGTGGTCGCGGATCTGCTGCTTTTCAAGTTCAAACAGTCTTCTTTCCGAGTTGACATTTTCCTGCCGGAGCTGGGCCTCTTCTATACGCGCGAGGTCGAACGTCGTCATCTGCTCCCGGTATTCGGCAATCTGGGCGTCGCATATATTAATGCGGGGCATATACCGCTCGCGGACAGCCTGTTCCCCGGCAGTAAAGGTACTGTTGACGGCCGCGAGGCGGGCTGTTTCTTCCGCGGCGGGCAGGGAAAGGGAACTGATAACATGCCGTTCCGTTTCCGTTCTAAGGGAAAGGGTATCAAGTTCCGTTTTCATCATACCTTCAAGGTTTGCCTTTTCACTTATCGCTGTCATAAGGGCGGATTCCACCCGGGAGGCCATATCGAGGAGGTTCCGCAGGTTAAGGTCTTCAAATTCTTCAATACCAACGGAAACGTCCCTGGTCTGACGCGATATAAGCGAAGAGGCAAGCCACAGGCCGGCGGCTACAAGGAGAATAGCTGCGGTAATAAGGATTATCACAAACCATGAACGGTTTTTCCTTGTTTTTTCATATTCCGTTTCGAGATCATATAAGGCGGGCGGTTCGGTTTTCAAACCGGACATAAATCCCTGCAAAAAAAGTTTTACTTCTTTTTGCTGTATAATTTCGCCGGAATCTACTTCGTTGTCATTGTCCATATTCCGCTCCAGTCTTCAGGGGCCGATCCCCTTCCCATTCGTTCAATAAATACTTCTGCCACATCAAGCACTGACTTTTTCATATATGACCGGGCAGTTTTCCAGTCACCTTCATAATACGCCTGCAGTCCCTGTGCAAATAACTCGAAATGACCAATATCCTCAGGCGTAAACCGGTTAATGTCCAGAGGGAACCACAGTTTTGTACCCTCGTTTTTGCCTTTTACCAGAACAGTATCGATTTCAAAAAATTTATACCGGTTAGTTGACGATTCAACCTCATCCTTGACATAGGATGAAACAATAACCGGCAGCCGGTACAGTCTGGTAAGCCCTTCCATACGGGAGGCAAGGTTTACGCTGTCACCGATAACGGTATTGGTCATGTGTTCGGAGGAACCTATGTTACCGTAAAATACGGTTCCCCCGTCTATGCCGATTCCTATGTCCAGAAGGACGGCCTTGAAAACCCGCTCTTCAGCCGGGGTCAGGGCCCGGGTTGTTTCTATGGTATTCCGGCGCTGGAACATTTTGCCGCGAAGTTCGGCGACAACAGTCTGGATTTCCCAGGCGGATTCCACCGCGGCGACCGACTTGTTTTCATAGGTTTCAATCGCGCCGTAAACGGCCAGGACCGCATCGCCGATAATGGAGCCGATAACACCCTGCTGTTCATGGATCACACGGATAGCCCTGTCGTAATGAAGGTTCAGAAGGTTGATAATATCATTGCCCAGAGTCTCCGTCATATAGGTAAAACCCTTTATGTCGGAAAAAAGAATGGTGAGTTCCTTCTGGACTCCTTCAAGATTTACCTGACGCTCCTCGTAAGCCTTGGTAACAACGTCCTTTGATACGAATTTCCTGAAAATGGTCAGCAGGTTATTCATTGTGGCGGAAAGCGCATTAAAGGAAATACCCAGATAGGTAACATCATCATTCGGGGCGTCCTTCAAATCAATGAGGTTCAGACCCTGCTGGGTCTGCATATACTGAAGGCCGGTAGAAATTTTCCCGATAAACCTGAGAATCCAGAGCAGGGCAATAAAACCTACCGCGCCCAGCAGCACTGTCAGAAATACAATGATTACGGAAACCTGCAGGAAAACGGTGTTTGAAGCGCTCATCATATCGGACATTAAATCAGCCCTGATTAAAAAGCACTCCCATTCGCTGTTATATTTATATACGCCGAAATATTCCCCCTGTTGGGAATTGAAAAAACAGGCGCCTTCATTAATCCCGTCTGCCCGTTTGTACTGCATCTCGCGCAGCACGTCCATATCGGGAAAGAGATCATAGATGAGTCCGGATTCGGCCTGAAACAGGATAAGTCCGTTTTCGGCGACCCCCAGCGCCCAGCTGTGTTCATAAATCATATCTTTCGCGGCGGCCCCCGAAATTGCGGCGAGAGCGCTGTCCCGGTCACCGGAAAACAGAAAAATTTCATACTGGTTCCCGGCGTTTATATACATGTCCTTCAGATCGCGGACAAGCATCTGGTTGGTCAGATCCATCGTCTCTTTTCTGTGCAGGACAATATTGATATAGTTGGTAGCGAAATTTGAAAACAGTAATAAAATGGCAAATATCAGAAGGATTTTTGCCGATATGGGGATAACCCTGGTTTTTCCCACTTTCTGAAAGAAACGTCTCTTTTCCATCTATAACCTTTCAAACTGTATTAGTTGCACAACTGGATTATTTAAAAACATTTTTTCCGGTGCCGCCTGAAGCAGTCCCGTCCGTCCGGCACATGATACCTGAGACAATGCGTACGCTCCGCAGGCAAAATACCGTTCAGTTTATTTCAAATGGCACAAAACGTGTCCAACCTTTTTATGATAACATGCTTTGGAGAATTGTGCAGTCTTTTTTTGAAAAAAAACCGGTCAATTTGCGGGTAATGTATAAACGGGTCTCCAAAAAGACGAATAACAGATTCTTCCATTCCGTCAGCGTACCGCCGGAATATTTCCCGGGGATACCGCTGCCGGCAGGATGATACTGAAATGAAGTCAATTATTACAAGATGTTATTTTTCATTTCATGTTTTTCCTGAAGCCGTCGGCTTTATGATAAGGCTGTATGGTTTCACGATGTTTCAGCGGATCCGGTAATTCAGACTCAGTTCCTCATTTTCAGAATTAAGGTCAGCCGGGATACTGAATAAAATATATCCGGGATTTCCCAAACGGAAGAACGCGCATATTTTATTTATCTTTTTTATTGTTTTTTTTGAAAGGTGTACTATATTTTTATATGAACATGTATTTATAAACTGCTGATTATCCTGCTTGCGGTTAATTTTCTGTCTGAACCTTCCGAATTATCATCACAGAATTAGCCAGAACTGCTTCGGCAAGTCCTGTGCTGTTTTTATATGCCTGCTTCCATCATGCCCTTCAAACTCAGTGCGGATAGTCACAGTAATAACGCGGTAATTATACCGCGGCCTCCCTTTCCGTGAATCATCTGCCGTTACAGCAGCAGGGAGCCCCGGCGATTTACGGTAATCCGCGTTAAGGGAGGTATGTATGCATAACAATCTGAAACAGCTCATTGTCACTGTCGATGATGATCCTATCAGCCTGAACACCATCCTGAGTATCCTGAAACCTTCATATCAGGTACACCCATTCGCGGCCGGAGAGACCGCCCTGAAATTCCTTGACTCCTCTCCGGCAGACCTTATTCTTCTTGACTGCACTATGCCCGGAATGAACGGCTTCGAAGTCATGGATGTCCTGCAGCGGGACGCGAAGACAGCTGAAATTCCAATTCTTTTTTTGACCGGCAAGGAAGACCGCGACAGCGAAATCCGGGCCATTGAGATGGGAGCGGCGGACTATTTGCGCAAACCCATAGAACCGGAAGTGCTGAGAACCCGGGTCCGCCACCAGCTTGAATTACAGCAATACCGCAAACATCTCGAAGCCCTGGCAGCGGAAAAAGCAAAAAACCTGATCCATACGTACAACCGGCTGAGGCTCCGGGAAGACGCCACTCTCAGCATGCTGGCCATAGCCACGGATATGAGCGACAGCAGTACGGGAGACCACATCTGGCGGGTCACCGAATTTGTCCGGCTGCTCACGGAAAAACTGCTGGATGAACCGAAGGAAAATTATGTCCTGAGGCAGGATCAGGCGGAGGATATTATAAAATCCTCAAAACTCCACGATGTAGGTAAAATAGCCATTCCCGGCCAGATACTCAGAAAGCCGGACAGACTCACGCCTGAGGAATTCAAGATAGTAAAACTGCATCCCCACTGGGGAGCGGAATTTCTTGAGGAGTTCGCCGACCCGCAGGGGGCTGATCCCTTTTTATTCATTGCCCATGACATCGCGCTGTATCATCATGAAAAATGGGATGGGTCCGGTTATCCTACCGGCCGTAAAGGGGAAGATATACCCCTGTCTGCCCGGATTGTCGCCGTTGCGGATGTGTACGACGCCCTTATCTCCGCAAGGCCCTACAAGAAAGCGTTCACCCATGAAGAGTCTATGAAAATAGTACAGGAAGACAGCGGTCAGCATTTTGATCCCCACTTGGTGGAACTGTTTATTGCCTGCGCCGGCTCATTAAAGATTATTCCGGAGGAGGCCCAGAAGAGAAACAGGCGGTTCCGGGGAAACGGAAAATGAAGATGAGTGACAAAAAAACGGAACGGCAAAGCCCAAATTTCCTATTTTTACCCGGCTGCTCTTAGCGCCCCTGGTTTTGATTTTCTCGTGGTCATTGTCATAGTCATCCAGAGTGTCTTTCAGTCCAGCGCCTCGGCTGTCCGGGAAAAAACCGCCCATGAAAAACGGCACCCTGACCGGTTTCAACTACGAAGAAATCAGAAAAAATATTTCCGGGTTACTGCGGTTCGATTGGAGAGAAGCCCGCGGCCGGAATCCGCTGGCCATCCGGACACACATAAAATATTTTGATTGCGCTGCGGCCCTGGATACTCTAAAGCGGAATTTTCCTGAAATTAACGGAAGCGGTCGTTCCCGTTAAAACCCATGATCCATGCCCGCAAAAGGGGTCGGCATTTCCGGACACAGACGGCATCAGTCAGAATTCGTAATTTCACTATGCCTTATACTCTATTATTATAGTAGTATAATGATAAAGTACTCTAATAATAGAGTATTATGCGTGCGATTTTATCCTTCTGCCGTATCATGATACGATGATGAATACGATGCGCCATCGTATTCATCAGAAGAGGCCTGTCCGGCGGAGGCGCAGGCAGGACGGGCCTCAGAATGGATACTTGCGGATTAAGCTGCGGGTATGGTAAAATACACACATGAAAAGGATAATCCTGTTCAGCGGTTCACTATTCCTTATACTCTTCATAGCCTGTGAGGATTTGGTGACTGATCTGCCAAAGACAGACTATTCCAAATATATCAGCGGCAATGAGGTTTTATTTCCCCATGAGACTGAGGCAATAGATATTTATAATACAATTGTGTATTTGTTCCCCGAACAGAACATCGACCATTCAGTATTAAACGGCAAAAGGCATTATGTTAAGACGGTAACAGATGAATACGGATTAAGCCTGGAAACGCTCGAAGAAGTACCATTTGTTTCACTCCGGCATATACATACAGCATCCGAAAATGATTTTAATAACCATGATGTTTTTTTAACATCATCTGACACTACTGAAATAAAATACCTCGCCGCAGAGCAGCGAGGTATTTTTCTCTCCCGAGGAATTGGTCTCGGGTTTAATACCATGGAACCTACAAAAACTAACGTTTTTATAGGTTGTTATAAAAACCGCCGTAGTGCAGGGCAGACCTTCGGTCTGGGGTATTAAACCCTCGCCTCGAATAAAACTGAGATTTAAATGGCAGCGGCAGACAACAAACGTCTGGACAAATGACAAGATAACCGGCCCGGTAAGTTTTACCATACCTTAATATAGTGATCTATGCCTAATAGCGGTTCGGTGACTTGGCCGCCGCCGTCATAATAGAGAAGAGAATTACCAATTCTCTAATACTAATTGTGTTTTTAGTCTTTCTATTTCAGAAAAACCATATATTTCCTTAAAAAACTCTATTGTGAGCGATTCCAACATTTGAACATCTGTTCCACACATGGCATAAATCCCCGGGAAAGCAGTATCAGAATCATATATATATTCTCCTGAGTTCATATTTACAATATAGTTTCGGTCGACTGGTTTATTGTCTAAATCTTCAGAAAAACTAAACTTATTCAAAATATCTTTTACTTTATCTATATCCGCTGTTTGGTGTCCGGGATAATCAGAAAAATATGGCCAAACAAGCAACAGGCCTTTTTCCTCTAATGCATATTGAACATAGTCTTCTGTCTCCGGATCTTCAAAAATAACAAAACCATTATCGTTATAGTCAGCTCGCAATAACTTTTCCAGAGATTTACTTATCGGTATATTACCAGATGATGAACATCCTATAATAACCAATAGAAATAGTAATACAATTTTTTTCATTGTGTGGGAAATTTAGGGCAGAATACGTATATTGTCAACACATAATAGAGAAGGGGCGGCAAGCCGCTATGTTAATTGTATTTTAATTCCCGCCTGGTAAAAGCTTTAATGATCAATTACCTGATTCAGATGATATATCCTGAATACAGTTTCCGGGGAACAAAGAAAATTTTTATTCGAGAAACTGCTGCAGACCGCTCAGTGTAAAGGGTTTGAAATTACCGGTGTCAGCTTCAAAAGGGACTACGGAAGGTATCCGGTGGTTCGGCGATATCAGGATTCCCTCATCAAGACAGGAGGAGAAAAAGTCTGCGTATCTGTCCTTTGCGATTTTCGGAATAAGGTAAGGCCCGCGGCGGTCCCAGTACGGAGCAATAAAACTGTCAAACTGCGCCCAGTCGGATTCGGACCTTTCAAAAAGAGCCTTTGCCAGGTCACGGAAAGCCCGGGCATAGGCGCCGAGCAGGGCGGGAGCGATTGAGTCCGAGGGAGGGACATTCACCGGTTCCCCGCCGGCAAAAACCGCAATGGTACAGCCGCCCGCAAACGGAAAGGGGGAAACCAATACCATTGCTTTCAGCGCGGCATTAACATTTCTGAGAAAGGAATCATTTACACGGTCACTCATATTATAATACGCGTCATCAAGCCAGGGCCGCCAGAGCGGCACGCCGTGAAGATTTTTTGCGGCCGAAAGAAGGTCTTCGCCGGAGTCGCCAAAATTCCTGGAAGCTTCCGGATGCAAAAGAGGATGCTCAATAAGGGGGATATCGCTCCATAAATCAAGATAAGCCGCGCAGGCGATCCGGGCCCGTTCCTTGGTCGCGTACCAGCGGACCGTGCTGTAGTGAGGCAGTAAATTCCTGACGGCGCCGATCAGCTCGCCTTCCGTTTCCGAAGGAAAGGTTCCGGTTATTCCGCGGTCAAGAATATTTTTGAATACCAGCTTTGCGCGTCCGGAACGCCATCCCAGTATGGCGCTGCCGCGTTCCTGCCACATATCAAGCAGCCGCCGGCCCTTTGCGGTGTAAAGATGATAACCTGAAGCCCTTCGGACAATTCCGTAGCGCCGGCGAATTTCTTCTTTGATATCTGTTTTTTTTATTCCGCCCGCAGGCTGATACAGGTCCGCCATATTTCAGCTTTCCGATAATTTCTTTTTGACAAGTTCTGCCGCGAGGGTCGGGTTCGCCTGCCCTTTTGATTTTTTCATTACCTGACCGGTGAGCCACCCCGCCGCATTGGTCTTTCCGTTTTTGAAATCTTCCACTGCGTTCCGGTTTTCGGCGAAAACTTCATCAACAATTTTTTCAACGGCACCGGAGTCGCTCACCTGGGCCATGCCGTGTTTTGTAATAACGGCGCCGGGCAGTTCGCCGGTTTCAAGCATTTCGGTAAAGACATCTTTTGCCTGGCGGCTGTTGATGAGGTTTTTTGCTACCGCGTTAACCAGCTCCGATATATGGACAGGCGTAATTTTCAGTCCGGCGAGTTCTATGTTCTTTTCATTTAAAACAGCGAGGACTTCCGCGAGTATCCAGTTCGCGGTCTTTTTGGGATCAGCCGACTTTTTCGCGGCTTCCTCAAACCATTCGGCAAGGGCGCGGTCGGCGGTCAGCGTGTTCACATCAAAATCGGAAAGTCCGTATTCCTTCCGGAACCGGTCGCGTTTTTCCTGGGGCCGCTCCCCTACTTTTGACTTCGCGTTTTCAATAAATCCGTCGCTCAGATAAAAGGGTTTAATATCGGGCTCAACCACAAAGCGGTAATCAATGAAAGAATTTTTTGTCCGCTGGATAACCGTTTCTCCCTTTGCGTCATCCCAGCCCATTGTCCGCTTGAAACCCGCCGTGTAAGTCTGCCGGTCGGTTTTAAATTCTTCCAGCTGTCTCGAGACTTCAAAGTGGCAGGCGTCGCGGATTGCCTTGAAAGAATTCATATTCTTTATTTCGGATATCGGAGTACGGTATTCTTTTCCGTCTTCAATTATTTTCAGATTGATATTCGCGTCGCAGCGCATGGAACCTTCTTCAAGATTGCCGTCGGTCGCGCCGATATACCGGAGGACCTCCCTTATATTCTGCATGAAAAGAGCGGCTTCTTCCGGACTGGACATATCGGGTTTCGATACTATTTCAATAAGGGGGACGCCCGAACGGTTAAAATCAATATAACTGTGTGCGCCTTCTATATGAAGACTCTTGCCTACGTCTTCTTCAAGATGGATACGTTCAATACGGACTTTTTTATACCGGGGGCTTTCATTTACCGGGGCAATATTAATCATAACCTGCCCGTCCCTGCACAGGGGAATATCATACTGGGTAACCTGATAGCCTTTTACCAGATCAGGATAAAAATAATGCTTTCGGTCAAATTTGGTAAAACTGTTTATTTCACAGTCAAACGCAAAGCCCGCTATTGTGCCTAGTTCAACATATTCCCTGCTGACAATGGGCATGGCACCGGGCAGGCCGAGACAGACCGGACAGACCCTGGTATTGGGCATCCCGCCGTAGCGGTTTTCACAGGAACAGAAGGCTTTCGTTTTTGTTAACAGTTCACAGTGGATTTCACAGCCTATTATTATTTCATAGGAAAGCTTTCCGTCTGTATGCATTTCAGTATTCGGACTATCACTCATTTTGACTGCTCCCATGTTTTTGCAATCTGCAGAATTTTTTCTTCTCCGAAATGAGGCCCGCAAATCTGTATTCCGACGGGGAGTCCTTCCTTTGTTTTTCCCATCGGAACGGACAGGGAAGGAATGCGTGCCAGATTAACAAAGGTTGTAAAAAGATCGGAAAGATACATCGAGAGGGGATCGTCAACCTTTGAACCAAGCCTGAAAGCCGGCGCAGGATTTGTCGGGCACAGAATAATATCGTGTGATTTCAGAACCTCCGCAATATCCTTTTGGATACGGGCGCGGACACTCATTCCCTTTTTGTAGCAGTCGCCGGAAAAATGTGTGGACAGCACATAATTTCCGATAATTATTCTGCGTTTTACCTCGGAGCCGAAACCTTCGGACCTGGTCGCGACATATAATTCATCGTACCCCTCCCCGGGGTCTTTCCGGAGGCCGTACCTGATTCCGTCAAACCGGGACAAATTACTGGCCGCTTCGGAAAGGGCGAGAACGTAATAGCAGCCTATCGCGGCCTCAAGCACGGGAATGGAAACCGTTTCAAGAACAGCGCCGCGGGAAGTAAACCAGTCGCAGGCGTTTTTAAAAATAGCGGCAATTTCAGGATCAAGGCCTTTTTCCCGCATAAACTCTTCCGGAAGAGCGACCCTGAGGCCCCTGATTTCCGCGGGTTCGAGCCGGTCGAGACCGGAAAAATCCAGATCGGCGCTGGTGTCATCATGGATGTCCCTGCCGGCCATAACCGAAAGGGCAAGAGCAATATCATCCGGAGTTTTCGCAAGAAGGCCAACCTGGTCAAGCGATGAGCCGAAGGCAACAACACCGGACCGGCTGAGAGTCCCATAGGTTGGCTTGAGTCCGTATATACCGCAATAGGACGCGGGGAGGCGTACTGAACCGCCTGTTTCCGTGCCGAGGGCGAAGGGAGCCTGACCGCCCGCGACAACGGCAGCTGAACCGCCCGAGCTGCCGCCCGGAGTCAGAGTCCGGTCAACGGGATTCTTTGACGGACCGTATGATGAATATTCAGTTGAGGATCCCATGGCAAATTCATCCATATTGGTCCTGCCAAGCGGAATCCCGCCTGCCGCAAGCAGGCGCTCCGTTACGGTTGCGTTATAGGGCGCGACATAGCCGCGCAGAATATTGCTTCCGCAGGTACAGGATTTTCCCTTTACCGAAATATTATCCTTAACGGCAAACGGCAGACCGAGAAAAGGACGATCATCACCATTGGCTCTGGCCTCATCAGCCTTCTTTGCCATCTCTTCGGCATTATCGTAAAACTCGATATAGCCGTTCAGGGGCTGTCCGCTTTTTGCGTCAGCGTCATAAGCTTCGCGGAAAGCCCGGACAATCCGGACGCTGGTCAGCGCGCCGGAGCGGAGATTATCTTTCAGTTCAGTCAAAGTCATATCACAGATATTCATATCAGTTCCTTGCAGTTTTTGTATATCGCGGTATCAGGCCCCGCCGCCGAGGACCTTGGGAACCCTGAAATAACCATCCATAAATTCCGGGGTCATTTTTTTCAAATCATTCTGCTCGAGGGATTTTACAATTTCATCACTCCTGAGCTGTTCTATGGTAGTTGTGGGATAAGCGTCATAGGGGTTTTCATCTCCGGCGAATTTTTCAAGCACATCGAAATAGCCTACAATTTCGCGTACCTGTCCGGCAAGTATTTCCACATTGGAGCTTTCCGGAGAAAGGCGGGAAAGGTATAAAAGATTTTCAAATGTTGTTTCGTCAATTTTATTGTTCTGTTCGTCCATAGCAGATTCCTTTCAGATTTTTCAGTATAGCGTATGCTGAGTTCTTTTTCAGCAGCCGGTCCAGGAACCGGCTGTTTATTCGAGGCGAGGGTTTAATACCCCGTTGCCCTACAGCAGTTTTTATAGCCACCTATAAAAACGTTACTTTTTATAGATTTCTCGGTATTAAACCCGAGACCAATTCCACGGGAGAGAAAAATACTCCAGCCCGAAGGTCTGCAGCTCTTCGAGCTGACTGCTCTGCGGCGGGGTATTTTATTAGTCATCCTCGCCGATCAGCAGCAAATCCTTTTCCTGGAATTCAGGCAAAAACCGTTTTCTGCCGCCCGTTTCAAAATCAACAAAAATAACACAGCCGGATTCCGGATCAGAAGGATCGGTAAAAGCCACCTCTGTGATAATACCATAACCGTAATCATCATGGAAGAGTTTTTGCCCTGTTTTCCATTTTCCGTATTCTCCGCCTGGACCGGAGCTTCTTTCCTGGTTTCCGGAAAGGGGATTATATCCGCCATGGGCTAATCCTGACAGACTTATCCGGGAGGAAAAGGAACGGGGAACCATACCCTGTACATCTATATTTTCTGTTCCGATTTCAGAAAGAAATCTGCTCGGCTCCATATAGGCCGCCCGGCCGTACAGCCGCCTCATGGCGCAGCTGGTAAAGTACAGTTCGTCCATTGCACGGGTACAGCCCACATACATAAGCCGGCGTTCCTCTTCCAGATCATCACCTTTCTTATCCTCGCGGGGGAAAACCCCGGTTTCAAGACCGGTAATAATAACCCTTGGAAATTCCAAACCTTTGGTATTATGCAATGTTATAAGTGTCACGGAATCGGGATTTGTATTTTCCTCTTCCACCATTGAACGGTCAAGCTCGATATGCTCGAGAAATTCAAGAAGTCCTTCTTCCGAAAGAGGATACAGACTGGAGGCGTTCATCAGTTCCTGAAGGTTTGCTACCTTCTGGGTCCCGGCTATTTCATCCTGCCCGGCATGATAATCCAGAAGTCCGGAGCGTTCAAGAAGTTTTTCAACAAAAACTGCGAGTCCGACCGCGCCCTTTTTCCGCGCAGTTTTTTTCTGTTTATCATCGCCGGATTGTTCGTCGTTTTCCGGAGTGCGGATCAGAAGACTGAGGCTGTCTATTATTGTCAGAAAATCCGACAGTCCTGACTTTGCCTTCTTCGACAGAGAAGGCAGGACCGCACGGGAGGCCGAGAACAGGTCCTGTTTTTCATCAAAATCAAAGGACACGGTTTCAGGATCGGCTGAAGGATTATGGGCTTCCGCAACAATTCTGTCCTGGGTAACCTGACCGACTCCGCGCGCCGGTTTATTGACAATACGGCGGAAAGCAACCTCATCCCGGCCGTTTGCAATAAGGGCGAGAAAAGCCAGAGCATCCTTAATTTCTTCCCGCTCATAGAATTTCAGTGACCCGACAACCTTGTACGGAATTTTACGGTGCAGGAATTCAGTCTCAAATCCGAGGGACTGGGCATTTGTTCTGTATAGGATGGCCCAGTCCTGATAGGGGCAGCCCTTGTCACGGGCATTCTGAATCAGCGCGGCGCAGAATTTTGCTTCGTCATCCTGATTGGGCAAAAAAGTCAGCACCGGATTTTTGCCTCCGCCCCGTTCCGCCAAAAGTGTTTTCCCAAGCCTGCCGCTGTTATACGCAACGACTCTGGAGGCGGTATCAAGAATGGGTTCGGTTGAACGGTAATTCCTTTCCAGTTTGATAATTTCGGTTCCCGAAAAACTGTCCGCAAAGGTAAGAATATTCCGTACCTCTGCGCCCCGGAAGCGGTAAATGGACTGGTCATCGTCGCCGACAACACAGAGATAGGTCTCAGGGCCGGTTATGGACCGGAGAAACTCAAACTGGGCAACATTGGAATCCTGATATTCATCAACCATGATAACACTGAAGCGCGAATGGATTCTGGAACGCACCTCAGGATGCTCCTCAAGCAGCCGGACGGGAAGAAGAATCAGATCACCGAAATCAAGATTTCCGGTACCGCGCAGGCGCCTTTCATAGGTCCGGTACATCTCCGCAAATTCAGGATCGGGATCAATTTCCGCGAGGAAGGGGCTGTCAAAACCGTACCCGTAATCTTTTGCCCGCGCGATTTTATGCGCGGCAAAAGAAATCTGCTGGCGGGTCAGGGCAGGATAACTCTGGGCAAGAAGAGTCACAGCGTCATCATCATCATAAATCGTGAAATTTGAAACAAGACCGGCGAGAGAAGCGTTCCGCCGTAAAAGCCAGGCTCCGAAAGAATGAAAGGTACGGAGTACTGAACGCTCGGCACGAGGTTCAAGCCTGGTCGCGCGCTGGGCCATTTCCCTGGCGGCTTTGTTTGTAAAAGTTACGGCAAGGATCGATTCCGGCGGAACACCCTGCTCGGCAATAAGCCAGGCTATTTTTGTGGTAATGACCCTGGTTTTACCGGACCCTGCTCCGGCAAGTATGAGAAGAGGAGAACCTTCATGGGTCACAGCCGCATATTGTTCGGGATTTAAAACAGAAAGATACTGGTCTCTATTCATTGCACCACTCCGTCCAGATCAACGCCACTTACGCCCCGGATATAGGCCCGCACAATTGAGCCCGGACGGATTGGTCCGCCGTCAAGCGAGGTCCGGTCTTCCTCATACTGAAGGACAACTGAACCGTCGACTTCGGGGGCCTGAAACCATGTCCGTCCGATCGCAAGCCTGGAAGCGGGAATATCATTGTTTCCCTCTTCCGGGTTCAGGACCAGTTCCTCAACAAGAACATCAAGAATTTTTCCGGTAAAAAACAGAAGCTTTTCCGAAGTCATACCGGACTGGATTTGGCGGAGAAGTTCAAGCCGGGTTTGGGCCTCTTTTTTTGGCGGCCTCTTTTTGAGCAAAGCCGCTTTTGTTCCGTCTTCGCATGACCAGATAAAACCTCCCGACCAGAGACTCTGTATGCTTTGGAGAAAGGCCGAGGTTTCATCAAAGTCCTCCGCTGTTTCTCCGGGAAACCCGACAAGAAAGGTTGTCCGGAAAGCTACAAACCCGTAGGGATTTACGGCTTCGGAAAAACTTCTCCGTATATCCGAAATCAGCCCGAGATATTGTTCCGGCGTTCCTTTCCGGTTCATTGCCGGAAGGATGGCCTTGCTTCCCGACTGAAAAGGCAGATCAAAATAAGGGAGAAACCGGAAATCGGCCGTCATTACAGGCAGAATATCGCGGGGAAAGTTATCGGGATGAATATACAAAAGTCTGATCCTGAAATTCCCTTCAAGCCCGGAGAGAGCTGTAAGCAAAAGGGCGAGAGGGCTTAAAGAGGTCCCGGCTTCCGCAGGGTTTTCCTTCCGTTCACCGGAAACAGCGTCTTCATTGCCCCTTCCGTAGGATGCAAGGTCCTGGCCTATCAGATTCAATTCAAAAATTCCCTGCGAAATGAGAAGACTGCATTCATCAATAATCTCGTGTATGGGTCTGCTGCGGAGTTCTCCCCGGATAAGGGGAATCGCGCAAAAAGAACAGTGATTATTGCAGCCCTCGGTTATTTTCACGTATGCCGAACCCGGAAAGGACAGCAGCTGTGGACGCGATCCGGAACAGACGCCCTGCTGGGCGGGAACCAGAACGGGGACTTTTTCCGTTTTACCGGAAAGTCCTGGCCGTATATCTGACTCCGGAAATAGTTTATCAATGATTTCGGGGAGCCGGTAAAGATCACCGTTTCCGAAAAAGGCATCAGCTTCCGTCAGATTTTCAGAGAGATCGGACGCATACCGTTCGGCAAGACAGCCAGCCAAGAGGACTTTTGCATTGGGATAGGCGGCCCGGGCTGTAATTACGGACTCCAGGGATTCTTTTTTCGCGGATTCAATAAAGCCGCAGGAATTAACAATAATCAGGGAAGCATCTTCAGGAATATCAGTCCTTATCCAGCCCCTTTGCCCAAGGATACCGATTAACAGCTCGCCGTCAACCTGGTTCTTCGCGCATCCGTGCTGATCAAGGAAAAACCGCATGTCAGTCTATATCCATTACTACAAACCGGTACCGTCCGGTATCACTGTCCCTGAGCCAGCGGAGATCTTTAACAATTACTTCACCAGGCCGGCTCAACTCGAGGTCAACGGTTTTTCCGCCGGCAATCATTCTGATTTTTACGGCATTGCCGTTCGAGGCCCATATCCGTATACCATTTTTGGCCTGGACCTTAAGCTCTTCGGATTTCTGGTAATACCGTTCTTCCCGGTTTGTGCCATCCGCCTCATACCGGAACAGGCAGTACCCGCGGAATATGGCTTCCATTGTGACAGGATAGGCGGAGCCGCCTTCAAAAAGTACAAGCTGCTGGTTTGACGAAGACGGGGAAGTTGAAGGAGGAGGAACAGTGACATCTCCCTGAGCGGCGGCGTCAGGATCCTGTGAAGCCAGTCCGGCAGACAACCCCTCGCCTGAAATAAGATGGATCTTCGCTCCGCGGGAAGGATTATTTTTGTACAGGTCCTCAACAAACACCTTGATATCAAGCGTTCCGTCATCTGTAAGATCTATCAGCAGATCCTGCCCCAGTTCAATTATTTTGTCGCCGACCGGGGTGGAGAGTTTCAAGGATGGCGCGGTTGATTCAACGGTCACCAGATATTCCCCGCCTTCGAGCGGAAGGAGAAAACTGTCGCCGGCATATACCCGTTCCCTGAAATCGGTTTCACTGATATTGTATGCAACGGGCGTCCGGACCTCAACAACCTCCGGTTCACGGTTTGCGGGATCAAAAAGTTTGCTGCCAAAATAGAACGCGGCAACACCCAGTAATCCGACCAGAAGAACAATCGCAATAATTTTTATAATTTTTCCGCCGGCGCCGCTGAAAATGCGGGAAGAAAGCGTCCGCGATGGAACAAGCATTTCAATGGGGACCTGCTGTTCCTGGATTTTCTGGTTTTTATAGGCATTAATGAATTCCGCACTATTCAGACCGAGATATTCACAATAATTCCGCAAAAAACCTAAAAGATAGGGCTCGCCGGGGAAAACGGAAAAATCCTCATTTTCGAGGGCTTCCAGAAAACGGCGGGAAATATTGGTTTCCCGCGCGGCCTGATCCAGATCAATACCTTTTGATATCCGTGTATCTTCCAGCTTTTTGCCGAACGCTTCCATATTTTTTTATCTCCGTTATTCCGAAAAAAGGAAATTATTGAATGCATTTGCCGATGGAGGCGCATCATATATAAACCGGTTATCAAGAATGCCCTGGTTCAGCGAATAATCAGAGAATTCAAAGGTAATCTGGTCGCCGGTTACGGTTTGGGCTTCAATCACCCGTATAAGTTTCGATTCAGGGGAAATTTTAAGACGTATAGTCCTGAACATTTCGGTTGCCGAACGGCGGGAAAGGAGCAATACAATGACCGTTTCCCTCGCATTTTCCCTGATTGGAACCGGATCAGGACCTTCTTCATAGGCAACCGAATAAAACCGCTTCATAAGCGCGAGGCCCTGAGGCGTCGCCAGAGAAGCCCCGGAAGCTGAAGAGCTTTTTTCCACGGACTGGTTAAGTACAACATTGTATGAGGGCAGATAAATAGTCAGCATATCCCCGTTAAAAACAATAGCCTGTTCATCAGGTCTGGTAAAATCTATCCGCAAAAGATGGGGAACTTTAAATATAACCCTTCCGGTCATTGTCTCAGCCCGGGAACCGGTGCCGCTGGTAATGGTTATATTAGCGGAATAATCCCTAATTGAAGCATATACATCTGAAACTGATGAAAAAAAGGTATCGGCGGTAGTGATGGATGTCTGGGCAGAAAGCAGCATGCAGGGCATAAAAAAACATACCAACATTACATATGGAAACCTGGAAGAAAATATTTTCATTCTATAAGTAAACCAGAAAGAAGGTATTCAGTCAATTAAGCAGACAGCAAAATTGTCCTGTTTTGCATTCAGGGAGGAGATTTTCATGTAGATCGGGTCAGTCTATCTCGGTTCCGGCCTGGTCTCCTGGTTTCGGCAGATTGGCTTCCGCCGTGACTATCTCCATAAACTCGGTTTCTTCTATTATTTCCTTTTCAAGCAGGCGGTTCGCGATATAATCGACAAGAACCCTTTTTTCGGCCAGGAGTTTTTTTACGGCTCCATACCGTTCGTCTATTATTCTGGCGATTTCTTCATCAATATACTGCTGGGTCGATTCGGCGTACTCCCTGACCAGATGGGGTTCCATGCCCGATCCGTATCCCGCGCCCCGCTGACTAAGCGCAACATTCCTGAATTTTCCGCTCATTCCGTAGTCCGTTATCATTTTCCGGATGATATCGGTAGCCCGCGAAAGGTCATTCGAAGCGCCGGTTGAAACCTGGGAAAATACTATTTCCTCCGCGGCCCGGCCGCCCAATAACACATCAATTTCACCGAGCAGCTCGTTTTCAGTCCGCAGATAGCGGTCTTCCTCGGGCATTTGGAGGGTATACCCCAAAGCGGCGACCCCGCGCGGAATAATTGAAACTTTATGAACCCTGTCCGCTCCCGGAGTAAAAGCGGCCATAACAGCGTGTCCTGTTTCATGGAATGCGACAATTTTCCGCTCTTCTTCCTTTATTACCCTGCTTTTTTTCTGGAGCCCGGCTATGGCTTTTTCAACAGCCTCGTCCAGGTCTTCCATGGTAACTTCCTTGCGGCCGGCGCGCACGGCGAGCAGGGCGGCCTCATTGATAATATTCGCAAGGTCGGCTCCGGAAGAGCCGCTGGTGGTTTTGGCAATTGAAGCGAGATTAACATCCTTCGCAAGTTTGACATTTTTCGCGTGAATTTTGAGGATCTGCTCTCTGCCCTTGACGTCGGGGCGGTCAACAACAACCTGCCGGTCAAACCGGCCCGGTCTGAGCAGCGCGGGATCAAGAACATCAGGGCGGTTTGTCGCCGCAAGCAGAATAAGCCCGCTGGACCCGTCAAATCCGTCCATTTCAACCAGAAGCTGGTTCAGGGTCTGCTCCCGTTCATCATTTGAAGACATTGAGTTAATGCGGGACTTTCCGATGGCGTCCAGTTCGTCAATAAAGACAATGCAGGGTGCCTTTTCCCTGGCCTGCTTGAACAGATCACGAACCCGGGACGCCCCAACGCCGACAAACATTTCAACAAAATCGGAACCGCTGATGCGGAAAAAAGGCACGCCGGCTTCTCCCGCGACCGCCCTGGCAAGGAGGGTCTTTCCGGTACCCGGAGGCCCGATAAGAAGCACGCCCCGCGGAATTTTTCCGCCTATATCAGTGTATTTCTTCGGATATTTGAGAAAGTCGACCACTTCAACAAGTTCTTCCTTTGCTTCATCAACCCCGGCGACATCCGAAAAGCGGGTTGAGACCTTCCCCTCTTCCACCGCGGCGGAACGGGTCTGTCCGGCGGAAAAAATACTGCCGCCGAGTCCACCGCCCATCCTTTTAATAAGAAACCGCCAGATAAGGAAAATAAGGGCAAGCGGGATTAAAAGCTGGATGATAAATTCAAAAAAATAATTCCGGTTCGTAGGCTGGATTGAATAGGACACATGCGCGGCGTTCAGAAACTCAAAAAATTCGTCAGTCGCGACCCCGTATGTCCGGTAGCTTTTTCCTTTGGATGAACTCCTGCCGAATGGAAAAGGCCTGTTCGTCTGGGAATCTGGGTCTTCCGGGGTAGTATAGCCGACAAACTCACTGTTGCTGAGCACAACCCGTACAATTTCGCCGGAGGAAATCCGCTCCCTGAATTCGGAAAACGGGATCGCGGGATCCGAACGGGGGAAAAGCATATTAATGATTACCAGAACAGCCAGAATAATCAGTATTATTGCCCAAAAAGGAATCCTGGGCATCTTGGGAGTATTTTTTCCGTCAGATGATCCTGGTTCCGGATTCAGCTTGAAAAAATTAAAAGGATCATTCTGGTTATCATTTTTTTTATCTTTTTGAGAATTATCTGGATCACTCATACTGCATACACCGCCTGAAAGGGAACCTTTTTGAGATATGGTTTCGGGAACCCTATCCATATAATACGGAAAACTGCCCATTACGTCGAGTCATTTATTTTTTTTTTTCGGTTTCATAGGCTATTTATGGTATCCTCCGGAGGCGTATGGCGTCTTCGGGACAAATTTCGTGGCAGCAAAAACAGTGCAGGCACTTTTTGCGGTCAAGAACAACAAAGGCGCGCTTTTTCCTGGTTTCGAACCGGAGCGCCTTTCCGGGACAGATTTTAATGCAGTTACCGCAGCGTATGCATTTTTTCGATACAAAATGGGGCCACAAAAGAAAAACAAACGAAGCGAATGTATGAAAAAACCGGGGCATATAGGGTTTGAGAAGGTCGTTTCCGCGGAAGCTTTTAACAATGTCGAATTTCCTGGGCTTCAGACTTTCAAAGGAATCCCCCAACAGCAGAATATCAGACGGATCGGACAGCCAGCGTCCCCGGTCAAGGGCGTCCGCAAGATTTTCGATTTTTTCCGGCTGGTATCCCACCAGAGAGGACGAAATCCAGTCAAGGGCAAGAATATCAGGGGAAGCGGCGAGGACCCCGACCCTGACCGGCCTGCCGTTTCCGGGACCGCCGGGACCTTCCATGGCAATTATGCTGTCCATAATGCCGTACGAAGCCTTTGCGGCAAGATTCAGATCAGTCAGAAAGGCGGAAAATTCCTTCCGTTCCGGAAAGCGGAAATGAATCTGGGCCTTATCAAGGCCTACCATAAGGCCGAACAGGTTTTTCATTGCCCCGGTGTATGCCATAAGCCGGTGGGTTTTCAGCTTGGGAAGGGTAACCAGTATATCAGCCCGTTCAAAAACCTCCGCAAAGGTAAAAGCCTTGACGAGTTTCCCTTCGGGACAGGCAACCGGGACGGAACCGTCAAAATCGGCCCATATCCCGCCGGCTTCAATGACTGCATCATAAATCCCGCAGGCTTTCGCGGCCATCCGGCTTCCCGCGATAGCGGGAGAATCCCCTGCCAGAACTTCGGAGGCCCCCCGTTCCAGAAAAGCCCGGACTGAGGCGTATACTACCTCGGGATGGGTACAGACAGCGGACTCCGCCTTTTTGGGAAACAGAATATTGGGCTTTAAAAGCACTGTTTTTCCGCGCACATCCGGCGGAGGGGCCAGTTCCAGCAGTTTTTCAAGTGCCTGACGGACATTATTTCTGTCATAATCAGGACAGGCCGTAAGAGCTACAGGTGAAGGCATATAATCCTCTTTCGTCCCGGGCAGGATTCCGGCATAGTCTTGGTTTGTACATCAGTGTAATACCGGAAAAGACTTGATGCAAGCGGAAAACAGAACCGAAAGGGGAATCAGTTTTGCTGAAAGACTAAAATAAGGATGAGGTTCTCCCAGAATAAGGGGAACGTTTGAGCTTCACACAGGGAGGAAGATTGTATACCGACCGGTAAGTATACAACAAAAAAGACAATAAACGCAAAGTTGCTTTCCATGGGAAACACGAGGGGAAAAATACTATGCAGGCAGTTTTTACAAACCTTTTCCGTTTTTTGCTGGCTTTTTTTTTCCTTTTCGGCTAAAGTAGAAGAATAACCTGCCGATATGGTATACAGGAATGGATGGAAATTCCATTTTTAAAGCGAGGGTGGCGAAGTGAGTTACAATCAAGCATTAAGTGCATATCGGGAAACAAGGGTACGTACGGCGAGCCAGGGTTCTCTCATTGTTATGCTGTATGAAGAAGCTATCAAACAGCTGGGAGCGGCTATCGAACTTATGGATGATGACTTCCGCAAGAATACGGGCCGTATTGAATTAATCAATAATCATATCCTCAAAACTCAGGAAATTATTACGGAGCTGATGGCTTCGCTGAACATGGAAGCAGGGGAAATCGCTGCGAACCTGCTTGCTCTGTATACCTATTTCAACCAGCAGCTGATCGAAGCAAATATTGAAAAGAAACCGGAAAAACTGCAGTTTATCAGGAATATGATGGACCAGCTCAGGCAGGCCTGGGCTGAGGCGGTAAATACAACTGCCAATACCACACCGGCGCAAAAAGCCCCGGCAGGCATTGATATCGCAGGATAACCGGGAAGACCATGGCTCAGCAGGAATTAACACAGGAGCAGGTCGCTGAAAGAGTAGCCATTCTGAAGCGGTTCAGGCAGCTCCTGGAAGAACAGAGAAATAAATTCCGCGAATACCTTTCCGTCCTTGAAAAACAGGAAGACATGATACATTCCGACAATGTGGACGCCATGGTCAGACATACGGAAATCGAACAGTCCATAATAGCTGAAATTTATACAATCCAGAAAGTTATTGACCCGATGGAAGAGCTGGTCAAAACCATTAACCCGGCAAAACAGGATACCGAAATTCCAAAAATCAAGACTGATCTTGAACACTTGAGGAAAGAGGTCCTCCAGCAGAACGAAAAAAACAGGGACCTGCTTAAATCCCATATGCAGACCCTCAGGCAACAGGTGCTTTCCATGAAAAACCCCTACGCGGGCAAACAGAGCATTTACGCTTCGGGCGCCAACTCCGCGTCTGTCATTGATATTGAGTCATAAATCCTTTTTGTTACTATATGCTGAAAAAACCCGGTAAAATGATACCGGGTTTTTTGTTGTTATTTTTTGCGGAAAAGCTTCATATTATTGTTTTATACGTCAACTCGCAAAATCCTGCCCTGTAATTATTGGGCAGGAAGTTCAACACAAACGGCTGTTCGATCATCATTGGAGGGGCGCGCGCAAATGGAAGACTTCCCGGAAAAAGGGTATGGCTGAGTCGGATAGAGATTTTTTAAAGAATACGATATACCGACCGGTAAGTATATATACCATCGCAGTCAATGAGTGAAGAAGGTCTGATCTTCTGAAAACAGTATTTATTGCTGCAAAAAAACTTCGGCTCCCCGGAGAAAGGAGTCTTTTACGAAAAAGAGTATAATAATAGCCTGTTCAGGGACAACTCCGGACTTTCGCTATACTTACCGGTCGGTATAATTTCTTCAATATACAATCTTCCAGGTCCTGAAATTGATACCGTCAAAACACACTGTTTATATGAAATCATGAACAGAAAACTTCGCCCATAAAAAAACCCGGACAGCATGAAAAACTCATGCCTCATCCGGGTTTTATCCAGCACTTACGCGTTAGCGTGGTTCTGCATGGAATTCCGTCGTCTCATTCCGCCGTCCGGCCGGAACAGAAGATACAGGAATCCGAGGGCCAGTACTATAGCAGCCACTGTCCATCCGCTGAATGAAGCAAGGCCTGTTATAAGGCTGCCGAACTGGTATACCAGGAAAGCCATGACATAGGCATATACAGTCTGGTAACCGATCGCGAACCAGGTCCACTTTCCGCTCGCCATTTCTCGCCGGATAGCTCCGATAGCGGCAAAACAGGGAGCGCACAGCAGATTGAATACCAGGAAGGACAGACCCTGTATAGCGGTCGGGAAAATCGAACGGCCTGCTGCCCAGAGCGCGGGATCGGTTTCAGCAACTTCACCGACGCCGGTAAGAATACCGAAGGTTGCGACAACATTTTCTTTCGCGACAAGACCCGTAATGGTCGCTACGGTAGCCTGCCAGTTTCCGAAGCCAAGAGGCATAAATATCCAGGCAAACATATTTCCCAGGAACGCAAGAAGACTCTCGTCCTGTTCGACCATGCCGAAACTTCCGCCGGAAAATCCGAAGCTCGAAAGGAACCAGATAATTCCGCAGGCAATGAAGATAATGGTACCAGCCTTGATAATAAAGGCCTTGACCCGGTCCCACATATGAAAGAGTACACTCTTTATTGAAGGCCAGTGGTAAGAGGGAAGCTCCATAACAAAGGGAGCAGGTTCGCCGGCAAACATTTTTGTCTTTTTCAGAATGATGCCGGAAGAAATAACAGCAAAAATACCCAGGAAGTACATTGATGGAGCGACCCAGCCCGCGCCGCCTGCAATAATGCCGGCAAGGAAAGCGATAATGGGCAATTTCGCGCTGCAGGGAATAAAGGTTGTCGTCATGACAGTCATTCGCCTGTCTTTTTCATTCTCAATTGTTTTCGCGGCCATAACACCCGGAACCCCGCATCCCGACGAAATAAGCATCGGGATAAAACTCTTTCCGGAAAGCCCGAATTTTCTGAAAATACGGTCCATAATAAAGGCAACGCGGGCCATATAACCGCAGTCTTCAAGAAAGGCAAGAAAGAAAAACAGAACAAACAGCTGGGGAACAAACCCGAGCACAGCCCCGACCCCTCCTATAATACCGTCGACAATCAGGCTGGTCAGCCACGCCGCGGCCCCGATACCTTCGAGCCATTCGCCGACCGGACCCTGGATCCAATCTCCGAAAAGGGTGTCATTGGTAAAGTCGGTCACAAGAGCGCCGAGCGTTGTAACTGAAATATAATATACAAGGAACATGACCACCGCAAAAATAGGAAGAGCCAGCCAGCGGTTGGTCACAATTCTGTCTATTTTATCTGAGGTTGAAAGAGCAGGAGATTTTTTATGCATGACAGATTTTATTGTTTTTGAAATAAAGGTATACCGTTCATTGGTAATAATACTTTCGCTATCGTCATCCTGTTCGTTTTCAAGAGCCTTGATACTGCCGTCAATCTTTTTGCTTTCCGTCTCCGGAATCTTCAGGGCGTCAAGAACATTAGCGTCACGCTCAAAAACCTTAATCGAATACCAGCGTGAAAGATTTCCGCTGTTTGCGGGCAGTACGGGATTTATACTTTCCGATATTCCGGCAAGAACGGCTTCGACGGATTTACTGAAAACTACCGGTTTCGGGAGTTTGTTTTTCTGTGAAGCAAGCCCGATAGCCGCTTCGGCGGCTTCCTTTATCCCCTGCCCTTTCAGGGCCGAGGTTTCAATAACCGTGCAGCCGAACAGGTCTTCCAGAGCTGCCTTATTGACCGTATCTCCGCTCTTTTTCAGGAGATCAAACATATTGAGTGCGATTACAACAGGAATACCCAGCTCGATAAGCTGGGTAGTAAGGTAGAGATTGCGTTCAAGGTTTGTCGCATCCACAATATTGATAATCGCGTCCGGTCTTTCCTTTACCAGATAATCCCGGCTGACCAGTTCTTCCGGACTGTACGGGGAAAGCGAATAAATACCGGGAAGATCGGTCACAATTACATTTTTGTGTCCCCGAAGCTTGCCCTCCTTTTTTTCAACAGTAACACCGGGCCAGTTTCCGACATACTGACTGCTGCCCGTTAAACCATTGAACATCGTTGTTTTACCGCTGTTCGGGTTCCCGGCAAGCGCAATTCTTATATCCATATTATTCTCCTATTGTTAGTAATGGTTAACTTTAACGAAAAAAAAATCAGCCGATTTCAATGTTCTCGGCTTCACTCTTTCTGATTGACAGTTCATACCCGCGCACCGTTATTTCGATGGGATCACCCAAAGGAGCGACCTTTACCACGGTAACCTCAGTTCCCTTGGTCAGCCCCATATCCATTATCCGCCTGCGCACCGCTCCGGTGCCGGACAGCTTCTTTATAGTGACCGTTTCACCGCTTTTAACATCTTTTAATGTCTGCATACATACTCCTGTTTGTTTTTATTCAAGGCGAGGGTTTAAAACCCCGCTGCTCTGCGGCGTTTTCTATACCAACCTATAAAAAAGTTAGTTTTTGTAGGTTCCATGGTATTAAACCCGAGACCAATTCCTCGGGAGAGAAAAATACTCCAGACCGAAGGTCTGCCCTGCTCTGCGGCGAGGTATTTTATACACATTAATTACACATACAATCGCTATTTTTTTGTATACAACTCAGCGTTCTTCGGCGTAAATGCGCGCGGCCAGAGCCTTGCACAGGGCTATCCGGCTGCCTTTCACCTCAACAATAATATTTCCATTGATTTCCGAAACAATCCGGACCGGGGTATTCTCAATAAATCCCAGATTTTCAAGAAATTTCTTGGTTTCCTGTTTTCCGTTAACCGATTGTACATATACTTCAGTTCCGGCAGGAAGCATTGAAAGAGGAATAGAGGAAGAACCTGTCCTTAAAACGGGCTGTTTTTCCGTCAAAATGGAAGTCTGGCATACCTGTTTCATATATACCCTCCATAACAGTTTTGTTATCTGTTTCTAACTTCTAGAAACACTATATACTTAAAACAAGTTTTTGTCAACAAAGGTTAACAAAAAAACGCGTATTTTGCTCTTTTACGCTGGCGGGGGACAGCCGCACTTTTACAAAGGGTATGCCTCCGCCAGCTATTATTTATATAGAAGAAATTGGCTGATTTGCAGCTTGAGGCGTACTCCAGGCAGGGTTTGTGCATATACACCGGCGCGGGGTGTTCCGTTCCCCTTGATGGTACCGCTATAAAATACTCCGGCGCGAATAAAAAAACCGCACTGAAGTGCGGTTTTGCCGGCGAAGGGACTTGAACCCTTACGGGGTCGCCCCCAGTAGATTTTGAGTCTACCGTGTCTGCCATTTCACCACGCCGGCAAGTAAAAAAAATTATAGCACAGCAAGGCCGGTTTTGTCTATCACGCGTTGTTGGAATTAATTGAGTACTGCAACGACGACCAGAGCTGCAGACGCAGATACCCAACGAGCCGAATGCGAATACAGAGCGCCCCCGCCCCCGTCATTCACATACGTCATTCTCGTCATCCCCCGCGAAGGCGGGAATCCACTCAAGTGCCAGCTTCAAAATCTTACACATAACAATGTGTAAAAAATCTAAATCTTACACACGATATTGTGTAAGAAGTATGAACTTTACACACAGTAATATGTAACATTTGGGCGCCTGCCATGAGTTCATCTATGGTGAACTGAGTTCACCATAGATGAACTCATGGCACCGCGCTTTCCGCTCCAAGTCCTCGCCGTCCGGACCTGCCCGAAAAAGTCCTGCAGCACAGCAGCGCGTCCCGCTCCGGGCTTTCCGCTTCAATCGCTGGCGCTCGTCACCCGTCAGCACTCAGCGAAAAATAAAGGCTTTGCAGAAGCCAAGGTTGTTGTTCCTGTTGCTGGGGTTGTTCCGGGAAGCATTGCGCCAGCCCGTAATTTCCTTTCTTATGGTTTCCATCATAAGCGCAAGCCTGGCCTGCTCTTTGGCGCTGGGAGCATGACAGGAAAGAGTATTCGAACCTCTCTGAAAATACCTTCAAAACAGTTGACATTATTCCTTTAATGGAATATCATTGAAATATGAAATGGAACGTTGAGTTTACCGATGAATTCGGTGGTTGGTGGGATACCCTTTCACAAGCCGAGCAGAAATCAGTCGCGTTCACTGTAGGACTTCTTGAGATTGAAGGACCTGGACTCAGATTTCCTTACAGCAGTAAAACTATCGGTTCCATACATTCCGGAATGCGTGAATTGAGAAGCCAGTGCGAAGGGAGGCCTTTACGGACTTTTTACGTTTTTGATCCACGGCGTAATGCAATATTACTCATTGGCGGGGATAAAACAGGAGATGATCGATTTTATGAAGTACTGGTTCCCAGAGCGGATGAAATCTATAAGCACTACCTTTCCGAAATTGAGGAGGAATAACAATGAAAACACATAAATGGTCTGAATTACGCGATAAAATGCCCCCTGAAACGAGAGCTGAAGTTGATGAGCAGATACAGAAAACCATAGCGGAAATGCCACTAAACGAACTTCGCAATGCTCGAGGATTATCTCAGAAAATGCTTGCCGAGGCCTTGCACATACAGCAGCCAGCAATTGCAAAGATGGAAAAACGCACTGATATGTATATCTCCACCCTCCGCAGTCATATTGAGGCGATGGGAGGTGAACTCGAAATCACCGCCCGGTTCCCCGATGGCGCAGTAAAGATAACCAATTTTTCATTGATAGAATCATAAAGATTGAAACCTTGCAGACCCGGAGGCAAACCCAACTTTGCGGGAGGGAATCCATGCGCGTAACGCACCGTGTAGATCCCCGGGATAAACCCGAGGATGACGGGACGGCATTTCCGCTCTCTTTTTCGTCATTCCCGCGCAGGCGGGAATCCACGCGTGTAACGCGCCGTGCAGAGCCCAGGGAGGCGCCCCTCAATTTGTTTATTACGGAAAATCCGGGAACGGGCAAGATAGAGATGGCTGCTGACCGCCTCCATCCGCATCCCCGCTTCCGCTTCGGTTAAAATTCCCTCCCTCCGGTTATGTTCAATTTCTGACAATCCGGCTTTGTACCGTTCTTTTGTTTTTCGCAAAAGATAGACACCGTTTTGTTTTACCAGAAATCCGAGAAAAGGCGCTCCGGAATGAGTCGACGCAATCACTGCCGGTTTAAGGGTTAGTTTAAGTCGGCCACAGGCATAAGAAACAAGAGTTCCATAGAGTTCTTTCAGAAACGTTTTATCCTGTGAAAAAACAAGAATATCGTCCATGTACCGTATATATTTGCGGGTTCCCGCTACTTCCTTCGCGTAATGATCACACAGGGCAAGGTACTGATTCGCGAAATACTGGCTGGTCAGGTTCCCGATGGGTAAACCTGTATCACTGCCATAGGAATCGATTACCGTACTGAAAAGCCGCAATGCCTTTTTATCCTCGATGATTTTTTTTAACAATTCTTTGAGAATTGTGTGATCAATCGAATTAAAATACGCACGAACATCCATTTTAAGAAAATACGCTGAACTTTTCGCAAAATGAAATGCCCGGAGCACCGCCCTATGTGTCCCCTTGTTCCGGCGGCAAGCATAACTGTCGAAAATCTGATACCGTTCAAAGGCCGGATCAAATATATTCATCACGGCATGCTGAACAATGCGGTCCCGTACCGGAGAGGCGGATATAATCCGTTCCTTTGGGTCATGGATACGGAACTGGTGGTATGGTCCGGGTATATATGTACCCCGGATTAACTCCTGCGCCACTGCATGAAGATTTCTATCAAGGTTTCGGTAACCGTTATGCTCGCCGTGCTATAGGGTACGCTCACCGTGTACGCCGTCGTGTTTGCGTTAAAGGTTGGGCTCAAGACTCCATCGCTCAGCGTTATGCCGCTCAGGTTCGCGTTATTGCTCGCCGCGCGCGTCACCACTACTATATAGTCCTGCGTTGTCGTGTCCTGCGCCGTCACCCGTATCGTTATCGTGTTCGCTCCCACGTTCAGGGGCTGTGCAACGCCGCTGTTGGCGCTCACGCTTGCGCTGCCGTCCGCCGCTGTGCCCGTTACCGTTATGCTTGTCACACTGTTCGCCACGCTCACCGTCAGGTTACTCAGGTCCGCGTCCGTGTTCGCGGCGGTCCGCGAAACGGTTACCGTATAGTCTTTTGTTGTCTCCCCGTCCTCGGCAGTCACCGTTATCGTTATCGGGTTTGACCCGACGTTTAAGTTTTGCGCAACCCCGCTGTTGCTCACGGTCGCCGCGCCGTCCGCCGCAGTCCCGGTTACCGTTATGGCTGTTACGGTGTACGGCACGCTCACCGTGTAACTCGTCGTGTTCGCGTCAAAGGCAGGGCTTAAGGTTCCCGTACTTACCGTGAGGTTACTCAGGTCCGCGTTATTGCTCAGCACGGTCACCCCGAAGGTCTTTGTCACCGCCGTGCCGGTCACCGTTATGGTCACCGTTTTGTTTCCCGCCGATGCGCTGTCAAAGCCGGTGAAGGCGCAGGACGACGCCGGTATGGTCATACTGTTCCCCTCGCTGTCCGTTCCCGTGATTACAAGACCAGTGGTGTCAAGGCTTTCGCCTATCTTATACTGGGTCTTGTAGCTGCCGCTTAATTCTATAGAGGTAAGGGAAGCCGCGCTCACGGTCACCGTGTAAACCTGCGTGCTGTCGTCAGCGGCCGTCACTGTGTAGGAGACAGAGCCGGTAAAGTTCTGTGCAACTCCGCTGGCCGGGTTTATACGCTCTCCGGTGTGGCTTACCGTGGGTATAAGAGCGGTTACGTCCGTTCCGTATGGCACGGTTGCGGCTATCGTCTTCGCGGCTTCGTTTATGTCTCCGGTAACTGCCGGGGTTTCAAACGCAAAGCCGGTTATGGCCTTGGCTGTGTTCGCCGCTACGGTTACGGTTACCGTGTATACGGCTGTGCTGCCGTCTTCGGCGGTTACTGTGTAGGGGACAGAGCCGGTAAAGTTCTGCGCGGCGCCGCTGGCCGGGCTTATGCTTACGCCCGTGTGCGTTATTGTCGGCGCAAGGCCGGTTACATCGGTGCCATAAGGCACGGTTATGGCTATCGTCTTCGCGGCTTCGTTTATGTCTCCGCCTGAGTGGGCGCCCGGAATGGTAAAGCCGGTTATGGCCTTCGAGGTGCTTATCAGGGTAACGGTCACCTCATAGTCCGTCACGCTGCCGTCCTGGGCGGTCACCCGGAGGGTTATCACCGTGGGGCTGGTTTCAAGGTTTTGAGGCGCCCCGCTGTTGGAACTCAGGCTTGCCGTGCTGTCCGCTTTTGTCCCGGTTACCGTTATACTGCTCACCGTGTCCGGCACGCTCACCGTGTAGGCGGTTATTGCTTCGTCAAAGTCAGGCGTCAGGGTTCCTTCACTTACGGTGAGAACGCTCAAAGCGGCGTTGGAACTGGGCGCGCGTACGGTCACCGTTACCGTATAATCCTGACTTGTCCCGTCTTCAGCGGTTACCGTGTACGTCACCGGGTCCGTAAAGTCCTGTGATTCTCCGCCGCCAGGGCTTACCACGGCCCCGTCCACGCGTATGTCAAGGGCAAGGTCTGTTTCGTCGGTGCCGTAGGGGGCCGTTATGGTTATGGTCTTGTTCTCCTCATCAACAACAACCGACCCGCCGGCAAGGTCTCCGGCCAGGCTGATGTCCCCGGCCGTTATGGTTTTCCCCGAGCTTGCCCAGTGCGCGTAGAGTTTGAGGTCGCCGCTCACCTTTATTTTACTGCCAGACGGGTACAAGGTACCGTTCCCATCGGCCCTGGTGTTCCAGCCCATAAAGGTGAAGCCGGTCCGTGTAAGCCCGGTCCCCGCCGGCGCGGTGATTGACTCGCCGTCTTCCACCTCTGCCTTTTTCGGGGCCGTCCCGGTTCCCCCGTTCGCGTGATAGGTCACGGTCCGGGTTTTCATAAGCAGGGCTATAAAGAAGGGGTTTTCACAGGAGGTGAACAGTCCCCCCGCAATAAGCGCTATCATACATATCAAACCAATACTTTTCCGTTTCACTTTTTCCTCTCCTTTTCATACGGGCCGGGAAGGCAGCTTCCGCACCCCGGCGCTTTTTTCTTACACAATACACTGTGTAAGCCGCTCATTCTTTACACATGACAGTGTGTAAAACCGTTATTCTCCACACATCCCTATGTGTAAGACTTGTATTCTTTTATGCAATACCATGCGTAAGTGTTTTTCCCCCGCATAGCCATACACACGTCTGTGCGTATGGCCTGTGTATTCCAGTATCCGCACGCTAGAACCGGAGACCGGCGCTCACGCCCGCTCCCCATAAAAAGGGATAGCCGCCCCGGGCAAAGGGTTCGACAAACCAGGAGCCGAACACAAACCGGTACCCGGCCGCAAGGCCCCGAGAAAGGCAGGCGTCGGTTCCCCCTCTTCAAAGATGAGGCTCGCCCCCACATTTCCCTGCACAAAAAGGCCCTTCCCCTCACCGCCGAGGACGGGCACATACCAGCGCACCAGGGCCGACGGCTCAAGGGTCACGAGTCCCGCGAAATCACTGCTCACCGAGACTGCCGCCCCGACCGAGAGGAAGTCAAGCACCAGGTAGTCAAAGCGGAGGCCGCCCCGAACGACAGACCTTTGCGGGTGTTCGCGTTGGCCTCAAGCGAAAGGCCCGCCGACATTCTGGGATACCCGCAGCAGGACCGGACAGTTCAGTGGTTTCCCCGTCTGCCGGCTCCTCCGCGCAAAGCGGCAGGAGGAACAGAAAAATGAGAAGCGTCATACACAGAGATTTATTCACCAGGAAGCTCCTTTACATTATGAATGCATAAAGAAGCAGAGCGCGGTACAGGACGAGGGACAAACAGTTAACACGAAAAGGGCTTCCCTTTTCTTTATGCGTTGCGACTTTATATGATAATATGTCAAGTATGGGGCAGAAAAGCTGCTTTGTAAAGGAAAAAGATACGGCATTGCGGAGATTCAGGGGGAAGGGTCTGACAAATCTTTTTTTACTTTTTGCTTCTTATCTGCGCCTGCGGTAAAACGTCCGGGCTAATACCCGGCGCCCCTTTCCGTCATCCCCGCACGCCACCCCGTCATTCCCGCGAAGGCGGGAATCCACGCACATAACACACCGCGAAATACCCGGGACATCCCCACGCAGGCAGGGACCAGGGGTGACGGACGTACCCGCGTCCCGCAGGCGGGGCTGGCGTTCGTCATTTTATAACCGCCATCCGCCGGGCTGAGTTTCGTAGCGGCACAGGAACGGCGGAACTTTCGCCGTTCCTGCGTCATCATTGCAACTTCCCGTCCGTGCCAATTTTCCCCGTTTCCCCGTTTACCAGGAATTTATTGCAGTTAGCAGATATAATCGTACCGCCCAGGACCGGTGTGCCGCTTCCTCCCTGCGGATTAATATTTCCCGCATAAGTCTGCGTTAAATTTGCGGCTATGGTGATAAGATTGCCGGCGGGCAGATATATCTCATTCCCGGGTGCTTCATCAACCTTCGCCCCGCCGCTCATCTCAAACGCCCCGCCGTTGCCGGACACATACACACCTCCGCCGGAGCTAGTTGCCGTGTTCCCGGTGACATTGCCGCCTTCCATAATGTATTTGGAACCGCTATGATCCAAAAATACACCGCCGCCGTTGACGCCGGCTTTATTCCCGGTAATGCTTCCGTCTGTCATCGTGAAAGTACCCTTATGCGAAAACACGCCGCCGCCGCCTTGTTTGGTTTCATTTCCTGTAATACTTCCGGCGGTCATCTTAAAAGAACCCTCAAACAAATACACACCACCGCCGTTGGTGGCGGAAACCGTGTTCCCGGTAATGCTACCGCCGTTCATGTCAAAACTGCCGCTGTGTACATACACACCGCCGCCATAACTTGAACCGGTACCGGAGACAGCCATGTTGTCTCTGATAGTTCCGTTGCCCATCGTGAACTTAGCGTTTGTGCCGGTCACATATAGGCCGCCGCCGTTCGTTGCCGTGTTCCCGCTTATTGTTCCGGCAGTCATTGTTAATGTACTATTACTGCCCGCATATATACCGCCGCCGTTCGTTGCCGTATTCCCGCTTATTGTTCCGCTCTGCCCCGAAGAGCTATTCATTGTACATGTAGCGCCGCCGCCGGAGACCCCGCTGTCGGCCATATACATGCCGCCGCCGGAAGCTGCTGCGTTATTTCCAGTTATGGTAAATTCATATGTTGTTAATTTTCCGCCACCGCCGGAAACCTCACTGCCGGCTATATACACGCCGCCGCCGCAATCCGCCGTGTTGCCTCTTATAGTCCCGTAGCTGCTTATTTGTGCCGTACCGCCGCCGCCTGAAACCTCGCTGCCGGCTATATACACGCCGCCGCCGTAATTCGCCGCGTTATTTCCGCTTATGGCACTGTCACTGCTCTGTAACGTAAATGTTCCGCCTGTAGATGTGCCGGTACCTTCATTTTTTTTCCCTTCTACATACACAGCGCCGCCGGACTCACCGGCTCTGTTGCCGCTCATGTTTCCTCCGGCTAATTGGAAGTAACCGCGGCCTTTACCCTTTATGCCGCCGCCGACATACACCCCCCGCCGTTCCGGGCCTCATTATCATCGATGGAACCAAGGACAACTGTGAGGCTCCCGTCTTCCATATATACGGCCCCGCCGTCTCCCTGGGTTGTATTGTGCGCGACAGTTCCTCCTTCCAGCCGGAAGCTGGCATTGCTCGATGTTCCTGAAGAAGCCGCAATGTACACGCCGCCGCCTGAAACGGCGGCTTCGTTTTTGGTCAGGCCGCCCTCATACATCGTGAAAGTCCCGCCGCCCGTTGTTGCGGTACCCCCGTCTATATATATGCCGCCGCCGCTGACGGCTGCTTTGTTTTCAGTAATACTTCCGCTGTTCATGGTGAAAGTCCCGCCGTCCGAATTGCTTCCGCCGCCGATATACACGCCGCCGCCGTTCTGGGCTTCATTATCAATAAGGCTTGCGGTAGTCGACCTGAGCGGCATAATGAAATTACCTGCCCTGTGTATATATATACCGCCCCGGAGGTCGCCGTGTTCCGGGTGATGATGCCGCCGCTGAACTCAAACTCGCTGGCAGTAGTAATATATACTGCGCCGCCGGAAATTGCCGTGTTCGAGACGATATTTCCCCCACTCATGATAAAGGAACCGCTGCCCGTCACATACACGCCGCCGCCGCTGTCGCCGGTCAAGTTGTCACTGATAGTCCCTCCGCTCATGGTGAATGTCCCGCCGTTCACATGTACTCCGCCGCCATATTTGGTATTATTGAGCGTCCCCCCGTATCCGCCTGTAAGGGTCAGGTTATCTGCGAGGGTTACGTCCGCATTTTCCATATACAGGACACGCCGTTCACTGCCGCTGCCGCCCTCGGCATCCAGGATACCCGCATTGTCTCCGGTTCCCGCTCCCATCAGTATAATAGGAGGATAGGTTGCGTACAGGTCATTGGCATTTGTTCCGGTTATATCAACCATACCATTTACACCGACAGCGCCGTTAATACCTGAAATAGAAGTGTATTCGATTTTCCCGCTTACCAGTATAACCGCCGGAGAGACATTGTCTGTTCCGTAGCCGGGCCATTGGTTATTATAGTTTGTGTTGCGTATCGTATTCAGCGCGAGCTGGACGGAATTCAGAGCCGTATCGGGCGCGTCGCCGGTTCCCGTTTCTGTACCATCCTCAGAGACATAATACACTGTCTGAACAGAACTGCCGGTGTCCGGAAGGAGGTACGTAATCGTATATGTCTTGCGGGTCACACCGTCGGGCGCGGTTACCGTTATAACAAGACTGTTGCTCTTGTTTTTTTCCAGCAATGGGGAATCATCGGTATCCAGGGTATATATCTCATAAGGTGATACCGAATTGAAATACTGTATCAGATGTCCGTTAAGGCTGGCGACGAACGATTGTCCCTCAGTCATCAGGGTCAAGGACAGGCCAAAGTGCTTGTCAGTAGTTCCGCTTCCGATAATGAGATACGTTTCCGTGTCGGAGTCAAAGTCTGTAATAACACTGCCTGTTTCACCTGCAGGGACCAGTGATATGCCGGCAAGCCGGGTGTTTGACGATATAAAATCGGCCTCTTCCAGAGACAGGTATTCTTCCGGCTTTCCATCAACAAGCCACCTGTTTGTTGTATTTTCATTCTGAACAATTACGCTTTTCTCGGTATAATATACCGTTTTTCCGTCTGCACGGACAAAGGCGAGTGTAAGGTATCTCTGCCCGGCGGGAACATCCGGCAGTTCGAATGTGATACAACGAGAACCTCCATGAGTTTCGATCGATGTACCCTCAAAGACCTCGGTTGCATACGGCGTGCCGGCCGCTATGTTGCTGTATTCGGTGAAGATGTTTACCTTCACCGATTCAATGATGTCGCCGCCGCTGAATTGGGGAAAATGCACTTCAAGTTCTATAGTACCCGCTCCCTCAACCGGCACCAGCGTGATATGTACGGACGCCGGCACGGAAGCCACAGTGAACGCGGTTCCCTCTCCCTCATACAGCAGTACGCGTGTCGGCTCGTCGTCGCTGTCAAAACCTTCCGCACGCACCACCATGTTGCCGGATGCCGGCAGCCTGGAAAGCGAAAGGGCGACGGAGGCGGTTTCATTATCCGCCTCCGTTTCGGTCTGCGCATACACTGTGCCGGCATCATTCTCCGCACATATATACACACGGAACCATCCGGTGTCGGGTAAAGTTCCGGGGACAGCGGTACGCTCCGCGGATTCCGCTTTCCGTATATGTACGGTCATAAATTCTCCCGCGTCCCTACCCGCGGGTTTTTCCGCGAGAGGGTTGCCGCACGCCGCGGTCATAATAAGCATGTATACCGCAAAAAGGCAGGATGCCGCCGCTTTCCATTTTCCGGGATTGTACATATCTGTCTTTCGCATGGTTTTCCTGTCATTCATCCTGCGTGTCCTCACTGAATTTGTATCGTACCATAGGTACCCACCCCAAGTTCAAGCGTACCCGTTCCGGCAAGAGAGAACCTGCCGACGTCTCCTGTATCCAGTGTATGTCCGGAACTTCCCTGTACCACCATTGTACCGGATGTATAACCGGACGGTGCTATAGTCGCCACATCAGGTTCGGTGAGCGCCCCTGTTACGGTAATATATCGCCCGGAAGTCAGATACACTTCGTTGTCCGCGGCAACGGACGCAGCATCAGCCATATTGAATACGCCACTACTACCCACATACACTCCTTTACCGGTAGAGGCCGTGTTTCCGCTAATGGTTCCGCCTGTCATTGTAAATGTCGAAGGTGGCGTTGAATTTACATATAGCTTCACCGCCCCCCCTGATTGGCCGATTTATTCGCGGTTATAGAACCGCCGTTCATGATGAATTCTCCTTCATAGATAAGCGCGCCGCCGCCGCCGTAATTACTTACAGCATAATTACCGGTTATGTCGCCGCCGTTCATGGTAACTGTTCCCTGATACACATATATGCCGCCGCCGCCCTGGCTTGCAGCGTCGTTGTCTCGTATAACGCCACCGTTCATTGTGAAAGAAGAACCCGATCCTATAGACACACCCGCTCCGCTTCCGGAACTTTCATTGTTCTGCAGTATAGCGCCGTCATTCAGTGTGAACTGCCCACTGCTGGACACGGAAACAAGGGCTCTTGTCGCCGTGATACCGGTATTTGTTCCCGAGGAATCGGTCGTCCATACCGCGCCGCCGTCAAGGATGAGGCTGCCGGTATTTTCAGCGCCAAGCACGAGCTGCCCTCCCTCCTGCACAATGAAAAATGCGCTGCCGAAGCCCTGTGCCCTTTTCATTGTCGCTGTTTCACCGGAGGGAGTTGAAAGAACAACCGTTCTGCGTTCGATAACAATGCTTTCGTACATCATTATATCTTTTTCAACGGTAATATACCCGGTTTGTCCCGTATTCACGGAGGCAATGGCCGCCGCCAGTTCCGCCTGCGTCCGTATAATACCGGAAGTATCTCCGGGCGTCAGGGAAAGCGAAAAGGCGCCTGTATAAGTTTTACCATTCAGAGTAAGCCTGATGTTCACCGTATACTGTCCCACAGGTATAGCCGGTGTAAAAGTATAGGTTGTTCCCCCTGTCTGCGCTTCGAGTTCCTGCCGTATACCGGAGGCCGAGGTTATATTGCCGTTCCATACCGCGCCGCTGACATCGACAGTACCGGGATTCTGAACGGTTACGCTGACAGGTTCGTCTACTGTTTTGCTTACCGCGTTTCCGGCAAACGAGAGTATGGAGTACACCGGATCAAGACTGCATGTTATGAAAGGCTGGGTTGCCAGAATGAGATATCCGTCAGTATCTATTTTCCATTCCAAAGTATCTGACCCGTCCTGTTGTGCGGTCACAGCAAATTTGGCAATATTCGCGGCAATTGTCGTATCCGCATCTGCCGTGAGTTTAAGTACTTGTACTTGATTTCCGGGATAGGCTTCGGGAGTTATTGTTGCAACCGTACCCGTCCCGGTCAACTGCCCGCCGATCTGTATCTGTGCTCCCGAAGTGAGATAGACTTCGTTGTCGCCGTCGACCTGGGCGGAACCTTTCATGCTGAAGACGGTATCCTCATAGGAATCACTGGCACTCGCATATACGCCGGTTCCATATTTCCATGTAGAATTGGGTATTGTATTGCCGCTGATAGATGCGTTACCGCTCATCGTAAACTGAGCGCCCTCGCGTACATACACACCGCCCCCATAGCCGCCCGCAGTATCAGGAATAGTGTTGCCGGTAATGGAACCACCGCTCATGGTGAAAATACCATAATTATTGGGGCTTGCTGATGCGTCAACATACACCCCGGCGCCTTTGCCATGAGAGCCATAACCAGAGGAGTACATAGCTTTGTTATCATTAATACTTCCGTCAATCATATAGAACGCAGCACCGGGAGCCACAAACACGCCGCCGCCGTAGCCAGGTTCATCAGCAGCCGACCCGGCAGAGTTTGTGCTGATTGTACCGCCGTTCAGGGTAAAGACACTTCCTGTTGCTACCGCCACGCCACCGCCCGCGCTTACACCACCAGTGCCGCTGGTGCCAATGTAGTAAGCCGTTTCATTTCCTCCCGTAAGGGTAATATTTGCTCCGAGGGTCACGTCGGCGTTGCTGATATACAGTACGCGGGCACTGGAATTCGCATTCAGAGTTCCGGCCTCGGTTTCACTTTTACCTTCAATCCTGATGGGCGGGACGTTGTCATACATATCGCTGCTGTCTTCGGTAATGTCGACCATCCCGTTTAGTCCGTTTCCGGAATTATAGGGGATTTCCCCTGAAACCTTTATCCCGCGGTAGTACGGTCAGCTGCACCACCAGAGGCAACCCAGTTGGGATTGGCTTTGTCATAAGCACCAATAATCGCATCCACTGCGGCCTGCACGGAGGCGAGGGGCGCGCTGGCGGAACCGTTGCCCACATCAGACCCGTTTTCGTCGACATACCACACGGCGCTGAAATAGTTTTTTGTATGAGGAGGTACTGACTTCGTTACCCCGTCGGGAGCGGTAACGGTAAGGGTGAAGGTATAAGTGGAACCGGGAACCATGTCTAAACCGGAGGCTTCCCAGGTATTGTCGGCATCGGCAACATAACTGAACTGTGAGGTTATATCCGTACCGTCCAGCGTTGCCGTAAAGGACTGACCGTATTCGGCGAGGGTAAATCGTATGGTATCGCCTTCCCAGTAAATTTTTCCGTCGCCGCCAAGCCCGGTGTTCGTGCTGAAAAAATCGTCTTCCTCAAGCAGAAGATAATCCAGAAGCGTGCCGCCGCCGTTCCGTGGGATCCACTTGCTGGTCGTCGCCCCGTTCCGGATGTTCACGGCCTGGATAACGGTCATGGTCTTTGTGCCTGTCCGCGTGAATACCAGCTTGAGGAGATATCCGCCTGACGGCACGCCGGACGCGGTGAATTTTACACATGAATAGTCCGGGTCATCCTGAACGGAAGTTATGGAACTTTTCGCCAGGCCGGAAAAAACATCGGCATTATTTAATGAAGTTCCCTTATACAGATCAGCCGCAACCGCTGTTACGCCTATTGTATTCGGAAATCGGACTTCAAGGTCGATTTTTCCGGTTCCGGTTCCATCAGCCGCGGGATATATGGTCACCAAGGTCGTTCCGTCCGGTGCGGCAGGGACGCTTCCTTCGGCGATTTTGAGCGCTTTTGTACTGTCCGTATAGCCCCGGACAGTCACCCTGAGGGCGCTTGAAAGCGGGGCCGTTACAGTCACGGAAAGAGAGGTTGACGAACCGCTCGCGCTGCCGTATGTTTTTGTACCGGTAGCGCTATCCGTTACAGCAGCCTCGTACCAGCCGATAGCGGGATACGTTGAAGCGTCGGGGACCGCGGTCCGGTAATTGGCCGCGCCTGCGGACGGGGCTTCGAAGTCGCCGCCGGGCTGTACGGATATGTGTAGCTGCCTGGTCCCGTCCGTATTTTCCGGCCCGGTTAAGGGGTTCCGGCAGGAAAGAACAGAAAGCAGGGCAAAACCCAGAGGCAGCAGATAAAGCCATCTGCTCCGCCCGGGCGTCCGTTTTTTATTTCCGCGTTCCTTTTTCATTCTATCCTTCCTGTATAAGTCCGGCCTGCAAAAGCCGGATAATTCATATTCATTTTTCGAGTGTCCCGGTCAAGGAATTCCGCCTGCCGGAGACATTCCCTGCTCAGGGGGATGCCGTTATATTGGCCGCATACGTACTCCAGCCGGGTGCCGCCTTGTAAGCATCAACAGCAGAAGAGGGGACGGAGATGGTTAGAGACGCAATAATCAAGTCATCACTAGCGGTATAGAAAAGACTTTGCAGTGCCGGAGGCGAACTGCCCAGCATAGTAATATCTGTCAGGCTTGAACATTGAGCAAGGATGCCATAACCGATTGATGTTACTGTTGATGGAAAGGTGATTGAAGTAAGAGAACTGCAGCTTTCAAACGTATAGTTTTCTATTGATATAACATGTTCCATCGTGATTGAAGTAAGCCTGGCACTACTAAAAGCAGCATTCTCAATTACTGTAACATTAACCAGATCAATTGATGTAAGATTATTGCACCAGGCAAAAGCACCCGCGCCTATTTCTGTAATATCAACGTCAAGCGTAATATTGCCTGAGGCTGACGGCCAGGATACCAGCGTTCTGCCGGTATCATTGGTACCGTAAAGTGTTTTTCTATCACCGGAAACTGAATATGTTGAACCGGGTGCGGAAGAAAAAAGTAAATCCGTACAGCCGGCAAATGCCATAGATCCTATGGAAGAGACAGCGGACAGATCAATTGACGCAAGCGAGGAACAACCTGCGAAAGCCGTATTTTCAATTGTTTCAACTCTGTCCATTCCGGTAATGGTAGTTATGGCATAGCTGTTTCTAAATGCACTTTCTCCTATTTTTTCAACATTATTCATATTCACAGAAGTTATCGTACTTATACCCGAAAAAGCATAATCGCTTATCCGGGTAATACTGCCGGGAATTGTAACAGGATCTTCTACCGCTGGCCAGGCTACCAGAATGATATCGCTGCCATCATTTTTAACCAGTATTTTCCCATTTTCCACGGTACTGAATGTTCCATTATCAACAATAAATTCTGTAAGGTTTGAACAGCCGGTAAAGGCTTCATTATTAACAGTAGCAACATTCGGCATGGATACGGAAACAAGACTGGAACAACCATAAAAGGCATCTCCGCTTATGTATGTCACCCCGGGCATATAAACTTCTTCCAGACTGGAGAAATTACCGGAACGAGAGTTAAAAGCCCCCAGTTCACCGTAGTCACCGTTTCCGGTAAAGTAATCGATACAAGGTTTTGAGTGTAACTGGCGGCAACCGTTGCGCTTCCATACGTCGTCCCCGCGCATCCGCTTAAATCGAGGTTTACATGCTGAGTAAGCTGTTCATATATCGAGGCAAGGGCCGATGAATCGGATACATCCATCCCGACTATTGTGACAGTATATGGTCCCGGTTCACCGGCAGCATCCTGCTCGTTAAGCCAGTCGGAAAGACCGGTTATATTCGAGGCTGTCCAATAAGAACCCGGCACAGACATCCCCACAGTCAGCATAAAGCTGCCCGAATACAGGTTTCCGTTCACGCTGGCTGCAACACTTATCGTGTGCTGCCCGGCGTCATCCGGCGCGGTAAACGTGAGAGTATTTGTTCCGCCATTAAATGCATGGGCCGCGGTTTCTCCGTCTATCCAGACATGCCATACCGCACCGGTCAGATCAACGGAACCGGGAACCACGGTTACGCTGACAGTATCTCCGGCAAACACTTTCAGGGCATCGCTGCTGCCGCTGAAATACAGAACAGGGAAATCTTTGTCAAACGTACAGGTAATCCCCTCGGCGCGTGAAAGTTTTCCTTCGGAATTTATGGTCCACTGGTTGGTCTCACCCGGCTGCGGGGCCACCGCGAAACGTCCCGCATAAGCTGCAAGACCGGAGGGTGTGCCCGAAAGCACCTGAACCTCGGTCGTCCCGAAGGATAAGCCTCGGGCGTTATGGTCGCGGCAGGAGCCGGTGCGGTCAGAGCGCCACCTATTGTTATTGTCTGCCCGGACGGCAGGTACACATCGTTATCACTGCTGACCGCCGCGTTCCCGCTCATGTTAAAGGTCCCGCCGGAAACATATACGCCGTTACCGTCGTCATAGGAGGCATTCCCGCTGAGGGCCCCTCCGCTCAGTGTAAAGACGCCGCCGTCTATACACACGCCGCCGCCTTTATACGAGGTATTTCCCGTGATGTTCCCGCCGCTCACTGTTACAGAGCCGCCGGCAATATGCACGCCGCCGCCGGAAGGATCACTGCTGTTACCAGTGACAGAACCGTTTTTCAGGGCAAAGTTCCCTCCAGCCACATATACACCGCCGCCGGAAGCATGGGAATTGGTATTGCCGGTAACGAGGGCGTCTGCCCCATTCATTTCAAAAGATGCGCCGGAGGCAATATACAGTCCTGCGCCGCCGCTTATGGAAGTGTTTTTATCCGCTGTATCGGCGCCGCCGATTGTACCGCCGGTCATGGTAAATATACCGCCTGACGCTACGTATACGCCGCCGCCGAGTTCGGCCGTATTTCCGCTGACGTTCCCGCCGCTCATTGTTACGGTCCCGCCTGCAATATGCACACCGCCGCCATTGCCGCCGCTCATGTATCCGTTCCGTATCGAAATATTTTTCAGCGTGACTTCGGCCGCCGTATTGATATACAGGGCGCGGACACTGTTCTGTCCGTCAATCGCGAGGCCGTCCGTGTCGCCCTTCAGCACAAGCGAGGCCCGTCGAAATCCGTAATTTCGGTAAGGGCGTTTGCTTCCGCCGCGGTATTCCCGGCGGTCACGTCATTCAGAAGCACAATCACGGCCTGGGCGGTTTCTCCCGGTGAGGCCGCATAGAAAGCGTTCCATACATCAATCGCCTCGCCGACAGTTCTGACCGGATTCTCCCGGAACCAGCCGGTATTCCCGTCGGGTGTACCGGTATATTCAGGATTGACATACACAGACCCGTAGGAAATACACACCCTGGATATTTTTCCGGAATCCAGATATCCGCTTTTTTTCGAGTACGCGGTAACAAGTTTTCCCGAGTCAACGGAGAAGGGACTGCTGTACAGGTTCCATGACCCGTCACCAGTTTTATACCATATTGAATCGGCCTTCAGGCTCCCGTCAATCGCGGAAAGCGTGACCCTTACGCGGCCGGTGTCCCCGTCGTCGGCGGTCAGGATGGAAACATCAGGGGATGTATCGAGACTGAAACCGGCCGTCGCCGCGATTGAGGAAAACCCGTCATCATCATACAGAATCACGGCAAAATGGTAATTATCAATATCATACAGGCTTGAAATAGCCATGGGGAAATCAGCTGACCAGAGGCAGCTCGGGTCTTCATATCCAAGGTCTTCCCCCTTGCAGGACCAGACGCCGCTATCCAGTGTAAAAACTTTATTTCCGTAATCGGTTCCCGCTTCCTGAAAACGGAGTTCCACCCTGCACACATCCTCATGGTCGCCGTCAGTTATCATTGTCCAGGAAGCTGAAGGGATTTCACCCGTACTTCCGGTCGCGCTTGAAACATCAAGACTTTCAGCCGGTTCCGGAGGGGTGTTACATTTTATTTCAGGGAGATCATAGGAAGTGAAATTTCTCAGCCCGTCAGACAGCGTCAGCCGGAACCGGTATTTTTTCCCGAGCTCGGCCTTGTTTATATACAGAAGGACTGTATCATGAGGTTTATACTCGGCGTGCGCGGTCTCCGGTTCGCAGGAAATAAAGGCCCCTTCGGATGTATCATATAACTGGACGCCGACTTCCAGATTGTATTTCCGGGGATTCCGGAGCGTTACTTCTATAATAGAAGGATTTTCCGCGCTGCCCGGCCCGATTACTCTGGCCTTTGATTCCGGCCCGCTCAGCCAGGTTGTCCGGAATTCCCAGGAAACTCCGGCAGCGTTATTCGTATATTCATCCAGATATTCGGGTACCGACACATTGAACATGTCGCAGCCGCAAAGAAGGGCCAGCGCGCACACGCAGAGGGCAGCCAGATTTTTAACCGAACGGAGGCCCTTCCGGGCGCCGTTATTTTGGGCAGATTTCATCATTTTACAGTATAGCGTAGCGGAAACAAAATTTCGAGGAAAAAATATATTTTATATGAAAAAACCTCGCCCCCAGGCATGAATTTTACAATATTTCAGGGGGATTTTGCCGGAAGTGAAACAGGCCGATAGTATATTATAGAAAAAACTGGAGGAAAAGGGGGCAAAATAGCTTATCTTGAAGGGATAATTCGCGGTTTTTCCTGTTTTAGCCGCCGCAGTGGCCCCGGAAAAAGTACGGCCCGTTTTGCTCCAGGAAATATCGGAGCCCTGCAAACACAGGATAAAAAGACGGAAGGAAAAATGTTTCCCCGATTCCTGTCTTATCCCACCCGTCAGCGTTCCTCCGGTTTTTTCCATTTCCCTTATTCACAGAGGTTTTGTGGTTTCGGCGAAAATCCATCCGTATTATGCCATTATACAGCGGACATGGAAACACAAAGATTTGTAAAGAAAAAAACCAGCCTAGAAAAACCGCACCCCTGCCCGACCGGACAGACTTCGGGAATCCTGACCTTGACGGGGCGGAAATCCTACACATACTGATGTGTAAGATTCTACACAAGGGTATGTGTAGGAATTTTCCGTAGGTATAAAAAAAGACCGCCCTGGGCGGTCTTTATAGTACTCGTGAGGTTTTTATTTCCTCTTCATGGTGACTTTGTATACAGGAAGGGAAGTCCGGTTGATTTCCATCTGAATATCGGTATTTGTCAGAGGCTTTACAAACTTATAAGAGCGGCCTGACTCTACGCAGGAAAAGGAAATAGCGGGGCTGTTTCCATCAAGGAAGACCCTGAAGTCATTAACGGTCTTGTCGGAAAAATCATAGAGAACAGCTCCGTTCAGATCCAGAATGCGGATATTGCCTGAAGTAAATTCCCAGACAGCGTCATAGTTTGTATCTGTCCAGCTTCCGAGAGGGAAGTCACCGAGATTGATATCGGCCGCGGAGACTGTTCCGGCCAGCATCAGGACCACAAGAGCAAAAAACACCTTTTTCATAATTTCCTCCTAAAAAACATATAAATAATAAGCCCGCCCGAACCGGCAGACATTCAAGCCAGATAAAATCCTCTTTGAAGGATTGTTTCAGGAAAACGGGCTGTACCCGTTTTCCCTGTAATTATAATACAGTTTTCCTGGAATACCCGCGGTTTTTCAAAACCGCGGATGCCTCCAGAAAAAGGCGGAACTCAGTCTACGACCTTTTTGAAAACCATGGTGCCCATGAAAAGTCCGCGTTCCGGGTAATACATATTGTCGCCATATGTAGGCTCCAGATACAGAGATGTTTTCGTAAGGACATAATTGTAACTGTCGGCATAGGTAGAAGAATCTTCAGGATCACTTGGATTATCATCAAAATATATTACGGAACCCACAACCAGATACTTTTTAGTCCATTGGAGTGTCCATGTAGAAGTTTCAGCTACCCCAGTAGAAAAGTGAAGATCAGCCGTGGCAGTAAACTCATACATATAATCCTGTAAGGTTCCTTCATGCACCCATTGTCCTATCAGATTCGCGGGATCATGCGGATCAAAAGTATCTTCGTCACCGTCGTCATTGTTCTTGCAGCCCGCCGCCATAAACAGACAGCAGACAACAGCCAAAATCAGCATTGTGATTTTTGAAATTCTTTTCATCAAGAGCCTCCTGATTCAATACTATTATGTTATATATAATGATAACCCCGAAAGGGAACAAGTCAACAAAAGTTTCCGGAAAAAAGCGATAAAAAAACCGGCCCCGGAACTGTGTCCGGGACCGGCTATAAAGGAGCGGAGAAAAAGGTCAGGGGATTTTCCGGGCGCGGAGGGCATTCAGGGCCGCGAGCAGGGCGACGCCGACATCGGCAAACACGGCCAGCTGGAGTCCCACAATACCCATGGCGCCAAGCACAAGAAAGCCGACCTTTACCACAAAGGAAAGAACAATGTTCTGGGCCACAATGTGTCTGGTCCATCGGGCGCTCTTTATTGCCTGGGGCACCAGTCCGGGATTGTCATTCATGAGGACAACATCGGCCGCTTCTATCGCGGCGTCGCTCCCGATCGCGCCCATGGCAATGCCCGCGTCCGCTCTGGCTATGACGGGCGCGTCATTTACACCGTCGCCGACAAAGAGTACGGAGGCCTTTTCATCTCCGGCCTTTACCCTGTCCGATATTTCTTCGAAGAGGGAGACCTTCCGGTCGGGAAGGACGCCGGCGTGATAGGTTTCGATGCCTATTCTGGCCGCCGCGTCCGAAGCCGCAGCCTCGGTGTCTCCGCTTATCATGACAATTTCATTAATTCCCAGCTTTTTCAGGGCGGCGACCGCTCCGGCCGCTTCCGGTTTCGGGGTATCGCTGAGGGAAACATACCCGGCGTATTTTCCGTCATAGGCGAATTCAACCGCCGAGCCGCCTTCGGGCCGTCCCGCGCCGGTCCGGACGCCGTTTTCTTCCATATATTTCCGGGAGCCCGCGATCAGGGCCTTCCCTTTGTACAAAAGCTCGACGCCGAAACCAGCCTTTTCCGTGTAAGAAGCAATATCTTCCTTACTGATTTCTGTCCCTTTTTCCCCGGCATAGGCCGTTATGGCGAGGCCAAGGGGATGGGTCGAGTGGAACTCGGCCGCAGCGGCCAGCTCGGTAAGAAGGCTTTCAGGGAATCCTTCAGCAGGATTGACTGACTGTACAGTGAAACGTCCGCTGGTGAGGGTCCCTGTTTTGTCAAAAACAACGGCTCTTGCCTTGGCCAGCGTATCGATATAGTCGGCTCCCTTGACAAGGATACCCTGTCTGGCCGCCCCGCCTATTCCGCCGAAATAGCCGAGCGGAACCGAAATCACGAAGGCGCAGGGGCAGGATATGACAAGGAAGACCAGGGCCCGGGAAATCCATGTCTGGAAACCGGGTACTATCAGGCCGTTCGAGTACGGAGCAAGAAGCGGAGGTATGACCGCAAGGAGGACAGCGCAGGCAACAACGATGGGTGTATAAATTCTGGCGAAAGAGGTTATCAGTTTTTCCGACTTTGCTTTCCTGTTCTGCGCGTTTTCAATGAGATCAAGCATCTTGGATGCAACCGTTTCGGCGTAGAGCGCGGTTGTTCGGATGACCAGGACCCCGTGTCCGTTTACGAAGCCGGCAAGCGCTTCATCGCCTTCACGGGCCTCTCGCGGCAGACTTTCACCGGTCAATCCCGATGTATCAAAGGAAGAAATGCCTTCGGCTATCACCCCGTCGAGCGGAACCTTTTCCCCGGGGAGTACCCGGATAAGAGTCCCTGCCTCCAATGAGGAAGGATGGACGATTTCGCCGGAATCCGCGATCCGGGCGCTGTCGGGCCTCATGTCCATAAGGTCGGTAATGGAACGGCGGGACCTGCTTACGGCAAATTCCTGGACCATTTCACCCAGATTAAAAAAGAGCATGACGGCGGCGCCTTCGGTCCATTCGCCTATGCAAAAGGCTCCTATGGTGGCTATTGTCATCAGGAAATTTTCATCAAAGACTTTTCCGTGCCTGATATTCCGGACAGCGGAAAACAGGACCTGATAGCCTGAAATGAACCAGGCAAGAACAAAGAGTATCCGCACCGGATAGACCGTAAATGCGGGAAGACTTCCTTTGCCTGTAAAATACGAAAGGACCACCCCAACCGCGAACAGAACGGCGGCTGAAGTGAAACGGATGGCAAGCTTTTTCCCCTCGCCCCTCTTTTCCTTCTTTTCCGGTTTTCCGCGGACTGCCGAGCAGGCGGAATGGTTTGTACAACTGCAGCTCATACTATTTTCCTTCTCGAATATGCTGAAGACCAATGGTGAACAGTATTCCGACATGCTCATCATCAATCGAGTAGTAAATCTGTTTTCCATCGCGCCGCGTGCGGACAATTTTTGCCTGCCTCAGTACGCGGAGCTGGTGGGAAACAGCCGATACGCTCATATCGAGGACAGCAGCAATGTCATAGACACACAGCTCGCCTGACATCAGGGCGGCCACGGTCCGTATCCGGGTCGAGTCGCCGAGCGTTTTGAAAAAATCACCCAGATCGCACAGCAATTCCTCTTCAGGCATTTTTGAGCGGGCCCGGGCAACATCATTTTCATGGACATGACCGTTTTCCGGTTCATCCCCCTGGATAATTTTTTCATCTTCATTCTTCATACATTTGAATATATGCTCAATTGTTCAAGTTGTCAAGGGTAAATTTGGTATTTATTATAGTTTCAGAGAAAATCTGCATACCGACCGGTAAGTATACAACGAAAAGCCTTTGGCGCTGAATTTTGGGTGAGTACAGTACTTTTTTTACATTAAGGGGTATTTTTTACGTCAGTCTTACAGGCTAACCAATTTTGGGTGAAGAGGAAAACAGGATACACTTGTTTCAGGCCAAGGGGAATGTTTGATCTGTGCGCGGGGAGAAAGATTGCATACTTACCGGTAAGTATACAGCATACAAGACGTTGGCACAAAATTTTTGGTTGGTGCAGTGCTTTTCTTACATTAAGGGGTATTTTTAACGCCAAGTTTACAGACGAACCAATGTTGCCTGAAAAGTAAAACAGGATAAGGCTGTTTCAGGATGAAGGGTATGTTTGATCTGTGTTCAGAAAGAAAGATTATATACCTACCGGTAAGTATATAAGAAAAAAACTTCGGCAGCGGATTCTTGGCGGGTATAATGCTTTTCATATAAGGGGTAACACAGGGCGTGAAGGAGGCTTAATAGCATGACTTCTCCGTGAACCAATCTCGGTATCAGCACAAAGTTGATTTTCGTGAACCTGAAGAGGCACCGACTTATTATAATACTTATAATAAGTGTTGTAATAAGTCTTGGAAAATCCGAGGGGTTTTCCAGGATATTCCATTAAATGGCTTTACACGGACAGGCTGGCCATAAAAAAACAGGCCGTCCTTTTTTCGAGGACGGCCCGAAGTATTTCAGGAGGTCAAAAGCTGTATTATATGTGGAAGAGCAGGTCTTCGTAGGTAGGCACAGGCCAGTATTCGCGCGGGACTATCTTTTCCAGCCGGTCCACAGGGGCCCGGAGAGCTTCCATTGAATTGAACACGGTATCCCGGTAGGTTTCAGCCTGTTTCTGGACATCCTGTTCCGCCTTGGCCGCCTTCCTGTCCGCGTCGAGTTTTTCCGCTATTTTTGCGGCCTGCTCGACCAGATACACAATATCGCCCAGTTTCTTGTTCAGTGAGTCCGGCCTCATTCCGGAAGCTTCAAGTATCTGGATTTGTCCGGCAAGTTCGGCTGAATAGGCTGAACAGGCGGGAAGGATTACCTGCGCGGCCATTTCATACGTGACTATGGCCTCAATATTGAGAATTTTTGAGTATTTTTCAAGCACGATTTCAAGGCGGGCCTCGATTTCCTGCTGGGTAAGGACCTTGTGTCTGGTGAAAACCTCAACGGAATCTTTTTTCGCGAAATAGGGCCAGGCGTCAACCGAGCTGCGGAGGTTCGGGAGTCCCCTCTTTTCAGCCTCCTTAACCCATTCATCGGTATAGCCGTTTCCGTTAAATATTACCCTGCTGTGTTTTTTCCAGGTATCGGTGACAATTTCCTTTACGGCCGCCGGTATGTCCTTTGCCTTTTCCAGCCTGTCCGCGATTTGGGAGAGGGACTCGGCTACAATAGTGTTCAGGGTAAAGATAGGTCCGGCGATGGATTCCGAAGAAGCCACCATGCGGAATTCGAACTTGTTCCCTGTAAAGGCAAAAGGACTGGTCCGGTTCCGGTCGGTCAGATCCATGGGGAGTTTCGGCAGGGTATTCACACCCAGCTCGAGTTTTTTGCCCCCGTCGGTCTTGATCGGTTTTCCTTCGGCTATCGACTGGAAAATATTCTGGAGCTGGTCGCCCAGAAATATTGAAATAATGGCGGGCGGAGCTTCGTTCGCTCCAAGCCTGTGGTCGTTTCCAGCGTTCGCGGCCGACAGTCGGAGAAGGGGCGCGTAGATATCCACCGCCGCTATTACGGCTGAAACAAACACGAGGAAGGACAGGTTGTCTTCCGGCGTATCGCCCGGTTTCAGGAGATTGATGCCGTCATCCGTGCCTATGGACCAGTTGTTGTGTTTGCCCGATCCGTTTACGCCCCGGAAAGGCTTTTCGTGCAGGAGACAGACCATGCCGTGGCGGGCCGCTACTTTTTCAGAGTCTGCATGACAAGCTGGTTCTGGTCGGTGGCCACATTCGAAACATCATAAATGGGGGCAAGTTCAAACTGGTTTGGGGCGACCTCATTGTGCTGGGTTTTTGCCGGGATACCTATTTTCCAGAGTTCCTCATTTACTTCCGACATAAAAGCTGTTACATGTTCGGGGACTTTTCCGAAATAGTGGTCTTCCAGTTCCTGTCCTTTTGGAGGCAGGGCCCCGAAAACCGTCCGGCCGGTAAGCACAAGGTCCTGCCGGGTCGCGTGGAGTTTTGCGTCAACGAGAAAGTATTCCTGTTCGGCGCCGACTGAAGAAATTACCCGTTTGGATGTTGTATTGCCGAGGGCCCGTACAACGCGCATAGCCTGCCCGCTGATAGCCTGCATTGAACGCAGAAGAGGCGTTTTTTTATCCAGGGCTTCTCCGCGGTAGGAAATAAAGGCGGTCGGGATTACCAGGATTTTACTGCAGCCTTCCTCGCAGATAAAGGCCGGGCTGGTAACGTCCCAGGCCGTATAGCCGCGCGCCTCAAAGGTCGCCCGGAGTCCGCCTGACGGAAAGCTTGAAGCGTCCGGCTCTCCCTGAAGGAGTTCCTTGCCGGTAAATTCCAGGATTGCGCGGCCGTCCGGCGTCGGAGAAATAAAGGAATCATGTTTTTCTGCCGTCAGGCCTGTCATTGGCTGGAACCAGTGGGTATAGTGCGTCGCGCCTTTTTCTATAGCCCAGTCTTTCATCGCGTTCGCGACAACTTCGGCAACGGAGGCGGTCAGCTCAAGTTCACCCTCCTGAACTTTTTTGAGTTCATTATAGGTTGCCTTGGGAAGACGTTCTTTCATCACAAAATCGCCGAATGCATTGATACCATAAGTCTCGTTAAAGGGCATATCTGAGCCTCCTCATTATCCGGAAGTCCGGAAAATTGCCTGCATACCCCCTTGCATACCGGCATAATTAAATATTTATGCAATATTTATACTATTTTCTGTATATTTGTGCAATATCTGGATGCGGAATTTCTTCCTTATTTTCAGAAAACGCATTATTTCCTGCATTCCGGGGATTGCCAGGACTTTCTGCGGTAATTGTATCCCTTTTTCAGGAGCATAAACAGAGGGGAAAGGCCATAAGTGAAAAAAATATAAAAATCTGTTAAAATTGCGCAACAGATAAATACTTCCATACAGCGGGGTCTTCCTGCCCGATCCGCCAGAAAGCTATGGACCGTACGGCATCCCGTTCATACATTTTCGCGCGGGCCGCGATCGATATGGCGTCATCAAAGTAAACAGTTACGCTGACCGTTTCCTGATAGGTAAATGTCGGGACGCCCTGCTGGCGGGTAATTCCGGAAACTTTCTTGTCTTTGATGAGTTCCGAAAGAGTGACATGCCGGTAAGCCCGGGAGGGGTTTATATCTCCCCAGGCTCGTCCGTAAAAAGGCAGGCCCATAACAAGTTTTTCCTGCCCTATGGTCGCGAGGGCATATTGTGAAACCCGATGGCACCAGTCAAAAGAGGCCACGGGTCCGGGAGCGCTTGTACTCCAGTGTTCGTCATAGGCCATAACAATAACCCTGTCCACGGTTCGGGCAATTCTCGCATAGTCATAGGCGTCCCGTTCCAGGTAGCGCGTCCGTGCGGGGATCGCTACAGTAAGCATCTTTTCGCCGAGAAGGCTCTTGAGCATGGAAAGAAAAGAAAGATAATGCTCCTTGTCTTCCTTCGGGACAAGTTCAAAATCAATCTGTACTCCGTCGAAGGGTTCCGCCGCCTGTACGATATCAGTGATAAGTTCTTCCCGGACATTATAGGCCGGATTAAGTGAAAAATGGGTTAAGGCCCGGCCGTTGTCCACAACAATCAGGTGAATTTTTCCGGGGAACCTGGCAATCTTTGCAGGATCAGGCACTCCCACCAGTTTCCCGAAGGTATTCAGTCCTGCCCCGAAATATCCGATGTCGGTCACCGGGGCGCTGTAATCAAAACGGTCTTCTTCTCCGTCCATGAGATAGGCCCATATTTCGGTGAATACGGAAGAAGGAGGATTAACCAGATCACGTTCATTGAGCTGCGCCGGCAGAACAGTCACGGCAATAAAGAAAAAAATAACGCCTGATGAAAAATGCTTCATACTAATAAAACTCCTGAGTCTCGCTGCAGACATTTATGTAATATCACTCTTTTATTAATAAAGCAGTTCACATTATGTTACATTCTATAATACAGTATGAAAACCATTCTGAAAACCCGCATGCCGGGGAATTGGAAAATATTTCTATGTCGGCAGCAGCCCGAAACTTAGACATACGGCTCGAACAGACAGCGTAGGGCGTTTCCGGTTACAGCTTCTAATGATTACCCTATTTTTCAAACATGTTCTTGATATAGTTGGACTGTAAAATGTTTCGAATTTATTGTTTTTTCAAGATTTAAATCCTGATACCCACGATAAATTAATGACAATAATCCTGGGGAATGCCATTCCCAATTTTCAAGTCCGTCTTTTTCTAATTTTTTTGATGTAATTAATGCCCATTCATTCCGTTCTGTATGAGTTGATTTTTTGGCAATAAGTGAATATCCAAAAATCTTTAAAGTAGCTATTAAATCAACATGAAAACCACCAGAGGGTTTTTTAGTTGACTCAAATTGGTAAAAAGTTTTTTCAAAAACAGCGCCATAAGAACAATTTACATCATGATTTATCAAAAACAATCTAATAAAATAGTCAGGGAAGTTCTTTCCAAAACGTGACTTAGGAAGACTATGATCAACATGATATTTTTGGGGTATTTTTTCCGAGATATTAAAATACTCAAAAAGATATTTATTGAAGGCCGCCCTATATTTTGTATAAGTACTGCAAACCCAAATTTCAGGAATTTTACTGCCCTGCTTTTTAATAATTAAGACTTTACCGAAATCAGTCTTAGGCAGAACGCTTATTTCCCAATTATAAGTTTTTGCATGCCGGAATAACCGTTCTTTCGTTGTAGCAGACAAGCATTCTGCCATTCTATTCTTTAACTCATAAAGAAGGGATTCTTTCTGAAGATTAATAAAATCTACAAAACCAGGCCTATCCACACATCCCTACTATTTCTTCCAAAATGACGTATTAACACTGTAATTGCCTATTTACCGGATGCGGCCCGGCCCTCATTACAGGCAACAATGAGGGGAACTATCATTTCCTGTTCAAGCAGTCCGGCATGATGCCCTTTCATTCCCGGCCGCTCTTTTCCGTTCAGGGCCCTATACCTCAGCATTCTGGTCCCGGTGGCGCAGGCCATATAATCGCCTGTAAAGTCCGCCGTTTTCCCGTGACGGGTCCCCTTCCCCAGCAGTTTTCTTTCAAAAACTTCTTTTTTGAAAGCAGCAGAAAATCATCCCCGAAATACTGCCCGAATTTTTTTTCAAACAGATCCTTTTTTTCTTCCTTTACATAAAAGGAAAGAGCGCGGTCTTCCATGAACGGCGGCATAATAAGACATTCGAGTATATCATTCTTTCCGTTAAGCCAGACTGTTTCCGAAATATCAATCAGACCATGGTCAGCCGAGATAATAAAAAGAGTATCGCCGGTATTTCCGGCAAGGTTTTCCACGCAGGCGTCTATATTCCGGATGACTGCCTTCGCTTCATCTGAATAGCAGCCGGTCTCATGCATAGTCGCGTCAGGCTCTGGCCAGTAAGCCATAATGAATTTTTCTCCGGGCCTGGAACAGAGCGAGGCCACTCCGGAACAGAGCGTTTCAACAGTTTCCGCATGCACGCGTACCGCAGGCGAATCCGGGATGCGGACAAAGGAGGGACTGACCAAATAGGTCTGCACAGCATTATTCCGGGCATCCCGGATCTGTTCAAAAACAGTTTTAAACGGCATCAGGGTATGGGCAGCATGGGGGCCGCCAGCGGATTTTCCGGTTATACTGTCCGTGTTTGAAAAAACGTCTATTGCTCTGCCGTATTCCCTGAAAAAAGAGACCATCCGAGCCAGCCATGTTCGTTCGGGGAGAGTCCCGAATAATATGACATTGTCGCGGCGACAGTTGTCGGCGGAAATACGGAAGTGATCCGCTTTATGGCATGGTTCAGAAGGAAGCCAGAAGGCAGCGCGTTTTTTGCGAGCATATCGGCGCCCATGCCGTCGAAAATCATAAGCACTATATTTTTGCGGCGTTTTTCAAGGTATTGTGTAAGAACATCCAGCTCATGGTAGTTTGCGGGAACATTGTAGTACCCCAGTATTGAAGAAACGAGATTTAAAATACTGTTCGAATAATCGGGAAAAACTATTCTTCCCATTCCGCAAACCCCTTTATACGGCCGGAACCGGATCAGTTCCCGGCTTCCGGTCCTGAAACCGTATGTTCACTTATACACTATTTTCAGGCATAAAAAAAGAGGCCTGTTCAGGCCCCTCATGATTGGACGAAAACAATGAGCCTCCTCGGAGGCTCGTTCGCTGTGAATCAGTCTTCTTTTTTTGCAGCTTCCGCGGCAACAGGAGCGGCCTCGTTTTTATCAACCGTTTTCGGGAGTACCAGATTGAGAACAATTCCGATAACTGTTGCTAGAGCAACGCCGGCCAGTTCAAAGTTAAGGCCGCCGCCGACCGGGAAAGCCAGCCGTCCGCCGCCGATGCCGACCACAAGGATTACGGAGCAGATTGTGAGATTCCGTTTGCATTTGAAATCGACCCCGCTTTCAACAATAGTCCGCAGTCCGCTGGAAGCTATGATACCGAACAGAAGCATTGAAATACCGCCCATAACCGGGGTCGGTATTGTCTGAATGATTGCTCCGAATTTCGAAATAAAGGACAGTAAAACCGCGATAACCGCGGCGCCGCCGATAACCCATACACTGTATACCCGGGTAATTGCCATAACACCGATATTTTCACCGTATGTCGTATTCGGCGGACCGCCCCAGAACGCAGCCCAAGCGGTCGCAAGACCATCGCCGGCAAGCGTCCGGTGCAGACCCGGTTTTTTGTAAAAGTCCGTACCCACGACCCGGCTCGTCACCATAACATCGCCCAGATGCTCGCAGATGGTCGCGAGGGAAACAATAACAAAGGTGAGCGAAGCCATCAGATTGAATTTGGGGATCTGGAATGTCGGAAGGCTGAACCAGCCGGCATCCTTGACAGGCTGGAAGTCGAGAATATGATAAGCCGGAATAAACAGCCCCATAATAAAGGTAAAAAGATATCCCGCTACCAGTCCTATCAGAATTGGAATAACATTGAAAAAACCCTTGAAAAAGATGGTCGCAATAATAGCGACAGCCAGCGTTACGCCGGCAATTGAAAAGTGCACAAGGCTGTAATTGCCGTCCGCATTATTCATGGCCATGCTCATCGCGGTTGGCGCGAGATTAAGTCCGATAACAATAATTACCGACCCGATAACAATAGGCGGAAGTATCCGGTCAAGCCAGCCGGTACCTGTCAGTTTAATGATAAAAGCCACGACACAATAGAACAGTCCCGCAACAACAGCGCCTCCCAGCGCATAAGGCATTCCCAGACCCTGGGCCTGGCTCACGGCAAGCAGGGGCGGAATAAAGGCGAAGGACGAACCGAGAAAGGCCGGTACCTTGGCCCCCGTTACCAGAATATAGATCAGAGTTCCTGATCCGGCTGAAAAAAGGGCTGCCGACGGACTGAGTCCGGTCAATAAGGGAACCAGAACAGTGGCACCGAACATGGCGAAAACATGCTGAAAACTCAGCGGGATCCATTTTCCGAGCGGCGGGCGCTCATTGACCCCAATAATATTATCTGACATACTCAACCTCCGCCAGCCAGAATAGCATAAACAAAACCAACACAGCAAGTTATCCGCGGGTTCATTTCCATATATTTTATGGAAGATTTAAAGCTGCGCAGCGTCTTTACACGGCAGTTGCGGGTGAAGCAAAGCTTCTCTCCCCAAACTGCTGCATATTCGCTGCATACAAAAAAAGTCCGGCAGGATTTCCTGCCGGACTTGAAGTTTCACAGAATCAGCGGACTATCTCAGTCAGCCGCTTCGATAAGAATTACTCCGTTTGAAGCGGTAAAGGTTACTGCCCCTCCAGATACGGCGGCCGTTGTTCCATCATAGGCATTGCGTACTAGGGTGCCGTTCGAGAAGATGGTCCCCACATTAACGGAGGTCGATCCGCTCGCGCCTATTCTGATAACAACTTTATCAGTAAAGCCGTCTTTGCTGTAAACGCGGCCATAGGTATTGGTTTCAATCTTGGTCTGCGTTCCCGCGCCGACTGCCGGATGGTTTTTCCTGAAGGAACCAACCTTCTTCCAGTGGGTCGCTACATCGCCGTTTTCAGCCGACCAGTTCATGAAGCCGCGGGTAGCCATATCGGCATCGCCGAGACCGTCAACGTTCGGACGGGCGGTTTCATCACCGTAGTAAATCTGTACGCCGCCGGGCAGAAGCACAAGCATGGTTCCCAGATTCTTCTGGTCGCCGGGCCGGTGCAGTCCGGTATCATGACTGGAAACATAGGACAGCATGTTCCGTCCCGAGCTGCTGTTAATGGTAGACGCATAGCTTTCCCAGTCGCTGGTTGTCGGCGTGCGTCCGGTGCCGCCGGAGGTTCCGTTAAACGAGAAGTTGATCATTGAATCAAATCCACCGGTCGTGTAGTAATCGGAACCATTCATGCTTCCGATAGTGAAGCCGAAGTCTTCCCCGGTCATCCAGAAATCTTCATCCCAGTATCTCGCGTCTCCGCTGGCCCTTGAGCTGTTTCTCCAGCGCTGGAGGGCCGCGTTCGCTTCGGACTTGAGCTGTCCCCAGCGGTAACGGTCAACATGTTTTGCCGTATCACAGCGGAAGCCGTCGATTCCGAATTCTTCTACCCAGGCCGCAAGCCACTTGATGAGGTAGTCGGCCGGAGCGCCGAGATTGTCGGCTCTCAGGCTTGAAGCCGCCGGAAGTATCCAGTTGCCGTAGCCCGCCGCCGCGGTTTCAGCCGCCCACTTCTGTTTCAGGAAGGTGGGAATTGTAACGCTTGAGGTCCTTTCGGTAACCACGTCAGGGAGTCCCGCGAGGGAACCGGTCAGTTCACCGGAACCTTCAGGTGCGAAACCGAATTTTCCTTCGAACGCGCGGACCCACTCGCCCCACCAGTTGCCCCAGGCGGAATCGGACCAGTTATTCCCATCATTCGCGTCCCAGACACCGCCGACCTGGGCCAGCCAGCCGTGCTGGGTCTGGGAGGTCGCGCCGAAGTTATAGGTTATCATATCTTCGGTATTGTTGTAGCCGGTATGATTGATAACAACGTCCATTACTACGCGAATGCCTTTTGAATGGGCCGTATTCACGAAGGTCCGGAATTCTTCAATTGTACCCACATTCTTGTCCATATAGGTCCAGTCCAGGGCATAGTAGCCATGGAACGAATAATGCGGGAAGGCCTTGTCTTTTCCGGAAACCCATCCGTGGATCTGCTCGTAGGGCGCGGTTATCCAGATCGCGTTAACGCCGAGGTCTTCAAGGTAATCCAGCTTTTCGGTCATACCCTTTATATCGCCGCCCTGGAAGGTTGCGAGGGCCGGAGCATTGTTATAACCGCCGCTTCTGCGGTTATAGCTGTTGTTATTGCTGGAATCGCCGTCATAGAACCGGTCGGTCAGGACAAAGTATACAAGAGCATTGTCCCAGGTAAACACATCGACGGCCCGGTCTACTGTCGTATACACAGCGGAAGCTGTTCTGGTTGTCGAAGTGTTGAAATCATTTGTTACGCTTGCGTTGACATTTATGGTCGCGCCTTCGGTCGAGGTAATACCTGAAACCGGCACCGTCAGCAGATTATTCGTGAAATCACTGTAGGTATAGCTTGACGAATTGACTGTCACACTCGCGTCTGTAATGTTCGCATACCCATTCGTCAGCGCGATTTTGATTGATCCGTTAAGCGCTATTTCACCGCTTGAGGGTGTAATGGTCACTGTCGGGGCCTCGGGAGCCGGAGGAATGGTCGGGTCCGCGTCATAATAGGTCCCGCTGTCATACCAGAAGGTGGCCGTTTTTGCGGTAGTAACATCACTGCCGCTGTTCAGGATAAAGCTAATGGTTTTTCTCGGCGAAGTCAGCTGCGCTTCGGGAATGACAAACTGGTACCAGCCGACTGAATAGTTCAGGTTTGAGGCTGCGTCCATTGCGGTTCCCGGCCAGGTATATCCCATGTTCGTGGATATTGACTTCCCGCCTTCTTCCCATACCCAGATTGTCGGGGCCGATCCGGCCTTTATATAGATCGTCAGATCGGAAGACGCGGCGGTTGTCAGCGAAGCGCTGCCGGTTGAGGTCCCGACGGCGTTTGTCGCGCTCACACTGACCGAAATAGCCGTTCCCGCCGACGACGTAACGGTAGAAACAGGGACCGTCAGCACATTGCTCACAAAGTTTGCGTATGTATAACTTGATCCGTTTACTGTTACGCTCGCCGAGGTGATGGCAGACCCGCCGTTAGTCAGGGTTACGGTAATATTTCCGGTCAGGGCGACAGTTCCGGAAGCCGGAGAAATAGTCACCGTCGGAACGACCGGCTGTGAAGGTGTGGTCGGATCAGCGTCATAGAAGGTCCCGTTATCATACCAGAAGGTGGCTGTCTTTGTTGTTGTTATATTGCCGCCGCTGTTCAGCTGGAAATATATAGCTTTTCCCGGGGACGTCAGCTGTGCCTTTGGAGCGGTAAACATATACCAGCCGGTCGGATCATTCATTCCTGAAGCGGCAGTCATTGTTGCGCCGGGCCAGGTATATCCCATATTCAGGGATATTTGCTTGCCGCTGTTTTCCCACATCCAGATTTTCGGGGCGGAAGAACTCTTTACATAAATGGTAAGGTCTTCATCAGAACCATTACCGTTGGAAGCTGTCGGGTCCGTATCTGAATAGGTTCCGTTATCATACCAGAAGGTGGCTGTCTTTGTTGTAACAATATTGCTGCCGCCGTTCAGGATAAACGAAAGGGCCTTTCCCGGTGTCGTAAGTTCGGCTGCCGGAATCTGATACATATACCAGCCGCTCGGCGCTACCATATATGTTGATGTTGCCGCAGACATCGCTGAACCGGGATATGTGCCTCCCATATTTTTGGAGACTTCCTTGCCGCTCTGTTCCCAGACCCAGATAGTCGGAGCAGAAGAGTTCTTTACAAAGATAATAATACCGTCATAAGCGGCGCTGACCGTTACGGTTCCGGTAAATACATTACTGTTTGACATACCGGCTTTTACCGCGATCGCCTTTACCGTATGGGTTCCTGCTGCAAGAGTGAATCCCGCGGTATATTTCGTGCTGCTCGTGGTCGGGGCCGTTCCGTCCGTGGTGTAATAGATATCCGCGCCGGAAGTTGCGGTGGTAAGGATAAAGCTTGTTGCGGTGGTGCCGCTTGTTGCGCTGATCGCAGGCGTCGCACACAGGACCAGAGCTTCCGCGACAGTTACAGTACAGGTTGCCATACGGTTCCCGTCAACACTTGCTGCCGTTATTGTGGCCGTTCCCGCAGAAATACCTTTTACCAGTCCGTTTACGACAGTCGCAACAGAAGGTGAACCTGATGTCCAGGTCACTGTTTTGTTCGCAGCGTTTGAAGGAAGTATAGTCGCGGCCAGAGTTTCCTCATCGCCTACCCGTATTTCAAGCGTTGACCGGTCAAGAGTCACGCTGCTTACATTAACTATCCATTTCGCGTACAGCGTAACATTTCCGGAAACTGTATACGGGAAACTGACGGGTTCGCCTGTATACGCTCCGCTTGTATACCATTCAGCAAAGGTACTGCCGGTAAGGGTCGGATTGGCGGGTCTGTCGATTGTGTCCCCGGTATAAACCGTTAGAGCAGCCACATCACTGCCGCCTGCCGAATTGAATGTTACGGTCGACTTTGTTTTTACGGTTACCGTGCAGGCCGCCGTTTTGCTGCCGTCGTCGGTGGTAACGGTTATTGTTACCGTTCCCGCGGCAAGCGCGGTTACCTGGCCGTTTGCAACGGTCGCTTTTGAGGTGTCGCTGCTTGTCCAGCTTATCTGCTGGTTGGTCGCATTCGCCGGAGCGATGGCAGCAGCCAGCGTTACCGATTCGCCGACACCCATTGTATGGGTGGTCTTGTCAAGAGAAACGCCGGTAACAGCTATTGTGGAAGCTGCTTCGGTCCATTTTGCGTACAAGGTTATGGTACCGCTTACCGTATACGGGAAGGCGACCGGATTGCCGGTATATGCTTCGTCAATGTACCAGCCGTCAAAGGTATAACCGGTTTGAGTTGGGTTTGCGGGCTTCGCTATCTGGTCGCCGGTCTGGCCGGTCCATGCCGATACCGCAGAACCGCCCTTTGAATCGAAGGTTACGGTTGCCGCGACTGACCCGCTTATGGTCACCGTGCAGGAGGCTTCATAGCTTCCGTCATCAGTCCTGACAATTATGGTCGTGGAACCTCCGGCCTGTTCGCCGGTAACTGTTCCGGTTGAATCTACCGTCGCAACGGAAGGATCCGCTGAACGCCACTGGACTGTTTTAATTGTCGCATCGGAAGGCGCTATGGTCACCGTAAGGGTTTCCGTGCCGCCGGCGGCTATGGTAGTCGCTGTCTTGTTCAGGGTAACGCCGGTAACGGGTACTTCCCATTTCGCGTACAGTGTAATACTCGATGTTACTGTATACGGGAAGGTTATTTTTGATCCTGTCCCTTCCGAATTTGTATACCAGCCGATAAACCGGTGACCAAGCTTGGTCGGGGCTCCGGGATCGCTGAGCTGGCCGTTTTTCTGTATGGTTTTCGCTGCTATGCTGCTTCCGCCCTGGGTTTCAAACTGGACGGTCACCATTTCCTGGGCAGCTGTAATGGTTATGCTGGAAGTATCGGTTTTGTTTCCGTCCGCCGTTGTGACGGTTATCGTTACCGAACCTGCCGCGAGCGCGGTTACCTGGCCGTTTACCACAGACGCCCTGGAGGTATCGCTGCTTGTCCAGGTTATCTGCTGGTTGGTCGCATTGGCGGGGCTTATCGTGGCCTGGAGGTTCACAGATTCACCGACGCTCATCGCGTGGGTCTTGATATTCAGACTTACGCCGGTTACCGCCACTGCCGACGATGTATCAGTCCATTTCGCGTACAGCGTAATGCCGCCGGTAGTAATCGTATACGGGAATGTTACGGGACTTCCGACGCAGGCCGAAGTCAGGAACCATCCGTCAAATACATAACCCGATTTGGTCGGATCAGCAGGCTTTACGATTGCTTCACCGGTATTAACCGTTTGTGTTTCTATTGAACTGCCGCCCTGTGTATTAAACGCAACCTGTACAGGAACAGAAACGGACTCGGAAACCGTCACATAACAGGATGCCTGGATTTCGCCGTTGCTTTTTGAAATAGCCGTAATAATTGCTTCACCGGGACTTATGCCGTTAACTGCGCCGTCAACTACGGTCGCAATATTCGGGTGACTTGAACTCCAGCGGAGGGAACAGTCTGTTGCATTGGCAGGTGATACTGTCGCGCTAATAAAGCCCACGCTGTTCTGCGCCACGGTCAGTGATATAGTATGCAGGGCAATATCTTCTACATGGATGAGCTGCCTGGTTACGGTAACCTGACAGGTGTCTTTCTTTTTCCCGTCTTCGGAAGTTACCGTTATTACCGCGCTGCCTTCTTTGATTGCGGTCATAAGGCCATCTTCGTCTACGGTTACGACCGTATCATCGTTTGATTGCCATGAAACATTCTGGTTCGGCGCGTTTGTAGGCATAATAGTCGCTTCGAGCTGGAAGCTTTGTCCTACATACAGGGTCTGGTTTGTGCTGTTCAGCCCCACCGATTTCACTATAGAGGAATTGTTCTTTTCCTTGTTTTCCACATCAGAAAAAAACGGATTCTGACATGCCGTGAGCGAAATAAGCATTATCAGCAAAATGAAAATGCCCGCCCCTTTCATGAATTTGTTCATTACTTTGTCTCCCTTTTATATATTTCTGTAATTCTTGTAAGCAGCCCGGCCTTTCCGCTGTTTTTTGGCAGCTAACGGCAAGTCCTGTGCCCATTATAATTGGTGCAAATTATTACCCGATTATGAGAAAAATTTGCTCAAAATAATTATAAGTCAGGTTTCTAAAAAAAGGGAAAAAAGAATTGTAAATTTATTGTAACAGAAATCGGCTGTTTTTTGCCAAAATTCGCAAAAAACAGGGAGGTTTACCTTGATTTTTCTATTACATATGTATACTTTTAAAACAAGTAATTTCTTAAAATCATAAGGAGAAAGCTATGAAAAAGAAAATTATTGCCGTTGTAGCAATACTACTCTGTGTTGGAACAGTAAATGTATTCGCATTCGGCATCGGCGTGCAGGCTGGCGGGACATTCGGAACAGGTGTTGGCGGAGGGGCGGCACTGACATTCAGTTTCGGACATCCCTGGTATTTCGCTGTTGACTTCGGCTTCGGCGACAATTCTTTTGGCGTTGGTGTAACCGGTGACTACTGGTTCTACAATCCGACCATTACCGGCCCGCTGAGCTTCTATATCGGCGGTGGTATCTTCGGAAGCGTCTGGCTTGGAGATAATGTAGCCTTTACTGTCGGCGGACGCATACCGATAGGGCTGGACCTCAAACTGGCGAAAAACGTTATCGAGCTGTATCTGCAGGTAGCTCCGGGTTTTGGCGCGCGGATTGCAAGCAATTCAGGCGGATTCTACTGGACTATTCCGGTTAATCTCGGTGTCCGCTTCTGGTTCTAATCAGAACCCACTGATCACCTGAAAGGCTGTTTTCCATAAGGAAGACGGCCTTTTTTATTCGATGCGAGGGTTTAATCAGCCTGCGGCTGGTTCTGTAAGGTATGTAATGGCCGCGTCCGCGACCTGCGAATAACCCAGACCGAAGGTCTGCCTGAACCGCCCCGGTTCAGCTCTGCTCTGCGGCGGAGTATTTTATTTGTCCTGAGTTTATCTTCCGAGCAGCCGGCCGAGAAGGGGGTCTTTCTGGCGCCAGTTTTTGTTGACCCGCACCTGTAAATCAAGATGGATATAATAGGAAAAAATATGCCGGAACTCTTTCATGGCTTCTTCCCGGATCATTTTTATTTTTGACGCGGCCTTGCCTATGACCATGGCCTTCTGGCTTTCCCGCTCGACCACCAGAAAGGCCCTGACCCACAGTTCCTTTCCGTTGCGCTTCATTTCCATATCGGCTATGTCAACATACATGGCATGGGGTATTTCCTGCCTGGTATGGAGAATTGCCTTTTCCCTGATGATTTCGGCAATACGGAATTCAACTTCCTGATCGGTATACAGCTCCTCGGGATACAGAATGTCTCCCTCAGGGGAAAGATCAAATAAGGCGGTAAGCAGGGGACCAATATGCCGGTCTTTCTCCGCTGAAATTTCAAATATTCTGCTGGCCGGCATTTCCGGAAGTTTTTCTTCAAGATAGCGGCGGATACGGGATGGTTTTGCGGAAGGCAGATCGATCTTGTTAAGTCCGATAACAACCCTGGAAGAAACCGGTTTCAGAATTTCACATATCCGGTCTTCCTCATTCCCCGGTTCACGGACCGAGTCTATGAGATACAGAATACAGTCGGATTCCGGAATACGTTCCCTTGTAAGCCGCTGCAGGCGCAGATTCATCTTTTTTTCGGAATCATGATAACCCGGCGTATCTATGAATACGAGCTGGCCCCGCGAACCGTTTACAATCCCCCTGATTGCATTTCTGGTTGTCTGGGGTACCGGGGAAACAATTGAAACTTTTTCCCCGCAGACTGTATTCAGGAAAGTGGACTTGCCCGCGGAAGGCCGGCCTATAATCGCAACAACCGCGCAGCGTTTTTTTTCCACAGGGTCCGGCTGCTGTTCAGTTTTTTTATTTTCTTCCATAAAGATATCTCACACCGGCTGAATGACTGTTTCGGTCAGGGCAAGGACCTTCGTCGGGCATTGCTTTACGCAGTCATTACAGGAATTACAGAGGGAATAGTCAACCAGGGGGATGCCGTTTACTATCCTGATAGCCTTTACGGGGCAGACTTTTTCACATTTTCCGCATTTTATACAGCCCGCTTTGCAGTCCTTGATGACCTGGGCCTTGCGGGGATTGCGGTTTGAACAGAGCGCAATAGCCCCTTTCTGTACATTGGAGACTGTTGTAAGGATTTTCTGAGGGCATTCCTTAACACAGGCGTTACAGCCGGTACATTTTGAATAATCAACATGGGGAAGGCCGTCTTTTCCGATGTGTATCGCATCGAACTTGCAGACAGCTTCGCAGTCGCCCATCCCTATGCAGCCGTAGTCGCAGAGTTTGAGGCCATTTACTGAAATTTTTACCGCCCGGCAGGTTTTTACGCCGATGTAGTCTGCCTTGTTCATTGTTTTTTCGGTTGTTCCCTGGCACAAGAGAACAGCCACACGGGTATCCGCTTCCGCCTCAACGCCCATAATCGCGCAGACAGCCTTTGTTACGTCCGCGCCGCCTGAAGTACAGGCGGTAACGGGAGCCAGTCCGCCGGCTATGGCCTCGGCGCAGGCCGCACAGCCCGGATACCCGCAGGCCCCGCAGTTTGAACCGGGGAGCGCGTTCAGGATCATTTCGACGGTAGGGTCTGTCTCAACATGAAAGATTTTTTTGAAAAACCCGAGCAGAAATCCGAGTACCAGCGCAAGTACAGCTGAAACTATGAAGGTCGCAATAATAATGTGCACTTTTTTCTCCTAATTTAAAAGGCCCTTGAACCCGCCGAACGCAAGCGAAAGAAGGGCCGCCGCTATAAACAGAATGGGCGTTCCCTGCAGGAATTTCGGGACAGGCGCAATTTTTATCTGCTTCCGGATCCCGGCGAATAATATGAGCGCAACAAGAAATCCCGCGGAAGTTCCGGCGGCGTACACCAGCCCCTGTGCAAAATTATATTCCTTGATAATAACATTCAGGGTTACAGCCAGGATAGCGCAATTTGTTGTGATAAGCGGCAGATATACTCCCATTGAATTGTACAGCGAAGGAATGCTTTTTTTCAGGTAAAATTCAACAAGCTGGACAAGGCTTGCGATAATGAGAATAAAGATAAGGGTTTGAAGGAAGCCGAGTCCCATCGGCTGCAGAATAAAGGTATATATCGGATAGGTTACCGCCGTTGCCAGAACCATGACAAAAAGCACGGCCATTCCCATTCCTGTTGATTTTTTAACATCAGTTGACATTCCTATAAAAGGACACAGGGCAAGAAACTGAATAAGAACAACGTTATCGGAAAGCATCGATGAAAGAAAAATTTTCATTAGCTCGCTCATTTTTCTTCCTCCTTTGCCGCGATCTGTTTTCTTTTTTCAGCGTATTTTTTTATCGAAAAGGTAATGGCTATCATCAGTCCGAAAACAAAGAAGCCTCCGGGCGCTTGATTGAAAAAACCTATTGTGTATTCCTGCGGGATAACCGGAATTTTAAAAATAGTTCCGGAACCCAGTATTTCACGTATCAGGGAAATAGCGACAAGCACCCAGGTATACCCGATTCCCATGCCAAGCGCGTCAAAAACCACTTCATCAATCGGCCGTTTTGAGGCAAAGGCTTCGGCCCGTCCCATGATAATGCAGTTAACAACAATAAGAGGGATGAAAACGCCCATTGATTTGGACAGCCCGGGGGTAAAGGCCTGCATAAGAAAATCCACTATGGAAGTAAAAGTCGCAATGATAATTATAAAAACAGGAATGCGGATTGCGTCCGGTATCAGTTTTCTGAACAGGCTTACTATTATTTCGCTCATAAGCAGAACGAAGGTCATGGCGAGTCCCATCCCGAGTCCGTTGGCGACACTGGTCGTAATCGCCAGGGAGGAACAGAGCCCTATCATCAGAACGAGCAGAGGGTTTTCCGTAACCAGGCCGTTTGCGAATATTTTTCCGTATTTTTTCATGTATATTCCTTTAATTTACGTTTCTTATGTAAAGAATTGGTTAATTTTTTACATAAGAAACACTTACAATCGGAAATAGTCAAATAATTCAAATTGTTTGACTATACTGATCTTTATTGTTCGTCCGGTATAGTGTTTAATATGAAATTACCGGCCCCGGAAGGAGCTGTTTTCCCGCCATACTGTTCCGCGAGGAAATTAGCCGCCTCATATCCGGCAATTTTGACTATATTCGCTACTCCCATGCTGCTGGAAGTTGCGCCGGAAAGCGCATCAATGTCCGAACCTATTTTCGCCGAATTTGCTGTAAAATCGTCGTCAACCGATTTGCCTGCAAACTGCAGATAAAAATTGGGGTTAAGCATTTCATACCCGTAATTTCTCGTATCAGTAGTAGCGTTAATCCGTATCCCGGCGAGAGTACGGTCCATGGCGACACCGACCAGAATGGTGGAAGCATGATAGGTCTGCCCCCTGCCCTGCACTGCCGCGCCTATTACGGAACCGTCTTTTTTTACCAGCCAGGCGTCCGTCAGTACAATACTTCTTTCCACAGTGTTTGTTATGGACCGGGCAGGCAGAGGCTCCGCGTCCGCTCCGGGGAACAGTTCGGCAAGGGCGTCAGTAACAGACATCGGTGTGAGGTCCGCAGAAATGGGAGCCGATCCGCCGCTGCCGGATAATCCGCCGTAATGCGACGCAAGGTAATCGGCGGCCTGATAAGAAGCTGTTTTAATAAGGCTTGAAATAGTCCGGGAGCTGATAGTCGCGCCAGATATAGCCTGAATATCAGTGCCCGGCTTGAATTCGTCATCAACCGATTTTCCGGGAAAATGGTCCTTAAAAGGAGATTCGGCGGCCTTTGAGCCGATACCCGGCGTATCGCTCGTATTTATTTTCAGAGTCTTGATTTTCCGGTTCATATCCACGGCAAGAAGAACGGTAGTTGTCGCGTAGGTTCTTCCTGTCGCGCTGATAACCATGCCAATGACGGAATCCTGTTCTTTTGCTACATAGGCCGTGTCAAATGAAATTGAACTGCTGCCGCTTTCAATATTATTCTTTACATCCTCAAATCCTGTCGCATTCGGGAAAAATTCCTGAAAAACGGCAAATTCCTCCCTGGTTTTTGCCCCCTCAATAATAGGAGCCGTTGCATTGTATACCAGGGCAAGAGCGACACAGGCAACGGAAGCAAAGACTGTCAGTATCAGAGCAAGTTTTACCATGTTTTTCATTTTGCTGCCTGCTCCTTTTTCCCTGGCTGCCAGCCGTATTTGCGCGGAATAATTCTGTTAAGAAAGGGAACGAGGGAATTCATAATAAGAATGCTGAACATAACTCCTTCGGGATATCCGCCGAAAATCCGGATAAAGGCCGTAATAAGGCCGCAGCCGGCGCCGAAAAGGATTCTGCCCCAGGGAGTGACAGGTGAAGTGGTATAGTCTGTTGTCATAAAAACGGCGCCGAAAAGCAGTCCGCCGGAGAGAAGTACAAGAAGCGGATCATAACCCGCGATCCAGGAAACAAGGACCGCCGTTGCTACCATGGCAACAGGGGCCCGCCAGTCTATTACCTTTGTAACGAGAAGCACAAAAAATGCAATCAGAATCAGTATTATCGCCGATTCGCCGATACACCCGCTCCGTTCGCCGGTAAAATAGCGCCAGTACAGATCGGCTTTTGAATCAAACCCTGAATTCTGCACGATTTCGGAAATGGATAACACAGAGCCTTCCGGGTTCGTCATGCGGCCGAGCATTGTTGCGGAAGAAACGGCGTCCATGGTCCGGGGAGCAATCCACTTGCTCATGGCAGCCGAAAAACTGACAAACATAAAAGCCCTGCCGGAAAGAGCAGGATTAAACACATTCGCTCCAAGTCCTCCGAAAAACTCCTTGGCTATTATAATAGAAAAGAAACTGCCCGTAATAGTCATCCAGACCGGAATGGCCGGAGGCAGGGTCATGGACAGCAGAAGACCGGTAATGACAGCTGAAAAATCACCCGCGCGGATGTCTTTTTTCATAATAAACCGGAACAAAGATTCAAAAGCAACACAGGAAATAACCGCTGTGAGAATCTGGACAAGCGCCGGCATTCCGTAAAGGTAAACTCCGTAAACGGCAATCGGAAGCAGGGTGAGTACAACAACAAGCATTATATGCCTGGTCGCAATAGGCGTTAATATATGAGGACTGGATGATAAATATATTTCATTTCTGTCGGATTCTGCCATTACCGGACCCCTTTGGCTGAGTTTTGAGCGGCGGCCATTTCTTTCTTTTTTTGTATTTCAGCCCGTTCAAGCTGTTTTCCTTCACGGAAACGCTGTACGAGTTTTATCCGGGCCGGACAAACGTAGTCGCATGCGCCGCATTCGACACAATCCATCAAGCCGTAACGTTTTGATTCTTCAAGGTCGGAAGCCTTGAGCGCTTTCATCATCTGCACGGGTATCAGACGGCAATGACAGGCAGGGATGCAGCGGCCGCAGCCTATACAGGCGCCTTCCTCTTCAATTGAAGCTTCTTTTGCCGACAAAAACAGGATACCGGACGTACTTTTTATAATGGGAAAATTAGCGCTTTTCATGGCAATTCCCATCATGGGGCCGCCGACTACAATTTTTATTGTTCCGGGATGCAGGGTAAAAGACGACGGGATCAGATCGCCAAGGAGCGTCCCGACCGGAACTTCTATATTTCTTGGATTAACACAGGACCCGCCGGAAACGGTCAGAGTCCGTTCGATAAGCGGTTTCCCTTCCCTGAAGGCTTCCGAAATAGCTTTCAGCGTTCCCACATTATTAACGACACAGCCGACATGGGCCGGAAGGCAGCCGGAAGGCACCTCTTTCCCGGTAAGGGCTTTGATAAGGATTTTCTCACTTCCCTGGGGGTACTTTGTTTTACAGTATGCTACCGAAATATTCCGGGCGCCGGCCCCGATGGGATTTGCCCGCAGTTCCGCGACCGCCTTTTCCAGATAGGGCAGGACATCAAGTTTATTGTCTTCAACCGCAATAATACCCCGGGACGCGCCGGTTATGCGCATGGCTATTGCGATGCCGTCAACTATTTTTGAGGCTGACTCCTGCATCATGCGGGCGTCAATAGTCAGATAGGGTTCGCATTCAGCACCGTTCGCAATCAGTAAATCAATTTTGCATTCTTTCGGGGGATTCAGTTTTACATGGGTCGGAAAAGAAGCTCCACCCATACCGACAATACCCGCATCCCGGACACGTTTGACAGCGTCCTGGGTAGTACAGGTGAAAGGATCGAGGGGATCCATAAAGGAGGTTTGTCCGGACCCGTCATCTTCAATAATAATACAAAGAGCGTCCGTATTTCCGATAACAAGATGGTTTTCTATTTTTTTCACTACGCCCGCAATCGAAGCATGGACGGGTACAGACATGAATGCGTCGGATTCCGCTATTTTCTGGCCCCGGGCAACAGTATCGCCTACTTTAACTATGGGAGCGTTCGGCGCCCCTCCCTGGGTTATGGGAATACATACCGCATTCGTATGGGGAAAGAGAGGTTCTATAGGAAGATTTTCCGTTATTTTCTTCCGTTGGGGAGGATGGATTCCTCCCCTGAAGGATTTAATATTCATTCTGTGATACTATCCCGCCAGAAATCTCAAGTCAAGACTTTCCTTTCGGAGAAAAACCGTCAGTACTTTTGTTTATATCCATTTTTTTAAATTCCAGATAAAAAAACCGTCATTTTATCCGGACAGATATTTTTTCTTTCAAATAAGCGAGTTTTTCTGTTTTATTACCGATATATTGCATATAAACAACATAATACCCGGAAATTCATGTTTCCGGAGATATTTCTGCGCGTTTATGGCGGAGGTTTTGGGGATTATTAACAGTAATCCCTGCCGACTACTTCATATAACTAACGGAATTTATTATTATTAATACTAAGTGGAAGAAAAATAACTATAATAATGTTTTATTGTTATAAATGGCATAAGGGCTGATTGAATTCTTTGGCCCGTTCTTTTTCTCAGGAGGAGTATAGTCAAATAATTTAAATTATTTGACTACTTCCGATTGCAAATGTTTCTGATACAAAGAATTAGCTATTTCTTTGTATCAGAAACGTACCTTAAAGGAGTATAAATGTATTTCAGGCCGCGTACTGTGTTCGGATTTATTTTCTTGGTAATAGGTGCAGCAGTTTTGTTTGCATATAATCCGCCGATCGGAGGAGACGGGAGTTCGGTATTTCTTTCCCCGGACCTTCTTGGCCGCGGGACAAGTGTAACGGGGGAGCCTTTGATGCGGCTCTGCCCGGCGAGCTGGCTGTAAATCCGGCGATCGGGGCCGGAGAGCAGCGGACCGTTCTCGATGTCTCATATGCGGCCCTTATCGGGGCAGGCAATGAAGACGGCTGGGGACACATAATTAACGCAGGTGCCGTTTTTCCGACCAGGGCTGGAGTTTTTGCGGGGAGCCTGAATTTTCTCACCTCGCCTTTTGATGAATCCCTTCCGCTCGGAACAGCGGGAACTCTGCATCTGTCCGCCTCAAAAGATTTAACCGACAGGGTATATCTTGGAGCGGGAATTACGGCTTCCTTCGGGGCTGATAATTCCTGGGGCGTCAGCGGAGAACTCGGCTGGATATATGTTTTCGGAGACGTCGGATTCCTGAGAAATACTAAAATCGGACTTTCAATAACAGGACTTGGCCGTCCTTTTACTCCGGCAGACTCAAAGGGAATTTACGGCGAAGGTACAGAAATATCCGGCTACCCCTCCGCTTTTACTCCCCACCTGGGAGTCTCGGCTATCCTTCTGAACCACCGTGTTGTAAAAATCGGCGCTTCATTTGATTTTTCATTCCCGACTTTCCAGAACTTTATTTTTGATACGGGTTTTGAAATTGTGTTTGCCGATATTTTCTGTGTAAAAACAGGCTGGTCCCTGAATGCGGTTGAAATGCGGAAAGAACTTCAATCGCTTATGCCTTCCGTAGGAATAAGCGTAAAACTGAAAGTCGGGTCGCCGGAGGGCGATTCCCTTCTCACGAGAAACGGATGGGGCAGAGTGAATTCACACCCACCGCGGCATTTAAGCATCTCAAGGGTGATATTTACGCGGCAGGAGCGGGGGCGAGTATTAAACTCGGTGTAAAAGATACAAAACCGCCGGTTATCAGCATCGATTTCCCTGAAGAATAATATTGCCGGGACTATACATGAGGAGGACTACCATGCGTTTTCGCATATTCTTTTTTTGCAGCTTTTTTATGATTTGTTTTTCCCTGGTTCCCGCTTTTGCCCAGGGGCCGATGACTTACCGGTATATATCACCGAATAATGACGGTGTGCAGGATGCTCTTGAATTTCCCCTTTCAATAAATGACCAGCGGTATGTACAGGCTTGGTCATTTGTAATTGAAGATGAACATGGAAATGTTGTCAGAAAAATAGAAAACAAGGAACAGCGCCCTGAAATGAGCGGATCAAATGGGATTGGAAATTTCTTTAAGAACTTCTGGAAACTTCTGACCAGAGTAAAGGAAGGAATACCCCTGCCTTCAACCCTCCGCTGGGACGGCATAATGGATTCGGGAGAGACTGCCCCTGACGGAACATATTATTTCTGGATTTCCGCCGAAGATGATAACGGAAACGTCGGTACTTCACAAAAATACCAGTTTTTTGTCGATAACACGCATCCTGAAATAACCATTTCCCCTCCGACAGGCGCAAACGCAATGATTTTCAGTCCGGACGGGGACGGCAACAAGGATACCTTTAAAATTACCCAGAGCGGTTCGGTCGAGGATTTATGGACCGCAACTATAGAAAACAGCGCGGGAACAATAGTACGTTTAATTGAAACCAGAAACGCTGCGCCGGCCGATTTTATCTGGGACGGCAAGGGCGACAATAATACAATTGTTCCTGACGGAGTATATTCGTATACCATTACATCAACTGACCGGGCAGGAAACACATCCTCAGCGCGGATTACTAATATTATTATAGACACTGATAAACCTTCTATTAATATAAGCATTGACATTAATGCGTTCTCCCCGAACGGAGACGGCGTACGGGATGCAGTTCAGATGACGCCGAGTATTCCGGTAACCACAGGATTGATTACCTGGCGGATCGCGGTAAACTCCCGCAGCGGAACCACAGTCAGAACATATGCGGGAACTGACGTCCCTAGGGTAATAGCCTTTGACGGAAAAGATGAAACAGGGAAAATCATCGCCGAAGGAGACTATCAGGCCGTCATTTCAGCTCAATATATTAACGGCTATGCGCCTGTCGCGCGTTCACCCTTCTTTACTATGGATATTACTCCGCCCGAAGCCCAGGTAAGGGCATCCGGCCAGATTTTCTCGCCGGTCGGCGACGGTAATCTGGACACAGTGACATTCACGCAGCAGGCAAGTGCGGAAACAGCCTGGACCGGAGAAATCTTTGCATTAAACGCGGCTGGTGAGCCCGCAGGAACAGCGGTCAGGACCTTCCGGTTCGGAGCGACCCCGGACACTACGACAGTCTGGGACGGACGCGATGACACGGGAAAACTCGCGGTGGACGGCAAATACGGATACCGCCTCGTGAGTACCGACCGGGCGGGAAATACCGGGTATTCTAATATCGCGGCAGTTGAACTCAATACCGAAAAAGCAGACTTGATTCTGCAGGTAAACACAACCGCCTTCTCCCCCAACGGAGACAATGTAAAAGATACTATTATCTTTACCCCGATAATAAAGGCCGCAACCGCCGTTGATCAGTATTCGCTGAAAATTACCGATACTTCAGGCGCTGTTGTAAAAACATTTACCGGCAGAGGCAGGGTCCCCGTATCCTTTACATGGAACGGTATTGCAGACCCCGCAGAAGGCGCTTCAACAGGCACGCGGAGTCCTGACGGCATATACGGAGCGGCCCTCGAAGTCACTCTTATTAACCAGCAGGTTTCGCGGTCGGCGGCGCCGAACTTTGAAATTGACACTGAATTCCCGGAAATAGAAATTTCCGCCCCTTATCTGCTGTTCTCGCCAAACGGAGACGGGAAACGCGATACCATCCAGATAAATCAGACTTCTTCAAAAGAAGATCTGTGGACAGCCGCCATTTCAACAGGAAGGACTGTGGTTAAAAATTATCACTGGAACGGGACTGTGGAAAATATAATCTGGGACGCTACCGATGATTCGGGAAACAGGGTCGCAGACGGGACATACACGTATACCGTAACTGCCGAAGACAAGGCGGGAAACAAAACCACGCAAAACATCTCCGGTATAGTTGTGGACGCCCGTGTTCCAAAGGCTTTCCTGACTGCGGAACTCCCGGCGTTCTCTCCGAACGGTGACGGTATCAAGGACACCCAGAAACTGTCCATTGTAACCAGTATTCCGGATGGACTTGCCTCGTGGTCGCTTGCAATCAAGCCCGAAGGAGGAGGTTCAGCAATCCGGACATGGAATTCTTCAACTTCCAGCACACTTCCCGCGACCGTTAACTGGGACGGGAAAAATGATGCGGGTGCTGTCACGCAGGGAAAAGTCTATGCCGAACTGAATCTCGAATATGTAAAGGGCGATGTGGTCACTGTCGCGACACCGGTATTCCTGGTGAACGCGAAACCGCCAGCATTGAATGTCAGGCTTTCGCCGAAATATTTCAGCCCGGATAATGACGGGGTTGATGACGAACTCTTTATTGACCTGACCGCGGAATCCGCGTCACCGTTCACCGACTGGTCATTTGAAATCTATGAACCCGAAGGAACCAGCGGCAATGTATTCTGGCGAACCGGAGGCAAGGGAAAAATAACGGAACGCATTATCTGGGACGGACGTTCGCTCAAAGGTGAACTGGTCCAGGCCGCCACCGATTATCCGTTCACCTTCACGGTAACGGATGATGTAGGAATGACTTCTGTTGTACGCGGCTATGTTCCCGTCGATGTTCTGGTTATACGTGACGGCGATAAACTGAAGATAGCGGTTCCGTCCATTATCTTCAGGGCTAACGCGGCGGACTTTAACGGCCTCGATCAGGCAATTGTTGACAAGAACACGCAGGTTCTCCGGCGCGTTGCCGAAATACTGAACAAGTTCAAGGACTACAAGGTACAGATTGAAGGTCATGCCAATAACGTCAGCAATACGCAGCGTGAAGAGGAAACCGAACTCATTCCGCTGTCACAGCAAAGGGCGGAAGCCGTAAAACAGTTCCTTATACGGAACGGCGTCGACGGCTCACGGCTTTCAACTATCGGAATGGGAGGCACCAGACCGGTTGCCGCCTGGAGCGACCGTGAAAACTGGTGGAAAAACAGGCGCGTTGAATTTATTCTGATTAAATAAAATACCCCGCCGCAAAGCGGCGGAGTATTTTTCTCTCCCGAGGAATTGGTCTCGGGTTTAATACCATGGAACCTATAAAAACGAACGGTTTTATAGGTTGTTATAAAAACCGCCGCAGAGCAGAGGGGTATTAAACCCTCGCCTCGAATAAAACAGGACGGGGCCGGCGGCAATTGCGCCGGCCCCTGTCTTTGTATATCCAAGGAGGAGATTTTTCATGAACAGGAAAACATTATGCGCCGCAGCCCTGCTGCTTGTGCTTATATTCTCTGCATGCACAAACAGGGAAAAGGCACAGGCACAAAACGGCCAGGCAGAGACAAACCAGTGGAACAGCAGCGATTTTACGGCCTTTGGACTCGGAGAAATTGCTCTCCCACAGGGAGCAAAAGCAGTACAGTATTCAGTTAACCGGGATAACGGTACACTGACCGCTGTAATTGTTCCGGTGGGGACCGACGGGTTTTCAGTATTTGCGGAAGCGGTAATAATAAGAGCTTCATCAATAGCCGACATTCCGGACGCTTTCGGCAATCTAATTACTCCGGTCAATGAAGCGCTTAATGATACTGATATGGTTTATCAATTTGTATATACAAACGGGACGGATGACTATCTCACGACTGTCGCTTATTATCCGGAAGGTTCGCAGATATGGAAATATGAACCTGAAACGGTTTTTCTGAATATTACGAATGTGAAAAATATCAAACAGGATGAATGATATTTCAGCCCGGAATTAACAGCTGCTCATACGGCTGTTTTCTGAAAAGGCAAAACGGCCCGCTGTAAACGGGCCGTTTTTTTTATGCGGATGCGCGTAAAGAAGAGTTGATTTCAGCGACGTTTCCTGACGCGGGGTTTCGGTGCACAACCAGCCTCGCTCAACCAGGGTGCGTCTCTTTCAAGTTCATGCGGATCAATGGAATTAAGCTTTATTTCAATTGAATTGATAAGATCTTTCACAATGTCAATATTTTTCTGCAGAGTTACAAAATAGAAATTCTGGGTTCCTTTTTTATATGAAGATATAAAACCGGAGTCTTTCAGTATTTTCAGGTGATGGGAAACGGCCGGTCTGGAAAGGTCCGTTTTCTTTGTGATATCGGAAACATTCATGCCAGTTATACCGGTTTCCGCAATGATAAGCAGGATACGCTGTCTGGCCTCCTCTCCAAGGGCAATAAAGAGAGGACTGCAGATTCTGAATTTATTTATCAGCTGGTTAATTTCTTTCTGGCTTATCATTGATCATTTCTCCCGGCGCAGCGGCCTTTTTCCGCAAAAACATGGATACTGCGTTTTTTTCAATATAGTATCAATAGATAAAAACTGTCAAGATTTTTAAATTCCGGGGCTTCTTTATAAATTAGAAAGGCCAAGGTTTCCCCGTCTGTTTTTCTGTCATTTTCCTGCCAGTTCGGAACCTATATTAAAGAAGAAGTGAAGCGCTGTACCAAAATAAAAAGTGGAATTCCTGCAAAAAAGCAGTGTTTTTTATTGACATTTTTTATATAAGTTTTATATATTTGGTTTATATGTTTGAACGTTTAAACTATTAAACCATTAACGGAGGCTATTGTATGCAAAAAAGGGTATTCAGGCAGCCCTGGATTATAATTACAGTCTGTCTTGCGCTCACTGTATTTTTTTCCCTGCAGCTTGGAAACGTGGAAATTGACAATTCGCTGCGGCAGTATTTTCCGCAGCAGCATGAATCGTACAAACGGTTTAAAGCGATGGAAGATGATTTCGGCAGCACCGAAATGCTGAGTATCATTATCCAGGCTAAAAGCGGAACGATACTGACACCCGAATATCTTGAGATAATCGGACGCATCACCGGACGGGCGGAAGAAGCTGATTTCGTTAATGAAATCACGTCCCTGACCAATGTGGATTACATTCAGGTTGAAGACGGAAGCCTTACCGCGGGAAGTCTCATACCGGCGGAATATACAGGATCAACGGAAGATATTGTTTTAATACGCCAGAAACTCAGCGACTGGCCCGATATGTACAACCGGGTTATTATTTCGGATGATCTGAAAAGTACACAGATGGCGGTCACTGTCGAAGAAACCCTGAGTTCTGTCCAAAAGCAGACTGTCCTTGATAACCTGCGTGGGATAGTCCGGGAAGAAGCGGATAATCCTAATCTGTCGGTCCTCTTTACCGGTGACATCGTTGTAAGCGAAAATGCGCAGAAATTTATGCTTTCCGATTTAATTGTGCTTATCCCTCTGGTAGTACTGGTATTGCTCATCTGTCTTTTTCTTTCATTCAAATCCCTTGACGGAACCCTGCTGCCTCTGGTTACTGTGCTTATGAGTTCTATATGGTCGGTTGGCATCATGGCTATGCTGAACATTACTTTTACCATTGTGTCGAGTGTTATTCCGGTTGCCCTGATTGCGGTGGGTTCAGCCTACGGCATCCATGTTCTCAATCATTATTATATAGCTCTTGAAAATGTCCGGGGTGAACTGACAAGGGAACGGCACAGTGAAGTTATCATGGAAGGGCTGAAGAGCGTTCTTCCGGCAGTACTGCTTGCGGGCATTACAACAGTTGCCGGGTTTGTCTCCCTGGTAACAAGCCCGCTTGTTCCGCTGCGCAGCTTCGCCGTATTTACCGCGCTTGGTGTTGTTTTTTCTCTCCTGCTCGCAACAACTTTTATTCCCGCCCTTCTGATGGTAAAGCCGCTGAAAAATGTCGGAAAAAAAACAAAGTTGTTTTCACGGAAAACAAAAGCAGCTCAGGACGGAAAGGACACCGGCGGGGGAACCGTTTTGTCCGAAGCCGGCACGGATAAAAACCCTGCGGAAACTCCGGAAAGCCAGCAGAAAAAAAGAAAATCGCCTCTGTTCGCCATATACCGTACGCTTGCGGGGACGCCGGCCAGACTCGCCGTTACCTGCATAGCGATTGCTGTTCTGTCAGTGTTTGGCATACGGAAACTGGTGGTTGAGACTGCCCTTATAAATTACTTTCCGGCGGACAGCGCAATGCGGCTGGACATAGATTTTGTTGATAAAGAATTCGCCGGTACAAACAGCATTTATTTTATTGTGAGTGGAAATGAAAAAGGCGATATGACAAGGTCCGAAATTCTTAAACCTCTTGATGATATGCAGGGCTACCTTACGGGAAAATACGGTGAAATAGGAAAGGTTGTTTCTTTTTCAACATTCGTAAAAAGAATGAACCAGGTGATGCATATTCCGGAAGCGGCTGAATTCTATGAAACCGCCGGAGAAGCCGGTTTTGACAGTTTTGATAACACCGGCTTTTCCGCATTCGGGGAGGAAGATTTTTTTTACGGATCCTTTTATCAGGAAGACAAGTCAGCCGGATATGAAGCATTTATTGACCCCAACATTGAATACAGCCGGCTTCTTTCGCAGCAGCTCTCGATCGGGGAAGGTCTCGCAATACTCAACAGGGCTTACGCACTTGCGGGAGGGAAAAACGCAGGGATCGAAGACATTGTCCGTGAGCTTGAACGCGAACTGAATTATAACGGAACCGCGTATTATGAAATTCCCTGGGAGGTATCAAAGTATCCTGCCGCAACCCGGGAGGAGCTCAGTGATCTTGTATCCCAGTATCTCCTGCTGTTCAGCGGTTCGCTTGACAAGTTTATTGATGATTCGCTTCAGCCCCGGACAGTCAGGATGACTGTTCAGCTCAGAACAAGGAGTTCAAAAGCTATCGGCAATATTATTGATGATGCGAAGGAATACGCAGCAGCTTTTTTCCCGGACGGCTATAGGATTGAAGCCGCGGGAAACGCGGAACTTGAATACACAATGACAAACATGATTATTTCAAGCCAGTTAAGCAGTCTGTTATTTTCCCTGATAAGCGTGTTCATTATAATTGCCGTTTCATTTAAATCCCCGTTCGCGGGACTTATCGGCTGTGTACCTCTGCTTTTCAGTATTCTGCTGAATTATATGGCAATGGGTTTTCTGGGAATAAATCTTGATATGTTTACCAGCATTATTGCGTCAATAGCTGTTGGAGTCGGTATTGATTATACCATCCATTTTATGACCAATTACCGTGAGGAACGCGCGGTCTGTGATGACCCGGAAAAAGTGATAAAGCGGACGCTCAAAAAAAGCGGGAGAGGAATTGTCACCAATGCTATGGCGGTCGGGTTCGGTTTTCTTGTACTGTGCTTTTCGGAATTTGTGGTACTCAGGTATATCGGAATTCTCGCCGCGGTAGTTATGTTCACCAGCTCTCTTCTTGCGATGACTGTTCTTCCGGGAATTTTAAATATGTTGGACCCGAAATTTATGAGGCGCAGTAAAAAAGGCCGGGGAAACCGGAACGAATAAGCGCACAGGATGGAATTATATCCGGAAACGGAAATTTATTTTTAAGGAACAGTATAACCAAATAATAAATTATTTGACTATATCCGATTGAAACTGTTTCCGATGCAATGAATCGGTTAATTCATTACACCGGAAACTTAAATTAATGGAGTATATATGAAACTGACTAAAAAAATGCCAGCGGCAAAGATACCCGCGCTTATACTGTGCGGCGTAATGGCTGCATTCCCGTTATTTGCCGGCGAAGCCGAAGTAACGGACGGACGCGCGGTAATCAAAAAATCGCATGACGCGCCCTCACCGTCATACACGCATACGCTGGTGCGGATGGAGCTGATAGAACAGAATGGAAACACTGAAACACGTGTGGTAGAAGAATGGGGAAAAGAGAAGGACGGTCTGAAATCAACGGTAATGGTCTTCAGGAGTCCGGCGTCGGTAAAAGATACACGGTTCCTCCAGATTGAAAACAAAGACAGGGCTGATGACAAATGGATTTATCTGCCCGCGCTCAGGACAACCCGGAGGATAGCGGCTTCGGAAGGAAGCAAGCCGTTTATGGGCACGGACGCCTCTTATGATGATATGAGTTCAAGAGAGGTCGATGACGATAGTCATGAACTACTGTCGGAAAAAAAAGCAAACGGATATGACTGCTGGGAGGTACGTTCAACTCCAAAAGACCCGTCTTCATCGGAATATTCGTACCGCATTGTCTGCATTGATAAGGAAACCCTGCTGCCCGTGTACAGTCAGATGTTTGATAAAAAAGGAAGGCTTTTGAAAGAACTCACCGTCGAAAACATCCGCAAGGTGCAGGAATATAATATACCGGTAAGTTCCCTTCTGAAAAATATACAGTCCGGCCATTCCACACGTATGGTTATCACAAATATTGAAGTCGACAAACCCGTGAGCGATTCGGTATTTACCCAGAACTTCCTGAACACCGGCCGGCCATAACATTCAAAAAATCGGGTAATAAATTATTGGAGGAATTAATATGAAAAAAGAACGGTCCGGCTTGCCGCCGCGGTACTGCTCTGCTGTATCGCGGCATATCCCAGGATCCCTTTTCGGGCGAAGCCGATTCCGGATATTTTGACGGTCAGGAAGTTTTCGGCGGGTTTAATGATTTCGGTACTGAGGAAGTCTCGCCGTTTTCCTTCGGCGGCAGGGCTTCCTTTGATGCCAGGGCTATTGTCGGGGGCAGCGCCTATAAAGATTATTTTGACAGCGACAAAAACGGAGATTTGATTTTTGCGTTTCCAAAACTCAATCTTGATTTTGGGTACGATGGTACGGCGTCGGAAATAAAAGCTTCTCTTAAATTTGACGCCGTCTCAATAAAAACATATCCCGAAGATATTCTTGAAGAGCTGACTATCAGACTGTTTGCCGGGAATTTCATAATCGAGGGCGGAAAAATGAAAATAGTCTGGGGCAAGGGGGACAAGCTCCATGTCATCGACAGCTTTAACGCGAATGATTATACAGATTTTATTTTTCCCGAATACATTGACCGCCGGATCGCCGAACCCATGTTCCGCGTTGTGTGGAACGCCCCTTTCGGAATGAAGGCCGAAGCTGTGTATACACCATTTATGACAGCTGACCGTTCCGCCTCTTCCGGGATATGGATGCCGTCGGCTGTCACGGAGCTTGCCGGGACGGCCGCGGAAGTGCTTGGCGCCCAGGCCGCGGCCGCGCTTGCCTCAGGCGACGCCGCAGCGATAGCCTCCATACAGGCAAAGGCGGATACCATCATTCCTGAAACCGCTTCATTTGATTACGGTCAGGCAGGGCTTCGTCTTACCCATACCTTCGGGCCTGTGGACATGGGGGTGTCCTGGTATGCGGGACATTACAAGCAGCCCACCGCTGATCTTTCCGGATATCTTACAGCGAAAGCGATGGAAGCCGCCGGCGTCCCAGACGCCCTGGCAGCCGATTCAGCCCTGCCCGCACTGCATTATGATTCGCTCCAGATTTTCGGTATCGAAGCCGCGGCCGCCGCGGGCCGGTTTAATCTGCGCGGAGAAGCAGCGTATTATCTTACCAGAGATATTAAGGGAGAGGACCCGTGGGTGCGGAACAGCAGCATTAACTGGGTCGCCGGTTTTGATGTTGATCTTCCTGTCCATAATTTCAATATCAATATACAGAACCAGGGAATGTATATTCTGCATAATGATAAAATAGGCAGCGGAGTCATTCCGCCGGGATATGATACCGACTACAGGTCAAATGGCTATTATTCTTCCAACAGAATTGCGGTAGTTTTAAAGGACTCCTTTTTAAGGGACAAACTTGAGCTTTCCTGTAACTTTATCTGGGGAATTGAAGGCAGGGAATTTCTTGTACAGCCGAAGATTTCATTTAACGCGGCGGACGGTTTATTCCTGACCCTGCAGGGCATATATGTAAACACCAATAAGGACGGTGAATTTTACGATTACCGGAACAACAGTTTTATTCAGGCAGGATTAACTTATAAATTCTGATTTTGAGCAGGAAAGCAAAAACGGCTTTTTCAAAAACCGTGTAACGAAAAAGCCGTTTTGAATCAGCGGTTCTTATATGAACGACCGTTAACCCTTATATGAACAGTTGTTCATATAATAGGTGAACAACTGTTCATATACTACTTTATGAGCATTCTTCATCTTCTTCGGTAAAATGCCCTATCTTGCTTATTTTCTGGTTCCGGTAGCGGACAAGCACCGCTGGATTGCGCGGCATAAGGTCTTTCAGGTCACGGATTATCACATCCTTTATATTCGCGGCAGTCCCGGCGGGATCAAACTGGGCTCCTCCCTCCGGTTCTTTTATGATGCCGTTGCAGACTTTCATTTGAAGCAGGTCTTCCGATGTAATTTTCATCATAGCCGCCGCATGTTTTGCCTGGGAAGCATCGCGGAGCAGAATGGAAGCATATCCTTCAGGAGAAATAACGGAGTACACCGCGTTTTTAAGCATATAAATTTTATCCCCGACTCCGATTCCCAAAGCCCCGCCGGACCCGGCTTCGCCTATAATAATGCAGATAACAGGGGTTTTCAGCTGGCTGAATTCACGCAGATTCACCGCGATGGCCTCTCCTATTCCGCGTTCTTCAGCGCCGAGCCCGGGATAGGCTCCCTGCGTATCAATAAGAGTGATAATCGGACGGTGGAATTTTTCAGCCTGTTTCGCGAGCCGGAGTGCTTTCCGGTAACCTTCCGGATTGGCCATGCCTCCGTTACGCTCCATTGTCTCTTTCAGATTGCGGCCCTTCTGATTGGCAATTATAGTAACAGGAATACTGTCTATAAATCCGATCCCGCCGATAAGCGCGGGGTCATCGCCATAGCAGCGGTCCCCGTGAAGTTCTATAAAATCTTCACAAATGTACTGGATAATATCAAGGGCGCGGGGCCGGTCAGGGTTCCGCGCAAGTTCGACCCGTTTCCAGGCATTCGCTGACTTGTTCTGTTCTTCGACTTTTTTGTGATGTTTTTTATTTCATCAGAAATATCGATTCCGGCTTTTTCGGCCAGCTTCTGCAATTCTTCAATACTCGATCTGACATTTTTCTGTGCACTCATTTACCGCCTCCGGAAACACCATGGGCTTTCAGTAATTTCCTGAAAAGCTCCCTCTGCTCACTGCGAGGGACAACGTAATCAACAAAACCTTTTGCAAGCTGAAATTCCGCTCGCTGGAATCCGTCAGGCAGACTCTGTTTTATAGTTCCTTCAATAACCCTTGGTCCCGCAAAGCCGATGAGGGCGCCGGGTTCGGCAAGCGTAATATCACCCAGCATGGCAAAACTCGCCGTTACGCCTCCGGTCGTCGGATCGCAAAGGACCACAAACAGGGGAATGCCCGCCCGGTCAAGTTCCGCGGTTGCGCTCGCGGTCTTCGCCATCTGCATAAGGGAAAAAATCCCTTCCTGCATACGGGCCCCGCCCGAAGTCGCGTAAATAATAACAGGCGATTTTGTCTGAAGGCCCTTCATCATAGTGCGGTAAATTTTTTCGCCGACTACCGAACCCATGGAACCTCCCATAAAACTGAAGGACATAAGGGCAAGCACAACGGGCATCGAATCTATCGAAGCGGTGCCGGTTATGACAGCGTCGGTCATGTTTGATTTTTTTCAGCTTCGCTGAGTTTTTCTTCATATCCGTCCATTGCAATGGGATTCAGACTTTTCATGTTTTTGCAGAACTCCACAAAACTGTCCTTGTCCGTAAGATAGTCAATGCGTTCCCGGGGTTCCATTCTGAAATGATAACCGCAGGAGGGGCAGACTTTCAGGTTTTTCTGCAAGGCGTCTTCTTTTATTTCGGCCTTGCAGGAATTGCAGGTAATTATATTTTCATTTTTTCCGCTCACAGTTCAGCCTCCAGCTGGGCATAGAGTCCGGTACCAAAACTGCCGGACCTGAATATCCTGTTTGAAATTATTTTTTTCTGGGAACCGGTGTTTACCGGAACGCCTTCAATATGAAGTTCATCAAGCGCGCGTTCGAGGCGGGCAAGGGCATGGGGCCGGTCAATATCATGGACAATAAGCTTGCCGACCATGGAATCATAAAAAGGCGAAACAGTCGCGCCTGTGTACAAAAAAGAATCAAAGCGTACACCGGGTCCGCCGGGGATATCGAGCCTGGAAACTTTTCCGGGCGCAAGCGCATTTATCCTTGCCTCAATTGACCAGCCGCTCAGGCGAATATTATCAGGGTCAATGGTCATGGGCTCCCCGCAGCATACAAGTATCTGTTCCCGGATGAGATCGGTCCCGGTCACAAATTCACTGACCGGATGCTCTACCTGGATACGGGCGTTTACTTCCATAAAGAAAAACTCGTCCTTAACCACAAGAAATTCTATTGTTCCGGCCCCGCAGTATTTCAGGCTTGAAAAAAGATTGCGCGCTCCGTCGCCCATTTTTTTCTCATCACGGGAGAAACACCGGGCGAAGGACTTTCTTCTATCAGCTTCTGATGGTTTTTCTGGACGGAACAGTCCCGCTCACCCAGAACGGCGACTCCGCCCTTCCCGTCAGCTATTACCTGCAATTCAACATGGCGCGGATTCTGCAGGTATTTTTCTATATATACGGTACCGTCCGCGAAATTCGCTTCAGCTTCACGGGATGCAATTTCAAGATTCTCCTGAAGGTCTTCATCCTTCCAGACAATCCTCATTCCCTTTCCGCCGCCGCCTGAAGCGGCTTTGATAATTACCGGGTATCCGCAGGTCCGGGCGACCTCAATTGCTTCTTCTTTTTCGCAATGGGTCCCGGGGATCCGGGAGTAACCGGCAATCCGAATTTCAGGGCGGTATCACGTGCGACAACCTTGTCGCCGAGCATTTCAATTACCGAAGGGTCCGGGCCGATCCAGATGAGTCCGGCCTTTATTACTTCCCGCGCAAAATCGGCGTTCTCTGACAGGAATCCGACGCCGGGATGAATAGCTTCGCAGCCGGTACGGATCGCTGTGGTTATAAGAGCTGATTTTGACAGGTAGCTGTCTGATGATTTTGCCGGACCTATGCAAACCGCCGCATCCGCCATCTGCACATGAAGCGCATCCCGGTCGGCGGTTGAATACACGGCCACTGTTTTTATGCCCAGTTCCCGGCAGGTCCGGATAATCCGGACTGCTATTTCACCGCGGTTTGCAATCAGCAGACGTTTAATCATACGTGACGGACCTCAAACAGGGGCTGGTCGAATTCAACAAGATCGCCGTTATTGGCAAGTACATCCACAATTTCACAATCAAACTCAGCTTCAAGGGCATTCATCATTTTCATTGCTTCTATAATGCAGAGCTTTTGTCCTTTTAAAACTTTTTTGCCTGTTTCGGCAAAAGCGGGCGCGTCCGGATTCGGCGACCGGTAAAAGGTTCCCACAACGGGGCTTTTGATGATTATGGTATCGGACGCCGCAGGAGCAGCGTTCTTCGCAGGTTTTGAATCCGGCTCCGGCTTTTTATCCGCGGCAGCGTTATAAACAGGAGGTGGCGCCGAGGCAGGAACAGCCGGGCTTCCTGCAATACACGCTTCCTTGCGGCGAAGTTCAAAGGTATAACCATCCGCTGAAATTTTCAGTTCAGCGGCGTCTGAGGAATTAAAGCGGTCAAAAAGTTCAAGCAGAAATTTTTCTTCCATAAGCCTGCAATCTCCTTTGAGTGAAAAGGCTAAATCGTATCGAGCCGCGCAACATCGGCTTCATAATCAATTCCGTCAACATCAAAACCGTTGGCGGCGAGAAAGTCATGGCGGTAACCTGCCAGATCAGCGTATTCAGGAAGGTTTTCTTCCGTTATCATTGCGAGGCGCCTGTCCACTTCTTTCTGTACTTCGGGGTCGAGTTCCCAATCGTCGATACGGATCAGATGATCCCCGTCGACCGGAACCGGACCTCCTGTATAAAGGCGTTCGGTAAACAGACGTTCGATCTGTTCAATACAGCCTTCATGCGTTCCCCTTTCCTTCATAACCGCAAAGAGAACTGAAAGATAGAGCGGAATAATCGGAATGACCGCGCTCGAACGGGTAACCAGTCCCTTATTAATTGAAACAAAGGCCTGCCCGTTCATATCTTTTTTCAGCTCCGCGTCCATTTCGCGGGCAGTTTTTTCAAGATGTTTTTTTGCGCCGCCGATAGTTCCGTCGCGGTAAATGGCATGGGAAAGAGCGGGACCGATATAGGAATAGGCCACAGTAATGCAGCCGTCCGAAAGAATATTTGCGTCTGAAAGCTGTGTAATCCAGAGTTCCCAGTCTTCACCGCCCATGACTTTGACGGTCTGGGCCGCTTCTTCTTCGGTCGCCGGTTCGGCACTCATGCTGCTGAGCTTTCCTGTCATCGGATCAACAGTCTGACCACTGTAGGGTTTTCCGAAGGGCTTAAGTACCGACTTATACAGCTCACCTGTCTCGGGATCAGTCCGTACCGGACTGGCCAGGCTGTATACAACAAGGTCAAAAGTAATCCCCATTATTTTTGCGGTTTCAATAACTCTGGCTTTTACCTCATCCGAAAAAGCGTCTCCGTTGATGGTAACCGAAGGAAGCTCCGCGTCTGCGGCGGCCCGGTCAAAGGCAAGATTATTGTACCAGCCCGGTGTTCCGCCGCGGCTTTCAGTTCCTTCTTTTTCAAAGGAAACCCCGACCGTTGAAGCCCCATACTCAAAGGCGGCGGTGATGCGGCTTGCCAGTCCGTATCCGGTTGAACAGCCCAGCACCAGCGCGGCCTTCAGTTTTCCTTTTTCTATATGTTTTTCCGCGGCCTTCTCACGGACATAGGCTATCTGACGGTCCACTTCAGCGGCGCAGCCGGCGGGGTGGGCATTTATACAGATATTGCTCCGTATCATTGGTTTAATTATCATGCAATGTCTCCTTTTCCGCCGACCAGGCAAAGCCATTCAGCTTCTGCCGCAAGATCTTCGCCAACAAAAGCCTTTCCCGCCTGTTTTATCATTTTTGGTGAAACTCTGAGATTTTCGATTACCAGGCGTACTTCATCGCCGGGGCGGACCTGTTTCCGGAATTTCACCTTGTCAACCGAGGCAAGAAAAAAGAGCGAATCATCACTCATAATGCCGCGCCGCACAAGTCCGGCGCCTCCTGCCTGGGCCATAGTTTCGACAAGAATAACTCCGGGAACAACAGGGTATTCCGGAAAATGGCCTTTAAAGAAAAACTCATCTTCGGAAAAAACATGCCTTGCGACAACCTGTTTCTCATCAGTTACGTCAATAACATCAACAAAAAGAAAGGGGTCACGGTGCGGCAGAAGCTGTTCTATTTTTTTCCGTTCTTCCGCGCGGACCATTTTATCATTCAAATCGGCTGGATTCATTTTTTATACTTCCTCATAACAATAACGCCGTTATGGCCTCCGAACCCCAGCGATCCTGACGCGAAACAGTCCATCGGGGCTTCAATTCCCACATTCGGAACATAGTCAAGATCACAGCCGTGTTCAATATCCGGATTTTCAAGATTAATTGTAGGCGGATAGAAATTGTCATTGAGGGCTTTAATACCTATGATGGCCTCGATAGCGCCGGCCGCACCTACACAGTGTCCGGTCATGCTCTTGGTACTCGACACTTTCATTTTATAGGCATGTTCGCCGAACGCATTTTTCAGCATGAGCGTTTCCGCGGGATCATTGACCGGAGTCGAAGTCCCGTGAGCGTTGTAATACTGGACGTCTTCCGGCTTTATTCCGGCATCCTTTAAAGCCCGTTCAATGGCCATTGCCCCGCCGCTACCATCCAGCCTGGGACTGGTGATATGGTAGGCATCGCTCGAAGCGCCGTATCCGGTAAATTCGGCGTAAATGGTTGCTCCGCGCGCAAGCGCGTGCTCGAGTTCTTCAAGAATCAGAATGCCGGCGCCCTCGCCCATTGTAAAACCTTCGCGGTCCCTGTCAAATGGACGGCTGGCCTTACACGGGTCATCATTGAATGAAGCAGCAAGTGTCTGAAGGACAGTGAAACTGCCGATGCCGAATCCGGTAATGGACGCTTCAGTTCCGCCCGCGACACAGACATCAAGCCGGCCGGAGCGGATAAGATCGAGCGCCACGCCAAGCGCGTCGGTTCCCGAAGAGCAGGCGGTCGCAAGCGTCCAGGAAAGCCCGGTAATGCCGTACATCATACTGATATTTGCAGGCCCCTCATTCATTATGAGCATGGGAATTGAAAGGGGCGGGATGCGGGTGTTACCGGCCTCAAAATATTTTTTAAATGAAGCTTCAAGAATTTCAAAACCACCGATTCCGTTTCCCACCATAATTCCCGAGTTGACTTTTGATATTGTTTCCTTATCAAATCCCGCGTCGCGGATAGCTTCAACCGCAGCCGCGCATGCAAACTGGGTAAAACGGGCCATCTTGCGGGCGTCTTTCCGGTCTATGCCGTGCTGGGACGGATCAAAATTTTTTACTTCAGCGGCTATTTTCACTTCAAAATCGGTTGTATCAAAAAGAGTAATACGGTCTATGCCGCATTTTCCGGCCCGGATCCCAGCCCAGGTATCATTTACCGAATTTCCAAGCGGTGTAACCGCGCCAAGTCCTGTTACTACTACACGTCTGCTCATGCTCCCATTCCTCCGTCAATTCCGATTACCTGTGCGGTAATATATGTTGATAAGTCCGAAGCAAGAAACACAGCAGCGTCCGCAACTTCGGTTACAGTTCCGGCCCGTTTCATGGGAATTGATTCAAGCCAGACTTTTTTCGCTTCTTCGGGAATAACTTCAGTCATTTCCGTTATAATAAATCCGGGGGCAATCGCATTGACGCGGACTCCCCTTCCGGCAGTTTCCTTCGCAAGACTCTTTGTATAGCCGATGATGCCGGCTTTGCTTGCCGCATAATTTACCTGGCCGCCCTGACCATGCAGACCGACAATACTTGAAAGGTTGATAATTGAGCCCGCCCGTTTCCGGATCATGTCCGCAGACACAATCTGGCTCACGAGAAAAGTCCCGGTCAGATTAATGCGGAGGACATCGTTCCAGTCTTCCAGCTTCATCCTGAAAGAAAGGCCGTCGCGGGTAATACCGGCGTTATTTACAAGAATGGAAAATCCGCCGGAATCCTTTACCGCCTGGGAAATAACAGACTGGACCATTCCGGCGTCCCCGATATCGGCAATAAGTTCATGATACCCGGTCCCTTTCTGCTCCGCAAAAGAAGCCAGTTCCTTAGCGCCTTCCGAGGGTTTTGTAGCCAGGCCCCAGACCTCTGCTCCTTCTTCAATAAAACGGCGGGCAATTTCCCTGCCGATCCCGCGGCTCGCGCCGGTTATCAATGCGGTTTTTCCTTCCAGTAACATTATTCTCTCCCTGCTTCCGTATATGGTTTACAGACCCCGGGCAGTCCTGAATCGGTCCAGAGACCGCTCAATACTTTTCCGGGACCTGCTTCAATCAGCTCAGGAATATCTTCCCGTATTTCATTTTTCAGGCCCTGCATCAGCAAGGCAATTTCGGATTCTTCAAGGGTCCAGCGCACCGGACTTACCAAATGCCGGGCCGCGCACTGCTTCGCTTCCGCCCCGCCTGTAATCCGCTTTCCCGTAACATTGGAAAACACAGGAATAGAGGGATCCGAAAAAGCAAAATTCTCAAGCACTGCCGCGAATTCTTCCTTCGCCTCATTCATGAGGGGAGAATGGAACGGGCCGGCGACCTTGAGCCTGAGCACACGGCGCGCGCCGGCTTCCTTGAAAATTTCGGCTGCCTTTTCCAGCGCCGGAGCGGTCCCTGAAACCACTGTCTGCAGGGGACTGTTATAGTTTGCCGCATACAGATCTCCGGTTCCGGAGGACGCGATAATTTCATCAATCTGCCCGGAGGAAAGTCCGAGAACAACCGACATACCGGCAGGCTCATCCCCGGAAGATGCGAGTGCATCGCTGGCCTTTTGCATGATCCGCCCCCGTTCGATTACGAGTTTCAGCGTATCTTCTTCCGAAAGGATGCCGGAAACCGCGAGCGCGGGATATTCGCCCAGGCTGAAACCGGCACAGGCCGAAACCCCTATATTCCGGGCTGAAAGAAAGCGGACAGCGGCCAGGGATACCACGGTTATGGCTATCTGGCTCACATCCGTTCTTTTAAGAACTTCCGCGTCGGAATTCAAAACAGTGCGTATATCTTTCCCATATATAGAGCTTGCTGAATCAAAAAGGTTGCGGATTCCCATCGAACCGTCCGTGTCCGCGTCGTACATATCCATTCCCATACCTGAAAACTGGGCGCCCTGCCCCGGAAACAAAAAAACCGGCATATCCTCTCCTTTTTTATTTTGACATTAAACGTCATTTCGTCAACAATCAGTACATAGATTCCCCTTTTTTCCAATAAAAGTCAAGGCAGTAAGGCTGTATTACAGGAAAGTTTTAGCGGAGCGGCAAATTCCCTCCTAAGCTGCCTGTTCCCGGCGGAATTGTACCGGGAGTATGGATGGTATCAGCATTTAATTACATAATCTTTTTATAGAAGAAAAATACTTTTTGACGGAATTCCGGCGCTCTAAAGCGGAAGGCTACAGTTTCATGGGCATAGAATGCCGGGATCACCGTAAAAAAAACGTATTCATTACATTTTTCAGGTGCCGGCTGTTTTTGCCCGAAATGCTTATTTCAATAATCCGGAAAAGAAACTTTCTGTTTCTGTCAAAATACTTTCCAAGTCTTTCTTCCGTGTTTTTTTTGCGGCGTTCATTTTATTTTCCAATCGTGTTAAAGATCCTTTTTTTCTAAGATCTTTCTCATCAAAAAGAAGATTAAAAGATATGCACTCAGTGAATTGATTTCTTGAATCCAGAAGTTTCATAAAATCAAATATTATGTCTTCGCTATCCCAGCTGTACTTGGCTGTAAAGTCAATAGCGAAACGTGGATTCTTATACTCATCGATGGCAAAGTCAATAAAACCTCCCCGGCCTATTTTTTCCGTTGGGTCAATTATTTCATATACTTTTGTTTCTTTGTTATACCGGTATTTTGCAAACAGGATATCCGTTTCCTTCTTGTATGTGGGCCATTCCGAGTGCAGTTTACTTTCAATAAGATTGGCATAGTTTATCCGGTAAGAGTCCTGTATTTTACGGGAAAAATAATGGTGTAAATATCTTTCATTCTGACAATGATCCGGAATAATTTTATCGGAATTATATATTTCAGATAATACCGTATAAACTTTCTTATAATATTCCTCCATAATTTTCCCTCCTGAACTTTTTCAGTAGAATTCTCCACAAAAGGATCTTTCACCGGTGCCGGCTTTGATTTATATATTTTCCATATTTTTTTTAATATAGCGCTGACATTTTCTACACATAAGTATGTGTAGAAAAACAGAATCTTACACATACCTATGTGTAGAAAAATAAAAACTTACACATGACAATGTGTAAAATCATTCAGGGGACGGCGACGGCATTCACCGGCGAAGCTGTTGACTCGCGGACAATGAGTTCGGTTTCAAGAAGGATGCTGCGGACGGTCGATTCGGGATTCGCAATATGCTGGATAAGGAGTTCACAGCTGGAAAAACCAAGCTGGAATTTCGGCTGCTTGACAGTAGTAATGGTAGGTGAAGTCATAAAGGAAATATTGACATTGTCAAAACCGGAAACCATAACATCCCTCGGAACATTCAGGCCCATCCGGGTACAGGCCTTGATTACCGCAGCCGCGTAAACATCGGAAACACAGAAAAAGGCGTCAGGACGTCTGCCCGCGTTCAGGAGCTGTATGACCGATGAGACAGCCATATCATAATTGATTTCGGGGAGCTGAATAATCAGCCCAGGATCCTCCGGGATGCCGGCCTGTTCAAGGGAATCAAGATATCCGCGAAGCCGGTGGCGGGCGTACTTGTACCTCAGGGGACCATTTATAAAAGCAATGTTCCTGCGGCCCAGGGAAAGAAGATATTCCATGGTGTTTTTTGCGGCGGCAATATCATCTATGGAAACATGGGGAATATCCAGACTGGAATCGAATTCACAGCACTGGACAAGAGGGACTTCATTTTTCAGTTTCTGGAGAAGCTGGGTTGATACATGGTTTGTAGTAATAAGACCGGCGGCATTTACCTTCCGGATGAGATCTGTCAGCCGGGCTATGGTCCCATCATTGATGTGTTCCTCATTAATTACCATCTGGTAGCCGTGGCGGTCCGCGGCGGATTTCGCCCCGCGCACGATCTGGCTGTAAAAGGGATTTTCCATTGAAGGGATATTGAAAATGATAAGACCGCTGTTTTTCGGTTTTTCCTTTGCCTGAAGGTCCGATACGGTATATCCGTGATCCTGCATAATTTGGAGTACTTTTTCACGGGTTTCTTTTTTACCTTCGTGGAGCCGGTCAGAATCCGGGAAATAGTCGCGATAGAAACCCCTGACTCTTTTGCGATCTGCTGATATGTTGCTTTGGTTTTATCGGTACTCACGTATGTTATTACTCCTGATTAAACACAGTATAAAACAAAAATGAATAATGGTAAAGAGTTTTACATACTGTCTTTACATTTTTCATGCAAAAATATTTTTTTTCAGAAAAATTTACATATAAACTGAAAAATAAATGGGTTTTTATGTAAAAATAAGAGAAACCTGTAAATTCCATGCCCTGCCTGTTTTTTTTAATTGACAGCAGCGTAAAACCATAGTATGTTTTTTTCAGAAAAAGCGTTGTATTTTTCATTAACTGTTGTACCGGAAAGGACACAGCAATTATCCAAGGAGGATCGCATGAAAAAACTAACATTGGTACTTATTGCCCTGATGGTTATCGCAGGGACATCATGTGCCAAAACCGAGAAAAAACAGCTGATGGGAGTGGTTACGCCAAGCGCTGATCATGGCTTTACGGCAGAATCAATCCGGCACGGCGAAGCAGAGGCCAAGGCCCTGGCTGCAGAGCATGGTTTTGATTACCGCTATATGACCGCGGCGGAATCTGGCGAACAGAGCAACGCCGTAGAAACCATTCTCGGCATGAAACCATCTGTTATTGTTTTGTGGCCGGTTACCGGGGATGAACTCAGAAGCGCGGCTCAGTCTGTAATGGATGCCGGCGTTCCCCTTATTGTGTATGACCGCTTTATCGATGGGCTTGTTCCGACCGCAGAAATTTCCGGGGATAATGTCGCCATCGGAGAAGGCGCAGGACAGTACTTCAATAATTACTTCAAGAATGAACTTGCCAGGGGAAAAGTCAATTATCTGGAATTCAAGGGAGACAGCTCAACAGTACCTATGGAGAGGACCAACGGTTTCCTTTCCACTGCAGACAAGAATTTCAATGTTGTCCAGTCCTTTGTTACCAACTGGAGCCAGCAGACTTCCATGGAACAGATGGAAAATTACCTGAGCACAAAGAGCAGGGCGGAAATTGAATCAATCCAGGCTATCTTTACCCATGACGATGAAATCGTTTTCGGTATTGTTGAGGCTCTGAAAAACTATCATGGCCCCGCGAAAATCAACATCAAGCTTGTAAGCGGCGTTTCCGCCGGTGAAGGTTTTATGGACCTGTTTGAACACTCCGGGCTGACCGGCATTGACTTTATGACCTACACCTTCTCACCCTCAATGGTCCGCGACGCTATTGATCTCGGCTACAGGGCAATGCAGGGCGAAACACTTGAAAAGAGCTACAAGATTCCCACTGAAATGATCGACAAAACAAATTACAAGGAGTATATGCAGAGCGATCTGTATAAAATCCGCTACAGCCTCTAACACCAGTTCTGCAAAACTACCGGCTGTCTGCGGGGAAACCCGCAGACAGCTTCTTCATGGGAAACAGGAGATTTCAGCAGTATGATTCTGGAAATGAAAAACATATCAAAGTCCTTCGGTCCTGTTGAGGCTTTAAAAAAAGTTTCGTTCAGCGTACAGCCCGGAGAGATCCATGGACTGCTTGGGGAAAACGGGGCCGGTAAAACTACTCTTATGAATGTTCTTGCCGGGACCTTTCCGCCGGATTCAGGGCAGATAATTATTGACGGCAGGGAAATCCGGGAATGACTCCACATAAATCAGCTGAAATGAAAATACGGTTTATCCACCAGGAACTGAATCTGTGCAATGATTTGAAAGTGTACCAGAATATGTTCCTCGGTGAAGAGTATGCCTTCAAGGCAGGACTCGTAAACAAAAAAGCGGAAATAAAAAGGGCCCAGGAAGTCCTTGATACTATGAATACCGGGATACAGGCAACAGCCCTTGTCGCAGACCTTGAAACGGCGCAAAAACAGCTTGTTGAGATTGCCCGGGCGCTTCTCTTTAAATCAGAATTAATCATTATGGATGAGCCGACAACGGCGCTGAATAATCAGGAAATTGAAAATCTTTTTTCTATTATGAGTCAGCTGAAAGCCGAGGGAGTCAGCTTCATCTATATTTCACATAAAATGCCTGAATTATTTACCATCTGTGACCGTTATACTGTCCTGCGGGACGGCGAATTTATCCAATGCGGCTATTTTAAAGATATAACAGAACAGCAGGCGACCGAGCTGCTCATAGGAAAAAGTTTTGTCGCAACAAATCTGCGTGATGGAATGAAGTGGATGGCCTCCAATGAAATCCTGCTGTCCGTCCATAATCTGACCGGCCATACATTCAGGGACATTTCCTTTGATATCCACAAAGGAGAAATCATCGTTATAACAGGACTGCAGGGGTCCGGTATGGACGAACTCGCGACCGCCCTTTTCGGAGCGAGCCCCATTCAAAGCGGCTATATAGAAACACGCGAAGGCCGCCTCAATATGAAAAGTATAAAAAACATTATGAAGAGCGGAATCGGAATGATTCCGCGGAACAGAAAGGAACGGGGAATCATTCCCGACCTGAGTATCCGGAACAATAATTCCCTTGCCTATTTTGTAGCAAAACATAAAAAACCGTTTATTTCAACAAAAGAAGAAACAGAGCGGTTTAACCGGAACCGGGAAAAAATGGATATAAAAGTCAGGAGCGAAAAAGACCCCATTACTTCCCTGTCCGGCGGAAACCAGCAAAAAGTTATTATAGGAAAATGGCTTGAGATCAAAGCGGATGTCTATATCATGGATAATCCGACCCAGGGTATCGACGTCGGCTCAAAATACGCGATTTATAAACTGATACATGAACTTGCCGGAGAGGGCAAGGCCATTCTGGTATTCAGCAATGAATATCCCGAAATCCACCAGCTGGCGGACCGCTGTATTGCTATGTATAAGGGCGCCATAAGCGCGGTGATGACTGACAAGGAAATAACGGAAGTGAAAATAATGGAATATTCTACAGGCGCACATTTGGAGGGACAGAATGAACATACCAAAAATTAACGGAAAGGATATTAAAGGTGCGTGGCACAATATAACATCGAATTACAGCCACTGGCTGAGCTTCATTATTCTTGTACTGGTAGCCATTATTGTCAACAGGATATTCCTCGCCCAGTCATTTCTCACCTGGAGCAATATAAGCAATCTTTTTGTGCAGGGCGCGATCGTAGGCATCTGCGCAATGGGAATGAGTCTGATTATTTCCGCGGGAATGATAGACCTTTCAGTGGGCGCAGTAGTCGCGTTTGTTTCGGGAATGGGGATTACCGTTCTTAACAGGACTGAAAGTATATTCCTCTGCCTGCTTTTCTGTCTCGGCGCGGGCATGATTGCCGGCCTTATCAATGGACTGCTGGTTACAAAGGGAAAAATCGCGCCGTTCATTGTTACGCTTGCGTCCATGTCGGCCTGGCGGTCAGTCATTAACCAGCTCGGCCAAGGCGGCCCGTTTACGGTATCAAGAACAATGTACGCTTCTTTCAGGCATATCGCGGCCGGCAAGGTCCTCGGCATCCCGAATCTCATGCTGTTTTTTATAGCTATAACCATTATTACCGCGATCCTGATGTCAAAGACAAAATTCGGGACCTATGTGTATGCGATCGGTTCAAACCAGCAGGCCGCGAGGCTTTCCGGTATCAGTGTGGACCGGGTTAAAACCCTGATCTTCACCTATGCGGGAACCCTGTACGGTCTCGCGGCCTTTTTGCTCGCCAGCCGGCTCACCTCAATTCAGGCCGCAAGCGCCGGTTCCGGCTATGAGATGGACGCGATCGCGGCGGTTGCCATCGGAGGCACCTCCATGGATGGCGGACGCGGCAAAATTATCGGGACCTTCCTCGGGGTACTGATGCTCAGGATTATCAGCACGGTTCTGGTAATGGCGAATGTCCCTCCGTTCCTCAATGGCCTGGTGCAGGGTATAATTATCATCATTGCTGTTCTTGCCCAGAACAGAAAAAAATAGGCAGGAGTGTAGATCAATTATGGAAAATATCAAAATAGGAATTATCGGCGCGGGAGGCATGCTCCCCTACCATTACAAGGGATTCACAAAGGCCGGAGCCCAGGTTGTCGCGATTGCCGATGCGAATACGGAAAAGGCAAAGACAGCGGCAGCCCCATACGGCATCGAGAAAACCTATGACAGCCTGATCCGCATGATTGAGGACAATCCCGACATCAACGCAGTCTCGGTTCTGACGCCGAACAAATTTCACATGCCCCTTGCGATAGAAGCGCTTGCAAACGGAAAGCATGTATACTGTGAAAAACCACCGGCGCTTAACGCTTCAGAAATGAAGGTAATGCTTGATGAAGCAAAAAGATCGGGGAAACGCCTCATGTTTGCCTTTAATAACCGGGCAAGGCCCGAGTCGCAGGCAATAATGAAATATATCAGAAACGGTCGGGTCGGCGCGATAAATTCCGCCCAGGCCACCTGGATACGGCGGGCAGGCATTCCCGGCTTCGGCGGCTGGTTTACAACAAAGGAACTTTCGGGAGGCGGACCTGTTATCGATCTTTTGCATATGATTGACCTTGCCCTGTATTTTATGGATTATCCTGAACCCGACTATGTTCTGGCCCGGACCTTTTATAATTTTATGGATAACAAAAATTTCAAAGGCCCATGGGGCATCCCCGATGCGGCATCCGGCATTACTGATGTGGAGTCGTCATGCCATGCGATGCTTACTTTTAAAAGCGGACAAAGCCTGATGATCCGGAATTCCTGGGCTGAAATGAATGAGCGGGAAGTAGTTTCCGTTGTGTTCCAGGGCAAGAAAGCGGGGGGCAAGGTCGAACGTCTGTTCGGACGGGATGGATTCGATGAAACCAGCATTGATTCCTGCAGACTGTTTACTGAAGAAAACGGCAATCAGGTTAACCGCGATATTCTTGTTGAAAAAGATGAAACAATGGGAAGGATCGCTTCCGCCGCGAATTTCATTGAAAGCATCCAGGGTACGTCTGAACCCCTCAGCACACCGGAACAGGCTCTGAGCCTCATGAAAATAACCGACGCCATTTATGAGTCGGCCTCGGCGGGCAAGCCGGTTCAGATCAAATAGGAGAGAATTATGGGAAGGCTTATAACACTTGCCTCCGGGCAATTCGGTGATCTTGGTCTGGAAGACCTGTGCAAACTGGCGGCAAAGATGGGATACGACGGACTTGAGCTCGCCACGCACGCGCACTTCAATGTTACAAAAGCCCTTGAGGATGACTCATATATTCCCCAAATCCGCGCCACTCTGGAAAAGTATAACCTTGCCTGCGTGGCTATCAGCGCCCATTTAACAGGTCAGTGCGTGGGAGATCTCTGGGATGAGCGTCTCGATAATTTCGCGCCGGCCCGGCTGGCCGGTAAACCTGACGAAATCCGGGCGTGGGCAATAGAAGAGATGAAAGCGACAGCCCGGGCCGCCCGGAAATTCGGAGTAAAGATAGTGAACGGCTTTACCGGCTCTCCGATCTGGGCGCGATGGTATTCCTATCCGCAGACTTCGGAAGAAATGATTACAGCGGGCTTTAAACTTATCTATGACCTGTGGACGCCCATACTGGATGTCTTCGATGAATGCGGCATACGTTTTGCCCTGGAAATACACCCTTCGGAAATTGCTTTCGATTATTACACAACAGAGCGCCTCCTCAACCTTTTTGATTACCGCCCGGCGCTCGGGCTCAACTTTGATCCGAGCCATCTGGTATGGCAGGGAGTTGATGAAGTCGGCTTTGTGAGGGATTTCGCGGACAGAATTTATCATGTCCACATGAAGGACGTAAAACTGTTCAAAAATGACAGGGCTGGCATACTGGGTTCATTTCTTCCTTTCGGGGATACCCGCCGCGCATGGAATTTTGTTTCCATCGGTCATGGCGATACCGATTTTGACGGCATCATCAGGGAACTCAATCAGGCCGGTTATACTGGCCCCCTCTCGGTTGAATGGGAGGACTCGGGCATGGACAGGGAATTCGGAGCGACGGAAAGCTGCGAATATGTGAAAAAGATGAACTTTTCTGCCTCCGCCATTGCCTTTGACAGCGCGCTGAAGAATAACTGACCAGAGAAACGCCTGTTCAGGGCTGACTGGTCCGGTTTCCGTAAAGAACAATTCCGAAACCGGACCAGCGCAATAAAATAAATTCATACGAAAAGCCGCACTGATTAATCCGGTTCCGGCCTCCGCCGGCTGAAATTACGGAAATAACTCTCCGAATTGCTAAATTTTTTACCACAATTTCCGGGAATACCTATATAATAGAGATATAAACTTTTTTTAGCTATACTATTCTCGGAGGAGCAAAAATGAAAGCTATGCACAAAACAATTGTATGTCTGCTCGTGGCGGGCGTACTGGTTTTTTCCGGCTGCGCGGAAAAGAAAAAAACAGAATATCTTATAGCAACGGATACAACCTTTGCGCCGTTTGAATTTGAAGACAGCAAGGGTAATTTTGTCGGCATAGACATGGACCTTCTTGCGGCCATAGCCGAAGACCAGGGATTTACATATCAGATACAGGTACTTGGGTTCAATGCCGCAGTCCAGTCGCTCGAATCCCGCCAGTCCGACGGCGTTATCGCGGGAATGAGTATCACAGAGGAACGAAAGAAAAAATTCGATTTTTCAGATCCCTATTTTGATTCCGGTGTTGTTATGGGAATAGCGGAATCAAACAATGACATAAAAAGCTATTCCGACCTCAGCGGAAAAAAAGTCGCCTTAAAAACAGGCACCGAGGGAGCCATGTTTGCGGAGTCCATAATGAACACCTATGGTTTCACCGTAATCTACTTTGAGGATTCGGCCAATATGTATGAGGAAGTAAAGCGCGGAAGTTCGGCGGCCTGTTTTGAAGACTACCCGGTTCTCGGGTACGCGGTATCCCAGGGAATAGGCCTCAAGATTGTGACGGAAAGGGAAAGGGGGTCCTCCTACGGCTTCGCGGTAAACAAGGGCCTTAACGGGGAATTGCTGAGCAAATTCAACGCGGGGCTGGCCAACCTGAGGGCAAACGGAAAATATCAGGAAATTCTGGATACATACATAAAAACGAACTGATGGGAACAGTTGATATCCTGCTGAGGCTCGTCCAGAGCCTCGGCGTTACCATCCGCCTGACACTTATATCGCTTTTCTTTGCGACCATACTTGGATTGATATTCTGTTTCATGAATATTTCAAGAAACAGGGTTCTGAAAATAATTTCAAACGCATATCTTGATATAATCCGCGGAACCCCTCTCCTTGTTCAGGCCTTCTTTATTTATTTTGGTATTCCCCAGGCTCTGGGCATACGTTTTTCACCTGACATGGCCGGTATTATTACGCTCAGCCTTAACGCCGGCGCGTACATGGCGGAAATTTTCAGGGGAGGTATTAACGCGGTCAGCTCAGGACAAATGGAAGCGGCACGAAGTCTGGGGCTGCCTTACGGCAGGGCAATGATAAAAGTGGTTTTGCCGCAGGCGGTCCGGATTATTATTCCCTCGCTGGTAAACCAGTTTATTATCACGCTCAAGGATACTTCCATTCTTTCGGTTATCGGAATCAGGGAACTGACCCAGACAGGCAAGCTGATAATTGCGGTAAATTTCGAATCATTCAAGGTCTGGGCAATGGTCGCCCTCATGTATCTGGTAATTATAAAAATTCTGTCCGTGCTGTCAAAACGGATCGAGAAAGGACTCACTTATGGCAAAAGTCGAAGTAAGGCAGCTTCGTAAGGATTTCGGGGCGCTGGAAGTATTGCTCGGAGTTGATCTTACTGTCGAAACCGGAGAAGTCCTCTGCATTATAGGGCCGTCCGGATCAGGCAAGAGTACCCTTCTCCGCTGCATAAACGCCCTGGAGCGGGCGAGCGCAGGCTGTATCATTGTTGACGGACATGAAATAACGGCGAGTCATGCCAATATCAATAAGCTGAGGGAAAACATCGGAATGGTTTTTCAGCAGTTCAATTTGTTTCCCCATTTAACGGTAAAGAAAAATATCATGATGGCCCCTGTCGACAGAAAAAAACTGACAAAGGACCAGGCCGAAAAAAAGGCTATGGAACTGCTCGACCGGGTCGGACTATCAGACAAGGCAAATGAATATCCCGATAATCTTTCAGGCGGACAGCAGCAGCGTGTCGCCATAGCCCGGGCCCTGGCAATGGATCCCGACCTCATGCTTTTTGATGAACCGACCAGCGCTCTCGATCCGGAAATGGTCGGAGAGGTTTTGTCGGTTATCCAGCAGCTCGCAGCCGGAGGGATGACCATGATAATAGTTACCCACGAAATGGGTTTTGCCCGGGAAGTCTCCGACAGGGTCATTTTTATGGATGAGGGAAAAATAATCGAGGAAGGCCCTCCCGATCAGCTCTTCCAGTCGCCCCAAAACCAGCGAACCATCGACTTTCTGAATAAAATACTGTAAGGTTTTTTTTGCAATTAATTCAGATACCCCGCGGCCGGCGGCGGCATATCTTATATAACCGTTTACACATTGCTATGTGTAAACAGTCTGCCCTCCTGCCGCATTTTATATTATACATTAATATATCCGGAAGAAAGGCGGAATATATTTTTTTCTTACACATAGTAATGTGTAAGAAAAAACAGAAATTTTCCGGCGCTGTTTTTACATATATTTCCACCCGGATTTTTACACATACTATTGTGTAAAAAATCAGAAATATACCGTTTCCGGTTTTATGAATATCTTATGCGGAAAAACTTACACATCAGTATGTGTAAAGCCCCGAGGCGCTAACGCTTCACATATGTCCGCACAAAAAAACCTCCCGGAAAACTTCCACGGAAGTTTTCCGAAAGGCCGTAAGGAGCAACGCATGAAAAAACTGCTTATAGTGATTTATAGCTGAACCACCAGTCGTAGCCTTCATATTTTTTCTTGAATTCTTCAGCGCCCTTGACTGTTCCCGGAGGCGGAATAATAACCTTTTCGCCGATAAGGTCATTGCTCGGCCAGTTTGCCGGCATGGCTACGCCTTCCCTGTCGGAAATCTGGAGGGCGGTTACCGCGCGGAGTATTTCCTGCATATTGCGCCCGATCTCCTGCGGATAATACAGCGTAAGCCGGAGCTTTCCCGCCGGATCAACAATAAAAACGGCGCGGACTGTATTGGTCCCCTTGCCCGGATGCAGCATACCCAGTTTCATTGCGAGGGCATCGTTCGCCGCGATTACCGGAAAGGTTATATCAATATCAAGGTTTTCTTTTATCCACTCAATCCATTTGATATGGCTGGTTATCTGATCAATGGACATTCCGATCAGCTTGACGCCTATTTTGTCGAATTCGGGCATGAGCTTCTGGAAGCCGGCAAATTCAGTTGTACATACCGGTGTAAAATCCGCAGGATGGCTGAAAAGGATAAACCAGCTTCCCTTCATATCCTGGGGCAGCTTCATGGGCCCCTGGGTAGTCTTTACCTCAATCTCGGGAAACATATCGCCCAGCAGGGGCATATTCATTTCTTCCATATTTTCCTCCTCTGTATTTTTATATACCGGAACATTTCCGGATAAACTGTACCAGAATATAAGTTAACCAAATTAAACAAAAAAAACAAATTTTATCCGCGGGAAATAAAAAAAACAACGTATTGCTTCTGGTAACTTGCATAAGCTATATAAAGAATTGTACTGTGGTACCCATGGAAGAAACAGAATACAGAGGTTCAGGTTTTATAACCTTCGAGGATTATATCCGGTTTATCAGAAAGTATCTTTCCGAATTTCTGCTCAGAAAAAATATGCGCTGGTATATCATATGCGCGGCCGCTTTATCAATCATAACCGTCTGCTCATTTTATTTTCTGCCGGCATATTCAGCGCAGAGAATAAGCCTTATCGGCTGGGGACTGTTTCTCGCTGTCGGTATTATTTTTATACTCCTTTTTTTCCAGAAAAAGACATACAGGAAAACATATGAATCAAATAAATTTTTTACTGAAAAAGTGGAATATGTAATAACTGAAAATGAAATCCGTATTTCTTCCGAAAGCAGCGCCGAAAAATTAACGAAAGATAAAATTTACCGCATCCTTTTTGATAAGGATGTTGTGTATATTTTTATCGCGGAAAATATGGCGCATATCCTGAAACAGAGCTATTTTGCTGATGAAGCAATCTTTGATGAAGTGAAAAACTTCATCAGGATTAATTATATGTAAGGCCCGGAGCAGGCGAAAGGGTAAAAATGTTTCCGCTCCGCTGGATTCCGTTTTAATTTCATGCTAGAATTAAAGATATGGATAAAAAAGCTTATGAAATGACGCGCCTGCAGGCGCTGTGCAGCGAAAAGGGGCCCCTGTGTATAGGACTGGATACTGATCCTTCCTATATTCCGCCCGAAATTCTCCGCCTGCATGATTCACCCGCGCAGGCTGTGCTTGCCTATAACAGAGCTCTTATATCAGAAACAGCCCGGCACGCGGCCTGCTTCAAAGTACAGATTGCCTATTATGAGGCAATGGGTATTGAAGGACTTTCCGTATATTCGGAAACGCTGAAAACCGTCCGCTCGGCCGGGATTCCCGTTATTGCCGATATAAAACGGGGCGATATAGCGGACACGGCAAAGGCCTATGCCCGGGCCCATTTTTCAGGCGACTTTGAGGCTGATATTATTACGCTGAATCCCTATATGGGCTTTGACACCCTTGCGCCCTTCCTTGAATTTGTAGGACAGACAGGCAAGGGTATTTTTGTGCTCCTCAAAACTTCAAATCCCGGAATGAAAGATATTGAATGGCTCCGGCTCGATCCGGAACACAGCAGGGAGGTGCGGGTGCTGGACGTAGTCGGCAGCGGCATTGAAAACATTTCGGGCCGGTTCGGACAATATTTAGCGAAAGACTGCTCACCTGTCGGCGTTGTTGTAGGCTGTACCGACGAAGAAGAAGCTGAAGCTATCCGCAGTCGGTATCCCAATCTCTTCTTTCTGATACCCGGTTACGGGTCACAGGGAGGTGTGGCGCGGATCGCGGCACTGCTTCTCGGCCGCGCAGGCGGCACGGTCAACTCTTCAAGAGGTATTCTATGCGCCTGGCAAAAGGACCCTTCACTCTCGCTGAAGATGACATCCAATTCCCTTACACTTGATGATATAGTCGAATCAGCCGCCAGGGCGGCCTTTAACTCAAAGGCGGAACTGACCGGCGCGAAAAAAACACTTGCAGGAGGCTGAAAGAAATGAAGTGTCCTTCCTCCATCCCCCGGATAGCCTGTTCGGCGCGCGTACGGGCAAACAGGGAAATCGAACAGTCGGTTTTCGAACTCGTAATTGAGCGGAAAATAACGGCATATGAAACAGGGCCTGAGACCGGCCCTGCGGAGAAGACAGTTTCCATTCCTGCTCCGTGTCCGGGACAGTTTTTTATGCTCAGGGCCAGGCCCTCCGGAGTCCTTCTCGGGCGGCCGATAAGCATTTTCAAATCCGATAAAACCACACTGACTTTTTTGATACTTAAAAAAGGCGCCGGCACCGAAGAACTCTGCTCTCTCCGGAAAGGCGACCATGTTGATATTCTGGGGCCGGTCGGCAACCACTTTATGCAGCCTGACGAGCTTTTTTCCGAGGAAAGAAAAAAAGAACTTGTCGCCGGTAAAAATGACGGATTGCTTGCATCGGCGATCTCCTATCTGCTTGAGACAATGCAGGCCGGTGAAACAGGCCCGCTCCGTATAGCGATCGCAGGCGGAGGCATAGGCATCGCGCCGGTAGCCGGTTTCGCCCAGACATTGCCTCCTTCCTCGTTTGATTTTTACGCCTGCTTCCGTTCCGATCCTTATGGAATTGAAGATATAGCGAACCGGGCAAAAAATCTCTATATAACTACCGAGGACGGTTCGGCGGGAACGCGCGGAATTCTTTCCGATATTTTTGATCCGTCAAAATATGACCTGGTCTACGCCTGCGGCCCGGTTCCCATGCTTAAATACATTCAGAACTGCTGTCCCGGTCATAAACCATTTGCCTTTTTGAGCCTTGAACAGCGTATGGCCTGCGGGGCCGGCGCCTGTCTCGGATGTACAGTAAAAACCATACACGGCAACCGGCGCTGCTGTGTGGATGGCCCTGTTTTTAATGCAGCGGAGGTGATTCTGTGAGCAATCTTTCAGTAACCATCGCGGGTGTGGAATTCGCAAATCCGGTTATCGCGGCCTCGGGAACCTTCGGATACGGGACCGAGTACGGAAAAATAATTGATGTGTCCCGTCTGGGAGGAATATGCTCAAAGGGACTGACGCTGGAACCCAGACAGGGGAACACCGGCATCCGCCTCCTTGAAACAGCTTCGGGTCTTATTAATTCAATCGGGCTTGAAAATCCCGGTATCCCGCATTTTGTAAAACATGAACTGAAGAAAATGCTCCGGCTCGGCCCCGTGATTATTGCGAATCTTTCAGGCTCGACAATCGAAACATATGTTGAGGGGGCAAAACTGCTTGCCCGCACCAGGGTACCCCTGATAGAACTCAATATATCCTGTCCGAATGTAAAATCGGGCGGAATGGCCTGGGGGCTGGACCCGGCCTCGGCGGCCCTTGTTATTTCGGCAGTAAAAAATGCCGCGCCGGAAAAACCCCTGATTGTTAAACTTTCTCCGAATGCTCCGGACCCGGTAGCTGTCGCAAAGACTGCCGTGAGCGCCGGAGCGGACGCCCTCAGCCTGGTAAATACCTTTCAGGCCTTTTCCGTTAATATTGAAACGGGAGAACCTTTTTTTGATAATATTACCGCGGGCCTTTCAGGGCCAGCGATCAAACCCATTGCCCTGAGAATTCTCCGTGATATTGTACTCGGCGTTCCCGAATGCGCGCCGGGCGGACCTGTTCCGGTTATCGGACTCGGGGGAATTTCAACCTGGCAGGATGCCGTTGAATTTATTATGACCGGGGCTTCCGCGGTGCAGGTCGGAACCGCGACCTTCGCCCGGCCCCACACCATGACCGATATAATAGACGGACTTTCCTCTTTTATGGACAGAAAACGATATCCGGATATTCCCTCAATGAGGGGCATCGCTCTATAATAGAGTCCGGCTGCTATTTTACCCTTATCTTCCTCCAGTGTAATTTATCATGAAGTATTGCAAAAAGGGGAAAGCCCCGGAAGTGCGTGTAAGTCTTTATAATATAAGCATTTAGCAAGAAAATCTAATATTTTCTCATGTCAATCGAAAAACCCTTAAATACCCGAAAAACAGCCATTTTTACCCGAATTTAAGCCCTTTTTAAGGGTTTTTGTTACCTAAGTTGTTACCTTACTTTTTTTTGCTTTTTTCCATTGGCGAAACAGGAAAAAATGGTAAAATCATAATTGCCGGTGTGTAGTAGAAATACTACGCATGGGTAGCTGGGCCCCGCGAAAGCAGGGCCGTTTTTTATGTTACGCTGATGGATATTCCTTTATTTGACCGGCTTTGTAGCACTTGAATTTTTATGCAAAAACAGTATTATTATACGTGTCTCGGTGTGTGACAGCAATGTTGCGTACGGAGAGCCCGGCCCCTCCCGCGAGGGGCAGTTTTATTTTAAACAGCGCTGCTTTGCCATCAATAACAAAGTAGATATAAATCATATCGACTTTGAGTAAGTCTTTTTTTTGTGGGTTACGACCGTAACCAGTTTTTATGCTGTCTACAAAATAAGGTTACGACCACAACCAGTTTTTGCACTGGTTGCAAAATGAGGTTGTGACCACAACCAGCACTCATGCAACCCCTAATGCGTGGTTATAGTTATAACCAGTTTTTACACCGCTTGTAAAATAGGGTTATAACTATAACCACGATAAATAAAAACACCCAAGAATCAAATATGGTTAACGTGTTAACCCGGTTTTTTTTGTAGTACGCAAAACGAGGTTAACACGTTAACCAAGAATTTTTAATCCACAGAATTTTAATCCGCCGCTTGACTTTTTTCCGGTATCCGTCGATAATAAAGATACCAAACTTACAGCGGATGCCCGCACCGTCACAAATGCGGATTTTTTTGTCTTTTCATAATCTTGCTGATTTTTTTTCAGTTAATGATTACCTGAAAGACCCCGACTATTGAATAATAGCCGAACTGTCCGGGGACCCGTGAGGGCCGGGCGCCCTGTAAGGCGTGGTAACAGTTCGGCTTTTCTTTTTTGCCGAAACACCAAACTTACAGGAGGTGTCACTATGACATCGAAACAAACCGGATTCCGCCCCGGAATCATCCCCGCGCAATCAATCAGACTTTTTCTCGGAATCCCTCTTGACCGCCAAAAGGCCCGTGCGCTTTTATCCTATCACATCGGAGAAGTTGAAAGCTGTATCCGGTCTGCCCACGATGAAACATACAACATCATCGCCGAACTGAAACCCTACACGGGCAACAGGAGGGTAGAAGGATGAATGAGTTAGCCAATATCAATACCCCTGAACCGCCGCGCTCATCATCAGACCGTCTTCGGGATTGCGTTTTATCAGCCTTCCCCGAACTTGAAGCAATTACCATGCCCGACGACTCAATGCAGGAATGGGGTATACACAGGGGAGACATTCTTCTGTATAAACCGGTTGAAGGAGAATGCGGCCTTGATATATATGTATACACACATAACAGGCGTGTCTATGTGAGTGAGCTTGAATTTGACCATGAGACGAATAGGATCGCCGCAACCACATACCGGGAAGGCGCAGGTAAGAGGACAGAAATAATATGTCCAAATACCCTTCCTGAATACAGTGCCGGTGAAAACAGAATCCACATAATAGGCTGCGTTATTTGGGTTATAAAAAACAACATGACATCGTTCAATAAGCTTTTCTATAATTACAAATCCTTTTTTGAATGCTATGAAAATTGACAGATAAGAAATGGGCATTAACTCTCCTAGAGAGAGTAATACTTGCATCAGGTAAAATACCAGTATAATGCAAGAGCCGTTAAGACGGGGATCAGACGTCTTAACGGCTTTGGCAACAAAGCCGGGCCGCAAGGTGACTGATCCACCGCGCGGCCCTTTTTTTATGCAGTGCCGTCAAGGCGAAAGGAGCAGGACATGAACGATGCGATGAAATTGAAAAAACTTATACCAACCGAAGTGAACCCTGAGTATGTTTTCAAAGATTGGAAATCCTTAGAAAATGAAATCATTGTGTGCCACGAAGGGTTAAAAAAAATGACGGCAGTCTTTGCCTTTGAAATAGGGAAACGCCTGTGTGTTGCAAAAGAAAAATTAGGACATGGAAGATTCCTGCCCTGGCTGGAAGAAAAATTTCCATTTTCTGAAAGAACAGCAAGAAGTTATATGGCATTGTATAGTTATTTCAAATCGGCAAAATTTGCCGATTTGAGTACAAAAAATCTTAATGCCGCCATGATAGAAGCTGGTGTTATAAAACCAAAAACACAGCTTCCCGCATTAGAAGACACGCGCGCACAAGAATATGAACAAATGAGAAAACTTTCTGAAGAAATTACAAATAACAACCGTGAATTAATAAAAGAGATATATGAATATGGTCAGAATATTTCAAAACTGCAAGCAATCGCCCCGCTTGAAAAGATAAAAATCTGTATTCCGGAGATGTCTGATTTCTCGCTGGAAGAAGCGGCTGAATATCTCCGCATCTATACCGAGATTGAAAACAACGCTGATAAAATGGCGTTGCTGGATGACGACTATATAGAAACACTCCTTTTACCAGTTATAGAAATGTTTATTACCCGCTTAAGCACTAAATATGCAGAAAAGCAGTTAAGCAATAATACATCACAGGTTTGATTGCCTTGAACAAAAGGCTTTTATGTCCTGCCGGGAAATGCACCACTGCCCGTCACAGTCTTTATACGCGGGAAGTTCTTTTCTCATAATCAAGCGAAGTATAGTCAGGTAATGTACAGAAAAGAAATCAGCGGCTTCTTTTGTTGACACGATTGCAGGGAGGGTTTGTATTTTAGTTACTGTTACGGCGCTTATCATAGTCTGTTACCGACTCCGGAACTATACGCCAGAGATTCCCTATTTTTATAGCTTCAATATATCCCATGGCCAAAAGGTAATACACCTGATGGTTTTCGAGACCTAAAAAATGTGCCGCTTGTTCAACCGTACAAAACACACTGTATCCTTATTATATGCGGAGATGGAAACATCCACTGCCGCACATAGCGTTATGACTTAAAGATACATGCTTCTTTGGCGGTTTACTGGAGGAGACGGGAACCGCCGTTACGCGACGGGTTTCGGCGCGGCTTCTTTTTGTTCAGGAATCGTGTCTCCGTATGCTGCATAATATTCTCTTATCGCGCCCATTGAAACGCGCATTGCCCGGCCCGGCTTGATTCCCTCCAGGTATCCCATGTCAATCAGGTAGCGGATATGACGCGGCTTTTTTCCCATTATTTTTGCGGCTTCAAAAACAGTTAATAACACGGTATGTTCCTCCTGTTCATGTGTATAAGAATACATGAGGAATATACTGGTACTCTACATCTGATATACGGCGCCGGCAAAAAAAAGCGGGTGTTCTGTATTTTTGAATTTTGCCTAAAAGGGCATGATTTAGGCATAAACAGGAAAAGACGCGGCAATGGCCATAAAGGCCGCTTCTACCCCTTTAAATTTCGCTTAAATGGGGGTGTTTTTGCCGGCACCGTGAATAGGGATTCATAATTTCTTTCGAACGCTTTTCGAACACCTTCTCGTGCCGCTCCGGGGCAAATAACCATACACCCGCACCCGCCATTATCAGACCGCGTACTCACTCTCTTAACTCTTCCAGAGAAACACCTGTGTTTTAGCGTGTATGCTTATTTCAAGAACTACAATTACAGGAGGCTTTTGTGCTGACAAAGATTCTTAAATTATGCAAGGAAGGCATACACGGCCAACAGGGCACCGCAGTCCGTTCCGGCGATTTAATAGAAATGACTGAAACCTATGAATGTAAATCAGCCCTGGTAACAATTTGGCTGTATGATATGCCGAGGTAAAGTATGTTTTATACGGTTGGACAAACGGCAGCCTATTTACATCTGAAAACATACCAAGTGCAGTACCTTGTACTCATGGGATACATTGAAGCAATCAAAATAGGTAGAGTATGGAGAATTTGCCCTAAATCGGTAGGCGATTATGCTGAGCGACACTACAAAAAATAAAATAAATTTGTTACCCGCAATTTTATCTATACAAGAAGTGGCCGACTTCTTTTCAGTTCATTACATGACCATATTCCGTATGATACAAAAAAAGAAAATAGACGCATACAAAGATGACGATGGTCAATGGTGCATACTCCGACAGGATATAAAAAAGTTTTGTTCCAGACAATCAAATCTATAACTGCAAAAGAGAAAAAAATTGATATGGGGAAACAAAGCATCCAGATGCAACCGAAATGACCATATATGATATTGCAATAAAAGAACCACACTGACAAAACTTGATTTAAAAGGACAATGAGATGGGAAAAAAAATCGAAATCACTTTTTATTTTTCGGCAGACGTCGTGACAGTTATTCCGTCTGCTTGTGTACTCACACGTTCCGCATGCAATGATGCGCTGCAGCACGTCGAAGATTCAGTTGCGATAAAGATTCCGTATGACGCAGACCTTTTTGCACAGATTACCTCACATGAAGAATTTGCCGCGGTCGTAAAAGAAGATGACGTGATACAGTTTACCGGTACTATCAGTGCGGACACATCATGGGAAGATATGGGGAATCCTTATCCAATCGGGGACATTTCCCTTACCATAAAGGACTACACCTCACTGTTTTCAGTGAATACCGAATCTGAGCGGGTGTTCTTAAATACCGCACTTACTGACATCCTCACTGCCCTTTGTGACGATCTACATATACAGATAGTCACTGATAATATTCCAGCAGTCATTCTGCCGGTTTTCGTAATGGCCGAGGGGACACAATATCTACAGACTATCGATGCCCTGTGTTATCAGTATCAGATTGCCTTCAGTTTCGATAATCTTGGACGCTGCCAGTTCTTTAACTTTGGAGAGATGCCATCTGTCCCGGACACTATCGACGCTTCCACCATACTCAGCAAAGTTCAGGTCAAGAAATCAAAGAAAAAATATGATGCGGTAAAAATCGGATACAACACTTTATCGACGAAAGAAAACGAACAGGTGTATTTTGAGTCTTTCGGCTATGATTCAAATAACGCTCCGACGCCGGTCGTAATTCAGCCGGGTGTATACTATCCCTTTGACGCCTCGCCGGTCATAGAAGAAACGGAAGGCCAGGTTTATCAGTCCTTTGCCTCCGGATACGCGGAGACCATACGGAAATATAACGGTGAACTTGATTACCGACGGTCAAAAAATACTACGCTGCTGTACACACGGAATCACTATGTTGTCGAAGACTGGGAGGGAAGCCTTATTATAAACCGTACAGAGTTCGGGGCCCAGCGGGCGTCTGTCCGTTTTCTCAATAACGGAACGGTGGACGCGCGCCTCAGGCAGTTCGCAATCCGGGCGGATGTAATCTACCGGAACGAGATAGGATATGTTTCTGCTGGCAGCGGTAAGACAGACCGTCTTTTTTCTTCTGATGTCGAGTTTATTTATACCGCCGACCATGCTGAAGCCCTTGCCCGGACTCTGTACCGGTATGTGTCAAAGGGAAATTTTTCAATTACCTTTTCTACTGATAACCAAGAAATAGAACCAGGAACATTCGTGCACCTTGATATGGGTTTGTCTGGATTTATTGTTGATGTACTGATTCTCTTATCCACCGTTGACGCCGCTACCGGGATTTACACATACAAAGCAATTTCTGTCCGCGCCGCCGCAGTTGATGTGTCGCGGTTCAAACTAACACAGACCGATGACTCAAAAGGAGAGAAAGGTGACAATGGTAATGACGGACAATCGCTGTCTGTCCTGTTCGCAAAGAATACGTCACTTACCACGCCTCCTTCATACACCGCTGACGCAGATAACCCTGGAGCCGCATGGACAATAGAACCGCCCGCATTGAATGAGGGCGAATATCTTTGGCAAATTACCTCGCGCTGGCAAGGAGAAGACCGGCTGACGGCCTGGAGTCCTGTCCGCCTGTCAGGGCCAAAGGGTGACGATGGAGCCACGGGAGCTACCGGTCCCCAGGGCGCACCGGCAGCTAAATATCTGTATACCGGCTATGCAACGGCAGGTACTAATCCCATAGTAACTATTATAAAAAATGACACCATAACGCAGGTTACCGCAAATACAAATGATTTTTTTCTATGCACTTCCGGGGCCGGGGCGGGACACACAATCGGATCATTATACCAGTGGAATGGCTCTGTCTGGGCGATAACAACAGATACTGACAAGGCAATGGTCTCAGCCGCAGATGCGCTCGAATTATCGCGGGCAAATCCGGAGACCGACATACAGGCCGCAAGTATTTTTCTGGGGAAATGGTTCCTTTTTCAGAAAACAGTTTCTTCCATCCCCCGTTCTGTACCTCAGGCAGGAGATCAGCTTATCTATATGGGCCTCGATCCCCGTAAGGAGGATCCCTTAAATTATGAGTTTGCCATAAAGGAACTGGTATCAAAAAATGGCAGCATAGAATCATGGCTCACACATTTTATAACCGAACGCGTAAAAGAAGCCTTTAATATTGTTGTCACCGGCGGCGTATATGCTTCCCGAGGATTTTATGCCGGGAATGTATATGACTGGCAGGAGCTTATGTCGAACCCCGGATCTGATCCTGCAGCTTCCATTACTGGATTAAATCCCTATGCGTATATTGAAACAGGAACAATGCTTATCCCGTATCGGGGCGGTGAAATTACTTCGCAGGCTCATTACACGAACGATGGTGTATATTTTAATCCCATTATGAAAAACGGAAGTCCGCTTACAATACTTGATATCACGTATGGGGATGGCGCTATTGTCTGTGCGCTTGCCGGCGCCGGGCTTTTACGAATTACTACAGATGAGGGCGCAAGCTGGAGTGAAGTATACGGGCTACCGTCTTCTGTTTTTATCGGCAAGGTTGCCTTTGACGGTGGACATTTTGTATGTCTTCCTGCGGCGTTTTCAACTTCATCTCTGGTTGGCTATACAACAGCAGATTCTATTTTAACCTGGAGCCAGAATGGAAATAATGGCGGCGCGTATGCTGCAAAGTTTTTATGCGGCGGTAACGGAATTTTCCTTGCCTTCGCGGCTGACGGACGCATTTGGATATGTACCGACAGGAAAAACTTTACCTATTTGCGTACGATTAATAAAAGTATTCTTTCAGCGCAATTTTATGACGGTAAGTTTTTGCTTGCCTGCGGTGATGGCTGTTTTTATACTACAACCGGCAGCGATCTTGTAGATGTTACCCCAAGGGCAGGACTTTCATATATCTTCTTTTCAGGAAATGACGGCGTGTATTGTGCGGGAACCAGCAATGTATACACAGACAGCGGCTTTGTGTTTTGTACGGAAATACTTGCCAGGTCGTCATGGACATACAGCTTTGACCTGCTGGATTATAATAAAAATGTTGTGGGAAATTCTGTAACCAGAGTAATCAGCTGCGTCGCGCGTTCCAGGCTTTTCAAAAAGACGATCGCGTTCCTTTCCGGCCAGGGCATAAGTGATTATAATTACATAACCTATGAAGCAAAATACCAGAATATTGCCGATTATTCAGGAGTATGGGTACCTTTCGATATGGTCATAGAAGCTGTGACTACAAATCCCACAAAAGGGGGTGTTGTAGAAAGTAACGCACAGAAACGCCTGGTCGGTAAAGAATTATCACTGGTATATAACTACAAACAAAGTTCCTCCGGAGCTGCCGGCAGCGGGGATTACCTGTTAAAACTTCCGGATAACCTGAGAATAGATACAAGAATACACCCGATTAATGCGTTAGTCGGGGTTGGATATCTTTCAACGAATGCAAATGAGACCGGAAGCAATACACGAATTGCACATGCTCGTGTATACAATAACCAATACCTAAAGATATCCTATAACATAGCAGACTCATCATCCGGAGCTATGTATTATTGGGGGAGCGGGAGGTATCAGCTATCGACGGCAAATATCACCATGCGGATGAAGGCAACGTTGACCGTTTTATGAGGGTTTACTTGTGCATGTGAAAAAAAGGAGGATGCGTGATATGGATATGCGATGTAAAATATTCCGGTATAAGTTAGAACAGTATGTTTTAGATTTATATTTCAATAAAAGAAAAACATTAACTGAAATTGAATCGCTTATACGAACTAAAAAGAAAAAGAATGTAAGCAGGGAATCCGTGAGACGGTTTATCAATATGCAAAAACAGGAAAAAGTATGATTTTTCTGCATGATATTACAGGCTATAACATGATATAACAAGGAAAAAATGTCAGTTTTTGTCAAACTCCATGATTATTTTTGTCATTCTTCGGGGCGCGTTACATCCAGCGCCGGGAAACAGCGGGACGATAACTGCGGTACAGGCTGAATAATTGTTTGTCCGTTTTTCCCTGCATGGCCGGAGCGTTAATTTTCAAACAGGAATCAGCCTTTTCACAGGACAGAAATCCGGTATGGCGCGGAAATTTCCAAATCCGGCCGGAATATGGATGTCCGGCCGCCAGGGAAAGAAAGGACCGCATTCAGCCATATAACGGGAAAGCGTCTGAAATAAGGAACATTTCCATAAAGAAGAATTGCCGAACAGGCAAATATTATCTATACTTTAACAAATGAAGCGGAGGAATCTATGCGTTTATACAGCAGAAGTCAGGTATTTGGCATAATTGCATTAGTCGTTGCCGTTCTTTGCATTGTCTTTTTTGTAGTCGATAAAACAAATATTTTGAATTCTCCGGCAATAATGCAAACACCGGGCAGACGGAAACCTGGAACCAGGGCAGCAGTGAACCCGAGCCTTTTATTTTTAACTCGACGCCGGTATCTGTCCCCGTGCTGGATAATTCAGGATATACCATTGAAGAAATCCAGAATATTACCGTATATGAACAGGCGAATGAAGCTGTTGTAAATATCACGACGGAAACAGTCGGAATAAACTGGTTTCTTGAACCGGTCCCGCAGGAAGGCGGATCGGGTTCAGGGTCCATTATTGACAACCGGGGCTATGTAGTAACAAACTGCCATGTTATCAGCGATGCGGTAAAAATATATATATCGCTGTCTGACGGAAGCCAGTATGAAGGGAAAGTTATAGGTGTTGATAAGGAAAATGATATAGCGGTCCTGAAATTCGATCCGCCGAATAACACTGCCCTTAAGACTATCCCCTTCGGGGATTCCTCCGCGCTGAAAGTCGGGCAGAAAGTAATGGCCATAGGAAATCCGTTCGGGCTGGACCGCACCCTGACAACAGGAATAGTTTCCGCGCTGGGGCGGCCGATAAAAATAGAGGCCAATACTATAATAAAAGATATGATCCAGACTGATACCGCCATCAATCCCGGAAATTCAGGAGGGCCGCTTCTTGATACGCAGGGAAGAATGATAGGCATAAACACCATGATTTATTCAACTTCGGGGAGCTCCGCGGGAATCGGATTTGCGATCCCGGTTAACACGGCTAAACGGGTCGTCGCGGAAATTATCCAGCACGGAAAAGTCATAAGAGGTTCCATTGATGCGGAACTTGTACAGCTTAATAATTCGATTGCGAACTACGCGAAACTTTCAACCAATAAGGGACTGCTGGTATCCCGGGTCGTACCCGGAAGCAATGCCGAAAAGGCAGGACTTAAGGGCGGCACGGAGGCGGTAAGATACGGATCATTCCGGAACAGTTCGGTCATTTACCTGGGAGGGGATATAATTATTTCCATTGCGGGGCAAAATATCGAAAGCCTCACCGACTATTATTCGGCGCTCGAATCACGCAAGCCGGGAGAAGTTGTCCCTGTTATTGTCTTGAGGGGCAAGCAGCAGGTGACGCTGAACGTAACACTGGCGGAACGGACCAAGTAATCTGCAGAGAGGATAATGCATGAGACCTTTTCAAGTTATCTCCGAATACGAACCTTCCGGAGATCAGCCTGAAGCAATTAAGAGTCTGGTAGGCGGACTCGCGCGCGGCGACCGTTTCCAGACGCTGAAAGGTGTTACCGGTTCCGGAAAAACATTTACCATGGCAAAAATTATCGAGTCTGTCCAGAAACCGACCCTGGTAATCAGCCATAATAAAACGCTGGCAGCGCAATTATACCGGGAATTCAAAAGCTTTTTTCCGGATAACGCGGTCGAATACTTTGTTTCGTATTACGATTATTATCAGCCCGAAGCCTATGTTCCGGCGAGGGATTTGTACATAGAAAAGGACGCTTCAATAAACGATGAAATAGACCGCATGCGGCTTTCAGCAACATTCAGCCTGATGGAACGCCGGGATGTTATCGTTGTTTCAACTGTTTCCTGCATTTACGGGCTCGGTCTGCCGGAATCATACCGGGACATGCGTATCCATATTGAAAAAGGAATGTCGGTCGATCCTGCCGAGTTAAAAAAGAAACTTATCTCGCTTCAGTATGAAAGAAATGACGCTGTTCTTGAACGCGGACGCTTCCGTTCCCGCGGCGATGTTCTGGAAATTTTTCCGGCTTATATGGAAGAAGCCTACCGCATTGAATTCGACTGGGAAGAAATAACGCGGATCAGGAAATTTAATCCTATATCCGGCGATATGATAATGGAATTTGACGAACTTTCAATTTATCCCGCCAAACATTTTGTTCTTCCCGAAAACGCTATTCCCAACGCGCTCGGAAGAATCCGGACACAGCTTGAAGATCAGCTTGCTTTTTTCAAAAGCCAGGGGAAAATCGTGGAAGCTGAAAGACTGAAAACCCGCACGGAATATGATATGGAAATGCTCGCGGAAATGGGCTACTGTCCGGGAATTGAAAACTATTCGGCCCCAATAGCCGACCGCCTGCCGGGAGAACCGCCGGCGACACTGTTTCATTATTTTCCCGGGGATTTCCTTCTTTTCATGGACGAAAGCCATGTAACATTTCCCCAGATCGGTGCAATGTACGAAGGCGACCGCTCACGCAAACAGAATCTTGTAGACTTCGGATTCAGACTTCCCTGCGCGCTTGATAACCGTCCCCTGAAACTCAATGAATTCGAATCCATGCTGAATCAGGTAATATTCGTTTCCGCTACTCCGCGGGAGACAGAACTGAAACGGTCCTCACAGATTGTTGAACAGGTTATCCGCCCGACGGGACTTATTGATCCTCTTATAGAAGTCAGGCCGAGCGAAGGACAGATGGAAAACATTTATCAGGAAGTAAAAAAGCGGATAGAGAAAAACGAGCGCAGTCTCATTTTAACGCTGACAAAACGCATGGCCGAAGACCTGACCGATTATCTGGCGGGACTCGGCCTGAAAGTAAAATATATTCATTCCGAAGTGGAGACAATTGAGCGGGTTGAAATACTGAAGGGGCTGCGCAGCGGGGAATTTGATATTCTCGTGGGAATCAATCTTCTCCGTGAAGGTATTGATCTGCCCGAAGTTTCCTTCATAGGTATTCTCGACGCCGACAAGATAGGCTTTCTGCGTTCGGCGACCAGTCTTATTCAGATTATAGGCCGCGCCGCGAGAAATGAAAACGGCATGGTTGTCATGTACTGCGACCGTATGAGCGACGCCATGCAGACGGCCATTGACGAAACCTCGCGCAGACGGAAAATCCAGGAAGAATGGAATACAGCCCATAATATCACCCCGACGACTATTAAAAAGGCAGTGAATGATATTCTGGTACGGGAAAATGAACTGAAAAAAGAAGCCGCGGAAACGGAATCCTCCGTGCTTGTTAACAGTTTCAATTTATTTATCCCGGCCGAGCGCAAAAAACTGATTAAAGCCCTTGAAAAGGAAATGAATGAATACGCCGAAATGCTTCAGTTCGAAGAAGCCGCGGTTATCCGTGATAAAATCCTGGAAATAAAGCGGATGGGAGAATAAGAACAGGGGCTACTCAAGTATCCGGCTTAAAAGCACATCAAATTCGCCCATTGACATTTCACCGTCGAGCAGTTTTCTGATTGCTGACTGAATTGGGGCGGGAAAACTTTTCCAGTATACGGAAGTCCAGTCGCCTATGGAATCGCGCAGCAGGGATTCATCGTTCAGGCTCATCTGACCAAGGCTGTACGCTATAAACTGGTATACCATTTCCTGCATGGCATCGGAAGGGATACCGTTAATAAGACCCTTATGGGCCAGGCCCAGATATTTGTCCGAATTCTGCCCGGGAACAATTGCGTTCCGCAGGGTATCACCGTCCGGCATCCATTCATCCATCAGTTCCGCCATCTGCTCCCGGGTTAATTCAGGAGCCTCCCTCTGGAGCATATCCGAAATCATATTCCGCACGGTATTCCGCACACCGTCCATACTGTTGTCTATTGACCGCTGCACCGCATCGCTCATCTCACGGGCGGCCCGGGCGGGATCAAGGGATATGATTCCGCTGGAAGCAGTCAGGTCCCGCCGCCGGCGTTCAACAGCGGCTTCCAGAGCGTCAATTTCCCGCAAACCGGCATGGTTGAGAATATAATCAAGGACTGTCATAAGATTAATGTCGTTTTTTTTACCAGGCATCCTGATTTCAGCATACAGCCGATTTCCGATTTAAGCAAGATTACCGTCTTTCCGGGAAGAATCGGCGGCCTGTATTAACCGTACTTGACCTTCGGGCTTTCCGGAATTATGCTGATACTTCAAATGGAACTGGAAATATTAGGATCAGGGACAAGCCACGGAGTCCCCGTAATCGGCTGCGACTGCGCAGTCTGCACATCGCGGGACCCCAGGGATAACAGAATGCGCGCCAGCGCAGTAATCCGTCATACGGACGGCAGAACTATTCTGATTGATGCAGGGCCGGAATTCCGCATCCAGGCCCTCCGTTCGCATATCAGCCGTCTGGACGCGGTATTGATCACGCATTCCCATGCCGATCATATTCACGGAATTGACGACCTCCGTATCTTTTCCCACAAAACGGATATGCCCATTTATGCCGACGCGGTCTGCCTGAATGATATTCATGACCGCTTTTCCTATGTGTTCAGCGAAAGCCAGGAAGGCGGAGGAAAACCCCATCTGAAATTATGCGAAGTCATACACGGACAGGCCATACAAATAGCCGGGACTGATGTTCTGCCGGTATTGGTATTTCACGGCGGTTTGCCGATAACCGGCTGGCGGATCGGAGACACGGCATATATAACCGACTGTTCCGAAATCCCCGATGCTTCGGTATCACAGCTGAGAGGCATAAAAAATCTTATAATAGATGCGATCCGCGAAAGGCCCCATTCAACACATTTTAATTTTTCACAGGCCCTGGAGCAGATAGAAAGAATAGGACCGGAACGGGCATGGTTTACCCACATTACCCATGACTTTTCCCATACCGGCATCCAGGAATGGCTGCAAATCCACGCGCCGGGGAAAAAAATAGAGCCTGCCTGGGACGGACTCATAATACCGGTACATGAGTAAAAACACTTTTATGCATTAATCCCGACATATGCCGAAAACGTCTGCGTACATATAAAAACGCATCATTTCCACACCCTTTTCCAGGAAATGAACCATAATGTCAGTTTTATTAACAGACGGGGAAGCCTTATTCACAGAATATTTTTTTGAACAGCCTCTCTTCCGGCGGAACCCTTATCTATCCGGGTACCGCCGCCGGAGAAAGCCCAATGAAGATCTCAGCGCGGAAAAACGTACAATCAGGCTGTTAAACGGGAAAAAGTATTATATCAGACCTTTTTTACTACGTATCCGCTTCTCAGACAGCGGGTACACATTTTTATCGTCACGGTTGAACCGTTCAGTATGGTTTTTACCTTAACCAGATTCGGTTTCCACAAACGCCGGGTATGATTATAGGCTTTGCTAACCTTGTTTCCGCTGACCGTCCCTTTACCGCAAATTTCACATCTCCGAGACATATTCTACCTACCTTTAGAAAGGGACTGTGTAATCCCTATTATTTTACATTAATGGAAGTATACAATACCAAAAAAAAGCATCCGTGTAAAGTATAAAAAACATGACGGCAGACAGAACAAAACGTGGTTTTCAGAAAAAAAACGCGTATTTATTCCCGGATAATGATATAATCGTACCAGCAGCGCATAATAAATTTCTTCCAATCGGCGGAAAAAAGTAGTAATATTAGGTAAGTAGCGGAAGTCTGCAAATGTTAGAAGGAGCAAAGCATGGTCAGAACCCTTGTTGTTTCAACGGAAAATATTGACGATGTGCAGGAAGCTGTAGCTGAAATACAGGCCCAGCTTGATATGGATAAAAACCTGCTCAAAAACACGGTCGGAATTATTACCTGCCACCTGGAATTTGTATTTTCCGGCGTACTTAAGGCGATATGTGAAAGCCTGCCCTTTGATATTGCAGGCACCATAACAACCGTGCAGGCTATTAATGAACATTCCGGGACCCTGCTCCTTACGCTGATGGTTCTTACCAGCGATGATATATCCTTCAAGGCCGTCATGACGCCCTCGCTCAAAACGGATCCGGCGAATGCTATCCGGGAAGGTTACAGAGAAGCCGCCGGAACAGGCGCCGAAAAACCCGTTCTTGTTTTTTCTTTCGCGCCTTTTATGGTGGAAAATTCAGGAGATGAATATGTCAATGTGCTTACGGAAGTTTCGGGTGGGGCGCCCTGTTTCGGGACTCTTTCGGTTGATGATTCCGCTGATTTCCGTGACTGCTACATGCTGTTTAACGGGGAGCATTACCGGGACCGGATGTCAATGATACTGGTCTATGGAAACCTTGATCCGAAATTTTATATTGCTACAATATCGGAAAACAAAATCCTTGACAGGGCCGCCCTGGTGACCTCCGCCGAAGGACATATTCTCAAAGAAGTGAACGGAAGGCCTGTCGCGGATTATTTCGAGGACCTGGGGCTGACAAAGGCGAGCGAAACAAGTTACGCCATGACCTCGCTTCCCTTTATGCTTGATTACGGCGACGGGACACCGCCGGTTTCAAAGGTTTTTATCGGACTAAACGAAAACCGGCAGGCCATATGCGCAGGAACAATGCCGATAGGCTCAACACTCTATATGGGTGTTTTTGACAAGGACGATGTTCTTCTTACAACAGGAAACGCCATCCACGCGGCCCTCAGCGAATCACCCGGAGCGTCAGGAATGCTTATTTATTCCTGTATATCCCGCAGCATGTCACTCGGCAGTGATCTGATGGCGGAAATGGAGCTGCTGAACAGGGAATCGGGCGGAAAAGTCCCCTTTATGATGGCCTATTCAGGCGGCGAAATCTGCCCAACTCAGGTAAGCGAATCAAAGGCTGTTAACCGCTTCCATAATAACGCCTTCATTTTATGCATTTTCTGAACCGGTAGAGAGGTATTTCCGGTGTCTGTAAATCAGGATATGAGCAGCCTTGAAGAAGAAATAAAGCGGCTGAAACATGAAAATTCACAGCTTTCCCGCGAACTGAGGACAACCAGGAGTTTTCTGGACAAGGTTTCAAAAACCGTAGAATCCAAGATTACTCTGGGCAATGTATTATCCATCGCTAATGCAAAACAGCGGGCGTATACCGACATACTCCTGGAAAGCTGTCCCAATATTATCCTTCTTCTTGATGATGACGGACGCCTTGTTCTCAGCACAAAAATGTTTCTGACATTGACCGGCACCCATAATTTTGACTACATAAAAAACCGGACATATCAGGAAGTCATGTTCAAACATCTCCAGCCGGAGGTTGCAGAAGAACTTGAGATTGCGATTAATACGGTTATTTCCGCCAAGGAAACGTCTGTCATTAATAACTGGATAGATTTTACCGGAACCGGTGATATGCGGTATTATTCCATTGAACTGACGAGTATAGGCAGCGCAAAGGGCGGAGACGCCGGTATCACGTCCGGCGTTCTTGCCGTATTTTCGGATCTTACCGATTTTCTGCGGGAAAAACAGCGGGCGGAAGACGCAAATAATGCAAAATCGGACTTTCTTGCGGCTATGTCCCATGAAATCAGAACACCGATGAACGCGATTCTCGGACTGAATGAACTGCTCAGCCGAACCGATCTGAATCCGCTCCAGCACAAATACCTCTCGGATATACAGAATTCTTCCCAGTCCCTGCTGACAATAATAAATGATATTCTTGATTTTTCAAAAATAGAAGCGGGGAAACTTGATATTATCAATTCGGACTATGACCTCCCCACGCTGCTTGAAAGCCTGAACTCAATGTTTGAAATTATGTTCAAGGGAAAAGGCCTGACGCTTATTTTCAATACCAGCGACAGTATTCCGAAAACCGCGTATGGGGATGAAAACCGACTCAGGCAAATTCTTACCAATCTGCTGTCCAATGCCTTAAAATATACGTATGAAGGGAAGGTTGTTTTTTCTGCCTGGCTTTCAGATGAGGACATGCTCCGTTTTGACGTACAGGATACAGGCATAGGGATACGCAGGGAAGATACCGTGAAATTATTCAAACCCTTTGAGCAGCTTGATACGAGGAAAAACAGAAATGTAGTGGGTACGGGACTTGGGCTGGCCATCAGCTATAAACTCTGCAAACTTATGGGCGGAGATTTGTGGCTTGAAAGCGAATATGGATCCGGCTCAACATTTTCCGTTTCCATACCCTATATTTCCGCAAAAGAAGCTGTTGAAAAAAACACCGCGCGGGCAGTAAAGGTCTTTACCGCGCCCAAAGCAAAAATCCTTGTTGTTGATGACATAGAAATAAACCTCGCCGTTACCGAAGCAATGCTCAATACCTTTGGAATCAAGCCCGATCTGGCGCAAAACGGAAAAGACTCCATCGAACTTGCGGGACAGAATAACTATGACCTTATTTTTATGGATCACATGATGCCGGGAATGGACGGAATTGAAGCGACGAAACTTATACGCACGATTAATGATTATTACAAAACGGTTCCTATCATAGCACTCACGGCAAATGTTATTAACGGGGCGGAAAAAATGTTTTTGGAAAACAGTTTTGATGATCTTCTCGCAAAGCCGATGGATTTATTATCACTTGCCCAATGTCTGTACAAGTGGCTTCCGGAAAAACTGATTATAGAAGCAGACTGACAATTCCCTGTAACAGAATTACACTGAAGCAAGGGAAGAACGTATAATCAGTTCCGTATCCATAACAATTGACGAAACAGTCCGTTTCGCGAGCATATCCATAAGGACTTCCGCCGCGACCTGTCCTTTGAGAAAGCCGGGCTGTCTGACCGTCGTCAGCGGAGGCGACATAAAACGTGCAAAGGGAATATCATCAAAACTGATAACGGAAATAGTATCGGGAATAACAAAGCCCTGCCGCTTGCATTCTTCATATACGCCAAAAGTCTGAATATCCGCAAAACAGATGATAACCGAAGGTGAATTCTTTAACGCAAGCAAATCATGGGTAATATCCCTGGCATCTTCCATAGATGAATCAGTATAAAATATCTGGATATCGGAATTCTTCTCAAGAGGAATACCCTTTTTTGCCAGGGACCGCCGGAAACCCTCCAGGCGGCACTCATTTACAATACTGGAAAAATCGGCGTCATCCGGCAGCAAAACATCTTTGAGTACGTAAATCGCGATCTTTCTGTGTCCGTAAGCCAGAACAGTATCCATAAGGTTTTCAGCAGCCGCGGAATCATCGATTCCGATATTTACCAGCATTTTATCGGATTTTCCATCGATGGTAACAAAGGGAAGGCCTCTCTGGTAAAACAGTTCGAGAATGGACATTCCGGGTCCTATACCAAGCGTTACCAGCCCGTCGACGGCGGCGTTCCGTATGGTTTGGGATAATACACCTTTCAGCGGAGACAATATGCTGAGGGAAAGGCCCTCGTTGTCGCAGACATAGCCTATGCCCCGGATTATTTCGGAAATATAGGGATTCTGCAGGACCTCATGCACTGCCTGGGGAACAAGAAACCCGATAGAACCGGTATGTTTTTTTGCCAGAGTCCGGGCAACGGGATCAGGGACGTAGCCGAGTTCTCCGGCAATTTCCATAATCCGTGTATACGTATCCTTCGAGATTTTTGAAGGATTGTTAAACGCAAAGGAAACCGTGGCCTTTGAAACCCCGGCCCTGAGCGCAATATCATTTATAGTTGACCGCATGGGACACTATCCCTTTACTGCGCCGGCGGCAATACCCTTTATAATATATTTCTGCAAAAACAGGTAAAATATAACAATGGGCAGCGCGGAAAGCGTGAGAGACGCACACATCGCCCCGTATTCCTTAAGGAACTGGCCATTAAAGATCATCTGGGCAAGCTGAATTGTCCCCTGCTTTACTACAATCAGGGGCAGAAGAAAGTCGTTCCAGAGCCAGAGCGCATCAATTACGGCTATTGTTGCAATAATGGTTTTAAGGAGCGGAAAAACTATGGTAAAAAGATATAAAACCTTCCCGCGCCGTCTATCGCGGCGGATTCCTCCAGCTCCTGCGGGACGCTCTTTACAAATCCGTGGAACATAAAGATAGCGGTCGGACAGCCCAGTCCCCAGTACATGGGAATAATCCCGGGAATGCTCATCAGGTGAAGGTCCGAAGCAAGGACCGCAATCGGGACCATAATAATCTGGAAGGGAATAACAAGCGCGAACACAAAATAAGCATATATGACCCATGAAAGTCTGGTCTTTGTCCGGGCCAGAATGTAGGCGGCCATGGCGCTGCTTAAAATAATCCCGACCAGACCGAAAACAGTAATAAACAGCGTGTTCATGAAAACACGCGGAAAGTTCATCTGTGTCCAAGCCTTTATAAAGTTATCGGGATAAAAAGACTTGGGAAGAGCCATGGGTTCAAGCACTATCAGGGAGTCCGGCTTGAACGCATTAATCAGGACATACAGAATCGGGTAAAAAACACGAGCGCGAACAGTATCATGAAAACATTTAATATCGTTTTGTTAAGGGTTTGCCGTTGTTCAGCCATTATTGTTCGACCTCCTTTCTCTTCATAACATAAAGCTGGAGACCTGTGACCGCAAAAATAATTATGAACAGAAGCATTGCTTTAGCTGTTGCCAGTCCTGCCTGTTTTCTGGCAAAGGCGTCAAAGTATATATCAAGAACAACAGGGACCGTGCCATAGGTATAGGCTGATCCGCTGGTCATTGCGTATATTAAATCAAAACTCTTGAGCGCATTTGCGATTGAAAGGAACAGAGATATTGTTATTGCGGGAACAAGAAGAGGCAGGGTTATATTGAAAAAACGCTGCCAGGACTTGGCCCCGTCAATTTTGGTTGCTTCTATTACATCTGTCGGAATATTCTGCAAACCGGCAAGGTATACGATCATATAATATCCGGCCCCCTGCCAGACCGCGACCATCACAAGGAGCCAGGGAGTTTTTGCGGCGTCGCTGAGCCACTGGTCTATCCCGGTGAGCTTGGGAAAAAGCTGGAAAAAAAGCATTTTCCAGATAAGCGCTACAATAATCATGGAAAGTACATTCGGCAAAAAGAAAACCGAACGCAGAATTTTCTGGCCCTTAATACCGGAATCAAGCGCCAGCGCGAGCGCAAAGGCCAGAACATTAATACCTATTACGGAGAAAAAGGCAAAAAACAGGGTAAAGCCGATAACGCCCATATCAAAGCCTTTTGACCGCCATTTATCCGACAGCAGGTTTTTTACCTCACCCAGATTGAACAGACCGTCGGAGCCGGCTTTTACGGCATAAAGGCTTTCGGAAGAAAGCGGGTTTTCCGTAATAAACGAGGAAACAACGGCGTCAAAGGTCTCTTCATTCTGTGCGAGAGACAGTGTTTTCAGTTCGGAAATAAATCCGGAAACGGCAGCGGTTGAAATGCGGTTTTCTGTTTCAACCTCGGGAATAAGCCATATCATCTCTTCAAATTCAAATTCACTGTAGGCAGGGTCAAGCGTATAGAATTTGTCTTCTTCCATGTAATACATATCAAAAACCGTTTTTTCCTGCGGTGTAAGTTTTGAAAGAAAATTACGCTGGAACCCCTTTTTCTCTATCCGGACCGGAAGCCCGGATGTTTTATTGTAATGGGTTCGCTCAAACGAACGGGGATAAAAGGAGCTTTCAATTTTGCCGGACAGAATCCGTTTATAATTATCGAACCCGACAAATCTGTTGGATTCCGGTTCATAACCTGCCTTACGCATAATCCGTTCCACACGGTAACGCTTTAATCCGCCTATCGAAAGACGGCTCCACGTATTGGTATTCTCATTTTTCTCGTACACTGAAAGGAGAAACTTCCTGTCGGATTCCTTTTCGACGTTATTGAGAATGCGGTTTTCAAATTCATCGGCCTTCATTGAAATGGGAGATTTCGGAGTAAGACCGTCCCAGTTTGTCATCGATATGTAGAATCCGTTAATAAACGGATAAATAAAAAAGAGTGTGTATAAAACCAAACAGGGTAAAAGAAAAATTATAAAATAGAAAGCTTTCCGTGATCTGGATTCTACCATAGTCCGGGACTCCTCAAAAAAACCGTGATATCCGAAGAATATCACGGCCCGTTTATTGATGCAGAATAATTATTTGAAGTTATGCGCACGGAAAATGTTTCCCGCACGTATTTCAAAATATCAGTAAGCTGAACCAGTTCCAAAACCTGGTTGGTTTTGAAACTGGTTCTCCGGAAAACGTGTTAAACACGCTTTCCGGACTACATATAGGGCAGCGATTTCAAAATCTGACATTTTGTGAAATCGCCTCAGCTGATATTATTTTACGGCTGAAGCCCATGTCGCATCAATATTTTTAATAACATCTTGTGCGGACATTCTCTTGAACATATACTGCTGGGCGCCGTTTTTGCAGGCGTCTTCAAAGACTACTGTCGGATATGAAGAGAAAGCCCAGGGATAGGAACCTTTCAGGGCGACCATGGCCAGCAGGTCCTGGAAGGGCTGCTGCATGCTGCTCAGGTCCGCGTCCGCAAATGCGGGAACCAGTTTGTAATCTTCAATCCATATCTTCTGGGCTTCGGGAGTTGAAAGCCAGTTCAGGAAAGCAATGGCCGCTTCCTGTTTTGCCTTTGGTGACTGTGCCGAAACACCGAAGCAGGAGTCAATATCCGCATAAATCTTGTTAAGAGAGGCGTCATTGAAAACAGGATAGGGAATAAATCCGCAGTTAAGATCGGGATTTGCGCTGATTGCCGCGCCGTAGGACCAGAGCCCCTGAACCATCATGGCGGCCTTTCCCTCACTGAATGCCGCAACCTGCTCGTTCCATGCCCATTCTGAAGACTTGGGGTCCATGTTGTCATTGTAGAAATCAAGAGCGCCAAACAGTTTGGTTGTATCTACAACGCCATAGGAAGTTTCGCCCGCGTCCATAGCGGCGACAAAATCAGGAACGGAAGTCTTGTTTTCTCCTACAAGAAGTGAGGTGTGAACAAGTGTAATGAAATGACCGACCGACCAGTTTTCCGCGAGAAGACCGGCAAACGGAAGAATATTATGCCGTTTCAAGGTCGAGCAGGCGCGTTCCAGATCACGGAGTGTGGTGGGCGGCGCAATGTCATACTGGGCAAAAATGTCCTTATTATAGATAATTCCAATACCGGCATAATCCATGGGAAGAGCGTACTGTCTGCCATTATATGTTACGGAAGGCTTTGAATTTTCCACAACCTTTGACATGACAGGCTGGTCCGTAATATCAACGATATAACCGTTTGCCGCATATTCCCATACGCGGGCATAGGTCTGCATCTGGATAATATCGGGAAGTTTTCCCTGTGCGGCGCGGGCTATAAGGGTCGCGTCAGCGTCATTGGGAACAATGAGCAGAGAAATCTGAACACCTGTTTTCTCGGTGTATGTGTCAACAAGCTTTTTAAGGCCCTCCTGATTTTCCTGCTTGTAATAATACAGTTCCAGACTTTCGGCTTTCTGACAGCCGACAAATCCGATACCTGCGATCAGGACAATGCTGATTAAGGCAAAAAGAACCTTCTTCATGTGTCTCCTCCATTTTCTTTTAAGACAAAAATAAAATTGCACAGGGTTATCCCTGTATGAATTCAATTATTAAACCGGTTTACCGATTTGTCAACAGAATTTTTAGCATTGTAAAAAGATTTTAAATATTTCATTCGTTTATAGAAATGTTCATATTGCGGACAGCTTGCCATTTTATTTTCCGCCTGATATACTTTGAAAAACATCCCAATTATCGAGGAGGAGTATCAGTATGGATACAGACCCTGGCAGTAGTAGTTACGAATTTGTATCTGAACCAGCCTTTCCTCCCCGGACAAACCACCAAATCTGATTTTTCAAAGCGGCTTTTCCTGCGGGGGAATCTCAATTCCGTAAATATGAGAGGACCAACAATATGATAACAATCTGGAAGCAGGAAAACCAAAAACTTGTAGAAGGAACCAGTTCCGACAGCCCGATCTGGGTAGACGCGCGGAATGTTACCCGCGAAGATATCCGCACCATTGAAACCGAATACGGTGTTGATACTGAGATAATCATGGATATCCTTGACCAGGACGAGCTGTCCCGGATTGAAAAGGAAGACAATTATACGCTGATTATCGTCAGACTGCCGATATTCATAGCCACAAATGAAGTCAGCTATTTTACCCTTCCGCTTGGTATTATTCTGTTTCCCAATATGGTACTGACAATCTGCTGGGCGGACTGTACGGTTTTGTCCGACTTATCAAATAACCGCGTGCGGGGCCTGTCACTTAATGACCTTCCCGCGTTTGTGGTACGGGTTCTTGCCCGGGCCGATTTAATCTTCCTCCGTTATCTGAAGGAAATTAACCGGAGATCAAACAGTATCGAGCTAGAACTGCAAAAATCGGTGAGAAACCTCGAATTGATCCAGCTCCTGAATCTTGAAAAATCCCTGGTATATTTTACGACATCCCTCAAAAGCAACCAGCTTCTTTTTGAAAAGCTTATGAAAACCAAGCTGATTCTTCTTGATGAAGAGGACAGGGAATGGATGGAAGATGTTGCGACCGACAACCGGCAGGCCATTGAAATGGCCGATATTTACAGCAACATCCTTTCGGGAATGATGGATGCCTTTGCCTCGGTAATCTCAAACAATCTCAGTATTGTCATGAAACGCCTTACCGTAATATCACTGGTCCTGATGATTCCGACCATGATAACAAGCTTTTTCGGCATGAATATCAATCTTCCGATGGGAAACTGGCTTGGCTACGGGGCCCTGGCGGTGATTCTTTTCCTCTGCTTTCTGTCTTCAATTTTAGCCATGTTTCTGCTGCGCGACAAAAAAATAAAGAAGCCGAAAATTACCGAAACAGAACGCAAAAGGCGGCGGATCAAAAACCGGGCGGCCCAGTAACCAGTCATTATGCTCCCGTTCCAATTGCAGAGATCCGCAATTTTTGTTAGGCTTTATCCGGTAATAGACAGCTGATTGCTGTTTTTACGACACCAGGCCATAGGGGAGCATAATGAAAAAACGTGCCTTAATCAGTGTTTTCTATAAAGACGGTATTCTGGATCTCGCGAAATATCTTGCGGATAACGGATGGGAAATTCTTTCAACCGGAGGCACAAAAAAATACTTAAGTGACGCCGGGCTTGCCGTTACCGATGTGAGTTCAGTCACCGGATTTCCCGAATGCCTTGACGGCAGAGTCAAAACCCTTCACCCGAAAATACATGCGGGGCTTCTTGCCATCCGCGGCAATCCGGAACATGTGAAAACCATGAATGATCTGGATATAGAATATATTGATCTCGTATGCGTGAATCTGTATCCGTTCTTTGAAAAGGTTCAGGACTATCTTTCATTTAAGGAAACCGTGGAATTTATCGATATAGGGGGGCCGACAATGCTCCGTTCCGCGGCAAAAAACCATCAGGATGTGCTTGTTCTAGCGGACCCTTCGGATTATCAGGAAGTGATTTCTTCCCTGGAAACCGCGAAACAGGATATTTCCCTGATTCCGCAGGATTTAAAGCGGCGGCTGGCGGGAAAGGTCTTCAATGTAACCAGCGCCTATGACGCGGCCATTTCACGGTTTATGCTCGGGGAAGCGGGCAAGCCCGTTTCCGGAAATTCTCCCCTGTGGCCCGAATATCTGACAGTTCCCCTGAAAATAAGCCAGAGCCTCCGGTATGGAGAAAACGGACACCAGCAGGCAGCCCTGTATGTAACGGCTGATACAAAAGGCGCAATGGCCGGAATGAAGCAGCTCCAGGGAAAGGAATTGTCCTATAATAATATCAGGGACCTTGATATAGCATGGAAGGCGGCCTGTGCCTATGATGTTTTCCGGAAAAATCTCCCATCAGACTTTCCGGGAGGAAAAACCATATCGGAAAAAACGGTTATGTGCGTTGCGCTCAAACACAATTCCCCCTGCGGGGCGGCCCTCGGAGGGACTGTCCTCGAGGCGTATCAGAAAACCTATCTCTGTGATCCCGTTTCGATTTACGGAGGGATCATAGGCTGCAACAAAAAATAGATAAAGCGGCCGCGGAGGAAATGACCAAAATTTTTCTTGAGGTAATTGTGGCCCCGGATTACGACGATGACGCCCTTGCTGTTTTTTCCGCAAAAAAGAACCTGCGCGTTATCAGGGCTGAAATTGAGCCGGACAATCTGACGGAAATGGTGAGCGTGGACGGCGGAGTTCTGATACAGGACAGGGATAACCGGCTGTTCAGCGAATGGAAGGTTGTTACGGAAAAACAGCCGACCGAAAAAGAAATTTCCGAAATGGTCTTCGGAATGACCATAGCCCTTTTTGTCAAATCAAACGCAATTGTGACTGTAAGGGACAATGTCGCGGTCGGAATCGCGGGAGGACAGGTAAACCGCGTATGGCCTACGGAGCAGGCCCTTTCAAGGGCAAAAGTGCTAACTGATGCCGGATTTCCTGATGAAAACAATGCCATTTCGAAAGAACCGGCCCGGGTTATGATTTCCGACGCCTTTTTCCCCTTTGCGGACTGTGTGGAAATGGCAGCAAAATACGGAATTACAGCTATTATCCAGCCGGGAGGGTCCATGAGGGACCAGGAATCGATAGATGCTGCAAACCGCCTTGGGATTGCCATGATTTTTTCCGGGACGCGCCATTTCAAGCACTGAAAACAGCGATACCGGAGCTAATCCGCAGCCGAAAACAGACGGCTCCGTTTACCGGACCGAATTCCATACAATCCGAACCCGTTTTTTACAGGCAAATTCCCGGAAAAACGGGTTCCGTGTGTATTAAACCTGTGTTATATAGTCAAATAATTTATATTATTTGACTATTTCCGATCATAAGTGTTTCTGATATAAAAAATCAGCCAATTCTTTATACCAGAAACCCAATTAAAGGTGTATACTCTGTATTCGGAGGTTAACTATGAAAAAAATAGTTTTTATGGCAGCGGCTATTGCGCTGTCATTCGTCACCCTTTCCTGCGCAACAAATAAAGAATATACGCAGGATGAGGTGAACACGGCATTCGAGAAAGTATATGACAAATATGTATCAAGTCTGATTCTCGACGGCGCAAAAACGTACCAGGTTGTGGAAAAAGACACGCTTTCCGCTATCACAGTGAAGTATTACGGTTCCGACAAGGGGTACTATTTTCCGGTTATTATGCTGGCTTCCAGCGATGTAGTCCTGGACCCCGACCTGATCAAACCCGGCATGAAACTGACTGTTCCTGACCTGCAGAAAAATCTGGACAATCCTGCGTCCCGCGCAAAAATGAAAAGCTTCTTTAAAGAGATAGCTACCGTTTATCAGAAAAAAGGTAATCTTTTTATACGCGATAAGCTGAACGAAATAGCTGATTCCCTGTAATATAGTCAAATAATCTAAATTATTTGACTATTTCCGATTATAAGTGTTTCTGATATAGAAAATTTGACTATTCATTATATCAGAAACGTAAAATAGATGTGTATATTCCGGCGGCAGTTCATGCCGCCGTTTTTTTACCGGTATTTCCGGAAATCGCTTAAAAAACAGTTTCCCTGAATATGAAAATAACCGCTATTGAAAAACTGCTGATTTAGGGATAAACTGTCGTAATGTTATATTATCTTGCCTCCGCCCTCCAGCAACATTTCGGTCCATTCAGACTTTTGCAGTCTTTTGCCGTTCTTATCAGTCTTGCGCTGTACGCCGGTTTTTTTCTTACGGTTTTTCTCCTGCCGAAAACATACAAATATCTGCCCAAAGACCGCGGAAGAGAATTTACTCCGAATGCGGAAGCCGCCATCGGCAAACCGACAGGGGCCGGGATAATATTCATATCACTTTTTATTGTTATTTCGATACTACTTATTCCGCTTAACGCCAGCCAGATTGCCGTAATGGTTTTTACCTTTCTGGCTATGCTGACAGGGTTCCTCGATGACCGCTCGGTCAAGTCCTGGAGTGAATATCTGAAAGGAGGACTTGATCTGCTGCTTTCCGTCGGAATGTCGGTAGCGCTCCTTTATCTTAATTTTAACGGCAAGGTTTTTTTCTGGCTTCCCTTTATAACAAACGCAGTTGCCGTACATCCTGTCGTTTTTGTTATTGTTTCCACAGTTATCATATGGATTTCAATAAATACTACGAATTGTACTGACGGAGTTGACGGTCTTTCCGGAACGCTTGTTCTGATTGCCCTTCTTTCACTTGGAATCATTTTTTATTTTGTTCTCGGACACACCGATATCGCCGCCTACCTTCTGGTTCCCCATCTTGCGGACGGGGCAACATGGGCGGTTATAGTGTTTGCCCTGTCGGGTGTTCTGATGGGATATTTGTGGCACAACGCGTTTCCCAGCAAGGTTTTAATGGGCGACGCGGGGTCCCGGGCGCTCGGGTTCTTTATCGGAGTAGGGGTCATGATTTCAGGCAACCCCTTCCTGATTCTGATGACCAGCAGCGTAATGCTTATTAACGGAGGAACAGGCCTCCTGAAAGTTGCCCTCCTGCGGTTTTTCAATATAAAAATACTGCATTCAATACGATTCCCTCTGCATGACCACATGAGAAAGAACCTGCAATGGTCTCCGACCCAGATTCTTCTGAAATTCATGATTATGCAGGTGCTTATTACGCTTGCCGTTGTCGGAATATTCTTTAAAGTCCGCTGAATTCTATCACACAAACGTCACCATAAAAAAACCTGCGGAATTCCGCGGGTTTTTTCTTCCGGTTTGATATTTTACTTTGTCGAAAGATGTGACAAATACTGTGCAAATTTATCGCTGAAATCCGTATTTACTTTCTTTTCCGCAGTACGCAGCGCGCGGTTTTCCGCCTCGGAAACAGTCAGATGACCTTCCCTTCCGTTGGCGCTATAGGGGATCAGGACCAGACCTGTCTGCGTATCGGTCAGGCGCGCGTCAATTGTGTAGCGCACAAACTTATTATCGGCCCCGCCCTGCCCCATATCAACAGGCGAAAATGAAAGCACCGCATTCAGCGCATACCGGGAACCGGCGCCGCCGCTCTTGAAACCGGCGGCGGAAAAAACCTGGGTAAACGCGGCTTTGATCCGGCCGTCTACATCATTTTGAACCGTAACGGAAATGGGTATTGCCTGGGCTATTTTAACGCATTCCAGACGGAATTCATCACCGGTTCTGACGCTGCCCCGGCTGGCCGCCGCCGTCGCAGGACTGATGACGGAAAGCACATTGAGGAAGGTAGTGTTCGCGTCGCCTATTTCAGCCGCAAGATTAAAGCGGGCATAGGCGTCAAGGGTTTCCTTTTCACCAGCGGGAATATCAACAAGTTTCGTGATTGTCGCTTCATTGGTTTTAAGAAGGTCCGAATAAAGAAGAGTGGCCTTCGCTTTTTCCATAACGGCAACGGCATAGGTTGTTTTATCCCCGTCTGACCAGGTGCTTTTTATTTCAGCGCCTACAAGCGTATCCATGTCCACAGAAGTTTTAATGGCTTCGTCAATTGTCGCGCTTTCCGTTGAAGACTGGACTCTGCCTTCCGCTACAGCTTCGCTGTAACGCGCAGAAACGGTTATTTCACCCTTTACATTCTGGCCGAAAACACCCACCAGAGCGGCGAACGCGCTTTTTTCAGCGGCTTCGCGGTTTCGTCCCGATCCGACAGCTGAAACATACTGCGCATCCGGATAGACCGTTTTCGGGTTCATAACCCATTCGGGCTGTGAATTTTTCGTTTTTTTATCGGAAGATCCTCCGCCAAAAACAGGCATCAGAATGACACAAAAGAATACCGCCAGAATACTGTTCCGAATTATTTTATACATACTGCCTCCGAAAGATTTAGCCTGTTTGCCTGGACCGGCACATTTTCATATCTGAGATGATGAAGCAGCCGTCCGGCTTTATCGTAATAATTAACCGTAAAGGAATATGTCCCGGGTTCAAGATTTATCCCCCCTACGAGGGCTTTTGAAGGAAAATATCTGGACATGCGCAAATCGGCCTGTTCACTTGTTTCCGCGAAAATCTGAGCGCCGAAACCGATCAGCCCGAGAATGAGCATCTGTTCGGAAGACTCGGCCTCATTTGCTGTCTGCTTGAAAGCCATGGAAACACCTGTCTTTGTCAGGGACCTGAGTACGGTTTTGAGATAAATAAATCCCGCGTTGAGTTTAAAGGTTTCCGCCGAAACAGCGCCCATATCTTCAATCAGTTCCAGATTAAACGACTCGCCCGTATCCAGCACAACCTGCGTCCTGGCAATACTTGAAGGGCGCATTACAAGAATTGGCATTGTTATTTTCAGATAATCCGTACCGCCCAGGGTATACGTATGGTTTCATCCTGTTTAACCGGAGAAAATCCGTTAAAACTGATTACGTTAAGTCGAGCCATGCCCGCCGGAACATTCAGTTCATCGTCAAGTGTGGACGGGAGCGGAAAGTTGTATACCGTGGGCTGGTTCGCAAAGGCGAGCTTTACCTGGTCCCGGTCAATCCGGGCGTCATCCCGTTTACCCTCGCCTCGGTAAAACAGCATTCCAAGATAGCGGGCCAGCGCGGAATTGGAAAAATTTGTCTGAACCGCCTCAGGATCATAGGGAACATCAGACGATTTTGCGAGGACAGCCTGCTGGGCGTTGGTTGTTACCGCCCCGTATTTTGTCGCCAGATGTTTAAGTTTATTGTCACTGCGCCTGATTTCCACAAGGGAACTCTCAAGCGCTCCATTATAGTAATAATTAAGCGCATTAAAAACATTCAGATAAATATCTTCGTAATCCTCGCCGGCGTATTCTTTTATATTATCATTAAGCACATATGAAGTAATTTCAAGAGACACGCTTTTTGTAAAAGCGGCCTCTATGCTCCGCTCGGCTGTCGACAGGTAGTCAATTGACTCTTTATATTCTCCCGCATAATGGGAAAGCATTCCCGCGTCAAGATAAAACAGTATTGCGTCCGTGTCCGCATAGGCGCCGCCTTCCTTGGCTTTTTTGATCATCTCAAGGCCGCCGTGATAATCTCCGGTAAAAACAGCGGAGTCTATTTCTTCATAATGGGCCATAGAAGAACAGGAAATAAAGAATATGAGGATGAATCCTGCAAAAAAAATACTCTTTTTGATTTTCATGGAATTAATCTCCAGGCTTATTAGCATCCGGGAAAACGGAACAGGGTTTCGGGAAAAAACTCCGTTTCACTTTTTTCAGCCCGCGGCCCTCTTTCTTCCGGTTTGAAGAACTATCCGCCCCAAACCGGAAAAAATCGGTGCTGTTTAGAATTTGACTGAAGGTGTTTTAATAATCTTCTTTATTTCGTTGTTTTCACCTACCCAGATTTTTCTGTTTGTCTCAATATCAATCAGATCGGCATATACATAGTATGTGCGGGTCGCCGTATTGCCGGCGCGGTCCACAATTGTTTTTACCGATCCCATGAGCATAAAATCCGCGCCCGTTTCATTCGCAAGGGCTTTCGCGGATTCCTCATCAGCCCATACCTGCTGCTGCTGGCGTTCGTCACGGATGCCGGACCGTTCATCGCTGCTGGCGACAAATTCCGCCCGCCCGCTGTTCAGAATAGCCGTTTCCATTCTTCTTGTGATCAGTGAAGTATCTATATGCTCATCACTGTCATTTCTGAATGCGCCGACAATAATAACGGGAAGTCTGTTATTCTGCCTTTCAAAGCTCGCTACCCTTGGAGCGTCAAGACAGTCATTTATCAGAGTGGTACATACAATGCGCAAATCGCTGTCATTCCAGTATCCGCTCAGATCTGTCTGGGTTTCGGAATCCACACGGGTCACCTTTGGTGATGATGAACAGGAAACGAGAAAGATCGCGGTTAATACAAGTATCAGCGGATGGTGAATTTTCATTTTATCCTCCTAAATCAATATCCGAAAATATATTCAAGATTCAGTTTATCACACTTTGTATGAAAACACAATAATTTTGCCTTTTTCACATGGTTATTTAAAAAAGAAGGCGGACAATAAGCCCGCCTTTTTCAGTAAAAACAGCTAAAAGAGCTATTATTCTTCTATAAAATCAAGTTCAATTCCGTTCGGATCAACAGCAGTCATTATCTTTTTTCCGTCCTTAATGGTTTTCGGAGCTGAAATAATATGAACCTTGTTTGCTGTCAGGAATTTTTCGGCTTCGCCTATCTGTTCAACCACAAAGGTCAGGGACACGCTGTTTCCGGGAACCGGATTTGCGTTATCGTTGTGCAGTAATTCAATGGTACAGTTTGTGTCCGGTTCGCTCAGAAATGCAATCTGTTTGCCCGGAGAGGGAGATATCATTGAATCAAAGGTAAATCCCAGTATTTTTTCATAAAATGCTATCGACTTCTGAATGTCGGAAGTCCTGATAACAACACTTTTCATTTTCACGGTAGTCGCTCCTTGATCGTGCTGATTTATAAAAACAGGGAATCTTCAAAATATCATTTTAAAGATTCCCTTCTTACTTACATAATACTATATGATTTCAGTCCATGCAAACAAAACCGGCACCAATCTCGCCCATAATCCGGTAAAATCCGGGAAAGGAGACCGTACAGCATTCGGCGTTCTCGATGAGGACTCCGTTTCCTTCAATACCCAGTCCGGCAACAGCGAGGGACATGGCTATTCTGTGATCATCATAACTGTTTACCGCCGCATCATGAAGACCTTTGCCGCCTGTGCCATGGATGAGGAGATAATCACTTCCTTCTTCGAGACCGGCGCCGAGTTTTGCCAATTCTGTCCGCATCAGGGCAATTCTGTCCGTCTCCTTATGGCGGACTATCCCGATATCGGTTAGATGGGTATCTCCTTCGGCAAAACAGGCTGCGACAGACAGGGCAGGAACAGCATCGGGAAACCCGGAGCAGTTAAAGGTTCCGCCCCGGAGGCACGATAACCGGCCCTTTCCGGAATGATTGACCAAAAGACTTTTCTTTTCAGAATCCATAACGATATCAGCGCCCATTGCGGACAGGACACCGGCAATCGCCGAGTCACCCTGACTTCCGGAAGTATCAATATTGGCTATTTCCAGTTTTGAACCGGTTATAACGGCGGCGACCAGAGGAAAGGCGGTACTCCCCCAGTCAGATGGAATTTCGCGGCGGAATGACCGGTATTTCTGCGGGCCTTCTATTTCAAAGCGGTTAAGTTTTTCGCGGTCATACCGGACATGTATCCCTGTAAAATCCAGCCAGTCACAGGTCATTTGCAGAAAAGGCATTTCTTTCGGGTTCCGGAGAATAATTTCCGTTTGTCCGTGAAGCAGGGGCGCGGCCATCATAAGTCCGCTGATCTGCTGCGAGAAGGCGCCTTCGTGTTCGACCCTGCCGGCATGGATGGGACCTCTGACTGAAAAAGGAGGGGCGTCGATATCTTTCCTGGCGGTAAATCCGTCGCCGCCCAGATCCTTTATTGCCTGTATAATCTGTCCCACCGGACGGGTACATATTGATGCGTCTCCGGTGAATTCCGTCCATCCCGGCAGGGTCGCGGCTATCGGAGCCATAAAATAAAGCACTGAACCGGAATTTCCCACATCGACCGGAGAGGATGGAAGACGGAGCCCTTTTTCGGGGGCTGTAATCCGCCAGATATTGCCATCCATTTCCACAAGGGCGCCGAAGGCCTGTATTACTTCCGCGCAGGAAAGACAGTCGGCACCGGTCAGCGGATTCAGGATTTCAGAAGTTCCGGACGCGAGGGCGGCCATAATACAGGCGCGGATGGTATGGCTTTTTGATCCGGGGACGGTTACGGTTCCGGACAGACTGCTTTTTTTACTCAGGATATTCATCTTCTATAATAAACCTTAATATATGGTCCTGCCGGTCAATGGGCAGGGAACAGCTTTGTCTTATTTCCTTTTTCATCTATTGCCACAAAAACAACCCGGTTTGAAAAAACCAGTTTTTCTTCCTGACATGCCGGCATCGCCGCATATACATCGACCTGATAGGTAGCCGATGTTGTTCCCGTGTGCTGAAGACCGATATGGAAGCGCAGAATTGATCCGTTTGCTACTGAATGGCGGAATTCGCTGTTATCCATGGCCCTTGTTACCAGAATTACGTCGGGAAAATCCCGGGCGGCCGCAAGCCAGGCAAATTCATCGACCCACTGCAGTAATTGCCCCCCGAACAGTTTACCATTATGATTCAGGTGCGCTGTCCGCACAAGCGTATATGTATCCATACAGGTATAGTATCAGCAAGTTTGAGAAACGGGAATAGGCAAAATTTTGCGTTTTCCCGGAGGTTATTCCTGGAAATCCCTTTTCCGGTGAGCAGTGAACAGCAGCAAATCTTACACATGAGGATGTGTAAAAAGCATAAAGTTTACACAAGGTAATGTGTAAAGTCATGATATCTTACACATAGCTATGTGTAAGATTTTGAAAACCGTACAAAGATATCTTTTAGCCCATTTTACGCATTATTTGACTATTTCCGATTATACGTGTTTCTGATATAAAGAGGTGTATTCCGGATGCCAATATATCAGACTCAGGCCGTTCCTGCCTGGCGGGAACCACGGATGACGCTTGCACGCGGCTCCATCATTCCCGTCCACCGCGCCCCGTCATTCCCGCACAGGCGGGAATCCACTTCAGCGCCGCTTGAAAATTATACACATGACGATGTGTAAGAAAACATAACGTTTACACAATAGTATGTGTAACATTTGGGCGCCTGCCGTGAGTTCCGCTCCAAGCAGGGCTTTCCGCTTCAATCGCTGGCGCTTGTCGGCCGTTGGCACTCAGCGAAAAACAACGGCCTTACACATTACTGTGTAAAGCCACCCCTGCACACACATTAAATCATACACAACACCATGTGTAAACCCTGCCCCAGCCGCCAATACCTTTTCACTGCTTTCTTATCCTGATCTTTGGCAAAACATAGGGTTTCTTCCTATAAAACAGGTATACCCGGACTTCTATCCGGCTTCACGTAAAAGAAGGAAAGCTTGTCAGAGGTTTTAATTACTACCGATATCTTTTTCCGCTATCTGTTCGGAAAACAGGACAATTCAGGGATTCTCCTGGACTTTATCAATGCCGTACTCACCGACTCAGGCTTTGCCCGCGTCGCAAAGGTCACCGTAGAAAACCCCTTTAACCTGGCAAACCTGGCCTCGTTAAAGGAAAGCATCCTTGACGTAAAGGCTGAAGACGAAAATGGCCGCGTCTATGATATTGAAGTGCAGGTTGGCTCTGAATCTTCTTTTTCTAACCGGACACTATACTACTGGGCTAAGAACTACGCCGCCCAGTTGAAAAGCGGAGAAAACTATAACAGCCTGCAGCCCGTCATCTGCATCAACATACTCAATTTTTCCCTGCTTAAGGGGACGTACCGGATTCACACCTGTTTTATGGCAAGAGAGAAAGATGACCAGGTACTATTCATGAACGACCATTTTCAGATACACTTTCTGCAGATGCCCCTTCTGACGGAGCAATGCGAAAATACCATGACCAGGGGACTGTATGAGTGGCTGGTGTTTTTCCGGGAAGGAAATTATAGTCAAATAATTTGACTATTTCCGATTGTACATGTTACTGATACAAAGAATTAGAAAATTCTTTGTATCAGTAACAAGGTTATAGGAGTATATGGAGATGTGTTGATGAAATACGCCATAGACAACAAGACCATCCATGAGGCCAAAGAAGAATACGAAAAGTTCAGCAAGACGGCGGAACTCAGGGACGCCTATGAAGCCCACATGAAATGGGTCCTGGGTTATAACCAATCCCGTGCCGACGGTGAGGCGGCAGGCTTTGAAAAAGGCCGTGCAATGGGCCTGGAAGAAGGGGCAAAGGGAAAGGCTCTTGAAACCGCCCGGAAAATGAAAGCCGCGGAAATTTCCGTTGACGATATCATAACCTTTACCGGTCTTTCTGCTGAACAGATTGCGGAACTGTAGGAAAGCGCAGTAACCGGCCTGCTGAAACCCGACGCACCGTGTAGATCCCCGGGTCATCCCCGCGAAGGCGGGGACCAAGAATGACGGGTTGCACACTGGGACATTCCGGCCCCAGGTGTCCTTGCTACCAGTAGAAGTGCTTGCGGGTTCCGTCCGTCTAAACCTGTTTCTTTATTACCCGCTCCTGTCGTCACCGTCTATGGCCTAATCACTCCGTGCTAAACGGAAACCTATATAATTCATAGCGCTTGACTGGGCAGTATAAGAGTAGCCGTCGATACTAGTCCAAATTTCGGTTTCGGATGGGCCTTCAGTCATAACACCTTCATTTGCAAGATAAAACGCCGCATGGAGGTAAGACCCTCCGTGAACACGTCCACCGTAAGAGTGAAATAAGTGAAAACTCCACTCCCACACATTCCCGCTCATATCATAAAGACCCAAGACATTCGGATTTTTTTTCTTTACTATCTGCGTCTTCCTGGTCCCGTCACCGTTATAAGCGTTGTAATCAGAATCATAGTACCAGGCGACGGCGTCGGTAGCGGCCGCATCCGTATAAGGCGCCGTCGCGCCGCTGGCATAGGTGTACCCGCCACCCTGCCACAATGCGGCAGAAAGCCACTCAGTATCGCTGGGGAGCCGGAAACCTTTCGCGTTCCCATTTTGTCCGATAGACCAAGGCCCCAGGACTGCTGCCCCGACGGAATCCCGTACCGGTTCTCCTCCGTAGGTATACACCATTGCCAGGTTTGATATTTTATGTACATTGTACCATTCGGTCAGCGCGTTGCACCATGCCACGCAATCATACCAGTTCACCATAGTTACCGGTTCATGAATATTTCCGCCCGAGGAATTACTCCCCGCCTGTCCCGCACTCAACGTATATCTTTTTTCGCCCCGCGCTTCATCTGTCGCCCAGGTGTGTACTGTATTCCATAGTTCCCAAGTCACTTCGCTGTCTGCAATCCAATACACATTTCCGGCTGTTTTCATATCACGGCTTGCATCAAACGGGAATGCTTCAAAGACGGCATGTACCGTTACATCCGCCCCCGCCATTATAAAAGTATAAAAGCCGTCATTCCAGTCAGGGTAAATATCTGTTCCGCCTGCGTATGTAACTTTCGGGCTGCCAGTCTTCAGGACATACCCGGTGTCAAGGGTTCCTGTCAGCACCACCGTGTCGCCCTCGACCGCGGCCGCGGCGGCTTCACCGTTTACCGTTACACTCATGCTCCCGTTCGCGGGACTGTCAAGGCTTACGGTAATGCTCCCGCCCAGGGTCACGGCAAGCGCTACCGCCTCATCCCCGCCGTCCGTCACGTCGAAGGGGCCCACCATACGCGTGAATGTGCGCGAACCGCCGTCTTCCATTTCTATCCCGATATACACTTCAGTGTACCTCGCCGATATGTATGTGATCCACGGATTCCCGGTTTCCGTCAGGTCAGCAGGCATTGTTTTTATCAGATCGAGGCGGTTCGAGTCGCTGTACAACTTGATGTCCGCTCCGGTGATGCTATGGCCAGCTATGGTGTTCACCGTGAGCGTGCCGCCCACGGGCACAAAGCTCTCAAATTGCCAGTCGTAGGTTTCGCCGTACACCGCCTTTGTCTCCATATACGAGTGGATATGCACCGCCTCCATGGTCACCGCGCTCTCATACTCGTTCGTGAGGGAAAGTTTCATCAGGTAATAACCCGCGTCCAGTTCCACCGTTCCCGGGTTTTCCGTGTCCCCGTCCAACAGGTCAATGTCATACAGCACACTCCCGTCTGCAAGAGAAATGAGACTGAGCGCGGCCGCAGAAAAGTTCTGTCCCGTTGGAATAGCGACCTCATAGGTGAAATAGCCCGGCGCCGCGTCAGAGATCCGGGAGCTGATGCTCACGTTCACAGCGGTCCGGCTTTCCGCCGTCACCTCAAAGCCCGCGCTTCCCGTCGCCGCTTCGTATTCAGTCCCGGCTATCTCAACATAGCCCGTCACCGTCAGCGTCCATTCTCCCACTTCAAGATCGACCGTCTTACTCGCGCCCGTACTGCCGGTCTCTACCGGCGTCTTTCCTTCAGCCGTAAACACGAGGCCGTACCGCGTAAAGGAGTTCCCGTGCGGCAACAGCGTTCTCGCTTCCGCGTCTCCGCCGTTTATCAGTACGGTCACCCGGCCATTTCCCGCCGCTGGGTTTGCCGCGCTCTGCCGTTCGGTAAAGCTGTTCGAGCAGCCAAGGCTCACAAGAGCCGTCAGCGTTACCGCTGCCAGCAAGGTATATATCAATCCGTTATTCTTCCGTTTCATTTTTGTCCCCTTATTCACTCACCGTAAAGACGGCTTCTTTTGAATACACCGCGCCGCCCTCTGTCCGCACTATCACCAGTATCCGGTGAACTCCCGCGCTCAGGTCGGCCGCGTCAAGAGTAAGGCCCGCTCCCGTCTCGCCGGTTAACTCTGTTCCGTCCGCAAACCACCGGTACCCGCTGTAGCTGCCCGTGACCGTCAGTTTTATTTCCCGGTCGGCCGCGTCCGCAGCAGTCCTTGATATGGCGGAGGCCGGTTCGCCCGTGAGATTTATGCTTTCGGCCGCGTTTCCGGTAAAGGTTATACCAAGGCCCCGCTGGCCCGAGCGTGTTACCGTCACCGTGTAGTCTTTTGTTGTTCCGTCCTCCGCGGTCACCGTGATGGTTATGGTGTTTGCTCCGACAGCCAGAGTCTTCGCGGTCCCGCTGTCACCGCCGACAGTCGCCGTCGAGTCCGCCTTTGTGCCCGTTACCGTGATGCCTGCCACGCTGTTCCCCACGCTTACTGTGTAACTTATGGTATTTGCGTCAAAGGCAGGGACCAGGGTACCCTCGCTCACCGTGACGCCGCTTAAGGTCGCGTTGCTGCTCGGCGCTCGCGTTACCGTCACCGTATAGTCCTTTATTGTCCCATCTTCCGCGGTCACCCGTATCGTTATGGTGTTTGCTCCGACAGCAAGGGTCTGCTCGACACCATTGTTGGCGCTCAGGGTTGCCGTGGTGTCGGCTTTTATGCCGGTTACCGTGATGCCGGTCACACTGTTGGCTACGCTCACCGTGTAACTCGTCGTGTTTGCCGCAAAGGCAGGACCCAGGGTACCTTCGCTCACTGTGATGCCGCTTAAGACCGCGTTGCTGCTCTTCGCCCGTGTGACCGTCACCGTGTAGTCCTGTATTGTCCCGTCCTGCGCGGTCACCGTTATCGTTATGGTGTTTGGCCCAACAGACAGGGGTTTCGCGGTTCCGCTGTCCCCGCCGACAGTCGCCGTGGCGTCGGCTTTTACGCCCGTTGCCGTTATGCTTGTTACGCTGTTACCCACGCTTACCGTGTAACTGACTGTTGTTTCGTCAAAGGCAGGGGTCAGGGTCCCCGCGCTCAGCGTGATGCCGCTCAAATCCGCGTTACCGCTCGGAGGAGCGACTATCACAGTCACTGTGTAATCCTCGCTACTCCCGTCCTCGGCGGTTACCGTGTAGGTCACCGGGTCCGTAAAGTCCTGGCCCTCTCCCGGCCCCGGGCTTACCACAGCCCCGTCCACGCTTATGTCAAGAGCAAGATCTGTTTCATCGGTCCCGTAGGGCGCCGTTATGGTTATGGTCTTGCTCTCCTCATCAACAACAACCGACCCGCCGGCCAGGCTGATGTCTCCGGCCGTTATTGTTTTCCCTGAGCTTGCCCACCGGGCAAAAAGCTTCAGATCTCCGCTCACCTTTATTTTCGATCCGGCCGCGTACAAGGCGCCGTTCCCGTCGGCCCTGGTGTTCCAGCCCATAAACGTGAAGCCGGGCCTCGAAAGGCCGGTCCCCTGCGCAGCCGTTATTCTTTCGCCGTCTTCAACTTCCAGCTTTTTCGGGGCTGTCCCGCTCCCGCCGTTCACGTGGTAGGTCACGGTCCACGTCTTCCTCAGCAGGGCTATAATGAAGGGGTTTTCACACGCCGTGAACAGTCCCCCCGCGACAAGCGCCAGTATACATATTAACCCAATGGCTTTTCTTTTCACTTTTTCCTCTCCTCATACAGAACAGGGCCGGAACTCAACCGCTACCCCTGGTGTTTTTCTTACATATACCCGTGTGTAAGACGCTTATTTTTTACACATGACATTGTGTAAAATCTTTATTCATTACACATCTCTATGTGTAAGACTCATATTCTCTACACAATACCATGTGTGAATATATTCATTTCTTACACATACCTATGTGTAGACTGTTCAAGTCAATATCCTCGAACTAGAACCGGAGCCCGGCGCTCACGCCCGCTCCCCATAAAAAGGGGTACCCGCCCCGGCCAAAGGGTTCCACAAACCAGGAGCCGAACACAAACCTGTAGCCGGCGGCAAGGCCTCCGAGAATGGCGGGCGTCAGTTCCCCCTCCTCAAAAATGAGGCTGGCCCCCAGGTTTCCCTGCACAAAAAGACCCTTCCCGTCTCCGCCGAGCACAGGCACATACCAGCGCACAAGCGCCGACGGCTCAAGGGTCACAAGTTCTGCGAAATCACTGCTTACCGAGACCTGGGTCCCGACCGCGAGGAAGTCGAGCACCAGGTAGTCAAAGCGGAGACCGCCTCCGAAGGACACGCCTTCCCTTGTGTTCGCGTTCGCCTCAAGCAAGAGGCCCGCCGACATTTTGGGTATGCCTGCGGCAGGACTGGACAGTTCGGCACTTTCTCCGGCCGCCGGCTCCTGCGCCGCAAGCGGCGGGAGGAAGAGAAAAATGAGAAGCATACTGCATACGATTTTATTCACCTGAAAACTCCTTTATGATGATATTACGTCAGGTATGGGGCAGAAAATCTGCCTTGTAAAGAAAAAAGCAGTGGCATTGGGGATAAGAAGGGAGAAGGGCCTGGTACATCTTTTTTTCACTTTTTTCTCCTTATCTGCCTGCGGTAAAAAGTCAGGCGGACCCGCGCCCCTTTCCGTCATTCCCGCGAAGGCGGGAATCCACCGCACGTAACACACCGTGAGATCCCCGGGACAAGCCCGAGAATGACGATTGCAGGTTGCGCGCAGGCGGGAACCAGGGATGACGATTACTCGCCACGTCATTCCCCCGAAGGCGGGAATCCGCGCACATAACACACCGTGTAGATCCCCGGGTCATCCCCGCCCCCTACTCCGTCATTCCCGCGCAGGCGGGAACCGAGGATGACGGGTGTACCCGCGCCTGTGTTTCCTGCACAACAGAGTGTGCAGGCTTTTTATTTCCTACACATCAGGATGTGTAAGCTCCATTCTTTCTACACATTGCCATGTGTAACCATTTTGCGTTCCCGGCTGACAAACGGAGCGCGCCCCTGCCCTTCCCGCGTCCCGTTTGGCGGAAGCTCTTCGGGGCAGAACCCGGCAGCGTATAAAAAAGCACCGGCCTGGCTGCGCTCACGCCGTTATGTATGAGAAAGCTGGTTTTGCCGCGGAATATTTTAGTCAGTAAAGTGTATGCTTGTATGCTTGTATGCTTGTATGCTTGTATGCTTGTATGCTTGTATGCTTGTATGCTTGTATGCTTGTATGCTTGTATGCTTGTATGCTTGTATGCTTGTATGCTTGTATGCTTCTACAGCCATGTTATACCTGCACCGGTTTTCTTTGTATTTTTACCATAGTACCACGGATTCCGCATCCAGGCAACTGTTTTTTTCAGAGAAAGCCTGCCCTGCACGGGGAGGCGCTGAAATCGGTCCCAGCGCCAGCGGGCGAGCGGTATCCTTGAGTTCGCAAGGATACCCTTGCGAACTCAAGATTCAAGCGGAGCACGCGGTGCCGTGAGTTGCGGAATTTTCCGCAACTCACGGCAGGCGCAAAAAAAACTGTACTGGCCTCAAAGCATTTTACAGGCAGAATTTTCAGGAAAAGAATTCCTGAATTTCCTTCTGAATCGCTTGCAATATCCGCGATAAAAAAATATATTCTTTAAAATAAGGATTTAATTATGAATAAAAATATACTTTTTGCATTATCTGTGGTCATAGTTTCTTTGGCTTTTTTCTCCTGCGGTAATACTAAAAACAGCAAAGACTCTTCACAAAACGAAAAACCTATTGTGGTCCTCAGCATTCTTCCCCAGCAATACTTTCTCGACCGGATTGCGGAAGATACCGTAAAACCGCTTGTTCTGGTCCAGCAGGGGCAGGATCCTCATTCATATGAACCAACCCCCAGACAAATGCAGGAACTGGCAAAGGCCGCGGTGTGGATTACATCCGGAATAGATTTTGAAAGGGGTCTGCTGCCGAAAATAAAAAGCAGCTCCCCAAGCTCCGTATTGTTGACGGGACAGAAGGAGTTACCTTCCGCCTGCTTGACGAGGATGATCACGATGATCATCCGGGCCATGATAGCTCCATTTTGCATGACCAGCATACCTGGCTTGGCAGGGAAGCCTCAAAAATTATGGCAGGGCATATTTTTGATTCCGTTACGGACCTTCTGCCGGAAAATTCCGAAATGTATGCTGAAAATTACTCGGCACTCCTGTCGGATATTGATCAGGTTTTCGATGAACTTTCCGTTGAGCTTGCGCCTCTGAAGGGAAAAACGGTTTTTGTGTTTCATCCCTCATTCGGATACTTTTTCGATGAATTCGGCATTATTCAGGAAGCCGTTGAAACCGGAGGAAAAGAGCCGACAGCAAAAAATCTTGTTCAGCTTATCGAAAAGGCGAAAGAGGAAAAACCACCGGCAATTTTCGTGCAAAAACAGTTTCCGGTTAAGGCGGCCGAAACCGTGGCCGAGGCGGCCGGCGCGAAAGTTATTATGCTTGATCCCCTTGCCGAAGACTGGCTGGACAATATCCGTGTAATGGGAAATATGCTGAAAACTATCGCCAAATAATTTAAATTATTTGTGTATGTGTTTTTGATGTGAAGAATTGGTTGATTCTTTACATCAAAAACTTAAATTAAAGGTGTATACTATTATAAAAGCGGAATAAATATGGCAGAACAATCCGGTGAAAAATCAGTTATTCTCTGTTTTGATGATGTATCATTTTCATATGATACAACGCCGGTTCTCGAACATGTGAATCTCCACATTCATGAAGGAGATTTTGCAACTCTTGTGGGAAAAAACGGGGCGGGAAAAACAACAATACTCAAGCTGATTCTGGGAATAGAGAAAGCCTCAGCCGGGACCATTGAACTGTTTGGCAGGTCCCCTTCCGAAGGATGCAGAAAGATCGGATATATACCCCAGCAGACTATTTATGATCCCGCCTTCCCGGTTTCCGTAAAGGAAGTCGTAAAAATGGGCAGGCTCCACCCCCTTTCACGCAAATTTTCCGCTGAAGATAATGAGGCTGTTGAACGCGCCTTATCACAGGCTGATATTTCCGAACTGGGAAACAGGCCTTACGCGGCCCTGTCCGGGGGCCAGCGCCGGAGAGTCCTGCTTGCGAGGGCCCTGTCTATTGAGCCGGATCTGCTTATACTTGATGAGCCGACCGCAAATATGGATGTGGAAAGTGAAAACCGTCTGTACCGGACGCTTGGCGATTTAAAAGGAAAAACAACCATTCTCATTGTTACCCATGATACTGATTTTGTATCTTCCCTGACTGATTCCGTTTTCTGTGTCGGCGAGTATAATCCTGAAACGGGAAAAAGCAACCGCTCTGTGGTCAGACACAATATAAGCAAGGTAGAGGAAGAAAAAGGGCAGACGGCAGGAGGAAATGAATACAGAATACTGCATAACAGTGATATTTCCGATCACTGCATTCACTGCCAGCACAAAAATCGGGATATGGCCGGAAAGGACAAAATTACATGAATTTCCTGACAAATATACTATTCAATCCTGATATAATCTTTATACGCAATGCTCTCATCGCAGGACTCCTCTCTTCGGTCCTTTTCGGGACTCTTGGTTCTATTGTTACCGTAAAACGGATAGCGGGACTGGCGGGCGCGATTTCGCACGCAGTACTCGGCGGCATCGGCATGGCACTTTTTCTGTCGGCGACAGGGATTATTCCAGGGATGAGTCCTATGGCAGGCGCGATTATTTTCGCCGTCCTGTCCGCTCTTATTATAGGCCTTGTATCCCTGCGCGCAAAACAGCGGGAAGATACTGTTATCAATGCTATCTGGGCAATAGGAATGAGCATAGGCGTTTTATTTATGGCAAAAACCCCTGGTTATACCGATCCTTCCAGCTATCTTTTCGGAAATATGTTGCTTATTTCCAATCAGGACCTTATATTATTGGCAGGGCTTGATGTTGCAGTACTGCTTTTAGCATGGAAATTCTACCCGCAGATAGAAGCTTCATCATTTGATGAGGAATTTGCCCGCCTTCGCGGGGTAAAAACCAACATGTTTTTTTTGATCCTTCTTGCAATAATTGCCATTGCCATTGTCCTGCTCCAGACGTTTGTCGGGATTCTGATGGTAATTGCAATGCTGACACTGCCTTCCGGCACAGCGGGCTATTTTGTTAAAAATATAGCAGGGATGATGGTGTTTGCAAGCATTTTTTCCGCGCTGTTTTCCTGCGCGGGACTCGCCGCCGGCTGGGTACTTGATGTTCCTGTAGGAGCTATGACTGTTGTTATTGCCGGAGCCGTATTTTTATGTGTAACAATTCTGTCTCTTGCAAAGAAAAAAATGCGGGGTAAAATAAAGCAGGGACAGGCGTAACAGGACAGAAAAGGGGTATTTTTCCAGGTCATATGTTTTAGTACTTTCTGTTTTTATAAAACATGTATATAATTAAGAAAAATATTTATTGTTTTTTTTGCTGTATAATTATGCAGCCGGAGGAAGATTGGGGTGACAATATCTCATCATGAGAAAGAAAAAAAGTCGATAAAAACAAGAATCCTCCAGACAATGGCCATACCGTTTATATTTATGTTCCTGCTCCTTTACGCGGTTTTCTTTATAAGTATGAGAAGCCTCCTCGGGGAAAGGGAACTCGATAATATGATAAACCAGGCAAAACTGGCGGAGAATGTCCTGGTGTCTTCTGTCAGTTATCTGCCTAGCATTACAAGAGACTGGTCAAGCTGGGATTATACCTATGACTATGTTCTTGGCGATTATGATGAATTTCTTGACGATTATCTCACCGAATATCCCTTCCAGCTGTTCAGACTGAATTTCCTCGCGGTTCTTGATGTCAGGGGTGATATTGTATATGAAGGCTATTATGATTTCTGGAACGCAGCTTTTATGGAAAATCCGCCGGATCTGTCCGGCTTGTATGAAGTCATCGGCCCTCTGACGGTATCAACGTTTGATGAAAAAGAACTGCTTGATCTGACCAATACAACACAGATTGGCATGGCCGGATTTGTGAGCCATGATCAGTCCATATACTATCTGAGTTCATATCCGGTCTTGCGTTCAGATGAAACAGGGCCCTGCGCCGGAGCTTTTATTTTCGGAAGAATCATTGATGACGCGGAAATGGCTTTTCTGACAAAAGACTCTGAAATAAGCTTTTCAGTTTCAGAAATTAATAATACGGATATCTCCGCGGGCGAAAGGGAATCCTTACTGGCAAACCGGAGTATAGTGATAGCTCACGATGATAGTGCAACCACATTTGAATTGTTTGCCGATATCTTCGGCAATGATACCCTTGCAGTATCCATTTCGAGTCCGAGAACGCTGTATTCTGAAGGAAGCAATTTCATTAATATTGTGCTTGGCGTCGCGGCGCTCTGCTGTATTATTGTATTATTTGTAATTTTCAATCTGCTCAATAAAACAATAGCTGTCCCCTTAACTGAAATGGCCGCGGAAATAAAAAATATTAATATGGAAAAAACAGGGGCCTCATTGAATTTCAAAAGTAATACAAAGGAAATGGATAACATCGCGAATGCCATAAATGATATGCTTTTCCGCATAAAAAATGACCGTGATATTATACGGACAAGCAACGAAATACTTAATTACAGCGCAAATTATGACATTTTAACCGGCCTGAAAAACAGAACAAGTACAATAAAAGACTTAAATACTATCATCCAGAAAGCAAAAGCAAATCTGAATACCATCACCGTTTTTTTCATTGATTTAAACAGGTTCAAGTTTATCAATGATACGCTGGGACATAATCTCGGGAATAATTTCATTATCCTCGTCGCGAACAGACTGAAAAAGGAATTCGGTGAAGACGCGCTGCTTTCGCGTATGGGCGGAGATGAATTTGCAATTGTTATTGAATCCCTCAAAGATGATGTTGAAGAGCAGTTTTTCGCAGAGAGAATTTTTAATGTATTTAAAACGCCCTTCCGTATGAAGGAAAGAGAGTTTCTTATCAACGTTGCAATAGGGTCCAGCAGTTATCCGGAAGACGGACAGGATGCCGAAACAATGATAAAAACAGCCGATATTGCCATGTACCGGGCCAAAGATCAGGGTGAAAATTCCTATGTTCCGTATAAAAAAGAATTTCACGCCGCGCTTCAGAGAAAGATTTATATAGAAAATAAAATCCGGAGTGCGATTAATAATAACTGCAGGGAATTCCGGGCATTTTTCCAGCCCAAGCTTTCCGTTGAAACGGGAGAAATTACAAGCAGTGAAGCTTTAATCCGCTGGATGTCGCCGGAGGGAGTTATAGGCCCGCTGGAATTTATTCCACAGGCTGAAGAATCCGGCCTGATTATTCCCCTGAGCTGGTGGATGATAAGGGAATGCTGCAGGATCGGAAAATTATTCGAGCAGGAAGGTATTGATAATACCATTGCAATAAATATTTCAGCCCAGGTTTTGCTCCATGAAGATTTTATTCCGGTAATCAGGAGCGCTATAGAAGAAACCGGGATTGATGTAAGAAAACTTGATATAGAAATAACCGAGTCGACCCTGCTTGATGATATGGAGAAAGTAAATACTATCCTGCGCGAATTGCATAATGTAGGAATGGAAATATCCGTAGATGATTTCGGGACTGGGTATTCTTCCCTGAGTTATCTGCATAAACTTTCAGTTGACCGGATTAAAATAGACCGTTCTTTTATTATAAGAATTGATGAAGAAGATGATGATAAGGCTATTATTAACGCGATTGTAGCAATGGGCAAGAGTCTCCACATGGTAATAACGGCGGAAGGAGTGGAGGATGAATCCCAATATGCTTTCCTGAAAAGTATCAAGTGTGACGAAATACAGGGATATTACATCAGCAAGCCGCTGCCATACGATGAATACATTGATTTTATGAAACAATGGAATAATAACCGGAAAGGCATGAATTTATAGCGGGGATCAAAGATTCTCCATCTTCAATTCGGACTGCTTTGCAGGGCGGTACAGGTAAAATCCCTGCAGATCAACAGCGCCGAAGGTTTTGCACTGTTCGTACTGAAATTCAGTTTCAATACCGTTTATGCAGATTTTCTTGTGCATGGAACGGCTCAGCTTTATTATGATTTCAATGAATTCCCTTGAGTATTCTTCATTGATTGTCTGCACAAAAACGGAAGAAATTTTTATAATATCTATCGGAAGATCTCTCAAATGCAGAAAGGAAGAGTTCCCGCCGCCGAAATTATCCAGAGCTATTTGTATACCCCTGCTGCGGAGCTGTTTGCAAACCATAAACATGCGTTCACTGTCACCAACAGCAATACTCTCGCTGATACTGATAATAATGTTACGGTAATCTACGCCGGTATCATCAAGGATATTTTCGATCCTGTTTACAATTTCTTTCTGGTTAAACTGCTTTGCCGAAAGATTGATTGTTACGGAAAAATCTTTTTGCCCCGTCTGGTTTATTTTCATACATTCCCGGGCGGCGCTCCGGAGGACATACTCACCTATGGGAATCATAAATCCGAGATATTCAGCTAACGGAATGAATTCATTGGGCAGGATGATATTATCATAATCGTACATTCGGAGCAGGGCCTCCATACCGGTTATATTTCCTGATTCAGCTGAAACAATGGGCTGGTAATGAACTTCAAAGCCTTCAAAATTATTATTCATTGCCTTTCTGAGAAGCGATTCCATCCGGGAACGCTGGACAGCCTTATCATTATATCGGCTCTGGTAGTATTCATAATTATTCTTGCCCCGCCGTTTTGCTTCATACATGGCAATATCAGCGTGCTTTATGATTGTTTTCCACTCTTCATCCTTTCCTGAAAATTCTACTACCCCTATGCTGAGCGTACAGTAAAACTGTTTATCAAGAGCCTGCCAGGGCGTGCCGGACCGCTCCAAGAGTATGCGCAGGTAATCCGCCACATTACCGATATTTTCATGATTAATCAGTATAACAAATTCATCTCCGCCGAATCTGAAAACCTTATTCGGTTCGCTGAACATTGTGTTGAGAAAAGCCGCAAAAGATTTCAGGATGCCGTCTCCGTAATCATGTCCGTAACAGTCATTTACGACTTTAAAGTCATCCATATCTATAAAAAAACACAGCCGGATTTTCCCGATATGGCGGATTGTTCCATTGCTTCCTGCAAATCAACATCGCACCGGAAACGGTTCGGCAATCCGGTCAAATGATCCAGAAAAGCCTGCCGCTCAATGGCGTCTGCATACAGTTTTTTCGCAGTCATATCATAACAGGTTACGAGCCGGACCATCTGTCCGTCAATCCAGGGGATAATTTCTTCATCGACGGCAAGCCATTCATCCGTTTTGCCGCAGTATGTTTCATAGATTTTATTACCGGAAGAAGGTTTATTTATAAATGAATAAGCCGGCGAAGGATTGCCTGCGCCGGAAGCGGCCGGAAAGTAATCCATTCCCGGTTTACCGATACAGTCAGTTCCAAAAGCCTGCCTGAATGCTCTGTTCGCGAATATGATTTCTCCTGACCCGAGATGTTCCGCGAAAATATAGGAATCTATATTATCCAGCACAGCTTCACAGGTTTTCCGTGAAACTTCAAGCTGATCGGCGGCGCGCTGCCTGACCAGAACAGTAGAGATAAGGTTTGAAATATTTTTTAAAAACCGTGCGGTATCCTGATCCCATTTCCGTTTTATAATACAGTCATCAAAACATATAAAACCGTAGCGCTGCCCGTATAAATAGACTGCAAAAATGGCCGCAGCGATGACTTCCTCTTTTTCAAATTCACCGGCGCTGTTTTCAGGAATTTCGCTGTAATTTACGAGCATGACTCCGGTACTTTCCATTGCCTTGTATACTTCGGGAATATCAGTCGTATATGAAATAACATCATTCATTGCCTTATAGGAAGGAATTCCCTTATTGCACCATTCATAGACAACCCTGCAGGTTTTCTTATCAGGAGCATCCTTAAAAAGAAGGACCCTGCTTGTGTCAAGATAAACCCCTGTCCTGTCCAGAGTAATTCTGATTGCATTATCCAGATCGGAATCATGCAGACTCATTAAAATATCATTAAGAACCAGCTGCTGTTTGTAATAGTCTTTAATCAGCAGCTGTCCGGATTCCGACTGGGAATTGCTCAGAATTACCGTATCATAGCAGTAAACCTGTCCATTACTGTCCCTGTTTGCCGTATTATATTCGGTTATGGGAACGCTGTCCCCGCTTTTTGTAATTATCCGGTAATACAGCCGGAATTCATCAATCTTCCGGCTCTCATAATCATTAATGGTCTGGACCAGTACGGTTTTGTCATCAGGATGCACAATATCAAACCACTGAATGGCGCCATCCATAAATTCTGTTGTGGTGTATCCGTATGTTGTTATGGTATTATTAACATACCAGGTCCGCCAGCCATTTTCTTCTTTTGAGAGGCGAAAAACAACAGCAGGGACATGTTCAAGAATTTCTTCCAAATCCTGGTTTGCTCTGTTCTGGGTTTTCATACCGGGACCTCATAATGGGTATTCCGTAAGTTATGGTCAATCAGGCCCTTTCTCACTGTATATCTTGACTGCGGGAGCCTGGAATATGTCTGTATATTAATATGTTGTTTTTTTATATACAAGTATTATTTTTTATTACCATGTTACTTTTTCAGTGTTTTCTTTCCCTGTTTTTTTCCGGAATTATTGCGTTCGTTCATCTGCTTTATCTCTTCCATTTTTACCGGATCATAAAATCCGTCTTTCCAGTTAAACCGGGAAAATTCCGATAAAACCTGTCCCTTTTTGTATGAGTCCATAACCATCCGGTACTGGTTCTTTTTGAGCCGGGTTTCGGACAGATCAATAAGCTGATGCCTGAATCCGGCTTTTTTTATGGAAGCGGCCTTATCCGTAAGGGAAAAGGGTACATCTGGAAACACATACGATCCATCATCGGTAGAAATGGTGGTAAACACCCCCTCCTGCCTGTCTGAAAACCAGGTTGCCTGATAACTCGCCGGAAGAGAAAACCTCATGCGGAACAGGGCGGGATAGGCAAAAAGAGTAACCATAACCCGGCTGCGGGCCGGTGGGGCAAAGGTTTTTTCAAGATTTTTCCGTGAATTTTCGAGGGGCGTTATAAAAAACTGCAGCCCCTGCCCGATTAACCAATCGACAGCCCAGCGGTTGAACGTATATAAATAAGGGCCGGCAATACGCTTAACATCATATTTCCGCAATAATCCGATATGGCCCGGGTTATTTAAAATGAATTGGGAAAAACCGCGTTTTATAAGAGCTTCGAGTATGCCGTCAAGCTCATCTTCCTTATTCTGGGGAAAAAACGGATTAAGAGAAATAATGATATTGTCCCGGGCAAAAGGAAGATTCCCGGCCTTTTTTTGGGTATGAGCGGGTTCTGAACCGGTGAGCGCAGGAATTGTACGCGAATTCAGTTCGATAATCGCACGGACCGGCCTGTCAGGGAGAATTGTATACAGTTCGTCGATTTCGGAAACCTGCACATACAAACCTTCAGGAAATGCCTGCGCATCCCGACCCTTCCGTTTTGGAGGAGACGGAGTGTCCGTTTTTTTCTCCTTTACGGCCTTTGAAAAATCAATCTGAAGGTCAGGTATTGGTTCTCCGCCGGGCTGACTCCGGTACGGCGACAGATCCCTTGGTAGCAGGTGAGGATAACGCTTTGTCATATTTTTTGTCTGGAGCAGGTAAACTGAATCTCCTGTTCCGAATCCGGCGGGAATATCTATCCATCGTTTATTCTTTTCAATAACAACTTCCCTTATTTTATGACTTTCACGTCCCGAATCATCTTTTTTATGCAGCCGTATTGAATCGCCTTGTTCCGGTTCATATCCGTCATTTTTCAGACAGGCAAAAGACATATCGTTTTTGGTAGTAATTCTGTCAATTTTACCAAGCGATAATCCCGTACCCCCGGCCTGATCAGGGTTTAAAACATCTTCAGCTTTTTCAGAATCATACCAGTAACGGGTTTTTGCCCGGGCGAAGTCATTTGCAAGTATTCGCCGGGCTGTTTCAGCGGCATTTTTCCGGTCGCTCTCCCAATTGTCAAGCATATAGCGGTAAGCTGATACAACGGTACCCACATATTCAGCGCTTTTCATTCTTCCTTCTATCTTAAAAGAATGGACGCCTGCCTGAACAAGATCCGGAATCCTGTCTATAAGCTGAAGATCATGAGGGGAGAAAAAGTATCCTTCACGGATTCCGTCAGGATTTTCAGCGGTATAGAGCCGCCGGCAGGCCTGGGCGCAAAGGCCCCTGTTAGCCGATTTACCGCCGAGAAAGCTGGAAAAAAGACATAAACCGGACTCGCTGACACAGAGCGCACCGTGGACGAAAACCTCAAGCTCGCAGGAGGTTTGCTCTTTTATACTCTGTATTTCAGGCAGATTCAGTTCCCTGGCCAGAACTACCCGCGAAACACCGGCCCGGCTCAGTGTATTTACAGCCTTTGCGCTGGCGATATTCATTTGTGTCGATGCATGGATACGCAGTTTCGGATAACAGCTCCTTATCATATTGAGGACGCCAAAATCCTGGACAATCAGTCCATCCGGACCTATTCTGTTCAGATAGCCTAAAAAACGGTACATCCGCTCCATTTCAGATTCCATGGAAACAGTATTTACCGTTACGAATATTTTTTTGTTTCTTTTATGAAGGGCTTCAACAGCGGCTTCAAACTGTGACCACGCAAAATTTGAGGAACGCAGGCGGGCATTAAAACTCTTTAACCCAAGATATACGGCGTCAGCACCTTCTCCAATTGCTGCATCAAGTGCTTCCGGACTTCCCGCCGGTGCCAATAATTCTGCCATATCCGCCTCCGTATTGGCTTATCTTACCCCAAATTGCCCCTTTCTGCCTATAAGTTTAATGGGGTTCATTTACTTTTCCCGGTGAATATTTTCCGGTTGCACAGAACTTCCAGTCTGGAGCTCCGTTGCTGTCATCCGAATATTCATTCCGTCCGAGGCTGCGGGTCGTCGCGCTCGAATTCGGCATAACCACCGCGTCTTCTGTAAGCGCGGAAGGATGCCAGGCTCCCGTTTCAGCGGCCAGCTCAGCATACTTTTTTACCGTATCATTCGGCCACACTTCGGATCCTTCCTGAATGCATAAAACAGCATCCATAATCCGCCCATTTTCCCTTTCACGGACAATGATTACGCTGGTTGGTTTAAGCGGAACCTTGTTCGGAATATGAACAGCCCAAAAATCCCTGGCGTGGGGAGAAGCCTCCGTACCGCCTGAAATGATCTCCGTTGTTATTTCATCCAGGATTCCGTCTTCGATAGAGCGAAGATGCAGAATTATAAACTCCCCTGCCGTAACCTCAGCAGCCGGAAATATATATGGATTATCGGGATTCATTGCGTTAAATACTTCAATCCCGCTCAGATTTCCCGATCCAAGCACAAGAAATTCTATATATTCAACTTTGGGTTTTGAATATACAGCCCGCAGTTCATTTATCAGTAATTCTGCAGGACAGTTATTGTAACCTGAAAAAGGAACGGAAAAAGAAAGCGTATTGCCTTTTTTATCGGCCACCAGCGCGGATAAAACGGCTTTTGCTCCAGTTTCCATATCATACTCAAGAAAAAAACTGACTTCAGAAGCCTCCTGCTCATCAGGAAAAGTTATATTAAGATTTTCAGGGTTTTCATTTGCGGTCACCGCGCGGGCTGATAGTATTTTAACCGGACGGGAAAAAACAGCCCGCAGTTCTCTCCCGCCTGTGACCTCAAAGTTTTCCAGCTTCGGGATAGTTATATCACCTCCCAGAATAGTCAGAGCTTCCTGATGGACCATACAGGAAGCAGTGAGCACGCATAATATAAAACATAAAATTAACCCGGACAGGTTTGTCAGATGGCCGGCCAATGCAGGCGGATCCCTGCAGATAACAGAAAAAAGATTTCGCATTTTATTACCTCCTGCTTTTTTATCAGGAGTATCTCGCATTTTGGCCTGATTTCTGATACTTTTTTTATATGAAATTCAGCATATATAAACTTCTTTTGCATAAAGATATATCAGTTCCGGATGATAAGCCGGCTGATGACGGCACACTTGAAATTATGGAATACTATTCGTCTGTCAAAAAGAATAACCTTGAACCGGACCGGAAGGAACATCTTTTGGGTGAAGGGAAAAAAACAGGGATTATTCCGGCAGGGACATACCTGTTTTCACAGATACCCGCAGGCGATTTCAAAATTAACGCTGACAGACAGGACAAATTAGCTGCGGAAGAAAAATGGCGGGAGGTTTCGGAAGCGATCTGGCTCGAATCATTATGGATGAAGAAAGAATTTAAAAACGACAGGATTCTGGTACGGATCCTGTCGGAAGATTCAAAAACAGTTTTTCAGATTTTCAGGGAAATCATTGAAGAACAAAAATAAAATACTCCGCCGCAGAGTAGCGGAGTATTTTTCTCTCCCGTGAAATTGGTCTCGGGTTTAATACCAAAGCAGCAGGGTATTAGCAGGTCGCGGAAGCGGCCGTTACATACCTTACAGAACCAGCCGCAGGCTGATTAAACCCTCGTTTCGAATAAAATCAGAACCGGAAGGTTTCAACCATATAACGTATTGAGCTGCCCTTTTCTTCATACATCTCTTTTTCAATAATGAAGACAACGGATTTACCTGTGTTATCGGTCACAATACGGCGGATACCATAATTGCTTACGCCTGGCCGTTTATAACCAGGAAGCCCGACTGTCCTGGTTGTTACCTTCCCGGAGGAATCGGTAATCTGTACGGAAAGATAGAACGAAGACTGGACAGACGCTCCCCTGCCTGATGTAAGTACATTCATGGTTATTTTATAAACATTTCCCGTTTCAAAGTCCCTGAAAGATATTTCTTTCAGATTCATGCTCTCTTCAGTTTCGACATACAGCGGGCGCCCCGCATTGCTTCCGTCAACCACCAGTTTTTTCATAAAATCCGCGGTATTTTTCTGCAAGGAGGCAAAAACTATACGGCCTTCCTGCCCGGAGGTTTTCGAGTCCGGGTTGGTTGAAAAAGTCCCGCCGGGAATAAACTTATTTGTACTTACATCGACACAGAATATATCCGCGTAGGCCTGAAACCGGGTATCGGTTATTCCATATTGCCCGAAAGTATATGTTTTCCCATCAGCCGAAAAACCCAGATCCATAAAGGTAGCGACATCACCTGCGTGTACAAAGGCTGTAAAAAAAACACCCAAGAACAGTACTGCCAGTTTCCGCATATACGATCCTCCCCTGAAATAATGAACTTTTCCCGTCATTACCAGGATTTTTACTGCAAAATCCTATTATTTATTCCTATCCGGCGTAAAATAAAACACACAGACCGGAATACTTACATATCGACAGAAAAAAGGGCCGGCTTGAGCTTTATGAAAAAATTTAACCCATATTTCCGGACGGAAAAGACCCGTGTTCCGATTTTTTCATAAAAATAAAAAAACCGCGCCTGAATAAATGCGCGCGGGCCTTTTCATACTGTATAATCTTTAAATGAACCTCCCCGGGGAGGTTCATTCGAGCGGAAATGTATTAAACCTGTCTTTCAAATCAGATTTTTACTCTGCGGGACCGGACATCAAACAAAACCGCAATAACAAGAACGAGACCGCGCACAATATACTGATAAGAAATACCGACTCCGAGCAGGTTCATTCCGTTTGACAATGAAGACATTACGATCGCGCCGATAATGGTTCCCGTAACCTTGCCTACGCCGCCGGAAGCTGAAACGCCGCCGACATAGGCGGAAGCTATGGCATCAAGTTCAAAACCGTTTCCTGCCGTTGTTGTGGCCGACTGGAGCCGGGCAGTATACAGAATTCCCGCAAGGGCGGCGAGGGCGCTCATTGAGGCAAAAACAAACATGGTTACCGCTTTAACCTTGATACCGCTCAGTTCGGCAGCTTCGGGGTTCCCTCCGATTGCATAAATATGGCGGCCGAGTACGGTATTATTCATAAAGAAATGGTATATCGCGACAATAACGATAACAATAACCACAGTCCATGAAATTCCGCGGTATTGCGCCAACTGCCACGCGAAAAAGAGAATGAGCAGGGATATAAATACAAGCTTTCCTATAAACATATCAAGCGTTGATGTTTCAAAATTATATTTTTTCCGTTTTTCGCGGGTCCTGATTTCATTTATAATAAAAGCTATAATCGCGACAACGCCGATAATCAGGGTAAGAACATGGGTTCCGCTTATGTTGAAAATATCGGGAATAAACCCGTTTCCCAGAGCGTTAAAGAACTTATTGGTCACGATAATGGTCCCGCTGCCTTCCGTAAGGCGGAGAAGAGCGCCCCGGAAAATAAACATACTGGCAAGCGACACAACAAACGCGGGGACGCCCATAAAAGCGACCAGCCAGCCATGATACAGCCCAATAACAATACCCACAGCGATAGCAATAATAAATACAAATACAAGGGGAACATTACCCATTCTCATCAGTACGGCTGCGATAGCTCCGATAAAACCCGCGACAAAGCCGACCGACAGATCAATGTGCCGGATTATCAGAATGAGAGTCATTCCAACCGCAAGCACGGCAACATAACCGGTTTGATCGAACAGATTACTTAAATTGCGGGGTGACATAAAAACACCGCCGGACAAAATAGTAAATAAAACCATAATTACCAAAAGCGCAATATACATTCCGTATTCACGGGCATTTTGCTTCAGCATTTTTATATTCATTCTGTACCCCCTTATACTGTTGCCATTTTCATAATTTTTTCCTGGGTTGCCTCAGTCCCGGAAATTTCACCGGTTATGCGGCCTTCAGCAATCACATATATTCTGTCACTCATCCCGAGAATTTCCGGCAGTTCTGATGAAATCATAATTATACTCATCCCTTGTTCTACCAGTTTATTCATAATTGTGTAAATTTCGTATTTCGCGCCGACATCTATACCTCTGGTCGGTTCATCGAGAATAAGTATATCGGGCTTTGCAATAAGCCATTTGCCAAGCGATACTTTTTGCTGATTGCCGCCGCTCAGGTTGCGGACCTTTGCCTCAACAGAAGGAGTTTTTATTTTAAGGTCTTTCCTTATTTCTTCCGCAATAAGAATTTCCTCGTTTTTATTTATTGTAAGCCGGTTTGTCAGGTCCTTTAAACTTGCGATTGAAAGATTCTGTTTTACATCCTGATCAAGTATCAGCCCGTCTTTTTTCCGGTCTTCCGAAACATAGGCGAGACCCGCGTCAATCGCATTTTTAGGATGTCCAGGCTGGATATGCTGTCCCTTGATAATCATTTCGCCAGAGACCCGGTAATTTCTCGGATTCCCGAAAATGCTCAGGGCAAATTCCGTTCTGCCCGCGCCCATAAGCCCGGCAATCCCGAGCACCTCGCCCTTTCGGACATAGAGATTTATATCAGTCAGAATTTCACGGCTTACGGAATAATCATATACAGTCCAGTTCTTAACTTCAAATTGAACATCACCTATTTTTACATTTTCCCGTTTTGGATAAATATTTTCTATTTCGCGTCCGACCATGTTTTTGATAATTACTTCTTCATTTAATTCATCCCGCTTAAGGGTTTTTACCGTTTTACCGTCCCTGAGAATTGTTACGGTATCGGCGATCTGCATTACTTCTTTCAGCTTGTGCGAAATCATAATACAGGTAACACCCTGTTTTTTCAGCTCAAGAATAAGATTTAAAAGATTATCACTGTCATCATCATTAAGTGCAGCGGTGGGTTCATCAAGAATAAGAAGCCGGACATCCTTGCTCAGCGCTTTCGCAATTTCAATTAATTGCTGGGTTCCGACAGAAAGATTGCGAACCTTTGTACTGGGATCAATATTAAGCCGGACTTTTTCCAGTTGGCTTTTTGCTTTCCGGATTGTTTCATTCCAGTCAATCAAATGGCCTTTTTTCTGCTCATTCCCCAGGTAAATATTTTCATATATAGATAGATCGGGAACCAGGGCAAGTTCCTGGTAAATAATTGCAAGTCCGGCGTGTTCGCTGTCCCGTATCGAATTATACCGCTGGATTTCTCCGTCAATAAGGATATCTCCTTCATATGTTCCATACGGATAAATCCCGCTTAAAACCTTCATCAGTGTTGACTTGCCTGCGCCATTTTCTCCAACAACAAAATGTATTTCCCCTTTTGCAACTTTAAAAGTTACATCATCCAGAGCCCTGACTCCGGGGAATTCTTTTGTGATGTGAGACATTTCCAAAATGGGTTTATCCATAACTTACTCCCGCACTCGGTTTATTACGGAATAATACTATACTCCCCTAATTCAGGTTTCCGGTGAAAAAAAATGGTTAATTCTTTTCACCGGAAATACTATAGTTAAACAATTCAAATTGTTTAACTATAAAACAGGCAGCATATTCATGCTGCCTGTTTTATATAATTAATTACAGTCCTGTGAAATCTGAAGCAGGATAATATCCTGAATCAATAAGAGCAGCTTTTACATTGTTCTTATCAACTGTAACAACTTCAGTCTGCTTTGCAGCAACATCTTTCTTCCCATTGTTATACGAACCGGTGGTTATCGGTGTTTTTCCCGCAAGAACGTCTTTTGCCATTGCAACTGCGTCTGAAACGAGCGTCCGGACATCCTTGAAAACAGTCATTGATTGTTTCCCGTCAATTATATACTGCACGGAAGCTTTTTCAGCGTCCTGCCCGGTAACATAATATTTCGTTACTGCCGTATCTTTTGCGAATTCGTCGGCAATAGCGCGGGCGGTTCCGTCATTCGGCGCAAGAATGAATACTTCACCCTTGTCTGCGGTTGAAGCTGAAGTCAGATTGTCGGCTGCCTTGCGTTTTGCGTCATTGAAATCCCAGTTGGTTGAAATCTGGCCGATAATTTTTGCCATTTCGGCGCGGGTTAAATCTTTTTTCCCCTGGAGAGCCACAGCTTCGGAAGAATTTTTGATTACAAAGGTTCCGTTTGCAATAAGCGGCTGAAGAACTTCCCATGCTCCCTGGAAAAAGAGGAATGCGTTATTATCGGAAGCGGCGCCTGCATAGAGATACAGAGGGGCTTTAGTTTTGCCCTTGAGCTGGTCAACCAGATACTGCGCCTGGGCTTTACCGACGGACACGCTGTCAAATGTTACATAATAATCAACAGCAGTTGTATCATTTATAAGCCTGTCATAAGCGATAACGGTTACGCCTTCTTTTTTGGCGGCTTCTGCAGCTGCGGCAGCGGCAGTACCATCATGCGGGCATATGATTAAAACTTTAATCCCCTTTGTCAAAAGGGTTTCCACATTCTGTTTTTCCTTCCCGGAATCACCCTGACTGAATAACAGCTCAACATTTGCCTGTCCTTTCAGAGCATCAAGAAAGCGGGTCTCATCCTGTACCCAGCGCGGCTCATCCTTTGTCGGCAGAACAATACCTACATCAACCTTTGATTTCTGCTGACCGCCGCCTGCAAATGCGAATGAACCGATCATCAGCAATGCGAGTCCGGCAATAATGATTTTTGAAAACTTCTTCATGTAATCCTCCTTAGGAATAATGCGAATTTGAAATACATATGTATTTCCGCTTTCAAAATTATAATACCGGATAAAAGCCTCTCCCGACGGCTAAAATTCTGGCGTTTTTTGTTTTTTGCTGGAATCAGAAAAAAGAGATGGGGAATATGTAAAACGGAAGGGTAATTTGTTGGTGTCAAAAAATTACCCTCAAATCGGGTTACTGCGTGGACCCTGTGGCAGCGGAATATTCAGTTTACAGCGGTTTTATACCGGTATACCTCTTCCGCAGTATGAAATCCTGAATCAATGATAATGTCATCCATATTTTCGCGGGTAACGGCAACCGGTGGGATCCAGTATACCGGGACATCAAAGGTTCCGTCATTAATTTTTTCTTCCGGGAAGACAAACGCGCCGGAGGCCATCTGTACAGCCACCGCGGCCGCGGTCCGGGCAAGCTCTGAAATAGGCTTATATACAGTCATCAGCTGAAGCCCTTCTGCGATATGCTGACAGGCGGCAATATCCGCATCCTGACCTACGACCGGAATAGTTCCGGCAATGCGGTGTTCGGAAAGAGCCCGGATTACGCCGCCGGCAAGACCGTCGTTCCCGCAGATTACCGCGTCAAAAGGGATTCCCGCATCAAGCAGAAAAGAAGCCTGTTCAAAGGCTTTGTCATAGCTCCAGTTTTCGGCAAAAAAATCGCAGGCCCGGGTTACATCCGGATAATTCCGCAAAACAGAATCAAAACCCTGCCTCATCAGATTTACATTATAGTCTGACTGGGGTCCGTTTATAAAAGCATAATTTCCGGCAGGGACTTTTTCGGCGACCGCTTCCGCCATTAATTTCCCGACTTCTATGGAATTAACGGAAATATATAAATCGACATTTGCATTTCGTATGAGACGGTCATATGAAATAACCTTAATTCCCTTTGTGCGGGCTTTCTGCACTATATCAGACAACAGATCGGCATATTGGGGAATAATTACCAGTACATCCACATTGCTGTCAACCAGGTACTTGACCTGGTTGACCTGTTCATAGGCGTCATTGGCGGCATTCTGGAAGATAACATCTGCACCCAGTGCGCCGGCAGCCGCGACAAAAACATCCCGGTCGCGTATCCATCGCTCAACAATGAGAGAATCAAGGGAAAAACCTATGGTTATTCTTTTGCTCTCCTGAATTGACGGTTCTGCCGCTGTTTTTTTTCCGCTGCAGCCCGACATGAAAATACATATCAGACAAAACAGCAGTAAAGAGAATGAAAAATAGGTTTTTCTCATAATGTTTCCCTGTATTCAGTCGGAGTAATACCGACATTTTTTTTAAAAATTTTACTGAAATAATTCGGATCGGAATAACCGGTTTCCGCGCTGATTTCCTTAATACTGTATGAGCGCTCCCGCAGCATTTCTTTTGCCTTCTGCATCCGCGCGGCAGTCACATAGTCAATAAAGTTTTCGCCTGTTTCTTCCTTGAACAATTTACTGAAATAAAAAGGGCTGATCTTCAATCTCCTGGAAATTTCTTCCTGGGAAATATCATGGGCCAGATGTTCGGTAATAATTTTACATGCCTGCGAGATAAGAGGACTCATCCTGTTTTTTTTATGTTCATTTATCACCATAAGACATTCATCTATACCTCTCATAATATACTTCAGAAGCTCTCCGCTATCGGGAATTTTTTCAATATCGGAGTAGGTGTTTTTCCAGTCGGAAAATCCCCCGAAGTCGGGATACATTTGCCTGGTTTGAAATCTGATAACTGCAAGGATTTCAAAAAGCTTGCCTTTTTGTATATCGATGGCGCCAGGATACTGTTTTTCCAGCTGCTGGAAAACAGAGGAAACCAGAGTGTGTACGGCCTGAATATCCCCGGCAGTTGCCCTGTCAAACAGTTTCTTTTCAGGGCCGGAAAAATATGTATCGGAAACAATATCCGTTTCGGTAATATCATTGCAGAATACAATACCGTCACTGGTTCCGCTGTTAACCAGCGAACGGAGTGTTTCGTTGTAAAGTGAAAACGAACGGGAAAAATCCTGTTCAATAGTACTTACGGCTATTTTCAGCCGGACCCCGGAGTGAGCTGTAATGCGGGAATATATCAGATTAACAGTCTGTCTGATTGCATCATACTGTTCGGCCGTTGGGTCCTGCGTTCCGGAAAGCGGAACGAAAATAACAATCCGGTTTTGAACAAGCGGACCGGTGATACAGGTTTCGGATGCAGACAGAACACTGCGGATAGTGGTATACAATCCTGCCCGGTCCTGCTGCATAATATCATAAACTTCCATAACCATAAAATAAAAGAATGAATTCTGAATGTCAAAAAAGTCAAAATAGGCTTCTATATCACAGTTCTTTTCAGACGGGAATATAAGTGAATAAATAAAATCGCTTTCAACAATATTGATTACCGAATCAAGTTTTTCCCGGATTTGAATTTCGGAAACCCGTTTTCTTCTGACGGTATCAACACTTTGCATTGCATTCCGCATCGTTTCTATAATTCTGTTCCTGTTGACCGGTTTCGATAAATACTCATAAACACCAAGATTTATAGCCTGCTGGGCATAATCAAAACGGTCAAAAGCAGTAAGCACAATAATTACAAGCGCAGGGCTGAAATTTTTAATTGCCTTTATCGCTTCAATACCGTTCAGCCCGGGCATATGTATATCTATAAACAGAACATCGATTTTCTCTGTCTGGCAAACCTCAACAGCTTCTCCCCCTGAACGCGCAAAATAAAACTCAACTTGCTCGGGAAAATTCCGTTCCAGAATATAACGCAGCGAATCAATAACAATCTGTTCATCATCTGAAAGCAATACCTTATACATTCTTTATCCTTATAACAAAAGTTTTTCCTGGTTCGGGATAATTATCAACAATGTCAAAAATATCGGGGTCATCAAAAAACATTCGGAGACGGGTTATTACATTGACCATTCCGATTCCGACGGAAGTCCCTGACACCGGTTCTTCCGTTTCAGTTTTTCCGGAAGCGGATAAAAGGCGCTGCCGCACAGCAGGATCAAACTGTTTGCCGTTATCGCTTATTTCTATATTGAGAAAATCAGCACTGCGGTACACCCGCAGTGTTACTGTTCCGCCTGAACTCATTTCAGCTATACCATGCTTTACTGCGTTTTCTACAAGAGGCTGAAGTATCATGCTCGGCATTGGGATATCAAGATTTTCGCAGTGGATATCCCTGATATAGGTCAGGCGGTCAGCAAAACGGACCTTCATAATATGCATATAATTATCAACCAGATTTATTTCACCGGACAACAGGGCATCCTTTTCAAGATTCTGGATATTATACCGGAAAAAGTCAGCGGTATTTTCAATAAAGGCACAGGTATTATCCGCGCCTTCCATCATGGCAAGCTGGGCTCCTGCGTTGAGCGTGTTAAAGAGAAAGTGCGGATTTATCTGCGCCTGCAGAGTCCTGAGTTGGGCATCTTTATACAGCTCCCTCATTTCCATTTCCTGCCGGCGCAGATTGTTTTCTATCATGGCTTTGGTCTGAATTGTTTCGATATATTCCCTGATACTTACAATCATACGGTCAAACGCACGGTAAATATTTCCGAGTTCATCATTTGTTTTAATTTTCGCTATTTCAACATCGAAATTGCCTGATGCAAGTTCATTTGCGGCGTCCGATAAATCAACCAGAGGCCCGGTAATCCTGTTGATAAGAATATACACGATTAAAAAATTGATCGTGATCCCCGTAGCGACAAGAAGAATACTTACAAGTTCAAGGATATGCATATTATTGAGTATGCGGTTATAGCCCGATACGTTCCGTTCAAAATACAATGTATTCAGTTCCCGGATCGAATCAGTGAGATAACTGTATATTCGCTGTGCGGTATAATAATTATACATATATTCCGTAACATTATTTCCCCGGCGGGCATATACAGCCTTGTCCGCATATTCGAGAAAGGACTCCATCAGATTCCCGATTTTATATTCCTGAAGCAGCATAGGTTCCGGCGAAGGTTCCCTGTTAAAATTCAATGAAAGCGCGTCCAGTTTGCCGCGCCAGGTATAATAATTTTCTATACCTTCAAACGTCCGTAAAGTAATGTAATTTTCAAGTCCTGATTCAACCATTTTCAGGGCATTCTGATACTCCCGAAGCATAAGGTTTGATTCATAGGCATTAGTGATTGAAAAAGTAACGGAATTGATTATAACAAAACTGTACAGCACAATTACGCACATTAATGCCGCTGTAACAAAAAAAGAATAGAAAAGCCGTTCCCTGATACTGTAAGCTCTGCGTTTTTTCACGGCATACCTGCTCCATCAACTATATATCAGACCACTGAAAGGATTTCATCAGTACAATCCGGAGTCAGTATCCTGATATATGATATACATATCTGTGATAACATAATCATTCGTATATTTCTTTTCCAGAAACTCGTGCATCACTTCCACGGCCCTTCGTCCGATCTGCTCGGCGTCGGGAACTACAACTGCATAGATAATTCCTCTCCTGACATATTCAAGAATATTCTCGTTTTCCCGGAACGCTATAATTGAAATATCATCCATTTTGTTTAACTCAATTACGGCCTGCGCTGCCCGCATGGTGTCATTCACATTCAGGGTAACTATAATATCCAGATCATCATCAGTCATTATTCTGTTGCGTATAAACTGTTCGTAGGCCGAAGATCCTGCCTGTTCGGAACCATCAACCGAAATCTCAATCTTCGGATATTCCCGCAGGGTTTCCTGGATTCCGGACATCATAATCATACCTGAGGTCCTTGAAGAAGAAGTATCGGGAAGAACAAGGACTGTACTGTTTTCTCCTCCGGCCTCTAAAATTAATGTGCCGAGGTTCTTCCCGAGTTCATAACTGCTGATTCCGACAAAGGATTGCCGGCTGCCTGTTACGGTGTCATTTTCCAGAACCACAACTGGTATACCCTTTTTCCCCGCAAATTCCAGGACCTCGCGTATTGAAGAGCTGTCATTGATATATGAAAGAATACCGTCGGCGCGGGCGGCGACGGCATAATTCATATATTCATCTATCTGATTGCGGTCAGCGTCGGATGAAGGACCAATAAACTCAATTATCATGTTATGTTCTTCGGCCGCCGTTCTCGCTTCAGCATATACACGCTGCCAGAAAGGCGTATCAATCCGCCTTCCTATCATAACAATATAATAGGCAGGCGGATTGTCTGTCGGCCAGCGGGCCGCTTCCTTAACGGGAATGGTATTCCAGAGTAAAAGGACGGCGGAAAAAAGGATAAGCACTGCCGCAAAAATGAGAAAGAGTACCAGCAGTGTTAATTTCCGTACCGCCATTTTGTTTTAATCTCCATATATTCTTCAGCGCAGTCTGTCTGGAATCATGTGCAAAGCATCCGTTATTTCAAAGCTTTTTTGAAAGCAATAAGTTTCAGAATATCGGGGATCTGTTTTTTAAACCGCGCATCAATGATCACCGGCTTCAGCTTTCCAACAGCCTTATTCTGCAAAAAAGATTCCTTTATAGACTCATCAATATCGAGGGCGTTTATTCCGTCACTGTTTTTTCAGTAAAGAAAAAACTTGTTTTAAAAAAACGTTCCCAGACAGAGAGCCACAGTACAGTCTTTTTTTTGTACTGTATTTTACAAAGCCAGGCCTTACCGTCATTATAATAACGCCATTCAGGCTCCAGATTATATTCCCCGGAAGTTATTGTATCCATAAACTCACTGTATACAGGATAAGCCTTACCCAGAGCGGATTCGAGTATTTTTCCATCGGGAAATACTGACGCATCCCTCAGCAATTGATTATTCATATGATCCCCCACATAACACGCTTATGTTCAATCCCAGACAAAGAGCCATTTGATTCCCCGGTAAAGGCCGTAAAAAACCCAGCCCAAAGGTCCGGGACGGGTCTTTTTTCCGAAATGCACTGAAACCAGGGAATACGCAACAGTCTGCTCGGCGTATTTTTTACGTCCCTCCAGTCTGTCAATTTCAAGATCGATGCGCTCCAGCTCTCTTTCTATTGTAAGCATATCCTTAACATCTATAGCCTTATTCAGCAGCTCTTCATATCTTGTTTTTATTTTCCGCAGACTTTCAAGCCGGGTTACCGTATCATGATAACTGTCGGTAATGTCCGTACCTTCTACCCGTTCTTCTTCTACCTTTCCGCTCTTTTTACCGCTTCAATAAATGTATTAAAGGAAGACGCAGGGATTCTGACCGATACATAGTCGGTTGAATCGCGGACAACAAATCCTCTCAGTTCCTGCGCCTGCTTTACCAGCTGGGTCCGGACTTCTTCGCTGTCTTTTACGTCGAGAACATAATAGGCCGTATATGCTATCATTCTTTCAGGCTGTTCTTCGGCATAACTAGCTTCAGTTTCCGAATCATATCCGTATGCCCGGGCTTCTGACGCTGCGCTCATCTGCTTTCCGCTTGAGCAGGAAATAAAAAGGACAGCAAGCACAGCGGCAGGAAATGCCGCAGCCATAATTTTCCTCATAAGGATCCTCCTGAAGTAGGCTTTTTCCTTCTGCCAGTATAACACAGTTAGCGTATTGCGTTCAAAAAATAATGAAATATGGTCAAATAATTTAAATTATTTGACCATTTCCGGTCATACGTGTTTCTGATGTAAATTAAAAGAGTTTATCATCTTTTTTGTCTGAAAACGGAGATTCCGGAGGATATGGTTATATGCCCGGCCTTGCCTATGCATGCCGGAATTCCGGCGAACCAGGCGAACCGGGTTTTCCGGATTAAAAAAACACAGGAAAATATAAAAAAATTACGGCATTGGACTGTCAGGTTTCTTTCAGAATGGGTGATATCCATTTTCCGCATACCGGCGCCCTGCGGATACAAAAACATAACAGTGTTATCATTGGTGTATAAAAACAGAAAAGTATACACATCAAAAATTATTGCTGCAAACCCTCTCACATATTGATTTCACCAAAGTCAATAATTTGAAGATCAGTTTATAAAACGGACTGCCTGCGAAAGAAACAGAACAGTTTTTAAAAAACTGATTTCAAAACCGGCAACTTTTGAAATCAGTTCCAATATCAGTCAAAAAGCTGCACATACACAGCATAAAGAATATATCAAAATAGTATGTTTTTACCGGAACGGTTTTCCGGGAACAGTGTATTCATTGTATCAGTCAAGGGGAATGAAAATGATAAAACAGCTCCCGACTCCCTTTTCCGACTGTACCGAAATTTCCCAGCCATGTGAATCAATAACGCCTTTTACAACCGAGAGCCCCAGGCCCATACCCTGCTCTCTCCGTGAGGAAGTCCCGCGATAAAACATATCAAAAATATGAGATAAATCATTTGTATCTATGCCCGGCCCATTATCACATATTTCAATTACGGCGCGGTTATCCTCAACAAAGGCATTAATTCTTATTATACCGCCGGCGGATGTATACCGGAGCGCATTGTTTACAAGATTTTCTATTGCCCTGAGCGCCAGACGCTCGTCCATCGGCACCATTGTGTTTTCCGGAATGGTATTTGAAACTTCCATTTTCCGGTCAAGGAGTTCGGCGTCCCGCAGGGCCCGGCGGGTATACATGGAAAGAAATTTGAAAAGATCCACATGATCAAGAGAACGCCGCCACTCGCCGGTATTCACCTTTACGAATTCAATCAGATCATCAATCATACCTTCAAGCAGATCAACCTTTGCTACTATTATTTCAACTGAATGAATGCGCGATGCGGCGTCATCGGCAATTCCGTCGACAATAGCTTCGGCATATCCCTTTATCAGAGCAAGAGGCGTTTTAAGATCATGGGTGACTCCCATGATAAACCGGGTCCGGGTTGCTTCTTCTTCCTTAAGTGCCAGCCGCATGGTATTCAGGGAACTGGTGAGGGAAGTTATTTCATTGCTTCCCTTTACGTCTATAGGCAAATCAAGTTCTCCCGAAGCCAGCCTGCGGGTCTCATTTTCAAGTATCAGCACGGATTCCGTAATTGAGCGGGTAATGGCTATCATGACCGTAACAACAAAGACCAGCAGAACGCCTATTACGGTTAAAAAAGTCCGTAACATAAACACAACGGGCTGCGGAGGCTTGCGCATTGAACTGTCTATTCTTACAAGAATAATCGCGTGGCTCTCTTTTACCCATCCGGGTGATTCCAAAATATATCCGTACTGGGAAGTCGCGAGCTGCATAATTTCGAGAAGCTGATTCTTCGTTACATATTCTCCCGGATGGAATTCATCGCCGGTTGAATAGACAACCATTAAATCCTTGCTGAAAACCGTCATATTTGTATCCGCATGGGCGCGGGCAACATAACGTTCTATATTTTCCCATTCACCGCGTTCAAGTTCTCCGTTGAAAAGCGGGAGCACTTCTTCATATGCCGGAACGTCAAAATCTGCGGTCTGTTTCTGCGAATGAAGGATTATGAATATTGCGGCGAAAGCCAGTAAAGGCACCATAATAATGCCGCCTATCAGAACATAAAACTGTGTCTTTATTTTCATGAGTCCGCTCCGGTATTCAGACGGTAGCCCATACCGTGGACCGTTTCAAGGTATACGGGAACGGAAGGATCGTCTTCAATCTTTTTCCTGAGACGCTGGATATATACCGCAACTGTAGTAATATCTCCGTACAGGTTTTTCCAGACAGCCGAATAAATCTGTTCAGGAGACTGGGGTTTTCCTGCCGCTTCCGCAAGAAAGGCCAGTACGCCGTATTCTTTTGCCGAAAGAGGAATTTTCTCGTTTTCCTTTTTCAGTATGCAGGCGTCAAAATCAATGGTAAAAGGTCCGAATCTGAAAAGTTTTGCTTCGCTTTTCGTCTGGTCTTCCCTGTTCCGCCGGAGCATGGCCCGGACCCGCGCAACAAGAACCCTCGGAGAAAAGGGTTTTGTTACAAATTCATCAGCGCCGTAGCCAAGTCCTGAAATAATATCCTCATCCGCGCTTCTGGCGGAAACAATAAGAACTGGCGTAGTTTCAGACCGGCGGTACTGGTGCAGAAACTCAAAACCGTCCATGCCAGGGAGATTTATATCAAGAATAATAAGATCGGGCGTCCAGGATTCAAGGATAGCGAGGGCGTCTTCCGCGCTTTCCGCAGATTTAACAGCCAAACCTTCCTTTGTGAGATATAATTCCACCAGTTCGGAAAGTTCGCGGACGTCTTCTATAATCAAAACATTGGCTTTCATGGTTATTTATCCTCTTAATTAAAAATATATATAATGATTATTATCTCTGCAACGAAAAAGCCCCGGATATAACAAAATGTTATAAACTCTTTACCCGCTGTTTATATAAATTAAACATTTGGTGAGCTATATTTTCGGTATGAAACGTAAACAAAAAAAATGGATTTTGATTGCCGCTGTCTTTTTCTGCATTATACCGGCTGTTTCGGCACAGACGGTACTCAGTGTTGAAGAAGCTGTACGTCTTGGCCTGGAAAACAACCTGAGCCTTGAAAGAACAAAACTGGAAACTGATCAGAAAAAGCGGGAATCCAACCGGTCCTGGAACGGACTTATACCGTCCGTATCTGCGTCAGCCTCGGCCAGTCATGCGACCACGCTTATCGGCGATCCTTCGCCGGCATCGATAGATGAGTGGATCCCGGGATTTTCTCTGTCTGCATCCATGACTCTTACTACTTCCATTTTTACAAATATTGAACAGGCCCGCCTTCAGTATCAGGCAGGGCTGATTTCCTATGAAACGGCACGACAGACGCTGGAACTTCAGGTCCGGAAGGCGTTTTATCAGCTGCTGCTGCTTGAGGCGAATATCAGCCTGACGGAACAAAGCATAGGAACAGCCCAGTCCCGCTATGATCAGACAGCCGCGCTGGCACGGCATGGCCAGGCCTCAGCTCTGGAAGAACTGTCCGCCAGGGTTGATCTGGAAAATATGAAACCGACACTCAGGACAGTACAGTCAGGCTATAACAACGCACTGGAGTCTTTCAAACAGGTTATCGGTATTCCGCTCGATGAAGAAATAACACTCGCCGGAAGCCTGGATGATACTATTTCCTTCATTAACACCGAAAACATTCAGAAAAACGGAGAATCGGCTTCGGTAACGAGCCTGAGAATGTCTCTTGAAATAATTGAAGCCCAGCTGAAAGCCGCAAAGCTCCAGGCATATACGCCTTCCGTCTCGGTATCGTGGAATACTTCACCTTCTTATTCAAACAGCACATGGTCTGACAGCGGATCTTTTACCGCCCGCCTGACCTTCAGTCTGGACAGTCTTCTGCCCTGGTCGGCGACAAAAACCCAGATTGATTCTTTGAAAACAAGTGTCGCCATATACCAGAGCAATCTTGCGGAAGCAAAAATGAACTCGGACCTGCAGGTACGGCAGCTTGTGCGTACTATAGAACAATCGCTGGAAACAATTGAAGCTCTTAAACTGAATGTCGATCTGGCGGAACAGAGTTACGCCATGTATGAAGAATCCTATCAAAAAGGAACCACGGACCTGCAAAACCTGAGGTCCGCGGCCGACAGCCTTTCAACCGCGCAAAACAGGGTACAGGAAGAATTGTATAATCTCTTATCTGCGACCCTTGATCTTGAAAATGAATTAAATGTTCCGTTCGGAACATTGGGGAGAATTTAACATGAAAAAGAGAGTAACAGTCATTGTAACCATTATTGCTGCCGCAGCGCTTATTACTATTCCGACAATGCTGGCCGGGAGCGAAAGTTCCACGGCGGCCCGCAGGCCCCCGATCAGTTCAACCGAATCGGTTTTCTCGGTCCGCGTCGACGCAGCGGAAAGACAGACCCTGCAGGCATATATCGAAATCAATGGAGATATTATAACTGAACAGCAGGTATCAGTCGTTCCGGACACATCGGGGAAATTATCCTCCCTGAAAGTGGAGGTCGGATCAGTTGTCAGAAAGGGCCAGGTAATAGCCGAAGTTGATCCGTCAAAACCCGGCGTCTCATATTCCATGAGCCCTGTCTACTCTCCGATTTCCGGCACAATTACATCCACCCCGCTTGCGGTCGGCTCCACCGTGACCCAGGCTTCCAATATCGCGGTTGTTTCCGTAATGGAAAACCTTGAAATCGAAGCATTAATACCGGAACGCGAAGTCGGCCAGTTAAAAGTCGGCCTGACCGCGGAAGTCACGCTTGAAGCCTTCCCCGGCGAAATTTTTTCCGCGACAGTTATCCGTGTGTCTCCGGTACTTGACCCCAACTCACGGACAAAAAAGATTGTCCTTACCTTCGATACGGATGATTCCCGCATTAACGCGGGAATGTTCGCACGGATCAAACTGAATACGCGCACCTATGCCGATGTTATCACGGTGCCGTCCAATTCACTCGTAACGCTCCGCGGATCAACCTATGTATATGTACTGGAAGGTGCGGACACTGTGCGGCTCCAGGAAGTTTCCACAGGAGTCTCGGTGGATGATCTTACTGAAATAAAAACAGGCCTCGCTGAAAACGATATCGTAATTATCCAGGGCCAGCAGTTTCTGTCTGACAATGCGAAAGTACGCGTCGTGAATGCGGGGATTCTGTCATGAGTATTGCAAAACAGGTAGTAGGACGGCCGGTACTGCTGGCCGTCATTTTCGCTCTCATCGCAATTGTGGGAATTTATCTGGTATTTGATGTTGCCATAGATATGTTTCCTGAAACGAACATGCCCCTCCTTGTAGTTTCTGCCACATATAGCGGGGCAGGTCCGGAAACAGTTGAAAAAACCGTTACCAAACTCCTTGAATCCTCCCTTGTGAATTTAAGCGGGTTAAAGGAAATGACTTCGACCTCGTCTGAAAATTCGAGTCTGGTTATGCTTGAATTCGAATACGGCACTGATCTTGATAATAAAATCAATGAAGTCAGGGATAAACTGGACCGGATAAAAAGAAGCCTTCCTGATGATGTCGACACGCCGATAATCATGCAGTTTGATCCTTCCTCAATGCCGATAATGAGCATTGCGATCAGGGGTAACCGGACGCAGAATGAACTTCGCAGCATTGCTGAAGATACAATCCAGGATAGGCTCGAACAGATAGACGGCGTCGCTTCGACAAGCGTACGCGGCGGGCAAAGTGAAATCGTAAAAGTTGCCCTGTCGCAGAACCGCCTTGAGGCATACGGATTAACCATCACCTCAATTGCGTCAAAACTGGCGCAGCAGAATGTGGAACTTGGCGCCGGATCAATTGAAGACGGCGATAAAAATTACAGTATCCGGACCACAGGCGAGTATACAAGCATACAGGACATAGCGGGAACTGTCGTAGCGCAGAAAAACGGCAGCGACATACGCCTGCAGGACATTGGTACGGTTTCAATGGGGTTCGAAGATGAAACCTCTACCGTATATATCAACGGCGAAAGCGGTGTATATATATCAGTCACAAAACAGAGCGGGACAAATTCCGTCAGTGTTGCAGACAAAGTATACACAAGAATTGATGAAATAAGGGCCGATCTGCCCGCAGATATTACACTGGAAATTATTTCGGACAATACGGACCAGATCCGGGGAATGATTAATGAACTTATAAACTCCGCCGTACTTGGAATCATCCTTGCGGTAATAATACTTTTCATCTTCCTGCGGAATATTAAAAGTACCATCATTATCGGCATTTCCATTCCCTTCTCTATCCTTGTCACACTCCTCGTAATGAGCCTGGCGGGAATTACACTCAATATGATGACTCTGACAGGACTTATCCTTGGTGTCGGTATGATTGTAGACTCGTCCATAGTAATACTTGAAAACATTTACAAGTTCAGGGAACGGGGCGCGAAGCCGACTATCGCCGCAATCCTGGGCAGCCAGGAAGTCATGTCCTCAATTATATCTTCCACGCTTACAACAATTTGTGTATTCGTCCCGATTCTGCTCTTCAAAAACAGGCTCGGAATGATAGGGGAACTTTTTCAGGGAATGATTTTCACTGTTGCCATCGCGCTGGCGGCAAGTCTTATGGTGGCCATATTTCTTGTTCCTGTTCTGGCAAGCACCTATCTGCCCATCAATACAAGAAAACAGAAACCGCTCAAGAACGGCGTACTGAAAAAAATTGACGATGCAGTTGACGCCGCGCTGAAAGCCATTACCCGGGGATACCGCAGACTGCTTACCGCAGCGATAAACCACCGCGTGGTAACAGTCGTCCTGGTAATCGCCGCATTTATCGGCAGCGTCGGGGCTCTGAGCAAAATGAACATTACCTTTATTCCCCCGATGAACGACGATTCGGTCACGCTCAATCTCGAACTTCCGCTCGGAACCACGTATGAGGAAACAAAAGCAGTAATGCTGCAGCTCCAGGAATTTGCGATTGATGAAATCGTGGGCGCAAAGAGTATTACCGTTAATGTCGGAAGTACCGGCCGCGCAATGAACACAGGGCAGAACACTCACAAGGGCGACATGACCGTCAATCTGGATATCAACAATAAAAATGCCGATACCAGCGAGCAGGTCAGAGAAAAACTCCGCACCCATTTCAAAGACTTCCCGAACGCGAATCTCAGTTTCGGACAGAGCCGGTCTCAGGCAATAGCAGGCGGATCGGATATAGACATAGTTCTCCGGGTTGATGATATACACACAGGACTCGCGGCCGCGAATGAAATTGCCGCGGTTATTGAAGAATTCGTGCCTGAACTTACAGAGGTGTCAATTGATACAACCGAAGGACTTCCGCAGGTTGAAGTTGTTATAGACCGCAACCGGGCGTACAATATGGGCCTGAATATCTCAAACATCGCGAGCGAAATAAGCGCAAGCATGAACGGCGTCACAGCAACCACCTTCCGTCACAGCGGAGATGAATACTCTGTCGTACTCATGCTCCAGGAAAGCGACAGGAAAAAACTTCCTGACCTCGAACGGATTTTTGTCGCGTCCACGGCCGGAAACCTCGTTCCGGTATCAAACTTTGCCCGGCTCGAAAAGGGACTGGGTCCGGTGTCCATAAACAGGGAAAACCAGACCAGAGTTATACATGTCACCGGTTCAATGGCCGAAGGCAATCGTGCGGACGCGGTCGAGAGCAAAATAAAGGCAGCGCTTACGGACAATTTTGTTGCCCCAACCGGAGTAACGGTCGGTTTTGAGGGACAATGGAATGATATTATGGAAACACTCGTGACCTTTATCCTCATCGCGACGCTTGCCATATTGCTGGTCTTCGGTGTAATGGCCGGCCAATACGAATCCTTCAAAGACCCGATTATCAACCTGTGTACCATCCCGCTTATGCTCATCGGCGTTGTCCTCATCTATCTGCTGACAGGACAAACTATCAGTACCTTTACCCTGGTCGGTATTGTCATGCTGGTCGGTATTGTTGTTAACAATGGAATCATTCTGGTTGACTATACCAACCTGCTGGTCGGAAGAGGCGTCTCAGTCCGGGAAGCCTGTATCGACGCCGGTGAATCCAGACTGCGCCCCGTACTTATGACAACTCTTACGACGATTCTGGGCCTTGTACCAATGGCGTTTTTCCCCGGAGAATCATCTATGATGATCCAGCCGATCGGTCTGACTGTTATAGGCGGACTGACGTCTTCTACCTTTATAACGCTGCTCTTCATCCCGGTAATGTACTCATTCCTGAATGAACGGCGGAAAGGAAAAAAGAAACAGACCCTGGAGCTTGAAGACATTCATACTGATGAAAACCGGCCGGAAATTTCCGGTCCGGATAAGTAAAAAACATATATGGGGTTTTCAGCGGAGAAAACAGCTTTCTTTCCTGAAAACTCCATTATATGCCGGGGCGTTCCCGTACTTTTTTATAATTGACAAGCTGCAAAGTATCGTTTTCAGCCTGTCCGCTTGATTTTTTACAGGAGATCTATTATTTCCAATGGTAAGTGTTTCTGATGTAAAGAATTATTCAATTCTTTACATCAGAAACTTGATAAAGGAGCATAAAATGAAACGGCTTGAAATTATTGCCAATAAATCGGTTCAGGATGAAATACTGACAGGCCTTGAGAATACTGTAGCCGATTTTTATTATACCCTTATCCCGGTTGTTCACGGCAGGGGAAAAAATGACTATAAAACGGGAAGCGCTGTCTGGCCGGAAGAAAACTTCCTCGCCATCAGCTATCTTGATGATAAAAACGCGGAATCAGCGGTCCGGGTAATTCAGGAAATAAAAAACAGATTTCCCGAAGAAGGGATCAAATTCTTCCTGCTGAAAGCCGAGTAAAAAGTAAAAAACAGGCTGCCCGGAACCGCTGTTACCGGAAAATTGTACCCGCCTCGGGCAGCTTTCACATTATTAAAGGGGCCCCCGGCTGTTATATCGACGTAAAATCAGCGAATGACAGGGTATGGGACGCATTTCCTGAAACAGTCTTATTATATTCAAATCCCTCGGCGGGCGGCGTCCCATCAGTCAAATACATAATTACTCTGTATTTAACCGAAGCGGAAGAATCTTCCCAGGTTTTACCGTTTCCATCCAGTAATGTGACAGTCACAGAAGAATCTGAAACTACTTCCATGGCGATCCCTACCTGGGTCGCACCCTCATAAACATTAACAGTCGCTATCCATGTATCATACTGGGCAGGAATATCCGTCACGGTAATTCTGAGCGTTCCCGTATCATCATCTTTTTACATGCCGACACCATTAACAATAAAAAAACAACCAATACAGCTATACACTTTCTCATTCAACACCCCTTTTTATAAACCTCTATGCGGCAGGACTTTCTGTACCACGTCAAATCCTGCCTGCAGACAGTTTGCAATAGATGGCCCGCCTCCTCCGCGGGCAAATGCACAATTAATCAGTCAGCCAGAATATACTCAATCGTTGTCACAACACGGACCGTTTTTTTCTCCGGAAGACCGGGGGCCGCGTCATCAATGGAAAAAAGGCCCTGACTGGCCCATTTGATTTTTCCGACCTTGCTGCCCGAATCCCTTGCGAACTGCTCGGCTGCTTTCCGCGCGTTCTGCGTGGCTTCGGCGATCATGTCCGGTTTGACATCATTCAGAGCCGTAAAAAGATACTGAACCTGGCTGTCATAACTTCTTGCCAGCGCGATTCCCGCATCCAGAAGCTGGAGTGAATCCGCAAGGGCCCGGGTGACAGCCTCAATATTTGACGACCGCACGAGTACGACATTTTTGGCGATATATGTCCAGGTCTGTTCATTACGGTTCATATAGGGATCAGTCGATGTATCCGTAATGGAAGGTTCCTTCACGGTAAATTCTTCGGATGAAAGTCCGTGTTTTTCCAGATAATCGGTAATTATGTCTATTTTTTTGATAATATCCTGCCTGATCGCAGGAAGACTGTTTCCGCCGACAGAAAATGTTAACGGCCAGACAGCCATATCAGCCGGGAATTCCCGTTCAGAGAGTCCTCGGACACTCACGGTCCGTTCGTCGCTGCGGATACTGGCAATTCCCATAGCCAGAACCAGCCCGGTAATCATGAGTCCTGCCGCAAGAATAGATGCGGTAATATAATATGCTTTTCCTTTCATATCTTCCAGCATACACCGAAAACGGGCGGAAAACAATCAAGAAAAGCGTTTTTTGTTCCCAAAATTCCGGAATTCGGACGGGTATATCCCGCCGCAGCGAAAAAATCTTGACTTTCGGTGATTCTATGTTATCATTTTTATATATGGAAAGTATTGCTTTATATAGAAAAGAATCTTCAATCGGGAAAAAGTTATCTTTCCTATTTAAGGATAAACTATTTTCCATGGAAAATCTGTTTTATCCTCCGGCCTGCATATCCGGTTCAGTTAAAAGTCCTTTTTCTTTTTACCTGCTTATGAATAACCTGAGACCAGGTACGACCGGCAAATTACCCAGATAATGTATTAAGGAGGTGATAATGCCAAACCGGCTGTTTCCCCGTCTTCTTTTAACGGGGTTCTTTCGGATGCTGTATGACTAAACCGCATTTATATTTATATATATCAGGAATATGTCCCTGCAAAACAGGATGTATTTAACACATTTTGCTATAACAAGGAGTTTTACGCAATGAAAAAGACAAGGAAAACAATTTTCCGCCTTTTTTAGCAGCGGCAATTATATTATGCTGCACGCTGGTTGCCTGTAAGCAGGCCGGCAATGACGATCCGCCGAAAAAAGATCCGACAACGACCGAGTATCCTCAGTTTTCTCCCATAGGGGGATTCTATAAGAGTGTTCAAACCGTAACCATTTCCCACGCGGAGACAAATACGATTTACTACACACTCGACGGTACCGAACCGACAACGGCCTCCGCCCAATATGCCGCGCCGGTCGAAGTATCATCTCCGTCAATAGTCCGGGCCCTAGCTGTAAATTCCAACGGCGCGAAAAGCTACGCGATGACGGTCTTTGATTATGACCTGGATAGAAGCACCGACTTCAGCGGAACGACAGCCGCCTCGCCGGAGTGGCAGGACCAGATCATTTACTTTGTGGTAACCGACCGTTTCTATAACGGCAATACCTCAAATGACAGGGACACCACCGAGCTTCCGACCTATGATGAACGCGTTCCGATCGCGGGACAGCCCGATTCAGGCTATAACGGAGGCGATTTTGCCGGTATCCAGCAGAAACTGGACTATATCCAGGGAATTGGCGCGACAACCGTATGGCTGACCCCGCCGGTAAAAAACCAGGTCCATGAAGGCTGGTATCACGGATATCACGGATACTGGGCAAGCGACTTCACCCAGACGGATTTCCATTTCGGGACCCTTGCGGAATACCAGAGCCTCGTCAGCGCGGCCCATAACAAGGGAATGTATGTGGTCCAGGACATTGTAGTCAACCATACCGGCGATTACATGAAAATCGGACAGACAGTCACCTCCGATATGCTGAAAAATAAACCGCTGAGCGAATCCATATTCAAACTCAACGCGGCTTCACTTCCTACAAACAAACCGGTCCAGCTTCCGTGGTCAATGAATGACCCCAACGACTATACCCCGGATGAACTGAAATATTCGTCATTCTACAACTGGAACCCCAATGTAACTGACTATAATAACGCAAGTCAGCTCCTGACCTATCAGATGAGTGATCTTGATGATATGAAAACAGCCAATCCGGTAGTGCAGAACCTCCTCCGCGGATACTTCAGATACTGGATAGACAAGGCAAATATTGACGGTTACCGCATTGATACCGCGGTGTATGTTGAAGAAACCTTCTTTGAAGGCTTTATTAACAGCAATGAAACCGGCAACCAGGGCGTGAGGACATATGCGCAGACAGTGGGCAAGGATGACTTCATTTCTTTCGGCGAAACCTGGAATACGGACGATACAAAGATCGCCAGATATACGGTAAATCCGTCAACCGGCGCAAAGAGAATGGACTCGCTCATCTATTTCCCGCTGACATTTGCCATCAGGGATACCTTCTCGACAGGCGGCGCGACAAACAATATTTCAACAATCCTGAACAGAAGATACACTGTCGGATACGATAATCCTGACAGACTGGTAACCTTTATTGATAACCATGATATGGACCGGCTTCTCAGAACAACCGATCCTGAACTGGTAAAAGCTGCCTACGCCCTTATTATGACAATCCCCGGAATTCCGCAGATTTACTATGGTTCCGAACAGGGCTTTGATGAAGAAGGCGCGAGGCGCGCTATGTTCGCGGGAGGCTATGCAGGCGAGGCCGGGATGACAAATGCGGCGGACCTTTTCGATACTTCAAACACCTGGTATACCTTCTTCCAGGACATTATTTCCCTGAGAAAGAACAACCGGATTTTCCGGTATAACGCGCTCGAAGTGGTAAAAGATACCAGTTTTTCCTCGGGAATCTTCTCATACCGGTTAACTGAAAAGGACGCGGGCGGAAGCCTTATGTCCGGTATCAATCATGAGGCTCTCGTGATCATGAATACATCCGAAACCAGTCAGGTCTTTGATGTCACATCAAGCTTTACCGCCGGCGATAAACTCGAGCTGCTCTCCCCGTCAACCACAGGGTTCCCGGCAGACATTATCGTTCAGACAGGCGGGACTGTTAAGGCAATCGTTCCGGCAAAGGGCTACGGCATTTTCCTGCTCACAGATGTAGGCCAGCCGGTCGATGACGGCACAAACACAATTGAAATTACCTCCACCTATCCGACTGCCATTTCTACCAATGAAATTACGCTGGAAGGCACGCTGAGCCATGCCGCGGACATCAAAATCGTATTCAACGATAACTTTACCAATGTCCAGAACGAAACGGTAACCGGCACAGCATTCAGTATTCCCTGCGACATTTCGACCCTTTCAAACGGTGAAAATACGGTAAAGGCCCTTCTGGTTATTAATGAAGGATCCAATTCCTACGCGTATTCAAACAGCGTTACGTTTACAATCGAGCGGCCCTATGAGCTGGTTGTGACGGACCCGGCAGTTATAACCGATCCGGAAGGCGATGATAACGGACCTCCCGGAAAGACTTACGGTCTGCCGACCAACACTACATTCTCAGGTCACCAGATGGATATAACCGGAGTAGAAGTACGGGCCTCAGGATCGGACCTTGAAATCACGATAACGACTCCGTCCATGTCCAAAGGCTGGAACCCGACAAAGAACATGTATGACCATGTCCTGTTCAACATCTTCCTGGCAAAACCTGGATCAACAGAGGGCTGCACTGTACAGCCGAACCACAATTATACGCTCCCGGACAATTTTGCTTGGGACTATATGATGAAAGCCGAAGGCTGGAGTACCGCGTTCTACAGCAGCGAAGGCGCGGACGCGACAAATAACGGAACATCCGTAACTCCGGCACCGACATCCATCGTTGAATGGGAAGGCGCCAATACGACCCAGAGTCCCGGTATCATAAAATTCCGGATCAAGGCCGAATCAATCGGGCGGCCGGCGTCGCTCGCCGGATGGAAAATCTATATCAATACCTACGATATGGATACCGGAAAACTCCGCGGTATGGTACAGGCTCCGGATGAATGGAAATTCAGCGGCGGAAATATGGACACGGATCCCCTGGTCATAGATGAAACCGCTATTATCACAATAGTCAGTACAAATTAAGCTGCTGACTGCATAAAACTGTTCGGCGCCTCCGGCAATCCGGGGACTGCCAAACGGGTAATCAGGCGCCGGAATACACATTCCGGCGCTTTTTTTATCAGTTGGGGTTGAGCAGAACCAATCGGTTATTGTACAGGAAAAGCAGAAATATACTTTCCGCAGGAATGCTGATGTATAGGATACCGGAATATGCGGGAAATACGGGAACACCATTCCTCCGCAAAAATTATCTGTATCGGTTTCCTTGTTGCCATCGAAATACCCGGCTATCCTGTCCTGAATAAAATTCAATAACATCTTTCCGATGGAATATGTATGAAAAACCCCTGTCAATTTTTTTGCATGATTTTTCATGTATCCGGCAGCGCGGTCTCCCCATCCTGAAACTGCGCCCCGGTCCTGCTTTCAAGTGAATTTTCTGTTTATGTGCTGCTCCGCAGGACCCGCTGAACGGCCATCCTGTGACAGAAAACAACAAGGCAAAAGAATCTATCCGTTTTTATGGAAACCAGGATATATAATGACTGATACAGCGATATTTTCCACTATAAACACCGGACATATTATAAATGAATGTGCGGACAAAAACAGTGAAGTGCTTTTTTTTATGTGATTGTATTGATATTCAGGGAATTTGACCGCAGGAAAACTGTCCCGGCCGTCCCGGACAGGATGATAAATCACAAATCATGGGCTGTTCAGGATACCTACAGGTTTCGCATCCTTATTTATAAACGTATCTACTCCGCGTAACAGGATTTGGGTTATTACATTCTCCCGCAGACACCGCCGGAAACACACCGGTTTTTGCGGCTACTTTACAGACGCCCGCCTCAGCGGACAAAAAAGAAGCCTTTTCCGTATATACGGAAAAGGCTTCAGCTTCATGTTTCCATGATATGGCGTCATCCAGGGGACAGCGCCATAATCAAAACAATTTACTGTTTGGAAACTACTGCAGTTCCTCCGCCTGCGGCGTAGGTAATCGTTACATCATAAGTACCGGGACCTGAACCAAGTGAAACAGGGATATTACCTGACTGGCTGTCTACAGTATAATCCGTAGGAGGACTACCAACCGGAGTGCATTCAACAACCATGATTTCTCCGCTGTAAGGGGTTCCCTGAGGACTGGTAACAACCTTGGTTACTGTATTGGTTTCACCGCCAGCATTGGCAACGAGGAAACGGGCAGACTGTGTGGCAATAACTTCAGCTACGTCAGCCGCGGAAGGCCCCCAAGCCGTGAAGGGCCATGTGTCCCATCCCCATACTGTTCCGTTCAGGAATACTGTTGCACCGCCGGTAGCATTGATAACCTTAATAACCATTGTGTAGTTGTCAAGGTCGGGAGGCGGAGCGCTTGAAGTCATCAGCGGAGCGGATGCCCATGCGCCTGTAATAGGGTATCCGTCGGATCCCCACGCGTGCAGGTGCACAGGATTCAGCTGTGTATATACCGCGACAAACAGTTCGCCTGCGCCTGCTGTAGACGCGGGGTTATCGCCGCGGGTGTTTGGTATGACAGTTCCTGTCCCTGAATCGAATTCATAGTATACGGAACCTGTCAGAGGCGCGCCGGTGATGTCCGAAGACTGCTTGTTGTCATTCTTGAAGATAACGGACACTGTTCCGTCCGCCGCGACCCCGGTGGTATCAATAGCTATTGACCACCAGTATCCCCAGTCGCCTGTCGTTCCGGTGTGCTCGTTTGAGTCATGCAGATCGCCGGAACAACCGATGAGGCTCACAAGCAGAAGGCCTGCGAGTAAAAATGTCATAATCTTTTTCATCTGTTATATTCTCCTTCTATTAGATATCCCAGCGGATACCAACGCGGAATGCTGCCCAGCCTTCATAGATGTTAACCGCATTCTGTTCAAGATCATCGCCACGATATCTGACTTTGTTTCCAATGCAGTAACCATCAAGGTTCAGGTTGTTCTGTCCGTCACCAAAGTTGGCATAGGGGTCCATGTCATATACAAACTGTACATAAACGGTGGGTTTAGCCAGTTTTGAGAATTTCTTTGCGGCGCCGATTGCGAAACCGAAGGGATGATATACATCATAGTTCATTTCGGGTGTAGCAGACCGGAGAGCGAAAGCAACGTCAACATTGAAGTCCATCGGCAGCCTTACGGACGCGATGAAGGTGTTGAACATCTGGAAGTCATCAGTGTTATCGAGTCCATAGTAGAAATCGATGCCTTTGAAAATATCCGAGATGTTTGAAATTGTGAATTTCAGACCGGCGTTCGAGAACAGGAAGTTGCTGTCATAGCCGATATATTTGTCAGCGTCGTCAGTTACGTACTTGATTTTTCCGTAAACTGAAACAGAAGAAGTGAGGCCGATCAGGTTGGAAAGATTGTAATCTACACCGAGCTGAGCAACGATTCTCTTGCTTTCTTTTGCGCCGAAATCCCAGCGGCTGTTGTTTGCAGCATTGTCATAAATCGAGAAATAGTCGTCCCAGTCTTTTGTGGTGAACGGCATTTCAAAATAGGGGCTGAGCTTGATTGTCAGACCATCGATTACGTTTACAACAGCGTCGAGATAAATCCGCTGGCTGTTCAGAGTACCAAGCTGTGCAGTCTGGGTATCTTTTCCGAAATCATTGTGGTGGTCGGCAACGAAGAGCATGTTTGATTCAAGTCCGCGGAAGCGGTAGCCGAGTGTCAGTTCACCGAACTTGTTGGGCAGTGTGTAGCCAACGCGGGCTTCTGCGGCCATGTGCTTGGTAACATCAAACTTGTCGGTCATATAAACTGCTGAACGGCTGTAACCTGAATAATCCATCATATCGGTCGCCCAGATACCAGTCTGTCCGGCTGAGCCGTTGGGGATCTGATCGAGGTTCTGATAGATGTTGATAAGGGCCTGTACTCCGTAGGTAAATCCTGCAACGCTGCCCTTTGTACCGATAATAATATCGTGCTCGAAGGGTTTGTCGAACAGGGTTTCGCCTGTGAAGAACGTGTTGTACTGAACTTCCGCCACGAATCCGTTGATATCAACATTGGCGAATGTCCACAGACCGTATTTGGTTCCCTTGCGGTCAGCGCTCTTGTTCGGCGCGAAGGTGAAATTGATTTTTGCGGGACCAATTTCGCGGATGCCGTCGCCGAGAGAGAACACCGAGAAACCACCGGCATGCTGATAACCAGCATCCCAGTTACCATCAATAGTGGTCCACAGGATTGTGTTATTGATTTCAGGTTTTGCATAGTTGAAACCGGTCAGATAGTTAACGAAACGGGTGTTAAAACCGAATTTCAGGTGGCCGAGGAAGGGATTTGATCCCGGTCCGGCACTGCTTGCCGTATTATCTGTTGTCTTTGCGAGATAGGCAAGGGGATTGCTGAAGACATCATTAAAGAAAGTCTTTACGCCGTCGCCCCACGCGACTTCATCATTACCGGAAGCATCTTTCTTATACAGATACAATTTGCCGTCACTCTGTTCAGGGTCCAGTTCTGTTTCAAAAAGGGCAATTTCAATAAAGAAGGGGTTCCTTCCAAGGAAATTACCATCAAATTTGGCATAGGTCTTCGCACCGACAGTAGCGTTGTCAAGGTCGATACCGGTCTTTGACGGGTCGGCTATAGCGCTGGTCCTGTACTGAGCCTGTACACCGAACATGCTCCAGCAGATGAATTTGATTCTTCCGCCGGCCGCAACGGGTGCGCCGTCAGCGCTTGCAGCAGATGCAGCAACCAGATAGGCTACGTCTACGAAACCGTTCTTTCCGCCGAAACCGTCGTCTACAAAGTCGGGAGCCTTCAGGTCAGCTGTCCAGTTTCCATCGGAAATGAATTTATATCTCATTTCTGTAGCAACAGGAACAGTAACCGTATATTCCCATCCTTTGCCTTCGATCAAGGTCATTGGTTCAGCGGCATTCTGCCAGTCTGTCCAAGTACCAGCTATAACAACCTCGGATGCCCGGGGATTGCCATAGAAGAAGGTAACCTCTGCGTTACCTCCACCGACATCCTTTACCGTTACCTCTGCAAATACAAAGCAAGAAAGCACCAGCAAAGCTGTGATGAATGCAAAAAGCTTCTTCATCCTTAATTCCTCCTAATACTTTTAAACCGATTTTACAACCAGTTTGATTCATCATACGCCGCTTTGAACAATTTGTAAAGAAAAAAAGCAAAAAAAAGCCTGTTTTTGGGGCTTTCCCTGTAACCTTTTTACATTGCTGTAATCAATCTGATGCATATCTTTCTATAATATGCATCAGATTGAAAACTTTATGTATCTGCAGGCGGCCCTGCTTTTTTATTTTTTCTTTTCTTGCAGAGCGCTCCATTATCATGTATCCTGAAAAAGGGAATTTCCCCCGTTTTTTGTATTATCAGAATACCTGCCCGGAACCCGTCTGAAAAAACGGCGAGTCCCTGGTTCCCGGCTTTTGAAAAAGCAGTTTCATTCTTGAGGATTTATAATCAAATAATTTAAATTATTTGATTATAAATGTTTCCGACACAAGGAATCAGTTAATTCCTTGTGTCAGAAACTTACATTAAAGGACTATAAAATGATTAGTCTGGAAAATCTGAAAAAAAGATACGGAGAGGTCGCCGCGGTGGATTCGGTAAGCCTCGAAATACCTTCCAACACTATCTATGGCATTATCGGAAAAAGCGGGGCCGGAAAATCCACCCTGGTCAGGCTTATCAGTCTGCTGGAAAGGCCCGATTCCGGGGAAATCCTGTTTTCTGGAAAACGGGTCGATAACCTTACCGGAGATGAACTGATTGCCCGGCGGCGGCGGATCGGCATGATTTTCCAGAATTTCAATCTGTTCAGTTCGCGTTCCGCGGCCGGCAATATTGCCTATCCCCTGGAAATCGGCGGGATGCCCCGGAAAGACATACGCAGGAGGGTTTCGGACCTGCTTGAACATGTCGGACTTGAAGGCCGCGGTGACTCGCCGATAAGTACCCTGTCAGGAGGCCAGAAACAGCGCGTCGCCGTTGCCAGGGCGCTGGCTGTAAATCCGGACATTCTGTTCTGCGATGAGGCCACCAGCGCGCTTGACCCGCAGACGACCCGCTCAATTCTGGATCTGCTGAAAAAGCTGCAGAGGGAGCTGAGCCTGAGTATTGTAATGATTACCCACCAGATGGAAGTTGTCCGGGACGCCTGCGAGCTGGTCGCTGTCCTTGATGAGGGCCGTGTGGTGGAAGAAGGCCGTGTAACGGATATCTTCGCCCGCCCGAAAGCGGCGATAACCCGGGAATTTCTGTCGCACCTTAATCCTATGGAAGATGAAGACAGCCTGAGTTTACAGGCCCCGGAGGGTCTTATCAGATGGTCCCATGAAGGCGGGGCGTACACAATCAGGTTCCGGGGAGAATTAACCGGAGAGCCGGTACTGAGCAGGCTGTCAAAACAGTTCAATATTGAATTCAATATCAGAGCCGGTGGGGTACAGAATGTCAGCGGCACTCCAATAGGGACAATGATTGCGGATATTTCAGGAGATGAGGCCGAAATCAACAGGGCCATTGAATATCTTTCCCGCCAGGGAGTTACAGTGGAGAAAAACATATGAGCAGAATTGAAATTCTTGTCCGCCTTGTCGGAACCGCGACAGGAGAAACTCTTGTGATGGTACTGTGTTCGACTTTTTTTTCCCTTCTGCTCGGAGCCCCGCTGGGGTTTTCCTGTACGTTACGGATCCGGCCGGGATTTCCCCGAAACCGGTTCTGAACCAGATTATAAGCAGAATCGTAAATGTGCTGAGATCATTTCCCTTTATAATATTAATGATTCTCCTGTTTCCTCTTTCCCGGATTATTATCGGAACAAGCATAGGAACAACGGCCGCCATTGTTCCGCTCTCGATTGCGGCCGCGCCCTTTGTGGCCCGGATAATTGAAACAGCGCTGAAAGAGGTTGACCCCGGAGTGATTCAGGCCGCCCGCGCGATGGGTTCCCGGAACTACCAGATTATATTCAAGGTCCTGATCCCGGAGGCCCTGCCCTCCCTTGTATCCGGCATTACACTGACAATTATTAATCTGATCGGATATTCGGCAATGGCCGGCGTTATCGGAGGCGGAGGTCTGGGACACCTTGCTATAAGTTACGGCTACCACCGCTTCCGCAGCGATATAATGATTGCGGCGGTTATTGTTATTCTTGTACTGGTCGAGCTTATTCAGTTTATCGGGACCCGCATCAGCAACCGGCTGATAGCGAAACGCTGAAAGCCGGGGGATTACGGAATTTACCGACTCCGAGCTGAGAAAAATTTCACAACAAACCGGAAAAATCCATTGACAAAGCAAAAAGAATTTGGTATTTTTATTGTGAAATTATTCACAGAAGGAAGATAATGGCATTATCGAAACCGACGGCAGAGCGGCTTGCACTTCTTTTACGCCTTTTGGAAACCCGGGTCAGAGAGGGAAAGGCGGAGCCGGCTATTTCTTCCGCGGAAATCGAACAGTATACAGGCTGGCCGAGCCATACTATCCGGAAGGATATTTCCCTGTTGAATGCGGGAACGGAAATTTCAACCAGTACGGGATATAACCCGGAAAAACTAGCGGCTGTAATCAGAAACGCGCTGGGTTTTTCCGACCAGGCCCAGAACTGCTGTATTGTCGGTCTCGGGCGGCTGGGTTCGGCTTTTTTGGATTATTCGGGATTCAGGGGGAGTCATTTTACGCTCTGCGCGGGGTTTGATTCCAATGTAAACCGTGTCGAGATTCTGAAAGCGGCGTTTCCCCTCTACCCCACATTTAAAATGAAGGACGTTATTCCGCGTCTTGCCATACGCTATGCCATTCTGTGCGTTCCGGAGAACCAGGCCCAGCAAACCGCGGAAAAACTGATAGCCTGCGGCATTGCAGGCATTGTTAATTTTACACCAGCAATTCTCTCGGTTTCCGCGGAAACCGAGATTGAAAATGTATCAACAATAGACGCACTTGGGGCGCTGGCTGCCAGGATTGCTGTCAAAAGGAGTGATAGATGAGTCGCGTATACAATTTTTCAGCAGGGCCTTCCATGCTGCCGCTGGAAGTGCTTGAAAAAGCAGCCTCGGAAATGACCGATTACAACGGCACCGGACAGTCCGTTATGGAAATGAGCCACCGCTCAAAAGCGTTCAAGCCCATCATGGAAAAAACCGAGGCCCTGGTCCGGGAACTGATGAATGTACCGGAAAATTACAAGGTTCTTTTTTTACAGGGCGGTGCGAGTCTGCAGTTTGCCATGGTTCCTCTTAACCTTAAAAAGAATGGAAAGGCCGCGTATGTCAACACCGGCGTCTGGGCGGAAAAGGCCATCAAGGAAGCAGGAAAATGGATGGAAGTAGATGTTATTGCTTCTTCAAAGGACTCAAATTACCGCATGATTCCGGACGTCGGCACCATTTCGGGAGATTATGACTATGCGCATATTACGCTCAATAATACAATCATGGGAACAAAATGGGCAAAAATCCCCGAGACAGGTTCAATTCCGCTTGTCGCCGATATTTCTTCCTGCGTTCTTTCGGAACCTCTGGATGTTTCAAAATTCGGAATCCTCTATGCGGGAGCGCAGAAAAATCTGGCGCCGGCAGGAGTTACGCTGGTTATTATCCGGGAAGACCTGATTACCGATACACCGGTAGAAAATACACCCGCAATGCTCCGCTATGACACTCATGTAAAAGAAGGTTCCATGTATAACACACCGCCCTGTTACACCATCTATGTAATGGGACTTGTACTCGAATGGATACAGAAAAACGGCGGTGCCGAGGGTATGGCAAAGCGGAATACCGAAAAAGCTTCGATGCTGTATGACTATCTCGATGCTTCTCCCTATTATGCCGCGACCGCGGAAAATGGCAGCCGGTCACTGATGAATATACCGTTTGTAACAAAAGAAACCGACCCTGAAAAAGCCGATGTGATCAATAAAAAATTCGTCGCCGAAGCGGAAAAAGCGGGGCTGGTCAATCTGGCCGGACACCGGCTGGTCGGCGGAATGAGGGCATCAATTTACAACGCGATGCCTCTTGAAGGCGTAAAGGCGCTTATCGCTTTTATGGAAAAATTTGCGAAGGAAAACGCCTGATATTCTGAAGAATTTCAGACCGATACCATGCAAGGAGATTTTATAGTCAAATAATCCGTATTATTTGACTATTTCCGATCGTAAGTGTTTCTGATGTGATGAATTAACCAATTCTTTGCATCAGAAACTTAAGCTAAAGGAGTATAGCTATGTTTAAAATACAGACCCTTAATAAAATCGCCCCGGAAGGGCTTGCCCTTTTTCCGCGGGACAGCTATGAAATCGCAAGTGAAATCCTGAACCCGGACGCGGTACTGGTCCGCTCGGCGGAAATGCATGAAACGGACATCCCCATGAGCGTTAAGGCTATTGCCCGGGCAGGGGCCGGCGTGAATAATATTCCGGTCCCGAAATGCACTGAAAAGGGCATTGTTGTGTTCAATACGCCGGGAGCCAATGCGAATGCGGTAAAAGAACTGGTCCTCGCAGCCCTTCTTTTCTCAAGCCGGCCGGTAACCAAGGCCGCGGAATGGGTAAAAACCCTGATCGGCAAGGGGGATGAAATTCCGGCGCTTGCCGAAAAAGGAAAAAGCCAGTTCGTCGGGCCGGAAATCAAGGGGAAAACACTCGGCGTTATCGGACTTGGCGCAATCGGCGCCATGGTAGCGAACGACGCGCTGGCATTGGGCATGGATGTTATCGGATATGATCCTTTTATTTCCGTTGACGGGGCCTGGTCTCTTTCCTGCAATGTGCACAAGGCGGAAACCCTGGACGCCCTTCTTGCAAAAACCGACTATATTACCATCCACATCCCCCAGACAAATGAAACAAAGGGATTCATAAATGCCGAAAAACTCCGCTTAATGAAAAAGGGCGTGAGGATACTCAATTTTGCCCGCGGCGGACTGGTCAATAACGCCGATATGATTGCGGCCATTAACGAAGGCCAGGTAGCCTGCTATGTTACCGATTTTGCCGATGAGGAGCTCCTCAAAACCGAAAATGTTATCTGCCTGCCCCATCTGGGCGCATCAACTCCGGAAGCCGAGGACAACTGCGCATTTATGGCGGTCCGCCAGCTCATGGACTTTCTTGAAAACGGAAATATAACCAATTCGGTCAATTTTCCCAAATGCAGAATCGACGGCCCCATTCCCCAGGACGGAGTGCGTTTGTGCATTGCAAATAAAAATGTTCCGAACATGATAGGGCAGATCACCAGTATCCTTGCAAATGCCAAGCTCAATATTTCCTCAATGACTAACCAGAATAAGGCTGATGTTGCCTACAATCTTATCGATGTGGAAGATAAACTGGGTCCCGAAGTTATTGAAAATCTGATAAATATTGACGGTGTTATTGCCGTGCGTGAAATTCCGGGAAGAAAACACACTATTCCGGTAACCGAAGAAGACTAAAATATTCCGACAGACGGATAATTTGGCAAAAGGCAAAATTCTTACTATATTATATAATAGTTACTGAATTTTGCCTTTTTTTATAAAGTTTTACGAATAACTGCTTGATTAAGTTCTCCGCTATTAGTATAGTTTAATGCAAGAAGAAAGAAAAATCTTGAAAATGATGGAGTATTTCGCATTATGGAACAGAAAAGCACAATTTACACGGTTTACCCGAAAAAGGTTCTCCTTGCTGTCTTTATTTTTGGCGTAATAATTCTTGCAGGGAAATCCATTTATTCTCAGTTCAATATAATCGCTGTAGCTTTTTCCGCAGAAACAGAAGCGGAGCCTCAGCTGGCTTCAGCGGTTGAACCGGAATTGTTCCGGCAGAAAACAATGACCGCACGAAAACAGATTGACCGGGGTCTGGCTCTGTACCGGGCGGAAGTTTCCCGCGAAGATGTCGTAAACTTCTATAATCAGATTACCGGCGACGAGAGCATAACCCGCATTATTCTGGACAATGCCAGCAAAAACAATATTGCGCCTCCCCTTGCCTTCGCGCTTGCATGGGAAGAGAGCAGATTCCAGATTATGGCTGTTAATAAAAACGCGTCGTCCGTAGACAGGGGCCTTTTCCAGCTTAACAATAAGGCTTTCCCGAAACTGACTGAAACGGATTTTTTCACTCCTGAAACCAATGCCTATTACGGGCTTTCCCATCTGAGATATTGCCTGGACCACTCGGGCAATGAAGTAACAGCCCTGGCAATGTATAATGCAGGCCCCGGAAAGGTGAGTAATGATAAAACACCGAAACGGACGCTTGATTATGTATCGCGCATATTGAATAACAGGGATAACCTGACGAGAATGTTCAACCAGGACGTTGTTGTTAAATATGTTATTGCCGATGAAACTGAAACAGTCAGCGCTCTCGCGAGAAGATAGCTTTTAAAACCGCGTGCCGGTCAGCACGAAAAACCTTCCTTTACTTTTATAAAACCCCGGAGGTACCGGGGGTTTTATTTTTTGAGCCGCCGCTATACGGAAAGGGGAAAGACTCTTACTCTTAGATGGCTGCCTCGGGTAAGGGTAATGTACAATCTCTGTTTTTCAGGACTTTTTTCCATCACGGCGTCGGCGTCAATTTTTGCAAGAAGGGATTCCAGTTCTGCTTCCCAACCTTCCGGGTACCAGATCTCCGGGACAAAAATTTCCGTCACACCGGGGACAGCTTCCCATTCGAGAATAAACTCTCTTTTTGTCTGATCAAACTGCATTAAGACCGGGATGCCCGCTATTGCCATGGCATAGGGCCTGCAAAAACCCTTTACAGCACGCCCCTCGCCTGTACTTGCGGAATAAATTGAGAGATCTTCCTTATTCCAGCCGTCACCGTGTTCATGAGTATTCGATGCGGAATAATTCCATATTGTCGAATGCACCAGGGCCGCGTCAATCCCGTCATAATAAACGCCGAGCGCCTCTTCCTGCGCCGAATAATCGCCTGTCCGGTATGACTTGCCGTCATCGAGATCAAAAGGCACTCCGAATTCACCAATGAATGAAGCTACGCCCTTTGAGCGGGGCCTGTCCGCAATTTCGGCAATCTGCTTCTTGATATTCTCCTTTGTCGCCCCTTTTCCGATCACGGGAGACCGGTTCAGCGAATCGGCGGTTATCACCGGACGCCATTTTTTCAGGAGCAGGGTCGGCCCGTCGTACCAGTGCACGGCATCGACAATACTGAAAGGGTTGCCGTCAGGGCCGGTTCGTTCATCAGGATGCCATATAACACATTCAGACATTGGAACGCTTTCCGTAAAAAATATATAATGTTTATGTTTTTTTGAAACGGTTTCCATAAATTTTTTCTGGAACGGTTTAAGGAAGTATTCACAGAAATCAGCCGGGCGGACGCCTACAGTATCGCTTTGGGACGGAATTGTCGCAAAGAAATCCTTTTTTTTGAGTACAGGAACATCATTCTCGACAGTCCAGACTCCTGCTTCCCTCCACGGACAGGTATAGCCCTTGCGGAAAACGGATATCCCCGAAGGATTCAGTTTTTCCTTCCCAGGCTTCTTTATTTTTCCGGCCAGCGTATACCGCACAATATCCTGGGGAAACCCCGAGGCGGATGCCATTGCCTGAAAGGCAGTGGGGACAGCTCCGGAAACCGCGTTTACGGCATAATGTTTGTTCAGATCCTTCAGGCCGATAAAGCCATAATGAGGTTCATTAAAGGTGCCGAAACCGACAACGGCAGAACAATCCTTGAGCCGGCGTGCAGTATGCTTCATCGCTTCAATAAAATGATCCTGCAGCCAGTCCTGGATCGGCGTCCCGTCAATATAGCGCGAGGGAGCGAAAATATTCCCACCGAAAAAGAGTGTATTCATTGTCGCGGCCGCATAGCGCAGATAATTGAGCGACCAGCTCATCTGGGCATAGTTTTCTCCCTCGGACTCCATGGTAAAGGCGGCGCCCGCCTCGGTAATGCTGTCGAGGTCAAAACCCGCGGCCTCAAGTGTCCAGCCCGGCGCGCCGTCGCCGCCTGTCCAGCGGCTCCACACATCCTGATGGGGATCAATAAAAACGGATATTCCGTACGCTTCAGCTTTTTGAGAATAGACCGGAGATAGGCAAGATAGTCTTCATCATAATATCCGGGGCCGGCATGTTCCACGGCCTCCCAGGTGATAACCATCCGCAAAAAAGTAAAGCCCCATCCGGCAAGCCGCGCAAAATGTATGTCGGCTTCCTCCTCGGGGAAAGGCCGTCCGCAGAAGGAAACGTCATACTTCAGCGGATTGCCCTCCGGGGAAAAGGGAATTTTACTGTCCCCGCCAAGATTGCAGCCGCGCAGAATTACAGCTCTGCCGTCCCGATCTTTTATGTGGATACCATCGACCAGATATTTCGGTTCAGTTTTCATTTGCACACCTCTTTACCGGGTTATACCCGGGATGCCCGAAGCTCTTCACCGGAGGCAGCCCCTTGCTTAACAATCGGCTGCCGGAACCAAATATTTGAGGCGATTTCAAAATGTCAGATTTTGAAATCGTTTCTCTATATGTAGTGCAGAAAGCGTGTTCAACACGCTTTCCAGAGTGCCAATTTCAAAACTAAGCAAGTTCTGAAATTGGCTCATTTACTTATTTCATCCGCCGCCGGCACGAAAAAAGACCCCTTACAGCGGGGCCTTCTCTCTGCAGGCAGCAGAATGACAATACATTACAGTATAACGTTCAAAACGTTACATATAAAAGCGGTAAAACACATTACATGTCCCCGGGTACAGCTACTCAGTTAAAATTCTGATAACCTCAGCCTTATCATTAGACTTGAGAATTTCCTGCCGTTTTTCAGCACTCTTGAAAAGCAGACTTACTTCCGCAAGGAACTGCAGGTGAGGGCCTGTTTTATCGACAGGAGAAAGCGTCATAATGAAAATACGGCATGGCTCCTGATCAAGGGAGTCAAAATCGACCGGATTATCGGAAATACCCATACAGGCGACAAGATCATCAACGGAATCGGTCTTTCCATGGGGAATGGCAATACCATGCTTCATTCCTGTAGACATTTTCCGTTCACGGTCAAGAACACAGGCCCGTGCGGCTTCCTTGTCTTTCACCTTCCCTGCCCGAACAAGAATATCAAGCAGTTCATCAATAATTTCCTCTTTTGTTGTACCCTTCAGGTGTAAATCCACAATGTCCGGCGTCAAAACAGTTTTCAAGTTCATAGAATCAGTGTACGGTTCTTCATTGGAAAAGTCAAGGTTTTTATTGCGGCATTTTTGAAAATGTCGGGAATTCAGGTTTTCAGGATTCGGGAGGGTTTTTCTGGTATATTGCGGCTGAAAATCAGATTGTATACACCTTTTATTTAAGTTTCTGATGTAAAGAACTAACCAATTCTTTTCATCAGAAATACTTACAACCGGAAACAGTCAAATAATATGAGATTATTTGACTGTATATCCCTGCTGGATAGCCTTAAGCAGCCTGTTTTTCAGCATGGTGTTTTCTTTTTTCAGGGTATTGATTTCAAATTGCTGTGATTTAACTGTTTCCGCAAGATCGCCCATTGTCAGGGCCCCGCTGCCTATCAATTCTTCTATGTAATTCATCCGGGATTCATAATCAATTGAAGCTTCCATCTCGGCTGACTGAAAACTTTCATCAACAAAGGCGGTAAAGTCACCGAATGTTTCCGTTTCGGACTGGAGGATTTTATCGGCAATACGGTAAATTGCCTGGGATAATAGAGACTGGGCTTATATATTATTATCGGAAGGCGCGATGACAGGGCCGTATCCTGAAGGGAATCACGGTAAATGACCCCCAAATGTTCAAGGTCAATGTTCAGATATTCCCGGCACGACCGTCTGATTTTAAGGGCCTTGTCCGCGTCTTTTGGGTCCTCGATCATATTCATCACAAGCCTGGGATGAAAACGGGACAGCTGTTCCCGGAATTTCGCGGCGTTTTCAGGATCAATACGGGCGATTTCTTCCGTAATTTTCGGGATGTACATCCGCTGCAGGGAAGATCCCTGGGATTTCATTGTCTCCAGGAATTTATACGCCGGACTGTCTTTTTTAAAACACCCGTACATCAGACGGAAAACAGCGTTTTTCAGAAAGAGATAGGCGTTAAGCGTAGCTGTTACCGAGGGCGCCGTGACTACAATACCCTGAGGCGACATGAGAAAAAAATCAAGGATGCTGAGATGGGTCCCGGCCCCGAGATCGAGAAGCAGGTAATCTGCATCGGCGGCCAGGAGGTTTTTGTAAGCGATTTTTTCTGGGGGCCCTCAGAGAAGTAAGGCCGGGAATTTCAGAATCTCCGGGAATAAAAGACACATTCGGATAGGGCGTTTCCAGGATAATACTGCTGAACGGGGTAGTCTTTGTTAAAAAAGTCCCGATCCCGACGCCGGGTGACTGAACACCGAGAACCAGGTGCAAATTTGATGCGCCAAGATCAAGGTCCGCAAGCAGGACCTTTTTTCCCGACTGGCCGAGAGCAATTGCAAGGTTTGCGGAAAGAAGGCTTTTGCCGACACCGCCCTTTCCGCTTGCTATAGGTATTATTTGCATAATGTTCGATTTCTCCCCAGACAAAACGCTGCAATTATTATATCGGCAACTGTGATAAAAATTGCAATCAAGAGAACGGAAATTTGATCAAATTCTTCATATATTAATGAAAAATTCCGGATAATAAAAAGAAGGAGAAAAGGTATTCCAATAATTTTTATCAGGCTTATAAGAGGCAGCCATGTTTTAAACTGGTCCTCACTAAAGATGAGCATAAAAAAAAGGACCGGGGTTATGACTAAAAGAGGCGCGGCGGCATATACCGCAAGGGATGAAGAAATTTCAAGCGCAATTCCCTGCCTCAGCAATAAAAACAGTCTTAAGAGTTCATATAGTAGAAGAAAAAAGGGATAAAAAACTGTTTTTGTTTCCATAAGTTCTTATAAGTGTACGCAGGATAACCAGTATTGGTCAAGGGTTTTTTATTTCCGGAATTTCCCGGATAAAGGTAATTCCCTTCTTCCCTTGACAAAGAATGAAGATATACTGACAATATCAGTATGAAACCCGAAAAAATATGGTTTACGGCAGGTCTTTTTTCCGCGGTATTGCTCATTTTTGTACTGTTTTCACCTTCTGTTTTTGCCCAGGGAAACACATCCACTGACAAATCCGCAGGCAGATATTTGCAGCTTTTTGAGTATGTATTCGCTTTTGTCCAGAATAACTATGTGGACGAGGTTGACCCCCGTATATTATATGAGGGGGCAATGAAGGGAATGCTCGAAGCGCTTGACGATCCCTATACTTCATATATTGACCCTTCCAGCCTTATGGGGACAAATCTGAAAGACACGACAACAGGTTCATTTGGGGGAGTCGGGCTTTCAATTACCAAACCAGTGGTGTCTACATTTGAAAAACCGGCCTATGTTGAAGTGGCGTCTCCCATAGAAGACTCGCCGGGATGGAAGGCCGGGATTCAGCCTGGCGATCTGCTTCTCGATATAGACGGGACAGATACGGCTGAAATTACAATGGAAGAAGTTCTTGCCATTCTGCGCGGCCCGGTCGGAACCGATGTAACAGTTACAATCAGGCGGGGGAAATCGCTTGAATTCAAGGCAACTCTTACGCGCGCCCTTATTGAAGTTCCGACAGTCAAGTATGCCATGATGGAAAACGGCATCGGGTATCTCAGAATTGTTGAGTTCACACCGCTTACTCCCGCGAGGGTTCAGGATGCGCTTGATTTCTTTGAAAAAGAAGGGTACACAAAACTTCTTATAGATCTCCGCAATAATCCGGGCGGGCTGATTACCAGCGTTGTTGATGTGGCCAATAAATTCATTGATTCGGGAGTTATTGTTTCAACACGTTCAAGGATTTCTTTTGAAAACCGGGAATTCAGGGCCAGACCTGACAGAACAACTTTTGATAAGAATATCCCTATTGTCGTCCTGATAAACAGGGGCGCGGCCAGCGCATCGGAAATACTTGCGGGCGCGCTGAAGGATTACAAGCTTGCCTATCTTGTGGGAGAAACCAGCTATGGCAAGGGTTCTGTTCAGCAGGTTATCGATTTACTGAACGGCGACGCAATGAAAATAACCATGGCCCGCTATTATACACCAAGCGGCGCAAATATTGATTCCTCCGGTATTATCCCTGACAGAGAGGTCCTTTTTCCAGAACTGACTGAGGCGGAAGAAAAAGCCCTCACGGATCTCCTTCAGACTACGGAAATAGCGGATTTTGTTGAGGCAAATCCAGAACTGACAAATTCCCAGGCGGAAGATTTCGCCCGGAAACTTGCAGCAACATATCCGGTAGAACTCCGGGTCCTTAAACGTCTGGTCATGCAGCAGTTTTACCGTACACATATCAGTCCCCTGTACGATCTTGAATATGATATACAGCTGAAAGCTGCGGTGGATATTCTGAATACCGAGAATATTCCTGAACTGCTGAAAACCACCTATACGGTTTTTGATATGCAGCAAATGTCGGAAAAAGAAGCGGAAGCAAGCTGACCGGAAATGAGGCAGCTTGTTCTTTCCGAATTTCCGGACAGGAACGGGATTCTTGTTCTGGGCGGCAGTAATTATCATTACCTGGCAAAGGTCCTCCGGAAAACATCCGGAAGCAGTGTAGAAGCCAGGCTGCCCGACGGCTCCATCCGGACGTTCCGCATCCTTGATATAACCAGAGAGACAAAAGAAATCCGGCTTTCCGCCGCCGAAGAAAACGGACAGAGCGGACAGAACATGCCCGACATTCCGTCTTTTTTTCCCAGAATAATTCTTTTTCAATGGATGATTAAAAACCCGAAAATGGAACAGCTTGTACGCCAGGCGACTGAAATGGGTGTAAGCGAAATTATACCGGTGACAGGAGAGCGATCCCTGTTCAGGAACGAAAAAGAAAGTTATCCGGTAAAACAGGAAAGATGGGAACGGATTATACGGGAAGCCCGGCAGCAGAGCGGGTCTTCAATACCAACAGGAATTTTCAATCCGGTGTCGCTTTCCGAAGCTGTCCGGATTTGGAATGATATATCAGGCGATATTCCGGAAAACAGAAAAATTGCCTTTGTTTTAACGGAAACACCTCTTGAACGAAAAACGCTTCATGAGTATCTTGGAAGACATATCAAGGACGGGGAAGATATTCCCGTATGCGCAGCCCTGGCTGTCGGACCTGAGGGAGGGATGACAGAACAGGAAACAGAGACATTAACGGAAAATAATTTTCTGAAAATTCATTTTAATACCAATATTCTGCGTTCGGAAACAGCGGCCTTATACGGGGTCGCTGCTATACAAAACGCTTTGACGGAGTTAGGAAAGTGGCAACTGAAAGAATACAATTTATGAAAGTCCCTTTTGATGTAGTACCGGAAGAGGACTTTGAACAGACCATTCTTGACTTACTTGCGAAAAAAGGACCCCAGCATATTATGCTTCTCTCTTTATGGGACTTTCTGAGGGCAAGGCACCGGGGAGAATTCCATACGATGGTCGTAAACGCGGCGCTGGTTTTGCCTGTCTCAAAAAGTTTAATCCGCGGCATCCGCTTTCTGAAAAAGAATACGCCGGACCGCTATCAGTCTTTTTCGCTTATTATAAAAGTACTGGGCATTCTGGAAAAGCATTATAAATCATTATATCTGTTCGGTGCGCATCAGCGGAGTCTCCTGCAGGCAGAAAAAAATGTCCGGTCAACTTTTCCGAACCTGAGCATTGTAGGCCGCTTCCCCGGATATTATCATAAGACTATGGAAAAAAACATTCTTACAGCCATCACAAAGGCGGAACCGTCCCTGATACTTGCAGGGAATGGAATACCGGGAGCCCAGCGCTGGATTAACCGGAACAGACTGAAACTTAACAGCGGTCTTTTTATATGGGACCCTGATGTTATTGATATTTTTTCAGAACGGAAAAGACGTATTTCAGAAAAAACCTTTAAACGGGGCCTGGAATATTTTCCGCAAATTTTAAAGAATCCCTTAAGAATTTTCAGAATTTTCCAATATTTATGGTATAACATTTTATTATTATGTTACCGGCTGCTTAAAAGAAATTCTTAACTATAATTACCCGCATTGGCTTATAAGACACGTCCGGAAAGGATCGCCTGTGCGAAAAGTTATTTTTGTTACTTCAAACTTAAATGATATCCGGCGTCTTGTATATGAATCCCGCGAAGTATGGGATATAACCGCTGCGGCAAATATATTTGACGCCCCGGAGCGCATAGAATCAGAATTTTATGACTGTGTATTATTTGATATAGGGTTAACAGGCGGATATGCGCCTGATCTTCTTTCAAAAATAACATCCATTGAAAACTGTCCGCCTGTTTTTATCTTATCCAGAGAATATGCCTATTGTTTTATAACCCTGAGCTATCGGCTCGGTGCCAGCGGATACTTTCATATCCCCTACACCTTTGCGAACATTGCGGAAAAACTGGAACAGTATTTTACCGCGGCAAAAAATAATGATCATCCGGGAAAAAATCCGGACAGTACGGAAGAAATCTTATTTCAGAATATTCTCGGAAGCAGCGGGGTAATGGAAAGAGTCCGCAGGGATATTCTTCAGATACGTGACCGAAATGAACCTGTTCTTATTTATGGGGAAACCGGTTCAGGAAAAGAACTTGTGGCAAAAATGGTTCATACATACTCCCCTGTTTCAGAAGGGCAGTATATGGCGTCCAATGTGAGCTGTATCCCTGATACCCTTGCTGAAAGCCTTCTTTTCGGGACCGCAAGAGGCAGCTTTACTGACGCCCAGAATAAACAGGGGCTTTTTGAGCATGCAGACGGAGGGACCCTCTTTCTTGATGAAATTGCGGAACTTCCGATATTTTTGCAGCCGAAGTTTTTACGGGTCCTTGAAGAAAAACAGGTGACCCGGCTGGGCGAGGCAAAAAAACGAAAAGTCAGTTTCCGCCTTATTTGCGCAACAAACAGAAACATGACCCAGGCGGTAAAATCAGGCTTATTCCGGGAAGATTTGTTCTACCGGCTCGATGTTTTGCGTATCCAGGTACCGCCATTGCGGACTCACCTGGAAGATATTCCGGAATTATCCGCCTTTTGCCTGAAAAAATACAGCAAAAAACTTTCAAGCGCTGCGCTTGATAAATTACAGGCATATAAATGGCCCGGAAATGTCCGGCAGCTTTTTAATTGTCTTACCCGCGCGGCCTGTCTTTCACAAGACAATATAATTTATCCCGATAAAATCCAGTTTTGAATACATTCAGGACATTCCATGCAAATCAAGTCCCGGACAAACGTTTTTGCGGGAACAGCTTATTCCCCGTCTCTGCGGATAAAAGCCATCCTCTTGAAGAGTTTTTCCAGACGCTGGGCCTCGCGCTCGGACAGGGCGGTCCGGGCAAATACGGATTCAAGGAAATTCCGGTTTTCTTCACCCCCCGCTTTTTTATACAGCCCGAGCCTGTCAATATATCCGCAGACTGAATCGGTCATTGTTTGAACCCGGGAAAGTGAAATGGGTTCATATCCCCGTTTTCGTTCGTCCAGAATGCAAAACAGGGTATAAGTGATAATCTGTACCGCATGGGAAAGATTGAGGGACCCGAATTTTTTTGAGGAAGGGATATTAAGGGCAACGGAACAGCAGTCGAGTTCTTCGTCAGTTAACCCTGTTCTCTCATTTCCAAAGACAATGGCCGCCTTTGAAAAGCTGTTTTCCCTGACTGTCCGGGCGAACTGTTCAGGGGTCATTCCCCAGGACTTCCTTTTTTGCCCCATGCGTCTGGTCGTTCCGGCCGCGATGGAACAGTCCGCAACAGCCTCCCGGAGACCTTTTACTGAAGGTTCAAAAAAAACTGCGGATTCCCATAGCGGAAAGGCGTGAAGAGCCAGCGTCTTTATCTGATTTTCGGAATAATCATCCCTGTTTCCCACAATCCGCAGGTCATAACAGTCCATATTCATCATAGCCCGGCAGACCGAACCGATATTCCGGCTTTCCTCAGGGCGGGATAAAACTATTGCGCAGGGTAAGGCTTCCACGGGAAGATTTTCACGGAAGCCGGCTATTATGTCAATAGAGCGCTATAGTCAAACAATCTCAAAGCATTTGACTATCTCCGATTGTAAGTGTTTCTGATATAAAGAATCAGCTGATTCTTTATATCAGAAATGTAACGTAAAGGAGTATATTACTGCGGAATAAATGAGTCTTATTAAATAATGCGGACAGAACCGGGAAAGAATTACGATCAGGCAGAACGATAAATAAATTTTGACAAGTTATATATATGGGGTTTATAATACACAGAGGTATTTTGGAATTCATGGGGGTAAAAACACCTTATACTTGGAGAATTTCCAATGAGCAGGGCGGTGGATATATGACAAATAATGAAATTGTTCCTGGTTTTGACGATGAAGAAGATACAAGCTTGAAGATTCGTTTGGAAAAAGTTGACACTTTACCCGGATGCGCACTGATTTTTCTGGCAGGATATATTGATACGTATAATTCCGCTTTTTTCCAGGCGCGTATCACCAAGTTGATTGACTCAGGCTTTGTCCGCCTGATTTTTAATTGTTCAGACCTTAATTATATTTCTTCCACCGGGATAGGCTCTTTTACAACATTCCTGAAAACAGTCCGTCCTGACGGCGGCGACATAGTTTTACTTGAAATTCAGCCCAAGACCTATGAAGTATTCCAGCTTTTGGGGTTTTCCCAGTTTTTTAATACAAAACAGTCTATGAATGAGGCCCTTGATTACTTTTTGGAAACAGGCGGGAGTGATGAAGATATCTTCCCGAAATTTTTCTACTGTCCTTCCTGCTCGCGAAAAATCAAATCCACACAGTCGGGAAAATTCAGATGTTCTGAATGCGAAGCCGTAATTTCTATTGACACAAAGGGCCTGATTAGTTTAGGATAAATATGTTATTTTACCATACATAAAAGTATACAGTATGGCTTCAGCTCTTGTGCATATCCTGTGGATAACTTGGCCAAAATGGGATTTTTTCTTATTTCCCGTAAAAAAATCATATGAAAAAAATAAGTCTTTTTAATCAAAAAACGTGTGTTTTTCTAAATCTATATATTATAACGATTTAAATAGTTAGAAAAAAGTATACAGTTTTTTCCCTTATTTTCGGAAGTTCTTATCTGGTAAAGAAATGTGATACGTTCAAAAAAGTATACAGGAAAACCTGTGGATAACTTGTTTACTTTTTGACCGGAGAAATATTCTTGTAATCCAAAGCAGGCTGTGATAATCTTATACTAATCATGAAAAATACCCTGATGGTGCCATTGACATTTTTAGTGAATCTCGTGGTGTGGTTTTTTGTTTTACCGTTTTGCCTGTTACTTACGAATTATGATTCACTCATCGCACTGGCCTCGGGAAATTTCAGCTTTTTTTTAATAGAATTGCTGGGAACAGGGCTGTATTTACTTCCTGTTTCACTCATGCTGTCATTTCTGGTAGTTTTTTTGTTTTTAATGCGTCACAAAACCATACGGATTATTTCCGTTTCAATAACTGTTTTATTATTTGCACTGTCAGTTGCAATTATTCTGCCGGTAGGATACAGGCTTTATAATGCCTACTCACCGGCGCTGGCAAGGGCAAGAGAAAAAACAGAGTCAGTATCAAATCAGGCCTTTTCATCAGGACATATCCGGGCTATTAACAACTATTACAGGGCGGTATGGTACCACACTTCGGAGGACGGGGAACGGATTTCTCCTGTTATCATTGCTGATACAAGAACGCGGTTTGCCTCTCCGCATCTTTCCATTTACAGCGAGGCTTCCTATAACGCCATAACAAAGACGGCCCGGATGCCGGACGGCCTGGAGCTTCCCGGAATCGGAGGCAGGGATCCTCATATTGTTTCATATCTCAGACAGCCTGCCTTTATTGCGTCTTTTTTGGGGAACATGGAAAATCTGCTGGAATCATTCCGGTCTGCTCTTGCGGAAAGTTATTTGCGTTATATTTTTCTTGCCGGAAGCTTTTTTCTTGCCTTCGGCGCACTGTGGGGATTTTGTTATCTGACAGACTGGCGCATGCTGAATGTGCTGCTCCTGATTACGGCCTTTTTGCTGCTCTTCTTTATATACCCATATATTTCCGGAGGACCCTTTTTCAATCTTATAGCGGGTGTTCTGCCGGTTCCTGCGGACGCCGGGATCATTTCATCCTGCTGTTATATTCTGATTTCAGTGATTCTTTTTTTCTGCGAACTTTTTATCTGGCTGAAAAGAAAACTCAGGACAAAAGGGGAAAACCGTGTCTGAGCTGAAACGGATTATACCGGTAATTTTGCTGCACTTTCTCGCAGGGTTTATTGTCTCTGTTATATATGTATTTGTTTCTCCTCTTTCCGCTGACCTCATCCCGCCCTTTGTTTTTCAGTACCGGATGCGCGAAGCTTTTATTCTTTTTGTTTCGCTGCTGCCCGCTCTGCAGATAAGCGGTATTCTTGTCGGATATGCCTTTGCTTTCAGCAAAACGGCATTTACGCAGGTCGGCCGCTGGTCGGCAATTCTTCTTTCCTATCTGCAGGGCGCCTTTATTATCTGTCTGTGCTGTATCGGCTTATATGTTATTCTCAATGAAGGTTTTGTTCCCTTTGCCAAGGAAGCCCAGACTACGGCCCGCGCAAACACGGAAGACTATTATGATTATATTGAAATAGCCCGGACCTCTCTTGTTTCAGGCGCTTTGTATGAAGCTGGTTTTAATGCCTATGCGGCCCAGCGTATCTGGCCGAAAAGCGCGGAAGCGGCGGAATTAGCGGAACTGAGCAAGTACAGGATGGCAGAATCCTCTCAGGAACAAGAACCTGCGCCCGAAGAAGAAACGCGGATTGTACCTTCAGTTCCCGGACTTACAGTCATGGATGCGCTGGATAAGGCAATTGAGGCAGAGGAGGATTACGATTTCTTTAACGCTCATTATTTTGCCATGCTGGCCTGGCAGCTCGCAAAACCCTCGGACCCGATCCGCGATACGGCATTGCGGATAGCGGCAAATGCCTGGAACCAGATTACGCTTGGAACCGATATGCTTACTTCACGGCAGGATGAAGAATTATTTGCGGAAAAAAAACGCGGTTATGACGCCCTGCAGGCCGGCGACTATCTGAAAGCCTATTATCTTTTTAATGATTTGGACGAAAAATATAACCGGACCGGCGACCTGAAATTTGATCCTGATATCGTACGGTTTCTTGACATTGCAAAACGGGGATTGCAGGAAACATTTTTTTCATAGATGAAACTGAAAATCTGCAGCTTTTTGAAACGGTCAGGGACCTTTTTTTTGTAATAAACCGGGCAGGCGGCGAACGTGACACAGTGTATATCCGGGGAATTTCATGGAAAAAAAGCGGCGGCCAGGATGTCGCATATTTCAGAGGATTTGAATTTGCCCGCTTTGACAATACGGACACCCTGCAGTATCAGATACTTGTTCCCTATGCAAAAATGTTCCCCTTCCTTTCCGGCGGGTACACCAGACCGGAAATAATGATGAGAGCGGTTGACAGGAACAGCCCCGGAAAAGACAGCGTCCCCCAGGTTATTTACGGAAAAATTCCTGAACTGGAAAAAAACATTCTGCTTCTTGATATGGCGTATGAGGATTTCAGCCTGCTGGTTGCCTCCAACAAGGGGCCTGAATCCATGAACCTTCTTTCACTTTTCCGTTTTTTTGACAAGGCGGAAACTTACAGTTACTCCGGGGGAGTATATTTACAGGAAATTATCAGGCGCCTGTCGGATCCCTTTCTTATTCTGGTAATTTCAATCTTTGCCCTTGTTACCGGCTGGAAATACCGGTTCAGCAAGAATATTCCTTTCAAGGCAGGCTGGGTGTTCTGCCTCCCTATCTTTCCGCTTATATCTTTCTGGGTTATTGAAGCAGCCCGGTATGTAAACAGAATGCTGATAGTTATTGTTTCATCGCTTGTGCCGGACTATGCGCTGGTTCTATCGCTTGTGTGTTATGCCCTGCTATTCCTTGCGGTATCCATATACTTCTTCTTTCAGCGGGGCGACTGACCGGATCTGAAAAATCCAAGCCTTTTCAGGGCCCTTCCGGTTCAGGACAGACAGAATTTCCTGCGGACCAGTGCCAGAGCGGCTTTGCCAGATTTGAGGAAAAGGGCTGGATATTATTGAAATCGGGGAGCCAGTCTGAGTCTTCGATCAGTTCCTGATAAAATCCGGTCTCAATTTCAAGCTCGGAAAGAATCTCACGCAAACGTTCATCTTCTGAAATATTGAGAAACCGCTCGGGATACACATCAGGTCCCTTTTCACCGGTATACGCCGCAACCGGCGTATACTGCGTCATCAATGAAAGCAGAGCCCTTCCTTCCAGGTGCCCGGCAAACCATTCGAGAACCTGTCCGGTATCATCCAGCCGCCCGGGCAGGGCAAGATGGCGGACAATGACGCCCGAACAAATGGCGCTTCCCTCCTCACCGGAGGAACCGGAGCTGAACCGCAGTCCGGAATGATCCGCCATATAGAGAATGGCGTTTTTGGCGGCTTCGGGATAATCCCCGGCGAGGAAAAGTTCCGCGGATATCTGAGCGTTCAGCGTTTTCAAATCAGGGAGCCAGACTGAAACAAGTCCATCCAGCATGGCAAGGGTTTCCGGACTTTCATACCCTGAAGAATTCCATAATACAGGAATCCGCAAGCCCGATCCGGCGGCACGCAAACCCTCGGCAATTGCCGGAACCGCGTGGCTCCCTGTAACAATATTGATATTTTCCGCGCCCGCGTCCTGAAGCATCAGGCAGATTTCCGAAAATTCCCTGACGGAAACCGGCCGCCCCATTCCTTCCCTTGAAATCTGAAAATTCTGGCAAAAACGGCATTTCAGATTGCAGCCGGTTATAAAGATAGTCCCGGAACCGCCGACCCCTGTTATGGGGGTTCTTCCCCGAAATGGAGACCTGCCCAGGAAATTCTCAGGCTGGACGTTTCTCCGCAAAAACCGGTTTCACCCTTATTGCGGTTTACTCCGCATTTTCTCGGACAGATAAGACAGGAATTGTACTCAGCGATCATTATAAAGCAAAGTATATCAGTGTATTTAAAAAAACAAAAGCCGGTCTAAAACCGGCTTATAAAGATCCGAACCCGCCCAATTATATCTACAGATAAACAGGACAAACACCGGAACTACATATGTATTTCCGCAATTTACCGCGGATTGATTTTGACAGATCTGATGCCGGTTTTTCTCCGGCGTAAACTTTCAGGCGGATTTTCCATAAGCAGCCTCCGTACACAAAATATTGTAAAGACTTAAATCTTCTCCATATGAAGTTTAACCGTTTTCTACAATAACCACCTTGCTTAAATAATACGGTTGATATATGGAACAGTCAAGGAAAAAATGAAAAAAATGATTTTTTTCATCCGGCTGTGAATCAGGTCTGAAAAACAGCGGTATTATTCCCGGCCACTGTCGCAGTTCTTTTCTTCTTCATCGGATAGAAACAGAGTGGTCCTGTTTCTTCCTTCCGCCTTTGATTTATACAGGGCCTTGTCCGCCTCGGTAATAACGCTGAGCGTAGTGATATCCGCGCGGGGTTCGATAAGCCTGGCCCCTATACTGACTGTTACGGAAAGATACTGGTCTTCCACCGGAAGGCGGATATTATTAATGGCCTTGCGTATACGTTCGGCAACCAGTACCAGGGTTTCCGGATTGCAGCTTTCCACATATACGGCGAATTCCTCTCCGCCGAAACGGGCGGCGCAATCCTCGGCGCGGATCGAATTCATCAGTACCTTTGAAAGTTCAATCAGTATTTTGTCGCCGACTACATGTCCCCAGGTATCATTGAAGTTTTTGAAATGATCAATATCAATCATTAAAACACCTGACTGGTTTTTGTGCCGTTTTATGTGGGCAGTCGCCTCATCAAGACGGCTGCTGAAATAATCATGGGTGAATAATCCTGTTTTCGGGTCCGTTATTGAACTTTCATAATGAAGCCCGTTCTGGATACTGACCGACAGAAAGCGGATCATTCTGTCTATGTATTTATGCTCGAGTTCAGTATATTCGTTTCCCACCAGTTTTTTTCCCAATATCACTATGCCGTAAATGCCGCCTATTCCTGTCATGGGAAAAATCATTTCAGGTTCGAGTTCGAGAAATTCCTTACCGAACATATCGGGACCGATATCCTTCAGCAAATCTTTAAAGGAGGTTTTTCCCGGGTTCCTGGTAAAATAGTTTTTCAGGATTTCATAGTAGGAAACAGGGAGGTCATAATTAGTCTGCTTCAGGTTTCTGTAAAAAAACTGTCTGAGGTTCTTTCCCCGCGGAGGGTGAACAAGAAAACCCATAAATTGAGGGATAAAGTGGTCAAGCATGCATGCTATCATAAAATCAAGCATGGAATTGACGTCCGTAAAGGCTATAAGGAGCGCAGCATCATTAATTATCCGTTCAAGCTCCCGGTTTTCTTTCCGGAGAGAATCAAGAGCGTCCAGTTTTCCTGACTGCTCAAGGTGGAGAAATTGATTTAGGATACTTGACGGAACATCCATAGTTATAATTATTATACCAGCCTTTTTTTTGCTGTCAGTATTTTTTATCGGCAAAATAGTAAAGTTATGTAAATTAGTTTTTTACAGGAAAAGGGGTCTGATGTACTGTTTTGGAGCTGCAGGGAATCTTATGTTTTTCCCCGTTCAACAAAAACACTCATAATAGATGTCAGGAGATCAATGTCAAGATTATCCGCCTCAGCGGTAATACAATCCCTTATTTCCATCCAGTCAGCATCCGGAAAATCCATTTCTTTTGTAAATTCCCCGGACAGGAGAGCAAGGGCATTTGTAAGCCAGTCAATGGCCGCGGCCGCTGTTTGGGGGTCGGCAAGACCCCGGTCATATTTTCCGTTCCAGTACGTTATCAGATCGTATCCAATGTTGCCGTACTGCTTCGTATAAGACAAAAAAAGCCTGGCCAATTCCTGCGCGGCTCCGTTTCCTGAACCGCCTGCCGGGGACATATGTTTGCAGATTTTATTTGCATCCGAGTGAAATTTATCAAGGGGTATCATTTCTCAACATCCTTTTTCATTTGATAGAAATATACTACCATATTCTTTTTCCCGGAATAAAGCCGGAGAAAGCTGATTCCCGGAATTTTATGTTTATTTGCGGCGGGGTATTTTTTGAGGGATTTCCGTAGCGGGAACTGTGCATTACCGGTAAAAACATGCTATATTTTTCAATACGAAAGATCATGAAATGACGCAAGGAGTTTCCCATGTTTTTATATATTCAGTATCCGTCATGGATCAGGCCGGAAATTATCCCGAATTTCCCCCTGCTCCGCTGGTACGGACTCATGTATGTATTTGCTTTTGCCACCGCTTATCTTTTGTTCAGGTATCAGGTAAAAAAGGGAGAACTGCAAAAAGCTGAAGGAACCGGAAAAGAAATTACCGGGGAAGATGTTATCAGCTTTTTTACCTGGGGAATCCTTGGCCTTCTTATAGGGGCGAGAGTTTTTTCGGTTCTTGTATATGAACAGTCAGATATATATCTGCATAAACCCTGGCTTATTTTCTGGCCATTCAGCGAGGGCTGTACCTGGACCGGACTCCAGGGCATGTCCTATCATGGGGGCTTTATAGGGGAGTTGCCGGGGTTCTGTTATGGTGTATTCGCCATAAACGGTCCTTTCTTGCCTGGGGAGACACGATAGCCGCATCCATTCCGCTCGGATATACCTTCGGACGCCTTGGAAATTTTTTTAACGGAGAACTGTACGGCCGGGTAACAACCAGTCCGCTGGGCATGATATTTCCGGGAGCCAGACCGCTGCCCCTTTCCGAAGAATGGGTCCGGGTGACCGCCGAAAAACTGGGGATGAGTATTCCCGCCGGCGCGCAGATGGTGAACCTGCCGCGGCATCCGAGTCAGCTGTATGAGGCATTTTTTGAAGGAATTGTGCTATGGGCGGTGATCTGGTTTATTTTCAGAAAAAGACGTCCGTTTAACGGTTTTCTTATCGCGGTGTATACCATCGGCTATGGGCTGGTCCGTTTTGTTATTGAATATTTCCGTGAGCCTGATGAGCATCTCGGATACAGAATTACAGCGGACGGAAATCCGGCTCCGCTGTATCTGAATGAATCCCTCCTGAATCTATCTACCGGGCAGATTTTGTGTCTTTTGATGATTCTTGGAGGGGCAGCCTTCCTGATCATCCGGATGATCCTTAACAGAAAAGGAAAAGCCGGAAGAAAGGAAAAAGCGTAAGCAGGTATTATTCGAGGCGAGGGTTTAATCAGCCTGCGGCTGGTTCTGTAAGGTACTGATTTAACGGCCGCTTCCGCGGCCTGCGAATACCCCAGACTGAAGGGCTGCAGCTCTTCGAGCTGACTGCTCTGCGGCGGTTTTTATAACAACTTATAAAAACGTTCGTTTTTGTAAGTTCCATGGTATTAAACCCGAGACCAAGTCCACGGGAGAGAAAAATACTCCGCTGCCCAGCGGCGGGGTATTTTACTTTCTCAGGAGTTCGGCCAGTTTTTCGGCGGTAAAGCCGAAATGCGCGCCGAGTTTGCCTGCCGGACCCGATTCTCCAAACCGGTCTATCGAGAAAATATCCTCACGGGAGGCTGTCCAGCCTTCCCAGCCTGTTTTAACTCCGGCTTCAGCAGTTACAATCCGGACAGATCCTTTTTTTCCGCCAATGATACTGTTACGGATAATTTCAGGCTGCGATTCAAACAATTCCTTGCACATAACAGAAATAACGCGGACCTTTTTTTCAGGGACCAGTTTTGCGGCATTGATTGCCATTGAAACTTCCGATCCGGTTGCCAGTATAGTGATTTCGGGTTCGTGTCCGCCTTCAAGGGCGATGTAAGCCCCGCACTCAATGGTATGCCGCCAGTCAGGGTCCGCTTTCGGGAATACCGGAACCGGCTGGCGGGTAAGTATAATACATACGGGTTTATCAGTCTGCGTAAGCGCGATCTTCCATGCGTAAGGAGCTTCTTCCGCGTCACCGGGACGGAGGACCATTACATTCGGAATAATGCGCAGAGAAGCCAGGGTTTCCACCGGCTGGTGCGTCGGGCCGTCCTCGCCGACGTAGATTGAGTCATGTGAAAAAACATAGATTACCGGCTGTTTCATGAGGGCGGAAAGCCTGAGGGCGGGGCGCAGGTAATCGGCAAAAATCAGAAAGGTTGCGCAGTACGCCCGGAACCCGCCGTGCAGCTGGATTCCGTTCGCGGCGGCGGCCATTGCCATTTCCCTGATTCCGAAATGGAAATACCGTCCGTCCCTGCAGTCCTTTCCATATACTCCCGCGCCGTCGATGGTGACCGCGTTCGGAGCTGAAAGGTCGGCTGATCCGCCTACAATATTGGGAAACATCTTCGCATATTCATTCAGCGCGGCGCCCGAAGCTGTTCTGGTCGCAAGAACATCCGGTTCCTTATATTCGGGAAGCTTTACAGCCGGGATTTTCTCCGGATCGATACCGCCGTTCATAAAGTCCTCGTCCCACTGAGCTCTCTTTTCCGGGTTGGCTTTTGACCACGCCTGAAAAGCCGCCTCCCATTTTGCCTGCGCGGCCGCAAAGTCTTCTTTTCTTTCTTCGAAAAAGGCATACGCCTTGGGATCAACATAAAAAAAGGTTTCCGGATCCAGGCCAAGATGTTCCTTTGCCGCGGCAATGCCCTTTTCGCCGATAGGCGCGCCGTGGGCTTTTGAAGAACCGACCACGCATTCGGCACCCTTCCCTATCATTGATTTCAGCATAATGAGCGAGGGACCGCGGCCTTTTTTTGCGCGGTTTACCATATCTTCAATTTCATCATAATTATACATGCTGCCCTGATATACCTGCCAGCCGTAGGCCTCATATCTTTTGGCAATATCTTCGGTAAAGGTCATATCGGTCGGACCATCGATACAAACGCGGTTTTCATCATAAAACACAATCAGCTTATCCAGCTGATAATGACCGGCAAGGCTTGCCGATTCTGATGTTACACCTTCCATTAGACAGCCCTCGCCGACCAGGGCATAGGTATAATGATCTACAATTGTATGTTCCGGAGTATTATATTTTGCGGCAAGCATGGTCTCAGCGATTGCCATTCCGACAGCTGATGAAACTCCCTGGCCAAGCGGACCTGTGGTCATTTCGACGCCGTCCGTCATATCATATTCAGGGTGTCCCGGGCATTTTGAACCTATCTGGCGGAATTCCCTGATATCATCAAGGGAAAGATCATAACCGGAAATATGAAGAATAGAATATAAAAACATAGAGCCGTGTCCGGCAGACAATACAAAGCGGTCGCGGTCGGCCCAGGCCGGGTCCGCAGGATTATGCTTGAGGATTTTTCCGTACAGAATTGCAGCAAGCTCCGCAGCGCCGAGAGGAAGCCCCGGATGCCCTGACTTTGCCTTTTCAATTGCATCCATTGACAGGCTTCTGATAGACAGAGCTACTGCATCAAGTGTGTTCATTAGTGTCTCCTGTTTTTTATTCGTGGCGAGGGTTTGACACCTCGCTGCTCGGCGGCGTTTTTTTATAAAACACCCATACAAATTTTAGTTTTTATAGGTTCCATGGTATTAACACCTGCGACCAATTCCTCGGGAGAACGAAATACCTCGCTGCTCCGCGGCGAGGCATTTTATTGTAAATACTGTTTAACTGCCGCAGTCAGCTCTTTAATACCGGGCTTTAATGCCAGAATTTCACGAAATTGGTCCTGCTGAAACAGGTATGAAAGATTAGATAACACATTTAAATGATTTTTGGAACCATCTGAAAGTATTATAAAAAGATTATTTACCGGCACCCCATCCATAGCATTAAAATCGATCTCATTTTCCAGATAACAGACAAAAATACGTTCATCCTTTTCACCGGAAATAAGCGGAACCCGCGGGTGCGGCAGGGCAATACCGAAACCGACCGACGTAGTCATTAATTCTTCTCTCTCATATAATCCGGTAAAAAACTCCTGTCTGTCAATGCCCGGGGCAGGTTTATTATGTCGGCAGCAGCCTGAAAAACGTCCCGCATATTTTTTCCCGGTATATCGGGATATACGCCTCCTGCAATAAGCATCCCGATAATCTTGTCAGATTTATTCATCAATAAATTCCTTTTTTGTAAGCGTGAATTTCTTTTTCTGCAATTCGGGGCAAATGTTCCGGATTGCTGTTTTTGTTTCAAAAAAACTTTCTTCCATACCCTCTATTGATAACCATAAAGAATCCATATCCTCTTCCGTATTCCTGGAAGAAAAACCCAGCGTTTCCAGCGCGGAAACAGCATGGGACAGAATCTGCCCCAGGATTATTGCTCCCTGATCCGGTATCTGGCCCGGAAGAATATCATTTTCCGCAAGCTCCAGGATAAAACCTGTCAGAGCCGAGTGCAGGGTAATAAACCTGTTGCGCAGCGCACCAGTCTCCCTGTCCGCGAACCAGTTATATCCGGCTTCGAGTTTTTTGAAACGGTGCGTAATGGTCCGTTCAATATAAGAGACATGGAGTATACTGACATGATTTTGAACGGGAATCAATCTGTTCATGAGCTGTTCCGTGTCATCTTCTTTTAAGAAAAGCGCATCATAAATATAAATATCTGCCAGGATTTCAGAGAGGGGCAGTCCGAGCTGCGCAAAAACATTATCCAGCAGGGTCGGCCGGGAAGAAACAATGGCCATATTCCAGCTTTTCTGCGAAGGGATTTCCGTATCCGCAAACCAGAGCCGCGTTTCGACGCCAAAGGGGGCTAATGCGGCCTTTTCTGTTTTTTGCAGAAATTCCTGCACGGGAAGCGCATTTTCAGTGAATAAAGTATCCTGCCCGAGAAAATAGGCAAAAGCAAGCTGTTCATCAATAGTTCCGGACGGACCCGCCAGCGTAAAGGCATCCAGCAAACTGTTTTCAAAATCGTACTGCCATTTTTTTCGGGCTGTTTCTCTCGAAGGATTATCCGGCAGAACGGAAAGTGAAAAGAGGCAGTTCCGCCAGTCAAGGACCTTTGCCTGAATACTGTCGCCCGGTTTAAATCCCGAACGCCAGTATATTTTTTTCATATCAATGGCATTTATCTGAAAAGACGGAGGCGCATCATAATCAAATTCGGAAAAGATATGCATATTTTCTTCATTATCAAGGGCAAGATACTGTGAAGTATATTCTTCACCGAATAACTGATAGAGGGGATAAACTTCCGGTGCGGTGGCGCCGGTCAGAATGAAAGAAAGCCTTTTCCCTTCGAATTCAAACAGATATTCCTGGGGAAGCTTTCCGGGATTGGAAAATGGGACAAAACGTGATCCCGGAATCAGGATTCCTGCGGCAATCTCGGACCGTGAAGGTGTTATTATAAGCGTTTTCCCCGTGAATAACCCCGCCCGCGTGATCCACAGGGCATCTTTTTCCTCACAATCGGGCCTTATATAGGCCAGCTGGTTATACAGCAGGAATTCCGATAACTCTTCATGCATGAGATCCGTCTGGGATAAATGAAGAAAGGAAGACAGATCCCTGAGCGTAAACGGCGTTAACCGGGTTTCGAGAAAATACATGAGTTTTTTTTCGGAAAAATCTTTCATGTATCATAACTATATCACCTTTTTTAAAAGGAATCAGCAGTTATATACAGGATACAGCGCATAATACAGTGCATTGGTTCTTACATTTGTATCAAAATGACACAACAAACAAGGCTATTTTGATACAAGCAGCCATTTTGGAACAAAAAAGAAATCTTCAAATATTCTTTTTTCAAAATATCCTGTACGCCATATTATTTAAATCATTGCAATATAATGATTTAGAAAACACCTCAAAGCGTTGTAAAAGTTGGCACAAATTTTGCTCTATAATAAATAAGACTGAATCTGATTCACATGAATCAGAAAAATGTCAAATAGATATAAAATATTCCTCCGCGAAGCGGCGGAATATTTTTCTCTCCCGTGGAATTGGACTCGGGTTTAATACCATGGAACTTATAAAAAACGCAGCAGCGCAGCGGGGGATTAAACCCTCGCCTCGAATAAAACAAAAATTGTGGAGGGAACTTATGAACAACACACTGAGTCTTTTTAATCCGGTATTTTCGTCGGATGTCTTCGATGCACTCGACAAGGGAATGAGCTTATTTGCTCCTGTTTCTCCTAATACATTTACAGTCCCGCGTGTCGATGTGCGTGAAACGGAAAACGCATATATACTGGATATGGATCTTCCCGGATTTGCCGAGAAAGATATTGAAGTTCACCTGAAGGACAGAATTCTGACAATTCAGTCATCAAAGAATGAATCAGGGGAAGATAAGAAAAAAGAAGATGGCGTTGAATACCTGGTCAGGGAACGCCATACCGCAAGTTTTGCCCGCAGATTTACGTTACCGGCAGATATTGACGCTGAATCTGTTGAGGCAAAATTCAAAAACGGAGTGCTCACTGTGAACATTCCGCGCAAACCGGAAACAAGGCCCCGGGCAATTGAGGTTAAGGCAACATAGTTTTCTTTTCCGGGGCAAAGGGCGGCAGATTTTTCTGCCGCCCTTTTTTTACCATGAAAGGCGGTATAACTTGCAGGGAAGGGCATAAAATAGTACACTCCTTATACTATGGATTCATCCGAAGTTAAACAGAACACTGTACAGGCCCCGGAACAGAGCGGAACCCGTTTTCTTCCCGTTATTACAGGCATTTTTGTCGGGGTACTGATTCTTTCGAATATTCTTGCATCCAAAATGATACAGCTGGGACCCTTTGTTTTTGACGGAGGAACGCTTATTTTTCCGCTTTCCTATATCTTTGGAGATGTCCTCACGGAAGTATACGGATACAGGGCCTCCCGGAAGGTTATATGGACCGGTTTTTTTATGCTCATTCTGATGGCATTCAATATCTGGCTGATCGGTTTGCTTCCCGCAGAACCCGGCTGGACGCTGCAAAATGATTACCGGAATATTTTAATGCAAATGCCCCGCATTGTTCTGGCGAGTATTACGGGATATTTTGTCGGGGAGTTTTCCAATTCGGTTGTTTTATCAAAGATGAAAGTTATGCTCGGCGGCAAACACTTGTGGATGAGGACTATAGGATCAACACTTGTCGGGGAATTTCTTGACAGCTTTCTGTTTGTGGCCATTGCATTTCTGGGGATGTATCCTGTAAAAATCCTTGCTGTTATGGCTTTTTCAAATTATATATTCAAGACAGCAATTGAGGTTCTTTTTACGCCGTTTACATATTTGATAGTAGGCTTTGTAAAACGGAAAGAAAAAACAGATGTGTATGATTATAATGTAAAATACACGCCGATTTAGTTCCACGCAAAAAATACCGATATGTATTAGGGATATGCTTTGTTATTACTATATTAATGGAGTGAAAAATAAATTACCGGAAACACGGGAAAAGCCGTATTTTTATGGTGAAATACAGTATCGGGATTTTCCGTAATAGAATCATTTAAGGAAATGTCTTTTCTAAAACTTGATAAGTAGGTATAATTAATAATATATGGGGAAAGTATTCGTTTTTGTAAACCAAAAAGGCGGCGTAGGCAAAACAACTTCCGCAATAAATATTGGGGCTTATATAGCTCTCAGCGGGAAAAAAACCCTTTTGGTTGATTTTGACTCTCAGGCAAATATGACTTCGGGAATCGGTCTCGCCCGGCAAAAACCCACTGTCTATGATCTGATCGCCGGCAAGGCTTCTCTGGATCAGGTCATACAAAAGTCCATTATTCCCGGACTTGACGTTATCCCTGCTTCAATTGATTTATCAGGGGCTGCTATAGAACTGGTTGATCAGAAAAACCGTGAATTTTTCCTGAAAAATGCACTCGCTCCAAAAAGAGATTTTTATGACTATATTCTGATTGATTGCCCGCCATCTCTCGGGATACTTACACTGAATGGTCTTGTTGCCGCGGACGAGGTTCTTATTCCCCTGCAGTGCGAATATTTTGCGCTTGAAGGACTTACACTGCTTTTGCAGACAGTAAAGCGGGTCCAGAAAACGCTGAACCAGTCGCTTGATATAGGCGGAATATTTTTCACTATGTATGATTCCCGGACCCGCCTTGCCCAGGATGTGGTGCGGCAGGTAAAGGCTTATTTCAAGGACCGCGTTTTTAATACAATCATTCCCCGCAATGTCAGACTTTCTGAAGCGCCTTCTCATGGTTTGCCTATTTGCAAATATGATAATCTTTGCATAGGCGCCCGGAGTTATGAACAATTGTCAAAAGAGGTTATAGAACGTGGCTAAAAAAGGCGGTTTGGGACGAGGTGTCGAGGCCCTGCTTGGAAGTGATATTGAGCAGGATGAAGCGGTTACCGTAAATGTTAAAAAATCCGAATCATCAAACAAACAGACGTCCGAGTTTTTTGTTGAAGTATCGCAGCTGAAGCCGAACCCGCACCAGCCGCGAAGGGAATTTGATGAAGAGGCACTTTCCGAGCTTGCCGATTCCATTCGCGAACACGGCATTATCCAGCCTATTATTGTTGAAGAAACGGGCGACGGCGGATCATATTATATTATAGCTGGAGAGAGAAGGACGCGGGCAGCGCGTATAGCGGGGCTTACAAAGGTACCTGTTATCCGGCGCAGATTTTCAGAAGAACGAAAACTCGAAATTGCCCTTATTGAAAATATACAGCGTGAAGATTTAAACCCGATTGAAGAAGCCCAGGCGTACCGTGACTTGATGACTCTCGGGAACCTTAATCAGGAGGAAGTTGCTTCCCGCGTCGGGAAAAACCGCTCGACAGTCGCGAACGCACTCCGCCTGCTTAAACTTCCGGAAGATATGCTTTCCGCCCTTTCGTCAGGGGTTATCACTCCTGGACATGCCCGCGCGCTTCTTTCAGTTCTGAATCCTTCTGATCAGAGAGTTTTATTCGGACGTATTACCGACAACGGGCTTTCAGTGCGTGATACAGAGCGGATGGCCGCAGAATTAAACAAGGGCGCGCGGTCAGGAAAAAAATCGGAATCTGCGTCCGCCAAACCGGGCAAAGCGCAGGAAATCAGGGATATTGAACAGAAATTCATAGACACCCTGGGAACAAAGGTTTCCGTTAAAGGGACTCTTGATCATGGCTTTGTCGAAATCGCATATTTCTCGAGAGATGACCTCGACAGAATTTACGAAATCATCGGAAAAAAATAATACTTCTGTCTGCAGGACGTCAGAACCTGATTCCTGTACCTACTCAAAAAGCTTTACAGTCTGCGGATGATAAATTCACGTTCAGGATTTTTTTCATATAACTCTTTGCGTTTTTTTTCTTTATTATGCAAAACTTCCTGGCAGCGTATTTTCTTTTCATTTTTGGATGGTGTACGGCGCTTCCATATGCCATCCGGCATAAGATAATGGGCCTTGGTATTATCCTGAAAATAAAGACGGAGAATTTCGCATATATTCTTTTTTATGTTCTCCTGCAAAATGGGGAACATGAGTTCGACCCGTCGATCGAGATTCCGGGGCATCCAGTCAGCGCTGGAAAGATATAACTCATCGGACCCGCCGTTTGAAAACCAGAAAATCCTGGTATGTTCCAGATAGCGGTCAATAATGCTGACTACGCTGATATATTCACTCATGCCGGGGACTCCGGGAACAAGCATACAGATACCGCGGACATTCAGCTGTATAATTACACCGGCCCGGCTGGCTTTGTACAAAGCTTCGATAATATCCGGATCAGCGAGAGAATTCATTTTTGCCATAATATGTCCGGGATTTTCCGAGGTTGTCCGTTCAATTTCCCGTTCAATAAGGGCCAGGAGCCGGGGTTTAAGATCAAGAGGGGCTACAGCCAGACGCCGGGTGTTCAGAATGGCGGAATAGCCGGATATCATATTGAAAAAAGCGTCGCATCATTTGTAATATCTTCATTTGTAGTAAACAGGGACATATCAACATAAAGACGGGCTGTTTTGTCATTAAAATTTCCGGTCGATAAATATACATACCGGGAAATGCCTCCCGCCTTCCGGCGTACTACAAGCAGGAGTTTTGCATGGACTTTGATTTTGGCAATTCCGTATACAACTATAACGCCTGCCTTTTCAAGACGGTATGCCCAGGAAATATTCCGTTCCTCATCGAACCGCGCTTTCAGTTCCACAAAAACCGTAACATGCTTTCCGGAACGGGCCGCCCTTTCAAGGGTCCGGATTATCGGGGAATCCCCGCTTGTGCGGTATAATGTTATTTTTATCGCCAATACAGAGGGATCATCAGCCGCATCATTTATAAAGCGGATAACCGGGTCATACTTCTGATACGGAACATGGAGCAGGAGATCGGTACAGTCCAGTGTATCCCACAGAGGCGTGTCGGAAGGAAAATCAACGGGCCAATAATGCTCCCAGACCGGATACCGTAAACGGTCAAGGCCTTCACTGTTGACCAGTTCGTTCAGTGTAGAAAAATCTATGGGCGGGGGAACCTGATAGATTTCAGCTTCAGTCAGGTCCATTCCTGTTTTTAAATAAGACAGAATAGTGGGGCTGTTTCCGGTACATATCATCCGCACCGGAAAAGAAGAAAGCCTGGCAGACAGAATTTCCTGGATCGCTTCGATAAAATCATCGTCACGGTCTTCATCTACAGCGGAATCGGCGTCACGGGTCACTTTGAAGAGCAGGGTTTCCTCCACGCTGAAACCGGGAAAAAGGCACTGCCCGAAAGTTCGTACAACATCATCGAGCAGGGTAAACAGCCTGCGCTCGCCATTATCGGGGAGCCATACTATACGTGAAATGCTGGCAGGGATCTGGACTATTGAAATCGTGGGCAGTTCTTTTGTTTCATCAGTAACAATACCCGATTTTTCCAGATATTCTGATGCGGCCTCAGCATCCTTTTTGAGCAGAAAGGCGGCATGCAGGCGGAGATTTCCAATACTCGGAAAAACATCTTTTTCCCCGGTCCGGAGGGGCGTGAGGAGAGGCAGAACATTCGATATAAAAAACGCTTTCAGAAACTGGAGCTGCGCCGGCGTATAATCAGACGGCTTAACATAGGAAACCCCTCCGCATCGAGGCCGGGAAGAATATCCCCAAGCAGATATTCATACTGTTTGTCGAGAATTTCATGGACCCGCCTGGCTATCTGTTCAAGCTGTTCTTTCAGGGTTATTCCGGTTATATCCCTTTTTTCAGGGGTTCTCACAAATTGGGCTTTTAAGCCCGCTACCCTGACCATAAAAAATTCGTCAAAATTTGATGAAACAATAGAAAGGAATCTCAGGCGTTCGAGAAGCGGCACATCAGGCTGTCCGACTTCATCAAGAACACGGGCATTGAATTCTACCCAGGATAATTCGCGGTTGATAAATCTGTTTTCAGTTTTTTTCATTTCAAATCCTCTAGCTCAGTGACACATTATATCCGAAAACATTTTCAAATAAATCCCCCTTCTCTTCCAGAGAAAGTCTTTCAAGAGTCACATCATGCGTACCGGCGGCACGTAAAAAAACCGTATCGCCTGTCAGCTGTATATCAAAATCCTTGATATGCTGGGAATGTCCGCAATCAAGCGCTTCGGCGATACGGAGCAGGGACGCAAGTTTCAGTACCATAGTACGTTCGTTTCTGGGAAGCGACATATAAGCGGCATGGTCAGGGCTGGGAATTTCGGAACGGTGATACCGCACAACATTTGAAATGATATTCATATCATCTTTATTTAATCCGAAAATATCGGAATGGGAAACAATATACTGGCTGTGAATATGATGGTCACTCGCCCGTATAAAATTGCCCACGTCATGCAGAATAGAAGCTATTTCCAGCAAAAGCCGCGCATGCCGGTCAAGCCCGAGCTCGCTTTCAAGACTGTCAAACAGCTTCAGAGAAAGTTTTGTTACATACCGGGAATGGGCTTCATCAAAGAGAAACTTCCGGGCAAGATTGAGGGCCGAATCCACTATCAGCACATAAAATTCTTCCCTGACAGCGTCATCCGATCCTGACAGCTGTGAAATTATTACTCCTTCCCGGATGGAGAAAAAGGGTACAACTACAATATCTGCGGAAGTCAGTTCCAGACAATACTGGTATGCAAGCAGGCCGGGGACCAGGCTTTCCGCGTCTGAATAGCTTATTTTAAACCGCTGCACCAGCTCTTCCACGGAAAACAAACTGAGCTGTTCTATAAAAGCGAAAAAATTCGTACGGGTTATTTCAGCATAGGGACCGTTCCCCTTCGTTCCCACGGTTTTCGCCGCGAGGCGGGCGTCGCCGCCGATCGCAATAAGCTGGTTCACCAGATCAAAGCGGAGTTCCTTGTTCAGGTTTTCGGCCGTAGTCCTGATATAATCGGACAGAAAACGCCTCATATCTTTTTCAGAACCCATCAGCGCCCGGGTTTGCTGTTCAATAATAACAGTCCCCATGCGGAAGCTGTGGGCCGCAACCATCTTGCCTTTTTTCAGCAGCATTATTTCAGTTGATCCGCCGCCGACATCCATAATAATAGAATTTGTTTTGGACAATTTCATCGGAGCGTCGCTGAGGGCATAGTCAACAACCAGATACATAAGCCGGTTTTCTTCGATCCCGTCTATAACTTTTATACGGAAACCGGTTTTTACCGCGACGCGGTCAACAACGGAGTCACGGTTCCTGGCTTCCCGTATTGCGCTGGTTGCAACAACAGTAACCTGTTCACAGGACATGCCCCAGCCCGCCAGCATTTCCTTATAGCGGTTAAGGATCGCGATACACTGCATCAGCGATTCCCGGGAAATAATCCCGGTTGTAAAGACATCTCTGCCCAGGGGAAGTGCGCGTTCGGCGCGGTCAATTACCAGCCAGGTCGCATCTCCGGTTACCTCAACCACCAGGAGACGTATACCGGTTGCGCCAATTTCGATTACCGCTTCAAGTCTGCGATTGTTCTGATCACTCATATCCTTATAATTTATCTATCAGCATTGAACACTTTCCGGAAGGAATGGGAAGCGTCTTCTTCTTTTGCCCCAGAATATTAATGGTAAAATAATAGAGCTTTTCACTTTCCATGTGAATCTCCCAGCCCCGCTGGCTCTTATTGGAAAGAATAGTTATCAGATTTCTCTTGAGACTGAGATTTTCAATTCCCATGACTTCAAGATTCGGAATAATCCAGTCAACAGTTTTACGCGGCAGACTTATGGATAACCCTATGATGTTTTCGATCATGAGCGCTATGGTTGAAAGCCCGGCATACGGAAGGTACTGTTTCCGGGGAAACCCTTCCTTTCCGGGCCAGTGGGAAGGACCTTCTTTCTGGGGCATGTAAGCCTCCCACAAAAAACCCTTATTATGCTCCCCGTTCGGGGAAAGGGCGTCAAGGACATAATACAGGTGCCTTATAGCGCATTCGCGGGCAAGGTCATAACGCTGGTATTTTTCAAGTCCCTTAATAACCATAAAATTGAAATGAGGGAAAACGCTTCCGCGGTATCCCATTCCGCGTTCATCGTATTCGGGATCGTCAGCGGAAAGGCTGGGAAAGGGATGGTCCACACCGAATGTCTGTGGATTATGAAGATGGGATATAAGTTTTTCCGCCTTGTCTTCATTCGGAATTTCAGCAAGGAGGGGCCAGAACCCGGCAATTGTTTTTTGCGGCAAACGGTTTTCATGTTCATCAATATCGTGATAAAAACCGGTATTCGGATCCCACATCAGTGAATTAATCCTCGTTTTAAGGGAAAAATACATCCGTTTATACTGAAAACCCAGGTCGCGATCGTTAAGAATATCACCCAGCGCAGACATATACAGAGCATTCACCGCAAGGGCGGTATTAAAATCAACCAGATACGCGGCCTTTTTCCGGGGAGAATTTGTCATTGTCGTGGCGCTGAGAGGAACCTTATACAGCCCGTTTTCCTTTTTGAAAGTCGCGTCGACCCAGTTCATATACTTTTGCAGAACGGGCATAATATCTTTAATGCGTTTTTTGTTCGCCGATTTGTGAAACAGATTGAATTCCGCCCAGGCAAAAAGGGGCAGCCCTATTCCCTCCGGATTATCCTTTGTAAGAATGGGGTCCCCCGTCAGCAGATTGTATTTCCAGCGGATGGCGCCGTTTTCTTCCTGGTGTTCATAAAAAAAATCGAGGCTCTGGTTTGACTGGTAATTCCGGTTGGAGTAGACAAAAAAGAAGGAGGAGAAAATTGTTTCGTATTGGTTAATTGTCATTTCTTCACCGTCAGGATAAATGAAATAACCTTCCGGAGAGAGCCCCTTGACATCTGGCGTAATCCAGTAATCCTGAATCCAGGCCCAGCTTCTGTCGTAAATATCGACAAAATCTTGGTCGTAAAAATGAACCTTGGGGAAGTCTCTCTTGTTCACATTTGCTCCTTCATGATATTTTAAATCACCGCTGTAATTTTTAAGTATATCATATATTTGCAAAAAATTATATACTTTTGACGTAAAAAATTGCCGCGGAGGGCAATATGGTCAAATAATTCAGATTATTTGACCATATCCGATTGCGAGTATTTCTGATGCAAGGAATTAACTAATTCTTTACATCAGAAACGTAAAGTAAAGGTGTATAATGTATCAGTCACATGTATTTCTTGAAGTCCGGATTCTGTTTCCGGCCATGGAAAAAGCCTTTTGTTCCTGCAAATTGGGGGAAAAAGCCGGGACCTGTCCGTATGCCGCCGGGAAGATAATGCGGTTCTCAAAATAAACGCCCAGGCTGTCAGAAGGGCCTACACACTGGCCCATGCCCTCGACTGTGAACTGCTCGGGCAGGCCCCCTATGAACGTCCGGCCGGGGCCCCTGACCTGCCTGAAAAATTTGCCCTCTCAGGAGCTTCAGTAAAGATTGCTGTCAACGGTTTTATGGATATAGAATTCCACCGCAGAAAAAAACGGATACCTGTTACGGAAGTACGCATTGAAGAAGATGCCGGGAGGCTGACACACAGCGAAGGCAAGGCAAAAATGGATTATTCCTACGCCGGGGCCCCCAGTATCCGCATCCGTACCGGCGCCAGTTTTGAGTTGGGAGAAGAGGCGGAAATCTTTTTATCTGAACTGAGGCGCCGGATTCAGTATATGGGAATACTTAAGGGTGTTCTGCCTGAAAATGTGATCCGCTGCAATGCCTATGTATCTCTGGCAAGTTATCCGGATGAACCCGGTTATTATGTTAAACTCCGCAACCTGAATTCCTTCAACTTTGTACGGAAGGCCATAAACGCGGAGCTTCACCGCCAGGAAAATATTCTTTCTTCCGGGGGAAAGGTTGTTTCGGAAAGCAGAATCTGGAATGAAAGACAGGGACAAACCGAATTTTACCAGCCGAGGGAATCAGTTTCCAATCTGGAAGTTTTTCCGATAGCAGGGGCTCCCGCCTTTAAATGTCCGCCCGCACTGCTTGCCGAGCTGCGGGCGTCGGCAATCGAACACCCTTCGGAACGGCAAAACCGGCTGATTGAAACCTGGGGCCTGTCCAGGAACAGGGCGGAGTTTATCTGCGATGAAAAAACCCGGGCGGATTTTTTCGAGGAAACGATCACGTTCGGAGCGGACGCAATGGAAACCGCTCACTGGCTCATGGCCGATGTTACCGGCATTTTGAGGAAAGAGGGAAAATCCATCCAGCATTCACCCCTGTCGCCGCGCAGATTTGCGGCCATTCTCGCAATGTATAACAACCGTGTAATTAACAGCACAACAGCGCGGCACCTTATAACTGCGGTCATAGAAACCGACCGGGACCCCGGCGCATTGCTGCAGGAAAATAACTGGCGGCAGATTACCGACCCGGAGCAGTTGGGTATATTGGTGCGGAAAACAATTCAGGAAAATGAACCTGAAGTTAAAAGGCTGAAAGACGCCGAAATGGGGCCGCTCGAATTTCTGACCGGCCTCATTATGAAAAAAACACGCGGGCTGGCCGATCCGACTGTTGTGAAAACCCTTTTAAAACAGGAACTGCAAATAAGTATTGTATATGTTCTGGCAATGGGCGGGACTATTTCAGGCAATGTTGACAACGGCGAGGTTTCGGCAGGAGATACGGAAGTTCTAAAAACAATGGTTTCACCGGAACTTTCCCGGCATATCAGATTTGAACGGGTAACTTCACACAGTCTCTTAAGCGAGGAAATCCAGCCGGCGGACTGGGCAGCCCTGATCTATGCTATAGCGTCAAAAATTTCATCTGATACGGCAAACGGTATTGTAATCACACACGGGACCGACACACTGGCCTATACGGCGGCCCTTATATACTGGCTGTTTGCGGATACTCCGGTCCCGATAATTTTTACGGCTTCAAATACGCCCCCGGAAACTAAAGGACAAAACGAAATGCCGGATGAAGCCCGTGAAAATCTCAACAGGGCGATAGTACTTGCGCAGGAGAAAAAAAGGGAATATATGTTGTTTTCGGGGAACGGACCCTGTCCCCGCTTAATCTGAAATTTCTGAGGCCGGCGCATTCGGGTTTTACGAACTGGAATATGGACGAAATGGTTTATAGCGGGCTGGGCCTTCTTACGGATATAAAGGATACGGACCGTTATGTAATGAGCCAGATATTATGCGAAGCGGCGGACAGAATGCACATCTGCCGCATTTATCCCGGAATGCGCGCGAATCATCTTTCCGCGCTTATTGATAAGGGAGTCTTGTATTTTTTCCTGGAACTGTACGAAAAGGGAACAGGGAATATGAAAGAAGGACCGTATTCGCTTAAACCCCTGCTCATTCAGGGACATAAAAGAAATTGCCGTTTTTTCTGCACATCACAGCAGGAAGCTGTCGTGGACTTTTCCGGGTATTCCACATCACGGAGAATGTGGCGTGAAGGGGCCGTTCCAATGGGTTCTCTTACCACTGAATCCGCGGTCGCCCTGTATTTCGCCGCAAGCCTTGTATGCGACTCGCTGGAAGAGCTTGATGAAATACTTGAAAACGCAGGACAGCGCTGAGTTCTTTACCGGGACCCCGGAAGCGGAGCCGGAACATTCGCCGGCTCAATAACCGTAATGACTTCTTCCGGCGCAGCCTGTTCCGGCACTGCCGGCGGAGCAGGTTCAGGGGCCGGCGCGGGCGGGTTTCCCATATATAACACAACATCTGTTATCTCGGTCCGGTGCCGGAGTTTGAGATAAAGGGTTTCCGTCCTTTCATTGTACCTGTACCCGGAGGAATTATATGTTTCAAACCGGGGATCAGTACGGAAGTCTATGCCGCCGATCTGAATGCGGTAAAACGGCTTTACGCCGGAAATCACCATATAATGGGAATGTTCAAGGGGGAACCGCACCTGCAGGCTTAAAATATTAGCCTCGGGCTTTTCCGCGGTAACTGACTGGGCTATTGTCCATGCCCATATACCGGCGCCGGCTGTCTTTGAAAGATTTACCGCGTGGGGATACCAGGTACTGCCGGTTATAATATGGGAATATAGTTCCGAAGGAGGCAGCATTTGCTCATGCTGCGTTATCATATCTCTGGGACCGGAAGACTGGCCGGTTCCTGATGACAGGATAAACTGCATGGGAAGCGCGGCCCTGTCTCCGGAATAATCAAGAAGTGAATTCACAAGATAATACCCTATGTGCCTCCAGTCTTCCTTGCCGGGATACTCGGAGCCATAGCGGATCAGAATATCAGCGATATTGAAAGTTTCAATGGTATCTGCTTCCTGGGTATTATCGCTGATAAATAATTTGTTCTGCACAAGAACCAGGGAATCCTGCAGTTTTTTTTCGCATTTTTCCGTAAGCGGTACAAACACATTTTCGCGTCCAGGCAAATAATAAGCCATATCCATCATTGCCTCAAGAACACCGGCAGCCTGTCTGGCAGTCAGCAACTCTGTGTTAAATGAAGGAGTAAAATTCAGTAAATCGGTTATCATACCGCTTGCACTTGCATTTATCAGATAGGGTATGAGCTCCGGGGTCTGAAAAACAGCACCGTTATTAAGCCGCAGATCGGAAGCAATTTTTGCTCTGGTATCCCTGCTCCGGGTAATATAACCGGCCCAGGTACGTTCAAGACCGCCCAGGAAAGGATTTGTCAGCCAGGTCCTGTCGGAACTGCGCAGGAAGGCTTCGGGGATAGCCCGGAGACCCGCAAGGTACTCGCCGCCCTTCCCCATTTCGGCAAGATAGGCGGCCGCGATCGGCTCCGAAATATGTCCGGCGGCTACGGATTCCCGGAAAGAAACAAGAGCGTTATCCGCAAAACGGGAAAGCGAACTGTTATACTTTTCTTCACTTGCGTCAATGAGTCCCGCAATTTCCTCTATTGAGACACCCATTGCAGGAATGTATGTTTGGTAGTAAACTACCGGCGAGGAACGGAATATCTGCAGATTCTGGTTTGATGAGGTTTGGGGAAGAACATCGGTCCCGAGAAAAACATATTGTTTTTTTCCCGATGTAACCTTTACGGGACTTTCATCTTCTTTAAAAGAGGTGTTCCGCATCAGCCTGAATGGAAAGGCTATTTTCTGGTATTTCGCCGGCATGCGGGCGCTCAGGGCCAGAACATCAGCCTCATTCCGCTTTTCAACGCTGAAGGTTACGGAGGTATCTTCGCTGAAGTTAATTATAAAAGAATTGTCTTCCTGCCTGAAGGAAATAACAGAAAGCGGAACGGCTGTTCCGGACGCGCCGTATGCAAGCAGAGGCCTCTGGTCATCCAGAAAAAAATCAACTCCGTTCATTGTAAAATGCACCGGCAAAAGAGGGGTTTTAAGCCCGTTTTCTCCCGCCTGCTGTGAACCGGAAATGAGCAGGGTCCCGATGGAAAGTGTGAAAGCATTACTATTTGTAAACTGTATTGCAAAAATGCCGAAAATTATACAAAGATATAATACAGTTAATAAAATAATTCTGCGGAGTACATTCGTTGCCATTTGCTTGAGTGTAACTTAAAGAACGCAACAAAATCAACTTCTTTGTGAGGTTCATTATGAAAATATTATCAAAACAGACGCTATTTGTACTCTGCGGACTGCTTTGTTTCGTTTTTTTTGCCTGTAAAACACAGCCGCCGGAACGGCCGGGGCCGGAAAAACCGGTGGAAAAGGGCTATTCCCGCGTTGCTTTTGCCGAAGAACTGCAGAGATTACTCGCAGCGGAAAAGACGGATGAGGCCCTCGCTCTGTTTGATACCGTGCCGGAATGGGACGCATCAAGCCTCGCCATACAGAAACTGAAACTCTCAATCCTGATTTCGGCCGGTTATCTTGATCAGGCCACAGCCCTCGCCGGCGAGCTTGAAAAACAGTATCCGGCGAATGCCGATATTCTTTATATCCAGTCGATCCTTGCGAGCGCCAGGAAAGATTCGCGCGCTCATATTGCGTATCTGAATAAAACGGTGCAGGCTGATCCCGGCCACAGCGACGCCATGGCCCAGCTCGGATACGATTTTCTGGTAAAAAAGAACTATAAGCAGGCAAAAAACTGGCTCCTCAAATCGATTGCCGCAAACCCGGAAAACCAGGAAGCGCTTTTATACCTGGCCCGGGTATATTATATGCAGGAAGAACTCTCACAGGCCCAAAGCACGCTGAATCTTGCCCTGCAGAAAAATCCCGAATCGGACACGCTGTGGGCCGAAATGGCCCGCGTCAAATATGACGCGGATGACCGCGCGGGCGCGCTGAAAGATATCCAGCGGGCAATATCCATTGATCCGAATGTGTATGAATACCGCATTGACTGCGGCCTGTATCTGTTTAACGCCGGAAAGCTGAAAGACGCCCGGGTCCAGTTTACGGAAGCGATCCGCATTGATCCGGAACAGTTTCTTGCCTATATTTACCGGGCAGGGCTGAATGACGATCTGGGTTATAAAGAAGAAGCCATTTCCGACTATAAATATATCTGTAAAATTTTCCCGCAGTATTACTATGCAACGGAGGCACTCGGCGTACTCCTGTGGGAAAAAAAGGACTATGTCGGCAGTTTTGAAGCCTTTAAACAGGCCCTCTATTATTCACCCCAGAATTCATCATACGCGCTTATGATGACGCTTGCTTATTATCAGATGAACCAGCCGGCGGAAGCCCGGAATTTCATGGGAAAATATATAGCGACGCTTGACCGCAATACAACGGAATATTATCTGTGCAGGATGTTTGCAGAGCGGACCGGTGATGCGGATGTACTTAACAGAATCATGAAGGAAACACAGCTCCACAAGCGCTATCAGATGCTGTATTATATGGCCGCATACTATGATATTTCCAAAAACAAATCGCTTGCCCAGAAAACCTATAATGAGGTTGTCGCGTTTGAACGCCCGACCTTTTTCGAATACCGGCTGGCAGCAGCGGCTCTTGAAACCCTGGGAAGCTGATAAATATGGAGAGAGCCTTTCAGACGCTGACAAGCATACTTGACCGGAAAAAGAAGGTCCTGATTCAAACGCATGATTTCCCTGATCACGACGCGGTCGGTTCCGCTTACGGGCTGTGCGAGCTGCTGCTCCGTATGGATTATTCCTGCTTTATAACTTACGGGGGACCACTGCAGAGCATATCCCTTTCTCAAATGATTGAAAAACTGGAAATTCATATGACTCCGCTTGAGGAACTGGATAACAGTCAGGAATACCAGACTATTGTAGTCGACGGTTCTCCGGCGCTGGGAACAGTTAAAACACTTGCCGGCAAACTTGTCGGAATAATAGACCATCACCCTGTCAGAAAAAAAACAACGGCTCCCTTTGTAGACATCCGGCCCGAAGTCGGGTCCTGTTCGTCAATTATCTGGACATATTGGAATGAGGCGGGGGAAATACCGGACAGGACAACCTCGACGGCCCTTCTGGCCGGCATAAAACTGGACACAGCCTCCCTGTCCCGCAGGGTAAGCAAAACAGATCTGGACGCCCATTATCATCTCTATTTTACCGGGGACAGCTATCTAGCGCAGCAGTTTATCTCTGTATCACTCAGCATAACTCAACTGCCGGATATTGCCCGCGCGATGCAGTTTTATCACAGGAAAAATACTATTTTATTTCTGGAAGTCCACGGAGATTACCCCAATGAACTGCTCTCTGTTCTGGCCAATTTTCTGCTGCAATTAAGGGAAATTACATTTGCTGTAGTACTTGAAAAAGAAGGCCCCGAATACCGCCTCTCAGCCAGATCCCGGGAAAAGGACATTGATACGGGATATGTTATCTGTAATGCTCTGAAAAACATGGGGACCGGCGGCGGCCATCCTGAAATGGCCGGAGGAGTAATCCGCGCAAAGGATTATCCGGGGGCAAATAAATTTTTAAAATTGATCGCGCAGGAAGTTGCGGCATATAAAGAAGGGAATGATAATGAAACAAACAGTAAAACGCATACCTGTTGACGGGCGTGAAATAATTCTGGTCGGAACAGCACATATATCAAAAGAAAGTATAGATGAAGTTGCGGAAATAATCCGGACCGAACACCCTGATTGTGTGTGTGTCGAACTGGATGAGGGCAGGCTCCAGTCAATTACAAATGAAAAAGGCTGGCAGGAACTCAATATTACAAAAGTCCTGAAAGAAGGCAAAGGCTTTCTGCTTCTGGCAAATCTTGTTTTATCCTCTTTTCAGAAACGTATGGGAGAGGGTATCGGCATAAAGCCCGGAGACGAAATGAAGGAAGCTATTACCATTGCAAAGGAAGAAGGTATCGGTACGGTAATGGTGGACAGGCCGATACAGGTAACCCTTCAGCGAGCCTGGGCAAAAAATAGTTTCTGGGGCAAAAGCAAACTGCTTGCGGCCCTTGTTTCCAGTGCCTTCAGCAATGAAGAAATCAGTGCGGAAGAAATAGAAAACCTGAAAAATCAGGGTGCAATGGACAGTATGATGAACGAACTTGCCGACTATCTCCCGACCGTAAAGGAAGTGCTGATAGATGAGCGGGACCGGTATCTGGCAAGTCATATCTGGGAAGCGCCTGGCAAAAAGATTGTTGCCGTCCTGGGCGCGGGACACCTGCCTGGAACTGAATCAATAATTACGGAAATCGCTTCCGGAAAAATGTCTTCCGACACATCTGACATTTCAACTGTTCCGCCGAAAGGTATCGGCAGCAAAATAGCGGGATGGATTATTCCCGCGCTTATTGTAGCCCTTATTGTTGCCGGCTTCTTTACCGGAGGCGCGGCAGCGTCCCTGAAAATGTTTCTTAACTGGATATTATGGAACGGATCGCTTGCCGCGCTTGGAACCGTGATAGCTCTGGGTCATCCGCTCGCAGTACTGACCGCCTTTGTCGGGGCTCCCATAGCAACCATTAACCCATTTATAGGCGTGGGGCTTTTTTCGGGCCTCGTCCAGGCCTGGGCGCGAAAACCGAGGGTTATTGATATGGAAAACCTTTCTTCCGATATTACATCCGTTAAGGGTTTTTATAAAAACCGTATTACCCATGTTCTGCTTGTTTTTCTGCTTTCCAGTCTGGGCGGAGCAATAGGCAATTTTATTGCTGTCCCGTCTTTGATAGGCACGCTGATCAAATAAAATACCCCGCCGCAGAGCAGGGCAGCCCTTCGGTCTGGGGGTATTCACAGGTCGCGGAAGCGGCCATTACATACCTTACAGAACCAGCCGCAGGCTGATTAAACCCTCGCCTCGAATAAAACGGTATAAGCAGACCAGTCTGATAGATTGGCCTGCTGTTATTTTAAACGGATCCCGGCGGCTAAAAAACTGTTACTTTTTTCCGAAGACAGCCGTAATAACCTCTTTGATATTTCCTACTTTCAGTGAATCCGGGATTTCTTCCGGTGTATAAATTACGGTAAATCCGAGAGTCCTGGCCGCCTTTACGCGTGGCTTGAGCCGGTTGACCGGCCGGACTTCCCCGGCAAGACTCAGTTCCCCCACAAAGGCAGTCAGACCGGGAGAAGGGATATCCGTACGTGCGGAATAGAGCGCCACAGCCAGCGCAATGTCAATCGCGCTTTCCGTCAGACGAACACCGCCGGCCACATTAATATATATATCCTGATCGGAAAAACGCAGGCCGATACGTTTTTCAAGCACCGCGGCGACCCGGCTGACCCTCGCCGCATCGATCCTGTCCGAATAAACCCTTGTCATCGCGCTCTTCGCGCTTACCGTCAGGGCCTGAATTTCCACCAGAAAAACACGGCTCCCTTCAAAAACAGGCACTACCGCCACACCGGGAGGAAGTTCACCGGTACGCCGGATAATAAACAGAGTCGAAGGGTCCTGTACCGCAGTAAGTCCGTTTTCCGTCATTTGAAAAATGCCGAGCTCGTCTACCGAACCGAACCGGTTTTTCAGAGCCCGCAGGAACCGGATTTCATCATTATTTTTTCGAAGGAAATAACAGTATCAACTAAATGCTCGAGGGCCTTGGGGCCGGCAATTGTCCCTTCTTTGGTAATATGAGCAACAAGAAACAGGACTGAATCGCGTTCTTTTACCCAGCCGACCAGCTCCTGCGCGCAGAGTTTCAGCTGGTTAACGGTCCCCGGAACAACACCGGCATCCGGGGAGTAAACGGTCTGGATGGAATCTATAATAACAAACACGGGATGTATGGTGTCCAGAGCATGGACAATATCCTCAAGCCGGGTGGTACAGAGAATTTCTATATTATCTACACTTATTCCCAGCCTGTCGGCCCGGGACCGTATTTGAGCGGCTGATTCCTCTCCGCTCACGTACAGAACCCGCCCGCCTGTTGCGGCCGATGATCCGGCCTGGAGTAAAAGTGTGGATTTTCCTATGCCGGGTTCGCCGCCGACAAGAACCGCGGAACGTTTCATCGCGGCCCCGCCGAGAACCCGGTCAAGTTCATCTATTCCGGTAGAAAGTCTGACCCCGTCCTGGGCTTCCACCGAAGAAAGAGGTACCGCCTGCTGGAATGCCATATGGTGTCCGCTATTTGGACCGCCCGTTCCCTGGACGGGGATTTCGTCAAAACTGTTCCATTCCCCGCATTCGGGACAGCGGCCCAGCCATCTTGGCTGCGTATATCCGCACTGGGAACAGCGGAATTCAGTTTGTCCGTTCTTTTTCTTTGCGCACATACTATATTTATACCAGAAAAACGGGTTTTGGGCTGGTTAAAAACCCGTTTTTTATATATACATATTGCATATATGCAAATTTTTTCAGGCATTCGTTTTTTATGCAGCTCGTTTCTGTTGTTTTTTCTGATACCGTGTCTGGCTTTTGCGGAACAGAAATATATTATTGCACAAGAAGTTTTTGAAATATCCGGAAGAACGCGGGAAAAAAGACTTCTTGATGAGCTTGGTACTGCCGAAGGCAGGATTTTCAGTTCCGAATCGGAACTTGAAGCCTTTGCCGAATACAGAAAACAGGAGCTGGAAAACCTCAGATTATTCAAGGAAACATCCGTTGATATTGAATATCCTGAAGAGGGAGCAGTACCGCCGGATCAGGAAGGCGGCGAAAGCAAACCGGAAGCTGATGGTCCGATACAGGTAGTTCTGAGAACAAAGGTTGAAGACGGTATACCTATTCTCCCCATACCCTTCGCATTTTATAACAGCAATTCGGGCTTCGCGGCAGGGGTGTTTCTCAACATGCCGAACATTTTCGGGACAATGCAGGACCTCATGCTGGCGGGAGTTTATATGGCTCCGCCGGCTGCGGATGATTCCCTGCAATGGACGGATCCGGATCTGGTATTTGGATTAATGTGGCAGGGGATAAAGATTTTCAGATTAAAACTGACAGTAGTGGCCGCTTTAGTGAAAATCAATCAGGAAACGACAGCCCGCGGAATCCCGCAGGTAAAACTGACGCATACCTCTCTTACCGGCGGGATTATGCTTACTTATCCTTTTACTGAATCTTTTTCAACATCGTCCTCATTTATGTACACGGCAGGACTCGCAAACAGTTTGGTAGATGTTTCAAACCCTGACTATCTGCAATACGGTCCCTACAAGACACAGATTCAGGTTGGCCAGATTTTTTCATTTGATAATGTAAACTGGACGGGGAATTTCCGAAAAGGTATCAAAATCAGGGGCGATATAGGTTACAATTATGCGGATCCAGTTCACGCAGAAGCGTATCATGACTTTTCGTCGTCACTGGAATACTGCCAGTATTTTGCGGCGGGAGAATGGATCAACCCGAATTTCAGGGCAGGAGCTTTTATTAATTCGGGACCGCCTTCCCTGGAGGCGGGAAGATTCATACGCGGGATACGCGATAATGAACTGAAAGGGAATTACGGCTTCTATGTGAATACCGGTATCCAGATAAGGATACTCCGCCTGAAAATTCTGGAAGTCCACCTCGCGCCGAGTGCCGATTTTATTTTTGTTTCGGCTTACAGCGACCCGGACTATCTGGCTGATTACGGGTTCGCGATCGGCAGTGATATTATGGTTATTCTCAATCACATGAAATCACTGCCTCTGCGTCTGGGCTTTGCCTATGACCTCAGGCCGGAGTCCAGGATAGGCAACAAGCGGTACGAAATTAATTTCAGTTTCAGCTTTGCATATTAAAAAAGACCGTCGAAATATTTCCGGTTTGCCCTGTACACACTTTCGGTGACCGCCAGACTGATAACGGCATACCCTTCTTTTTGCGGGATACAAACTTTAATACTCCTGCGGAGAGTATCGTTTTCCGAATCATAAAAAGTATTGTCGATGCGGAATCTTTTTGCGCTGCCGGTTACTGTCATTTCCGAAGGAATGCTCCAGGTATCCCTGCCGGAAAAAGAAAAAAGCCTGAGGAGCAGGATGGGCATATCTTCAGGGCCGGTTTCTGTTTCTTCATAATCAAGAATGTCAACAAGAATCACCGCCTCATTGCCGAGAAAAAAAGCGTTGTCGGCAACCATTGTCCACTGATCATCCAGCTTCAGTTTGATTCCGTCAACAGTTTTTGTTTCCGCCTTGCGTTTTTTCGGGACCATATATGAAGAGCCGTTCCGGTCAGGGGTTATGTCCTCAGGAACCGGGACAAATTCAAAGAAAACGGAATCGCCGCCGAAATCAATCTGTCCTGTTCGCACAAGCTGGAGGAGCACGCCTCCATCCGCACCTGTCATAGTGTGCAGGTTAAAAAAAGGCGTTTCAGGGGTATAGGTCAGCACAACATCGCCGCCGAATTCCCGGGCCGAGATTTTCTGCTGCACTGCGGGCGGAAACAGGGCCGGCCGGTTTTTTATTTTCGCAATGCCGGCTCCCGCGCCCTGCTCGGCCGATGAGCGCCATCTGTACATATCAGGCAAAAGCTGCATAAGATAGTTCACTGCGAGGACATCATCCTGTGTAATCTCGGAAATAATATTCTGCCCGGTCAGAATCATCTGACCGTCAAGGGTCTCAGTTCTGAATAAAATGGCGACGCGTGATCCCGTCGACGGAGTAACGCAAAAAGCCCCGTATGTGGAATTATCATAAAACAGAAACCCTACCCAGGTCGGATCGGCCCAGGTATAATCCCGGTATACTACATATTCACCGGAATTTTTCAAAGGATATCCGGAAAAAAAAGTATTCTCCGCAAAAAGAAAACAGCCTAGACAGAATATTCCCAGAACCGCACTGCATATTGTTTTTTTCATTACTGTAACCTCAAAAGTATATCAGAGTTGTTCGGAAACCTCAGTTTTCCGAACAACATCCATTGAAAAATGCGTATTTCGCAGCCTCTAGGCGAAAAATTGCAAAAACGTGTTTGCCAGCCAACAGGGTTGTCGAACACGTCTATTCCTGCGCACCGGCGGAAATCTCCGCAAAAACCAGCTTGGAAATTTTCATTCCCGCTTCCTCTATTGGACACAGGGATGATTCCGTTTCTTTCCGGAATTTTATTTCAACGTTGGGAAGATTCTTTTCTCCTACCACAACCCTGAGCGGAATGCCGATAAGGTCCATATCCTTAAACTTGACGCCCGGACGTTCCGCGCGGTCATCGAGCAGGACCTCCACACCGAGCATTGTTAGTTCATAATAGAGACTGTCCGCGGCTTCCTTCATAAGACCATCATATTTAATCGGAACGATTACCACATGGAAGGGAGCAACCGACATGGGCCAGATAATTCCATCTTCATCATTATGTTCTTCAACAATCGAAGCGAGGGTTCTGTCAACGCCAATACCATAAGAACCCATAACCGGATTTTTCTGTTTTCCGTCTTCATCCAGATACAGCATATTCATGGTCTTTGTATATTTGTATCCCAGTTTGAAAATATGGCCCAGTTCATTTCCCTTCTTGCTGTAAAAAACCGAATTGCAGACCGGGCACTTGTCCCCCGCTTTAACGGTCCTCACATCAGCTGTCATCCAGGAAGAAAAATCCCGGCCCGGTTCAACATGTTCAAAATGTAAATCAACCGTGAGGGCTCCGGTGACCGTATCATGCATCAGCATAACCGAATTGTCGGTTATTATCGGCGCGGAGGTAAAGCCGACAGGACCGGCAAAACCAACCGGAGCACCGGTCACGCGTTCAACTGCGACATCGGAAGCAAGCTCAACCTCGCTTGACTTCAGCGCTGCGGCAAGCTTCGCCTCATTGACATCAAGGTCTCCCCGGATGCAGACGGCAAAAAAGGCTGAAGGATAGAAGGCGGGAGAATTTGCCGGAACAATCCGTTCGAGATGTTCACATCCCGGGGCGTTTTCCAGATCAAGCTCGCAGTTAACAGCCCGGTAAATAAGTGTTTTTATAAAGGCCTGCGGGACTGTTTTCAGAAAAGAAGTCAGGTCGTCAATTGTCTTTACCCCGGGAGTTTTAACGGGGGCATAGGGGACGTCCGCAGGTGTACTGCCGGGGCCGGAAGAAATCGGGTCCGGCGCGCAGGAGGCCTTTTCATCATTTGCCGCGTACCCGCAGGAAGGACAGAGAATGAGATTATTATCCCCTACTTCGGATTCCACCATAAATTCTTCGGACCCGCTTCCGCCCATCGCGCCTGAGTCGGCGCTGACAGGTATAACCGTCAGACCGCAGCGTTTGAATATCTGACGGTAAGCCTTTCCGAACAGCTTGTAGGTTTCATCAAGGCTTTCATCCGAAGCATGGTATGAATATGCGTCCTTCATGGTAAATTCCCGGGACCGCATCAGTCCGTATCGGGGACGGATTTCATCCCGGTATTTTGTATTGATCTGATAGGTAAGGAGCGGGAGCTGCCGGTATGAAGAAACTTCCGAACGAAGAAGAGCGGTAAAGGCCTCTTCCGCCGTTGGACTGACAACAAGCTCCTGGTCTATACGGTTTTTTACCCTGAGCATTCCCTCGCCCATTGTTTCCCAGCGGCCGGATTCACGCCAGATTTCGCCCGGGACGACTACAGGAGGCTTGAATTCCAGACAGCCGATGGTGTCCATTTCTTCCCTTACAATATTTTCAACTTTCCGGAAAGATTTCAATCCCAGCGGAAGATAGGCAAAAAGACCGTTTGAAAGTTTCCGTATCATACCGGCCCGCAGCAGCAGCCGGTGACTTGCAATAACCGCCTCGGCGGGTATTTCCCGTAAAGTGGGCAGCAGCATTTGAGACATTCGCATAATAATAATACCTCTTTGAAAATATTCTATATAAAAGAGGCAAAATCTTCAATAAGCCCGGACAGCGGATATACCATCTGCAAAAAAAAGCCTGTCATCACTTTATCCGGCATAAAATCCCATATAGCTGATTATATACTCGAGCATTTTTGTAAAGAAGGCTGTATTAACACCCGAATCATCGGGATTATCCAGCTCATGGCCGGAATTCGGATATATAAAAAGATCCGAAACAGCTCCGGCCGCGTCGAGAGCTGCTTTCAGTCGGTTGGCATTGGATACAGGGACCAGATCATCATTTGTTCCGTGGGCGAGAAGCGTGGGAGGAACGGAAGAAGCCGCATAGTTGACCGGGGATACCGACAAGAGAGAGGCTGTTTTTCCAGTATAATTACTGACTGTTATTTCTTCCCCGGTCAGATTTGAAGCGCAGGAAAGCATATAATCCCTCCATGAACCTGTAAATACCTCGGGGTCCGTAAAATCCGCCGGAGTTGACTGGCCGACGCAAAAGGCAATGGGGATGGGTGAAACAGAATGGTTCTTGTACGTATAGAGCAGGGAAAGATGCGCACCGGCGGAAGCTCCCATTAAAACGATCTTATCGATTTGCGCACCCTGGTCCAGGGCCTTTGTTTTTATGAGGGAAAGGGCCTCGTCAATGTCTTCAAGCATATCGGCACAGTCAGCGCCTTCCCCAAACATCCGGTAATTCATTGCGGCTGTTATGACATGGTAATTATCCGCGTTGTCCATGATCGCTTCTTCATACACATCCTTATCGCCGGACTGCCAGCCGCCGCCGTGGATGAATAAAATGGCGTTCAGCGGAGTCACATCCTCAAGATTTTCAGGAAAAACAATATCAAGAACCTGGGCGGAAGAAGAACCGTATGACAGGTCCCGGTATGTCCGCGAAGGGGTGCCTACGCAGGCCTCGCTGAGACTGCTTGCGACCTGCGAATTGACCGCCCGTACCCAGACATAATAGGCGACGCCGTTTTCAAGACCTGTTATGGTTATGTCCGGAGTTTGTATGGTATCGTTATATTTCAGCGCCGAGGAGGAATCATTGGATGTATTATAATAAACAGCATATGAATCCGCGCCGGTTACCGCGGCCCAGCTTATAAAAAGCCTTTCATATCCTGCCTCCGCGTCCGGGACTCCCGGACGGGACAATGACGGAGCTTCATCAGAAACTTTGCATCCGGTTACAATTATTCCGCACAGAAAAAGCAGCGCGGTCCACAGAAAATGGATCTTTTTCATAATAGATACCCGCCTTTATACATTTTAGTTAGTTATCAGTATAACACAAGATTTTGCATTATTCAAAATTCGAATATTTTATTTCATTGATGAAAACGGATACACGGGATATAATTCCGTAACACTTTTATGACGTACAGAAAAAAGTACAGGTGATATATCTTCCTCCGGCATGGCTTCTGCTCTGTGCCGGGATTTTTATTCTTCTTCCGCTCACAAACTGCACCGGAGAAAAAAACATCCCGGGCTTACGCGATACGGATAAAATCCCGGAATATGATAACGCGGAAAGCCCCGGGTCAAATACGGAATCTTTAAAAATCACATTTCCTGACAGCCAGGATTTCCCCTATACTGTTATGGTCAAGGCCGCGCCTCCCGATATAAAAATTGACTGCGCGGGCAAGGAACTGGTCCCCTCAGAGCGGAGCGGCGGAATATTTTCGCTCAGACTTGAATCAGGCTCGAACTCCCTCCGCTTCTACAGTCCCGGCTATTTGACGGAGTACCTCAGGCCGGAAGAAATTTCCGGAAGGCTCCGCAAAGACATCCTCCAGATAAAACTTGAACCAGCACTTGGAAAATACCAGCTTGTCACGGAAATCGGGACCGGGGAACAGCCAAAGAGCGCTTTTTTTTCTCCGGACGGAAAGAGGATTTTCGTTCCTCTTTTAAATGAAAGCGGAATTGATGTTTTCAGTTTTTCTCCCGGAAATAATCAGGATATGCTGGTTTTTGAACAGCGGCTGACCGTTCCGGGCAGCGGCGCAAAAGGATTTGTGGAAGCCCTGGCTGACGCCGAACGCGGCGAACTGTGGGTATCAAATATGGAAGACCATAAGGTCCACATCTATGATCTCGGCACACTTGCTTACAAGACAGGGATCAAAACCGGAGGCGCGATGCCCAAGGTAATTGTACAGAACCCCGGGGGAACCCTTACCGCGGTATCAAACTGGCAGAGCAGAGACATAAGTCTTTTCGATTCCGATTCAAAAAAAGTCGTCGCCAGAATTCCGGCAGGGGGAACTCCGCGCGGAATGGTTTTTTCCCCTGATGGGAAACTGCTGTACACAGCCATATTTGACGAAGCCACGGTCGCGGTCATTGATATCGCTCTGCAAAAGGTTATACGGAATTTCAAACTGCACAGCGGGCCTGGCGCATGCCGGCATATTCTGTATGGCAGCGGGAAACTGTATGTTACCGATATGGCAGCAGGCCGGGTTATTACAGCGGACGCGGAAAACGGAAAAGTTTTGCGGGCGGTGTATGTTGGCCCAAACCTGAATACCATGGTGTTTTCGCCTGATAAAAAATATCTGTATGTTTCATCGAGAGGAAAAAACAATCCGGAGGATTACACAAAACCGGGACCCGATTTCGGAAGTGTTTCGGTTTTATCAGCAGAGGATCTCAGTCCGGCCGGCCGGATTTGGGGCCGGAACCAACCGACAGGACTGGCGGTATCCCCTGACGGAAAATTTTTTGTATTCACTGATTTTCTTGACGCAAATATGGAACTGTATGAGACCGCATTCTGATTTACCGGCATATGAAAAACCGACCGACGGTCAGTCAACAAACAGCGAAAACTGACTGACGGTCAGTCAACAACAAGGCTGGCCAGAACTGTTTGTACGAATTTCACCGGATAAAGGACCTCGCAGGATTTTCCCCGTCTGCAAAAGCAGTGAAAAAGTTCCAGCCGGACAGAAGGGCAAAGAGTTCGCTGTCAGGCAGGAAAAAGCGGGATCGCCCCCCAAAAACAGGGGGGAAAGCAGCGGAAAAACGCATTTTCCGGCTGTTTTATTTGAAAAAACCCGGTCCCGGGTATATAGTATAGAGAGAGGCTTTAATTTAGTTTGATAAGGAATTACCTATGAAAAAAATTCTCTGCGTGTTTTTGCTGCTGTCAACCGTTTTTTTCAGCTGCGTATCTTCAGGAAAGAAAGATACATCAGGTACTGATATTGCGCTTACCGGGATCCTGATTGAAAAGAAAGTTATTAACGACCGGAAAGCCTATGTAGCGGGCAGTTTCGCGGTAGTAAAGGAAGGGGACCTCAGCAGATATGTTAATCTCCCGAAAAAAGACCAGACAGGGGAATATACCGCTGAAATCGGTGAAATTTTCGGCTTCAGAAAAGATAATGAAAAACTTTGCGAAGTCACCACGGCCGGGTTTTTTGAGGTTATCAAAACGGCAGAAAAAAGAAAAACACTTTCACATACACAATTACCAGCTCGGAAAAAATAATCAGTGTTTCCTACAGTGACGGTTCATTTTTTTCGGTTAAAACAAACCCCGGCGCGGGCAGCTATGCGAAACTCTTTGCAGATGTATTTGTCTTTGAAAAATCGGACACCCCGTCTTCAATAGCAAAGGGGAAAAAAGCCGCGGGCGATGAGACATTTTCCATAACTGCAAACGGCAGCCTGGCAGGATACCTGGTTATAACTTCAAAAAATCCGCAGATTTATTTTTCGGAAAAAATTATCAGTGAATACCAGACAGAATTTTTCTGCGCCGCCCTTTCAGTGTATACATCATACGTGGAAAACTATAATCCCGAGCACCCGGGGAAATAATCCCCGGAAGAACGGATTTTTTCTACCTGTCTTCCCTGAAATACGGAACACTGAGTGAAGCCGGACTCTGGCACTCCTTTTTCTTCCGGAGCGTGATCAGGACGAGAACGATTATGGTCGCCAGATAGGGAATCATATCAAGCAGCTGAGGAGAAAAAACAATTCTCTTCCCGAACAGGAACAAGTCTATATTCTGGAATTTGAAGCCTATGCCCTTCAGCGCGCCAAAGGTATAGGCCGCGAATATTGCCTTGAGCGGGTTCCATGTACTGAAAATAATCAGGGCCACCGCGATCCAGCCGGCACCGGCGGTAATATTCTCCTGCCAGCGCGGAACAAATACAAGAGACAGATAGGCCCCGCCCATGCCGCACAGAAAACCTCCCGCGGTAATATGGGCATATTTATACGCCGTTACATTTATTCCGGACGCATCGGCTGCCGCAGGGTTTTCTCCTACGGCCCGGACATTGAGTCCGGCCTGAGTGTGCCGGAAATAAACAAACATAATAATGGCTATTATAATTCCGAAGTGGACATACATACTCTGCTCGAAAAACATCTTGCCCAGAATGGGAATGTCCCTTAAAACGGGAATAGATACGGGAGCAAAGGCCGACGAAATCGATTCCGGCAGGGCCTTGCCCGAGAGGCTCTTGCCGAGAAAACTGGAAACTCCCGTGCCGAATATGGTAAGGACAAGTCCTGTTACAACCTGGTTGCCCCGGAAGGTTACCGTGATTACGGCATATATAAAGGCGCCTGCGGCGCCGGCGAGTCCAGCGGCAATGACGGCCGCGACAGGATTCGCCGTAGAAAGGCCGACTGAAAATCCGACGGAAGCGCCAAGGAGCATCATGCCTTCAATTCCGAGGTTCATATTACCCGCCTTCTCGCACAGAATGCCGCCGAGAATTGCCAGCAGAATATGGGTCCCCATTTGAACTGCGGTCTGCAAAAACAAGGACAGTGAATCAAGGAACATCATGCCGCGTCTCCTTTCGCTGATTTGCGTACCGGTATCCAGACAAATTTATGGCGGATAAAAAATTCGCTCCCGAGGACAAAGAAAATAATAATACCCTGCAGAATCTGGGCCATTGACGAAGGGATTTTCAGGGAACTCTGTAAAAAGTTTCCGCCCTGGATCAGCATTGAAAACAGAAAGGACACAACCACGGTTACCGGAGGACTCAGCCGGGCAAGCCAGGTAGTTATAACAGCCGTAAACCCAAGCCCTCCCGAAAGCTGATCAGACAGTGACTGCTCGATGGCCGAAGCCTGCATCATACCCGCAATGCCGCACAGCCCGCCGCTTATCAGAATGGCGGTCAGCATAATGCGGGACACATTCATTCCCGCATAGCGGGCCGTGGCTTCGCTTTCTCCGAGTACATCAATTTCATATCCCAGCTTCGACTTTTTCAGCAGAATAAACATCAGGACCGCGAGAACGAGCGTTATCACCCAGCCAATATGGATCCCGAACAGACTTGGCAGCACGGCGTTTTTACTGAATGACGCTATTTTCGGAAACCCGCTTGCGGCCGGGTCCTTCCACGGACCGTACTGCAAATATGAAATCCATTTTACCGCGACATAGTTCAGCATCAGAGTAACGAGGGTCTCGCTGGCGGAAAATTTTGCCCGGAGCAAACCGGGGATCAGAGCCCACAAACCGCCGAATATAAAACCGGCGATAAACATGAGCGGCAGCAGCACAAAGGCCGGCAGATCAGGAAAACCGAAAGCAATGAGCGAAGCGCCGTAAGCGCCCAGGTAAAACTGGCCTTCGGCCCCTATATTCCAGAACCGCATCCGGAAAGCGACCGCGGTCCCCAGGGAAAGGACAGTCAGGGGAATTGCCTTGTTGACCGTTTCCCTGAACCGGTAGGCCGTACCAAGAGAACCTGAAATAATTTTTGCATAAATATCGAGGGGATTATATCCCATTATAAGCATAATGAGTGCCGAAGCCAGAAGCGCAATAGCTACGGCCGCAAGGCGCAGGAGATTTTCCTGAAGCATGGAAAGCTCCCGTTTGGACGCAATGTGTATCATTTTACTTCCTCCCGGGAATTTTCATCTCCCTGTTTTTCTCCGAGCATCAGCAGACCTATATCTTCCTTTGAAGTTTTTTCCGGGTCGACAATCCCCATTACGGCCCCGTTATGAATTACTATTATACGGTCACAGAGACTGCGCAGAACATCAAGATCTTCCCCAATATACAGAATGGCGACGCCCCGTTTTTTCTGCTCATTCAGCATATCATAAATTGTATACGAAGCCCCGATATCAAGTCCCCGGACAGGATAGGCAGTGATAAGAAGCTTTGGCTGCATTTCAATCTCGCGTCCGAGAAGGACTTTCTGGATATTGCCGCCTGAAAGTTTTTTTACTATATGATTGACCGAGGGCGTAGAAATATCATAGTCGCGTACAATTTCCTCGGCCTTGCGACGCCCCTCATTCCGGTTAATAAAAAGTCCTGAATTCCAGTTATATGACTTAAGCAGAATATTGTCGGTTATATCCCTGCCGGCAACAAGACCCATTCCAAGCCTGTCTTCGGGGATAAAGCTCATGGTTATGCCTTTTCTGATAATAGTACGCGGGGAAAGTCCGGTAATTTCCTCGCCAAGGAACCGGATTGAACCGGAGTCCGCACGGATCAGCCCTGCTATTGTCTCGCACAATTCCTTTTGCCCTGAGCCGGCGATTCCGGCGACACCGAGAATCTCTCCGCCGTAAAGGTCAAAACTTATGTCGTTCAGGAGGCGCACATTATTTTCATCCGTCTCCGTTAAATTTCTGACTTCAAGCATGGGGGCCGCCGTTTTTTCAGTTTCCGCCCGCTTTATTTCCAGGGAAATAGGAGCACCCACCATCAGTTCAGTGAGTTCACGCGGAGCTGTTTCCGCGGTCCTGACCGTTCCGGCGCTTCGGCCCTTCCTCAGAACAGTGACCCTGTCGCTTATTTCCATAACTTCATTTAACTTATGGGTAATGATAATAATCGAACAGCCGTCTTCCTTCATTTTACGCAAAATGGAAAACAGCTGGGTGATTTCCTGCGGAGTCAGGACCGCAGTCGGTTCATCAAGAATCAGAACTCTCGCGCCGCGGTACAGAACCTTCAGGATTTCGACCGTCTGTTTTTCGCCGACGGACATGTTATATATTTTTTTGTCGGGATTGATTACAAGCCCGAAATGTTTTTCCACCTGATAAATTTTTTCTGTTATTGCTGAATTGTTTATAAAGAATTTTTTCCGTTCCCCGATCGCGATATTTTCACGGGCGGTCATAACGGAAACAAGTTTGAAATGCTGATGCACCATGCCGATACCGGCCCTGATGGCATCATAGGGTGAAGAAAAAAACTGCTCTTTGCCGTCAATGAAAATACTGCCGGAATCAGGCATATAGATTCCGGAAAGCATATTCACGAGGGTGCTTTTCCCCGATCCGTTCTCACCTAGCAGGGCCAGTATTTCACCCCGGTTGACCGAAAGGCTGACATCCTGATTGGCCTGCACCTGGCCGAAGGCTTTTGAAATATTACGCAATTCAATATATGCGTTTTCTGTCATACAGTTTCCGAAAAATGAAAACAACAGCGGCGGGAGCCGGAATACGGTTGCCCGCGCTGTTGCTTACCTGCGATAGAACACAGTTTCTTAATTTGATATATTTCCGATAACGCCCTTAACAAACCAGCTCATATTCCAGATTTCATCATCGGTCATAATAATACCAGCTCCGACTTTTTCAGTTCCGCTCTGGTCATACAGAGGTCCTGCGAAAGGATGGAGGTCTCCGGCAATAATGGCATTTGTTGCGGTATCAACAGCTTCGGCGGTTCCCGGCGCGCAGTTGATTGTCAGCTCGTCGAGGGAAACCATTCCCGTGTCCAGACCTTCCCAGTAAGCCCGTGAAACCCAGGTCCCGTCGAGGATCTTGTTCACGTCATCCACATAAAACACTTCCCAGTGGAACAGCGGCGCTGTCAGGTAGGCTTTCGGAGCGGCATTTGCGGTCGGTGAATTGTAGCCGATGGCAAAGGCCCCCTTCTCCTGGGCGGCAATCTGGGGGGCTGTCGTATCCTGATGCTGGGCAATAATATCACAGCCCTTGTTCAGAAGCTCAAGAGCTGCCTGCTTTTCAACAGCGGGATCAAACCAGGTATTTGTCCAGATAACTTCAACGGTTGCGCTGGGATTAACGGACTGTACGCCAAGCGCAAAGGCGTTAATTCCGCGGATAACCTCGGGAATCTGCATTGCGGCGACATAGCCGATCTTGTTAACCTTTGTTTTCATTCCGGCAACAATACCCGACAGATACCGGGCCTGATAAATTTTTCCAAAGAAAGTGGAAACATTGGCCGCACGGCGGTAACCGGAACAGTGTCCAAAATAAATTTCAGGATGATCAGCGGCAACCCTGATTGTCCAGTCCATAAAACCGAAACTGGTTGTGTAAATAACATTACAGCCAAGATCAATCAGATCACGGATGGCCTTTTCACAGTCAGCATTTTCGGGGACATTTTCAATATATGCGGTCTCAATACCCATCTCGTTCAGAGCAAGCCTTCCCTGGTCATGAGCTTCCGTATACCCCTCATCATTGATGGTTCCGATATACACAAAACCAACCTTGATGGTATCCTTTGTCAGCTTTCCGGCTGACTTTTCGGTTTCCTTTTTGGCGCAGGAAGTTGTAAAAAATACGGCCAGAACCATCACCGCCACAATGAGTACCTTTTTCATTGCATCACTCCTTTATGCAGAAAAATATTAAAAGCCGGAATTCCGGCAAATTCACTGATACCGCAGAGTCCTGCGAATATATCCGGCAGGAATCACATTTTTTCAATGCCTCCGGAGGTGTTATTTCCGCCTCCGGCGCACTTTATAATTCTTTATACAGTAAAATCAAATAAAATTAAAGCCGGTAAAAACACGCCTTTTAAAACAGGGGGACTTTTTCAGCCGTTTCAGGCGTCATCACGGAAAACAATGCCCTCTTCGGGACTCATCCGGTCAATAACGGCAAGTGATTCAAGCCTGACGCCCTGGGAACGGATGCGGTCTCCTCCCTTCTGAAAACCCTTTTCAATAACGATACCGGCGCCGGCCACACGGGCGTCGGCTTCCCGGACCAGCCGGATCAGGGCGTCAAGGGCGCTTCCTTCCGCAAGGAAATCATCAATAATAAGGACGGAATCTTCTGCCGACAGATACATTTTTGACACAGTTACCGGATACACGGTGTCCTTTGTGAACGACCTTACTTCACAGTGAAACAGATCGGTCCCGATATTTTTTGATTTTACTTTTTTCGCAAAAACCACAGGAACATTGAAGTACTGGGCCGTGATACAGGCCACGCCTATCCCGGAAGCTTCTATAGTAAGGATTTTCGTTACCGGAATGCCCGCGAACCGGCGGGCAAACTCCTCCCCTATCTTATTCAGCAGACTGACATCAATTTGGTGATTGAGAAAACTGTCAACCTTCAGAATATTCCCGGGAAGTACAACGCCGTCTTCACGTATCCGTTTCTGTAATAACTCCACCTGTTCCGCCCTTATGAAAATGCAGGGTATTGAAAAGTACCTGTATCCTAATAGTTAAACAGCCCTTTTTCAAGAGCTATTTAGCTCAGAGCTGTTTAGCTCAGAGCTGTTTAGCTCAGGGCTGTGTAACTTATGCGGGGTTTTCAGAATTCGGCGTTTTTCGCCGCTTCAAATTCCTCCTGAATTTCTTCGGACGGTTCGGCTGTCAGTTTGCTTACAACAAAAATGACGATGCAGGAAATAATAAAGGCAGGCAGCAATTCATACACGCCGAAAAAACCGCCCAGTTTACTGAGTCCTTCCTTCCATACAACAACCATAATTCCGCCGGTAAGCATACCCGCAATGGCCGCAGGCAGCGTTGTCCGCTTCCAGAAAAGACTGAAAAGCATAAGAGGACCGAAGGCGGCGCCAAGACCGGCCCAGGCATAGGACACGACCCGGAAAATCGAATCGTTTCCGGACAGGGCCACCCACACGCCGAAAATGGTAACTACGAGCAGGGTGATACGGGCGACCCACATAATAAAGCGTTCGCTCGCGTCCTTTTTAAGGACACCCCGGACAAGATCGCTTGCCAGAGCGGAAGATGCGATCAGCATATATGAATCGGAAGAACTCATCGAAGCCGCAAGAATACCTGAAAGGATCAGCCCCGCAAATATCGGCGGGAAAAAATCCACAGCCATATGGATAAATATATTTTCAGAAGCCCCCGCAGTCGTCAGCAGTCCGGGCATCAGGGCCCTTCCTATCATACCAATGGCAACAGCAGCAAACAGCGAAATACAGCACCACGTTACCGCTATAATCCTCGACTGTTTTATTTTGGAAGATTTCCTGATTGCCATAAAGCGGAGCAGGACCTGCGGCATCCCGAAATATCCGAGTCCCCAGGCAAGACATGACAAAATGGAAAGGAAACTGTAATTAGCGCCGGGACCGAAAACACCTTTTCCATTGACAACGGCCTGAGGATTCCCCGAAACGCTGGAGGCTATCCCGTTTGCGTCAACAGGCACGGCAATACCGAAAAAATCGGTAAACCGGGGGATTTCCCGGAGATTTTCAACGATCTGACCGATACCGCCGGCCTTTACTGTCCCGATAATCAGGACAAGCACCAGGGCGACAAACATTAAAATGCCCTGAATAAAATCGGTAAGACTTTCCGCAAGGAAGCCGCCTATTGCCGTATAAGCCAGAACAAAGAGGGCCCCAAGAATAACCATCAGTACATAATAGTCATGCATATTAAACACATAACTGAACAGTTTTCCGAATGTAACGAACTGTGCCCCTACATAGATGGAAAAAAATACGAGAATGATAACAGCCGAAATAATCAGCAGAACGCGCTTTTTATCATGAAACCGGTTCGCGAAAAACGCGGGAATAGTTATCGAATTGTTCGCTATCTGTGAATAGGAACGCAGCCTGTGGGCAACTACACGCCAGTTTATCCAGGTCCCGACAGCGAGGCCTATCGCCGTCCATACAGCCTCACCGGCCCCGGTAAAATAAGCGACCCCGGGTAAACCCATCAAAAGCCAGCCGCTCATATCGGAGGCCTCCGCGCTCATGGCGGCGACCCAGGGACCAAGGCTCCTCCCTCCCAGAAAATACTCTTCGGTATTTTCATTGCTTTTTTTCGCATACCATAAACCGATCCCGATAGAAAACAGCAGATAGCAGCCCATCACGATTAAAATTTGGATACTTCCCCCATCCATTTTGAAACTCCTTATTGAAATAACTGATACTTTAGCTTAAACAAGGAAAAACAAACCCCTCGCATCCGGGAAAAGCCGATCCGGCTCCGGAATTCAGGAGATATTTCTGTTTTTGTGTTAAAAAAATGGTAAGGGATATCAGCCGGGGCGTCAAGCAAAAAAAACCGGAACTTATAGCAGCGGAACAGAGGCAAATCCGGCGTTAAAACTTCAAAATCCGTCCAGAGCAACGGGATGTTCCCGTCCTATAGTTGTTTCCGGTCCGTGTCCCGGAAGTACGCGCGTATCGGGAGGAAGTTCAAAGAGTCCGGAAAGGCTCCGGTAGATTTCAGGGAAACTGCCGCCCGGAAGATCGGTCCGTCCGATTCCGGAATAAAAAAGCGTATCGCCGGAGACAAGCGTACTGTCTTCTTCATTATACAGACAGATTGATCCAGGACTGTGTCCCGGTGTATGTATGACCCGCCATCCGGCAATTTTTCTTCCGCCAGGCAATTCAGGTTCCTGCCCATCTTCCAGAAAAAAATCAGCCGGCCTCAGGTCTTCAAAAAAGCCGGGGACGAGTTCCGCCATACCGATATGGGAAAGCATTTCCTGGTGCTTTTTACGGGATCCGGGACCGAGAAAACGGGATTCAGCCTGATGGACTCCAACCGGTGTTCCGGGAAAGACCTCAAGTAAAGAAGGAAGGGCGCCAAGATGATCAATATGGGTATGGGTCAGAAGTATACAAAAAAGATGTACCGATAAATCGGAAATATGTGATATAATTCTATCCGGGTCTCCCCCAGGGTCAATAACCAGCAGATTGTTGTCCCCGGCAGGAATAAACCAGGTGTTTACCGAAAGCAAACCTGTAATCAGGCGGTGGATTTCCATATTTTATAGTATAACCCAGGAATGGAACATGATAAATAGGCTGGTGCTGGTTTTTTTTATAGCAATCGCAGCATATTTCCTCTTTCCGCTTTTTTTTTCCTATTTAATACGGAAAAACCGCAGGCATATTCTGTCCCGGCTCCAATCGGAAAAAGCCGTCACCGGCCTGTTCAGCGCAGCCAGCCTTCATGTGCTTGAATTTGAGCTGACAGACAAAACGGCGGGCGAACCGGGAAAAATGATGGTACCCTTCAAAAAAAATCTTTTTCTTACGGTTTCGGAAGACGGGGTCCTTAAAAAAACCGATCCGAAAGAATTTGCTCTTATAAAACTGGGAACCATGGGACTCATATTTCCCGCGCAAACAAAACGACAGAGAGGCCTGTGTATTCTTTTTACCGAGGCGCTCAAACCGGCCCAGCTGCCGGAACCGGAAAATCTGCAGTTCAGTGAAAAACCTGATAATCCGGCGAAACCTTTTTGTGTGATGGGAGGAGCCTTTCTGGAATTTCTGGTTTTTCTTGAATCTCTCAGACATCCTGAACTCGGGTTTGTCAGCTTTACAGCCTTTGCCGCCATTTTCGGAAAAGCCATTCCCTATTGCCCGCCGGGATTTTTTTTACCGTTTCTGACGCCTCTTTTCATGAAGCTGTATAAAAATGAAGAAAAAAAGGAACTGTTCAAAAAAGACTCCTGATCGCCCTGCAGACTTCCGGGATTGTAATAAACATTGTTCTTTTTATGTTTGTCTTCTGGTATATCTGTTACTGAAAATACGGCACCCTTATCGTTCTTTTAACGGCGGAAAATATATCGCTTTTTTCCTGAATGAACTAATATCAGTGTTTTTTTACATACTAATTTTGTATGCAGAACTAACAGGGGCCGCCGGTTTGAATCGTGTCACGATACGATTGTGAATACGATAGCACATCGTATTCACAATCAGAAATTCTCCTGCGTTCCGAAAAAAGCAGCCATCTGAAAAATATGATATGGTCTTCTCTTCTACAGCCAGCTGAATGTGATTTCTTCCCCGAACTTAAGAGTATGTTTCTCCGCATCCACTATTGTTTTGTCTTCGGAATAAATAATATTCAGCCCGCCATTTTCCATTCCGATGGTCATCTCTGATTTATACCAGCTGTTTTCATGGAACACCCTGATTGTAGCGGGATATTCCGCGTCCTCATCAAAAATGATTATTTCGACAGGACCATAATCCGTTGTTTTAAAATATATTCCATTATTTTCTTCTGCCTCGGTATAATTTATTATGACTTTCGATGGAGCATAATTTGTAAAGCTGATTTTTATAGTCAAATAATTTAAATTATTTGACTATTTCCGATTGTACGTATTTCTGATGTAAAGAATTGGTTAATTCTTTACATCAGAAACTTAAACTAAAGGAGTATATATAACCGTCATTTCTGAAATGCCGGTAAATAAAGAAGGACCCTGCCACTATGAACAGCAGAAAAAGTGAAACAAATAAAATACTCCGCAGCAGAGCATCAGGGTATTCACAGGTAGCGGAAGTGGCCATTACATACCTTACAGAATCAGCCGCAGGCTGATTAAACCAGCGCCTCGAATAAAAACAGCCCTGCCATATTTTTTTTCATTATTGTCATAAAACGTATCAGCAGGCAATTGGCATGATGAGATATTATTTATTGTACCGGCTTTTTATTTTAAATGAATCATTGACATGGGATTCCTGATGCCGGGTTATGGGCATTGTGAGCAGGCCGGAAACTGTTTTCCTGCCCCAGAAATCGAGAAGCCAGACCGAGTCTGCGGCATTGAGTACACCGCCTTCAGAAAGAATCCTGTCGAGCTGGTCCTTCCGCATCTTTTTTTTGAGATCATCTGCTTTCAGTTTTTTTAAAATTTTTCGGGTTTGCAGACCGACTTCCCTGCGGTACTTTCTTAACTCTTCAATTTCAATTTCATTGCTGAATTCCGCGACTTCTTCATTAGTCATTGCGTTTCCGGTGTCGGTTATCTGGGTACGCATCCGCTCAAGCCATTCGCCATTCAGCACCTGGCTTCCGTCGGCAATTAAAATATTGGCTGTCAGGTCTTCGATCCGGGTAATGTGCCATATGTTCCACAGTATCGACCGTCCCTGTTTTGTTATTATCCTGCATATTTCCGGCCTGAGTCCTTCCCAGAGAAGGTCTTCATATGTTTTATTTTTTCCGCCGGATGATTCGTGAATGCTCGCGTGCATTTCAGCAGCGAGCGCTATGGCCGCGTCCCATTCCCCGGTACTCAGCAAAGATTTCAGCTGGTTCTGTTTTTCACCCCATTTTTTTGGCATATCGGTCACGGGACACCTCCGTATTATACAAAAAAATATGTTTTCTGTTTTTGCAAACCGGCGGAAACAATGGAACCGTCCGCCGGGATTACTGCAGTTCGTATACTTTCTTTCCGCGCTTCCAGGTACTTATTACGCGCCCGCTCAAAACCTTTCCCGCGAAGGGTGTATTTGTCCCCTTGCTGAACCAGTGGGCAGGATCATCAGTACGAACAGTCCATTCGGCGTCCGGATCAAGGAGGACGATGTCAGCTGTGTATCCGCTTTTGAGAAGTCCGCACGGAAGGGCCAGTATGACAGCAGGATTTGCCGACATGAGTCCGGATAATTCCGAGAGAGATATTTTTCCCGATTTTACCAGCACGGTATTGCAGACGGAAAAGGATGTCTGTATGCCGGAAAAACCGGGAGTCCCCAAAGCTTTGTCAGCGGATGTATGAGGCGCGTGGTCAGTGGCAATAACGTCCACGGTTCCGTCCATAATTCCCGCTATCAGGGCCTCTCTGTCGACTTCGGTCCTCAGCGGAGGATTTACAATCGCCGCAGTTGTATCAGTCAGCGCAATATGATGGGGCGTAACCTCGCAGGTTATTTTCGCGGAACGTGAATCACCAGCCTTTGCCGCAATCCGCTTTGCCTGTCTCACTTCGTCGAGCGAACCGGCGGTACTGACATGGGCGATATGTACACGGCAGCCGGCTTCCGCTGCAAGCAGAAGGTTCCGGGCAGTCATGCTGTCTTCGGCAAGCCGGAGCAGCCGTCCCGCTCCGGCAAGATGGAGCCGCAACTCAGCGGCCCCGGACTGAGGCCCCGGTTCCGCGAATGGGTTCTGGTCGGCAAAATACTTGTTTCCGGTTTTCAGCGCGGCGGTCCTGAAGGTTTTTGCCTCACGGGCAAGATCAGGATCTTCACAATGGCAGCTTATAATTGCCCCTGTGTCCGCACATTTTTCCATTGCGTCAAGCATCACTGCCGCAGAGGCGACTTCATGCCCGTCTTCGCTCACGACCGGCACAATGGATGGATCAATCGTTGCCAGGGCGGAGGTATCGGCCCCGTCGAAATTTCCCGTAACACTCACGGCCTGAAAAACATCAATGAATCCTATTTTTCTGGCGCGGTCATTTACTTCCTGAGCTGCGGTCATGCCGGAGATTACCGGCTCCGTATTCGCCATTGCAACCACTGTTCCGTACCCGCCGCCGGCCGCGGCCTTTGAAGCACTTTCAATATCCTCTTTCCGGGTGTGTCCCGGATCACGGAGATGCACATGCATATCAATAAAGGAAGGCATAATAACCAGACCCTGCGCATCAATGAGACCGGGACTTCCGATGTTCTCTGCGAATTCCCGCACATTTTCCGAGGCAATATCATTTATTCCGGTATATACTTCGGATATCATACCGTCCTGTATTAATAAGGCGCCCGGGGTATCAATATCCCGGTCTATCAGGCGGGCATTATACACAAGAAAAAACTGTTCGCCGGCGTTTTCTTTTTCAGCAAAACGGAAATAGGCAGCCTTGTCCAAAAGCCCGCCGCTATGTATTTTGTTCAAAGGACTTCTCCTATTCCTGCGCGGTAGAGCTCATCACAGTAGAGACAGGCATACTCCGCCCGCTTTCTATCCACCAGCCGGAATACATGAGGGATGCCTGTTTCCGAGCTGGTTATGCACCGGGGATTCAGACAGCGGATAACATTTTCAACGCGGTCAGGCAGACTCAATGAAATCTTCCGGATTACATATTCATCTTCAACTACATTTACGGTTATATTAGGATCAATAAATCCAAGAACGGAATAATCAATATCTATTTCATTATCGATTTTTATAATATCTTTTTTGCCCATGTGTTTTGAGGAAACATTCATAATCAGGGCAACGCTGAACGGAACCTTGTCCAGCTTCAGCCAGTTAAAAATCCGCAGGCCGGTTCCGGCGCGGATGTGGTCGATTACAAGTCCGTTCTTTATTTTCTGCACATTCATAACGTTTCCCTCCGCAGGAAATATTGCATCTTATCTATAAACTAATCTGGCAGCTTCACGCCGAGGAGGCTCGCGATAAGAGCCATGCGCACATACATGCCATATTTGACCTGAAGAAAATAGGCGGAACGCGGATCGGCGTCGACTTCAACCGCTATTTCATTAACACGGGGAAGCGGATGCATAACGCAAAGGTAGGGCCGGGCAAGTTTCATTTTTTCCTCATCGAGGATATAACTGTCTTTCAGGCGGACATAATCCTCTTCATTAAAAAACCGCTCCCGCTGGACGCGTGTCATATACAGGATATCAAGATCGCCGATAGCGTCTTCTATCCTGCGGACCTGTGTAAAGGACACTCCGGCCGGTTTAAAAACCCTGCCGGTAATATAATCCGGAATTTCCAGTTCAGGAGGACTGATAAGCACAAAGCGGTTTCCGGGGTAACGGGCCATAGCCTTTGCGAGACTATGGACGGTCCTCCCGAATTTGAGATCGCCGCACAAACCTATTGTCAGCCCGCTTACCTTTTTTTTGATTTGTCTTATTGTTAAAAGGTCCGTAAGAGTCTGTGTGGGATGGTGATGTCCGCCGTCACCGGCATTGATTACGGGAACTTCGCTGACCTGCGAAGCAAGGAGAGCCGCGCCCTCTTTCGGACTGCGGGTCGCGATAATATCGGCATAACAGGAAACAGTGCGGATTGTATCCGCGAGGCTTTCACCCTTTGAGGATGAACTTGCGTTCGGCTCGGCAAACCCGAGCGTCGTACCGCCCAGCCGCTGCATCGCGGCTTCAAATGAAAGCCGGGTCCGGGTACTCGGCTCAAAAAACAATGTCGCGAGAATTTTCCCGGTACAAACATGCAAATACTTTTCCGGAGCGGCAATTATCTGCCCGGCAAGATCAAACAGTCCATCCAGCTCTGCAACGGAAAGATCACCCGGTTCTATCAGATGACGTCCTTTCAGCATTATTCACCTCTTTTCCTACTGATACATTCTATCAAAACCGTAAAGAAAATGACAGCACTAGTTCGGGAAAAGCCGTATACCCGGAGCGGAATTTATGGAGTTTTTTCAGTCTCCGGAGAAACCGCCGCGCCCGGCAAACCTATATCGCGCCTGAAGAACATCCTCTCAAAGGAAATGCCGTCAAGCGCCCTGTAAGCCCTGCTGCGCGCTTCATCGATTGTACTGCCGAAGGCAGAAGCGGCAAGGACCCTGCCCCCGAAGTAATGAGTTCGCCGGGGCCGGGAGTGCGGTTGCGGAATAACACGGACAGCCGTTCCACGCAGCGCCGCACCATTTTTCTTCTGTTGGCTGTGGCTCCGGCAATAAAAATTTTTGCTCCCGATTCGCGGATAACCTGTTTGTCCATTTTTATGGGCAGGCCCTTCAGGTATGAAGCCGGATATCCGCCGGAAACGGCGACAGGCGCGCACACATATCCATCGCGCCATTTAAACTGAAAGGAAGAAAGAGTCCCGTCGATAATGGCCCGGCACATTTCTGCAAAATCAAAATCCATAAGGGGCAGCACTGCCTGAGTTTCCGGATCACCGAGCCTGACATTATATTCCAGAAGTTTAGGCCCGTCTCCGGTTATCATCACACCGAAAAAGAGAAAGCCGCGGTATTCATAGTTTTCCTCAATAAGCCCTTTCAGGGTAGGTTCCAGAATATCAGTCCTGAAGCGGTCGAGTATATCGGGATCAAGTCCGGGAACAGGGGCAATCGCGCCCATGCCGCCGGTATTCGGCCCCAGTGCGCCATCGAGAAGGCGTTTGTGATCACGGGCCGGGAGAAAGGGAACTATAGAGGCCCTGCCCTGGTCCGCAAGCCCGGGGGAAACGCTCACCGCGGCCAGTATCGATATTTCATCGCCCGCGAGATATTCTTCAAGCAGGATTTTCCTGCCGGCGACCCCGAGGGTCCCGTTTTTTATAAAATCCCGCAGGGTCTGGATTGCGGTATCGTGGTCGTCCGTAATCACGACGCCCTTGCCGCCGGCAAGCCCGTCGGCCTTTATTACAACAGGCCCCTTTATATCCTCAAGCGCGGCAACAGCATCGGCAACACTGGTAAAGGCCTCGCTTTTCGCACAGGCTACACCGTATTTGCTCATAAAACGTTTGGCAACGTCCTTGCTGGCTTCCAGGGCCGCGGCTGACTGCTGCGGGCCGACAACATCCAGCCCCTCATCGGCCAGGCGGTTTACAATACCAGCCGCGAGAGGGTCCTCAGGCCCGATCACTATAAAAGAACCATCGTTCAAGCCGGAAAGTTCATTTTTGCAGACCTCAACAACCGAAGCGGTTTCCGAAACACTGACCTGAATATTTCTGCACTTTTCCTCGCAGGCTGTACCGCCGTTTCCGGGAATGCATATAACTTCCCCTACCTTGGGTGATTTTGAAAGCGCCCAGGCTATGGCATGCTCCCGTCCTCCGGAGCCGATAACGATTGTCTTCATATTATGTATAATATGTCAAAGATGGTATTTACTGCAAGCTGTTGAGTTTTTTTTCTATTACTTCTTTTACATTTGTAAGCAGGGCGGTATCATTTGATGAAAAAACCTTTCTCGTACGGTCTTTTGTCAGCAGTACAAGAGTAGCTTCTTCGGGAAGGCTGACCTCGTCAATATCATTGAAAAACAGATAGGAAGAGTTCCAGATAAGACCGTTTTCATAAACTCCGCTTATTCCCGAATAGAGAATATCCTGTATGGCGATAAAGAAACCGAGTACGCCGACACCGCAGATCGCGGTTACTGAAAGCGCGTCAAATTTCCGGATATAGGTGAGGCCTATTAATATGGGAGCGCTGCACAGGACCCCGAGAAACTGCAGCCGGTACTTCTGCGGCATGACGAGTTCTCTCGCGCCCATTTTTTTCCTGAGGCTCCTGGACCTTACAAAGCAGACAATAAAAATAACCGGCAGCAGACAGAATGAAACCGCCGGAATGATTTCAGCAATAGTCATAACGGGTACATCGTATTGTATATATGAAAAAAAAACAAGAACAGAACGGCGGGCTCCGGAAATTTCCTTTTCCGCCGGAATCAGGCGGAACTTTCCATATATCCGGACTTATTATAACACTTATTATAAGTATTATAATAAGTGTTTAAAAACACGGCCGGACTTTATAGTCCGGCCGCGAATGGGTGCCGGTCACGAAGGGTCTTTTTTCGATTTTTTTCCGAAAAAGATAAAGATTTTTATGACAGCATAGAATATAACCTGTACGCCAAAAACAAAGCCCACGCCTACAGGCAGCAAAAACAGGGCCTTTTGTATTTCAGTCCATTCATTCATTATATACTCCTTTAAGTTACGTTTCTGCTGCAAAGAATTGGTTCATTCTTTACAGCGGAAACACGTACACAAATAATCCGGATTATTTGGCTACAGGGCGCCTCCCAGAAGAATCGGCACAAGAACCAGAATAATTCCGCCGGCCATAACAGAGCCGAGCTGGCCGGATACGTTCGCGCTGACGGCCTGCATTATTACAAAAGTTTCTCCGTCTTCCTCGGTGGCTATTTTCTGGACAACCCGGGCGCTCATGGGGAAGGCGGAAATACCGGCGGCCCCGATCATGGGATTTATTTTATTTCCTTCCTTTCTGAACAGGTTCAGAAATTTCGCAAACAGGACGCCGCCGGCAGTATCAAACACAAAGGCGATCAAACCAAGAATAAGAATTATTATTGTTGTCCACTGTATAAAGTCTTCCGATCTCATGGAAGCGCCTATGGTAATACCGAGGAGCAGGGTCACAATATTCGCAAGTTCATTCTGGGCTGCTATCGAAAGTTTTTCGAGAACGCCGCACTCGCGTATCAGGTTTCCGAACATCAGGCTGCCGATAAGGGGTACGCCCATCGGAGCGACAAAGCCGGAAATAATTGTTACCAGAATGGGAAAGGCTATGCGCAGGGATTTCGGAATATCCTGTTCTTCGACCTTCATTTTTATTGTCCGCTCTTTTTTGGAAGTCAGAAGCCTGATAATAGGCGGCTGGATCAATGGGACCAGGGACATATAGGAATAGGCCGCCACCGATATGGGTCCCAGAATCGAAGGGGCCAATTTATTCGCGACATAAATTGAAGTCGGCCCGTCCGCCGCTCCTATAATGCCGATTGTGGCGGCTTCGGCAAGGCCAAAATTCAGCCCGAGACCGGGGAACCACTTGCTGACCAGGAGGGCCGCAATAATAGTCAGGAAAATTCCAAGCTGGGCGGCTGCCCCGAAAAACATCATGACAGGCATTTTGAACATGGGCCCGAAATCGCACATGGCGCCTACGGCAATAAAAATAAGCACCGGAAATAATTCAGTCGCAATACCCGCGTCAAAAAGAATTTTCAGAAACCCGGGCTGTCCCGCATGCTCAAAGGCGACGCGCAGGGGAAGGTTAACCAGAATAGCGCCGAAGCCGATAGGCAAAAGCAGCATGGGTTCATACTGTTTCTTTATCGCCAGGAAAATAAGCAAAAGCCCTACAAGAATCATTACAATATCTTTCCATCCTATCGACAGAAAACCAATAAATAGCTCCTCCAGCATTTTATACTCCTTTAAGTTATGTTTCTGATATAAAGAATCAGCTGATTCTTTATGCTAGAATTCCTTTAATTCCACTGACATTATAGTGAACCGATTGTCTGCGTTACAGACCGCTTCGGCAATAGCATACCGGCCTTCATCAAGCGGCCCCGGATTTACCAGAACAGTCCTCCCGATTGTATCTGTCGCGGCCGACTCGTGAATATGACCGGATACCGCCAGCAGGGGCTGGTATGTTTCAATGAATTCCCGGATCAGCGGAGACCCGACATGGGTCCCTGTAGAAATGCGGTCAAGACTGGTGTCCTTCGGGGGATTGTGCGTAACAATTACAAGATTGTGCCACTGGTTATCTTCGCCGGAATTTTCCGAAACCAGCCTGAGGTCGCCGGCGAGTTCCTCATCAGTCCGTTCGTTCGGGGTCTTTCCCGTGAACTTCGCGCCCCCGCCTGATCCGGTCAGCACAAGCCCGTTAAAACTGGAAAGGGTCGACTCAAGTCTCATGTCATATTCATCAAGCTTCCCGATAAAATCAGGTTCATCGCAGTTTCCGAGGACGGCAAAAATATCATCGTGCAGGGAGGCCAGCCGTTCCAGAAAAGGGAGTCCGGTTTCAGGCTTAAAACATTCGGCAAAGTCACCCGCGTATAAAACCATGTCCGCGTTTTTTGCGGCCGGCTTCAGCCTGTCCAGGGCTGAAAGGTTTCCGTGTCCGTCAGACAGAATGAGAATCTTCATAGCTACCTCTCATAAGTTCTTCATAATATCCAGCAGCTGCCGCATATCATCGGGAGTACCAATGGAAATACGGACAAACCCGGCGATTCCGGGACTGTCGAAATAGCGCACAAGTACTCCCTGTTTTTTAATATATTCATATACTTCCCTGCCGTTCAGCGACGGATGCCTTACAAATACAAAGTTTGCCCTGGAAGGAAGAACGGTCCATCCCAGCTTTTCCAGTTCCGCCGAAAACAAACCCCGGGTCTGTATTATTTCAGTATTGATTTTCTTGTAGTAACCGGGATCGCCGCAGGCCGCAACCCCGATTTCCTGGGTCAGCCGGTCAACCGGAAAATGATTAAAAGAATCCTTCGCTGTAAACAGAGCCCGTATAATACCGGGATCGGCGACAGCGTACCCGAGACGAGCCCCGGCAAAACAGAAACTTTTTGAAAAGGTTCTCACAATTACAAGATTTTTATATTTTTCCAGAAGCGGGAGCGCGGTTTCGCCGCCGAAATCAATATAAGCCTCATCCACAACCACAGGCCGTCCTGAAGGATATCTGTCCAGGAGCCGCTCTAGTTCCGGGAGTTCCAGAAAAATACCGGTCGGCGCGTTCGGGTTCGCGAAAATAAGGCCGGAACTGTCTCCTTCAAGCAGGGCTCCGCAGTCAAGGGAAAAATCAGAGGCAAGAGGGATCTTCCTGAACGGAATATCGTAATAACCGCAGTATACCGGGTAAAAACTGTAAGTATACTCGGGAAAATGCAGGGGAGCATCGGAATCGAAGAGTGTAAAAAAGATAAAGGACAGAACCTCATCGGAGCCGTTTCCCGCAAATACCATGTCGGGCGTAATACCCGGGCCGAGCATGCCCGCGATCGCGTTTCGCAGCGCATTTGAGTCGGGATCGGGATACAGCCGGTACTGTCCGGCGTCAAATTCCCTGACAGCCTTTTGGACTTCGGGAGATGGGGATAGGGATTTTCGTTTGCGTTGAGTTTTATGTAAGGGCGGTCTTTCGGCTGCTCTCCTGGAATATAGGGATGCAATGCTGAAAAACGACGGGCAAACATGAGGCCTCCGGTTCAGACAGGGACAGGGCCCCTGAGTTCCGGCATATTTTACACTATTACATATCCCGCGGCAAGGGTGGCGGCAGGCTGCTCCCGAAAAAAACTGATTTAAAACCAGGAATCCGTTTTGTCTGGCCAGGAGTTGGACCGGATTTGTCTTTTCGCAAAGCTTTTTTCCGGGCTTCTGTCTTCACTTTTTACCCCTCGACCACAATTTTTCCGCAAAGCGCAGTTTCTTCATTGAGAAAATACCGGAGGTATGATATAATAAAACACTATAAGTATGTCATCCATTCCGACCGATCTGGCAGTATTACTGAGACTCTACGCAGGCAAACAGAACAATCCTAATATTGTCATACAGGATTTTTGCGAATATCTGCAGAAATATGCCCGGCACTATATTGAACAGGAACCTGAGCTTGTTATCTACCTCGCGGACACGGCGTCCACCGTGCAGATTGAACTGGAAAAACTGCAGGACAAGGGCCGGGTGGTCCTTTCAAGCGACCCGAAAAGCAGAAATCTTGTTTTTGTGCCCCAGTTTTTTGTGGATAAAATGACCCAGTGGTACAAAAGAATAGAGGAACGCCCGGAAGTACCCTTCCCGCTTGTATCGGAACTGCCGGAAAATTTTCCGGTAGAGGTCCTGAGGCAGATTCTTGTTTCCGCCGAGTTCCTTGAACTTCTTGAAACAGGAGAACGTTCCAATAACTTCTTATATCAATTGAATTTTCCCGATGAAATCCCCGCGCTTGTGTATCCGGGGTCCATACTGCCGGACAAAATGCTGACGCTTGCTCTGGCGAAAATCCGCTATTTTCTGCGCAAGGATGAATCCCGCGATTATATACAGAAACGGCTGTCGGTCACCAATCCGGGAAGGGAAATGGTTGTCAAGAAATTCCTGTTCCAGTTTCAGATGCACCCTTCCGATGCGCTCGCGGATTTTAAAAAAGCCACTGACACCTATATTTTCTGGAGTTCGGTCTGCGGCTTTATAAAACAGGATTACGGAAAGAAAAATGAAAAAACTCCTGAAGAAAACGCGCTGCTTCAGGCTGTACTCATAATCGAACATATGAATTATTATTTCAAGTCAAAGGCCCAGCAGAGCATACAGCGGGAAACTGCCCTCAAGAACCTTGCCCTGTGTTTTCAGAAAGCCCCGTATTATTTTGATATGAATGCAATAACCGGTTTTATCGATTCGCGGGGTGTTCCGCTTTTGGGCCAGTACAGTGAAACAGACCTCGATGACTTCCTTAAAAGTAAAACAGCGCAGATTTCACCGGAAGCCCTTCCCGAAATGCTGGTTTTTAAAACTGAAAACAGCGGCAGATACTTTATCCTGAAGGACAGGATACCCGCTCTGATTATTCACCTGTGCAATGAAAACAGAAAGAAAATCAAGGAATTTATTACCCAGGAATGGCTGCAGATACTGATGGCCTACGGCCAGGATGAAGCCATGAAAAACCAGCAGGCCTTTGAAAAAAAGCTCGAGGCGCTGTGCAAGACAGTCGAGCCGGTCCTCCACGGACTGCTGACTGCTCCTTTTATCCAGCTTATGGCCAGGGAAGATCTTGAATCGGAAAAAGCGAATCCGGGGAAGCACAAGGTTTTTGAACACGGACGGCTCCTTCCCTACAGTACGCTGCTGATGCTGAACCGGCAGGAACTGCTCACCGATACGAGGATTATGCTGCCGTTCTGGTATACGATCCCCATAATTTCTTCAATTATTGCTTTTTTCCGGCGCCCGAAAAAAAAGAAGCGGAAAAAGTCCCAGGTTCAGCAAACTTCCGCCGATGTCCAGGTGAACGAGAACCAGCATGAAAGCCGGCATCATTCTTCACACGCTGAAATGAAAACAGCGGTCGAAGTCCTTGAAAAACAGCTTGTTCCCAAAGGTTCAACCATAGAAAACGAGATGAAGACGCAGCTGGACGCGTGGAACAAGAATCTTAACCCGGAAGCCAGGCAGAATCTGACCCACGATGTTAACGCGCTTATCAAGGATTATATGCGAAAGGTCCTGAAAACGCTTAAAGCGTCTTCATTTGATCAGGCAAGGATCCAGAATCTGGCAAAAACACTGGTAGAGACCCCCAGCCTGAATGCCATCAGAAATTCGGAAGCCCTGCTTGTATATGTACAGTTATATATACTGCTTATCGTAAAGAAAAATAATATGGCATAGCCGGAGCGGAAGTATTATTTTTCCCCTATACCCAGTCTGAACAGCAGTTCTGTTTCGGAAACATAGTTGCTCTCTGATGTCAGCTCTCCGTTTTTGTAGAACCTCAGATAAGGAATCTCAAAGTTTTTGAGGACTGTTTCCTTAAAATGGACAAATTCCTCATAAAACGGTTCTTTATCATATTCAACATACAGCAGTTCCACAGAGTCTCCGGAAGCGGAAGCCGCTATTTTTTTCTCAACGGCCCCCATGTACATCTCCATTACCTTCCATTGGGGACACCAGCTTTGGGTCATTATAATAACCGTTTTTGCCGCGCTGCTTTTTGTTTCAGGAGAAAAATCACCATTTTTTGTAGCATACAGGCATTCATCATTAGTCAGTTTACGCATCATACTTACTAATATATACTTATTTTGAGTGAAAAGCTATATTCCGGGCTTTGTATTTTTTTGTACGCAAAAAACGGGAGGAAAAAATGAAAGTCTGTACGGCAACTGAAAACGCAAAAAACTGTAACTGTACCTATCCCTGCAGCAAAAAGGGAATATGCTGCGAATGTATCAGCTACCACAGAAGATCGGGAGAATTACCGGCCTGTTATTTTTCTCCGGAGGAAGAACGGAGCTACGACCGCTCGGTTTCTTTTTATATCCAAAGCAGAAAAAAATAAAATACCCCGCCGCAGAGCAGTCAGCTCGAAGAGCTGCAGACCTTTGGTCTGGGGCATTCGCAGGCCGCGGAAGCGGCCATTATATACCTTACAGAACCAGCCGCAGGCTGATTAAACCCTTATCACAAATAAGCGGCCCGGCTCTGCACTGTTAATATGAACTGAATTTGGTTGTATAGCCTTTTTTAATCGCTGCAAGCTCGCCGCTGTTCACAGACTTTGTGCCTGTTTTTATCCATGCGTATTTTATGAGTTCGCCGGGGACATCGCTGTTTGTCCACCAGGTATATGATGTCTCGGAAGAACTGGTTTTAACGGTATAATCCAGTTTTTGAGCCTGATAGGTTCCCGCACCGACAGTAATTTTTTCCGTTCCCTGTATGTAGCTGGTGAGGTCTTTCCAGTTTATACCGGCGATGGCTCCTGACGCCGGAGCGGCATCGTCCGATCCCGACCCCAGAGAAAGTTTGGAATTGAATTCCGCTTCTTCAACACGCTGGAGATCGGAATTATAAAAACGGATTTTCTTTGATTTCTGGTTTGCATCCATCAAAACCTCATATTCCCATTTATCCGTGCCGTTGTCCCAGCCGAGGTACCACCACTCATCGCCGTCCGGCAGGTTTTTCAGCAGGGCCCTTTCCGCGGTTACCGAGGTGGTATTACCGTCTTCGTCAGTTGTAACGGTTTTCCATACCAGTCCCTGGCCTTCTTCAAGAGCAAACGTTCCGCCGCCGTATCCGCCGACATACATAACCTGTGTGTATAAAACCTTAAACCGCGCTTTCTGGGTAAGCCCGGTCAGTCCTACCATTGAGGCAAGTTCGGCTGTTGCCGTTGCCTTGAGTCCGTCCAGCGACGTACTCGCGGTGGACGAAGAAACGGAAAGACAGGATGTAAAAAGAGTCAAAAGCAGTATTGCCCCCATCGTTCTGAAACATAACTTACAATACATAAAACACCTCCATTTCATCCCAGTATAGTATAGATTTCCGGAAAATAAAAAACTTTTTTCGCGAAACCGGAAAATAAAAAACTTTTTTCGCGAAAAATGAAAATTTTCAGTAAAAAGGAATAAGACGGACAGCGAGACTGATGGGTTTTTTCAGTATTATCAGAGGAACCGGCACCGAGGAAAAATCAGGGACTGTTTCTGTTTTTCAGAAAGCTGTCGATAATGACGCGGTATTCCGGAATGGAATCCGCGTATCTGAGAACAGCCTCAAGATAACCGGCAGGATCACCGGTATCCAGGCGGGTCCCTTCAAGGGAACAATTGGCGACCCTGCCCTGTTCCATGAGCCTGTTCAGAGCATAGATATGAAAATACTCGCCGGGTTCAGTATTATTTTTTTTCGCGTCCTCAAGATGGATTTCCCATCCTTCCTCAAGAAGAGCAAAAAAATCCGGTGTATACAGATATCTTCCTATTGAAACATCGTGACCGGGTTCAGTCCCCTGAGAAGGTTTTTCCACAATGCCTCTGACATGCATACCGTCACCGTCAAGATCGAGAACGCCGTAACGGGACACATCTCCGGGTTCGGTAATAGAAGCCATAACCGAACACCCTGTCTTTTGGTATACCGCAATAAGCTGCGAAGCCAGAGGGACTTCACCGAAATGGAGATCATCAGGATAAGCGACAACGCAGGGCTCATCTCCGAGCCAGTTTTTTGCCTGCAAAAGAGCATGGCCGGTCCCCATCATTTTCTGCTGGCGGATAAAGGCAATATTCGCGTTTTGGGGTGAAATCAGTTCAAGCTGGCGGGTTTTCCCCTCATTCCGGAAAATCTGTTCCAGTTCAAGCTCGCGGTCAAAATAATCTTCCAGCGCTTTCTTGCGGCGGGACGTAATAATAATTATATCACTGATACCCGAAGATACAAATTCATCAACAATAAACTGGATCGAAGGGACGGAAATCAGGGGGAGCATTTCTTTCGGGATTGTTTTAGTTACGGGCAAAAATCTTGTTCCGTAGCCCGCGGCTACAATGATACCTTTCATGTCCGCAGTGTATCATTCAATCCCCGGCTCCGGCAAGTGTACCGGCCCTGTTTTTAAGGCATGAAACCTGTTATACTCACTGGAATGAAAGCGTCGGAATTTGTTTTACATGAACCAATAGCCGCAATCGCAACGGCCCTTGTCCCGTCCGCCCTTGGTATTGTCCGGACTTCGGGCAGGGGGTGTATCGAATTAATCGCGCCCTATTTTTCACGGCCGGAACAGCTCCTTTCCGCGGCAGGAAATACAGCGCTGCACGGATGGCTCTATGATGCTCCCAGGGAAAGTACGGAGCAAAGGCGGGCCGTCGATGAGGTTGTGCTAACTGTTTACCGCGGACCAAAGAGTTTTACGGGCGAAGACTCCGTGGAAATTACCGGACACGGAGGTACCGCGGTTATCTTTGCCATTTACCGGCTTCTCATAAACGCCGGGTTCCGCCCTGCGGAAAAAGGTGAATTTACCTTCAGGGCCTTTGCTTCGGGAAAAGCCGATCTTTCGCGCTCGGAGGCTGTCCGGGAAATTATTGAAGCAAAAACAGACAGCGCCCGTGCACGGGCAGCAAAGAGACTTGCCGGTTCGGTTGAAAAGGAAATCTCTGAAATAAAGGACATGGTCCTCCGTATACTTGCAGCTATTGAAGTTGAAATTGAATATCCTGAAGATGAAGAGACTACGGGCGGGGCCTTCGATATAAGCCTCGCAAAAGAGGCGGAAAAGCGGCTCGAACGGCTCGAATCATCCTGGAAAGCTGAAAAACTGTATCAGGAAGGCGTGCGGATTGTTCTGGCCGGCAGCACAAACGCGGGAAAGTCCAGCCTTTTTAACGCTCTGCTCAAAGAAGACAGATCCATAGTATCGGATATTCATGGAACAACGCGGGACTGGATCGAATCGTCTGTTGATTTCGCGGGCATCCCGGTCCGGCTGTATGACACCGCGGGGCTGAGGGAATCGGAAGACCTGATAGAAACGGAAGGTGTCGAGCGGTCAAGAACCCTGAGCGCGGCGGCAGATATAGTCCTGTATCTTGCAGACAGTACACTGGGATTGACCGACGCGGACAGGGCTTTTCTGAAACAGGCTTCGCAGGATTTTCCTCCCGTTATTCTGATCTGGAACAAGGCCGACAGTCCGCAGGCAGGCGAAAAGCCCTCACTTGCTGAAACAGGGGACGTGCCCCGGGCCGTATATACGCTAAGCGCAAAAACAGGAGAAGGCCTCAGAGAAATGGTGGAAGGTATAGCGGAAATGCTTCTCTGCTCCATTAATGAAGTTTCAGTTCAGGAGGGAGGACCCCGGCTCGGAAGTGGGCGTCAGAAAAATGCGGTCTGCCTGGCAAGGATTTCACTGAACCATGCCGTAAAGGCAGCTGAACAGGGGTATCCGATGGATGCCGTTTCACAGGATATGGAAGAAGCTTTGCATGCGCTCGGAGAGATAACAGGAGAAGTCACCCCGGATGATATACTTGATACTGTTTTTTCACAATTCTGTGTGGGGAAATAAAATACTCCGCGTCAGAGCGGCGGGATATTAAACCCTCGCAGTGAATAAAACCTAGAGTTTGCCGAAAAATCCCCGGGAGCCGCCCTTTATCCAGCGTCCGGGATGCCGGGAAGGAGCCGCCTGCATAAGCGAATCAGCAAGCCAGGCAGCGTTGCCGGCGTCATCTCCGGATTCAAAGCGGACAAGCATTGTCTGAAGCGCTGGATTCGTATTGTAGGGAGGCGTAAACAAAGCCGCTGTTTCTTCCGCAAGTTTGATAAAAGCTGCTTCCGCGGCAGAAAGAGCAATGCCATGCCATCCGTTTTGCACTGCGGAAAAAGAAGAATCCCTGACGGCGAAAACAATCCGCCCGGAACCCTGGGTTTTAAAGCAGGAAACAATTTCCTGGACAAGGAGAATATAACCTGCCGCATACTCGGCCGTCAGTTCAAGCGGATATTTGTTTTTCTGTATGGTGTTTTCAAAAAAGGAAGCTATATCAAAAAAAAGGACCGCCTGGGAGCAGGATGAAAATGTGTTTTTTATTTCAAGTAAAATTGTTCTGGCGGAAAGCGATGAAGAACGGTTCCATGGAATATCAGCCAGATTGATATTTTTATCAGCGGGACCTTCTTTCTTTTTTTCACCCTTTTTCTGATTGCTTTCAGGCACATCGGAAATAATTGCTACGGAAGCATCTCTGCTCCGGAGTGCAGACGCGAGTATAACTCCAAGCGGGACAGATTTGTCGGCAATCAGTATACAAGAACCCATGATACATATAATATATCGGTAAACCGGCTATATAAACAAGTGATTCGGGCAAGTTTGCCTGGAAAAATGAAACGGACTGCGTTCCGATTGACTGGAATAAAACCTTGAGGTATTCTTCCTCATATGAAAATCTGGATAAAATATCTTCTCGGTATCGTTATCGGAACTGCTTTTGCACTTTTTTTCCCCCAGCAGAATCCTGCTTTCAGGGAAACCGTACAATTTATCTCCGATCTGGTTGTTCAAATCGGCAGATATGCCTTATACCCTGTTCTGTTTTTCAGCTTCACGATAGCAGTATATGAACTCAGGGAAAACAGATCCCTGTTCCGGCTTGGGCTGGTCACGGTGGGCATTATTGTTCTGGCCGCTGTCCTGCTCGCAGTCATTGGTCTTATTTCGGTGCTTATACGCAACCCCACCCGTATTCCCATTTTTGTCGAAGGAACAAGTGAAATTCCCCAATTGGGAATAAAAGAATCCCTCAGGCAGCTCTTTCCGTCGAGCGCGTTTGAGGTTTTTTCAAACGGACTGTTTATTTTGCCGCTCTGTATTTTCGGCGGGTTCGCGGGAGCGGGCTGCGCGGTTGATAAAAACGCTTCAAAAGCGACCCTGAATCTTTTTGATTCCCTTTCACGCGTTTCCTATGCGGTTATGTGCTTTTTTGTTGATATGCTGGCGATTGGGATGATCGCGATATCTGTAAACTGGGTGTTCCAGTTCCGTACGATTATCTCCTCGAAGGTATTCGGAAGTTTTATCGGGCTGCTGCTTTTCGACTTTTTTCTGCTTGCCCTTGTTGTGTATCCTCTGATTATCAGACTTGTGTGCGGAAAGGTAAATCCGTACCGGATTCTGTATGCCGGGATCGCCCCGATTGTTGCCGCCTTTTTTTCCGGGGATACAAATATGACGCTCCCTGTTCTGATCCGCCATGTTAATGAAAGTCTCGGCGTCAAACGCCGCGTTTCTTCGGTAACCATGCCCGTCTTTTCAATTTTCGGAAGGGCGGGAAGCGCTTTGACAGTTACGGTCAGTTTTATTGTTATTCTGAAATCCTATTCAAGTCTGGGCATTGCCTTCAGTGATATGCTCTGGCTTGTGGGCATGGCAATCCTCCTGTCATTTTTCCTTGGACGTTTTCCGGCAGGAGGCGCGTATATACAGCTCGCAACAATTTGTATGCTGTACGGAAGGGGCTTTGAAGCGGGTTATCTGATTCTGAAGCCCGCGGCGTTTTTTATCTGCGCCATAGCCGCCGCCATAGACGCGCTGACTTCAATTACCGGAACCTATATTATTGCGCACAAATGGAATCTGACCTCCCACCGGGACCTCCGCTTTTTCATTTAGGTTTTCGGTAGGTACCAGAGAGTGTATAGCAGCTAAACGCTCGGAGAGGCTTCAGACTGAAAGTGTATAGGTACTATACACTTTCAGTCTTTTCCCGAAGGATAGTGGACAACATCCCTCGGCTTTGATCCGTTTGCGGGACCCACAATACCGCGGGCCTCCATATCTTCCACAAGCCGGGCGGCCCTGTTGTATCCTATTTTGAGTCTCCGCTGAATATATGAGGCGGAGGCTTTTCCCGCCAGCAGAACTATTTCAAGGGCCTTGTCATACAGAGGATCTTCCCCATCGGAAAAAAGCGAAGCGTCAATTCCGCTGTCATCTTCCTCATCAAAGAAGATTTCCTCATCAATATATTCAGGCTCCCCGAAAGTTTTAACATATTCAACAACTTTTTCAACCTCTTCATCGGAGACAAATGCGCCCTGGATACGCACCGGGAAGGGATCCGTTACGCTTGAATAGAGCATGTCCCCGCGGCCAAGGAGTTTTTCCGCGCCTACCTGGTCAATAATAATCCGGCTGTCCATTTTCGAAGCGACCATAAAAGCTATACGGCTTGGGATATTTGCCTTGATAAGTCCGGTAATAACATCAATGGAAGGCCGCTGGGTGGCCAGAACAAGATGGATCCCGACTGCCCGGCTCATCGCGCACAGGCGGGCAACTGTCGATTCAAGCTCTTTACCAGTGGTCGCCATAAGATCGGCGAATTCGTCAATAATTACCACAATATACGGTATTTTTTCGGTGGCCATATTCCGTTCTTTGATGCGCCGGTTATAACTCCGTATGTCCCGGACCCCCATGCCATCAAGCAGCGCATAACGCCGTTCCATTTCACACAGACAGTACTGGAGCGCCTGAAAGGCCTTTTTCGGTTCCGTAATAACGGGTGAAAGAAGATGGGCTATATCATTATACAGCTTCAGTTCTACAACCTTCGGATCAATCAGAAGCAGTCTCACTTCATCAGGAGAACGCTTGTATAAAACAGAAAGAATTATTGAATTAACGCAGACCGATTTTCCCGAACCGGTCGCGCCCGCAATAAGCAGATGGGGTGTTGTAGTCAGATCGATTATCTGGGCCTCTCCGGTAATATCTTTGCCGAGGACCACCGGTATTTCCATTTTTTTCCCGGTTTGGGGCTCCGTTTCAATAAGTTCCCGGAAACTGACAATTGACCGTTTCTGGTTCGGGACTTCAATGCCAACGGCATGTTTGCCCGGAATCGGCGCAACAATACGGACACTTGAAGCCGCGAGCCGGAGCGCTATATTATCCTGCAGGCCGACTATTTTTGACAGCTTGACACCAGGAGCCGGAAGTATTTCAAACATGGTAATAACCGGCCCCTTCCTGATGCCGGTGACGTCAGCCTGAATATGAAATTCATTCAGGGTTTCCTTGAGCGCGGCAGCGGAACGGCGGGTCGCGTCATCAATAACCCAGTATTCGCCGTCAGGATAGCTGTTCAGAATTTCATAAGGAACAGAGTACAGTCGCCGTCTTTTTTTCCCGGGCCGGACAGGCTCCTTATCGAGGGCTTCAAAAGAAGCGACTTCAGACTTGCCGGCACTGTCCTTTCCGCCATTGGCAGGCGTTTCGGTCAACTGACCGGATTCTTCTTCAATGCTGTCAAACAGGGGAAATGCATCGGTATCCTGAAATACATCCAGGACTTCGCCGCCGGTATCTCCGTCTTCGGACAGATCATCATACCCGTCTTCATCGTCATCCCCGTCTGATTCATCGGGTTCGTCATATTCTTCTTCACCGTCATCAAAATAATCAGGATCATCCTGCTCATAAGAATCCTGTGTTTCTTCCGGCGGTATATCATCATACGAAACGTCCGGATCAATTTGCCCGGCGCTGTTCTGCGGCGGGGTATCTCCGGAAGAAGGTTTTTCCTCCGAATCAAATTCTATATAAATGGGGCCGGTTTCCGAGGAAGGAACCGCATCCGTTGCATTATTATCCTGTTCATGCGGGAGGGAAAGCTCCCCGTTATCTGAATTCCACAAAAGGCTGTTTCCGGCCTCGTTTTTTTCCTGATATGTCCCTTCTATTAAGTCCGTACCGCCGGACAGCATATCCGCTTCATCCGGATCCGTCTCTTCTGTCCCGGAATTTTCATTTACATTCAGGTCAGGGACCTCTCCGGCTGCGAGGGCCTCTCCTGAAACAGCGTCCGTTTCTTCCTGAAGTTCTTCCCGTTCCGGCTCGGAAAACTCATCTTCAAATGAAACAGGTGCTTCTTCCTGAAGCTCATCTGATTCTCCGGAAGGGAAATCTTCTTCCCCATTTCGCGGGAGATTCCTTTTATTCTGTATCCAGTCCGCCAATTGAATTAGCAGGAGATATTCGAGAAAAACAGCCAGGAAAATTGAAATTATCAGTCCGCCGGAAATAATTCTGGAGGCAATTCCCGTGCCTACGGCTGAATTAAATACCTTGAGGAGTTTCTCCCCGCCGACAGCGGTAAAGAACGGAATAATTGATCCGGCCAGAATAACAGCGGAACGGAACGACCAGCCCGGTATTACCAGAATAATCGCGGCCAGAAACAAAAAACAGGGAACAAGGAAAGAAGAAATCCCGTAAACTGAAAGCAAAAGGTCTCCGGGCATGGCCAGCGGAGGTTTTTTATACGAGAATGAAAAAACAGCTGAAAACAGTGAGATGGCCAGAAAAACGGCCAGAATAGAAAAAACCGCGCCGATTACAATTGATACAATACGCTGACTTTCTGAATGTGTATTATCAGGGTTTTCACCTGAAAATTCGTGTTTCATGATATAAAACTCCCCGGATGCAAATAGGGATCTATTTTACGGCAAAGTATATCGCAAGGGAAATTCCGACAGGCACCAGATAAAATGCAAAATATCCGAGTTTTCCCTTATTAATAAGGGTTATCAGGAATTTCAGAGACAGCAAACCGACAATAAAAGCGGTCAGCATCCCTGCAATAAGCGAAATTGCCGATACAGATCCAGTTAGAGTATCGGCATCTTTGAGCTCAAGAATAAATGCTGCAAGTATCGCGGGAATAGAAAGTAAAAAAGAAAATTCACCGGCCACCCTGCGGTCCAGTCCGGTAAAAAGCGAAGCCGATATTGTGCTTCCCGAGCGGGAAATACCGGGGATAACGCCTATTCCCTGGACTGTTCCGATAATAAGGCCCCGGACCAGATTCGGGGCTTCTACAGTCTGCTTTGGCGTAAACCGGCCCGATATGAACAAAAGAATCCCGGTTACTACAAAACAGCAGGAAATTACAAAAGGAGAAATCTCCCTGACAAAATCTTTCAGGATAAACCCTATTATTCCGGTCATGGCCGTGGCCGCGATCAGGGCAATAATGGTTTTCTGATCAGGGCGGTCAGATTCAAGAGGTTTTCGTATGATAAACCGTCCGACTACACACAGCAATTCCCATATGCGCCGGCGGAAAACTATGCAGACAGCGGCAAGCGTGGCCAGATGCAGCATAATATCAAAAAGAAGTGGGACTTCCGTTTGTCCGATAAAATAGGAAATAATGGCCAGATGTCCTGAACTGGAAACTGGCAGAAATTCAGCCAATCCCTGAACAAACCCGAGAAGAACAGATTCTGCAATGTTCATTACAACCCCGCAAAAGATCAGAATAACTCGCGGACAATCTGTCCGGTTGTTTTTTGATAGTAAAGATACCCGTAAACCGCGGCCGCTGCAAGCACTTTCCTGCCGTAATCGCGGGTTTCCGCAATGGGAATTGTTTCAAGAAAAAGATCTCCCGCCATCGGGCCGGCGGCGTTCCAGCCGGTTATGCCGTTAACACCTCCGGCGGTGCGCTGCCAGTTCCTGATCCTCGTTATACCGGCGTTATATGCAAAAAGGGCAGGCATAATCTTTCCGTCAAGCCTGCCTATCAGTTCGGCGAGATAAAAGGCCCCAAAAGTGATATTGGTTTCCGGATCGGTTAAATCATATTCACTGTACCGGAGTTTACGGGCAACATCGCCCGCAGTCGGCCTCATCATCTGGGTCAAGCCCATGGCTCCTGCGTGGGAAACAGCGTCCGCCTGAAAAAAACTTTCCGTCCGGATCAGCGCGTAGAGCAGGTATTCAGGCACATCGAAGCGGATGGATGCGGCCGAAATTTCATCCCGCCAGGGTCTCGGATACAAAAAACCAAGTTCAAGGTCTGTTATGGGTTCGGAAGAGGACCGGAGGGACAATATTGATAAGCGTAAAGCCTGGCTGTGAAGCCCGGCCCCGGTCAGTTTGGCGGCAAGGTCCCGGGCAAGGGAAAGAGGCAGGGAAGGATACATTCTGACCGCCGCCGGGTATACCTGTTCAGGAAGATGGTATTCCGCGTAACCCCGCAATATGGCTTCCGCGCCGACCGGGAAAGAAGGCTTTTCAGCCGGGGTACTGATTTTCGGGGCAAATGAATGGGGCGCGCCCAGGCGGATATCCAAAGCGGCGGCCGACAAAACCCGGTAATACAGGGCGCTGTGATCTTCATCAAAGGCCCGTTCAAACAGGCGTTTTGTTTCTTCGGCGGACGAAAGCCCTGACCGGGCCTTCAGATAATCAATTCTGGCAAGAATATCCCGGTCCATTGAATCGGGGAGAATTTCACTCAGACGGTAAATCCCCGCAAAGTCTTTGGCGGTAAGCCGGTCAACAAGATACGAGTCAATAATATCCGAAAAGAAATCGGGATTTTTCCATACAGTACGGTATTTCTGTATACCCTCGAACAGCTGCCCTTCGGCGAAAGCCGTGTTCAGCAGATACCAGATTGCGGTATCAGTATCTTCATCGACATCAGCGAAAGAGAGGGCGGTTTCCATTTTTGTACGCGCAAGTTCCAGATAACCGGATGAAGCCGCATACCCCTTTTGGCCGAAACGCTCGGCTTCACGTCCGTACAGGCGGGAAGAGTAAAAAGCAAGCATATACAGTATTTCGCGCGAAACGTCCGGATCCGCGTAAAGCCGGTCAAAAAGCCTGTCAAAGTATACGGCCGAGGCCGCGTAATTCGGCGATCCATAAAGGGCGGCCCTGCCGAAGTCCGAAAAAACGGCCCGGTACAGAAAATCGCGGATGTCTGTATTTTCGAGCAGAGGCTCAACCTGGGTCCAGGCCCGCTGGTAATCCCGCTTATACATGCTTATCCGGGCCGCGGTGACAGCATAAAATTCCGGCGGATAATTCTCCGGAAGCGACTCAAACCGTCCGGCCAGAAGCGCGGAAAGCGGATGGCGGCTATACCACTGGGGAACTCCGCCGGGAACTTCATCAAAGCGGCCAAGCTCAATAAGGAGTTCCGCATGCAAATCCCGCAGTGTTTCATCTTCATTTTCGGGAAATTTGAAGGCGCCGTCCTTTTGTATCTGATTTAAACGCTGCCCGACGGACCTGAGTCTTTCCGAGGCCGGTCCGTAAAGACAGAGCTGCTGCATGCACAGGGTCCGGAAAGGTTCTTTTGTGTCATTTTTTCTGTTCTGCCCGCCGGTACCTGCGCCCGCTTCAAACATCCTTCTGGCTTCGGCAGTTTTTCCGGCTTTTAAAAGATGCATTCCGATATAATAGGGAGCTTCCGGTCCGAATTTCAGCGCATCACCGTATTTTTTTGGAGAAAGAGTATCCGTAAAATGATAATTACCCGCCTGCAGCGCGGATAATAACTCAGCCCGTGAAAGTTTTTTCAGGGAAGAAGCGCCGCAGGACGTACCGGAAAATAAAAACAGCAGAAAACAGGTTCCGGATAGCAGCATCCGGAACCGGGAATATGAAAGACTCAACTTACTTTGCAGGAATCGTAATATAGGTTCCGGCAATAATCAGATCAGGATTTTTAATATTATTAAACCGGGCTATTCGCATATACTGCCAGGGATCGCGGTAATATGTCGCGGAAAGATCCCACAGGGTGTCGCCCCATATTATCTTGTAACGCACATTCTGGGCATCCGGGACCGGTTCGGGCTGGACAGGAACCACGGGTTCCTCCGGTTCTTCAATAACTACGACCTGAGGAGCTTCTTCCGCGGGTGTTTCAACCGGCGGAGGGGTTATTTCTTCCGGAATTGGTTCGGCTTCAGGAATGGGTTCCGGTTCAACAACGGGAACAACAGGAACCTCAATAATAACAGGATTTGAGGCAATTTCCTGAATGGACCGGTTCAGAACCATCGTCCGAGCAGATATAATCAGCGCTATAACAAGTGCAGCAATTCCGAAAATCAGTATTGTTACACACAACCATGCGGGCATTAAAACTCCGCTTTTTTTCTCATCGTCCGTATTCATGGTATACAATTCTCCCGGAGTATTTTCATAGGCAAAATCATCGGCCACATTTTCATGCAGGGGATCTTCGCCCAGAATGACATCTTCATCTTCCATAGTGGAATTCAAATCGAAATCAGGAAGGATATTAAGATCTTCCTGATCCAGTGTTGCCAAAGACGCTTTTAATAATTCCCGGGAACCGGAGTCAAGATCAACCGCTTCCGCCGATAATTCATTGAATTCATCGAGCGTAAGCGTGAGTTCTATCGTAGGATCTCCTGAAGGCTTTTTTGCAATATCTTCTATTATTAAAGTACCGACATATTCGGCGTTATGCATGGTATTATTCTCGCTGCGGTACAGATTTATCTGAACGCTTGTCTGATCATCGCGGACTGTTGTTAAATCAAGTACCTTGCTGCCGGGGACTTTATCCTGCAAAACGGGAAAAAACGTACTATCTGCAAGTTTGATGCCAATTGAAGCACCGTCCATAACTATACCTCTTTACTATTAACTAGTCTCTTATTATAATTTAGTATGGGATGTGACTATTGTCAATGTTAATTATTGACACAGATTCACGTTCCGCTCATAATAATCACTATGAATGCAAGTTTTACTGTTATTATTGTAATTCTTATTGCAGCGGCAGCTATTCTCTTGCTTACCTTCCTCGGAAGGAGTCGGGCAGGAAAGTCTCCAAAGCAAAAGAAGCAAAAAGACAGGGCTGTTATCATTCGCGAAGCTAACAGAAGACTGGCTCAGAATCCCCGTGATCCGGAAGGTCTCACGGTAATGGGAAATATTTATTTTCAGGATCAGAACTGGGAAAAAGCTTATACCGCCTATGAAATTCTATTCTGTCTTGCATCATCAACCCCGAAAATCGATCCCTTTGAAAATGCGCTCCGTTATGGTATTGCGGCAATAAAATTGAATAAAATACCGGAAGCTACCAAGGCTTTTGTCGAAGCGAGAAAACTGCGAAGAGACAGTTTCGAGGCAAATTACAATCTGGGGTATATTTGTTATATCCAGAAAGAGTATGAAAAGGCCATTACCTTTCTCAAACAGGCCCTGGTTATTGACCCCGAGAGCATTCCGGCCCAGAAATATATGGGTTTCAGTATGCACAAGGCCCATCATTTCAGGGAAGCCCTGAAATATCTCAAACGGGCCCTTGAGGCGGAGCCGGAAGACAGGGAAATTCTGTTTGCCATGGCTGAATGTCTGTATGAAACGGGCGCTCAGGAACAGGCCCTGAAAATATTTTCAGCCCTCAGCTCGCATCCGACCCTTGGTCCGCACGCGGCACTGTATTCCGGTATAATTTATACCCAGAACGGACAGTTTGAAAAGGCAATAACGGAATTTGAGACCGGACTGAAACACGACAATCTGCCGAAAGAACTCAGCAATGACATTAATTATAAACTGGCGGCTGTGCTTATTAAAAACCAGGACCTCGGAAGGGCATTGTCGGTCCTCAAGGAAATACAGAAAACAACACCTGGATATAAAGATGTTCCGTCCCTTATTGTGCGCTACCGGGAATTGAACCAGAACAAGAACCTGAAGACATATCTGCTGTCGGTTCAAAGTGAATTCACCGAACTCTGCAAAAAAATGGTCACGGAGTTTTTTCCGGGCGCCAGAGTTAAAATTACTGATATTGAAATGTATGCGGATTATTCGGATATTGTTGCCAAAGTTGACACATCAAAATGGACAGATATCGTTCTTTTCCGCTTTTACAGGGGACAGGGATCAATCGGTGAAATTCCGCTCCGCGATTTCCATGCCAGAATAAAGGATATTAAGGCAGGAAAGGGCATCTGTGTTGCGGCAGGGGTCTTCACGGATGAAGCCAAGAGGTTTATTGACGGCCGGCCGGTTTACATTTATGACAAAGACCAGCTGAACAAGCTTCTCAATAAGATTGAATAGACGGAAATCCTGATAGTTTTTTCAAGGAAATCATCTCATAAGCACAAGAAATCTTTCTTCATGTTCAAGAAAGGGTACCTGCAAAGGTACTGCGTTCCATTCTTTCAGCAGGGCTTCAACGCCGCTCATTTCTTCCCTGATCGCGTTTATCCTCGCCTTGTAAGCGGCCAGCATTCCTCGTGGTTTTATTGTTGCTGTCAGTATTTTCAGCATGGAAGCGTCAAGGGGCCTGAAGGCCCGGAATACCGTAAAATCGAACATTTTTCCGGGGGCTTTTTCCAGTTCAGTGTTCAGAACGGTGACATTTTCAAGACCAAGCAGAGCCGCGCAGTTTTCAAGAAAGGTACAGCGCCTGCTCATCCGCTCAATCAATGTAAACCGGATGCCGGGAAACAGGATCGCGAGAGGAATACCGGGGATGCCGGCTCCGGACCCGGCGTCAGCGATCCGGACCGGATCGCTGAATGAAGCGTCTGTATACATATCATTGGCCTTCTCCGCCAGAATCCGCCAGGGTGAAAGCGCATCAAGTATGTGCCGGACAACAAGGTCGCTCCGGCCCTGCGCGGAATCCGTATCCGCGCCGATAAGGTTAAAGACTGAATTAAACAGGACGAGTTCCTTCAGGTAGGCTTCAAAAAGGGAACCAAGGGTTTCGCGTCCGTTTACGGTGATTTTTCCGAAGTCCTGGTTGTGTTCGGGTATCTCCAGTTTTTTCAGGCCTTCTGAAAGAAGGTCTTCCGGCGGGAGGGGAAAGTTTATGGGAACCGCTGTCTTTTTCCCGCCCGCGCCGACTCTTTCACCGGCCTTTTTTTTCACCTCTATTTCCTGTTTTTCAGGAGTTCCGCAAACGGATTATAGGTCAGGCCGTCATCATCGCGGGAAGAGCGGCCTCGGTCATTGCCGCCGTCCTTCCGGGGCCGGTTATCAGCCCTCTTCTCATGGCTGTTCGCGGGCCTGCCGGGAGTTTTCTTTTCATCCGAAGTACGGACGACTGCGGTACGTTTTTTTTCAGCGCCGTCCCGTTTCGGGCCAGGCGCGGAAGAGGCTGACTTGCAGCTCAGGCTGATTCTCCTGCGGTCAATATCAAGGCCGATAATACGGCATTCTTTTACATCTCCGACCTTAACGACATCCATCGGGTCTTTTACAAAGGAATCGCTCATTTCGCTCAGATGCAGAAGGGCCGTTTCTTTTATTCCGATATCAACGAAGGCGCCGAAATCAACGACATTCTTGATCTTTCCGGTCACAACCATGCCTTCCTTAAGATCCTCAAAAGAAAGAACGCCCTTTTGCATGATGGGCTTCGGGTATCCGTCGCGGGGATCGCGGTTCGGCTTTTTCAGTTCTTCAATTATGTCATTTATGGTAGTTTCGCCCAGTTCATATTTTACCTTTATTTCACTGCGGGTCTCGCGGTCGACCTCAGCCCCCTGTGCACTACTTCATATACGACTCTGGCCGCGGGATAATTCTCGGGATGGACCCAGCTGTTATCAAGAGGGTCCGTGCTTTCCGGGATTTTAAGAAAGCCGGCGCACTGTTCAAAACTTTTCGGGCCCATTCCGGGAACGCTCATAAGGGCGTCCCTGCTGGTAATCTTGCCTGAAGATTCACGGTAAGAAACAATTTTTTTAGCCAGGGTACTGTTTATACCGGATACATATTTCAGCAGTGAAGCGCTGGCCGTATTGAGATTAACGCCCACATTATTGACTACGGAACCGACAACCTCATCAAGGGTTTCGGACAGTTTTTTCTGGTTTACATCATGCTGATAGAGTCCGACGCCTATGGATTTAGGGTCAATTTTGACCAGTTCGGCCAGGGGGTCCTGCAGCCGTCTGCCGATTGAAATTGCCCCGCGAATTGTCAGATCAAGGTCAGGGAATTCTTCCCGGGCAATATCACTCGCCGAATAAACGGAAGCGCCGTCTTCATCAACAACGGTATAGAGTACATTGGGACAGAATTCGTTAATGACCTGCGAGACTATTTCCTGGACTTCCTTTGTCCCGGTCCCTCCTCCGACTGCTATCAGCTGAATATTGTAATCTTTTATTGCGGCAAGAACCGCAGCTTTCGAAGGCTCGGCTTTTTGCTGGTAAATAATGAAAGACCCGAGGTACTTGCCGGTCTCATCGAGGGCAGCGCACTTTGTACCGGTTCGGATTCCCGGATCAATTCCCAGAATTCTGGTCCCCTTTATTGGCTGCTGCATCAGAAGATTTTTAAGATTTTCACTGAAAACCCCAATACCATGGGAATCCGCATTTTCCGACAGATCGGAACGGATTTCCCTGACAACCGCCGGAGAAAGCAGGCGGACAACGCCGTCTTCAATTGCTTCTTTGTGGTAGGTATTATGTATCGTATATTTGCGCTCAAGGAGTTCTATGGCGCCGTCAACATCCACATCTATTTTTACATCAAGGGCGCCGTCCCGTTCTCCCCGGTTTATAGCCAAAACCCTGTGGGGCTTAATCTGGTTAAGCGGTTCTTTGTAATCCCAATACATTTGGTAAACAGAGGATTTCTGGGCAGCTTCATCACCGATGCCCGTAACCACAAACTGTCCGCTTTTCGTGTAAAAATCACGCACTTCAGCGCGGGTTTCCGGCGTCTGCGCGACCTGTTCGGCTATAATATCCATTGCGCCGTTCAGGGCCTCTTCAGCAGAATGTACCGATAATTCGGTATTTTCTTCATCAACCCGGATAAAATCCTTCGCTTTTGCTTCGACAGAGTCCTTGTCAAGTTCCTGCATAGCCTCGGCAAGCGGCTCCAGGCCGCGTTCAACGGCAAGCATTCCTCTTGTCTTCTTTTTTTTCTTGAACGGCGCCCACAAATCTTCAAGCTCGGTGAGTGTATTTGCGTTCATTACATTGTTATACAGATTTTCAGTCAGCTTTCCCTGCCCGAAAATACCCCTTATAATCTCCAAGCGTCTGGTTTCAAGGTTATTATAGCTTTTATACAGATGATCACTGTCACGCACCTGCACTTCATCCAGAGACCCGTGCTGTTCTTTCCGGTAACGGGAAATAAAAGGGATGGTACAGCCTTCGCTGACGAGCGATACCACCGCGGAAACCTGACCGGGCTGTATTTGCAGCTCATCGGCAATGCGTTTTAAAATAGCGACTTCATTTATTGAAAGCGCGTCAATTTGTTCCTGAGTATATTCCATAGAAAGGTATAATACCGGAAAAAAAAGGCCCCCGCAAGACTGAAAACAAAAAAACTCATATTCACAGAAAGGCTGAAATCAGTTACTATTATTTCAGTGTTTTATTCCCGTCTTCACCAGAAATGACGGGAATTCCGATTGCAAGTGTTTGTAAGTCAGGGAAGTATAAAAGTATTCCGGAGGAACGATGCCCGTTAAAATACCAGCTGCGCTGCCGGCAGCGAAAATTCTGACCAGCGAAAATATCTTTATAATGGATGACCAGCGTGCGAGTCATCAGGATATCCGTCCCCTCAAAATCGCGATTTTGAACCTCATGCCGGCAAAGGAAGTCACCGAAACACAGCTTTTGCGCCTGCTCGGAAATACGCCTCTGCAGATAGAAATAACCCTGCTGACAATGGCTTCCCATAAATCGGCGAATACCAGCGCGGAATATCTGAATATGTTTTACCGGACATTTGAAAGTGTAAAAGACCAGAAATTCGACGGACTCGTAATTACAGGAGCGCCTGTCGAGCATCTTTCCTTTGAACAGGTGGATTACTGGAATGAACTTTCGGAAATCCTTGAATGGAGTAAAACCCATGTGTACAGCACACTGTATATCTGCTGGGGCGCACAGGCAGCCCTGTATTATTTTTACAGCATTGATAAGCAGCTGCTTGATTCAAAGGTTTTCGGCATTTTCGAACACCGTGTTCTTAATCCGGTACATAAACTTGTCCGGGGTTTTGACGACACATTCCGGGCCCCTCACAGCCGGCATACGGCTATCCGGAGGGAAGATATAGAAAAATTCTCGGACCTTGAAATTCTTGCGGAATCGGACGAAGCAGGAGTATTTCTTGTGGCTAGCCGGGACGGCCGGTCCATTTTTATCACTGGCCATGCGGAATATGACGCCGATACGCTCGCAAAAGAATACCAGAGGGATCTTGCAAGAGGCCTCTCTATCAGTATACCCCATGATTATTTTCCTGATAACAGCCCGGAAAAACTGCCCCCTGTGAGCTGGAGGGCGCACGCGAACCTCCTTTTTGTCAACTGGCTGAACTATTTCGTATATCAGGAAACGCCTTTTGATATTGCAGCTATTAATTAAGCGGCTCCGGCTGTCCAGCCGGAGCACCGCTGTCCGCGTCGGATTTTGCCGGTTCAGGCCCCTGATGTTCCGGATCGGATTTATCCAGAAATTTCATATTGGAATATAACCGTTCCATCTTTTCGTTCGGATAGTATTCATCAAAGAAACGGCCGACAGCTGTTTTCGCGGCGATCCCGTCTCTCCGCTCGGACCAGCGCCGGACAACGGCGGCAGTATATGCCGCGTCAGAGACAAGCAGAACCGCAAAAATAATGGCAAGGATTTTGCTGATCTTCGGCGGGATTTTCCGTATAAGATGCATAAACCCTGGAAAGGCAAACCGTATCCACAATAATGCCAGGAACCCCCAGCAAAATGAAAAAAAGAGGTTGGTTCTGCCGTGGAGATTAAGCGGAGTATCATGATATTCCCATGAAACAGAATTGAACATGAGCTGCTGTATGACACTGCACAGATACTCAAAGGCGCCGCCGATAACAACGCCATATACAAAAATAAACAAATCCCGCCGTTTTTGCTGGGGCAGTAAAAGCATAGTCATGAGAACGCCGCCGGCCCCGTAAATGGGTTTAACCCATATATGCATAAAACCGATCCGGCTGTAAAATTCACCCGTTGTAATATACATCCACAGGGTTTCCACAATAAGCCCTATATATCCGGCCGCGGCAAAGATCCATACATATTCATATATTTTTGGTTTGATAATAGTCCGTTCGGCAGTCTGTTTTTTTTCTTTTTTCTGCGCAGGGACAGTCCTTTCCGTTTCCGTATCAGCCGGCGCGGATGGGGCCTGCAAAACCTGCCGTAAATCAGTCAGATGGGCGTCCTTGAGAAGTTCATAATCCGGGACTTCCCTGCTGAGCTTGAGTCCCGGAAAGGCCATAAGCAGCCGGGGGACCCCGGAAGGCGGTTTCACAAACGTATCGAGCAGTTGTTCAAATTGTTTATAAATACCGGTCGTATCGGTTTTTTGCAAATGCCTGAGACGTGCAATACTTCCCGGCAAATCCTCACGGTCAAACCATTCAAACTTGTCAGGCGCCTTTTTTGCCGCCCGTATCAGTATTTTGAAATCAGTAAGTCTGGCGGAAAAATGGACCAGCGTCCGGAGGGTCAGGACAATATCGACAAAAAGAATAAGGGCAAGAATAAAAGCAATAACATTGAGTGACTCCTCGGGAAAAAGATTCAGCACATATTCAAATGCCGGCTGGACAAACAGAATGCACAATGTCCCCAGAACACCTATGATGACAGAATTAAGCAGACTGATGCGGCCGTTAAGGCTGAATTTTGAATTTGTATAATCCCACCATTTCGCCGCGAAAATCATTTCCAGTATCCAGGAAGTTATATATTCCAGAACCGCCGAAACAATGACCGCCATGACAAAAAGAAAAATAATATTGGATTTGAACGGTTCAAGACAGAAAACAATGATTAATGCTCCGAAACCGAAAATGGGACAAACAGGACCGCGGAGGATTCCCCTATTCACAAATTTGCGCTGGGTAATCAATACATATACAACTTCACATAGCCAGCCAATCACACTGTACAGGATAAATAAAATAAACAGATAAGAGAGGGTCATATAAGCTCCTTCTTATATAATAATAAGAAATCGCAAAAACTCAATCAACAATCCCGCCCTTTTCGGCGGGATTGTCGGTTCTGCAAGGTATGGATTGCAGCGAATAAAAAACTCCGGCGGAACATACATCCTGCCGGAGTTCAAAAAAGTTTTTCAAAATTTTATATTTTGAAATGTACAGAACATTTCAAATTAAAATTTCATTTTTACTTATATGCCGCAAAAACAGCTGAACCTCTGGGAGGCATGGTAACAGCTGATCCATCCACAGCAATATCCGGATAGGTAGTAAAGATAAGGGACATATCAATTCCCTCAGGAAGATCCACAACTACCGCCTCGGGTGACAGATTATGCATAACAAAGGCTTTTTCCGTTTCCGATTCCATAACCCAGGAAATAATTTCGGATCTTTCAGTCGCAAGCGGGGTCATGCGCCCTTCATACAATGCGGGATGGGCAGTCTTTATCCGGATAACCCGTTTGTAATAATTTAAAAGCGAATCTTTGTTCTTTTCCTGCTGGTCAACCGGAATGGTATTTTTATTATACTTGGAGTCTATCCATGTTGTCTGAAGGGAATCTTTTCCCGCGGCTTTCCACATCATCGGCGTACGAATCTGCTCATCTGGTTTTGCTCCCATCATACCGATTTCCTCACCGTAATAAATAAACGGCACTCCTTCCGTAAGAATATACAGGGAAGCCGCCAGTTTAAGCTGCGCAACATCACCTCTCAGCATGCCTGAAATACGGTTCTGGTCATGGTTTGTGAGGAACGGGGCGTCAGTATAATTCGGGTTTTCCTCCGCGTAGCGCTCGTAGACAGCGTACATGGCATTCGCCAGGTTATTCTGTCCGCCGTCTCCGCTCCGTATGGCGTCGATAATCTTCGTACCGAGGTCAAAATGGAAAGATGAATCCAGGCCCCGCATATAAACCGCGCGTGTTGACGGCGGCTCCCATACTTCACCGACAGTATAGGCTTCAGGGTTCTCCGTTTTGATATAGCCGACCAGTTCCGTCCACCAGGCCACAGCCTGTTGTTCGGACGATTCTCCGGCAGGAATTTTCGCCGCATTGAATACATGCCCGGCCGCGTCAAACCTGAACCCGTCAACGCCCTTGTCCATCCAGAATTTTGAAATCTTTTTGAATTCCTCCCGGACTTCAGGGTTAGCAAGATTGAAATCAGGCATGGAGGGAACAAAGAGACCGGAATAGTAGGAATTTCCAACCTTGTTCCAGAGAGGATGGCCCCATATCCGCTGATTCAGGTTATACCGGGGATCACCCTCATCCGCCCAGCGGTACCAGTTGCGGTAGGGACTGCTTGGGTCCTTGGACGCAATAAACCAGTCCGTATAGACCGATGAATGATTGCAGGTCATATCAATAATAACTGAAATACCCCGTTTTTCCGCCTCGGCAAGAAAGATTTCAAAATCTTCCATGGTCCCATAATCAGGATTTACATTATAATAATCATCAACGTCATACCCGTGGTAGGACTGTGAAGGGAAAATGGGCATCAGCCAGATACCGGTAATCCCCAGATCACTGACTGTATTGTCATTTCCGTCATTGAGATAGTCAAGTCTGGCGGTCAGACCTTTAAAATCGCCGGTACCGTCTCCGTCCGAATCAGCAAAGGCCCGTACAAAAACACAGTAATACACACCTTCACCAGGCGTCCGGACCGTCCGAGTGATCGGAGCAAGTTCGTAAACGGCCTTCTCCGGATCAATGGGCTGTTCCTTGTTGGACGCACACGAAAAGATAAAAAATGAAACAAAAAAACATAAAAATATTGCAGGTATTTTTGTTTTTCTCACACGACCCTCCTCTAAAACCGATCGGAGTACAGCCGGAGTTTCCGGCCGCTGAACCCCATTACTTATGGATGCACTTATAATAAAAAGCACATAAACAAACTTTTACAACATCTCCGTCAATATATTCCGGCGCAGGCGCCGTTATTTAAAAAACCCCGCTTCCGAAAAAGAAACGGGGTTCAATTCAGTTGCGGACAGTAATCAGCCTTTTATTCCTTGACAGCATCGCCTGCCATGGACTTAAGCATGAATTTCTGACCTGCCATAAACAGTATGGCAAAGGGTATGGCTACCAGCAGGGCGCCGGCTGCAAACATGGTAAAGTTATCATTTGCGCGGCCGCTGATCATTTCATACAAACCGACTGCCAGTGTTTTCATATCATCACTCCGCAATACCAATCTCGGGAAAATGAAGTCCATCCACGGACCGGTAAAGCTGGTAAGAGCCAGGAACGCTATCATGGGCTTTACCATAGGAATAATAATACGCAGGTATGTCGTCAACTGGCTTGCCCCGTCAACACGGGCGGCCTCTTCGATACTCTTTGAAACAGTATCGAAATAGCCCTTCATTAGCCATGTATTATACGGGATACTCCCCGTGGCATATACCAGAACCAACCCCCAGTGGGTATTGAGTCCGTTTATACGCCACAATATAACATACGTCGCAACCATACCAATAAAACTTGGAAACATCTGAAGTACAATCATTCCTGCCATAAACGGCTTGCGGAGACCGAAACGGAACCGCGAGAAGATATATCCTGAAGTAACACAGATAGCCAATGTCAGCAGTGTATTCAGAATAGCAATCTTGATTGTATTCCGGTACCACAGCAGGTAGTTTGTTCCGCGTATGTTGGTCGTTCCCTTGACAATTTCCTGTGACGGAGTCAGCAGCCGCTGAAACTGGTACAGGGACGGTTTCGTCGGGAAAGGAACAATACTGGTTGACGCCAAGGAATTCGACTCCGTAAAAGCGGAGCTGATTGTAAAGGCAACAGGATATAATACCCATACAACAGTAATAATCAAAAATGCGTACAGGAAGAACATGACGACCATGTTGCCCGCCCGGTAACTTTTGTTTTTTGTTGCTACATCTGCCATTAGAACTCTCCTTCCTTGAACGATTTGGTCCGTGTGAAATTGTACAGAGCAAATGGTACAAGAACAATAAATACCAGAATCGACAGTACAGACGCAAGGTTATACATATTCGGCGTATTCATGGTCAGTTTATAAATCCATGATATCAACAGATCTGTCGCACCCGCGTTTGTAGTAACCGTCAGGCCCTGGTAGGGCGGACCTCCACCGGTGAGGAAGAAGACTGCACCGAAGTTATTTATATTGCTTGCAAACTGCATAATGAGAATAGGCATTGTCTGATACAGAACAAGCGGGAAAGTAATTGATTTATACTGCTGGAATTTATTCGCGCCGTCTATTGTTGCGGCTTCGTACAGCTGTCCCGGAATAGCAGTCATATTACTGGTAATAAGAATCATACTATAGGGAAAGCCAATCCAGATATTAACCAAAATCAGCGTAACTTTTGCCATATTTGGGTCGGAAAGCCAGGGTATCCCGTGTTCAATCAACCCCAGCGCAATCAGCGTACGGTTTATTGGTCCGAACGTACCGTTCAGCAGGTTGTTCCAGATAAACAGCGACAGCATGGTCGGAATCGCGTATGGCAGAATAAATATAGTCCGGAAAACTTTCGAAAATTTTATCCGTTTGTCAACCAGAATAACCGCAAAGAGCATACCAATCATATAACAGGTAATGGTGGACAGGAACGCCCACACCACGGTCCATATTGCGGCCCTTACAAAGGAAACAAACCAAGGGTTCATTCCTGTTGAGCCTGCTGCTCTTGAAGAAAACATTGTTCTGAAATTTTCAAGACCAACCCAGTCGACAAGGTTATTCGGCGGTATATGATCCGGTGAAGAATAATTGGTAAAAGCGACCAGCGCGGAAAAAAGAAGCGGCACTATGGTAAAAAAGGCCATCAGAATCACGACCGGAGTCAGCCCGATATAGGGGAAGGCCCGTTCATGGATCATTTTCTTTGTTTCGGCAAAGGTCGGATACTTGTTTTTCTCTACAATTTGTTTTGCAGATTTTTTCGCATCGTAAATGTTAAATACATATACACATATGTACAAAAGGACGATTATCAGAACGATAAGTCCCGTAATCATCATAAAGATTGAATGGTCCCTCTCCTTTATAGGCAAATGGGGCTTGGCATCGCCAAGGGTAATCAGCCCTACAAGAGAGTTAACAATGGGACCTTTGAAATTGAAAGCAAGATTTTTTACGTCAAAAACAACGAAAAAAATCATCAGGAATTCGGCTAATGCGTATAGTGCACCACGCAAATACTGTTTTAAAAACAGGATCTGTCCCAATCCCGCAAAACATGCAGATGCAATAGGAGCTCTTGTAATTATCTTATCATTGACAACAGTGTCCTGTTTACTCATATTAACTCACTCCATCACAGTTTATGAAAAGGCGGAGGCACCGTTAAACAGTGCCTCCTGCGCAACAGGATCTATCATCCCGTTTTTCAGAGTTTATTTTGCGGCTTCCATTGCGGCAGCTGCAGCATTCAACTCTTTTACGACATCTGCGCCGTCCCAGATACTGGCAAAGGCAGCATTCATTGATGACCAGTAAGTACCCATCTGAGGAATGGTCGGCATCGGAGTTGCATAAGCGGCCTGGGCCATTATGCCTTTGCTGTATTCATCAGTAACTGTTACGTCTTTTCTCGGGGGATCTGGTCAGTATACTCATACCGTTTCTGCAGGACTTCTTTTGACATGAGGAAGCGTGCAAATTCCTTCGCGATTTCAGGATAGTTTGAATAGGCGCTTACAAACGCCAGGCGGATTCCTGAGAAAGATGCGGGAGGTGTTGACTGTCCGGGGAATACCGGAATAGCGGCTACACCGAAATTGATCTTCAGTTTCTTGTATTCGTTTATTTTCCAGGGACCTACGATTACCATTGCGGCCTTTCCTTCAGTGAAAGAAGAACTGCAGAAGTCGCCGCTCATGTCGGAAGCCGGAACATCAAGAATTGTCTTGCGGAGAGTCTGGAAGTATTTCGCGCCTTCAACAGCCTTGGGGCTGTTCAGGTTGTGCTGTTTGCGGTCGCTTCCGCTCGGACCGAACAGGGGAGCGCCGAAGCCGCCCATGAAGATATAGTCATAATAGGCATTCGCAACTTCCCATACAATAGCGAACTTGTTCTGGGCTTTGTTGTTCCATGTCTTTGCAAATTCTTCAACTTCTGCCCATGTTTTGGGAGGATTCTTGATAGCATCCTTGTTATAGAACAGCGCATAGGTTTCGATTGCAAGGGGATATCCGTATGTTACACCATTGTACTGGGACCCGAAAACAGCAGCGTCAATGAATTCATTCTTGATGAATGAAGGATCATCTATAGGCAATACGTGTCCGCCATTTACAAGGGCGCCAAGATGGTCGTGAGGGGCTACAAAAATATCTGCGCCTACGCCAGCAGGACCGTCAAGCTCGATTTTTGAGCGGGAATCAACGGATCCGACCGGTTCATAGATGATGTTTACTTCAGGATGAATTTTCTTGAATTCACCTGCTGCCCACAGCATGAAATCTTTTTCAGCACCTTCGGATTCCCAAACTTTAAGCTGGACCTTTCCTTCGCCAGTACCGCCAGCAAATACTGCACCAGTCAGCAGCATAACACCAAGAAGCACGAAAATAATCTTTTTCATTCTTTCCTCCTATTCAAATATCCGTTGTGCTAAACCGGATACTCTATTATTGACCTGTTTTTCCGTTCTGTCAAATATTACTTTGCAGTACGGAGAATAATTGCGGTCAATGGTTCAATAGTTACCTGGTTTTTCTGCACGCTTACCCCGGCAGAACTCCCGTTTTCCAGTTTTTTCCCGGCGGAAATACCGCCGCCGGCATCCGCAAATACTGTTGCGGATGATACATCAGAGCCAACATCAAAAGTCATGGGTTTTAATTCTGCATTGACGAGAACAAACCATTTCCCGTCAGTCCAGTCCAGCGTATATCCGATTGTCAGACGGCTGTCTTCCGGATTCGGCAAAAGGGCAGCGGCTTTGTTGATTGTCGCCATATCGCCTATCCGGAAAACATCGCGGGTTTTCCGCAGATTTATCATGCTGGCGGTATAATCCAGTACAGACTGATAATCGGCGTTCAGGGTCCATACAACCTGATTTATATTATCAGAAGAATCATAGCTGTTCCGCACAAAATTTCCGATGGTTTCATTCCGGGAACTCCTGAGATTCGGTTTTGTCCGGCCCCTTTCCTGACCGCCGTGCATAAAAGCGATTCCCTGACTTGTCATAACAAAGAAATTTCCGAGTTTTATGCGTTTTGCGATTTCCGCGCGCTGTTCGGGAACGCTGTCATCAAGCTGGGCGTTATGCGAAATGGTGTCATGCAGGGTAAGTCCGTCATGGGCGGCAATGTACTGCATGTTATCACCGGGGCTGTCCGCCTTGTAATTCACCTGGGGCTGTCCCAGAATATTCTTGTACAGACGTTCCGTATCCGGGCCGCGCTTTGTCAGGAAACCCCTGCCGGCCTCATTGAAGCCCCCAGCCTTAAGAAGATCCCGGAATTCGTCATTGAATACGGCGACCGAATCTGTTTTTGTCATATAATTCTGGTCCATACCGACTGTTCCGGCCGGACCGTTATACATTTTCCAGCCTTCGCCCTCAAAAAGCACATCAGGATTGATTGCCTTTGCAGCGGCATAGGCGTCCAGAACGGTTTTTGTGTCCATAAGCCCCATAAGATCAAAGCGGAATCCGTCTACCTTATATTCTTTTACCCAGTATGCCACCGAATCGACGATCAGCCGTCTGGCCATAGCCCGTTCGGTCGCGACATCATTTCCGCAGCCGGAATTGGATGTGAATTTTCCGTCGGCATTCATCCGGAAAAAATATCCGGGGACTATGTCTTCCAGGAAAGTAGTATTTGCCATGTGGTTATATACAACATCCAGAAGAACCCCGAGGCCAGCCTTATGGCATTCATTTATAAGATTTCTGAGCTCGGCTACACGCGAATAGGGATTGGAAGCGTCTGTGGCATACCACCCTTCAGGAGTAAAATAGTTATGGGGATCATAGCCCCAGTTATAATTATTATCACTTACAGTCCCGCTGTTTTCATATTTCCGGTCGGTTTCATCCGTAAAGTAAAAATTAAGGACGGGCATAAGCTGTATATGGGTTACTCCCAGCGATTTCAGATAGGGGATTTTTTCAATAAAAGCATTATAGGTTCCAGGAGGGGCTTTAACATTTGCGTCCGGGCTGATAGTGAAATCGCGGACCGACATTTCATAAATAATGGCGTTTTCGCGTTTTTCAAGTTTGACATAGGGCGCAGACATGCCGCCCGCGGGGAGAGCGCGGCTGTCCGCAAGATTCACGACCGCCGCGCGGCCGGAACCGCCGGTGTTCCGGTATGCCGCCATTGAGCGGGCATAAGGATCGAGTACGGCCTTTGTACCGCCGGAATTGGTCAGCAGGATGTCATAAAACAGCCCGTCAGGGTCAGTCTGGGAGAAAGCGGCTGTCCAGACGCCGGTCTTTTTGTCCAGGGTCATGGGCACGGTAAAATCGGGAGACGCGGCCGTGTCCCGCCGGTACAGCTGTACTGTTGCCGCCGATGATGTCGGCGCCCATAAATTAAATGTGACTGATTTTTTTGCCGCGTCGTACACAGCGCCCAGGGTTATATCCTTGCCGGGGACTGACGATTCGGCGAGCGAAATTGCGAGTTTTGATCCGTCAATCTGCTTGTCGCCTTCAAAAACAGGATTTTTCAAGATAATTGCCTCTGAAATTCCGGCAGGTTCCGCAAGTTCTATTGTTACCGTCCGGGTATAGTTGTATGAATAATCTTTCGGGCTGTCTGTATTAAACACTTTTGCAATTTTATATACCTTTCCGCCATCTTTTGTTTCTACTGTGAAACCGGAAGGTCCGCCGTCCGTATCAAGTCCGTACCGGCCGCTCAGCATAACCTGGATTTCCGTTTCCGAAGTAAGAACTGCGGTCAGGGCCTTTGGTTTATAGTCTTCCGCCGCATAGGTATTCATGTTGCCGGAAAAAATCGCGATGGATTTTGATACCTTGGTATCCCAGAAACGGTCATCCTGGCCGTCTTTTATCCAGTCATCTTTCTGGCGGACTATAAGTCCAAGCTGTCCGTCCGAACCAACGGGTTTCACCCCCAGATCGGAACCGTCCATTTTAAACCGCATATATCCGATTCCGTCTTCAACAGTCCAGTTCTGTGTTTTCGGCCAGGCCGCGGCCCCGTCCCCATCGGGAAGGGCCCACATCCACAGGGCCCAGGGGGCGTAATTTTTGTCCGCTCTGACATAATATATAACAAGCTCGTCTTCTGTCGGAGCAAGTTTTTCATTTAATGCTATAACACTCGCAAGTCCCGCAGGAGCAGCATTTTCATAGGTTCCTGGCGCTGCCGATAGCAGATCAGCCCCGCTGGTACTGCCGGTAGCGCATGAACCGGAAACAAACAGTACAAATGAGATCAGTCCGATAACTGACAACCATTTAGCTTTCTTCAAAATGAAGCCTCCTGATAACTAATAACTGTAAGTTTCAGTATAACAGCAGTCGGGCGTTTCACGCAATGTTTTTTTGAATAAAACCGGAGAAGAAATACGGCAAGCCCTCATGAAACACACAATGATAACAACAAGAATCATTTTTTAGTGACAGGAATTCGGAAAAAAAATGTTTTTTCGCAGTTTTTCACAGATTTTTCATATGATAATGGATTTTTCCATGCGAAATATTATGAATAAACGCTGCTGTTGAGCGGATACCCAGCTGGATTCAGAGACGAAGCGCGTGAAACCCGGTCATGTCAGCCGGATATATTACAGCAAGGTCGCGGAAAGCGGAATATATCCCGGAAAACGCTTACAGATAAACATTGTCCAGCTGAAATTAATCCTTAAGGCAGCTGTGGCTTTTAGAAAGTAACAAAAAAAGCTGCCCTGACCGGGCAGCTTCTAAAATCTTCTATATAATAGCATTATTTTCAAAACATTTCATATAATTGCGTCAATCCGCAGGCTGAGAACTGTCCGCCGGAACCTGTTTATTTTTTTACCAGGTATACGGCAAATCCCTTCGCCGGCAGCGTTACCGTTACTTTTTCATTCATCATCAATAAATTGGCTTCAGAGGGCGACGACAGAAACAGGGGTTCAAGGTCAGAAGCATTAACCGAAAGCACTATTTCTTCAGTTTCCGTACCCAGGTTGTATACGCACACTATTTCTTCAGTTTCATGAATGAGTCTGTACGCGGCGGCAGGACGCGCGACGGGAACCCTTAAATAGGAACCGCGGCGAAGCGCGGGATGGGAACTTCTGAGAGTTATCAGTTTTTTATGGAGCATAAGGAGAGAGTCAGGGTCCGACTTTTGTGCTTCAACACGGTCCCACTGCAGTTTATAACGGTGACGGATATCCTGGCTGCCAAGATTAGGTTCTTCAGGCTGGCCCACCTCATTCCCGTAATATACGAAGGGAGTTGCCGGAAGAAGCAGGGATATGGCTGTCGCAAGCTTTATATCCTCATCCGCCTTGTACATGGTCCCGGGCCGGCCGGCAGCATTGTCATGATTGCTCAAAAAGACGGCGAGATGGTCTGCGTTCGGGAAATCAAAAACTCCCAAATTTCTGTACCGGACGGCCATAGGCATTTGGTTGGAGAAATCAAAATCAAACAGCATATTGAATTCAGGATTTTCTTCACTCCCGAAATACCGGAAGAAACGGTTCTGGTCGCCGACAATCCAGGCCTCGCCGACCATAAATTTCGGGGCGCCAAGTTCGGCATATTTGTCAATTACTTCGGTCCTGACTTCACTGAAAAAGGCGTGTGTTTCATCCGTATCCATAACAACGCCCGGATCTTCCACCAGATAGCGGACAGCATCCATTCTGATACCGTCAAATCCCTTGTTCAGCCAGTATCTTGCGATATTTTTCATCTCTTCCCTGACTTCATAATTGCGGAAGTTTAAATCAGGCATTCCCGACCAGAAGGCGCCATAATAATAGGCCTGCCTGTCTACATTAAAATGCCAGGTCGCATTGCTTCCCATCGGGTTCCAGCTGAGACGCACGTTGTTCCAGAGATACCAGTTTGCCTTTCCGTCCCGCCTGGACGCTGAGTTCAAAAACCAGGGGTGCTGGCTTGACGTATGGTTGGGGACAAGATCGAATATTACTTTTATGCCCCGTTTGTGGGCTTCCCTGAGAAGGTTTTCAAGCTGCTCAACGTTTCCAAAATAGTCGTTAACATCATAATAGTTTATTGTGTCGTAGCCGTGCATATTATAACCTTCCGCAGTGCCTTTTCCCGCACAGTCAAAAACCGGAGAAAGCCAGATGGCATCACAGCCGACATCATTTTTTATATAGTCCAGTTTTTCCGTTATTCCGCGGAAATCGCCTACTCCATCGCCGTCATAATCATTAAAGGATTTCACCCATATATGGTAAAATACCGCGTCTTTCCACCATTCATCCGCAAGTCCGTCTATCTGATTGGAAAGGGAATTTTTATCTATTGTTACATGATTCGGGCTTTGGTAATTTTCATCCCCAAGCCATTCATACAGCCGCGGACTTTCGCCCGGGAGCGTCTTGGTTTTCGCGCCTGATGAACAGGATACAAAAGCTCCGATCAGACAGAAAACAGCAATGGAAACAACGATATGGAATCTTTTCTTCACACAAACCTCCAGAACCGGTGAATTTCGGAATTCCATAATTCAGGAATACCTATTTAAGACGGTACTGCGAGGTTCGAGAATTGTCAAGGAATTGATAAATATACTCCTTTAGTTTATGTGTTTTTGATATAAAAAATTAGCTGATTCTTTATATCAAAAACACGTACAATCGGAAATAGTCAAATAATGCGAGATTATTTGACTATATATGCCGGTCTTGGACCGGTGACTGCAGAAAAGCTCTTCCAACTGCCGGATTGTTTTTGTATACTTACTATATGCGAACAAAGATTTGTCTTGTTTTGACCGAACCCAGTCTGAAGGAAGATCTGGCGCTGGTTGAACAATACCGGCAATTCATAGATATGGTTGAATTACGCGCCGATTGTCTGCTTCCCGAAGAACGCATCCATTTCAGGCATTTTCCGGAAATGGCAAAGCTCCCGTGTATTCTGACGGTCAGGAGGAAATCAGACGGAGGGCGTTTTCTTGAAGGGGAAGGCTCCCGCACTACAATTTTTGCCCAGGGACTTGCCTTTGCCGATACCGATCCGAAGAAAAACTTCGCATATATCGACCTTGAGGAAGACCTGGAGCTTCCGTCCATTGAGGAAGCGGCGCGGGCCTTCGGCACAAAAATAATACGGAGCGTTCACAATATGAACGGCCCGCTCACGGGTATTCCGCAAATGGTAAAAAGACTGCGAAGGACCAAAGATGAAATAGCAAAAATAGCCTTTATGCCCCGGAATCTTTCCGATGTTACCCAGCTCTTTCGTGAAGCAAAAAAATGTTATGGAGAAGAATATACACTGCTCGCAATGGGGCCGTACGGTCTGCCCAGCAGGATACTTGCGTCCCATCTGGGTTCCTGCATTACATATGTGCTCGCGCCGTCAAAAAGCGGACAGGAAAACAGTCTTGGGCAGCTTGATCCTGTTTCAATAAACGAAATTTATCACATCCGGCAGAATACCAGTGAAACAAAAATTTTCGGAGTAACAGGGAACCCTCTTTCCGCGACTCTCAGCCCGCAGATACACAATTCAGGCTATGTCAGGCAGCATATAGACGCGGTATATGTACCGCTCAGGGCGGAAAGTATAGAAGAAGCCATAAGTTTCGCGGAAGAAACCGATATACCGGGTCTCTCCGTTACCTTTCCGTTCAAGGAAACTGTTTTGCCTAACCTCGATCAGATTTCGGCGGAAGCCGGGGAAATCGGGGCCTGCAATACTATTATAAAAACAGAAGGCGCCTGGCAGGGTTACAATACCGACGCAAAGGGATTTGAACGGGCCCTCCTCGGGTTTCTGAACAGGAAGGACCTGAAAAAACTCCGGGTTTCCATTATCGGCGCGGGCGGCGTTGCCCGGGCAGTTGCCCATGCCGTAAAGGAAATGAAGGGGAAGGCCTGTATCTTTAACCGCACGCCGGAAAAGGCGAGAGATCTGGCCCGGCTGTATAACTTTAAATGGGCGGTACTCGATGCGGGAAGCCGGTCAATCCTTGAATCATATTCGGATGTTATCATCCAGACAACAAATGTGGGTATGAGTCCGCAGCCGGACGAAGACCCCATAGACTTTTATGCCTTTTCCGGGTCAGAGGCCGTGTATGATGTAATATACCATCCAGAAAAAACCAGAATGCTTAGACGGGCCGAGCATGCCGGATGCCGGATATCAAACGGCTATTCCATGCTTCAGTATCAGGCGTATCTCCAATATAAACTTTTTACAGGTATTGACTATGAAAACAATTGATCAGACTGAACAGAAAATGCTGGCCGCGCGCTATGCCATCGACAGCCTTATTGAAAGCGGCAGTATTTTTTCCGGCATGAAAATCGGACTCGGGACCGGCTCTACCGCCATGGTCGCGGTAAAAAGGCTCGCAGAATGCATCGCGGACGGCGGCCTTGCCGGAATACGCGCCGTTTCAACCAGCTTTCAGACAACCCTGGCCTGTGAAGATTACGGAATACCGGTTTATTCCCTGAATTCGAAGGAAATTTCAGGTGAACTGGATTTGACAATTGACGGGGCCGATGAAATAAGTCCGGAGAAATTTCTTGTTAAGGGCGGAGGCGCCGCGCTGCTGCTTGAAAAAATAGCCGCTTATAACTCCGGTTCATATGTTATCATTGCCGACGAATCAAAAATAGTACATTCCCTCGGCACCAGCTTTCCGCTGCCGGTCGAAATTGTTCCGGAAGCCAGAACCAGTGTAATCAGGGCTCTCATGGCTACGGGGGCTTCGGTTGTCCTGCGTGAGGCTGTTAAAAAGGCCGGGCCGGTTGTAACGGATAACGGAAATTTTATTATTGACTGCAAATGGAAAGAACCGGTTAATCCGGCGGAATTTGAAAATTTCATTAATTCCATAGTCGGCGTTGTTGAAAACGGTTTCTTTACAAAGAAAATACCCGCAGTGTATATGGCTGACAGGGAAGGCAGCGTAAAAAAATACTGAGTTCCAATAATTTTTTTTCAAACAAAAAAGGCCTCTGCAGCAAAAGCTGCAGAGGCCTTAACATTTTTCAGAAGCTCCCTATTTCAGATAGGGACTCGGCTGATCGATTTTTCCGGGGGCCGGTGTAGTGAGTCCTGTAAGAACATATACACCAAGTCCGGCATCGCCGCCGTTGGAAACGGTAAAGGATGTATTACCATTAGTTACGGTAATGCTGTTTCCCGTAACACAGTCTATGTAAGTACCGTTCAGCACACCGGTCCAGGTATGGGTACCCTGCCCTACTCCGACCAGGACATAGGAATCGATCGCCGCGCCGGTTATTTTATTTGTTCCGGTGTAGCGCCGTTTGTATCCTGCCCAGCCGCCGCTGTGTCCGTCGGTTGAATACTGGCCCATCTGCAGAGCGGGAACCGCGTGGCGTATTTTATTCAGACCCTGCAAATGTTTTGCAAGTTCATGGGACAATGTGGTTGCCACCTGTCCGGAAGCGGAGTATTCGCCAAAGCCTGTCGCAGTTACGTTCCCCTCAAGATTAGGTCCATAATATGAACGGCCTGTCTTTTCAAGCGACATATCCGCTCCGGCGGAACCGCCGCCCGGCCAGTCATTCGGCAGGCCTGCCGCGAATCTGATTTCCGAGCCGTAATAAACTACCGGGATGCCCCGGAAGGTAAACAGCATTGACCATGCGGCGGCAAAATCACCCTGCCATCTTGTCTCACCCTTGTTCGGTCCATAGTCATGGGAATCCGTATACCAGGTAAGATAGGTCGCGTCATTATACGCATAGCTGTTTCCGAGAGCGCGTCCGTACGCGCCGCCGACACCGTCACAGAAGCCGTTGTGGCTTATGATATCGATGACAGACACATGATAGGGGCTGCTCGGCACTGTTTTGTGCGAATAATCTGGGGTCCGGTAATTGTTGCCGTTAAGCAGATGATTGGAACTGTTTCCCTTACCCTCTACAGTCATATCCCAGGTATAGTTGCTCTGCTGGAGCTGTGCCGGCCTGTCGTCCAGATTGTTTACGAAGTTCGCGACCTCACCGAAGATAAAGAAGTCTGCGCCGCCGCGCGCTGCGCTTGCGGATTCCGCGCGCGCCATCATCTGGGGCCAGTACATTTCGTTCAGAGTCTGTTTATGCATGTGCATGACCGTATCGACGCGGAACATGTCAACGCCCATGTCAATGTAGCGGAAATAGGCGTTAAGGATATACTGCTGGACCTCGGGGTTTTCAACGTTCAAGTCAGGGCAGTCCTCATGCAGCGAATCAAAGTGCGCGTCAGGGAAATTGTCAAAAGATCCTGACCCGGTCGGGAAACCGGTATTGTGTCCCCGGAGTCTTCTTGCGCTGTTTTTATAGCCGCTGTAATCCAGACTGTTCGGCTCGCTGTAGGGTTTTCCGTCTATTGTCTTGACATAGGATTCTGTTGACGGCCACTGATATTTCAGATATCCGTTGGCCTTGTCGGTCGCGAGCGCCGGATACTGCGCGATATCCGCAGCTGTAAACGGACGAGAATCCTGTGTAAATGTCGCATAGGCCGGAATTCGCTGGCCGGCTTTGGCGTGTCCCGCAGGATAGTTACCGGGTGAAGCCAGACCGTCATACTGCCATCCGTTGGGATAATTCTGGGAATTTCCGCTCTGGTATGCTGACTCATCGAAGGTAAAGCTTTCCCAGCCGGTAGGCACAGGATAGAGTCCTGCGTCCCGGTTGTATTTGACTTCGGCAAAATCTTTCAGACCGAACCGTCCGGAGTGGTTAATGACTATATCGAGACATATTTTCATGTCCCTGGCATGCGCTTCGTCTATTACCCGCTGGAAATCATATCCGGGGGACTCGAGCCGCGCGTCTTCCCGTGTCATATCCCAGGCGTGATAGCCGTGGTACGCAAGCGGGCTCCGGTTCTGCACAATGGGAGTAATCCAGATTGTGGTAAATCCGAGGGCCTTAATATAATCCATTTTATCCACGAGGCCCTTAAAGTCTCCGCGCCAGGTAACATCTTCGGGGCCGGTAAATCCGTGATTCGCTATACTGCCGCTTACGCGTTCAGGAGTGTATGAACACCAATCATCTCCGACGCTGTTCGATGTATCACCGTCAAACCAGCGTGTGGTCAGCAGGAAGTAAATTGTTTCCTGTCTGGGGTCAAAGCGCGAAGTGGTAACCTGACCGACACGATAATAGAAGGTTTCTGTAGTCCTGTTGCCGGCCGCGTCTATAACCAGGAAGCGGAAACGTTTTACCTCATCCTGTCCGATGGAAATACCTGTTCCCGATGTGTACGAAACAGAGCTTTCGGTCGGTTCCGTCCCGTCCGTTGTGTAATACGCCCGGAGACCGGTGGTCCCCTTGTTATCGGCCAGGGTAAAGATGGCCGTGATTGGATTGTCATACATGCCCGGGGCCGGATTCGCCGTAATAGTCGGCGGCACAATGTCCGCGTCCGGATCTACGGTATAGGTAAAGGTCGCGACGCTTCCTGTTGTCGGTACGGCTTCCGGATTATATCCGATAGCCTTAATGGTGGTCGTGCCGACGCCTGCGGAAATGGCCGCGCTGTAAATCGGTGAACTCAGCGTGGGTGTGGAACCGTCAGAGGTATAGTAGATAACATCACCGGAGGCGTTGCTTGAAGAAAGCGTAACGCTCTGGGCGCTCAGATACAGTCCGGCTGACGGAGATGCGGTTATAGCGGGGGTGGCCGGCCTTTCAGGATTATAGTCGGTCCAGGAACCGTTTTTATACCACCATTCGCCTGCCGTCCGCGTAAGGTCTGCTGACTGCCCGGACCAGCTGTCATTCGGTGTAAATATCAGGCTTGCGCTTGTTACGGTAAATGTATATCCGTACCATCCGTTGCCTTCGGCAGCCATCTGGAAGCGCAGTTTATTGATCGAGGTATCTGTTGTTTCCCAGACATATACCCAGGCGTAATCCTTGACATGCAGAATTATTCTGTCCGTAACGGTCCCTGAGACAGTCACAGTCGTGCTGTATAACTCGCTGTTCGCCATGCCTGTTTTCACCGCGATGGCTTTAATGGTGTGACTGCCGGACGCAAGAGTGAAAGCTGCCGTATATTTTGTACTGGCGGTTGTCGGGGTAGTTCCGTTGGTCGTGTAATATATATCGGCGCCCACAGTCGCGGTGGTCAGAGTAAACTGAGTAGTCGCGGTTCCGGTATTTGTATTGATAACCGGCGTCGCGCACTGGGTCAGGACTGCTGTAACAGTGACCGTACAGTTTGCCTCGAAGTTTCCGTCAACTGTTCTTACCGTTATAACCGCGGTCCCCGCGGCCTTCCCGAGAACTGTACCGTTAATGACTGTGGCGACTGACGTATTTCCCGAAGTCCAGACAACACTTGTATCATCCGCATTAGAGGGAATAACTGTTGCGGTCAGGATTTCAGTCTCTCCGGCTCCGATTCCGAGCGTTGCCCTGTCAAGGCTTACGCCGCTGACTTTGAGGATCCATTTCGCATACAGTGTGGTATTTGCGGACACCGTATACGGGAAACTGACTGCACTGCCTGTATAAGCCTCAGTTGTATACCAGCCGCTGAAAGCATAGCCGGACCTGGCCGGATCGGAAGGCCTGTTCACGGATTCGCCGGTGAAGACTGTCTGCGAAGCAACACTGGACCCGCCTTTTGAATTAAATGTAAGGGTCGACTTGGTTTTTACCGTTATTGTACAGCTTGCGGTAAAACTGCCGTCGGCTGTTGTAACTGTTATCGTTGAAGCGCCCGAACCCATTCCCGTTACAAGCCCGTCCGCGACCGTGGCGGCGGAAGTATTGGAACTGGTCCAGCTTATCTGCTTGTTCGTGGCATCGGCCGGGGCGACCGTCGCTGTCAGGGTGAGCGTCTCGCCGACTGCCATTGTATGTGTTTCAATATCGAGAACAACGCCTGTTACTGATATTACGGAGATGGTTTCCGTCCATTTTGCGTACAGTGTCGCACTGGCTGTTACTACATAGGGGAAGGATACCGGATTGCCGCTGTAATCTTCAGCAATATACCATCCGTCAAATGTATATCCGCTTCTTGTGGGATCGGCAGGTTTTGCCATTTCATCCCCCGCGTTTCCATTCCATGCGGTAACTGCGCTGCCTTCTTTTGAATTGAAAGTAATAGTCACAGGCACAGACGCCGCGCTTACCGTCACCGTGCAGGAAGCTTCGTAGCTTCCGTCCGCGGTTTGTACGGTAATAACGGCAGAACCGGCTGTTTTACCGGTCACTTCGCCGTTTGAAACACTGGCAACTGCCGGCGCCGATGAAGTCCATTGCAGAGTCTTGTTTGTCGCGTCCGCCGGCGCGATGGTAGCGGCAAGGGTTTCCTTCTCCCCGACTGCTATGGCGGCGGTTGCTTTATTCAGGGTCACACCTGTAACCGGGATTTCCCATTTTGCATATAGCGTTATGTCTGCGTTAACAATATAGGGGAACGTTACCGCGGCTCCGCTGTAGGTATCGGTTGTATACCATCCGGCAAAACGGTAGTCGGATTTAGCAGGATCCGACGGCTTTGTCACGGACGAACCCGGGGAGACAGTCTGGGGCTGAACAGCCGATCCTCCCTTGCTGTTGAAGGTTACCGTTATCAGAGCGGTTACTGTTACAGTGCAGGAGGCGGTAAAGCCGCCGTCGGCCGTCGTTACGGTAATAACCGCCGAACCTCCGGACAGACCGGTCACCAGAGCCTTGCCGCTGCCGCTTGACGCTACAGTTGCGACGCCGGTATTGCTGCTGCTCCATGTTATCTGTTTATTGGTAGCCGTATCGGGAACAATAGATGCCGTCAGAGTCAGGGTTTCCCCCGTTCCCATCGCATGGCTGTTTTTGTTCAGGGTAACGCCGGTAACGCTTATGGTGGAAGCTGTCTCAGTCCATTTCGCATACAGGGTCCTGCTGACAGTTAATGTATAGGGGAAGGATACAGGGCTGCCGCTGTAATCATTGTTTTCAAACCAACCGTCGAATGTATATCCGCTTCTTGTGGGATCGGCGGGTTTTGCTATCTGGGTACCTTTTATTCCGCTCTGGGAACTGACCGAACTGCCGCTCGCGGAATCAAAGGTAATAGTGATTGTTTCAAGCGAAGCGGCGGTAACCGTAATAGTACAGGTTGCCGTATGTCCGCCGTCGGAAGTTTTCACATGGATTGTTACTGTTCCGGGAGTCATTCCCCGGATATTTCCTTCTTCATCGATTATGGCAACGTTCGGATTCAGGGAAAGCCATTCAACCGATTTATTCGTCGCGCTTGACGGAACTATGCTTGGAGTTATTTTTAATTCATCGCTGACGCCGAGCGTAACCGGACTCAGACTTACGCCGGAAACCGGTATATGGGCCGCGTTAACCTGGATCTGGCATTCGGCTGTTTTTCCGCCGCTGGCCGTGGTTACCGTAATTATGGCAGGCCCCTCGCTTATACCGCTGATAACGCCGTTTTCATCTACCGTTGCGATGGTTTCATCGCTTGACTCCCATAACAGTTTCTTATTTGAAGCGTTACCGGGTGTAATAGTCGCAGTTAACTGGTCGCTTCCGCCTACGGTAAGCGTAGTTTCTGTCTTATTTAATTCGACTTTTTTTACCGCAACTGATGATTTTCCTGATGAATCATCCAAGGGACTCTTGCAGGACACAGCTATTATCAGCAGGAACAAACCGCCGATAAATACATTTTTTCGCAAACTCTTCACTTTGCTTCTCCTTTTTGTTCATCCGCCATACTAGCGCCATTCAATTTTTATGCTTTTACATGATCCCGCCGGACCGAAAAGGTCCTTTGGAGGTTTTCGTTTCTTTGAGAAACTGAAAAAACCCATTCTAGTATAGGGGCGTTTTTTAAAAGCGGCAAATAAAAAAAAAATTGTTACAATCTTGTAACAATTCAGAAGGAAAAACACTCTTTTTCCGCAAATACCGCCTGTCTAAATCGGCCCGCACGGGACAGAAGGACCCTGTTTTTCTTAAAAAGCTGAAATATTGAAAAAATGGCTCATTATTTTTATTGCATTAGCGCGTTTATTCCGTATAATTAAGGCATACATTTTTTTGTATAATTCTATGGAGGTACCAGATGAAAAAACTCGTAAAACTGTTATGTGCCGGTATGTTTCTGGCCATTGCAGCTCCCGCCCTTATCTTTGCCGGCGGTTCAAAGGAAAAGGAGTCGCGTCTCGATACAATAAAAAAATCCGGAAAAGTTATTCTGGGAACATCGGCAGACTATCCGCCCTATGAATTTCATGCCCAAATTAATGGCAAAGACACTATTGTCGGGTTTGATGTCGCAATTGCCGAAGAAATCGCAAAAGATTTAGGCGTAAAACTTGAAATCAAGGATATGGACTTTGACGGTCTGCTTGCGGCCCTTGTTTCAGGCAATGTCGATTTCGTCATTTCCGGAATGACCCCGACGGACGAACGCAGAAAGAATGTTGATTTTTCCGATATTTACTATCTCGCGGAGCACGGAGTTATTATAAGGAAGGTTGATGAAGCTAAATACGCGGCGTCTGCCGATAGTCTGAAAGACAGAATGGTCGGAGCCCAGCGGGGCGCAATCCAGGTCGGGCTCGCAAAGGTTAATATAAAAGGCATGAGCGAAGAAGAAGCGGAAAACCCGCATTCCCAGGTTAAAGAGCTCGGGAAACTCCCTGATCTTATTATGGAAGTAAAAAACTCGAAGATTGACGCCGTAGTGGCGGAACTTCCTGTTGCGAAAGCCTATGTGGGTGCGAACTCCGATTTAATGCTCGCGGCCTATACCTTCAAGGATGATGACGGCGGTTCAGCCATTGCCGTAAAAAAAGGTGAAACAGCCTTCCTTGAACAGATTAACAAAACGATAGCCCGTCTCACCGCTGAAGGCAAAATCGATCAGTTTGTCAGCGAAGCAAACGAGCTTGTGGAATACTGATACAAACCGTTTTTCTGAAACAGAAAACACCGGAAAAGTTTCCGGTGTTTTTTTTGTCTTTTATTCGCGGCGAGGGTTAATACTCCAGACCGAAGGTCTGCCCTGCTCTGCGGCGTTTTTTATGAAAAACCTATAAAAACCTTGGTTTTTATAGGTTCCATGGGAGAATAAAATCCCCCTCTACGGCGGGGATTTTATTTGGATAATCCGCCGAAAAGAAATATATTTGATTATAATGGGAAGCGATTTCAAAATGTCAGATTTTGAAATCAGCTCACGAATCTGTTGAAAAACGTTCGGAGCAGGACGGATCTTAAAAACAGCCTGAAGGAGTTATTTGTATGGATGAAATTTTTCAGGACGAAGAACTTGATAATCCGGAAACCGATGCGAAGGTGGTGGAGTGGAGGGACGAATACGTCACCGGAATAAAGCTGATCGATAAAGAAAATATGGAATTGGTAGACACCGCAAACAGGCTATGGGAAAAATGCATAAACGGCGGCGCGGACGACCCTGCTTTCTTTAAAGATATAGTTGAACAGGTTGTCGGATATATAAAAGATCATTTTGCCGCTGAAGAAAAAATTCTCACCGCAACAAATTATCCGGAGCAGAAAGAACTCAAAAAGGAATATGACGATTTTACGGCGGATATTCTAACGCTGGTAAAAGAATTTGAAAATGGTGAAAAGCTTGCCCCAAACCGGTTCGCTCGGAGAATCCGGGACTGGGTCCTGAGCCATGTGGCCCTGACCGATGCCAAATACAAATCTTATATAGAACGCTACCTGAACCGGAAATGAATTACCCGCGATAAACCGGGAACAATCAGCAGCCCGGACTTCATGTCCCGGCGTTTCTTTCCGCACGGATCCTGAAAAGCCGGGTCCCCCGCCTTTCCTTATTTGTAAGCAGAAAAATAACACCCATCAGCATGGTAAGAAATTCCGCGGCAGGAACAGTCAGCCAGACGCCGGTTATTCCGAAAAGCTGCGAGAACAGCAGCAATACGGGTACGGTTATAATTATACCCTTGGAGATGGACATAATAAATGAAGGCGCGGGCTGTGAAATGGAAGAAAAGAAAGAAATTGTCACGTTATTGAAACCCATAACAAAAAAGGCGAGAAAATATAGCCTGATGCCGGTAGCTGCCATACGGCCGAGCTGTTCGTCATGCCGGGTATTGAAAATAGAACTGATCGGCCCCGGAAAGAAAAATCCTATCAGGTAAAAAACCGTCCCAAGGATAAAAGCAAGGCCGACCGCTGCGCCGTATAATCTGTATACATTGCGCATGTTGTTTATCCCGAAATTTCTGCTGATAAGGGGCTGGACTCCCTGCCCTATTCCAGTAAAAATCGCTACCACAATTATGGCAAGATTTGCGACAATACCGTAAGCGGCGACAGCGCTGTTTCCGCTGATCCGTAATAATACCTGATTGAAAGAAAAGAGAATAATGCCGGAAGAAAATTCCAGGACAAAAGAAGGTACCCCAAGCGAACAGATGGAAGCGAACCGCTGTATTATGACCGGAGTTCTGGCAATTCTGAAGCTGTTGTTTTTTCTGATAAAATGGACAGACAGAATCAGCATGCTGATCAGGGGAGCGAAGCCGGTCGCGAGGGCAGCGCCGAACATCCCCATATCAAGCGGAAACATGAATACATAATCCAATATAATATTACCAAGGCTCCCCGCCAGCATTGCGGTCATAGCAAGCCGGGGCCCGTGGTCATTTCTCACGAAAGCCACCAGAATGTTATTCAGAATAAAAGGCAGGGTAAATGCAAATATGACCCGGGCATATTCTTCGGAAAGAGGAGCAGTCGCACCGCTCGCGCCGAGAAATTTCGCAATGGGTCCGATAAAATAAAATCCGCAGCAGGTGATCACCAGGCCCAGAACAGCGGCTATCATCAGGGCGTGCGAAAAAACCGAATCAGCTTCCCCGGGACGGCCCCTGCCCTGAAGGATTGTAAAGAGAGTTGCCGCGCCTATCCCGAGCATCAAACCAAGTCCGTTTATAATTCCGTAAACCGGCAAAACAATGTTCAGCGCGGCAAGTCCGTCGCTTCCCATTTTAAAGGAAATAAAAAAAGTATCAACAAAAATGTAACATGACAGACCAATCATGCTGAGAATATTGAGTGAAACATATTTCGCAAACTGTTTGTAAAGACTACCGGTATCGTTCATGGTTATTTCTCCAAAAAAAAAGCCGTGCGAACTTATCTCCAAAGGCCTAACGAGATAAGCTTACACGGCACTTTTTATTTCTCCTATCCGGCGATAAGAGAAATATGCGTAATTATTGAAGGTACTTTATTCAAAAAAAAAAAAACTGTCAAGCGAGAATGTTCAAAACCAGCGGATTTTTTTCAATATGAAATTCCAATCTTCAATATCGTAAGCAATGCGCAGGCATTTTTCAGGGAGCATACATGGACAGTCCCCTGATTTTCCATTACACTGGTTTCTAATATAAACCGGCGGTTATGCCATGTACAATTATTCTCAGGAGTACGGAGCGCAAGGGTTGATTCGAGGCGAGGGTTAAAACCCGAGACCAATTCCACGGGAGAGAAAAACTCTCCGCTGCTCTGCGGCGGAGAGTTTTATATGAAGCTGAAAAAATTTTTTATCTGCCTGTTTTCATTTTTCATTTCCGCTGTTGCGGTATCTCAGTCATTATCCGATTTTGCGGTACTGCTGGAAGGCTATGCGTCAAATGATACTACGCGACAGAGCCTTGAGCTGGACAAGCGGAGCGCCTTTCTTTCCATGCAGCGGTACAATATTGAAGCCGGAACCGCCTTTACCATTTCGACAGGCCAGACAGTTATAGAATTTCCCGACAGCGGCGCACAGATTTCCGCAAGGCCCGGCATTACAGTCGGACTGCCTCAGCTCCGGAATACTTCAATAAGCGCTGAAGTGCCTCTGGAGTATAACGGAAATGATCCGCCAAGGGCAGGCGTGAATGTAACGGCAAGGACCGATATTTTTTCCGGAAACGCAAAATCCCGGCAGACCGGACTTGAAGAAAAAGAGCGGCAGTATATTGTTGCAGCAAGGCAGCTTGAATCACACAAACTGCAGCTGCAGAAGGAATTCTGGGAAGATGTCCGGGAAATATACGGTTACAGGAATGATATTTATAAAGCGCAGGAAGCTATTGTTCTTGCGCGGCAGGATATGGAAACAAGGGAAGCTGCGGGATATACGGCTTCCAGCACCGTGTGGAGGACTACCGAACTCAAGCTCCGCAGCCGACAGCGTGAGCTTACCGAGGCGGAACGGACATATGCCCGGTCACTGGAGGAATTTGCCCGCAGCTGCGGCATCCCCGTTGTGGTTCTCCCCGAGGTAATTCCCGGCCAGGAACTGGCTGATATTTCAGCCTTTCCCCAGGCCGGATTTTCCGAGCTTGAGTCCGCTGAGTGGAATCATTATATAAATACGATGAGCAGAAGCGCTTCGGGACGGAGTTTTTCCCTGAACGGTCTTGCGGGTTATTCTCTGGACCGCATTACACAGACCTCGAGCGTATCGGGCGGTGTCGGAATAAGTCTGCCAGGCGTCACTCTTTCCTCGGCGCTTTCGTTTCCGCTTGACTCTTCACAGAACCCCGCCCTCTCGATTTCCCTGGAATGGAAGCCGAACGGAATAAGGACGCACAGAATCGATAATGAAATACGGGAAATATCAGGCAAAAAGGAATTGCTGAACATACATATTGCAAAAAAGAACTATTACGATACGGTACTCGAATATGACAGAAAAAAAGAAGATCTCGAATGGCAGCAGGAAGTATATACGGAAGAATTTGAAGTATACAAAACTCACGCCGGTGAACAGGAACAATGGTACAGGGCGGGCATAATCAGCGAAACAGATTATCTCCAGTCCCAGACGGAATACAAACTTGCCGAATATCGTTTACAGGCCCTGTACATTGACTGTATCCTCTATAATCTTGATGTCGCGCTTCTGTTTATTCCCGAACTTTCCCCGGAGGATTTGCTATGAAAACCAAAAAGAAAAAAAACTCAAACCTCTGATAATAACACTTGTTATTATACTGATAGCCGGAGGCATTATTTTTTTTATCGGGAGAAAGAACGCCGCGCCCCGGGAAGAAATGCGTTACACAGTACGAAGAGAGACGTTTAAGAATATCATAGAAATATCGGGAAACATTGAAGCCGCCCAGCAGCAGAACCTTCAGGCGGCGGGAGACGGAACGGTCGAACAGGTCTTTGTTAAAGAGGGTGACCGGGTAAAAACGGGGACCGTTCTGGTTGTGCTGGATGATACCCAGCAGCAGTATAATCTTGCCAGTCATGACTACCAGATGAACCAGGACAGGATAACCGGGGCCCTGGGAAAGCTTGAACTCATGGAAAAGCAGCGCGAAGTTTTGCTGAAAAACATCGAAGACAGAAAAATAATCGCCCGGTTTGACGGTGTTATAGGCCAGCTTAAAATAGCTGACGGCGATTATGCAAAAGCCCAGGATTCTTTCGGATATCTGATTGACCGGAGTCATATGAAAGCCACTGTTGAAATTGTGGAAACCGATTCATCACGCCTCAAAGCCGGGCAAAAGGTTTTTCTTTCATTCCCCGCTTACCCGAATCTCAATGTTGAAGGAACGGTGGTTTCATATCCGGCAGTGGGCCGCATCACAACCCGGGGGCGACAGTTCTGGATACGGAAATACGCATAGAAAACCCGCCTGATGAAATCCTTCCGGGCTACTCCTTTACAGGGGAAATACAGGTTGGGGAAGAAGAAACCGTTCTGCTGGTGGAAATCGCCGCTATCGGTTACGAAAACGGAAAACCCTTTGCGGAAAAATTCGTGGGCGATACAATAGAACGGGTGGAGGTTGAATTCAAACCCTACGCAAGGGGCTTTGCCAGGGTCATTTCCGTCCTTGAAGAAGGCGATGTCCTCAAAGCCCAGCAGGACAATAATCCGAATGTTACGGTACGTTTCTGATGAATATGCCTGAGACCGGTCCGCTTCTTTCGCTTCGCGATATATATAAAATATATACAATGGGAGAATCGGAAGTTTTTGCGCTTAACGGTATTTCCCTGACTATCGAAAAAGGCGAATTTGTATCAATAATGGGACCTTCCGGATCCGGAAAGTCAACCTGCATGCATATAATAGGCTGCCTTGATCATCCAACCTCGGGAGATATTTTTATAAGCGGAAAAAATACTTCACAGATGAACGCGAAGGAACTCGCCGTACTCCGCAATAAAACGGTTGGGTTTGTATTCCAGCAGTACAATCTTATCAGTAATATGACTGTTCTTGAAAATGTTATGCTGCCCCTCCGGTATCAGGGCCTGTCCATTTCGGAACGGAAAGCCAGAGCCGTGGAAGTGCTGGAGAGGATAGGGCTTTCAGACAGATTAAAGCATACGCCGGGTGAATTATCTGGAGGGCAAAAACAGCGGACAGCCATTGCCCGGGCTACAGTAACCAACCCGGAACTGATACTTGCGGATGAACCGACAGGTGCGCTTGACAGCGAAACAGGAAATTCCGTTATTGATCTTTTTCACGATATAAATAAAAACGGTACCACTATACTAATTGTTACCCACGATCAGGATATAGGTAATACCGCCCCCCGCCGGATACATTTGCGCGACGGGAAAATTACGGAGGACAGCTGTGTTTGAAGATTTTCTGAACGCCGTCAGGAATTTCAAAACAAGCAAAACAAGGACTATCCTTTCTCTGCTGGGTATTATTATCGGAGTCGCTTCCGTAATTATGGTTACAAGTATTGGCCAAAGCGCGACGGAAGATGTAAAGTCTTCATTCGGTTCATCGGGCCTCGATCTGGTGAGTGTCTCAACAGGATGGGCGAGAAGAAACGAGCGGATCGATTTTAATGAAGCCTTCCGCGAAGAATTATACGCGGAAATCCCCGGTATAAAAAATATTTACTATACAAATTCGTTCAGCGGGACACTGAGAAACGGCGGACTCGATGTTAATATGCAGCTGAAAGCCCTGGAACCCGGATATTTCGGGGCGACATCCCTGAATATTGACTACGGCAGAAGTTTTACCCTTTCGGAAGATGTAACGGGAGCCCAGAAAGTAATTCTGGGCGCGGAAATAATCCGGTTCCTTTTCCCTGAAGGCGAACCAATAGGAAAAACGGTTATACTGCAGGCAGACGGCTACCGCCTCGGCTTTGAGGTTATCGGAGTCCTTGAATATTCCGACGCGATCGGGTTCGAGGATCCCAATTATTCAGCCTATGTGACACGGGGTTTTTACCGGAGAAAAATACTGCCCAACGCGACGGCTTCAGAAATAATGATTCAAGTATTCTCCCAGGAGCAGGCGCCCCGGGTCCATCAGGCGATTGAAATGCTCGCGGCTACAAAAACCAATAATCCCCAGGCCCTTCATGTATTCTCCATGCAATCAATTCTTGAGCAGTATGACAGAATCACCCTGTCAATGAATCTGCTGCTTTCCGGAATTGCCGCCATTTCCCTGCTTGTCGGCGGTATCGGAATAATGAATATCATGATTGTCTCCGTTACCGAGCGGAAAAAAGAAATCGGAATCCGAAAGGCACTCGGCGCCAGTCCGGCGGCTATCCGCAATCAATTTCTTGTGGAGTCGGCAACTCTGACCCTTTTCGGGGGCTTTATCGGCATACTGATAGGACTTTTTCTGAGTTATCTTGTGGTATCGTTTTTTAACTGGAAATTCAGCATACAGTGGATGAATTGTATAATTGCGTTTCTGTTTTCGGCTCTGGTCGGAATATTTTTCGGTATGCAGCCTGCCATACGCGCAGCAAAACTTGATCCGGTGGAGGCGCTCGCGGGAGAATAGCGGCTATTATTTCCCGCGGTCTTTCTTTTTCCGAGGCCCCGGATTTCCGGTTTTCCGGGAGGTCAAGGGTTTTTCGGAAGTGTTTCTTTTTTCGTGACCGGACATCCTCTCCTGCCTGGCATGAAATGACGGGGGCTCAGGCTCTTCAAAGCGCATTACTTCTCCGGAAAAGGGATGGACAAATGCCAGTGTCCGGGCATGAAGAAAAAGGCGGTCCGAATCCGCGTTCCTCTGCCCGTATACCGGGTCGCCGGCAAGAGGATGACCGAGATGCGACAAATGAATCCTGATCTGGTTTTTCCGGCCGGTTTCAAGGCGGCATTCAACCAGATCGGAAAACCGGTCTCTTTCAAGAACCGTAAAATGGGTTACAGCTTTTTCCGCGTGTTTGAATTGTTCCGTTTGTTCCGGACCGGGGACAAACCCCACGCCATAACGGTTATAGGTAATAGGAGCATTGATAGTCCCTGATTCGGGAAGCGGTTTTGAGCCGGGAGAACTAAGGCACACACAGCGGTACATCCGCTCGGTAACAATTTTATTCCAGCCGTCCATAATAATTTTCTTTGCCTGAGGCGTGCAGGCAAACATCATTACTCCCGAGGTCTCACGGTCAAGACGGTGGACAGAACAAATCCGTATATTCCGTTTATTGCGGAATAATGTCTTGAGCATATCCTGCATATTCCTTTGGCCCGCGCCCGGATGGCCGGTGGAAAGAATACCCGCCGGCTTATTTACAACAATAATATATTCATCCTGGAACAGAATCCTGATCCCATTATTTTTTCCCATCAGAATTATAGTCCTTTAATGTAAGTTTCTGATGCAAAGACTTGGTTAATTCTTTACATCAGAAACACGTAGAATCGGAAATAGTCAAATAATTTAAATTATTTGACTATATTGTACACTATTTCAGGATTTTCAGATAGAATGGCTTCATGATATCCCTTGTTGTGTTTCTCGGAAATTACGGGAAAAAATTCGCAGGCAACCGGCATAATGCGGGATGGCTTTTTGCGGATTCGCTTGATATGTTTGTCGGAACCGTATGGCAGAAAAAATTCAAGGGCGAATACTGTACTCTTGCAATAAGGGGAGAAACGGAAGAGAACAGACAGGTGTTTTTTTTAAAACCTGAAACATATATGAATCTGTCAGGCACAAGCATACGGGAACTCGCGGTCTTTTATAAAATAAAACCGGAAGAAATGCTGGTCGTCCATGATGAACTGGAACTTCCTCCGGGAACAGTCAGCCTCAAATGGTCCGGCGGGCTGGGCGGACATAACGGACTGCGTTCGGCGAAAGAGGAACTCGGGACTGCGGACTTCTGGCGGTTGCGTATCGGAATCGGACGGCCGGGTAATCCTGATGTTGCGGGATATGTCCTTTCCGACTTTTCAGATGACGAGCGGATACTTTTAAGCCAGATATTCCCTCCTCTCGGCGAACTCATGGAAAACATCCTGGCCCGTGGCCCGGAATCATTTCTGAAAGAATGGTCAAAAAAGAAACTGGTTTAGTTTTCCGTAAAAGTACCGGCAAAACCGACTGGCGGTCAGTTATCAAACACATGGAAAACGAAAAGTTCACAGAAAATCTTCTATTAGTTCAATAAATTACTTTCCTTAAGATGTTTGCATTATTATTAAGCCAACAGTTTAATAATTGCATGGATAAAGAAAAGTTATTGAATGTCTCGGAAATTTTTGGTGACAACCTTCGGAGGCTCAGACACAAACAAAAGCTTTCACAGCTTGAACTTTCGGCACGATCGGGTCTTTCTCACACATTTATAAATAATATTGAAAATGGGAAAAAATGGATTTCTCCCAAAACCCTTGAAGCTCTCTGCAGGGAATTGCACGCCTATCCTTTCGAGTTTTTCCTGGATCCGGAACTCCTTGATTCAAATTCAAAATATATTCTGATTGCCCAGCAATCAAATCTGATTTTTGAACTTGAAGAAGTTCTTGCAAAATACCGTATAGGAAATCAGGGCGAATAAAATCCCTCACAGGTAAATCTCCGGCGGACGTGATATCCGCATAGCAATTATTCTATATTCATGGCATACTCAAAAACACCCGCAAAACCAAACCTACTGCCGGGTGCATCGCCGAGTCTATTTCAAAATCCGCCATTTTGAAATAGACTCCGCTTTAAATCACGGAGTTATTTCTATGGAACCCACAAAAGTTCAGGAGGCCTTTGAAAGGCTGTATCAGATTATAATAAAGCTGAGAGGCCCGGGCGGCTGCCCCTGGGATATAGAGCAAACCCCGCTCACCTTAAGGGAAACGCTGATCGAAGAATGTTATGAGACTGTTGAAGCAATAACAGACGGTGATACCAGTCATATCTGCGAAGAACTGGGAGACGTTTTTCTGAATGTTATAATGCTTTCATATATTTATGAGCAGCAGAATGACTTTACACTTGAAACCGTACTGGACAAAGTCTCCGATAAACTCATCCGCAGGCACCCCCATGTCTTCGGCCAGACCGAAGGATTTGCAGGCCCGGACAGCAGGGACCGTACCGATACGGCTGACAAGGTAATTTCGCAGTGGGACCATATCAAACAGAAACTCGAGGGCCGCACCGGGGACTCGGTTCTGGATGGCGTATCCGCGGGACTCCCGTCTCTTGAGCGGGCAAAAAAACTTCAGAAAAAAGCTTCAAAATGCGGTTTTGACTGGGACAGCGCGGACTCGGTTTGGCCAAAGCTTGATGAAGAAACCGCCGAATTCAGGGAAGCCATAGCCGCCGGGGACGCGGACAAAATGGAAGACGAATTCGGCGACATGCTGTTCGTTATGGTAAATATCGCACGCCATCTCAATATTGATCCGGGGACGGCACTCACCAGATCGAACCTCAAATTTACCCGCCGGTTTAAACATGTGGAAAAAGAAATGAAAGCGGCAGGTTTGCCTATGAATAAAGAAACCCAGGAAAAAATGGAGCTGTTCTGGCAGGAAGCGAAGGCGCAGGAAAAACGCTAAAACCTTCCGGGCATTGTTACCAGTTTAACCTCGGGAGTGATGGAAGCGGCGTCCAGTTCAAGAAGGGCAAAAGAACAGTCGCTGTCGCTCCGGGGCCGGGAAGGACTGCCCGGATTCAATAGCAGAATGTGTGAAGCCTGTTCAATAAAGGGAACATGGGTGTGTCCGAAAACAGCAATATCGCTGTCCATGGCACGGGCCGCGTCTATCAGCATTTCAAGCCCGAAATCAACCGAATGTCTGTGACCATGGACCAGAAAAATGCCGTATCCGCAGGCGGACAGCTTTTGTCTGGCCGGAACTGTCAGGGTGAATCCGGCGGCTTCTTCAGGAAGAGGGAGATTTCTTCCGACAGGTATGCGTACACGGTACTGGTCGGCGTCTCCGTTTCCTGCGACAAAGGCAACGACGGGAGGCAGGGCTTCATAAAGTTTTTCCGAAATCTGCGCGTTTTCAATATACTGGACAATATCCCATATTCCATCGCCCGCAAAAAGGAGGGCGTCTGATTCGGAGCCGTATTTGCGTACTATATATTCGAAGGCTTCGTAGTCGCCGTGCGTATCGGACACAATCAGAATCACGGCTGTATCGGCGCCGGCAAGTCTTTCAATAGCTTCTTCCGAACCGAGTAATCCGGACTCCTGCTGGACAAGTTCATTCACAAAGCAGCCCCGTTTGCCGCTGTTTCAGCGGAAGATTTAGCCGGTAGCTGCAGTATGAGACGGTCCCGTGAGCGGAGGCCGGTAGCGGAATCAACAGCCGAAGGGAAGGTCCACCCCGCGCAGGCATTTTTCTTTTTTGAAAGCTGCTTTGCCTGAGTCATGGCGGCGGCCAGTCTGAGCTGGGGCGTAAGAGAGGGATCATTTTCCTCAGCCGTGAGGGCCGCTGCAAGCAGCAGAACACCCAGATCGGTATCGGAAAGGGAAGGTGTTTCACTCTCATCCGCAAGCAGATCTGCCGGAACGGGAAAATCAATCATCAGATCGGAAACAGCCTCTACCTGAAATGTATCATCCTCGGAAAAAAGACTGATAATATGTATATCAGGATGCAGGCTGCGGATTTTTTTCAGTTCCCGCAGCGTATTTTCCGGCGCTCCCGCCGTAAGCAGAATACTGGCCTGGGAAGCGTCAACAGTATCGGAAAGGACCCACAGCCGGACATTCCCTTCCCGCATAAATGATTCGGGATAAAAAAGGGGAATAAGCATCCCGCCGGTGCCGGCAAGACCGTATTCGGCAAGCAGTTCATCAAGAATTGCGGGACGCGCGGCATAACCGGCTCCCAGCATAACGATAACCTGATGGTCCGCCGGCTGGCGTCTCGGTTTTATGATTCTCTGAGCGGCCTCGGTTCCCGGCTCGGTTTCATTCCTGTTTTCCCTGCTTTCCGTACAGCACAGGAAAACCGGAATACACACAAGCAGAAATATTTTGCGAATGAACATCATTATTTTGTTCTGTTTCATTATATCTATACACCTTTAATTTAAGTTTCTGATATAAAAAATCAGTCAATTCTTTATATCAGAAACACTTAGAACCGGTAATAGTCAAATAATTTAAATTATTTAACTATATAATACCTGTTTATTCCTCCATTGAAAAGGGCCGGACAATTTGATATATTCAGAAAATGCAAATTGTCAGTACTGTTTTCCAGATAATTGGAAGCCTCGGCCTTTTATTGTTCGGAATGAAAATGATGAGCGACGGAATTCAGAAAAGCGCGGGTGAAAGCCTGCACAAAATTCTGAATTTTATGACAGGAAACCGTTTTCTGGCGGTATTGACCGGGCTGGTTATCACCGCGATAGTCCAGTCCTCGGGCGCTACCACTGTCATGGTAGTATCATTTGTCAACGCGGGCTTACTGACACTGACCCAGGCAATCGGTGTTATTTTCGGGGCAAACATAGGAACAACCGTAACGGCCTGGATAGTAGCGCTGTTCGGCTTTAATTTCAAATTAACGGCCCTCGCGGTACCCATTTTCGGAATGGGTTTTTTCTTAACTTTCTTTAAAAGACTGAACAAAGACGGGCTTGGCGAAGCGCTGATGGGTTTCGGCCTTCTTTTTATAGGGCTCGGATTCCTGACAGAGACTATTCCCTCCGTTTCCTACGACCAGGTCAGATTTATTACCTTTTTTGCGGACAAGGGTGTCCTCGGCCTCTTTGTCGGTGTTTTTGCCGGAATGATTATTACCATGCTTTTGCATTCCTCAAGCGCCGCGACGGCAATTCTGCTGACCATGGCCCATAACGGAATACTTTCATGGGAATTTTCGGCGGCCGTTGTTCTCGGAAGCAATATAGGATCAACCATAGACGCTGTTCTGGCAGCTATCGGAACAAAGGTAAACGCCCGCCGGGCGGCCGCCGTGCATGTATTGTTTAACGTTACCGGAACTGTTCTCGCAATGATATTCTTTAAACAGTTCCTGGCATTGATCGAGTTCATTGTTCCGGGCGAGTTGTCCCCGGCAACCATTACAACCCGGATCGCGACCCTGCATACGGTATTCAACTGTATCAATACCCTTATCTTCCTGCCCTTTATTAAACAGATCGCGAAGCTTGTCGAATTCCTTATCAAACCGGGCGCCCATGAGCCGCCGCCGGTTTACAAACTGCCCTTCCCCAGCACCGGGGCCATAGAAAACGCGGAATCCTATGTTTTCTACGCTGAAAAAGAAATTGTCGCCATGTCCGATATGGTGCGGGGAATGTTCGTGACGCTCAAGGAGCTTCTCGAATACAGTGAAAACGGGAATTTTGAAGGACAAATACAGGACCTTGCAAATGGTGAAACCTATGCCGACCAAATGCAGGAAGAACTTTCCGCTTATCTTGTAAAAACCCTGCAGCTGCCGCTGTCAGCAAAAACATCCGCGCATATAAGCCGGATGCTCAGAATCGTTGATGATCTTGAAAGCATGACGGACGATATCTATACCATTGCCATGCTGATACGCCGGAGCAGGGAAAAGAAAATGACCTTCAAAAAGAAGATATTGAGCGTCTTAAACCCTATGTTGAAATAGTTGATAAGTTTCTTCTGTTTGTACACAACAACCTGAACAAACCTCTGTCAAAGGAAGACCTGGAGATCGCAAACAGCATGGAAACACAGATAGACGGGTTCAGGAAAAATCTGAAAAAAATAGCAAGGAAACGTCTTGAAAAGGGAGCCAATGTAAAGGCCGAGCTTCTGTATATTGATATTGTCCGGAACATTGAGCATATAGGAGACCACGCTTTCAGCATTTCCGCCGCGCTCGCGGAAGAAAAGTAAAAAGCGTTTTCCGCATCATTATCCAATTTATTGCGGAACCCTGTAAACGGCAAACACCTCTTTTATCAAGCCTGGTCTGATTGAATTCTGCTTCTCATTCAGATTTTTATCCTCGTCCGGTTCTGTACCATGAATTTCTTCCGCTGATTTTGAGGTATAACCAGTTAATGAATCACCTTTATCAAAGCCATTTTCTTTGTACCAGGCTACAATGGACGGGAAATCAATCTTTTGTTCGTTGTACGCTTCAATTTCATACCGGAGTTCTTCAATCGTTGTTTTTGACAGGGAATCCTTTAGCGCTGTGACGGCGTTCTGCAAATGAATAAGCAGTAATTCACGAATAGAGCTGCCTACCGGACATATTTCCGATAGCGTATCAGAAAATTTAAATATTTCACCGGCAGCATCTGTTTCCACCGCCTGATAAACTTCCCATAACGTAATTTTATTGGCTGGCTTTGCCAGTTCGGTAACGCCGGTCCCCCGCTGAACGGACAGAATACCGGCTTGTTTCAGCTTTCCATATATGTTTCTGATAATGACAGGATTATTGCCCACGCTTTCCGCGACCATTTCACTGGTAACACGAATATCCGGTAAATACGCAATCATGATAAGCGCATGGACTGCATTTGTAAATTGTGTACTCACTCTCACAGGAAGTTACCTCGCATACATTGTAATAACTTATATTACAAAAAGCAATGCTGCCGGCAGGGGATAGCCCGCCAATTTTTTTGAGCTATCCCCATTTACCTGCTGTGGATATAGGATTATTATGCTAACCAGTCTCTGGTCAGCCGGTCAATTAAAAGGCGGGCAACTACTTCAACATGAACAGGCGGAAGTTCATCAAGAGCGCCGGATTGAATCGTTTTCAAAAGGTCATCGTTTCTGTCCGCGCCATATGCGATTGTCAGGTCATAGTTTGCAACACGAACCTTGCCTTCCCGGAGAAACTCCAGTTCATTTCCCTTCATTTCAGCAAAGTCTTCAAGCCCTGGAACAGCTGCATTAAAATTGATATTACCAATGGCTTTCGCTCCGTGTTTCTCTGCAAAATCGCGAATGGTTTTCAGCGCGTCCATACTTCCCACAGTAAAGTTTACGATGTAATCAACTTTTCCCGGCAAAGCCTTTTCGAAGGCAGCGTCGTCGTTGACATCAGCTTGAATGTGATGGACACGGCTGTCCTTGATTTCCTGCCGCACGCTCCGGCTGGTTACATAAAGCTGCGCATCCGTATCTCTTTTCAGCCATTGTCTTGTGACTTCGCGGCCAATATAACCATTGCCTCCAACTAATACGATTGTTGTCATTTCAGTATCCTCCGTAAAATAACGTTTGTAATAATTATAATTACAAACCTAATATAAATCATCTTCTTTGTAATGTCAATTATTACAAAGAAGATTCGCCAGGGACAGTTTTCGATGACATGGCAAGCGGCAAACTGTAACAGGATGAAAAACAACCTGATTCCCGGCGAGGGTTGTTGCCGGAGCAGGGCCTCAAAACTGCGGTTTTTTTCGGGGCTTTACTGTTTTTTTTCTCAATCCGGTTGTCGGAATAATTGACGGAGAAAACAACGGGCTGTGTTCTGTGAAATCCGCCAAATGGGACGATTTCAGGGGTGTGATAACAGAAAAGGATTGTCCGGCATATCCGCGCACAGGGGTTCTGACGGTCAGGTATTAAAAACTTTCCTCTTCCGTCGGAAAATAATTTCTTACACATAGTATTGTGTAAGAAATTATTTTTTTACACAATACTATGTGTAAAAAGAGCTGCTTCAGTTTTTTCTGCCGTATACTTCGGGAAGGTCAGCGATAAACACAAATATATTCCTGTAAGGAATATATAATTCTTCCCAGTCGCCGTAGAACGTATAGGGGTTTTTCCATGCCGCGAGTTCTGCGGCACTCATTGTCCGTTTCGGAAAATCCGAATATGCGCTTGTGATAAACCGTTCAGGATACAGGAAGGTATAATTATCAATCCAGACCTTTATCAGGTAGTTTTTCTGCCGGCTGAACTCCTCTTCCCCAAGATTAAGGGAATAGAGGGTTTTGATACGGTTCTGGTATTCCTGAAAAAGGATCGCGAAAGTGCGGTCATCGTGCATTTTTGACATATACGCCGATATTACGGAAGATGAGGGGTTTACCGAATGTCTGAGAAAGGCAAGGGTCGCCTGTTCAGTCGCAAAAATCAGAAGTCCGTCATCGGTATAATTTTTCAGTGTCCGTGAAAAATAGGCGTCGAGGATTTCGCGGATTGTCCATTCGGCAAGTTCCTCATATTTAAGGGTACGCAGCGCGGGAAAAACCGGCGAAGGTCTTTCCGATATCATATAAATGGATTTATGGGGAATAATCACCGTTTCTTTTCCCTGCGCCGCAGCTTCTTCAGCGGCCGTGACAGCGGTTTGTTCACTGTAAAAATACTGGCGGGAAAGAACCTCCAGCGAGGCCGCTTTTACCGAGACCAGTTCCCAGCACAGGGCGGGACAGGTCAGGGGCGCATAATACATTATTTCATTTTTTTTCAGGTCGAGGCGGTCGGACAAAAACTGCTGGGCGTGATTTACAATTTCCAGCATCTGTTTTGTAGGGCTGTCAAGATTTTCCCTGAGGCTCATTTCGGAAACCGGTATGGCCGCGGAAAACATGTGCCGTTCCGCCTCATTTACAGAATTATTACCGCATCCGGCGGTAATAAATTGTACAACAGCAAAACTGAGCAGAAGCAAAAACTTTCTGTTTTTTGAGAATACTATGTCACTCATACAATTTATCTGTATTCCTTTTTATAAAACGTCACTTTTCGGTATTTCTATATATGATATTATTCCGGCCATTATTAATACGGGGTATCTTCTGAAAACGAAAAGAAGTATACCCCATTTATCAATTATACAAAATTTAAAAAAGTTCATCTACCCCGGCTGACGGCAGCCGGAGAAAACCGGCCCCTGACAGACTACTCTTTTATGTAATAGGCTATCCGGTAGAAGTCATCAGAAGCATATCCTATGGCGGCAGACCAGAATTGGGTATATCCGCCGTTGTCCGTGTAATTTTCAATGCTGGTACGGGCGTTTATAACTTCATATCCGACAGGGACGCTCATTGTTTCCCAGCCGCCAGGATTGTTCGGGCTTTTCTGGGCGGCGGCATCATAGCCGGGATTATAGAAGGCCATTTTGAGTCCGTCAAAAGAATTTACCATCGAGGAATCCAGATATGAAATATGAGGATTATTATTGCTGTCCAGGGAAAGGTCCGCCCAGACTCCCACCGAGCCGATACTGTCGACACTGACGCTGGTATCAAAAGTATAATCCGTTACGCCGTCGGAGGGATTATTTGTCGAACGCATATAAATCAGATCGCCCGAGCTGTTCCGGTAAAAGGCGAGATGGACATAGCCTTCGGAATCTACGCGCATAGTCATATACTTGCCCGCGTAACGCCGGTTCGGATCACCGGTACCCATAACGGTCTGGACCTTCCAGTCAGGCGCGGAAGGATTAACAGCTTTCGCGTGAGCAAGCCTGACAGTCTGGTTGGTAACATCGTAGTACGCGATTACCGGGTACCCTGTCACCGGGTGAACATCAACCGCGCTGAATTCGCCGGCCGCTGCAACACGCGGGACAGCGGCGCTGCCATCCTCATTCACAATTCTGTCGAGAGCGGACACCCTCACAAGCACAGTTTCATTCTGTACCAGCGGGTCCCCTACCGCTACAATATATTCTATTATACCGGTTACCGTTGATGTTATATCTGCCGTTGCCCCGTTTCTCCTGATAAGATCATCACCAGCGCCTATAAAATCCCCTACAGATTTTCGTACAGCTTCGACAGACCGATTAGTTCCTGTATGGGTGTATATCTGGGTGGACTCTGTAGTATCGTCTGCGTCATCACCGCCGTCTATATTTATCCATGACATATCATAAGGGATTGGATCGCCGGATGTATTGTGCCAGTATTTCAGAGACTTGGTATCGGTATCATAGTAGGTAATATGCATATCATCGCCCCTGGTTACAATGCGCTGGTTGGTAAACTGCCAGAGCATTGCGTCATGATACAGGAGCTCCACATGATGTACAAAACCCTGTGCACTTGCGCTGTTCAGTATTGTTCTATTGGGGGTGTTTTGGTCCCAGGCAAATACTCCGCCGGCTCCTGTCCTGGACCAGGTGCCGCCACCATGGAGATTCGCGTTCCAGACAACCGCGGGACGTGTACTGAAATGTATATCGGTATGTTCCGAGGGATCATATCCGGTAAAAATGGCGCCCGGCGTATTATTGTTTGAGCCGGAGGCCGTTATTCTGGCAGTATTGGAATTCGCGTTATTGTTTTTACCAAAATATACATTGGCCGAGGCATAATTGCTCCAGGAGGCGTACAGTTCTCCTGTTTCAGGATCAATAGTCATCGCGGGGTACATCGGAGAATTGCTGTTGGCGAAGTATCCCCTGTTTGCTGCTGTATCGGTACCGGTATTCTTGTTGTCCGACTGCCATATATGCACGTACCTGTCATCGGTCCAGAGGTCCGATCCGTCAAGGGACGCGGCAGCCGTTGCCTCGATATTCCAGGCTTTAGTATTGTCGTTTTTATTGTTGACTGCTTCGGTCCCGTTTACGGTTAGCACAACTTCTCCGCTCTTTGCGTCAGCGGGGATGGTGACATAGAAATGGCCCACCGCGGGCGTCTGGGGAGGATTCTGCGCCAGAGGAATATTAGTTCCGCCGAAACTGACCGACGTGCTGCCGGTTTCATATACATTGAAGCCTTGTACTCCTACGGTGATCATATCAAGATCATCCTGGGTCGAGGCTGTCCCGCTCCGGAAGAACAGATAGCGGCCCTGTTTTGACCGGGGAGTATCGCTGAATATTTCCATATTCCGTTCCATCGCGGTTATATAGGGGACAACATCATAGCGGAGAGAAACCGGATCGGCTGTTTTTGATTCAATGTTTCCGGCGTTGAAAACCACAGTCTTATCAAGACCGGCTGTTCCCGGAATAGTACTGCTGTCCCAGGTCCAGATATAGGTTATATGGTGGCCAGTTTCATCAATGGTCTGAGTATCAATCGCAAAGGTAGTATGGGAACTGACCAGGCGGCCTCCCTGGAGGGACGCTACCTGCACGGTCCCGAAACCGGGAGCCGTTATCGAAATATCCCCGATAACGGTTTCCTCAGCAATGGAACCCTTCAGTAAAATTGAGCCTGATACCTTGGGATCATCATCATTTCCGTATGCCGCTTTCAGTGAATTCCACGCGCCTGTTTCATTTTCAGCCGCAAGCTCGATGTGTCCGAGGGCACTTCCTCCGGTGCCGACCGGAATGCTGTTCGCGACCGTATGCGGCAGAGGAGTAATAACCGGTTTGTTTGCACCAGTGCTTTCATATACATTTATTCTCACATAATGCGATGCGGGAATACCGTCATTGTCCTTTGCCACAATTTCCAGGGTATGCAAGCCGGCAGGCAATGCTATGTCTATAGTCTCCGCCACGCTGACCTGGCTTGAACCGTTCGCGTCGATAGTTTCTATGAGCGTATTTCCGGTAAGCTCGTATATCTCTATGGAAGCAATACCCTGATTGTTTCCGGTCTTATCGCTTGCATCTACGCCCAGGAAAAGTTTTCCATTTTTAACGACCACAGGCTTGTTCGCGGTCCAGCGGTCGACAGAGGTTGACGGATTATAATAGTCAAAAACTTCGGTGATTCCGTCCGCGGTATTCACAACAGTACCGTCCATATTGTAATCCGAACCGGTATATATGCGTTCAAGCTTCGGCCCGAAGTTGGAAATAAATCCCCGCCTTGCCTTGTGAATACTGTTTCCGGCGAGATCATATATGACATAGTGGATATCAACTTCACCGTCAGGCAGATTGCTGCTGTCAAAGAAAAGCCGCCAGCGTTCGGCGCCGGATACGGCCCCCATGTATTCATAATACCCGTCGCCGTCAAGATCAGTTCCGGTCGTGAGGGAGCTCATTTCATGCGGAGTATTAATACTGATTACATAATCATCGAGCGCCGCCGAGTGCTGTATCAGAGGCAGGTTTTGTGTCTGCACGGTCCATGCCCCGTTGCTGAATATGTCAATTTCAGTGGCGGCCTCGGCAGAAGATGAAACCGGCTGACTGCCATATGAACGGATATTGCGGAGCTCTCCGTCCTTTACAAAATACACTTCGACACGGTCAACGCCGGATACCGCGCCGGTATCGCTGTAATCGCCTTCGATAAAGGAAACGTCCTGCGATGCGTTGAGGAGAATCTGTCCGTTATAGATATTCAGTCCGTCAGGCGCGCCTACCCTTGTAGACCAGGAACCGTCAGGCGGCTGATTGTCTATACGGTATTCAATGTTTTTCTGGTTCACATAGTTTGTGCTGTCCTTTACATACAGAGTCACATACAGAATGCCTGAAGCGTTCGGGAAAATCGTATTTGTGTTTACGGTCAGATCAAGATCGTAATCATCATTTAAATCCTTTGTCAGGGTTCCCGTCCAGCCTGCTCCGCTGTTTGTTCCTGCCGCCAGATTCGTATATCCCTGATTGTTCACGTTTATGCGAATGATGGATGAAGTGGAGCCCAGGTCAAGGCTTGTATTGTCCCTGAATGAGGCGGTAAGGTTAAAGACTCCATTCTGGTAAGACTGATCGCCCGGAGATATATCCTCAATACGCGGGAAGGTTTCGTCAAGGGTTACCTGTATCTGGAGATAATCGCCTTCGAGGCCGTTTATGTCACGGCTGCGGACGCGCATATTTATTGTTCCGGTACCTCCGGTGTTGTCCTTATACAGTTCGCCGAGTGTGTTCATTTCAAGGGCCCAGACATTATTGTTTACCGGGAAAACATACCAGGCCGATTCATCTTCCCACAGATCATCGTCCGCATAGCCGCTGTTATTGGTCCCGCGGTTTCCGACGCGGACAGTCTGCCCGCTTGCCATGGCAAATTCCGTACCTGAACCCGTAACGCCGTTTTTGTTGAGGTCCCTGGTTTTATCAAACAGGCCGTCACCGTCAAAGTCAAGCTGGATTTCCACCCACATGACCGGCCCGTCATCGTCGGTTGCCGATCCGAACATGTTTATCAGCCCGCCGAGGGTTTCTCCGTCTTTGGGCTGGGTTACGGAAATGGTCGGTTTGTCAGCGTCGGTATTGATGGTCAGATACAGATAATCTTCTCCGCCCATCTGATAGGTGGTCTGGTTGCCCGCCTTGTCGATCGTATAAAGTTTAAGATATACCTTCCAGAGTTTTCCTTCCGCGTCAAGCTGCTCGGCGGAAGCGGAATTGGTATAACTTGCCGAATTGAATTCAAACTGCCAGTTGGTCGCGCTGGACCCTCCGGCGCGCATTATCTGTGAAACGGTCTGTTTTGTAACCGGGTCAAGCAGCGCAAGATAGGTCTCGTCTATGCCGTTAAGGTCGTCGGATATTCCTGTTATCCTGATGAGTCCGTTTACTATCGCGGGAGGAGTCGGATAAGTGAGAGTCAGACCGGGAGCTGTTATGTCAACCGTAATCGGTCTGGTAAGCGTGCCCTGTTTTCCCGAGCGGTCCGTTGCGATCACATTGATAAAGAGAGTCCCGTCTTTTGAATCATTTGTTATGGAAGAAGCCGCCTCAAAGGCTCCCGTAGCGGAATTATAGACAGCCGTTATATTGGCGCCGTGCAGATTGCTTTCCGTATTGGAATGCGTGAGGCTGATAGTTACCGGAGATGTTCCAAAACCGCCGTCATCGGTTACCGTTCCGCTTATGGACAGGGTCCCGGTTTTTGTGACCAGACCGATAACCGGGGTGTTCAGCGTGATAACCGGATTCTGGTAATCCACAAGGAAATAAACAGGATCGGTTGTTACGGAAGCGCCGTTCCTGTCAGTTACCTGAATGACAAGGTAATGGACACCGCTTGAAAGAGACCCGCTGGACCAGGTATACGTCCAGGAAGCGTCCTTGCCTGAACTGTTATCGGCCTGCACCGGCGTAGTTCCGCCGTCAAGGTAAATCTTTACGGCCGAATCCTTGATAAATCCGTCGTCATCGCTGAGGGTTCCGCTTATGCGCAGCAGTGAACTGAGCGAATTCAGGTGGGCATCCGCCGCGGACGGAGCATCAGTAAAGCTCGTTGTAAGCTGCGGAATATCGGCGGACTGATCAACAGTGACTGTTTTTGTCTCGGTTTTTGTATTGCCCGCCTTATCGGTCGCCCGGATGGAAAGAGTATATGTACCGTCAGCAATGGAGTTTCCGCTGAAATCTTTTGTTGTATCCCATACATATGTCCAGATATAGGTTCCGGTCACTGTCTTCCATACGCCATCGCCCATGCTGATCTCAATGGGATTTGTGTCACGCAAATTCAGTTCGGTCACGGTACCGCTTACCCGCACAACACCGTTAAGCAGGTCTGTATCAAGGAATGATCCGCTCGGATTGTCCCTGAATTCTTCGTCAAAGGCAGCAATGGGTTCGGTATTATCCAGAGTGGTACTGAGCTGCCTCGATACAACATAGTTATTCACATCGGCGGCAAAGACCTGTATTGTCTTCAGCCCGTCAGTTCCCAGGTCGGGAATTTCACATTCCCATTCAATGTCCATAGAACCGTTCCACGTCGTACTGTTTGTGGTTACGGCATTATAGGTTTGTCCGTTGACCTGAACATAGACATACTGGATATTCGCGAGAGAACTGGTAACACGTCCGGTAAGGGTAAGTTCCTTGTCCTGTCTGTATTCGGAAAGAGGCATCTCATTAACGGTAAGGTTCGGGGCCGTCGTACTGACAGTAAATGAAACCTCCGCAGTATAATCACCCCAGAGTCCGTTTTCATCCTGGGCGCGGGCCTTAACGTAATAAGTTCCGTCATCAAGAGTGAGCGTATAATTCCAGGTCGCATTTTTTCCGGAACCGTTTATTGTAGCCGGGTTCACGGTTACCGGATTCGAAAGAGAAGATCCCCGGTATACTATTTCAATAGCGGCAGCCAGAATTGCATTGTTTAGATCCTTCAGGAGATTATCGTCATCGGTAGCGGTCCCTGAAATCTGCACGGTGGACCCGTATGCAGTATCAGAAACCGGACTGATTATATTTACTACCGGTTTATCATCATCCTGGTTTACGGTTATTTCCCATGGAGTACTCTGGGATGAACTGACATTTCCCGCGGTATCAAAGGCCTGGGCTTTACAGTACAGAATGCCGCCGTTCGGAAGAATGGCGTCATTTACGGGGAAATAATCTGTCGAGTCAATTTCATATATGTATGAACCCTGTAAAAGCTGTGTATTAATCCAGCTTCCATAGGTACTGTCGTCCGTCGAGAAAGCGATCTGGACATTGTCTATGCCTGTGTCGTCATAGGCTATCAGTTTTACCGTGAAGGTTCCATTCGGACTTACACCGATAAAGACAGGGTCAAGTGTGATGTTATTTTCAACTGTCGGTTTTACCGTATCAATTTTCACCGCGGCGGTCTTTGTCGCGGTGCGGCCTACGCTGTCCGCCGCCGATACCGTGAGCACAACAGTACCTGAAGCACCATTGTCCGGCACAGTATATGAAGCCTTATAGGTTCCGCCGGTTTCGGTCACGGCAAGGACGGTTCCGTCTATATCAACCGTGTGGGTTATAGCCGTCGCATCGGTGGTTGTCCAGCTGAACTCTATGGTGTCGCCGCCCTTGAAGGCAGACTTGGAAGGACTTACGGAAACAGGGCCTATTACAGGGGACGTAATATCATATACAAACGTCTGGACATCTGTTGCTGCAATGACCGCGGCAAGCCCGTTCTTTTTGGACGCGTCATCCGTTACGGACAGATACATGGAATAGATACCTTCTCCGTTTCCGCTCTGCGCCAGATAAGAACTGAGATCATAGGCAAAGGCGTATACCTGACCCGCCGCAACTTCCCTTCCGAGACTGAGAGACGTATAGGAAGCGTCGCTCTGCTTCTTTATATAGAGAACCGCGCCGGCCGCGGTTATGCCGTCGTCATCACTGACGGTTCCCCGGATTTTCATGTCCGCCGAAATCTGCTCGCCCGCACCCGGACTTGTTATGGCGGCTGTCGGCTTATCGGAATCCTGATCGATATGAAGGTCCATTGATCTGACCGTCTCGTTTCCGGCGCGATCGCGGGCAATAACCCAGAGAATCCAGTTTCCGTCACTTATGCTTCTGGTATCAATACCGGCCTGCCAGGGAGCGGACGCAAGGGCGGCTCCATAATAGGATGCGGGGTTATCAGAATAGGAGGGAGTTATGCCGTCATTGCGGAGGAAATATTTTACACCGTCAAGACCGCCCGAGTCCGAAACGTTCAGTGAAAGCGTTACCTTTCCGTTCACGGTATTTTGCGTTCCGTCGGTAATCATTGGCGATACCGAGATAATTTCCAGAGAGGGCGCGGTTTTGTCATACACAACTGTATTGGAAATTGTCGAAGTACGGTTTGCTATATCAGTGACAGTAAGAGTAAACAGATAGGTCCCATCCGCAGGACTGACAGAACCGGTCGTCCAGTCAGCCTCCCGGTCATTATTACCGTAAACCGAAGATATCTGAAGTCCGCTTATCGCGGGACTCGCGGCGAGGCTGAGTTCTTTAAGTTTATGACTGTCCTGCGCCTTTCCGTTCAGGACAAAACCAGCAGCGCTGTTTTTATATACGGTCCCTGTCCAGTCGCCGCTGCCGTCATGCAGGAAGGTGCTGTACGGGAGATCCGTATCCACATTAAGAGTAAATAATTCGGAAGCGCTGACATTGCCTATGGCGTCTGTCGCCCGTATATACAGGGTCTGGCCCATTCCCTCGGTAAAGGAAACATTCCCTTCCCAAGTAGCGGCGTTCAGTGTGCTGAAAGAAACCCAGTCACTGTTATCGAAACTGTATTCAACTTTTGCCGGACTTCCGGTACCTGAACCACCGTTATCGCTCCAGGTGCCCTTTACCAGATAGGGCGCCTCCGTTATAAGCTGGGAGGCTGCAACGAGATTCTGTACAATAAATGTCGGCGCACTGCTGTCAAAGAGTACGGAGAACTGAAGGGTTGTTTCCTTGTTATACGCGTCGGTCGCGCGGACACGGATTGTTTTCTGTCCGTCATTGGCGCCATTTGCGGCGACAGGTACAGTGTGGGTCCAGTTAACCGTTTCGCCGTTCGGGTTCGGCGGCGTAAAGGAAATGGCCGTCCAGGTGGAACCGGCGTCATAACTTATTTCAAGCTTTGTAATGCCATTGCCGTCCTGCGCGGTCCCGCTTATTCCGAAGTCGGCCCGCCTGATTGAATTATTCAGGGTATCAATGGAATCAATAGTTAATGACGGCGGATTCAGGTCCAGACCAAAGCTGATGGCGTCGGTTTCCCTGACATTGCCCGCCTTGTCTTCCACCTTGAATTTTATTGCCTGCCCGGCGCCCTCGGTAAGTCCGGTAACTTCCTGGGACCAGGTTACCCCCTGCATATTGGCAATGCCGGTCCAGGAACCGCCGTTAAGACTATACTGCATGCTTCCATCGGCAAGTCCGCTTGTAGCGTCGGTAACCGATCCGCGGATTACAAAATTTGCGGTTTCTATCGAGTCATTATTGCTGAGGTTTGCTACCGTAATTTCCGGCGGCGTTTTATCATATATTATAGTACCGGACAGGGACGCTGTTCTCGCGGCCATATCAGTAGCAATGGCGGTAAAAACATAGGTCCCGTCAGACGGAATTATGGCATCTGTTGCCCAGTCTATTATGGTTGTACCTGTCGGGGTCTGAGTCAGGTTGATGCCGACAATGGCCGGGTTTACGCTCAGCTCTACCCTGTCGATATTGAGACTGTCCTGTCCCTGTCCGCTCAGGATAAATCCTGACGTGTTCTTTTTATATACGTTTCCCGACCAGTCGGAGCTTCCGTCGTGCAAAAGCGTGACGGAGGGAACCGCGGTGTCCACATTAAGGGTAAAGACTTCCGCCGCGCTGACATTTCCGGCAGCGTCAGCCGCGCGGACAGCGAAGGTCTGGCGCAGACCTTCGCTGAAGGTAATCGTGTCCTGCCAGGTACTTGCGGTCAGGGCAGCAAAGGAAGTCCAGCTGCCGCTGCCGATACGGTATTCAACTGTCGCCGGACTTCCGGTTCCCGAACCGCCGTTATCGCTCCAGGTTCCCTTAACCAGAAAGGAAGCTGATGTAATAAGCTGCCCGTCCACCAGATTCTGTACAATAAAGGTGGGGGCGCTGCTGTCAAACAATACGGAAAGGGAAACAATTGTTTCCTTATCATAATTATCGGCGGCCCGCACCCGGACAGCCTTCTGTCCGTCGCCGGAACCATCAGAAGGAACAGGTACTGTTACATTCCAGCTGATTGTATCGCCTTCGGACGAGGGCGGCGTAAAAGATATAGTATTCCATGTTGTACCAGCGTCGTAACTTATGGAAAGGGTTTTAATGCCGCTGGTATCCCGGGCTGTGCCGCTTATGGAAAAATCGGCCTTTTTAATGGAATTATTCAGGGTATCATAATCCGTAACAGTCAAAACCGGCGCGTACAAGTCAAGACCAAAAGCGAATTCACTCGTTATGCTTACATTTCCGCCCTTATCGGTTGCCCTGAATTGTATTTTTTGTCCAGGGCCTTCGGTCAGGCCGGAAACTGTATGGCTCCAGCTTACACCCATGGTATCAACATCGGCCCAGGCCCCGCAGTTCAGCGAGTACTGGACACTGTGTTCGGAAGCGAGTCCGCTAGTATCGGAAGCCGTCCCCGTAATCCGGTAACTGGTCGAAGTAATGGCCATACCATCCGTAAGGTTTATTACTTCAATATCCGGCCCGTCAGTATCGAGAATGACCGTACGCTCGGCGGAGGTAATCTTTCCGGCCATATCCGTGACTATTATTTTATACGTGTATGTTCCGCTCGCAGTATCTGTTTCTTTATATGTAAATGTTTTGGACGCACTGTCAATATCAGTCAGGACTATGGCTCCGGAAGAAACAGCGGTCCCGTTTTTTTCTATGCTGACGGAAGCGATGCCGTAGGAATCCGAAACAGTTCCGGTCAGACTGAACAGCCGGTTAACCGTTAACGGCTGCTCGGCAATCGGGCTTTCCTCATCCGCCAGGGGATCAGGAGGGTCAGCATGAAGTATCAGTTTTGTGCCGGCGATTTGGGGCGATGACTTGTCAAGGCCGACAATGCAAAACTTCGCGGATGGCGTATAGGCGTATCCGCCTGATTCGTCGAGGGCGTCGTCAGCAAGGCCATACCAGATATGATACAGCTGTTCATCGGTCCCGATAGGAAGCCGGATGCTGAATTTTTTATAAAGCCCGCTTAATCCCGAACCCGCGGGAGCATTTTCCGAAGAGGTGAGTATTTCCACAGCTGTCCAGTCAGAATCGCCGGGAACTGTATCGGCAGACGCCGTATAGGCGACCCGGGCATAGGTAAGGTCTTCATCGGCCCACCCTTCAATACTTATAATACTTTCCTGGGCAAAGACTGTCACGGACGGTGTTACAGGAACCGCATTAACGGCGGCCCATGAAAGAACGGGACTCTGCAGGTCTGTTATAAAGGAACGGGTTATCTTTCCCGAAGAGAATTTACCATCGCTCAGCTGGAATGAAACATATTTTTTCTCTCCCGCCGCGGGAGCTGATATTGTTTTTTCCCAGGTAAAGGACAGCCGTCCATCGACAGTTTCAGGAGAAGCTGAATAACTGGTATCGTTGGCAAACAGGGTGCTGATAAGGTCGCCTGTTTCCGTTACTTCCTGAACGGTCAGGCTTAAATTCTGGTCATCGCGGCCCTTAATGATTACATTGAACTGATTGTTCTGCGGCCGTATTTTTACCGTTGCATTTTTATCCGTCAGGTTCTGGGGAATAACCGATTCGAGTATGGGAGCCCCGGCATTAATTGAAAACCTCCAGACGGCATTTGAAGCCTGGAGTCCCGCTGTATCGAGGGCGTCTATTTCGAGTTCATAATTTCCGGAATCAGCGGCGACTTCATAATTGATAAGAATGGTCCCGCTTAATTCCTGGATCGGCGAATTTGCGTTCTGGGGCCCCGGAAGCGTATCCCACAGCCCCGGGCTTGCTCCTTCGCCGGTAAGCCGGATCCGGACAGAATAGGGCTGACCCGATGACCCCACACTGATCGGGGTTGCGTCAGGTCCGGGTGTTATTTTTATGGGCAGAATGGACTGGGAGGCAATAACATTAACGGTATAATCATCATGCCCCGGAGTAAGGCCCGCGATATCGATAACGGGTGATTTATCATAGGGACTTACCGAGAAATTTCCGTACTCGGCGCTGTCAAACGATTCACTGACTGTCGAGGGAATACGCGTATTTATAAAATCAGCTTTGGCGACTTCGGAGGGAATACAATCAGGATCATTGTGCCAGTTGCACAATTCTTCAAGGTTGGGATTCAGGCTCGTATTATACAGAAGGCTGTTAATATCCGATGACAGGAATATATATTCATTCGCATTGCCGTTCCCCTGGCCGGTTTTATCAGCCGGGTCCATATATATTCTGGCATGGTCATAGGCGGTAATGGTATAGGACAGTGTCCGGATTTTTTCGTCCTCTGTCAGCGGATTTGAGGACATTCCTGCTATAAGCAGCTGGAAAACCTCATCCCGGATAGTATAATTTATGACGCTTCCGGGGTTTGACTGGGAATCGCTTCCGAGAAACGTTCCCGTCGCGGGATCATAAAAGCTGAATTCAATACGTTCACATATTTTTCCGCCGTATCCCGCGTCCCAGAGGTCGCCCTTAAAGGTTATGGCTGTTCCAAAACGGGAGCCGGTCACACTGGTTGTCCCGGTTGTGGACGGCTGCGCGATTTTCAGTATAGGAGGCGTATTATCTATAAAATAGGAAATTTTTGCGGTAGTTTTCCGTTCCGCCGTATCTATAGCGGTAACAGTAACAAGATATGATCCGTCAGCTATGGGCGCGGTAAAACCGCCCGTTATTTCATTATATACTCTCTCATTCGGGATAGTGACCCGCCAGGATCCGCTGGTCCTGTCCGCGGTAGTATTCCATGAATCAATAAGAGCGCTGGTCTTGGCCTCGGTGCCCTCATACAGATTGACCTTAATACTGTCTACCCTGGTTTCATCCGACGCGTTTCCGGCAATTACAAAGGTACCCCGTATTACGGCGGATGAGGGAGGATAATCAACGGACAGTGTCGGCGGCTTGGTGTCAACGGAATCGCCGAGACCTATTTCACAGGTACTGAGAACAATTATCAGCAATGGTATGCTGAGACAAAAGGAAAGAATTCTGCTTTTTTTGTATACTTTCCGTTCTTTTGACATATTCGCCCCCGCGAAACAGCCGGTCTAAAGATATTTCAATATATTTACTGTATTTTCAAATAGGAATATGCAACCCTTGGGTTCTGCTATCATTCTGGAGTTCAAGAGGGACCTATCCCAATATACAAATAGTGATAGTACAATAATACTGATGAAAAAGCAAAAAGGCACCATTTTACAAAGTAAAATATATGCCCTACATTATCGGCAGGCTATAGCGGAAACTTGAGCTGAATCCATCCGGGAAAGGAAAGAAGCTTCGGCGCAAAAGTATCAATTTATGATGTATTTTACCCATTCGGGTGATGGACCGCAAAACCGGAGGAATTAATTTAAAAATAAATCCTGCCGGAGAAGAAGTTCCGGCGGAACAAAAAATAAACAATATGGAGGTATTGTATGAAATCAGTAGCGGTTTACAAGCCAAAATCTATTGACAAAGCGATTGATGATTTTGACAGTTTAGTCGGGGCCTTTTTCGATGACCCTTCTCTGGCGGATTATATGCGGCACGGATCGCTTCCGGCGGTGGACATAACGGAAACAGAAAACAGCTATATCCTTGAAGCGGAACTGACCGGTTATGATGAAAAAAATGTAGAGGTTTTTGTGGATGGAAACACCCTGGGCATTTCATCAACAAAAGAAGAAACAGATGAAAAGAAGGAAAAAAAATATATCCGCAGGGAACGGACAAGCGAATCATTCAACCGGTTTTTCACATTACCCGAAAACGCGGACCCTGATTCTGTTTCCGCAAATTTTAAAAACGGACTTCTGACTATTGAAATAAAGAAAAAGCATGCAAGTAAAAAACGAATGGTTGAAATTAAAAAAAACAATAATTAGGTAAAACCCAAGTTCATCATGTAAAAAAAACAAAGTCTGATATGCGGTAAAGGCGCACGCCCCATATTAGACTTTCGTTTTATCCGGCCGGATACCGGTTCGCACCTTCCGGATATGGTCAATTATTTTTTACACAATACTATGTGTAAAAAAATGGAATCTTACACATAGTATTGTGTAAAGTTTTATCCCCACTATAAAATCTGTTTTTACCGCGTTTTGCAGCGCCATACACGGCGCCGCAGGGTTTTTGCGGCTGTTTCCTGATCAGGCAGAAAAATCGTGGAAATATCCTTCTATATTTATGATTATCCGGCCGGGAGTATTGCTTTTTTCCCCATTTTTACCCGTTCGGGTGGTTTAATCCCGTAATAACCCTCCTATAATGTCAATAAATACCTGGTTCAGGAGGAATATGTTATGCCCGAGGCGTTACATATTGGTTGGAAGAACCGTTTGGCTTATTCTTCCATTAACTTCGGCTTCAGCCTCTTGGCCATGACTGTCAGCACGCTCATGATGTACTACTATACTGATGTCCTGGTGTTACCGGTAATGGCGGTGAGCGGAATTCTGTTTGCGGTACGTCTGTTTGACGGTCTTGTTGACCCTTTTCTGGGCCACTACATGGACAGACGTTCCACTAAATTCGGCAAGTACCGCGGCTATATCCTCTACTGGGCAATCCCCATGTGCATTACCTTTGTGCTGATGTTTGCGGCTGTCCCTCTCACAGGGACAGTGCGGATAATATGGTGTCTGCTGATTTATCTGGCGTTCACACTGTCGTTCAGTTTTGTTGAAATAGCAAGTCTGCCCATGCTGGCGTCCTTCGGGAATCATGGAAGCCGGACTGCCTGCAATACATGGAAAGTATTCGGATGTATTATTGCAACCCTGATTGCGGTTTTTTTCTCGCTGAAACTGGTCCGGGTTCTGGGACAGGGGTCTGAACTGCGGGGATATTTCCGGATGGCCCTGCTATTCGCTCTTACCGTACTCCTGGCGGTAATAATCGGGGGTTTCAGCCTCAGAGAGGGAAAATACGCCGCGCCTGACGCAGGTGATCAGGACCGGGATTTTTCCGGCCTCAAAGCTATTCTTACAGCCCTGAAGGAAAAAAGAATTGTATTCCTGCTCTGTATGCACCTTTGCATGGACGCGGCCTCGGCGTTTAAGATGCAGGCTGGAATTTATTACCTGAAATATACCATAGAGCGGCAGGATATGATCCCCTTGTTCCTGGTAAGTCCTATTTTGGCCTCGCTTTTGATGCAGCCGGCGGTTTTTTATCTCGCAAAACGCTTCCGGCTCTGTACCCTGCTGTTTTTTGGCAATGCCGTGTCCGCCCTGGCAATGCTGCTTATCGGCCTGTCCGGCAGTTCTGCGGCGCTCCTTATAGGGGCTAACTGTCTTTTCGGAATGGCCAGCGCTTTTCCGGCGAACCTGGTTTTTTCCCGTATGGCGGAGCTTTCCGACCGGCTCGCGGTAAAACACGGAAAACCCTTCGGCGGCGTAGTCAACTCTTTTCTTGGCCTGGCGTCCCGGCTCGGGAGTTCTTTCGCGAGCGGCCTGTTTGCTTTTATTCTTTTTATTACGGGTTATGTACCAAACGCGGTCCAGACAGGCAGGACCCTTACGGGCATATCGATTGGCTTTGTCATACTGCCTGTCATAGTCCTGATACTGGGAGGTCTTTTCGCCATGCTGTCCTTTGATCCTTTTGACCGGAAAGCCATCCGGGCATCCATCAGGCTTTTCCCTGGCAAGGCAGGCGCAGAGGCGGAGCCTTATCCGTAAAATGAAACCATCAGGCATACACCCGGCAGCGGCCCTGCCCTCGCGGACATGGAATAACCTCCGAAACAGGTCACAGATAAAAATCTTTTCGGATATTGGCCGGAAACAAAAAAATAAATTGCGGCAGGCGGAAGAACGTGCTAGACTGTTCCCAAAAGGGGTAATCGCTATGCCGGGCCAAAGCAATCTGCCTTTGCACCAGGGAATGCTTCGCCGTCCGAGGCTTCAGGCTCTGATAGAAAAGGGCCTGGAGTATCCGTTTCTCGTGCTGCTGGCCGGACCCGGATTCGGCAAAACCCAGGCTATGGCTGATTATCTGAGTCAATCCGATGCCAGGAGCCTCTGGGTCCGCATGGGCAGTCTGGACAACCCTTACCCCAATTTCCGGGAGCATTTCTGTCATAGTCTGGAACGGGAGTTCCCCAGGCTTTCGAAAAACCTGGCGACCCTTGAATTTCCGGAAACTCCGGTCAAATTTATCCCCTTTATGCACGCCCTCATAAAGGAACTTGAAAGAGGAAAACAGGTTATATGGGTATTCGATGATTTCGGTGAAATCACTGATGAAAGCACCCGGAATTTCTTCAGAATGCTGGCAAAACTGGATAAGGAAAACTTCAGACTGGTTCTGCTGTCAAATGCAACCTCCGGCACAGAAGCCCTTTTCAATAAAACCGATCGGCGCTTTCTTATATCAGGGGATGATCTGAGGTTTACCGATGAGGAAATTTCCGGTCTGTACGGCATGTATGGCATGTCGCTGGAACCGGAAGAAGTGAGCCGTGTCCGGGACTATACTGAAGGCTGGCCCCTCGCCTTGCACCTCATGGCCTTGCAGCATAACAGAATACCTGAACTGATGGTAGGCCCCGGAGGGATCGCCGAGAACGGAATTTTCCATCTGTTCGACGAACAATTTTTTTCCGGATATCCGGCGGAACAGCAAAAGCTCCTTGCGGGCCTTTCCCTGTTCCATTATTTTACCAAAGAGCTTGTTTTTACCCTGCATGGAAAAGATCCGGCAGACCTGGACGTATTTAACAATCATGTGTTTATTAAAAATGAACCCGGAACGGACCGCTTTTTCTTCCACCATTTGTACCGTCTTTTTCTGCAGGAAAAAAAACGCCTTCTGTCCGCGGAAGAAGAACTGGAGATATGGAGAAAAGCCGCAGAACAGTATAAAACAGCGGGCGATACCATAGAAGCTATTGTCTGTTACCGGAAATGCAAAGACCATATCAGTATGCTCGCAGTAATCTGCGACTCTCCCAAATTCCACTATGGCATCACAGTGGCAAACGCAGCATATTTTTTAGAGCACCTCGACCTGCTGACTCCTGAAGAAGCGGAAGAGTATCCGATGGCAGATTACCTGCGGGCCCTGGTCTATCTGAATACCATAGAGATAGAAAAATCCGAGGTGCTTCTGCTTGATCTGGAACAAAGGCTTCTTTCCGATGGCTCGGCGGCTGCCCTCAAACTTTTGGGAGATGTGTACGCGTCGCTGGGGGCGATACACATGATGAGGAACGAGGAAAATTTCGGCGACTATTATAAAAAGGCCGCTGTTTATCTCCGTGAAGACTCGAAATACAAAACCAAAAATACGCTGCTAACAGGGAACCACAACAGCTTTTCTCTGCCTGATAATCTGCCCGGGGCCAGGGAACGGATGGAAAAGGCCGTTCATTACGGGGTCTCATGGGCAAACCGGGCCCTGGCCGGAGGCATGAGCGGCCTGGACTATCTTTATTCCGCGGAGGGCGCTTATTTGGCCTATGAACTTGACCGTGCGGAACAGTATGCCTACCGGGGAATATATAAGGCTGAGGCAAATGCCCAGCACGATCTGGTATGCAATGGTTTCTGTATACTGGCCCGGACCGGTTTTATGCGGGGAAATCTTGAGGAAATGTCAAAACATATCCGGAGTGTGGCAGACTATGCCGAAAGATATGCGTTTACCGTACTCAGGGAAATCCGCGATACGGCCCTGGCCTGGTACTATATCAAACTGCGGGACTTCAGCAAAGTTCCCGGAACTATTCTGGCTATCAACGACTCGGAACAGTCGCTTCTCTCTTACGGCAGAGTGCAGCTTGTGTACGCCAATTACCTGATCAATACAGGGGAATATGCCAAGCTGGCAGGGCTGCTGGAATATCCGAAAGGGCTGTTTCTGACAAGAGGGATCTGGCCGGACAGGATATGCCTGTTTATCATGCTTGCCATCAGCCATTTTCATCTGGGAAATCCCGATTCCGCCATGGCGGCCCTGTGGACCGCGTATGATATGTCATATAACAACGGGCTTGTCACCCTGTTCATTGAGGGAGAGAAGCATATGGAAGCGCTCATTGACCTGGCCAGGCGGCAGCAGGAGCATGCCTTTGATCCTCAATGGCTGGATCTTATAGCCAGGCAGGCCGCAGGCTTTACCAGAAGGGCCGCTGCTGTCCGGAGTTCTTATAAGAAACAGGGAAATCCCAAAACCGTAAAGGAGAATCCCCTGACACTGAGGGAGGTAGAAATTCTCCAGGAACTCTCCCGGGGATTAACCCGGGAAGAAATAGCCATAAAACACAGGATTTCCATTAATACAATAAAATCATTTATCAAGACCATTTACAGTAAGTTAAACGCGGCAAACCGGGCCGAGGCGGTTTCTATCGCGATTCTGAATGGATATATTGAAGTTCCCGGGCCTGAATAGTACCGGACAGCGGAGTAATAGCAATGGATAAAAGTAAAGACCTGGAAGTTTTATATCATTATGCGGCGGAACGCCGGTTTAAGGCTTTCAATGAGCTATGGGCAAAAGCGGTATCCGGGGGCCCGGATAATGAGTTCCCGGACGCCTATTTAATGCGGGCGCAAATAAAACTCTTTGCGGCCGACGAAACATTCCTGGAAGATCTGGAAACTGCCGGCAGAATACACGCGAAATCCCGGTTTCCCTGTCTTAACAGTCAATGGCTGTCTGACAGCCCCAACCGGTTTATTGTTTTTAGCAAAAAACCGGATGCCTTACAGCGTTTTTTGCAGAGACTCCCGGAAGCCAAAGATAAGATGGAGCACTGGTTCGGTAAGCCGGGCGGAAATATGGTCCGCCAGATCCAGAGTGAAATTTTCTATTTCACCGGCCGCTTCACCGAGGCGATTAACCTGGCGGAGGAACAGCAAATCATGGACAGCGGAAACCACACGGATGAGATCCTGCTGCAATGCGTGCTGTTCCGCTGTCATTTAGCCACGGGAAACACGGAAAAAGCGGAACAGAACATGCTGAACATGATCCGGTTATCCGAAGCCTATCCCGAATGCCGGAAATCATACCAGTCCATCCGTACCTGGGCGAACCTGACTACAGGCTGGAGCGGGGACAGTCCTCGTTTTTGCAATGATTTTCAGGGAAAGACATACCCTGTTCTGGATGACCGCCAGGAAGCCATCCGGATGGGTTTTGATCAAATAACCGTCCTGGAGACGCCTTTTATAGAATATGCTGAACACAGCTATGATCAGCCCTATACCATGCGGCAGTATTATATGGATATTTTTCATGCCTTATACTGGTTTCAGACAAGCGATTTTCAGCAGACAGAATCCCATTTTCTTACAGTCTATAATATAGCTGCGGCCAGCGGATTAATTATGCCGCTCGCGGAAGTAGGCGGCCACATTATACCGCTTTTGCAGCATATCAGAGACACCAGTCAGGTCTGTTCACCTGAACTGATTGGCAGAATTTTATCCCTGGCTGAACAATATGAAGAAAACACCGAAGCTTACCGGGGCTGAAGATTGTACACCTGAACAGTAAGAGAATTGACTATATTCCGGAGCGTTTAAAATTTGCAGGCGGAAATTCTTGACAATGATTCATGGATACTGTATATTTTAGTTGTAATGTTTTGTGTTACAACTAAAATATACAGTATTTATGGAGCCGCTTATGAACTCAAAGGCAATGCCCTATGCAAGAGAAACACATTTATATGCTGTAAAAGAACGCCCGGCGCCCATACCGGTATCAGAAGAAAAATCTGTTTTCTCTCAAATCTTCAGGTATTTTACTGAAGACGCCCAATTATATGTTCCGGTTCCCGATAATTATGGGGATCAACGGCGGCTCCTCCGGGCTTTGCTGAATATCCGGGACCCCCGCCCGGTACCTGCTGAAATATTGGCGCTGCTTGACCGCTTTCTCTGGACGGAACGGCTTGAAGCGGGTATCGCGGAAACTGATAAAATCCCCGTAATCCGGGACAGTCCGGGAAGCGGACGAAAGTCCGCTGATACAATTGCCCTCTGGCAGGGAGACATTTGCAGACTGGATACCGACGCCATAGTCAACGCGGCCAATGGAAAACTTCTGGGCTGTTTCCAGCCCCTCCATTCTTGTATCGATAATGCCATCCATTCCGCAGCCGGACCACAGCTGAGAGCCGACTGCGACATAATCATGAAACTTCAGGACTGCGATGAACCTCCGGGCCAGGCAAAAATAACCCGGGCATATAACCTGCCCTCCCGTTTTGTGATACATACCGTTGGTCCCATAGTAAATACGGAACTTGAACAATTCCACAGGGTTTTACTTGCTTCCTGTTACCGCGCCTGCCTTGACCTGGCAGCTGACTCAGGACGAATAAAAACCATCGCTTTTTGCTGCATATCCACCGGGGTTTACGGTTTCCCCGCAAAAGAAGCAGTACCCATAGCCGTGGAAACCGTTTCCGCCTGGCTGGAACAGAATCCCTATACTTTTGAAAAGGTTATTTTCAATGTATTCACCAATTCAGATTATGATCTGTATAAAACGTATCTGAAAGCGTAATTTTTTTTATTTTTTCTGTTGTAACACTTGACATTACAACAAACGTGGTATAAATTATAGTTGTAATAAATAATATTACAACTAATCAATGAGGAGATTTCGTATGAATGAAGTAAAAGAGTTTCTTTCAAAGAACGATGTCCAGTTTTTCGCCACTGTTGGACTGGACGGAAAGCCCAAGGTCCGGCCTTTCCAGTTTATGCTGGAGGAGGATGGAAAGTATTATTTCTGCACATCCAACAAAAAACCGGTTTTCGAAGAAATCAAAAAACAGCCCTATGTTGAAGTCTGCTGTTCCAGTCCTGACTTTTCCTGGCTCCGTCTGAAAGGGAAGGTTGTTTTTTCCCGGGACATGGCACTTAAAGGAAAAATCCAGGACGCAAGTCCCCTGGTAAAATCCATCTATAAAACGCCGGATAATCCCGATTTTGAGATTTTCTATCTTGATGAGGCGGAAGCAACTATAGCGGACTTCAGCGGAAATCCTGCCAGGACATTCAGGCTGTGAGAAACGCGTAAAACATCAGAGTATCGGAGGAAGAAAATGAAAACGACCGGCAGCGTTATTTCAACACTGGAAACAGACGAGGTACAGGAAGCCATACAAACAGCTGACAGAATCATCATTGGCGCGGGGTCCGGACTCTCGGCGGCGGCAGGGCTGCTGTATATGGATTTTTCCACATTCAGGGCCTGGTTCCCGGGGTATCACGAAAAATACGGCATCCGGTATATCTACGAAGCGACGTTCTACCCTTTTTCCACTCCTGAAGAAAATTTTGCCTTTTGGGCCCGGCATATAAACAAGGTCCGTTTTGAGTTTCCGGCGGGAAAGCCTTATCTGGATTTGCTTAGCCTGATAAAGGAAAAAAACTACTTTGTCCTCACCACCAATGTGGACAGTCAGTTTTATAAAGCCGGATTTGACAAAGAGCGGATATGGACGCCCCAGGGGGATTACGCTTTCTTTCAATGCTCCAGACCCTGCAGTACTGAATTATATGGAAACGAACTTATGGTCAGGGAAATGCTGGCAAACATGGAAAAAGATTCATTTTCCATCCGTACGGAAGATGTTCCCCGCTGTCCGCACTGCGGCAGCCTTCTGGAACCGAATATCCGGAAGGGAGACAACTTTGTGGAAACTCCATGGATGGAAAAGCATACAGCCTTTCTTGATTTCATCAATGGAGCAAAACAGGATTCTCTGCTTCTCCTGGAACTGGGAGCGGGATTCAATACTCCCGGAATTATCCGGTATCCCTTTGAGCAGATCGCGGCCAAATGGAAAAATGCCCGGCTCATACGGATAAACCGGGACGATGCCGGATTGAGTATCCCTCAGGCAAGTGAACGCACAAAGATTATCAAGGATGATTTACTGCATCTCCTTGATACACTGGTCTGCGAAGAACCTTCAGTATATGGGAAAAGGTGATATTTTTTTAAGCCTTGATGTAATAATAATTATTACATCAAGGCGCAATAAAGCCGCCGTCGGCGGCAGCACAAATACATACATGATTTCCGGAGACCATCGGCCGGAAATCCCAAGGAGATTACGATGAAAATCAAAACTTTTCTGTTTCTTGGCGCAGTATACTGCGCGGTCCTTCTGGCTTCCTGCGCCGGCGCCGGAAAAAATGGTGTCGCAGACAAAAACGTCAGTACCCGGCAAACCGGGAATGTAAAAGTCCACACCTATTCCGCCGGCGGAGCCAACGCGGTAGTGGTGGAAAACACCAAACTCGTTATTTTCGATAGTTTCGGCGGATCTGATGCCAACACCGGCTTTAAGGCTTTTGTGACTTCCCTGAACAAACCCATTGACCGGGTTTTCATAAGCCACAGTGATGACCACCACTGGTTAGGAATTGACGAGCTGTTTCCCAATACCGATCTTTACAGTGTGGACGCGGCGGCAATCAAACAGAATCCCCAGGGCGCGGCGCTCCCTGTAATCGGTCTGGCTGACGGTAACCTTACCGTGGATGGCGTAACATACGAGTTTGTCACTTACCGGGACCTGGGTTCCTGGGTTATCAAACTTCCCGCCCAGAAAATCGCCATGGTTCACCACCTGGGGTATGCGGAATTCCATGTTCCCCTGCCCCCTCTGGATACCCGCCTGGACATTCTGAAAGGCCTTGAAAAAGAAGGCTATACCTGGTTTATCGGGGGCATGGCACACCCATGGCAGCCGGGAAATTCATTTCCCAGGTCGAAGAATATAATAACTTCGTAAAGAATGCCGTGGCGGCCTATAAAACTCCCGCGGAAGCCAAGGCAGCCATTACAGCCCAATATCCTGACTGGGGCGGAGACTATCTTCTGGATATCTTCCTCCCCCTGTTTTACGGAAATTGAAGCGCCGCAGATTTCATACCCCGGTTTTCGGAATGTTTCCGGAAACCGGTATATTTTAGCAACAGCAAGCGGCCTCGCAGAAAAGATTTTTCCAAAGGCCGCTTTTTAATTTTCCTGGCGTCTTACACTCAACCATAAATAGTGGTATAATTTCTTTAAAGGAAATTATTATGCAGATAGGGACAAAATTTTCCATAGCCATTCACATTCTTCTCAGCGCCGAGGTCTTCAAAGAAACCCACAAAGTAACCAGTGATTTTATCGCTTCCAGCGCCAATACAAATCCGGTTATTATACGGAATATCATGGGGATGCTTAAAGAAGCAGGTATCATTGAAGTAGCAGCGGGGACCGGAGGCATTACCCTGACCCGGAAACCAAAAGATATATCACTTAAGGACATTTATCTTGCCATTGATCCGGTTAAGGATGGCCGGTTATTCAAAATTCATCAGAATACAGAACCAAACTGTCCTGTCGGCGGCAACATCGAGCGTATCCTTAACCCCTATTTTTTCAAAGCCCAGAATGCCATGGAAAACGAACTGGGCAAATACAATCTGAAAAACCTTCTGGATGATCTGAAACAATAGTATCGCTGATTACTTATTACCGGACGTACATTCCTTCGCATTTTTGTCCAGGGCTATTCGGGTATTTATCAATGAAAATACCATTCCGGGAGTCATTAAAAATTTCTCTTTCTTTTATCAATTTTTTTCTATTGCTATTGACATCATTGAAAATATTACGTTACTTACCTACCAGTAAGTAAATAACCGGCGGTATTATAAGGATGTGATAAACATGCCAACCGATACAAAAGAAAAAACTTTGAAGCTGTCTTTATCAATGATTCAGCGGCGAAGTTTTTCCTCTTTTAGTTATGATGATATTTCAAGGAAGCTTGGAGTAACCAAAGCGGCCATACATTACCATTTTGAGAGCAAAGCTGACCTGGGTATGGCTTTATGCGAGCGGATCAAAAAAGCAATGCAGGACCGGTATGAACAGAGCCTTAACGGGATACGTACACGGCGGGAACATCCGTGGAATTTTATTGAAAATATTATCAGCACAATAGGTCCGGGCGACAATTGTCCCATATCCAGTCTGCAGGCTGATTACGAAAATCTTCCGGCCCGTTTGCAGGAAAAAATAAGGGAACTCAGTGAGCTCCAGCTTGAATTGTTCCGTTCGCTGGTACGGGAATACGCACCCCGGCTCAGGAATGAGGACTTTGTTGTGACAGCTTTTCTGGGCATAAAAGGCGCATTGCTGTACCGCCGTATACTCGGCCAGAAGTTTTTTGTCACTTCGCTGCAATCCATCAGAAAACAGTTTGATTCCTCATTGAAAGAACAAACCGGAGCGGGAAAGCGGAAATAAGTTTAAAACGGGTTCCTGAATATTGAAATTGAATATCTATATTACGGAGGAAGCAGAAATGAAAACAAAAAAAACGGCGTGATTCTTGCATTCTTATTGATCATTAGCTTTGTATCCTGCGCCAGCAATAATGACGCGCAGCCGGCCAATGACGGACAGCAAGGTATTGAGTCCGTTGATTTTTCCCAAATACCGGACGGTAATTATACAGGGTCGGCAAAAAAATTTGTAGTACGGGCGACAGTGTCTGTGGATGTAAAGGACGGGGAAGTAACGGATATAGAAATACTTAAACACGTTAACGGAAAAGGAAAAAAAGCCGAGGCAATCACCGCAGATGTTATCAGGGAACAATCACTGGATGTTGACGTTATTTCTTCAGCAACACTGAGCAGCAGAACTATTCTGGAAGCAATTGAAAACGCGTTAACACAAGACACAAAAACTACTGAATAAATACCGGCGCGTAATTAATTATCCGCAAGCTGTGCAAGTTTCTGAAACTGCCTGAACGGAATTGTACCGGCGGAAAGCCGGGTAATATATTTATTTTGGAGGGACGTGCCATGAAAATGACTGCCGTATATTATTCAAAAACCGGCAACACAAAAAAAATGGCTGAGGAAATCGTATCAGGGATGCTGACTGCGGACGGGGCCGAAGCGAAAGCAATGGGCATAGACGATATAGATGAAAACTGGATTAAGGAAAGCAAATGCATAGTTGTGGGCTCTCCTATTTATATGGCTGATATAAGCAGTGAAATTAAGAACTGGCTTGAAAACGCCTTTATGAAATACGGACCGATGGGAAAGATCGGCGGAGCTTTCGCAACAGCGGACTATATACATGGCGGCGGGGAACTGGGGCTACGGACAATACTGGATCACATGATGGTATTCGGAATGCTTACCTATTCCGGCGGCGGAGTTCTCGGAAAGCCGGTTGTCCATTTGGGACCGGTTGGTTGGGCCAATCATCTGGAAGAAAACCTGGAAGCGTTCAGAATATACGGACAGCGTATGTCTAAAATGACAATAGAATTATTTAAATAAACTTCGTTAAAAGAAAAAGCGCGCCTCGCAGCGGGGATGCGCTTTTTTTGTTTTGGCCGGAATTTTTTTTGAATAAAAAATACTTAAGTCCTGCTATGAATTATACCAAAAATCCTTTTTTATCCCCTGATTATAAAGAACATTTCTTGTAAATATATCATTTAATACATAAATATATTGACAACTATCTATATACAAATTATATTCATCATATAGATATATATCTATATACAAGGAAAAACAATGATTGTATTTGAATGGATGAATTCCCAGCTGCTTAAGATGCAGTGGCTGGATGACCTCGTCCGCCTTTTGGTGGAGAATGTCTTTGGACTGAGCATAGAGAGCCAGTTAGGCGGGAGCATTCATTTTTTTATATATGATGTGATTAAGATATTCATCCTCCTGTCGGTACTGATATTCGGCATCTCCTATATCCAGAGTTTTTTTCCGCCCGAACGCACGAAAAAGCTCATGGGCCGGTTTAACGGAATTACCGCCAATATTATCGCCGCCCTGCTGGGAACTGTTACGCCGTTCTGTTCCTGTTCATCAATCCCGCTTTTTATCGGCTTTACCGGCGCGGGGCTTCCGATCGGAGTGACCTTCTCCTTTCTCATATCTTCTCCCCTAGTCGATATAGCGTCCATCATCCTTCTTGCCAGCATTTTTAACTGGAAGATTGCCATCGCGTATGTGGCTGTCGGCCTGATCCTTGCTGTCGCGGGGGGAACCATAATCAGCAGGCTTAAACTGGAAAAATATGTCGAGCCCTTTGTTTACGGCAATAAAATACATGATATACAGCAGGAAAAACTTTCAGTAAAAGAACGGCTTGAATTTGCGAAAGACCAGGTCCTGGACATCATCAAAAAAGTCTGGCTTTATATTCTCATCGGCGTAGGTATAGGCGCGGTTATACATAACTGGATTCCCGAGTCCGTAATAACCGCTGTTCTTGGGGATGATAAGTGGTATTCGGTCCCCCTGGCCAGTATTATCGGGATACCTATCTATGCCGATATTTTCGGGATCCTGCCTATCGCCGAGGCTCTGGTCGCCAAGGGAGCGGGATTGGGAACGGTACTGTCTTTTATGATGGGAGTTACGGCCCTTTCCCTCCCGTCAATTATTATGCTGAAAAAGGTGGTGAAGTCAAAACTGCTGTGGACATTTATCGGTATTGTAACTGCGGGAATTATTATTATCGGGTATTTGTTTAACGCCTTTGCCTATCTTTTATATTAAGGAGAAAGAGAAATGACTATAAAGATTTTAGGTTCCGGATGCAGAAACTGCGTGACACTGGAAGAAAATGCAAAGAAGGCTTTAAAGAATCTTGGACTGGAGGCTGATGTTGTTAAAGTAACCAGCTTTGAGGAAATGGCGGGATACGGAATCATGTCCACCCCCGGACTGGTGATAGACGAAAAGCTTGTCTCATCCGGCAAGGTGCTGAAACCTGCGGAAATTGAAAAGCTGCTTCAGCATTGATAAAAATGATCCGGAGGAAGAACATATTTTGTGCAGCTCAACAAGCCTTGCCCTTGTCCGTTTTCTTCTTACCGGGAAGAGGAGTTAATTCACCAAGGAATTGTTCCAGCTGCTTTACCCGGCTTTCATTCATTGTATACCGCATCCACTGTCCGTCTTTGCGGCCTTCAACCAGCCCGCAGTCAGTAAGCATTTTCATGTGATAGGACAGGGTCGGCTGGCTTATATTGACTTCTTCCAGAATATTGCAGGCGCAGCGTTCATCATTGGAAAGCAATGAGAATATTTTCAGTCTTGTTTCATCTGATAAAACTTTAAACAGCAGGGCGTATTCGCCAAAGGCTTTTTCCATAAATTTATCTCCGAGATACATAGATAATTATCAATATACTTAATAAGGTTTAAAACTGTCAACAGTTTTTCCCATACCTTTTGCCCCGCCATGCCAGCTATCATGCATATTGGTACACAGGTTTCATTTTCCTGAAATAATAAATTGTCATTACAACTCCCAGTACCTCGGCAAGGGGTATGGCCAGCCAGACACCGGTCACACCCAGAATAAGAGGCAGAGTCAGAACGGCCGCCACAATGAAAATAAGGGTCCGGAAAAAAGATAGGATTGCCGAAACCTTTCCGTTATTGAGCGCCGTGAAAAGGGCGGAAGAAAATCCGTTAAAGCCCATGAACAGAAAAGCGACGGCGAATATCCGGTAACCCCGGACCGCCATGTCATAGACTGCCGTTCCCCGGGGAACAAAAATGCCGACCAGGATGTCAGCCAGCAGCAGACTCAGCGCAAAGGTAATGACCGATGCTGCCAGTATCGTATTGAGACTCAGACTGTAAATCTTTTTAAGACGGAAACTATCCTGCTTACCATAGTTGTAACTGATGAGGGGAGATATGCCAATGGAATAACCCATGTAGGCAGCCGATAGTATTCCCTGGGCATACATAATGATAGTGATGGATGCTACCCCGTCTGAGCCGGCCATGCGCATCAGAATATTATTAAGAAGCAAAGCCACAACGCTGGCGGAAAGACTGGTCACCATTTCAGAGGCGCCGTTTGAACAGCTTTTCCAGACAGCCCGGAGATCAGGAACCGGCTTTACGAGATACAGGCTGTCCTTCCGGTTTACGGCAAAGTAGAGGAGTCCTATAAGAGCCGGAATGGAATATCCGATCCCGGTCGCGATAGCGGCTCCACGCACACCCATACCAAACAGGGCGATAAAAACATAATCCAGTATGATATTTGTCACTCCGCCCAGAACAGAGACAATGAGACCAAGGTGGGGTTTCCCCACAGTAATGAATGACATCTGAAATATCATTCCGAAGACGGAAAAAGGCATGAGAATCAGTACAGGGCGGGCGTAGTCGGCGCAGTAAACAAACAGGGATTCATCAGCGCCGAGAAAGCGCAAAAGCGGGTTAATGAATATGAGGCCGAAAACGGACAGCAGCAGGCTCACGCCAAAGGCCACAGCGATGAGCAGGGAGAAAATCTGCCGCGCCCGCTGCTCCCGGCCCTCTCCGATCAGTTTTGCCACAAGGGCATTTCCGCCGGAACCGAACATAGTACCAATAGCCATGGAAAACATAATGAGAGGCATAATAAGATTGACTGCCGACAGGGCACTGGTTCCAACCAGCCGGGATACAAACACACCGTCTACAGATGAATAGATGCTCATAAAAATCATGGAAGCAATAGTCGGCAGTGAAAATCTAATCAGCATGCCAAACGAGATATTTTTGTCCAATACTTGGGTTCGATTCATAAAAACTGACTCTCCATAGTTTTTGGTAATCAGGACGGATTCAGATAAGAGCGCCGGCCTTTTTTTCCATTTCCTGCTCCAGGAAATTTCCATATACTGCCGTTGCCTCAATCATCTGGCGCATCATCCGCGGACCCATCCGCCGGATGACCGCCTCCTCGATTTCAAAAAGCGGGGCGAGCAGTTTTTCCGAATACCGCAGGCCCTTTTTAGTCAGAAGAATAATTTTCTCCCGTCTGTCTTCCGGGCTTGCTTCAAGAATGATGTATCCGGCATTCTTTAATGATGTGATTACATTGTTCACAGACTGCTTCGGTATTTCGAATTCTTCGCGGAACTTCTTCTGGGTAAGGGGACCCTCGGTAAGAAGGAGATACAGGATATCCATAGCATAATGATTGACTTTCCGTTTTTGGGCCCATTTACCATACAGCCCGTTTATTCTGCTCGTGGCCGAATTGATGGCCGTGATTTGCGCTTTAAATTCCGGTATCATTTCTTCTCTCCCTTGATTTGTATAAACAGTCTATAATAAAAATAGTCTTATACAGGACCAATATAGTCTTATTTGGGACTAATGTCAATATGTCTTTTAAATTCCAGACTGAAATACTTTTACACCGCCTATCGTGTTTCACGGAATAGCCGCTGGTAATGCTTATACAAATCGGGAAGCATAATTCCGGAGGTGTTTTTTCATCAGAAGTATTTGCCGGCCGGAGGACACAGGACATCGGAGTCCAGTATCCGCCGGAATCCATATTCCAGGTTCTGAATCTGCGGAAACCATCATTTTACAGAGCGAGGGAAATCGATACATACCAGAGGTCAATTCCCTGGTTTTTATCAGGGCCCGAATTTCAGCAATATTTGCTGCAGCGTTGCTGATATCTGTTTTTTCGGGGTAACCTTTCCCTGTTTTAGCCATTCCTCAAGAACACCGGATACACTAAACGTAATTTCTACCCTGCCATAGGCGGAAATTTTCTGCGGAGGCGTAAGCCGCAGGAGTTTTTTGCAGGCATAAACCAGTACCAAAGGCCAGGTAATGGATTGGAGCGATTGCGGCGCTCATCACTTTCTCAGCCTGCTTCTTGTCCAGATACCTGAATTCGTTTTTAAAAAAACTCACCATATCTGTTTCCTGATAATGGATATTATGAACAATTCACTGAAAAGACATACCTTAATCCGTGGAAAGAATTATTACTATAAAATCCGTTGCAGCTTTTATTTTTCAAAAAACAGGTGTATTATGTATTAGAGATTATGATGGTCACCCGAAACCGCTTTGCTTTTCTTTTTATATGCATTCTCGTTGCCCTGCTTTGCAGCGCCTGTTCCCTGCTTTTCTGCTCCGAATGTGACGGGTCCGGCAGATGCGCCCAATGTGACGGCGTGGGCTATTACTATGTCCGCCATAACGGGAAGGATTTTTACCCGGATTGCGCCGACTGCGCCGGTTCCGGTGACTGCCGTTTTTGCGAGGGTTCGGGGCGCACCTTATGATATCCTTCTTTGCCGAGAGAAAAAAACTGGTTTGTCCGCGTCTGCTGTTCTGAAATACACATAATTAATCCGGGATATAGCGTTATTCCAAAAACAAGAGATTATTTATTGGTCAGGTTAATAACGCCATCCCAGTTTTCAGGCGTACCGGACAGAAGAAATTCTCCGCACCGTTCGGCAAATACTCTTGAGGCCGCATCTTCAGGAAAATTTTCAAGGATGTCAGTAAAACCTGTTTTCGCTTCCGTAAACTTTCCCTTTAAATACAGGTCCATTACTTTGTTAAAGCTGTCCGCCATCCGGATATCCCGGGAGGAAAGTTCATCCCGGATACCCAGAATATTATAAAGCTGTACCGGTTGTTCTATACCCACTACGCGCACCCGATCCAGTCTCCTGCTGACAAGCGTGCCCTTGTGTTCACCACTGTCCGCCTCCCGCCATGTGGATTCGGAAACAAGGATCCATGTGCCATATACCTTATTGACACCTTCAAGACGAGCAGCAAGATTGACATCATTACCCATCATGGTATAATTCATTTTCATCTCTGTACCCATATTTCCCACAACCATATCTCCGGTATTCAAACCTATCCGGGTGAGAAGCGGCATCGGCGAACCGCCGCTTTGAAGAAGGGTCCTGTTGAGGTCCGCTTCAACCTGTTTCATCCTGACGGCCGAAATACAGGCCAGCCAGGCATGATCAGCGGAAGTTATGGGCGCGCCGAAAAAAGCTACAATAGCATCCCCAATATATTTATCAACCGTTCCCTTATTTTCAATCACACGGTCGGTCAGAAGAGTCAGATATTCGTTCAGAATAGCAACCAACTGCTTTGGGGTAACTTTTTCTGAAAGTGTCGAAAAACTTTTGATATCGGAAAAAAGTGCGGTGATCCGTTTTTCCTCACCGCCGAGAGAAAGTTTGCCCGGGTCTGCAACGATTTCATTTACCAGTTCAGGGGAAAGGTATGTAGAAAAAGCACGGCGGAGGAACCTCTTGTCTTTTTCCGAGAGAGCAAAACGGAAAGCGGCCTGAAAAAGAAAGATTATAAAAAGCATTATTGCCGGAGCGAGAAAGGGAGTATATAATCTGAAAACCATAAACAGCAGGAAAGGTATTATGAGAAACAGAAAAATTCCGGTACCGCCTGAAACATTTTGGACCAGCATTGACCGCCTGCGGCTGAACAGGGTCCAGAGCAGGGCAAGTATGACCGCAGTCGCAAAGGCAATCCGGCCGTTCACGGGAATTATGAATTGCTCCAGCATAATGGTATTGAACACATTCGCATGGATTCCTACCCCCGGATAGGCTTCTGAAAAAGGCATTACCCCTAAGTCGGTAGTTCCGGACGCGTTATTCCCAATAAGGCAGAATGAACCGTTATAGATATCCTGTAATTCCTGAAAATCCATCTGATATGCTTCATACCATTCCCGGAAAAGCCTGAAAGTATCGGCTGCATATTCAAAAACCTGCAAAAGAGCAGCCCCGCCGGTATACGTTTCTACAATGTCAGTTACTTCTTTCTCAAAATCCGGCGCCAGGAGGCGGCCGGTTTCAGCGAAAAACACAGAGCGTTCGCTGAAATACGCATCATAGTCAGTCCTTTCTCCTTCCAGAAGCCGGGCTTTCCATGTCGTAAGCTCAGTATAATGGTTGAGAAGAGATTCAGCCATATCGCAATAGGCAAGGGCTTTGCCGTCCGCATCATAAATGCGTATATCAGATAATGCCTGGAGACATCTTATCAAACCCTCCTCAATATAATCGATTGAACTGAGAAAATAGATTGATTGGTAGCGGAAACTTTCGATATATGTGACAGGCAGCCAGTTAATGAGCATATTACCGTTTTCATCCAGCGGTATTGTAATATTCCTGCGGAAACTCTCTCCGGGGACAAGCGCGTTCCGGATGACAAGACTGGAACGAGTACGCGCGACAGAGCGTGTATCAAAGATATCCAGTAATGGCGCAAGGACAAGCTGGCATACATAATTGCCTTTATATTCATATAATAGTCCGACACGGCGGCGGCTTCCGTCAGGATCAACAACAATATTGGTAAACCCCGCGCCCCGGGCGTGCTCGAGGACCGGATAGATTGCGGGACCAATACCGGGAGCTATACGCTGTTTTCTGTAATAAGAGAGTGTATCAGCCTGTATTGTTCCTGAAGGATCATTCACCTCTTCAGGGTGGAGAAGAAAACGCTCCACAGCAAAGTTTTCCAGAACTTCATCGGATATTCTATTAACCTGAGACGCATTAATAGTGAGATATACATCTCCGGCAAATCTGATTGCCTTGCCGAAATAATCATCGGTATTTTGGAAAATACCGGAAAAAATTGCATTGGAAAGTTCATCAAACAGGGGAGACATATGCGCGACAAGTTTCCTGCCGGATTCCGGTGCCGATTCAGGAGACAATTCCCCCTGTCCGATTGCTCCGGTAAGCGTATCTATCTGCTGTGAAAGGCCGGTTTTGAGCGACTCGAATTCCCCTGTTAGTTCATTTATGAAACTGTAATTGATTCCGGGCGGCGCCGGAGAAAGATATTCAATATCGACAACAATCTGTGACGCGCCAAGTTCTTTCATACGAATCAGGATATCGGCCATAATGCTTCTGCTCCAGGGCCACACACCTATCATTTCAAGGGCAAGGTCATCAATATTGACCAGAAGAACAGACTGACACCGAGGGGTATCAGGTTTTATTCTGAGCATCAAATCGTACACCTTCAGATCCAAACCTGAAAACACATTAAAAAGAAAGAAAAATCCAAAAAGAAATACAATACCGATTGTTATAAATATATCGTAATGGGACAGGCTTTTATTTTTCTGTTTTTTTCGGGCTGCCATATGTTTTCCATGTATTATATCACGAAACAGTAATTGCCGCAGAATTATTCAGCAAAAAAATTATATACTTGTTTTTGGATTAATTTGAAAGGTATATTTAAAGCTGCAGCGGAAAAAATTCCGCCCGCAATTCAGGAGGATTAAAATGAAGAAAATTGTATTCAGTGTTATTCTGTTGGGGTGCCTGACAGGACAGATTTTTTCGGATGACCCGGTGAATATTTTTTCCTATAAGGTGGGAAAATATGAGGTCCATATGCTGGTGGAAAACCGTTCCCAGAGCAGCAGCTCATTGTTAATCGGGGCCGATGAAGAAATGCTGAAAGAATATGTACCGGACGGGACTTACCCCTCAGAAGTAAATACCTTTTTGATAAAAACACCCAAACAGACCATTCTGGTAGATACCGGGTTCGGGACCACTCTTTTTGACAATCTGAAAATACTGGGAATCAGTCCGGACACAATTGATACTGTGTTAATTACGCATATGCACGGCGATCATATCGGCGGGCTGCAAAAGGACGGGAAAATGAATTTCCCGAAGGCAAAAATCTATGTGTCCCGGCAGGAAAAGGATTACTGGACCGATGAAAAAAAGATAGCTGCCCTTCCCGAGGCCCAGCAGCGCAATTTCAGAAATGCGCAGCAGGCGCTGGCTCCCTATGGCAGAAAAGTTTCAACCTTTGTTCCCGGCGAACTGGGTGCTAAAATAAAAGAAATACTCCCCGGGATTACACCGATTGCGGCTTTCGGCCATACGCCGGGACATACGGCTTTTCTGGTGACTTCGGACGGTGAACAGCTTTTGATCTGGGGGACCTGGTCCATGCAATGGTTATTCAGATTCCGGTCCCTGATGTATCGGTTACCTACGATGTTGATCCGAAAACGGCGGCGGAGACCAGAAAAAAAATATTCGCATACGCTGCTGAGCGGAATATTCCGGTTGGCGGAATGCACCTTATATATCCGGCAATAGGGACCCTGCAGACTGAAAGCGAAACAGGGTATTCTTTTACTCCCGCAGAATAATTCACCCGGACATTCCGCTGCCCCGGAAGGGCGGCGGATGAGGCCTCTGTCCTTCCCTTGTTACTATAGTCAAATAATTTAAATTATTCGACTATTTCCGGTTATAGGTGGTTCTGACACAAGGAACTAGTTAATTCCTTGTGTCAGAAACTTAAATTAATGGACTATAATACATATTTTGGCTATACTGCTGGTATTATGAATAATCAGAAACTTGCACACTGGGCAGACCAGACTGCCGAAAAAATAATCCGTGAGCGGGGTGACCTTGATCTTTACACCTGCGCTTCAGGAATTACTCCTTCGGGAGTAGTACATATCGGAAATTTCCGGGAAATTATTTCCGTTGAACTGGTAGTGCGGGCGCTGAAGGCTCGCGGTAAGAATGTACGTTTTATCTATTCATGGGACGATTATGATGTGTTCCGGAAAGTCCCGAAAAACATGCCCCAGCCCGAACTTCTTGAAAAATATCTGCGGTTTCCCATCACCATGGTACCGGACCCTTACGGAAGGGATGAAAGTTATGCGAGGCACCATGAAGTTGATGTTGAATCCATTTTGCCTGTTGTCGGGATTTTCCCGGAATTTCTGTATCAGGCTGACCGTTACCGTTCAGGGATGTACGCGGAAGGTATTAAAACAGCCCTGAATAAAAAGGAAAAAATAAAAGAATGTCTGAATGTACACCGCGATGAGCAGCACAAAATACCGGACAGCGAAGAATACTGGCCTGTTTCCGTATTTTGCGCGAACTGCAACAGAGACACCACCAGGATAGAAAGCTGGGACGGAGACTGGAACCTTTCCTACAGCTGCGACTGCGGATACAGCGAAACAGTCGATTTGCGAAAACCGAATGGAGTCAAGCTGGGCTGGCGCATTGACTGGCCGATGAGGTGGGAACGGGAAAAAGTAATGTTCGAGCCTGCGGGAAAAGACCATCATTCCCAGGGCGGATCCTTTGATACGGCCCGGCTTGTTGCCAAAGAAATTTATAACTGGGAAGCCCCTGTTACTTTCAGGTATGACTTTATCGGAATTAAGGGGTCGGCAGGAAAAATATCCTCATCATCCGGAGAGGTTATTGCACTCCAGGATGTTCTGAGAGTATATCAGCCGGAAATTACCCGCTATCTCTTTGCGGGAACACGGCCGAATACCGAATTTGTTATCAGTTTTGATCTTGATGTAATAAAGATATATGAAGATTATGACAAAACGGAACGGATCGCCTGGGGCGCCGAAAGGGCAAAAAATGATGAGGTTCTTGAAAAGGAAAAGAGAATTTATGAACTCTCACAGGTTTCAGGAATGCCCGAGTGTATTTCCTACCAGATTCCTTTCAGGCATCTGTGCAATCTGCTCCAGATAAACGACGGAAACATTGAAGCCGTAATTTCCGGCCTGCCTGATGTTCAGGCAGGGCAGATCGAGCGGCTCAAAACAAGGGCCGCCTGCGCATGGTACTGGATTACTGAATGCGCTCCCGATGACTTCCGTTTTTCACTCCGGCCGGAAGGCGAAAAAGCCGGTATTTCCGGCGCAGCTCTGAACGCCCTTATGAAAATCAGAAACGATCTTCTGCCCCGGCTTGATGAACTTGATGAAAAGGCGGTTTCGCAGGTGACATATGATATTGCTGCGGCCTGCGGTATTGAGCCGAAAGAGCTTTTTACCGCGACCTACCAGGCCCTGATTGGCAAAGACCAGGGCCCCCGGCTCGCGAGCTTTATGAAGATTATAGGAAAAGACAGACTGGAAAAAATTCTTTCCGCATATTAATACCGGAACCCCATACACCTGAATTGCAATATCCAGGTGTATGGAATTTTGCAGGTCATTTAGCTTAAATACAGTTTTTATGTGTATATATGCTATACACATAAGAGAAGGAAATAATGTGTATGCTGTATCCGTTTTCCGGAACAGATACAGCATGTATTTCTATACGCTATTTCCCTTTCTTTTCACGCCTGTCGGCAATCCATACGGAAACCGAACCGCCGTTTACCGGGAAGGTAGCGTTTCCATCAGCTTCAATTGTGATACTATCCATCCGGTTGCCGGTGCAGTCATAGAATTTTGTTCCGGCAAATTTCTGTCCCACATACATCCGCTTTGATCCCTCGCTGCCGTCTGTCATGACTACCGCAAGCCCCGAGTCCTTATGTTCATCATCGCCTTCCCTTGTCCAGCCGATGGTATTCGGATGATCAAAATAGTCGTTCTGCTTTCCGTAGGCGAAATGTTTTCTTGCATGTACCATGGGCGCTATTTTTTTCCTCATCGGTTTTATCTTGTCATGAGGAATTCCATAATAGTCACCGTAAAATACACAGGGGTATCCGCCTTCCCTTAGAAGTATCAGGGCGTATGCAAGCGGCTTAAACCATTCCTGTACCCATGACTGAAGGGCCTGGCCCGGCTGTGTGTCATGATTATCAACAAAGGTAACGGAATTATACGGATTGTCCTGGGTCAGGGTTCCGTCAAATATTTTTCTCATATCAAAGCTTCCGTTGCTCTGCGAAGCGTTGACAAAATTATAGTGCAGCGGAACATCAAAAAGCGAAAGCGCGCCTTCAGTTGTATCTACATAGTTTTTGAGAGCGGCATAGTCAGCGTTCCAGTATTCACCGACAGTAAACAGTTCTTCCTTCTTTTTTTTACGGACTTCTTTCAGCCAGTCATGAACAAAGGTAAACTGCATATGCTTAACTGCGTCAAACCTGAATCCGTCTACTCCGGTTTCTTCAATAAACCACAAACCCCAGCGTATCAGTTCTTTCTGGACATCAGCGTTTTCAAGGTCAATATCAGCTCCCATAAGGTAATCGAAATTTCCTTTTTCCGCATCAACATCACTGCCCCAGTGTTTCCCCTTGAATTTATATATGCCCGACTGGTCTTTTTTTTCATCCCAGTCTATACCGGTAAAATGATACCAGTGCCATTCAAAAGCCGAATACCGGCGGTGTCTCCCGGGAAAAGTAAAATGAGTCCAGGCTACTATTTTTTTTTCGCCGCCTTCTTCTTCATTCCTGTTGTCCGGGTTTACTTCCTTTACTGTTACAGTTTCCGTACTGTCCGCACCCATCTTATGGTTGAGTACTACATCAGCATATATCTGCAGGCCGTGACGGTGGGCTTCCCTGATAGCGGCATGCAGCTCTTTTTTTGTGCCGTATTTTGTTTTGACGGTACCCTTTTGCCGGAATTCGCCCAGGTCGAACAGGTCATAGACGCCGTAGCCGACATCATATTTTCCTGAGCTCCCCTTATATGCGGGAGGTATCCAGACCCCGGTGAAGCCGTCCCGGGCAAGCTGTTTTGATCTGTCCCTGAGCTGGTTCCAGTGGTGGCCGGGCTTTAAATACCACTCGAAAAACTGAATCATTGTTCCATTTGTTCCCATAAGTTTTCCTTATATAATGTTTTGAAATGGACTGTTCCCTGCAGAAACATATCCGGATAAATTCAAGATAATTCATGATGGGCGGGGAGGCAAATTTTATGCTATCTTTTTTGCGTAAACAGACCCGGTAAAGGCGACGGAAATAAAAGAAATAACACAGGACAGTATTTTAAGGTATTTATTGGAAAAAAGCAGTTATGTGTGAAAGGAAAGAAGGGAGGTGAAAAGAATGGGCGGGCCTGTAAATATATTTTTATGGAACTGCCGGAAAAATAGCCGGGATTATTTTTTCCGCTGAAAATAATTCTGAAGAAAAGGCCTGTTTTTTTCAAAATCCCAGCTCAAAATAATAGCGATGAAAAGCATTACCAATTGCAGAGACTGATTCTGCTGATAAAGCGGAGGGAATAACCCGAGAACTGCGGTGATCAGGTCCGATACAATAATGCAGGACCATAATATACCGAGAACCTTTTCGGCGCGGCGCATGCCTGCGATAACACAAATGCCAAGCGGCAGTGCGGCAAGAATGAGCGGGTTTATAAACAGCAAATTATAATTGCTCCGGAAATAATCATGATTCATGAAAAATGCAACAAAGAACAGGATCAAGCCGGCGCCGCCAAAAAACAGACCGAAAAGGCTCTGTAAAAGTCCCCACAGAACTCTGCCTGGAAAAGGGTGCTTTTTTCTGAACCGTAAAATAAAAATCATAAAGACCGCAAGGATCGCCCCAGCGGGAACGATCATAACCCACTGGCTGCGCGGGTTATTGAGAACAGGGGGCCGGTTTTTTGAGGCGTTGAGAAGTTCAACCCCGGATACCAAGCTGCGTTCCGCTCCGAAACTGTCAGTATATGAGAAATCCGAAATAACCCGTCCTATTTCTGCGGGCAAAAACATTTCATCCCAAACAGTCAGAGGTTTATCAAGTTCCTTCCCCATCAGAAAAAAAAGGAACCCGTCGGAAAAAGGCCTGAACCATGTGAACCTCCTCAAATGGTCCCTCAATGAAAACCGGCCTTCAGAATCACCGAAGCGGGCCTTTAACTGCCCGCCGGTACCCATATCAATAATATCCCGTATGCTTGTTGCGCAGTTATCCCGGAAGGGATGATATGTATAGTAGCTGTTCTCGGGGAGTACCATAGTGTCGGCATAAGTCAGAATAAGTTCTTTTTTTCTGGTTCAAGATCAAGCACATAGAGAAGAACATCTCTGTCATCTTCAGCAAACAGATATATATCAGCCTGCGCAGAAGACACGGCGCATCTGTACCGTACCTTGTTTCGAACCCAGTCATATAAAAAAGAATCGCTCCGGTATGAAAAAATCCCCCAGTCATATATCCGCGAAAAATCAAGCGAGGTATTCTCTATAATTAAGGCGGCATGCCCCCACCAGATAAAAATTTCATCACTTGGCCCCGTTACCAGTATCTTGAAAACAAGATCTTCATATAAGTCCTTTTCCGAGGCCTGCGCAGTTAAGCATATGGAAAAAACCAGTATAACGGATAAAATGGCTGGTTTATAAAACAGAGATCGGAAAGCATGGATCATTTTATTCTCCGGTGTTGTATATATTTTCCCGGCACAGGCAATGTTATTGGCATCATTATAAAAAAAATTACTGGAGCGTAATATCCGCTTTTCAATTATTTTGCATTTCCTAACTCAAATATTATTATATCCTTATTGTCGGAAAAACCTTTTAATTCAATTTGATCAAAATGCAGTTTGTTTTTCAGATTGCTTTTTTTTATAAAGCTTTCAATATTATCTATCAAATCATGATCTATAATAATTTGTTCATTATTGCCATAACTGCATAATCTTGCGGTAAAATTGATTCTATCGCCTATGTAATCAAAGGACATACCCTTAATATTAAAACGTTCCGTTTTTCCGAAAGAAATACCATAGCTGAATTTTATTTTTTTCGGTTCATGGAATTGACTGCTTTCTATGTACTCATTGAATGTTTTGTTAAACAATATACATTTTTCCATCAGGTCTTCGAGTGCGGTCCCAAAGGTTTTCGGAGTATACTCTTTTACAGCAAAAAAACCATCGCCAAGAAATTTAACAACCCTGTTTAATAAAACTTCCTGTTTTGGAGATCCGAAAATAGTATATGCCAATTCATAAATATAGGAAATAAGATCCCGTACTTCCAATTGATATTTACCGGCCCAATTAGTGAATCCTCGAATGTCTGCAAAAAGATAAAAAGCCTGTCTGGTCTCAAAGCTTTGGATTTTTGGTGATTTATTGCTCATAATGTCCCTTTATAGTTTTCATTTTGCCTTACACAGATGTTTTTTTTATTGCATGTGAAATACATAACCGACTCCCGGATATATTTTTTCATCAAGATCAAAATCTTTTCTTTCTTTAATTATGCCGCCATTCTTTTGATAAAAACCATTATTCGGCAATCCTTCTATTGTCCAGATTATCATAGTTCGGCATTCTTTTTTTTATAAAATAATTTCATATGCTCCAGCAATTCCTTTCCTATACCTTTCCCCTGCTGTTCAACAGCTACATATAACGCCAATATTTCGCAGTCATATTTTTCATTATTCAGACTTCCAATAACAAATCCTTTTACGATATTCTGTTTTTCATATACAAAAATATCTTCCTTACCCATACTGTTTATGAATTTTTCTTTTTGTTTTTCTACGTTTCTTTTTTCCAGAAATTCATCAGCCACAATCCCTTTGTAAGATATTTTCCATGCATTTACATTTATTTCCGTGATAGTCTGAATATCGTTATAATGAGCTTTTCGTATCATATTCCCTGCAAGTAATTTAAAACTGATCCGCAATTTTTGTATATGACCATTTTTTCTACGCTGCTTTTTTTATTATTGTTTTAAATGCGGATATATGCTTTTTTATTTATTTTATTTATTTTATTTAATAACAGCTTCTATCCAATTATTATCAAAATGATCTTTTATAATAATTCCGTCATAATCTTTTTCAGGATTTTCAGCTGATTACAGGTTTGTACTGATGTAATGTGAATTTGCTGATAATGAAATGCTTCCAGCTTCTTTTCAAGTTCCTTATGCTCATTGCATCCAATTATTTTGTATACAGCAGACAGGTTATATTTCGAAAACGCCAAGTCACAATAACGGATTTTGTCTTCTATATGTATTTTGCACGAATAAATGGAATTATCGGTTATATCCATTCCCATATTTCGGCGTAACCAGCAGCAGAGTACAGTGTATAGTACCTAAACAGAAACTGTCCGAGAATAATGTTTTTTATTCACTTACTCAATTTTTTATTTCCGGAAAAAGTTAAAAATAATCAGAAATATTGGGTTTTTCTCTGGGGATAATCTGCTCCAGCAATGCTATTGTTTCGTTATCAGTTTTGATCCGTTCCATAGTATAAAGATATTCCGGCCGCTTATACCCAAGGAGCAAGGTGGTGAGAGTTCCAATACCAAGAGACACTGTTTTCCCTGCACCTTCCTTGCGTGTAACTGAAACAGCGCCGGAATCAAATCGGACTGTAAATACACGATTATTCCATTCCAGGAAATCATCTTTAACAATAAATGAAATTGTTTCACTCAGATTTCCCGTGATAAAATGATATTGCTCCAGAAATTTTTCAACATCAATAATTCGCCCCATAATATAGGGACGGATGGTTTCCTTAATATCGCTGTCTTCCAGCCAGAAAGCGATTGATTCACCGGAATAATTGTTGCCTTCTACAGTGTCAACCATGGAATCATGAGCGCCGATATACTTCCACAGGCCCTTCCATGCTTCGACATCCAGGTACACTATTTCCTTAATATGCATAATATCGTCTTTGAGCATATAAACCATATAACCTGTCGGACGGGAGTCTGCAGTATAATATACAGCAATTTCAGTATCATCCGTATCCCATCGCCAGTATTCTTCCCAGGCCAGATCATTTCGTAATATGCTTCCGTGTGTTTTCAAGGCAAAATTCCGATAGAGTTTCATAAAATCAGAACTGTCTTCTGCAACCCTCCGTACATAACCGGGCGCGGAGATATTTTTTGGCAGTTGGGTATCCTTAATATGAAAAGTCATTTTATCGGAAATTATCTCCCAGCCTTTGTGCCTGTAAAGCGGAATTGAATACGGATAAAGCAGGGAAATGCTCTGGCCCCGCTCTTTCATTTCTTCGAGGCTTCGCTTCATTAAACGGGACATAAATCCCATTCCTGTATATTCAGGATAAGTAGCGACACTGGTTATAAATCCCATATCAAGGATATTCCCATGGATGTTCATTTTTAAGGGATAAACAGCAAATTGAGAAACGAGTTTATCTCCATCAAAAAAACCCAGCACCTGGGCTTTCTCCAGAACCGGAAACTTTGATTGCAGGATATCATTGTTATCCCAGCCATAATCGAGAAGCGTTTTTTCAGTAACCTGAAAAGCGTAACGCAAAAGTCCATCATACTGTTCCAGATCTTCAGGTCCGAGTTTCCGTATATGCATATTTTGTAAAGTATTTTTTGACATAGTACACCTCCTGCTATTGCAAAAAAAATATTGAGCTGTTTGAAAAGAACGGTTTTGAAAAAACTGATGTTTTATAGGCGCGGTTCACTGTATAGTCTGCTGTTACTTTTATCATTCCGTAGCGGACGTCTTTACTTTTACAACAAACCATGGCACCGGTTCACAGCCTATTTCCTGATTGTTTAAGGCTTTTAAAACAGGATCCCAATCAGAACATTCATCAAATAGCCCATATTCATTTATTCTGATCCCGAACTTATTTGATAATTCTTCCTCAATACTGTGGCAATGAAAACTGTGAAAGTCTCCGCTTATTTCCATGCCTATCAGATCGTATCCGAGTAATAGTTCATCATTGTTTTCTTTTATTTTTTTATCCAGTATCTGATAAATACCTATTTCATTTTCACTTTTATTCTTTGGCTTGAAGTATTTTATTAACCGATTAGTTTCGTTTTCATCAAAGTAAATAGAAAATCTTTTTACTTCACTAAATGAATCAAAAAAAAAATTAAAATCTTCCGCATATTCTTTTCTGAGAAATACATCCGGCCATCTTATGCTGTTTGTATAATTATCCTCAACCCATTTTTCAATCATCTTTGAATTTTTATTATTACGACCATATTTTACGGCATAATTATTATCCTGTTCATCCAAATAAAAAATCCCTGAAAATAATTTAACAAGATTTTTATTAATGCAATGACTGCATGAACAAATCAATTTGTTTTTATAGTTTTCATATTCCTGCGGAACCAATGCCATAACATAATAACCGCCTAAATAATATTCCATTTCCTTTTCCGGTTTTTATTTTTCCCGCTGAACACAATAATCCCAGGCTAATTTTGAAACATCCGATATTATTTTCTCGTTTACGGCATTATTTTCTTTCGAGTCAGAAACAAAAACACTTATCGTAAAATGTTTTCCATTTGGTAAAACCACAATTCCAATATCATTGATCGCGGCTGTTACGCCGTCTTTACTCGTGCCGGATGTTCCCGTTTTATGGGCGACTACAGTTCCTTTTGGGAGCTGTCCCTTAATCCGGTTTCCGCCTGTGGATGTTTCCGCCATTATTGTCCATAGAAAATTATAACTTTCTTTTGTTAGTAATTTTCCCGAATAAAAAATTTCCAGTAAACCTATAGCGGCAAGAGGCGTTGTCCAATTTTTAAATTGGGCATCCCAGTCAAGGTGCATTTCTTCCTCGTTAACCTGAATCGCAACATCGGAAACTCCTATAGAATGAATATAATCATTCACCGTTTTTGTGCCGCCAATCAGCCTTAATAAAATATCGCAGCCATTGTTATCACTGTCCGCAACTGTATATTTTATTATCTCAGATAATTTCACTTTACAATTGCCGTTTGGATATTTGTCACGGATAGGACTCCATGTATCAGGCAGAAGCTGTTCTTTGGGAATAAATATTTTCTGATTTAATTTCAAATTGCCTTTATCAACTTCGTTCAATACAGCTAAGGCTATGTGAAATTTAAAAACACTCTGCATAGGGAAATGCGCATTTCCGTTAATGTTCAAAATATCCTTGCTTTCCTCTCCATAAATCGCAATCCCGACAGTTGCCTTTTTGCCGGAAAGAATCTGTTCAATATTTTTCTGTAAATTCTCTGTCTGCGCAAAAACTGAAGATGTAATCAATAATAGTAAAATATACATTGTAAACTTTGTTTTCATCTTTTCTCCCCGATTAAAAAAATAATCCCGAATGGTATTCTGTTTAAAACTAATTTATACTGATAATATCACTATTCATTAATAACGCCAACTGATCTGTTTTTTCTTGTTGAGTTTATTTAAGCAGAATTAATTTTTAAAATACTGGCAAAAAATAAATTTGCCAGTATGTATGTTTTTTGCGGTTTTTTACTTTACTAATTCTTCACCGATTTATACTGATGACCAAAACCAAAAGGAATGTTCTTCTTTTGGTTCAAACCCCAAATCCCAATAAAATGGCTGATCACCGCCTATTATTTGAGTACACCCGTATTTACGTGTCCGGTTGATGCCTTCTATTAACAAGGCCTTACCTAATCCCATTCGCCTATACCACCAAACTGTTCCAAGAGGTTCTAAGATTGCTGTTTTGGATCTTTCGCTGACCCAGAAATTTGCAAGCCCGGCGGGTTGTCCTTCTGAGTCAAACAGAATTAAGTCAAGATCAGGCCGGTAATCTGGCATTGTGCGCAATTTGGCAAATCCTTTTTCACAGCCATCATTACCTTGATAATATCTGAAAGAATGGTTGTGTGCCAAAGCTGTATAAAATGGGGAGACTGTCCGGGCGTCTCTGATTGTAAAGCCATCCGGTAAAACAGGTGTTTCAGGCTCCGCTGGATAGGATTTAATCATTATGCGGGAACGGTCATCAGTTTTTTTGTAGCCGCGTTTGGATAAAAAAGCGGATAAAATCAAATCATCTTTCGGAACGCACAGTTTGTAATTATTGCTCTTATGATCATCTGATACTTTGCTGGCGAAATGTTCAGCAAAATCGCACATTCGTCCGATTAAATCGTCTGTCTTGACATCATCGGAGCGGAAGAGAAAAAATGCTTCTCCCCAGCGAGTAGCTCCCTCCGTTAAAACCAATGAGACAATACCGGACTGATCTTCCCACAAGCCGCATGTACGCTCAAATCCTCCTTCTAATCCATTATCAACAAAAGGAATATGCAGACTGAGGCAAAACTGAAAGCGGACTCTTTCGTAGGGAAGATAATCATTTTGTTCTTTGTTTCTCAGAAATTGATATATACGGCCAAAATCGGCGGATGTATAAAACGAAAATGCAGGTTTTTTGCTGTTTTCCTTATTAACAGACATATTTGCTCCTTGGTAAAGTAGAATCTTCAAATAAATATATACTTCTCACATTTGCAATAAATACACTTTGTGAGGAAGTCATGGTATCCCTTAAAAATAATTATGGGGAATATTAGTACAGGGATTTATTAGAAAGATTTTACTGCTCCATTTTGTCTGTTCGCAACCTCTTTTTTGAGATTACATTATTTTTCTTATTATATCAATACGTCATAATGCCTGGATGGATGCGGGACATTATTAAGGGTTCATATTTTTATTTTGCCTGATGCCACTGTACGCAACAGCTTGCCTGCCCGAATAAAGACAAAAGCCGGCAAGCTGCGGGAAAAGCGACATACACCAATTATTCTATTTATATTTTTTTCCAATATAAAACACATATCCATAATACTGTTTATATTTTGAATACAACTCTTCTTCATACCTCATAGAGGATACAAGAGCTTCCGCAGTTTTGTCTCCTTCATGTGCTTTCAAAAATTCCTCTTGGTGCATTTTCTGCGGAATAAAATAATTATCTATCCAACAGGTTTCAGGCAGCGTAAATGCGGCAACAGGAATATAACCTGCTTTTTGCATTTTCAAAATATTATGTCCTATTGTGCCAATTTCAGGAACAGCATCAATCCACCACTTTTCAATTTCAGTCGGACGCTCATCGGTAAACCATGACTCATAGGTTACGGCAACATAACCGCCTGTTTTGAGAAAGCCCTTCCAGTAATTCAGACCTTTTTCAAAACCGATATTGGCAATAGCGCCCTCGGACCATATAAGATCAAGTTCGTCATTCCGGAACGGTAAACTATCCATTGAACCGACAATACCTTTTACCCTGTTATGCAAACCGAGTTTTCCGGCAGCTGCGTTCAGTCTATCAATCGAACCCGGGTAAAGGTCGAGGGCAGCAATAGTTCCTTCCGTATTTTGCGCAAGAACCATGGTCTGACTGCCCGAGCCGCAGCCTAAATCGGCTATTTTTGATTCCTTTGACAGATTGCTGATAAAACTTAACGCCCTTATGGTTTCTTCGGGACAACCCGGACCCTGCCGTTCCATCCCTGCAAAATATTCATTGATGAGGGTAAAATCAAATTCGTGCGCAGCCTCTTCTTCCATTTCAACTCCTTCTATTTCAGTTTGGTTTGCTTTTCTTTTTTCAGTTTCTATAATAATTTTTTCCTGTAATCCCCTTCTTTTATTTTTACAAACCCATTGCTCAATAATGTTTTTATAGATGCTATATTTTCAGAAAGAGGATCAGCAAATAATTCTTTTCCGCCTATTTCGATTATTTTTTCTTCCAGTTTCTTTACAATTATTTTTCCGATTCCTTTATTCAGATATTCTTCTTCGCCTATCAAATATCCTATTCCATAGGTATGATTTTTATCAAAAACTTCTCCATATACTTCCTGCAAAAAATAGCAATCTTCATACTGGCAAAAACCAATTTGTATATCATTACAATATACAATAAAATGTTTTATAAAATTAAATTTCCCATTCCTGTTCTTAATTTCTTCCAGCCAATCCTCTTTTCTCCATCTCCATTCGGACACAGCCATTTTTTTATATATTCTTTATCCAGCCATTTACTGAAAATAGCTATATCGCTATCCGACAAAGGTTGTAATACAATTTTATTTTCATTCATATTTATAAAAGCCTTTTTATACTTATGCAAGGGTTTTCACAATAATTCAGACCAAAATTCGCTTAATGTCTCAGGTTTCTTGGACATTGGGAGGTGCCGAATAAGCAAAGCGCTGCTTTGCAGGTCATACAGTAATTCTATATTTTGTTTTTTACCCTGGTTTCTTTTGTCAGTATTTCTACTGATTTTTCTTTTACAATAATCACTTGATTATTTCTTATTGGTTTTAATTCTAATTTGATTGAGGAGAATCTTGTCAGGAACCCGAATTTTAATTCTGCCCCAAAGGAACCTCCGGTCTGTACCTTAAAAAATGCGGAACCGGACCGTTTTTGTTATGATTCATGTTTCTTATATCCGGACAAGTCTTTACCTCCGCGCTGAAACAAAATCAAACTAAGATTTCCCGGTTTCCTGTATTGCCCAAAAAATTGCCTGCCACTTTACCGGCTCTTTCTATGTACAGGCTGATGCCGAATCCGGCAGCATCGGAGGTGACGGGAATAAAAATCAAAATTCAGATTATATATAACAAATGAAAACCTCTAAAAATCCAACTGTGTTTTTAGAGGCTCCCAAATTATTGAAGGGAATTTTAACAGGAAAAAAAGGAATTCACAGAGCGGCGGTTTTATTCAACCTTAAACCGCGATACTTCCTTTACCAGCAGCTCTATGTTTTCACGGTTCTTCACACTTATCGCATTTACGCGGGTTACCGCTATGTTTATCTGATCCGCTCCTGCCGCCATCTCATTCATTCCTCCGCTTATCTCCTTCGTCATCATCTCAAGATTCTTGCTTTCCTGGATCACTTCCTTGCTGCCATCAAACATTTCCGTCGAACCCTCTTTCACCTGCTGTGTTATCTCATTGAGCCGCGCTATCGCTTCCAGAATCTGTTTGCTCCCCTGACCCTGTTCTTCCATCGCGTTCCGGATGTTCTCTTCCTGCTGCGCCACCGTCTTTACACCGCTGTCGATCAGCTCGAACTTCTTCAGTACGTTGTCTGTGGACGCTGTTATTTTGTCTATCGAAGCCTTAATCTTCTTCAGCACTGTGCTGATCGTCTTTGACTGTTCCCCGGAGTTCTCCGCCAGTTTCCGTATTTCATCCGCCACTACCGCAAAGCCTTTTCCCACATCTCCGGCGTGCGCCGCTTCTATGGCCGCGTTCATCGACAATAGATTTGTCTGACTTGCTATGTTTTCCATTACCGAGTTGATTTCAAGCAGCCCCTCCGATTCCCGGGCTATTTCCTGAATATCCGACACAACATCCTCAAGCCCGCCCCGGCCAACTTCCGACGATTCTATCAGTTCCTTCACATTCGCCCCGTTGTTTACCAGTGTCTGTGTTACAGAATGGATATTGGCGAGCATTTCTTCTATCGCTGATGACGATTGCACGACACTCGCGCTCTGGTTTTCCACATGACCGTTCAGCTTATCGATATTCACCGTGATCTGTCCCATAGCCGTGTTCGTTTCCGTTACACTTGCGCTCTGGCTGGTGACCCGCCCCTTGATATTCAGGACATTCTCTGTTATCTGATTTATCGCTGCCGCAGTTTCCGTCATGTTGCTTGACAGTTCGCTGCCGATGTCAAACAGCGCTCCCGTCTGGTGTTCTATCGTTATGACAAGGTTCTTTATTTTTTCCAGTGTCTGGTTAAAATAATGCGCAAGGCTCCCCACTTCGTCCTTTGAATTGATGTTGAGCGTCCGCGTCAGATCACTTTCACCTTCGGCTATGTCTTTCAGGTTTTCCGTTACCCTGACAATCGGGTTGGTCATACTCTGAAGCACGAGGAAAATAATGACCGCCACAGCCAGTATCGCTATTCCTGCCACGATCAGGGTAAAGCGGGTAAGGTCCTTTACGTCGGCAAGAATGTACGATTCCGTGGCGGCGACCATGACCGCCCATGACATGGAGGAATTGCCGATCTGGAACGGAGTTATTACCATCTCCACGTTGGTATCAAGGACAGGCGCGTAGGAACTGCATTCAAACGGCTTTCCTTCACGCACGGCTTCAGCCGCGGCATGTATATAATTCACCGTAGATAGTATCAACCTCGGCAAGGTTCTTTCCCACCCGATCGGGCTGATAACTGCCCAGAATAAATCCGCTCTGGCTGTAGATCGACATCGCGGCAATTTCATCCCCATGGCCTTGCAATAATTCCGTCACCGAGGGCTGCACCGCGTCTATAGACAGGAGACAGCCAACCCGTGCCACCGTCTGTCCGGTTTCGGTGTTGACAACAGGAATCGCCATTTTAACAAGATACGTATCTTTGCCGTTTACTTTCGCGGGGACAGGCTCAAACACCATATCCATCTGCGCAGTCGCGCCGTCCATATTAGCTACCGCGGTATCAATTTCATCCTTGGGTACTGCGTCGCCTTGTATTACCGATCCTTCCTTTGTATAACGTATGGCATACTGCCCCGTAGGGGACGAACCTTGCCTGCCTGTATATTGGCGGTCCATGCCGTCGACACCGTTGACCCGCCATACCGTATATATTGAAGTCATCGCAGGCTCGCCCGCAAGAACACCGTGAAGCAGCGTGTCGTAGCGGTTCCGTCTGAGTTCCGGCTCAACGGTCTCATAGTCCTCCATGACGCTCGCCACCGTACGCAATACCCGAATGAAGGCGTCTTCCCTCCCCTTCCAGTGCTCCGCCTGTACTGCGGTCAGATATCTGATCGCGGTTTTGCTTTGCCTAAGGCTTATACCGGAAGCTGTTTGTAAAAGCGTAAAAGAAATTCCAAAAACTAGCGCCACCATAATTACGATTACAATAAGGCTGAGTTTGAATTTCAATTTCATTTGTATACCCCCATATCCTTTGTAAGGTTTCATAGCTATGATAAAATTGATAACAGTAAAAACCCCGGCATCCTTGCGCCGGGGTTTTATCATAGATAATATTATTCTGGGTGGTATTCTGATATCTCTATTTTGCCTTGTCAAGATGGATTCACAATATATGAGCGGGCTGCCAACATTTTTAACCAAAAACTAACAAAGTGACTGAGCTGCAGGCATTCAACGGTAATTCTACCGATCCCGCCGCTGTTTTAATATTCTCCTTATAAGGCTATTCCTGGTTATTTCATAAAAAATCAGAAAAACAAAGCAAAAATCTCAGCGGAGCCATTAATACTGTGAAAACATGGACCCGTAGCGTCCTGTTTACGCCGCAGGCATTTCCTGCCGCGGATTAATATTTATTTAGCTGCGGCGTAAATCCTTACCCCTTCAAAACTATATGTTTCAATAATATCCACATCAATGTAAAAAACCCTTAAGAGAGGATTGTCAGCGTTTTGGAAATTTCTTTTTGCATAATAGTTAGTTTCCAGAGCTTGTTCTATAAGAGCTCTGTCTTCAACAAAAACAACTTTCCCGTTCAAGGATAATACCGGTTCGAAATCTTCCGGAAATGTACAATACGAAACATATGGATTAACAAGAAGCTGCGTGTATAATGGCTTGTCATTTGTTGTACAGAAATAGACCCGGTTTCCTTCAGCAAATGAAAACGTCATTATTTGCGTCCGCAACCCTTCGCCATAATGGTTTGCCAAAACACCATTTCGATAACCTTCAAGAATAGGGACAAACTCGCTCAAATTCTTTTTTTCCAAATTCTCTTCTGCGATAACACCCTGTTTTGCTGTGCATCCCATAATTGAAAATAATACAATAGCAATAATTCCTATTATGCCCTGCATTTTTCTTTTACTATTCATCATGACCATCCTTTTTATTATCTCTTAATAACAGATAAGTTCAGTTTTATCAAGATCTTATTTTAATCTGTCCGGTTGAAACCGCATCACATCTTCATAAACAGCGATCATTTTGGACGCAAGTATATTGCATCTAACATCTCGGGTGCATCAGGCGTTTGGCAGTGATTAATAGAACTTTGCGGGGCAAAGACCGTCACTGCACAATGTACTGAGGAAAGGCCTGGAAACAAACGTGACCAGGCCGTAGCGACACCCGAGGAGGCCCAAAGTGCCGCAGCAGCGCATATACGTTTTTTTAAACGAAGCTGTGTTAATACGGTATTCTTTTCACTTGTTTTCCGGCATTTATCTGGGACTATAATTCCAGCGGCTTAACCCTCCCAAAATAGAAGGAAGAGGCGCAAAAGCATAGATTCCTGCTAAACTATTGTTATCATAGTAGGCTCCTTTAAAATTAAGTTCAGGCTTAAATGGATATCCTTCGGAAGTTCTTATTATAAATGATTCATGCCCTATCAAGACATCACTGCCAATAGAAATTGTAGTAAGTCCATTTCGTTGAGGCACATTATTATAAAAGGCCCTGTCGCCTATAGATTTAATACTATCGGGGATAGTTACAGAGGTGAACTGATTATTTATAAAGGCTTCTTTTCCAATGGAAGTCACTGGTTCTCCCCAGAATTCGGCAGGAATTACAAGATTAAGTAATTGCTGAATTTGATTTCTATGTGATCTGGTAAATCCCTGCACAAGACCATTTTTTATTTCCAATACTGGCTGTGTGTATTCTTTCCACTTAGCGTCCGGTAAGGCGGCTATCCTTACCCGTGCGTTTTCCGGCGCGGCTCCATTCACCGAAGCAATACGGATGGTAATCATGTCACTTATATCATCTGCCTTGACATTATTGAACGTCACCGTATTAAAGTTGTTTTCATCATAATTACTCACAATCTCGTTATTCCTTTGGACAAAACTATAAGACGGCGTTAACCTGACCGTCTGCCGCCCAATGACCTTGTTTTCGTCATTTACCAGTTCAAACACAATTGAAAGATCATACCGCGAACTAAAGGGGTTTGGACTGCTCAAGCTTTGCCGGGGCCAGCTTCCGAACCCCCACTCGTTTTGTTTCCCGGTAGCGGTTAATCCGGCATAAACCGTGTTTACCGCCCGCGCAACCGAGTTAAGCCAGACCCAGTTAGCGCGCAGGTTTATGGGAAAGCTGAAACTGGTGGTTTCCGTTTGATAATTGATAGCCCCCCGTTCTATACCGGAAGAATAAAACAGCGAGTACGGCGGGTCAGCGTCAATGATCATACTACGGAAAAAATCCTCGGTTTCAGTAAGCCGGGCAAGCCACTCCCTGCGCCACGCAATATCATTGCGGGTATCCATACCAACATTTCCGCTCGAGATATTGGCGGAAATCACCAAAGAACGGTTCGCCGCTTCGGTAAGCGAGGAATCGAGGGTGGCGGCCTGGATGAAGTAACTCAGCGCCGCGACTTCGGTGCGGGCGGTAATACCCCGGGCAGTGGCTATCTGGGCACTTGCGTGGTTTTCCGGAGCCGCCCCGGTCAGTTCAATCCGTGCCTGGTCCGTTGGCGTAACGCCCAATTTTTGCAGCAGGTCCAGAGACGCCCGCCGCACACCGCTCAAGTTGTCAAGTTCCGCAAAGGTAAAGGTTCCCGAATATGAGGCTGCGGTCATTTTGTCGGCGGATTTTGTAATGCTGACCTGCAGGGCGTACCCGGTACCGGTTCTGGTAATGTTCCCGCCCATGATATAATCAGTGGGGGCCAAATGTCCTAAATCCCAACCTTCCCGGGCATCTTCAGAATAGTAGCCGGACAAGAGTTCGGTGTACTGGTCGTCAAGCCGCTGGCGGTCCAGAACTGATATGGCTGAGAACCCGGAAAAATTACTGACAAATTCCCCCTGCACCAGTGCGGGATATAGTCCTGATTTTCGGGAAGACCGGTTGCCTTGGGCGCGAGAATAGCGATACTGCTTCCCCTGCCGCCGTCCCCGGTGAAAAAAGGGCTTCCTGATACCTGCTGCGTACCGGAAGAAGCATCGTCCTGGGCTGCCGGCGCGGAACTCGTGCAGGTAGACAGAGAAAGCAACAAAAAGATACAAAGTGCCGCAAGAGCTGTTTTTTTCATAGTAAAACTCCTGTATTTCTGATGTGTACATACTTAGAGAACCATTATTGAAATGATTATACAACATATTTTTCAGGGTAAGGCTATAACTGTATTTTTTTTACAATAAGTACATAACCTTTCGTCTGATGTTCACCGGATACATGCTGTTAGGCGAGGTAAAATCTCGCTACTAAAGCTGCATTATAAAACACTCTAATATTTTATCTAAAAACCTTGTTTAGTTTTTTATATACGATATTATTCCAGCAGACCCTTCATAAAATATAAGCGTTGTACCATTATCAAATATATCAATGTCAGGTGTTTGTGTTCCCATTATTCTACCAGCATTCATCTGTAAGCGATTACCATCTCTCAGCCGCCATGTAAATGACACATTTTTGTTTCCTTTTGACATTATACCAGTCCCATCATCAAAAAATTCATACCTATCTGTAACATCACTTTCTGAAATAATAGTACTATGTGTACTCAATCGCCATCTTCCTACGAGGTTTTTTTCTATTATTCTTGAGCTGCCTTTTTTAGTAAATATAATTTTACCAAATTCATTATTAAGTGTAAGTGTATTATTATTTATGCTGAAAGCAAAAGTCTCAGAACCATAGCGTGCTGTTATTATTGTTATGTTATTTCCGCTTATGGTATAACTACCTTCAGTGCTACCAGCCGTACCCGTTATTGTTATATATCGATAACGGCCATTATTGAATACGCGCATAAAACCATTTTCATCAACCCATGTCCCATTAATAAGGGTATCTTGCCCAAAAACAACAATTGATAGCCCAAATACCAATATCCCAAACCAAAAAAATTTCTTTGCCATCTTTTTCTCCTTCACATTGGCAGCCAATGTTTTATGTGTATAAATTTATAAAACCTTTTCTTGGATTATTTTGAGAAAATAATTTTCTCAAAATTCCAAATTTTATTATATCAACCGTCCTGGGTGTATCCGACTTTGAGTGAGGTCTACTAAGCAAAGCCTAGCTTTGCAGACCAGTGAGTACAGCGGACGCTCGCGGATATATGCAGCACCCCATTCTTCATTTTTTATTCTAGTTTATATTTATTTTCATAATGATAATTTACCAAGAAAGGTAGTTTAATATTAACTCTTTAAGTATATATTAAAATATAGTACATCGAGATTTTTTAATCCTATTGCTATAATTAATTTTTGGAAAACACTTTCATTAATTCTGTTAAACCCAAATAATAATCTCTATCTCTTTATCAATTTCAATTTTCTCCTTTTTCCTGATTTCTGCTTTGAGAGGAAGCAAATAAGTATCATGCTTTGTGTCAAACCATATCGCAGTTTCCCATTCACTGTTTCCGATTTTTACTATTGTTTTCATCCGCCCCCAGCCTTCTTCCAAAAACTTAAAATTTTTTCTTATATCTTTTGCTAATTCCTTCGGAAGAAAAACAACATACCAGCCACACATATCGCCGGATGACGAATAGTGCAAAACTTTTGCTGAAAATTCATATTGTATTCTTTTGCTTTTCATTTTGATAAATCCTTTAAATATCCCACAATGATTATTAATTAATCAAATGGAATATTTTATCAATATTCAACTTTCTATATTATTTTAGTTAATTCATGTCCGGCTTTTTCAATTATTCTGTATTCATGTGGAATATGCAATGAATCCAGATATAAATGCATTATCTCATTATCACAAAAAAGTACATCCTCTGACCCTACATGCATTTTTATCCGCAATGTACCTTTTATTTTTTCTTTATTTTTATTGACCAGATTCAGAATGCCATCTTCTTTAAAATATCTTTCTTCGTTCAGCATATTATACAACTCAACCGCTTTACTTGGCGGCTCTCCAACACCTTTATAATCTTTATGATAATAAAGGTGGTACGTGCCTGCACACGCAGTTACTGAACCAAAAAGTCCGGGATATTTTACAGCATAATAAAACGCCATTCCGCCGCCCATGGAAAAACCTGAAATAGATCTATTGGGTTGGTTTTTATCTGCCCTATATTGATTTTCAATAAACGGTATAAACTCATTTATGATTATGTTCTCAACAGGTATATTTTCATCATTTTCAATATGCGGTGAATTATTTGGAAAAACAGTTATAGCCTGTTTATTTTTATAGATATCATTTAATATCCATATATCACTTGATTCATTATCAGTCCATCCGTGCAGGTGATAATGTACAGGATATTTTTTTTCATCATTTCCATAACCCGATGGTAAAAATATATTATAACCAAGTTCATGATTAATAACTTCGCTATAAAATGTTTTATGAATTACATTTTGGGGTAATTCTTTTGGAGGATTAATAAATTCCATTTAATTTTTCTCCTTGCTTTTTTAAGAGTTATTTAAGTGCAAATTCATTATTCTATCAATATTTTTATTTTATGTTTTCTTACCCCAATTTCACATAACGTTCCGGGTGTTTACAACATTTGCCGAGCACAATGGGCGCGAAGCTAATGTAGTTGAGCGAAGACACGGGAAGCGCAAGCTGACCTATCCGTTGCGTAAACACGTTGTTATGCGCCGTTGCTTCGTATTGTTATTCATTTAATGTAAATCTACAATTTGGATAATTTGAGCATCCATAAAACTTTCCATAAGGACCTTCTCGTATTACTAATACCCCGCCACATTTCGGACATATTTTATTATTAATCTTTTGTTCTTTTTCATACTTCTTTCCGTATATATTCTGAATATGTTTTGATTCTATGTCTTCTTCCTGTATTATATTCTCATTGATAATTGAAATAATATCTTCAAATTCCATTCTTGAAATGATTTTTTCATCTCTATAGAGCGAAATTATTCGGACAATTTGATGATCATATATTACAGGTGTCTCTGAAACTATATTTTTTAATTCGGCTGTTCCAGCAAAAACAATAATTGAGTAATATTTAATATTTTCAAAATTTGAAAGTATATATTTTAACGATTTTATATGTGCTAAATTTTGCTTTATTGGATTTCTGAATTTTTCTTTATTTTTATATATTACCTGAGTCCAATATTCTTGATTTTCTCTTCCAAAAATCCATCCACTAAAGTTTTTAGTCTCAATAATATATATTCCATAAAGAGAAACGACTATATGATCAATCTGAATGCTGCTATCTTTTATTTTTAAATAAATATTGTTAAAAACTCTGTATTCTTCATCCGGTAATTCTCTTAATCTTTTTGCAACTTTTGATTCTCCAAGTAAACCTTTGTATTCTGGAGTAGATATTCTTCTAATATATTTTGAAGCAAATATTATAGTTAATATAATAACTATTAGTATGACAATCATGAATATTTCCATAATGGCCGTCAAGGGTTATTTCTTAAAAGCCATTTAAAGTGCAATGTCGCATAACATCCCGGGCGTATCCGCCGTTTGTCGGCGGCTAATAGGGCTTGCGCAGCAAGACCAGAGCTGACAAAATGTGCCGGTGTGAGGCGTGGGCGGCGCCAGTCGACCTAGCCAAACGCAGCCCAGTGACGAAGCGTATCCACGCTGCGGTGCGTAGTGGTGGAGTATCTTACCATTTTATTTTTCAAGCAATTGTAAAATGAGTTATCCGCCCATTAAAATAGTGCAGAGCATGCTTATTAACTAGTAGTATATTAAGCCAATTTTGCCTACACCCTAAATTTATTCTCCCTGCCCTCTGCTTCCAATTTCAAGCAGATTACCTTCAGGATCAGCAACATAAAAATTTCGTATGCCAAACGGAAAGGTTACAGGGTCACCTGTAAATGACTTTACTCCAAGTGTTGTTAATCGCTCGTATTCTCTGTCAACATCCGAAAATTTTGGAAGCCAAATGCCTATTTCCATTGTCAGGTTAATTCCCTCCGGTGGGTAATAGGACACACCTACTGCTTCTGCAAAAGCTTTTCGGTCATACATAAATAATGATAACGGACCACTGTTTGTTTTAAACTCAGCAAATAATCCACCATCCCAGTCGGCTTCAAATTCCATGATGTCTCTATAAAACGAAACCATCTTTTCGATATTTTGAACAAACAGACCTATACCAACATTAACATTCATTCCATTCATGAGCGTTCCTCCAGAAATCATAATTTTTTGTTTTTAATATTGTTATTCTATTATTTTGACTATAGTTTTTTATTATTCTTTTATGTTGATACAAATTCAGTCACCATTGCGCATAACGTTCCGGGTGTATCAGCCGTTTTGGCAACCCGAATAAGGTCTTGCGTAGCAAGACCAGAGCCGGCAAAGTGTGGCATGGGGAGTGCTAGCTGACCCAGGCGAAGGGAAGCTAGCACCGGCAGCCGCGCCCGCGACTATACGCTGTTATGTGATGTACCACTTTTATAACGTTTATTTCTTATTTCCTGCTATTATACAGTATGATTTCTTTTTTGTTATTTCTACAATATCAAGTATTCTCATTCCATTTTCTTCGGTGATTTTTCCTATTTCTTCAATAGTATATTTTTGAAATCCATATTTTGTATATATTATTTTATCCAGAAATTCCTTTGTGTATATTATATTTAGGAATATACCATCAGGTTTCAAAATCCGTTTTATTTCAGAAAAACTCTTTCCCAATTCATTCCAAAAATATATCGTATTTATTGTGTATATTCTGTCAAATGTATTTGATTCAAATTCCGTTTCTTGGATGCTTTCCAATGATATTCTTAAATCACGATTGCGTATCAGTTGCTCATTCTTTAAGAAAACTCTATCGAACATATCTTTTGATACTTCTATCCCATACATTTTTATTGGAATATTCAGCTTATATAGTTTTTTTAATAAATATCCATTACCAAAACCAATATCTAAAATAACATTATTTGGTTCCAGATTTATATTTTTAATATCGTTTTATATTGTTTTTGATTCATAATATTCATTATTTTGGTCGATATTTTTCCACCAATCCCATTAGGCTGTGCAAAATTATCTCCAACATATTTTATGAATCTTTTAAACATTATTTATATTCCAATAATTCCCATGATAATTAGCAGAAGCCCAGAAACCATATTTCCGATGATAATTACATTTGAAATTGGTTTGTTAAAAGATTCTTTTTTATTAATTATAATCTTATGTATCACAAAGGGAATAAAACCAGATATTCCAGCTATTATTGATACTATGAATCTTGTTTGTGGATATTGAATGATACTATACGCGCCATAGAAAAAAGCAAATATTATGGGAATATGAAAAAGTAAAAATCCAGTTATTTTTCCCGGCAATTTAAGTATTTCCCATTCTTTTTCATAACCAGATTCTATTTCATGTAAAATCAAGAAGGTGGCATTTAATATATAGATATATATCAACATAACAGCTCCTATATTAAACTTTGTATTTCACCAATATGTCAGAACATTTTTTCGGACATTTTGTGGTATTTCACCTAACGTCCCGGGTGTATCCAACGTTTGGGCGGCGCTGCGTTAAACAGTCCTGTTAGGCGAAGCATGAGCGTACACTATATCTAATTTTTATTATATATTTTACAAGTCCAGCTTCAGCCACAAAGCGGGTCGAACGCCGCCCCTATTATCGCCGTTTGAAGGATGAAAAACAGAGGTGATGTTGCATAAGAAAATATTGTTGCCTTGGATACCTATGTTACCATCACCATGGACATATACGGCTTTCACATTAACGCGGCCGGGTGACCGAAGCCACCACCACCATATATAACCATCAAATATTGATATTCGCTTGCTGTTGTTTTCATCTTTTCTCTGAAACCAATATTTTTGATTTTTACCTCGATTTTGCAGTTTCTTGCTGCTATCACCGAAATATTTACATACAACATCCTCAATGGATAATAAAAATATATTATCTTTCGTATCTTTCCCGCCTTTTGTACCATACCAAGGATTACCAGGATTTTTATTCAATACCGAAATTATTTTTGATTTATCAGTTTCGCTGAATTTATCATAAAATTCACCGTTAAGATATTTTCTTAATTCACAGTCAGCCCATGTTGTATCTTTATAAACATCATGATAAGCGCGTAGTTCTACTATCTCTTCGGTTATAATCAAAGCTGTGTCTTTTTGTCTGTCAAGCACACGCCAATTATAACCACCGAATGAGATTATTGAGCCAATTTTATATTCATCCATGAATTTACCCTTAAATCATAAACATATTCTGAATCGATTTATACTATTATTTCTTAACATTTTATCATAAACTTACCACTCAATTTAGCATATATTGCGTCTAACGTCCCGGGTGTATTCGACGTTGGGCAACAGCGAAAAATACGAGATAGAATATTCCAGAATCAGTTTTTTTAGTTTTTACAAAATCTCACAATCCGGTTTAATAAACTCAACAGAAAATGGCTGCCGTTTTATTTTCATAAATACAAACAATCCGCTTTAATTAAAATATCAAAAGATTTTTCTTATGCTTTCATAAAATGAAACTGTCATTTTTAAGAAATCATTCCGTTATGTGTTTCTGCGAACAAATAGAACGACCTTCCCCTTTTTTATTTATATAATCCGTTTAATCTTTGCCGCTATCCAAGGGGCAAATCCAATAAAAATCACAACCATTAACCATAAATTTCCGGTTGTTATATTATAGGCGCTTATTATTTCAGTAATTGTGTTTCCCATTACTAAATCTAAAACTGTTTCAAAAGTAATGGTTAATACAATCCATAATAGTCCTATATATAAATATGTTTTTGATGTTCCTTTTCCTAGCTTTGGAATAAAAATAAAGGAAACGATGAAAATAAGACAACAAAGAATTAAACCACTAATAGGATTGGCGTATTTAATTCCAATCAATGGTTCAATAACTAATTGCCGTAAAGCACCATTGATAATGGCCAATGGAATAATTGATAACCAAATTAACAATGATTTTTTTATCACCAGATAAATACCTTTTGTTTCCTATTTTTAACTATGTTCAAAAAATTTCACATACCGTCTCGCGTGTATAAGACGTTTGACAGCAGCTAATAAGGACTTGAACAGCAAGGCCGCTGCTGTCCAATATTCCGAAGTGAGGCGTGGGAACGAATGCGACCTAGCCGAACGCAGGACAGCGAACAAGGTGAGCGCCCGCGGACACACGCTGTTAAGCGAAGCACCCCGTACTCTATTTTTTTACAGATTTTATGAATATGTTTTCATTTTTAGTTTTTATTACAATAACTATCTATTCATTCAAAATCATTAATTCATCAATCCGCCTGTTTCCATCAGGGTATGCAGCTTTAAGAGCATGTATCAACCATTTTAAACTCTCTTTTGATAGAAATGGTGTGGTGATTTTCCAATCAATGTTTGTTTTCTCTCTGTGATAATCGGATTCAATATATGCCGGATTTGCGGTTATGAAAAGTATTATTTCTGGGGCAAGATATGGTATATCTCCAGCATATAAAATTGCTTTCCCAAGGTCCCTTAGTATATTTTTCTCTTTATCACACACAAAACTCCCGTCTTTTTCTGTATTAAATATTATTTCGAAAAAATCAAAATTTAATTGTTCTTTATTGGTAATTTCAAAATTAAAAACCTGATCTGCACCACGTTTTCGCCTTACATTAACAAGCGTACTATCAGGTTTAATTACCCATAAACAGAGAGCATTTAATACTTTTTCATCATTTGGGTCAGTTATGAGCAACAGGTTATCAGGATTATGCGTCGGCTCGTAAACATTCCAGCCTTTAGATAATATATAAGCGATGATGCTTTTTCTGTCTTCATTAAATACAGTTATGTCGATATCGGAGTGAGGCCGGTTTTGTGTTTTTGTAAATAACTCAAGTGCATATCCACCACAAAAGGCGTACGTATATTTGAAATCATCAAGAAATTTTTGGCATTCCAATATTAACTGATTCAAAATAATCCTCTAATAATGCAAAAAATAAATACTATTCACCTTATCGCGCATTTTTACTTAGCACAATTGGTTTTAGTTTCTCATACTTTATCATTTTCATCATGTCAAATTTATTATCAATAATTTTATCCAATATATTCAAACCAAGCTTAGGAACTATTTCGCTTAACGTCCCGGGTGCATCCGACGTTTGACAGCAGCTAATAAGGACTTGCGCAAGCAAGGCCTCTGCTGGCCAATCTGCTGGAGTGAGCCGTGAGAAGCGCAGCTGACCTAGGCGAACACTGGCCAGCAAACGTAGTGTGCGTCTGCGGATACACGCTGTTAGGCGCCGTAGAAATATTTACCATTTATTTTTTGATGGTATTTTTATACTATTCTATATTTCTTCACCAAGTAATATTTTTGGCATCGTTATTAAGCATTTTGTCCATCTTTTATAATATTTTTCCAGTCCAATTTTCCCTAACTTTGAATGTGCTTCCGGACTATCCATTATAAGATGAAGCATATATGTAACTTTACCAACATAACGGGTTAATTTTAATATTGGGTCCCCTGCTTTTACGGCATTAAAGTCTTTTTGACGATGATTTCTTTTTATATAAAATACATCAATAACACCATCTTGGCTTTTATAAAATTCCTTTACTTCTTTCATTAATTGTTCAATTTCGTCCTGTTTATCTATCTTTGCTTCGTAAATACAAATTTCATGAAACATAATTTGCCCTTTGAATATATTTTTTACAGAAAATGTCCGGCTATTCCAATTAATGTTCCTAAAATTATTGAATTTGCAGTTATTATTGCAACTGATTTTTTGTCATTTATTGATACGATTAATACTATTGGCAACGAAAATGCTAATGAGATTAATCCTCCTTGCAACCACCAGATTACATATGGCAGATCTATGTTTAGAATAATGATTGATAAAAACAGATATTGTAAGAAAGCGGAAATTGTCGCCCTTCTATCTAGTTTTTTTACTATCATTGGAATGATGTCAATCATTCCAGCTGCAAGTCCAATTAAAACTGATAACAAAAGCCTATCCATACTATAACCTCTCATTCGATATTAACATTTTTTTACTGTTTAATCTATCCCGGTTCCTATGTCGCCTAATGTTACAGCTATACAACGTTGCCTGAGCGCAACCGGCGCGAAGGCTATGTGGTTGAGCGGAGGCGTGGGAACGAACGTGACCTAGCCGTAGCGAAACCCGAGCACCGACCGTAGGGAGGGCGCAGCGTATAGCGTTTGTCAGGCGCAGTAAATCCGTTTTTATGTATTTGCATCTTTATTTACTGTTCGCCTTACCGACAAAATTAATGGATTAAAATTTTTATTCCAAAATCTATTTGCATACATATTTGCAGTCTCAAATGTAACAAAAACATATTCTATTGAATTCTTAATACAATAATTTCTTATTTTATTTAATAATGCTTTCCCTATACCTTTATTCCGGTATCTTGAATCTATAAATATTCCTAATGGACTAATAGAACCAGTTTCCGGGATTGATAACTCCTCAACATCATATTTTTTATTTATATTAATGTTTATAAATCCAATAGGTTTATCTTTATCCCACGCAATAAATATTGGGGCGTTTTTTATTAAATCACTTATTTCATCCTTTGTAATTATTTCTCTTTTTAAAAAGATAGGTGAATCTTGATAAAAAGATCGTGATTCTTCAACGAGGTCATATAATAAACCACATTCCTTTATTGTTGCTTGTGTTATTTTATATGGATTATTAACAGTTTCAAATGAACCAATCCTCAGACATGCGTTTCCAACATATGCTCCAAATCCCATATTGTAACTCAAATTCTGCAATATACTATCTTTATAATAAATCATCCACTGATGATTATATGTATCATTCTTGACCCACTGTTTTGAGACATAATTGTATAATGCTGAATAAATGTTCTCTTTATCAATTCCTTTTCCACAATGTCCAATTATAGGGCAGAATGCTGTTTTTTCGTTATGAAAGTTAAAATAAAGCCAAGAAAAATAACCCAGAATATTATTAGCATTATCTTTGAGGACAACTGCACTTTTATTTCTCACTCGGTCATTTAGATAATTTTCTATACTTTCTTTTCCACCTGGGAAAAAATTTGGCATTTTGTCTTCATTATAATAATCCAGATAATTTTCATACCATAAATCTATTGATTCATGTATATCTCCTTTATTCATTTGAAAAATCATCATTGTCTCAAGTTTCTCCGTTGATTGCTGCTTAATATTTTGTTAACCACGTTTAGGATTTATTGCGCCTAACGTCCCGGGTGTATCCGACGTTGGACAGCAGCTAATAAGGACTTGCGAAGCAAGGCCGCTGCTATCCAATGTGCCGGAGTGAGGCGTGGGAAGCGCAAGCTGACCTAGACGAACGGAAGCCAGCGCCAAAGACGCGTCCGCGGATACACGCTGTTATGTGCAGTGCGGTACTATGTTATTCTATTAACAAGAAATTTTATTTGACGATCATTAAGGACTATTGGTCGTTTAATAATATAGTTTATGAAGTTTGATTCCGTTAATATTTTTACAAATTGAAATTGTTCGCTTGTCGTTGAATTCATCATTAATAATATATTTGATACAGATAATTTTGTTTCTCCCCAATTATTTGAAAATACTGCTGGTTCCTCTTCTCGAATAATATTATTTAGAATAACAAATAACGCAAAACTACCACGCTTTAATTGTTTAATTGGAGAAAATAAATCCCTATTTTCTATTGATTTTTGACTCCAATACTTTGTTTCGATGACATATATTCCAGTAGGGCCAATTACTATATGGTCTAACTGAATCGAGAATATTTTGTCATTCTCCCTTCTATTGAATAGTGGTGGGTAGAAAGATTTACGGAAGTCATTAATAATATAGTATTGATCTGGTAATCTTTGCATTACGTTAATAGCTTTTATTTCACCAATACTTCCATAAATCAAAGGGGCAAGATTGTCTAATTCAGTAACGGTATATTCAACTTCTTCTATAAGAGGCTTTGATCTTTGATGTATTTCGTCATTTTGGTTATTTGTTAAATATACAATTCTACCTTCGCACTCTTTAATCTTATCCGAATATTTTTTTATTGCTTCTTTAACTATTTTATTAATGCTTGATTCTAAATAGGTTAATTTTTTCTTTGTGAAATATTTTCGGATCTTAGAAAATAAATTATTATGCGTACTTTTAAGTATTGAATTTAATTCTCCAATCTGATCTAGGATAAGAGTATGTTGTTCTATTTTTTGTTTATTATATTCATCTTGAAGGGTCTTACTTTCATTGTTTAAATTCTCTATTTCCTCAATAATTTCAATTGTTTTTTTATTTTTAATACTCTCAATTTCACTATGATAATTTCTCTTATAATCTATTATCTCATGAATTGACTTGAACCTGAGAATAGATTTATCTCTTAATGTTTCAAATAGATCTGTTACCGAACCTGAATCATTAAAAACATTTTGATTCATTAGTGTTCTCCAATCAGTATAAGCTTGAGACATCAATAATTTATTCAATCAGAAAAGTACTGCCGAAAACATCCGTCGTACCGGTCCGCATTGCACATAACGTCCCGGGTGTATCCGACGTTGGACAGCAGCTTATAAGGACTTGCGTAGCAAGGCCACTGCTGTCCAATGTGCCGAAGTGAGCCGTGGGAAGCGAAGCTGACCCAGGCGAACGCAGGCCAGTGAGCGCAGCGAACGTCTGCGGATACACGCTGTTAGACGAAGTGCGAAAACTTAGTATACAGTTTTTATTACTTTTTCGACTCCAAAAATCATTTCATCTATTTCATCAGATGATGGTTCTTTTTCTTTATTATGGCTACAAAGATTTCTCAAATCAGTTAAGTGTTGTATTTTCCTCCAAGTAGGCACATCAATAACATCGTTCTTCTTAAGTAAATCATTTACATCTGAAATACATATATTCTTTTTTTCAAAAGGTATATTATGATCTATACAAACAGTTTTTAAGTGCTTTTCTAATAAAACTCCTACAATTACCCCAGCTGCTCTAAAATAACTATTTTTTAATAATTCCTTTGCTTCATCTATCTCAGAATCAAAAAGATCTGCCTGTGCAACTTTTCTAATATCAAATATTATGTTATCGAATCTTGTAAGAGACGATTCCAATATTCTTATTTGTAAATTTAACTTTTTACTAATTACATCAATTTGATCGAAAACGCTATTCATAATATTCATTTTATCGAAAATATCCATATAGGTATTATATGAACGTTCAATAAGCATCGATGAATTTAAACCACTTAACCAATCTTGAATTGTATATGAAGTAGCATCTATACTTTTTCTATTTTGATTGGATAAATAATATTACATAAATTCATCCAATCTATCAGGAATCAATTGTCTAACCAAAGCTACTGCTTGTGAATACCATGTTTGATAATAAGTTTATATATCATATTTTTTTAATTCATTAATAACTTCATCATTATATTTTCTATTTTTTTCTGGATCAAATTGAATATAAATACTATTTATCATAAGTTCAGCATTTCTAATCAGTTCAATTATTTGTTGTTTCATTTTTTCAAAATTATTCATTTTATTTCCTTCTTTAACTTATATTCATCAATATAAATTAACCATGCTGTTTTCGCATTTCGTCTAACGTCCCGGGCGTATCTGACGTTGGACAGCAGCTAATAGGACTTGCGCAAGCAAGGCCGCTGCTGTCCAATGTGCTGGAGTGAGCCGTGGGAAGCGCAAGCTGACCTAGGCGAACGGAAGCTAGCGAACGAAGTGAGCGCCCGCGGATACACGCTGTTAGATGCAGTTGTGCTGTTTTACGGTTTTAAATACTTTTTTATTATTAATCCAAGTTCTCTCATTCCTTGTATAAATATTTTTATCTCGTCTTCTGACAGATTATATCTCATTCCAAGCTTATCAGAATATCCATCTAGTTTCTTTATAAAATCTTCATCAATAACGCCCATATTATGTTCATAAATATGTCTCACTTGAAACATTTTAAAAATAAATTGGTAATTTGAATGACTGTTACTAATAATGTTTCCTGTGCAATCGTCAAGAGCATTTAAGTTTTGAAATATATTTTTAGGGCGTTCTGGAAAAATATTTTGAACTTTCTTTCTTAATTCTTTACCTAAACCATCAAAGGCCGAAATACAATCAAAAAGAATAAATTTATATGAATCCATACGAATATCGTTTGGTATTTCTGGCTTCAAAAAAATAAATAATTTTTTCTCTGTAATATCTAATGATTTATCATATATTAAAAAAGCATTTAATTCTGCACAATCAGGACAACGTGCAAAGACTCCATAAACAGCAAATTCTAATCCACAAGAATCGCACACAATATATGTTTCTAATTCTTTTTCATTATAATATTTAATAGGTAATTCAAGTTTTTCATTAGATACTTTGAATTTAAATTTAATTAAACTATTTCTTGATTTTCGTTCCAAATCTTTGAATGTTTTGTTTAATTTATCAAATGAAGGTTGTAAATATTTATTAATAACCTGATTTAATGCAACACTTTGAGCATATTCAATTTGAGCTTTTGTCCAAAAGGTATTACCATCTCCTTCATAATCACAATATGGACAATGGCAATGTTTTGTCGGCAAGCCAGTTCCGGGTTTTAATTTAAAATAGCGTTCACATTCCAAACATTCTCTTCCGATAAATCCATTATCATCAAGTGGGATATCAACTGGTATTTCCATTTTATCATTCATCTTTTTTCTCCGTCAGCACAATTGCATCTAACGTCCCGGGTGTATCCGACGTTTGGCAGCAGCTAATAAGGACTTGCGCAGCAAGGCCGCTGCTGCTAAATGTGCCAGAGTGAGGCGTGGGAGCCTTTAGACGACCTAGCCGAACGTAGGCCAGCGCCGAAGGCGTGTCCGCGGATACACGCTGTTAGACGTAGTGCCCAGTTTACGTATCGGCCTTCTTCTTATTTACTTTTCTATATTTTGTCATTCTACCCGTTCCAGTAGATTCTATTATCTCATCTTCCAATAATTGCTTTAAATCCCTACTTGCCGTTGCTGTAGATATTCCTTTGTTAATTTTCATATACTCTTTTCTGTCAAACCAATCAGTCAGCTGGGAAAGCGCATACTCAATCCGCTTTGAATAATCTATATTTGGAACATTTGTTTCTTCAATAGTTTCTCGCAATGATTTATTTATAGCATCTAGCATAAATTCAATAAATATTGTCGATGAACCACTGTTATCTGATTTTTCTAATGATTTATAATATTCTTCCTGATGATTTTTTATCGTTTCTTCTACTGGTACATATTCAAATATAGGATTTGCATCCATTAAAAGCCGTGTTTGCCAAAATCTTCCCATTCGTCCATTTCCATCTTCAAATGGATGAATAAATTCCATTTCATAATGAAAAACACAGCTTTTTATTATATCTAAATCTTTATCTTTTTTTATGTATTCAAATAAATCCTTCATGAGATCCGGAACCATATTATAGCCGGGAGCTATGTGAGTAACTTCCTTTTCTTTAATAATTCCAACTTGGGAGTTTCTGAACTTTCCAGGATTATCTACTAATCCTTCCATCAATATTCCATGAGCTTTTAAAAAATCCTTCATGGAATAAGGCTTCAATTCATTTAAGTGTTGATAGGCTTTTATAGCGTTTTGGACTTCTAAAATATCTTTTTTTGGTCCAACAATCCGTTTATTATCTATCAAAGCTGAAACATGCTCTATTCCTAGAGTATTGCCTTCAATGGCTAATGAGGAATAAATCGTTTTTATACGATTTTGTCTCCTTAATTTAGCTTCGGGCTTCACAAGTAAAAGACTTTTACTCATTCCAAGAGCTTCAGTAATCTGACCATATAAATATAAAATCGTGTTGGTAATTTCATACGGTGGTTTCATATGCACATGATAGCATCAAATGATACTATCATCAAGTCATTATTTTACAGAAACGTCTGGGCATTACGTCTAACGTCCCGAGTATATACGACGTTTTGACAGCCCGAATAAGGGCTTTGCACAGCAAAGACCAGGGCTGGCAAAATGTGCTTGAGTGAGCCGTGGGAGGCAAAGCCGACCTAGGCGAACGCAAGCCAAGGAGCGAAGCGACGAAGCGTATATACTGTGTTATGTGCAGTGCCCAATTTTTATCAGTAAGGCCTAAAGTTCGTTCTCATTTCATCCAATTGAACTAATAGTCTACTACTTTTATTTCCGGTTTTATAAAGCAAAAAATCATAATATGAAATTTCAACACAATATTTAATTATAGGTATTACAATATAAACTGTATTTAGATACTTTGTAAATTTCTTATAAATATCTCCATCAAAGTTATTAACTAATTCTATTCCAATTATATTATTATAAATACTTAAACATAAAATAATTTTATTGTTAGTTGAATGAAAAGATATTACAATTCCACCTTTCCATGAAAATTGATCCAAAGGTGCTATTTCAAATGATTTAAAAAAGTTAAGTATAAATAAATTATTATCAGAACTTTTATTCCATAATGTATTATATAGATCTTTATATGAATCTGTTTCTAAAAAAGAAGGGCCTAAAATATTATAGGCTAAACCAATACCTATTTTTGCAAGGAGTCGATTTTCAAAATCAATATTTACAAAAAATTTTTGACTAATTAATTGGCCATCTTCCTTAATTGGGTATTTTATAAAAAAATCATCAACGATATTTTGAATATAAGTATTTGGTTTGTCTCCAACAATTGAATAATTTTCTTCATCACGAAAGGTTATATTATTTATATATCTTTTAGCCTTTTTGAAATGTCGTACAAAAGCCCTTAATCCTAATAAAAGTTTATCTTGGCTTTTCTGCATATTTATGAATATTGCTATTCCTGGTCTTTTTCGCAATTGTTTTGGATCGCCTCCTGCTAAATCATCAAATTCAAAAGAAGATTTATTATGAATATGTAATATTCTACTACCGCATGGGCTACCCCATAGTTCGCAAATATATTCATTTCCAATGTTTAGATTATCTATTTTTCCCCAATAAATTAACGGAGCATCATTTGTTTTATCTATTCTTAAATATTCATAACTACCTAATGCACAATAAAATTTATAAATCCAACTTCTAGCAAATCGAGAGTCGACATGAAGCCCAAGATTGTTATTACATTTTTTGCATACATCATGAGTAATATTTAAGTCTATTAATAAATTTTTAATTAATGTCTCTGGTATTATATGTTCTTTAGAAAATTCTGTTCTATCTTTACGCTTATTACAATAAATGCATTTCTTTTGAGTTAGGGTATTCATTATTTTTGTCCATAGTAAAACAGGCTTGGGCATTGCACATAACGTCCCGGGTGTATCCGACGTTTTGACAGCCCAAATAAGGGCTTGCGCAGCAAGACCAGGGCTGGCAAAATGTGCTGGAGTGAGCCGTGGGAAGCGCAAGCTGACCTAGGCGAACGGAAGCCAGCGCTGTTAGGTGCAGTTGGCATGCTTTTACATTGGCTCCAATGTTTTTCTAGTCTTCATATACTGGTCATCATTATTAAAGACTGCAAATATTTCTGAGAAATAGGGAATATCAAATAAATTTTCATGCATTATTTTATTTTGTAATTTTTTCAATGATTCAATAAAAAAGCGCATTATACGAAATACATATAATTGTCTATACGGAGCAACGGCATCATTAATTCCAGTTCGCATACTTCCATCTAATACAGTATTAATATCACTGCCATCTTCCGCAGTATGTCTAACCACTGTAAAAGATGAAGTCATCATATCGATTAACCTAGCATTGTTTTCAATTGTTTCCTTTTTTCTTTCAGAAACACTATTATTATATAAATACATATCTACATCTTTATACCACATATTTATTGGGTCATCATATGTACGAGAATTAACAATTAAATCTATATTTGAGTATCTATCTCCTTTAGCAAATCTTGATAAGATATTTAAAATATTTTGATACAATTCTTTATTTAAGTCTTGCATATAATTATATTTGAAAGAATATTCTTCTTTTATATCCATTATTTTTTCATAAATTGTAATGATATCATGCCCTATATTTTTTTCATATATTCCAAGTTTGGAAAAGATGAATTGTTCTTAATTCCATAATCAAGAATAAGTGATAACTTCCCTATTCTTTCTAAACCTGTTGATATGCTAGTAAAAGCTTGAAAGTATATACCTCGTCTTGCATAATTCGCTTTTCTAATTTGGGTATATCCTGCACAAAGCATTTCACAAGTAAATTGGGCTTCTTTTAATAAAGCATCAAAAACATCATTATACATTTAAAACCTCTCTTGCCAATTGCACCTAACGTCCCGGGTGTATCCGACGTTGGACAGCAGCTAATGAGGACTTGCGCAGCAAGGCCAATGTGCCGCAGTGAGGCGTGGGAGCCTTTAGGCGACCTAGCCGAACGTAGGCCAGCGCCGATAGGCGCGTCCGCGGATACACGCTGTTAGACGACGTGGACATTTAGCTCCCGTATATTATTTTTCTCACGTCTTCTATACTAAACCATTTATTTTTTTAACAATCAATTTGTGTATCATCTTATGACAATTTGCGCATAAAAATGCTATATCAGATATTGATGTAAGCTTTTCTTTAAAAGCAGAAAGTGGTTCTATATGATGACATTCATAAATTGAATACATTATATCTTTGTCATTACTTACAGGCCTTAAACCACATATCTCACACATTACAGAATCATGTTTTAATAAATATTCTATTTTTTTCTCACGCAACTTAGGAGATCGTTCTCTTCGTTTATGTAATTCTGTTATTATTCGTCCTTCATTAAAATATTCATCATCTTCAATAATTTCTGTTTCATTCTGGATTATAACAATTCCTTTTCTAATATCTTCAGCAAGTTTCTCGACTAGGTGTTTATTATTTCCATATTCATTCCAAATAGCTTTATCCATTTTGGATGTATGGTCTAAACCTTTTCCAGTTGCAACCTGTCGAATATTTTGAAGCTTAAATACAACCCCGTCAGGATTTCTAAAAGAAGGATTCTTTGCTTCATTTATATGAAATGGATAACTCCGGAGTTCATTTGAAAAATTAACTATTCTTTCATCATTTGCCGAGCGAATTTTTCCATCTAATTGAAAATATAGATTTAAAACCAATATTGTCTCGTCTTTTGTCCAATGAGGATTCCCATGCCCTGTGGTTACTGCCATTTAATGCCCTCTCATTTTTTACAGAAAAGTTGTCCATGTCGTCTAACGTCCCGGGTGTATCCGACGTTGGACAGCAGCTAATAAGGACTTGCGAAGCAAGGCCGCTGCTGGCCAATGTGCCGAAGTGAGGCGTGGGAAAGAGCGTAGCGACTGACCTCGCCGAACGTAGGCCAGCGCACGGAGTGCGCGCCCGCGGATACACGCTGTTATATGCAGTGCACCCTATTTTGTGATAAATTTCTTTATCAGGTTTTCTTTATTTGAATAAATTTGGTTTTGAGATATTTCATAAACCTTATTGTTCAAGTAATTTGCCCTATCAATATTTATTGGTATAACTTCTTTATCCGTCTCTGCAATAATAATAGCAATATTCGGTGTAACTGGATAATAAAGCACGAGTTCCTTTGCCGGCTCTCCAGTATCGAAGAAATTCGATTTTAGATTTATAATTGGCTGATCACCGGTGATAAAACTCTCTTGTGTATTATTTTCTAATAAGAATATTTTTGACTTAGAATATGCCCAATTCCCAATTGTATCAGCGGTTAATAATGACATTGCTCGTGCAAAAACATCCGGTCGAACAGTATCAGGGATATTTTTCCGGAAATCCTGAATTTCAAATAATCTCATTATATTATTTCTAATTTTATTTGTTCTAGAATATTGAAATCCTAAATAAGTACTAAAATTCAATCTTTCAGCTTCTTGGTCAAAAAATGTGCAATCTTTTTGATATAATTTATTAATTGAGAAAATAGCCCTTTCTTCAATTTTTGTATGATAATCTTCTATCCCTTGCTTTCTTGATTCTATTGAAACGCCAGAAGAAAAGATATAAAGATTTAGCATATCTTTTATTGTTCTATGTGCTGTTGGATGTAATTTACTAATATAAATATTTAATAAATTCAACTCATCACTATTTAATGGTAACGCTTCATAAAAATAGTTCTCCTGTCCTATATTCTCTAACGCAGTGAAGAAAAGTTTATTTTCCCTTAAACACCATATTTTATCTTTGTCTGTCCAAGGTTTTAAATAATTCCGCCATATATAATGTTGACTTTTCTTCATTTGTTTTCCTTTTTGGGTGCATTGCATATAACGTCCCGCGTGTATCCGACGTTGTGCAGTGGCTAATAGGGCTTTGCGTAGCAAAGATCGCCACTGCACAATGTGCCGGAGTGAGGCGTGGGAAGCGTAGCTGACCTAGCCGAACGTAGGCCAGCGCCGAAGGCGCGTCCGCGGATACACGCTGTTATGTGCAGTGCTGTTGTATTACCCACCATTATCCAAGTAATTCTTTTATTTTATTTACCAATAAATTTTTACGTGCTTCATAAAATTTACTAAAATCTTCAAATTCAAGCGAAATATCATTTGGTATCATTGCCTGGGAAATGAACAATGCTTTTTGCTCATCATTCATTTCATCAAAATAGTCTATAAGACGCATATCATTCTTACTACCATTACTTCGGCCTTCAAGATAATAGAGGTTGGGAAGTCTATTACGCATTCCACGCCATATTTTCCATTGATCCATTGTTATTGAAACAGGTTTAGCTGCATCAAATCTACTTTCTGGGTGAAGATGGTCTTGTTCGTATTTGAAACTTTTATTTATCCATTTAAGGCCTAAATAATAAAGGACTTCCCCAGCTACTCTACTTCCTTTTTCAGAATTAAGAACGTCTTCTATCTTCCCGTCTGTGACTCTCAATTCATTCATCTGATTTAGCATTTCTATAGTAATTTCATAATCAAAACTATTAATGTTACTTTTCATTTGCTGGAGTTTGCCCGTGGTTCCAGATTGAAAATATGTAAAAAATATTGCTCTAAGTAAATAGGCTTGAATTGCTTTTATATTTTTAGAGTATTCAGAATTATAATAGATATAGTATATTATCGGTAAAAGAACGTTCCAGCTATTTGAAAACCGATTTATATCTATTTTCATTTGCATCAACAGTTTTTCCAAGTCTATTAATGCTTTCCTAAATTTACTCCAATCTTTTTTCAATGTATCAACAATACTTCTATTTATATTTGACTTTACAACATCACCATACAACATTAACGCTGAACGAATAATAAAATCAGCCTCAAATCCAGTATACGAATCTGTTAATATCTTTCCAAATTCAACTTTAGCACTAGGCCAATATGCTTCTAGGATTGACATAGTTATTTCTGATTTCTTTAATGGTTTACCTCCGCTGTTGAATCTGACAAACATTTCAAGAGCGTCATCTTGTTTCATATCAGTTATTTCTGTATACCTTATTATTTTTTCATCAAATACTTTCTTACATAATATTCCCAAAATATTTCTTGCATAATCTTTGCTGTCAGCAGGAACATTCATTATTGCTTCATCTCTCGTATTTTTTTCTTGGTATTTTTCATTTTTTACTATACTTTTTACTTCAAATTGAGTTGGACTTAACTTGCCAATCTTGTCACTAAATCTGATGTCGTACTTTTTACTATTATATTCTTCTTCATCAATAAGAATTTTACTTTTATTTAATTCAATTAATAGCTTTGTGAGAATTTTATCACCGGATTTTTTCTAGCATAATTTGGTCGTATGAAAGCCTCTCCGAATAAAGATAAATAAAGAGATGTTAAACGTTGCTGACCATCTAAAATAGCAGTATCGGTATGTTTAATATTTATGTTTTCTAAATCGTAATTCACACTATCAGCTGTCTTTCTGCTGTCAAATGTTACTTCAGACAAAAAACTGCAAAAATAAGTATCCCAGGTTACATTTGAATCATCTATATGCCAAAATAAAAATGTAGCAATAGGATAATCTAATAATATTGAATCCCAGAGTTTTTCTATCTGTTCCATATTCCAGACAAATTGCCCTTGAAATGCTGGCATCACAAATTTGCCGTCTTTTATCTTTTGTAATACTTCAAATATTGTTAATTTGTCATCAATCATATTAGCCACTATTGTTTCTCCTTAAATTTTTCAACAGCATTGCACCTAACGTCCCGGGTGTATCCGACGTTGGACAGCAGCTTATAAGGACTTGCGTAGCAAGGCCGCTGCTGTCCAACGTGCCAAAGTGAGGTGTGGGAAGCGTAGCTGACCTAGCCGAACGCAGGCCAGCGAACGAAGTGAGCGCCCGCGGATACACGCTGTTAGACGACGTTTTTGCCTCTTTATTTGTTTCGTTCAACATTTATTAAATTTTCAGGACTATATAAAACAAGCCCAAAAGTTGTCCCGACATGTTCAGGGAAATATCTTAATCTATTTGCTAAATTTTGATTTGTATTGAGAGAAATACTGGTATCAGTAAATGATAACTTTGATACTTGTTGTAATCTAACATCGCTTTCCTTTTTAATAATATATAAAGAAATTGGGAATATCTTTATTAAAGAACCATTTATCTTTGGCATTTCATCGTTAAGGAAGTTAACAACTTTCATAAAATGCGGTATTAAAATGATATCATCAAAAGGATAATACCAATAATAAACATCAATACTATCTATCTCTTCTATTTCACCTACTACAAATTTTCTATATTGATCAAGAATAAAATAATTATCAATTTTATTTAATAGGACATTTTCAACAGAACCTCTTCCTAAGACATCAACTGCAAGTAAATGCCCCAACAAACATCTTAGAATTTTTTTATATCAACATCTATTAGTATATTATCGGCAAGAATTATTCTCGAATTTTTAAATGAATCTATTCTATCATATAAACCCTTAAATTCTTTATCATAATTGCTACCTAATAATTCATTATTACATTTTTCACATATGGTCTTACAATTAAAACCATTTTGTGAAATAAACTTTTCTTCATTAATCATCACATTTACCTTTTTTCCATTACCACAAGACTTCGGAGGAATGTGATCAGAAGTAAGTTTTTTATATTCTCCGCATATTCTCCGCATATTCTACAATATCCTTTTTTAACTCCTTTCTTTAAATCATGTGCTATATTATTTTTCACTTGAACAATCCTCACATATGTTAATAAGTTCAAAAATGTCGCATAACGTCCCGGGTGTATCCGACGTTGGACAGCAGCTAATAAGGACTTGCGAAGCAAGGCCGCTGCTGGCCAATGTGCCGGAGTGAGGCGTGGGAAGCGCAAGCTGACCTAGCCGAACGCAGGCCAGCGCACGAAGTGCGCGTCTGCGGATACACGCTGTTAGCTGCAGTGCACAATTCTATTGTTTGTGACAATATTTAACAAAGTAATGTCTCTAAATATTTCATTAAATCAATGGAAAACAATTTCTTTTCTTTCATCCATTGTGGATTGAATATTGTATCTAAATATCTTATTCCAGAATCACTAATAATTATTACAATTTTTTTATTTTCTATTTTTTTTGCATATTCAATTGCTGCATAAATAGCAGACCCTGCTGCACCGCCAATAAAATATCCTGCTTTTCTCATGAAAATTGCTGTTGTAAATGCATTAATATCTGAAACAGCCATACTATCATCTTTTCGAATATATTTTTTGCTCTTTTCAAATTATTTCCAATGGTCTCTTTAGAAGGCATACCAGATCCAGATTGATAGTACGGCTCTGCTTTTCTTCCAAAAATTACAGAACCTACTGGTTCTGAAGCTATAATTTTTATTTTTTCTTTTTTACCACTTAAAAACTTTGCCGCTCCCCCCAGGGAAGCACCACTTCCTATCGGACCAAAGAGGTAATCAAGTTTTCCATCTGCTTGTTCCCAGATTTCTTTCCCCAATACAGTATTAGCTAAAAAGTTTGCTTTATTATTTAATTGATCGCAAAATACAACCTTTCCGTTGCCTTCTTCAACTAACATCCTAGCATAATTTTGTCTTTCTACTGTTCCGACTTGGTTTTCTTTTAACTTGGAAGAATCTACAATATCAATTTTCCCAGCATAAGATTCGATTTCTAGCTTCTTTATTATAGAAGAATGATGATCCATTATTGCTGTGAAGTTATATCCTTTAATCCAGCAAATCATAGCTAATGATATTGCCATATTTCCGGATGATGATTCGATAATTTCCTTTTTTACTAATTCGTCGCCATATTTTTTTTCCAGTTCCTGAATAATACTTAAAGCACCACGATCTTTTAAACTTAACGTTGGATTTTGATTTTCCAATTTCAAATAAAATCTATTTCCATTAAGATTTAATGGAAATAGAACTAATGGAGTATTGCCTATTTTATTGATAAAATTCATTTTAGTCCCAAATATCTAATTTTTCTTGCTAATAATGAACGTTTTCTTTCTTTCTCATATTTATCATACAAATAATATGAATTAGTACAAAAATCTTCAATCAAATGATGTGTCTTAACAAAATTTATTACTTCCTGATTTTTTTCCCAAAATTCATCATTAAATATAAAAAGCATAAAAGCAGGTCTAAACAATTTTTTATTAAGATATACATAAGCTCCTAACGCTTCATAAAATTGTTGCACTTTTTTATAATAGACATATTTTCCTTCATCAAAAAATATTGCATCAATATTTCCTTTTAAAGAATTGACTGGTGTTTCCTTTAATTCCATTAATAAATCTTTTATCTCATCATTGGCCTTTTTTATACAGCAAATGACAGCCTCATATTCTATTTTTAATGTTCCAATAATTGTGGAAACATTGTGTTTGTTATTTTCTCGATAGATCTTCAGCTGTAATATTGATATTACAATCCCAAGAAGTGTAAGTAATAAGCCAATTTGATATCCTTCTTGCAGTATCTTTTCCATCTTCTTCTCCTTTACAAATTTAGATGTTTGTTATTAACAAGGGCATTGTGTATTGCAGCTAACGTCCCGGGTGTATCCGACGTTGGACAGCAGCTAATAAGGACTTGCGTAGCAAGGCCGCTGCTGTCCAATGTGCTGGAGTGAGCCGTGGGAAGCGTAGCTGACCTAGGCGAACGGAAGCCAGCGCCGCCAGGCGCGTCCGCGGATACACGCTGTTAGGCGTCGTTTCTTTTCTGTTGTTCATACTTTTCTTTAGCCTTATTAAAATCAGATTCACCAAATACTAATTTTAGTAATTCATATATTAGGTCATTTCCTATGCCAAATAAAAATGCAGAAATATTCCCATTTTGATTGAAATGCCTCAACGGTAAAGAATAATCACTAACAATAATGTGAATTATTATAAATTGGTTAAGATATATATAAAATATGACATTAAATAAGAAGTCTTTCATACTACTATCATAACATCCACCAAGTTTCTTCTGAAAATTGTCATCATCTAAAACAAATGCAGAATGATAAATTGCATTTATTGAAACATGTGTGTACTGTGAGTTTCTTTTATAATAAGCTGTTCGTATATCTTTATATATTTTTTCCATTTCTTTTCCATATATTTTATTTATTTGATTAAACATGTATTGTGAAATTATAGAGGGTTTAAAATTTTTAAACCAATTTTTTGATAATTCATTATCATCTGATGAGTCAATAAAAAAATCTTTCCACGATTCATGATTTAATAATAAATAAATGAGTTGATCTGAATATTCTATAAAACTTCTGAATAAGATTCTTGCAGATGGTTCTTGCGCTGAAATAATTAAATCTTTTATGCATATTAAAATATTGATGATATTTATATAAAAAGTATCCAAAATAAAAAATAAACGTGGCATTTCTTTTCCATATTTTTAGCAGAATCAGAAAATCCGTCCTTCTCATTTATCATCAACCAAAATGAAAAATACAGCGTCAAATAGTAATCAAAATACTCAAGAAGATTCTTTAATTCTTCATTAATTACTTTTGAATTTTCATTCTTTTTTTCTTGAATAAAGCCATTTAGATTTTCATAAATTTCTTTTATTGTAGTAAAAGATACAGTATCTTTTACAGTTGGACCTTTATTTGACTTCTCATAAAGGATTTCAAGTTTTTCAACTAACATAAAACCTCACAAAAGAAATGACGCCTAACGTCCCGGGTGTATCCGACGTTGGACAGCAGCTTATAAGGACTTGCGCAGCAAGGCCGCTGCTGTCCAATGTGCCGAAGTGAGGCGTGGGAAGCGAAGCTGACCTAGCCGAACGTAGGCCAGTGAGCGAAGCGAGCGCCCGCGGATACACGCTGTTAGGCGAAGTGCCTTTTATAGTTCACTATGATAAACTCATTTTTTCGTTTATCTCTAGCCACAAAATAAATCGGTCCATCTTTTCAGAAAATGTATATACTTCATATTCATGCTGCATTTCTGAAAACTGAAATAAAATGTCACGTCTTGATTCTTTCAGTTGTAATGGATTAAAGTTTCTTTTAAGGAATCCATATACTAAAAGCACACGAATTATATTGAACTCTAGATTTATATCTTGTTCCTTTATTTTGTCTTTATCTGATTTGCTAAATTTAGTATAGAATATATATTTACTAACAATTGAATTAATTTCTAATTGAGATATTTTACCATTAATTCCATAATATAGAAGCATTATAAAATATATTTGATTTAAACTTATTTCTTCTTTTTGATACTATCATCTGAATTTTCAGAATAGGAAAATTCTATTTTTATATCCTTATTAAGCCTAGTGAATATTACACCAAATTCTTTATCATCTGCTAGTACGATTTCTTTCTCATTTTTTTTCATTTTCATTTTTAATTCAAGATTTTCAATTTCTAAATCTTTTTCTCTTATAATTTTTGAAATTTTTTGTTTATAATAATGATTCCAAATGTTAGAAATTATAATAGGAAAAGTTGAATCAAAATTATTTTCATCCAGAACAGGCATTTGAATCGCTTGTAAATCAACTCTTAATAATCCTCGAATTTCACTATCTGAAACATAAGGCAAAAGTTTAATATCATTTTGTTTTAGCTGCATGATAATACTTGCATCGATTTCCTTTTCAACCATTGAAGATTTGAGAGAGTTTTCAGAAATATAAACGAAGACGAAATCACACTTTGATATGCCATCTTCAAAGATTGCTTTTAACCAGCTATCACCATGTTGAATATCTATCTCATCTAGCCAAGTTTCAATTTTACACTTTCTAAACATAGAATCAATTTTTGAATAAAACTAATATCAGTTTTTGAATGAGAAAGAAAAACTCTTGGATTATTCACAAATTTAGTCTCCTAAATATAAAGATAGTATACTTGAATTAAAGGTGCAAAAGGCATTTCGCCTAACGTCCCGGGTGTATCCGACGTTGGACAGCAGCTTATAAGGACTTGTGTAGCAAGGCCGCTGCTGTCCAATGTGCCGAAGTGAGGCGTGGGAACGAATGTGACCTAGCCGAACGTAGGCCAGCGCACGTAGTGCGCGTCCGCGGATACACGCTGTTATGCGAAGTCCAGATCTGTCTTTTTATTATTCCAATGAATCTTTTATACTTGCCAAAATATCTTCTACTTCTGATTCTGAAAAGATAGAAACACTTTTTAGAAATGCTAATATATTCTCAGCAAATTCAATATTGTCCAAATTATCTAATTCAAAATTTATATCGTCTTTTATTTTTTCAATTTCGATAATATTTGCAGAAATAATTCCCTGAAATAATTTTCTAACATCATCTGTCGCACCTAATTTAAACAGATTAAATATTGAATATAAAATAAAATCTTTATTTAACTCTTTGAAATCAGGAATCTGCTTTTTTATCGACGAAATTTCGTCAATTATTTTAATACAACAATCTAATGATTTCTCATAATTATTCGAACGATAGAAATTTCCTGCTTTTTCAGTTAACTCAAAATATTTTTCTGTAGTCATATTTTCACTCATTACTTGTTAACAAATAATTCATAAGTTCGACCTTTTTATTACGCTTTATTAAGCCAAATTTATCACCGAAATACAATGCATAATATAAATCATCTTTCGCAAGAGGTCGATTATATTTATAAATTTCAGACCAATTCATTTCAACTGCTTTATTTGTAATTTCTGACTGTAAAATTCCAGGATTTCCTTTAATACCTAACATGAGAAATGAAATAAGTTCTTTAAAAATAGGGTCATCTTTTACAAATTCTTCATATTCAGCAGTAACTTTTTCCAATTCTATTTGAGAATTTGCTTGTTTAAAAGATTCAACAGCTTTAAGATATTCCATTCTTGTTCCAAGAAAATCATTATTTTTATTTAATTTTCTTACCATCTCTAAATGCATCATCCCGTCTTCAAATCTACCCATTTGTTTTCCTCCAAAAAACAATACTATGTTTATATAATTCTTAAATTGCTCTGATCTGGATTTCGCCTAACGTCCCGGGTGTATCCGACGTTGGACAGCAGCTAATAAGGACTTGCGTAGCAAGGCCGCTGCTGTCCAATGTGCCGAAGTGAGGCGTGGGAACGAATGTGACCTAGCCGAACGCAGGCCAGCGCCGATAGGCGCGCCCGCGGATACACGCTGTTAGGCGACGTTTCTTGCTAGAAATGATTTTTCTTTCTATGAATAATATTCAATGATTTTCTTTTTTCATCTTCTCCAAATTCAATCATCCATGATTCACGTTCTTCTTTGTATTTTTTATATCTTTTATGGGTATTAATGTCTTTATATTTCAATTCAATATATTCATAATATTTATTATTTAAATCCATATCAATGACACTTTCTAATTCTTCTTTCTCTTTTCTAAGTTCATCAATAAAATTTTCATGACTTATATTAAAAAGAATTTTTATTTTCTCATAAGATTCCTTTACAGTTTTTGCTGCATTTTTTATTTTTTCAATAGAATCATAATACAATATTTCATGAACAATCTTGATTCTATTCTTATTTATTACTCTAGCTAATTCGATAATTTCTTCTTTCTCATCAAAGTTTATGCCTTTTTCTAATTCTTCAATATATTCACCAAACATTTTAATTTAAATCTTCTTATATTATACGAAAAACTTCCTACTAATTGAACGGCCATAATAAATTGAGAATCCATAATTAATACAAAAAGCAATTTTTCTATAATTTGATGATACAAAAGTATACTGGCAATTAGCCCATCTTCTTCGTTACGTGAAAAGGCTTTCCTCGCAATATCCTCAAATCTATTAATTGAATCGATATTATCAAGATTAGGCCAAGACTCTTCTTTTAATAAGATATTTACATCATTGTCCATTATTCCTATTCCATCTAATTAATTATAAAATAATACTCTACAAAATTTTATTCACTCAAATTTTCTCATCATACATAAACATGATATTTTCTTAGATATTGAAAGTAGAACATATATTATAGAAAACATAAGACAACATATTCTTGAATCTTTTTCAGCTTTCTCTTTTAATATAAATTAAATAACCCGTCGTTACCAAAACTCTTTGTTATAAGAATACTATGACCAATTAGTATTTATAGACTCATAAAAACAACTTCAAGAAATGTCGTCTAACGTCCCGGGTGTATCCGACGTTGGACAGTAGCTTATAAGGACTTGCGCAGCAAGGCCGCTGCTGTCCAATGTGCCGGAGTGAGGCGTGGGAAGCGGCGGCAACGCAGTTGTCGAGCTGACCTAGCCGAACGCAGGCCAGCGCACAAAGTGCGCGTCTGCGGATACACGCTGTTGTACGCAGTACCACGCTTTTTATAGATCACAAAAATTATTTTCAAAAATTACAATATAGACTTAATAATAAAGGATAGAGCTATTTTATGTATTCTTCACATAATTACTAAATCTATACCCAGCCTTTATTCGTAACAAACTTTATACAATCACTTACTTCCTGTTCCGAGAATTTCTCTGCCTTTGAAATAAATCCTGTTAATTTCTGATCGGTCTGCCATTTCGCCATTTCATAATAAATATCTTTAGGATTTGTTTTTTTGGAATCTTCTATGGTTTTCAATACAGTAGCTAATAGCTCAATCTTATGGTCCCGCTTTTCAATATTTTTTGTACTTGAAAATATTTTTATAATCTCCGGTAATTTATTATTTGCTTCTGCTACAATGGGATTAGGATACTTAAACAGTGTTTCTTTTTGGGAAACTCTGTATGTTTCAAGACCTGCTTTTCCTTGCCTGGAAAAATATGTTCGGTTATTTATTAATTTCTTGATATTGGGATCATAAGGACCAAAATGCCACTTCTGAAATTTGAATCCAGTTTTTATGTGGGAAACAAAGGATAAGATATATAGATACTTAGCGATTATCATTTCACCCTGATGTTGATTATGATTTTCAAGAGTATCAATTACAGTTGCAATAAGCTGCATTTGTTGAAACGGCGTTATTGCTACTTTTTCTTCAAAGGCTTCTCTTAAAACTGCCTGCATTAACTCTTCTGCCTGTAATTTTCGCGTTGATGCTTGTTTTTCCAATTCATCTACAAAAGCAAGAAGTTTTTCAACCCGATCTACAATAGCTTTTTGCTCTGCAAGAGGGGGTAGTGGAATATGGGTATTTCCTATAATGTCAGTATTAAGATTAGGCTGACCTTGTCCTCTGGCTGCTTCTGTTAAAAACCAATTCGATTTTTCTTTTAAAAAATAATACAAAAATAATTTGTTCAATTCAGGAATCATATCTATAAATGCGGCAATACCATCATTAAATGTTGTTGGAAAAGTACATATTTTGGGTATTCCTAATGTTGCACCACTATTAGTCAGGAGGAGTGTATCAGCTTCAATATATCTTGTCTTGAATAAACCTGTTTCTTTGATTGTATATGTATGAGTATTCAAGAAAATATTTTGATCTGCTGTCAAATCAGCAACTTTAAGAAAGGGAATATTACCATCATAATATTGTTTGCTTCCGGCAGGTCGTGGTGATCCTCCTCTTACGATTGAAGCAATTTTCCCTAATTTTGTCCACACCCACCCATCAGGCAAATCAAATGGCACTTCCTCTGGTTTAATAGGAACCAGAGTTTTTTGCTTTTTAATCTTTCCTTCTGCAATCAGTTTTTCTTTTTCCTGATTAATCTTAGCAAGTAAAGTCTCTGCATCATAATCCGGATTACCTTTTTTAACAGGGTTTGCATTTCGCCATGCCTTTGTCAATTTGCCTTCAATAGCTTCCTGAAGAATAGTTTGGCGGAGTTTAATAAAATAAGTTGATTGCAGCAACATTTCATTTTTTAATTGAGAAAGTTCATTTTCAACTGATTCAAAATATTCATTAACCTTCTTTTGTTTAACAATATCAGGTAGATCCATTTCTATTTGAAGCAGATGTTTTGACTTTATTTCTGTTTTTATTCCGCCTTTAACTTTCTGTTGGAGCTCCTTGATAAACATGGGGCTTTTGAGATAACGCTTAAAATAGTTTATATTTATTTTTTCTTTATCAAAAATATAAGACGAATAGTGAATTGTCGCCGTTATAGGTTCAGTTCCTTCATAAACTGCAATAGCGCCTTTGGCTACATTTATACCTGAAATAACCAAATCCCCAGGTTTCACGATTATCATATCTGTCTTTGTTGATTTATTTGATAAATATATTTTTCCCGAAAAATCAATCTTATCTAATCGTTTGATTCTTTTTAGTTTTTCATCAGTGGGTTTATATCGCCCTTCACGCTCAGTTAAAAATGAAGATATAGGTACTTTCTGAAGCTTATTCATTAATAAGTTCCTTCTTCAACTGTATCAATAACTCATCACTTTTTTGAAATGATTCATGAAGTAAATCAAGTAGCTCTTTACTGGTATAGGTTTTTTCTTCTTCCTTTATATGTGGGTTTTTTATATCAAGATTAAACCCATTCTCCTGCAATGTTTTAATAGGGACTTTCCACGCCTGTTCATTTTCCTTACGCTTTTTCCACCATTTTTTTAGGCTTTCAAATTCATCTTTACGGATTGATTTGGTTTTGGAATATGCTTTTACACCTTCCGGCAGTTTATGTTCCCAATACCATATTTCTTTTGTTGGCTCCCCTTTGGTAAAAAATAAAAGATTTGTGGCAACACTGGCATAGGGCTGAAACACTGAATTAGGCAGCCTCACGATGGTATGCAGATTACAGCTTTCGAGCCAGTGCTGACGAATCCTGGCTTTAACCCCATCTCCGGTAAGAGAACCATCCGGCAGCACTATGGCGGCCCGGCCTCCATTATTTAGATAACGGATCATTAAAAGCAGAAACAAATCTGCACTTTCTGTTGTCCGATAATTTAAAGGAAAATTTGTCTGCACTCCATCAGTAACTGAAGCTCCAAACGGCGGGTTGGCGAGAATAACATCAACTCTATCTTTTGTACCTATACTGGTATATTCGCGGTTAAGACTGTCTGTATAATCAATATTAGGAATTTCAATATCATGGAGAATCAGATTAGTAACACAAAGCATAAATGGAAGGGGTTTAAATTCCATACCATGGATAGTACTTTCCAGCGGCTTCAGGTCTTCAACCCCTTTTACATCTTGTTTACGTATATTTTCAATTGCCGAAGTTAGAAACCCTCCAGTACCGCAAGCCGGATCAAGAACCTTTTCACCAAGACGAGGATTTATTATCTCTGTCATAAACTCGGTAATTGCCCGTGGCGTATAAAATTCTCCGTAATTCCCTGCACTTTGAAGGTCTTTAAGAATAGTTTCATAGATATCGCCAAATAGGTGGCGGTCTTCTGAGGCATTAAAATCAATTTGATTGAGCTGGTTAAGCACCTGCCGGATAATTGTGCCATTTTTCATGTAGTTATTCGTGCCTTCAAAAATTTCACGAATAAGCAAAGTTCGTTTATTTCCAGATGAAACATTGAGATTTTCTAGTCCTGGAAAAAGTTCCCTATCAATAAACTCCTTAAGCTTATCTCCAGTCAAGCCTTCAGGGTCTGCCGCCCAATTGCGCCATTGAAGTTTTGAAGGAATGGATGATTTATAACTGTCTTTGAGAAGTTCCAATTCAATATCTTTATCATCGATAATTTTCAGGGTAATGAGCCAGCCAAGCTGCTCGATTCTCTGTGCATCCCCAGATACACCCTGATCTTTACGCATGATATTCTGCAGTGTCTTGATTATATTACCAATGTTTTTCATTTATGCCGCAACCTTGTATAATTCCTGTTCAAGTTCTTTTATTGCCTTTAAATAGTTTTCTTTTCCGCCAAAAACACTGATGATTTCTGAAGGAGTTCCTATTCCAGAAAAGGGCTCTACTTTTAATACAGAAAGTTCTTCTATGTTTTCAATTCCTTCATCAGCGTACTTATCTAAAAGAGCGTTTAATATAGCTCTTGCTTTTTCACCGTATTTAGTAAAATAGTTTCGTTTTCTTACCTGTTCAGCCCGCTCTCTTCTGGTTAATGCAGGCATATCCCAAGCAACATGACAGATAAGGTCGAAAATATCTAGGTCCTTTTTAACTTCTTCTTTCAGGTTTTCCAGTATAACACCATGGTTTTCCAATTCATCAATAATTGATTGCTTCTTTTCTGTCTGATTCCATTTGGAAAGAAATTCTTCAAGGCTTCGGTATTCTCGTAGAATTCCTTTTTTGTATATTCTTTTAAACTCTCTGTAATCAGTTTACCATTTTCATCAAGATGCTGAACACGTTCGTTTAATATCGAAACATCTACACCAGCAACATACACTTTTCCTCTTGGTGTATCTGTTATTTCCCCTCCTTCAATTATAACAGGAATCGAAGGATTATCTGTTTCGCCATCATCAAAGTCTATTTCCATGCCAGTTTCAGGATCGATCACATCCTCTTCTGAATTAATATCACTTTCGGAAAATTCTTTATTTTCGCAAATTTCTTTTATCATTACCGGATCACCATCAAAATCCGGGTCTGCAAACAGATCAGTAACATTACGAAAATCCATAATAGTAAAATACTGTTTGCCATATTCTTCGTTAATCCGGGTTCCTCTGCCAATAATCTGTTTAAACTCGGTCATAGAATTGATATTTGAATCAAGTATAATTAATTTACATGTCTGCGCATCTACGCCGGTAGTCATCAGCTTTGATGTTGTTGCAATGACCGGATAAATCTCTTCAGGGTTAATAAAATTATCCAACTCCCTCTTACCAATTTCATCATCTCCAGTTATTCGCATAACGTACTTAGGTGATTTTCTAACTTCTTCAGGGTTTTCATTTACCAGAGCCTGGCGCATCCGCTCTGCGTGTTCAATATCAATACAGAATACAATTGTTTTATCATAGGGATTAGTTTTTTTCAAAAAATCCGTAATTCTGGCTGCAACAGTTTTTGTTCGTTCATCAATAACCAGGTTACGGTCATAATCTTTAATATTATAGATTCTATCAACAATAGGATTACCGTTACTATCCTGTACTGTAGAATCGGGCCGCCATCCTTCAAGATCAATATTGATTCCTACCCGGATTACTTTATAGGGAGCGAGAAAGCCATCCTCAATACCTTGTTTCAAAGAGTAGGTATAAATTGGATCTCCAAAATATTCGATATTCGAAACCTCATCAGTCTCTTTCGGTGTTGCAGTCAATCCAATATGAGTCGCTTTTGAGAAATATTGCAGGATGCCATGCCATGCACTGTCTTCTGCAGCACTGCCTCTGTGACACTCATCAACAACGATCAAGTCAAAAAAATCAGGGCTGAATTCCTTATAAGCATCTTTGTCTTCATTATAGTTTGTAAGTCCCTGGTAAAGAGCAAGATATATTTCAAAAGCTTTATCAATTACCTTTTTGCGAATAACGGTCATTTTATCTTTAAAATGCTTAAAATCTCCGCGTTTAGTCTGGTCTATGAGCGCATTTCGATCAGCGAGAAACAATATTCTTTTTTTAGTACCACTTTTCCATAGCCTATAAATTATTTGAAATGCGGTATAAGTTTTTCCTGTTCCTGTTGCCATTACCAGTAAAACCCGGTTTCGTCCTTTGGCAATTGCTTCTACTGTCCGGTTGATTGCTATTTGCTGATAGTATCGTGGTTTTCTGCCTGAGCCATCAAAAAAGTAGTCGAAAGATACTATAGATTCCTGTTCTGCTGTTTCAATGCCCTTATATTTTTTATACATTTTCCACAGCTGCTCTGGAGAGGGGAAATCATCAATGTTAATCGGTTGTTCAATGCTATTAGAGTACCCTGAACGGTCATGCTGTAAAAAGCCGTCACCATTGGAACTAAAAACAACCGGAATATCAAGGATTTTGGCATACTCCAGCCCCTGTTGAAGGCCGGATCCAACAGAATGGTTATTGTCTTTTGCTTCAATTATTGCTATTGGAATATTCGGTTTATAGTAGAGTATGATATCGGCCCGTTTTCTGCTGCCTCTTGCAGTCTTTTTTCCCTTTACAAATATACGACCATCAGTAAAAAAGACTTCTTCTCTTACCTGAGTTTCTATGTGCCAACCAGCTTTTGAGATAGCAGGAATAATATATTGGCTGATAATATCTCTTTCTGACAATTTCTTTTTATCTGTCATTAGTTCTTCTCTTATTTAACCCACCATGAATGGCAGACATTTGTAAACGTATGTAGATTTTATATTATAATAATTTTTATTTTCCAACTACAACTTTTGCGTGGTATTGCGTACAACGTCCCGGGTGTATCCGACGTTGTGCAGTGGCTAATAGGGCTTTGCGTAGCAAAGACCGCCACTGCACAATGTGCCGGAGTGAGGCGTGGGAACGAACGTGACCTAGCCGAACGTAGGCCAGCGCACGAAGTGCGCGTCTGCGGATACACGCTGTTAGGCGAAGTGCTCTGCGACAGTTTATGATTTGTATTTTTCGTAGTTTGTATCTCTTACATTTCCAATAAATTGTGATAAAAAATTATTAATCTGTTTTTCTAATGATTTATTTACACCATTTTCATCCCAATTAATTTTTAAATTATCATAAGAATACGTAAAAGGATTCATTGGATCTAACTTTTTTAAAATATTTGGAAATCCCATTGAAACTAAACACTCTCCGGTATGGCCATCAATATTAAATGAATAATGATATGTAATTTTTTCAATTATCAAAAACTCAAAATTTTCATCTTTTGTAAGAAAGGGAATATCTTCAAGTTTTTTCCCTTTTAATATTAGTTTCTTAACATGATCCTTGATCCACTCAATTTCTTCAGGATGATTATTTTTTGTTTCATCAGGTCCGAATTCAATGTCGTTGATACCAATAAAATTTATATCCTTTGATAGTTTCTTAAAATTAAGTAAGAAATAAAACCTATTTTTATTTGAAAAATCTTCATATTTAATGAATGTTGGCTTTTCTTTTTCATCAATAAGCTTTTTCTTTCTTAAATGTTTTGTTATATCATTTACAATTTTTGTATTTATATCCTGTGTTTCTGGTGATGTATAGTTTGACTCCAGTTCTATTTCTAATGTATTTTTCCTCTTACTAATTTTTATATTGCCGGAATGCTGTGTTTCATAATCAGTCCAGTCTTGCAACCTATCAATTCGTGTAATTGTATAAGGGAAACAATATACATTATCTTCAATAGTAAATTGAGGTGAAATATCATATTTATAGCATTCAAAACAAGAGTCACTTTCAGCATCAAAGGAATAATCATTCAAAGCGTCAACTATATCAACATCATTATTTGTAACAAGCCTTTTAGTAGACCTTTTTATTTTTTCCTCTCTGTTTTTATGTAATTTTCGCAAATATTCAAATTCTTCTGGTGAAATTAGAGATGAAACTAATAATGGAATTATTGTTTCTCTATCATAGGTTGATAAAAATATTCCCTTTTTGTTAATAAACTTTCGGAGAGAACTATCTGATAAATTTGAATAAATTAACAGAGGTTTTAATTGTGTTCCGTATGGTAAAATATTATTCATCTTTTCCTTCCTCTAATTTCCTAAAATCTAATAATGGATATGATTCTAAACTTATTTGCTTTGCATAGCTTACATCACTTAAAGTACTTAATATCTTTGAAACTTTTTTACCATGCTTTAATTCTCTATAATCAGGATATAAAATAATTGTTTTACTATTCCATCCGCCTTTAGTAAAACTTTTACAAAAGCTAATGATTTTAGTACATGAATCATCAGAATAGTTATTATTCGAAAAGACAAGTAATATTTTTCTTTCGTCATCTATATCGACTCTGATTGGAATAATATCAGATACCATATATTCTATTGGGAGAATGTTTCCATATGAAATATTATCAAAGGTTGCTAAATTATATTCGGTTTCAGCATATGCATATGTTAATTCTTTTCCTGGGTAATTACGATGAAAATATTCTACAATACTATAAAAAAATGTCGCTCGCAAATTATCAATGATATAAATTGGTTCAAATGATATATTTCCAGAAAATCGAAATTGCTTTATTTTATTTCGAATTGTATCCCTAAATCCTTCATTATGATTCAAATAAAATAATAATCCCCGTAATTGCAAATCTTTTATTTCTCGTTTTATTTTTTTCCGGCCATATTCAGCATTCGGCTTTATACAAAACAACCATTGGCCAATATCAGTCAAGAACTCTTTTAGCTGTTTTGTTGGATCAAAAGGATATTTTTCGTAATATTTTGCAGAAATAACGACTGTTTTTTGAGCATCACTTTGGACCGGGCAGATATAATGCTTGATATAATCAATGCCATGGGTTTTTAATTTTCGATTATGAAGCTCTGGGCGAATACATTCAATATCAACATTATTGATTATTGGAGTCCAACCAAAATACTCTAACAATCTATAAATAACTTTTTCGCCATATTTTCCAATTTCCAATGATTTTTCAGCTGCCATTTTTCCTCCAAATATATTTCTTTATATTATTTAAAAAATCTCAGAGCATTTCGCCTAACGTCCCGGGTGTATCCGACGTTGGACAGCAGCTAATAGGACTTGCGCAGCAAGGCCGCTGCTGTCCAATGTGCCGAAGTGAGGCGTGGGAAGCGTAGCTGACCTAGCCGAGCGTAGGCCAGTGAGCGAAGCGAACGCCCGCGGATACACGCTGTTAGATGCAGTACCCATGCTACATGCTTTTATTTATAATTGATTTTACTGCATTAATATGCGCTCTTTCATTTTTTCCTTGTGGATGATATGAATAAATATATATTTTATCCTCTATTTTTTTATAAAATGTTTTATACTTTTTCCATTCTTCAAATGATTTCTTGTCATTCTTAATTTCCATTTCTTTTAATAAATTATTTTCCCAACCACTTGTAAGAAAAATAACTATATCAGGGTCTAAAGTTTTTAAATCCAATTCTAGTAATTTTCGAGAATTATTATATTGTAATTTAATAAGATGAGAAGAAGGATTTCCTCCTTCACATGGGGCTATCTTATATAGATTTGACCATGCAATATAATTGTACCAATCATTTTTATTAATAGTTGATAATGTAATTCCTTTAATAACTCTCCAAAAAGAAGACTTCTTAGTATTGTAATGATGATCGCTTCTTTTTCCTTCAAGATTATTAACCCATTTCATTTGATCATCTCTATTTACAATTCTATTTGGGTTTTTTAAATTAAATAAATTCTCCACATTTCTATCATCTGGAATCCACCCATTTGTAGCTTTTCCTACAAATAATATTCTGGGTTTATTTTCAAAATATTTTTCACCTACTTGCGGGAAAAAGGTTGTTACTTTAGTATTATAATCTCGCAGATTGTTATCTAATAGATCTTTATAAATTTCCTTATAATCTTGTGGATCAATCATTTCATTTATTCCTGTTTTTATTTCTTGGGTATTGCATCTAACGTCCCGGGTGTATCCGATGTTTTGACAGCCCGAATGAGGGCTTGCGCAGCAAGACCAGGGCTGGCAAAATGTGCTGGAGTAAGCCGTGGGAAGCGTAGCTGACCTAGGCGAACGCAAGCCAGCGCCGAAGGCGCGTCCGCGGATACACGCTGTTAAGCGCAGTTGTCCAGCTATGTATTAATTCCAATTTTACTAAAATATAATTTATCTTGCTCCGCTTGCCAGTCTCTATTCCATTTCCAATCTTTTATATGTGACTCTTTTTCTAAACAATTATCACAATATTTTACTTTTAAAGATGAATATGCCTTGTCCAAAGTTGACTTATGAGCAAAATATAATTTTTTTGTACAAAACAATATTTTTGTTCCGGTAGTAGGCAAGTGTAGCCTTTCACTTAATTCGTTAAGGCGACCTATTTTTACATATAGATGAATACAATTTTTCAAAACCCTCTCTGGATTTAAATCATTCAATCCTATATTTATTATTTCCGTAGTTCTATTTTGCTCATTCAAATTAATATCTAACGATGCAATTATATTTTTATGTAACATAATTTCATCATCAATTGATATATTATTCATATTCTTTTTTGTTAAGTCATATTTAACTGATAAATGATTGAAATTGTCCTCAACTCTTTTACTAACTTTTTTGTCAGTTATCTGTTTCACCACAGATTTAATATAATCTAAATATTTATTATATTCTTCACCATCATAAAAACCAAAAAACGTTAACATTTGAGATGTTATTAAATCAAAATCATCAATATTGTAAACATCAAGTATTTTCATTGATATTTCATAATATTTTTTTACGTCAGCCATAAAACTGTTTAATAAAATTAATGATTTTTCATCATATAATTGAATTAAATAACCATATATGGCTTTTTGAAATCGTCTAAATATTTCCGGAATTATTTGATATTGTTTTATTTCCATAATATTGCTAATAATATTTTTTATATTATTATAATATTCCATTATTCTTCCAGTTAAAGAAAGTCTTTGATTAATTAATTTAATTTTCCATAAAGAGTTATCTTCATGTATCTTCCAAGTAACATATGAAAAGAAACCTTTATTGATTTCAATTTCCATATTATTAATATTTTCAACGGCCTTAGAATATAGCCTTAAATATTCTGGTCCATTTTTTGTTAAAAAAGTCATTTGTTTTACATAATTATTAGTAATGGATGTGCTTTTATCTTCATCTAAATTACCATGCCGAATCCATTTCATAATAGCGATATGTTCTGAGAGCAATAAACTTTTAAACTTTGTCACAATAGTACTTTCATTTGAATTATTAATTGATGATAGATAGCTAACCGCTTTATCAAGATTTCCTTTACTTATAAGCTCATCAACCATTTTTAATTTAGCCATATCAGCTTTTTCTTGTATTAATGTTATAGAATCCTGATTAACATTGATATAATCAAGGACTTCAGTATTGGAAGTTTTCTCAAAATAGCATTTTGTTGAAATGACCTCAAATATTTTTGAGTATTCGATTTGTAATTTTCCAATATCTTTCGGCAGTTGATTATTTGTATTTATATTTATTGATATCGTTTTTTGTTTTTTATTATCAGCTTTATAATACTTATCCTTTAAATTATTATCTAAAATTGGATTATGCCAGAATATATCTTTATTGCTGACATCAACAACTACTATAAATAAAGGAATCTTAATTTGGTTCAAATAATAATCTACATTTTCAATATCAAGAGAAAATGAAACAAATTCATTTTTATTTATTTTTTTTATATTTTGTGTCCCTTTTAATTGAATTTTAAATATTACTCCTGTAGATTTATTCTTTTCAAAAATTTCTATTTCATAATCAATTCCATAGTCAGAATCTTGAAAACGGCAAACCCACTCAGAAGGAATAGAATTCTCAAATATTTTCTTTGCTTCACTGTCTATTATATGCTGTATTGGTCTTTCCATTTTTCAACCTATATGTGGACAATTGCGCTTAACGTCCCGGGTGTATCCGACGTTGGACAGCAGCTAATAAGGACTTGCGAAGCAAGGCCGCTGCTGGCCAATGTGCCGAAGTGAGGCGTGGGAAGCGCAAGCGGACCTAGCCGAACGCAGGCCAGCGCCGAAGGCGCGTCAGCGGATACACGCTGTTATGTGCAGTACGAATATTGAAATGCGTTAAAATATTGGATATTCACTATATTCTTGTCCATTGTAAAGACGCCCTTTTTTCTTTTTATTTACTCCGCCCCACTGTTTAAAGAAAAATGGTATTTTTTTTTCTCTTGCTTCGTGAAAAATAGTATCTACCCATTCTTTCTCCATAATCCGAGCTCCGGCGCCACTTTCACCACCAACAATAACCCAATGAATTCCATCTAAGTTGAGTTTTTTTAAATTATCAAGTAGTGGTTCGAATGAAATAAACTTAACTATTGCTCCAGTTTTTTTTAGGTCCTTTATTCTGAATAAAGAATTTGAATCCTCAACGGTTACACCCAACCAGATATTATTAGTCCAATTTATTCTTTTATTTAAATCTAATAATCGAGAGCTACGTTTAGTTAATACTTGAAACTTATGATGTGCTGCATTATTCATAACCTTGAACATTTCTAAAATGTACTCATCAGAGATATTCTCATGAAATGTATCGCTCATTGAATTTACAAAAACATTTCTTGGTTTTTTCCACATTAAAGGTTCTGATAACACCTCTTTATGTGTAGTTACTTCAAAACCATTGATATATTTTTGAGAGCCCATAGCTTTTAGTCGTTTTGAGAGCCTTTCAGCATAACAATGCTTACAGCCGTCGCTTATTTTTGAACAGCCAGTAATTGGGTTCCAAGTTGCGTCTGTCCATTCTATAGAAGAAGAGTATGCCATTAACTTACCTAAATGTTACTAATATATCATCACCGAATGAGTTTGCTCTATGCTTCGGTACATCTATTCTATGCTCATGCTCAAGTTCAAGCAATGCTGTTTTATAATTCCTTTTTATAAAAGGCCGATCAACACAATGATTCCTATAAATTTCTTGCATTTTCAAAGTTTTACCGTGAAAATCAACAACTAATTGCTCCTTTAAATCATCTAATGGCCGCGACAACTGAAAAAGCAATGATTGTTGTGGTAAATTATCTGCTGGATTGTATTCAAAAGATCCAATATCATCTTCATCACATGAAGAGCTTTCTTTCCACATAATCTCTTTCATTATTTCATACCCTTTAAAATCTTTACTAACAAAAATTAAATGATGACTTGTACGAACACCAGTTTTGTTCTTAAACCGGAAAGGCAAAGTAAATTTATTTCCATATCTTTTTAATGCCTGACATAGTTCCTCTACAACCAATAACTCTCGATCTTCGGCAGATTTATTTTTAACTGCTCTCTTAGTTCCAATACTTTTTCATTTCCAAACAATGCGCTCATATGTTCTTCAACAAATGGATTTGATAATCCCATATTGATTCTTGAGTAATTAAAAAAGAATACACAATCACTTCCCCAATCCTTCAATACAGAATTAATTAATCTTAACGATAATCCTTTATATCCCCAAGGATCAACAAAAAAGAACGTAGGGACAAGATTCATTTCTTCAAACATCTTTACAATCTCTTCCCCAACTTCTTCATTGTTTATTCCAGGTTTATATTTCAATCGTTCAATACCTGGAATTGAATTGATTGTAGTTTCTAATGATTTTACATTATCTATGTCTCGATCATTAAATATTGCCACTAAACGGTTACATATTTTCTCATCTTCTATAGCTTTTTCAAGAATCATACATGGTGTTGATGCACTTCCATCCTCATACCTACCAGGACCTGCAAACAAATCAATATATGCAATTTTATTTTCGCTTTTGAATGAATATCTATCTTGTGCACCCATAATTACTTTTGCCCATGTAAAGAAATACTTTGATATGATTGTAGCTTTAACCAATGATGCCTCAGATTGTTCTGAAAAGAATGAGTTATCAGGCATTTAATAAACTCCTTTTAATAATCAAAATTTGGTTTTATATTGTGAGAAAGGCAATATTCGTATTGCACATAACGTCCCGGGTGTATCCGACGTTGTGCAGTGGCTAATAGGGATTTGCGAAGCAAAGACCGCCACTGCACAATGTGCCGGAGTGAGGCGTGGGAAGCGCTAGCTGACCTAGCCGAACGCAGGCCAGCGAACGAAGTGAGCGCCCGCGGATACACGCTGTTATGTGAAGTACGGGCATATTTTACTATAATGTTTCTAACCATAAAATATATATGTTAAACAAATTTTGTAGTATATTTTTCCATTGTTGCTTCAATTGGCCAAAGCATTCCATGTTTAGGAAAACATTCATTTTCCACCATCTTTTCTACATAATATGTATTTTTATTTTTTATCAATATTTCTATTTCTGCTATTCTTTTTTATATAAATTCTTCATCTCTTTTTTCGAGTTTTTTGGATAGCCTCCCCAGCCAACTACAATGCGTTCAAATATATTTGATAGTATAAAATCATTAATATATACATCATTTAATTCTCCAACTATTTTATCTTCTTCAGTAATATAATCATTCAATCTATCAGATTCGGTAAAATATCTTGCAAATAAATTAACTATTACCACTTCCGTGTAATGATTTTTATAAAAGTATGATATAACCCTATTCAGAGTTTTATCACTTTCATATAAAAATTCTTCATGATTTACTTTTGCTTTGCTTGGATTTTTTAATATTACTAATACTTTTTTTATGGGTACAGCTTCATTATAATTAATAGGTATTTTTATGTAATAACGAAGATCATTTTCCTCATTAAGTAAAATATCTATATTTCTTTTGTCTACAAATTGTGGATAACCAATCTTTTCATTCATAGCCACTAAGCCTTATATAACATTTGCCAATAATGAATTCAATAATTAAATCATGCTTGCCCGTATTTCACATAACGTCCCGGGTGTATACGACGTTTGCTGAGGCCGAATAAGCAAAGCGTAGCTTTGCAGGCCGAAGCAAATGTGGGTGAAGGCTGGCGTGGGAATGAAATGACCTAGCCAGCCGGAACCCCAAGGAGCGTAGCGACGCAGCGTATACACTATGTTAGGCGAAGTGCCCTATTTCCTCTTTAAAATATGTTGCATGGGGATATTTATGCCCATCATGTTGTATTTCACAATAAATCCATGGATTTGGGTCAGTTTCTTCTACTAATAACTTATATAATTGCATTCCAAGTACTTGTTCTCTATGCAAATTCGGATGTCTTTCATTAAATTGCCTATGAAAATTATGTTTTTCGCTTAATTTTTTAAGAATATTATTAATCATTATTTGTGAATCAATATATTTTTTCTTTTTATTTTTATAACTTCGATCTCATTAATAAACTCGTTTTTTGTTATTTGAAATAATTCTATATCCTTTTCATAAGAAAAATATTGCCCCCAATAATCTGGTAGCGTTTCTCTGTTTAATTCCTTTGTTGTGGATTTTCTATCGATGCCAGTTATCAATATCTTGCCTCCCCAATATTTATTAAGAATTCATATTGGGTTTTAAAATATATTAAATCATTTCTTCTCAAGAATTAATTATTTTATCCCACCCAATTATCTCACATTGTTTTCTTAATTGTTTTGGAGTTGCCTTTTTAAGCAAAATATTATCCATATTTTCTTCTGCTTCAAAAGTGCTAATCAATAGTTTCATTGCTTTTGCTTCAGATCGGCCAATTGATGACCATCGCTGTATTGTTTGCATATGAACATTTGCTCGAGAGGCTATTGATTCATATGTCTCATCAGGGAAAATACTCTTAATACTTCTAAGTACCTCTTTTGCATTTGAACAAATTTCCTTGTTTCTTTGTATTATATATACTGGTTGAATTATCTTATTCATACATACACTATACATGTATTTATTATCAATGTCAAGGAGAAATAATAATATTTCTCAGAAAAGTTAGGGCATTTCGCCTAACGTCCCGGGTGTATCCGACGTTGGACAGCAGCTAATAAGGACTTGCGTAGCAAGGCCGCTGCTGTCCAATGTGCCGAAGTGAGGCGTGGGAATGAACATGACCTAGCCGAACGCAGGCCAGCGCCGATAGGCGCGTCCGCGGATACACGCTGTTAGACGTAGTGGCCAGTTTTAGTACAAAAAGATATTTGCTCATTGGTAGTTCCAGTATTATCAAAATGAATCTGAAAAATATTATATATATTTTCAAGGAATGAATGATTATTAAACCATATTGGATAATTAATTATTCTCTCAAAAAATTCGTTAAATAAGATTCTCAAGGGTTCAGGAAAAGCATATTTTTTAACCAGCATATCCTTGTCATTAGTTTTTACCATTTCTAAGGCAATTATATATATTGATTTTAATAAATAATCATATAAAATTTCCTTTATTTTAAAAAATCCATTATCAAAAGAGATATGATTATTGATTATCTCATTCTGTAAAGAATTTATACGATTAATATATCCACTAATATTTTTCACGTCTTTTTCAAATTGCTTGATGATATGATTATAATGCAATTCTAAGCTTTTGATAGGTTTTTCAAAACCATTAATTATAGTATTCCATGAAATATGATTTGCCAAAAACTCATCATATAACCAATTTGTATCATTGGTAAGAAATCCTATATGATCAAATGTTTTTTGTCCTGGTCTATTATTTAAAATATGGATTCGTTCATGTAAAAAATAAACCGATCTGATTATATTATCGAAATCACTAGTAAATATGCCGCTTGATATTACGAGAATAATTTCTTCGTCTAATTTTATACCTCTTGCGACTGCTTCAACATTTAAGTTATCTCTTTGAGAATTATATTCTTTATTCGATAAGTTACTTATAGTTTCATCAAAATTAATTGGGACAATTATTTTAGTTACTGCTGGAATATATTCTAAATTCTGCCCAAAGACAGTAATAAGTTCTTTTTCAATTTGTTTTTTCTGCTCAAAATTTCCAATTTGTATATCAATTTTCGATTCCATAATTCCTCTTTTTATTTTTGAAAAATGTCTGGCCATTACGTCTAACGTCCCGGGTGTATCCGACGTTGGACAGCAGCTAATAAGGACTTGCGCAGCAAGGCCGCTGCTGTCCAATGTGCCGGAGTGAGGCGTGGGAAAGAGCGTCAGCGATTGACCTAGCCGAACGCAGGCCAGCGAACGTAGTGAGCGTCCGCGGATACACGCTGTTAAACGCAGTACCCGAACTTTTTACGTCAGCCGCCCGCATGGACGCGGGCGGACATATTATAGATTATTTAATATATAACCTACAATTTTTGTATGCCTATCATTAATTTTATCTTTATCCCAAATTTCTTTGCCTTTTACGATTTCTTGTACTTCTCTTTGTTGAAACAAATGCGTATAAGAAGCCAATTTTTCAGAAAAAGGTTTATTACCTATAGAGCAATTTTGGGATTTTGATATTAATAAATAATTTCCTAAACAATCTATATATTCATTAACAAATTCTTCATCATAATTTGCATAGCCTGCTTTTACAGGTTGTCCATTAGTTGGCGTTTTTGGTGCTATATGCTCCAATTCTGGTGAAACAATTGCATCATAGCGGATAGGTTCGTAACCTTCATGTCCTTTTCCTGCAAGAAAATTTTCATATTTCCATAGGATATATTTAGCTGTTGAGGGTTCAATCCAACCATTAATTGCTTCTTTAAGATGCTTATCATTCCAATATGACCACCACCAATTTTTTACATTCCTCATCCATTCTATCCTTTTAATTATTGGTTCAATGCTTAGATTTTTTTCAGTAAATTTCTGGTAAACATCATTTAGGCGGGAAACTATATTTGCCCTTGTTCCAATAATTCTATGTCGCAAAACAAGGATTTCTGCAATTGAGCAAAATTTACAAATATCAGTCTTAGGTATTGAAAATATATACATTTTAATTATAAAAGGCATTACTTCTGCAAGCCGACCCAAAACTATAAGAGAATGTATTTCAAAATATTTTTTCTCATCTTCACCAAAAAAGAACATAAGTGCATTAAAACTATCTTCAAGTGATTGTGAAAAATCTCTTATAAATTGAATAGTTTTTTTTCCATTTAATTCTTCATTGATTTTCTCAATTGAATTTGTTTCCCAAAGAGAATTATAATAAACACGAAGTGTATATAATAAAACACTATCCTCATCTATACGATGTTCGATTGAAGCAATAGATTTATATATTTTTTCAAAACGATTTTTTACTTCCAATATAAGTTGTTCTGTATCACTCCCACCGTGAAGATGTATAATATACATAAACTGGGCTTTAATTATTTCAAGATTTGTTGGTTTTTTACCACGATTATTTTGAAAAATGAACATTTGTATTGCTTCTGATTCATGTTTTACTAGATGCGTGGTGCAAGTGGCTTTTATAACCGTTTGCAATATTTTATTGAGATAATCATTTTCCTTTTTAATAGTTTTTTTGTAAAGTAGTCAAATGCGTCTGCAATTCTTTTTGAAGAATCAGTATCTAGTTTTGCTTTGCTTCTTGAGGATTGGTTAATGACATAATCTTTAAAAAACTGATCGTCATAATCTACCGTTGAAAAAGCGTAATTTACACCACGGTGTATCATATTTTCAAAAAAGCCCTCTTCATCGTCAGTTAATTTACGATTTGACTTTATTTTAGAAAAAAGAGCAGAGAGAAATATTACAATAGTTGTAAGGCGTTGTTGCCCATCAATTACATCAAATATACCATCGTCTTTCTCAGCAAAAAGAAAATGCCCAAAATAGTATGGGGTAGAAATACCACTATTAATATGATTTTCTAAATCTTCAAGAAAAACATCTGTGTGGGTTTTTCCATTAAAATTAGCAGAAGGCGTATCCCAAGAATAAGCCCTTTGATAATTTGGAACACGTATTTTGTTACCGTAAAATATTCCTTTTACTGTAGTTGAAGCATCCATATAAATTCCTCCAAAAAATATTTACCCTGCCATAATAATACAAAATAGCAGGGTAAATTTAAAATTATAAAGCTGGTGAATGCTTCTTATGTGGACTTTTTGAGCAAGAATTGGCGGTTAAGCTGCTTATAGAAGAAAACTTTTGACCACAATACTTACAAGTATATTGCGATTTTTCACTTCCTTCATAAAGTTCATGCTTTTTACCTTCTGGATTTCTAGAACAAGAATTCGCAGTAAGACTGCTAACATTAGAGAAGTTTTGTCCACACCATTTGCAATAAAATTTTTCAGCCATAATAACCTCCTATGGCAAATTATAATTTTTGCGCCGCCAAGGAGGGCGGCGCGGCAATCCCTTCCATGATATTTTTTCGGGTATTGCGTTTAACGTCCCTTACCCGAATTTCGCTTATTACCCTTCTCTTCAAGTATACAGCGAATTCATAAAAACACATTGCCGGCGGCATATTACGCATGAAAATTCACATATACTAATACATGCTGCATATTACCAGTAATACCATAATATTTCTATTCGGAATCCAGAGGACTTTTTATTTTTAAAGAGCTTTTTTTCGCGACATGAGTATATCGCTGGGTTGTTTTAATTGACATATGCCCAAGCAATTCCTGTATGTATCTTACATCTGTGCCGGATTCAAGGAGATGGGTCGCAAAAGAATGTCTCAGGGCATGTATTGAAGCCTGTTTTTGTATATTGCTTTTTCGCAGCGCATTTTCAAAAATTTTTTGCGCGGAACGGATTGATAAATGTCCGGCCGGGTTTTGCCCCGGAAAAAGCCATCTGCCGGGGCCATATATCCTGCAATAATCCCGCATAAACCGCGCGGCGCGTTCCGACAATATGGTATACCTGTCTTTCCTTCCCTTTCCTGATCGGACAAATACCGTCATGCGGTCCGTATCAATATCATCAGGCCGGAGAGAGACAATTTCGCTGACCCTCAAGCCTGAAGAATATGCCAGCATCAGGAGCAGACGGTGTTTCGGATTGTTCTCGCATTCAAGAAGCTTTCTGATTTCTGCGATACTGAAAACAGCCGGGAGCTGTTTATCCTTTTTAGGCCGCTGCCGGTCAGCAAGGATATCCCTGTTATGAATCTGTTGAAAAAAGAACCGGAAAGCGCTTATCGCGAGATTCATTGATGAAGCCGAAAGGTTGCGCGTTTTGCTTCGCATAGCCAGATATTGCCGGATATCCTCCCGGTTAATGTTTTCAGGATTTTTCCCGAGGGTTCTGCACAGCGCTTTATTCTGCGCAATATATGACTTTATGGTACCCTGACTGTATTTTCTGGCGTAAAGTTCATCTGAAAGCCTTTTTTCATCTGCTTCGCTGAAAAATGTATCCCGCGTCTTTGCCTTTTCGAGACATTGAGTATCTGAACCCCATGCCTTTAAATATGTTCCGGAAGGATAAATACAATGCCCATTGCGGAAAAACCGTATTGCACCGGCCCGGTCCATCTTTGCATAAAAAGCCCTTTCCGCCAGTATTTTTTTCAGGACTGATTCCGTTTCATCATTTTTCCGGATAATCAGCGACTTTTTGCCGGGATCCCATATCCCGTGCAGGGCTTCCTGAAGCAGCCGGAAAAAGGCCGGATCAGCCCCATAAAAGGGTATTTGAATATGACTCAGGGTATAAAGCAGATACATGACCATCCATCTACATCCTCCTGTATTATTTGTATACCGGAAATGAGTAAATGGCCTGTTAATTTTAAATCGAGAACCAATTTCGATAACTTACCGGGCAGCCGGAACATGCTCCGGTAGCTGGACTTTTTATCACAAAATCCAGCTTTCATTCTACATCAGAAATCCTGACTTTACCACTTTTTTTATGAAATCCGGAAAAATAAGCGGAAACAAATAAAAAAAGCCGCCCCAGGAAGGGCCGGCCTCTTCAATTATCCAGAAACTGGAATAATAATCAGTAAAAAATCAGATAACTCCCTGCGCTATCATTGCATTGGCTACTTTAAGGAAGCCTGCTATATTAGCGCCGGCAACATAATTGCCTTCCATACCAAACTGTTTTGCAGCGTTATAGGCATTGTCATGAATTGCCTTCATAATTCCCTGAAGTTTTTCATCAACTTCTTTCCGTGACCAGGAAAGCCTCATCGAATTCTGGGTCATTTCCAGCCCTGAGGTAGCCACACCGCCGGCGTTTGAAGCTTTTCCGGGTGAATACAGCACGCTGTTTTTCAGGAAAACTTCTATGGCTTCCGGGGTCGAAGGCATATTTGCTCCTTCTCCCACAAGGCGGCAGCCGTTATTTACCAGCACTTTTGCTTCTTCTCCGCTTATTTCATTCTGGGTCGCGCAGGGGAACGCGCAGTCGGCCTTGACAGACCAGGGGCGCTGGCCCGCGGTATACGCTGCCTTGGGATATTTTGACACATACTCGCTGATGCGCCCCCGCTTAACATTTTTGAGTTCCATAATGTAAGCCAGTTTTTCAGCGTCTATTCCATCAGCGTCATATATAAAGCCGCCCGAGTCTGAACAGGTGACAACCTTTGCTCCGAGCTCATTCAGTTTTTCAATGGCATACTGGGCGACATTGCCTGATCCTGAAACGGTACAGATTTTTCCCTTGAAGTCCTCACCCCGGACCGCAAGCATGTTCGCTGCAAAATAGATAAGCCCGTAGCCGGTCGCTTCCGGCCGGATCAGGGAGCCTCCGTAATTCAGGCCCTTTCCGGTAAGAACACCGGTAAAGGTATTTGTAATCCGCTTGTATTGTCCGAACATATAGCCGATTTCACGGCCGCCGACTCCGATATCGCCCGCGGGAACATCAGTATCCGGACCGATATGCCGGTATAACTCGGTCATGAAACTCTGGCAAAAACGCATTACCTCGCCATCGGATTTTCCGTGGGGATCAAAATCACTGCCTCCCTTTCCTCCGCCGAGCGGAAGCGTAGTTAGACTGTTTTTAAACACCTGTTCGAAACCGAGAAACTTCAGAATGGAAAGATTTACCGAAGGATGGAAACGGAGTCCGCCCTTATAGGGTCCGATCGCGCTGTTGAATTCCACCCGGTATCCCCGGTTTACAGCGATCTTCCCCGAATCATCCACCCAGGGAACGCGGAACATAATGATGCGCTCCGGCTCCACCATCCTCTCGAGAATGGAATATTTTTTTATTTCAGGCATCTGGGTTATAACCGGATCAAGCGTGTCCAGAACTTCCGCGACAGCCTGTAAATACTCCGCCTCATGCGCGTTCCGTGCTTTTACCTGGGACAAAACATCCTGAATATACGTATCAGCCATACACTTACTCCTCGTTGAGCAATCACTAAATTACGCCTTTGTAACTTACGTATCATTTTTTTGATACCTACAGCTCTCTGTTTTCAGGCAGATTTTACTTATTTTCAGGATTTTTGTATATACTTGTACTTTAGCAAAATTTAAAAACTGCACCGGGCATAAAAAAACAGGCGGGTCCGGCATAATGCGGCGGCCGCCTGTTTTTCCTGCTATCTTCCGGACTGGTTACATTTCTTCTTCCGAAAATTCAAACAGCTCTGCCAGTTCATCATACCGCGAAAAAATCAGCGAAAGGTCTTCCGAGTTGAGCATTTTTTTCATTGTCTGTATCTGGGTATTCGTGTCATCCAGATAAAGCTGATAGTCAGGGGGGAACTGATCATAATATGCGTACTGTTCGGTCAGCAGCATATCAAGCGTTAAAGCTGTAAAGCCGACTGATATCGCAAATGTCTTTTCAAATCCGTTATCACCCAGGCCCTGTTTTTTTAACGCGTTCTGTGTTTCCTTTGAAATATTCTGCGTGGCTACAATGCTTGAAATATCCCGTGAAGGATTTGACATGGCCTGCTCAAGTACCAGCGCAAAAGTACGCTCATTATCGCGTATTATTTCATCGATTGCATCATAATTCTGGATAAAGGAATCCAGGATTTTCTTTGTCAGTATCTTCTTGGGCGCGGACTGGGCAAACAGCAGTACACAGAAAACAGATAAAAATAAAGCTCCGGCTATTCTCTTCATTGGTATAGTCCTTTGATGTAAGTTTCTGATATTAAAGAATTAACTAATTCTTTAATATCAGAAACATGTACAATCGGAAATAGTCAAATAATTTAAATTATTTGACTATATAATAACTCCGTCAGCTTATGGTTCTACGACTATCTTTTTAAGATGCCATATACCGCTGACATAATCCTCAATAGTACGGTCTGAACTGAATTTTCCCGAGGCGGCAACATTGAGGAAGGCCATTTTTGCCCATGCCCGTTTATCGGAATATGCTTTTGCCAGTTTTTCCTGTGCTTCAACATAGGAATCAAAATCGGCAAGAATATAATAAACGTCAGGGCGCTGTCCTTCCACACCGAAGACCAGCGAATCATACAACTCCCGGAAAAGGCTGAGCGCCCCGGAATTATAGGTGCCGTCAACCAGCTGGTTCAGCACGGCAGCCAGCTTCGGGTTCTTTTCAAGATATTCCTGGGGGTTGTATGAATGGGCGGCGTCGATTTTCTGGATTTCGTCCGCGGTCAGACCGAAAATAAAGGCGTTTTCGGCGCCGACTTCCTCGACAATTTCAACGTTGGCCCCGTCCATCGTACCGATGGTCACCGCGCCGTTCATCATGAATTTCATGTTTCCGGTTCCGGAAGCTTCTTTTCCCGCCGTTGAGATCTGCTCCGAAACATCGGATGCGGGGAAGAGCTTTTCGGCAAGCGATACCCTGTAATTTTCAGCAAAGACTATCTTGATTCTGTCTTTTACCCTATGGTCATTATTAACCCGGTCCGCGACTGTATTGATTAATTTAATAATGCTCTTTGCGCGGCGGTAGCCCGAAGCCGCTTTGGCTCCGAAAATAAAAGTACGGGGAACCGGATCATAGGAAGGGTCTTCCAGAATCCGGTTATACATATACATAATATGCAGAATATTCATCAGCTGCCTTTTATACTCATGCAGGCGCTTGATCTGTACGTCAAAAATTGAATCGGGATCAATAATAACGTTCTGTGTTTCTTTGAGATATGCCGCAAGCGCAACCTTGTTCTGGTGCTTTATCTCCATGAATTCATCAAGGACCTTCGGATCATCGGCAAACTTTTCAAGCTTCCTCAGCTGGACCAGGTCTTTTTCCCAGCCGGGCCCTATCTTGTTTGTAATGAATTCCGCAAGCTTCGGATTCGCGCAGAGGAGCCAGCGGCGCTGGGTTACACCGTTTGTCTTGTTATTGAATTTTTCGGGATATATTTCAACCCAGTCAACCAGTTCAACGGTTTTAAGGATCTCGGTATGAAGGGCGGCAACGCCATTGACGGAAAAGCAGGCTACGATGGCAAGCCAGGCCATCCGGATCATGCCGTCGCCAATAATAGACATACGGTTCTGTTTTTCCCAGTTGCCGGGGAATTTTTCACGCAGCTCGGTCATGAACCGGCGGTTTATTTCCTCAACAATCTGGTAAATGCGGGGCAGAAGTCCCTCAAAAATATCAATCGGCCATTTCTCAAGCGCTTCGGCGAGAATGGTATGATTAGTATAAGCAAAAGTCCGGGTTACAACGTCCCAGGCCTCTTCCCAACCCATGTCGTTTTCGTCCATGAGCAGACGCATCATTTCAGGAATGGCGACAACGGGATGGGTATCATTCAGCTGGATAACATTGTAATCGGGGAATTTGCTGAAATCAGTCCCGTGGTCCCGTTTGAATTTCGCGACAAGGTCCTGCAGACTTGCGGAAGTAAAGAAATACTGCTGTTTCAGGCGGAGGGTCTTTCCTGAAGGGCCTGAATCATTCGGATATAATACGCGGGAAATATTCTCCGCATTGTTCTGGCGTTCAACCGCCCTCATATACTGCATATCATTAAAGAGCTGCAGGTCGAAACCGTTTTCTGAAATGGCTTCCCACAGGCGGAGGCGGTTAACGCTGGGCGTATCAAATCCGACAACCGGAACATCATAGGGAACCGCTGTTATTTCTTCTGCCCCAATTACCTTATATCTCAGATTGCCGTCTTCCCCCGTTTCGGCGACTGCTGTTCCTCCGAACAGGACTTTAACAGCCAGGTCGGAACGTTTGATTTCCCACGGGTCGCGGTGCTTCAGCCAGTTATCCGGATATTCCACCTGGTAGCCGTTCTCGATATGCTGTTCGAACATGCCATACTGATAGCGGATGCCATAGCCATGCCCCGGATAATCAAGAGTAGCAAGCGAATCAAGAAAACAGGCCGCAAGGCGTCCGAGTCCTCCGTTTCCGAGTCCCGCATCCGGCTCTTCGTCTTCAATGGAAGTATAGTCAAAATTCAGTTCTTTCAGAACTTCAGTTACACCTTCCTTGATGCCGAAATTTACCAGATTATTGCTCATTGCCCGGCCCATCAGGAATTCCGCGGACATATAATACATCTGCTTTACCTGATTTTTTCCGTACATTTTTCTGGTTGCCATCCAGTTGGTCTGGACATGATCCATTACAACAGTGGAAACAGCATCATAAATATCATGTTTATTGGCTTCTTCGAGATCTTTCCCGTAATGCCGTTTAAGACGGGCGCGGATTGCCTCTTTAAATTCTTCCTTATTGAGTTTCATAATAAAGATCACTCCTTAGCTTAAACTTCAGTTGTTATTGATAATATTAAACTATTCTCGATATGAGGACAACACTGCATCTCGCAAGAATAACATATTTTTCCTGATTCGGGAGCATTTCTTCCCTCCCCGGTTCGAGAATGTCTTCGGGGGACATGCGGGAAGTATCAATTGCCCGGAACCACTTTTTCCCCGGCGGAGAGGGCGGAATTGTTACCGTAATGTCCCGTACGGACGCATTATAAATTACATAAAAATCATTGTCGTCAGAGTCGGCAAAGGTGCTGGCCCGGTTTCCCATCAGCCGGAAGGCTATAAACTGATCCTGTTTGAGCCAGTCTGCGGGCTGTCCGTTTGTCCCGAACCAGCTTATATCAGGAGCGGCGTTTGTTCCCGTGTTTCTTCCGGTTAAAAAATCAGTACGCAAAAACACAGGATGGTTCCGTCTGAACCGGATAACTTCCCTTACAAAGCGGAAAACATCGGCATATTTTTCACAGAAATCCCAGTTCATCCAGGAAATTTCGTTGTCCTGACAGTAGGCGTTATTATTCCCTCCCTGGGTACGTCTTATTTCATCACCCATTTGGAGCATCGGCGTTCCCAGAGAAATAAGCAGTGAAAGCATGAGGTTTTTTACCTGCCGGTTACGGATATCCTCGATTTCAGGATTTACTGATGGGCCTTCAAACCCGTAATTATAACTGCAGTTACGGTCCTGTCCGTCTCTGTTTTCTTCACCATTTTCCTCATTGTGCTTTCCGTTATAGGTTACCAGGTCATTCAGGGTAAAACCGTCATGACTGGACAGGAAATTGATCGAATGGAAGGGTTTTCGCCCGTCTCTCAGATACAGATCGGCGGAACCTGTTATTCTGGTGGCAAAATTATGCAGCGCTCCGCTGTCACCGCGCCAGAACATCCTCACCTCGTCCCGGAACCGGTCATTCCATTCAGCCCACCGGCCTCCCGGAAACCAGCCGACCTGGTAAGCCCCGCCCGCGTCCCAGGCTTCGGCAATGATTTTGGTTTGCCTGAGCACCGGATCTTCCGCTATGCGTTCCAGCATGGGAGGATTATCCAGAAGTTCTCCCCTGGGACCTCTTCCGAGTATCGAACCCAGATCAAATCGGAAACCGTCAATGTGCATTTCGGTTACCCAATATCTGAGGCAGTCCAGAATAAGCGTTCTTACAACAGGATGATTGCAGTTTACGGTATTGCCGCAGCCTGAATAATTGCGGTAATAACGCTTGTTGTCTTCAAGCATGTAATAGATGGGGTTATCAAATCCGCGGAAGCTCATGGTAACGCCGCGTTCATTTCCCTCGGCAGTATGATTGAAAACAATATCAAGAATTACCTCAATTCCCGCCTTATGAAGCTCGCGGACCATTTCCTTGAATTCATGAACAGGCCCCGGGCCTTCCTGATTGAAAGCATAGGTGGCCTTTGGGGCAAAAAATGCGATAGTGCTGTATCCCCAGTAATTTTCAAGCCGTTCTCCCGTGCGGGGATTTTTCCGGGTATTCTCATACTCGTCAAATTCATTGATAGGGAGCAGTTCGAGGCTGGTTATCCCGAGTTCTTTCAGGTAGGGAATGGCTTCAATAACACCCCGGTACGTACCGCCGTAAGGCAGCCCTGAGCTTTTATCAACAGTAAGGCCCTTAACATGAGCCTCATATACAACACAGTGCTGTAAAGGATAATTCAGCGGACGGTCTCCCTGCCAGTCGAACTCATCATCGTCAATAACAATACACTTCGGGAAATCCAGAGCAGTATGGGAACTGGAATAGGCCAGATCAGGGTCAATATGGGGCGGGCGCTGGTAAGGCTTGTCCATATTTTTAAATATGGAACAGGGAGTCAGGGCCTTCGCGTACGGGTCCAGCAGAAATTTATGCTGATTAAACCGCAGCCCCTCGTTGGGCCTGAACGGACCGTCAACACGATATAAATACAGTGCGTTTTTTTCCAGGCCGGAAACAAAAACATGCCAGATATCGCCGGTTTTATTTAAATCAGGATCAAACTGATACGTATAACTTGATTCCCCATCTTCCGGATTTTCAAAAAGTTCGAGAATTACATCAGTACCATTCCGCGTGAAAACACTGAAATTGACGCCTCCGGTTACTACTGTTGCTCCAAGGGGGAGGGGTTTTCCTGGCAAAAAAGTCAGATTTTTCATGATATCATGAAAGTATAGTGTGTGAATCGAATTTATGCTAGAATCAATACAGCTTTTTACACAAGCATTTTTCGAAAAAGGCAAAAATACCGTGAATTTTAACCTGATTGAAGCGGAAATAAGAAAAAACGGCGGCGATCCCCTTACCTCATTTGTGTTCCCCTCCAGTATTGCGGCCGCCCTCTGGATGGAAAAAGCGCTGGACATCACAGGAACGGCAACGCTTCCGGCGGACCGGTTTATTGCCTGGGACCGTTTTAAGGAAGAGGCTGTCCAGGCGACCCTCCCGGGAAGGCGGCCGGTATCTTCAGTTATAAGAAAATTATATGCCCGGGACCTTGCCGCCCGGAATACATCCGCTAAACAGCCTTTTTTCGCTGTCCTTGTTCCGCCGGCTTACGCCGGGGAAAGCAGTATATTCGCCGGATGGATCGCCGGACTTCTGCCGCAATTGGGCCTTTGGGAACACAAAATACTTCACAAACAGCATGTCCGGAATCCGGAAGATAATGACCTTGTTTTTCTGAAAAAAGATTATTCCTCCTTTCTTGAAGAACACAGACTGTTCGAACCTTCATGGCAGCGCCCTCCGCTCAGGGACACAGGGCGGAAATACTGCATCTTTTTTCCCGAAGCAATGGAAGATTTCAGCGAATATAAGGACCTTCTTGCCGGATCAAAAAACATACGCCTGATTCATGTTCCCGGAAAATCCGAAGAAAACATACCCGGACTTACTGTTTATGAAACAAGCAGGGATGAAATTACCGCGGCTGCCCTTGAAATAGAATCATTGCTTGCGGAAGGATGCCTCGCCGAAGATATAGCGGTCAGCGTGCCGGACGCGGAAACCCTTTCTCCGTATATTCTGAGGGAATTTTCCCTTCGAGGAATTCCTGTACAGTTCCGTCTGGGGTCCCCGTTGGGAAAACACCCCGCCGGCAGAATGTTTTCCCTCATACGGAACTGTATTTCCGGCAATTTTTCCTTCAAAGCGATGAAGTCACTGCTGCTGGACCGGCTCATCCCCTGGAAGGAACAGGACATCGCGGATGAACTTATTCGCTTCGGGATATATAACCACTGTGTTTCTTCCTGGAAGGAAAACGGAAAATTCACAGACGTATGGGAAGAAGCTTTCCGGACTCCGGTCCGGGACAACGGCAACATCTATCAGCTGCAGACGTGGTACCGTAAATTCCGCAGGACCCTGGAATCCCTGGCAGGATCAGGAACTTTTTCACAGCTCAGAAGCCGCTATTTCAGCTTCAGGGAACAGTTCCTCGACCGCAGTCTGCTTCAGCCGGAGGATGACGCCGTAATTGCCCGCTGTATTGAAGAGCTGAATGCGCTCATTGCCTGTGAAGAAAGCATCCGGGGTATTACACCGGAACAGCCCTACGCTTTTTTTATAAAAATACTGGGAGAAACCCTCTATGTCCCCCAGCAGAATAAAACAGGCGTAAATATTTTTCCCTATCGGGTTGCGGCAGGAACGCCTTATCCGCACCATTTTATACTGAATATGAACCAGAGCAGCGCTACTGTTTTATACCGGCAGCTGCCTTTTCTGCGCCAGGACAAGAGGTCGGAATACAATATCAAAGAAACCAATGCCTCTGAAGACTTTGTTTATTTATATAACAGCAGCCCTCTGCATGAAGACAGCCAGAATAAGGCGGGGACAGGAAAGGGCGCCCGGTTTTCAGCTTCATACCGGACATTCTCCGGCTACGCGACGCCGCTGGCGTCCTTTAACCGCCAAGCCCCGCTTCCCCTTCAGACGGCCGATCCTTTCAGGACCGAAAGAGACTGGTACAGCGGAGCGGCGGATATTCCTGACAGACTGTATCCCATACAAAAAGAAGGATTTTTCAAATTTCTTTCAAGGGAAAAAAAGCGGGATTTTTCAATGCTGAAAACCCCCTTTGCGGGGACAATCCCCGGATTTACGGATTTTCTCCGTGAAAAACAGATGAACGGACAGGATATCAGAGTCAGCCAGTCCGATCTTGTTGTTTTCGCGGTATGCAATACACGCTGGCTTCTGTCCAGGATATTCCGGATAGAAACGGACGAAACCGAAGCCGGACTGATGAACGAGCGGAATCTGGGCCTGCTGTATCACGATGTACTCAAAAAACTGTATGACCGGATCCGGAAAGAAAACTCTGTATTCCTGTCATCAGAAATACCGGCATATATTTTCTGGACACAGGAACTGGCGAAAAACGCCACAGCGGCGCACGCTGAATTCAGAGGGCCGCTCGCGGCGCCTCTCATTTCAGCCCTGGTAAAACGCATAACAGACGGAATTACCGGGATGCTGGAATGCGACGCCGAATATCTTGACAATTACATTCCGGATTTTCTTGAAGAGGACATCGCTTTTTCCAAAAATGGTATCAGATACTACGGAAAAATCGACCGTATTTCCCGCCACCCGGCGGACAATACGCTGGTACTGATCGATTATAAAAGCGGCAGGACCCCCATGCCGAAAGATTACGTTCCGGGCGAAGACGGACTTATTTCAGACTTCCAGATACCCATGTATGTTTTTCTCGCGGAAGAATCGCCTGAAAGTCCTTTCCACGGACAGAAAATCGAACAGGCCTGGTTCGCTTCGATTTCCGGCAGAGAATACCGTCCGATAATTAATGACAGCAGTCTTTTCAGCCATAACAGAAAACAGGGTGCCGTTTCCCGGGAAGAATTCGAACCCGCCTTGCAGTCTTTTCACCGTGAAACAGAACGGTTTATAGAGGCCTTCAAAATAAACAATTTTACACGCCCGAAGGATCTGGACTGGTCGGTCTGCCAGGCCTGCGATTTCAGAAAAATATGCAGATTTACCTATTCGGCGGGGAAAAGATGAAAACATATCAGGAACTTATCCTTGAACTGGATGAAAACCAGAGGCAGGCCGCCTGTATTTCAGCAAACGCGGTAATAGCGGCCGGGGCCGGTTCGGGTAAAACGAGGGTTCTTGCGGCCCGGTATGTACACCTTATAATCGAAAAAAAATACCGGATAGATGAAATCGTGGCCCTCACATTTACGCAAAAGGCCGCGGTGGAAATGTATTCGCGGATATATACGACGCTGTGCAACATTGACGCGGATGAGGCCCGCGAGGCCGTCAGAAATTTCCATCTGGCGAGGATAGCGACCATAGATTCCTTCTGCAACACCATTGCCCGGCAGGCCTGCCGGGCCTACGGAATTGCCCCGGACTTTGAAATAGACAATGACCGGGCGCAGGCGCTGGCGGAACAGCTTGCGCTCCCCTACTTTCTTGAACACCGTTCCTCTCCGGCGCTGCAGCAGCTTCTTAAAAGCTATCCCCTCAGTGAACTGCCCGGAAAACTGTTCGCGGACACCATGATACAATACGCGCCGCTCTCATCACCCATAGATTTTGACCGTTTTATATTCCTCCAGAAACAGGAAATAAAAAAGCAGTTTGACATTACCGCCGGTAAAATGGCGGAGATTATTTCAGGCCTGCGGCAGATAACAGGCGGCAGGGGAAAGTTCCGCGACGCGCTCACATCGGTTTTATCCGCCGACTTTATAATGCCCGATATTTCCGACCCCGGGAGTATCCGAGAAGCCATTGCTTTCGGAAAAAAACTCAAAGCCCTTTCCCTTCCCGGCAGGGTTTCCGATCCCGATTTGCTCGCAATGAAAGAACTGACAGCGGAATTCAAAACAGAAGTCTTTCCTCTTTTTCTGTCGGTCTGCAACTATGTTCTGAATGAAACTGTTATAGAGGAAACAGCCTCGCTGCTTGCCGGGTTCCAGGATTTGTTTAACCGGAAAAAAAGGGAAGCCGGCATACTCACTTTTACCGATGTTTCCCGCCTCGCTGTTGACGCGCTGAAAACCGACATATCTCTCCGGAATTCCCTGAAAAAAACCATCCGGGCCATTATGATTGACGAATTCCAGGATGATAATGATTTGCAGCGGGACCTCCTGTTTTTACTTGCGGAAAAAGCTGAAGACGGACATCCCTCTGTTCCGGAAGCGGACGGACTCTGTCCGGACAAGCTTTTTTTTGTGGGTGATGAAAAGCAGTCTATATACCGTTTCAGAGGGGCCGATGTTTCCGTCTTCAGAAAACTTGCCCTGGACCTCGGCGGCAGCAACACGCCGGTCCTCGAATCAAACTACCGGACTGAAAAAAAACTCATTTCTATCTTTAACAGTCTCTTTCCCCATATTTTTCTTAATCAGGCACTGTACGAAGAAAGCTCGTTTCCCCTGTATGAGGCAACCTTTTCCTCAATAAAATCCTTCCGCCACACTGAAGATATAACTCCGGGGCTGGAACTGCTGCTCATTAATAAAGCTTCTGCGGAAGCCGGAGAAAACAGCAGGACGCCTGAAGAAACGGAAGCCGCGGTTATCGCGGACAGAATCCGCTATCTGGTGGATTCAGGATTTGAAATACGCGGAGAAGACGGCAGCCGGGCCTGCCGCTGGAACGATATTGCGATACTGTTTAAATCGGGAAGCCGTCAGTATCTGTACGAACGCTTCCTTCGTGAAAATGGCATCCCATATCAGACCGAAACACTCCGGGGACTGTTTAATGACGCTCCGGTTAATGATATTTACGCCCTGCTCCGCCTCGCGGTCCAGCCCTCCGATATAAACGCCTATGCCACCCTGCTCAGGTCTCCGCTTGTCGGAACAAGCGATATATGTTTCACACTCGCCCTGATTCATGCAGCCGGAACCCCGGACAACGATGCCTCCGTGATTATTCCCTTTCCCGCAGAAATAGAAGAACAATTACCCGAAGATGATAAGCTTCTTTTCCGCAACGGGAGAGAATTATACCGGAGCATACGGGGGCTGGCCGACCGGATTCCGGCTGCCGAACTGATAAGCCGTATCTGGTACAGCGAAGGTTACCGCTACACCCTGCTCTGTGACGCGGACTCTCACCGGTTTGCCGAGCTGTATGATTACTTTTTTGAACTCGCCAGGCAGGCTGATGCGGAGAACAAAACCCTTTCGGAATTTCTCGATGCCATAGCAAAACTGATGAGCGGCGAAGAAAAAATAGAAGGCCTTGATATTCCGGTGGAACGGAACGGCGGAGTGCATCTGATGACAGTCCACAAGAGCAAGGGTCTTGAATTCCCGGTTGTTTTCCTCGCGGACGCGGGAAATCCGGGACGACGAACATCAAACAGGGAACCGGTATATTTTTCACCGGAAACAGGCATATCAGTAAATACCGGAGGCGCTGAAGACGCCGAGGACGCCGATACAAATTATTTTTACGAAATAACAAAAGAAGAAGAAATCAGAAAAACGGAAGCCGAACTGCGCAGGCTCCTGTATGTGGCAATGACCAGGGCCGAAACCCTTCTTTTTATAAGCGGTGTTACCGAGCTCCCGGCGGAAAATCCCGCGATTCCCCGCGGCCCGCTTGAAATCAGGGAACTGCTGTCGGAAAAACTTGACAAAAAAAATCAGCGGCAAAAAGAAGCTTTTTTGATCTGCTGTTTCCCGCCCTGATCGCTGACGAAATCCCCGGACTCACCCTTACCGAAATATTTCCGCAAAAACGGAAAACGAAGACGGTCCGGGCCCTGCAGGGCTCGGAAACCAGTGAAGAACGGAAAAAACTGTATACCGGTATTTCCAGAACAGGTTTTACCTCTTCCCCGCGCAGCCGCTACGCCGCAACTGACCTCCATACGCTTTTCGCGCCGGAAGCGGATACGGGAACGGCCGGGGACATACTTCCGGCAGGAAAACCTCCCTTTGCGGGGAAATGGGACGATGTTCTTGACCCGCTTTTGAAACAGACCGGTATTTTACCGGCGGATTTCGGAACATATACACACCGGGTAATTGAATCCCGTTTTACCGGAATACCGGTATTTCTTCCGGAGGAAATCAGGGGCATTGCGGAGGAAATGGCGGCGGCCTTTCTCGCTTCCGATATTGGCGGGAAAGCCCAAAAAGCGGTATGGCGGCTGAATGAATACGGAATAATCACCCGCTATCCGCACAGGGACCGGATGCTCACCATAACGGGACAGATTGACCTGATATTTGAATATGAAAACCGTATTTATATTGTCGATTACAAAACCGACCGGACTGAACAGCCTGAACTGCACGCGGAACAGATGGCCGTATACCGGAAAGCTGCCGGAGACTTGTACAATAAGCCGGTTGAAACCTGGCTTTACTACCTCCGCAGCGGCCGGACTGTAAAATTAGGGTAAAACAACTCAAGATTTCGCTTTTTTTTACCGATAACTGAAAAGATTTCTTATAAGTTTCTTGGAAAAATACTTTTGTTGTGATAAAATAAAAGGAATACGAATGAAGGATTTACAATACTATACATCACGTCCGAAAGCGGATAAACACAACCATCTCAACCTCGGAATGCATTATAATACATATAAGCAGTGGTCCGGTATTACCATCCCCAATTTTCCAAGAAAGCTGAACGGGCTCGATGATATGCATGATATCATAGCCAAATACACCCGCCCGCGCTCGAAAACCAGTGAAGACGTTATCAAACTTATCGATATGTCCATAACGGACGCCATTGCCGACAACATAGTCATCCTTGAAGGATCCATAGACATAGGTTTTATGATTCATTTTGAGGAAAACCTCGACAAATTCATTGAAATGGCCCAGTCTTTTGTCACAACCTATGCAGGGAAAATAGAATTCCGCCCCGAACTGGGCATGGGAAAAACCTTTAATAAGGAAAAGATCGACGAATGGGCGCCTGAACTGATGAAAAGCGGGGTCTTCAAAAGTATAGACCTTTACGGCCCGGAAGTTGAAGACGGCATAGAAGGGTTCAAATACCTGTATACACTGGCTGAAAAACTGGGCATCAAGAAAAAAGCCCATGTAGGGGAATTCTCCGACGCAAAATCAGTCAGGGACTTTGTCGAGTTTTTCGACCTCGAAGAAGTGCAGCACGGCATAGGCGCTGCCCAGGACGAAAAAATCATGCAGTTCCTTGCCGACCGCAAGGTCCAGTGCAATGTCTGTCCCCAGAGCAATGTGGTACTCGGAGCTGTTTCCAGCCTGAAAGAACATCCCATAAAAAAAATGATGGACGCGGGCATTCCCGTAACCGTGGCGACCGATGATCTTCTCTTTTTCGATCATACGGTAGGCCAGCAGATATGCAATCTTGTTACTGAAGGTGTTATCTCTGAGGATGACGCGGAAAAACTTCTCGGCGATTCAATCAAAAACTGAAACGCTTCCCTGCCGGTGACAGAAATTCTTACACAATACTATGTGTAAAAACGTCTCTTCTTTTCCGGAAAATGTGTCTTTCACTTTATGGTATTTCAAACCGGTTCTGTCGCTTCCGCTGATTTTGAAAATATACCGGCAGGAATTTCAAAGCCGGAATAGTATCCTCCGGCGCATGGATTAAAACCTCAGGCCCGCGACCGCCCCTACCCATATATTAACACCGACATGGCTGTTGCCGCCGCTCCAGATCGAATAAGGAGTAAACCTGAATTCATATTCGCCGTCGGAATTCTTATCATCCGATACCGCCACATTCAGGACAGGTCCCGCGAAAACTTTGAGTTTCGAAGACAGAAAGCTTTTTTCAACAGTTATTCTCAGCTGATGCAGCATTGAAATGGAACTGTCAAGAAACGAGTACGTGCGGACTTCCACCTGGGTACTCCAGGTATCGGCGATACCGATATGGGTCCCGAATCCGGCCCCATAGGTAAAATCAAACGACAGGTCGAGAAAAATCGCCCCGACAATGAAAACGCTATAAAACCGGTTTGTTCCAAGTCTGAAACTCAGTTCCGTATTGACTGTTTCCGACCCGGCTATTTCGAATTCCCTCTTGCCGCCGTTTTTTACAATATTGATAAGACCAATTGCCACCCCTTCATTGTTTTCCGCGATATTAATAAGGCCCAGCTGAAGGCCGGATACATTCTTCGCAATATTCAGCACAGTGCCAATCTGGACGGATGTATTTCCGACTATATTCAGGATACCGCCGAGCTGGAAACCGGCATTTTCCGCATAATTCAGAATTACGCCGGCCTGGAAAGGGAGAGTTCCCCCATGGGCAAAATTTACAAGACCGGCAAGCTGGGCGCCGCGCGTCTGGTTTCTGCTTATATTCACAAGGCCGGCAAGCTGAACGGTTTTTTCAGTGGCCCCTGAATAATTCAAAATACCGCTGAACTGGACAGGAGCTGTTCCTGCAATACTCAGCAGGCCGCTGAGCTGGAAGCCGGCGTTTTCCGCGTAATTCAGGATTGCCGCGTTTTGAAAAGGCAGCGTCCCTTCGAGAGCAAGGTTCACCAGACCGGCAAGCTGGACGCCCCCGCCTGCCTGCGGTTGATATTTGCAATACCCGCGATCTGGAAGGCGCGTTCACTGCTGCCGGAATAGTTAAAAAGACCTCCGAACTGGAATCCCCTGGTAAAACCGAAATTAATATTATACATCCCGCCTAACTCAAACCCGGTATTGCCCCTGCTGTATCCACCGAGAAGATTGAGAGAAAAAACATTCGCGATTGACTGGGACTGGATTCCGTTTGTGCCCAGAGGTGTTATAAGGCTGAACTGAAAAGGCCGTATTTTTTCTCCGTCCTGGGCACTGACCGAAATACAGAGTACAGCTAAAAAAAGAAGTTTCATTTTGGTTTTCATATAATATCTCCTGAATATTCCGGAACATTACCGCACGTATACTAATGCCTGAATCAGACATTTATCCATTTTCAAAAAACAGCAGGCCTACAGACTTTCCTTTTCTATGTGCCGATGATAGGCGCCGTGGGTCAATTTGTAGGCGCGGGCAAAATCCTTTTCCAGATCTTTTTTCCGTACCCCGAAATAGCTGCACCAGTTGTCTTCATAGCAGACAAAAAGGACCGTCGGGACAATACTGGTAAAAAATTCCGTTACCCAATGGGCCTGGTTTTCCCTGCCCGTTCCCGGCTCGGGGGTCCCGGACAGTTCATTATCATAGTCGATTAACGGTTTCATCACTTTGAAAAACAGCGTATTATTGCCGGTGTTTTTCAGCGACTCCGCAAGTATGATCCGGATACATTCCTTTTCCGTTTTCAGAAAGGATATATACCGTGATATTTTTTCGATGCCCCGGTCCGAAGCGTCACGCAAAATCCGGTCATATTCGTCAAAAAATATTGAGGTGATTGTATCGAGAAGTTCCTCTTTGCTTTTAAAATGATAATAAATCAGTGATTTCGGAACGCCGGCCCCGGATGCGATTTCTTCCATGCCTGTCGCATCATAACCCTTTTCGGAAAACAGTTTCTTTGCGGACTGCAGAATGAGTTTCTTCTTTGCCGGGTTCTTTTGCCTGGTATTCGCCATATAATCTGCTTTCTTATTATTTATACCGAACGGTCAGTATAAGTATACCGTGCCTTTTGCGTTTTGTCAATCAGTTTCCTGAAAACCTCCGGTTTATTGTTTCCTTCTGCTGTTTTTTTTACCGCGCAGCAACCAATCGTCCGGATTATTATGGTATAATTGATAAAGAGGCTGCGGAAAACCGGAGGTTAGTACGTGTTCCGGTGTGTACAGTCTCTGCAATTTCTCCCGGCGGCAGTCCGGTAATTACTGCATAAGCAATCATTATGAAGAAAATATTTTTATTAGTACTTATTCTTTTCGGACCCGGTGTTTTTGCGGAAAATAATATACTTCTTTTGGGCATAAACGGTTATGGCGTGACCGCGGTCTATGAACGGGCTGTTTCGGAAAAAATTTCCATTGCTTCTGAAATAGATGCGTCCATGTTTTACGGATTCATGACATCGGTATTGTTCGGAACAGTCCGCGGCGGGTTTTATCCGTTCGCGGGTTCCTTTTATATGGATATGGGTATCGGATACGGATATTCAGCGGGAATTTCTTTGTGGACACATGGAGTCTTATTATCGCCCGGAGCCGGATGGAAAATAGATATAGGTAAAAAAGGCGGATTTATTCTGGATATAGGCCTGTGTTCTGATTGGATATTCAGGCTTACCAATGATTCCGAAAACCAGACAGCCGGAGCGGAGCCGGTGTATCATCCGAAAATATGGTCACCGGTATTAGGCATAAAGGTATTGCTTGGTTTTACATTCTGAATCTTTGGCTGTGTAAATCTTTTTATCAAACCTTATAATACTCCCGGTTTTTCCAGAATCAGACAGATACGGAAAGTCCGGGAATATTTCAGGCCTTTTTATTGTGAGTGTTATTTTGTCGCCGTAATGGTTATATCGCCCTCAATATAATCAACCGTAATCTGGACACTCCCGCCGGACAGCTGGTAGCCGACATACTGTCCGTCAGACATAGTCATATTGGTCATAAGTTCGGCTCCGCTCATTTTTTCGATCTGGGAAACAAGATCATCAAAAGCGGGTTTACCGCCGTTAATAAGACCTACAATATAATTACCCATATACAGCGCGGCCCCGGTAACCGATGTGCCGGAAGGCTGGCGCAGTCCGGAGAGGCCGTATCTTGCCCACTCGGTATCCGAAGGCCAGGGAACAGTCTGGGAAGCGCCCGAATAATTCCGTTCAGGGGCCGTACTTGTTCCTCCGGTATTCGTGCTTACAGAAGAAGCAGTTGAGTTTGTCCCGGAAGCTGAAGTTGTCTTGCTCCCTCCGAAAAGTCCGGAAATGCCTTCCATTACACCGTCGCGCACTCCGTCACGGACACCATCAGCGGCTTTATCCTGTACGGTAGTACATCCGGCACATACCAGAACAAAACAGATTGAAAAGAATACAGGCAAAACTGTATGTTTCCTGAACATAAAAAACCTCCGCGTTTAACGTCCGCCGACACTCTAAAACACCTGTTACCAGTGTTTTTATATACTATGCTGTTCAAGAGCCGGACTGCTTCAGTTAAAAAAGAGCGGCTTCCGGAGCCTGGAGCTGCGCAGAATTAATGAATTACCGTATCCTCTCCGCTGGCCCAGTTGAGGCTGGGATTTCCGTTATTAAACGGGACATTGTTTATGTACCATTTCCCTGACGCGGAATTGTCAATGTCCGGATTACGGTAAGAGTAAATCACAAGTATACTCACCGTGGAAACTCCCTCAGTAAGGGTTGAGGTATAAACCGCTGCCGCAGAAGCGCCTGTTCCCAGATTGTCCGCGTCAGCGTCACCGGCTGAGAATACCCCGATAGCATCCGAAGAACTCTGGGAAGTATCGGCGTCTACGATTACTCCCGTAAAAACCAGTCCGTTGATTACAAACACCGAATCCGGAACATTGCTGAAATTGACAGTTCCAGAGCTAACTCCAAAAAGATCTTCAGCCAGTGCGTTCAGATCGCAGCCGGTAAAATTCAGCGCAACCACTGAAACTAAAGCCAGCATTAAAAAAACTTTTCCCTTATACATAAAAACTCCTTTGCATAAAATTTCAGTAATACGTGGAAATGATAATCTGCAAACTTTTGCAGGATTCATATTTACTATAGCGCGGCACAATCCTTATTTCCATTTTTTCCGGATTTTTTCTTTATTTGAATAATCCGAACAGTCCGCCGCCCTGTTTCCGTTCCGGTTTTTTATAATAGAAGCCGCCTCTTGGTTCGCCGGTGCCGAAGCTCACCCCCATCCGACCGGGGCCGGAACCGAAAGGTTCGCAGCTTTCAAAGTAATAACAGGTCCCTTCTATCATTTTGTAGAGCATATCTTCAGAAGGAAACTCGCCGGCCGGAGTAAATCCGTTTTCCCTGAGAAGCCTGCGGTAACTTTGCAAAGCGCTGGTATCCACTCCATTGATACTCAGGAAGTAAGCCGGCGTCCCGCTGTCATTTATGCCGCTGTCCTCAATAGAAATTCCGTAGCCACCGAAACTCCATTTCGGATACTGGGAAAGAAGACTGTCCCAGCCCGCGAGGACTGCTTCATCTTTGGCTTTAGCGGAAGCTTCTTCCGCAATAACCGCGGGCAGTTTGTTTCCGCAGCCGGAACAGAATTTTGTCCCGATATCATTCTGTATGCCGCAGGAAGAGCAGACGGCACCCTGCGCCGCAGTATGTACGGGAAGTTCCGCGCCGCAGGAGGGACAGAACTGTTTATCCGCGCCCGCCGGCTCCCCGCAGGAAGAACAGATTTTCATATTTTTTGCGGCCTCATTGGCGAAACCCCGCATCTTTCCCGCAAGGCCCGCAAGAAAGATGTTTTGATCCGTACCCGAAGGCTGTTCCCTTTGCGGAGGCTTTCCGGCGGACATACTGACGGCTTCCGCAGCCTGATTAATAAGTGTCCCGGCGGCCTGTTCCGCCGTCGGCTGAACGGCATTCTTTACACTCCGCTCAACAGTTTCCCCGATTGCCTTGTTCAAGCCCCGCTGCACAGCTTTCTTTAAAAAATCCATTCCGCTCCCTCCTGATGTTAATCAGTCCTGTAATTACACGGATTCCTGAAGCCGGAAAATTTTCGTCATCCTTATTTTAATCACAGCAATTTTCCGTTTTTCCTGTTTATTTTACATATCAGTATTGCAAAAGTGTTACCCCCGCTTTGGGGGGAATTCTGCAAATTCTGACCGTTTTATTGCATTTGATCTGTTCAAGCTCACCGTCCCGGTTCATCTGAATTGTATGTATCTTTCAGGTTCCCGGCCCTGATAATACAATTGCAAACCGGTAATACAGAATTTTTATAATGTTTTTTTCTCTGCCCGTTCTCCCTTCTGTTTCCGTCTCCCGTTTTTTGACCTGGCTATCAGAGCCCTGTCTATATATCCTTTCAGATAGCATTTATCTGCCTCTGTCAGTAATTTCAGTTTTTCTCCAAATGACAGGCGCCCGATATCAGCGGGCACTTCTGATCCGTTTTCCGGCATATTTTTCATCCTTTTCAATATTAACCCAGTTAAAGTATATGACACCCAGTTATTTCTGTCAACAAATTATCCCAGTTAAATATTATTGACCTGGTTAACAGAATATATTAATATTTAACTGAGGTGGACTTATATGCTGAGCGCGAGACTTGAATACCTGATTACCAGTTTGGGAATGAAAAAAAGTGAATTCGCTGATAGAATCGGCTTTACCCAGGCATATATATCCATGATCCTGAGCGGAAAAAAACACAATCCCAGCCCCCGGTTTTATGATTCGGTATCCCGTGAGTTCCATGTCAATTCCGGCTGGCTGCGCGACGGATCCGGAGAAGTGTTTGCTTTTCCGGACCTGGATATATCGGCATCAGATGCCTCCCTCCTGGCAAAATACCGGCTCCTGCCTCCTTCAGAGCAAAAAATTATTGATGAAATCGTAGACGCCATGCTGTTCAAAAGCATGGCAAAACAGGCGGACACGATATAAAGGAGCAGGATTCTGCTGCCCTTCCGGATTTGTACTTTTTTTCATGGGCTTTTATTCTATGTATCAATACCCGGTTCGTGTTACCCCCTGTCAGGGGGGAATTTCGGTTTTTCAGTAAAATTTTTCAGGAAAATTTTGGTTTACAGAATATTTTGCCATATAGTATGTACATGGCCGGCAAACAGATAAAAAAAGTCAGAAATAACATCCACGCGATCGAATAGAGGAATCTCATCCGGCAAAAAAGGAATAATTGACCGGACCATATGTCCGGAAGGGCATTGAATTATATCTGCCTTTTTTTGCCCGCACGGAAAAATGCCAGGCGGCCAATATCGTGCATTAACCGGAAAAGGAGAATAAAACCGTGGATACGCCCATTCTTACGGAGAACCAGAATATTCGGCTGAACATACGGCTGCCCCTGTTATTGTGCTTCGCGCTTTATGCCGCGTGGCAGATGGGAATTATTTATTTTTCCGGAACGGCCCTTTCAATTGACGGGAGAACGCCTCTGCCGGTATCAGTTGATAACATGACGATGGTAATTGTCGCCGGTTATACTCTGGGCATCATCTTTATGATTATTCTGCCGAGATTTACCGTCCTGGCGGAACGGATCGCAACCGCTGCGGCACTCATTTCGGTACTCAGCCTTTATTTACCGCTGCCGGCGGAAACACTTGCAACTCTGTATTACTTCCAGTCATTCTGCTGTGTTTTTATGATCGTATTTGAAACGGCCATTATCGTCAATTTATTCACCGAGGAGACTGCTATCAGGCATCTGCTTATCGCCTATGCCTTTGCCTATGGTCTCGTTGCCATTTTACAGAATGATTTTTTTCCGGTGTCCTTTCCGCTGTACCGGCTTTTCGCCGCGAGCTCTCTCATATTACTGCTGTTCTTCTTCTGCAGACTGCCGGCAAGGGTTTGGCCGGTGTACGTAAAAAAGAAAGACAGTCTCATCCGGCCCAAGCTGCTTTTCGTAGGATGTTTTGTACTGGTCGCGCTGAATTGCTTTATGACATTATTCGGAAATGCCGTAGCTGAGAATACTCCTCATGGTGTTTCCGTCTATTATGCCTCCGCCGCTGTTTATGGCCTTATTGCTTTTGTTTTATGGAAACGCTTTAACATAACACCCCTGCGAATCGTGTCTGTTCTTGTAAGCCTTGGGACCCTCGGGTTTGTTGCGGCTATTGCATCTTTATATATACCAGCCTTATCTCTTGTATCCTGTATTCTCATCGGGGCCAGTTTTATGTCTCTTGGTCTGAACCCATTTTACGGGGTTATTCTGGCAAAACGTTATCCATCCAGATTTATTGCTCCGGGACTCATAGGAATAGCCTTTGCGACAGTCCTTGTGCATTCAGCGCTGCTGGAAACATTCAGGAATAATCTGCAGATACTGTATATAGTTTACCTGACCATTACGGTGGCCATAACTATCTTATACCTGATGCTGCGGCCCTTCCTGATTTACGCATTTCAGGGGACGCCAGGCAGGACAGATGAAAAGACCTCCAGCGGCAATAACGCCGCCCTTACAGTACCGGACACAGGAAAAGCGGAAAACTTGCGCGCTCACGCCTTTGACTCCTTGTCCGGCCAAGAGATCAGGGTGGCGGAACTTATAATGCAGGGATACAGCAATTCAGAGATGAGAGTAATTCTGAACATCACTGAAAACACGCTCAAAAGCTACCGGAAGACACTTTACTCTAAACTGCAAATCCATTCCAGAAGAGAGCTGTTCGCATTGGGAGAAAAAATGTAAATGCAGGATTTCATGGTTTTTTATTTACGGAATAGTATGTGAAATATATCAGATTCTGCCTGAATCCAGCTGATTTCAGGTCCTGTTCTGGGAATCCTTTTTATACTGACCAACACCCTCCAGTCAGTGAGCGTTGCAACGCCGTCCTTTATATTATCCATTTGCCGCCAGGGAATTGTATATATTCCCCTGCTCTTTCTCCTGGGAGAATTATTCGGAATGACCGGACTCGTATTGACCCAGCCCGTGGCGGATTATATTTCCCTGTTTTTAGCGGCGGGATTGTACTTTGCGGCAAGCAGAAAACTGATGCCCGGGAAAAATAGGGCCACGCTGATCAGCGAAGAACAGCCTGCGTAAAAACCGGCGGCGCGGTTGGCCTGCATACCGCCTATCGAAGGGGTCTGGACTCCAGTCTGACGGACCGCGCTGCCGCATTCTTCGCCGGCGTGGGGAAGAAAATCCTGTTACCGCAAATATATCATAAGCAGCATAATATCCGATGTTCGGAGGCCTGATATTCTTGAGGCCTGCCCGAGCGTAGCGGGCAGGATCTGTTTTAATTTGGTTTTTGATTCCATTGACAAACCCGAGACGGCATCATAGTCAAAGCCGGAAGGAATTTTAGTGCCTTCCATTTTTTTCAGCCGGTCGATTCTTCTGTCCTGGGCTTCTATATAATGTTCATACCTGATTTCAAGTTCGGCCGCCGTCGCAACGCCGGGAGAATACGAGCGGAAGGATTCATTCAGGGCCAGAATATCTTCCAGCGGAACATGCGGGTCTCGCAATGCATCGGCACAGCTTTTGCCGACATGCTTTTCGAGAGAACTGTATGCGGCCGCGTTTTCAGTAGTTACTTTCTGAGCCTTCCACAGACTTGTTAATTCACTGCGGGCGGCAAGCTTTTCCGTGAGCCGGGCAACTGCCTCATCACGCTGCAGCCCGACTTTCCAGGCCTTCTCTGTTAGCCGTTCGTCCGCAGTATCATGGCGGAGGCGGAGACGGTATTCGGCGCGGGCCGTAAACATCCGGTACGGTTCCTTTGTCCCTAAAGTAACAAGATCATCAATAAGAACACCTATATAAGCCTCGGAACGTCCAAGTACAAAGGGCTCATATATCCCGGCGCCCGACGCGTCGGTTTTCCCGTCCCGCACGGCCCTGGCATACAGCGCGGCATTGATCCCTGCGACAAGCCCCTGACCTCCTGCCTCCTCATAGCCGGAGGTCCCGTTTGTCTGGCCCGCCGTAAAGAGGCCCCTGATGCGTTTTGTTTCAAGCGTGGGGGAAAGCTGGGTAGGATCAAGATAATCATATTCCACCGCATATCCCGGCCGCGTAATAACGGCGTTTTCAAGACCAGGGACTGTCCGCATATATTCATCCTGGATCTCTTCAGGCAGGGAAGAAGAAAGACCGTTAACATAAAATTCTTCGGTATCAATTCCTTCAGGTTCGAGAAAAATCTGGTGCCGTTCCCGTTCTGAAAAACGGACGACCTTGTCTTCTATTGATGGACAGTAACGGGGTCCCACGCCCTGTATCCTGCCGGCATACAGCGGAGACCGGTGAATATTGTCGCGTATTATGGCATGTGTTTTTTCATTTGTATATGTGAGATAACAGGAAACCGCGGGCCGGTCGGCAGCTGACGCTGAAAATGAAAACGGCCGCATTTCCGCGTCGCCCTGCTGCTCCTCGAGAACACTGAAATCTATTGACTGGCGGAGGACCCGGGGAGGTGTTCCTGTTTTAAGTCTGCCTATAGTGAATCCGGCGGAACCCAGCGCAGGACCAAGCCCGTTCGCGGCCGGTTCGCCGAGCCGTCCCGAGGAAGCCTCATACTCACCGATAAAAACCCGGCCTTCCATAAAAGTGCCGGTAGTCAGCACAATGGCCTTCGCTGAAATTTCCCTGCCCCGGGAAGTGAGAACAGCCTGTATAACACCAGAGTGAATATGACCGCCGGCCTGTCTGTTTGTGGCAATGATATCAACTACGGTGTCCTGATACAGATGAAGATTTTTTTCGAGTTCAAGCGTCTGCTTTGCGAGCTGGGCGTATTTATATTTATCGGCCTGGATACGGGGTGCCTGGACCGCGGGCCCCTTGCTCTGATTTAAAAGCCGGTACTGTATCATGGTGGCGTCAGCCAGCCTGCCCATTTCTCCGCCCAGGGCGTCTATTTCCCGGACAATGTTCCCCTTGGATATTCCTCCGATAGACGGATTACAGGACAGCCGTCCTATAGTATCCAGGGACTGGGTTATTAAAAGGGTTTGCATATCCATGCGCGCGGAAGCGAGAGCGGCTTCAATCCCCGCGTGGCCGCCTCCTATTACAATGACATCATAGTCGGAAAAACGAAATCCCATAAGAATGAAATTATACCCGGCATAATGAAACTGGGCAAGAATGTATGCGTCCTTTTATCGGTAAAGTTTCTCGCGGAGCTGCCCATACTTTTTACCCGCACTTTGCCTTTGGGTATGTCCGGTTTTTAAGGGATGCTGCCGGAAAACCAGCGGGCATATCTGACCGCTGAAAACCTACACATATCTATGTGTAGGTTTTCAGCGTTTTACACAATACTATGTGTAACTTTGCGCCGGCAGGATGTTATACTAATACGGAACGCCCGGTAAAACCCCGGCGCTTCAATCCCTGTTTTCTTATACCATCCTGATTATACGGTCGGCAAGAATTTCCGCTTCCTGTTCATCATGGGTAACATAGAGGGCGGTATATCCTGCTTCCCGCTGGCGGGAGCGCAGTTCCTCCTGCAGCCTTGCGCGGAGTCCTGCGTCAAGCGAAGATAAGGGTTCATCGAACAGTACCAGCAGAGGTTCCACTGCCAGCGTACGGGCAAGAGAAACCCGCTGTTTTTCTCCGCCCGACAGGGATTCGGGGCGCCGTTTCGCGAAGCCCTCAAGTCCCATAAGTTCAAGCCACTCCGCTGCCTTTTTTCTGCTTTCTTTCCTGCCTGCCCCGCCGGCGACAAGTCCATACCCGATATTGTCTTCCACCGACAGGTGCGGGAACAGCGCGTGTTCCTGAAACACCATGCCTGTTTTCCGCTTTCCCGGAGAAAGAGAGGTAATATCAATTCCGTCCAGCATAATACTGCCGGAGTCAGGAGTCAGGAGCCCGGCTATCATACGCAGCGCCGAAGATTTTCCGCAGCCGGAAGGTCCGAGAAGGGCAAGGGCTTCACCTTTTTCCATTTCAAGGGAAATTTCCACATCTTTCATAGGCCAGGATTTTCTGAGACAGATAACTTCAAAATAATTTTTCATTCTTTATTTCCCCAATCAGAGCGGACAGGAACACGCTCCCTGTCCTGGAGCAGGAATACAAAACCGGTCAGCAGGGTAAGCACAACGGCGCAGACACATGCCTCCGAAAAACGGTAAGACCCCATAAGCCGGTACAGCATAAGTCCCAGGTTTTCAAAACCGCCGATCGATAGAACAAGGGGCAGCGAAGCGTCTCCGGCGCTTATTGCAAAAACAAAGGCAGCCCCGGAAAAGATACCCTTTTTTACCAGCGGCAGCAGGGTCCTGAACGCAATGTCCGGAAGACCCGCGGACAGCAGCCGGGCTGAATCCAGGATGCCCGGAGGCACCCTGCCCAGTGACGCCTGTATCTGGGTCCACGCAAACGGCCAGGCAAGAGCTGCCTGCGCAAGTATCAATACAAACATATTCCCGCGCGGAACAAGCAGGGTCCAGCCGAACCCGAGCATAACGGATGAAACCGCGAGAGGCATCAGGGGTATAATACGGAATGCGGTTTTTAAGCCCTTTCGGGAGGATACATGAAGGCATTCATAAAAAGAGAGAAACAGGGCGGCGGCGGTTGAAATGAGAGCCGCGCTTAAACCGGCTATGCAGGTATTCGCCAGGGCAGGAAAAAATCCGGGACGCGAAAAAAAAGTTTTCCAGGCCTGAAGCCCGAACCGGACGGAGCCCGAGTAGGCGTCATTCGTATACACCGTAAAAGACCGGAACAGAATTGATGCCAGCGGTCCTACAAAAAAAAACAGGAGAAAAACCGCATACAGGGCAAACACCGTTTTTTCCCCCGCCTTGCGGAAGCGGGGACGGGTACGCAGAACCTGCAAACCGCTATTCCCGTCGCGGAGCTTTTTCTGGAGATGGGTGTAAAATACGACAACGCATACCGCTGCAGCGGTTTCAGTCAGGGCGATAATTCCGGCAAAACGGAAATTCAGCGAAGACCGGGCCGCCTGATACAATTCAACTTCAAGGGTTGTTCCGCCTACACCGCCGAAGAGCAGGACAATAATAAAACTGAAAAAACAGTACAGAAAAACCAGCACAGCCGCGGAAAGAATTGCGGGGGCAAGCCTCGGCAGGGTAATAGTCCGGAAAATCCGGAACCGGCCGGCGCCCAGCAGCCGGGCCGCGTCTTCCTCCGCTTCAGGAAGCCTCTCCCATACCTGCGAAACGGTACGCAGCACAACAGGAAAATTATAAAAACCATGGGCAATGACCACGCCCGCGAGCGAATACAGGAAATTCAGGGGAGGCTCCCCTGCTCCGGTCACCCGCATGAGAAAAGTATTGATATATCCCTGCCTGCCGTAAAACAGCACAAAGGCAAGCGCGATAATTACCGGAGGTACGCAAAGGGGAATTCCGGAAAAGGCAAGCAGAACCCGCCGCCCCGGAAAAGTTCTCCGTGCCGTGAAAAAGGCGGCAGGAAGGCCAATGGCCACCGCCGCGAGAGCGGATAAAAAGCCTCAAGCAGAGTAAACCTGAAAGCTGAAAAAATGCGGGGCAGCAGGCTCCGGATATCGGAAGGAATTCCTTCCCCATATCCGAAAGCAGGAATAACCGCGAACACTGCCGGCAGCACAAAGGAGGCAAGGACCAGCAAAAGCAGAACCAAAGTACAGGCGGACAATATCCCATATACCGGCTGGCGCGGCCCGGCTGACAAACCTGCGGTTCTCACCGTTCCGCCAGAATGGAAATAACCCTATCCACCGCAGACTGTACTTCTCCGGCGGGGACCGAAAGGATGGTCCGGGCGGCGGGCGCGGCGTCAAAAGAAGCAGGCAGCGTAACTGTCTCCGAAACAGGATACATCCACTGTGTCTGCGGAATAACGGACTGGGCTTCATCAGTCAGCATAAATTCGATAAAGGCTTCGGCGGCCTCAGGATGCCTGGCGTTGGCGGTAATACCCATCCCCTCGATCTGCATAACATGGCCCTCTTCAAATATCAGGGCCTGGAACCGGGAGGTATTATCATATTCAACATGATAGGGAGGACTGGTAGTATAGCTGATTACCAGAGGGGCCTCGCCCGCGGTAAAGAGCCCGTATCCCGTGTCCCATCCGGGAGCGAGCGTGAGAATATTGGGCTTCAACGCCGACCAGTATTCGGGATAGGCGTCGCCGTATACGGCAATTGTCCAGGCGAGAAACCCGGCACCCGGCGTACTGGTCCGCGGGTCCATCAGGATTATTTTTTTTGCGTACGCGGGATTCAGCAAGTCCTCAAGACTTTCCGGCTTTGTTATCCCGGAGGCCGTATCATAGATCATAGCAAAAAATCCCCAGTCATAGGGGTTACCAGCCAGTCATCGGCCATCACCAGCTCATCAGCCACAAGAGCAGCATTTGCCGGTTTGTACGCCCGGAGGACCCCTGCCCGCCGGGCTGTTTCCTCCTGGTTATTGTCAATGCCGATGAGAATATCCGAACCGGGATTTTTCCTTTCGAGGACGGCCCGGGACAGGACCTGGGCGGCGTCCCCGCAGGAAATGAGACTCACCTTATAACCGGTCTCAGCCTCAAACAGCCTTACAATCTCGGGACCGGGTCCCCAGTCGGCAACCCATGAATCATAGGCGTAAATAACAAGATCAGCCGCCTTATCGGACTTTCCGCCCGCAAAGACAGCGCCAAGAGAAACAAACAGAAATACGCAGAAAAATGAAACCAGACGTGTTTTCATCTCTCCCTCCGCCGGTATTACCCGGATACAGGTTGGCGTTTTCCATACGGAAATCGCTTGAAGCCTTTCGGCCTCACCGCCGGACAGGGATGACTGTCCCGGCGCGTAAGGGTATAATCTCAGCCGTCCGCTTCCGGACAGCACCCCTGAAAATGTACGCAGAAACTCCATAGAAGGAGTCGTTATAAACCGATCATACCAGAATGGAAAAATTGCTTCAAGCAGGGACGCAATAATTCTTCCGGACAAACCGTCGGACCGATTATTACAACACTTATCATAATACTTATAATAAGTGTTGTAATAAGTTAATTTAAAGCGTGAAACCCAGGCTTTTCCTCCCTGAGAATAAACGGTATTATTTACAGACTGAAACATGAAACCAACTCTTATCATCGGTTCAACCGTTGCGGACATAATTATTTCAGTCGGACATATTCCGAAAACAGGCGAGGATGTAAATGTTGAAGCCCAGAGCGCCGCGCCGGGCGGCTGCGCGTTCAATGTTTCAGAGATACTCCGTCTGTCGGGACTGCCATACTTTCTGCTGTCACCGGTCGGGACCGGTATATACGGTGATTTCGTTAAACGGGAACTTTCAAAGCGGGACATTGTTCCGGCCATTCAGGTAACGGACATGGACAACGGCTGCTGTTACTGCCTGGTTGAACCGGATGGGGAACGGACCTTTCTCTGCGATCATGGCGCGGAATACTTTTTCAAGCCGGACTGGCTCGCGGCGCTTGATGCCAATGAATTCGACGGGGTTTTTTTATGCGGAATCGAAATTGAAGAAACAACCGGAGGAGTTATTATTGACTGGCTGGAAACCTATCCCGGCCTGCCCGTTTTCTTTGCGCCCGGTCCGCGGATACATCTGATAGATCCTGAAAAAATAAAACGCATTCTCGCGTTCAGTCCCCTTCTCCATCTGAATGAAACGGAAGCCCTGACCTTTACCCGAACGGAAACAGTTGAAGAAGCGGCGGAGCAGTTATATTGTATGGCCCGCAATTCCGTCATCATTACGCTTTCGGAAAAGGGGGCCTTCTGTCTTGACGCGCAAAAACCGGACGGTCAAAGGGTATTTCACAGCCCGGGATTTCCTGCCCGGATCGTTAACACGATAGGCGCCGGGGACAGCCATATGGGCGCGGTCATCGCAGGACTCAAACAGGGAAAAACGCTGGAGGAAGCTGTTGCCCGGGCAAATCTCATCGCGTCAAAAGTCGTAAGCGTAAAAGAAGCCACATTGTCCCCGGATGTATTTAATTCACTGTGAAAGGGAAGAGGTTCTTTTTATACTTTCTTTACTTTATATTCCGCGGTATATATTTGTACCAGTCTTCTTGTTTTAAGGCTGTTTCTGTTAAAAAAGAATAATTCCACGGCGCGCCATACCAACACCCAGGTGACAATTACAAACAGTTCATTAAGAGCCCTGTTGTCCTTAAAATACGGAAAGATATTGCTTACCGAAAATACCGCCATTCCCAAAAGGGTCAGGATACCTGCCGCCCTTTTATTCCGCCTGTTTTCTTTCAGGGTATTATCAATTTCACGTTTTATATTTTTGTTGATTAATTCTTTTATAATTTCTATCTTTCCGGTTTTTTCCGGCAGCAATTCTATTTCTATAATTATTTTGCCTGTAATCGGGCTGTAATGTATTTCCCGTTTCAGATATTCGATTATTTCATTATTTATTCGTGTATCATCATCAAGCGCTATGGCTTTTTCCTCCGGTCCTTTTTTTGTGATAATGAAAATGAATCAAATATCAGACTATCGTCTGACAGATTAAGCCGGATAGTATTCACCGGCTGCCTGTTTTGAATAAATTTATTGTCCATATAATTTTTTTCCAGTCTGTTTGGAAAGGTCCATGGTTAATCCCGCCGGAGGCGATAGATCCTGTACGTGTTTCAATAGTATAAACACTTGCCGGAAATGTACAGGGTCTTTGAGATATTCTGTTTTGTTACTGTTTTTCTCCGGAAAAAATATTTGACAGGACGGAAAATGCGTGTTTGAATTATGTTTAACAGACTTAAAGCGAAATATCCGAAGGTTAAGAGTATTTCTTAGTGCTGAAATACAGTGGCAATAAAAAAGCTCCGGTGATATTACCGGAGCTTTTTTATTGTTTTTTGTTATGGCTTACCGCGCGTATTCCACAATCCTGGTTTCCCTGATAAGGGTCACCCTGATACGTCCCGGATACCGCAGATCGCTTTCAATTTTCTTCGCAATTTCACGGCCGAGGTCCTTAACGTCCCCGTCCGGAATTTTTTCATTATTTACCAGAACCCTGAGCTCCCGGCCTGCCTGGATGGCGTAGGCTTTTTCCACACCATCAAAGCTCTCTGCAATCTGTTCAAGGTTTTCAAGCCGCTTAACATAATTATCGATTGTTTCACGCCTTGCTCCCGGTCTTGCCGCCGAAATGGCATCGGCAATCTGGACCAGAATAGCCTCAATACTGGTTGGTTCAATATCATTATGATGGGAACCGATCGCATTAATAATACGCGGGTCCTCATTCATTTTACGGGCCATCTCCATACCGACTTCGGCATGGTTCTGGTCGGAATCATTCTCAACGCCCTTACCGATGTCATGAAGAAGGGCCGCCCGGCGGGCAATCTCCCGGTTTGCGCCGACTTCGGCGGCAAGCATCCCGGCTATCATGGCCACTTCTTTTGAATGGTTAAGAACATTCTGTCCGTAACTGGTACGGAAATACAGCCGTCCGAGAGCCCGTACGCCTTCCTGGCTCATATTATGAATTCCCAGATCAAAAAGGACTTTTTCTCCCTCTTCATATATCTTCTGGGTAATTTCCCGGGTAACTTTCTGGACAATTTCCTCAATCCGCGCGGGATGTATCCGCCCGTCAAGGATAAGCCGTTCCAGAGAGACCCTGGCAATTTCCTTCCGGACCGGATCAAAGCAGGAAATAACGACGGCCTCCGGAGTATCGTCAATAATAACATCAACGCCGGTAAGCGTTTCCAGGGTCCGGATATTCCGTCCCTCCCGGCCGATAATCCGTCCCTTCATTTCATCGCTGGGAAGAGAGACTGTAGCGACTGTGACGTCACTGGTTGTTTCCGTCGCGATACGCTGGATTGTAGCAACAAGCAATTCCCTGGCTTTCTTTTCCGAAGAAAGCTGGGCTTCCTGCTCAATCTTGTTTATCATCGATTGGGCGTCATGTCTTGCTTCGTTTTCCAGATTTTTAATAATAAGGGCTTTTGCTTCTTCCGCGGTCAGCCCGGATATCTGCTCAAGTTCTTTTCTGTAACGCTCTTCTTCATTCTGAAGAAGTTTTTCACGTTCAACAAAACTTTTTTCCTGCTCGGCAAACAGCAATTCCTGCTTGTCAACCGTCTCGGTCCTTTTATCAAGCGTTTCCTCTTTTTGAGTTAAACGCTTCTCATACCGCTGAAGTTCACTTCGGCGTTCACGATTCTCCCGCTCCTGCTGATTTCTTTCCCGAATAAGCTGTTCTTTTGCTTCTAGAAGTATTTCCTTCTTTTGAGCCTCTGCTTCTTTTATTGCATCCTGTTTTACACGTTCCGCACGCTGTTCAGATGCAGAAAGTTGAAATCTGGCGTACAGCCAGCGAATAGACCATCCAAGAATTAGTCCAGCAATCGGCAGGATTACATACAAAGTAGTCATATAGGTATGCTCCTTCCAATATTATAGTATGCTGTTCATTGTTAATTTATCACTGAAAAAAGTACGTTGTCAAGGAAAATAAAAAACTGGGCCGAAATGTGCCTTTACTATTCAGTGTTTTTATTTTTTTTCCTCTTTTTCCTGTTCAGACAATAAAAATCTGCTTTTTTCGCGTATAAATATCCGTCAAAATCCTTTTTTCTTAAACCGGCCATTTTCATGGCTCCTGTTTTCTGAAAAAGAACCCCGGCATTACATTCTGAATTCCTCGCCCAGATACACCTGCCGGGCGACTTCGGAATTGAGAATATATTCACGGGGGCCTTCTTCCACTATTTCTCCCTTATTGATAATACAGGCGCGGTCCGTTATTTCGAGAGTGTCGCGGACATTATGGTCGGTAATGAGAATTCCTATATTCTGGGCGGCAAGGTGCCGGATTATTGCCTTTATATCATGAACCGCAATGGGATCGATGCCGGCAAAGGGTTCGTCAAGAAGAAGAAACCTCGGTTCTATTGCGAGAGAACGGGCTATTTCAGTCCTTCTGCGCTCGCCCCCGGAAAGAGTATAGGCGGCCTGTTTTCTGACAGCCTGTATGCCGAACTCGTCAATAAGCGAATCCAGTTTTTGCATGCGTTCCGCCTTTGATAAATCCTTTCTGGTTTCAAGGACAGCAAGAATATTCTGCTCGACTGAAAGTTTTCTGAAGGCGGAAGCTTCCTGCGGAAGGTATGAAAGTCCGACATGTGCCCGCTTGTACATGGGAAGATCGGTAACAGACCTGTCATTCATATATATATTTCCGCTGTACGGCTTGTAAAAGCCTACAATCATATAAAAAGTCGTGGTTTTTCCTGCCCCGTTCGGGCCAAGCAGTCCAAGGATTTCTCCCGACTGCATTGAAAAAGTAACATCCCGGACCGCGTGCTTTTTGCGGAAAAATTTATTGAGCCCCTCGGCCCGTAAGGTATCAATCATTATCTGCTTCCTCCAGGGAAGTTATTTCATCGCCGTCCGTCCCGCTTCCGGCTTCTTCCTGTCCGTCTGAAACTTCCTCGGGAACTGGCGGAGGAACAATCTGCGGCGGCGTTTCCGAAACCGTACGCTGCACGGGGTCCGCGGGGGACGGAGAAGGTGCCCCGGATGACGCGGGAGGTCCGGAAGGCTGCTTGGTATCCTTTAAAGTTCCGCTGACGGAACCGTCAAGAATGATCTGCTCGGTATCAAGATTGACCGAAATACGGTCCGCCCGGAATTCATCTCCGTCACGGATAACCAGCGGAGAACCGGAAAGATCAAGCAGGGACAGTCCCCGCCTGTACAGAACAAAATTCGCCTTGCATTCAATATTATTCTTTACCAGATTTACATTAATCTGCAAAAGCGCGGTTTCGGTTTTCTGGTTATAGGTAATGAGTACAGCGGAGGCTTCAACATTGTTTTTCGAATCGGAAAGTCTGGCACTGCCCCGGAAAGAAGCAACTTCAGTGTCCCGGTCATAGGAAAGCTCTTCGGCATGAAAGGTATAGCCCTTTTCCTCATCCCGTCCGGCGACATTTCCCCGCGCGTTTACATATCGGAAATCCTTGCCCGATAATTCAATTATATCGCCGTTTATCTGAAGTGTTCCGACAGTAACATTGGCGTTTCCGTCCAGTACCGTAACGCTGCTCTTTTTCGAGGTCGAACCGGACATACGGTCCGCGGAAAAACTGATATCATTCGTATCAGCAGCCAGAATGCTGAAGGAAAGAAAGGCTCCCAATATGCAGAACAACTTTTTTGTTATATCCATATATGTTTAAATGTCCCTGCAGGCATAATGTTACGGTATCTGTTCATTTTCAGTTCCGTCCTGATTGGTATCATTTTCCGGAACCTGGCCGGAATTTTCATCACTTTCACCGGTTTCCCGGGATAAAATACCTGAAACTTCGTTTTCAAAGCTATAGGAATGGCTTAATGTATCGGCAAAAAACCCTGTTCCCCGGATAATGGAGCCGTCATCCTTTTCGATTTCAACCAATCCGGCATGGGGCGCGCTTAAATGGTGCTGTTTTTTTTGCCAGCGCAAATCCGGCGCCCTCAGATATATACTGTCAGAAACAACATAAAAGGAAGCACCCATCCCAAGGGAATAGATTTCAGCCTCATCGTTAATAAGCATAACCCCTGCGGAACCCTCAGCCTCTATTGTCTCAGCTCCATTGCCTGAATATTCCGTAAAAAAAACGCCTTCACCCGCCCAGATTCTGTCCGTATCATATATTTCGAGGAGCCGCGCGCTGAAAAGCATGGACAGCTGCGCGTTTTCATACCTCCCGGCGGAGGCTTCCATAAAGACCATATCAGGGACGGCCCGTTCATAGTCCAACCCGTCATTGTAATTAAATGAACAGCCGGATAAAAAGGCAGAAAAGAGAAAAATACCGATAAAAAACGGCTTTTTTTCAAAAATATACATATATTTACTATACAGTTATTCTCTATTTTCGTCAAAATGTGCTTTATCGCATTGACACTATATGTAAGAAGTTTTAAATTTCAAGTAATCGTCCAAAAAAGTCGATATGGAGTTATTATGTCTGAATTTCTCAGCGACACCGATTTTGAACTATATCGCAAATTAATTTATGATGAAAGCGGTATAACTTTTTCGTCAATGAATCGGACTATTCTTGAAAGCCGCCTTAAAGACAGGCTCCGGGAAACCAATCTCGCGACTCCTGCGGAGTACTATAATCTTGTCCGCAAAGACAAGGAAGAACTCAAGGTTATGCTGGATTCCGTCACCACGAATCTGACAAGATTCTTCCGTAACCAGCCCCATTTTGACGCTCTGATTAATTATGTACTTCCCGCGCTCATTAACCTGAAAAAAGTTTCCGGCGATAACAAAATCAGGGTTTGGAGCGCAGGATGTTCAACAGGGGAAGAACCCTACACCATAGCAATGATCCTCAAGGACAAACTTCCTCCGGCTTTTACCGCCGAAATTGTCGCCTCCGATATATCCCTTAAAAGTCTGATGGTTGGAAAAATGGGGTTTTATACCGACAGCAGGATTGTGGGTATTCCCGATAATTATCTGGGCAGATTCTTTGACCATAAAAATGACGGGTATCAGGTACGTGACGAACTCATAAAAATGATCCGTTTTGACTACCATAACCTGAAACATGATTCAGGGCTGCGCAATATTGACATTGTGTTTTGCCGAAACGTCTTAATCTACTTTGATGAAGCCGCCCAGAAAGCGGTAATTGACCGTTTCTGGGACGCGATGGCTCCGAAATCCTATCTTTTTATCGGACATTCGGAATCACTGTTTGGCATGAATACGCGGTTTGAATTCCTCAAGACCGATTGGGCTTGTCTCTATCAAAAGAATATCTAAATTCAGGAATAACAAAATATGGATAAAATAGGCGTTTTAGTAGTCGATGACTCTGCGCTCATGCGCAGTTTAATTGGTAACATAATCTCAAGCTCCCCGGATCTGTATGTAGTTGACAAAGCTATGAACGGGCGTTTCGCGCTGAAAAAACTTGCCCAGATTCACCCTGATGTTATTATTCTTGACATTGAAATGCCTGAAATGAATGGCATTGAATTTCTTGAGGCGAGAAGAAAACTCGGCATAGAAATTCCTGTTGTGATATTATCAAGTATTGCAAAAGCCAGAGCCCATGTTACCATGCAGTGTCTGGAACTCGGGGCAAGCGACTTTGTAACAAAACCATCAGGATCGGAATCCCTCGATCTTCATACCGTAGCGAACCAGATTATTGAGCTTCTGTACGGTTACGGCAGCAGATACCACATTAAAAAGCAGTCAGGCCTGATAAAACCATTGCCGGTTGACCAGCTCCGTTCATTCGGGACCTCGCTGGGAGATATGGAAAGAAGCTTTTCAAAAATTGATATTGAGCCTGAGCTTGACAATACCGCGGTACCGGCGGTTCCCGAGATACCTCAGCGGCCGAGAACTCCGCATGTTTCCCATATTTCTTTCCCCGGAAAGGACAGGACGCAGGCCAAACCGGTGCCGGTACGCAGTCCAGGCAATATTGAAATAATCGCAATAGGCATTTCAACCGGCGGGCCGAATGCTCTGAGAGAAGTTTTTCCCCATTTGTCACCCGATTTGCCGCAGCCTATTGTTGTCGTTCAGCACATGCCGCCCAGTTTCACCGAAGAATTCGCCAATAGCTTAAACAGGATATGTCCGCTGGAAGTAAAAGAGGCAAAGGACGGCGATATTGTCAAAGCGGGAAGAATTCTGATTGCGCCCGGGGATTTTCATATGATAGTTGAAAGAAAACCTCTGGCGACAACGGTCCGGATTACGGATGACCCGCCTCAAAACGGTCATCGCCCTTCAGTTGATGTCCTTTTTGAATCGATTAAAAAGAACTACCAGAACCATGCGCTCGCAATTATTATGACAGGAATGGGACGGGACGGGGCGGCGCAGATTACGGAACTGTATAAAGAGGGAGCCAGAACAATCGGGCAGGACCAGAATTCGAGTATTGTATACGGTATGCCCCGGGTCGCATACGAGATGGGAGGCATAATGGAACAATTGCCGCTGTCCGAAATTGCTTCCGCGATTAACCGCTATGGCATGGAATTCAGGAAATAACAGGCGGGTATCGCAATTGGTCATATGCAGGACTTAACCTGCATATGATTCCCGTTTATTCGAGGCGAGGGTTTAATAACAACCTATAAAAACGTTAGTTTTTGTAGGTTCCATGGTATTAAACCTGAGACCAATTCCACGGGAGAGAAAAATACTCCAGACCGAAGGTCTGCCCTGCTCTGCGGCGAGGTATTTTATTATTCTTCCGTTTTTTCAACTTTTACATAATCATTTACATTTACATAGAAGGGCCGGAACAGCCGGATCAGTTCCTCCGCAAGCATATCCAGAATCTCATTGGCGCTGTCGGTAAAATTGTAATTCCTGAAATATTTCGCGTATGCCGCGGCGTCCTTGTTCGCCACAGGAAGATATACATAATTCTGCACCATATATCCTATAGGGGAAGGTCCTTTGAGGGAAAAAGGCTGCTTTGTCTTTTGCGATATGAGGATTTCACCGGTTTGTGAATTTTTAAGCGAAAATTTAGCGCTGGCGGCGCGGTACAGAAAATAATCACCTGTTACCGGCTTGTGATCCTTTGGCGCGAGATTGGGGTTTGAATCGGGTTCAAGGATCTCATACACCTCACTTTCAACATCTACACTGATGGTAAGGATATAATCAGCGGCCCCGCCGGTCAGAATTTTCGTAAAAACGGGTGTAAGCGTTTCTCCTTCAGGGTCGAAGGAATACGGGTACGGTTTGTTTGCATACTGAAGCGTATAATCGCTCAGGTCATATATAAGAGGCCGGGTCGCATAATCACCATATGTCCGCTGGGAACGTGAAATGGGAATAACATAATCTTCCTGCGTTGAAAGCAGGTTTTCCATTTTTTTGAAAAAATAATCGGTAAGATAAGCATCTTTGAGGCCTGATTTGGCAAAAATGTTGGTATCCAGGACTCCGACCTGCCCGATTCCGCTCTTTCTTTCTTCTTCCATGAATTTTCCGGCAAGCGGAACATCCACCCCGTTTACGGAAAGAGTTGCGTCCCTGAGATCAATCAAGTCAAAACGGGATGAACTCAGTTCAACTTCTACATCCTGCAGGGACAGGCTCGCGTCCTGTACAGACGAGGCTATCGCCGGGTATTCAGCTGTTGTAATTGTTACAGCCTGCCTGGTTGCGCAGGAAATAAATAATGCGCAGACAAGCGCCGGACCGAGAACAACGGACTTTTTCATTCTAAAACTCCTCACTTCTTTATTTGAAAGGCAACTATATCACGGAAAGAAAAATGAGGAGAAGGCAAATTCCACCAGAAAAGTAATATATTATGCGGAAAAAGCTGTCTTTACAGCGAAGGACCGGATATCCTGTAATAAATACTGTTCTCTCCTGAGGCCAGCAGAAGAAAAACTCTTCAATCCAGAAGCTTGTGTCATTAATCAGATGGATGATCATATCATATTCACGTTTTTCCGGTTCATAAAAAACGGTCAGGACAACAACATTGTCGTTTGAAACAATATTTTCAACATCACAGCGGCCCATACCGCCGAATTCAACAAAGGGCGAAAGCGCGTATAAATCAAGAACCAGGGAATGGTTCGGAACAACCTGGGCTTTTCCCCAGGAAAATTCCCGTTCCGCAGTGCTTGCGGTAAGCAGAAAATCCCAAACCCCGGATAAAAAGCATAATCCTTGTCAGCCGTACCGCTCGCCTGTACTGACGCCATCTGCAATAATAGTATGAGTACGGGCAATAGTACCGGTTTTTTCATAAACACGCCCCTTTCGGAAATTGTACCACAGTTATGCCTGTTTTAAAATTAATCATTTAAAAAACAGACCGGGCACCCGCTATAATATACTGATTATTTCAGGCGTTGAATTTTTGAACAGCCGGGACAGGCCTACTGCCGCCGCACAGCCCGCGAGAAAGGCAGCGAAAGCAATTATAATCCGGACAGGCTCGCCTGAAGAAGGCAGCAGGACTGCCGTCAGTATAAGCGCCGCTGCCGCGAGGAAAACAGGAAGGCCTATCGCGCTGAAAACCTGAAAAACAGGCAAGCCGGCCGGGATATGAACAAAAACTTCAGCTCCGGGATATATGTCAAGCTTGTTGCTGTTTTTTACTTTTAAAATACCGCCTTTTCCGCCGCAGCCGGTATTGCCGCAGTTACCGCAGGCGGAATTATCCAGCGGAACAGCTGATATAGTATCTTTTTCAATAGCTATTATTCTGACTTTTTCTTTCATGTATCATATTTCCTGCTGCGGCGGATCAGCGCACTCAATCCCGATGCGGGAAATTGCCTTTGTTTTTCCGGAATCGTCAAGGTCCAGCAGAACTCCCTGCAGCTGCAGGGCCTCCCAGGCATCTTTGGACCAGTCCGGGATGCAGGTCAGATATTCGCGTATTTTCGGTTCCGCGGCGGTCCCGCCGACCGAATTTCTGCTTCCTGTTCTTCCCGCGTCCGTTATTACGCCGCAGCCGCCCGGAAGGATCCTTTCGTCGGCGGTCTGAACCCGGGCGTGGGAACCGATTACCGCGGAAACTTTTCCGTCCGCGTGGTAAAAAAAGGCCTGTTTTTCCGCCGTTGCGCCGGAATGGAAATCGACAATTATAAAATCCGTCTCTTCGGACAAGCGGGCAGCTACCGCATTAAGGGAAGTAAAGGGATTTTCGCTGTGTACCCTGGAAAACCCGGCATGTCCCAGCATTGATACTACCGCTATTTTCCTGCCGCCGGCATTGGCAAAATGCCAGCCCCGGCCCGGACTTTCTGGAGGATAGTTTACGGGGCGGAGAACATAGGGAAGGGCGTCAATTTCCGCAACCATATCCTTTTTAAAAAAAATACAGTCGCCGCCGGTTATTACATCGGCCCCGAGTTTGCGCAGGTATCCCGCATGCTGGCGGCCCAGACCGTAAGAACCGGTGGTCCCGTCCCCGTTAACAATAACAAGATCGGGCTTCATCTCTTTTTTCAGGGAGGGGAGCTGTTTTTTTATACACCAGAGTCCGCTTTTGCCGACAACTTCACTAACATATAGTATCCGGATACCCACAAAAACTCCGTTTTATTCGAGGCGAGGGTTTAATGCCCCAGACCAAAGGTCTGCCCTGCTCTGCGGCGCTTTATATAATAACCTATAAAAACGTTAGTTTTTGTAGGTTCCATGGTTTTAAGCCCGAGACCTATTCCTCGGGAGAGAAAAATACTCCGCTGTTCTGCGGCAGGGTATTTTATTAAAAATTTCTGAAAATTACGGGAATCAGCTGATACCCCTCTCGGCAAGAATTGCCGAACATTTTTTCATTTTATCCGTTTTTCCCAATTCTTCGTAGGTATCACGAAGATTATACAGGGCATCATTGAATTCGGGAAGCAGGGTCACGGCCGTTTCAAAAGACTTGCAGGCAGCCTCATACCGTTTCTGGCTGAATTGCAGAACTCCGTAATTATTCCATACGCGTCCATTCTGGGGGGCAATTCCTAATGCGGCCTGATAAGCATCTTCCGCTATGGTATCCTCGCCCAGTTCGTGCAAAAGAACCCCAAGGGTATCAAAAATATCAACATCAAAAGGATTTATTTCAAGGGCCTGTAAAAGAGCATTGCGGGCATCGTCATACTGCCCCATTGCCCGGTAACTCAGGGCAAGATTATACCACAGAACATAATTCTCTTTATCAATACGTATTGCCTGCCTGAGACAGGCAACCGCCTCGGCGTGTTTTCCTTCCGAGGCGAGCAGGAGGGCTGTTGAATTAAAATATTCCGCTGTTTCTTTCATTCGCGTAACCCGTCACGCATTGAATCAAATAAATCGGCAATAAGGTCGGCTTCCTCCTTTCCGGGGTATCGGCCCCGAAGGGAAAGGCATGAGCGCTCAATAAGCTGGTTTCCGTACTGCCGGGCCTGCTCGATGGCACCCGAAGCGGAAAGCCGTTCAATAATCTTCTCTACATACGGAGAATCGATACCTTCCTGACGGGCTTCGATAAAAGCCTGTGAGAAAAAAGCATTGTCTTCGGGGTGTTTTTCAAGGTGCATGATCACAGGAAGGCTCTTTTTTCCTTCAACAATATCGTCTCCCCTCTTTTTGCCCGGATTCCCTGTTGTCAGATTTCTTACATCATCCAGAACCTGAAAGCCTACGCCTATTTTAGCGGAAAGCTCTCCAAAAGAACGGGCCTCCGCCGCATCTTTTCCGCCGGTAAGCATTCCTATTTCACCGGCCATATACGGGAGGGTTCCTGTTTTCAGCATTACCATGGCCTCATACTCTGCGCGGACCGGCAAAAAACCGGGATCCCTGTGCCATTTTATATCCATTGCCTGCCCCAGATGCAGCTTGCGTATCTCTCTGGTCGCGATTTTGAATAAAATCAGCTTGAAGGATTCTGAACAGGGAAACACATCAATAACGGAAAGAGCATGAAAATAAAGCCAGGAAGCGCTGTTAATGGCAACATCTTCACCGTAGATGAGATGGATTGCCGGTTTCCCCCTTCGGGTTTCAGCATGATCTTCGATATCATCATGAATCAGACTGGCTGTATGGGAAAATTCAATAATCGGCGTTAAAGCGTAGGCCCTTTCGCCTCCTCCCGCCAGTTCGCAGGCCAGCACCATAAGCAGGGGACGCCAGCGTTTTCCGCCTCTTGCCAGCAAATCCCGGCACGGATCAAGGAGAATATCAATATGATTAATACGCACCGCATCAGGGACCGCAAAAAAGGAACTGGCAATCCAGTCCCGGTCTGCCTGGCGCGGAAGATTGGCAAGAAGAACAGCTTCTATCTTTTCAAGACGGCGCGTATACTCTATATTCATAATAATATTGTAACGCATTTATGTATTCTTGCAAGGGGAACCCATGCCGCCCAGAAACTATGAAAAACCGGATTATTGGACACAGAAGGCATTTTCCGAAGGATACCCCGCCCGGTCCGTATACAAACTGAAGGAAATGGATGAAAAATTCTCACTGGTAAAAAAAGACCAGCGGATCCTTGATCTGGGGGCCGCGCCGGGGAGCTGGACAGTCTATGTTCTGAGGAAGCTGGACGGAACCGGGCATATTACAGCGGTAGACCTCAACCCCCTTGCAAAGGATGTAAAAGGTGTAAACCTTTCTTTTTTCAGGGTGATATGTTTTCTCCGGAAATCCGGAAAGCAGTCAGGGAAAACGGTCCCTATAACACGGTAATCTGCGACGCGGCGCCGCCGACAACCGGGAACCGTACTGTAGATACCGCGCGTTCGGCGGGAATCGCGGAACTTGCTATTTATTACGCCGGAGAATATCTTCTTGAAGGCGGAAGCTTTGCGGTAAAAGTGTTTCAGGGCGGTGAGGAGCAGCAGCTTTTGAAAAAACTCAGGACACTGTTCACAGCTGCAAGGGCTTTTAAACCGGAGGCCTGCCGCCAGGGGAGCTTTGAAACCTATCTGATAGGGACGGGAAAAAAATAAACCGCAAATTTGTAAAAAATAAGCTGTTTTCAGCCGATAATTTAGACAGAAAATCATTTTGATGTTATAATGGGTGAATCATGGGGCATTTTCCGCAAAAATTAATACACAGTTTCTTCATACTGTTAGCTATATGTACATTATTTTCCTGCAATAAAACGCAGAACGAAAATATCACAGAAGAATTCCATACTGAACAGTTTACGGGTATGGGGGCGCGGACACGGGACTACCTTCGGAACGGCCGGATATGGAAACCGGAGAGACCGAAAAAATCCCGGATCTGTATTATGTAATCTATACAGTCCAAAAAGGTGATATTGTAGGCAAAATCGCCGAAGAATTCGGGGTTTCTCAGGATGCAATAATAAGCCTTAATAACCTGCGCAATACGAGAAATATCCAGATCGGCCAGCTTTTGAAAATACCCTCGATGAATGGCATTATTTATACTACAAAAAAAGGCGATACCCCGGAATCCATTGCGGATAAATACCGCATTTCTCTGGAAAAAATAGCTGTCGTTAACAATATTACCGACAACATTGTTACTCCGGGTTCGATGATCTTTCTTCCTGACGCAAAGCTCGACTGGGTAACCATTCAGGAAATAAATGGGGACCTTTTTGTCAAACCGCTGCGCGGAGGGTATTATATTTCATCCCGGTATGGCTGGAGAGATAACCCATTCAGCGGCAAACGGACCTTTCATAACGGGATTGATATGGCCTGCTCCCGCGGGACTCCCATATACGCAGCGCTGGACGGGACCGTTACGTCAACCGGCTTTGATGTAACATACGGAAATTATGTCATTATTTCACATCATTCCGGCTATCAGACCATGTATGCCCATATGAATACTATCCTGACTTCAAAGGGCAAACGGGTTACAACTTCCACAAGAATCGGAACGGTCGGAAATACCGGACAAAGTACGGGTCCCCACCTCCATTTTACCGTATACAAAAACCGGGCGACCATAAACCCGGCGACCCTGTGGAATTAGTTCCGCTGTATAATCTTTCTTTATTTTGCTGATTTCTCCGTATAATACATAACAGACTGAAAAAGCGGACGGTATTAGATAAAATTTCTGTTACAGAATAAAACCGCCGGGTGCGGTCAGAGATGGTCCGAAAAAACGATTATCTTGTCAAAGTGGTAAAAACGTTTTTTTTCAAATTTCGGGGGATTAAGCGATATTTTGCTGGTTTGCTCGGTTATATATCCGATTGCCGTTTCATTATAACGGCGGGCAGATTCTATAATCGTGAAAAAATCGACTTCCCGTTCAAGTACGATATAATTTTCAACCGGTTTCAAATATACTTCCACTCCTTCCGGGGAAATCATTTCAAGGATAGCGTACATTACATCCGGATGGGCAAGTATCTGGGCCGCAATACGGAAAATAATATCAACTGAAACTATATTTACGCCGGAAATTTCCTCCGCGATATTCCTGAGCAGGTTATCAAAGACAACCGTAATATTATTTATAAAACCGCGGTCCGCAAGGGCGTCTTTTAACAGGATGTACATTCTGGCGACGAGCATATCATTGCCGGGGCCATAGCCCGGAATCACAATATTTTCATAAAACTGCCAGTCGATGTCGGACAGCGTTTTTTTGTCAAAGATATTTCCCTGCTCGACAGTAATTTCTATGGGGATTTTTTCAAACTCGCCGGAAGAAAGCTGGCTTATATCCTCACAGATTATGCGGACCCTGGAATGTTTCTGGGTATAGCTTGCGAGCGCTTTCAGCATATAAATGCAGTCCGGGCTCCAGCCCAGGAATAAAAACGTTTCATCAGCCTGGGGGCTGATCTGAAAGTCTGAAATATCATGATATTTCGGGGCAGGCTGCAGGTTCTGGCAGGGCTTTATTCCTGAAGAGGATGACGCAAGCACAATGATCTGGTCATCTTTTTCGACAACAGTTGCCATGGGGGATTAAGCGTAACCTGCCCCCGGTGCAAAAGACCTACCGTACAGGCGTTTTCAAAAGCCCTGAGGATCTGGCTGTATGTTGCGCCTTCATATTGGGCCGCCGGATAAAAATATATTTCATTTCCCCGGAAGGAAAGAATTTCATCATACACCTGTGAAAGACAGCGCTGGCGGCTGATCTGGGCAATAATCGCAGGAAACAGAATTTTAATGCACAGCGGATTTACGCGGCTATTGTATTTTTCGGTAATGCGCTGCGCAGCAGACGTATCTTCGACAACGGCGGTTATTTTCGGGATGTCCCCGTTTTGACTGATAAGGGCATTAAGCTGCCCGGCTATAATAATGGCCTTTTCATCATTGTCAGGCCGGCCATACAGGTTTATCAGAATGGAAGAAGCTTTGTCAGGCATACCCAGACGCAAATCGTCAGGGTTTTCAGGATCGCCGGAAATTATTTTGAGCCCCAGTTTTTTTGCGGACGCCGGCAGATTGCCGGGAATATCCTTTTTCGGGGCGATCAGAACTATTTTCTTTTTTTTCAACAGATCAGTCTGCGCCAATTCTTCGAGAATAATAGGCGTTGAAAAAGACCAGCCGAGCAGCAAAATATGATTAACACCCGAGAAATGCCGTTTAAACATAAGTCCTCACAGGTAATGCACCGCTCCCCGCTGAAAGAAGTTCATACACCGCTTAATTATAATGGTCCTTCTTCAAAAAATCAATTAATTCTTTTTCCGGCACGGCTTTGCTGAAATAATATCCCTGATAGATATTACATCCCAGGCTCCGGAGAACATCCCGCTGTTCCTGTGTTTCGACGAATTCCGCAATCGTATCAATATTGAGTGTATCGCACAATTTCACTATTGAGCCTATTATATCCTGGGAATCTTTGTTGTAAGTTATATCCTTTACCAGCGCGCCGTCAAATTTCAGGGTATCAATGGCATATTCCTTGATATACAGCAGGGAGCTATGGCCCATTCCGAAATCATCAATAGCCAGTTTTACGCCCAGCTTATGAATGTTGGATATTGTTTCCTGGGTTACCATCGAATTATCAATAGCCGCAGTTTCGGTAAATTCAGCTTTCAGCATGGTCGGACGCAGTCCGTATTCGGATATATTCCTTTCAATAACGGTGACCAGCTTCGGCTTTTTAAGCTGCTCCGCAGACAAGTTGAATGACAGGACAAAGTCATCGTCGACAATATTCCGCAGACGCGCCAGCTGGGCGCAGGAATTTTTAATGACCCAGTTTCCGAGTTCCTCTATAAAATTGGATTCCTCGGCAATAAGGATGGTTACAGGCGGTATTATCAGGCCGAATTTTGAATGCCTCCAGCGCAAAAGAGCCTCCGCGCCGACGACCTTTCCTTCGCTGCTAACCTGGGGCTGATATTCAAGGAAAAAATTGTTTGTATAATGCAGGTCGTACATCATATCCTTTGACAGAATACGGGCAAGATTTCCCACAATATCATACCGGTCTATTATTCTGGTTTTGAATTTTGTTTCTATTGAAAGAACTTCTTCATTCAAAGCTTTCAGGTTTTTCTTGTTCCGCGCGTCTTTCAGATATTCGAGCATTCTCACAAAGGGATAATATATCGCGACTCCGATAAGAAAATTGACAAAAACCAGCACAGATCCGCTGATCGCACCTGTTGTTATATATCCCCCTATAATCGAGGGGTCGTCCACCCCACTGCCTGGGTACACAGAGGCACCAGATGCAATTTCATGGCGAGAAAGGTCGTAGTCGTCAGTGTTATCGGAACGAGAATAAAGGGAATAAGGAGGACCGGATTAAGAACAATCGGAATACCGAAAATCAGAAGATCATTGATATTAAATATACAGGTAAACAGGGAGAGTTTCGCTATATCGGCGACATTGCTCTGCGCGCCGAGAAGAATGGCGGCAAGAAGACAGATCGCGGCTCCGCTCCCCCCTGAAAAACGAAAATATCGAAAAACGGCTTGGTAAGGATAAACTGGGGCTGCAGACCCTGGGCAACTGCATCCATATTTTCAACCAGATTAGCCGCAAATATATTCTGGGCAACCGGTTCAAGTACATTGCTTCCATGAATGCCAAAAAACCACAAAATATGGACTATAAGATTAAACATGATGCCGGAAATAAATCCGCTGTTGAATTTATTGAATAAATCGACAAAGAGGTTAATGAAAATCTGGTTTATGTCGGTCACTCCGATCAGTGTAAGCAGAATCCTGATCAGAACAAAAAAGAGGAGAGTCAAAACGGCGGGTTCGACGGCCGACAGGTTTTGTGCGACAGTAGGGTCCGCATCGTCCGTAATAAATTTCCGCCGCACAAGCCGGTGTTCATAAAAGAAAGACAAAACAAAGGTAGAAGCTATAGAAATGAGAATGGCGAAAAATATCCCGTTAGGGCCGAAATTATTGGCCGAAAAAGGATTATTGAATTCATTCATTATAATAAAACAGGCCAGGGAAACCAGGGCGGGAATACTGGGTTAACATTGTTTCTCTTGGTTAGGCTGATTTCTCTGGACAGGGAATAGCTGATTGACAGCAGAATAGCAATGGACATTATACCGAAAGTTCCGTCCCATAAAAAACTACCGAAGTTGCGCCAATTGGGACCGAAAATACCGGCCATAAAATCGCTGTAGCCCGGAACCGGGAAATTATTTATTAATACCGCAAACGCTCCTGCAACCATCAGGGGGACTGTTGTAACCAGCCCATATGTTACTGAAGAAATAATACTGTTATTAGTTATATTGGCAACAACCCCTAGGATTTTCTCTCGCCTGTTCATATATCTCTCCAAAGAAGTTTCAGAAGCTGTTAAGTTGGCTTAACGTTTCATATATTCAAAATACTTAAAATCTCTGATACTAATATAACAAATTATACACCGATTTAAAAAAAATGCAGTAGTTTTATCAAATATTGGAGGGGTCCATGGTTTATGAATTCGGTTTGCAGACAGGAAGGGAAGGTTTCAGCGATATAACGGCCCAAACAAGGAAGCCGTGAAAAAAAGCGAAATACAGGACGGCCTGTGTGTGGTTTTTTGCCCGCACACTACTGCCGGTATTACCATAAATGAAAACGCCGACCCGGCGGTACAGCATGATTTACTGCTGGGCCTGAGTAAGGTCTTTCCTGACAGGCCGGAATTCAGGCATATGGAGGGGAATTCGGCGGCGCACCTCAAATCGAGCTGTATGGGCGCAAGCACAACAGTTATAATCGAGAACGGACAGCTTGTACTCGAACATGGCAGGGCATTTATTTCTGTGAATTTGACGGACCCGCTCGCGGCGTTTTTATGTAAAGGTAATGGGATAATTTTCAGGGACTGTTTTCTTTTTTGAGCAGGATACTCTTACTCTGGTTCAGGAAGGGCCGGAACATTCGGGGCGGATATTCTGCCTGGCAGCCTGCTGGGCGCCGGCGGTGTTCCGTTCCCAGAAAACACCTCCCGCATATCCCTGAATATCGGGACACTGATCGGCAAGGGCAAGCCTCTTTTCAGCCCAGATACAATAATCTTCGTTTAGTTCAACACCGGTATAAGTCCGTCCCAGCTTTTTTGCTGTTACCGAAGTTGAACCGGAGCCGAAGAAACGGATCAAACACATGGCCTCCGGGAGGTGAACTGGCAAGTATCAGTTTTGCCAGCAGCTTTTCCGGCTTCTGGGTCGGATGATCGGTATTTTCAGGCATGGACCAGTAGGGAATGGAAATATCATCCCAGAAATTTGACGGACAGGTAAGCCGGTATTTTCCGCCGCCGGATTCTTCCCAGTCTCTGGAACGCCATTGTCTCTGTATGGGGCCAGGACCCGCCGTTTCATTTTTACCGCCTCGATATCAAAATAATAGTCATTGCCTACTGTAGCAAACCATATATCTTCCATCCCGTTTTCCAGTTGTTTTTTGCACCCCGGCCCTTTTCCCGCTGCCAGGTTATTCGGTTCCTGATTTTCAGATGTTTTTTCATGACTGCATAAATGACCGGTGAAGATTTCCAGTCACAGCAGATATACACGGAGGCAGTTTGTTTGAGTAAGGGAAGGACTTCAGAAGCCAGTCCTCTGTATACCGGAAATATTCTTCATCCTGTTTTTCTGAAAACTGCAGACCGCTGAAATTTTTTGAAAGATTATAAGGAGGATCCGCGATAAGCAGATCAGTACAGCCGGAGGCAGCAATTCCGCGGCGGAGGTAATATCCGCGTGTATGGTAGTATTTACAATATCTTCAAATCCTGCCAGAGCGGTCAGGGTTACGAGTTTCTTTTTATACAGTTATATTCCTGACCGGAAACGGTCAGCGTCCGGTTACGTGGGGCCCGTTCCATGGCATATCAGGGGTCCTGCTTTATTCTCTTCCGAACCATAATGGTATTATAAAATACGCCGAATAACCCGGTTCGTATTCTGGATCATCTTTTCTATGGTAACTAAAAGTGGAATGCTGCCGTCTTCCCGGGCCGCAAAAGGCAATTCAGCCGGGCCCGGATTCCGTATGGGAACCGGATCCCATGAGTATTTATGCATTTTGCCGCCGCTTCCTGAATCAATGTGGAAATGTAATATCAGAACTGTCTGAAGTAAAATCCTTTATAAACTGTTCCTCGTCAAGTCTGATAGCATGCCTGTCATAAATCACCCTGTTTATCGCGGACAGATCATTCCTGAAAAACGGCCTCATGAAATCCTCTCCGTTTTTTTCACTGTCAACCGCGGAGCTGACCAGAACGGTCACCGAAGAAACCGGGATTTTCCGGTGTATTCCGGAAAGATCAAGCGGCCGGGCTCGGGCTTTGAAACAGGATCAGATGAGGAAGCGCAGGAAAAGAAACAGAAAAGCTGATAAAGTATTGTTCCGGCAGGAATTTTCATCACGATATGAATCTCCTTTGTTATACAGTATACTATAATAATAGCGGCCCAAACAAAAGTATTCTCCGGTTTGATAAAACAGCCTCTTGACAATATTACATATATAGTACATAGTATATGTATATGTATGGAGGATCTGGAATGAAAGTTACTTTCAACCCTATTTTTGCGGTGAGGAATCAGAGAGAATCTGCTCAAACGCGGAGATGTTATCAGGAGTATAAATTAATTTATCCGGGTGAAACACATGAAACACTCGCAAGAAGGGCGGGTGTAAGTACCAAACCATTCAGAGATGGTCGTCAGTCAACAGGGCCGAAGCGGAAGCTGTAAAAAGGCTTATCAGGTCCTTTCCGGAAAGGAACCTGGAGAAAATATTCTCTTGGCGAAGCAACCCCTGAACAATTGTACGACCGCTGCGCGGCAGTCGGCTGGACGGGTCATTTCATCAGGCAGAGACAGCAGAAGAAGATAGAACAAATCAGGGCGTATATATTTCCTGCCGCATGAACTACCCCGCTTTCCGGATTTTTTCTGCCCCTTTCTGTTGACAGTAAAATTTCTTTTGATACATTTACTCAGGCGATGGAGTTCGCCCGGAATACACATTATTCCAACTGCCTGTCTGAAGCTGATGACTCCTGCAAGGATTATTGCAGGGGTAATATGTGCAATCAATTAACACAAAAGAATTACTTCTCAATCAATCCCCATCTTGATCATGGGAGAAATTGTATGGAATTGGGAATTAATCTGGTTTTCGCTGTTATTCTGGCGGAGGCTGGGCCTCGGGAAAAATTTTTCCAAGATGCGCCTGCCCCCGCTTTTAGGAATGGTCGCTTTCGGGATTTTTGCTCAGCTTTTCTGGGCCGCCGCACATCCCCCATACTGTGGGAGCTTGCACCTTTTCTGAAATCTTCGCGCTTATTGTTATTCTCCTCCGCGCCGGTCTTGGTGTCGAAAAGAAAACCTTGAAAAAGATCGGTCCCGGCGCTTTGCTGATGGTTTTGTTCCTGCCTGACAGAAGGCTTGCTCTGATGGACTGATCCGGATATTCTTCGGGTTCAGCCGGACTGTCGCCGGACTTACAGGGTTTATGCTGGCCGCGGTATCCCCGGCCATTGTAGTTCCTCCATGCTGGACCTGAAAGAAAAAGGGTATCATGAAGTTTCTTCCCTGATTATCGCCGGGCTTCTATCGATGATGTGTTCGCAATCACATTCTTTCAGTTTTCTTATATGGCTCAGGCCGGGCCCGCCGACATTGTTTCTGCAGTTGCGGCTATCCCGTTCCCTGCTGGCGGGAGCGGAAGTGGTATTGTACTGGGATTTATCCTTTCTTTCCTTTCTCCCGCTGCTCCCGTAATATCCGGGCCACGGACAAGATGCTGATTACACTTGTTTCCGGAATTCTTCTGGTTCAGCTTGGGGGTGCGCTGCATTTCGCGGCCCTCCTGGGAGTTATGGCTGCCGGCTTTATCATTCTGGAGCGGAATGAAACCGCGGCCCGCGAATTGTCAGGAAAATGTCCAAACTCTGGATATTTACAGAGATTATCCTTTTTGTGCTGATAGGATATTCCATGGATGTTTCAGTGATTATGGGCGCGGGCTGAAGGGGGTCGCTGTTATCAGCCTCGGTCTGCTCGCCCGGGCTGCGGGAGTTTTTATTGCAACGGCATTCTCCGGCTTCACACTGAAAGAGAGAATATTCTGCATGATTGCCTATATCCCAAAGCGACCGTACAAGCCGCCTTGGGCGGCGCCGCCCTTTCAGCAGGGCTTGCCGAAGGAAAGACTATTCTTGCCATAGCGGTGGTCGCCATTATTTTTACCGCTCCTCTGGGACTGTTGGGAATACGTTTTTTCGGCCGACATCTATTAACTGTTGAAGTTCCCGCTGAATAACATGACACCCGTATTCAGCGGAACATGGAAGCAGCGCTATCTTTTTTGACAAGAGCCGACTCAAAATCTGACATTTTGAATCGCTCTTGTATCATTTTAAATGAAACTCCTGACATATTTTACTTGACAAAAACCTCAGGTAGTATGATAAAATCATTACAGAAATGAGGGAGTAGTCAGCGCGAAACTGCGTAACAAGTCAACATACTGGTCCGGCGGAATTTTCTGTGTGACCTGGCTTGGATTAAAAGGCGAGACTCATGTATCACTTGCAAAAGCGTATACATGGGTTCTGAAACAAACCGTGTATGCCGTTCAATTAAGGTATATGCGGTTTTTTTATTTTACCCGCATATAGTTGGCTATGGTTTTTATGTTAAGGATACAAATGGGATTGATCGAATTAATTGTTATCGCTATGGGATTATCAATGGATGCCTTCGCCGTATCAATTTGTATAGGTCTGTCGCACGAAAAAGCCGGTTTCGGAAAATCACTGACTGCGGGTTATACTTCGGAGTCTTCCAGATGCTGATGCCTCTTATCGGTTTTTTCTCGGGTCGCACTTCGCTGATATGATTACAGCCTATGACCACTGGATTGCATTTTTACTTCTTGCCATTATCGGCGGAAAAATGATTTTTGAAAGTTTTTCAAAGAGGACTGCAACAGCGCCGCGGTATCAATGAAATTTACCAACATGCTCACTTTGGCAGTAGCGACCAGTATTGACGCGCTGGCAATGGTATATCCTTCGCGTTTCTGAAAGTGAATATTGTTTTTGCCGTGGCCTGCATCGGCATTACAACGCTTGTCTTTTCAATGGCCGGAGTAAAAATCGGCAACCTGTTCGGCACACGCTTTAAATCAAAGGCGGAATTCGCGGGAGGAATAATTCTGATTCTGGTTGGACTGAAAATTCTTTTTGACCATCTGAGGGAGGTTTGATGAAATACGAAAATATACTTTTTGACCTTGACGGCACACTGACTGATCCCTATACGGGTATCACAAATTCATTTACATATGCGCTCGGAAAATTCGGAATAACGGAAACAGACAGGGAAAAACTGTCTCTCGTGATCGGACCGCCGCTGGAAAATTCTTTTCGGAAATGTACGGAATGGATGAAGACGCAACAAAAAAGGCAGTAAGCTACTACCGGGAATATTTTTCAGACCGGGGTATTTTGAAAATAAATTATATGACGGCATTGAAGATATTCTCAGACTGCTCAAAGACCGGAATAAAACCATTATACTTGCAACTTCAAAACCGGAAGTTTACGCCGGAAAATTCTGGAACATTTTGAAATCCTGAAATATTTTGACGGGGTAACCGGAGCAATCTTGACGGTTCAAGAAGCAAAAAGAAGATGTTATCAGTTATGTGTTAAGTACCTATACACTTTCAAAACCGAAACAGTTATGGTAGGCGACCGGAAATATGATATTATCGGAGCGCGGGAAAACGTATAGATTCCATCGCGGTGGAATATGGCTACGGGAGCATAACCGAGCTGGAAAATGAAAGCCCACTTTTATCTGCAAAACAATTGCAGGACTTTATGATTTGTTTCGGAATAAAATACCCTCGCCGCAGAGCAGCGGGGTATTTTTCTCTCCCGTGGAGTTGGTCACGGGTTTAATATCATGGAACCTATAATAACTAACGTTTTTATAGGTTGTTATAAAAACCGCCGCAGAGCAGCGAGGTGTTAAACCCTCGCCTCGAATAACTTTTTTTGTTTTAAACGAGTCGGCGCGGGAAGTATCGGGAACCAGCCCGGACAGGGCGCGAGTTCATCCATTCCGGGATCCCTGAGGAAACGCTTTCCGAAAAACAATGCTTGTCAGGATATATTTCATATTTTTCCCTGAACTGTACCGGAGTAAAATTCGGCATTATAACATTCGCGCCGGCGGCGAGCGCGTCGGCCCTGTAATCCCTGTCCATACTTCCGAGAGCGGTGGTCGCGGGCATCAGGGCATTCCTGTTCATCAGGCGCGTAAGGGCCACAGTCCTGAGCGTAAGCATTACATCTCCGGGAAGTTCCTTTCCGAGAGGAGTATCGGGATGAGGAATAAAGGTCCTATTCCTATCATGTCAAAATCAAAATCGGAGAAAAAAATATATCTTTTGCTATGTGTATAATATTCTGGTTCTTTACACCAACCATCATTCCGCTGCCGGTCTGATACCCCAGCCTTCTGAGATCTTCAAGACAGCGTATTCTCGTTTCAACACGCCTCCCGCTGTGCAGTGATTCATACAGGAAAGCATCGGAGCTTTCGATTCTCAGAAGATACCGGTCCGCGCCCGCATTTTTCCATAGCAGATAATCTTCAGGGCTTCTTTCCCCGACTGAAAGCGTGACCGCCATTTCATAATTGCGTTTTATGTATTGTATAATTTCGGCAAGCCATTCAGGGGCAAGGCCGTCTTCGCCTGACTGGAGAACAACGGAACGGAGTCCGGCCCGGTAAATATCAGCGACGCTCCCGAGTAATTCATCCAGGCCAGCCGGTAACGCTGTGCTTTTTATTGCCCCGGTGAGTCCGCAATACCGGCAGGTATTTCCGCACCGGCTGGAAAATTCAACCAGCCCCGCACGATCAGACGTTTTCCGCATTCTTCATCCCTTGTTTTTGCCGCTTCGGAAAAAAGCTGTTCCATTTCCTCTTGGCTGTCCGAACCGAGAATAAAGGTAAGGTCCCGGATTATCTGTTCCCTGTCGGATAAGGAGAACCTGTTTTTTTTCGGAACAGTCCATATCCGGTTATGCGGTCCAGCGTGTCACGGTATTCTGCACGTATCATGTAACCGCTTCCCGGTTTTTACAGGATGTTTCAGTCCTGTAGGCTTCCAGAGCCGAAGGAAAGGGTGAAAGAGTTCTCTCCGCGACCCCTTTCAGAACTGAAATAGCCATTCCGTAATTTGTAACGGGTATCCCTGCCGCGGCAGCCCGCTCAATACGCCAGAGCATTTCGCGGCGGGTCAGGGTACAGGCGCCGCAATGAATGATGAGCCGGTAGCCGGAGAGGTCTGAGGGGTAATCTTTCCGGCGCAATGATCAATGGAAAGATCATATCCGGTAAACTGTCTGATCAGCCGGGAATTTTAACGCGTCCTATATCATCTTCAAGGGCGTGATGTGTGCAGGCTTCTGCAATAAGAATTCTGTCGCCGGGCCGCAGAGAGGTCAAAACTGCCGCGCCCCTGGCCATCGCGGTAATATCACCCTTGTAGCGCGAAAAAAGAATTGAAAAGGTCGTACAGGGAATATCCGCCGGGGTATTTTGAACCATCAGACCGGCGGCCTGTGAATCACAGATAACCAGATCAGGCGGCGACGCAAGCCGGCCGAGAAAGGCGGGATAGTCCGTTTCCCTGACTACACAGACCGAAGCGTTATAATCAAGCGCGTCCCGTATGGCCTGGACCTGCGGAAGAATAAGTCTTCCCTTCGGGGCCTGAATATCAATCGGCACAATCATGACAACAACAGGCAGAGAACCTGTCCGCGGAATCAGGTCGCCGAGAATTGCCGGCGGGTCCAGAAAATTTTCGGGGCAGGCTGAAAGGAGCAGGCGTTTGAGTTCCAGCATACAGGCTTCCCGCTCATCATGATACCGCATACAGCGGGAAGCCGAGCACTGCATATACGGATAGGCCAGGCTGTCAGACCAGTCCGTTTGGACAGGATGTATATCGGTTTTGTTTATAACCAGAATCAGAGGGGTTTTTGTGCGGCCGCATTCATCCGCTATAGTCTGTTCATATTCTGTCCAGATTCCGCTTTCAAGTATCAGCAGGGCAATATCGGAAGACGCCAGGGCCCTGAATGTTTTTGCGATACGCTGTTCTCCCAGTTCGGATTCATCATCAATGCCGGCGGTATCAAGAAAGGTAACCGGCCCCAGCGGCAGGAGTTCCATGCTTTTGATAACCGAATCGGTCGTTGTCCCCGGAACCGGAGAAACAATTGAAGTGTCCTGTCCTGTCACCATATTGAGAAAACTTGACTTGCCGGTATTTGCCCGGCCGAAGAGGCCTATGTGCAGACGCAGCGCTTTTGGTGCAGTCATCATTGTCAGTATCCCGTCCTTGTAAATTCACCCGCCCGTATTAAAAATACAGGTCCCGTTCTCCGGCCTTTATTTTTTCATAGGCCGCCGTAAAATGATCGAAAACAGCCTGCGAAAAGTCAGCGGGAACCCGGGCCTTTATTTCATCAATTTCAGTGCGGATCATTTCGTCGCCGATTTTTTTTGTTTCCGGAGAAGCGAAATCTTCAAGCCATTCCTGAAAGGTAAGAACAGCGTTCAGTTTGCAGAAACACCCTTCCCTTCCGCTTTCAAGCAGGGTCATTATTTTCTTGCCTGTCCGGCCGCACCGGTATCCTGCGGTACAAAAAGAAACAATATGTCCATGTTCGGCAAGCTCGCGGATTATCGCGTCCAGACTCCTGGTATCGCCAAGGATAAACTGCTGTCTTTCTTCTTCCTGCATATCGGAATTTTCATCAGAGAAGGCGTCGGTATAGGAACCTATTCCTACCCGGGTGTCCGCGTCCCGCTGGGTAATAATATCCATAAGAGAACGGATCATTTCCGGAGATTCACGGTTTGTGACTATAAGGCCGGCATATGGAATTGCGAGCCTGAGCACGGCAACAAGATAGTGGAAATCATCATCGCTGACCCTGTTCTCGACCCAGGAAAAATCGGTGTCGGCCGCAGGTTCAAGTCGGGGTACGGAAACCGTATGGGGCCCGAGCCCGAAACGTTTTTCCAGATCGCGGGCATGGGCGACCAGTCCCATTACTTCAAATTTCCAGTCGGACAAACCGAACAGGGCCCCGACCGCAACATCATCTATTCCCGCATCCATTGCCCGGTGAAGGGCATACAGCCGCCACTGGAAATTTCCCTTAAGTGTTTTTTCGGGATGGACTTTCCGGTATGTATCGTGATGGTAGGTTTCCTGAAAAACCTGATAGGTACCGATACCGGCCTCATGGAGTTTTTTCAGATCGGCAATGGACATGGGCGCCGCGTTAACATTTACCCGGCGGATTTCTCCCACGCCATTACGGACTCTGTCCTTTATGGAATAAATGCGGCGCATGCTTTCCGCTATGTAGTCGGCGTCAGTTTCGGGATGCTCGCCGTATACGACAACAAGCCGTTTGTGTCCGATCCTGGACGCAAGCACCCTTGCCTCGGATTCAATTTCGTCCATTGTTAAAACCCGCCTGGTAATAGCCTCGTTTCCGGAACGGAACCCGCAGTACCGGCAGGAGTTCACGCATTTGCTGCCGCAATATAGTGGAGCGAATGTTACAATGCGGGAATCATATACCTTCTTCTTGATTTCCTTTGCGGCTTCAAAGACTTCATTTCTGAGACCCGGATCCGTTACTCCAACCAGAGCGGCAACATCAGCGTCGTCCATCAGTTTTATATCATAGGCTTTTCGTATTATAGCGCGTATGCGCTCAGCCTCAGCGCCGGCATTTTCACGGATAGAAGTTTCTATTTTTTCATCATCAATAAAATCCCTGCCGTTTTCAAGATAGGGAGTAATTTCATCCTGTTTAATCTGGGCTTTAACCCAGTCCTTTACCGAAACAGTCCCGGTCCCTGTGCCATCTTTCATACTGCCTCCTATATTTTTGCAAGGGTTGATTTTGCCGTCACTCCGGGAATCATTCCCAGTTTCCCGGTAAAGGCGCCTATCTGATCTGTTGTCGCATCAACTATCAGCGTTATAATATTAAGATCCCGCTCATGGTACGGGATACCCATTCTGCCGATAATAATATCGCCGAACGCAGCAAGCACTTCATTAACATTTGAGGCGGTTTCTGATCTGTCTTTGATGATAATCGCGATAACTCCGACTGCCCTTTCTTCCATCTGTTTCCTCCTTAACGGATACGCTGAAATACGCGTAACTGCGGAGGGAAACCAAAAGTCTTTCAGGGCAAGCCCGGTTTTTCCTGAAAAAAAGGCGGGACCTCTCAGTCAAAACGGATATTATCCGGAAACTGAAAATTAAAAAAACTTTTTACCCTTGGCTTCAGACACACAGGTTTTTGGAATCTGTGATCCTGACCGCAGAAACGTCTTCCCTAATATAGTACTGCCGGAAAACCAAAGTATCAAGTGTTTTTGAAAAAAGAGGGAGGAGCGCATGTCTCCTCCCGGTAAAAGCTTTTTCAGGCCGTCATTGTCCAGCCCGCGGACTCCTGCTGGAGGTCCCAGAGGTTTCTGTAGAGTCCCCTGTTTTTCAAAAGAGCTTCATGCGTTCCCTGCTCGGCAACGCGGCCCTCATCAAGGACGATAATATTGTCCGCCTCTTTTATGGTTTTGAGGCGATGGGCTATAATTACTACTGTTTTCCGGCTTACCAGCGCGTTTATGGCCTTCTGGACCTGGACTTCATTTTCAGGATCAAGAGAAGCGGTCGCTTCATCCAGCAGGACAATCGGGGCATCCTTCAAAAGCGCGCGCGCAATGGAAATACGCTGTTTTTCCCCTCCGGAAAGAGTACAGCCGCCCTCGCCGACCGGCGTGTCATAGCCCTGGGGAAGCGCGGTAATAAATTCATGACAGCAGGCCTGTTTTGCGGCCCATTCAATTTCTTCCTGAGTGGCGTTCATCTTTCCGACTCTGATATTGTTGCGGATAGTGTCCCTGAAAAGATATACATCCTGGAAAACCATCGAAATTCTGGAAAGCAGTTTTTCAGGATCAATCTCTCTGATATCTTCATTATCCATCAGAATCTTTCCGTTCCGGACATCCCAGAACCTCGCGATAAGACGAGTAATAGTTGATTTTCCGCTTCCGGACGGCCCCACAAGGGCGGTGATACTTTTTTCCGGAATACTGAAGGACACGTTCCTGATTACTTCTGCGGAATTATACGCAAAGGTAACGTCCTGGAAAACTATCCCGGCTCCCGGGGGCGCGTTCTTTTCTCCGGGGAGGGGTTTTTCCCGGCGTATCTCCATAATTCTTTCAGAACTGAGTACGGAGTAATTAAGTTCCGCATAGTTTACGAGAGCGACCGTAAGAGGTTCAAACACTCTGTTGCCCATAAGCAGGAAAAGAAGAAACACAGGGAGAGTCAGCTGTCCGCCGGCTAAAAGATAGGTCCCGGTAAAAATCATAAAGGTCATGCCTGACCGGAGGATTGCTATGGCAACCATCAAAATAGGACCTATTAACCCTTCAATGCGGATGGACTCTTTTTTCAGGCGTTTAAAAGCTTCCTTAAGCCGGACAAAACGTTCCCCGCTCAAATTGTATGCCTTTATTTCACGCATGCCGAGCAGATATTCCTGCAGCCGGCTCGCGCTGTCAACCTTTGCTTTTATATGCTTTTTCCCGAGACGGCGCTGAATGCCCTGGGAAAGCCATACAATTAAAAGACCGAGCGGAAGGGCGGCAAACATTGCGAGTGCCATTTGCCAGCTGACAAAAAAAGTGAAACAAAAGCCACGACTGGCAAAACTATAGCGGTAACAATCTGGGGCACATAATGGGAAATGGATGTTTCGACATTCGCATAATCACCCAGCATCATTGTGGTCAGATCGCCGGGGTCGCGGCTTCCGAGAAATCCGAGCGAAAGTCTGCGTAAATGTTCCGCAAGTGAAATGCGGCCGCTTGCGGAAACCGTATAGGCGGCGAGATATGTTTTATCATAGGCAAAAGAATAGGTAAAAAGCTGGACTGCAAAAAGCAGAAAAAGAAGGCCGCATACAGTCCAGAGACGGGTCATATTGAGAGGCACCGCCGGATCAGCAAAATACTGATAGATGGTATTGAAAATATCAAAAACAAGGGCGGCCGGAATGATTTTTACTATTCCGTCCAGTATTGAAGCGGCGCAGGCTGTATAGAGCATTTTTGGATCGCCGCCTGAAAGATTGTAAAACATTTTTTTCATTATGCTGTTACCTCCATGTCTTTTTCACCCTGATTGAGGGTCCACGCGCCCGCATCTATATGGGCGGCCCACATACGGCTGTACAGTTCTTTTTTCCGCAAAAGTTCTTCATGGGTACCGCGTTCAACTATCCGGCCTTTATTCAGTACCAGAATCCTGCCCGCATTTTTGATTGTCGAAAGCCGGTGGGCGATAATAATAACCGTTTTGTCTTTTATAAGAGCGCCCAGCGCTTCCTGTATTTTTGTCTCATTCTCGGGGTCGGCATAAGCGGTCGCCTCATCAAGAACAAGAATAGGCGCGTTTTTTAAAATGGCCCGCGCAATTGAAATCCGCTGGGCCTCGCCTCCGGAGAGATACGTTCCGCCTTCGCCGATTTTTGTCCGGTATCCCTGCGGAAGCTGTTCAATGAATTCATGACAGCATGCCGCCCTGGCCGCCGCAATAACATCTTCCCTGCCTGCTGATGCGCGACCCATGCGAATATTTTCCTCAATGCTGTCATAGAACAAATGAACATCCTGGAAAACAAAAGAAACCGTGTCCATAAGCGTTTCGGTTTTCATATCCCTGATGTCGACACCGCCTATGCGTATGGCCCCGGATGCGACATCCCAGAAGCGGGGGATAAGATTCGCGACAGTTGACTTTCCGCTCCCGGAAGGGCCGACCAGCGCGGTAATTGCTTTTTCCTCAGCAGTAAAGGAAACATCCGACAGGGCCTCAACCCTGTCCGCCTCATCATTCCCCGCGTAGGAAAAAGAGACTGAGTCAAAACGGACCGGATATTTTTCCGGCGTCACCGGGACGGCGGGTTCCTTTACCGGCGGCTGGGAAAAAATGGCGTCGATTCTTTCTACGCCTTCGGAAATATTCCGCATGTTTCCGCCCACATATAAAAGTTTAAGCACGGGAACGGAAAGTCCGGGAGCAAGTACAAGAAAAAGAAGCAGGATAAAGGCAAAGGCCTGGTTTTCCGGATTACCGCTCAGAATAAATAAACCGACGGGAAGAATAAAGGTGAGCAAGGAAGACAGCATTACAAAAAAAACAACATACGATTTTTTGTAACACTTGGTTATCATAAGGGCCAGATCTTTATATTCAATTATTGCGTTATGAAAACTGAGAAAACTCCGGACCGACAGTCCGAACACCTTTACGGCGGGCATGCCGCGTACATACTCGATGCCGGCCGCGTTCATCTGTTCGAGTGAATCATGATACTGTGAATAAATCTGCCGGCCTTTTTTTCCGAGAAAGACAAAGCTCTGCAAAAAGAAGGCGAATAAAATGGGGACGCCGCAGCTCAGGGCAAGCCGCCAGTCCAGTGAAAACATAGCCGCCAGCAAAATCACCGGAAGGGCGACCGCGCCGACAAGATCAGGAATTTGATGGGCGACAAAATTTTCGATCTTTTCAACACTTACTTCCAGAATCTTTTTGATTGTTCCGGTCGACTGACGGGTATGGTATCCCAGAGGAAGTTTTGCCAGATGTTCGGCAAGTTTTACCCTCAGCTCGTATAAAATATTAAACGCAGAAATATGCGAGGCCATGTTACTGGCATACAGAAACACAAGCGAAGCTGCCAGCGAAATAATTGCCCGCAGGCCCCAGGTCCGGATAACAGCATAATCAATCAAAGCGGGAGACGCCGCGTTCCTGAACAGCTCGGCAACAATAAAGTATACCGCCACAAAAGGAATAAACTGCAATACAGTGCTTACAACAGACAGAATTCCTGAAAGAGTAAGAAGACCCCTTTTTGTTCCGGCAATTTCCATAAGCCGGGAAAAACCTGTCCTGCCGGCAGGTTCCTTTTTTGTATCCATAATTACCTCCTGCCGGTCATAATCCAAAACGTAATCTGGAGTAATATTAGAAGCATGGCCGGTCTATATAAGAATCTTTTTGTATATTAAGTTAGCATTTGCTAACTTAAAGCAGTTATAGCACCTTCCTGTTTTTTATGCAAGTATGTAATTGCATTTTGAGCCTGAACGTTTTTCTAAACAAGGCCGGGTAAAACTTCGCATAACAGGCTTTAGGAATTAACTGCGGTGAGTTTTAAGATTTGCCGTTTTCACTGATTTTTTGTTTCTGTGATTTTACTTCTGGAGCAAACCCGGCTCCGGAACCGCCGAGATTATGCCGCTGTCCCTGAATTTGCTATGCGATACCGGAGCAATTATGTATGAATTCAGGTAAAAGACATGAGGTTACCACATTTATCTCGCCCTGCGAGAATCTAATAGTATTAGTAAATATATTTATACAGATTGCGAATGGTTTTTAAAATACATATGCCGGGCAGCTTGGTCCGCGCCCGGCATATGTATAAACAGAGTTTTTTACTCTTTTATCATCTTTGCGGCTTTCGCGGTAATTTCCGTAAGGTTGGTAAGATCGGCGCTGAGGATAACTCTGGACCCCTTTTTGGCAATTCCTCCGACGGCGTCTATCCAGTTTTCTGACAGACTGAGATTGGCCGCGGCCTCGCCTCCTTCCATGGTAACGGCGGAAGCAACATTGCGGATACCTTCGGCGGTCGCGCGCGCGACAGAAACGATTTCTTTCGCCTTTCCTTCAGCCTCATTAATCATCCGTTCTTTTTCACCCTCACTCAGGTTAACGGCTTCTTCATAAGCGGCCATGGAAAGATTTATCTTTGTTTCCATCTCTCCGACCGAGCGGGCTATTTCCGCGCGCTTTTCCCGTTCAGCCTTCATCTGGGCTTCCATCGCGTCCATAATCGACTGGGAAACGCTGATGTTCTGGATTTCGTACCTGGTAACTTTTATTCCCCAGGGATCGGACGCCTCATCAACAGCCTTTACGACTAAAGCATTTATCTGCTCACGGGCCTCAAAGGTATTATCGAGCTCGAGCTGTCCCACAACGGAGCGCATGGTTGTCTGGGCAAGCAGTACTGTCGCGTAGGAATAATTCCTGATTCCGTAGCTTGCCTTTTTCGGGTCCATAACCTGGAGGTAGAGGACGCCGTCAACCCGGACGCGGACATTGTCTTTTGTAAAACAGTCCTGCGCGGGAACATCAATGGCCTGCTCCTTCAGGTTCTGCTTGTAGCGGACCCGGTCAATAAAAGGAAAAAGCATATGGAAGCCTGCCTCAAGGGTGTTATGATATTTTCCGAGGCGTTCAACGACAAGGGCCACCCGGTTCGGGACGACCCTGATACTTTTAAAAATCGCTATGATAAATACAAGCGCGAGTATCGCAACTACAATAAGAAGCGGAAAAAACGGGTTCATTTTTTACCTCCGGGAGCATTTTTCTGGGCGTTCTGGAAAATATCCGCGATTGAAGCGATAGCCGCGAGTTCTTCCGGATATACGGAAACATCGCACTGCGCAAGCGTTTCAGAAAACCGGGCTATATAATTTTCCGCAAGGCGGATCCCCATGGCGGTCTTTCCGCCGGGAAGTGAAAGGGCTTTGGCAACAAGCTGCAGGCCTTCCGCGGTCGCCTTGCTGGTGATTTCAATGGCCTGCGCCCGTCCGTCCGCAATATTGATTCTGCGTTCCTTCTCACCCATTGAACGGTTTATGGCGTCCTGTTTTTCACCCAGAGAGACATTTATAAGAGACTGTTTTTTCCCCTCGCTCGAAAGGATGTTCGCGCGTTTTACCCGTTCCGCGCGCATCTGGCTTTCCATTGCCTCAATAATGGTATCGGTCGGCGTAATGTCGCGGATTTCATAACGGGTGACTTTTATTCCCCAGCTGTCCGAAGCCTCGTCCAGGGCTTTTACAATATTTATGTTCAGCGTATCGCGTCCGCTGAAGGTTTTGTCCAGCTCGATTTTTCCGATTTCACTCCGCATGGTGGTCTTCGCAAGCTGGGTAACCGCGAACCGGTAATTTTCTATTCCGTAACTCGCTTTTACCGGGTCAAGCACCCTCAGATACAGAATCCCGTCAACCTTTACCTGAACGTTATCCGAAGTAATACATATCTGGGGATCGACATCCAGAGCCTCTTCCTTCAGGTTCTGTTTGTACGCTATGCGGTCTATAAACGGAACAAGCAGATGGAACCCAGCGGTAAGGGTCCCGGTATACTTACCGAGCCGTTCCACGATATAGCTTTCCTGCTCGGGAACCACAACGGCAATTTTGAACAGGATAATTACAAAAACTACAATAGCAATATATACCAGAACTACGGGCATTCTTTTCTCCTTCCTGCGTTATTTCAGAATTAATAGGTTCAACAATATAAACCAGGCCTTTCCGGTCAACAATCCGGGCGGAAGAGCCGGCTGGAATAGTCCCGCTGCTGCTTTGCGCGCTCCAGGTAGTGCCCTGGAAACGGATCCTTCCTTCCTGCACCGGCCCGACTGTTTCAAGGACCTCCGCGGTTTCACCCGCCCCTACTTCTTCAGGGTTCTTTTTGGAAGGATTAAAAACAGTCCCGCTGAAAATCCGTTTAAAATGTCTGCGGAAAAAAATGAGTGAAAGCAGGGATGTTACAATGAAAATCAGCACCTGCAGCCACAGCCATTGGGAAACAAAGGGAATAAGGCTGAGCAAAGCGGTCGCGATACCTCCCATTCCAAAAAAGAAAATCACAAATCCGGGCAGCAGCATTTCGAGTCCTATACACACGACACCGATAATGGCCCAGTAAACCCAGGGATCAAGCATACTCGCCTCCAATAATAAGACTATACCACAGAATGATGGTTTTTTGTATTGTTATTGATGTTTTGTGGAAAAAGCCGGATTTAAATAGTTTTTTTAATTTTATGGGTGCCATAAGGTTCAACCAGGGTAACCGCCCTTCCTCCGCATGATGGAGGAAGGGAAATTTACAGGTTTACCTCTTCATATCGGCGATGGGATCGGAAATAAGAATTCCGCCCGTTATTAAATTTTTGGCGTCCGTAAAGTCTGCTTTGAAAACCCTCGAGGTGCCGTCTTCATAGTCGTCCCAGGTTGCCCCGGCGTCGGCGTAAACTTTAATAGTTAATCCGTTTGAGGAAGAAGAGACTTTAACCGCGATATAGTTGGTTGTTACGGTAACCGCGGAATTCACCTGGGCTTCCCACCATTCCGACATTTTGGCGGAATATTCCAGTGTTCCTTTGAACAAAATATCTTCTTCCTGATAGGAAGAAAGGCCCGGGATATTGGCTATGAGAGCTTTCCTGAACTCTATATCACGGGAATCATACCACTGGGCGATTTCTTCCTCTCCGGTTGCCGGCAGGGGATTCACCTTTTCCCAGTTATACATGTCAAGCCCCGCCTTAAACCCGTCATCACACATATATTCAGTGATGTAATCAGCGGCGTTGATACCGGCGGGACTTTCAGCCGCCTGAAGAGCTTCTTCAAAACCCGCATAAACGCCGGAAAAGACCAGCCTTCCGGGCAAACCATAGGCAACGGAAAGGTCCTCGACGGTAAGGACAAGGGGAGACGCAGGAGAACTTCCCAGACCTGAACTGTCAGAGGGATCATATATAATATTCACATGATACGGAGATGAAAAAATGCCGTTATAATACATTTCGCCCTCATAATCAAAATAGGTTCCCATGATCACCGGGCTTCCGTCATTTACATAGGGGATTATAAAAATATTATTGGAAAGAATTTTTCCTCCGTCCGCTTCCCAGGCCGCGATAAAGCCTTCTTCGGTGGGCTGTGCCGGCTCACTCCATGCAAAAGTAACAAAATCGGCCACCACATTATAGCTGCCGTCCGGCTGCTGGCCGCCTATATCCGCAAACCCGAAAAACGAGTCCTCGGCCCATTCGCCTTCCGTTTCAACAGAATGCTTTGCCATGGTTTTTATGCCCCATTCATCCACGATATACTGGATTTTCCAGCCCGTATCAGGATACCGTTCATCCCACACGCCCTGCCATTCCGACTTGTCAAGTCCGGAAACGAGGGCCGCCTCTCCTGTGGAGGTCATGTTCTGGGAGGCCTCGGCGCCCGTAATTGTAGTATCTACCACTGCGAAAACGGGACTGCCGAAGGGCTGGTCGGAACCGGTCCTGGTAGCTATGGAAACGGTCGCGTTTCCGCCGGTATCTCCGCTTATCGAATATTTAATAATGCTGCTTGCCGCAGAAAGGGTGTAATATTCCGCCTGGGAGTTATAAAACCCTTTAAGGCGGAACGTTATATCTCCGTCATCCAGGACGCCGGTCAGGGGAATTGCGGTATCATCGCCCGAGGCCCTTCCGTAAATATGCCTTGCCCCTGATTCAGTGCCGGCGGTAAAATACGACGTATTGCCGCCGCTGGAAAACTTTCCGGTAATTGACAGCGTTTTTGGCGTTTCCGGATCGGGTCCGTCTGCCGCATTCGGACAACCCGAAAAAAACATGATCAGAGCCAGGGCCATACACGCCGCGGCAAAGTGATTCAGCTTTTTCATAAGTACTCCTTATTAAAATGGACTTAAAATACTAAGAACAGAAAACCCTCTGTCATTCTCAAATTATAGTACATAAATATATATATTGAAAGAAAATAGGATAAAAAGGCCTTTCAGAGGGGATTCCCCGCGGAATATATAAGCAAAAATTATTTCCGCGGGAAGTTGGATGAAAAATAAGAGGATTTACAGGGTATCGGCTATTTTAACCAGCTTTTCAGCGACGCCGCCCTTGCCTATACGCCGGTAGTCTTCCGCTACAGTGAGGAAGCTTTCTTTCATGACAGCGCGGGCCCCTTCATCATTGATGTTTTTCTGAAGGTCGGGAATAACCAGGTTCATGCCGGGGATAATCCGTTCCGGATTAATAACCACGCCTTCCGAGGCTGTCATAATAACCGGGAACCAGTACGCATACTCCTTCCCCATACACGGGCCGCAAGTTCCGAAAGGGTTTCATGGTATATTACCTTGTGATTCACGGAACCTTCCATAACCAGCTGTTTTTTCACTTCCGCGGGCGGAGCCGGGGAGGAGGGGGCGGCGGAGGTGTTTCCACAACCGGCGCGGGTTCCTGCACAACAACGGGAGCCGGCTCGGGTTCGGGAACGGTCTCTACCGCGGCAGGCGTTGAGCCGCAGGACAGTACAGTCATACATACCAAAAGAATAATCGCGATAATACTGAAATGTTCTTTTTTCAAAATGGCCTCCATTTCCGGTTCTTTCAGCAAACTATATCACAAACCAGTCTTTAAAACATAAAAAATTTGCTTTGTTACATAATTTTTACTCAAACTACTTATATTTTCCCTGTAGCTATGGTATTATCTACGAATGACTATTACAGATGAGGATTTGCCGATAAAGCCGTGTCCTTCTGTTGTCCTGGATTCATCCACTCTGGCGGCGTTAAAAAAATGCCTGTCGATATATTTGATAATATATACGTAGGCGAAACAAAAGATGATTCTCTCAGCCTCTGTATTGATGTGCGGAATTTCAGTGATTTTCTGTGTGAAAATGATGAAACGGCTGTTTTTACCCTGATAAAGCAGTTTACCTCCAATTTTCTTTCCTGCGTAAACCAGTTCGGCTATAACTGTTCATATTATAAACTTGTCGGAGACGGCGCGATCGTTATCTGGGATGAAGCCAGCGATGAGCATTTACGCGAAGCGCTGGAAGTTTTTTCCACTTTTACGGAATTCCTGAACGAGTATCTGTTTCAGTCCTTTCCCAAACTCGGACTTGCGGGCGCGCTTGTTCTGGAAAAGATTTTCAAATATGAAATTTCCGCGGAAGCATCCGATCTGAAATACCGGGATTATGTAGGATACGGAATAAACCTTGCGTGCAGACTGCAGACTCTGGCAAAAAAAGACGAGCTGATAATCAATAAAACCCTGATGGATAAAAAAGGCCTCCCTGCCATAGAGAAAAAAGTCCCTGTACAGGAAATGAACCTTTTAAAAGGCATAAGAGACCAGGACAGGAAAACGCTGTACGTATACAGCCCCTGATCTCATGAGCCGGTTTCAAAATCTGACATTTTGAAACCGGCCTCATAAAAGAGTTTAATCGCAAAAATCCGTTAATGCTGTTTTTTCCCGTGATGCAAATGAACCAGGACGGAAACAATTTCCTCATCCGCCGGGGCGAATAAATAGTCGGCCATTTCCCTTGTCGTAACCCAGCGGATTTCGTCATGGTCGCGGAGACTGATATGCCCGTCGATCAGTACGGCCCGGACAGCAATCAGATGGACAATTTTTGTTCCGTAATCATGCACTACTTCCGTAATAATATCCCCGGCCTCCACATGAGCATCCATTTCCTCACGCAATTCACGGACAATACATTCGGGAGCGGTTTCCCCGGCTTCTATTTTTCCGCCGGGAAATTCCCAGTATCCGCCGAGCGAGATTTCAGGCTTTCTGCGGGCGATCAGAATACGCCCTTCACGGTTTTCAATAACAGCGGCAGCAACATCTATCATACTGAAAGTATAAGCCGCCAGAGGCGCATTGTCAAAAAAACTGTTACTGTGCTATGCTTTGGGGCATGAAACATACTGCAAAAACAACGGTACGGACCTATGAACTCGATGCATATAATCACGTAAACAATGCCGTATACCTGAATTATCTTGAATACGGCCGTATGGCATATCTGCGGGCCATAGGATTTGACTATGAAGGACTTATCGCCGCGGGATACTTTCTGTATGTTACTCATATTGATATACGCTACAAGTTTTCAGCCCGCCTTGGAGATGAGCTTTCCATTCAGGTAGAGCCGGTAAAACTGGGCCGGGTTTCAGGCACCTTTCACCAGGTAATTACAAACCAGCGGAACGAAGTCTGTGCCGAAGCCGATGTATCATGGGGCTGCGTGGACAGTAACGGAAGGCCGTCAAAAATTCCGGATGAATTTTTTGTTGAAGGGCTGAGGCCCGAACCGGCAAAATAAAACACCTCGCCGCGAATAAAATCCGCGACGGGAAATTTTTCCGGTCAGGTTCCGGTTTTGTCCGCGGTTAATCCAATGGCCGAGACAGGATCTTCGGGAGTTATCCCCAGTTCCTCCGCAAAGCGGACCGCGTCTCTGGCATAACTGATTACAGCCGAGGGGGAATGGGCGTCGGAGCTGCAGATAATTCTTGCGCCCGAAGCCGCCGCCATTTCCCAGAATTCGCGGACAGGATACGGAGCTCTCATGCCGGTATCCGAATATATTTTCTGCCTGTTCAAACCATTCCCGTTTATCTCAAGCGGCATATTCATGCCTATCGCCGCTTCAATAATATCCTGCCAGGCCGATCTGATGTTTTCATCAATATTCGTGTAGGCCATCATAAAAATATCGGGATGGGCGATAAAGTCAAACAGCCCGCTCTGTATACCGCCTACAGTTAAGTCGGCGTACTTGCGTAAAAACCGTACCCCGGATATTTCCCCGCAAAAAAGAAATTCGCCGTTCTCGTTTACCCAGTGTGATCCGTATATGAGATAGTCTGCCTTTTCCTCATACCGAAGGCGGTCCCGTATCCAGTTTGTATAGGAAGGATACCAGTCGCATTCAAATCCGAAAAAAACGGGAAAGTCTGCCTCCTTTTTAGCGGCATTAACCAGTTCACGGTATTTCGGCAGTTCCTCCCGGTACATCCGGCTTCCCGGCCAGGTATTGTCCGGAAGCGGACAATGGTCGGAAAAGCCGAGCGCCGAACAGCCGTCAACATTGGCCTGGCGGACATAATCTGCGGGATCTCCAAGGGCATGTTTGCAGAGCGATGTATGGGTATGGAGGTTACTTATATTCATTGTATTTTATACTCCTATAAGTTACGTTTTTGATACAAAAAATCAGCTGATTCTTTGTATCAAAAACACTTACAATCGGAAGTAGTCAAATAATTTAAATTATTTGACTATAAATATACTGAACTGCGGAAAATTGTACAATCAGCGGCGTTTCGTCTCCCGTTGTGAAGGCTTCCCGTTTCTGGTATAGTACTGGTCATGAAATCGTCCGAACTTTTTACCCTGCTATACCAGGATGAACATATCGCTGTTTTAAATAAAAGCTCAGGTCTGCTTGTCGCGTCAGACCGCTGGGATCCGGACGCGCCGAGGCTTGATATTCTGGCTTCCCGGCAGCTCTGCGGAGACGGGGAACGCCTGTATGCGGTCCACCGGATCGATAAGGATACCTCCGGGCTTGTTATGTATGCCCGGACGGACGAAGCGCACCGCGCGCTCAGTATGGCGTTTGAAAAACGTGAAATAGAAAAAACCTACCACGCGCTGGTATACGGCCGGCCGGTGTGGGAAGAAACAGAAATAAACATACCACTGCGGGCGGACGGTGACCAGAAACACCGGACAATAAAGGATACCCGCCGGGGAAAAGACGCAAAGACAGGACTGCGGTTTATCGGACCCTGCGGACAATACAGCTGGATTGAAGCAAGGCCAATAACAGGCCGCACACACCAGATCCGTGTCCATTTGACAATTTCAGGGCTGCCTATTGTATGTGATCCGCTTTACGGAAATCCGGCTCCGTTATATCTGTCGAATATAAAACGTTCCTGGCATGGTGATGAACTTTCCGAAAGGCCCCTGCTTAACCGGCTTGGCCTTCACGCCTGGAAAATGCGGTTCGCCCATCCAGCGACGGGAGAACCGGTGGAATTTACCGCACCCTACCCCCGTGATTTGAACAGTACCAGAAAACAGCTCGCGAAACTGTACAGAACAGACCCCCTCGGTGAAGAATAGTCTGCCCGTACAATAACTCCGGGCTGCTCATTATATCCGGGGGTTAAGACCGGAGGTCGATTATAATTGCTCCGGATTTTTTATCCCTCATCAGGTTTTTCCCGGAAAACGGGACGGAAATAAGAGAGCCTGACTCGCAACTCTTAAGGTAATCCGCCGCCTGATATTTTCCCGAAACAAGAACCAGCCCTATTTCCGAGCAGCCGTATCTTCCCGAATGAAAATCGGGGAGCTGAATCATATCCGAAAAAATCCGTATATTTAAAACCTTTCCGGCGTCCCGGCTTTCTCCCGTATGCGGCGCTTTCTTTTTTCCGGACGGTCATCGGGGTCCCGCGCCGCATAGAGAAAAGTCAACGCGGCCCGGTCTTTTGAGAGGCCGGAATCCCCGGAAAGTTTGTGCAGCTGAGCCGGAGCGGAGGCCGTATCAAAAACAAAATGACACCATTTTCTGCTGTTTTTGCCGGCAAGCGGACAGAGTTCAGTATGGGGACAGGGAAATACCGGGAGAAAATCCAGCCGGCCGAGGGCCTCACGCATCAGGGAAATAAACCTGCCGGCGGCGGGAATTCCCGGCTCTACCAGCAAAACGGAAGCCTGAGGCTGAACATAGTTTTCGATTATTCCGGCGTACAATTGTATCTGCCGTTCAAGAGAGCGCGGGTTATTCCAGAATAATTCATTAAACATATTCGCGCTCGCGGCGAACCTGACTTTTCTGTGCAGGGGCACGCCCGCCTCACCTTTTACCCGTGTAATATGCCAGGGAGTATTTCCGGTCCTGGCGGCGAAATGCAGGAAAATTTCCTCGCCGGCGGAAAGCGCGTTCTGGGAAACATCAACACAGTACCATGAAATCTTTTTGTCCCGTAAATCGGGGCGGGCTATCCAGAGGGCAACCGGCAAGGTAAGCGGACCCGAACCGAGATCAAGGGCAAAGTCTCCGTCTTCAAGTTCAAGAGGCAGGGATGTAAAAAGGCGGACAAGCCTGACAAGGTTCCACCACATATAATAACGGATATAGGCTGAAAGAACGGAAGGGTCATTCATATACCCGACCCGTCTTGTATTCCGTTCATCCGTCAGGCTGCGGGACAGCTGCCGTATATCATCGTTCAGCTGCCGGCGTTTTTTACTGTCCAGAGGCATAACTTCCTGGACTATTGACGGAAACTGTTCGAGCAGATTTCCGGAGCCGGAGGTCAGCGGCGGAAAAACGGCGGGGCCTTCTTCAGGGCGGATGAAGCCCAGGCGGACCATACTCCGCCCCTGTTCCGCTTTTCTTTTTATAGGCCGGTCTGTTTTTCCGGATTTTTCCCCCGGACGGGAATTACTGTATTTCGGGTTCCGGTTCATTTTCCGTATTCCATTTGTGCGCAATAGCGTACATGTCGAGAAGTTCCGATCTGATGGCGTCTATGCCTTCGCGTATCTGCAGGGCGCGGGAATCGGTAAGCTCCGTGAGAAGCTGCTCTCCGGCCCCTTCAATTGTGTATTTTTTTTTCTGCACGAGAAACTGTATGCGTGAAATAAGTTCAACTGTTCGGCGGGAATAAAACCGCCTCCCCTGCCCGTCCTTGCGGGGACGGATAAGAGGTATGACTTCCTCCCAGTAGCGGAGAACGTGGGCTTTTACGCCGGTGATTTTTTCAACCTGCCCTATGGAAAATTCTGCCATATACTCCTTTAAGTGACGTTTCTGATACAAAGAATCAGCTGATTTTTTGTATCAGAAATACGAACAACCGGAAACACGATACTTATTACAGGACTTATTATAAGTATTATAATAAGTCCTGTAATAAGTGATTTACCGGGCTTCCCATTTTTTCCGGCTCCCCTTTACCTCGACAACGACAGGTATATGTGTGAAGCCTAAATCCTTCCGTATGCGGTTTCTGATGTACGCGATATAGGATTCCGTAACGGCGTCCGGGCGGGTAGCAAAAACCAGAAACTTCACCGGGTTTGTCTGGGTCTGGACTATATACCTGAGTTTGAATTTATTGGTACGTCCCTGCGGGGGCGGAGACGCCTGTATCCAGTCATTAAGGGCAATGTTAAGCGCTGAAGTTTCAATTTTTTTGAAAGTTCTCCATACAATTCAATGGCGGTATTCAGCAGGTCCTTTATTCCTTCCCCCTGAAGGGCCGAAAGCGCGAGGACCGGGGCAAATTCCATATGCCCGAACATAATTCTCATGTTTTTAACAGTTTCCCGGAAGGTTTTCTTTTCCTGATTCATCAGGTCCCATTTATTGAGGATAAAAATAACACCCAGCCCTTCCTGCGTCGCGTGCGCAATAATCTTTTTGTCCTGATCAGCCAGACCTTCCCGGGCATCTATCATATGAAAAACAATGTCCGCGCCTTTAAGGGTTTTTATGGCCCTGTTAACGGAATAGTATTCTATGTTTTCCTTTACCCTGCTCTTGCGCCGGATTCCGGCCGTATCGAGCACCTGGAATTTCTGTCCCCTGTATGTAAATTCACCTTCGACAACGTCTCTTGTTGTTCCCGCGATGTCGGAAACGATTGAAGCGTCGGTCCCGGTTAACCGGTTGGCCAGGGTCGACTTGCCGGTATTCGGTTTTCCGACAATGGCAATCCGTATCCGTTTTTCTTCTTCACCTTCCAGAACACCGGAAAAATCAAGAGGCGCGGTGAGGGCTTCTTCAAGTTCAAGAATATTGTCGCCGTGTTCGGCGCTGATAAAATATACTTCCTTAAAACCGTAGCGAAAAAAATTCCACGCGTCAGATTCCTTTCTGCCGCCCTCTGTTTTATTTACCGCAACAACCAGCTTTTTATTATAGGGACGAAGCAATTCAATGAATTCCTCATCCTCGGCTGTAGGGGACCCGGCCTCAAGAAGGAGCAGAATCTCATCGGCTTTTTTCAGGGAAGCAAGGGTTTTTTCAACAACAAGCTCATCCATTACCGCGCCGTCAGTTCCGGCTTCCCGGTCAAGTTTAAAACCGCCGGTATCCATAATCCGGACCGGCTTTCCGTTTATAAAAGCCTCAGCTTCTATGGGGTCCCGGGTTACCCCGGGGTCGGATCGGTTATCGCGCGCCGGGTATGAAGGAACCGGTTAAAAAGGGTGGATTTGCCGACATTCGGCCTTCCGACAATTACTATCAGAGGAAGGTTATGGTATACCGCGGTTTCATCAAATACCCGGCTGGAGGCGCTTTCAGATCTTTCCGGCGGGATGTTATTGTCATTCATAGCTTTTTATTTTTCCCTGTATCAGTTTTTTAATTTCACGCGCCGCCGACATTTCCATGGCGGCTTCGGCCAGCTCGGCGGCTTCCTCCACGGAAACCTTGCGGATCAGATCCCTTACGGCGCTGATAAAAACAGGGGCCATGCTGAAGGTACGGAGGCCCATTCCTATCAGCAGAAAAACCGCGCCGGGGTCTCCGGCCATTTCCCCGCACATTGACACTTCGACCCCGGAACGTTTCCCCGCGGTGATTGTCCTCTTTATCAGCCGCAGAACGGCCGGGTTATAATAATCGTAGAGATAGGCGACTTTGGGATTTTCACGGTCAACTGCCATGGTATACTGTATCAGATCATTTGTTCCTATGGACATGAAGTCGACTTTTTTCGCGAAAAGGTCAGCGCAGGTCGCGGCTGACGGGACTTCAATCATAATACCGGTTTTTACGTTTTTATTAAAAGGGATTCTGTTTTTTACACAGGAGGCTTTTACGTCTTCAAATATTTCCAGCACAATATCCAGCTCTTCCATGTTTGAAATCATGGGGAACATAATGCGGAGATCACCATAATTGCTTGCCCTCAGGAGAGCCCTCAGCTGCGCGGAAAACATGTCGCGGTGATCAATGCTGTAGCGGATAGCCCGCCATCCGAGCAGGGGATTTTTTTCTTCAAGAACAGCCTGTTCGTGCAGCATCTTGTCGGCGCCCGCATCAAGGGTCCTTATTACCGCAGGGTATCCGTCAAGATTTTTCACTACCTCACGATATACCGCGAACTGGGTTTCTTCATCGGGAAGGACGTCCGAACCGAGAAAAAGATATTCCGATCTGAAAAGGCCGACTCCTTCCGCTCCTTTTTCCTTTGCGTCCCGGACTTCATCGGCAAGCGCAATATTGGCGCGAAGAGAAATAGCGGCCCCGTCCGTTGTTACGGCAGGCAGTTTTTTCCGTTTCGGCCCGGACCCTGTTTTCTCTCCCGTATCCTTTTTTCTTTTTGCATCGCTGCGGGACCGGTAAAAAGACAGAACGTCGGCAGGCGGGTCAATTATTACAAGACCGTCATCGGCGTCAAGAACAATTTCCATTCCATCCGATAAAAGGCCCAGTATTCCCCGCAGGCCCATAACGGCGGGGATACGCCATGTCCGCGCCAGGATTGCTACGTGGCTTGTGGCGCCGCCTTCTTCAAGCAGGATACCTGCTATTTCAGCGTCTTTCAGGGCAAGGGCTTCCGAGGGCTTAAGGTTTTTTGCCGCCAGAATTGTTCCCGGAGGAACAAAGCGGTCTATCGAATCCACAGCTGTTTTTGCCGTACCATCCTGCAGGAGGTGATTCATTACCCGCCCGAAAGCATCTTCAATATCAACGGCCCGCTCGGCAAGATAGGTATCGCCGCTTGCCCTGAGGACGGCGGTAGTTTCGTCTATCTTGTTTTTAAGAATGTTTTCAACATTCAGTTTTTTCGATTTCAGATCAGCGTGAATCTGGGGTATAAATTCGGGATCGGATAGCATCATCAGGTGCGCTTCCAGAATCTCGGACTGGAATTTATTCCTGTCATCCTTGAGAAGCAGAATTTCCTCACGCGATTGTTCAAGCGCGGTCTGAAACCGTTTCCACTGTGTCTCTATATCTGCGGAATCTATGCGGTATTTGGGAATTGCGGCTGTTTTTTCTTCCCGGAAACAAAAAACCGGAGCCACAGCAATACCGGGAGATGCCGACAGGCCTTCTAATTTTCTCACAGTAATATTATAAAGAAAAAAAACAGCCTTGCATACAGCCCGAAATAATCGTATCATAACCGCATGGCAGAGAAAAAGAAAAAAAATCGGCACCTCTGGGCTGTTTGTTCTGGATAGCGTTTATTCTGCTTGTTCTCGTTCTTTTTTTACTTAACAGAAAAAATATCAGCACTGTGCTTGAAAAAACAGGAGCCGGGGACATGCTCTTCGGCAAAAAACACACGGAAGCGACGGATACCGGTCCCCGGATCCCTCCGATACAGACTAATGATGATATAACTCTTGTGCCCGCCGGAGGCGACGGCAGCGGAGCGGCGCCGGAACAGCCGGCACCATCCGGCGATATTACGGTGGTTTCGCAGCCGGAACAGCCGGCCTCGCAGGGAACAAACACACAAGCTCCGGCGGAACAGCCGCAAACTGCCGCCCCCGTTCAGCCGCAGGTAAAGCCGCCGCAGGAAGTTCCGCAGGCGACCCGGAAAACAACGCTGTTTTTTGTCTCAATAGATGCTGACGGCAGAGTTGTCCGCCATGAAGTTACGCGGGAAATTCCTCAAACGGATTCACCTCTGACCGAAACCCTCCGGGTCCTCTTTCAGGGGACCAACGCCGCCGAAGCAAAAAGGGGACTGCGCTCCCTCATTCCGCAGGGAACAAGACTCCTCTCCGCCTCGGTCAGGGACGGTGTAGCAAGGCTGAATGTGAGCGAGGAGTTTCAGTTTAACCAGTTCGGCATTGAAGGGTATCTCGGGCAGCTTGCCCAGATTGTATATACGGCCACTGCGTTCCCGACGGTTAATTCCGTTCAGTTTCTGATTGAAGGCCAGCAGCGGGAATACCTCGGAGCAGAAGGGGTCTGGATCGGGACGCCGCTTACCAGGGACAAATTTTAGACGGGAGATATAACATTCCGGAGCAAAACATCCTGAAGGACGGCGGTAAATATTTCTGTTTCCGCCGGTTCTTTAAGAAGTTGTCCTTTTATTTATCCGGATAATATGAACCGGAGTTACCTGTACTATCTGCGGCGTGAAAGAATTTTTACAGCCGGGATTAATACAAAACCCGGCTTACTATTTCATCCTGAATTTCTGCCTTTCTACTCATGAATATCGTCTACTCTTCCATTGGAATGATACTGTTTTCCCACTACCTTGCGCTGTTTTGCCCAGGCGTCCCCCAGGCCGCTGCTAAATACAAGGCTTATTCCGATAAAGACACTGACAATCAGAACGACGAACCGGAAGCCTTCATTTATGGTCCGTATAAAGCGGTTAATGGGCGGATAATTTACAATAGTCCCCATTACAGGATGTTTCTTTTCATATGTCAGCCATCTAAGGTTGTAAATACCTTCACTCGCTTCGTCTGAAAGCAGCCTGCCCGCGCCATATTTTGCCCGGTGAGCTTCAAGTATTTCTTCATACATCTGGCTGATTTCAGGATCCTGAAGCATCTCTTCCAGCTCTATGTTCCTGATAGTAAACTCGGGGAAAAAAGCCGCAAAAAGAAAGACCAGAACCGCCAGAATAACAACGGTCTTAAACCAGAAGAAAATCCTGGAGAATACGGATTTACCGCCCGCCGCAGGACTGACCTCTTCGGCATAATCCGGATTCGCCTCCATACTGCTTTCCAGTTCTTTCATTACCTGGAGGATCGCATCGGCGGAGACCGAGCCTTCTTCCACACTGACATATATCCATGACATATCAACAACAACATCGGAGGAGGCAATACCATCCGTACAGGCGGCCAGGGTTTTTACCAGGGTTTTTTCAAGGTCTTTCGGTATTTCTTTTACCCAGAACCCAAGATACGGCCCACCGCTTTTATCGGCAAGACCGAAATAAAGCCATACCTGTCCCGGAATCAATACTCTATAAGTCGCTTTTTTATTCATTCCCTCAGGGGCAAATTTAAGCTGCTTATTCAATGCCTTAAAAATTTCTTTTCCTGATGACATACAATAAACTCCTTAACAGGTACAACATCTTCTTAATATAGTTGCATATAATTGGGCTTTGTCAAGTTTTATTTTTTTGATGCCGGGCAAAAGAGATAATTTCACCCTATAAGCTAAAAGGGAGTGTTTCACCCCTGTTTATCGCCCTTGCGGACTACAAGGGCGCCAATATATTGATGCATCCAAGGACCTTACAACACATTTTCTTTTCCCCGCCGAACCTGATCCCCTTGGATGAAAACATACCGCGGACGCACTGAAAAGCTGTGATCCTTTTGACTCCGTTATCACCTCAAATACCGCAAATATTGACCTGATCCGCAGGAGACTCTATCTGGCGGACCTTTGCTCCATCCGTACAAACCGGCTCAAGATGCAGCTTGCGGATAATTCCGGCGCCTGCGCTACGCTCCCATTTCAATTTCACTACCAGCATGTTTCTGTCCGGCAAGCGACAGGTTTAATTCGGATGTATTTGACCGGCGGCATCTTATGTACAACGGATACAATTACTCCGATGACTTCTGTTGTCTTGCCGGCTGGCTATTACATAAAAATCAAAAAAGCTATGACTCCATGCACACTATAAAAATGATCCTCACAAAAGTCTGCTGTTTTTATCACAATTCCCTCATGACTCTATGGGATATTTATCCTGTACACAAATGGATAAGCGGAGGAAAGCAAGGACCGCCGCTAATCCGGAAATCTAATGAATCAGGAGCAGAGTATGAATTTACGAATGATTGCCACAGCTACGGCTTTTCTTGCCGTGGTATCCGCAGCAGTATTCGGCTCAGGAAGAGCAGAGGAGAAACCCATGTCATCAGCGACATTCCCGCCCAGCGGTATCGTGACCGTCGAACGGGTCACCTTCAAGAACAGAATTAACATTGATGTGGCCGGGGACCTGTATATCCCCAAGCAAATTGTCCGGTCCGCGCGGCACCCGGCCATTGCCGTGGGCCATCCCTTCGGCGGCGTCAAGGAACAGACCTCCGGCCTTCACGCTCAGAAAATGGCTGAACTGGGTTATATCACCTTGGCGTTCGACGCGTCTTTTTATGGTGACAGCGGCGGCGAACCTCGGCACATTGAAGTCCCGGAAATCAGGGTGGAGGATTTCAGCGCCGCGGTGGATTTCCTGAGCAACCATCCCCTGGTGGACCCCGGCCGCATCGGGGTTATCGGTATCTGCGGCGGGGGCGGCTATTCGGTCAGCGCGGCGGCAATTGACCACCGCATTAAAGCCGCGGCCACGGTCAGCATGTACGACATGGGCCGGGCACGCAGGCAGGGACTGGGCGATGTGATTACCTATGATCAGCGCATGAAAACTCTGGATGAGATAGGCGAACAGCGTACCAGGGAATTCAGGGGCGAACCCAGGCGGGACATTGTAGCTATTCCTGAAAAACTCTCTCCCGGCGACACAGAGAATACCCGGGAGTTTTTCGATTATTACCGCACACCCAGAGGCTATCACCCGAACTTATCACCCACCGGCTATTCTTTTACCAGCCTTGCGCCAATGATGAACTTCTTTCCGTTTGTACAGATTGAAACTATCTCTCCCAGACCGCTTCTTTTTATTGTGGGAGAGCGGGCAGTGTCAGCATATTTCAGTGAGGATGCTTACAGCAAGGCTGCGGAACCAAAGGAACTTTTTGTGGTGCCCGGGGCTTCCCATGTGGACCTGTATGACGTTCCCCAGTATATGGCTGTTTCTATTCCCAAGATGGACTCTTTCTTTAAACAGTATCTGAGATAAAACACAACAAATGCCCAGTCCCGGGACCGGCTTCCGGAAGTGGGCATTAAAAATTATGAAACCCCAAGGAGTTTACCAATGAGAATAATTACCTGCGCGGCGCTGCTTTGCTGCACATTTTCCGCCGCGTTTCTTTATGCAGGCGGTGGTTCTGAAAAACAGGAGGCGGCACATTCCGGTTTTACAGAACGCCAGATTATTGCCCGGCAGGGTCTGCAGCCTATCACTGTAGGCGCGGAAGAGAATTTTACCGGAACTGTTTTTGTGGAAAACCTCTTCCCGCCGGAGGCACCTTCGGCTGTGTATGGCGCCTATGTTACATTCCAGCCCGGAGCCCGCACCTCCTGGCATACCCATGACACGGGGCAGACCCTGATAGTAACCTCCGGCGTCTGCTGGACCCAGGAGCGGGGCGGGGTTAAGCAGGAAGCCCGTCCCGGAGACGTGGTCCGCTGCCCTCCCGGAGTGCCCCACTGGCACGGCGCTTCCCCTGACGGAGCCATGACCCACGCGGCATTCGGTGAAAGACTGCCCGGCCTGGGTGTCCGGTGGCACGAAAAAGTAAGCGGCGCCGAATATATGAGCCCCGCCGGACCTTCCGGAAGTCGGGCCCGGCAGATAATAACCCGCCCCGGTTCCGGCGCGCAAACTCAAGGAGCTCCCGGCAACTTTACCGGCAGAGCCATGGTTGAAAATATCTTTTCCCCAACTTCACCGGCCGCAATGTACGGAGCTTTCGTCTCCTTTGATCCGGGCGCCCGGACCGCGTGGCACAGCCACGGCTCGGGACAGACCCTGGTTGTACTATCAGGTATCTGCTGGACCCAGGAGCAAGGCGGGCAGGTCCATGAGGCCAGGACAGGGGAGGTAATCCGCTGTCCCGCGGGAGTCCTCCACTGGCACGGCGCTTCCCCCGATGGGGCCATGACCCACGCGGTGCTGGGTGAAGCCCTGCCGGACCTTCCCGCAGTGGTATGGCGGGAGAAGGTAAGCGGCGCGGAATACCAGGCCGCCGTATATGGAGCAGCGGATTATAAACAGGGCCTGAGCGGCAGGCAGCGGGCGGCGGTGGCTATTTCGGCGTACACCGCACGGGGTGAACTGGATAAACTCTCCGCAGCCCTGAACGCCGGACTTGACGCGGGACTTACGGTAAACGAGATAAAAGAAGAGCTCATTCATCTGTATGCCTATACCGGATTTCCCCGGAGCCTCAATGGGCTTATCACCTTTATGGGTGTTATGGAAGACCGGAGAAGCCGGGGCATTGCCGATGAAGTGGGCCCTGAGGCTGTGCCGCTTCCGGCCGGCGCGGATAAGGAAGCCTTCGGGCGGTATGTCCGGGACGGCCTTTCGGGCAGGCCTTTTCCCACAGCCGGAACCTACGCGGAGTTTGCCCCCGCCATTAATACCTTTCTTAAGGAGCACCTCTTTGCGGATATCTTTGCCCGGAGTATTCTGGATTACCGGACCAGGGAGCTGATCACCGTAAGCGCCCTCTCGTCACTGGAAGGAACCCAGGGACAGCTCCGCGGCCACATGGGACTTGCCATGAATACCGGCGTCACCGAGACCCAGCTCCGGGAACTGGTATCAATTATCCGCCGGGATGTGGACCGCAGGCAGGGACGGGCCGCCGCGGAAGTCCTGGAGCAGGTACTGGCCGCGCGGAACTGAGTATGAAAAAAGGACTGTTCCGGATGATCCATGGACAGTCCTTTTTTATGATGAATTCCAAAAGAACCGCTTGATTGCTCAATAAATGTGTATTATAATGTGTATAGAGGAATTTTATGCGAACAAATATTGTATTAAATGATGAGCTTGTGGAAGAGGCGTTTAAATATTCTGAGAATATCACAACGAAAAAAGAGCTGGTCGAGACAGCTTTGCAGGAATATGTAAATAACAGAAAACGGAAAAACCTGAAGGATTTACGGGGAAAAATCCAATTCCGTGATGATTACGATTATAAATCCATGAGGGAAAAGAAATGATCCTTGTGGACACCTCCGTATTGATTGGCTATTTTAAAGGAGCCCCGGGTTTGCCGTATAAAAAATTTGATAACATCATCGAAAACAACATTCCCTTTGGGATAAACAATGTTATCTATCAGGAAGTACTCCAGGGTTCAAGAACGGAAAAAGAATTTGATACATTAAAAGAGTACTTGCGGACGGTGCTGTTTTACGATGTCCGCGATGGAAACCATTCCTATGAAGAGGCCGCTTATATGTATTATAAATGCAGAAAAGCCGGCGTCACCGTCCGGAGCAGTGTTGATTTGATAATTGCGCGGACGGCAATAGAAAATAATTTGTACCTACTCCACGATGACAATGATTTTATCCATATAGCTAAAGTGATTAAGGATTTGCGGTTATATAAATAATCGTGGCTGACTGCATTCCTGGGCCGCCCGGGTCTTAACCCCGGCATTTATTTCCCGTCATCTTCTATCCGCTCATTGGCGGCGCTGAACCAGAAACAGTTCACCCCGTTCCCGGATTCCACGCCGTAGTCCATGTTGTGGGCCGTAAGGATGGTGGAGACAATCGCAAGTCCTATGCCGGTGCCTTCCCGGTGGCCTCCCTGATGCTGGACCCGGCGGTAGCGTTCCCAGATTTCATCCAGCTGTTCCGGGGGAATCTCCTCTCCCGGATTGGTCACCGCCACGCAGACCGCGGTCTCGTTTTTCGTGATTCCCACTTCAATAGTCCTGCCGTTCTCCGTATGGTTGATGGCGTTGTTGAGCAGGTTGCGCAGGACCTGGCTTATTTTTAAGGCGTCCAGGCGCATGGGAATGTTCCGGGAGTAGCTTTCCAGAAGCATCCCGATATGGTACTGCCGGGCGGCTTCCCGGCCGTAGCCCACCGCGGATTCAACCAGATCAAAGAGGTTGCACAGTTCCAGCTTGAGTTCCGAATAACCCGCCTGCATCTGGGAGTAATCCATGATATCGTCTACCATCTCGCTCAGGCGGTTCGCCTCGGAAATGATAATATCCATGTTCCTGTTCCGCTGCGCCTCGTCCGGCCCGGTAACGTCCCGGACCATTTCACTGTACCCGGTTATCAGCGCCAGGGGCGCCCGCAGTTCATGGGAGATGTTGGAGATAACCTCCTTGCGCAGCACGTCCACCCGCTGGAGTTCCTGTCCCAGTTCTTCCACGGAATCGGAAAGCTCCCCCAGCTCGTCGCTGCGCCGCACCTGGGGCACCGCGGTGAGGTCGCCCTGGGTAAGCCGTTTAACCGTACCCTTGATATTCTGAATCGGCCGTGAGAAATGCCGGGCCAGGATAAAGGAAATTAACGAAGCCACCAGGGTGAGGATAATACTGAGGGTTAGGAGCTGCTGCCGGTTGAGGCGCTGCATGGCGTAAATCTGGGTCATGGAGTGGTACAGAAGGATAGCCACGGGCTCGTCCTGGTAGATGGCCGGCACCCCTGCCGTTATGGCCCGGGAGCTGGAGAGCTGCACCACATCGGTATAGGTATTGCCGGCGATAACATCGGCGTAGTGGTTAATCAGCCAGGCGTAGGGCCCTTCCATGCCCACGGGATTGTTCATCCTGCCGCCGTTGTAGGCAAAGAGGATTTCACCGTTCCGGTCCACCAGGAACACCGTACCGATGACCATCTTGCTCAGGAAGTGGAGGGGATTGTTGGAATTGTAGGGATCAATCTGCTCGACGTACTCCAGCTCCACCGCGTTGGTCTGCACCCGGGTAAACAGTTCCTCCCTGGTGGTGTTCACGTAGTTGGGTTCAAACAGGAGAATCTGTACCACCCATAAAAAGAGAATCGCTATAGCCGCCAGAAGCATATTGCCCGCCCACAGGCGCAGCATCAGTTTGCTTTTAAGATAGGCCCACAGATTGGCCTTCTTTTCAGCTTTCTTTCTTGTACTCAAATTTGTACCCCACTCCCCATACGGTGGCTATATAATTCCGGTATTCCCCGAGCTGTTTGCGCAGGGACTTAACGTGGGTATCCACGGTACGCATATCGTCAAAATAGTTGTATCCCCAGACATTCTTAAGCAGCACATCCCTGGTAAGCAGCACGTCCTTGTTCTTGGCGAAGAACAGCAGCAGGTCGAATTCCTTGGGCGTCAGGGAAACCGCCGCCCCGTCCAGCAGGACCGTGTGGGAACCTTCCTGTATCTCAAGCTCCCCGAATTTCAAAGAACCCCCGGGCACAGACCCGGCCCGCTTAAGGACCGCCTTAATCCGGGCCATGAGTTCCTTGGGGCTGAAGGGCTTTGCCAGGTAGTCGTCCGCCCCGAGGTTGAATCCCATGAGTTTATCGTATTCTTCTTTTTTGGCGGTAAGCATTATCACCGGCGTCCCGGTGAAGCGGCGCAGTTCCGCCAGGGTCTCAAAGCCGTCCTTGCCGGGCATCATCACATCCAGCACGATAATATCAAAGGAGGACTGCTCCGCCGCCTCCAGCGCCTGGGCGCCGTTTTCCGCCTCCCGGCAGTGGAACCCGTCCAGCTCGGCGTAGGTTTTTACCAGCGCCCGCAAATGGTTATCATCATCCACTACCAACAGTTTTTTCATCCAATGCTCCTTGGACCTGCTTGATAACCCGGCGGGCTGTCAAACAGGCCATAAGTGGAGTTTTCGGAAACTGAGGTTTCCAAAAAACTCTATCCTATAGTAGGATATCTCCTTCCATCGGGCAAGGTTTTACCCCTAATCCTCACAGAAGATTGCCGCTTTTTTCACAATTCCCTCACAAAGGGGACTCCCCAATGGCCCGCGACGGAACCGCAAAACCCGGTTCTCCCGGAACACGCCGGATGAAGGTGTGTGCCTAAAGCCGGTTAGATTGAGGGGCAGCCCCGGTTTTTACACAAATCTTTCCCTCTCTTATCACAGAATTATCATAAATGCCTGTTAGCTTTTATCATAACGGGGAAGCGGAGAGCCGCGGCCCGCCGGTTCCGGGATTTTCCATGAACTTCCCTGTGGCAATCCGCGGGGTATTAAACCGCTTTTGAACAAAGGAGATAGTGTGAAATACAAATCTTTCTGTTTTATGCTGCTGCGGTCTGTCCTGTTGGGTTCCTGCGGCTTCGGCTGTACCGGACACCGCCTCCGGCCAGACCGCTGGCGATGCCGTACCGGCGGGCAATACCAACGGAGCTCCGGCGGAACCGCACCTTACCATCACGGTAAACGGCGCTTCAATGAGGGCCGAACTTATTGAAAGTCCGGCATCCCGGGAGTTCCTCTCCCTGCTTCCCCTGACGCTGGCTATGACCGCCTACAGCTCCCGGGAAAAGTACGGACCCATGCCTGCCCTCAGCCGGGATAATATGACCGGGATTAAAGCCGGTCTATGAAATCGGGGATATCGTCTACTGGCATCCCGGTCCCATCATGGGGATTTTCCATTCCCACGACGGACGGAGCATCAGGGCCGGGGATGCGGTACTGGCCCGGCTTGACCGGGATGGTATTGCCGCCCGTGCCTCCTATCCGGGACCTGTGCGGGTCACCATTGAATCGGTGAATTGACTTGTTCGATAACCACGCCCGGTATTCCGGGCAGTTATCTGAAAAATAGTAAGGAGAAACATAATGAAGAAAATCTGTACAATGGTAATCATAGGCGCCATCCTGATGGCCGCCTGCTTGAATGAATCCGCAAACGCCCAAACCTCTGCCGGTGGAGGCGGGTCCCGGATTCTGGTGGCCTATTTTACCATGCCCGAAACCGATGGGGTGGATACCGTGGCCGGGGCAAGCCGGCTGGCGGTAAACGGCCAGGTTCTGGGCAACACCCAGTACGTGGCCCAGCTTATCCAGCGGCACACCGGGGGCGATATGTTCGTTATCAGAACCGTCCAGACCTATCCGGGCGCCCATCAGCCCCTTCTGGATTTCGCCCGGCAAGAACGTACCGCCAATACCCGGCCCGCCCTGGCCGCGTCAGTTGAAAACCTGGACCAGTACGACACCATCTTTCTGGGCTTTCCTGTCTGGTACGCGGACCTGCCCATGCCCCTGTACTCATTTCTTGAGCAGACCGATTTTTCCGGGAAAACCCTCATACCCTTTTCCACCCACGGAGGCAGCCAGTTTTCCAGCACCATCAATACCATTGTCCGGCTCCAGCCCAACGCCAGCGTAACCCGCAACGGCTTTACGGTGTCCCGGAATTCCGCGGGCAGGGCGGAACGGGATGTAACCCGTCGGCTGGAAAGTCTGGGATTTGTACAACATTAACCGGTGCCCTGCGCGGTATCGCTGAAATATATCAATTTTATAAGGAGTTACTATGAAAACACTGCTAAAACACATTATGGCAATTGCCGTACTTGGCCTTGCCTTGGCTTCCTGTGCTTCCGCTCCGGAAGGCGAATCCGGCGGAACTTCCCTGCGTATCGCGGAACAGGGGAGTTTCGCTGTAGGCGGAACCATGATTACCGCACCGGGACCCTTTGATCCCCGGAGTCCCCTCGCGCCGGCGGGCCAGACCTACCGCGGCGACCACGCTTCCGTATCCTACCAAATCCCTGAAAACTCCAAACAGCTTCCGTTGGTTTTTCTTCATGGTGCGGGGTCATCCGCCCGGGTTTGGGAAACCACCCCGGACGGACGGGAAGGGTTTGCTAATATCTTTCTCCGCCGGGGATTCAGCGTCTATCTGGTTGACCAGCCTCGGCGCGGACAGGCGGGCCGGACCATGGTGGAGGGGACGGTGAACCCCACCCCGGATGAGCAGCTCCTCTTCGGCCAGTTCCGCCTGAGGGTGTGGCCCGACTTCTACCCCGGTGTCCAGTTTCCCCGGGATGAAGAAAGCCTGAACCAGTATTTCCGGCAGATGACCCCCAACACCGGTGCCTACAACGCCGGGGTAATCGCCGATGCCGTATCTGCACTGTTTGCCCGGACCGGTCCGGGCATTCTGGTAACCCATTCTCAGGGAGGCGGTCCGGGATGGCTGATTGCAATGCAGAACACCAATGTCCGGGCGGTGGCCTCCTATGAACCAGGAAGCGGCTATGTGTTCCCCCCGGGAGAAGTCCCGGCCCCCATGCCCAGCATCGCCGGAACCCTCTCAGCAGAGGAGATACCCCTGGATGAATTCCTGAAACTGACCCGGTTTCCCATCGTCATTTATTACGGCGACAATATCCCCTCCGAAGTGACGGATATTCCCGGCCAGGAAAACTGGCGTATCCGCCTGGATATGGCGCGGCTCTGGGTGGAGGCCGTTAACCGGCACGGCGGCGATGCGGTGCTGGTGCACCTCCCGGAAATCGGAATCCGCGGCAACACCCATTTCCCCTTTTCCGACCTGAACAGCCTGGAGATCGCGGATCTTCTTACAAACTTCTTGTCCGAAAAGAAACTGTATTGATAAGTTTATAGTTTTTGCCAATGTGAACTATTTTTCCATAATTTTACCTAAAAAAGAAGAAAGCTTTTTCTTCTTTTTTGGGTGAAAGAGTCATTTCCAGTTGACAGTTTTATTTTTTTGAATTCCGTAACTCCGGGCGGGGTTCCTCAATTCTGATCCGCCGGACAGACGCTGCGCGGCGGGTTCTACGGTCAATATCCATAATAAGACCGTGTATGGCCGCCGCGGTTTCAGGCAAATCCATTTTATACAGAACCTGGGTGATTCCTCTTTTGACAGCGCCCTCCGGGTCCACACCGATAACTGAGTGGATGGGGCCGGTCATGCCGGCGTCAGTCATATAGGCAGTCCCGCCCGGGAGTATCCGTTCATCCGCTGTCTGTACATGGGTATGGGTACCGATAACGGCCGAGGCCCGCCCGTCAAAATACAGCCCAAAGGCTTCTTTTTCACCGGGAGCTTCCGCGTGAAAATCGACAAAAATCAAGGGGGCTCCGTGTCCTCCAGCCAGCTGTTTATTTGCCGGTCAGCACACCGGAAAGGACAATCGAGAGGGGTCATGTTTTCCCTCCCCTGCACATTGAGGACCGCATATCTTATGCCGTCTTTTTCAAAAATACCCGCTCCCTGTCCGGGAGCAAAAACCGCGGCTTCATCTTGGCCGGCGGACAGCGTGTATTCGGGAAAATTCGCGGGACGCAAAACTCTGGGGAAATCGGTGAAGACGTTCCAGAATTCCCGTTTTTCAAATGAATGGTTCCCGCCGGTAATAACATCAGCGCCCGCCGCAAAAAGTTTTTGGGTATCGGAAGCCGATATTCCGGTCCCTCCGGTAGCGTTTTCGCCGTTTATAATACAAAAATGAACGCGCTCCTCTTTAAGGAACCCGGGCAGCAGGGAAGCAATACAGCGCAGCCCCGCGGGGCCAACTACGTCTCCAATGAAAAAAACGCGTGTCAGATCATTAGTCATCGGTATATACGGCAGTGCGGAGACTGGTCATCATTCCATTCCGCCACGGAACATTTCTCTGTTCGAGGGCAGCCACCGTACGGTCTATATCATAGGGAATACGGATTATATCAAAGGTAACAGGACCCGGGTTTTCCGGGGAATTTTCCTCTATCGTCACAATTCCGAAAGAAGCCCTGCTGTCGCTGTCCAGGGGTTTGCCTAGACTGCCGGGGTTCAGTATGCGGGCCTTTCCGGCTGTTTCGTTACGCGTAAAATGGGTATGCCCGCAGATGTATATAATGTTTTTATCTGTTTCAAGATCAGCCGCGCGAAGCGTTTCCTCATCAGAGTTATGCCTGCCGTGGACCATATCAATATGCCAGCCTCCGGCGTCAAACTGGTGTCGGGCGGGCAGAGCTTCAAGCCATTTTAAACTTTCAGGAGACAGCTGTGTGCGGGTCCAGTGGCTGTGACGGACTCCGTCAGTACTGCTGAAATAGGGGTTATGCTCGAGCGCGTATTCACTGTTCATATACCGGTCATGATTACCGCATAAATATATTTTTCCGTCGAACTTCCGCAGTAACTCCACCGTTTCCTCGGGGTACGGGCCCAGATTAACATAATCACCGAGAAAGTATACAGGCAGAGAGGATAAATTTTCCTTTTCTAGGTAATGAAAAAAAGCTTCGAGGGCGGGGAGATTTGCGTGAATGTCCGATGCCAGAATGAATTTCATTATTGTCCCAGTATAACGTAAATTTTGATGATTGGAAACATCTTTTTTATTTACGGCAGTATTTTCGGAAAGTTTCAGCAAAATAGAAAATACTACCGGGAAACTGCGTATATTTTAAGGTCCTGTTTCCGGGCATTGCCCGGAAACCAAGGTACCGTAAGCCGGATACATTATCTGAGCTGATACCGGCGGAACAGCCTACCGTGCCTGCCGGATATGATATCCGAGCGAATTCAATTCCGCAAGCAGACCGTCGGGACCGTACATATGGGCCAGCCCGACAACCACAAAGGCTGTTTCTTCCCCATTCAGATATTCTTCAATAAGAGGAAGCCAGTTCCGGTTTCTCTCCGCGATCATGGTTTCATAAGATTGGGGGGACTGCTGATACATTTTCCTGAGCATACTGTCAACAGCTTTTCCGTCTCCGGTTTCCCATGCCGAAAGCAGGGAAAAGGTATCGTCCAGAGCGGTGTCCCATTCCGCGATAAAAGATGAAATATACTCATCTTCAAAGCCCATACCTTCGTTTGCCAGCAAATCAATCTGGAAATCCGTACTTTCCAGATAACCAAGCTGTTTTTCTTCCATTTCCGCGGCGGCAAACACATAAAGGTCAACCCCGGGAGCATCCAGGCCGGCGCTTTCCATTTGAAAGAGGGTCAGGATATTTGTAACGAGCGGGGGTTTGAAATATATCAGCTGGTCAATAGGTATTTCGAATGATTCGCACAGCAAGGCCAGCTGTTCAAATGTTTCAGGTGAAAGCAGATCATAAAGCGTGTCTTCTTCGGGCAGAATCATTTCGTACATCATTTTTTCCGCGAATTCGGGAGTTTCCATTTCCCCGATATCAGCCTCAAACACAGCTATATCGGCCCTTTCAAGAGCCCTGTCAAAAGCGGCGGGAAGCGGGTAATCTTCCTCGCGGAGAATATGGAGACTGCCGCCCAGATACAGAATTTTGCCGTCCCTGCTTATTTCCCACACGGAAGTCTGGGCGCCAAGCGAGGCGGCTATTAACAGCCCTGTCAAAAGAAATGCTATCAGTCTTTTCATTTAAATCTCTCCCGGTTTATCGGGAAAACACCGCCGCTTCCGGGCAGGCATGCTTTCCGCAGTATTTTATAACAGTTTACACCATTTTTCTGATTCCGCATACTTGTTTACGGAATTATTCCTGTTTGTGTTCCCTGTAAAAAAGCCCGTAAAAGCCCTTTCTCCGGGGAACATTCCTGTGCTATACTGTGAAATGTGATTGCTGTTCGCATTTTATACGGAATTACAGGGGAAATATGAAAAAAGAAGAAACCGTATTATTTTGTATTTTTCTTCTCCCTCTGCTTTTTCTTTTATCATGCGGCGCTCCCCGGAAAACGGAAAAACATCCTGTATATCTGAGTTACCGCAATATTCCGGGAGTTACGGAAGAAGAAATTCTTGCGATAGAAAACCTCCGGGCAAAACACGATTACTTTTTATATGGCATGAACCACACGGCGGAGGCCTTTTACCGTCAGGACGGAACCACGGGCGGATATGCCGATCTTTTTTCACGCTGGCTGAGCGCGCTTTTCGGGATTCCCTTCCGGCCATATATTTGTGAATGGGAAGAACTTATAGCGGGCCTTGATTCAGGGGCCATACACTTTACCGGAGAACTTACTTCAAATCCCGAACGGCTTGATAAATACTATATGACAGACCCAATAGCCGAACGGACCATCAAATACTTTTTTGTAAAAGGAAGCGAAAAACTTTCCGTTATTGCAAAAGAACGCACTCTCAGGTTTGCCTTTCTTAAAGGGGCTTTTACGTATAATCTGGTCGCGGCAGCCTCCGCCGACGCCTTTGACCCGGTATTTGTTGAATCCTATGAAGAGGCCGTGGATCAGCTTACCGCAGGGACTATCGACGCGTTTTTTGAGGACGGCCCTGCGGAAGCGGCGTTTGACATATATCCTTTTATAGATGATCAGATCTTTTTTCCGCTTATTTATACGCCTGTGTCACTCTCGACAGCGGAAGCCGCTCTCGCTCCGGTAATCAGTATAGTCCAGAAATATCTGCAATTGGGGGCCATTCACCAGCTTATCGGTTTATATAATCAGGGTGAAGAAGAATACCTGCGGCATAAACTGTTTATGCGGCTTGATGATGTGGAACGGAATTTTCTGGCAGTGAGCCAGGCGGAAAACCGGCCCGTAATGCTGGCCGCGGAATATGACAATTATCCGATAAGCTTTTATAACACAAGAGAGAAAGCCTGGCAGGGGATCGCTATTGATGTTCTGGATGAAATCGGCAGACTGACCGGGCTTGAATTCCAGCCGGTCAACGGCAAACACGATGAATGGCCCGAACTCCTCGACATGCTTGAATCGGGAAAAGCGTCAATCATAACCGAACTTATCCGTTCCAACGAACGCGAGGGAAGGTTCCTCTGGACAGATGAAGCCTATTCCACGGATTATTACGCTCTGCTTTCCAGAACGGACCACGAAGATATTACCATTAATCAGGTCCTCTATTCAAAAATCGGACTTGCGGAAGAAACCGCGTACACGGAGGTATTCCGGGAATGGTTCCCGGCGCATACCGATGTTGTAATGTATCACTCCGTTGAAGAAGCTTTTGCCGGTCTTGAAAAGGGAGAAATTGACCTTTTTATGGCAACCAGAAACCTTCTGCTCAGCATTACCAATTATCTCGAGCAGCCGGGCTTCAAGGCAAATCTGATTTTCAACCGCTCCTTCGGTTCCCATTTCGGTTTTAACAAAAACCAGGAAATCCTCTGTTCAATCATGGGCAAAGCCCAGGACCTTGTGGATACCGAAACTATTACCGAACGCTGGATACGCAGAGTATTTGACTACAGAAGAAAACTCTCCAGACTGCATAACTCATACCTCGGAGGCTCCTCCGTCCTGCTCTTTTTTATACTGCTGCTGGTCCTTTCCCTGTTCCACAGGAACAGACAAATGAAAAAGAAACTTGAAGTAACAGTCAGGCAGCGGACAGCGGAACTGGAAATCCAGACCCACGCGGCCCAGGTTGCTTCCCGCGCGAAGAGCGATTTTCTTGCGCGTATGAGCCATGAAATCAGAACCCCGCTTAATGCCATTATAGGAATGGCGCAGATAATAAATCCGTATACCCAGGAAGCGGAAAGGGTCCAGTCTTCAATAAATGAAATTCTCGCGGCTTCTTCGCATCTTCTCGGAATTCTGAATGATATTCTGGATATGTCAAAAATAGAATCAGGAAAATTTCTACTCTCCTGCACTCCCTTCAGTTTTCAGACGGCAATGGAAGAAGTCGAAAAAATCATCATCCAGCGCTGCATTGAAAAAAACATAACCCTGAAAACCGATTTGCCGAAGCAGGATAATCTGTATGTTGCGGGCGATAAACTCAGGCTTAAACAGGTCCTCATTAATCTTCTGGGAAACGCCGTTAAATTTACCGGAGAAAACGGACATATAGAATTTTCGGTCACAGCGGATTGTGAAGACAGCCGAAATATCACGCTGACGTTTACCATCACCGATAACGGGATCGGAATGACGCCCGGACAAATTGAAAAGCTCTTTATTCCCTTTGAACAGACAGACAAGTCCATTTCGGAACGGTTCGGCGGGACAGGTCTCGGACTCGCTATAAGCCAGAACCTGATCAGCCTCATGGGCGGAAAAATAAAAGTAGAAAGTATTCCTGAAGAGGGTTCAGCCTTTTTCTTTACCCTGCATTTTGAAAAAACGGAATCCGTGCAGGAAGAAATATCCCAGCCGCTGTTACGTTCGCTTGACCTTTCAGGAAAGCATCTTCTGCTGGTTGAGGATATTGAAATAAACCGGCTGATTCTTAAAGAAATGCTGGGCGAAACAAATATCGAGATCCGGGAGGCCGCGGATGGAGTCGAGGCAATAAAAAAATTTGAAGAATCGCCTGAAGGTTATTTTGATCTTATTTTTATGGATATTCAAATGCCCCGCATGGATGGGTATGAAGCGGCCCGCTTAATCCGGTCCATGAACCGCAGCGACGCCGCCACTGTTCCCATTGTTGCGATGACTGCAAATGCTTACCGCGAAGATGTTGAACGCGCAAGGGCCGCGGGAATGAACGGCCATGTCGCAAAACCTGTTGACATAAGCAAGCTGAGAACCATACTTGCCGAAACCCTGAAACAATAACAGGCGGCACCGGGCCGCCTGTTTCGTTACACAAACGTATTCTATTTCCGGCCGCGAAACAAAGCTTCCGCCGGACAGTACTAAGGCAGCGCTGATTAAGTCATGACGGCTGCCCGGCGTTTTCCTTTTTCAGCAGGAAATACCGCAGAACACACTGGGCCGCGATCGCAAAAAGAAAGCTTACCCATGATATATGCCAGCCGGCAAGAAACCCGAACAGGCAGAAAAAGGCAAAGGCCGCAATCCATATCGCGCCGGACAGAAGTCCGAATTTCTCGGCACAGACCTGACTCTGTTCTTCCGCAAGCCGGCGGACCCAGGTTTTTTTTCTGTCTTTTTCGCTGAGTACCAGAAATGCGAGGAGCGCGGCGCCCGGAATTACAAAGGCTATCAGAGTGCCGAGCGCAGCAACCATTGATATATTCCCCGCCGGATAACCGGCACGCACCGCCTCTTCAGAAGCAATTTGCATATCACTGAAATAGACTATCGCGGCCACAAACAGGCCGAACAGGAGCAGCGCCGACGCAAGGGTATACCACAAACTGCGCTTCCAGCTCATTGCGTAACGGACCCTTGTCTCCTGAGTCAGACCAAGAAAAACAAAAGCGCCTAATGAAACAACGCCAAATGGCATAAACGAAGCTATTGTTTCCATTATACCGTCTGTAGAAAATCCCGTAATTGCGCCTACTATCAGTCCGAAAATGAAAATAACTCCGGCTGCCGGGTAACCGATCAGATGGACTTTGTCTAGCGGAATCGAGCGCATATAGGCATGGCTAATAATTTCAGTGCGTTTTTGCCTGCTCACCGTATCGGCAACTTCGGTAATATCGCCCAGTTCGTCCAGAGCTTTGTCCAGAGCTTCTTTTTCGTTCATACCCTTTCCTGTCATATCGGAAACCCTGTCCGACAGGTTTGAAACAATCTCTTCCTTCAATTCTTTCAGTTCCGCTGTCTCTTCATAGTCCGCGAATATTTTTTCTACAGCTTTTTCAATTTCTTCCTGCATTGTCATTCCTCCTGAATAGTTCAGCTAAAACCCGGTTGGTAAACTGCCAGTCATCAATATTGCGGTTAAGCAGTAAAGTCCCTTTCTGGGTTATTTTATAATATTTCCGCCGGCCTCCGTGTGTCTCCGCGCCCCAGTATGAAGTGATACAGCCGTCTGTTTCCAGCCGGCGAAAGGACGCATACAGTGTTGCTTCTTTCATTTCAAACCGGTCGCCGGTTTTTTCCAGTATTTTTTTGTAGATTTCATACCCGTAACTGTCACCCTGTTTTAAAAGGCTTAAAACAATAGTATCAGTATGGCCCCGGAGCATATCGGATGATACTTTTCCTTTCATTTTCATACCCCCTTAAGTACAATATAAGACAAAGTACTATATCTGTCAATATACTTTTCCAGTTTTAGTACTATACTTGAAAGAGTTTTATAACAGATTAAGTATTAAATCAGGTTTAAGACAGATGAGGGGCTTTTCATTTGTGAAGAAAGGACTTTTACGCGTCCAGATACTCGGCGAGTTTTTCCATTAAGGTATTTACATCTATAGGTTTGGCAATATGCCCGTTCATTCCGGCCGCTATACACTCATCAACATCTTCGGTAAAGGCATTTGCGGTCATCGCAATGATCGGGATTGTCTGCGCGTTTTCCAGCCCGGAAACACGGATTTGCCAGGTTGCGCTCAGGCCGTCGAGACCGGGCATTTGCACATCCATGAGAATGAGATCATAGTTCCGGCCGTTGCTGCGGAATTTTTCAACGCCTACGAGACCGTCCGTTGCCGTATCTATTGTGACGCCGGTTTCTTCAAGAATGTTCATTATAATTTCACGGTTGATTTCTATATCCTCAACCAGCAGAATGGTTTTTCCTCGCCAGTCATATACTTTTTTTTCAGCTTCGTTCGGTTCCGCGACAAAAGTTTTTTCAGTCAGCTGGACTATCGTATTATACATTACGGACGGGAGTACCGGTTTCGGAAGGAAATTGGTAATTCCGAGCTGTTTGACATCGCCTTCGACCTCTGACCAGTCGGCAACGGAAATCATTATCACAATGACATCATCATTCATGATTTTCTTTATTTCCCTGGCAGTTTCAGCTCCGCTCATTCCGGGCATTTTCCAGTCGAGAAAAATAATATCATAGGGAATGGAATTTCCGAGATTTGTCCTGACTTTATCAATCGCTTCGGCTCCGCTTGACGCCGTATCGCAGGCCATTGAAAACCCGGTCAGTATATTATTGAAATAGATGCGCACATCCTCACTGTCATCAACAACGAGTATCCGCAGGTCATTCCTCGGCTGTTTTTGCGGAAGGTCTTCCCTGAGTTCCGGCCCCCAATCAATGTCCACTTCGAAAATGAAATTCGAGCCTTTGCCCAGCTCGCTGTCCACCCATATTTCCCCGCCCATGAGATTGACAATTTTCTTGCATATCGCGAGGCCAAGTCCTGTTCCGCCGAATTTTCTGGTAATGCCTCCGTCGGCCTGTTCAAACGAATTGAACAGAATGCTTTTTTGGGTAGGACTGATGCCGATTCCGTTGTCTTTTACTTCCACATGCAAAACTGATGTGTTTCCGGTTTTCGGAAGATGCCGCACCTTCAGTGAAATGGCTCCCCCATCCGGCGTGAATTTTACCGCATTACTCAAAAGGTTCATTATAACCTGGGAAAGCCGGAGCTCATCGGCAATGACATAGTGCGTAAAGAGACTTTCAAAATCAAAGGTAAAGTTCTGCTCTTTTTCAGCCACCCTTACCTGAATAACATTGAAAATATTCTGTATCATTTTTTCGAAATTGAATTCTTTCGGAATAATTTCGAGCTTGTTGGCCTCTATTTTCGACATGTCCAGAATATCGTTTATCAGCCCCAAAAGCTGCTGCGACGCGTCTTCGATTTTACCGAGGCAGTATTGTATTTTTGACTGTTCATCGGTTTTTTTGGCAATGGTGGTCATACCGATAATAGCGTTCATGGGAGTCCGGATTTCATGACTCATGCGGGACAGGAATTCACTTTTTGCCCTTGTACTGGCGAGCGCGTCTTCCTTTGCCTGGATCAGGTTTTGGGTTGTTTCATCCCGGTAAATGGCGGAGGCAATTAAAAGCCCGCCGGATTTTAATATGTCCTGTTCATGGTTGGTAAAAGAACGTTCCTTAGTGCAATCTTCAAAGCCCATAAAGCCCCAGAATTCACCGTGAAGAGAAATAGGGATAACAAGCAGGGACTTGCACCCGTCCATACCGGGAAAATTGACGAGATTACCGTCAAGATCCTTGACCAGGGAATTGATTGGGGTCCCGGTTTCCACCAGATAACGCCAATTCGGTACAAAATCATCATAGGGAATATTTACGGCGGGAACGTCCTGGTGAGGTGATATATGGGCATAGCTTCTTGCCCATTCAGCAATCTGGGAACAGCAGACCCTGCCATTGATGGTGCTGTTTTTCCATATATAGGTCCGGTCCACGTCCACACTTTTTCCGAGTATTTTCAGAGACTCCATAAGGACATCGTAAAAGTCGTCCCTGCTGTTTGCCATTAACAGGGACGCAACCGAGTTGACCGCTTTCAGGAGGCGGTCCTGCCGGATGAGTTCATTTTTTGCTTCTTTCAGGGAACGGAGATCAATCGCATAAGCGGCAAGGGCATGCGAACCTTTGTAGGAAATACGTTTAAGAATAACCCGCATCGGAACCCGGGCACCGTTAAGTTCAAGCTCCGTTTCAAATTCGCTGTATCCTTTTTCAAAAGCGGTTTTTATCCGGTCAGCCAGACTGATTGAAGTCCGGCCGTTGGGCTGATATCTGGGAACACTGCTGTTAATCAGCGGCATGAGATTTTCCACCAGTTCGTCTTTTGACCTGAACCCAAAATATTCTACCGCGGCAGGATTGCTGTCGATGACATGGAAATGGGCATCGACAATAATATTGACATGGGGATTAGTTTCAAACATTACCTGATTGACCTGCTGGGTTTCTTCAAGCTCCTTAACGGCTTTTTGAATTTCAGCCTGGAGCCGTTCGTTATAGCGCTCGTTTTCTTCAAGCGCATCCTGAAGTCCCTTTTCGGTCTCTTTGAGTTTGTCAATATTTAAAAATCCGCCGACCGCTCGCAGCGGTTTTTTCTCCGGGGTCCACTCTATAATCCTGCCTATATCAAGCGCCCATAAATAATGGCCGTTTTTCCGGCGCAGTCTGATCTCCCGGGAAAAATGGTCCGTTTTTTCGCTCAGGAAATCTTTCATTGCCTCAAGCGCGCCGGGTAAATCATCAGGATGAATAAGCTCCCTCAGCTCGGAAAAAGCCCCGGTAAGTTCACCGGCTTCATATCCCATTATATCGAGAAAGTCCTGATTATATGTGAGCATGGCGGCGGGTATATTCCATTCCCAGGAAGCCAGGCCCGCTATCTTTGCTATAAAATCGAGCTGATCGGTTTTGAGTTTGAGCTGGGCTTCGGCGTTTTTTATTCTGCTTACGTCCTGAACGACGCCCACCATCCTCACAGGCGAGCCGTTTTCATCCCGTTCGATAATACTTCCCCGGTTCTGGGCCCATATAACGGTTCCGTCTTTGCGCGCTATACGGAATTCGGATTCATATGTATCTGTTTTTCCCGCAATATAATCTTTTATTTCCTGATTTCCGGCGGCAAAATCTTCCGGGAGAACCATTTTTTCCCAGGTTGAGGCGTCCTGAGGCAGTTCGCCTGTTTCATATCCTGTTATATGTTCCCACTGTTCACTGAAAACAACTCTACGGGAAGGAATATGGAGGTCCCACAAGCCGATACCGGCGGCGTTTATTATAACGTCCATAGAACCGGCAAAGTAGTCTGTTGGGGAAATTCTTTGATTTGAATTGTTTTGTTTATTATTACTGCTGTCAGGTGTCATAGTTTTTCTTCAGCATTCCCTTCCCGTCCATAATTCAAGATAATTCCGGTATTTTATTCGAGGCGAGAGTTTAATACCCCGCTACCCGCCGACGGTTTTTATAACAACCTATAAAAACGTTAGTTTTTGCAGGTTTTCTGGTATTAAACCCGAGACCAATTCCTCGGGAGAGAAAAATACTCCAGACCGAAGGTCTGCCTTGCTCTGCGGCGGAGTATTTTATTATAACAGTGCTTTCGCATATCTTCAATCAATTAAAACCAATTAAAACGATTTATGCGGCAATTAACAGGACAGGACTTCTAAAAACTGACCGGGTTTTCAGAGATTCCCAGGATAAAGAAAAGCCAAGCCTGGTTAACAAAAGTAAAACAGGACCGTTTATTTTGGCCTGAAGCATTGCACAATTCCGATAATGGACATTATAGTATTCCCATGAAACCGAAAAATAAATATGTAATAAATCATTTTCAGTTTTCCTCCTGGGATTTTGAAAATGATACGGAAAAATCTGCACGGGAGCCGGAAGCCGCAAAAAAAGAAGGTCTGTTTTTTCCGGGTACGGGATTCTGTGGAAACCCTTCCTTGTTTTTTTCACTTTATTTGTTTTGATTTTTTCCTTTATCCTGTTTACAGGCTGTAATTCTTCTCAAAAAGAAAACCAGGAGCAGCAGGATACTCTGAGAATAATATCCATGGCGCCTTCGTGTACGGTTATCCTTACGGATCTGGGACTGCCCGGATCTCTGGTTGCAGTTGATTCATGGTCAGCGAGGCAGTACGGCCACCTGCGGGATCTGCCCAGTTTTGATATGATGGATCCGGATATCGAGCAGATAGCGGCGCTGGCCCCGGACATACTGCTTGTTTCCACAATGACCCAGGCCGGGGCAAACAGGGACCCATTCAAACCTTTGTCGGATATGGGAATACAGGTGATATACTTCCCTACCAGTGAAAGTCTTGCCGATATAAAACGGGATGTGCGGCGTATAGCGGATATTACAGGAACAAAGGACCAGGGTGAAAAAATTGTTGCGGATATGGAAGCAACAATAGAAGAAATTGCCTCGGTGGCGCAGACCATTCCCGAAACGGACAGAAAAACGGTTTTTTTTGAAATTTCAGCGGCTCCTTTTATTTACAGTTTCGGACAGGGGGTATACCTGAATGAATTGCTTGAACTTGCCGGGACGGATAATATTCTGAAGGATGAAACCGGCTGGGCAGCCGTTAACGCCGAAACTGTTTTCAGCCGCGACCCGGAAGTCATTCTGACAAATGTCAGTTATCTTCTGGATCCCATTCCGGAAATAAAAAGCAGGCCGGGCTGGAAAAGCCTCAGGGCCGTAAAAAATAACCGGGTATATTATATTGATAATATCAAAAGCTCGCAGCCTGCGCCCGCAGTTATCGGGACGCTGAAAGAAATTGCCGGGGCAGTATACCCGGAGTATTTCCATTTTGACGATAACAGCATAACCATAGAATGACTTTAAAACGGTGTTTTCTTATTTTTTCACCTCTCCTGACCGTGTTGATTATACTCGCAGGAATAGGGATCGGTTCGGTTTTTATTTCTCCGGGACAGACAGCGGCGATACTGTTGCATAAACTTGCCGGGAAAGACTTGCCGGAGTCAATTCCCGGGACATTTGCAGGAATTGTCTGGTCCCTCCGGCTGCCGAGAGTTTTGCTGGCCTGGATTACCGGGGCCGCCCTCTCCGTAAGCGGAGCTGTCATGCAGTCGGTCTTAAAAAACCCTCTGGCCTCTTCTTTTACTCTCGGAGTTTCCTCGGGCGCATCGCTGGGGGCGGGACTTGTCCTGTTTTTCGGCAGCGCTGTTCCTTTTCTGGCTTTTCTTCCCGCGGAAATTGTTTCTTCCGTGCCGGTTCCGCTGGCAGGGTTTTTATTCAGCATGCTGGCAATCGCTGTTGTTATGGGGTTTTCGGGAGCCGTAGACCCTCGTTTCAGCAATACAACGGTTATTCTTTCGGGGATGGTTTTTTCCCTTTTTATAAACGCTGTTCTGACGCTTCTCTCCGCCCTTTCCCGCCAGGAAATGAGCAGGCTTCTTTTCTGGCAGATGGGGAGTTTCGCGCTGAAAGGCTGGTCCCCTGTTGTTCTTTTGTTTCCTGTTGTAACGGCGGGAATTCTTGCTGTTTTTTATTTTCGCCGGGAGATGGATATTTTATCATTCAGCGACGATGACGCTATTGCGATCGGTGTGCCGGCGGGGAAAATAAAAAAGATCCTGATCATACTCGCGTCCCTGTTAACAGGCTTTACTATTTCATTTGTCGGTGTTATAGGGTTCCTTGATCTGGCCGTGCCCCATGTAGTCCGGAGAATCTTCGGGCCGGGACACCGGACCCTCATTCCCTTTTCCGCCCTGTTCGGGGGTTTCTTTATGGTGCTCGCCGATATTCTGGCAAGAGTCATTATCCCTTCGCTGGAGCTGCCGGTTGGGGCGATAACGGCTGTTTTGGGGACCCCGCTTTTTGCATGGATTTATATCAGCTCGCGCAAGAGGTATGCATGAAAAAGCCGGATGATCTGCCCGGAGAAAAAAAACAGGCGGAGGTTCTGCTGAAGGCGGAAAATCTTTACGCAGGATATTCCGGACGCCGTCATAGAAAAGGTAAAGACAGCCGCGAAAACAGTTTTCTGAAAAATATAACTTTCTCTTTGCATAAGGGGGAGCGTCTGTGCATAATCGGGCCAAACGGATCGGGCAAGACAACGCTTCTCCGCGTTCTGGCCGGAATTCTGCCATATTCCGGTTCCTGTGAGCTTGCTATAACCGACCCTTTTTCCCCGGACTGCGGCAGGGCGCTGGAAAGGGCGGCGCTGCCCCCCGATATGGCAGCCCGCGAAACAGCTTTTTTGCAGCAGCTTTCCTTCCCGGAATTCTCCTATACGGTCGGAGAAACAGTCTGGATGGGCCTGTATGCCGGACTAAAACAGCAGAGAAAAATAAAATCAGGCAACAGATCGGAATACTTCAGCAGGACAGTAGCCGACGCGCTCAAACTCTGCGGTATTGAACAGATATATGATAAAACCCTTGATTCCCTGTCCGGCGGACAGCTCCAGAGGGTGTTTTTTGCCCGGACGCTGGTTCAGGAACCGGCCGTACTTCTTATGGATGAACCCGCGAACCATCTCGACCTTTTTTATCAGATTGAATTGCTGAATCATATAAATACCTGGGTCAGGGGAGGAAATGAATGCGGAACTCCGTCCGGCAGACCCCGGGCAGCCATAGGCGTGTTTCATGATCTTTCACTTGCTCTTTATTTTGCTGATACCCTTATACTGATGAATGAAGGATGCATAGCTGATTATGGCCCGCCGCGTGCCGTAATTCACGGAAATACAATCCGGACCGTATATAATATGGATATTCCGGACATAATGCGGAAAATTTTACAAAAATGGTAAAATCTGTTATGCTTAAGAATGTGGTACACAAAATAAAAGACTCGGTTCCGGACATTCATTCGTCCGTTTTTGTCGCGCAAACTGCAGAAGTTGCCGGAGAGGTGTTTATCGGCGAAAGTTCTTCTGTTTGGTTCTCCGCATCGGTACGCGGGGATATAGCCCCTATTACTATAGGAAAAGACACCAGTGTACAGGACGGCGCGGTAATTCATTGCGATACGGGCCAGCCCTGCAGAATAGGCGACGGTGTCACGATCGGGCATGGAGCTATTGTACATTCTGCGGAAATCGGAAACAACACAATTATTGGTATGGGTGCAATTATTTTAAACCAGGCGGTAATCGGTGAAGACAGTATAGTCGGAGCCGGCGCTCTTGTAACCGGCGGAAAAACTTTTCCGCCGAAGTCAATGATCCTTGGCAGTCCCGCAAAGGCTGTCAGAGAGCTTACGCCTGAAGAACTGGCCCACAACCGGGAAAATGCACAGCATTATGTACAGCTCGCTTCCTCGGCCCGAACGGATTATCAGGAAGTGGAGGTACAGTGACAATTAAAGATATTATTGAAGAACTGCCGGCCCATGTCGTTTACGGGGTACCCGGATTTCAGGATTTCTTTGTCGGGAAAATTCTGGCAGGCGATCTAATGAGTGATATTCTTGTATCCGTTGAAGATGAGGCGCTTCTTATCACGGGACTCACAAATGAACAGGCCGTCCGCAGCGCCGATATAATGGGAATATCAACCATTCTTCTGGTAAATGATAAACTTCCCCCGCCGGGAATGAAATCGCTTGCGGAGGAATTCGGCATTACCCTGCTTGCTACGCCGATGCCCATGTTTGAATCCTGTGCAGCTCTGGGGATTATTCGTGAATTCAAAGATGGAATGCGCTGAAACAGCGCCTGATCTGGCCCGGGAAGTTCTGAAAAAGGGCCTTGTTTCAGGGGTTTTGTCAGCGCCGCGCAGGACCGGCAATCAAACTCAAACAGCACAAAAAATCCGCATACGTAAAATAACACAGGGAACTGAAGAGGTTTTCCATCTGGAATATTTTCAGGGGAAACAGGTTTTTCACCGGAATAAAACAGGGCCTGAACTCGATGCTTTTATAACTGAATCACTGGGAACTGTGTATGCAAAAGCTTCTTTTTCCGTGCAGAATGGGGAAACCATTCAGGCTCTGTCAAATAAACGCGGCAGACTTTCCGTATTGCGGAAAAATAATCCGGATACAGCCGGAGCCGTTCATCTTTCCGCCGGACAGACCCATGACAGGAAAAAAAAATACATCCTGGAAGAAGGCGTTCCGGTTCCCTTTCTTATGGATTTGGGCATCATGAATTCTTCCGGAACGGTTTTAAAAGCAAAATATGATAAATTCCGCCAGATAAACAGATTCCTCGAGTTTATTGAGGATATAGTTCCGGAACTGCGCCGGCATCTGTCGGAAGAAAAGAAAACCCTTTCAATAATTGACTTCGGCTGCGGCAAATCATATCTTACCTTTGCGGTATATTATTACCTTGCCGTACTGCAAAAACTTCCGGTCCATATTACAGGTCTTGATCTGAAAAAAGATGTGATACAGAAATGCGGGACACTCGCGCAAAAATACGGATATGACGGACTTTCATTTATTGCGGGCGATATTGCCGGATATGCGGAGAATGACAGTCCCGATATGGTTATTTCGCTTCATGCCTGCGACACGGCTACGGACGAAGCCCTTGCCCAGGCTGTACGAAAAAATGCAAAGATCATTTTTTCCGTACCCTGCTGCCAGCATGAAATAAACGGCCAGCTTTCAAAACAGAATAATGATTCTGCTTCGCAGCCCGGCCGGTTTATTCTGGCGCCCCTTCTCAGGCATGGTATTGTCCGGGAACAGTTTTCTTCTCTGCTCACCGATGCGCTTCGTGCGTCATTACTGGAAAAAGCCGGGTATACGGTACAGGTTATGGAGTTTATCGATATGGTCCACACACCGAAAAACCTGCTCATCCGCGCGGTGTTTTCCGAAACCCGGGAAAACACCAACCAGAATACCGAATACGAAACCCTGCGGGATTTCATGGGCGTGCATCCGGCTCTTGAAGGCCTGCTTTCCTGATTGCCGCTATCTGTCGGCGCTCTTTTCCCTGTGCACAAGATACACCGGATAAAACAAAAAGACACTGTACATAATCCCGTATACCGTACTGAAAATGGCATAACAGAAAGCCGTAGCCGGACTTATTTCCAGAGCCGCTTCGGGATAATCCCTCACGGTGAGAAAATATGACAAAAGGCCCTGAAAGGTTGACACTACACCGGCCGCGACAGACACCCAGATCAGAGACAGATAATGGCGGGCCGTACTTGCGGAGCCTTCGATTTTTTCCGCTTTAAAAACAAACATAGTCTTTACGCCCCGGACAAAATCCTTCCAGTGAAAGGTAAAAACCGAAAAGACCAGTACCGCGGCAAGGCTTATAGGCATGGAATCCGGATTAATGAAAAAGCCCGCATTACCGCTGAACCAGGAATAAAGCAGAAAAATCCCTGTAATGATAAGAAAACCAAGAAAAATCATGTCAGCTCCTTTATACCGGTAAAGTAAATTGTACCCGCATATTATATATACAGATTTGACGGCAGAATGTTGGAAAAACATTCCGCTCGGTTTTTACCAATAATAAAAATTTCACGAAAAACTTGACTTTGACACTGGTATTATCCTTACTTTTAAGTAACAGCTATTACAAAAAGAAAACCCAAATCAACACGTTATACATAAAATCTTCCCGATAAGAAGCAGTTTGTTCCGGACATACACATAAGGAGAACCCTATGAACACAAAAAGCAATCCCCTTGAAGGCCGCATCGCCGATCTGGTTTTCGATAACGGCTATCATTATCGCAGCGAGTACCTGCCCGGAAACCGCCTGAAATGGACGGACATGAATCCCAAAAGTCCCGGGGACAGTGAAACCGAAACTGTCCATGTATATCAGCAGGAAGACGGGATATTCACCGTCAGCTGGATTGAAAGTACAGGAGCGGCGGTCACCCATTCCATCAACATCAATGAAGGGCACGTTCAGGGATTCCGTTCCGCGGACAAACTGTCCGCCTGCGGCGGCAGGGAAGCATGTTTTTTCAGCGGCACTTACACCCTCATCCATGCCGACGGAAACCCCGACAAGGTTCCGCTGACCAACCTGCAGATCGTGACGGATTTCTGGGAAGGATTCTTCAACCGTCACGACATAGGATACGCCGACAAATATTTAGCCGCGCCATACACCCAGCACAACCCCGGCGTGGCGGACGGCGTGGAAGCATTCAAGGAAAGGTTTGCACCGATGTTCAGGAATGAATACAGGGAGTTCACCGCGGAAATCGTGCGCTCAGCTTCTTCGGGAGACCTGGTATATCTGCACAACCACAAGCGGCCGCACCCCGGCGATCCCGGAAACGCGGGTATGGATATTTTCCGGGTAGCCGGCGGGAAAATCGTGGAACACTGGGATATTATCCAGCCGGTTCCCGCGCAGGCGGCGAACGCCCATCCGATGTTTTAAGGAGGTATGATAATGCAAACAATAGAAAAACAAAAACTGCCTACACCATTGGCCGGCACAGGCCGGAAATAATGGCGCCGCCGCTATTCAGCGGCTAGCTGTCCAGACGGGGAATCATATTTTTACGGCTTTTCCGATCCGGGCCCGGGGATGCTGTTCCAAAGTATCCGAGTATTCGACCAGATCAATAGAGCAGTCCGTGCCTATAATAACATTTTTTCCCCGTACAACCCTGGCCTCGGTCTTTTCGATATCCACGGTATCGAATTCGATTGTTTCAGCAGAAAGGACTGTTTTCCTGCCGAATAATCTGCCCCTGACCCGGATTTCCTTTCCGCCGGCATCCTTTACCTTGCTGGAATATCTTGATTTTATATGGAAACTATCCGCGCCCAGAAAATTTCCCGCGGTTACCGCTCCGTTCACTTCCAGGCTGGCGCATTCTATGCTGCCTTCGGCCATAAGTTCCCCGAGGACCGATACTCTTTCCGCGGCAACGTCCCGCGCCGTGACAGTCCCCATCACGGACAGATTATCCTTGACCTCCAGCTTCCTGAGTTTCGCGGTCCCCATTACTTCCATGACATTGCAGAGGATATCATCTTCCGAATCCAGGGTTCCCATAACCTTGAGTTCCCGGGATTCCAGTTTTCCCGAAAGAGAAAGGCTTCCCATCACACGGACCTGACTGTATGTGCCGCCGGCCAGGGACGACTCTCCCATAATATTCATTTTTCCAGGTTCATTCATTCTTCCGCTCCTAAATGGATTGTTTTTCCAATCTTTGCCGAGGGATGGGCCTCAAAGGCTTCATGGTATTCTACCAAATCAATAGTGCATTCGGGACCTATCTTTACTTTTGCGCCCCGGACAGTGGTTGCCTGAACCTGGGAAATATCGATCCGGTCGCCTTCAATTAAAGTACAGGTGAAATTCTTTCCCTTATGCCGCCAGGGAATAAGGTCCATGATAAATTCCGCGGCCGCATTATGATGTTCCTTATAAATAGTAATATCCTTTCCGCAGACCTCACTGGCCCCGGAACCGTATACGAATTTTATATCAATATTTTCCGCGTTCAGGGTCCCTCCAACCTGGAAAGACCCGGATCCGGTAAAACTTTCCGCCTCAAGGTCCTTGCCCACATTGAGCAGGCCCGCCAGCCAGCAGGAACCGCTTTTCAGGTTTCCCGCAATTTTACAGGTGCCTTCCACATGGATACCGGTACACACCATATCACCGCTGAAACTGGCGACCCCCTCTACCTGGACTTCATTACATGTGATATCGCCGTTCACATTGGCAACCCCTTCTATCCTGACATTCTCATAGGTCCCCCATTCGTGTGGGTGACCCCGCTGAGTTTTAATGTATTCACTGCCCTATCCTCCATTTCGTCTTTATGGTTTCCCAGATCTCCGCCGTAGGGAGACTGGCTATCTCGTTTGACCCGCGGTCAACCTTTACCCCGGATTTTTCATCCCGGAGAATACTGAAGGTGACCCCCATTTTCCGGTACACCGATAATACAGGCGCCGGTTCAAAACTTTTGAAATCCGACAGGAGCTGTTCCAGGATTTCGCCGGTTTCTGAAAGGTTCAGGGTTCCATCCCTGAGTAGCCGGTCGCAGATTCCCAGGTATAGGACCCCGTAAAAATCCAGAACCTGCCCGGGAACGAATTGGCTGAGTCCCGTTACCGCCTTTGAAATAAACCCCTCCCGGATTAATTCTTCCGGAGTAGTCTGTATTTCCAGAGGCGCCCCGGAAAAGGTTTGGGCCAGATCGTCCAGGGAAAGTTTTTCCTTCATCTCCTGAATTTTGGCGATCCGTTCCAGTATTTTTTCCCTGGGGAAAAATGTTTCCGGCCCCGTAAAGGTCGATTTTTTTATAAACCAGTCTTCGGGAATCAGCTGCTTCCGTTTCCAGCGGTACAGGGCTCCATAGGATATCCCTGTCAGCGCCAGCAGTTCTTTTTTGGATATCAGGTTTTCTTCCATGCGGCCTCCCGTTTAATGCAATATTGCTATGTTACTCATTCTTTCTGATACTAACGTAACATAACAATGTTACACTGTCAAGAGGAAAATGTTTTTTTGGTGAAAAATTCTGAAAAAACGCTTTCGTGATACGATGTGCGGATAAAATACTTATTCAATATTGTCAAAGATGGAAAACAGTTTTAAGGGGTATCCGCCTTCCGAAGCTCACTACATCGAATGCAAATGTAACCTCCGGACACCGGGCCGGCACTGATGCTGGGAGGCTGCATTCCCCTCCCCCTACATATCAAAGGCCAGCTGTCCGCCCGGCGGCTGTTCATCGGGCCACTGGTACTTTTTCATGTCGATGCTGCCGTCCTGCAGAAAGCCCACGCCTTCCTGTTCCAGCAGAACCCTCTGCTGTTCCCGGCCGCCGAAGGCGTAGTCAGGAGCAAGAGTACCTTTCCTGTTCACTACCCGGTGGCAGGGAAGATTCATCCCGTTTTGCACCCGGCTCATTGCGATTCCCACTTCCCGGGACGCCCCGGCATATCCGGCCAGTTCCGCGATTTTCCCGTAAGTACACACCCTGCCTGAAGGAATCTCCGCTACCCGGGCATAGACCCGCTCATAAAACTGTTCATCCATGTCGAACATGCCTGTGTTACACATCCAGCACAAGACCCACGGGACAATGATCACTTCCCTCAACCGTATTGTAAATCTCGGCGGCCTTTACTTTGGGCATCAGCCGGTTGGAAACCAGGAAATAATCCAGGCGCCACCCTACATTGTTGGCGCGCGCGTTTCCCATGTAACTCCACCAGGAATAGGCCACGGTATCGGGATGAAGGGTTCTGAAAGTATCGGAGAAACCGGCGGAAAGGAGCTCGGTCATCCTGGCCCGCTCCTCATCGGTGAAACCCGCGTTCTTCCGGTTGGACGCAACATTTTTGATGTCGATTTCCTCATGGGCCACATTCAGGTCACCGCAGATAACCACCGGCTTTTGTTTGTCGAGTTTCACGAGATAGTTCCGGAAAGCATCCTCCCATTCCATACGGTACGGAAGCCGGAGCAGTCCCCGCTTGGAATTGGGAGTATATACGTTGACCAGAATGAAGTCTTCGTATTCCGCCTGAATAATCCGGCCCTCGGTATCGTGTTCCGGCAGGCCCATATCATACTGTACTCTGACCGGCCCGGAACGGGAAAATACCGCCGTGCCGGAATAGCCCTTTTTGTCGGCGCTGTTCCAGTACTCATGGTACCCCACAAGATCAATGACCGCCTGCCCCTGTTCCATCTTTGTTTCCTGCAGGCAGATGATGTCCGCATTGAGTCCGTTCACCGCGTCTATAAAGCCCCTGTTCAGGGCCGCCCGCAGTCCGTTTACATTCCAGGATACCAGTTTCATAATTCAGTCCTCCGCTTCCGTTTATTGGTAAGAGTCTTTGCTGTTTCCTATTATATATCAGACTTTGGATTTCAGCTATTCTTTCTGTAGCTCAGCACGGCCCAGAGACTGAACACTGCAGCAAAGACACTCAGAGGAATAAGCTGGGAACTCAGATCAGAAATGCCGCTTCCCTTCAGATAGACCTGACGCATAATCTGGATAAAGTATTTAAGCGGATTAAAGGCAGCGATAATCTGCCCCCATTCCGGCATGCTGGCCACAGGCGTAAAAAGCCCGCTCATGAGAATGAGGATCATAACAAAGAAAAACATTACAAACATCGCCTGCTGCATGGTGTTTGAATAATTTGAAATAACGAGTCCCAGACCGGAGCAGACAATGATATAAATCATCGCGGAAAAATAGATGGTGAAAAGATTTCCCACGGGGGTAATCCCGTACATTAAAACGGCGACTCCTATAGAGAGACTCAGGGCGATTATCCCGATAATCCAGTACGGGGTGAGCTTGGACAGAATAAAAATAAATTTATTCACCGGCGAGACATTGAGCTGTTCCATGGTTCCGGCTTCCTTTTCCCCAACGATACTCAGGGCAGGCAGAAAGCAGTTTAATATTGTAAGAAGCATTACCATAATGGCAGGGATCATGTACATTTTGTAGTTAAGCTGGGGATTAAACCTGTTCTGAGAAGTTATCCGTATCTGCGGCGCGCTTCCCCGCACAACCGGCTGGAGTTCGGAACGCAATTCATCCGCGAAATCATTCAGGATCTCCATCAGGTAGTTTATCCCCAGAACACCCTTGGAAGTATTCACGGCATTGGCCGAAACCATAACCGCGGACGCGCCTTCACGGATGAGGTCTTTTTCAAATTCAGGCCTGATCTCCAGGATCATATCGGCCTGCCCCTTTTCAATTGTCCTGAGGGCATGTTCATAGGAGCCGGGGAAACCGGCTGAAACAAAGTATCCGCCTGAAATAATTTTCTGCGTCAGCCGCTCCGAATAACTGCTCCGGTCATTATCAACAATACTGATTTTTATATTTTTAATTTCCTGAGTCGCGACCCAGGGGAATATGACCATCATCAGGATCGGCATACCGATAACGAGACCGATCATCAGGCGGTCGCGGAGAAGTACCTTAAATTCTTTTTCCAGCAAAAACTTAAGCATGGCTTATCCCAGTCTTGTCTTGAATTTTTTCAGGCTTATGGTGAGAAACACCGCGGCCATTCCGATCAGAACCGAAAATTCCAGCAATACCGCGCCAAGGCCCAGACCTTCAATCATAACCTTTTTAACCGCGTTGAGATACCACGACGCCGGTATAATATAGGAGAGTACGCGCAGCACCACGGGCAGATTCTCCACGGGAAACATCATGCCCGAGAGCATCATCACCGGCGCCATCAGGACCACCGCGGAAATAATCATTGCCGCGGCCTGGGAATTGGTGAGGGTCGATATGAGCAGTCCGACGGCCAGAGACAGAACAATATATATCAGCGAAATCCCTATCAGGACAAACAGGTTTCCCTCTACGGGAACTTTGAGCACAAAGACAGACAGAAGCAGAATTGTGGTCAGGTTGACAATGGATATTACAAAATAGGGAGTCAGCTTCGCGATAATGATATACAGGGGTTTTATCGGGGAAACCAGCAGCAATTCCATGGTGCCGGTTTCCTTTTCCCGCACAATGGAGATGGATGTCATCATGGCGCATATCAGTATCATGATGAGTCCCATGACTCCGGGTACAAAACTATAGGAACTTTTGAGCTGGGGGTTGTACAGCATTTTCGATTCCGTGTTTATCATTATGGGAATGTTGTAGCCTTCCATCAGTTCCTGCTGATAGGACGAGATGACCCCGGAGGCGTAACTGATTACCGTAGTAGCCTGGTTGGGATCGGTACCGTCGGCAATGAGCTGTATGGAGGACTCTCCGTTCAGGAGATTGTCACTGAAATTCTCGCTGAACACCATCACCAGATTTACCGCTTCATGCTTGAAAATATCGTTGATTTCATCGGGGTGCCGGAGATAACTGCTGATTTCAAAATAGCCGCTGGCATTCATCCTGTTGGCAATATGTTCGGTAACAGTGTCCCGGGACGGGTCATATACGGCCACCCGCGAATTCTTTACTTCCGTGGATATGGCAAAGCCGAACAGGATAATCTGCGAAACTGGCATGATAAGAAGAATCATTGCGGTACGCGCGTCCCGTAATATATGCAGAAATTCTTTTTTTATAAACGCCCGCAGCTGCTGTTTCATGGCTGATCTTCCTTCCGGGTCGCTTTCCGGGCGAGCTGTCTGAATACCTCATCCATACTTGCGGCACCGTACAGGGTTTTAAGTTTTTCCGGAGAATCCATGGCCGCGATTCTGCCGTCCACCATAATTGATACACGGTCGCAGTATTCCGCTTCGTCCATATAATGGGTCGTTACAAAGACGGTTATCCCGTTTTCGGCGGCTTCGTAAATCATTTCCCAGAACTGGCGGCGGGCGGCGGGGTCAACACCGCCGGTAGGTTCATCCAGAAAAACAATCCGCGGAGTGTGAAAAATCGCCACGGAAAAGGCCAATCTCTGTTTCCAGCCCGCGGGAAGGTTTTTCACAAGAGTGTCCCGCTCATGCATCAGATCAAGCCGGGTCAGCATTTCCTCTGTTTTTACCGAGATATCCCTGCTTTTCATTCCATAGATCCCCGCGAAAAGTCTGATATTTTCCCGGATGTTCAGATTGCTATAGAGGGAGAATTTCTGGCTCATATACCCGATATTCTTTTTCACTTTCTCGGGATGCCGGGAAATATCATAGCCCGCGACAGTCCCTGCCCCGGAGGTAGGTTTGGAGATACCGCAGAGCATCCGCATGGCGGTGGTTTTTCCCGCGCCGTTTGCTCCGAGAAAACCGAATATTTCCCCTTCGTTCACGGTGAACGAAATATTGTCCACTGCCGTAAAGTCGCCGAATATCTTTGTCAGGTTTTCCGTTACAATTACCGGGCCCATATAAAACAGTCCTCAATAGTAGGTTCGATATCCCGCACGGAAACCTGTCCATGACCGGAGGCAGCCAGCCTGTCACGAAGGTCACCCATGTCAGCCCCGTCATTCATAACGGCGTGCAGTTCTTCCCCGAAAGCGAACGCCCCTTTGGTAAAGGCATACTGCCTGACATCCGCCAGAAGCCGGCGCATGTGGTCGCTTTTTATTGCCCAGAGAGTCTGATTAAAACTGTTCACAATGTTTGCGGGTGTATCTTCCTTAAGGAAGACGCCGTTTTTGATAAGGGCCACCCGGTCACACCGGGCGGCCTCATCCATATAGGGGGTTGAAACGATAATCGTTATACCCTGTTCCTTCAGATTATTCAGCATGTCCCAGAACTCGGTACGGGAAACCGGATCGACTCCCGTGGTGGGTTCATCCAGAAACAGAACAACAGGTTTATGGATCAGGGCGCAGCTCAGGGCCAGTTTCTGTTTCATACCGCCGGACAGTTTTCCCGCCCTCCTTTTTTTGAAGGGTTCGATATGGTGGTAAATATCCTTTATGAGATCGTAATTTTCCTCCACGGTAGTGTTGAAAACCGTAGCGAAAAAGGTGAGGTTTTCCTCAACCGTGAGATCCGTATACAGAGAGAACCGCCCCGGCATATAGCCGATACGGTTCCTGATTTTCATATAATCCTTAACCAGATCAAGGCCGTCCACTTCCGCGCCGCCTTTGTCCGCCAGGGTCAGGGTTGAGAGGATACGGAAAAGAGTTGTCTTACCGGCGCCGTCAGGACCGGTAATTCCATACAGTTCCCCTTTCTTCACATTGAAACTTATATTGTCAAGGGCTTTCACAGCACCGAAGGACTTGCTTATATTGCTGACCCGTACCATAAGGCTCCTCTGTTATAGTCCCGTAAACGTAACTTCTCCGTACATCCCTTTTTTCAGGTAACCGTCGTTGTCGACCGCGATCTTTATGGCATACACGAGATTTGCCCGTTCATTCCTGGTGGGAATAGTCTTGGGCGTGAATTCGGCCTTGTCCGATATCCAGGTCAGTGTGCCTGTATATTCCCGCATGTCCTTTTCTCCGAAATCGGCGGATACGGTGACCTTTTGCCCCAGTTTGAGTTTGGTAAGCTGGTCAGAGGTGATATACGCCCTGAGGGTCATGCGGCGCAGGTCGGCAATCCTGAACAGGGCTTTTCCTGACTGAACGTACTCTCCTTCCTGGGCATACTTGGCCAGTACGGTACCGCTCAGTGGCGCTGTTATGGTACTTTTGTTTATCTGATCTTCAATCTGCGCGACCTGAATCTCCAGGGAAGCGATTTCGTTCTGGGTAGCCGCGTTGTTACCGGTCAGGGTGGTTCTCTGCGCGTCCAGCTGTTTTTCCAGGGACACAAGTTGGGAACGTATATCGTCCACCTGTTTGGTCGTTGCCGCGTCGGATTTCAGAAGGTTCTGGTACCGTTCAAGTTCTTTTTTCTGGGTGGCGATATCCTGCTGGAGCGGCGCAAGCTGAACGGCCACGTCGACCTTGCGGCTTTCGGAGGTTTTTATGCTGGCTTCCAGCTGGGCTTTTGACAGTTCCTGCTGGGTTTTGTCGATCTGCCCGACAACGGCCCCGGCTTCAAGCTCTGTCCCCTCCTCAAGCGTAAAAGAGACAAGCTGCCCGTTCGCCTGCGCGGACACAATCACTTCCGCGGCTTCGAACACCCCCGAGGCGTCAGGGCCGTTTTTCTTGCCGCCGCAGGATGTGAAAAGCAGTGCCAGTACTATAATATTTAGTAGCTTTGTTTTCATTGGTCCGCCGATGGTCAATTATTAACCGTGTTTCTAAACTTATATACCGCTTCCAGAAATTCAATTTCATGAAGCATCTTATTCTGGTACGCGAGGTTTTCCTCGATAACTTCCCGCATATAGTCGGCAACTGTCATGATTCCTCCGGCAACCTTTGCTTCCGCCGACTTTCTCACATTCCGCCTGAGAGCTATGATTTCATCATCATATTTCATGGTTTCCATCAGCCGTTCAAGATTGGAAAACTGCTGTTTTATGTCAAGATTTGTATTAAGCAGGAATGTTTCCCTGTCCGTCTCGACAGACTGCCTGTTTACTTCTATTAATCTTTTGCTGTTGCCGATTGTATACAGATTGCTGAAAGTCCATGACAGCTTTAAACCGCCCTGGAAATAGGGATGAAAGTCATTGTTCAGCATATCCAGACCGGGTTTTCCGTAGTTGCCCGAGAAAAAAAGGCTGATTTCCGGCATATTGTCCGCCAGAATAGAACTCTTCTGCGATTCATACAGGGCGACCTGGGCGTCAAAGAGTTTCAGTTCCGGCCTGTTGATTTCAAAGGCAATGGGAATATCCACCATGGGAGTTACAAGACCGGCGCCGAGGTCAAGGCCGGTCATGGTTTCCAGCATAAGGACATAGGCTTCACGGGAGGACAGCAGCTGTATCCTGTCCTGGAAAGATTTAATCTGTTCCAGCCTGACCGAATCCAGATCGGCGCTGCCCGCGATCCCGTTTTCCACATGGGCGGTTATGGTTTTATAGCTGTTTTCAAGCTCCGCTGCATACAGTTCATTTTGCCTGAGCTGTCCGTCCAGTAAAAGGATTCCGAAAAAAAGCTGATCCACCCGGTCATTCAGTTTGTACAGTTCAACTTCAAGCTGAAGAATATCTATTTCTTCGTTTGCCCTGGATTGTTTTTTCTGGGCTCTGACGCGTCCGCCGTCCCAGAGTACCTGCGCGACGTCCACCGTAACCAGATACTGATCCTTGCTGAGCGATTCGAAGCCCGGAAGATATGTGGAAAATTCCGTTACCTCGGACTGGTAGGTTGCACGCCCGGATACGGTAACCACGGGAAGATACCGCCTGTTTGCATTGGATACGGTATAGTCGGATGCTTTCGCGATAAGATCCAGTTTTTTTACAAGAGGATAATTCAGCCGGGCCTGCTCCCGGCATTCCTCAATGGTAATCTGGGCCGCCGCCGGGACAGCAAAAAGCGCGAACAGGATAAAACCGAATACCGGCAGTGGTTTTCTAACCATTTCTTAATCCTCTGGCTGTGAATGCTTTGGCAGGGCCGCGTCCGCGCTATACAGACCAAACATCAGAACCGCATTTTCCATAATTACTTAACTGATATATTTAATAAAATAATTACGTGGACAAAAAGCAAGATAATTTTTTGTTATTTGGTCTTAAAACGGGACAATGCGCCAGTTCGATTTCGGCAGTGCAGTGTTATCTCCCTTATTATGAATCATGCTGCGTAATTTTTCTATCTTTTTCAAAAAAATCGCATCTATAATAAAACAATCCTGTATGTTTTTTATCAGATACTATAGAGAAATAGTGAATGTCTTCTTTTTTGTATCAGCATTTGACAAACCTGTATGCGCAAATTATAGTAATTATGCTAACTAATAATATAGTCAATAAAATTGATTATATTATTGAACAAATCATCTTAACAGAAGGTTTGCTGTATAAGCCAGAATTTCTGAAAATTATTGCTGTGTGGAGGACCGGAATGAAAAAGATGCCTCCGGTGGAAAAGATATATGAAGCCTTCAGCGCCCTTGCGGACGGACGGGTTAAGATGGAAGAAACCAGCGCTGCTGTCCGTTCCTCTAACGGCGCAAAAACGTATACGGTTCAGTGGGAAGGAGATCTGTACCGGTCCAGCGACAGCGCCACCTACTGGCAGGGTTATCCGGGATATCCGGTCATCGCCGTGCTGATGCTCCAGGGGCGGCTGCCCTGTGACAGCGTTGTTGTAAAACTGTTTGCCGGGATCAACTGGACAGAGCTGAACAAAAAGCACAAAAGAGATTACGCCTCCGCTGCGGCAGAGGTAATAAATGATCTCTCAGAAAAAGGGGCCAATGTCGAAGCAGTGCGCGCCGCGGCAGCTGGGGCCTATGCGGCCCTGGAAAATCTGGAGATTACCGTAGGACGGGCTTCGGACAAACAGTCCTAATGCTGATGAAGCGGAACCGGTACGGACTGCTTACGAGCCGTACCGCCTTTTTTAAGCATTTACTTGAGCGGCAATTTGCTTGGCATACTCGGCAGCCCCGCTCAAATCAGTTTCATCAGGATGTTTGCGGTTCATGAAGAACCAGGCCTGGCCCTTGCAGACAAAGGGTTCTCCGAGAACTTTAAACCCTCTATCCCGCAGCAGCTGTTGTATATCCTGCCCTATTTTCTTCTGACCGCCGTAGGTAGCAAATACGGCCACATTTTTTACATTTGCGGGGTCCAGCTGTTTAATAAACGCCTCTGTTCTTTTATTGGGCTTACCGGCATACACCCCGTCCCCGATAAAGAGGAGGTCCACTGAACCGGAAAGCGGCGCCGGGTCCTTTGTTATGGCCTCCGCCGTTGTGTTCAGGGCTTCCGCAATGGTCCGGGCAAGTTTTTCCGTATTGCCTGTAGACGAATGATACATAACCTTCACATTCATACTAACCTCTCCTTAACATACAAAAGCTGTAAGCCCGAAAATCCTTTCTTCCGGAGAAGCGGCAGATAGCATTTGCCGCAGCCACTTTCTTAAAGTCTGTAATCAGGCTAGCTACAAACTACACCTTCAAGTCTGTAATGTCAACAGTTACGAATTGATTTATGCTCATATTTATGGTAAGGTTTTCACGGGAGTAATTGAAATGCGGGTCAGTACGAAATTTCCGGTAGCGGTCCATACCATGATAATCATAGCCGCTCTGTCGGATATGCGGAAAATCAACAGTGATATCATCGCGGAAAGCACCGGAGTAAACGCGGTGACTATCCGGAATATATTCACTGCCTTGAAGCAGGCGGACATGATTCTCGTTTCTCCCGGTCCCGGCGGCGCCCGGCTGGCCCGCAGCCCGGACAGCATAACACTTTGGGATATTTTCATTGCGGTAGAGCCTATGAATACGGAGGACCTGTTTCCAATTCATCAGAACCCGTCGGACCATTGCCCCGTAGGCGGTAATATTTACGGGCTCCTGAAAACCCATCTGGATGACGCTGTGGATGCCTTGAAAAATAAACTATCCGGGACGACTATAGCCATGATGGTGGATGAACTGCGGGACCTCTTGCCGGAACTGCCGCCTTTACCCGAGCGGAGGGATTCTCCATGATTATCAGCGCCAGCCGGAGAACTGATATCCCGGCGTTTTATTCCGAATGGATGCTCGCCCGCCTTAAAGCTGGAGAAGTCCTGGTGCCCTACCCGCGGAACCCGGAACGTCTGGGGCGGGCAGGTCTTTCTCCGGACAATACAGACTGCATCATGTTCTGGACAAAAAATCCCGCGCCCATGCTGGACAAGCTGGACCACATTGACAGCCTGGGATTCCGATATTATTTTTCTTTTACGGTCACGGGCTACGGAAATGATATTGAGAGGAATCTTCCGCCGAAACAGGAAGTCATAGAAACTTTTTTACGCCTCAGCGAACGGATCGGACCCAAGAGGGTGGACTGGCGGTTTGACCCCGTTCTGGTAGACAGTACATATACGGTGCAATGGCAGCTTGATACCTTCGGTGAAATGTGCCGGAAGCTGAGGGGGGCCACCGAACGGTGCATCATCAACTTTATAAAACCCTACCGCCATCTGCCCCATATACGGGAACTGGATATTGCAGTCATCCGGGAGCTGGCAGCCGGAATGGCAGCAATAGCCAAAGAACATGAAGTACCCATTTATAACTGCACCGATGTATGGGACCTCCGGGATTTGGACATCAGTTTCAGCGCCTGTATTGACCGGGCAAAAATCGAGGAAATCTGCGGTTATTCAATCGACGTAAAAAAAGACCCCGGACAGCCCGCGGTATGCCGCTGCGTACAAAGCATAGATATCGGCATGTATGACACCTGCGCCCACGGCTGTACCTATTGCTACGCTATAGCCAGCCGAAAGCGGCTTGAGCAAAACCTGGCGGCTCACCGGCCCGGAGCGCGAATGCTTGCGGGAGAGCCTCCGCCGGGCGCGGAGATTTTTGACCGGACAGGGCCCTCGCATAAAACCGGACAGCTTGAGTTTATGGAATATTGAGAGGCCCAAGGCGGCGCCCCATATCGGCTGATTAAATTATCTATCGCCGAGAATCAGAATCTCGACTATTTCAGACTTGCTTCCGACGCGGACATAGGGAATCGGCGTGCATGTGCCTGCGCTGACAATAGCGTACATATTCCCGTATTGCCTGCATCCCTGATAGTGAGGGAAAAACCGGCGGATAATCCGGTTAAGAGGATAAAACTGGCCGCCATGGGTATGCCCGCTCAGCAAAAGGTCCACTCCGGCGTCCCTTGAAGATTCGATATCGCCGGGCTGGTGGTCCAGCACAATAATCAGATGATCCTTGTCCTCGGGTTCCAGACACTGGGGAATGCTTTTTCGGATATGCCGGAAATTTTCGCCGGGCGTCATGTCGGAACGTCCCAGCAGGACAACCCCGTCCTGCTGGACAGCCTGGTCCTCCAGAAGATGAATATTCGCCTTTTCAAAGAAGGACAGCATATCAGGAAGTTCAACCCCCGAATCGTGATTACCCAGACAGGCGAAAACACCATACCGGCTTTGCAGGTTCCGGAATTCCAGCGCAATGTCATCCAGCTCGAACACTTCCCGGACATTTTCGGTAAACGTATCGCCGGTGATGCAGATCAGATCGGGACGCAGGGCATTTGTTTTCCGTACAATTTTCCGTACAGCCTTCAGATCGTTGATACTTCCCAAATGCATATCACTGAGCTGGGCAATACGCATCCATTGACCGCGAAAAGCAGGCTTGGATACTTCACAGGTATACCGGGTAATACGAATATTCCGCGTATGGATAATACCGTATACAGTCAGCAGCGCGGTTATTCCGAACAGGATCAGCGAAAGAAAAGCGAATTGTTCCGGTCTTAGTATTTTCAGCAGCCATACCAAAAGAATATTCGCGGGCCATTCTACAAGGCAGGCAAAGAAAAATGTTATCTGGAAGCTGACCCAGTAACTCCCGAAGATCATGAGCAGTTTAGCCCCCTTTGAACGGGGCAGCAAAAAACCCGCCGGCAAAGTCATACAGAATAACAGATACATGGTTAGATAAACAGGGACTGAAAAATCGGGCAGAATAATTCTGAGGGCGGAAAGAACCTCCACGCAACGAAACCGGCCATAACAGTGTAGGCAACTACCATGGTTACAATTGTTTTTTTCTGTTCTTTTACAATGTCTTTATTCATTTAAACAATATACTCATTTTCCAGCCGGAATTTCATACAGCCTGATATTTCCGGATTATCTTCTCTGTTCCAGGCCGGACATAAATTGGGGACGGCGCCAATTTATGATACACGTACTTGTTTCAGCGGCGTCATCATTGTAAATTATAACAAGTCTAATATAGCGAGGAAAAAGATATCGGAAACCTTACGCCTGGCGATGCCCCAGTGGCAGGGAGGAAACAATCCTCCCTATTATTTCGGCGCGAAACTGCTGGCCTGGCTGGCCCCTCCCGCAGGAGACACGCCCCAGATTGAAGTACCGGTACAACCCTCTGACGGGACAGCTCTTTCCGATGAAGAAGGCGTCGTCGCCCGCTCCGTTCTGCTGAGGCAGCTTGAGTCTGCCCGGAACATCATTGACGCCTTCAGCCCCAAAAGAATCATCATGTTCGGAGGGGACTGCCTGGTGTCCCAGGCCCCCTTTGCCTATCTCAATGAACGGTACGGGGGAAATCTGGGCGTTCTCTGGATCGACGCCCATCCCGATGTGTCCACCCCAAAGATGCACAAACATGAACATGCTATGGTCCTGGGAAACCTCCTCGGTGAAGGAGACCCTCTCTTTTCCGCGAAGGTTGCGGTCCCCCTGAAACCTGAACTGGTGCTGTACGCCGGACTGCAGGAACCGTCTCCGGCGGAAGCGGACATTATAAACAGGCTGAAACTCCCCAACGCCACGGCCGAAGCCCTGGCCAAAAACAGTGAGCCGGTACTCGAATGGATCAGGGACCGGAATATCCGGCAGCTTGCTAGCCACCTTGATCTGGATGTGCTTGATCCCGCTCTGTTCCGCTCTTTGCTGTTTTCCCAACCCGGTGGAGAAGCCATAGACGCGCCCAGCGGAAAGATGACCCTGCCGCAGATAGCCCGGCTCATTCAGGATATTTCGGATAAAACGGATGTGGTGGGGCTGTCCATCGCCGAGCACCTTCCCTGGGACGCCCTGAATCTCAGTGATTTCCTGGGGTCCCTGCCTATTTTCGGCGGATAACTGCCGGTAAAACATAGTTCCGGCAGAGGAAGAAGTAATATAATAAGAACGGGAGAAAAGCAATGAAAGAGAATTTCAAATTTGTTTTACGGGTAACAGTAATCCATATTGTAACCTACATTCTTTGCGGAATGGTTTTTTCACTCGTATTCAATTATAAAGAACTGTTTCAGCTTGGGAACGCAGAATACTTCATGAGGCCTTTTGACAGTATTTCCAGCTTAATAGGTCCTGTAATCCAGATTGTACGAGGACTCCTTTTCGGCCTGGTCCTGCTGCGGCTCAAAGAAAGCGTGATAGAAACGAAGCGCGGCTGGCTAAAGCTGTGGGCAATAATCGTCGTAATTGGGATAATCAATACGCCGGGGCCGGGATTTTCCTCTATCGAGGGAATTGTCTATACGCAGCTTCCTCTGGAAATTCATATAAAAGGCGCGCCCGAAATACTGGTCCAAACCCTGCTTTTTTCCTGTCTTGTCGCCAATCCCATTAAACTCAAAGGTATGCCTTTTTTTGAAAAGAACAAAATTCCCTTGCTTTCCGCTGTTTTAGCGGGAGTCATGTTTTCCCTTTCCGGAGTTGTTACCGCCCTTATTCTTAAAGCGGATGTGATGGCAGGAATGACCGATGCCGGAGCATTTATCGTAATGTTTGCCGCCATCATTGCTGTCTTCTTTGTCTGTAAATGGTACAGGGAAACAGAGTTCCGTCAAAAAAATATTATTCTGCCTCTCTGCTTCTATTTAGTTCTTGCCGCGGCTCCTACTGTATATAATTATCTGACAGGCTCTGTATTTGCTTCCTGGCTTACTCTGGCGATTAATGCGGTTCCTGTGGTTATATTGTTTATAATAAACTACTATGCCGGCAAACGGAACGAACCATAACGGGGCTGATACTCTTTAACGCAGATACTTGTCAAGAACACGGAAAAAGCTGTCAATCTCCAGAGGCTTTGCCAGGTGGCCGTTCATGCCCGCGTCGAAACAGCGCTGTTCATCTTCTTTAAACGCATTGGCGGTCATAGCCACAATGGGAACGGTTTTTGCTGCCGGATCGTCAAGGGAACGTATTTGTTCCGCGGCGCAGATACCGTCCATGACAGGCATCTGCATGTCCATGAGAATGAGATCGTATCTTTCGGGATCTTCCCGGAAGAGGTCCAGAGCGATCTCCCCGTTATCCGCGCAGATAACTGAAGCGCCTGTCCCCTCCAGTAAGGCGATGACTATTTCCTGATTAATCGCGATATCCTCGGCAAGCAGGATTGTTCTGCCCTTCCAGTCCGGAGTATCCGTGGTCTGGCGGCCTTCCTGAATCAGGGTGTCATCGGCAAGTTCCACGATGGTATTATACAGAGTACTCGGAAGAACCGGCTTGGGCAGGAAGTGGGTAATGCCGTAATTTTTGGCGCTCTGCTCTATATCGGTCCAGTCGGAGACGGAAATCATCACTACCAGAAGGTCTTCTCCCAGAAGATGCCTCAATTCCATGGCCGTATCCCCGCCGTTCATGCCGGGCATATTCCAGTCGATAAACACCATGCTGTAGGGCTTTTTGTCCCGGAGGCTCTGCCTGACCAGGGCCAGGGCTTCTTCTCCGGAGTCAGCCGCGTCACAGGAAAGGGAAAAAGTGTCCAGAATATTTTTAAAATACATCCTGACATCTTCGGCGTCGTCAACTACCAGAATCCTGGAAGTCGGCGCGGCTTTCCGGAGAATACTGGCGGCGGGAATGGGATCGCCCCAGGAAACGGGAAACTCGAAGATAAACCGGGAACCCTTGCCTTCTTCGCTTTCCACCCAGATATCGCCGTCCATAAGGTTGATGATCTTTTTGCAGATAGCCAGGCCCAGCCCGGTACCTCCGTACCGGCGGGTAATACTGCCGTCAGCCTGTTCAAAAGACTGGAAGAGCCGTTCCTGCTGTTCATGGGATATGCCTATACCATTGTCAATGACTTCCACATGGAGAAGGCTTCCCCCGGTTTCGCCGGGCTGTTCCCGCACCATCAGAGTAATATCTCCCCGCTCCGGCGTGAATTTAACGGCGTTATTCAATAAATTGATCAGCACCTGGGAGAGCCGGAGTTCATCGCTGATGATTTTATTCTTGAACACTGTGGTGAAATCGTAATGAATGGTCTGTTTCTTTTCCTCCAGCCTGACCTGGATAACATTGAAAACATCCTGCATCATTTGTTCAAAATCAAAGGGATGGAGGGTAATTTCGAATTTACCGGAATCGATTTTCGACATGTCCAGCACATCGTTGATAATGCCCAGCAATTGGCGTGACGAAGCGTCAACCTTCTCCAGACAGTACTGTATCTTCTCGGGATCCGTGGTTTTCCGGGCAATGGCCGCCATGCCGATAATTGCGTTCATGGGAGTCCGTATTTCATGGCTCATCCGGGAGAGGAATTCCCCCTTGGCCTTAGTACTGGCCATGGCCTCTTCCCGGGCCTCATTCAGCTTGGAAAAGGTTTCGTTGCGGGTCAGAGACGACGCCACTACCATAGCGCCGGCCCGCATGATGTCCGCCTCGTCCCGGGTAAATTCCCGGCCGGTCAGGGTATCGTCAAAACCGATAAACCCCCAGAACTCTCCCTGCAGAAAAAGAGGAATCAGCATGATAGATTTGACGTCTTCCGTATGGGGCAGGTTTACCAGTTCCCTGTCAGGATTTTCCATGGAAAGCCGCATACTGGCATATTTATTGGTGATTTCCCGCCAGTTGGGCAAAAACTCATCGTAGACCATGGCGTATTCCGGACCCTGCGCCCGGCCCGACGGGTGATCGAGATACCACTCGGTCCGAGGATAACAGCAGAGCCGTCCGTCCACGGTAATATTCCGGAAAATATAGGCCCTCTGGGTCTGGATACTCTCGGCGAGAATCTGCAAAGACTGGCGGACCACGGTTTCGTAGTCCTGGTGAAAACCGCCTATGATTGTTGCGGAGGCCGCATTGGCGGCCCGGAGCATCCGGTTCTGCTCGGCCAGACCGGCGTCACCGGTCCCGGCCGACAGACGCTTGACTTCAAGCTCCATGTCCCGGGCCTTTTCCTCGGCCCATTTGAGCCGGGTAAGCTCCACGGACAAGCCGGCCAGCCGGACCGGCTTTCCGCTTTTGTCCCGCTCATAGACTATGCCTGTTTCCGATACCCAGACCAGACTCCCGTCAGCCCGCCGCATCCGGTATTCAATCCTGTAGCGGTCTTTTTCTCCGGCTAACACAGCGCGGATGCTTTCCGACACCATGGCCCGGTCCGGCTCATAGGTAAGCATTTCGCGGGTATTGCCCGTATGGGGCAGGTCTCCCGGTTCATAGCCGGCAAGGAGTGTGATATTCCGGTTCAGACTGATCTTCCCGGAAGGAATATGCCAGTTTAAAAGGCCTATACCGGCATAGTCGGCCAGGGTTTCCATGGCTTCTACGGACAGGCCGGGGCTGGAGGCAAAGTAATCGTCAAGGGTAAATTTACTCATCTTTCGGCAAATCCGTTTTCCCTTCCAGTATATTCCGGTCCGTGTCATTTCCGCGAACCATCTGTACTATACCTCTTCCGGCATAACAAAGGAAGCCCCTATTTGACTGTCACTAAACTCCTTCCGGCGGCAGTGTAATACTGCTTGAGTCCCACGGCAATGAGCATGGTCAGGGCTTCAGAGATAATAAGCGGATACCAGAGCCATCCGGCGCCGAAGATTACCGGCAGAGTAAAGATTAAGATTGAATTGAAAACAAAACCCCGGGACACGGAAATTATCAGGGCCTGGGCGGTCCGTTTGGTGGAGAGAAAGTAAGTCATATAGATGATACTCACCGAAGCAATGATAAAAGCCAAGCCGTAAACTTTCAGGGAACTATGGGCGCTTTGAACCAGGACGGGATTATCCAGAAAGAGCGACAGGGCCTTGTCCCCCAGAAAAAAGTAAACCAGGTACAAAAGGGTTGAACAGGTCAGGTTGATTTTGAGTCCGGAACGGAAAAAGTACGCCACATGGGAGCGGTTCCCCGCGCCGTAGCTGTTTCCGATCAGGGGCTGGAGGCCCTGGGAAATTCCAAAAAACAGTCCCATCATAATGGTGATAAGATAGGAAATGGCTGAGAAAGCCGCGAGACCCGATTCTCCGGAGAGCTTCAGAATTACCTGGTTATAGCAGAAAATGGTTATCGGCTGGCTGAGCTGTACCACGAATTCCGGAAGTCCCCGTACAGCTACTTTGCGGCAGAGGTCCTGGCCCGGCCGGATGAGCCTGAACCGCAGTATCCCCTTTTTTCTGATAAAGTGAATCGACAGGACCAGGCAGGAAATTATCTGCCCCAGACCGGATGCGATGGCGGCTCCCTTGATGCCCATTCCAAAGGGAAAGATAAAAAGCCAGTCCAGGAAAATATTGGCGACAGCGCCGCTGACCATGCCCCAGAATGCAAGCCCCGGACTGCCGTCATTCCTCACAAAAGTACAGCCCAGAATGGAGATGGTAAAGAAAATGGCAAAAAGGAAATACCAGCGGATATACACGGCGGTATCTTCCAGAAGAACATCTGTAGCGCCGAAGGCCAGGGCCGCCTGTCTTGGAAAAACAGCGCCGATTATTGTGAGTCCCGCGGCCACAAGAGACAGGAGGAAGATGCTGGTCATAAAAGCTTCGTTAGCCTTTTCGTACTCCCCCGGCCTTTGCGGATTGCCATCACAGTGCCGCCTCCGATAGTAAGCATCGAAGCCAGGGCAGTCATGATTTCCGTAAACGGGACCGCCAGATTCACCGCCCCCAGAGCGTATTCTCCCACGCCGCGTCCCACGAAAATGCCGTCCACCACATTATAGGTAAAGGATACTATCATGGCGCAGATGGAAGGCAGTACATAGCTCAGAATTGTCTTTTTGTTCGCTTCCAATGTCATATTTTCTCCCTGTCCGGATTGACCGGGTATTCCTGGGAGTGTAAACTATGGAGTAACTCCATAGTCAAGAAAGGAAAGAGAATTATGCTGAAAAAGGACCTCAAAATAAGCGAATTCGCCGCTCTTTCGGGGATATCCCGGGACACTCTCCTGTTTTTTGATAAGATAGGTCTTCTTCACCCGGCCAGAACGGACCCTGCAAACGGTTACCGCTACTATTCTTACCGGCAGATTGACACGGCCAGTGTGATAAACGCGCTGAGGGAACTCGGCATGCCTTTAAAGGAGATCAGGGCATATCTGGCTGCCCGGACTCCTGAAAAACTGGAATCAACCTTTAAAAACCAGAAGGACCGACTGGAGGCGCAGATTGCCGGACTCCGGAAAACTCAGGATATTATTGACGTACGGCTGGCCCTAGCCGAAGAGGGCAGGACGCGGACACGGCAAAACCGGTACTGGTCCGGGAGAAAAAAGAGGCCCTGTTTCTGGGGCCCAGGCTGTCTGCGTCTTACGATCTGGCAAAGGGCTGGGACTATCTCCCGGATTTTTACCGGGCCTGCGTAAAGAACGGAATTCCCATGGGCTTTCCCGTGGGAACTCTGGTCTCCCGGAAGAGTCTGGAACGCGGCGACTGGCACCGGCCCTCCCGGTATTTTTGCCGGCTGCCCCGGGGACGTTACACTCCCAACGGGGTTAAGCCTGCAGGACTCTATCTCATCGGCTACGCCCGGACGGATTACGCCTTCACAGCGGGACTGTATAAAAAACTGTTTTCCTTTATGAAACGCCAGAATCTAAAACCAGCCAGAGAGGCCTTCGAAGAATTTCTGCTCGATGAAATTTCCGTGTCCAATCCGGAGGAGTATCTGCTGAAAATTAGCGTGAGGGTGGAAAACCGGCGTCAATAAACGCCGGTTTTCAAATGATCTGCGGTCAGTTTCCGGCTTATGAAGCGATATAGGATTTCAGCATCCATAACAGCTTCTGGTACTCCGCGAGATAGCCGTTAAACTGGTCCGCTGTAGCCCCGTCGCCGGCCTCATCGGCCAGTGAGACAATTTCCTGTGTATCCCTGATCCAGAATTCCGTGTCCTTAATCAGCTTCTGTACGGTGTCCGTAGAAGAAATGGGTTTATCCTCCAGTTCCTCCACCCGGGCAATGGCCAGCGCGCCTTTTAAATTGGCCACCGGAGAGGCCCCGAGGGCAAGCAGGCGCTCGGCAACCTCATCCATGATATCCGCGGCCTGATCGTACAATTCCTCAAGTTTGGCGTGGAGGGTAAAGAAGCTGTGTCCTTTAACATACCAGTGCAGATTGTGCAGCTTCATATACATAACCTGCTGGTTAGCCAGATACTGGTTCATTTTTTCATGTAATTTCATTCCGATACTCCTTCAATAAAAAATATTATTTTTCCGTCACCCTGGCGTAGTTATCAGCTACGGCCTTCCAGTTGATGACATTATAAAAAGCTTTTACGTAGTCGGCCCTGAGATTTTTATACTTCAGATAATAGGCGTGTTCCCACACATCGATGCCCAATACCGGTATATTGCCGCTACCTTCGATGAGCGGGTTGTCCTGGTTAGGGCTGGCGGAAAGGAAAAGGCGGCCCTCTGTATCCGCTGAAAGCCAGGCCCATCCTGAACCGAACTGTCCCATGGCAAGCCCGCTGAGCCGCTCCTGAAAACCGGAAAAACTCCCGAATTCTTTTTTCAGTAAAGCCCCAAACGCGCCGCCGGGTTCGCCGCCGCCGTCCGGCGACATTACGGAAAAATACAGGTTATGGTTATAAAATCCTCCGCCGTTGTTGCGTATGGTTTGACGCAGGGCGGCATCCGGGATATCCGCCAGAGATGAAAGCAGTTCAGTAATATCAAAACCGGAAACATTTGCCTTTTCGGCGGCTTCGTTCAGATTTTTTGTGTATGCGGCGTGATGCTTGGAATAGTGGGTTTCCATAGTCAGTTCATCAATATGCGGTTCCAGGGCGTCATACTCATAGGGCAGTTTGTACTGGATAAACATGGGGTCTCCTCCGTATTTAGAAATAATTATTTTTTCCAGAAGGTTAGTTATAGCTAACCTATTGTTTATACAATACTCACAAGGAAGTAAAAAAGCAAGAAAAAATACAATGGGTGAAGGAAACAGGATTATTCTTTATTTTCTGTATGGATTTTTATGGATGAGCAGGGGAAAACCGGTCAGGTATCCACGGCTTAATCATATCTAAAAAATACAATCAACTGACGTATTATCAGCAAGGAAAGTTCTGTAATTACTTTTCATGCCATCCTTTGCTGCCTAATTAAAGACTTTCGGGAACCAGCGCCAGTTTATTGATTGATTCATGCGCCCGCACAAGGGAATCATGGACCGCCAGAACATCGTCAAAATCCCATGTCCTCAATGATTTTTCATCGATAACGCCCTTACTCTCAACTTTTATTTTCTCAATTTGGGCCTCATCGGCAACAGCGACCACCGTATGCAGGTGATGTCCAATGTGCCCCTGCCCGGCATGGACTGGCTTTCCTTTTACCGGAAGCTCTATGACCAGGCCTACGGGCTGCCTATTTCCTTTTTTATGATACGGCCCTTATAATAACAGGCGCGGTACCCCGCGCTCACCGGGCGGCATACGGGATTGGAGTTTTGAATAGTGCATAATATTGAGTTTATTGGCTTTGACATGGTTATACTTTTCTACTATCTGGTTTTAGTCGTGCTTCTGGTTCTTGTGCTTATCCAGTTCGGGAAGGATAAGACCGTACACGGGAAGGTGCGGGTCAGGACAATAGTCTTTCTTGTGCTGATACTGCTTGCCATGGTATTGGGCAGGATTATTGCGTTTATTATATATTTTATCGGTGTAACGATTCTTTCTAACTTTGTGTAGGGAGAGGAAATATCAGGACCGGGAGGCTCCCAATGAAGAACATACTACTGCTGTTAATTGTTATCACCATCACCCTCCCCTGTTTTGGGGAATATAAAAACAACACCCAGTTAAGCAGGCTCTGCCTGTACCCAGACGCGGAGGAAAACGGAGATTCCTGCCTTATACGCTCCGAGGATATTGCTTTTTCCATCGGAGCGGACAGGGAGATACGGGCGGCCTATACGTATATTGTCAGGAATACCAGGGCCGGGACTCGGAAGACCTTCGGGTTATCCCTGAGAACCCGGGGACAGATTCACGGCGGGGGTTCCGAGGACAAGAAGGTGGATGACCTGGTAATACTGGTAAACGGAAAACCCGTCGACTATACCTTCCAAAAAGCAGCCTACGCGTACCGGGATACGGGGGAAATTATACAGAAAGCGGACCTGAATGAAGAAACTATGGATGATTATTGGATCATGATATTCTCCCAATTCTATACCGGCTGGTATTATTTTGATGTTGATTTTGATGAGGCCAGAGAGGTTGAAATAGACATAACCTATTCATCCTTCCTTACCTATGACGATGATTTTATCCGGTACAATAGCCCTCCCTACTGGCTGGACCTTTCGGAAGATGCCAAGGTACGGTTTACTATCGAAAACCGTAGAAACGACGCGTTCATCAGTAATATAACAGGATGCCAACCCCGGGACACATTAACAACGGAGGATTGGAAATTAGAACGGCTGGACAAGAACAGTTTTACCATTGAGTATACCCCGGATATTTTACCGGAATGAAGGGGCTGTATATTTCGTTCCGGAGCGTAATACCTTCCCGGGGTTCACCAAACAACCACTTTTTGATTTCTATGGAATATCCGACTGGGACACCGGGGTGTTTCTCAACCCCCGGAGCATGCAAATGGATAACATAAGCAAACGGGAGCTTTCCCCCTATGAGCTCATATTCCTGAATCAATGGCAGCTCCGGTTTGCCCGGAATATGTTCTTTGCGTTTTACCGCTATCCCTTTAAGGATGAGGAACTGTTCACGTATTTTTACATTTACTGCGAAGGTTATGATGAAAAATCCCAGGTACCGGTAAACCACAATTTTTCCATGGATCTGATGAACCCCGTGGAGAAAAAGAATGTTGAGACCATACGGCTCCTTGAGGATATGGTGGGGAGATAAGTGAAAGCCTAGCCGATAGGGATTAACAAAAACTATCGGGAACCAGGGCTAGGGTGTTGATGGATTCGTGTGCCCGGACCAGGGAGTCGTGGACCACCACCACATCCTTGAAGTCCCAGGTCCGCAGGGCCTTTTCATCGATGACGCCCTTGCTCTCGGCTTTGATTTTTTCTATCTGGACTTCATCCGCCACAGCCACCACCGCCTGAACCGCAGGGTTGCTCTGGGCCTTTTTCAGGTTAAGGATAAGGCTGTCAATAGCACCCTTGGACTGTACCTCGAAAACATAAATGGCCTTTCCCATGTTGCCAATCTTCGCCTCCCACACTGCATCAACCTTTGCTCCGGTAGCAATCTTGATTTCGGAATTGCTTTCAAACCCCAGGAGCCTGCCGATGACCACAAGCTTTTCCTTGATTTCATCATGGAGGGATTTATATTCCTTTCCGGAAACGGCTTCCATATCCGGTAGTTCGGCATCCCCGATGATATTATTTTTTTCCGTCAGGGGGAGGATTTCATCCCAGAGAAAATAATCCACCGCCAGGAGATTTGTATCGGGTAAACCGCTTTTCTGCATGAACCGGGAAATCTCCTTGGCATGGCCGCAGACTTCGACGTACTTTTTCCCCGTATACTGGTAGTTGTACTTGGGCATCCCCTCAATACCAAAATAGGTAAAACACAGGATAGTATTCTTATTGAAAATGATATACTCATCGGGGTACATATAGGAGAGCAGTTCGCTGATGGTGGCAGGACCAAGGCCTTTTACATCCTTCAGGAAACAACCCCACCGTTCTTCAATGGGCTTTCTGCCGAATAGCAGTTCCGCCAGCAGTTTTTTTACCCTCTCAAAACCGTTGTCCGCAATAATCTTATCGACGATATACTTCTTGTTGCCCCAGATGAGCATGGACCAGAGCTTGCTGATATACTCGTAGAAGTCGTCTCCGGTCATGGCCAGGAGCCTGGATTCGGTAAAGGAAGCGTAATACCCCTGACGCTCTTTCCGTTCCTGCCAGTTGTCCTCATACTAGGCGGGGTTCTTCTGACTCTTCTTTTTGTACTCATCGATGGCGGATTGAAGCCGTTTTGTATCCATGCCTTACACTCCTTTTTGTGTTTAACTATTATTACATCTGGTCCGCCCACTGCTCGCACTGGGCCATGACGGTTTTGATGGCGTCTTCCATCATATCAAATCAACCCTGAATACTTCTCAAAAAAGACCAGCAATTTCCTGATGACCTCTTTCTTTTTCTCAATCCGGCCGCCATCACCGGAAAATCGCGATACCGGAGGCAGGATCTTATCAATATCCGTTCCTGTGGTTTTTAACGTGCCATCCCGGAAAGCGCCGGAAATAAACTTTTCTGTTTCAGCAGGCTTTAATTTTTCTTCTTCAATAATGGCAGTTAGATCCTTTTCTTTTTGTTCTTTGATGAAAGCAAGCCAATCCGCATCAACATGAGCTGGGTTCTTTACATTGACTCTATCAATAAAACCTTCAATAAGAACTTTTTTACTGCGCAATTCAATACTGGAATTAACAGCCTTATCGATGGTAACCAGGATTTCCTTATCACTGCAATTAGAGTCATGGTATTTTGCCACCAGCATGATGATGTAATCGATATTAACTTCGATTTGTTTTACCAACTCAATTTCAAATACTATATCATCGTTGATGTTTTCTTTTTCCGTTTCCTTATCCCTGGTGATTTCCTGGTACAAGTCAATATACATACTTTGGTAATCCTGGAACTCACGGCTGGATAGAATTTCCTGTCCGGCAAATTCATCAAAGGAAGTCAGGATATTTCTTAAGCGAAGGATTGCACCAAATAAACGGATAAACTCCTTTTGGGCATTTTCACCCTCAATTCTTTCCCCCGCAGGATAGGTAGCCAACAGTTGTTCAACAAGGGTTTTATACCCCGGCTTCTGCTTACCATCTTCTTCATAGCCATAGTAATAATCGTTATAGGTCTTTAGCAGAACTATTCCACCCGCTTCTTTATCGCCAAACAGGGCAACGGCATCGTCGGTTTCCTGTCTCAAATCACGGAAGCAAACGATATTTCCAAAGGTTTTAATGGAGTTCAATATCCGGTTGGTCCGGGAAAAAGCCTGTATCAGGCCATGCTGCCTTAAATTTTTATCCACCCAGAGGGTATTTAAAGTGGTGGCGTCAAATCCGGTTAAGAACATATTGACCACAATCAGCAAATCAAGTTCCCGGTTTTTTACCCGCATGGATAAATCCTTGTAGTAGTTCTGGAACTTGTCCGCCGAACAATCATAGTTTGTCTTAAAATAACTATTGTAATCCTTAATTGCGCTATCAAGAAAATCACGGCTGCTTTGATCTAAGTCTTCCACGCTCTCATTGTTTTCGTCATAGATACCATCCAGATCCTCATTCTGGGCAAAAGAGTAAATCAGTCCAACTTTCAGCCTCTGCCCTTCCGGCAGTTCCGTCTGCTGCGTATTAAATTCAGCATAGTATTTTTTTGCCGCCTCTATGGAAGAAGTGGCAAATAGTGCATTGAATCCGTTTACTGGTTTTTTTTCACGTATTTCATCCACCTTGCCGTGTTTCGATTTTGCCACATCAGCCACGTTGCCAATTATGCGATAGTCATAGTTAGAGCGGTTCTGATTCCGGTAGGTTTTTTGATTAAAGTGCTCCAGAATATATGTTACAACCTTGCCAATCCGTTCCTGTGCCAACAGGGCGCTTTCTGTATCTATGGCGGACACTTTCTTATCGTCGATTTCCCCGGGCTTTTTCATGGTATTGATATAATCAATACGGAAGGGCAATACATTCTTGTCGTTGATGGCATCCACAATAGTATAGGTATGCAGTTTATCCCCGAAGGCCTGCTCGGTTGTTCTGAGAAGCGGATTAGCTCCTTTTGCCGCGTTTTTGGCAAATATCGGCGTCCCGGTAAAACCAAAAATATGGTAATTTTTGAATACCTTGGTAATCCGCAAATGCATATTCCCGAATTGGGAACGATGGCACTCGTCAAAAATCAGGACAAAATGCTGCTGGTAAATTGGATGCACCTTGTTTCTGGAAATGAATTTATCGAGCTTCTGAATAGTGGTTATAATGATTTTAGTGTTGGGATCTTCCAACTGCTTTTGGAGTATCTTTGTCGAAGTGTTACCATTGGCGGCTCCCTTCTCAAACCGGTCATACTCTTTCATGGTCTGATAATCCAGGTCTTTCCGGTCCACCACAAAGAGCACTTTCTCAATAAAGGGAAACCCAGTGGCGATTTGGGCGGTCTTAAAGCTGGTCAAGGTTTTACCGGACCCGGTGGTGTGCCAGATATAACCGCCTGCCGCCAGGGTTCCTATTTTTTTATAGTTTGTGGAAATCTCAATACGGCTTAGAATACATTCGGTTGCGGCAATTTGATAGGGACGCATCACCATAAGAATTTCTTCTGATGTAAAAACACAATAACGGGTTAAAATATTCAGAATAGTATGCTTGGCAAAGAAGGTCTTGGTAAAATCCACCAGGTCCGGGATGATTTTATTGTTGGCGTCCGCCCAAAAGCTGGTAAACTCAAAGCTGTTACTGGTCTTCTTGCTGTTGCGTGACTTCGCACCGGAGGATTCTTCAATGTGCTGATTTCGGGTTGTATTGGAATAATATTTCGTATTGGTCCCGTTACTGATGACAAATATCTGCACATACTGGTACAAACCACTGGCCGCCCAAAAGCTGTCCCGGTCATAGCGTTTAATTTGATTAAAGGCCTCCCGGATGGGCACTCCCCGGCGTTTTAACTCACTATGAACCAGAGGGAAACCATTTACCAGAATGGTTACATCATACCGGGTCTTATGGGTACCACCGCCGGATTCGTACTGGTTGATGACCTGCAACCGATTATTATGGATTTTATTTTTATCAAGCAGATAGATATTCTTGGTACTGCCATCGTCCCGTTTTAGGATTTGCACATGGTCATCCTGTATCTTCCGGGTCTTTTCAACAATACCTTCGTTATCACTGGCCAGATTCTCGGTAAAAAAACGCTGCCATTCATTGTCCGAAAAGGTGTAATTGTTAAGCTGTTCAAGCTGGAAACGCAGATTGGCAATCAACGCGACCTCATCCCTGACCTGGATATACTCGTACCCCTGGGTCGTAAGTTGTTGGATGAACTCCTTTTCCAGTTCCGCCTCGCTCTGGTAATCGGCCGCCCCTTTATAATCGGATACGTACTCGGCAACAACGGTGGACTCGTTTGTGGATGCGATAATATTGTAGGTATTCATTGAACTTTCTCCTTAAAGGTCAGGAGTTTGTCCCGGTAATATTCGTACTGTTTACGCCTAGCCGCGATTTCCGCAGGCAAACCTGTGGTAATATCATTGACCAGGGCGTCGAAGCGGTCCAGGATGGCGACGATGCGTTCCTGTTCTTCTAAGGGTGGGACGGGGATGGTAAGTTTTGCAATATTTTCTCCTGTGATATGTGGAACGCCTCCACCCTTTTTCATTGCATTCAACATTGGCTGCAAGTTTTTAAAGAAAAAATAAAGGAACCTCATATTCAACATTTTTTTGTCTCAATTATAAAACCATCTGTAACAAATATTGGTTCATCCCAATAGGATACAAAACCTGCTGATACGCCGCTTCTCGAAATCACAATAGCTTTTCCATTGTGATTTGATTTATCAATATAGTATGCAGGTTCCTGGCCTCCTAAAATAACCGGAATATTTCCCTCGGTAGTTGTTTTCTTAGTGATATAATCTCCGCGTGACATAATGCAACATTCATTAAACGGCATCCATGTCACTTCACCATATCGCAAGGATAGTAGATTGTCTCTATAATATTCATATTGAATATTCCGCTTTTCCAACTCCTTTTCCAACTCCTTTTCCAACTCCGTAAAAGTATCAAGGATTCGTACGATCTCCTGTTGTATGGGTATTGGAGGAATAGGGATTCTAAGATCAAGAATATCTTTCATGCTCGGATGCTTAATGCCTGAACCACGGTAAAACGTATCTATCAAATCGCCTTGGGTAAGTATCCAATAATATAAATACTTATTTGAAAGAACTTCTGTATTGGCAGACGTTGCAATACGATTATCTGCAGTTACAAATTTGCCTTTATAATATTTTACCACATCTCTAACCGGTCGAGATTTACCCCAAGGAATTGTTACAACTTCACCTTCACATATATTATTGCCAACAAGATCAGACGTTGTCCATCCTGTACGTTCGCCGGTTGAAAGAAGAAAAACATCTCCTCCCTTTTTTTCTAGAGCAAACAGATCTGCCGCAAGTAAATAGGGATAGTTTATAACATTGGGCTGTTTGGCTCTCTCAACAGCATTGAACTTTTTATCCCAAATTGTCACCTGCCAGAGTGGCACATACTCCACCCCATCCGGGCAAAGTTTCTGTATCAGCTTTTCCAGTTTGCCCATACCGCTATCCTTCAATCTCGGCAATAATCTTTTTAATTTCCCTGCGCAGCGTATCCTCCCGGATAACGATTTCCTCAATTTCGGCGTTAAGTTTAGCAATATCAACAACTTCCCGGGTGTCCTCCTGCTCAACATAGGTGGACACCGACAGGTTGCAGCCCTGGGCTTCAATGTCTTCATTCTTTACCAAACGGGCAAAGTGGTCTTTATTCTTCCGTTTCGTATACGCCGAGACAATATGTTCGATGTTTTTATCAGTCAGCTTATTATTGTTTGTTATCTTTACAAACTCCCGGGAGGCATCAATGAACAGGGTGCTGTTGTCATGCTTGGATTTTTTAAGCACCATGATGCAGGTGGCAATTGAGGTGCCGTAAAAAAGGTTTGTCGGCAGTTGGATAACACAGTCCACATAGTTGTTATTAATCAAGTATTGGCGTATCTTCTGCTCCGCGCCGCTACGGTAAAGAACACCGGGAAAACATACAATGGCCGCCGTACCGCTGGTGGCCAGCCAGGACAGGCTGTGCATGATAAAAGCCAGGTCCGCCTTTGATTTGGGGGCGAGTATTCCGGCCGGAGAAAAACGGGGGTCGTTGATTAAAATCGTATTGCTGTCCCCTTCCCATCTAATTGAATAGGGCGGATTAGAGACAATGGCCTCAAAGGGTTCATCATCCCCATGGAGGGGTTCAGTTAAAGTATCACCGTGTCCAATGTCAAACTTGTCGTAATCAATATCATGGAGAAACATATTGATGCGGCAGAGGTTATAGGTGGTAATATTAACCTCCTGACCGAAAAAGCCCAGGCGTACATTATCCTTTCCCAATATCTTGGCAAATTTCAGCAAAAGAGAGCCGGAGCCGCAGGCGGGGTCATAGACCTTATTCACCTCGGTTTTTCCCACCAGGGCAATACGGGTAAGAAGCTCGGACACTTCCTGGGGGGTGTAATACTCGCCCCCGCTTTTGCCTGCGTTTCCCGCATACATGCCCATCAAAAACTCATAGGCGTCGCCAAAGGCGTCAATGGTGTTATCCTGATAATCCCCCAATTGCATCTTAGCCACGCCGTCCATCAGCTTAACCAGACGCTCGTTGCGCTTGGCAACAGTCCCCCCAAGTTTATTGCTGTTCACATCAAAATCGTCGAAAAGCCCTTTAAAACTGTCTTCACTCCGGGTCCCCTGGGCAGAGGCTTCAATATTCTTAAACACCTTTTCCAATGTTTCATTCAGATTATCGTCTTCCTTAGCCCTGCTATGGACATTCTCAAAAAGCTCGCTGGGCAGGATAAAAAACCCCTTAGTCGTAACTAGGTCATGGCGGGCCTTTTCCGCCTTTTTGTCTGTTAACTTTGTATAATCAAAAGAAACATCCCCGGCTTCGTGTTCGTCCGCATTGATATACTGGGCCAGATTTTCCGATATATACCGGTAAAACAGCATTCCCAGGACGTACTGCTTAAAATCCCAACCATCCACGCTGCCCCGCAGGTCGTTGGCAATACTCCAGATTGTACGATGAAGTTCCGACCGTTCCTGCTCTTTTTATTGTCCGCCATGGTTTGTCCCTATTATTCGTTAATGTGATATTTATTCAGGTATTATTATACCATAGCGCAGTGTTTTGTACAGAAAGAGAATTATATTGTATAACCATCCTCCTCTAAAACTATGAATAAAAACACGTATTAATCGGTTTTTTGATCAATTTCATGGTAAAATTATTATCATCCATGTATCACCTGAACACCGGAGGATAATGTTGGAACCTAAAAGAGTAACAAAAAGAAATCAAAAGAAGCCAGAAATCGGGCGGCAAAGCTAATCGACAAAGTACAGAAAGACCTCAAACATCTCTATACATTTGAATTTCGTCTGGTCGGCTCCGGTAGTTGGGGAACTATGATGTACGATAAAGAAGGTCATTATGATGTGGATTATCAAATCTTGCTGACTAAAAACTCCAAAGCCTTTAAGGAAAAGAAATCCGGTAGTCCAACAGAAATCAAAAACACCTTTCGTGAATGCTTTAAGAAGCACGGAACGGAAAGCGAGGAATTCGAAAACTCAACCACCACAATCACCCTTGTGAATAAGGACGATAAACCCTACTCTATTGACTTTGCCATTCTAAGGGTAAATCCAGATTATAACGAAATTATCCGGCGGAACATTAAGAGAGAAACATCATCCGTCATTGAGTTTACCTGGAATAAATTGGATAACTCCCATCATGAACTGTACACATATTTTAAGAAATGCTCACCTGAACAAAGAAAATATATAATTGAACAGATCGTTATCCCGGAAAAATTCGAAAATAATAAATTGCCTGATAACCATCCAAAGAAAAGAGCATCTGTAGAAATCTTCCGTTCCGCCATAGCGAGGTATAAAAATGAGCATTAGAGAAGAAATAATTGATTATGATAAAAACAAAGAGGAAATCGAAAAATGGCTCTTTGTCAAAGGGGAAGATAAATATGCAGAGTTTTTGAAAATTATCAAAGAATGCCAACTTCCAACAACCTGGAAAAATATTTCCGACTTATACCGCTATGATAAACGGCTCTTGGTAAACTGCTTTGAATATTTTGCTTTCTTTGAAGAATACCTGCGGGCAATTATCCTGCGGGAAGATAAAAACGAAACCTATGAAAGTATCAATAAGAAGGGAGTAACATTTGGTCCGCTATCGAATAAGTTAAGCGGCTTAAATCAAGAAATAATCAGCCACTATTTTGATACAGAAAATACAAGAGAAAAATTGGCTTCCGTTCAAGATTTACGAAATCATGTTGCCCATAATCAAATCATTATTAAACTGGATTACAAAAATTATATAGCCGATTTCCATGACCTTCTACCGGAAGCATATCGACGGGGTTTTATGATGGATATTATGGCCTGCGAAAAGGGACTTTCTATTCCGGAAGAAAAGCGCATACCCATAGTAATATTACGCAAATCCTGATACTCACTCCCCGTTCACCAGCCTATACAGCTCCCCCATTTTCCCGGCCATCATCTCCAACACAAAGGACAACCCATTATAATACTGAAAGCTTTCAACCCGCTCCCCGCTGTTAATCACATTATCCCCCAAATCACCCACCACCGAAGCCAGAAACACATACCCCGCCTCAAGCTTACCCGCCAGGTCAAGCACCTCCTGGAACTGCTCGGAAGAAAGAACCTTTTCCATAAGTCATATCCTTATACATTTTGTACCAAAATATCACGCACTTAAAGTACGCAATAATAACACCCATAATGTACGTTGTCAACCGGACATTTCCGCTATACATAATATTTATGAGCGAATTGAAACGGGTCTTAATTCAAAACATCAAGAAATACAGAAAACAATTGGGTTTATCTCAAGCGGCACTTGCGGAAAAACTTCAAATCAGCGTGGATTCTATCAACAAGATTGAAAGCGGTCAAAGATATCCAAGACACGAAACCCTGGAGAAAATGCTCAAGCTATTCAAAATCCGTCCTTATCAATTATTTGTGGAAGACGACAACCTCTTCAAACGGGAAGCCTATATCAAGAAAGTTTTGCCCCAGATAACGGATGCCATTTCGGATATTCTGAGCAATAACTAATAATACGGCCTTCTGCCGAAAGTACAACTTTTTATGTATATAGGGAATAGACCTATCTTCTTAGACACCGGAGTACTCTTATACCGGAAACAAACATAGGTTTCAGGTCCGGGATGACGTTGAAAAATCAGCCCTATCCTAATTAAGCATAGTCACCCCAACAGTAAGGTATGCGGCAAAACAAATCCAGGCCATGTAGGGAATAAGCAAAAAAGAGGCGGCGGGACTAACCTTCCGGAATTCAATAAACGTAAGGACCAGAAAAACAGCCAGGGCCGCTATGACAAAACATCCGGCCAGATAATTCGCGGTACCGAAAAACACGATGGACCAGATAAAATTAAGGGCCAGCTGGATTCCGTAAAAAACCAAGGCCCTCCGTTTTTCCGTGCCCGAAGCCATGGCGGAGAATACCATGGCTGCCGCAATTCCCATCAGGGCATAGAGAATAATCCATACGGGACCGAAAACCCAGCCCGGAGGGGTAAGGGGCGGCTTAGCCAGAAGTTCAAACTTTCCGCGGATATCCCCGGCCAGAACGGCGGACAGGAAGCCCAGCGCTTCCGCGAGAAGCACACTGACAAAAGAAGCAGGAATTACGGTTTTCAAATAGGTCTTGTTTTGCATGGTTCATCCTTTTTTAAATAAATAATTTGTCCTAAAAAACACATGGTCTTTACATCAAATAATTATCGGTCAAAAAAATACAGTAATCAATAAGCATAAAAAATCATGCCCGCAAAAATGGGCGTCCTTTACCGCCTTATCAACACCGAATAGGGGCCTATCCGCAACGCACCCTAGGCAGTGGCCAAAGAGCGGGCACGGCGTATTGCGTTTGATTGGTGCAATAGTCCCAGTTGATTTAAAAAAATAGCGCCTTTATAGGCTTGGTTGAATATTTTGTACCCAGTTTTATTAATGAATATATTCATGAAAATATATTGACTTTTCATGAACTCGTGTATATTCTTATACTGAGGTACAATTATGGCAATTTTACAAGTCCGCGATATTGACGACAGATTATACGCTTCTCTTAAGCAAAAGGCTCAAAAGGAAAACCGTTCTATAAGCCAGGAAGTAATCTCGATATTAGAAAAATATTTGGCAAATCCTAATAGAATTAAAGAAAACCCAACAATGGAATTTTTGAATCTCTCATGGGAAGATGATAGGGAAGCCGATGAAATAATTAAGGAATTGAGAACATCCAGGAGAAATAAACAATCCTTTGGAGATTTTGATGGCCTACTTAATTGATACAAATATTATTATTTACAGCATGAAAGGCCATGAAAAAGTTCAGGAAAACTTTTTAAAAATGAAACGATTCCAAAGCATCTTTCCATAATAACCTATGGCGAGTTATTATATGGAGCGAAGAAATCAAAGCATGTTGAACGAAATATGGCGGAGGTGTACCGGATTAGGGATTTATTTCCCATTATTCCTATCGATATATCAATAATCGAAATATTTAGTGAATTAAAATCAAAGTATGATAAAAAAGGAATAGTTATAGATGATTTTGATTTACTGATTGCCTCAACCGCATTAACCCATAATCAAATATTAGTAACGAATAATGTAAAGCACTTTAATAAGATAAAAGAATTAAAAATAGAGAATTGGGTATAAAGAGGGACTTCCGCGCGTAGCAGCGTGTATCCGCGAACAGATAAATTAGAGTTGTTCGATACCCTCAATTATTGAACAACCCTATTGATTTACCAAAACACCTTCTTCCAAATACCACCGGGCAAATCAAATCACCCTTTGACTTTCTTTAACCCAAACAACACATTAACCACCGGAATCCGGCTGAAAATCTCATAGAGGACAATTGAGGCAATCAGAGAAAGAACCAGCACCAAAACATAATTCCAGATAGAGGGCAGCGCCAGCCCCGTGGTCAGCCAGTAGGCAATGTAAGTCATGGGGACATAGTGAAAATAATACAGCCCGTAGCTCCGCTTTGTCATATAGGCGGTAAATGTATTGCTCTTGTTAAACCAGCGTCCGGCCGCGCCCAATACGGCCAATATCATAACCCAGGTATACAGCATTACAAGCCAGTGGTTGACCACCTGCTGAAAGGGCCGGCCCCAGGACACATAGGTTTGCACAATCCCCAGAACAATTCCTCCAGCCAAAAATAGAGGGCTGTATTTTTGCAGCGTCCGCTGGATGTTATCCTGGGAAAAGAGGTAGTACCCCAGCAGGAACAGCAGGAGATACAGCCCAACCCGGAAGGTATAGGCGATGTACAGAACCTGGGCGGCGCCCCATACCGGAATAAAGAGCAGCAGCAAAAGACCTAAGTTACACTTCCCGGCCCAGGCCGAAAGACGGTCCCTCCGGTCCAGTTGCCTCACCAGCACCAACACCAGGGATACCACAAAGAGCTGCAGCAGAAACCACGACGGCCCCATTCCGTTCACCACCCGGACAAAAAACAAGGCCACCGGGGGCAGCGCCGAAAATACTTCATTCAGGTTATTTACCTCAAAGGACAAATTGGCCGCAAAGGGCCCAATCAGCACCAGGTAGCTGACAAAGGGGAGCAGCAGCCGCAGGGTCCGGTCTTTGAAGAACTGGGAACTCGTTTTCTTCGCCAGGGAGTACCGCGCGGAGATTCCGGCCACCACAAACATACACGGCATAAACCAGGGGTACAGCAGGTATCCGATGGTATCCAGCGCCGGAATACCGGGGTAATTATAACTCATCAGCGAGCCATTGCTGCAGAATGTACTCACCGTATGAAACACCAGTACCATCAGTATCACAAACCAGCGGATGTTATCCAAATAAACCTTACGCATGTTCCTTCCTCCGTACATTGACATTGTGTCTCATCTGCGCCACAATCAAAATATACGGCAGGAACCGGCGGCAAGCAATACATCCGCGGATAGTGCTTCATAATTGGCGGATATGTGACAGGAGGCAAGGACATGCAAAAGGGACAGCTCCATCCCGCGGCCACCCTATCAAAAAACCTGCTGGCAAAGGGCCTGTTTTCGCTGATGGAAAAAAAGCCCTTTGCGGATATTACCATCATGGAACTGTGCGAGACCTCCCAGGTTTCCCGCCGCACCTTCTACCGCCACTTTGATAACACCAGCCAGGTGGTGGCCTATCAGACCAAGGGCATCATCGATGAATTTACCGCGGTCATGAAGGAACAAAAAAAACGGCCCTATGAGGCGGTCATTGAGGCCTACTTTGCCTTCTGGAAACCCCACGCCCCCCTTCTGACCCTGCTCAATCAAAACAACCTGACCTATGTGATATTCACCCCCTACTTAGTTTCCCTGGGGAACTGCCCTGGCTGTTTCCGCCCCATGGCGCGGCTCATTCCAATCAGGAGGAATATTTCTGCGCGCTGGCGTATCATTCCGGCGGCCTTTGGAGCCTCCTAACCTACTGGATCATGAATGGCTGTGTCCTGTCCGAGCGGACCCTGGCGAGAACGGTGGTAAAAAGCAATAACGCCGAAAGCAGGCGCCACTCTCCGGGCTGATTTTGACAAAAAACCGGACTTTCAAATTATCCGGCAAAGCTTCGGGAACCCCGCCGGATAATTTTTTCAGGCGTAAAGATAATTTAGCAAGAATTAATAAAACACAATTTTTACGGTATAATATACTGGTTGTGTGAGGAGGAAAAAGTGAATTACCTTGAAAAGATGAAAACGGCCATTGAATACATTGAAACCCGGCTGACCCAAAAGCTGGATCTTGATGATATCGCCGGGGCTGTCCATTATTCAAAGTATCATCTGCACAGGCTTTTTTCCCGGACTGTGGGCCTGACAATCCACGACTATGTAAAGCGAAGGCAGCTTACCGAGGCGGCCAAACTGCTGGTATTCTCGGACAGGCCTATCCTTGATATCGCCCTTCTGGCCGGCTATGAGGGGCAGCAGTCATTTTCCGCCGTTTTTAAGGCCATGTACAAACAATCCCCCAACCGGTTCAGGGAACGGGAAGTTTTCTATCCCCTGCAGCTCAGGTACGAATTCGCCGGAGAGTTCCCCATGACGCAGACAGACAGGCCCCTGTTTCCTATCCGCTTTGCCTTTGAGGAAGACCTTCCTTTCTGGATGGAACTTACCCGGCTGGTAGTGGACGGCTTTCCCTGTCTGGATGAAGCCGAGCATATCCGGACCGTCCGGCAGTGCATGAAACAAAAGGAAGCCCTAATCATCACGGACGGTCAGCGTGCTTTGGGGACCATGCTCTTTTCTTATGATACCGGAACCATCGGGTTTCTCGGAGTCCACCCTCTCTGCCGCAGACAGGGCATTGCCCGGGCATTTCTTGATAAACTGACAGATGAACTGCTGCCCGAAAAAACTGCCTTCAGTATTACCACCTACCGGTCGGGCGATCAGGCCGACCCGGGACACCGGAAGGCGTTGATCTCTCTGGGCTTCGGGGAAGCGGAACCACTTGTTGAGTTCGGTTATCCCACCCAGCGGTTTATCCTTCCGAACCGGAGGAGTTTGATCCATGGGTGAAGCCGCCGCAGAAACCGGCGCGCCGGAAATCCATCCCCTGGGCCGGCGCTTTTCACTTTCCGCCCTGCTCCGGTTTGCCTTTCCTACCATATTTATGATGATGTTCTCCGGGCTGTACACTATTGTTGATACAGTGTTTGTCGCCCGGTTTGTAGGTACCAATGCCCTTTCCGCTATCAACATTGTTACCCCTGTAATTAACATCATCGTAGGCCTGGGAACCATGTTATCCGCCGGAGGCAGCGCCGTGGTAGCCCGGAATATGGGCAGCAGGAGGAACCGGGAAGCCGGAGAAAACTTTTCCCTGATTGTCCTGGCCGGGGTCATTACCGGCGCGGTGATTACCATTATGGGACTGATGTTTCTGGAACCGGTTATACGGGCGCTGGGGGCAAGCGAGGTACTGCTCCCATATGCAAAGGATTATCTTGCGATCCTTTTTCTCTTTGCCCCGGCAAATATGCTGCAGGTACTTTTTGCCAACTTTTTTGTCACCGCAGGGAAACCCGGACTCGGCATGGGGCTTGGCCTTGCGGCTGGTCTGACCAACGCCCTGCTAGATTTTATCTTCATTGTTCCCCTGGGAATGGGCATCCGCGGCGCGGCCCTGGCTACCGGGCTGGGATACCTGGTCCCGGCCGCAGGAGGCATCCTCTTTTTTTTCCATAACCGGACAGGAGGTCTGCGCTTTACCAGGCCCCGGCTGCGGTTCAGGGTGCTGGGAGAAAGTTGTTTCAACGGCTCTTCCGAAATGGTGTCCCAGCTTTCCGCCGCGGTAACAACCTTCCTTTTCAACAGGGCGATGATGAGCCTCCTTGGTGAGGACGGGGTTGCGGCCATCACTATTATCATTTACTCCCAGTTCCTGCTGACCACTTTTTACATAGGGTTTTCCATGGGGGTCGCCCCAATATTCGGTTACAACTACGGCAGCGGCAGCACGGCCCAAATAAAACGGTTATTAAAAATCTGTCTTGGTTTTATAGCGGCGGTGTCCGTCATTATATTCGCCCTCTCGGAATTGTGCGGTCCGTTCCTGGCGGGTATGTTTGCCGGAAACAGCATGAGAGTTTTCACTATCGCCCGGCGTGGATTTGTAATCTTCCCCTTCAGTTTTCTGTTCTGCGGAATAAACATATTTACCTCCGCATTCTTCACAGCATTGTCCAATGGAAAGGTTTCCGCCGCGGTCTCCTTTCTCAGAACCTTTGTATTCCTGACTGCCGGTATTCTGACGCTGCCAATATTTCTGGGAGTGGACGGCATATGGCTGGCAGTCCCTCTGGCGGAGGCAGGAACCCTGGTGGTTTCGGTATTCTTTCTGCGGAAATACGGAAAACCCCGCGGACTGATGTGTGATCCAGACAGAGATAATCGTATAATACCTTCCGGATAATGAAACAGAGTATCAGGCGGCAGCCCGGTATTGGAACACTATCTCTCTGATATCCTTAGAGAAACACAGGTTTGCATATCCTCCGCTATTCAGGGTATAGTACCTGTATCTGCAAAGAGGATTTTTACATGGCAAAAGTACTTGTGGCAATGAGCGGAGGCGTAGACAGTTCGGTAGCGGCCAGAATCCTTTTGGACCAGGGACACGAAGTCAGCGGAGTGACTCTGGAGTTGTTTTCGCCGGAAAACCGGAACCGCTGCGCCGATACCGCCGTTCAGGACGCAAAAAAAGTCGCGGACAAACTTGGCATCAGGCATTTTGTATATAACTTTGAAGAACTGTTTGATGAAAAGGTTGTACGGAAATTCATACAATCATATCTTGACGGAAAAACTCCGAACCCCTGTATTGACTGCAACCGTCATATCAAATTCGGAAAGCTGATTGAGCGGGCTGTCCTCGAAGGCTATGATTTTGTGGCTACCGGACATTACGCTCTTATTGATAAAAACGCGGAAACAGGCCGCTTTCAAATAAGAAAAGCTTCCGACCTTTCAAAAGATCAGAGCTATGTTTTATACTCTTTGACTCAGGAACAGATTTCCCGTTCACTTTTCCCTCTCGGTGCAATGAACAAAACGGAAGTCAGGGAAATCGCGGCAGGGGAAGGCCTGATTAACGCCGGAAAACCCGACAGCCAGGATATCTGTTTTGTACCCGACGGGGATTATCCCGCCTTCATAGAACGGAAAACCCCCGGGATCCCGGGTCCCGGAAATTTTATTGATCTGAACGGAAATACCATAGGCCGGCACCGCGGCATAATTCATTACACCATAGGGCAGCGCAGGGGAATAGCGGTTTCTTTCGGGAAACCGATGTATGTGGCGGATAAAAACGCGGCGGATAATACGGTTACGCTTGCCGAAAACAGCGATCTGTTCGCGTCTTCATTAATTGCCCGCGACGTCAACTTTATATCCATTGACCGGCTCGAAGAGCCCCTGCGCGTAAGCGCGAAAATACGCTATAACCAGAAAGAACAGAAGGCATGCATCACTCCCGGCCAAAACGGAACTGTCAGGGTTGATTTTGATGAACCCCAGCGGGCCATTGCTCCCGGACAGGCGGTAGTTTTCTATGACGGCGATATTGTTGTCGGCGGCGGAACAATCTGAAGTATCAGTATATCCGCCGGATTTTCGCGAAACACCGCAGATAACCAAAAAACTCTGCGAAATGGCTCAATTTTCTACAATTAATACCTATTTATGATAATTTTATGAAAATTTGACTATTCGTCAACATTTTCTTACATTCTAAGATAATGAAGCAAATTTCTCGCAAAAAAGAAGTCGTTTTAACTAAAATTCTCTATGCCGACCAGGAACATTCTTTTATCTGGTTCGGGACCGAATCAAAAAACTGTGACGGTTCGGTTAAAACGATTCTGTATCTTATCATAGACAATGATGAGGGAATGCTGCTCGATCCGGGAGACACACGGTATTTTCCGCAAATTTCCGCGGCAATAGAACAATATATTCCCATTAAACAGATAAATTCCATTTTCTTTTCCCATCAGGACCCTGATGTATTGTCTGGAATAAGCCGCTGGCTTAAGGCTACGGACGCGAAAGTATATATTTCGGCATTATGGGTGCGGTTTTTACCGCATTTCGGGATTTTTGACAGCGACCGGGTTATTACTATTCCGGACAACGGTCTGGCCATCAGACAGGAATCAGGCAATGAATTGCTCTGTATACCGACCCACTTTATGCACTCGCCGGGACAGTTCAGCCTGTATGACAAAAGATCAAAAATCCTGTACAGCACTGACGTAGGGACCGCGCTTGTTGATGACTGTTCACGGCCCCTTTTTGTGGAAAATTTCCAGGACCATCTCAAATACATTGAACCATTTCATACCCGGTATATGGCTTCGAATACGGTTGTCAGGAACTGGTGCGAAAAAATCCGGCATATCGAGCCTGAAATGATCGCTCCCCTGCACAGTCCGATATACCGCGGCGATACGGTAGGGCGTTTTCTTGACTGGCTGTCAGAACTGAAGTGCGGTTCCGATCTCGGCCTGTACGAATACTATTTCTGAAAATCAGAACTTGTAAACGTTTTCAGTTTTCCCGGTGTATAAGCGCATCGCTTCCATCACGGACATCAAATCCGGTCAATTCCTGGAAAATGCGGAGTCCGAATTGCGGCGCGACGGCAAAAAGATGGTCGAAAATATCCGACTGAATATCTTCGTACCGCACCCAGCGGGTATCATTGGTAAAGGCATATACCTCAAGCGGAACGCCCCTTCCTTCGGTAGGCAGCTGGCGGACAAGAAGCGTCATGCCCTGATGGATTCCCGGGTGCTGCTGCAGATATGTCTTAATATACATGCGGAAAGTACCAATATTGGTTAAGTGCCTGCCGTTTACCGGGCTCGCGGCGTCCGCCTGGATACTCAGGTTATATTCGGCAATCTCCTGCCGTTTGCTCCGGACATAATCCCGTATAAGGGCAATATGCTCAAAGCTGTCAAGCATTTCATCCGTACAGAACGAAACGCTGTTTATATCAAGATATAACACCCTCTTGATCCGCCGGCCTCCGGAAGACTCCATTCCGCGCCAGTTTTTAAAAGACTCGGAAATAAGGGCATAGGCCGGGATTGTTGTTATGGTCCGGTCAAAATTCCGGACTTTTACGATATTCAGGGCAATTTCGATAACATCGCCATTGGCTTCGTATTTCGGCATTTCTATCCAATCGCCGATACGGACAATATCATTTGTCGCGATCTGGACCCCCGCGACAAAGCCGAGAAGCGTATCCTTAAAAACAATAGTCAAAAAGGCGGTCAGTGCGCCGAGACCGCCGAGAAGAATGGCCGGACTTTTATCAAGAACTTCCGCCAGAATAAGAATGGTCCCCACAATGGCCAGAATAATTTTCATAACCTGAAGAAGTCCCTTGATAGGCTTCTTTTTTGAAATTTCAAAAGTCAGATACAGGGAATCTACCGCATTGATTATCGCGTTCAGGGTCAGGAGAATCATTACCTCAATGCAGATAAACAGGACTTTCTGGACCTGCTCGGCATAAACCGGAAAGGAATTCGCATAAATACGCAGAATAAGGATGGGTACCAGCCAGAATAAATAGTGAAAGACCTTGCTTTCGCGCAGAATACTGATCCAGTGGTGCTTCCCGTCTTTTACATGACGGAGGGACGGTTTAAGAATGAACAGATAAATCAGAAAAAGAATGAGAGAACTTATCCCGGCAATTAATACGGAATTTATGCCGTAAGCCAGGACGCTTGCCCATGTGCTATCGAGATTCCAGCGTAAAAATAACTGCTCAAGGGCCTGAACCATAACTTTGCGGAAACCTCCAGTAAAATACGGCCTGTCTTATTCGCGGCGAGGTATTTTATTTTTTCAGCAAGTCCGTGACAACCTTTCCGGCAATCATTAACCCGGCGGCCGGCGGAACAAAGGGTACACTGCCCGGAATTGTCCTTTTCCCCGGAACCATAGACATATCACAGTCAGCTTCCTGCACATCCCCGTCCTGGTGGGGCCGCAGCGGATCTTCGCGCGAATAAAGCACGGTCAGCTTTTTTATTCCCCGTTTTTTCAGTTCCCGTCTCATTATCCTGGCCAGAGGACAGGTCCCGGTTTCCTTGATATCGGCAAATTCAAGCCGGGTCGGATCCAGTTTATTGCCGGTCCCCATAGTGCTGATCAGGGGAATATTATACCGTTCAGCCTCCTGGATCAGAAGGAGCTTTGAAGAGACAGTATCTATACAGTCAAGTATATATGAAAAGCCGGAAAAATCAAAAGCATTCGCTGTTTCCTCTTTATAAAAAAGCTGGAGCGCCGTTACCTGTGCGGCGGGGTTAATATCAAGAATCCGTTCACGCATTACATCAACTTTGGGCCTGTCCAGCGTACTGTGAAGGGCAATTATCTGCCTGTTTATATTGCTCAGGCTGACAATATCATTGTCAACCAGTACAAAATTTCCGATACCGCTCCTGGCAAGGGCCTCGGCCGCAAATGACCCGACCCCGCCTATGCCGAAAACCGCGACGGTTTTGCCGGCAAGAATCCCGGTGGATTCAGGCCCGAGAAGTAATTCACTGCGTGAAAATTGGTTATCCATATTATCTGCTCCGAAAATAAAATACTATTAAAACGCAGGTTTTTCAATGAAATTCCATTTATTCGTGGCGAGGGTTTAGTACCCGCTGTCCCGCGGCATTTTTTATAAAAGCCTATAAAAATTTAGTTTTTATAGGCTTCATGGTATTAAAGCCGAGACCAATTCCACGGGAGAACAAAAGCCCCCGCTGCTTTGCCGCGGGGGCTTTTATTGCAATTATAATCAAATAAACATTGACCTCACTTTTTTTGTACATTATATTTTCTTATATATATAAAAAAATATTGGAATGGGGGATACAATATGGCAAAGTGTGCGATTCTTTACAAGTCAAAATACGGAAGCACCAGACAATACGCGGAATGGATAGCGGAAGAAACACAGGGAGACCTTTTCGTACTCCCCAAAGTGACAGCGGCGCAGCTGGCTGATTATGAAACACTAATAATTGGCGGAGGGCTGTACGCGGGACAGGTTTCGGGTATTTCATTTCTGAAAAAAAACTTTGAGGCGTTAAAAACAAAAAAACTGATCGTTTTTTCAGTGGGCGCCTCTTTTGATAATGAAGAAACGGTCGAAAAAATGAAAAAAGAAAACTTCCCGCCGGAAATGTGGAATTCAATAACCTTTTTCCATCTTCACGGGGCCTTGAACTATTCCGCGATGAATTTTTTTGACCGGACCCTCATGAAAATACTGGTTTCTTCCTTCAAAAAAAAGCCGCCGGAAGAACGGAACGCACAAATGCAGTATATGATTGATACATTCGGGCAAAATACCATTTCCCTGAACAGGGACTTTATCAAACCTATAGTAGAGGCCGCGAAAAACTGAGTATAATACTATAAATCTTTATTTAAGATTTTAAACACATATATTCCGGGGTATACCAAAACAGGTATTTCCCATTATTACGTAATGATTCCCAGGAGAAGACAAGTGAAACGCAAGGACATCGAATTTCGCATTTTTGTACTTATCGGAAGTCTGCTTGTTATAATAACGAGCAGTATTTTTTTCGTATTATTTGAGTATGAAGGACAAACAACCAGATTAATGCCGAGTATTATAATCGGAAGTATTATTTTTATTGTATCGCTGAACTTTCTGCTCGGACTATCAGCCAAACACTATAATTTTGATTTTAAAAAGCCCGGAATTTCCGATGAAGAATACGCCGCCGAGCTCAAAGCCCTCGGAAATGTTCCCTTCAAGGCTGTTATATATTTTCTCGTTTTTACCCTTCTGTATCTGGTAATTGTATACTTCCTGATGGGCGCGGGGGAAAGAAAACTGTATATTGATCTGCCCCTGTTTTTCGCGAATCTGTCATACGGACTGCTCGCGGCCAACTTCGTATACATAATCACGGACCGGCTTGTAACAAAAACCCTGCTTGCGCAAAAACTTACCCATTATCCCCGGGACCTCAGGGAAGGCAGGCAGGCGACAAAGCAGTTCATATATCCGGTTTCCACAACGCTGACCGCCATATTATTCGGATTTTCGCTTCCCTTCCTGATAATTACCAAAAACGGCGGCGATGTCCAGAATATGGACACCAAAGCCTGGGTATTTATCATTGTATTCCTGGGATTGTTTTATTTTTTAAGCCAGAGTCTTTCATACTTTCTGAGGCACAGTACCGGCATACTTTTTTCTTCAATCATTGTACAGCTTGAGGGCTTGTCCGCAGCCGAAAAGGATATCTCGAACCGGGTTTATATCGGATCGGTTGACGAATTGGGAACTATGGGCGGTATGGTTAACGCGTTCTGTATCAACCTCGCGGACGGCCTGCGCGAAACCAAAGACGCGCAGCAGTTTCTGATAAATTCCGGAGATGAACTCAAACAGAGTGCCGGCGGAATGTCTACCACCCTGCAGCAGATTTCTTCGGGTGTGGATACAGTCCGGATAAAAACGAAAAACCAGCTCAACAGCGTCGCGGAGTCTTCAACCGCGGTGACCGAAATTACCCAGAACATCGAATCCATGGATCGGGTTATTATGAACCAGTCCGCGAGCGTAACGGAAGCGTCCGCTTCGGTCGAGCAAATGGTCGGCAATATCAGATCAATCAGCAATGTCATGAAAAAAATGACAGAACAGTTTATGGAGCTTAATTCGTCAGTCCAGCAGAGCAGCAGCATGCAGGCGGAAAATTCCAAGCGCATTAATAATATAGCTGAACGTTCAAAGGCCCTGCAGGAAGCAAATAAAATAATCACTACCATTGCAGGACAGACAAATCTGCTTGCCATGAACGCGGCCATCGAAGCGGCCCATGCCGGAGAGGCGGGAAAGGGATTTTCCGTTGTCGCGGACGAAATCCGCCGGCTCGCGGAAACCTCCGCGGACGAATCCAAGGCAATCAGCACCGAACTGAAACAGGTTGAAAAAGCAATTGATGAAGTAGTGCAGAACGCGAAAACTTCGGAAAACGCCAACAAGCTGGTTACCGAGCTGATTACCGCCACCGATTCTCTGGTGCTGGAAGTCCAGAACGCGGTCTCCGAACAGAGTGACGGGGCTTCGCAGATACTGGACGCCCTGAAGCAGATGAATGAAATCACGTCACAGGTGCAAACCGGATCAAAGGAAATGAGTACGGGAAATACCACAATAATGACTGAAATGAATAACCTGCAGAGTTCCGCCCAGGACATTTATACCAACATGGACGAGATGCTCGGCGGGCTGCATAATATCAATACCGAAGCCCAAAAGGTTTCTTCCCAGGCTGAAAAGAACCAGGACGCGATCGCGCAGCTGGCAAAAACAATTAACAGCTTTAAGATTGATTAATACGGAACAGCCTGTTTTATAATAAAAAACCCCGGAATTTATCCGGGGTTTTTTTGTAACCAATGAGTGCCTTATTTCCGGAGTTTTCCGCCCCAGGCTTATACGATAACTACAGAGTTGTCCGCGTTTCCGTAAGATGAAGGCAGGTACTTGTCGGCGGCCCAATCGTTTTCCCAGCGGGATTCATCCATCAGATAACGGAACTGATATTCCCTGCCGGCTTCAAGTTTCAGGGTAATTGAATACAAGCCGTCCTTATTCTGCGTAAGGATATCCGAGGTATTGTCCCAGTTATTGAAATCGCCTACAAGGGCGACTTTTTTTACGCCCATGGTAGCCTCGGACGGTAATTCAAACGTCACCGTACAGGTGTCTTTCTTCTTCGAATATGTTTTATAGAGTGCCATTGTCTCTCCTCTGTTTTTTTCTTATTATATTATTAGTATAATGTATTATATATTATAACAACGTTCAATAGATGGAGCAAAATAAATGAATACTGGACGCCATTTTTTTACATCAGAGTCCGTCGGAGAAGGCCATCCGGACAAACTATGCGATCAGATCTCGGACGCAATTCTTGACGCGTGCCTCCGCGATGATCCCGCGAGTCATGTCGCCTGTGAAACCTACGCATCAACAGCGCTGGTACTCATAGGCGGAGAGATTACCACCTCAACTTTTGTCGATGTTCTGGGAGTCGCCCGGAACATTGCCCGGGACATAGGATATACCGACTCGGAATACGGACTTGATTATAATTCCATGGCTGTTCTGAATATGATCCATGCTCAGTCTCCCGACATAAACCAGGGGGTCAGCGGCACCGGCCTCCAGGAATTCAAGGGCATGCAGGGCGCGGGCGACCAGGGGATGATGTTCGGCTTTGCCTGTACTGAAACTCCCGAACTTATGCCCGCCCCGATTATGTTTGCCCACGCCCTTCTCAGGGAGGCGGCAGCCCTGCGAAAAACAAAAAAACTGGAATGGCTCCGGCCCGACGCAAAAAGTCAGGTTACCGTTGAATATGAGGGACACCGGCCCCTGCGCATTGATACCGTAGTTATTTCACATCAGCATGACGACGACATTCCCTATGAAACAATAAGGGAAAGTCTTATAGGGCAAATCATAAAACCGGTCCTTGAACCGTCCGGACTTCTGGATGAAAAAACAAAATTCTTTATAAATCCTACAGGACGTTTTGTTATCGGAGGGCCCTTCGGGGACACCGGCCTTACCGGACGGAAAATTATTGTGGACACCTACGGAGGCATGGGCAGGCACGGCGGCGGGGCGTTTTCCGGAAAAGACCCTTCCAAGGTAGACCGGTCCGCGGCTTATATGGCGCGGTACGTAGCAAAAAATATTGTGGCCGCCGGTTTCGCCGAACGCTGCGAAATTCAGGTCGCCTATGCCATCGGCGTTCCCTACCCTGTTTCCGTTATGGTTGATACTTTCGGAACAGGAACAATTGAAGAAGAGGCCATAACCGCGGCAGTAACCGAAGTATTTGATCTTTCCCCCGCGGGGATTATCAAAAAGCTTGATTTATGCAGACCCATATATCAGGAAACGGCGGCCTACGGTCATTTCGGCCGGTCCCAGTTTCCGTGGGAAAAAACCGACATGGCTGAAGCCCTGAAAAAAGCGGTAAAATAAAATACCCCGCCGCAAAGCAGCAGGGTATTTCGTTCTTCCGCGGAATTGTTCGCGGGCTTAATACGATGGCGCATCGTATATACGATACTCCATCGTATGGATTTATCAGATAACGGCTTTCATTGCGGTCATATAAGCCCGCAGTTTTTTCCCGACAATTTCAACCGGATGGGTGCGGATTTCCTCATTCACCCGGACAAGTTCCTGGTTTGAAACTGAAAAATCCTTCTGTGCGAGGCCTTTTCCGATAATATCGGTATCAACGGTTTTCATAAAATCCGCGAGAAGGGGCCGGCAGGCATTATCAAAAAGATAGCAGCCGTATTCCGCGGTATCGGAAATAACCTTGTTCATTTCATACAGCTTTTTCCGGCTGATAAGATTTGCGATAAGAGGCACTTCGTGCAGGGATTCATAATAAGCTGATTCGGCCTTGATTCCCGCGGAAACCATGGTTTCAAACGCGAGTTCGACGCCGGCCTTTACCATGGCTGCCATCAGAATGCCATTGTCAAAATATTCCTGTTCGGAAATGGACATATCCCCGGCGGGCGTCTGTTCGAAGGCTGTTTTTCCCGTTTCCTCGCGCCAGGTCAGAAGATTGATATCATTATTTTTCCAGTCTTCCATCATAACCCTGCTGAATTCACCCGAGATAATATCATCCTGGTGTTTCTGATACAGGGGTGTCATTATTTTTTTAAGTTCAACAGACAGCGCGTGGGCTCTCAGTTTGGCGGGGTTCGCGAGCCGGTCCATCATGCCTGTAATACCGCCCCATTTCAGGGCCTCGGTAATGGTTTCCCAGCCATACTGGATGAATTTTGCTGCATAGTTTTTATCCACGCCTTTTTCAACCATTTTATCAAAGCACAGAAGAGAACCGGTCTGGAGCATTCCGCACAGAATGGTCTGTTCACCCATAAGGTCCGATTTTACTTCGGCGATAAAGCTTGATTCAAGAACACCGGCCCGGCTTCCGCCCGTACCGACTGCAAGAGCCTTCGCGATGGCCCAGCCCTTTCCTTCGGGATCATTTTCCGGATGGACCGCTATAAGCGTAGGTATTCCGAAACCTCGGCTGTATTCTACCCTTACCTCGGAACCCGGCCCTTTGGGAGCCATCATTACTACGGTAATATCCTTGCGGATTTGCATGCCTTCCTCGACAATATTGAATCCGTGACTGTACCAGAGTGAAGAACCCTTTTTCATAAGGGGCATAACCGATTCTATAACATTGGTATGCTGTTTATCGGGCGTAAGATTCCCGACCAGATCGGCTGAAGGTATCAGTTCTTCATAGGTCCCTACTTTAAACCCGCTTTCGGTTGCGTTTTTCCAGCTGGCGCGTTTTTCCGATATGGCTTCGCTCCGGAGCGCGTAGCTGACATCCAGGCCTGAATCGCGGAGATTCAGCCCCTGATTGAGGCCCTGCGCGCCGCAGCCTATAATAACAATCTTTTTCCCCTTGAGGGCGGCTGTTCCGTCAGAAAATTCATTCTTATCCATAAATCTGCAATGGCCGAGCTGCATTAAGGCTTCCCGCCAGGGAATCGAGTTAAAATAATTCATTTATTATCATCTCCTGTACATATATATTTTGAACAATTTCAGAAATAAAACCAGATAGTTATAATAAACATTCGCGGCCTTTAAAGCAATGTCCGCGGGCAATAGTGAGGAAAAGATGTATTTTTACCGGAAAACAGGCAGCCGGACCAGTTTGTCAGAAATAGACTCCCACACCCACAAAAGGTCCGTTATATCTCTCGACCAGATCATTCCCGTCTGTATACATATTCCAGAAGCGCCAGCCGGCAGAAATTTCCCACCGGTTCAGCATAACCCCGATTTTAAATTCCATTTCATTTATATAAAAATATTCAAATATCTGTATACCCAGCCTGGCGTCCAGCACGATGTATTTAATCAGATATGAACGCATTTTAAGGCCGAAGGCTCCGCCGCTCCTCTCCATAATGCCGCGCCAGACCAGCCATTCGCCGTACACGCTCAGACTGAAGGGATTGGTCTGGAGAAGGGAAAGGGTTCCTCCGAGACGGAATATGCCGAGATAGTCTTCGCCGTCCATCACCATTGCGGCCTCAAGATAGGGTCCGAAAAACCTGAAAATACTTCCCTGAAATGAAGCCCAGGGGCCATATCCCAGATTATTCATATAAAAACCCTGAATTTCAGTGGAAAACCAGTGATTTTTTTTCTTTTGCATGGTTCCCTGCGCGGATATATTATAGGTTTCCGGCAGGCCCATATACACAAATTTATTTGAATGGTGGGGATATTCGCCATAGGTTACCCCTCCGTTAGTTAAAAACCAGAGAGAAAAGAATAACTCAAACATTCCCGAAGATGAGCTGCTGTCTGAAGAACTGCTTTTTGTCGCCTCTTTTTCGTCCTTGTCTTCTTTTTTACTTTCACTCTTGCTTTCAGCCGCTTCCACATCTTCCTTGAATTTGCCGAGCTGGGCATAGATGCCCGTATTTGCGCAAAAGAAAATAACAGTAAATATCAGTATTACTTTTCTTTTCATAAGGAAAATTTACCATGTTTTCGGCAAAAACCCAATGCTTTATATATATTTTTACATTATAAAGGGCTTTACCTTTTAAAAGAGACCTTGATTATAGGACAACACTGCGCGTTTTTTACTCTATCGTAAATTCGTTTATAGCCCTGTCCATTTTATCTATTGTTTTCTGGTTTTCCGCGGCAAGCTCTGACACGCCATGAGCCGTATTATGTATATCCCCGATTCGGCTTACGATTCCGTCAACGCTGGAATGCACCTCATTTGACGCTGCGGTAAGCTGCTCGATTTCCTTAAGTATTGTGGTGCTTCCGGCATTCATACCCGCCGCGCTGGTTTTTACCCTGCCCGTAATATCATTCATATCTTTCAGGGATTCCATAGTCTGTCTCGCGCCGGTTTGCTGTTCATCTATGGCCTTGGTTACTTCGAGTACAAGATTCTTGGTACTATCGATTTTTTCGGCAACAAGGGAAAAAGATTCCACGGAAAGGGAAGAAGCGGACACTATCTTCTGGATTATCTGCTCCACAAGTTTCAGTTCACTGTTGATTTTCTGGGATTCACGGGAAGAATTCTCCGCGAGATTTCTGATTTCGTCGGCGACAACGGAAAATCCGCTCCCGGCCTCACCGGCATGGGCCGCTTCAATAGCGGCGTTCATTGCCAGAAGATTTGTCTGGGCCGCGATAGTCGAAATAATCTTGTTCGCCTGCTGGAGGGCTTTGGATCTTTCAACAATTTCCGCGACACTCTGGCTGCTTTCCGACTGTTTGGTTTTTCCCGATTCGGCAGCCTTGTTTAAGGCCTCAAATTCGTTATACATAACATCAATTGATTTATCTATTGAATTGATATTTTCTACCATTTCTTCTATGGACGCGGACGCCGTGCTGATACTTTCCGACTGCAGCCCGATTAATGTATCCAGCTCATTGATATTGTTGCTCACAACGCTAATAGCCTCGGATGAATCGGCGACATTCTGCAGCTGCTGCTGCGACATCTGCCCGATTTTATTCACCCGGACCGACATATCATCAAGACTTCCGACAGTATTTTTTGAACTGTCATCCAGTTTTACGCCCGATTCCTTTAAAAGAACCTGTCCTTCTTTCAGTTCCGAGAGACCGGCCTGAAGGTTTTCACAGAAGGTATTCATCATTCCGGAAATATTCCCGAGTTCATCCACGGAAGAAATGTGAATACGCTTTGTCAGGTCTTTTTCAGATTCGGTCAGCCCGTCGAATTGGGACAGCACCGCGTCATAATTCATTTTGTTCATTTTTCTCAACGAAAAAACGGCTATAATTGCAAGCCCAGTAAAAACCGTTACCAGAGCGAAACAGTTCCGCCAGGTCGTCATATCCATGTTGCTGATATTTCCGCCTACAATATCTATGAGCAGAAAAACGTATGAAAAAGCAAAGACGAGGGTATCAACCATGATAAAAATGGTCGTTAAGGCAGAAGAATTCACCTGTCCGTTTGTACGCAGTGAAGCCGGATATTGAGTCAGTTTGCTTTTCAGCAGCGTTTTCATCACAAGCTGCTGCAGAAACGCATACATATTTGTTGTGATTACCATGCTGCAGGTAAAAATAAACCCAAAAAAAGCCAGCCCGATCCATTTATAAATCGAAAACAGGTTCCCGCCAAGAAAAACAAGCAGGACATACAGCGCGGTTAAAGGTATCATCAGAAGAAAAATTTTTATAGGGACTGAAGAAAGTTTTTTCAGGGCAGTCTCATATTCACCCGGCTTATTCTGCAGTTCGGAATAGTTGACTGAAAACCTTTTTACAAAAAAACGGCCGGTCACAAAAGATACTGCCAGAAACAATAATCCATTTACGGCAATCGCAAGCAGGAGCCGCCCGTCAAAGGACTGAAAATTCCGGAAGATCGTAAAGGTTGCTATATTTATCAGTACAATACTGATATTGGTTAAGGCAATAACAAGATGAAACAAAAATACAGAATTATACATAAAAAAAAGACCTCTTCTATAAGATTATTTCCATGTTAAAACGGATATTGTTAAGTCTATGCCCTTTTTCTAACGGTGTCCAGCGTTTTTTAAGCCGGCGGGCATCTCCGGACCGGAATTCGCCTCAAATACGCAGAGGCACAGCGTAATGTAAAACAAAGTGTTGTTATACAAATTTATGTATTCCGGGTACTATTGCCGGAACCGGACGGTTCCGGTGCAATATGAAACACTGTATGCGCGGTTTATTCAGATGACCCGCGCATACCTTTCCGCGGGTTTTTATTTCAGTAAAAACTGGACCGCTACTTTTGTTGTTATTTCCTGTTCTCCTGTCGGTACATGACTGGAAGGAACCGCGTCCTGCGCTACAAGCCTTTCATACTGGATATTGCTCTGGGTCCCGTAAAATATATTGGTATTGGCGTCTTCATTAATGGTCAGGACCTTTACGATACCGAGGCCGGAAAGCCGCGCGAATTGGACCGCTTTCTCATAGGCTTTCTGGTAAGCCAGTTCCCTGGCTTTTTCGAATAATTCGGTTTTTTCTTTTACATCAAAAGAAACATTGCTTATTCTGACCGTATCAACAGCGGATATTCTGTCCAGTAAGGCAGGGAGCCTGTCGGTATCGGCATTTATATCATTAACTGTTACTGAAATACTCTGGCTCGCCCGCTGGCCTACCCAGACAGACCGCCCGTTCTGGTATTCGGTTTCAGTATCATAATTCAGGCTTACTGTTTTGATGTTTGTATCATCTATATTTGATTCTTTTAATATGTCCAGAACCTGTTTGACTTTTCCATCGACCACCTGTTTCGCTTCTCTGGTCGTAGGCGCCACGTATGAAAAGGTTACCAGCATTTGGACCATATCGGGCTGGGCAAATACCGTTCCCGTCCCGGAGACTGAAACAGTACTTACATTTGACGCTGCTTTATCGCAGCCCGCCAACAGCAGTGAAAAAAACAGTATCCCCGCAGCAAAAATCTTACAGTTATTTTTCATAAAATCCTCCACAGATAGTATTATACATCCTGAATGATTATATTAACACGGAATTCCCTGTAATTATTTGTATTTTTCAGCCGGACCGCAGACACAGATGTTTTGCCTGTGGCGGAATTATAAAAAACAGATAAAGCGGCAGTTTTTATTACAGCTCAATAAAAGGGACTGTTATTGACAGTATTCCGGTCACCAGTATTACTATAATAAACAGATTATACCGCAATTTGTAATTATCCAGCAAAGTCCTGTTATAATATTTATCAACGCCATTGTCTTCATACATTTCTATCAGGCCGGTAATCAGTTTTTTGCTTGCCTGTCTTCCCCGTATGAGGCCTATCTCCGAAACAATACATACCACTATCGTTAATAATACAAACGTAAACATTATAACAATATCTTTTCCGGTTGAGTGGGATATCGACGAATTTATGGCAAGCGTTATAAAATTTATTATTATTGCCGTCAGTACAAATATTGTATCTGTCCTGGCGTTTATTCTCAATTCGTCCAGAATGTGTTCATGTACTTTCTCTATCATTTTCAGTTTCCTCTCTGTTCAGTCTGATAAATACTATTGCCAGCAGAATTACCAGGGCGATAACAACACATATAATTATTCTGAACCAGAAATATTCCACGGGCTTGATTGTTATCCGGAATGTCTGGTCTTTTTCAAATTCCCCGCTTGCCGCCCGGATTGTTATAATACTATCTGTTGGAAAATAACGGGGGTCCGTATCCGATATTTCCATATTTATAACAGCGCTTTTTCTGGGGCCGATTCTGTCTATCCGTGTATTATCCAGAGTGATGTTTAAAACATCATTTTCCGATACGGTCAGTTCAAGATTATTTATAGCGGTATCTCCGTCATTGGTGACGGTAAGCTGCAATACTTCCAGTTTTGCTGACCGGATCGTCCTCGGATAACTCAGGTTGATAATCAGCCTGGTTTCTTCCGACGCGCCGGCTGAAAAACACAGGGATACAAAAACCAGCAGTATAAACAGTCGTTTCATAACTTTCACCCCTGTTCTCATTTAAAAATCCGCTGTTTGCTGTCACCTCAATTACCGGGGACAGTCTTTACAACTAATATGGTAATGGGTAACCGGTATATTTTCAAGCAGAAAATAAACGGACCTGGTTTCCGAATTGCTGGAAATTAAATTCCCGCCGGGGTCCGGCGGGAATAGGCCTATTCTTATGTTTCTTTTTTCATTATCTGCCGGACGTTCCTGGCTATCGTTTTCTGGATTTCCTTCTTTTGTTTGAGATAAGACGAATGCTGTTCAACAAAAGCGGTTTCCTTCCGCTGTATCTGATAGTTTTTCCATTGCTCCGGTGAAAGGCTCCCGTCCGCGAGCGCCGCAAGAACGGCGCAGCCCGGTTCACTTCTGTGAGTGCAGTCGGAAAAACGGCACCGGGAAAAAAGCTCTTCCAGCTCAGCGAAGGCAAGACTCATTCCTTCGCGGGAATCCCAGAGTCCAAGTTCCCGGAGGCCGGGCGTGTCTATGACAAGCGTACCGGACGGCAGCCGGAAAAGCTGCCGGTGGGTTGTGGTATGCCGGCCTTTGCTGTCATTCCCCCGGATATTCTTCACATCCATTACTGTCTCTCCCGCAAGGGTATTGAGCAGGGAAGATTTTCCAACGCCCGAAGAGCCGAGAAATACTATAGTTTTCCCCGGCTCAAGAAAAGGCGCCAGGGCATCAAGGCCGTCTCCCGTTTTGGCGCTCACGGAAATTACCGGCACATTCTTCGCGATCTTCCTTGTCTCCGCCTCCTTTGATCCCGGGTCATCGCAAAGGTCCCGTTTGCTCAGGACCACTACCGGAAAAGCCCCGCTCTGCCACGAAGCGGTCAGATATCTGGCAATACGGTTAATATTGAAATCGTGGTTCAGCGATGAAAGAATAAATACATAATCGAAATTCGCCGCGGTTACCTGTTCCCGGATGTTTTTCACATATCCTTCGGCATGGCCTCCGAAATCGGTCCGGGAAAATTTGGACCGCCTGGGTAAAAGACCGCTGATGAGAGAACTGCCGTCCGGATTATATTTGAGAATAACAAAATCTCCGGTTACCGGAAATTCCTCGCCGGACCTGAGGCTGTGATAAAAACCGCCGCCGAGTTCCGCCGGGACTTCTCCGTACCGGCTGATAACCTTATACATATTCCTGCGGATTTCAATTACCCTGCCCGGAATAAAATTTTCATTGTCAGATTTTATTTGATTCAGGAAATTTTCAGCCGCGAAAAATTCCTCATGAGTAAATCCGTAGTCCCGTAATTCTATACACATAGTGTTCCCCTGTTTTTTTCATGCCGCGCGGGCATGGATGGGCCTTTACGCTAAAGGCTTTGCAGAAAAGAGAAACCGCATATTCGAGAGATTTTACTCTGTTTGAAAATTTCCCGGTACAGGAAAAAATAACAAGGAGAAATTCCGCCGCAATATGCGGTTTTAACCGAGAACCACCACAATGGCCGTCATAATTTCCTCCTTAATAAAAGCAGAATGTATTTTTCAATAAGCCTTAGTATAAAGTGTTTATCGGAGAATGTCAAACGGGAAACCCGGACGGAACCGACTTATTATGACTGCCGGCTCTTCCCGGTTTTGCCCGGTATTTTCACACATGGTATTGTGTAAAAGCTGTAATTCTTACACATAGCAATGTGTGAAAACACGAATGTTTACACATTATCATGTGTAAACGCCAGCTCCGGAATATAGTGTTTATGGTGATAGAAATGAGAGACTTGCGTCTTCGCCGGACCAGCTGTTAGCGGTCCGGGAAAATGGATATATTTCTTTAATAAACAGAGCAGATTTATTCGCCGGCCAGAAACCTGTTGATGTTCGCGGCCGCGATACGGCCCTCGCCCATGGCCAGAATAACCGTTGCAGCGCCAAGCACAATATCGCCGCCGGCCCAAACTTTTTTCAGACTGGTTTTCTGGTTTTCATCGACAACAATATTTCCGCGCTTGGTAACTTCGAGCCCGGCGGTTGTGGCCGCCATAAGCGGGTTTGACTCATTCCCCAGAGCAACAATAACAGCGTCAACAGGGATTTGATATTCGGTTCCCGGTTTTTCCACGGGGCTGCGCCGCCCGGATGCGTCAGGCTCGCCAAGTTCATACTCAAGGAGTTCGATCGCGGTAACTTTGCCGTCTTCTCCGCCGAGAACGCGCGTGGGGTTTCTGAGATAGAGGAAGTCAACGCCTTCTTCTTCCGCGTGGACAACTTCTTCCCTGCGCGCGGGCATTTCCGCGCGAGTCCGGCGGTAAATGCAGTATACTTTTTCCGCGCCCAAACGCAGCGCCATCCGGGCTGCGTCCATGGCGACATTTCCGCCGCCGACAACGGCTACCGTTTTCGCGGGATACAGCGGCGTCGCGGCCCGCTCGGTATCATAGGCTTTCATCAGATTTGCCCGCGTCAGATATTCATTCGCGCTGAAAACCCCTATAAGGTTTTCACCTTCAATATTCAGGAATTTCGGCAGACCTGCGCCGGTCCCTATAAAAACAGCGTCAAAATTTTCGCGGTCAAGCAATTCTTCTATGGTTTCAGTTCTTCCCACAAGGAAGTTTGTGCGGAAGCTGACGCCCATTTTTTTAAGATTATCGACTTCCTTCGCCACAATCGCTTTCGGAAGTCGGAATTCAGGAATCCCGTATACCATAACGCCGCCGGTTTTGTGAAAGGCCTCAAACACCGTGACCTCATGACCGTTGCGGCGGACATCGGCCGCAACGGTAAGCCCGGCAGGCCCGGAGCCGATTACGGCGACTTTTTTTCCCGTGGCCGGCGCTATTTCAGGCTGGGTGATTTTATTATGTTCACGTTCCCAGTCCGCGACATAGCGTTCGAGCCGTCCTATGGCGACGGCCTTTTCCATATCTTTCAGGGACTTTCCTACCGTACACTGACTCTGGCATTGTTTTTCCTGGGGACAGACCCGGCCGCAGATCGCGGGAAGAAGATTTGTTGTTTTAATGGTATCAATGGCCTGCTTGTAATCTCCCTTCTGGATGCAGGCGATAAATTCAGGAATGGGAACCGAAACCGGACAGCCCGCGACACAGGGCCTGTTTTTGCACCCGAGGCAGCGGGCCGCTTCTACCTGAGTTTGAGCCTCACTGTAGCCGAGCGCGACTTCACCCATTTCGCGGGCCCGTTTGAGGGGATCGCGGGCGGGCATTTCCTGGGGAGGAATGGCCAAACGTTCCTTTACCGTAAGGTCTTTTCCCTTCAGGTCCGCCCACAGCGCTTCAGCTTCTTCTTTCAGTTCTGATTCCGTTTTATGACTCATTTTCCGGCTCCTGCGGAGGTAGCGTCTTTGTCGCCCAGTTTTTCAGCCTGCATCAGGACATGGCATTTATGGTGCTCCATATCTTCACGGTCTTTATAGGCTTTCATGCGCATTATCATATTATCAAAGTCAACCTGATGGGCATCAAATTCTGGACCATCCACGCAGACAAATTTTGTTTTTCCGCCTATGGTAACCCGGCAGCCGCCGCACATGCCGGTCCCGTCTATCATAATGGTATTGAGAGAGGCAAGCGTGTGTATGCCGTAAGGCTTTGTTGTCGCGGCGCAGAATTTCATCATGACCGGAGGTCCTATTACTACAACCTCGTCAGGCTTCGGCGTTTTTTCGCACTCTTCCTTCAGGGGTTCCGTAACAAGGCCCTTTCTTCCATAAGAACCGTCATCAGTCATTACAATAACCTCATCCGCGGCTGCCTTCATTTCATCTTCAAAAATTACCAGGTCTTTTGTTCTCGCGCCTATGATAACTATTACCCGGTTGCCGGCCTGTTTGTAGGCCTGAACAATGGGATACAGCGGAGCGACACCGATCCCTCCGCCGACGCAGACAACTGTTCCGACTTTCGAAATATGGGTCGGCTTTCCCAGCGGCCCGAGTATGGCTTCAATGGTATCTCCGGGATTTTTCAGGGCAAGTTTATGGGTTGTCGCGCCTACAGTCTGAAAAACAAGCGCGATCCACCCTTCCTCCGCGTTCGCGTCCGCGATGGTAAGAGGGATGCGTTCTCCGTAATCAATATCAATCTGGACAAGAACAAACTGTCCGGCCTTTCGGTTCCGCGCAATTTCCGGCGCGGTTACTTTCATATAGAAGACTTCTTCCGAAAATTGTTTTTTCTCAAGTATAGTGTGCATATATACACCTTTAATTTATGTTTCTGATATAAAAAAATTGACTGATTCTTTATATCAGAAACACGTACAATCAGAAATAGTCAAATAATTCAGATTATTTGACTATTATTCTCCCCGGTATTTATTCGCTTTTGTGATACGAGCCAATTTCAAAATCTGACATTTTGAAATCGCCTCATACTACAAATAATTCCATATTCTTTCAATGGCGCCCGCAGGGCGCTTTTATCTATATTTACAGAATTACGGAAAAATTTCAGACGGAGCCTCGATAAACCCGGTCTGGCTTTTTCCTCCGCCCCCCGCAGGCTGTCCGTACGCGGAGGTCTTTTCCAGGAGGGACTTCATCTCGTCATAGGGGATTTCCGTAACTTTTGACTCGGATGAAAGCAGGTAGTATTGTTCCCTGTTTTCATTTAATGGGGTAATCGCGTAGGAAAGGCTGGTTTCGGACCGCTGCGGTGTTTTTTTACCGAGTGAAACAGAACACATACCTCGGTTATATCTTCCGGAAGACTGAACACAGCCATTGCTGAGGTTTGCCCGTCGGCGTAAATTGCTACAGGGCAGAAATCGTCAAGCCAGGACTCCTCATTCACAAACAGTCCATGCATGCTTTCCTCTACCCTGGAAATATCATCCCTGTTTGTAATAATATAGGCGCAGAATTTTTCTTCTCCGGGATTTTTTTCGGCAAAATAATATATGAGCCTGTTTGACCGCTTGTTTTCCGATTTAAAAACTTTTTCCGGCTCGGTTTCTTTAACGGTCGCGCAGGAGAAGAACAAAAACAGGACCGCAAATCCCGCGATAATTTTTTTCATCTGTATCCTCCAGAAATCAGGATACCTACGTTCTAGCAGAATTTGGCTGTTTTTGCAATGACACGGCAGTGGGAAAGGTTATCAGCTGATTCCGGCATCTTCGGCAGATACTGCCGGGTGATACGATGGACTATCGTATTCACTATCGTATCAGGATATGATTGTTCCGGTAAAAAAAACACTGAGCCGATGGCGTATTGTATCAGCCGGAAAAAACCAACCCGGTCAGCATTATTTCTTCAGGGAAAGCCGGCCGCTGTTTTGAAGGCACATTCCGGCAGTAAAAGCCTGTATAAAAATTATGGAAATTCAGGCTCGATGGCCCGCATTGCTTGAAAGCGGCGGAAGGATTTAGTAATATTTGTATAAGCTGAACAGTTTTATGTGAGGAGAAATCCTGTGGCTATCCTGATAGGTTTAATTCCCGCCCTCGCGTGGGGGCTCCTTCCGATCTCAATAGCAAAAACCGGCGGCAAACCTGCCAATCAAATTCTGGGCACGACGGCAGGGACCCTTATTATTGCGCTCGCGCTGCTTGTTTTTACCAGACACGTAATTTCAGCGCGGACTTTTATTCTGAGTTTTTTGTCCGGAGCCCTGTGGGTTGTCGGACAGCTGGGACAATACCAGGCCTATACAAGACTCGGAGTATCCGGGACAATGCCTGTATCTACCGGCCTTCAGCTTACCGGAACTTCGCTGATCGGCGTGTTTGTATTCGGCGAATGGCCCGGCATTCAGGAAAAGCTGATAGGCTTTTCCGCGCTGGCGATTGTAATCATCGGAATATATCTGACTTCACTTAAAAGAAAAACCCCGGTCAGTAAAGTTGATAAAAAGTCCTTACTGATCCTTGTTTTAACTACACTCGGATATCTCGCGTACAGCTCGATTCCCAAAATCACGGACAGGGCCGGGACCGCCATATTTTTTCCCCAGGCTCTGGGAATGTTTATAGCGGCCAATATCTATATCCTATTCAGCAGGCAGACCCCGGTTTACAGGGCCGCTGTCTCCTGGAAAAATATGCTGTCCGGCGTACTGTTTTCAATAGGGGCACTCGCCTATATTCTTTCGGCCCATCTGAATGGCATCGCGACGGGGTTTGTTCTTTCGCAGTTATGCGTTGTTGTTTCAACAATCGGGGGAATTGTAATTCTCAGGGAACAAAAAACCAGGGTTGAGCTGGCCGCGGCCGGCATTGGTCTTGGCCTGATTATTCTCGGAAGCGCCGCCACGGCGTTTCTGTAACAGCAGGACCGGGACCGTTTCACATTACTTTTGCGAGAAACTCTTTTGTCCGCTGGTGTTCGGGATTGCCGAATATTTTTTCGGGATTGCCTTCTTCGAGAATCAGGCCATTGTCCATAAACAGAACCCGTGTACCGACTTCCCGCGCGAAACGCATTTCGTGGGTAACCACGGCCATGGTCATTCCCTGCTGCGCGAGATTTTTCATTACCCCCAGAACTTCCCCAACCATCTCGGGATCAAGGGCGCTGGTCGGTTCATCAAACAGCATAACGGTCGGATGCATCGCAAGGGCCCGGACAATTGCGATGCGCTGTTTTTGACCGCCTGAAAGCTGGGCGGGATGCGCATGGATTTTATCGAGCAGGTCAACCTGTTCGAGCAATTCCTCGGCTATAGCTTCGGCTTCGCCCCTTGGAAGTTTTTTTACTTTCATGGGAGCGAGTACAATATTTTCGAGAACATCCATATGGGGGAACAGATTGAAATGCTGGAACACCATTCCCATATCGCGGCGGTGAGCGTCCAGCCCGCTTTTTTTTATGGTTTTGCGGTCCGTTATTTCGGTACCTTCAAAAAAAATCCGGCCCTCATCCGGGATCTCAAGAAGATTGAGGCAGCGGAGAAAGGTGCTTTTACCGGACCCTGAAGGCCCTATGATAACCATCACTTCACTTTTGCGGATATCGGTATCGATTCCGCGCAGGACGTCAAGCTTGCCGAAACTTTTTTTCAGCCCCCGGACGGTAACAAGAATTTCTGCTTCAGTCATGGCTCCGCATCCTCCGTTCCACATGGGCAAGTAATTTTGAAAGCGGGAAAGTAAGCATGAAATATACCAGGGCGGCAACAAGCAGGGGCTCAAAGGGCTGAAAGGTATTTCCCCGTACTGTGTTCGCCTTATACATTAGGTCCGCAATCCCTATTATCGATACGATTGATGACTCTTTGATTACAACTACAAATTCATTTCCCAGCGCGGGAAGCACATTCCTCACAGCCTGGGGAATTATGATATAAACGAGCGTTTTCGGGTAGGAAAGTCCGAGGGAACGCGCGGCTTCGCTTTGCCCCTTATCGATTGACTGGATGCCGGAACGGAAAATTTCACAGACATAGGCCGCTGAATTTATGCCCATGGTAATAACGCCGGCCATGAAATCGGCAAAATTGATTCCCAGCAGCTTCGACATAAAAGGAACATCCGGAATACGGATACCTATAGCCTGCAATCCGTAATAAATGATAAAAAGCTGCACGAGGAGAGGCGTGCCCCGGATAAATTCAACATAGGCTGTCCCGAAAAACCGGAGTCCCCGGTTTTTGCTGATGCGTAAAACCGCCAGTATCATCCCGAGAAAAACACCGAATATTACCGCGAGAATGGCCAGCAGAACAGTATTTTTTGCTCCTATCAGGTAATAGGACCAGTATTTCTGGAGAAATGAAAAGTTCATATTGCACAAGTATACTCTATGACAGACTCTTTTGGAAGAATTCTTTAAAAAAGAACCGGGTTTTCTTTCGGTATTTTCTCTGAAAAGAAAGAAAAACCATGATAGGGGAAGATTGATGTAATGCAACAGTAAATAAAGGCGGCATCAATACGCAGGAAAACCTGGTTAACGGGAATGAGGACGAGGGGTATGAGTTGTGATGCAACTCAAGAAGACCCCGCAGCTGCGAAGCGGCGAGGAGGCTGGAGCAAGGGGAGCCGCGTCTGCATCGGTTCAGATTTTTGCCGGAGACCCTGAGGACGCCGGGGACAGGTGTTCCCCCTTTTTAAGATAACATCCTTAATTTATACACTGCCTATGCGTATAACTGATTGTATGACCGAATTTGTAGTTGGCTCTGTTTAATTTACAAAAAAATGCATAAAATATGCATATTTATGCACAAAAGGGCTGGACAGACCAGGAACAAAGAAGTATATATGAGGTATGGTGAAAAATCACCCGAAAGTGATTACCAGAACATAATTATAAAGACTGCAGGCTATACTATATTGAAAAGGGCAAAGGCGTTCTTTCTCGGTATTGGTGAATAAATTCCGGTATTCCGGATACCAGTTATGAGGAGACAAAGATGCCTTTTGCAAAACGACCCGGAAAATATGGACTGTATGATCCCGCCTATGAAAAGGAAAACTGCGGGGTCGGTTTTATCGCAAATATCAAAGGACAGAAAAGCCATTCAATAATTACGGACGCCGACCATATTCTGCGGAGAATGGACCACCGGGGCGCCCGGGGCGCGGAACCGAACACCGGAGACGGCGCTGGTATACTGACAGCAATTCCCGACGCATTCCTGAGAAAAGCCGCAAAAACAGAAGCCGGTATCGATCTGCCTGCCGAGGGGACATACGCGGCCGGTATTGTTTTTTTGCCCCGGAACGGGGCCGACCGCCTTGCCTGCAAAATGAGCCTCGAACATATTGCCGAAGAAAACGGTCTTTTGCCGCTGGGCTGGAGAAAAGTCCCGGTCTGCAATGAGGGACTCGGTCCTTCCGCTCTGGCAAGCGAGCCTGCAATGGAAATGTTTTTCGCAGGAGCCCCGGAGGGTATGCCGCCCGGAACTTTTGACCGCAGACTTTTTATTGCCCGCAAGCAGGCTACGCATGAACTCAGGAACGGGGCGCATGACCGGGTCAGCCATTTTTATATCTGCAGTCTCTCCCCGCGGGTCCTGGTGTATAAGGGAATGCTTTCACCTGACCAGCTGCTCCTATATTTTCCTGATCTCAGTAATCCGGAGTATGTGTCCCATCTGGCAATGGTCCATTCCCGTTTTTCAACAAATACATTTCCGTCCTGGGACCGGGCCCAGCCTTTAAGAATGATGGCCCATAACGGTGAAATAAACACGCTCAGGGGAAACAAAAACAAGATGTTTGCCAGACAGGGGAGTCTGGAAAGCGACCTCTTCGGTGAGGATATAAAAAAATACTTCCGGTAACGGAACCCGATCTTTCAGATTCCGGGACTTTTGATAATGTCCTTGAACTTCTCAGGATGGGCGGGCGGCCCCTTCCGGAAGCCATGATGATGATGATCCCCGAAGCCTGGGAAAATCATTCCGGAATGGAAGAAACAAAAAAGGCTTTTTACCGGTATCACAGCTGCATGATGGAACCCTGGGACGGCCCCGCGTCCATAGTATTTACGGACGGAACATACATTGGAGCGACGCTTGACCGGAACGGCCTCCGCCCGAGCCGCTTTTATATCACTGATGATGATATGGTAATTATGGCAAGTGAGGTCGGCGTCCTTGAAATTGACCCGGCCAGGATAGTCAGAAAAGGAAGACTGCAGCCGGGAAAAATGTTTCTTGTGGATTTCATGGCCGGAAAAATCATCGGGGACGCCGATATAAAACGGAATATTGCTTCGGCCCGCCCCTATGCCGCCTGGCTGGAAAAACAGGTGATAGCCTCTGACGCGCTCCCTCCGGGGAAAACGGAAAAAGCGTATTCCGCCGGGGTCCTCAGGCAGAAACTCCGGTCCTTCGGATATTCGGAAGAAACGCTCAAGCTGCTGCTCCAGCCGATGGCGGAAGACGGCAAGGAACCCCTGGGTTCAATGGGGAATGATACTCCGCTCGCGGTCCTTTCCCTGAAACCGAAACTGGTATACGAATATTTCAAGCAGCTTTTTGCCCAGGTAACCAATCCTCCCATTGATTCCATCCGGGAAGAAATCATTATGAGCCTCGGCTCCTTTATCGGTCCGGAGCGGAACCTGCTTACGTCTTCGGAAAAACACTGCAACAGACTCTATCTGGACAATCCGGTTCTTACAAACAGCCGTCTCGCATCCATAAAAGCGATAGCCCTGCATGGATGGAAGGCAAAAACACTTGATATAACCTTTGATCCCGCCGGGAATGGGGAAGGTCTGAAGAAGGCTCTTGAGCGGCTTGAAAAGGAAGCGGAAGCAGCTATTGATTCCGGTTACCAGCTGATAATTCTCACGGACAGAAATGAAGGGGCGGACCGGGCCGCGGTTCCCGCCCTGCTCGCGGCAGGCGCGGTGCATCAGCATTTGATACGGATTTCAAAACGTACCCGTATAGGTATTATTCTGGAATCGGGAGAACCCCGTGAAGTCCATCATTTTTGTATGCTGCTCGGGTATGGCTGTGACGCGGTTAATCCGTATCTTGCCTTTGAAGCTATTAACAGAATGAAGATTGAAGGTTTTATCAGCGGGAACTATTCCCCAAAAGATATTGAAGGCCGTTATATTGAAGCGCTTTCAAAAGGCATGCGAAAGGTTTTCGGAAAGATGGGAATTTCAACTCTGGAATCATATAAGGGAGCCCAGATTTTTGAGGCGATAGGACTCGCGGATGAGGTAATAGACCGATGCTTCGCAGGAACTGCCAGCAGAATACAGGGAGCGGGATTCACTGAACTTTCCGCTGAAATAGCCGAACGCCACAGAGGTGCCTATCCCGAACGGACAGAAACGCCCTATGATGAGTATATAACGGCGGGAGATTACCAAGTCAGGAAAGGCGGGGAAAAACATATGTGGGATCCCGAATCAATCACCGATCTTCAGCTTGCCTGCCGGTATAACGACCGGGAGGCATGGGAAAGATTTTCCGGCCGGCAGAACAACCGGTCAAAGGAACAGGCTACTATCCGCGGCCTGCTTGCTTTCCGTAAGACCAGGACCGTTCCGCTGTCAGAGGTTGAACCCGCGAGTGAAATTGTAAAACGTTTTGCGACCGGGGCAATGAGTTTCGGTTCAATATCAAAAGAGGCTCATGAAACTCTGGCAATTGCCATGAACCGGCTCGGAGGAAAATCAAATACCGGAGAAGGGGGCGAAGACCCCGAGCGGTTTAAACCGCTTCCGAACGGAGATTCAAAACGAAGCGCGATAAAGCAGGTAGCCTCGGGACGTTTCGGTGTTACCATTGAATATTTGACCAATGCTGATGAAATACAAATCAAGATGGCCCAGGGCGCGAAACCCGGAGAAGGAGGAGAACTTCCCGGTGACAAAGTTGATGAGTTCATAGCGAAAACCAGACATTCCACTCCCGGTGTAGGTCTTATCAGTCCGCCGCCCCATCACGATATTTATTCGATTGAAGATCTGGCCCAGCTTATTTTTGATCTGAAAAACGCCAATCCCTCCGCGCGCATATCGGTTAAACTTGTTTCCGAAAGCGGAGTCGGTACTGTCGCGGCCGGCGTAGCCAAAGGCCACGCCGATCATATTCTGGTTTCAGGGCATGACGGAGGGACCGGCGCGTCCCCGTACACCGGCATAAAAAACGCCGGACTTCCCTGGGAACTCGGGATCGCGGAAGCCCACCAGACGCTGGTAATGAATGATCTGCGCTCACGGGTTGTGCTGCAGACTGACGGCCAGCTCAAGACGGGACGCGACGCGGTTATTGCCGCAATCCTCGGCGCAGAAGAATGCGGATTCGCGACAGCTCCTCTTATTACACTGGGCTGCGTCATGATGCGGAAGTGTCAGAAGAACACCTGCCCGTTCGGCGTTGCGACCCAGGCCCCCCGTCTGCGCGCGAGATTCAGCGGAAAGCCGGAATATGTTGAAAACTTTTTTTATTTTGTTGCTGAAGAAATGCGGACTATTATGGCTTCGTTGGGGATCCGCACATGGAAGGAGTTAATAGGCAGAACAGATTTGCTTGAACAGGATGCAGGTGTTCTGACGGAAAAATCCCGGAATATCGATCTTTCAGCCCTTCTTGTCTCCGTAAAAAAACCGCACCCTGATACGGCAGTTTTCAATACGGTCGCGCAGGATCACGGGCTTGAAAAAGTGCTGGACCGGAAGCTTATCCTGGCCTGTAAGGATGCGATTGAAAAAGAAACGCCGGTTGAATTGCAGGAAACAATTATCAATACGGACCGGGCGACGGGAACAATGCTGAGCCACACTATATCCCTGAAAAAGGGAAACGCCGGACTCGCCGATAATACCATCCGCGTCAATTTCAATGGATCGGCAGGCCAGAGTTTCGGCGCTTGGCTCACATGCGGCATTACCTTTTCCCTGAAGGGAGACGCGAACGATTATGCGGGAAAAGGACTGTGCGGCGGGCGTATCATTATTACCCCGCCCGATGAAGCAGCCTATATCCCTCAGGAAAATATAATAGCCGGTAATGTTGCCTTCTATGGCGCGACAGGCGGCGAAGCCTATATCAGTGGAATTGCCGCGGAACGCTTCGCGGTCCGGAACAGCGGTGCGCGGCTGGTTGTGGAAGGGGTTGGCGACCATGGCTGTGAATATATGACCGGAGGAAGAGCGCTTATTCTGGGACCGGTCGGAAGAAATTTTGCCGCCGGTATGAGCGGAGGTATCGCCTATGTATATGATCCCGGCAGCCACCTTGAGTCATGCTGCAATTCCGGCCAGGTCGTGCCGGAACCGGCTGACGGTTCCGATTTGTACGAAATAAGGGAGATGCTTGAAGCGCATTATCTTCATACAGGATCCGGTGTTGCGGAAACAATTCTCGGGAACTGGGAGGTACAGAAAAAGTTATTCAGAAAAATAATACCTGAAGATTATAAAAAGGTCATGGCCTTATCGGGTGAAGAAAACCTGGGCGCGGCGCAAAAGGAGGCTGTCTGATGGGAAAGCCAACCGGATTTTTGGAATACACGCAAAAACATATCTGTTACCGAAGGCCTGAAGTACGGAGTTCTGATTTTAATGAATTTGTTTTGCCGCTCACGGAAGACGAACGCCGTGAACAGGGAGCCCGCTGCATGGACTGCGGCGTGCCTTTTTGCCAGTCAAACTACGGCTGCCCGCTGGGGAATCTTATTCCTGAGTGGAACGATCTGATTTTTCAGGGGAAAACAAAAGAGGCCTGGATACGTCTGATGAAGACAAATACCTTTCCCGAATTTACAGGGCGGGTCTGTCCCGCACCCTGTGAAGGGGCCTGTGTTCTCGGGAAAGAAGACCAGCCGGTAACAATAAAAGACAATGAACGCTGGATAACAGATATGGCATATGAACAGGGATGGATCGGGCCTGTTCCGGTTTCAAAACGTACCGGAAAAACTGTCGCCATTGTCGGCAGCGGGCCTGCCGGGCTTGCGGCCGCTGATCAGCTGAACAAGGCCGGTCATTCGGTCACTGTTTTCGAACGGGCCGACCGTCCAGGAGGGCTGCTTATGTATGGAATCCCGAACATGAAACTCGACAAAAAACTGGTGGAACGGCGGCTGGAAATAATGAAGAAAGAAGGTGTTGTTTTCAGAACCTCCGCGGAAGTCGGAACTGACATACCGGCAAAAAAACTCTGCGAGGATTTTGACGCTGTTCTTCTCGCAACCGGCTCGACCCGGCCCCGCGATCTTCCGGTCCCCGGCAGGGAATTGAAGGGAATTCATTTCGCTCTCGATTTTCTTGTCCCGAATACACAATACATTCTTGATGGGCAGCAAGCCGGTTATATCAATACTGAAAAGGAGAATGTTATTGTTATAGGAGGAGGCGATACGGGAAATGACTGTATAGGGACTTCAATCCGGCAGGGTTGTTCGTCCGTACAGAATTTTGAATTATTGCCGAAACCGCCTGCTGAACGCGACAGCTCAATGCCCTGGCCCCAGTTTCCACGGCTGTATAAATCCGATTACGGACACGAGGAAGCGCTTGCTGTTTCCGGGCGGGACCCGCGTGAATATGGCATTCTGACAAAAGAGTTTGTCGGGGATGCTAACGGGGCGGTCAAAGGGGTGCGGACAGTCAGGGTCGGCTGGAAAAAAAACACCGAAGGCAGATTCGTGATGGAAGAAATTCCCGGGACAGAGGAATTTTTTGAAGCGGACAGGGTTTTCCTTGCGCTCGGGTTTCTTGGCCCGGAAGAAAGGATTCTTGCCGAACTCGGCGTTGAAACCGACACGCGCTCAAATATCAAGGCGGAGGAGTTCAGTTACCGTACCGGTGTTGATAAGGTCTTCGCCGCAGGCGATGCCCGGAGAGGACAGTCTCTCGTTGTCCGCGCAATAGCGGAAGGAAAAGGGGCCGCGCGGGAGATTGACTGCTTTCTTATGGGAAAGACAAGACTTCCGTAAAAAGACTGTCGTCCCAAAAGGCTGTCCGGGTTAAATTACCAGGCAGCCTTTTTTATCCGCCAGACTTATAACTGCTTCAGTTCCCGAATTAAAAGCAATATAGTCGTTCTCGATACCGTCGCTGAAAATGACTCCGTTTTCACCCATGAGCGATTCAATCCGGAGCGGTTCACTTTCCGATATTTTTCCGAATACAAGGGTCGTTCCTGTTGTTTTACTTGGGAAGGGTTCTCGGACAGCAAAAACGAGTTCCCGGCTTCCCCACTTTCCAATAACCTGAGTTAATTCGGAAGGTCCGTATTCTTTTTTCTTTCTCATATTTTTCATAAAAACTTTTTCGACCATCTGTTTTCTTTCCGGAGCAGGAGAGGCACGGACAGCGGAAGGCATAGCGGCTTCCGCATAACTGTCCTGCATTAAAACTTCTTCCTCTTCAGCCAATTCTTCATCAATCTGACAGACAGCTTCATTTTCCTGACCGCTTCCGTACGGACTTCCTATCACTGACGAAGAAATCCGTTTCGCTCCCGCAATAATACTTTTCATCCAGCCTGTTGAACCGAGTCCGGTTGAAACAATAATACCGCTTGAAGACTGCGGTTCCCTGTATCCGTTATATTTAAGAATATAGCGCGCGGATATATGGGTCCTCTGTCCGATAAAAAAATCATTAACCGCATATAATTCCTGCCCGTTTTGAACTCTTGCCTTTGCCATGGTAACGGCCTCTGTTTTCCGTTTTCCGCTTATTGTTTCATCGACAATACAGGCCGCGTCAACCGGAGTAAAAGGTAAAAGAATTCCGTCCCACCGGGAAGCGTCGGGGTTTATACCGATAACAGGCTGGTCCTGTAAATACTTTATAGTGTTTGCAACAAGACCATCCTGCCCGATTACTACTATTATATCATCGGGAGCAAAAATGAAATTCGGCAAATAATTCCTGTCAAGTATCTGGATATTTGCGAGACCATCCAGCTGCTGCCTGACATTTTTTACTGAAACGCCATACTGATTGTGTTCCTGTTCATACTCGTCGAAATCGCCGCCGAGCTGTTTAATATAAAACCGCGCCTGGGAAACCGTATTCTGCGCTGAAAGAACACGCTCAAGCCGGGTCGCCCTTGTTACTATAATTACGCGGTTTTCATATTTTTTCATCAGTCTTCCATAGTCTGGTTTTCAATTATTGACGCAAGCAGATCAGGGGTAATATTCAGATTGCCTATTTTTTCCGCCCGGTCCGCCAGTCCCTGAAAAGCCATAGCCATAAGCCGTTTTGAATCCATATTCGCATTCGCGAGCGCTTTGAGAACCTCCGGGTTCATTTTTTCATATACATTCATTACACTGGACAGTGCGTACGCTCTGGCATCCGCTTCCTTTTTTTCATTATTAGTCCGGAGATCAACAAGCTCTTTTCTTTTTTCTTCCTGCTGGATCTCGAAACGCATATGTTCTTCTTCCATTTCGAGCTTTTTTTGCATCATCAGCCGCTGGGATTCCATCTTTTTTTCCTGGATCTCGCGGTTTTTCCGCTCCACGGCTATTTCAGTATTCAGTTCACTTTCTTTTATAATGCGTTCCTGTTCAATCGCATAGTTTCTGCGCAGAAAAATAGCCTGATCGGATTCCTTGAGAATCTGCTCCCTTGTTTCCGCTTCGAGGGCTTTTGCGGTTTCAGGATTAGGTTTTATTGCCGCTATTGAAACACCAAGGATTTCAACGCCAAGGGCCTTTACCATCATATCGCCGGCAAGAGTTTCATGTACCTGACGGGCAATGCTGTCCGAAGAAACTATTGCCTCCTTGAGCGTGAGGTTTTTTACGGCGCTTTTTGTCGCTATAAGGGCAAGGTTTATGAGCCGCTCCGAAAGTTTCTGCGGATCATCGGAAACATAGTACAAAGTGGAACTGTTTATTGTAAAATTAAGCATCTGCGCGGTTTTTGCCGGCTCGGAAACGCGGAACATAAGCTGTCCCTGTATGGTGAGTTCCTGAAAATCGACTGATGTTTCGCTGAACATAAACGGGGCGTCACTGCTGCCTACCGGCACCGCTACCAGTGATGTGGTACGGGCATAATAATGAAAAGAAAGGCCTTCCCCTTCCTGGATTATTTTTCCCTTTTTATATTTGAATACATATAAACCGGGTTCAAATTTTGCAAACCGAAATCCAAACATATATTCCTCCTGCTTTATTTTACGCAATGTTTCAAAAACACTGCCCCATCTGATCTATTATCTGCGATCCCCTGAAAGAGTTACCCGGTTAATCTGTTCACTTGTTATATGTTCAAGCTCCTTGAGCCGCGCAAGCGCTTCATTTTCTTCGATAAAATCACTGCACATTGATTGTGTGAAAAGAGTCGAACCTTTTCATATCTGGTAATATCCGCAGGAGAGGCCGGATATCAAAACCAGTGTAACACGGGACCCCGGGGTTTACAACATTAAAATTAGACACTGACAGAATATCAGTTAGTATATGTGTCTCTTCAGGTTTCTTGTTTCACAAAAAAATAGTATCGGGAAAAAAATGAAGAAAAAAATTTTGCGAAAATAAATATCTGGATAACCAAAAAAAATCCTTACCTCACTTTAACCGAAGTAAACAGGATGAACTTTTAGGAGCAGCTTTGAAGACAGGAAATATTTTATTACCGAAAACAAGCAGATATATTTTTCAGCATTACCCCGGAAATAGAACGGACACATTTGACGCATATAAATAAGCATTCATATTTTTTACGGAGAGCACAAAATCATGTTCAGTAACAACAGACGGACCAAGACTTACATTTTCTGAACAGCCTCCCTATTTTCCTGCCGCGATATTTTCCAGAATTTCATGATACCGTTTTGTCGCAAGAACGCTTGGTTCGCCTTTTCTGCAAAAAGAAAAATCCGCCATTTTCGGAACAACACGTTCAACAACAATTTGGCCGTTAACCAGTTTTGATTGCAGGATTTTCAGGGCTTCAAGAAAACGTTTATCTTTTTTTGCCCGGTTATAAAATGACAGCACATACGTATATACAAAAAGATTATAGTTGCGGAACGGATATTCGATTTGCATGAATAAGGTTCCTATTCCATAATGACAGGGGCCTATCGGCTTTCGGATTGTCCAGTGTTCCAGTAAAAATTCAACAGCCCGGTCAAGAGCGGAATCCCTGTTAAAGTATTCACTGAAACGGAAAGCGCTTAGGGCGGTAAGCGTAGGGAAAGGATTGGAACATTCGGTTTCCGGACCCCGGCCGAAACTGAATTTATTACAGCGCCAGCCGCCGTCATTATATTGAATATCAAGAAGGTGGCGGAATGTTTTCCGCAACCTGGCGTCTGAGGCGCAGCCCATACGGCAAAGTAGGTCAGCGGATGAAATCGTCTGGCACGGATAAATACCGCCTTTAGGGTATACCCTGAAACGGCCGTCTTCCTGCCAGGCACTGAAAAACAAAGCTGCGACTTCCTGCAGGACGGGATCGGAGGGATCCATGCCAAGTTCCAGCAAAAACAGAGCGCTTTCCAGAGTTGAGAACGGCGCTCCTTTAAACAGGCGGTTGTCCGGCGTGGTCCAGTAATCGGCGCCGTTGTCGTGCCTGTGGGATAATATTGCGGAGACATCAGATATATATTGTTTGTCTACAGCCATTCCGGCATCTCCAGTCAGCCTGCTTTATCAAAACCGCAACCTGATTTTGTGCATAAGCTTTGTTCCCTGCCATAAAACATAGATATAGTGATAACATACCGGCCGGAAAGCTTCAGGTCAAGTTCAAGGTCCGCAGTTTTTCAAATTCATACTGGTCATGACTCTGAGATCCAGAAAAGAATCCCGGAAGGGAATAGAAGGTTCCGGGCATAGTGTACCTGCCTATATTTTATTACCCAACAGTTACTGGAAAAAGACATTTTCCTTGAGAGAACAGGTGATTTAATATTCTTTTTACCTTTCATTTACAATTCGGAAATACCTGTCCCTCATATTCTGTATATCCCATAGGGGAGTAAAACAACGTTATACATGATGGGTACTTGGATATCCCATTTTTGGAGGAACTTATGAAACGGAATATGTATGTAATGGCAATGGCGCTCATAGCGGTTTTATTGGCAAGCGGCTGCGCGGGGAAAAAGAAACCGCTGTTCAGACAGACACCGGCATTGAACAGCTCAATGGCGTACAGGAGCAGGCAGTCAATGTCCGCATCCTCAGACCCGAGAACTTTTCTGTTTATCTCAAATATCCCAGCGTCATCTATGCCCGGTCTGAATCCACGGCGTACGCGGCCATCGGCGATGTGGTCCGGCATGTCAATGTAAACGTGGGAGATCATGTTGAACAGGACCAGGTGGTTCTGTCCCTTTCTGCGGACAACCAGGTTTACCGCCAGGCGTCCCTTGCCTGGGAAAACGCACAGAAAGCCTATGAACGGAACCGTCTTCTGTATAACAACGGGGACATCTCCCGGCAGAACTTCGACAACATCACCATGCAGTATGAACTTGCCGGGGCAAACTACCGCGCGGCCTGCGACATGATTAATATCAAGGCTCCCATATCCGGAACCATTACCCAGCTCAATGTACATCCCACTTCAAATGTGACGGCCGGTACAGCCCTTTTCACCGTTTCCGGCAGGAACGGTTATGAAGCCTGTTTTTATGTAGGCGCGGATGAAATTGACCGGATCCATTCCGGTTCCCGGGTCAGTATAGACCTTGGCAGAAATAACGGCGGTTTCAGCATCGAAGGCCGTGTTACCCAGGTTTCTCTCATGATGGACAGCGCAAAACAGGCATTCCCGGTAACGGCTTCCTTTGATATGACCAACAGAAAACTCGCCGGCGGCATGGGAGTGGATCTGGCGGTGGAGACCTACCGGAATGAGAAGGCTATTGTAGTTTCCCGCTCCGAATTAACCAGGACGGAAGAGGGGTTTCACGCCTATATAGCCCAGGGCAACAAGGCGGAGGCGGTAGCCGTGGAAGTCGGGCAAGTCCAGGGTTCAAAATATGAGGTAGTCCGGGGACTGGAATACGGAGATATGCTGATTTTTGACGGAAGGCACGAGCTTGCTTTCGCCGGGGAAAAAGCAAACACAACCGGCGTGGCCCTGGCTTTTGTTAATCAGGAATAATGGGATATTCCCTTAAAGTAATACTAAAACAGGATGCCCGGTTTCGGCGCCGACTGTGTTTTTTGGAGGAGCAGAATGAACGGAAAAGGTTTTTTATTGCCTTTATGCATCCTGATGGCGCTTACCGTCACAGGATGCGGAGGGAAAAAGGAAGAGTCGGCGGTGAAGGCAGCCAGTATGGAGCAGATATATGCCGAAAAAGGAATTCCCGTCACTGTGAGGGAAATGGCCTATGAAGATTTTTCAGCATACAGGAAATACCCCACGGTGCTGTATGCCCGGTCTGAGTCTACGGCTTATGCATCCATCAGCGATGTTGTAAGAAGTATCAATGTAAAAGTAGGCGACAGGGTAGTACAGGACCAGGTAATACTGTCCCTGTCCCAGGACAATCAGACCTACCAGCATGCCCGGCTGTCCTATGAGAACGCCAGAAGTACTTACGACAGGAGCCTGGTTCTCTTCGGCAACGGCGATATTTCCCGGCAGGATTTTGATAACGCCAAAATGCAGTATGATCTGGCCCGTACAAATCTGGACGCGGCGGCGGATATGATCAATATAAAGGCTCCCATCGGAGGAACCATTACCCAGTTGAACGTCCATACCACCGCGAATGTCCGGCCCGGCAGTCCCCTCTTTACGGTTTCCAACCGGAACGGCTATGAAGGCCGGTTCTTCGTGGAAGCCAATGAAATCGATCTTATAAAGAACGGTGAACGGGTTTTTATCTATAAAGACGGCGATACTATCGAAGGGCGGATTACCCAGGTTTCGCTGGTAATGGATGTGACCAAACAGGCGTTCCCGGTCACCGCCTTCTTTGATGTGCAGAGCAGGAAACTGGTCAGCGGCATGGGCGCGGATCTGTCGGTGGAGACCTACCGGAATGAACACGCTCTGGTAGTAGAACGGAAGGAATTGATCCGGGACGCTAACGGCTATAAGGCATATGTGGCGCTTGACGGGAAGGCCCGGCCTGTACAGGTACGTCTGGGACAGGAACACGGTCTCTCCTTTGAAGTGCTCGGCGGTCTTAATGAAGGGGATTTGCTTATTACCCAGGGAAACCAGCGCGTTTCCCCCGATGTAACCCTGAATATCGTACAAAAAAATACCATAAAGGCGGAATAAGAAATGAATATTATTGATATTTCCATTAAACGGCCGATAACCGTTCTCATGGTGATGCTGGCCCTGGTTGTTTTCGGAATTATGGCCTATATGGCGCTGCCGGTAAGCCTCCTCCCTGATACCAAAGTCCCCATTGTTACCATACAAACTATTTATCCCGGGGCGAGTCCCCAGGTAATTGAAGAACAGGTAAGCAAGAAAATCGAAGATCAGGTTTTTTCCATCGGGGAACTTGATTCGGTTACATCCTACTCCCTGGACAGCCTTTCCCTTGTGACCGTTACTTTCAAGGACGGCAAGGATGAAAACATGGCCCTTCAGGAAGTAAAGGATAAGATCGATGCCATAATGTCACAGCTGCCCAAGGATATAGAAAAACCTTCCATATCCAAAGTTGATATGGCTACATCTTCTCCCGTCATGAACATCCTCCTGGAAGGAAACATGGACGCCACGGAACTGTATACTCTGGGCTCCACGGTCATCCAGGACCAGCTTGCCCAGGTTCCCGGAGTGGGAAACATCCGGACATTCGGCGGAGTGGAACGGGAGATCCGGGTTGAACTTGACCGGGGCGCGGTATTTGAGCGCTATATGCCGGTAGAACACGTTGCGGCCATTCTGGCTTCCGCCAACATCGAACTTCCCAGCGGAAACATTGAAGTGGACAATCAGGATATACCTGTCCGTTTCAAGGGCGAGCTTGATTCTCTGGAAGCCATAGGCGACCTGGACATTCCTACCGGCGCGGGGACCTTTAAACTCCGGCAATTGGGAAGCATTGAAGACACCCATGTCAATGTACGGGAGCGGGTTATCTTCCGGGACAAGGATGAAGGGACCCGGAAAGAAGGGGCGCTGCTTTTACAGGTTATGAAAAATCCCACGGCAAATACAGTGGCGGTTGTCGACGGAGTCACAAAGCAGATACCCAGAATTGAAGCCGGTGTCGGCGGCGGCGTATCCCTCAAGGTCATCCGCGAGGACGCGGGCTTTATCCGGGACTCGGTAAACGATACTCTGAGCAATCTTATCCTGGGGATCATTCTCACGGGGCTGGTACTTCTGGTATTCCTCCATGATGTGCGTTCGACCCTCATCCTCAGCCTTGCCATGCCGCTTTCCATCATTTCCACCTTCCTCATAATGCAGGTCATGAATATCAGCGTGAACGTCCTGTCCCTGATGGGCCTTTCCTGCGCCGTCGGGACCCTGGTGGCGAACTCCGTGGTAGTACTGGAAAATATTTTCCGCTACAAGGCCCAGGGACTTTCCAGGGTTGAAGCGGCTTCCAGAGGAACCAAGGGCGTCATGATGGCGGTCCTCGCCTCAACCCTTACCAACGTGGCCGTCTTCGTGCCTCTGGGGGAATGGCCGGAGCCATGGGACAGATCCTGAGCCACTTTGCCTATACCGTGGTCATTTCCACCGTATTCTCCATTGTCGTTTCCTTTACGGTAACACCTCTCCTGGCGTCCCGGATGCTGCCGGAACAAATGAAGGAACCCGGGAAAATCGGCAGGGCGCTGGACAGGTTTTTTAACAGCCTGGAAAATCTGTACCGCAGAAGCCTTGCGGTAATTCTGAAGCGGAAATGGCGTAGCGCCCTGGTGGGCGTAGCGGTAATCGCGCTCTTTATACTGTCCATTATGGGCTTTACCAAAATCCCTATGGAACTGGTACCCCAGAGCGACGGCGGCAAAATCCGGGTGAGCGTGGAGCTCCCTCTGGGAAGCAGCCTGGATACTACCGCCGCGGTCCTCGCGGAAATCGAAGGACGCCTGGCAGATTATAAAGAAGTCAAAACCCTGCAGACCGCTCTGGGACTCATGGGCTCCATGGATATCGACGTAAGCGTAGCCATGATGGAAATAGCCCTGGTACCCAAGGCACAGCGCAAACTCAGCAATTCACAGCTCGCCGCCGATATGACCCGGACGCTTTCGGATATTCCCGGCGCGATCATCCAGGTTACCGCCCCGGCGGAACTGGCCATCGCCCAGGGCGCGCCCATAGACCTGTACCTCCAGGGCGCGGACAACCAGGTTCTGCAGGAACTGGGGACCGAGATCAAAAACCGGATCCAGAACGTACCGGGCATCATGAGTACCGCCATCAACACCAAGGCGGGAAAAAACGAACTGGTCTTTGAACCCAACCGGAAGCAGATATCCCAGGACGGCCTCACTGTCCAGTCCATCGCGGTATCCCTTCGCGCGGCGGTGGATGGCATCGTGGCCACCACCTACCGGGAAGGGGGAGAAGAATTTGACATCCGGGTAAAGATGAAGGATTCGGCCCTGATGGATATTGAAGATTTAAGAAACATTCCCATCGCGTCTCCCCGGGGCGTGTATCCCCTGTCCCGTTACGCGGATGTGCATTTTGAAAGCGGCTACAACAAAATCATGCGGTCCAACAAATTCAGAACCGTGGAAATCAGCGCGGAACTGCTGCCCGACTATACTCAGGGACCCGTAATGGCGGAGGTAATGAAGGCGGTAAAAGAAGTTGAACTCCCTTCGGGTTATACCCTCAAACAGGCCGGGCTTTCGGACGCCATGGACGAATCAAACCACAGCATGGCCATTGTCTTTCTGACCGCCATCCTCCTGGTCTATATGCTCCTCGCCGCTGTACTGGAAAATCTGGCGCAGCCCCTGTTTATCCTGCTGACCATTCCCCTTTCCATAATCGGGGTCGTGGCGGCGTGCCTTTTAACCGGAACCAAGATCAACAATATCGCCATGATCGGCATTGTCATGCTGGTAGGTATTGTAGTGAACAACGCCATCCTGATTCTGGACTATTACAACCAGCTCAAAAAAGAAGGCCTCGGGGTGGTTGATGCTCTGGTCAAGGCCTGTCCCGTAAAACTCAAGGCAATTCTGATGAGCAATATTGCCATCATCCTTGGTATGGTTCCCATGGCCATGGGAATCGGCGCGTCCCTGGCGGAGATGCGCCAGCCCATGGGGGTTATCGTCATCGGCGGAATTATCTCCTCCACTGTCCTGACTCTCTGGTTTATCCCCGCGCTGGAATATTTTGTAAGCTGCCGCAGCCGGCTTGAAGGAAGGAAAATATGAAATATGTACAATCTTTAGTAAATACTGTCCGTCAGGGGACATGCTTCTGCCTGATGATACTTTTTATTCTGGGGGCTTCACTCTCTGTCCATGCGGAAGATTATGATCTGGAAAAATATCTGGCGAGGGTCAGAGGAAATAACCTCGACCTTGCCGTGGCGGCCAAGGAACTGGAACTCGCCAAGCAGTACGTTAACCAGGCCCGGTCGGCCTTTTTCCCGGTCATCGCCGCCCAGGGAGGTTATACCCGGAATTTCCTGGACACCACCCAGACTATGGCGGTGGCATCCCTTCCCGGCGGCGGTCCCCTCATTTTTGATGATGTGGTTAACAACTATGATAATGAACTTTCTTTCGGGGTCGGCCTCACCCAGACGATTTTTGACGCGGGAGCCATCGCGGGGTACAGTCAGGCAAAGAAAGGACAGTCTATCCAGGAACAGGCCTTTGAAACCAACCGGCGGCATATCATGACCATCGCGAAAAAAATGTATCTCCAGACCCAGCTGGCCCAGAACCTGGCGGCCATACTGGAAAACTCGGAACATACCAGCATGGAAATATACCAGAGTACCGAACGGAAATATAAAGCCGGGGCGGTCACGGAACTGGATCTGCTCATGGCGGAAGTGGACTGGAAGAATAGAATTCCCCAGACTATGGAGGCCCGGAAAAACGCCGACATGGCCATGATTGCCTTCAAAAAACTGGCTGGCATTCCCGCTTCTGAAAGCGTAAACCTGACGGAAAACCGGGAGCGCCTTCCTGCCCTTCCGGATGACCAGAGCCTTGATCAGACATTGTCTATGCGTCCGGATTACCGGGCACTGGTCCTTTCACGGGAACTGGTTGATATAGAAAAGAAAGCCGCCCTGGGCGCGTTTCTTCCCAAACTGACCGGCGGTCTCTCCTATGCCCTCGCCGGAATGGGAAACGGCAGCTCCCTCATCGGAGACTATGATTATCAGGCCCTGAAGCTCAACCTGTCGGTGAATGTCCCCCTCTTCACCGGAGGCTACCGCCTCTCTAAGGTTCAGGAAGCCAAACTGGAACAGGAAAAGGCCGAACTTTCCCTGGCCAGAAAGAAGGATAGTATTGAAAGCGAACTTCTGGAAATCCGGCTCCGGCTTGACGAGGCGGCGGAACGCGTTAAGACCGCCACCCTCACCGAAAGCATGGCCCAGCGGGCGGTGTCCCTTTCCCGGAATGCCTATGCCAATGGGCTGGTGACCCAGCTTTCGGTGAACCAGGCTATCGACAACCTGAGCCAGGCAAGCCTCGGTTTCCAGAATGCCATCTATGAATATCTGGTTGCCTGGTACGACTGGGATCTGGCAACAGGTATGGTGGAGTAAATATAAGGAAAGGCCCATATTGGACAATTTTCAGTTGTCCAATACGGGGTCGTATTGAATTGAGTATATGTTAATTTCTAAAATAGAAATTAATTATATCCATGAAACCTTTCCATTGGCTGCTTTTAGCACAGAATTTGTATCCGGAAATGCTGATCAAATGAGTCTGATAATTGCGTCACATGTTTCCCGAAAATAGAAACTTCTAAAAGCAAGATAGCAATTGGCAAAACCGTTATTCAGAATTCACTGTTTTGAAAATGCAGCAGAAAAGATACACTATATCTATTTCGGGTACTATTCTGCCGCGAAACCGGATCAGTATGCATATTTTCCTATGCCAGTCAGAACAGAAAACTAAAAAACGCCGGTATTAATTGACCGGAACCATTTACACAGTTCAGTCGGACAGCAAATCAAGAACAGAAGAAACACTACCGTAAGGATACACAATATCAAATAAGGGACCGGGCTGCCTGGGATCATTCTGGTACATATAGCTGACAACGAGAACAGGTTCGTCATGATCCACTTCCATTTCTGAAACAAGCCTGATTTTGCTGTCAAAGACTATATGCGCCGGTGTACAGGCGTTCCAGACGGAATCAATGATTTCAATCATACGGGCGGCGGAAAAAAAGGAAACAATATCATTTGCTGAAAGTAGAACAGGGTTTTCGGAATTACCAAGAATAAATCTGCAAAGATAATGTGTATACATGGAACCGCGCTGTGCAGAAATGCATGAGGAAAAACGATATTGCTCAATCCTGACAGCTGTGGTCGTTTTATCAATTACATGATTGCACAGCAGTTCCTCCAGAATTTCGGAATGGATGTTCCTCATTGCTTCCAGATATTGTTCAAAACTGTTCCTGTCATGCTTCATAAATAAAAATCCGTACCTCTATTTTTTCAGACAAGATCTATTCCCGCCTCCCGGAACTGCTGGATCAGTTTCAGATTAACCGCGTTCAATGCGGCTGAATAGCCGGCGTCTTTTTTTATGAATACGGCAAACTGGAGTGTATACGCCGCGCCGTTAACAGAAGTCAGAAGAACCTCGGAGGGAGTGTCAAATTCATCAAGCCCGTTACTTACAGCACGCAGAATTTCCATGGCCGCTGTCAGTTTTTCATAGCCCCCCGCTTTTGAAATATTGACGGACTGAAAGACCTTTGTATTCGGTTCAAGACTTACATTTTCAATGGGAGCGGAAGCAAACATACCGTTGGGAATAGTAACAATATGATTGTCCTGCGTTCTCAGCCGTGACGTACGCAAATTCATTTCGGTAATTGTACCGTCAAATCCTGAAAACTTTATGCGGTCATTTACTTTAAATGGTTTATCCACGAAGACAGTTACCGACCCGAAAAGATTTGAAAGAGTATCCTTAGCGGCCAGCGCTACGGCGACGCCACCAAGCCCCAGACCGGCAAGAATCGCGCCGATATTATATCCAAGGGTTTTCAGTACTAAAACAAGAGCTATGATCCATGCGAGTGAATTGGTAAGCCTTCTGAGTACCTGTAAAAACTGGATATCTTCCAGATTTCCGGAAGCGTTTTTGCGTGTATATATCCGTTCGGCAATTATGGAATCGAGGATTTTAAATACAGTCCAGCATACAGCGCAGATAACTATTACCGATAATCCCCTGTCAACCCATATCTTGATTTTATCATCGATATGAAGAAAGCGCAGTCCGGTCCATGTACCGAGAAGCAGCATAAGAATTGTTATGGCCTTTTGATATGAAGCCAGAAATTTCTCATCCAGATATATCCGGATTTTTGCGGAAATCTTCTTATGCAGTCCCCGGAAAATTGCCGCAAGGATTTTCCCGAGAACCAGGCCCCCGATAATACAGGAAACCGCAATTATCCACTGTTTTACGGAATTACCGAGAAATACATATTCCAACACCGCTTCCATAATATCGCCTCCGGACTGAAAATAAAGGAAAAACATTTCCCGACTTTTAAAAATACTGTACAGTTGCGATATTTTATAATATACAAAGCATTATGGAATAATGCAAACTGATTTGAGCATACTGAGAAAGCGGAACAGCCGGCAAAGGAAATTATGAATAAATCAAGCAGTAAATAGCTTTCTCTGCTTACTTTTTATCTTTTTTCCGCCTGAAACATTCCAGAAAGCAGAACAATAAGTTCCGGATCAGGATTTCAGCCATCCCGTCTGTTTTCAGACTGAGCGGTTCATTGTCCGGAAGCAGATAAAAAATCCTTCTATATGAACCGGGTGATGCTGCCGGCGTATTTATGATTCCAATGTGTCCGCATTTTCATCTTTTTTCTTGTAATAAATTTTTACAAGATATTCATTTAACTGTTCCGTTTTTTCTATTGCGAATTTCTTTTCTGTTCCGATGCCCGCAAAAAGAGGTATGCCGGCCCCTAAAATAATTGACGCCGTTGTTATTATCATTTCGTCTATTAAACCTTCTTTTAAGAAATTTCGGATTGTTGTACCGCCGTCAATATAGATATTTTTAATTCCTTTTGCATTTAATCTTTTTATTATATCTTCCGGACTGCCGCTGACTATTTCCGCTTTCTTTTCCAGCTCTTCAGGTAGTTTTTTCAGGGTACCACTCAATACAAAGACCGGTTTTGTATATGGCCAAAAATTGATTTCCAATACTTTTTCAAAGGTTTTTCTGCCCATAATAATTCCATCAATCCGGTTCATAAATTCTTCAAACCCGTAATCACTGTTACTTTTATTCGGAATATTTACGAGCCAGTCAATATCGCCGTCTTCCCGGGCAATAAATCCGTCAATCGAGCAGGCGATATAAATAATATTTGCCATTTTTTCCTCCGGTTTGTTATATCAAATACGTCCGCTGTATTTATATTTTTACTATTTCAATATCAGGCAGATATTTTATTGATTCTTCCCGGTCCGTATATTTTGATAAAAAAGTTTTTATAATCTCCGGAGGTTCGTGCCATATTTCCGGTAAATCAGCTTCGCCTTCGGATAAAACCTTAAATGCCAGCTGTTCTTTCGGCGGCGTAAAGCAGGCATTTATTCCGTTTTTATTACCTCTGGAATCCAGCCTGTACCATCCGTACTCCTTCAGATAAACGGCATTTAAACCGTGCAGGCAAAAACGCGTATCGTCAAAAACAAGCCGCTGATAACAAAATCCCGCGGGAATTGAATTGGCCCGGAGCAGCGCGGCCAGAAGATGGCTTTTGGAATAGCAATAACCTGTTTTAAATTTGAAAACATCTGAAGCTTTCAGTGTGACAGGATTCATTCTGTAGTCAATAATATGAAATATATTGTCCCTTACGAATTCAAAGCAGTTTTTAACTGTTTCATATTCGTCCTTTGATGGTGATTCCAGTTCCTTTGCTTTTTTAAAAACTTCGGGATTATTATAATCAATAACCTCTGATGGAAGCAGATATTTATCCATTTTATTTTCCTTCTAAAATAATTCGTAAGCACCGGCCGGCCGCTTTGCCTTAATTATGTGCAATCTGCTTCATTTTTATTCTATGGCTTTTTCCAGCATTTTTTTATTCCGCAGTATCCAGTATAAGCTCCTGTTCCTCCAGGCCATTCCCATAGGTTTCCTTCACTGTCAAACGTTATTCCGCTGTCTATCGCCTCATGGGCTGTTTCGCATATTATGGTTTCCATTATTTTTTCTACAAACCCTTTTCTTTTATCCGTATCCAACCCGTAAGCATCCAGTATTATTTTTACCTGTTTTCCCCTTTCGGATGGTGACGGCAATTCATACAATTCTCCAAGATCATCATCATGCAGCTGGGGAAAAAGCCAGCAGACCCGGGCCAATTCTATTACGGGATCTATGGGTCCGGCAAATTCCCAATCAATTATTCCAATAGGCTTTCCGTTTTTTGTAATTATATTCCATGGAGCTATATCTCCATGACTGCATATTTCCGGACGTCCCAATTCCCTTAAGTACCAGGGCTTCCATTCCATTGTACTTTCATTTTTAAAGTCGGTTACGCTATCATGTATAGCTCTTACCAGTTTTCCTATTTCATATAATCCTTCGTCAGTCCATTTATGCGGATGGACCTGTTCTCCTTCTATATATTCCAGATATTCATAGTCTGCGTCGGTTTTTATAATTCCGGGAACAGGCAGGCCTTTGTCATATAAATGCTTCAGCAGTAAATGTATGTTTTTTGACCACGGACCCAATGGTCGTATAACCATATTGTCTTTGGTATATACCTTTTTTTCTTCCGATAATAGTTTCTTTTCCATATTTTTTTCCGGCATGTCCATAATTTCTGTCCTTTTTTATACGGCAAAAGGATCATGGTCTTTATCATTTTTCCATTCATATTCCATCATGTTTGATATTTGATTTACCTTTTCTTCTCCAAAGCGGTCAAATATAAATCCCAGGCTCATATCTATTCCGGCGGATATTCCGGACGATGTGTAATATTTTTTATCCGCGACCCACCGGGCTGTGTATTTCCAGTTTACATTCTTTCCGTTACTTTTTACCCATTCAAACGCGATTTTATTTGATGTCGCGTTGCGGTTATCCAGCAATCCTGTTTTTGCCAGCAAGGCCGATCCCGTACACACGGTTAAGCACCATTCGGATTTTTCCGCGGCATATTTTAATTTTTGAATAAACTCATTATCATGTACCAGTTTTCTTGTTCCTTTTCCGCCTGGTATTATCAAAATACCGCCTGCCCCAATTGCATTTACATTTTCCGTATTTATTTGCGCGTTTTGCGCGCTTATTATATTCCCGCCATTTATTGAATAATAGTTTATATTATATCCTTCAACTTTTCCAAACACTTCAACAGGTCCGAACAGGTCCAGTGTTTCAAAGTCATTAAAGAGCAGGCAATTTACATTCATAGTCATCATTCCTTTTTTCTGAATATCCTGTCAGATATTTCGAAGTCTTTGTGTATAAAGTCTGTAGTCCTGGATGTCCGCTGTGTCAGATCACTACTGATAAGGATTACAAAATAAAAAACGTTATCGAACCGAACACAAGTCTATACATGTCTGGAGATACACTCCGTTAGGAAAAATCAAATTATTATGTGTTTAAGATATTTTTCTTTAAACAATTCTACATTATCAAAATATTCTGTTCGATGAATCATTCTATGACAATTTGAACATAACACAGCAAAATCCGTTTTGGGATTTAATTTAACATTGTCTTCATTTATTTTTGATAAAGGCGTTAAGTGATGAGCTTCTATATAAGTATCGCCTATTTCTTTATAAAGATCACTAAATGAAAATCCACAAGCTTGACATTTATATCCATGAATTTCTTTTACTTGCCTCGTTAACTTTTGATTTCTTTCAATTACTTTATGTTCTCTAATTTTATTTAGATACTCATATTCATAATACTCTTCATCATCTTCTTTTACATACTCAAAGGAAATATTGGATTGTTTAGTAGATAGATTATTGTAAATATCTAATAAACAATTAAGATCATCCCATAATGCTTTTTCTGTTGGAATACAATCTTTTATATATTCTTTTGAAAGTATAGAACCATACTGATATAAATTTCCAATACTAGCTTTACTATTAATTTCTAGATTAATATATCCTGTAGAGAAATCATTTTGTATGAATCCCAGTTGTGCTATGTAATCATTTGCTTTTTGCTGTAAAGCTTTTTCAGGATTAGATTTATAGTGTTTTTTAAAGGTTGTTACCCCTTGATTTAATGATAAAAATACCCCAGACATATCTGCTTTAAATAAATAAACAATATAAAACCCTTGAGTCGCACTTTCCGTAACGAACCTATCAAAAATACTCACCCATGGAACTTTAGCCCAGTTTCCTTTGCCAATACTACCTTCTATGATATATCGTTCATTATTTATAATCTTTTCTTTAAGATATTCGACAATTTCAACCCTAAAAATATTTCCTAAATTACTTTTTTTTATGTCATAAAGACTATCTTTGGAATAGTTTTGTAATATCAGATTTAAAAAGTTAGTTAAATTCATCATTTCCTCTCACCTCATTATACATAATTTTTCGTAAAAACGGAAAATCTCTTTTTTCTTTACAAGCAGTAAGTAATCACTATTGATCTTAAAGTATTCTCAGACACCGTTTCGCTTTTCCATACTGATCAGAAATACTATTACTTTCTTTTTTTCTATTTTATAAAACAGCCTGGCGCCGCCTGTTTTGAACCGGTATACATCATTCAGCCCGCCTTTCAGTTTTTTTATTGATGGCCCGAAAACAGGGTTCTTTTTTAAAATGGGATATATATATTCCGATATCCGTTTATACAGGGAAACATATTTTTTTGCCGCTGTTTGCTGCCGGAACATTTCTGTTTCCGCTATTTTATATCCGTCCGACAATTTTATACCTTCCTCTTTCAATATCCGTCAAACCTCTTTTTATATCTTTTTCAAAACTTTTGATTTCATTCATTTCTTCATCATCCGCAATATTTGTATTAATAATATACTGCACTGTCGCATATTCCATAAAATTCGAGATCGTTCTTTTGTCCCCGTCGGCCGCCATTTTTATAATTTCATAAACGGAATCGTCAAGTCTTACGGTTATAGTTTTTGCCATTTCTTCTCTCCTGCTTCAATTTTATTCATATTTATTCTATTTGGCAATACCGGTAAATGCTCATTTTCCGCAAGTTTTACAGGAATTCCCCCGGGTACGGAGGCGTATAAACCATGCTGGCGGAAAAAGGCGCAGGCCCTTTTCCGCCAGCAGTATAAAACTACAGCAGTTCACCGTTATGTCTTCTGATGTACAATTTTTTAACAAAGGTTATAAGAACCATGTACAGCAGAATTGTACAGACAAGGAAGGGCCAGTACACCGCGGGAGGCGGAACAAAGTCAAGAACTTTTCCCAACCCGGTAAAGGGTATAACTGAAAGGAGGGCTATACCGCAGCATGTCAGCGTTGTCACGGGGAAAGACGCGTGGCTTTGTATGAATGGAATTTTCGGCGTCCTGATCATATGGATGACAAGGGTCTGTGTCCACATGGACTCAATGAACCAGCCGGCCTGGAACATTCCCTCATACATTCCGCGGGTCACGGTATCCGAAGCCGGAATCGCATTATACAGTGTCCCTCCGGATACAAAATGGGGACAGATGATAAAATACATAACCAGATATGTTGTAATATCAAAGATGGAACTTACCGGTCCTATCCATAGCATAAAACTGCCAACGGACGACGCGTCCCATTTCCGGGGAACCCTGAGAAATTCAACATCTACATTGTCCCAGGGGATAGCCGTACAGGAAAAATCATAAATGAGATTCAGGATAATCAAATGTACGCTGAGCATGGGCAGGAACGGGAGAAAGGCGCTCGCGGCGAGGACTGAAAACATATTCCCGAAGTTTGAAGAAGCAGTCATTTTGATATACTTGATCATATTGGCGTATGTTTTCCGGCCTTCAACAATCCCCTTCTCGAGGACCATTAAGTCTTTTTCAAGAAGAATTACATCCGCCGATTCTTTTGCGATATCAACCGCGGTATCCACGGAAATGCCTACGTCCGATGCTTTCATCGCGGCCGCGTCATTGATACCATCACCCATAAAGCCTACGATATGCCCCTTGTCCCTGAGGACATGGACAATCCGGGCTTTTTGGTCCGGAGAAAGTTTGGCGAAAACATTGGTTTTATCAGCGGCGTTTCCGAGTTCATCATCCGACATTTTTTCTATGTCGGACCCGAGGAGAAGATTGTCAACGCGCATCCCGACCTGTTTGCAGATACTGCGGGTAACCTTATCATTATCCCCGGTCAGGATTTTTGTGGTTACGCCGTATTCAGCCAGGGTTTTGATCGCGAGAGCTGTGCTTTCTTTCGGCGGATCAAGAAAGGCCAGATATCCTATTAAAGTCATATCTTTTTCATCGCCGACGGAGAGAACCCCGGCGGGAAGCAGATCGGTTTTCTGGGCAACAGCGATAACGCGGAGACCGTCGTCGTTATAGTCGTCTACTGTTTTGAGGACCGTCTCCCGTATTTCATCAGTGAGTGGTTTAACCGATCCGTCATATTGCACAAACGAGCAGATAGAAAGCATTTCCTCAACCGCTCCCTTGGTGATCATTTGGGTGGTGCCTGCTTTATCGGCGACAACAACACTCATTCTGCGCCTGCTGAAATCAAAGGGAATCTCGTCAACCTTGTGATACTGGCTCGAAAGGTTTTTCAGGGATTCGTCTTTTTCACTCTCTTCCTGTGTCCGTCTGATAACGGCAATATCCAGCAGATTTTTCAGACCGGTCTGATAATAACTGTTCAAAAAAGCGTGAAGAAGAACCGAGGAATCTTCCTTGCCGTATACGTCCATGTGATATTCGAGAACAACCTTGTCCTGCGTAATCGTTCCTGTCTTGTCCGTACACAGAATATCCATAGCGCCAAAGTCCTGGATCGAGTTAAGTTTTTTGATAATCGTTTTTTCCTTTGACATGGAAACCGCGCCCTTGGCGAGGCAGGTGGTTACAATCATCGGCAGCATTTCCGGCGTTAATCCTACAGCAATTGAAATCGCGAAAAGAAGGGCGGAAATCCAGTCGCCCTTGGTAATACCGTTAATGAAAAAAACGACCGGGACCATTATCAGCATAAACCGGATCAGAACCCAGGATACGGAGTTAACGCCCTTTTCAAAACTGGTAACAACAGGTTCCTGGGCTATCGATTCCGCTATAGTACCAAACAGGGTATCATCACCGGTCGCGACAACAACAGCTTTGGCGGAACCGCTGACAACATTGCTGCCCATAAAGGCCAGGTTCGTATAATCGGTAATGGAAAGCGTACCGTCCTTTGACATGAGGGGGTCTTTTTCAAGAGGATCACTTTCTCCGGTAAGGGCCGCCTGGCTTATGAATAAATCCTTTGCTTCAAGTATCCGTACATCAGCGGGGACCATATCCCCCGCGGCAAGACGAACAATGTCTCCGACCACAACATCACCAAGGGGAATTTCCTGTTCACCTGATTCAACCCTTTCAACCGCGACTGTTGTGGTAATCATGTCCAGGAGTTTGTCCGCCGCGTTATCCGATCTGGTTTCCTGGACAAAACGGAGAATTCCGGAGAAAAGGATCATAATGAGAATAATAAAAATAGTAATAGGTTCCGTTTCTTTTCCGTGATTGAGCGGCAGCACAATATCGGTTATAACGGACACCAGTACAAGACAGAAAAGAATACAGGTAAACGGGTTAACAAAAGCGCTTATAATCCTCTGCAGAAGCGTCTTTTTTTTCTGGTGCGTTACCCTGTTCGTCCCGAATTTGTCCCTCTGGTCGGACACATCTTTTTCGTTCAGCCCTCCGGCTGCTGTCGAGAGAAGAGAAAAAATATCTTCCGGTTCATTAGTGGCTGTAAAAATAAGCCGCTGAATAATCCTGTCACGGAGAACTTTTTTTGCGGCGGCTTTTCCCGAATTGTTTTTTTTGATTTCTTTTTTCATCAGTCATACCTCCTGCTTTTGTGTACAAAAAGGAATGCAGAGAAAAATCCGGGCGGAATTACTATGGTCTGAAGGAGGCGGCAAAATACCTGTCAGCAGTATTGCAGCGGTATAAATATGGGTCTTCCTTCAAACTGTTCCGGTCACCGGTTTTTATATCACTGCTACTTCCATCTTCCATGTTTTTCCACCTCCTTTTTTAGTTATGTTCAAAAAAAATCCCGCACAGCCATAACGGCAGCGCGGGAACTTTAATCCATAATCAGACTCATTCTCAATGTACGCTACCGTTCAAGCTTTAACTCCGCAGGGCATGAAATTACATTATTCTATGCCTTGAACGACATAGACTGTTGGCCAGCTCATAGTGTCTCCACCATTTCGCGGCAGCAATCCGTATCCCTGCGGTAGCCTCACCTACCGATGCAGTATTTCCTGTATATTAGCCAGACGGTTTTTTATTGTCAATAGTTATTTCAAAAAAGCAATGATTTGTATATGCTTATGAACAATCGCCTCGAATAGGGCCTTATCTTATTGAACGGAATTTAGCAGACCGGTCAGAACCTCAAATTCAGTCCGGTATTTTTCTCTGCTTCTTTCACTCAGTTTGCGGTAATCCCGCAGAAGCTTTTCCCTGACCCATTTTTTTCCTTCCCCAATAGTCATACCCATTTCCCTGTACGCGGAATAAAATAATGACGGACATTCTTTCAGATGGATAATCGCATCGGCATCGGCAACACATATTTCTTCAATGCTTGTTTTTTCATTATTTACGCTGGACCGGTGATTGAGAATGCAGGCTTTTACTTTTTCCCGTTTTTCCGGGGGATAATTATGGGAAGATAATATTTTTTCCGCCATTTCCGCACCGATACGGTGATGGGCCTTGGAATTTTTTTCGTCTTCAATCGCGGCAAGATCATGCAATAGTATTGCTACCGTCACTATTTCCTTATCAGCGCCATATTCCTCAGCAAGTTCCAGACCCAGCGGAATCATGGGCTTTATATGATGCGTCCATATCCCATATCCGTATATGTTGTTTTCAGATTTACAGGCTGTTTCTACAAGCAGGCATAATTCGTTAATCAGTTTTTCTGTCATGGGATTACCGGTATTGTCCGCCCCTAGTCTTTACAGACATTTTCCCGGTGAATATTCACATATTCCATGTCTTCGCCGTCAAACAGCTCCAGAAGTTTTTCAGCGTCGTTATCTATTTTATACTGCATTTCCTCTTCATATAAGGGTATCAGCTGGTAAAAATTTACAATACTTCCATCGGGCATTTTACATTCATATGATTCTTCACCAAAGGACCACGGATTAATAAGTAAAATAGAACTCAGCCGCGTGTTTTCCGCAAAGGGACCGTCATTGGGGACCGTATGGCCCCAGCCAAGCCAGGTATCATATTCCCCGGGGAGCCGGGCCAGTATTTTGAGCCACCGAAGGGGCCAGTACCACTTTTCATCTTCCGAGTCGAATTTCCAGTCCGGAGGCAGGCATATAACAAGTTCAGCGCGGTCAAGCTGATAGTCTTCCAGTTCTTCAGGAACATTCATCCGGTGGGCGCCCATTCCCATAGTTACCAGAACATAATAGTTGCGTTCCGGCACCGGCTCAATAATCAGTATGTCAACATGGATATCGGGAGAAACAAGCTCATGAAAGACATTTTCATTTATGCCAAAATACTCTTCAACATGACTTTCAATGCAGTCAACTTCTTCTTCGGTATATAATTCCGGCGTATCCTGCTGTCCGCTGTTCCTTGCTTCGGCCTCTTCAAGGCTGGCGTTAAGAAATGTGATTGTATCTTCTTCTTCATCTCCGAGGTCTATTGCCCGCTGGAAATGTCCGGCAGCTTCCGCTTCACGTTCAAGATAATACAACGCGTATCCGGTCCGGAAATGCCAGAGAGCGTCTTCCTTGCCCTGCTCCTGTATTGCCATAAGCAGATTGAAAGCTTCTTCATATCTTTCAAGATTATTGAGGGCCCTCGCATAAACGCTTATCAGCTCATATGTCCGTTTGTCATCCGGGACCACTTCTATAACATCAACAATTTTCTGGTGTTCATCGTTTTCGTGCCAGAGCTGTATTTTACTCAGTAATTCCTGTATGGGATCCATGGCGCAATCTCCTGTGTGTCTGTTATAGGCCGGGTATGTACTGTTTGACAGTGAGCTTTGATATATAAAAAAGAAAAATTTATTATAAAACTGATAACCGCAAACAACTTTTTCATTACCGTTCCCCGGCGGACTATGCCTATTTCCGGTTCAGTATAACATACAATTCCGCTTTCACAAGTTTTTTCTGCTTTTTTTGCGGAAAATATATTCCGGATTCTGCCGGGAAATATGGCCCACCCGGTTTTTTATACACATGATTTACTGTATTTGTATACATCAGTCGGGCTGAATCCCCTGCTTTTCTCCGGTCCCTGAATCTGGTATTATCGGTTATTCAGCAGACGGAGGAAACCGCATATAATGAAATCGCTTGAAGAAAGTATTGCCGGCGCAATGGACTGTTCAAATACGGAAATTAACGCCTTTCTTCCCTATATTCTGCAGGATTTCTGGGAAATCGGGGCTGATCCGGAAACCATCATACAGCTGGTAAAAAAATACCGGCCGGATTACGCGGATCTGACGGTCCTTGATCTGGGCTCCGGAAAGGGAGCGGTATCTGTAAAGCTTTCAGCCGCTCTTGGCTGCCGCTGTTTCGGAATAGACGCTATCCGTGAATTCGTACAGTTCGCGGAAAAAAAAGCGGAAGAATTCGGAGTGGAAAGTATCTGTACCTTTGAGCAGAATGATATACGCACAAGGCTTTCCGGCCTGGGTCTTTTTGATGTAATTATTCTCGGCGCGATCGGCCCGGTTTTCGGAAATTATTCTGAAACGCTCTCCTGTTTATCCGGTCATCTGAAACCTGAAGGTATTATCATTATTGATGACTGTTATATTGATGATGACAGTTCCTTTGTTTATCCCGCCGCGCTGAAAAAAACCGTTTTTCTGAGGCAGATAAAAGAGGCAGGAATGGAACTGGCCGAAGAAGTTCCTGCCAGCAGTCCCACGGAAATAAGGGAAGAATATGACAGGGAACTCTGTCTTATAACAGCCCGCTGCAATGAGCTGATAAAACAGCAGCCGGAAAAAGCTTTCCTGTTTGAAGAGTATATTGCCGTCCAGAAAAGGGAATATGAAGTACTGGATACGGAACTGGTGTGCGGGACCTTTGTTATTCGGCCAGCGTAAAAGAAGAATCGAGCATCTGTATTGTACCGGACAAGCCGGGTGTAATTCTGATCTCCCGGTCTCTGTTTATAAAAACCGCCTCGGCTCCGGAAAGGGATTCAATAAGATGAAATCCTTTTTCCGGGCCAAGCACAAAAGCCGCCGTTGAAAGGGCGTCCGCGTCCAGGGAAACAGGGGTAATAATGGTCACCGATAAAAGTTCGTTATCTACCGGATATCCTGTGGCCGGATCGAGAATATGATGGTAGTGGACACCGTCTTCTTCAAAAAACCGTTCATATATACCTGAAGTAACAACCGATTTATTGATTACCGGAATAGTGAACACGGCGGTGCGGCTCCCCCATTCCGGGTTCCTGATACCTATTGTCCAGGGAGTATGGCCGTCTTTTTCTCCGAGGGCAAGAATGTTTCCGCCCAGATCAATAATGGCCTTTTTTATGCCCGAAGAAACAAGAAGGGCCGCGGCTTCATCTGCGGCATAACCTTTCGCAATGCCGCCAAGATCAAGCCTCATCCCCGGTCTGGCCAGAAATACAGTCTGTTCATCATCATTTATAATGATATCGCGGTAATCAACCAGAGCGGTTTTTTCACGCAGAACCGTATTATCCGGCACAGTTTCCTCTTCAAATCCGATACTCCAGAGCTTTGTCACGGCCCCGATAGAGGGATCAAAAGCGCCTCCGCTTTTTTTACTGAATTCAATAGCCCTTTGCAGAACATACATGGTTTCAGGGGCGGCGCGGACCGGGCTGATGCCCGCGGCATTATTGATTTCAGATATGTTTGAAGAATCCAGATTCGCGCTCAGTACTTCTTCTATTGTTTGCAGACGGTCAAAGACCCTGTTATACAGGGCTTCGCTGCCCTTTTCATACAGATTGACAGTGCAGACAGTCCCGAATACAAAGCGGGTCACCGGAGAGGGCGCTTTTGTACAGGAAGTCAGGAGGCACAAAAAAAGGAAAATAACAGGTACTATAAGACGGCGGGAACACATATAGCCAGTATACGGAATTATCCGGAAAAATCAATATGAAAAAAGCCGCACAGGAAGAAGCAGAATATTTTGCTGTACTTTTTCATATTTCAGCAATAACTTATAGGAAGCTTCATGTGGTGAATTATAGTCAAATAATCTGTATTATTTGACTATTTCCGATTGGAACTGTTTCTGATATAAAAAATCAGCTGATTCTTTATATCAGAAACGTAACTTATCGGAGTATATTATATTTATGATGAGGAGAATAAATATGAAAAGAAACGAAAATTTAAAAATAAAGATCCTGAAAAACGGACCTTATGAAGTAACAAAAAATATTCCTTTGAATCAGGCCATTATTAAAACAAATGCAGAGGGTGAATCAAAAGACTGGCAGGAAGGAAAAACCTATCAGGCCCAGGAAGAAGATTACCACCTGTGCCGGTGCGGCCAGTCAAAAACGAAACCTTACTGTGACGGGACCCATGAGGACATAGGCTTCAAGGGGAAGGAAACCGCGGACAAGGAACCCTATGAAGACGGGGCAAAGCATTACCGCGGGAAAAAGATGGACCTGCTTGATAATGAATCACTGTGCGCCGGAGCCCGTTTTTGTGATCCTGAAGGCGGAGTCTGGGTGCTGGCAACCAGATCGGAAGATCCCGCACATGAAAAGCTGGCTATCAGGGAAGCCTGCAATTGTCCGGCCGGAAGGCTGACCATTGTTGAAAAAGACGGGACAAAAATCGAACCCGAGCTTCCTCAGGAAATCAGCCTGATCCAGGATGTATTCAATAATTACCGCGGCCCCATCTGGGTAAAGGGAGGAATAGAAATAGAAGGTGCGGACGGGGAATCATATGAAGTACGGAACCGGGTTACACTCTGCCGCTGCGGGGAATCACAGAACATGCCGTTCTGTGACGCATCCCATTATAACTGCACGCACATGATGGGAACCGATTCCTGACCACCGGCCTGCCTTTCTCCGGTACTGTATTACACATACCGGAGAGCAGCCTTATTCAATAATTTTTATATGCAGTTCGTCCAGCTGCTGCTGATCAACCGGTGAGGGACAGTCGTCCATCGGACTCTGGGCAAAACTGTTTTTCGGAAAGGCGATAACTTCCTTTATCGAAGTTTCTCCGGACATGAGCATGACCAGACGGTCAAGTCCGGGAGCAATTCCTCCGTGAGGGGGCGCTCCATATCTGAAAGCCTCGGTGAGAAATCCGAATTTTTTCTGCCCCTCTTCTTCGCTGAATCCCACAATTTTGAAAACGCGTTTCTGCAATTCGGGGTCATGAATACGAATTGACCCGGAGGCAAGTTCGTAACCGTTTAAAACCAGATCATATAAATCGCCCTTAACACTTCCCGGATCGGATTCCAGGGTGTCAAGATATTTTTCCTGGGGCATGGTAAACATATGATGCGCGGTGTCCCACTTGTTTTCTTCTTCATTCCATTCAAACATGGGGAAATCAACAATCCACGCAAAAGCAAAAGCGGAAGGGTCGCACAGATTCAGGTCCCGGCCCAACCGTGTACGGACAGCCCCAAGGGCTGTACAGGCGGCGGTTCCGTTTGAGTCAGCGACAAAAAGCAGTAAATCCCCTGCCTTTGCGCCCAGCGCTTCGCAGATTTCCGGGGCCTTTCCTTCAAAAAATTTACTGATACCGCCTTCAAGGCTTACGCCGTTTTCACCCGCAGAAGCCTTCATCCAGCCGAGTCCCTTTGCCTTGTAAATTTTTGCGGTTCCTTCCAGATCTTCTATCATTTTGCGGCTGTATTTTTCAGCCGCGCCGGGGACCACCAGACATTTGATTTTGCCTCCGCCCGACAGGGCGTCCCTGAAAGCCTGGAAAGTCCCAAGCTCGGCAAGAAAAGCTCCGTCCTGCATCTGCATTTCAAAACGGAGTTCCGGCTTGTCGCTCCCGTATAAATTCATGGCGTCATCAAAAGAAATTCTGCGGAATTCGGAAGGAAGCTCTTTACCAAGTGTTTCCCTGAACACATATCCCATCATCCCCTCAATCAGGGACAGAACATCATCGCGGGAAACAAAGCTCATTTCAAGGTCAATCTGCGTAAATTCGGGCTGCCGGTCGCCCCGCGCATCTTCGTCACGGTAACAGCGGGCTATCTGAAAATACCGGTCAAAACCGGAAACCATTAAAAGCTGTTTATACAGCTGGGGCGACTGCGGCAGGGCGTAAAACTGCCCCGGATACAGGCGGGAAGGAACCAGATAATCCCGGGCACCTTCAGGAGTCGATTTTATAAAAGTCGGGGTTTCAATTTCATAAAAATTCAGGCCGGTTAAATACTGTCTGACCGCGTATGTTACTTTTGAACGCAGCGCAAGGTGGCGCTGCATTTGCTGTGAACGCAAATCCAGATACCGGTATTTCAGCCGCAGTTCCTCACTCGCATTTGTTTTTTCATCTATGACAAACGGAGGCACTTCAGACCGTGAAAGTATTTCCAGCTTTACCGCAACGACTTCGACTTCGCCGGTCGGCATGGCCGGATTGATCATGGTATCCGGTCTGGCGCGGACGCGGCCTTCCACCGCTATACAGTACTCCATTTTAAGTTCGCCTGTGGCTGACAGCAGTTCGGAGGAGGAATCCTCATCAACGACCACCTGCGTTATTCCATAGCGGTCACGCAGATTGATAAATGAAATACCGCCGTGGTCGCGTTTCCGGTGGACCCATCCATTCAGAACAACCGTTTTTCCCTCATCAGCCTTGCGGAGATCTCCGCAGGTCACAGTCCGTTTCATGTTTTCCATAATGTCATTACTATAGAAGGAAAAAAGAGAGTAATCAAGTATTTTTCCGCCTTTGCAATACCTCTTAACCGTAATATCTTTCCGGAAGGCGGCTTCTTTATCACATTATGTTTTTGTATTACAGTAGATGCATGGATAAACATAACGGAGGAAACAGCCCGGCACATTTTTCAGATGGAAAAACCTTTTTGAAATTTACCGGCTGTACCATTACCGAAGATTCACATATTGGGCTTCCTTCTTTTTCATGGGAAATGAACGAAGGAGAAGCCTGGATAATAACGGGACCGGGAAACGGAGGAAGTCACTACCTTGCCCATTTCCTGTCCGGGCAGGGGGCTCCCCCCGGAAACCATTTTGCGTCTTCCCACCGGATGGATATTTTCCCGCAGGAAGGATACTTCAGTATTTTCGGGACTTCAGTAGAAATGATTTCATTTGAAGCCGCCGCGCGTCTTATTGAAGAAGAACGTAAAAACGATGATTCGGATTATGTCGATGGAGGCATTGATCCCGGCCGCAGCGTAAAAGTATTTCTGGACGGATCAACCGGCGGAAAAAATAAACCGGATAAGCAGGAATATGAAAGTATAATCCGGTTATGCGGCATAGAACATTTGCTTGACCGCGGCCTCAAATATCTCTCCACAGGGGAAATCAGGCGGACCCTTTTATGCCGGGCCCTTATGTCCGGAAAAAAATTACTGCTTTTTTCATCGCCCCTTGAAGGCCTGGACACAAAGTCAAGAGAAATTACGCAGGCAGTTTTGCAGAAAATGGCGGAAGAAAGTGTTGCCGGAAAAAAGTCCGCTTCTCGTGAAAAAGAAAAACCTTATGTCCTTCTTTTTTCCGACCGGCTCGAATATATTCCTCCGGTTTTTAACCGGGTGCTGGAAATTTCAAGTAACACGGTCTCTTTTTGCGGGGAACGCCGTGAATATGAAACATGGCTTGCCGCAAGGACGGCAAAAGAAAAAACAGATAAGCGGGAAGAAAAGAAAATGCTGGCCGATGAATTATCGGAAATGAAAAGGGAAACCTTTGATTTTAAACAGTCCGGAACAGACAATGCCGGTATCCCTTCGTCTTCTGACATTCTGGTCGATATGAAAAATGTAACGGTTGGCTGGGGAGAAACAAGGGTCCTGGATAATATAAACTGGACCGTCCGGCGGGGAGAACACTGGCATATCAGGGGTCCGAATGGATCGGGAAAAACGACCTTGATGGAACTGATAACGGGAGATAATCCCCAGGTTTTCCGGAATGAGGTTTCAATATTCGGCAAGCGCCGCGGCACAGGAGAAACCATCTGGGAACTGAAAGAAAAAATGGGCATTGTATCTTACCGCCTGCATCTGGAATACCGGATGATCGGAGGCATGAGCATCAAGCATGTTCTGCTTTCGGGATTTCATGATTCAATAGGATTGTACCGGGAATGGTCCGCATCCGAAGAAAAAATTGTCCTCAAGTGGCTCCGGATTAGCGGATTTGAAAACAGAGAAAATGATTTTTTCAGCGCCCTGTCTTACGGAGAACAGCGCGCCGTTCTTATTCTCCGCGCTGTTGTCAAATATCCCGATCTGCTGATACTGGACGAACCCTGCCATGAACTTGACAGATCAGGCCGGGCACGGATTCTTGATCTGATCCGGATTATTGCGGAAAGCAATACTGTAACAATTCTGCATATTACACATGATCCGGAGGAAGTTCTGGAATGTGAAAAAAATGTTCTTGAACTGAGGCCGGGTGAAATTCCCATGTACCGTGTTTACACACGGTAATGTGTAAAAAATAATGGAGATTTTTTTATGGAAAAAGATAATTGTATACAGCTGTCCGACTCTGTTCTGGTAATTCAGGGTCCGACAAATATCGGAATAATCAAATCAGACGACGGAGTATATCTCGTCGACAGCGGAAATGATAAAGAAGCCGGACGGAAAATACTGAAATTGCTGAATGAACGGGAATGGAAACTGAAGGGTATTATTAATACACATTCACATGCGGACCATATCGGGGGAAACGCCTATCTGCAGGAAAAAACAGGATGCGCGGTTCTTGCTTCAAAAGGGGAGCGGGGATTTATAGAATCTCCCGTACTGGAACCTTCCTTTTTATGGGGAGCCGCGCCTTATAAGGATATACGGACAAAATTTTTTGAGGCAAAACCATCAACAGTGACGCAGCTTCTCGGTCCCGGAGAAAGTTTTGAAAATTTTACTGTCATCCCGCTTGGCGGACATTTTTTTGACTGCATCGGTATCCTGACATCCGACGGTGTATTTTTTCTCGGCGACAGTATCTTCGGCAGCGAAACAATCAGCAAACACAAAATTCCGTATATCTATGATATTGCGGAATTCAGAAAAAGTCTTGAGCGGATCAGACAAACACCGGCCGTGCAATATGTACCTTCCCACGGACCTGTCGGAAAAGAATGCGGCGATCTGATTCAGGCAAATTTCGAAGCTGCTTTTTCCATTGAAAAAAATCTTCTGGAAATTCTGGGTTCCGGAAAAACGTTTGAAAATATCCTGAAAGAAACTGCGGACATTTTCAGTATTGAACTCGGCGCGGCTTCATATATGCTTATAGGCAGTACAGTCCGCGCGTTCCTGTCATTATTCTATAATGACGGACGGGCCTTCTTCAGGTTCGAAGAAAATAAAATGATATGGAAGCGGACGGAATAATGAAGGGAACCGGCATCCGGAAATATACTGCTGGTAATTTCCGGATGCCGTAAAAGGAATTTGTCAGAATCCGTAACCAATACTTATATTTATTAAATATCTGTCATATGTTTTATTTATATCATTACTGTCATAGCGGCTCAGTAAGTCAAAGGCATTAAATTGAAATGAAGCGCCGAAAAACAGACCGGGAACCGCGGATAAGGTTGCGTACAAACCGCCGTGAGCCACGAAGCCGAAATATTGACCTTTATCCCCATCTTCATCCCTTGTACCCAAAACACCAAAGCCTGCATCGATAAAAGGCATTAAAGCAAAAGACCCGAGCCGTATCGGAAGCCGGTATCCGAATGTAAATTGCCAGATACTGAAATCCTTTCCCCCATAATAAAGCCCTATTCCCAAATCCGTAAAAATCACATTAAGTTTCAGTGCGGCGTTAAGCGCGGGACCGCGATCCAAAACCTGAGTATATCCAAGGGAAGCCATAATCCAGTATTTTGTTTTCAGACGAGAACTCTGTTCCCATTCTTTTTCCTTTGCGGCCATCAGGGCTTTGTCGCCGCTTGCAACGGTACCAAATGTATTTATTCGCCAAAGCCCGTATTCATTTTTCCAATTGGAAGTTACGCTGTTTCCGTTTACAGTAAAGTTAACTGTATATGTTCCGTCATCCGTTTCTGAAAGACTGTCGAAGGAAATTGCGATGCCTCCTCCTTTCTTTGCGCGGAGAGAATTTTCTATCAGCCAGGCAACCGCATAGTGCATACCGTCTACAGGAAAATAAGCAAATTCAACAATAATTGCTTCACGTGTATCCTTGGGAGCCTTCTCAATCACTTCTACCAGAGCGTATTCAGCGTTTTGCGCTATACAGGCATTTGAAAGATATTTTGCAATATGAATATATATATCTTCGGATAAAGACGCGTCCTCAATAAAGGCGTCGATTCTTTTTTTCAAATCATTTTCCGGATTGTCGGAATCAGGGTTTAACGCTTTTTTTATAAACGCTTCAGCTTCATCAATGGGTATTGAATAATTTGTCGCCTGCCGCCATCTTGCGCTCAATGTGTTTATTCCCGCAACCACATAACCGGTGGGAACTCCTGGGGCCTGTACCAAAAGAGGTCCTCCGGAGTTGCCCGCATCAATTTGCGCGGTATGCTGAATAAAAGGTCCTATTGTTTCATCGTCATTTATGGGGATTTTTACGAAAGCATTTGAAACAATCCCTTTTCCCAATTGCCATAGAGGATAGCCACCGATTCCGGGAAATCCTGCGGAATAAACATCCTCGCCCTCATCCAACGGCCGGGTAAGAAAACGCAATCCCTGGGAAAAAGGTTTTTTGCCATCAGGAAAGCCAAGAATTGCTATATCGGTATCCTCATCAACTGCAATTATTCTTAAATCTTCATATTTAGTTTTTGTACCGTCTCTGGCTTCAAAGGTTATTGTCAGCGTGTATGACTGAGAAACAACATGGTAATTAGTAATTATATAATTATCACCCTTGGAATCGACATACACAAATCCTGATCCGTATCCGCCTTTCAGAAAGTTTTCTATACCTTTGGCCGCATCGGTTTTTCCTTCTTTCTCAAATTCTTCTTTGAATTTATTCATGAAGTCCGCAATATCCGGATGATATGTCTGGTTTATCAGCCCTACATAATCTCTCAGGCTGCCGCTTTGTGCTATCGCGGAAAAACCGATAAGCATACAAATAGTACATAAAATACTGCGTTTAAACATTTTTCCTCCTAACTTTAATACAGAAAACAAATGGGGTACTGACTGTTTAGGCAACTCTGGCGGATACATATTGCTTTTTTCAATCGGCGGCACAAACAGCGTCTTGGTTTCAAGATAATACTGTATTTCTTACAACCAGCACAAGCTATGCTGATATACTTTTTGTGCTTTATATTCCTTTAGCCGAGCCGGATATACGCCTCCGGTTTATGTTATTTGCCTGTCGAACAATTTTTTTTCGTTAATTTTCAGAAAGGAAGAAATGCGGATTCGGTTTTTTGTCAATGAACACAAAGATCTGTACATACACGCTATTTCCTGAAAGCGGAAACAGCATGTATGCGGAGGAAAAACTTATCCAAAGAAATATAATCTATTTTATGAGAGTAAGATTGATAAGGACCCTGAAGGTGTCATTATTTCTTTTTAAATCCAGATTTATTGTCACGGCATTACTATACCGGGATGAGGTACCGGTAAGATGTTCAGCGCCGGAGCTTTCCGTATATTCATACCAGGTTGTACTGAACAAGCCATTAACGGGCCGGTATAAGGAAACGGAGATACTGTTAAGCGCAGGATTCATATTTGCATGAGCGAATTTAAATAAAAATGAAGTAGACGATTCAAAGCTGACGGATTTTTCAAGTAAATGACTCAATTCTGTAGGACGGCATTGTCTATTTTATCCGCGAAAACTCCTGCTCTATCTGGGTTTCTTCACTTGCGTAATTCAGGACGTTTTCTCCAATCTGATAAAGCAGTTCCTCGAATTCTCCCGAACCGGAAGCGTATCCGCCGGTACAGAGTGTTATAAAAAAAACAGCAAAAGATATTTTTTGGCACAGGTAAGTCCTCAATAGATATTGTACAGGGCGGAATGAATAAAAAAGGGCTGTTTTATGACGGTGCGATCTGCCCTGCTGTAACGATACCCTTTGATGGGGAAAAGGAAAGTCTGGCGGCAGATTTCGGGGAACCAGTCCTGTCAAAGTGCGCAACCGTAGATGAAGCTATTGCTTTTCTTGAAAAGTATAATATCCCGCACAGTTTTTCAGACCATATTATGTTCGCCGATGCCGGCGGAAATTCGGCAGTTGTCGAATGGATTGATAATGAAATGGTTGTGCGGTATAAACGCGGAGCATATCAGGTTGCAACCAATTTCTTTTTGTCAAAGCCTGAACGGGGCGGATATCCATGCGGCTGATATAAAACTGCGGCGCAAATACTTGAATCAGTGGAAACAATAACACCTGTATTTTTTGCTGAGATTTTTGAAAAACAAAACAGCACTGGGGAAACGGCGGGACAAAATATTCAAATGTGTATGATCTGAAAAACAGGAAGTGTATGTTTTTAAACGCGGGGATTTTACCAAATATACATTATTTGATTTACACAATGAATTTGCGCAGATGGAACCCGGGGGAAAAAACCTGTTTAATCTTGACGATATTGCATTCAGTCCGTTCGGAGAATAATACCGCTTAATCCAATTATATTTATCAATGTGTATGAATTCATAAATTTATACACATTGATAAATATCTTTTCGCAATACGGCAATATGTTGACAGTATTATTAGTTTTCTGTATACTCACTATACAATGATTAACTAACTTCTATATTTTTCTGTTTACAGGTTTGGTTTTTCAGGTGCGGCTGCCGCATCTGAATATTCAAGACAGTTATAATAGGAGTTGTTAATTGAGCATATCCTTTCTTTCCATAAAAAATCTTTCATTTTCCTATCCCTCTTCAATCAACCCGGTTTTTACCGATTTGACAGTAACCTTTCCGAAGGGCTGGACTGCCATTGCCGGCGCAAACGGCGGCGGCAAAACAACGCTTTTGAAAATTCTTGCGGGAGATTTTACGCCCGACGGCGGAATAATTACACCTCAGTCATCAGCATTATACTGTGAACAGAACAGTGACATTCCGCCGCATGATCTGGAAGAAATCCTGTGGAGTGGAGACGGCAGTCTCAGGAAGTTTTTTTCACTTCTGCATATTGAAGACGAACAGATATACCGCTGGGAAACATTATCAGGCGGAGAAAAAAAGCGGATCCAGGTTGCTTCCGCCCTGGCCGCCTCCCCGGAAATTCTTATGCTGGATGAACCGACAAATCATCTGGATTCGGAATCGGGAGAAATTATTCTGAATGCCCTTCTGCAGTATGACGGTATCGGTCTTGTGGTCAGCCATGACCGGTCATTCACCGACAGGCTTTGCAGTAATTCCTTTTTTTTAAAAAACGGTACCGGCAAAATGTATCCCGGCGGGTTAACCGCCACGCTTGAATTGCAGCAGAACGAAAACAAAAGCAGGTTCAATTCCTGGCGCGACGCGCAGAATGAAGTGAAAAAAAATAAAAAGACAGTCCAGACCTGGACGGCCGAAGCAATTCACAGTGAAAACAGAAAAAGCAAAAAAAGAATTGATCCTAAGGACCATGACGCGCAGAGCAAAATTGATCTGGCCCGTTTATCAGGAAAAGACAGGATTGCCGGTGACGCAAAAAGCCGCTTTCATACCCGCCTGTCACAGTCCGAACAAAGACTGGATGCCCTGAAAAAACCCGAATTCAGAAAAACAGGAATCAGTATTTCTTCGGGAACGGCGGCGGGAAAAACGGTATTTACCTGTGAAGAACAGGACCTGTATGCAGGAGAATACTGTCTGCATATTCCCGAATTATGCGTCGCGCAAAATGACCGTATCGCGCTGACCGGCTCAAACGGCAGCGGAAAAACAACTCTCATACATTTTATTCTGGATTCACTCAGGGAAAAAGCGGCCGGCGATACAGGAAAAGAATTCCTGTTCTTTAATCTGCCGCAGGGCATACTGTATCTGCCCCAGGAAATTCCGGAAAATGAAGAACGCAAAATTCTGGCGGCTTTTAAAAAGATGGATAATGCGGAACAGGGTGCGGTGCTTTCCGTACTCTACAGGCTGGGCAGTGAACCGAAAGCCCTGCTGAATATCAGGGAGGATGCGGATACCGGCAATACTTCCCTGCTGAGTCCCGGAGAATTACGCAAGCTGCTGATTGCACTGGCCTTATACATGCCGGTTAATTTTATTATTATGGATGAGCCAACCAACCATATGGACATTACTTCAATTCTCGCGATTGAAACCGCGCTCAGGGACATATCCTGCGCGCTTCTTATGGTCAGTCATGATCAGGCTTTTCTCGATAATCTTACCGGGACGGAATGGCATATTGAACGGAACGGCCGGCAGGGCCAACTTCAGATCCTCTGAAAAATGGTCAGGCGATAAAATTCCGGATATGTTCCAGAAGTTCCGGGTATGTTTCATACGCCGGTATATCGGCATAGCTGTTTTTTATTGATTCAGGGGCACGGAAAAAAGCCCCGGTATCGGCTGTAGTAATCATCCCGAGATCATTATAGGAATCGCCGGCCGCCATTACTTTCAGGTTCATTTCCTTGAACGCAGCAACTGCTTTTTTCTTGCCGTCTTTTTGCCGCAGCGTGTATCCAGCGACCGCTCCGCCGGAGTCAATTTCAAGAGTGTTGCAAAAGAGTGTAGGATAATCAAGTTTTTCCATCAGAGGTTTCGCGAATTGGGTAAATGTATCGGAAAGAATAACAAGCTGTGTTATTGACCGGACTGCCGCCGCAAATTCCTTTGCCCCGGGGAGGGGCTCCATACTGCCTATTACTTCCTGAATATCTTTCAGTTTTAGTCCGTTATGGTTCAGAATATCAATCCGGTATTTCATCAGTTTGTCATAATCAGGTTCATCGCGGGTTGTACGTTTTAATTCAGGCAACCCTGTTTTCTCTGCGAATGCAATCCATATTTCCGGGACCAGAACGCCCTCAAGATCAAGGCAAATAACATGCATAAACTATATTCTCCCTGATTTCCATCTTAGCAGAAAAAAATATTTCGCTCAATGCGGAAAATACCGGAAAGGAGTATTTATAAAACGGTATCCTGACGTGAAGACCGGGAATCAGTTTTTGATTCCTGAATATTTTTCAGATACTCTTTTTCATTAAACTCCTGAAAGCTTCCCTTTTTTGTGCGTTTCGCGGAGTACATCGCAAAGTCAGCGTAATGGACCCATTCGGTTATCATCTTTTCATCACCGGGAAACCAGGCAAGTCCGCCCGAAGCGCTGAGGGGAAACAGTGTTCCGTCCGGGAGTATAATGGAACGTTCAAGTATTTTTTTGAAGACATACCGGACTATTCCCCGTATGCTGTTTTTGTTTTCATGGTTCAGCAGAATAACATAAAACTCGTCGCCGGAGCGCCTGGCAATAGTAGCATTGTACTGTTCAAACAGCCGCAATCCTTCGGCAAAACACAGAATATATGTATCTCCCAGTTCATGGCCGTACGTATCATTTACACGTTTCAGATTATCCAGATCAAACATGAGCAATGCGGAAATTTTTTCCACATCCGCTTCCTTCAGGAATTGATCATCGATATAGGACCTGAATCCCCTGCTGTTCAGAATACCTGTTAACTGGTCATAATCCCTTTCATATGCTATTTTCTGTCTTTCCTTCATCTCGTTTGAAATGTCGGTAATAGTCCCGAAAATACGGCCTGAATCTTCCAGATTGACAATCTGCAGCCATTTCGGCTGACCGTTCATGGTTTTCGTGATTTTATATATTTTTCTGTTTTCCTTAAAAGAAACAAGATACTCTTCAAGTTCATTAATTTTTCTGTAAAAATCATCTTTTTTCATCGAACTTGACGGCAGTCCATGAGGCGCGCTGAAAAAATAATCGACTATTTTAAATATATTCGAACTGCAGTATACCGTATCATTCCATTCATGTATTTCAAAAACAGCGATCGGGGCCCCGGTCATGTCTATTATCTTCGAAAATATGGAAGCGGAGTCCGCGACCGCTTTGCTGAGATCTTCAATAGACTGGGTAAGGTCGTCAATTTCGCTGATTCTTGTTCTTTCAAGAATTACATTATCATACGGATCAACAGTCTTCAGATTATCGAGAACAACCTGAATAGGCCTGGTTACATTTTTGCTTGCGAAAACAATTATCAGAAAACAGCATATAAGGGAAATTATCATCGCGATAAACACTGTTAACTGTATCCACCGAGAGAAGCGGAACAGCTCTGTTGTATTCATAAGTCCGATCAGCACCCATTTCTGGTTATTAAAGGGAGAATTGGCTGAATACAGTTTTACCGGCTGTATGCTTCCATACAGTATTTCATCACCGCTGGCAAATGAAAAAATATTCTGGTACACATGTTTTTTCAGTTCAAAAAGAAAATTTTTTTTCTGATTTATTTCATGCGAGAACGTGTTAATACAGATTCTTTCAAAATTGCTGAGCTGCTCATCTGTAACAGCGAGAACATACGCGCCGCTTTTATTTGCGCCCAGCTCTTCATACTTCAGAAATTTGCGCAAATAATTTACTGTAACATCAACACCCAAAACTCCATATACATATCCGCTTTCATGTATGAGGGGAATGGAGTATGTTACAATGGCTTGCATATCACCTGCCAGTTTGAAACGTGAAGACCAGAACCCGAGATTTCCGGGATTCCAGTCGTTGGTATTCTTCGCTGCGTTAACTGGCGCAAAATAGAATTCTTCATTGACGGCCCCATCACCTGTGAACTGGAAATTTGCCATCCAGCCGGTATCGAGTGAAAGATTATACTGTTTCAGTATTGCGGCGTTTCCACGTTCCATAACAATGTCTTCATTATTATTGAGTATGGTCGATGGATCGTGATCCCGCAGGTAGATACCCGGACATTGAAGCAGGCCGCCGTCATTGATGACGCGCTGCTGGTTGAGAATAAAAAACGCTCCGGTTACATTATTTTTTCTCAGGAGATATATTACTTCAGGCGTAAGTTCTTCAAGAATTCGATTATTCAGGTCATCATCATATTCGATGGCATTAACCGGCTTTCCCTGCTTATACAGAATGCCATTAACTTTCCGGAGCATGATAGGTATGCTTTCATCAAAATTGCTCCAGCGGTTTTTCATTTCACTTTCGATGAAGTCTTTTCTGGTATATACTTTTTCGTTTAAATCATTATAGGCGTTGATTTTTATCTGCGGTAAAATCAATACATATAGTAAAAAAGTGAATAAACCACAATCTGGACAAAGGAAACCAGAAAAATTGGAACCAAGAGTTTACTGAAAATACTTCTGCTGTGCTGTTTCATAATTTTCGTCCCTGAAAATAATCAATCCCTTTTAATCGCCCTAGAGCATGGAATATAAGTCCTTTCTGAAAGAATCCCTCCAGTTAAGATAATTCTGTTTTGATACATAATACGATAGGGCCTCTTCGCGCGGAACGCCAAGGTCCATGAGACGTATTACAGCATCCCTGTCTTTCCGGGCTTTTTCCTGAAGCGACTCTTCCAGAAAAACCCGTATGTTATAACTGTTATCAAAAGCATGTGAAGTATGCCGCTGATAGGTCTGAATGGTATCAAGCGCGGTAAAAAGCGCCTGAGTCTGTATATCGGATATGCCTGCCTGCGGCAGCGCAATATAATTCTGGATATTCTGAATGGTATGGGCAGCTTCACGCGACGGAAGATATCCGGCTGTAACACAGAATATTGTATTATTTTCTACCTCGGTAAACCATTTCAGGAAAACGGTTGAAGCGTATTCTTTTTCGGGCGTGGATTTTGTTATAGCCATTCCCACTTTCTGGGCGACAGCAAATTTATATTCCGCGTCCGCGAAATTCGGCATCGGCAGTATCAGGACATCAACCAGTTCCGAACTTCCGTCCGGTTTAACAACATAGGGAGAAAAATAGGGACTGCCCTCGGAAGAACTGCAGAAAGCAATCAATTCACCTGTTCTGAAATCATCATTCCTGAATTTACAGACAGCGCCGAAATGCCCCTGAATATACGGAAGGTAATGGTTTTCCCAAAGAGTATACAGTATATTTTCATCTACAAAATTTTCCACGGAAAAGGTTGCTATCGAGTCAGGTATCTTCGAACCGAGCTGCCGACAGCCAACAATAAAATAATTCGATAAAGAATCCCTGCCGAAAAAAGGCCGGCCGTCATCAGGTTCCGGAGTCAGGCTGTCGGTCCAGTTATAATAACGCGCCGCGGTCTTTGCAACGCCTTCCCAGGTCGCCAGATCATCAAGGGAAACCCCCGTTGCTCCGGAGAACAGATCCCATTCGGTTTTATTCAGAATAAAGAGTTCCGTGGAATCCGCGAAAGGAAACAGGAAGAATTTTTTTGTATAGAATTCTCCTTCGGAAAAATAGCCGCGGGCATACTGGTCTGTTTCTTCCTTGGCCAGATATCTGGAAAAATTGACAAGCAGCCCCTGTTTGTATAATGGATAAGCGGAGTCCGGATACGCGACAAACACATCCGGCAGCGGTTCCGCGCCGGACTTTTTTTCGGCGGCGGCCGCAATTTTTTTGGAAAGCTCATTAAAAGAACCCTGACTTATAGACTCTATTACAATACCGCGTTTCTGACCCTCGGTTTCATTGAATTTTTCAACGAGAATATCAAAAGCGGTTTGCTGAACACTGTTATAAAAGTGCCAAATAGTTACCGTTACCGGATTTTTTGCGTCCAAACCGAATTTGTGGTCAGAACATCCGGAACATAAAATAATACATAATACTGTTACTGCGCACCAGCGAAACCTCATAATACAACCTCAAACACAACAATATTTTTTTTAAATATTTTTATCCAAACTTAGAGGAATGTATTATTACTATATGCTCTTTTATTCCGGAAACTTCATGCGTTTAAAACTTTTTGAAAAAATATCTATCTTTTATATTATCGGCAAAATCCGGTAAAACTTTACCGTCCTTTTATTTTTTAAATATGTATAGTCCTTTAATTTAAACTATTTGACTATAGTGACCTTATCGGGAAAATTTCATACACTGTAAGAGAGGATATTGTACAGGGGGTTACCATGGTTATCGGAATTGATATAGGGAGTACAACGACAAAAACGGTCGCGATATATCCTGATTCCACAATAAAAAAACTCACAACAACCGCCTGTGATGCTGTCACTTCTGCAACAGGCGCGCTGGGCAAAATCATGTTTGAGGCGGGGGTCCAGATAACTGATATAAAACACATTGCTTTGACAGGCGTCGGCGCTTCGTCCATTAACGGAAATTTATTCGGCATACCAACCTCAAAAATAGAAGAAATTACAGCCATCGGGCTTGGCGGAATGTATTTATCGGGAAAGAAAAATGTGCTGATAGCAAATATAGGCACCGGAACAGCGCTGGTTGAGGCGAAAGAAAACAGTACCAGACATATCGGGGGAACCGGAGTCGGAGGCGGAACAATCACCGGTCTTGCAAAGGCAATACTGAAAATTACCGATATCGGTCTGATTATACAAATGGCAGAAAAAGGCCATATAGAAAATATCGATCTGAAAATCGGAGATGTCTTTAACTCCAATCTGAGCTTTCTGGAAAGGGAAATGACCGCGGCCAATTTCGGAAAACTTAAGGACACCGCCACTCCCGAAGATATTGCGCGCGGTATTCTGAATATGGTGTATGAAGTTATCGGCATGGTTTCAGTCTTTGCCGCGAAAAGCAGAAACCTCGATACGGTTATTGTGACCGGAAATGCCAGCAATATAGCTATCGGACAGGAGATCCTTAATATTATTTCCGGCATGTATGCAGTGGATTTTAACTATCCGAACGACGCCGAATATACAACAGCCATCGGTGCGGCCCTGTCCCAGACCGGCTTTAAATAAAAAAAACGCCACGAAAAAAAATGGCCCCGGAAAGCATATTTTCCGGAGCCATATCAAATAGCCTTGTTCGGCAGCTGTAAATATACACCTTTAATTTACATTTCTGATATAAAGAATTGATCTATTCTTTATATCAGAAACACTTACGGTCGGAAATAGTCAAATAATTTAAATTATTTGACTATATTATTCCAGTGTTAATCCTGAAATATACTGATCATACAGCGTCTTTGAATCCTGAACATTTTTTCTGGCTGCCGCAATCTGCGTGTTCAGAGAATCTATTTCAGTATCCACTTCAAACATACGCCGCAGGTATTCCCTTCCCTGCTGGGTTTCATTTCCGGCCGCCTGCAGGTTTTTCCTGATACGGTCCTGTTCCGAAATTTTTTCGGTCCGTTTTGTTTCAAGCTCAGTCAGCGCCGTCTGGGCATTGTCCGCTGCCTTTTTAAACTCAATGGCTTTCTGGAGCGCGGACTGTATTTTTTCGGGAATATTATGGTTCGAGCTGTAATACACAATAGTTTCAAGCCTGAGCTGGGAAAGCCGTACCGTTTCATAGGAAGGCGTCTGTTCCTTGACTTCAAAAACGGTTTCCCCGTTCGCGGGAACCGATATGGTAAAGCGGTATAATGAATCTGTCCGCTCGTCATATTTTGCGGGGAGGGCAAGCTCGGAACCGCTCTGGATTGGATGCTCCACAATAACTTTACGAGGTTCGGCCGCGGTATTTTTGAAGGTATATTTTCTTGTAAGCGTATTTCTGCGGGTAATAGTCATGACTCCCTGCGCGACCTTCACCGACAGGGTTTCCTGGGTTGTATTGGCTGTTATGCTTCCCGTAACGGATAAATCTTCTCCGTATGCTATAAACCGTTTATCATTTTCAGGAAAGAATTTGATCAGGGCGTCTCCGGCATAGGACCCGCCGTCAAAAACGGTTATCGGTCCCGCGGGAGCTTCATTCCGGTCGTATTGGTAAGTTCGGCGCAAAGCATGGGATTAATCATTCCTCCCGCCAGGGCCTTGCTTCCTGAAAAAACGGAAACCTTTTCCGCGATTACATCGGTTTCCACAAGGGGAATCATGGCGCTCTGGCGCCGGGCAAGCGTAACCGGTTTTTTAACCGTAAATTCAAACAGTTCTCCGGCGGCCCTTCCGGCCGCGGTTTCCATTGTTCCGCCCGCGAGGGATGCTTCCTCAGCCACCTCATAAGCCATATCATACATAGCCGATTCCGAAACCCGGGAGGTCGACAGTTTATTCATTTGCATCATCGGAGCGGGAGCGGCCGGCGCTACTCCGGCTGCACCGGACGGTCCATATCCCGAGTCATACACTTCAGGCTGCGCAATGCCGGCAATGGACAGGGGGACTTCAGGCCTGGCCACATAAAACGGCGGATACAGGTTCTGTATAAAGGAAACGGGACTGCCGGTAACCAGAGAAAGTTCCACATTTTCCCAGTCCATATCGCCCTCATTATCAATAATGGCCCATCCCTGGAGAAGAGGTGTTTTTTGTGCCAGATCAAGCCGGTAGGAAACCTTCCAGACCGGGACCGGAATAACATACCCAAGTGTAATACTACGCGTGCCCGACCCGGGCAGGGAAACGGTCAAATTCCTTGTTTTGGAATCCTTTGACGCAAGAATTAAATCCAGTGCCCGGTTGAGATCATCGGTTATTCTTTGATCAGTGAAGTTAAAGGCGGTAATTTCCGACAGGGCAAAAACCTTGATTCCCTGAGAGGTGAACAGGGTGAGGTATGCGTCCTTTGCCCTGCTGTCATCAGATTTGGCCTGCCGGTACTCAACACCGATAATTTTTCCGGTTACAAGATCCGGAGCATATACCTGTATTTCATTTCCTCTTAATGAATCAAAGATCTGGGCCACGCTCGGATTTCCGGAAAGATCTATTTTAAGGCTCCGGAGCGTATTATACAGTGTTCCCTCCGTCGCGTAGGAAACGGAAGGATTTGTTGATCCCGGATCATTTATAACCAGGGATTTCAGAACATCATTTATTGCATCAGGCTCAAAAGCAAGAACCGCCGAGCTGTCGCCGGATATCTGGCCCCTGTGTTCAAAGTATCCGACGCCGGAAGAAAACAGGGATATTTTTTTAACCGGGATTTCTTCGGCCCCGGCAGTAAAAACAGCGATAATCAGCATAAAAAAAACAAAAACCGCCTCTTTTTTAACCTGTGGAACTTTTTTCCGCTCTGCCGGACGTTTCTTAAAGAATGATTTCATTTGCTCCTCCTGATAAACTCTTCAATTTCCTGCATATGCGCGCAGGAATGTTCATAACATCCTGAATACATTACTTCTGGTATAACAATCATCTGTACATCAAGTTTCAATCCATTCCTGTTTATTCGAGGCGAGGGCTTAATACTCCGCTGCGCCGCGGCGGAGTATTTTATTTTCCCGGTTCTTTTTTCCAGAATCCGGGCTTCTTTTTCCGGACAAAGAAAAACAGCCGGAAGCTGATGTCTTTTCAGTTTTCTGAGCGCCCGCGAATAGCTGAAATGCCGGCCGGAAAACAGATAATCGGCAATGCGGGCCCCCAAAATAATACTGTACCGCAGTATTCTATTATACAGTACCGGGCGCAAATAGTGGTCAAGAATTTTCCTGTAAGAAAAAAAAGGGCTGTCAGCAACAAAACCCTTTATCAGGGGAAACCTGTTCCGGCTTATCAGTTCAAGAGTATCCTGGCCGGAAGAGGAAAATGTATGGAAAAAAACGCGTTCAGGTTTATATTCCGAAAAAACGTGTTCATACCACTGCCATTTATCGGACAATGTATACATTTCCGGAAAAGTTCCGCTTTTGCGTTCGGCCGCCCGCGCCGCGAAATCGGGGACATATACGGAAATTCCTCTTTTATGGTACTCTTCAAGAAGACCGGTCAGATCCGGAAGTGAATCGCCGGGAGCGGGAACGACAAAAACGGCCGTATTTTCATATTCTCCGCCGTTTTTATCTGCCGAAGGATAATAATAACCGCCTATTGTAATACCATTGTGTAAAACAACCGGGATGGTCTCCAGCGCGGGGCCCTTTTTTATTTTTTCCCGCGGCTTTCCCGCGGAAAAATCCTTTTCTCCGGGCCTGGTTCGGTATTTCGGATGGACAGCCGGCCTTGAAATAAAATACATCTTTATTCCGGCCGCAAGTGAAAAAATAAACCATCCGAAAACTGCCATCAGAGATAAAAATAATATTGTCATAATTGCGTTCCGGTTATATTATTACAGAAATAAAGGAGTTCGTCAGGAATGTACTTTGATTATTATTACTTAATTCTTGTTGTCCCAACCCTGATCATATCAATTATTGCCCAGATTATGGTTAAAACAACATTTTCGCGGTATTCAAAGGTTTTATCCGCAAAAAATATAACGGGCGCGCAAACAGCGGAAAAACTGATGGCAATGAACGGTATTACCGATGTTTCCATTGAAAAAGTATCAGGTTCGCTGACCGATCATTATGACCCGTCTTCAAAGGTTTTACGGCTTTCCGACCCGGTATATTCAAACACATCTATTGCAGCAATAGGCGTCGCGGCGCACGAAACAGGACACGCCATCCAGCACGCGGTAAAATACGGGCCGCTCGGGCTCAGGAGCACACTAGTTCCCGCGGCGAATATAGGTTCATCTCTGGGACCCTATATTGCCCTGGCCGGCCTTATTTTCAATTATCCCGTATTGATTAATGTAGGAATTATTCTTTTCGGCGCGGCGGTGATTTTTTATCTTATAACCCTTCCCGTTGAGTTCAATGCTTCAAACAGGGCAATCGCAATGCTCCGCGAAAACAATATTCTTTCCGGAGAAGAACTTACGGGAGCAAAAAAGTGCTGACCGCGGCGGCAATGACCTATGTTGCCTCGGCATTAACAGCGGTGGCCAGCTTCCTCCGCCTCATACTCCTTTCACGGAACAGAAAGCGGTAACCTGTTGTGCCGGTTTTGTACATCCAAAACCGGTCCTCTTTTTTACTGTTCCCGGTAAAAATCCTCCGGCAGGAGGTCCATAAAAATAATATCATGGTATTTCATTTCCAGTATAACGGCGTTCCTTCTTTTTCCGATTTCGCGGAACCCGAGTTTTTTATAGCAGCGTACGGCACGTTCATTAAATGAAAATACCCGCAGCAGAATATTGTTTATCGTAAGGTATTTGAACGCGTAATCAATAAGCAAATACAGGGATTCGGTCCCGTAACCCCGGTCCCAATACCGGGAATTCCCGATCATTATTCCTGTTTCGCAGGTCCGGTTTATGGAGTCAATATCCATTAACCCGCAGGAACCGATAAGCTCGTCAGTTTCCATATCAATTATCCCGTAATTATGTTCCTGAGAAAGCTGTCTGAGTATGTCTTTTTCATTTTCTTTTGTAATCACTTTTGAGGACATTGAGGTATTCCTTACAACAGACAAATCATTCAGCCATTGCGCATAGAGATCCGCGTCTTCCGTATCCATGGGCGATAAAAAACATTTTTCTCCTGTCAGTTTCCGTATTCTCATTGCAAAACTCCTGCCGCAGATTATAAAACGAGCTTTTCCAGAATTTGATATTTTAAAAAAGCTTCCGGTTATAATAGTATTAACTGATAATCACGGAAAAAACAATTATCCGGATCAGGATGCGCTTTAAAAAACAGGCCAGATATACTCCCTAACGTAAGTTTCTGCTGTAAAGAATTAACCAATTCTTTACAGCAGAAACACGTACAATCGGAAATAGTCAAATAATTTAAATTATTTGACTATAATTCTCCGCATATTATGGTATACTGTTCAGATAATGAGCACAAAAGAAACCGCAACGAGACTGATTGCCGGACTTTCTTCCGTAATACAGGGAAAGACGGAACAGCTGGAACTTTTCACCGCTTCATACCTTTCTTCAGGCCACATATTGCTGGAAGACGCTCCCGGACTCGGAAAAACAACCCTTGCAAAAACACTTTCCCATCTGATAGGCACAGGCTCGGAAACCGGGATTGTTCCCGCCAGCTTCAAGCGTATCCAGTTTACGCCTGATCTGCTGCCCTATGACATAACGGGAGTGGATATTTTCAATCCCAGAGATAACCGTTTTGATTTTGTGCCCGGACCGGTATTCTGTGATATTCTGCTCGCGGATGAAATAAACAGAACAACCCCAAGGTCCAGTCCGCCCTCCTTGAAGTAATGGGTGAAAAACAGGTTTCTTCCGGAGGCGTTACCAGACCGGTTTCCTCCCTTTTTTTTGTGGTGGCAACCCAGAACCCCATAGAACATGAAGGAACCTACCCTTTGCCCGCGGCGCAGCTTGACCGCTTTATGATGAGGCTTTCCATCGGTTATCCTGATGAAGATTCCGAACGGACTATCCTTCACAGTGATCCGGCAGAATCCATTCTTCCGGAAATCAAACCGGTAATAACAACAGAACATATTACAGCGTCCCGAGAAGAGCAGAAAGACGTTTTCTGCCATCCCGCGCTGGAAAAGGCCATGGTTTCCATTGTAAGAAAAACAAGGGAACATCCCGCCTTCAGGCTGGGGGTTTCGCCGCGCGGCCTTCTTCATTTTCTTCACGCGGGCAGAACGCTCGCGCTTATGCGGGGCCGCAACTGGATAGAAGATTCGGAAGTATATGATTTAACTGTTCCTGTCCTGTGCCACCGGATTATACCGAAGGACAGCAGAACAGATACAGCTTCAGTACTTTCCGATATTGCCGCGAGTATAATGAAAAAAGCCGAAAAAATACGGACTGGTCGAAAGGTATCGCCGCGGATGAAAGCAGATGATCGTAAAAAGAAAATCCCAGGATGCGGAAAACCTGTTTCCGGGGCCGGTATAGCATATATATGCGCGGGGCTTTTTCTTTCCTTTTTCGGAATTCTCCGGGGAGAGCTGGCGGCCGCTGCCTGCGGGTTCGCCCTTTTAATATATGCCCTGTTTGCCTTTCTTTCCGTATTAATAACCTTTCTGAATTGGCGGAAAACAGAATTCAATCTCGAATGGATCTCCGGAGAGAATGTCGTTCTTTCAATAACCCCTGATTCCGGGAAAGCAAAAACCGGAATATTTTTTCTGGCAGGAATAATCTATTCAGTACGTTATACCACCTCTCCCAAAACTGATTATTCAAGGACCTGGTTATTGGGTATTCCCGTACAGAGGCGGTCAACCGATTACTCCATTAAATTGCCGGAGCGGGGAATATACAAAGCGGAATCAGTCTTTGTTCGGGTGAGTGATTTTTCCGGTTTTTTTTCTTTTTACTTTATGCAGCCGGACAGGTATTATCCGGAACAGCTTTCCGTACCTCCCATCCCGGAAAACCCGGGAAAAACAAGGCTTCCCCCGGGAATCAGCGGGGCCACTACCGGCAAAAGCACCTTAAAAGAATCCGAAGAGCTGTATGAAATACGGCCTTATTTTCCCGGCGACGATCCGAGAAAAATAAACTGGAAAGTCTTTGCGCATATCGGGGATATATCCATACGGAAAGGCGAGCTACTTCCCCCGCCCTCGTCCGAATATTTTTTTCTCTTGTATTCACCCGAACATAAAAAAATCATATCTCCCGGAAAAAACACTGCCTTTTTCAGCCGTAATTATGACCTGCTGATCAGACGGGCGCTTTATATTGCCCTTGCCCTGTCCGGGCAGAATAAAATTGTCTCGGTAATAACAGAAAAAACTCCGGCGCGGCCGGAAAGCGTTTCTGTCGCACCCGATGACCCGTTCGCCGACCGGAAAATTTCCGAAGCATTCGCCGCGCCCTCTTTCCGGGGAAACAATATGGATCTTCAGAAAATACCGGGACTGCTGCCGGAAAATGCCGGGCTGCTTATTTTCTTTATGCCCTGCGCGGACAAAAATTACAACAACGCGGTCCTGAAAGATTTTGCCGCGCTACCGGAAAAAAAAGTCCATCTGTTTATCGGTCCGTCCGCGGCAATGCCTGAAGAGGAAACCTCTGCGGAAAAAATCAGAAAAATATTTTATCTTTCCGGAAGCGAAGATAAAACGGAAAAAAAATACCGGCTGACCGGCAGTCATGAAATTGACAGAATACTTGCGGAATCCGGCAAAGGAAGTATGCATGCTGAAAAAATCTGAGTTTATTATACGGCTTGCTTCCTTCTTCCTCCTGTTCTGTATTCCGGGGCTGTATCTCAGACAGATACTGCCCCTGTTTTTCCTCCCGTGCGCTTCCGTACTGACCATTTTTCTTGCGGCCCGTCTTGAAAAAACCAGGATACGGACTCCGTTTATTTTGCTGCTGTCGGCACTGCTATTAAGTGTCCTGTACGGACTGTTTTTGCTGCTTTGTACGGTTCTGAAAGTTTCATTTCTGAACAGGATTTTTCTGTACTTTGGTGTCAGTTTTACGATTATTCTTATTACGGTCCTTGTCTCGGTTCTTTTTACTTTCCTGTGGCTCCGTTCCGGCAAATGGAAAGTAATTGAACCGCTCATTATGATACTGATACTTGCCGCTCTTTTCTGGAGCCAGAACAATTTTTCCCTGACCCTCTTCAACCATCCGGTCTACGCTTCGCTTTTCCTTTTTGTTTTTATACTTATTCAGATTGTTCTGCTTCTTCTGGCGTCCGGAAACCGAAAATCCCTGATATCGGCGCTGCTTTTTTTACCGCTGCTTTTTTTCAGCGTTTTCTTTATACTGCGGACATACAATACCCTCTCCATATCAAATAACGGAGGACTGCTGCAGCCGACACTTTTCCAGTTTGATTTTTCACCCTATTTGACCCTGCAGCCTGAAATAAAACAGACAGATTCCTTGGTTCTGATTGTAAAAACAGCCCAGGAAAATACGTATTCATTTTTGCGCAGACTGTATCTCTCCGGCTGGAGTGAAAAAAAAGGCTTTTATGAATTACAGGCTCCAGGCGAATTCGCGCCGCTGAAAAAAGTTCCGCGTCTTCCGGAAAAAATACCATATACGGAATTCAGTCTGCGGTATCCGGCGGAGCAGGAATATTTCATAGTAAATTTTGACCCCTCTTCATTTATCGCGATGGATTACCCGGTGGAAGTGGTTCCCTACAAGTTATGGAATTCCTCCGCGTTTAACGGAGCGTATAGTGTCACAAGCCACACAATAGGATTTATGCCTTTTGAATTATCCGACAGCGCCATTCCTTCCGGAAAGGAAGAAGAGGGAATGACAGCTGAAGACATTGAACTGTATACGCTTATTGATGATCAGACCAGAACTCTGGTACAGCCCATTGCGGAATCCGTAACGTCTGACATCCACGGATATTATGACAAAATTCTGGCCCTGCTTTTTTATCTGCGCGACGGCGATTTCCGTTATTCATTAAAACCGGGAATAGCCCCTGACGGAAACCAGCTGAAATATTTTCTGACCGGACCAAAAAAAGGATACTGTACTTATTTCGCGTTTTCCATGTGCCTGATGCTCAGGAGCCTCGGCATACCGTCCAGAGTCGCGGCCGGTTTTTTTGTTCAGCCGGATTCAGGAACACTCGATTATTATCCCGTGCGCGCTAATATGGCCCATGCGTGGGTCGAAGTTTTTTTTCCGCGTTACGGATGGATATCCTTTGATCCTACAACACAGCAGGTAGCGGAAGGCGAAGATATTCTTTTTGATATGAATCCGGGCGGGGATGAATTTATTTCACTCCTGAACGAGATAATCGCGAACCGAGGCAGACTGACCATAAATGATGAGGACTTTCAGCAGGAACAGGAACCGGGAATCAGCCAGTTCCTGTCCGGCCTGTGGAGGACGGCAAAAAAACCGTTTGCGGTAATCGGAGGTGTTCTTCTTCTGTGTCTCTGTCTCTGGCTCCTTTTCCGCGACCGCCTCGCGATATATTTTTCCCGCAATCCGAGAAAAATCATTCTGTGCATTTCAAAAACAGTATATGCAAAACTGAAACGGCGCGCAAAACCGGAACAGGCCGCGGTCTCAAAAAAAGCGCTTGTCCAGACGGCGGGAGACGATGATATTTCGGAACTGTTCAGGCTTGAGCAAAAAGCAAAATTCGCGCCCGATGTTTCAATGCAGGACGCGGAAGAAGCAAAACAGCTCTTCAGGAAAATAAAAAACAGATACCGGAACACAAAAACAAAAAGCGGCATACTGTTTTTGTGCATCTTTCTTGGCGCGTCCTTTTATGTTTGTCCGCAGGACTATGATGATATCACGCAGGAACCCGCAGCCGCGCCGGAAGCCGGAAGCCCGGAATACTATCTGGAAGAATCCAGGATCGCGGCGGGAGCTGAAAACTGGGACCGGGCGCTTTCGTTTTTAACTGAAGCCGGAAAAAAATATCCCGAAAACCCCGCTATTCCTTTCAGCCTGGGAGGAATTTATTACCAGCAAAATCTGTACCTGCTGGCATATACCGAATTTCAGAACGCCGAAAAACTGGGCTATACTGATCCTGAAATTTTTTCCCTTCTTTCCGAAACAGCGGGTTATTTAAACAGGGATGAAGACGCCTATTATTATATAAATAAATATCTGGAAATATATCCGCACGATCTATATTCCTGGTCTAACTACGGATGGCTGTGCTACAAAACAAACCGCATTGACGAAGGCATACAGGCCCTGCACCGGACCATTGACTTGTACGGACCTGACGGAAACCTGTACATGGGTCTGGGAAACCTGTATACCGCGGCCTTCAATTATCCGGAAGCAAAAAAATATTATTCTCTGGCGATCCATATCGCGACTGAACGGTACCAGAAATATCTTTTGGCAATTTATTATTATAACCGTTCCATACTTGAAGAGATTTTTTATAATTTTGAAGACGCGTATCAGGATACCATTAACTCCCTGGAGGCAATGCCCAGATCATCAGGCTACCTTATGCAGGGAGAGCTGGAAATGAGAAAACTGGCCTTCCCGAACGCGGTCGCCCAGTACCTGAAAGCGTATAACATAGACTCGTCGCCGCTCGCAACCATGGCGCTCGCGGAAACGCTCATACAGGCAGGCTATATCAATGAAGCCGCCGAGTATCTGTCCGCCGCGGAAAAGAGAAAGGACCTGGCCTGGCTCGCAAATTACGGGACCACCATGGAACAGTACAACGCGGACCTTCATAAAATGAAAAGAAGCCTTTACTCGCTGCGGCTGAATCTGGAAAAAAGAAAAACCTGTAAATCCCTTTCCTCGGCTTTCACACGCTTATGGAACATAACGAAATATACCGTAATGAAATGGTACCATGACGCGAACGTCAGAATTATTTCAAAAAATGTCGCCCGTTATTATGAAACAAGCGAAAAAAAACACAATGTTATTACTGAACAGGGAATAATGATTAACGTGTTTTATTATTCCGCGTTTGATAAATGGTGGAGCATAGCCGCGCCGTATTTGAACCGGGCGCAGACAATTGAAACAGCGCATATTCCGGCCGCGGAACCAGTGTATTATTACGAACAGGGAAAACAGAAAAAAGACACGGGCCTGCTTGATACCGCAATCCGGACCCTGGACCCTGAATGGGAAAAAAATTATATTGCGCGCGCGCTTGCCGAGCGGATTAAAATTACGGGAAAAAAGCAAAGGCCGGCGCTTGGGGAATATTACAGGAATCTGTACCTGCTGCATCCGGCGGCCTTTATAATATATGATCTTGATCTCCCGGTCAGCATTGAGACGGAACAGTCTTCCCGCTTCAGGAAGGAAGAAAAACAGCTGGTCAATCTTCTCCGTTCCTCAGGGTTTACCGGGAACGCGCAAACCGGCTTAAGCCTTTCCATTGAAATACATGAAGATACTATCCGGCTTTCCCTGATTGACAGCATACAGAATAAAACCATTCACGAAGACCGGCTGTTACGCCCCGCCGGAAGCAAGGCGGACCTCAGCGGATTTGTTAACCGATTTACAGCGGCCGTTTTCAGGTCACCCCTTGGTCTATAAATAGGGGGATAAGGGGGAACGCCTCGTGCGGCAGGAACTCTGCGCTGCCCGCTCGGATTACCGCTTCCCTGTCGCGGCACCCCCTCGCTCCTATGATTATTGTCAAGCGATTTTTGACTCCCATCCCTCATAATGTATGTGATAATAACGAAACTTCCGTTTGAGTTGTTCCGTTGATATATCTGCATAGAATTCTTTCCGCCGTACCAATATCCACATAAGGGTAACCATCCTTCGCGCAATCGCAACAGCACTTTTCGTCTTTCCCATCCGTTCATTAAGCGCGAAAAATTTTGCTTGTAATCGGCCGCCGCCTTCTTTACATCGTACTAATGACCATACCGATTGTAATATCACCCTTCGTAAGGCCCGGCATCCTTCTTTAGTAATATTGCCATACCGATTCGTTTCTCCCGAACAATCTATTCGGGGCACCAGTCCTACATAATTGGCTATTTCACTTGCTTTTGAAAACCGACTCCCATCCCCCACATAGGCAAGAAATGCTGCCGCTACACCAATTCCTACCCCAGGAATCGACATCACATACGGCGCCAATTCATGGCCTTTTACGTTATTTTCTATGATTCTCTCTAACTCTTTTAATTGCTCTTCGGTCGTTTTTAATTCTTTTTCTAATAGTTCCGCAAATATCACCAGTATTTCCGGTCATCCTTCCTTTTGTTTCATTCTTCCTTCGGGTGTATGTAAATGACTCTTTTTTATGGTCGTTATTCCTGCTTGGACATATACTACATGTAACCGATTAAGGACACTGGTCCGCAGTTTGGTCAAATAACTTTTCATTGATACGTATTTCCGCAGCATTTCCTCTTCTTCACTTGGCATTACTACTATCGGTAATTCTTCTTTCGGATATCTTTGAATAAATGAAGCTATTTTACGTGCGTCTTCCTTGTCTGTTTTTCGTGTCGAGCGCCATATCATTTGTAACTTCCCTGGGTTTAGAATATATACCGTACACCCAACAGCTTGTTCTATATATCTCCCCAGTACAAATGCATACGCACAGGCTTCCATTCCCACAATATCTGTTTGTTTCAAGATGTTTGCCAATTGGCTCCTTCCGGTTTCGTCAGTCTTTACCCCGCTTTTACTCAGCTCTGTTTTTCCGCAGTCATTAAGAATACATACTTCCATTGTTCGTTTGGCTAAATCTAAACCAACATACCGTTTTGCCTCTTCTTTCATACTTTTCTCCCATTCTTATAAAATAAGGGATGGAAGTCTTCCCTGCTTTTTCGGGGTACACCGAGCTCCTATTCGCGATAATAGCCATAAAAACTATTTCGCATTCGTTTATTCGGCGGCCGGTATTGTTTCTCTCCGAACCGAGGTCTTTCTTTTCAGAATGTTCCCTCTCCGCGAGGGGCCAACCGGTCCCGGCTTCCAATTCCCGTCGGATTCAGATTACCCTTTCCTTCAATAATCATAAAGTCTTCGAATCTTGAGTAATGCTTTTGCATTACTCAAGGATTCTACGCTACCCCCTCGTCCGAAGGTAACCCTTCGGACGGCTTACACTCTAATTATAGAGCTTCTATATATGCATTTTCACTAATCCCTTGCATTATGATACGACGGATTAAATGATATTCTATCATAGAAAAATCTTTACTGTCTTCACCAGTACTGTATGAAATCGTTCTTCGTTTTTCTCTGTCAGTTTACCCTGCCGGTTTGTTCGGTTCAGGCGTACATCTATTTATATATTGAAATTTCATAGTCTACCTTAGCTTTTTTTAAAATTTGTAAAAAATCAGAACTATGAAATAAAAAAAGCCCAAAGTCTTGTGACAAAATATCTTCTTTGTCAATTGCAATATCAATAATTACTTCATATTTATTTATTCGTAACTCTTTAATTATTTCATCAAACGTATTTAAAAAAAAGCTTATTTCTTTTACCTGTTCATCCCACAAATATGACTCTGATATTTCACAAGCAAACCCGTCCTGCGCTTTCCTTACCCCCTAAAAATATTTTCTTTCTTTTTATTCATTTCCATTCCTATTTTGTTAATAAAATTAATAGAAATATCATTTTTAATAGCCTTAAATATAGAATACATGAACTTCTCCTAATCACCAAAAAATTGTTTCCATTCCTGATATGCTTCCCATATTTGCTTAGGATTCAAATCAGGATTATGTCTATTATGCGTTGGATTCTTTTGACCTGGTTTATACTCACGATGAAAATAGTCCCTAAATTTCTTATTCTGTTGAAGCTCTCGTTTTGCTTCATTTATTTCACGCTTCGTAGGCTCTTTATCTTGATTGTTTTGATCTGGATCAGGAGGCTGCGCTGTACCCCCAGCTGCGGCACCCGCACTTGTAGCGGTACCAGCAGAATCACTTGAACTTTCCCCTTCTTGATTATTATTTGCAGAGTTTTCAAGCATTTGGTTATAAACATCTTCAGGAACCGGGTAAAAGGAAGTCAAACCTATAATCGCAGCTCCAATTAATGAAAACCAGCCAATAGCTGTTCCTAACGCCGCGATTATCCCTTCAGCGGCAGCACCGAGGACAGCAACCGCTCCAGTTCCCATTGTTTCAAGAAGCATTGATTCAGAGCTTCTCCCATCAGGATCCAGGTACCTCACCGGGTTATTTCCCGCATAGTGGTACAGATGCAGGTTCACCGTGTTGAAGATGCCTCCCAGCCCAGGCAGGTTCCCGTTCCGCTTTCTGGCCTCATCATTCACCGGCGCGCCCGGTATGTACTCGCCCAATGCCGGGTCAGTGCTCAGCCACCGGCTCGTCTTCGGGTCAAGGTACCTCGCACCATAGTAATATAACCCGGTCTCCTCGTCCTTCTCCTTCCCCGTAAACCTATACGGGATATCTATATTGCTCGCAGTACTCGCCTTCTCTATCCACAATTCCCCATACGGCGTGTATTCTATTCTTTCGTACTCCTCACCCTCAGCGTTCGTGATTAACTGCGCGCTCCCCAGATGGTCACTATGATACCAGTACTGCTTGACACGCTCCTCTCCCGAAAAGCTCCCGTCAGACCTCCCTATCTTGGTTACGAGGCGGCTCTCGCCCACATATATGTGCTTGCTGTTCTGCCCGGCCGCGTTGCTCACCTGTCCGTCATACCGCCACGTCCACAGTTTGTTGAAGTACAGCGTCTCGCTCTCAGTCGACCCGCTTCCTCCCACACTGTACTTCCCGCTCCGTTCCCCGTCAGCCCCATACGTGTACACCACAGTATACCGGCTGTCCCGGCTCTTTTTATTGTAAAGGGGGGAACGCCTCGTGCGGCAGTCTTTCTGCGTTGCCCGCTCGGATTACCGCTTCCCTGTCGCGGCTCCCCCTCGCTCCAGCCTCCTGACTTTGGCTAATAGCCAAAGTCAGGGGTCTTACGCTACCCCCTCGTCCGGGTACTTAGCTTTTCGGATGCCTTATACTCTAATGTTATACTATAATAATAGAGTATACGATGCTCTACTCATTTCCTTTCTCACGTCTCTAACAGAAAAGCTGTATCTGAAGATTTCCTCCCTCTTACAGCTTTTCCTGTCATCATTCCTCGTCTTTTGGTTTACCCGTCCTCAGAATGTTTGACACCCTGACTTTCGATAAGGGAATATTCATCCATAGTTATTATGTCCATCAAATAATTACATGATATGATCAAATAATGTTTTATAAGATCTTCATCAAGTAGATTTAATGGCTGACTTGTGATTTTTTTTATCATAGATGAATTGCTTATCTGGTAGAGAGTATTCAATTCAATATTCTTCTCTTTTAGATAAGTCATTAAATTCTCTACACGATCATAATCACATTCTTCTTCAATTTTATGGTAACTAAGTACCCCCATTCCAAATGATATTATTAATTCTGCATTTTTATTCTCAAGGTATACCATTAGATTTTCATCATCAATGATCTTAGTTATTTCAAATTTCCCTTGAGGAAAAGCAGAAACAATTGATATTTGATCTGCATCTTTGTTTTTCATGTTATTCATTATATCTAATCTTTATCCTATTCTTCCCATCTTGAATTTCCAATGTAGGACGTCCATCAGAACTTTTATCTCGAACATTAACTTTTCTACCATCAGGTAATTCTCCTGTACGTCCACCATCATTAATATTTTGAACATTCTGAGGATTTAATGAATCAAAATCTTCATTGGCTCCTTCTGCACCGCCTGGCTTTTCATATTGTTTTGTACGCCCTTTAGTTTTTTCCCCAGGGGTTGCGCCCTCAAGAACTCCATTAACGGGATCTTCTCTTGGCTTATCTTCCGGTCCCGCATCAGCACTGGGAGCATCTGCCTCAGCATTATTTGAGGCCAAATATATTCCTAAATCAATTAATGCAGCAATAAGGATCGCACCAGCCCAACCGATCCATTTTTGCGGCACTAGATCAGTAGGCTCTGGAGTAGATAAATCAACAGTCAAACCAGCCATTACTGCTTCTATTGCCACTTTTCCATCTGGATCCGTATACTTTACAGGGTTATTCCCTGCATAGTGATACAGATGCAGCTTCACCGTGTTATACACACCCCCCAGCCCAGGCAGGTTCTGGTTTCTCTTTTTGGCCTCCTCGTTTATGGGCGCGCCCGGTATGTACTCGTCCAGCGCCGGGTCCGTGCTCAGCCACCGGCTCGTCTTCGGGTCGCTGTTTTTTTACTTGCATGCTCTAGGCTCATTCTTAACTTTTAATTTTCTGACACTACGGAGTTTTCAATAGAGTATATATTATATTTTTCTTTATTACTTATTTTTTTATACAAATTGAACTCATAGCTAGTATTAACCATATTTATATTTGTATATCTACTATTAAGAGAACTATAGAAATCTTCTTCATCTCTAAAATATGTAACAGTTCCAGAAAGGAGATCACAGCAAAAAAAAGCATAAAGTGATTTTCCAATCAAATATGGCACGTTATCATTTTTATATATGCCTACTGAAATTATCGCATCGATAAATGGTGTAGCATAATCAGTTTTGTATTTTTTAAGATATTCTTTATCTTGAAGACCCCATAGGCCAGTAGTAATCAAATTGTTTTTTCCAAAAAAACTTTTATCACGTTTTTCAAAAACTATTTTTGAAGTATGCTCTTTTGGAAAATCAACTATCTCTAATCCTGTAAATGGGTCGGAAAAAAGAATTTTAGTATATTTTTCTTTTTCGGATTTTATTATTATAGCGTCACTATAAAGATAAAGTTCTGTTATTTCCAGTCTGGAATATAAAAGCATATCTTCAAAAGATTGTACAGTTTTTAACCTTGGGTAATGGTCATTTTCTTCATATACCAAATAAAAACCATAAGGCAAAAATGGAAGCTCAATATAATAATCTGAAGAAATATAAAACCTATCCATAAACAAGTCATTTTGTAAAAAATATCTCCCTTTTGAAAGTTTAAGTATTTCTCCATTAAGTAAATCTTCCATAAAAAAATGCTTTTGACACCCTATTAGAAAAAAACATGAACCTAAAAGTATTATTATCTTTTTTATCAATTATTATTCTCCTCTGCTTTTGGCATTACTACTTCAATTTTAAGCTCATATGTGATTTTTACTTCATACTCAGGAAGCTCCGCATCCCTTCCTATTTTTGTTAATTTTTCTGCAAAAAAACTACGAGTACCTTTTTTATCCTCATTAAAATCAAAATGATCAGTAACAGTAACTGTCACAGTAGCTATATTTGTTTTTTCATCATAGTTATCCAATGACCAAGAAAATTCACAAGAATTTATAGCTAAAGTAAGATCCATATCAGACCATTTCGTTCTACCGCCTGAACCTGACATAATACCATCCGATAAACGGCTTTTTATTGTTCTATATGCATAATTATCTGTATCATTGCTCATTTTTTGAGCAACTATTGATCCTTTCCCCTGAACATACGGAGTATTAACATTCTGAAGTGCTCTAGCATACATTTGACGTGATACTGGTATATTAAGAGACGTGTTACTGACAACATTTTTTTGTATCCAGTCACGTGCCTTTGTCCTTTTATCTTCCGAATTCCGTCCCGTCGGATCCGTATACTTTACAGGGTTATTCCCTGCGTAGTGATACAAATGCAGGTTCACCGTGTTATACACACCGCCCAGCCCAGGCAGGTTCCCGTTCCGTTTTCTGGCCTCCTCGTTTACCGGCGCGCCCGGTATGTACTCGCCCAACGCAGGGTCCGTGCTCAGCCACCGGCTCGTCTTCGGGTCAAGGTACCTCGCGCCATAATAATATAACCCCGTCTCTTCGTCCTTCTCCTTCCCCGTAAACCTATACGGGATATCTATATTGCTCGCAGTACTCGCCTTCTCTATCCACAATTCCCCATACGGCGTGTACTCTATCCTCTCGTATTCCTCGCCCTCAGCGTTCGTGATTAACTGCGCGCTCCCCAGATGGTCGCTGTGGTACCAGTACTGTTTGACACGCTCCTCTCCCGTAAAGCTCCCGTCAGCCCGCCCTATCTTGGTTACCAGCCGGCTCTCTCCCACATATATGTGCTTGCTGTTCTGACCGGCCGCATTGCTCACCTGTCCGTCATACCGCCACGTCCACAGTTTATTGAAGTACAGCGTCTCGCTTTCAGTCGACCCGCTTCCTCCCACACTGTACTTCCCGCTCCGCTCTCCGTCAGCTCCATACGTGTACACCACAGTATACCGGCTGTCCCGGCTCCGCTTCAACAGGTTCCGCTCGTTCCATGTATACTCCCGCTTCCACGGACTCTGCGCGCCTCCGGTACCGGTTCCTCCGCCGGGGTCTTCGCTCATTCCCCACCCGTGGTCGGTCACATAGACCTCGTTCCCGAGTCCCGTCACCGTGTAGTTCCGGTTCACCGGATCTCCGGCGGTGAACGGCCCGTCCTGCTCGGCCGTCAGGTTCCCGCTCGCGTCATACCGGTAATACCTCCCCCCGATACGGCCCACCCGGTGCACAAAACCGGTCTCATACTCATAGTCAAGACTATAGTTTAGGTCGTCTCCCAGCATCCGCCCGTCGCTCTGGCTCGAGGAACTCACCTTCTCCATCATATTCCCGAGTCCGCCCTCGTCAAAGCGGTAACTCTGGCTGTAGGCCGCCTGGTATTCATTAGCCCCGGACGCCCGGCTTTCTCCCGTCACTCCCGTCAGCTGGTACAGGCTGTCGTAGGTATAGTCCTGCTTCGTCATATAGGTCCCGGCGTTGTTTTCATACCCGGAGACATTTCCCACCCGGTCAAAGCTATAGCTCATGTTCTGGAGCACAGTCCCGGCCTTCCCGGTCTCTATTCCGCTCAGCCACCGCCGGTTCTCGTCATATTCATAGGTAGTCTCAACCCCGTTCCCCAGCCTCAGATACACCCGCTGGCCCCATTCGTCATACCCTATCTTGTCAACGTACGTGAACGTCTCGCCCTGCTTCTCGCCCGTCACACGTTCCACTTCGCCGCCGTAGTTGTACTCGTATTTCACCACTTCCCCGTCAGGGTACGTGATCTCTTCCATGCGTCCCAGATAGTCGCTCCGGTACCGCATCTCGGCCGTCTTCACCGTGCCCGTGCGGTCATGGCTCCGCCTTCCCAGCGTCCGCGTCTCAACCGTCACTTCGCCCAGGCTTCCGTACTCATACTCGATGCTTCCGCTCTCGTCCTCCACCCTGATAACCCGGCCCGCCCGGTTCTCACCCGCCGCTTCAGGGCCTCCATAGGTGTAGTATACGTCCTCGCTTTCGGGGTAGTCGATCCTCACCATCCGGCCGAAGGCGTCATACTCATACAGCACATGCCTTCCCTTTTCCCGGAGCACACTGGTCGTCACCTTCCACAGCTGGCCCTTTTCGTTGTATTCGCTTTCCTCACGTCCCGAGTCAATACTTTCAATGACGGTCCGCCGGCCCAGAAGGTCATATTCGACCGTCACCGGGTTTCCTTCCGCGTCCCGGGCCTCGAGGAGTTCTCCCAGAGCATTGTAGAGGTACGTCGCCTTTGTGAGGAGCTTTGTCTTGTCTCCTTCCCACCGTTCCACCCGAAGGATGTTATCCCGGCCGTCAAGGTACTGTACGGAGGTGTTACCCAGCGGGTCGACCGATTCCGTGTACGAACGGTTCACTCCGTCAAGAGAACGTACTCCGTAGCGGGTTTCACTCACGCTTCCATCAGGGAGGGTTACCTTCACCGGCCGGTCAAGCCCGTCATAGTCTGTCTCCGTGGGGAGCTTCAGGATAAGGGGTTTCTCAAGCAGCGCGGGTATCCCGGCTGTCCCTTCATTCCCCGCCTCAAACCAGGTCTGGCCTTCTTTGACTGTCCGGCCCCGTCCGTCGTATTCTATCGCACCCGAGACATTCCATCCGCGCAGGCCGCTTTTTGTCCCCGGGTCATACACTTCCCCTGCCTTCGCCGTCCGCCTGACCCGCCCGACTCCGTCAAGTTCCGCTACCGTGAGCATGACCTGGTCGTCGCCGCCGTCCGTCGTTATCTTGTTCGAGGTAACCGCGTACCACCGCGCACCCGTCGGCGTGTGATATTCATAGGAGACCGCGGGGACCGCTCCCGTGTCATAGGCGGTCCGCACTTCAATGAGCCGCCCGCGCCCGTCATATTTGTACCGTATCGTGTTTCCGTTCGGGTCCGTTTCCATTTCCTTGAGTCCGCGTGAGGTGTCCCAGGCTATCCTGCTCACGTATGACTCGCCGCCGCCGGTCTGGGTGATTTCCTCAAGGTACTGGTTATACACATTATCATACACATAGCCGATGTATACGCCCGCGCTGTCGGTCAGGCCGCTCATGTTCCCGTACCCGTCATAGGTGAACTTATGTGTGAGGTGTTTCCCCTCGGCCCAGAACTGCCGGAGTGTTTCAAGGGAACCGTATTCGTTATAGTCGCCCTCCCTGACGCGGATGATCCGCCCGTCGGCGTCAGTGATTTCTATCCGGGACGGGTGGCTGTGGAGATACTTCGAGTCATCATGCCAGTAGCGGATACGCGCCTCAAGATCGTCCGATGTGTCCTCTGTATCGCCGTCATCGTACAGCCATTCCACATTGCCGTAGCTGTTATAGGCGTAGCGCTGTCTTGTTTCAATAGAGGCTCCAGTTTCAGTTTTATCATAGACGAGGGCAGTGGTTTTGGTTACCCGTGCGTAGGGGGCGAGGTCAACTATTTGTGTCTGGCTTTGTATCAGCACGCCGTTTTCATTGTAGCTGTTCCTGACTTTTTCCATGCCTTTCGAGTAATACGCGTCATTGTAATACCGGACTTCCGTGCGGCTTTGATCATCATCGCTGTCTTCCGCGCCGTACCGGGTCGTGACCGTTCCGAAGCCGTAGAATTCCTTGACAAGCCGGTCATAGTAGCCGTCCTTATATGTAAAGCGGCGGATGTATTCCCGCCCGCTGTTTATGCTTGAATCCTCAAGACCGTCACGGAGCGTTACCCGGCTTAACACCTGCCTGCTTTGCGGCATGTCGGTCGTATTACCGGCGGCCGTATACGCGAGTTCATAGCTCCCGCCCTGCGGCAGCGTGATTTTCTTCAGGAGCCCGGCCTGGGCCCCAGATTCAGTTTTACATACGTGCCGATACTGGGGATGCGCAGGACCTGGTCCACATACCCGTCCCCGTTGATGTCCAGCATCTTCACTGTCACGTTTGTTGTACCGGTACTCCCGTTCACACCCGCGTTGGCGTTCGCGCTGATATTAATTGATATTACCCAGACTTTTATCGAGACTGTCCCTCCGGAGTTCACACCTCCGTTTATACCGATTGTTGTTGTCGCCGAATAGTCCATTTCATTGGCGTGAGCTTCGAGAAAGTCTCCCAGGGCCGCGGTAAACGACTGGACATTGCGGCCATACTGGCCCCCGATGACCGGCATACTCATCAGGCTCCCCTGGTCAAGCACGACGTCGCTCGCACTTCCAATAGAGGACGGAAGGACACTCTTCCAGGTTGGCATGGCAATCCTTTTTTCCTCCGTAAAGCCTGCTCCCGTGTTATACCGCACCTTCAGGGTATTTCCTTCTCCCTTCTCTACCCGGTCAGGCAGCCCGTCCCCGTTGATATCAAGGAACATGCTCGTATTGAAGCTCTTCGAACTGCTCGTGTTTACTCCCACGCTCACGCCTGCGGTGACGGCCGCCGTTGTGGTCGACCGTCCATCTCCTATCCCTATGCCAAAATTACTTCCTTCCGTTTTTACCGTACTCTCACTTATCAGGGACGGCAGCCCGCTTATTGTATAGGAGGTGTACCCGTCTCCGGTCCCAAGCCTTGCTGTCCCGTTTATTATATAATCGCTTATTCCGTCTCCGTTGATGTCCAGCATCCCTGTTTTCTGGCTGTTTGATCCCTCGGCAGAGGTTGTCCCTCCGCTCAGCCCGGGGTTTCCCGGTACGCTCAGCCCCGTTATTTTTCCGCTCTTTTCATCACGCGTCGGAATTATGCTCGGACCCGCGCTGAACCCGACTCCGCTTGTTGTTATGTCATTCTCCGTCAGGCTTAATACGCTTCCGCCCCCGCTCAGAATGTGTGCCTCTCCATACGTAACTTTTTCTTTTATTATTCCGTTTTCAAGTCCGTCTTCACTCCGGCTCCCGTATCTCACTTTCATGCGGCCGCCTTCAATATACACCAGGTCCGCTATCCCGTCCCCGTTGAGGTCCTGAAAATTCCGCACCATGCTTCCTTCCCCGACATTTGTACCCGTATTTGCGTTCACCACTACCGCGCTGAATGTTGCTCCCTTGTCTTTACTCTCATTTGTACTCTTCCTCAGATACCCTATCCCAATGACTTCTTCTATGCCCTTCACCGCAGGCAGGCTGTAATAAGCCAGCCCTCCCACACGGTTCGTATGAATATAGTCGCCCTTTATAAACGGGAAGTACGTTGTTATTTCCGTTTCGATCTTCCGTTCTCCATTTTCCCAGCTCACAATCTGTTCGCTCTCTATCGATACCTCCCCCAGCAAGGCCCCCGTTATTTCCTGTCTGCTTTCCCCTTCTAATTCTCCCATTTTTCCGTCATAGTCTTCATTTATATCCTCATATTTCTGCGGCAGGGTATACACCAGGCTGAACGATGCTGCCTCTTTTTCTTCCGCTTCTTCTTCAGCCTCTTTCCCCTTCGCTTCCATGTACGCGTTCCGCTCTTCTTCATTCATGTCATTTTTTTTCATTTCTTCTGCATACAATTCCCCCGCCTCAAGCTGCTTCATCAGGGCGCCTTCACTGAACGCGTTTACATCTTCATCTCCGGCCCACATCCCGTAATACCAATTCTTAACGCCTCCATACAACAGGTCGTCGCTGTTGATGGTGAGTGTCCGGCTTCCTGTCTGTAACCGCTTCGGCTCTGCTTCATTTTCTCTGCTGTAATCTGATCCGCTGTCCCACTCAAGTTTCGCCGCTGATTCTTTCTGTATCACCGATAGTCCGTCGCTTCCCAGCGCGGGATAGCTATACCGTCCGCCTGTCACGCTGTATACACATTCGCTGTCATAACGGATCGTTTTACTTACGTGCAGGTATTTTTTTAGCTTATACGTTTCTAATATCTTTTTAAGATACGCTTCATACTCATTTCCGGCTTCCTTGTACGCTTCTTTCAGTTCATACCAGCCGTCTTTCTCTTCATAACACGGAAACGCTATCGTGAAAAAATACTCCCGCTCGATCCGGCCAAGCAGTTCATTCGCTTCTTCCTTCGCTTCTTCACTCAAATCACTGTTAATCAGGTATGCCGCTTCTTCATAACTGAAATATTCATTAAAAAAGGTGTCCTTTTCTGCCTCGGTAATCTGCCCTCCTTCCCCAGGCAGATACGCGCTGAATATGCTCTCAGCTGCTGTCTCGCTGACTTCCGCCCAGTATGGCGTCTCTATGACACAGGGAAACAGCGGGTTCTCTCCTGCCATCTTCACCAGAATCTGATTCGCGGCAGAATTCTGTTCAGGAGTGAGTGTCTTCCTTTTATATGTCGCCGCCTCATAGTCAAAATTCACACCCGTAAAATCTGCCCGCTCCGCCTCACTTATAAGTCCCTGCGCTTCATATTCGTCAAACAGGGCTTTCATTTCTCTTGCGCTTCGCTTTGTCCAGTAACTGTTTTCTATCCGGTACACGCTCCGCGCAGGGGTAAACAGCGGGGCAAACAGTTCATCCCTCCACAGCTCTTCCATCTCTTTTTTTTCTATCTTCTCCGCCTGCCCGGCATATCCGCTGAACCGCCATGTGATTTCTCCTTCTTTTCTCCCCTCTTTCCTCTGCGTGACCTTTACTTCAACAAATTCATCCTCTTCAGTCACTTCCACAGGATATCCGCTCGTGGTCTCTCCTATGTAATGTATCCCGTTGTCTACATACACGGCCTGTCCCTCATGGCTTCCCAGCGCTATGTACGATCCGCGCTCATACACACTCCCTTCGCTGCCGCGGCTCCGCTCTCCGTTTAGGATACCAGCGCCGCTGACCGCATATATAAGTTCGCCGCCCTCTTCGCTCGCGGAGAACCCTTCTTCTTTTACGCCTTTTACAATCGATTCTTTCTGGGTGCTGCTCAGCGCGGCTCTGATCTGGTCTACCTCACTCTTCACACTCTGCCGGTTTGCCGCACGATATTCCTTCCGCACCGCGTCATATATATAATAGCTGCTGAACGATGCCTCGTTCTCGTACCGTATTACCCCGGAATAGTACAGCACCTCAAAGGTACTCTTCGCTATCACCTTCGGGATGTAATATCCTTTGCCGTACAGCCACTTCCGCACCGCGCGTATCCGCGGCCGCCCCGTTTCTTTCAGCAGCCCCTCCGCCGCACTCCAGCCCCGCAGCTTATACACAGGGCTGTCCGCTATACCGGTATCAGGATCACGGCTGTAGTAGATATACAGTTCATCAAGACCGGCCTGGACCGTTTCATCAGTTCCATTATACTCACTTACTTCCAGCCGCTCCGGCGGCGCATACTGTATCAGTTCTTCAGTCCCACGGAACGGCCGTATCAGAGTGTAGGCGATCCCTATGTTCCATTCTATGTCATTTCCCTTTATATCGCGCTTATCGTCTTCAGGACCTTTCACATCGTGGATGTAATACAGCCGCCCGTTTGCGTTCACGCTGACCCTGTCGCTTCGTCCCGCGCTTTCCGCTCCGCGCACCCGTATACTGACTCCGGGGGTACCCGCGGAGTCCGCGTACATCCCGGCTGTTACTTCGCCCGTTCCGCTGTTCTTTACGCTCTGGCTGACTTCTACCGCTCCGCTGTACGGAGCCTTCCACGCGCGGAACGGCCGCTGGATGTAATATACGCCATGATATGTTTCCTTCGCTTTCTCATCGCTTGTGTCTTCACTCGTATTTCCGCCCGCAGCTATCCCTATCCGCCGTTTTTCAAACTTGATCTCATTGCCGCGGCTGACATTCTTGTAATAATACGCCGCATTGCTTACCGCTATGTCCACAAGTCCGTCACCGTCCATGTCCATCAGGCTGCTCGTTAACCGGCTTGTCCCTTCCTGGTTTGACCAGCTCGGCCCCCGCCAAGATTCACTGCTGCCAGTGGACCGCCCGCTCCGGCGTATACATTCCCCCATGCGATGTGCTGCTTCCCTTTTCCTTCTCTATATCTATACTGCTGTCAAGCCCGCCCGTTATTTCTATTACTCTCTTTGCTTCCTCAAACCCGTTTCCCGTATTTAGCCGCGCGTACAATGCGTTCCCTTCCTGCCACACCGTGTCTATCAGGCCGTCTCCGTTTATGTCAGCCATCGTATACTGGCTGTACGTCGTACTGCTGGTATTCGAATACTGGTACCCGCCCGTCACCCGTAAATCATAGATTCCATCAGGACCGCCGATCCCTACCCCGGCTCCCGCTGAAAACTGCGACCCGCTCTGTTCATTACTCGTCACCCACAGCGGACTGTTTCCATAAAACTCCGGATCAGCAAAATATTTAAGCGCGCCGTTTTTGTCCCGCTCTATCTCGTTATACTCAAACCCGTACCGCCACCATTCAACGCTATCCCGGTCAAAGCCGACCAGCGCTGTCACATACTGTTCTTCAGCAACCCCGCCTTTATACTCAAATCCGTAACTCCGCAGCTCATTCCCGTCAGCTCCCGTTACCACTATCCGTTCAAGCAGACACCCCAGCTCCTGCGTATACCCGCCGCGCATATCCACCCGTTTGTCAGGACGCCCGGTCCCATACTCAAACCGCACCACGTACGGGCCTTTGTCAGTTCCCTTCCCCGTGTACCATATCGCCAACGGATATACATAGCCTCCATCTTTTATATACTCATATACTATCGTGTTCCCGTATACGTCCTCTTCCTTCTCAAGGTACCAGATGTTCTTTTCCGTAGAGCCCTTCCCGCCCCAGCTCTCATCTCCCTTCCCGTATGTCTTCTTACTCCCGTCACGCTCCGTTACTTCCCAGTAATTCTCACTCTCCGTTTTTATATGCACTATCCGGCTGAATGACTGTTCCCGAAGCCGTTCATACTCCGTCTCTCCGACCCGGGTCAATCGGACCTTCAGCCTCACTCCGTCAAGCGTATAGCTGTCACTCCCGTCATACCGCGCCGCCCCATACCTCGTGTCTATCTCTATCCGGCTCCCGTACTGTACGTCAAATCCCTTCCCCGTTATCCCAATTCCCCCGCCGCTCGAATACTGTATAGCCACCGCGGGCCGCATTCCACGCCGACCCCCGGGCAGGTCAAGCTTCAGCGAAAATCCCGCGCTCCCGTCGCTCGTACCCTCCAGCCCTTCCAGCTTCGCGACCCCAACAGACGCGTTCGCCGCCTCAAGCCCCTTGATACTGTTCAGGTTCACATCTATCGGTCCCGCGCTCTCAGGTAAGCTCAAGGTCCCGTTTATCATGTCAGTAAAATGTGTTGTCACGCTTTCTATGACACCTCGTTCTTTGTCATATCCTTTTTTCTCGAGAACGATCCACCGTTCTTCCTTTACGTCATAATAGTAACTGCGGACATCGTCAAGACTGCCTTCCTTTCCGTTCAGCTTCACGTCATACGGCAGCTCTATCGTTACTTCTTTCAGAAACTGGGTGCCGGCCGGTTCAAACCGGTACCCGCCGCCCCCGGAAGTCACATTGATCATGCTTTCACCGGTGTCCGCCGTTTCCCGCAGTTTTGTTATCCGGATTACGGTGTCTTCCTCAAGGGCCCCGGCGGGTATCACTATCCGGGCGCCGCTGAGGCTGACGGTCCCGCCCGCTTCAGCGCGGATGGCTTCTCCATGGCTCTGTTCGGCTATGGCGGGAGCGGACGGCGAGACCGCCGGCTCGGCTCCGTACAGAATGACCGGATTCAGGGTCCCCAGATATATGATTCCCATTAATGACGCGAAAAACCGGTGCCTTGTCATAGGTTTCACCTTTTTTATGTGCCAGTTCGTCTCTTCATATTGAGGAAACAATACTGGCGCCATCTTTTATTTTTGGAACTTTAATTGCAATATGGAAAAGGCGGATAGGCTTGCATGTATTCTGAAGTAATAAACATACTGTTATTATTCCAACAGTATGTAGGATTCTGCCTGACTGTTTTTTCTGCGAGTCTGGTGCTCAATGTTTATAATTGTCCTTTTTTTCCTTCAGACAGTATATGGCCCTTTTTTTATTTTCACAACATAAATTTTTACATTTTCCGGTCCGAAGACAGTTTTCAAAGAAAAACCGCCCGGAAAACAAAAAATCCTTCCGTAAAACGTTCACTTGTATCCGGCTGCCACGGTATTGGAATTCGCTAAAAAATAGATCCGGGGGTTCAAAACCCTATCCTGAAAGGTTTTCTTGGGTTCTTTAAAATGAGAAAGACTATAATAACAAAGAATCCTATATGCCCAGGGAATGCGCTGGTTTTTTGCATGAAGCCTATAATAAATCGCAAAAAGTATAACATAAACCGGCAAAAATCATGTTATTGCATTCCATAAAAAAACAGCCCGGATAAACCGGGCCGTTTCCTTCTATATTTTTTTTCCGCCTATTTTGCGGAAAGCAATTCCAGATCAAAAACAATAAACGAATTGCCCGGGATTGCGCCGGGTACGCCTGACGCGCCGTAGCCCAGTTCAGGCGGAATAATTATTGTCCGCTTTTCGCCCACCTTCATTTCAAGAGCCTGGGAATCAAACCCGGGAATCAGCTGGCCACGGGAAACCTGAAAGTCTATTGGCGCGTGCATATCGGAATCGTCAAAAACAGTTCCATCCAGAAGGGTCCCCTTATATTTCATTGTCAGGGTCTGCCCCGGACGCAGGGCAGGACCGCTCCCCTGTTTTGTAATAACATAATATACGCCGGAATCGGCCCTGACGGCCTTCGGCCATTTTTCCATGATGAAGTCTATTGTACCTTTCCGTTCGTTTTCGAGACGCGCCCGTTCACGGGATCCTGATCCTGCAAGGTACTTGTCGAAATCGGCCTGAGCCGCGGTAAAGGCTTTTGCTTCCGGGCCTTTGCGTTCAATTGTAATGGAATTGATTTTATCACCCTGCTGGATTTTATCAACCACATCCTGTCCGGAAACTACCCGCCCGAACACCGTATGCTTCCCGTCCAGCCAGGGGGTCGCGACATGGGTAATAAAAAACTGGCTGCCGTTCGTACCCGGTCCGGAATTTGCCATGGAAAGAACACCGGGACCGTCATGTTTCAGAGAAGAATCAAATTCATCAGGAAATTTATAACCGGGACCGCCGGTACCGTTTCCCCTCGGATCTCCGCCCTGGATCATGAAGTTTTCAATTACCCGGTGGAAGGTCAGTCCGTCATAAAAAGGCTTTCCTCCGGCCGCGTCAAGCGTTCCTTCCGAAAGGCCTACAAAATTGGCAACCGTTAAGGGGGTCTTTTTATAATACAATTCAAGAACTATTTTTCCCTTGTTTGTATCGATTGTCGCATACATCCCGTCTTTGTCGAGTTGAGAGGGGTCCTGGATTTCGTCCATTGTAATAAGTTCTCCTGTTGTAATGGATTCGGATTGATTATTTATAATAAGCACGGCGGCCGTTGCGGTTCCCGCAATAACAACTAGCATTATTATCATAATGACCATAAACGATTTCTTTTTCATGTTTTATACTCCTATACGTTTATAATCGGAAATAGTCAAATAATTGAAATTATTTGACTACATAGCTCCTTGAGGCTGAAACGGCCTGATGCCATAAATCAATACGTTTCTGCCTTTCCTTGTTATTCATATTCGCCGCGTAATGGCATTTCATCTGCCAGTTTTTTTCTATTTCTTTCATATCCGACCAGAACCCGCAATACAGTCCGGCAAAATACGCGGCCCCGAGGGCCGTGATTTCGGAAACCTGGGGTATCTGCACCGGAATTCCCGAAATGTCAGCCTGGAACTGCATTAAAAAAGAATTCGCCGTCGCGCCGCCGTCGGCCTTCAGCATTTCAATGGGGGTCCCGCAGTCCCCGCTCATTGCGGTAAACAGATCGTCGGACTGATAGGCTATGCTTTCAAGGGCCGCGCGGACAATATGCGCGCGCGTAACTCCCCGCGTTATACCGAAAATCGCGCCGCGCACGTCAGGATCCCAATACGGAGCGCCCAGACCGACAAAGGCCGGTACCAGATACACGCCGTTTGAATCCGGCACGGAAACAGCCAGCTCTTCAGACTCCGAAGCGGCATTGATAAGCTGCATCTCATCACGGAGCCACTGGATAACGGCGCCTGCTATAAAAACTGAACCCTCCAGGGCAAATGTTGTTTTCTTACCCAGCCGCCACGCAACTGTTGTCAGCAGGTTATTTTTGGATTGTACCGGCGTATCCCCTGTATTTAAAAGCGTAAAACAGCCGGTGCCATAGGTATTCTTTGCCATCCCGGGGTAAAAACAGGTATGCCCGAAAAGGGCCGCCTGCTGGTCGCCCGCAACTCCGGTAACAGGTATTTCCGCGCCGAAAAATTCTTTTTTTGTTTTTCCGAAATCATCGGAACAGGAAAGAACCTCGGGCAGTATTTCGGAAGGGATGCCCAGAATAGTAAGGAGGTCATCGTCCCATGATTCATTCTGAATATTAAAAAGAAGTGTTCTGGATGCATTGGTTATGTCAGTCACATGCCGGCCGGTTAAATTCCACAGCAGCCAGCTGTCCACCGTACCGAAAAGGATCTCCCCATTTTCCGCCAGGGCTTTCAGTCCTGGGATTTCGCGGAAAAGCCAGCACAGTTTTGTTCCTGAAAAATAGGGGTCAAGCCTGAGTCCTGTCCGCTCATGAAAAAGCGTATCAACCCCCGCGGAAATCAGTTCTTCACAGATTTCCGTCGATCTTCTGCACTGCCAGACAATAGCTTTATATACGGGCTTTCCCGTGTCCTTGTCCCACATAACAACGGTTTCCCGCTGGTTGGTAATACCTATTGAAACAATTTCTTCCGGCTGAACGCCCGCGCTGATAACAGCCTGTTTCGCGGCTGAAATCTGGGTTTCCCAGATTTCACGGGCGTCATGTTCCACCCATCCCGGGAGGGAAAATACTGCGTAAATTCCTTTTGCGCCTGGGACACAATCTGCCCGGCATGATTAAACAGAATTGCCCGAGAGGAGGTTGTTCCCTGATCAAAGGAAAGGATATATCCCTTATTGCTGCTGTTCATACTGTACTATAAACCAATTATAGATCGCTTCTACCCTGCTTGAAAAGGACTTATGGACCGTATCTTTTATTCCGGGTATTGAGGCAAACCGGCCTCTCATTAACCCGTATATGAGCAGATAATCACCCAGGTCCTGAACGGATAAAACCACTTTCAGTTCTCCCGGAGCAATCAGTTTTATAAAACCGTATTTCATGGTATCAATATTTGAATAGAACAGGGCTACAGTATCTTCGGTCTGCCTGTAAGAATACTGATACAGATATTCGCCGAAAGTGGTGTCCCTCTGACGGACAGTAAGAACCAGCCCGTCGGCGTTTCCTTCTACGGGATCGGCGATTTTTCTGCCGGTGTCGGAATTATCAACAACAAAAGACTTGTCATATAATACTTCTTCTCTCTTTTTTGAATTGGAATAATATGTTATGCCTTCTATCTTTGATACGGACCGGAGTATTACGGATATTCTCCCGATTTCATCTCCGGGGACCGTGCTGTGGCCGGAACCTTTTTTATATAAATACACCTGCTCGTTAACATACATCGGTTCTTCGCCCTGCCAGTATGCCACCGCGTCTCTCCCCAGCTCCGTGTCCGGGGTCAATACCAGGGGGGTGTTTTCTTTATATGTATATCTTTGTATTACGCCTGCAGCAAGCAGTTCGGTAATAATTTCATCTGATGAAAATATATTTTCCAGTTTGGCCCTGATGTCCGTTTCAGTGCTTTCCTGGGCAAAAACGGACAAAGTACAAAGAAATACAATAAACGGTATATAAAAAAGTTTCTTCATTTACCTTCCCTTGAATAAAACGCGTACCTGTTTATATAAACCCTCGCCCTCGCTTTTGGTTTCAACATCCGCAATATCATTCAGCGTGGTATGGATTAATCTGCGTTCAAAAGGATTCATCGGTTCAAGAAGAATGGAATTCTTTGAAATTCTCACCCGGTCGGCGGTTGTATAGGCAAGCCGGACCAGGGATTCTTCGCGGCGGATGCGGTAATTCTCGGTATCAAGAATCACTCTGACATCTTCCCGGCCCTGCCGTCCCGCGAATACATTGGCCAGTAACTGAAGGCTGTCAAGATTTTTTCCCTTGCGCCCAATAAGTATGGAAGAACTGTTGGAATCGAGGCGGAGTCCGATTTTTCTTTCTTCCCTGAACATAATTTCCACATTTACATCATAACCCATTTTCCGTATTACGGAAGCGACAAAATCAACAAGCGCTTTTTCAAAATCGTCCCTGGGCAGCGGGTCCTGAAACAGGGGCTTCCCCTTTGGCATGGAATTGTCAAATTCCGATTCGTTTGACTCAGCCTTTTTCGGCATTACATCATTATCGGTATGCACACAAATACGGACATGCCCTTTTTTAAAAAGTCCTGTTTTCTGTGTTTCGATGATTTCCACATCAAACTGATCCTTTTCCAATCCAAGTTCTGCCGCGGCTAATTCTATAGCTTCTTTTTCGGTTTTTCCTTCAAATTCATGTATCATAATATCACTCCTGATAAAATAAAATTATTTTTTAGCAGTTTTTTTCTTTGTTGTTTTTACCTCTTCCAGACTTACTTCCGGTTCTTTGTTTTTCATCATCCGGTTAACAATTACCTGCTGGACCAGCGCGAGTATATTCGAGAAAATCCAGTATATAAGCAGTCCTGACGGCGCGTTATAAAAAATAAAGAAGAAGATTAAAGGCAAACCGTACATCATAAATTTCATGGAATTATTCTGGGGTGTTGCCGATGGCGTCTGCATGAGTTTCTGGGAAAGTAACTGTGAAAAAACATAAATAACAGGCAGCAGATGGACTTCCGACCAGTTTACCAGCGGAATGGTAAACGGAAGCGTATATACGGTATCCGGCACGGATAGATCAGGGATCCAGCCCGGAATAAACATTGCGCCGCGGAATTCAAAATAATTATTGAACAGATTGAACATGGCAATAATCAGGGGAAACTGTATAAGCATGGGCAGACAGCCTGACATCGGATTATATCCGACCGTTTTATAGAATTTCGCCATTTCCTCATTCATTTTCTGCGGATTGTCTTTATATTTCTGCTGGATTTCCTGTATTTTTGGCTGCATGGCCTGCATTTTTTTTGTTGCTTCGGAGCTTTTTTTGGTCAATGGAAATATGATGGCCCTCATGAGAATCGTCATCAGAATGATCGCCACGCCCCAGTTCGGGATAACCTTGTAAAACAGCTCCATGATCCACTTAAGCAAAAACTCGATCGGCGCCAGAATACCGGAGCTCTCAACAATCTGATTCAGCTTTGTATTGTTCAGGCCAAAGAAATTGTTTCCCGCTGCATTGTATTTTGCGAGGGCCTTTTCTTCGCGCGGACCCGCGTAAAAATACCAGACATCGGTATTTGTGTTTGCCGTAATCGGGGCGCGGGTCAAAAACATTTCGGCGGTTGTAAGTCCCGGTGTATCGGGAACCGTTGTAAAAGTAGCCTTTTGAATCGGGGAAAGGGGCATCGCAACCAGGGTAAAATATTTTCCGGCAACGCCTGCCCAGGTAAAAGAATCGGTTACTGTTTTTGTCTGATTGTTGCCTACTTTCGCGTCTTTCTTTTTGCTCCCATTCTGGAAATAATAGAATCTGCGGTACTCATATCTGTCTTCTTTTCTCCATTCCGGACCGATCTGGGGAGACGTTTTAACGGTATATGATGACTGTCCGAACTGGAGGCCCCGGAAAGAGGGGTCCCCGTCAATGCTGATTTTCAGCTCAAACATGTAATCGTTAGGCACAAAGGTATATTGTTTGGCAAGCGTAAAGTTGCTGTTCGTTCCGTCCTGGTTTTTTATTGTCAGCGTCTGATAAAAACCTATCGCGGTGTCGCTGATACGCTTTACATTAAACAGCTGGTCCACAAGAATGCCTGTGTCATCGCCGAGAAAAACGGAAAAAGCCCGGGATTTTTCGGTAACATTGTCGGCCATTTCAACGAATTCTTCCTTGTCGGAATGTTCCTTGAGTTTAAAGGAAATGATATCTCCGCCCCGGTTGGTAAATTCAACCCTCATTAAGGGTGTCTCAATAACCGAAATCTCTTCCCGGACCGGGTCGGTTTCCGCCGGGATTTCCGGAGTCAGAATCACAGGCTCCGCGGGGCCGGTTGTCTGGCCGGCGGTATTCACAAATTCCGGCTCTACCTGTTCGACAGGCTGCTCCGCTATAGGCTGAGATTTCGGACCGAAGAGGGTAAATGAAATGACAATTATAATAGTTGAAAGAACTATCGCTATTATAGTATTTTTTTCCATTGCCATTGGCTCCTTTCAATTATGGTACTGGATCGAATCCGCCTTCATGGAAAGGATGGCAGCGTAAAATACGCTTTATAGAAAGAAATAATCCTTTGACAACACCGTATCGAACTATTGCTTCGTAGGCATACGCAGAACATGTCGGATAATATCTGCAGGAGGCCGGAAAGAGCGGAGATATATACCGCTGGTAAAAGCGGATAGACTTACATATCAGTTTCTGAAACGATTTCATTATACTATTCCAACCAGAGCCCGGCTTTTTTAAAAAGGCCTGTTAACTGTTCCTTTCTCCCGGAAAATGTATCCATTCCCGGAAAAACCAGAACAATAAAATCATAGCCGGTTACAATATGCCATTTATGCAGGCGGTATACTTCCCGGCTTAAACGGCGGGAACGATTTCGTTCAACAGCATTTCCGTATTTGCGCGGAAAAGTAAAAAGTATCCTGTTCCGCTCCATCCCATTTGCAAGGACGAATAATTTCGCCCCATTGCAGCTATATTTTTTTCCCTTCCTGAAAACAGCTTGGATAACGGAGGAATTCTGTATCCGCTCCGTTTTAGAAAATTTTGAGCTTTTCACTGCTCAACACTAATCGCGATTAATAGGGTTTTTTCTCGTCGGAAACTGTAAGTTTGCTCCGGCCTTTTGCCCTTCTGCGTTTAAGAATAAGCCGGCCGCCTGGTGTTGCCATACGGGCGCGGAAACCGAATTTCCGGTTGCGTTTAACTTTACTGGGCTGATATGTTCGTTTCATGGATTTATGACTCCTTTATATGAAGAACCTTGTCCGGCTATATCCGGACCTGATTCAAATATTAAAACAATTGGGTTATATTACAATAGGAATAACTTTGAGGTCAAGAGCGGGATTTATCGCCTGAAATCGTGTTTTTGAGGCTTAGCAGCGCTTTTTTGAGTTCTTCATCCGTATCTTCACTTATTACCAGCTGTTCGGGTTCACTCCTCGGAATATCTTTTCCTATTGTTTCGTCGGAGCGTTTATATGGTTCGATATACTCATCCTTTACTCTGATTGATATATTCCGGATGCCGAGATCGGGAAACTGTTTTGACAGCATGCCCAGTATATGCTTTTTCCGCAGTAAAATCTGCTGGCTCCAGCCGGGGTGGTCCACTTCCACAATAATACTGCCCTTATTAACGTCAAGGACCCTGCTGTGGGAATCAATTTTTGATCCCATTGCGTCGTCTTCATTCAGAATAACGGCCCGGCTCCAGCTTTTCATAAAGTCGCCGGCCTGTTTCATTTCAGGAGTACTTATATTTTCAAAAAACCGGTTTACAAGATCCGCCGCATTTTTAAAATCACTGCTCATGCCAGCTCCCGTTCTGAATAGTATAAATACATGTTGACGTTTTTTTATACATGCCATAGGGTTCATCAGGTAAAAAAGTACAAAACAGCTGGTCATATTCCGGAAGTACGGCTGTAAACCGCTGCCTTTTTTCCATATCAAGCTCCAGAAGAACGTCATCCATAAGCAAAACAGGATATCTCCCGGTCAGTTTTGTATAAAACAGGGCCTGAGCGGTCCGTAAAATAAGCGAGAGGAGCCTTTTCTGCCCTGTCGATGCGGTGAGAACAAAATTATTCTTTCCCTGCATAAACCGTATCCGGTCACGGTGCGGGCCCGACATGCTGGTTCCCATCAGTATATCCATTTTTCGCTTTTCAGACAGATGGATCATTATTTTTTCAGTATCATTCTCCTTCCATGAAGGAGAATAGTCAATATTTACGCCGGAAATCCCGCTTACTTCCTGATACAGCACGGCAAAAACCTGATTGAATTCCCATATTGTTTTTTCCCTGTGCTTTACCACTTCCGCGCCGGATTCCGCGAGCTGTATATCAAAAACATCCAGAAGCGATATATCTTCTTTCTGCATTGACTGTTTCTTTTTGAGCAGCATATTTCTGTTTTTCAGAATTTTTTTGTATTGCCTCATAAGATCGATATAGGAAGGATTAAACATTGAAAGAGACTGGTCAATAAAAAAACGTTTGCGTTCGGGTGAACCCGTTACAAAGTCAAGATCATCATGGTTAAAAAGGACGCAGGGAATTGTATCAACAAGTTCTTTCCGGTCGGTTATGGTCCGGGCGTTCTTTTCAACCTTTTTTTCCCGTCCTGATATATGATATGAATGCTGTTTGTCCGTTCTTTGCTGTCCCGGAATATGGCCCTTATACTGTATTCTGTCTGCCCGTCGAGCGGGATTTCAGCCTCATTTCTTGTCCTGAATGAAACGCCGTAGGCCGACATATACAGGCTTTCAAGAATATTGCTTTTTCCCTGTCCGTTTTTGCCTACAAAATAGACCTCCTTTGAAAGGAGGTCTATGGTATTATTGGCTATATTTCTGAAATTGGTATATGCGACCGATAAAAAAGGCACCTTCTGTTTTTACTCCATTTGCATGGGCATAACAATGTGGAAGAAATCTTTTTCCGGCTGCGGTTTTATCGTAATTGCCTTCATGGGCTCGGTAAACTCTATCTTTACCCGCTCCGTTCCGATTACTTTCACCGGATCCTCAATATAGACATAATTAAGCGCCATTGTCTGTTCCGGACCGTCATATCTGCAGGGGATTTCTTCCTTTGCGTTGCCGATTTCCGATTCCTGGGAATTGATTATCAATACACCAGGCGTAATGGTAAAGGAAATCCTGCGGGATTTCTGCTCTACAAGAAGGGAAACGCGTTTTAACGCGTCAAGCAGTTCCTTTGCGTCAACTTCAAAAGAACTGGTCTGTGAAGCCGGAATAACTCTTTCATAGTTCGGAAACTGGCCTTCAATTAATGCCGAAGAAAATTCATAATTGCCGAACCTGAAAAATACGTTTTTTTCACCGACCGCTACGGATACCGGACCTTCATCTGAAAGTCGCTTATTGACGATATTCAGGATTTTCGGCGGAATAATAATCCCCTTGAAATCGGGAACAGCCGCTCCGACCGGTTTTGAAATAAAGGCAAGCCGTCTGCCGTCTGTCGCCACCATTTTCAGCTCATCATTCTGTTTTTCCATAAAAACACCGTTCATAAAATACCGTGTTTCATCATCAGATACGGAGAAAATGGTCTGGTTTATCATTTCCCTGAATTCCTTGGCCGGTATATCAAAGAATGAAAGGGTCCCCGATGAAGTAAATTCGGGGAATTTATCACTGGTAATGCTTTTCAGCTGGAATTTTGCCTTTTTCGCAAAAGGTTTTATCGTTATTTTTATGTCATTCTGTTCAAATTCTATTTCGCCCTGGGGAAGTGAAGAAATAATGCCCGCAAATTTGTCGCAGAAAACAGTCGTTGATCCCGGTTCCTGCACATCGACCGGTAAGCTTGTTTCAAAGCTGACTTTTATGTCGGTTGCTTTTATAGTCAGTTTTCCGTTCTGCGCGTCCAGAAGCACATTGGAAAGAATTGATATTGCGTTTTTTGTCGCAATTATTTCCTGGGCAATCGATATTTCTTTTAAAAGCGCGTCCCGGTCAAAGGTAAACTTCATATTTTCCTCCAGTCCTTTTACATAAAAGTTCAAAAAATTACGAACTTCTAAATAATATTATATATATATATTAATAACAATAATAATAAGGCCGTATTAAACCTGAATAACCCGGTTTTTTCCTTATCAGATAAGAATTTATGGACCCCGCTTTTTTAAGCTCTTCCGGGATACTTTATCCACTTATCCACAGCGATCCTGATTATACACAGATTATGCACTGTAGTTTAGCATATTATTCACAAAAAAAACAGTAATTATCTGCTTTGCTGAAAATACGGAATTTTTTATGTATTATATTCTTTTATCAGTTTTTTTAATTTTTGGATTGTTGTTTCCAGAGTCGGTTCAATTTTCAGGCGCTCTTCGATTTTCTGACAGCCGTGCATAATGGTGGTATGGTCCCGGCCTCCGCATTCCATGCCTATTTCCGAAGTAGAATACTCGGTTATTTCCCGTGCTATATACATCGCGACCTGCCGCGGAAAGGCCACGGCCTTGGTTCTTTTTTTCCCTTTCAAATCGTTGTAAGAAAGGGAAAAATATTCGGCAACGACTTTAAGTATGGTTTCTACCGTAACATTATTCTGCTTTGGTGAGCCGAAAGTGTCCCTGAGCTGCTGCTGGGCAATTTCCAGGGTAATATTTTTTTGGTTATTTCAGCATAGGCGATGAGTTTCAAAAGAGAACCTTCCAGGTCCCGGACATTTGACGATACATTTTTCGCAATAAGAGCAATAACGTCTTCGGGAATATGGACTTCGCGGTTTTCTATTTTCTTTTTCAGAATGGCGCAGCGGGTTTCGTAATTCGGTGGCTGCAGATCTATATTCAGCCCCAGTTCACAGCGTGATCTGAGCCGTTCAGGGAGCTTTTTCAGCTCCGAAATGTGCCGGTCGCAGGTAAATATGATCTGTTTGTTCGCGTTATACAGTGTATTGAATGTATGAAAGAGTTCTTCCTGGACGCCTTCTTTGCCCTGGAAAAAATGGATGTCGTCAATTAAAAGAATGTCCACATTCCGGTATTTGTTTTTAAATTCCGAGGTCTTTTTGTCAAAGATGGATTTTACATATTCATTCAGGAAGGTTTCCGCGGTAACATATACGATTTTCCCGCCTTTTTCCTTCCAGACCATGTTTCCGATTGCTTCCATAAGGTGGGTTTTACCAAGACCTACCCCTCCGTAAATCAGAAAAGGGTTGTATGCGGTTCCGGGGTTTTTCGCGATGGCCATGGCCGCGTTCGCGGCAAAGGAATTATTGTCGCCGATAACAAAATTATCAAAGGTATATTCAGGTTTAAGGTCAGGATGGTTCCCCCGGACCGGAATATCGCCGGTTTTCGCTTTTGGCGGGGAAGAATTCCCGGGGCCGGCCTTTTTTACCGTTTTTTCTCCCTCTTCAGTCCGTCCGGATTCTTCCGGCCTGTCCTTTTTTTTATGTTTGATTTCAAATTCAAGAGAGATATGCTGCCCGGATAATTCAAACAGTTTTGATTCTATGAGCTTTTGGTAGCGCTGTTTTACCTGGTCCCGGTAAAATGCGGAAGGAACTGAAACAACTATGGACTGTTCGCCCGAAGTTTCATATTCAATATTAAACCACATGGAAAATTCCTGCTCATCAAGCTCTTTTTTCAGCTCGTTGAGTGTTTCTTTCCAGAATATGCTGTAATCCCATTTACCCATAAGAATACAGTATATACTACATATCCGAGTTTGTCAGGCGTCCAAAAGGTGTTTTTTTCAGGGATTCTCCCTGGAAAAGCACCGTCTTTACTTTATTTATGATTTCAGATATAGTGTATTTATCGACTTTCTTCTATAATATGCAAGGACCAAAAATGAATTTGCCCTCTTATTCCGCAAACAATATAACCGTTTTAAACGGTCTCGAAGCTGTACGAAAACGCCCCGGTATGTATATAGGTTCTACCGGGCCGGAAGGCCTCCTTCATCTTGTATATGAGGTGGTGGACAACAGTATCGACGAGGCTATGGCCGGTTTTTGTGACCGTATACTGGTAGTTCTTGAAAAGAATGATATTGTCCGTGTTGAAGACAACGGACGGGGTATACCTATTGGTATCCATGCCTCTGAAGGCGTCAGCGCCCTGGAACTTGTCCTTACCCGGCTCCACGCCGGCGGTAAATTTGACAAGGGTTCCTATAAGGTGTCCGGCGGTCTGCACGGGGTTGGTGTTTCCTGTGTAAACGCGCTTTCAACCTGGCTGGAAGCCTATGTTGCCCGTGAAGGCTATGATCATTTCCAGAAATATGAAACGGGCATTCCCCTTGCCCCGGTAAAACGCCTGGGAGAAACGGAAAACAGCGGTACTACCATTCGCTGGCAGGCCGATAAAACAATTTTTACTGAAACAACAACCTATAATTTTGACGCGCTTGCAAACCGGCTCAGGGAACTGGCCTTCCTCAACAGCGGGCTGACTATCATTCTGCGGGATGAACGGCTGACGACCCCGAAGGAAAGCGTATTTAAATTCGACGGGGGAATCAGGGAGTTTGTTTCATATCTGAATGAAAACAAAAATGTTATGCACAAGGAGCCTATATACATTTCCGGTGAACGGGATGATGTTATTGTTGAAATCGCGCTCCAGTATAATGACTCCTTCAGTGAAATAATGTTCAGTTTCGTAAATGACATAAATACGCGCGAGGGAGGTACACATCTTGTCGGCTTCAAAAGCGCCCTTACCCGCGTTCTGAACGAATTTCTGAAGAATTCCAAACTTTCCAAAAAAATGGACGAAACGCTTTCCGGTGATGATGTCCGGGAAGGATTAACCGCCGTTCTTTCAATAAAGGTCCCTGAGCCCCAGTTTGAAGGGCAGACAAAAACGAAGCTGGGAAATACCGAGGTCAAGGGAATAGTTGAAGGTTTTGTAAATGACCAGCTGACCCTGTATCTTGAACAGAACCCCTCCGTGGTCGAAGCGATTCTCGAAAAAAGTGTTCTGGCCGCGAAGGCAAGGATCGCCGCCCGGCAGGCCCGTGACGCGACCCGGCGGAAAAATGTTCTGGACGGAGCAGGCCTCCCGGGCAAGCTGTTTGACTGTTCGGAAAAAGACCCGTCAAAATGCGAAGTATATATTGTTGAGGGAGATTCCGCGGGCGGTTCCGCCAAAAAGGGCAGAAACAGCAAGATCCAGGCTATTCTGCCGCTGTGGGGGAAGATGCTGAACGTTGAAAAGACGCGCATTGATAAGGTTATTTCAAACGAAAAACTCCAGCCTGTTATCGCGACCCTCGGCGCCGGCGTCGGACAGGATTTCAAGGTGGAAAAACTCCGCTATCATAAAGTAATAATAATGGCCGATGCCGATGTTGACGGTTCCCATATCCGTACGCTGCTCCTTACCTTTTTTTACCGGTATATGAACGATATGGTCGAGCAGGGCTATGTATATCTTGCCATGCCTCCGCTCTATAAGGTCAGCTTTGACCGCAAGGAATGGTATGCCTACAATGACGCCGAGCGCGATAAAATCTTTGAAGAAATCGGACGCGATCCTGATAAAATAAAGGTCCAGCGTTATAAGGGGTTGGGTGAAATGAACGGCGATCAGCTGTGGGAAACAACCATGGATCCCTCCCGCAGGCGGATGATGCGCGTCCATCTTTCGGACGCTGTTGAGGCCGACCGGATTTTCAGTACGCTGATGGGCGAACAGGTCGAACCCAGGCGAAAGTTTATTGAAGAAAACGCAGTATACGCAAATCTGGATATTTAACAAGAAGGCCGCGGAAAATTTCCGGATATGGTTATCCGGCGGATGTCTGTGAGCAATACGAGTTGAGGTTTTTGCATAAGTATGGAAGAGATACAAACCCCGGAAGGCGGTGTTCTGATACCGATTTCCGTAGAAGATGAAGTTAAACGGGCCTATATAGACTATTCAATGTCCGTTATCGTTAGCCGCGCTCTGCCCGATGTCAGGGACGGATTAAAACCCGTTCACCGGCGTATCCTGTATTCGATGGAAGAAATGGGTATCCGGTATAACACCCAGACAAAAAATGCGCCCGTATAGTCGGTGATGTACTTGGTAAATATCACCCGCACGGAGACGCCTCTGTTTATGACGCGCTGGTCAGGCTGGGTCAGGATTTTTCCCTCCGCTATCCGATAATATACGTGCAGGGAAATTTCGGGTCCGTTGACGGGGATCCGCCCGCCGCTATGCGTTATACGGAAGCAAAACTCGCTAAAATTTCTGACGCCATAATTAATGATATAAAAAAAGACACCGTTGATTTCGGACCAAACTATGATGACTCTATGAAAGAGCCGCTGGTTTTACCCGGCGCATTTCCCTTTCTTCTGGCAAACGGGACTTCAGGTATTGCGGTCGGTATGGCAACCAATATGCCTCCCCATAATCTGAATGAAATTGCCCAGGCTATTTCCGCATATATAGATAATCCGGACATTTCAATTGAAGAATTATGCAAATATGTTAAGGGGCCGGATTTTCCGACCGGCGGCGTTATTTTCGGGCGCAAAGGGATCCGCCACGCCTACAAAACAGGCAGGGGAAAAATAATTGTCCGGGGCCGGTTTACCATTGAAGTTGATAAAAAAGGCAGGGAATCAATAATCTTTACTGAAATTCCCTATCAGGTGAACAAGGCTAATCTGGTTGCCAGAATAGGCGAACTTGTCCGGGACAAGGTTATTGACGGTATTTCCTATATAAACGATGAATCCGACCGGGAAGGCATGCGCATTCTGATTGAACTGAAAAGAGGGGCTATTGCCAAAGTCGTTCTGAATCAGCTTTTTTCCCGGACCGCGCTGCAGTCTTCTTTCGGAGTGATTAACCTTGCCCTTGTAAAAGGCCGGCCCCAAACGCTGAATCTGAAAGAGCTCATTCATTATTTTGTTGAACACCGGAATGAGGTAGTAACACGCCGTACAAAATTTGACCTCCGCAAGGCTGAAGAACGCGCCCATATTCTGCAGGGACTGATTATCGCGATCCAGAACATAGATGAGGTTGTAAGAATCATAAAAGCGTCCCGGAATATTGACGACGCGAAAGCCGCCCTCATGAAGCGCTTTGACCTGAGTGAAGTCCAGTCACAGGCAATTGTGGATATGAGGCTCGGAAGGCTGACCAGTCTTGAAATTGAAAAACTTGAAAACGAACTGAAGGAACTCGAAATACTTATCGAGCGCCTGAAAGACCTTCTCGCGCATCCCGAAAAGATACTCCAGCTCATTAAACAGGAAACGACTGAACTGGCGGAAAATTTCGGGGACGAACGCAGGACGGATATTGTCACGGATGAAATCGAGGAAATAAATATTGAAGACCTGATTCAGAAAGAAGAAATGGTCGTTCTTATTTCCAATCTGGGATACATAAAACGCATACCCGTTTCTTCGTACAGGAGCCAGAAACGCGGAGGCAAGGGTTCAACAAGCACAAAACTGACGGAGGATGATTTTGTCCACCAGATATTTACCGCCTCGACCCATGACCATGTAATGTTCATAACCAGTGAAGGAAAGGCTTACTGGGTAAAGGTTCACGAGATTCCTGAAGCTTCCCGGACAAGCAGGGGCTCCCATATAAAATCCCTGCTAACTGTTTCTTCAGAAGAGGAAATTACCACTGTCGTTGCTCTTAAGGATTTCAGTGATACTGAATATCTGCTGATGGCTACGGCCGGCGGTGTTGTCAAAAAGTAACAACCGATAACTTCCGGAATGCAAAGACGCGGGGTATCATTGCAATAAAACTTGATGACGGAGATAAGCTGATCAGCGCTATTTTGACCAGCGGTGAAGATGAAATTATGCTTATTACCCGGCGGGGCCAGGCTCTCCGTATGAGCGAAAAAGATATCAGGCCGCTCGGTCGGGCTTCACGCGGCGTCACCGGTATCAAGCTTTCCTCCAGTGATGAGCTGGCCGGCGCGCTCCGGATCGCCGGCGACTGCAGGATGCTGATAATGACTGAATGCGGGTACGGCAAACGGGTGGAATTCTCGGAGTTTTCTCCCCACGGGCGTGCGACCGGCGGGCAGCGTATTTATACAATCAATGAAAGGACCGGTGAAATTGTCGGCCTGATTACAGTACAGGACAGTGATGAAGTTGTGTGCATTACAAGTCAGGGAAAAACCCTGAGGGTGTGCGCGAACACGATTTCCACAATGGGACGTTCAGCCCAGGGTGTCAGGATACTGAATATTGAACCGCCCGATATGTTAATAGGCATTGATTCCGTTGCCAAAGAGGACGAGGAAGAAAAGAAACCTGAAACCAAAGGCGGTGTAAAATCAATCGCCGGCGAACTCGATCTTGACGGCAGCGATCCGGAACCGGATACGGAAGAGGAAACTATTTCTGATGATGTTTCTCCGGGAGAATCTCCGGATGATCAGGAGTAAGCGGTCTTAGAAAGGAGCCGTTTATATATGCCGTCCGGTATAAATTTACCGGACGGTTTTTTTATGCGTGGAGGGATCCCATGATAGACCATATCTGCCTGCTTGTAAAAAATCTGGATAAATCGAAAACTTATTATGAAACAGTATTTTCCCTGTCCGGAAAAAGACACCCCGCGGACGCTTCAGTATATATGCTTGAAAACAGGGACATTCATTTTTTCATTATGGAAACGGACGCCCCGGACCAATTTATACGGGAACAGCATCTTTCCATAGAAATTGAAAGTATTGAAAAAGCTGAAAAGATTCTTGCGGAGTGCGGAATCACCGACTATGAAAAAGGCATATTCAACGCATTTGATTACAGAAATTACAAATGGATAGAATGGCGGGACAGTAACGGTATCAGGCTGGAGTTTGTCGAATATATCACGTGAAAAGAATTGCCTGTTTGGAAGTGAGGTTTCCAATTCTCCGGAATGGTGGTATTATATGTGCCGGACCGGTTTTAAAACATATTCATGCTAAAGCCGGTTTTGCCGTCATAATTAAGGAGAGTTAATCAAATGCAAAAAGAAACCGTCACTGTAGAAAATCTGCCCCTCCGGGAAAGGCCGATTGATATTTTTTTTATGATTGTATTTTCGGTTTTTATTGTTACTTCATGTATCGCCGATATGGTTCCCACGCTGGGTATTGATTTTAATGAACCATCTTCAAATTTTATTGTCAACGCAAACTACTGGTATGCTGAAGGAACAGACCCGCTCTTCCAGAATCCGCCCGTGTGGATGCGGATTGTGACAGGGCTTTCCGCCTTTGTGTATATGCCATTCTATATAATACTGGTTATAGCGTTCGCCCGCGGCTGGAACAAAATCCAGCTCCCTTCCGTGATTTATGCGACGATGATTTCAGCAATTACCGGGATTATTGTGTTCGGCGTGGAATTTTTCGGCGAACAGGAATGGAGAACACCCAACCCCGTAAAATTTCTTTCATTCAATCTGCCTTACGTATTGCTGCCGCTGCTCCTTCTTGTGCGGATGCGCAAGCCGCTGCCCTTTACCAGAAAGTTCTGAAAGTTATACGGAGAGGGGAACGTATTTTTCCGGAATAGTTATCCGGTACATTTTTCGGAGGTTTCTATGTTTAAAGTAGCAATGCTCCAGATGGCCCCCACAGGAAGCCGGAAAGGCAATCTGGAAAAAGGACTTCTGTTCTGCAAACAGGCAAAGGAGATGGGCGCCGATCTGGCGCTGTTTCCTGAAATGTGGAACATCGGATACTCCTTTCCCCAGGATGATTCAGGTTTCAGCGCGTGGGCCGAAAAGGCAATAGGTATAAACAGCGATTTTCTGGCTGCCGTAAAAGGCCAGGCGAAACAGCTGCATATGGCCATAGCAATCACTTATCTTGAAAAATGGCCCGGCCTGCCGAGAAACACCGTAACAGTTTTTGACCGGTCCGGAAATGAAATGCTCACTTACGCAAAAGTCCATACCTGTGATTTCGGCAGTGAAAAATACTGCGCGCCGGGAGATGATTTTCATGTATGCGAATTGAATACGGAAGCAGGAACGATAAAAATCGGCGCAATGATCTGCTATGACAGGGAGTTTCCCGAAAGCGCGAGGATCCTCATGCTGAAAGGCGCGGAAATCATTCTGGTGCCCAATGCATGTCCCATTGAAGAGCACAGAATAAGCCAGCTGAAAACCAGGGCCTTTGAAAATATGACGGGAATTGCGATGGCAAATTATCCGAAGGAAATGCCGGACTGTAACGGTCATTCCCAGGCCTATGACGGTATAGCGTTTGACGGAACCGATCCGTTCGGATACCGGGATATGCTGCTGGTTGAAGCCGGAGAAGAAGAAGGGATCTATATTGCTGAATTTGATATTGAAGAAATCCGCAGATACAGGGAATATGAAGCTTTCGGAAACGCGTACCGGAAGCCGAAAAAATACGGAATGCTGGTTTCTGAATCCGTTGAGCCTCCCTTTATCAGAAAAGATTCAAGGCGGTAGTGCGCAGCAGAAAATTTCGAAATAAAGAACAGACAGGTCTGTTTTTGTATCATGTACTTATATAAAACCATATTTCGATGGACGGATTTTTCCCGGTAGATTTTTCCGTATGCAATTCATATTCAAAATTTCCCGGAATATACCTGTTTTCCGCAATCCAGGTCCGGTAAAAATGCTGCTTTACCCTGCCAATGGCAGGCCCCCACAAAAAACCGTACAGGGGTTTCACCGTGATTACACCATAGGTCCCTTCAGGAAGAAGCGCGCAGTCCAGTCCGGCGTGATTTTCTTCTCCGCCCGTAAAGAGTTCAAAATCCCCTGTTTCTGGACAGTAATTTTTGTAAGCACATAAAAAGGGATCCCCGGCTTCCGGCCCGGAATACTCCCGTATTGTTTACTCAGTCTGGGAATATCTTTTGAGATTGTTTTATCATTTGAGTTTTTCCATAAACCGTAAATGGTTTTTTCCGGCTGATTCTCAATAATAGTCACGTCGAATTTTTTCATCAATCTTTTTCTCCGGAAGGTCTCTTCTGAAAATAATAACCAATATTGTGTATGTTTTAAAGACTGCGCCGGCCCTATTCAAATACGGAAAAATAGGCAATAATGAATGGTAATGAGTCACATGGTTATTACAAATCAGCAGGCCCGCCAGTTTCTTCTCGCCAAACATGGCCTGCTGAATGAGCACATTTTTGAGGGCCCGCAGGGCGTTCTTGACTATATCAGTCAGGCCGGCTGTATTCAATTTGATCCCATAGATGTTTGCGGAAAAAACCCGGAACTGGTACTGCAGTCCCGCGTCCGGAATTTTGAAAAGAAAATGCTCTATGATCTGCTGTATGAAGACAGAAAATTAATAGATTATTTTGACAAGAACCTCGCTATTATGCATGTATCTGACTGGCCCTATTTCAGGCGTTACCGCGACTCATACCGTACATACGGAAAAAGCAGCGCCGCGGTTGAAAAAGTCGGGGACCAGGTAAAAAACAATATCCGTGAAAAAGGACCGCTCTGCTCACGCGACCTCGGCCTTGATGAAAAGATTTCATGGTACTGGAGCGATACGAAACTTTCCCGCGCCGCGCTTGAGCAGCTGTATTTTACCGGAGATCTGGTGATTCATCATAAGAAAGGCACGGGAAAATATTATGATCTTGCCGAACGACACATACCTGAAAATCTGCTGCACGCGGACGATCCCTGTCCCGATACTTTTGAACATAACAAATGGAGGGTCCTCCGCCGTATCAGTTCTGTCGGACTTCTGTGGAGCAGGCCTTCGGATGCCTGGCTGAACATTTATGATTTGAAAGCTCCCGACAGGAAAGAGATATTCAGCCGGCTTATTGACGAAAAGAAAATCCTTCCCGTGGAAGTGGAAGGGCTTTCCGACATTCTGTATTATAATTCAGGCGATTTACCGCTTATGGAAAGTATCCTGCAGAACCCTCCGCTGAAGGAGCGCTGCGAGTTTCTTGCGCCGCTTGATAATATGCTCTGGGACCGGAAACTTATACAGGCGCTTTTCGGTTTTGACTATAAATGGGAAATTTACACGCCCCAGGACCAGAGAAAATACGGATATTATGTTCTGCCTGTGTTATACAGGGACCGTTTGGTTGGCCGGGTGGAAGCGGTCAATAACAGAAAAGAAAAGACTCTGTCGGTAAAAAATATCTGGCTTGAACCCGGCGTGACCATGACCGGAAAACTGCGTACCGCCATGACCTCCGGTTTCCGCCGGCTCGCGGCTTTTAACGGCAGCACCGCCATAGAAGGCGCCCTGCCGTAACCCCGCCGCATTAGAGAATTTTTTTCGGATTGGTATAACGCTTTTTACAGTATCTGCTCTATATTGGTTTTAATTTCCCAGACATTATTTTCCATGTTACTTACAAGCGTTATTTCTGTTTCTTTTTTCATATTATAGCTTGATATAAAACTGACCCCGGGATCACTGCCCTGAAAATATGGCGTATACAATTCTTCCGATTCTTTGTTAAGCCATATTCCGTATCCGTAATCGGATGTTCCATCGTGGATGTGCACGCTTAGCATATTCTTTACGAATTTTTCCGATATTAATTTTTCGCTCAACAATCCTTTCCAGAAATTATGTATGTCCGGTATTGTCGTGTATGCTCCTCCGGCCCCGCTTCCCTTTGCGTCCACACTATATATATTTGAATAGTATTCCTTTTTTTCCGTATCATATATATAAGCGCTGGCGCATTTTCCGGGCAGTCTGTCCAATTCATAATATCCTGTGCTGTTCATATTGCATTTTTGAAATATTTCTTCATCAAGGTATGTATCAAATGCTTTTTTACTGATTTCTTCAATTATTATTCCCAATAAAACAAATCCCGAATTGTTATATTGAAATTTTTCTCCGGGCCTGTACATCATTGGTTTATGTATGAACAATGGCAGTAAGTCGGTTGATTTTCGAATTTTATAATTCGGAAAATCTTTCCATAAGTCCGCATAATTATCCAGCTCGGATTCATCAAAATAATCGGGGACGCCTGACGTATGTGTTAATAGCTGCTCTACTGTTACTTTTTGGTCCAGCCTGTCCAAGTCAAATGATAGTATGGCTCCGATTTCTGTATCAAAAGATAAATGTCCTTTTTCTATTAATTGTAAAATCCTGGTTGCGACAAATACTTTTCCCGCTGATGCTGTCGGAAATTTTGTTTCAACTGTATTCGGGTTCTTATTTGCTAAATCAGCATATCCGAATGCTTTTTCAAATAACACCTCTTTATTCTTTCTGACCGAAACGATTCCGCTGAAATCAGCCCCTATCAGGTTTTCAATATTCACGCATGTACCTCCTTAATAACAAGTAAATATCCCATTACATGAAATTTTTTCTGATAAACTCCTTGAGTTCATTATATTCCTGCCTGTTTTCAAAATATGCTTCTTTTATTATAAAGACACTGTTTTCACCCGTAAAAATATAAATGGAATCTTTATCAAAGCGTATGCGGTTTATTTCATTTTTGGTTAATTTTACGTCACTGCTTTCCGTCTTCTGGATTATAGCGGTTTCATTTATTATAAACGTCCTTTCTTCCTGGAGCATTTTGCTGCTGTAATAATACTTTTTGTATAGAATTTTCGGACGTCTGATAACAAGGAAAATTACCACGACGATAATTAACAGCGGTAAAAGGTCTTCAAAAAGGCTGGTTTCTTTATATACTATGCTGCCATATATGGAAAAACCTACAATAACAGCCGCGCATACTATGAGAACAATCAGCAATACTTTTTGCCGCAAAATGTGTTCTTTCATATAAAACCGGTTCATCTGAACATAATCATCAAAACTTATTTTTCCGCTGAAAGTAAATTCTTTCATTTTTCTCTTTCTCCTTTCCGCGCTTTTAGGTTCGGGGAGCGCCGCCTTTTTCAGGTAAATATTTCTTCAGGTGATTTACTGAAGAAAAAGGACTTTTCTTTGCAAATAATAATTACTGAAAAGATCAGCAGCAAAACGGTCTGTATTATTTTACTGTCAGGATGTGTCCGGAATATTTCATTTGAAAAACCTGCCAGAAAATGAAATATTATTACCAGTACCAGATTTCTGTTGGTTTTATAATACAGCCAGTTATTTATAATTAAATACGGGATAAGGCTTACCAGAAAGTTTATTGAATATATAATTCCGGTTTCCGCCAATACATTCTGGTAATATCCTTTTACATAGGATAACGGCATATGCCAAAGGCCCCAGATAACGCCAAAAATAATACATGTTACAAAAAGGTTAAACCGGTTTCTCAGGCAGTGAATTCCATACGTATGCCATCCCAGCTCTTCCAGAATAGGGGCCAGAATTAGCAGGAACCATGCGGGGAATATTCCGGCGGAGAAAGACATGTGCTCGACAAGCCTGAATTGTGAAACACTATAACCAAAAAGCAGAGAGATTGCCTGTGCCGCAAGTATGCTTACAGGAAACAGAGCAAAGGTTAAAACCCAGAAGACAGGACGAATTCCTTTAAAATTGAAAACAGAAGAAAACAGTTCTTTTCTCATTTCCTGATCGGGAAGTATTAATATCATGGCAATAATGAATGGCCCGCAGAGGCCTATTATTCCGAGAAGACTTCCCGTGAGAATAGCACTGGGGTTTTCCTGCCATTTGCTGTTGCTTATCCATGCCCATGCAAACCAGCATATCCATGGAACAAGAACAGCTATGCTATAAAACAGAATAGGATGGTTGTATTTTTTAGTTGCATTCCGGCCTCCATATATTCTTAATATACACGATTCAGGAATATGTCAACCGGTCTGCATACAGACCGCCGGCTGTGAATCTCCGGCAGTCAATACCAGCGAGCCGATCAAATTTCCGCTTTTTTATTGCGTCGGCATATATTTTTTAATGCTGTTCTTTTCTTCTTTTACACATATTTTCTTTATTTCATCTGTTAATTCTTTGTTATAGTTTGTTTTCAATTTTATAATTTCCCCCAGGGCAAACGCGGAACTCCACCGTACAACCGTTCCTTCATGACCGGTGTTTTCCAATAAGTTTTTTATCGCGTCTTTTAAATCATCGGTAAATAAATACGCGGTATTTCCGATTATCCTCGCGCTTTCCCATTTTATTCTCGGGGCTTTTGCTTTCAGGTTTTTGACGGCAAAGGCAAAACAGGCTTTATTGATTACGGCGGGTTCTTTTTCGCTTGCATATTCCAGTGATTCTATACACGCTGCTTTAACCGGGTCTTTTGCGGTTTCAGCAAAATCTATTATATCACCGACTTTTATTTCCCTGTTAAGAATATACCGGCTCAATATTTCCGTTTTTTCTTTTGTTTTTAATTGTTTATTATTCATCAGTTCATCAAGATTCATATTTTCTCCGGCGTATAATATACATTTTCATCCGGATCAGCTTATTCTTTCCGCGATAGGATTAAATGTATATGTTCATTGTCTTTCGGAAATAATAATAACCGGTCTCCGTCCATAATGAAATAATATTCTGTCATATAATCATGAAATAAAAACTTTCCATGAAAAATAATATTACTGGCAGTAATTTTTTCTATTACAACACTGATTGGCTCTGTGTTGTTTGTATTTCCTATTGTACAGGTACCTTTTAAATTATTATCAATAATATATTCAGCCGGGTTATTGCCGGAAAAATTATAACTTATCCATGTACCCTGAATGTTTTCATCGTTTATCCGTTTGAACAAAAAAACGGTATATTTATCAGTAAGCTGCAGCCTGTCATTTTCAATTACAGCTTTTAAATGTAAAGTATTATTCAGAATTAATGTTTCATCAGAAAATGTATAACCGAAAAGATCAATATACATTTCCATCCCATATATATCCGATATTTGTATTCCGTTTTCATCAACTCTATTAGCAACCTGCAATAATAAACCATTTTCGTAAAAAATATATTCGTTTATAACGCCGCTCTGAATTTCTCCATTGACAGTTTCTAACCGCCAGTTTCCGTATAATTCTGTCTGGGAAAAAACAGACAAGGAAATAGTAATCAGTAATACTATTGGGCATAAAAACTTCATGAGAACCGCCCCGCCTTTTATTATGTTTTGAAAATAAGTACCTCTCCTATTGTCCCGTCTTCATATTCCGCTTCAGCATTGTTTTCTATTATTTTATAATTTCCGTTTGTGTATTCTCTTACAACTTTATTCCAGAACAATTTTGAGGTTCTGTTTTCCGGATGATATCTTAACTGCCAGGCGCCCTTGTATTTATCAAAAATATATTTTGCGGCAAAGGTTCCGATGCCTGATTTTCTGTACTTATGCATTACAAAAAATTCCGAGACAGAATAATTTGTTTCAATATTTATTTCTGGATAATCACTAATCATAACAAATCCGGCCAGTTTGTCATCAGCTTTTATAAAGTATATGAACCTGTTTTCTTCCGTCCAGTAATAATCCAGATAATCATATCCGTACAGTCCAAGACTGTTTACATCACAATTATTATACTGGGAAAATTCATATTCATATTTTTCCAATAAGTTTTTCAGGATTTCTTTCTCATCCTTTGAAACAGGCGCCATTGAAATATTCATAATGCTTTCTCCGTATTTTTCCGGTATCCGGCGGCCGCCTCTTACCGGATATAATTCAGGCTCTTTGCCTGTTCCATTAATAATTCTTTGGTTTTCTTTAGTACCCCGATATCCGTCATAATTTCCTCTTCCGGGTTTTCATCCGCATATTTTTCCAATAATTTGATTTGGCTGTCCGCTAGTAATATAGCAGTATAATACTGCCGCTTACTTACCAGCTGGCTTAATTCCTTCAGAATAAATCCCGTATTCTGCAATATTGTATACTTCTGAACCGTTTTATCCGTATAATCATGATATTCATCATAGTCGGCTGTATATTTTACTTCCAGAGGAAAGGTTCTGTAAATTATTTTATCCTGGTCATATGAATAATATTCAACGCTGCAAAAACCTACCGGAATTGTTCCGTTTGAATATATTTCCCTGAGATATTGATCCCTTAAAATCCTATTAACAGCATCAATGTTCAGATAATATAAAAATATTTTATGTTCACCGGGATCCATATTTTTTATTTCATTTTTTCTCGTATGTGTATAATAATTATTCGTCGGCAGAAAATTATTAACGGAATACCATGACGTGCGGTAGTCGGTACGATCTTCTCCTATCCACGGCATTAATGATATATTAATTTTTATATTCCCTATTGCGGGATATACAAATCTGTCATAATCATCCCGGATTTTAGTTTCCAGTTCATCATTTGTATCCGCGTAATATGAATTTCCGCCGACATTTTTTAATGACTGGTTCATAATAGCCCAGTTAGGGATTTCTCCGTATCCAAGATAAGAAAAACTGATATTATTCTGCGATTGCAGTTTCATCAGAAAATCAAAATACTCGGTTTGCCTTTCGCTGCTTTTCAGTAAATCCGAATCAGTGATCCATAAAAACCTGGTGCCATAATCATTGTCGATTTCGTCCATGCAAGTAAATGATTCATATAAGATAGTATCTAGTGCATAAATTTTCCTGCTGCTTTCGATTTTTGATAAAGCATCATTAATTGAAGCAACCCCTGTTACAGTAATAATTTCATTTTCTACCGGATCAAATATACCTGTAATGGCATCCGACTGTTTTGACTGCAGTATTTCTGTTAATGCAGATATGACAGATTTTTTCCATTCAGTTCTTAATAATATTTCGGGATTATGTATAAAGAGTATATAATTTCCCTCGTTTCTTTTAAAGAAATCCTTGTTATTAACATGAAGTCCGACAAATAAATTAAATTTATCCCCAGCTGTAAGAACCCTTTCTTTTCCAGTTTTGTGAATATTGACAGATCTTCATTCCCGTTAATATCATACGGGAAAGTATAATCATTAATATATGAATAGGCATCTATTTTGGAAGGATCGATAAACTGACCTGATTCAATAATATCCATATTCGAATCTCTTCCCGATTCCGCCTGTCCGCCCGCAAAAATCTGCAATACAATGCAGCCATAGAATAATGATAAGATAAAGACCTTTTTCATTTTGTTTCTCCCATGATTATTTTTAAAACCATAAACATATGGTTTGCCAATATCATAATTACTGGAAACGTTATATCCGGCCGCACGCTTTATTATTTTATTCCGTCAATTATTCAATTGATTTCATTAGCTCAAAAAATATTTTGGTTCTTTGGTTTTATATAAATTATACCATGCTTCCAGTGTATTATTTTCCATAATGTTTATTTTTTTTATTACTTCATAAGTAAATTCCAGTGGCGCAATGCCGCTGGCTGTTATTAGATTATTGTCTGCAACGGCCGGTTTGTTTTCATAAAATATTTCACCTTTATAATTTTTACATATCATTTTTAAATAATCCTTATCATTACTGGTATGCTTTTTTGTATCCAATATTCCCTTTTGAGCCAGAGCAAAAGTCGCTCCGCAGATTGCGGCGACAATAATATTCTTATTTAAACTTTCATATACTATGTCAATAATTTTCTGATTATTTTCACTTTGCCAGGTATCCGCTCCGGGCAATATAATCAAATCTTCATTCTGCAAAGCCATATCAGTTATATCAATATCCGGTGTAATTTCAATTCCGCCCATTGTTTTAATGGGAGTCAGACTATTTCCAACTTTTATTGTTTTTGGTTTGGTAATATTTTTCTTCAGATATCTTCCGCTGTTAATCTCAGCCGTTAAAAATGATATTTCCCAATCAGCAAGAGTATCCAATACATATAAAAAAACAGTCATATATTTTCTCCTTTATCCCTGAAACCAAGTTATTTATTTTTATCATCCTGAATAGAATTAATCAGGTTTAATCCGGCTTGAGCAATACCATTATTCGGGTATTGTTCAAGAATTATTTCATAGTATTTTTTTGTCATTTCAGCATTTCCGGTTTGGCTATAGCAAAAAGCAATATTGCACAATCCCATTTCCTTAAATGAATATTTTGATGAATTGAGCATTACCAGATAGCGGTATTTATCTATCCAGTTATATGTCGTAAAAAAATTGACACTCTTTTCAAAAACCGGAATTGCTTCATCATATTTTTCCATTCTGGTTAATTTCATTCCTTCCCTGTGATCCTTAGCAAGGAAGTTTCTTAAGGAAAATGAAACAAGCAAATATGCCAATGAACCAAAAATCAATGGATTCGGGGTGTTTAAAAAATAAAACAATAGTATAAATAATCCCAATACAAGTAATTGAGGAATTAATGATATCCAGGCTACTGACCTTACTATCGGAGTATCAGACTTTATTTTACTCATTTTTATTTCCCATCCTTTCTAAACCTGCGTATAAAACTATTATCAGCTATATTAAGCCTGCCCGGCAACCCCCGGGTATCAGGTATTTTGGACGGTCGGGAAAAATCCTGTTTGCAGATTGCTCTGCCGGGCAAAAGAGCCCCTTATTTGTCTGTTCCTTCCCGGATTACTAAACGGACATCCGTCTAGTAATTGGCGCGGTTACTTGTATAGAAGATAAGGGACAGTGACGCGATACTGACGAAAAAAACCGGCTATAAAAAAGACCGATAATGACGGCTTCCGGTTCATAAGATATTCCCCATTGTATAACCGCCAATAAGGCTTGGCGGCGTTTCGTTTTCAAAACGAAACGCCTTTTTATTATCCGCATCTTTTCTGTAACATATCTCTTTTTTATGCATCGGTCAATAATAAAAAAATATCGAAGTACCGGAATTATCGAATACCCTGGCAGGCCGCAGCGCTGTCGAGAGTTATTGGAATTATAATATATTTTTTTGTATCAGTTCATATATTTTTTCTGTTGTAACCCAATTCCGTATTGTTATTTTTGGATATATCTCTGATCCGACTATTTTTGAGAGCCGGCTTTTTGTCAGGTGTTTTTTTGCTCTTGAAATATACAGCACATTGCCGCCTTCATATATTTGATCAACTCCTTCCCGTGGATCAAAGGCCGCCCTCGCTTCTTTTATACCCAGCTGTTTCATCAAAAATATTATATCATATTTGTAATTGTCTTTATCATCTCCAAATCCTGCCGGCTTATCATGTATGACAGCTGCAATTTCAGGTTTTGATAATACTAAAGCAGTTACTGTGTTGTTTAACTTTTTGGATATTGCCGTTTCTATCTTATCTGTAATTTTTGTCTTGTCAGCTTCAATGTCATTGAAAATCACATTCCCGGTTTGGATATATGTTTTAATATTAGAGAAATCCATTTCCTCAAATATCCGTTTTAGCTCAACCATTTTAATAATATTATTTCCGCCTGCATTTATTCCCCTCAGCAATGCCGCATATACATATGTTTCCATAAAAACAATCCTTCCGGTTTTTATTCCGATACTGCCTTTAATTGTTTTTGTTATTCAGCTTTTGTCCGGTTCGCAATGTAATACTGCAATACCGCACTCAAAATGAATAGCTTGTATTAATTTTAAGTTCAGCTTTCCGGAAATCTCTTTGAAAATGGATTGCCCCTTCCCTATTGCGGCCTGATTGATGAATAAATGATATTCGTCTATAAGCCCGTATTTGACGAGAGCCGAAGCGAATGATGCGCCACCATAAGTAATGATATCTTTTCCAACCTGGTTTTTGAGTTTCATGACCTCATCAAGAATACCGCCTTTTGCTAAAACCGTATTTTCCCATTCGGCCTTATCAAGCGTTCCGGTAAAAACTACTTTGTGTGTGTCTGTATATTTTTTTCCTGCTGCCTGCTCGGGATCGCTGCTGTCCGCAGCAACGCCTGTTCAATGCGGAATAAACTCTTCCGCCAGTTTTCTGCCCAGAATAATTGTATCAACTGGTTCCAGTAAATTGGTTACGCATTGTCTGTTCTCCTTCCTATAACATAATACAGCGCATGATGTAAAGAAAGGTTAATCCTGACATGTTTCAGGATAAATTTTGTCTGATGAAGTATTACCTTTCAGAATATAAAATATAGCTATTAATTTTTTGACCTGCTTTAATTGCCAGATATGGTCAGTTGTTTTCATCTCTATATCCGTTCCTGAAATTTTGTATGCTCCGACCACAAATACAAAAGAATAGAGATTTCAGCATACCCGGAATCATAATAATATATTCATTTCTGTATACTCTGATTCTTTAAATCCCAGTTTTTTATACAGTTTTTCTCCGTCTTTTGTAGCGCTGAGTTCTATTTCACTTATATTTTCTTTTTTGGCTTCTTCAATTAATTTTTTCATTAACGTTGCCGCTATGCCTTGATTCCTGTATTCCGGGTATGTAAAAACATTTAATAAAGTTCCGGTCTTGCCATTAACAAAATTCGGATTGGGCGGTTTTTTGCCTATTGCCAGATAGGCGGCAGCGACAGCTTCTTTTTATATTCACAAATCATGCCAAGAAAATTTCCATTTTCAATGTTTTCATCAAAGTATGTTATCAAATTGTTTTTGATTTTATTTTTTTCAATTTCAGATATAACAAAATCACTCATTGAAAAATATGCAAACCGCAATTCAACGAACAGATTTTTGTCATTTTTATTTAATTTTCTGAATACCAGCTTTTCTTTTTCGATATTATTATCCATTATCTTTTGCCCTTTCATTTTATAGTTTTCAGGATAGTTCAGCCCGGAATAAAGGTACGGCTTATTTTATCAGTGTTTGTTTTATTTCTTCAATAAATTTCCTGTCTTGTATTTCCATCATTTTTACAGCTTCTTCTACTATATCTTTTGAAATTGTTTTTATTGGAATTAATTCAAACCCGCATCTGAAATATTTTCTTCCGTCATCATATTCTATATTATAGCCGGCTTTTTCTTTTTTACATTTTCCGCAGCCATAACATCCGACATATTTATAGTTAAATCTTTCTATTACATCTTTTATACTTTTATCATATATTCCTGAATATTCTTTATTTGCGTAAAATTTCAGTTTCCAGCAAATACCATCTTCTCCGCCATAAAACTTCAATATAGTCTTTTTAACTTTGTTTTTGCTGAATGATATTGATAAAGTTTTTTGCTTATCTTTTTAGGCCTGTACCCGAGACATATGGCCGCTTTTGCCAGTTCAGCATACAGTTCTTTTTCACTGGAGGAGAGGTTAAGATAAAATTCATTCAATACATCTTCATTTTCCATATTCGTTATCTTTTCCGTACTTTAAAGAAAGCGCAGATATAATAAAAAAATAAGGTCAAACACAGGCTCTAGAGAATGTGCCTGCGGACACACATGTTCAGGCACTCTGTTTATTAATTTATGAATAATGCTCCTCTATTACTGTAGTGAAAATGTTTTCTTTAGATGCGTATTTATCATACAAAAAAAAAGCAATAGTTATCAGCAGCAGGGCAATAAATCCTGCGATTCCGGCTATTCCGTTTGTAAGGTCATTGCCGCCTACAAGGTACAATCTACTGAGTCCGCCGATGGCGTTTAAAGTTCCATGAAAAATGGCTGCCGAGATTACCGATTTCGATTTTATTACAATATAGGTCATCACAGGCGAAAGTAAAATACACCAGACAATCATCATTCCTACGCCGGGTATGGGGTGCTGTGGATAATTATGCCCGAGAAGAATCAGGGGGAAATGCCATAATCCCCACACGGTACCGGTAATCAGCGAAACAGACAGAAATTTTTTATTTTCCAATGCTTTTAGGAGATACCCGCGCCAGCCGGCTTCTTCTCCGAAGGCGAAAAGAGCGTTTATTGTGTAACCGGCGGCCAGAGCGCTGACCACCTGTATAGCCAGATAAACAAGAGGCGAAAATTGCGACATCTGCTGCGCGACAAGTTCCGCGTTTTCTGGGGCAGAGATGAAAGAAATCCTTCATACGCAATGGAAAATGAAACATTCGGGAATAGAACATTTATGCCCAATGTCAGGAATGCACAAACAACAGGGACTATCCCCGCGATAAGAAACCATCGGTTAAACCGGAATGAAATATTTAAATTTCTGAACGGTTTTTCCTTGTGGACTATCTGAAGAATTATTGCACAGACTGCAGGCAGCAGCATATAGGCTGACGCAAAAACCGTGTAGGCCGGTCCATTTACAGAACGCAGCCCAAACAGAACAGCAAGTCCGGCTGCTGTCCAGCTTACAGCGCAGGTTAAAACAATAAATTGAATTGATTTTTTCATCATATCCTCCGTTAGTTTCGCTTGTTTCAGTTTCCTTTATATTCTTTATTTTCCGGTTCCCGGACAACTATAATTCGCTGAAACGGCTGGTTGCACGCCGTTGGTGCCGCAAGCCCGGCGGATAAAATCTGCTCCAGTTCATCCGGTTTGATTTTTTCGTCTTTGAATCCTCTTGTCGTACAGTGGTGTTTAGCCAGCTCAAAAAAATTCATGCTGTCTTTGTAAATATTATGACAATTTTTGTCTAATAATATTCATACGTCCAATATCTATTATACGTAGAAGTTCTTTCGCCTTTTTTTGTAATTCTTCCCTCTTCATCATATTCAAAATAATACGCAAACGTTTCAATGCCATCACTATTCAGATATTTTTCTTCCAGTAGTTTTTCATTTTCATTATATTCATATAAGTGTTTTCTTTCTATATTATTTTCATGATTAATTATCAGCGATTCTGTCAATAAATTCCGGTCATTAAATATATTTATTCTTTCGTGTATTAGTATACCTTTGTCAAAAGTTTCTATACGGACTTTATTCCGGTTATTATCGTATTCTATATTATATATTTCTGTTTTTAATCCGTTTGATTTTTCATGCTCATATTTATGAAAAACCACATCACCATATTCGTTAAATTCCTTATATGAATAAGACCCGTCTGTTCCTGATAATTCCTCGGAAAGTAACTTCCCGGACAAATCTTTTATAATTATTTCTGTGACTTTAAATCCTGTGTTATAGCTATTGTCTTTTTTATATATGTAATTACATCTCCGCTTACTGTTTTCTCAACTATACCATAATCCCATCTGTTCCATTGGGTTATTCCGGGCGTTCTGGACCAGTAAGCATATTCCGTCATTTCATTTTCGTCATTATACTTAAAAATGCCCCTGAACCGTTCTTCCCCTTTCTCATTATGTAGGACACGCATTATCAGGTTATTATTGCTGTCATAATAATATGTTGGCGAATTTATTTTATTTTCTAACCCGTTATAAAAAAACGTTTCCGTTACTTTTCTATATGGACTTCTGTCTAGATCCGGTTCATCCGGAAATATTCCGAAGAGTATGATATTTAATAAAAGAAATATTGATAGGAATGTTTTCATACGTCCTCCTGTCAAACAGTCAGAGTTTTATATTCTGCCCAATAATATATACAGCGTAAGGTGAAAAACAATATTCAGTAGTAACACCGCAATAAGCCACTTCAGGGAAGCCTTCCCGAAGAATTTTTTACTTACATATTCATTTATTTGAGTATAAAGGGAATTCTTTATTTCTTCTTCATTTTGAACGGATGGATCTATCGATATGTGATAGATTATATCAGCAAACGGTATTTTCTTTACAATAAAACGTATACAGATTTTTACAAATCCGGGAATTTTTTTCTGGTAGCTTTCGTTATAACCATTAATGACATAGGCTGAAAAATCATATCTTTTTCCCAGTATTGAACTGTCTTTATCCTGAATCATTTCTTTAGAAATAGTGCCGCATAGTTTTTCTATAACGGGCGATATATATCCATAAACCTTTTTCGATGCACTTTTTAAAAGAAAAATATACGTAACATAACATGCCTCTATAATACATAATACGGCAGCAATTAATGTCAGGATCATATAGAGGATTTCGTATTTTCCTAAACGCGTTTTAAACGTGTTTAGAATTACAATGATTGTGTATGCTATATTTGGAATAACAAAAACAATAAGGATGAGGGAAAAATACTTTACCGCTTTTATTCCCAATGTTACAAAATCTGATACAAAATTCTTATTTTCCGGTTCATTCTCATGCATATTCTGTTGTCTCTCTTTTACATTGAATGATAGAACTGCAACACCCGCCCCGCGCCATCCTTGCCTGAATTGCATTTTATCACGAAAAGCCGCGGGATGGAATATACCAAAACGGTTCCTTTCCCGTTTACCGAGTTATAGTATCCAGAATAAAATCAGCTCTTTTTTCCGCTGTTACTTTTGGTACTTCTATAATATCATAATCATATTCCATATATGTTTTCTTCATCATTTCATATGTAAAAACGGCTTCTTCCCAAGACTGCTTTCTTTCGGTGTCCGTTCCATATATTTCTTTCCATGCCGGAAGTAAAAATACCTGCCGGTTATATTTATATTGATATGCCGAGGCGTTCATTTCTCCGGAAATGGTCATGGCAATCATTTTTGCGTAACAGAATGTATCCAATATGCCTCTGTCAAAAAAGATTGCTTCTTCTGATTCTTTATTATATGTTTCCGTATAACTGCGGATCGAGCATTCCAGCATAAGCTGTGTATATAGTTCCCTGTTTTTCCAGGGAAGCCCCTCTCCGCCTGTTTCCATTTGGTGCCTTATTATTTCACGGGCTGTTTCCGGAACCGTTTTATACCCGCGAAGCGACAGTTCATTTATCAGGGTGGTTTTTCCTGCTCCCGGACCGCCGGTTATTATTATAGAAGGAATCATTCCAAAAAATATTGCTCACGTGTTATTGGTTCCTTTCACCCATTGCCTGTAATGTATTCACAGGCTCAGATGCAGCACAGGATAATCTTTGTTCATGGAATCCTTTTCTGAACGCCCGGTAATTTTGAATCCGGATTTTTCATAAAATCCCAGGGCCTGTTTATTCTGTTCATTTACATCTACTCTTTTTACATTCAGGTTTTCAATTGCATACTGTAATAGTTTCTTTCCGTATCCCTTGCCTATTGAATCTTTTTCTATAAATAACATTTCAAGGTTTTCTCCGGAAACCCCCATAAATCCGATAATTTTTTTTCCGGCAAAAAGAATATATAAATTGACCTTCGGGAAAAATTCAGCGGCTATTATCCGTTTATAATATTCAAAATCTTCAGTTTTCAGAAAATGATGGGTCGCTTTTACGGAACTTTCCCATACCTTCATTATTTCGGAATAATCATTACTGTCAGCGCGTTTGATTTTCATATTCATAATTCTCCAAACAAGCTGCGCAAATTGCGCTACCGGTCTATTTTCCAGTTCATTACATTGTCTTCGTCACCAGTATATTCAAAACCCAGCTTGATAATTGTCCTTCGTGAAACCATATTTGACTTATCGCACCGGGCTGTAATACATGCGACTTCATCCTGGCGAAGCCCCCATGTTAGTAAAGCTTTTACAGCTTCAGTACAAAAACCTTTTCCCCTCTTGCTTGGTATAATACCAAATCCTATTTCAATATTTCCGTCATTGTCCGGCTCCCCGATATATCCGGCGCTTCCTATTATCTGATTATCTTTCTTTTCAGTTATTAACCACAAATTGAATCCATCGTTCCCGTTTTTCTCCAGCAATTCCTTGAAAACGGGAAAAGCTTCCTGTAAATCCTTTTCCGGCCATTCTTCATTGTGATGGTATTCACTGAGTTCATTTAAAGTACCATTCAAAATTGCGTCAGTTATTTTCATATCTATTGGAAACAGAATTGTTCTGTCAGTAGTTAATTTCATTGCTGAATCAGTTTTTTTATCATGGCTGTTCTTCTGCTGTTATTGTATACACAAGGCCAATACCGATCAAGCGGAAAAACGATCAGGCGGCATGCCGCCCGACGGCCGAGGATACGTTTCAATTACCAAATTTCAGGGCAATACCTATTGTTATATATGTCCGTCCATTGGCACTGTCTTCCCATTTACCGATTTCCATACCGGGATGGTCCCATTCGAAACACTGGCATTCATATCCGGCTTCAACAAAGCAGCCGATATTTTTAGTAAAGAAAAAACGGGTTCCCAGGTTAACTCCCCAGACAAAACCCCCGCAGGGATCCGACCAATTATAGTCATTGCCTTCGTTTGTCCAGAAACCTACACCATAACCCGCTTTCCCGACGAGGTAAGGATCAAGTTTTTCCAATGAAAAAGGATGCCAAGCGATACGGGCAAGTATGGGAACAACGCCGATAGAAAAATCCGAATCTCCGATTTGCGCGCTGTTAAAACCTGTTTCCAAACCAACGCTCAGATATTGATTTATCGCATAATCAGCCTGAATCCGCCCGCCCATAAACAGGGTGTTGTCTATCACGCCCAGACTGGGATTGAGCGTCCCAAGGCTGAAACCTCCATTTACAAAAATATTGCCTTTAATATTCATGGCAAAGACTGAAACCGATACCAGTAAACCGCAAAAGAAAACGCATACTGTTTTTTTCGTCCAAGTTATCATAGTAACCCTCCTGAAAGTCTGATACTTTCAGCGTACGGCTTTTAAAAGGGCTTCACAATTCCACTTTCCAGTTAGTTTGGGGTAATTGGGATAACTGTTTTCAGTTAGTTTATGTTTTTCTATGCTTTATTGCCGCTTTGGCCAACCAGAGCCATAATGGCGTATCGACCCGGCGCGCCTGTTTTACGGTATACATTCTGTAGATGTACCTGGACTGTATTAACTTCTATTTTGAGAGCTACAGCAATTTCTTTATTTGACTTTCCCTGCAATAACGCTTCGACAATTTCAATCTGGCGTTTTGACAGATCGTATTTCTCAATGAACGCCGGGGATAACCCGTCCGCTATGGTATACACAGGAGGAGTTTTGGCAAGTTCTCCGGCAAGGAGACGGGAATGGTAACTGGTGATGAGTTTTAAATACAGATAGAAAATACAAAGATCAAGTATCAGAATAACAAAACTGAAAATCCCCAGAAGAAGAAAATTGTTAAAACCTGCTTCCAGCTGGACTTTCAGGGGATTGATACTCGCAAAAAGCAGGGCGGCGCCCAGAAATGGAGTAAGGATGGCAATAAGCCAGAAGCGTAAGGATATACGGTCAAAGGCTTCCTGCGGTATTGTCCGCATCATCAAATAGTAAAATACGGCCCAGAGCAGCATGGCCGTCTGGGTGACTGTCATTTCGAGATATAAAGTATTCATATCCGTTAAAGCGAGCCTGCCTGTTACACCGGCAAACAGACAGGAAAAACCGACATCCATAAACAGCCCGATGTTCCACAGGTATATGGCGGTAATAAACTTGTTCCGTCTTTTCCCTTCCGATAAAAGTATCAAACCCAGAAAAGCGGCTGCCTGCAGTATAATTTTGGTTGGGGTTCCAAGGGTGAAAGCAAGGTTTACTATGATATGCAGGGGACGCCAGAGTATAATAAAGCAGGCAAGCAATATCCGCCGGGCTTTTGATTCAGGCCGGTAAAGCAGGTAAAAAAGCAGCCAGAGTGTAACAGCTTGAATTCCCGTAAGCATAAACTCAAGAGGAATGTTTATTTTATAGTACATATCGTCCCGTGAATTATACTATAAAATCATGTTTTTATACAGGTTAATTTTTTGCGGATGTTCTCATGCATTCCGGCGGGTATGCATGAGAACGTCCGCTGTCAAGCGCTGGGTTTCGGCTCCAGGGCGTATAAAACGGCGTTTTTAATTATCCTCGTCGTCTATAAATTCCCCTTCCATTTCATCTGCGACATCAGACACAATATGTGTTATGGTTCCGATATATTCCGGGGATAATGAGTTAATCAGCATCGAATGCCGTATATAGTGCTTTTTCCCGATTTTGATGAGGCCGCCGCATATTCTGGTATTCAGCATTTCGAGCGCCTTGTTCAGATCATTCTCATCAATGGCGCCGACGGGTGAAACAATTTGCACCCAGACATCGCCGCTTTGCGCCGTTGTTTTCTGGATGAAAACAGGCTGATACCAGTCTTCCCCAAGCTCAACAGCTATCTTTAAAAAATCATCATCATCTTTTTGCAGATCAAAATTGGTTTTGAGATAATCCTTGACTTCATTCCATTCCGCCATAGGGCCTCCTAATTCACATTATCCGATATTCTATTAGTATAGCAGTGCTTTTTGGATGCGGGCAAGTTTAAAATTATGTTTTATAGTTTGATGATGCTGATGATAGAACTGGAAAAAAGCCGTCCTGGATTACTGTCTAAAGGACCCTTCCCTTGGATGCCTCCGAGTCAGCCGGCAGCTCATCCTGCCGGCATCCATAGTAATAGCGGTGTGTTCACAGGTTTAGAAAACTCCGCCATTCTCCATATCCGTCTTTTTTACAAAATCCATGTAGTACAATTTTTCCCAATGATTTATATTTAACGTTCCCTTTGTGAGCCGAATTGCCAAAATACAGCAATTTTCATCTTTTTCATTGTTTGCCTGGTCGTACCATGGGGCAAAAGCTTTACGGAGTTTAGTTCTTAAATCAGCATTTTTTGGGTCCAACACCCAACCGAGGTTTTCCCCTATTCCGCTGGCGGTAAACATCTCGGCGCTGGAAGCAATTGAAACTTCGGGGTTCTTCGCAATTTGCTGCATTTTATTTGATTTTCCATGTGTCGTAACATAAAAGGCGCCGTCCTCATAATATGCGTCCACACCACGAACGACAGGCCGGGGCGCTCCGTCAGCGTTTGGTTCCCGGGCGATAGTAGCAAGCGAGATAACATTGTCTTTCCCATTGCCAAACATCTCTTCAAGTAGTTTTATCCCTTCTTCATAATTAGTCATCGTATTCTCCTGATTCGCTGGTGTCTTATGCGTATAAAAGTATAATGTAAATTATACTATAAAAACACAAATAAATTAACATTTTTGATCCTTCCCAATAATTTTATGCAGAAGGCATGCCATTATTCATTAACAAAGGCTATTTTTAGATAAACCATATCTTTTAATTGTTTTCCATTTTCAAATATTTTATGATCACAATTATTTACAAAAAAGTCCTTTATTGTATGGGAATATGTAAATCCGAATTTTTTATAGAACGACAATATTTTCTCATCATCTCCTGTACCAACCAATAATTGACTGCATTTTTCTCTATACTTTTCAATTATATATTTTATCATAAAACTTCCATATCCATTACCCCGATATTTTTCATACGTGGCGATATTTTTTAATTCAAAAATACTTTCTGCCTCCTGGGTTACAACAGCTGCGGTTTTTAAATCATTATCATATAGGGCAAATAATTCACCTCTTTCGAGATATTTTTTTACCATATTTTCCTGTTCATCACCCAATAATAATAAATCCATAAAATCTTCTTTATTTTCACTGATTGTTTTTATTTCCATAAATATCCTCTTTAATTATTTCACATTCATATTTTGTATTGGCAATATTATACAGCCAATTCAAAAACCTTGCGCCTAACATCTGCGTATACACGCTGCAAGCGAAGCAGACGTGTAGTCTTTTATTTTATCCTTTAATCAGCTGCACAAACTTCACAAAATCCTCGCAAAAGGCATTTGGGTTTTCCATAGCTGTAAAATGTCCGCCGCTTTCAATGAGTGAAAAATAAACTGCGTTTAAATGTTTCTCTACCCATGATTTTGGCGGCATAAGAATATCGTTTGAGAAAAGAGAAACTCCGGTCGGAACCTCTATATAACCAACAGGAGTAAGATAATTGCTGTTTTCATGATAAACCCGGCACGCCGTATAAATGGTATTTGTAATCCAGTAAACCATTATGTTAGTGATTACGTCTTCATAGGAAAGGCCTGACTGCCAATCTCCCCATGAATAAAATTTCTCAAAAATCCATGCTGCCAAACCAACTGGCGAATCTGATAATGCAAATGCAAGAGTTTGAGGCTTTGTAGATTGGATGCTCATGTATCCCGATTCTTCTTTTAGCCATTTTGAAATAAATTCATAATACCGTTTTTCTTCTTCTGTTAAATTATCCCGATACACCGTCAAATCGCGTATTAATCCGACATCGTTCAAATAAATTCCGTATAAATGCTGCGGATAATTTTTGGCAAGTTACCGTGTTATTCCGGAACCCACATCTCCTCCCGCTGCGATAAATTTTTTATACCCCAGTTCGTCAACCATCAGTTTGAACCAAAAATCAGCGATTGACTCATTATTAATGGAAAAATCGTTTGAATAACCGGAAAAGCCGAAGCCAATTACCGAGGGGATTATGACATCAAAAGATATTTCTGATTTATCTGCCAATATATGTTTCTGTGTTAATGAACGGATTACTTTAGTATATCTTAAAAAACTATCAGGCCAGCCGTGAGAAAAAATGACCGGAATTGAATTTTTGGTTTCTCCTTTTTCCAGAATAAAATGAATATCAATTCCGTCAATTGTTACCAGGTACTGATGAAATTGATTCAACTGTGCTTCATGTTTTTTCCAGTCATACTCATTTAACCAGTAGTTTATCAGCTTATCAAACTCGGAAGAATAAATTCCCAGGTCCCAATTTTCCTTAAAATAGTCTTTTCGGGGAAATTTCGCAGATGTTAATTTTGTCCTGAGTTCACTCAATTCTTTGTCACTTACTGAGATAGTAAAGTCTCTATACGTTCCCATAGTTTTTACTCCATCTTTTATTTATATATCACGGAATACTTAATTTCCATATTGCCCATCAACATAGGGCAAAATCACACAAGTAACATCATCAGCAGTAATGGTATTTGTGTGGATTTTTGGTTTTAATCCCTGATACATATGACGTGCCTGATCGCATGGGTATGTATGACAATTCTGACATTTAGTAACACCATTTTCAGCGGCGCATTTCAATGAATCACAGTTAAAACTTTTATCTAATCCGCCTGTATGGCAGCCATCACAAAGCTTCATATCATCGCCCCAATATCCTCCATCGTCCGCGCCGCCGGCATATACACGTATCAGCCTCTTTTTCAGCTCCGCCCGAAACTCCTCGCTGATTGTTCCGCCGGTATAATGCGCACACAGATCACAGCGGTGCCCGCAGCTGGCGTAAACAGCCTGTTTTTTCGGGAACGGCTTGCGGTTGGGTTTCTTTTTAATCAGGATGAGCTGTTTCACGGCTTCTAAAGAAGCCAGGTCTTCCACACGGATTAACAGCCATTTCCCGTCGTGAAGCGTCCGCTCCCTGTCATAAAGGTCCTGTATCTCTTTTGGGAAATCGCTGCGCTGTGCTTCGAATTTTTCCCGCTCGGCTTTGCCCAGGATAATCTGAAAATCATAGTGAGTCTCGTGTATATTAATTGAAAGAATGGTTTTCTTTCCCTGACGGAACTTCAGGCAATCAATGTCGTAATACTTGCCCGGCACCTCGTCGAGAACATACTTGCCCCGCATGAAGCGCATGATTTCTTCACTGACTTTTTCCAATTCAGTTCTGTTATTCATATGTATTCCTTTTGCTTCATTTTTATTCAATCAAGTTGAGGTAGAATGTCGCCTGACGTCCGCGGGTATACGCTGTCAGACGACGGTTCCGTCTATACGATTTGCTTCTAATTTTTTACCTGGATTAATCAGGGGCTATAATTCCAGCGGAGACCATTGTAGGCATAAGTCCCTGCCTGCCGTCCGTTACTTTCATAGAATTTCTCAAATCCTGACTGTTTGCTTAGAATGCCCACCGATTGCCAGCCAATTGCGTATTCTTCTAATTTTACATCCGCACCAATGGTTATTCTGCTGATTTGATTAAGTTCAAATGCCATATGCCCAATAAATGTAACACTATTGGGTATGGTTATGTTGGTGAGTGAGTTTTTTCTAAATGCCCCTCTCTTAATGGAAGTTACACCATCAGGGATAGTTACATTAGTAAGTGATGTATCTGAAAAAGCTTCCTGTCCAATGGAAGTGATAAAGGGTGCCCCCCAAAGATCCGCCGGCAAAACAAGATTGTGGTTTTCCCCTTGCTGGCTGCCCGAATAATTCCTGCTAAATCCCAGTACAACACGGTCCTCTACTCTCAGGTAACTATAGCCATCACGATATTCCTTCCACTTAGCGTCCGGTAAGGCGGCTATCCTTACCCGTGCGTTTTCCGGCGCGGCTCCATTCACCGAAGCAATACGGATGGTAATCATGTCACTTATATCATCTGCCTTGACATTATTGAACGTCACCGTATTAAAGTTGTTTTCATCATAATTACTCACAATCTCGTTATTCCTTTGGACAAAACTATAAGACGGCGTTAACCTGACCGTCTGCCGCCCAATGACCTTGTTTTCGTCATTTACCAGTTCAAACACAATTGAAAGATCATACCGCGAACTAAAGGGGTTTGGACTGCTCAAGCTTTGCCGGGGCCAGCTTCCGAACCCCCACTCGTTTTGTTTCCCGGTAGCGGTTAATCCGGCATAAACCGTGTTTACCGCCCGCGCAACCGAGTTAAGCCAGACCCAGTTAGCGCGCAGGTTTATGGGAAAGCTGAAACTGGTGGTTTCCGTTTGATAATTGATAGCCCCCGTTCTATACCGGAAGAATAAAACAGCGAGTACGGCGGGTCAGCGTCAATGATCATACTACGGAAAAAATCCTCGGTTTCAGTAAGCCGGGCAAGCCACTCCCTGCGCCACGCAATATCATTGCGGGTATCCATACCAACATTTCCGCTCGAGATATTGGCGGAAATCACCAAAGAACGGTTCGCCGCTTCGGTAAGCGAGGAATCGAGGGTGGCGGCCTGGATGAAGTAACTCAGCGCCGCGACTTCGGTGCGGGCGGTAATACCCCGGGCAGTGGCTATCTGGGCACTTGCGTGGTTTTCCGGAGCCGCCCCGGTCAGTTCAATCCGTGCCTGGTCCGTTGGCGTAACGCCCAATTTTTGCAGCAGGTCCAGAGACGCCCGCCGCACACCGCTCAAGTTGTCAAGTTCCGCAAAGGTGAATGTTCCCGAATATGAGGCTGCGGTCATTTTGTCGGCGGATTTTGTAATGCTGACCTGCAGGGCGTACCCGGTACCGGTTCTGGTAATGTTTCCGCCCATGATATAATCGGTGGGGGCCAGATGTCCTAAATCCCAACCTTCCCGGGCATCTTCAGAATAGTAGCCGGACAAGAGTTCGGTGTACTGGTCGTCAAGCCGCTGGCGGTCCAGAACTGATATGGCTGAGAACCCGGAAAAATTACTGACAAATTCCCCCTGCACCAGCGCGGGGATATAGTCCTGATTTTCGGGAAGACCGGTTGCCTTGGGCGCGAGAATAGCGATACTGCTTCCCCTGCCGCCGTCCCCGGTGAAAAAAGGGCTTCCTGATACCTGCTGCGTACCGGAAGAAGCATCGTCCTGGGCTGCCGGCGCGGAACTCGTGCAGGTAGACAGAGAAAGCAACAAAAAGATGCAAAGTGCCGCAAGAGCTGTTTTTTTCATAGTAAAACTCCTGTATTTCTGATGTGTACATACTTAGAGAATCATTATTGCATATGATTATACAACATATTTTTCAGGGTAAGGCTATAACTGTATTTTTTTTACAATAAGTACATAACCTTTCGTCTGATGTTCACCGGATACATGCTCGTAGGCGAGGTTGGAGTGTTTACAGAAAAATTAATTTAATAATCTTAATTTTTTAGTCCTTTCATTTATCAATTTTGTGAGTTCAATACACTCATTATTAAAAAGCTCATCATTCTTCTTCTCGATTAAAGAACTTAGATTTTCAATTTTATTAATAATTTCTGATTCAAGCTTACTTAATTCAGGGTTTGATTTTACCTGGCTTGAATAGAACAAATCATAGATTTTCTCAATCTGTTTTTTATAATTTACATTTTCACAATTATTCAATAATTCATTTAATATTCCGGAACCATACTTTACAAAATTAATTTGCGATATTCTTTCTTCCGTTGAGGTTGCGGTATGCTCATTTGCGATCATATGTGATAAAAGTAAAATCCCATATAACCCTGCTAAACATAATTGTACAATTAATGAATATATATAATTTATTGTATTGAATATAAACACAATGCCGGTTATTAATTCTATTAGAAAATACAAAGATGATATTGTGTAAAGAGAAAATCCGAAAATATCAGTATTTTTACTTTTCGTTATAAAAAATGGTGTAAAAATTAACATCAAATATGAAAAATGAATAAATGCGTATGACACCCATGAAGCCGCGGTGGCTTTTTGGTATACAAACACGAAGTAAAAGGCATTAAAAAGAATAATAAATATCAAATCAAGGATAATCCAAAAGACCTGTGCTTTTTTCATAAAGCCACCTACCTATATTCTGCTTATAATTTCATTTTTCTTGGCATCATATTCGGCTTTTTCAATTAAGCCCATGTCAAGCATTTCTTTAAGTTTTTTAATGCTGCAACAGGATCATTTGCACTTTCTGATTGTTTATTATTATTTACCGGATTAAACATTTGTTGTGCCATACCAGCCAATTCACCGCCGGCCGCCAGGCCCATACCAATACCGGCGCCGGCGGAAGCCATACCTCCGGCGCCAGGATTTTCAGCAACTTTACTAAGTATATCAGCGGCTTGTTGTTTACCCCAATCGTCTCCCAAAACATCCATAACACCTTTGTCCGCCTGAGCCATTCTAAGTTTCGCTATGGCATCCATTCCAATTTCATCATACTTTCTGCGAAGTTGGTCATCTGAAATTGTTAATGCGGCTATTGAAAATGTTTGTAATCTAATACCATAATCGTTGAGCATTGCATCAATAGAAGGGCTGATTAATTTCGATAATTCACCGATCTTTGATTCAATTCCCAATAATTCTGTTTGTGTTTCATTTAAACACTGCGTTATAGTTTCTTTTATTTTACTTTGAAATTCATTAATAAAATATTCATTGATCAATTCCTTCTGTCCTTCAAAAGGAATTCCGCTTCCAAGTAATTTCGTTAAAAAAATACTTGGGTTTTCAATTTGAATTTTATATGCCCCTCTTCCTCGAAGTTCTGTTGCAATTCCCAATAATTTATCACGAACCTGAATCGGCGATGTCGTACCCCATAGTATTTCCATGCTATGAGCTTTTCTTACAAAGTACACAACAGCATTAAATGTACTAATGCCGCCTGTAAAAGCGTTGCGTAAACGGCTTATAAACGGGTAATTTTCTGTTGATAATTTATAAGTTCCATTATCAAAAGTTTGTTCAATATTACCGCCTTTAATAAATATGGCTTCTTCTCCCGGCATAACAATTAGAGTTGAATTGGTATTAAAATCTTCTTCGGGTTGTCTCCAGATTAATAATTCTCCACCGCCTGAATTCTTAATAACATCTGCCCAATGTTTTTTCCGCCGGTATAAGCGGTTTCATTTGGGTTTTTACGGAAAAGTGCCATATGTATCTCCTGTCGTAAAAAAAGCCAATTATGCAGACCGTATCATAATTGGCTAAAATAAAATTTAGTCTTCTTTAACAAAAATAAGCATATTAAAATATACAGTTTCGCTTTTTTTCCAAACAAAGCAGAGAAACAACCGGCTGTTTGTGTAACAGGTATTTGCTGAATACAGTCGAGTTTCCACCCGCCAACTACTTCTTTATCAATAATCGAGGCATACTGCTTAACTGCATCCGCATATGTTTCTTTGTTTGAAATTGTTAAGCCAACCGGCCCCGCCACTGTCTTGTACTGAGTCATAAAACACCCCCATAATTTTTATATTACAAAGTGACTAATGCGGTCTGTGTCACAATTATAATCTCGTTTTAACAAAATGATCTAAAACTTTCCTAATGGTAAATGTCACGTTTTTATTTCTTTCGAAAATCCATAATAAATGCGGACTAATCGTATAATATATTCTTATGAAGAATCTCCCGGCTGCGTTTTTTGCTAAAGTATTATCACGATATTCACGCAATTTCATGACCTGATGACATTCATATGACCCATATACTGCGGTTGCAATATAACACCCTGATTTTCCTTTCTGTTTTTGATCAAAATCACCGCGTGTTACTGCTTCTATAAAATCAACTGATTCTTTAATGTTTTGTTTATACTGTTCAGAAATATCTTTCGGTGCGTACTCAATAGCCCGGTTTGCGAATTTATTAATTGAATTTGACATTATTTGGGCTTTAGTTATGGGACCGCTATTACCATATTTATCTTTATACTCGTAGTATTGATCAAAATAATTATGACAAACATACAAAGCCCACCATGACTCATGGCAATTAGGTTTTATTTTAATGATTTCTTTAAGCTGCTTAACGGCTTTTTCATAATTACCATCTTCAATAGAGTGGGTCGCGGCAATATATAACGTTTTGGCTGTGGGTAAACCATCAATAGTAATTACATCAATTACTTTATAAGAAGTGTGACAAAATTCACACTCGCCAAACCCATTTAAATCAATGTCATCGACATCAATTTTCCCGCCACAGCTTGTACATACCGCAGGTTGTAATGACACTTTTCTACCTCTTTTTACGGATTGTCAATTCCACTATTTGGAAAACGGCATCTAAAAAGTCGCTTAATTCCTTTAGCCAAACCTTTTATTGTGCCATATTTTTCTAATGATAAAATCATATACTCGGAACATGATGGCGTAAAAACACAACATGAGCGTAATTCAGCAGATGCATATTTTTGGTAAATTTTGACAAGCCAAATTAATATTTTTCTGATATTAACGGATATAAATACCAATGCCGATAAAACAATACATATATTATATAATTGATTATTTGAAAAAACCAATTTTTTTATAATTATTATAGCTGTATATACTGACAAGAAGGCTAAACATTTTAATATACCTTTTGTCAATGATACATTTGGTCTGATTATTTCTTTTGGAATAGATTTATTATTGAGTATTGAAATTGCTTTTTCAATACTTGCCGTTCGAGAGCAAGCTATAGTGTTTTCAGAAAATTCATGCTCCATATACTTATTCCTTCAAATACTACTTTGGGAAATTTAGCTCAACTTGCGCTCACTGACATGTATCCGCACAAACGTTATCCGTTCCTTCCACTATACTACGCCTTTTTTTATCGCACAAGTTTTTTATTGACTCCGTCCGGACAAAAAAAATTTATTGTCCAGTCCTGAATGACCCAGGCCTTACCCTCGGGTGTAGTAAGGTCTTTGGCTGTTGGCGCCTCGACCCCGGTGTTTCCGGCGATAATCCAGCCGCTGGCATTACCAGTTTTTTGCCCGCTAATGTAATAGCTCACCTCATAGGTTCCTTTTACTAAGACAGCCGTATATGTAGCACCATAGTAGTCGACAGGAGTATCCTTAAACGCCCAGCCGTTATTGTTGAACCATGCAAGAACAGCACTGTGTGTTGCGGATGTACCGGAACTGAAGGTTATGCGCAATATTTCATACGTGTTATTGTAGATCATACTCCAAATAGGGTCATTGGCAGATATGCCCTGCCATTCAATATCACCCATGCCGGCGGGCTGTGACATTCCGCCAAAACCATACCTCATCAATCTCGCGGAATTCGGCCAGCCGTCCCCTGAATTCTGGGCCTGTACAACTGTCAGGCCGATGACAAAAAAACGGCACATGAAAAAATACTTTTCTTTAGCATATAAACCTCCTTACCTTACAATAACCCTGCCGCCGCTGTTGGCGAGATTCTGGCGCATCGGAAAGGATTCACCGGGGGAGTTGATAAAATAACACTGCATTTCATCCACAAAGGTCATTTCGGCCCTTTGATCATCGGAAAACATGGTTTTGCTGTTCTTGTAAAAGTCATACGAAGATTTTGCAGCAAAGCCGGTGTATATGGTTACGTCGCAGGCGGGCCCCCTTGAATTGGGGATGATTTTACACACGATCAGCGTTACAGAATCGCCGCCGCTCATATAATCCATGCTGATGTTATAATACACCAGCGTTTGGTCCTCAACGGTCTTCAGGTTTCCCGCGTAGGCCAGCAATTTTTGCACATAGGCTTCCGTGTCGCTCTGGGCAAAAGCCGTACCCGCCGTGGTCAACAGCAGGACCATAAAAATAAAAAATCCTTTCTTCATACAAACCTCCATACTTTTCTTCTGTTATTTTAGCGGCAATCCGGCAGGCCAGCGGGTAAAGTTCAGATTGTATTCAAGTATTTCATACCCTACGCTGCCACTGTCGCTTGCCATTTTCAGAGTGCAGCCGTTGGATGGGTCTATCCAATATCTTCTGCCCAGATTATCAGCAAAAATATCACAGTCGATACCCAGAAAACGCTCCCGGCCTTTGTGATACAAATCGGCTCGTAAATTCCCTCCCGCCGCGGCATTGTATCGCTTCCAGAAATTTTCATAGTAGAGACTCAGTATTTCAGGTTCCGCAAGGTAATAGGTGATCAACTCTTTCACATCATCAGAAAAATAATTGTCATCATGATACCATTTATTACCGTCGCGCCGATAAAACTTACCCGTGGATGTAGAGAAATTCTCTTCACCCTCAGAATCCCCTTGCCACAAATCACCGTTGATGTATCCCCGGAAATGGACATCGCCATCATAATCCTTCCACTTGATATAGAAGTTGTTTTGGGGCGGCGTATAGTTATATGCTATACTCTGTGCAAAGACCGCCCCCGAAACGAAAGCCAGGAGGGCTGTTACCATGATTGCTTTTCTTTTCTTCATTCTTTCACTCCTCTTTAATCATGCAGTTTGCTGATCCTCAATACCGCGGCGTTACCGGTATTAATGGCGGCTTGAAAATCGTCTTTGAAACTCTACAAGAACGGCATTGTCTTTGGTTATCCCAAGGTAAATGTACCGGTCAAGGGGAAAAGACCCTTTTGGCATATAGATTTCGAGATTTTGTGTTCCGTAGCTGTCGTCAGGTTTGCTTTCCATTTTTCTGCCGGATATCCGTTCTATTTGACTTCGCATTTCGCGGTAGATGGCGTTCGTATTTCCTGTGATGTAGATGCGGATCGAACCGAGCTCACTGCCGGCGCCGGGGAAGGAATAGCTGTATGACGCCCTTGTCCCGGAAGGTTGAGTAAAAGGGCCAAGGTCACAGACTTCCCTTATGCTGTTCCTTCCTTCTGCGGGGGGCCAGCCCGGCTGTTGTCCGGGCCAGAGTTTCCTCACAGCTTCCCCGGCTTCGAGGTATCTGGCGCCGTTTGCCTGGGACATCGGTCGGCCGTCGTTGTTTATGATTCGTTCTATTTCATCGGATAGCGGCTTTGCCCTGGTTTCATAGTCAGCTGTGTTCATTCTGCCGTCATTGCGGGCAGCGGCGAGTGTATAGAGTTCGTCGTGGAGCTGGACAAACCTGTCGCTGGGGAAGACGCTGGCGTCAGAGGCATCGATGGCAGTCTGGTTTTGTTTTGCTTCATCAAGGGCGCCTTGAAGCTGCTGCCGCTGAAATTCCGCGGTATGCTCCTGGATTCCTTTTATATATTCTTCCATAGTGATATTTCCGGCCTGAAAATCCTTTACCAGCTGATCAATGTCCACCGCCTGCGCCTGTACCGCTTTCGCCAATACCATTACCGCTAACGCAGCTACCAATAAAGTCTTTTTCATAAAATGCTCCTTTTGGCATTTTGTCCCGCTATTAAAACCAGCTATATTTATTAATATAATTTTATAAAATGTCACCACCCAAACAGGGGGTAAAATTCATTTTTTTGTTTAAATTCTTTAAATACCCATAATTTGCTTTGGTAAAAAATAAGACCAATATCTACTTCAATTTTCCTTGCTTTTAATTCAAAATGGAATCGCTCTTTTTCATTTGATTTAAAAAATGTTTCGGGATTTGAATAATAATCATATAAATGCCTATATTCGTGCATCAACATTGTATAGTGAACACAACTGTTTTGTTGATATGTATCTAAATATCTATGTCCAAATGTAAGACATATTTTTTCTGATTCATTTTTACGAAAATACAGACCCCAAAATATGGAAGTTGCTGTTCTTTGATTTATTTCTTGATTAATATTGGGACTACTTTCGACAATTACTTCTTTATTTCGAATGGCTTTATCAGCATGAAAGAAAACATTATATACATTTCCTTCAGTTTTATTGGTTTCAATAATCTCTTTTAAGGTATCCATTATTTGTTCAGCTATCATACAAATACTCTATATCAAAAGTATTAATGTAACAGTATTTTCTAAATGACGCCTAACGTCATATATCCGCACAAATGCATCCTTTCCTTCCACTATACTACGCCTTTTCCCCCACAACTTTTTTTAACAATATTCAGGTCCGGACAATAAATTTTTTATTCTCCAGGCCTGGATGTTATATGAGGCTTACAAAGCTGCCATGAAAACTTTTTCTTCCGGTTAAAGCCCACTTTCCCTTCTATATTTTCCCCTGCACGGAAGCTGGTCTCCGGTGTTATTATGCCTGACACTCGCCTTCCCCGCGCAGGTCCTCAGTCTCCTCTTCCGCCCGGAACATTCATCTATCCGCCATCTCCGCGTTTTCGCGTTATTTCAGGCAAATTCATCTGTTCATCCATTCCCATCGATTGACGAAACCATGTTGATGTAACTATAATATAATCATAGCGGTTATAAAATGGTTAATCTTACTGTCCGTAACATTCCTGAAGAAATCCTCAAACGCGTCAGAATATGCGCCGAACGCGAACGGAGAAGTCTCAACAGCGAACTGCTCATAGTAATTGAGGAAGGTCTGGTTTCCCATTCTTCTAAAGAAACAGAAGACCCCGCCGGGCTTCTGTCACCGGCAGGAAGGGAAAAGATATGGAATGAGTTAAGCGGCGGATGGAAGGGTGTCCGCCCGCTTGACGGGATTATCTCCGAAGTATACGCGGGCCGTGACGGCGGCGCTCCCGGGGCCCGAAATGATCATTTTTGATACGGACGTCTGCCTGTCGCTTCTGGGCGGAAATAAAAAAGCCATACAGCTGTACGCCGATAGCGCGGAACAGATATGCGTATCATCCGTCACGGTACAGGAGCTGTTTTACGCGGCCAATATATCGGACGCGGCCGCCGATAACCGGGTGCTGGCGGAGCAGTTTTTGCTGACTGTCCGGATTCTGCACCCGGATGTCAGAGTGCTTAAATACGCGGCTGATCTGCAGGCCAGACTGAAAAAGAAACGGATACGGGCCAATTACACCGACATTCTTTTATACAGCCTTTCCAGGGTATATGCGGCGACCCTCGTGACAACCAAAAAGTCCAGATATTGTTTCACGTGAAACACTGACCGCAGGGGGATGCGGTTCCTGTCAGGCGGGCTGCCGGATGAAAATCCGGCAGCTTTTTTATGCCATAAAAGGTCCGGCGCCGGACACGGTTTTCAGGACGGAAAAAGCCGTTTTTCCATTTTCCGGCACCCTCCCCTGCCGTATTCTTCCCTGAAGAAAAGGCTGCGCAATGCTCAAAAGTATTTGCCGCGCACTCATGTGCCGCCCGTATATGTCCGGGTTTATTCCGGACAAACAGCCGTTAAATCAGTTCCCGGCGGATTAATCCTTTTTGTTCCGGCTTTTTTGCCCGGGATTTGTCCTGTACTGCTGTCAGAAAGAAAATATAAAGGCCATGGAACAGTTCTTGTCCAGCCACGTGAAACATTTTCCGGAAAGATATCCTGCCTGTGGAACCGGCAAAAAACTGTTCCGCAGCCGCCCGGCGGGATATTCCGGAAAAACAGTTTTCCCGGAATATTTTATAAAAAAGCGGAATTACCAGCTTCCGAAAACGTATTCCGGGAAATATCCCGAAATGGAAAAGTTCTTTCCGGTAAAACAGCCAGGGTGAATTTGTTTCTCGCTGCTTCCCTGTGTTCAGGAAGATTCCTTCCGGCCGGAGCCATTGTAACCGGACCCGGAACCCTTAAAAACCGGCGCGGCGGAGAATACAGGGCCGTTTCAGATCCGGGCGGAAAGTTGCGTTTAAAATATATCTCCGGCTGGTTTTCTGCCGCGGAAAATCTGCGTGGGAGTATGCGTATGCAGGAATTCTGTCTTTCGGATTATATAGTACGGGTTGCGCCTGCTTATACAGCAGGCGCAATGTTTCAATCTGGGGGGTAAAAGCTGGTGGCCCTGGTGCCGCTGTCCCGCCGGTTTCAGGACCGACTGTTTACCGGGACCGGTCCGGATTTATATTTCTTCGCGGTAATTTATTATAATGTCCAGCATATTGATGCAGGCGTTTATTTCTTCTTTGCCGAACTTCTTCCGGACTTCCTTTATTGCGCCCGCCAGTGAAGCGTCAAAGCTTTTGCATATTCTGGCTGCTTTGGGGCTTATTTTCAGAAAGCAGACCCGCTTATCCGAAACCCCCTGCGTTTTGATTACCAGGCCTTTTGCGGCGAGTTCATTTATTTTTACTGTTACAGCCGGGCGCGCTACCCGGAGCGTTTCGGCAAGATAGCTGGGCGTGCAGTTTTTATTGTGCCTGATAACTTCCAGATACAAAAAACTGTTGTAGGTCAGGCCTCCTGAGGTTCTGTCTCTGTTCATGGACCGGAGATTTTTCAGGACAAGGCAAAAATAAAATTCATTTACGGAGTCAGACAGCGTCACGGAATTATCCTTAAATAGTTAAGCTAATATAATTATAATCATTTAATTATATATTGGCAAGAAAAAATCAGGCTGTTACGGGCGCCGGGACGGCTGGTCCTGCCCTCCCGTTTTTTTTCGTTTCCTTTTTTCCTTCTGTGGTGTATATTTATATTATGAAAAGTCTCACCCGGGAATTGTGGTTCAATACAAAAAAAAGGCGGGAGTTTATCAACATTACTCCCGTGGTGGAAGAACTGGTTGCCGAATCGGGCGTTATGGAAGGGCTGTGCCTGGTTAATGCCATGCATATAACTTCAAGTATTTTCATCAATGATGACGAGAGCGGTCTTCATCATGATTTTGATGTATGGCTCGAAAAACTTGCGCCGCACGAACCCGTATCGGGATACAGGCATAATGTGGGGGAGGAAAACGCCGATGCCCATATGAAACGCCAGATTATGGGGCGGGAAGCGGTAGTCGCCATAACCGGAGGCCAACTGCATTTCGGCCCCTGGGAACAGATATTTTACGGTGAATTTGACGGCGCCCGCAGAAAGCGGGTGCTGGTAAAAATAATTGGAGAATAAGGAGAGAATAAAAATGAAAAGAACATATACCCTGATAGGGATTCTTTTTATTGTATTGGGCCTCATGATGGCCTTTGTACCCGAAGGCTTTATCAAGGTTGCCGTTATTGTTATCGGTGTCGCCGCTATAGTAAATGGTATTCTGAATCTTCTGTCGGTCCGAAATCTGATTGCCGATGAGAGTTTTAAAAGGGCCTTTACCATCCGGGCAATTCTGAGCATTGCGGTCGGGCTTGCCGCCGTTTTCCTTCCTCTTATTCTTGCCGGGACCCTGTGGGTTATTATGGCCTATATCCTGGCTATTGAGCTCATCATTTCCGCGGGTATCGAGATATACGGAACAATAAAGCTGCGGGCCGCCGGAATGCCGGTCAATCTGTATATCGGCGAAGTGGTTGTTTCGATTGTCCTCGCCATTCTGCTCTTTGCCATGCCGGCAAAAGTCGGAACCGTTCTGGTGCGCATAGCCGGAATCATTATTATTCTGGGCGGAATCGCCAGCATTATCTGGGACTGGAAATCCGAAGCGACGGTTATCCTTGAAACAAGGGGCAGCGGCGAAACGGATGAGGCGAAAGAAGCCGACGACAGCGGCAGCAAAAAAGAAGAATAACTTTTCCGCGCCTGTTAATATAAACGCACCCCCGCCGGGTGCGTTTTTTTATTCGCTGCAGGGGGATATTTTACGCCGGATTATGGCTGTCCGCGATCAGCCAGGAATAAGCTATCGGAAAATATTCAGCCCAGGCCGATTCGGAATGTTCTTTTGATTTATCTACATGCACTCTGATATGTGTTTCAGGATATCCGTGGGAGGCAAGCGCTTCGTACATTTTTTCCGGAAAGTTTTTTATCAGGGTTTCATTGTAGGGAACATAGGCCTCCGGCCAGTTATAGGTCCCTCCTGAATAGAGGAAGAATCTCGGATAGGATGGAAGGGCCTGCGCCAGTTTTTCCCTGATAAAAGTATCCATGGCTTTGTCCGTAAACAGATGGAGGGCCGGAGAAAAAATCATTGCGTAGCCGAACAGGTCAGGGCGGCTCAGCGCCATATACAGCGACATAACCCCGCCCATTGAACTCCCCCGATTCCCGTAAAGCGGGCTTCGCTTTTTGTATTATAATGTCCGTCAATATACGGCTTGACCGTTTCGATAATAAAAGACGCGTATTTATTTCCCGCGGGATCTCCGATATAGGTAGCGCCCATGGAATTTCTTTCCCAGGGCGGAGACAATTCATTAAACCGGAGACTCTCGCCGTTATCTATGCCTACCACGATAGCTCCGCTGTATCCCGCGTCCATCATTTTTCCCAGGGACTCATCCACCTCCCATTCGCCCATGAAGGAAGTATATGCGTCAAACAGATTCTGCGCGTCATGCATGTACATCACCGGATATTTTGTTCCGGTGTCTTCCTGTCTGTAATTATCCGGAAGCCATACCCTGACTTTACGTTTTCTGTTGTCTCCGAATTGCGGCATGTCAAATGTCAGTATGTCCAGGCGGCCTCTTGTCAGGGTCGATGATCCCCTATTGTTTGTGAATCTGCTGACTGCGTCATATACTGGATGATTATCTTGCATGGTTTTTTCTGTATAAACTCCGGCTGCGGCAAAATATCTTTTATGAAGGGCCGGGCTGCGCTACTCCCGGTTTGGATGGTCCTGAAAGGCAATTTGTTTCTTTAAGAAACCAACTGTCGCTTATAACCCTCTCTGCTCCTGCATTTTTTATACTGCAATAACTTAAGTGTAATAATTTTTCCATAAAAAAACAATCCTGGAACCGGAAAAGATTCCCGTAAATAAAAATATACAAAACAGGAAAGGTGTTGGTATAATACTGTAACGGAGGAGTTCAATGGATTCTTCGAAGCTGCCGTTACGCGTCAAACTGGGTTTCGGTGTAGGAGATTTAGGCGGAAATCTCTTTTTTACCGTGATGGGATTCTGGGCGCTTCATTATCTGACCGATATTGTGATGATTGCGCCCGCTCTGGCCGGCTTTGTTATAATGATCGGTAAACTCTGGGACGCGGTGACCGATCCTGCCATGGGGTATATCTCCGACAGGACAAAGTCCCGGTGGGGCCGGCGCCGGCCCTATCTGCTGTTCGGCGCGGTTCCGCTCGGGCTCGCCATGTGGCAGTTTTTTTCAAAACCCGGTTTTGAAAGCCAGACCAGTCTCGCTGTCTGGGCTGGTATTTCCCTGTGCCTTCTGAATACCGTGTATACCGTGGTAAATATTCCCTACTCTTCCCTGACGCCTGAATTGACCAGGGATTACAATGAACGGACCGTCCTGAACGGTTACCGGTTCGGTTTTGCTCTCTGCGGAACGATTATTGGCGCGGGAGCTGTCCAGCCCATTGTTCAGGCCTTCCGTGACCCTTCGCGGGGCTATTCCGCCGCGGGACTGGTTCTCGGCTTTATTATGGCTTTTACCATACTCATAACCTTTTTTTCGGTAAAAGAACCGGCCTGCCCGGAGGAGTCCGGCCGCGGCAAGGGGTTTTTTAAAAGCTTTTTTCCGATTTTTAAAAACAGGGCCTATATTGTAATTCTGCTGGGCTATACATTTAATATTCTTGCCCTCAATTTTCTGCAGACTTTTCTGGTATATTATTTTAAATATATTTATAACGAAGAAAACAAAGCCGGGATAGCCATGATTGTCATGCTAGTTATTTCAATGATATTTATACCTGTTTCGCTGGTTTTCTCAAAAGGTTCGGAAAAAGGCTTACCTATCAGACCGGCTTCGGGGTCCTCGCGCTTACCTGTCTGGTAATGTATTTTTTTGCGCACAGGCTGGGCAGCACTTTCTTTTTTGCCGCCATTCCTTTCGCGGGGATCGGCCTTGGCTTTACTTATGCGGTCCCCTGGTCTATGCTTGCGGACGCGATAGAATGGGACACGGTTACTTCAGGGATCAGAAAAGAGGGCGTTTACTATGGTTTCTGGACCTTTCTCTCGAAATGCGGGCAGGCGGTATCCATAGGCCTTTCCGGACTTTTTCTCGGTTTCAGCGGATACATTGCCGATGTCCCGCAGGGGCCTGAAACAATACAGGTTATCCGGCTGTTTTTCGGTCCGGTCCCGGCCGCGGTATTGCTGTGCGGCATTATACTTCTGTTTGCTTATCCCATTTCGGAAAAGGTATATCTGGAAATGATGGAAAAAAAGGACCATATTTCCGGATAAAAAAGGTCCCGGACCCGCCGCCGTATACAGCCGGCGGTTTGAAAAAACTATTTGAATTATGCTATTATACCGGATATCCGGGAAAGCGGCCTCCGGTCCGCGTTAAACTATACCGGTACCGAGGCTTCTTTGAAAGACAAAGCTGACAGGAAAAAGAGCATCTTTTTCAAATTATTATGGCCCTGCTTGTTGTAATATTTTTCCAGATAGTTCTTTTTTCGGTGGTATTATTATACGGTTTTATTTTGCCCCAGGCGAAAAAAAATTCTTTTGATATACTGACCGGGCGGGTCAAAAACAGAAGTCAGCACCTTGAAAATGAAATGTCAGACCGGTGGGGAAATCTTGAGGATGGAGTTATTCTGATCAGCCGCCAGGTTGACGCCGTTCTGGCGGAGCAGGACGCGGTCATTCCGGATATGGCAGTTAATGACAGGCTTGTTGACAGTATCATTTCCAGAATTACTCCAGCGGTTATGTATCTTTTGCGGAAAAATGATGTAACAGGCGCGTTCTGCATTTTAAACGGAAAAAGTCCTCCGGAAAAAGAATCCGTTACCGCCTTCCCCGGCATATATATCAGGGACTTTGGTTCCTCCGATCCCGTCAATGCCGGCGCCGGATGGTTTCCCGAAAGAGGAATATCCGGACTGCTGAAAGAATTCAATCCGTATCCCGCTTTGTACCGGAAAACGGTTTTTGAATTTCCGGCAGGAGGAAAAACACCCGACGAGTTTTTTTATTATAAACCGCTTAACGCCGCTTTGCTGAACCAGGACAGCAGTCTTTTCAGGCTCGGCTACTGGTCTCCGCCTTTTCTGATTTCCGGAGATGATACCCCGTGATAACATATTCCGTTCCGCTCATTCATACGGACGGATATGTGTTTGGAGTACTTGGCGTGGATATTGCCGTAACCGCGCTCCTGCCGGATTTGAATTATTCGGAAACGGAAACAGATAAAAAGGAATTATATATTCTTGCCCTGACCGACGCGGCGCTGTCTGAAATAGAAATCGTTTGCGCGAATACCCTTTCAAATGATGATACCGCTGAGAGTATCCGGAATGTGTTCGGTGAAAGAAAACAGGTTGATGAAAATGTGTTTTCCTTTGACACCGGCCTGGGCGTTTATTTCGGGAGTATTCAGCCCCTTTCCCTGTATGCTTCCGATACGCCCTATGCCGGCCGGCAATGGGTCCTGATTGGTCTTGACGCTGAAAAAGATTTACTGGCATTTTCTGACCGGATGCAGCTGGCTGTTTATATTGTTGCCGCCATCTGTCTTGTGTGGGGTTTATTTGTTATTGCCTTTGCCAGCAGGAAAATTACTGATCCGATTAAATCGGTTGTCAACAATCTTAATCATATTGATCCGTACGGGTCCGTGGTTTTACAGCGGACAGATATTGCGGAAATTGATGAACTCAGCCAGTCAATAGAGGATTTAAGCCATGCCGTTGCGGATTGTGCGTCCGTTTTTTCCAATGTAATAAGCATGACAAAAATTCCCATAGCCGTTTTCATGATGGACGACAGGAGCGGGACCGTCCAATGCAGTTCAAATTTATACCGTATCCTGGATAGCAGTATCCAGACCGATAACAGCGGGCAGGTAGCGAAACAGGATTTCCTGAATCATCTTGAAAAAATAGAAGGGCATATTTTTTCAGCGGACGACAACAAGAAGATTTATAAAATTCCGGACGGGCAGGGGACGGCGTCAAGGTGGCTCCAGCTGGTTGATTTAAAAGAAGGTCTCCGGACATACGGGACTGTTACTGATATTACGAATGAAATGGAAGAAAAGCAGAAGATCACGTATGAAAGGGATTATGACCAGCTGACCTGCATATACAACAGAAGAGGTTTCCGGAATTTTATTGATGATGTTTTTTTCCCCGCTATTGATGTTACTAAGGTCTCCGCTTTGCTGATGTTTGATCTGGATAATCTCAAACATGTTAATGATACTTACGGACATGAGATAGGCGATAAATATATTGTCGCCTTTGCGGACGGGCTGAGGGAATTTGAAAAGTATAACGCGACTATTGTCCGCCGCTCCGGTGACGAGTTCTTTGTTGTTTTTATGAATTTTGATACCAAGGAACAGATCCATACCATAATTGATAAGGTCTTTAAAAATATTCTGCATATGTATCTTAAAATGCCCGACGGCACCTCACATCCGATAAGCGCATCCGGCGGACTTTCCTGGTATCCTGAAGATACGACAAAAATAAGCGACTGGCTCAATTACGCCGACTTTGCCATGTACAACGCCAAATACAGCGGAACCCCTGAAATCCAGGAATTCAACAGGGAGGAATATCTGAAGAGCAAGCATTATCTTGAAGGCAGAGACTCCGATTAGGTTTTCTTTCCCGGCGCGGAAATAGTTGTTACAATTTATTCCGGCGTATAAGAGGTGAAATACATGTGGACATTACTGATAATAGCGGTCGTGGTAGATTTTCTCGCGGCATTTTTTCTCGCATTGTTTTATCCGGGATACAGTCATATGGAAATGAGCATGAGTGTATTGGGCTGTGTAAAAAGCCCTGTCCGTATTATTTATAATATCTGGCTGGTTATCCTTGGCGTATTGATGATCCTTTCAGGAATCCTGTTTTATAAAACCTATTATGAAACGTCCGGAATTCTGGCCGCGGCCGGAGCGGTTATATGTATTATGTACGGCATCGGGGGATGTATTCTTTCCGGCATATTCAGCGTAAATGAAACAAAGGAACTTGAAAGCCTGCCGGAAAAAATTCATGGGATAAGCGCCGGAACAGGTTTTATGGCATTGGCCTTTATGCCCCTGATAATCGGATTAATAAGCATAAAGAGGCAGTCTCTTTTGACCGGAGTTATCTCATTAATTTTTTTGCGGCAGGCATACTGTTTTTTGCAGTATTTGTTATGTCGGAAAAAGAATCTTTTAAGGGGACCATAATAGGAAAGACCGGGTTATGGCAGAGAATCTTACTGGGAAGTATGTATTTCCCCTTGCTGCTTATAGCGGTAAAAAACCTGGCAAATAATTAACCGGAGAATAAGACAGGAATCTGTTTATGAATGAAAACCAGATAAGAACAATTGAATCATACAATAAAACAGCGGAAGATTTTATGAAAAAAATCGGAACGCTGAACAATTATAATTCTACATATGATTATCTTATATCAAAAATAAATAAAAATGATGACATCCTTGATCTCGCCTGCGGTCCCGGCCAGATAAGCAAATATATTGCCGAAAGAATAAAGGTACATATTACGGGCGTGGACCTGTCGTCGGAAATGCTGAGGCTCGCCCGGGAAAATATACCCGGCGGTACTTTTATTGAAGACTCGATAATACGGTTTCAGCCGGGAAAAAGATTTAATGCAGTAGTTATCGGATTCGGGATACCCTATTTAAAAAAAGAAGAAGTCAGGGAATGCATTGAAAACAGTGTTTCCTTATTAGCGGACGACGGTCATATATATGTAAGTTTTATGGAAGGAAAAAATGAAGGATTTGAAAAAACATCATTCGGCGGAAATAATGATTTTTACCTGTATTATCATACCAAAACAGAAGTAACAGAACTATTGCGTAAAAACGGCATAATGGTAATAAAAGAATTTATTCTGGATTATACGGAACCGGACGGAGAAATAACCAAGGATATAATACTAATTGGAAAAAAATAAACGCCCGTCCCGCGTCCGGATAACGTTCCCCAAATTCTCTGTGTTTTTATATGCCTAAAGGCAGGATTAACCAATTATTTACGGAAATAATACTGAAAAAAGCGAATAGGTGTGGTAAAATAAAATGGTAAATAATAAAGTATATATTCCGTGCGGACGGCGGAGTCAGAATAGCAAGAGAAAGCCGGGCATAGTTATTCAAACTGTCATAAACCAGTGACCGTTATGAAAAGGCGGGTTTTATGCATAAACCAACAATTTTTATAATCGCATTTTTTTTCATTGTCAGTCTTAATATATTTTCCCAGACAGCGGATGAAGCAGTAACAGCTGAAAAAACAGGCGCCCCGTCAAAACAGGCCTCGTTAAAGGGCCTTATCGGAATTTCCTTTCAGCCATATGCCTTTTGGCATTCAGGCCAATGGGTTCGCCATTATACGGATAACTCCTACGAATATTTCTCTGATAAGGACGGTCTGATTTATGAGCTGGACCCGAACAGTTTTACAACTTATGAAGGCGAACTCTGGCATAAATCGGGAATCAATATTGGATTGAGTCTTGATCTTGATAATAACTTTATCGGAAACCTGTACAGTTTTCTCGGCAGAATAGGATATAAAAATATCGCTATCAGGGTATCGGGAGGAAAGGTTACCGGAGACGCCCATTGGGACCGGGCCAATATCCTCGGACAGCCTGATGACGCGCGTGTGGATACAAAGTATTTAAGTATCGATTTGCTTATTCCCATGTGGTGGATTAAAGATAATGAATCTGAAGGGGTGTATAACCTCGGCCGGTACTTTGGTTTGTCATATGCGAGATACGAAATGCCTCTGGAATTTCAGGCGCTTGCAAAAGACCGGTGGGCCTATCCCGCTTATGAAGACAGTATCGCATTTCATTCGTATGGTCTTATTATTGGTTTTGAAACGCTTAACTGGCAGATCCTGACAAGGCGTGAAGGATTTTTTCTCTGGATATATACCCAGGATACTTTTTTCGGAAGTCCGCTGCATTTGACCGATGAAGGTGTCCGACGGCTGAATGAGGCAAATCCGGGGAAAACCATAACCTCGACGAATCTGTTTCTGGCCGGCGTGCAGTATGATTTAACAGTCGGTCTCGGCTGGTCAAAAAAATACTGAATTCCATGCTTGGAATAGGGGTCGGATATAATATTTCGGGCCGGGCCATGGTGACATTCGGCGGCGGCCAGCCCTCACTGACTGAAATATCGCCGCAGGCATTTCCGTATTTATTCAGACACGGGGTCGTGCTTAAAGCAGCCTTTTCGCGGTAAGACAGAAAAATAACATGCCTTTTCAGTTTATGCGGCGGGAAATATGTAAAATATACTTCCCGCGTGTTTATACTGGTCTTGCGTAAAATAATGAATCAGGGGAAAATCCATCCGGAAACCAATTTTGGGAAAGAGATTTGCATGAACCTTGAAGAAAGCATCACCTCCTGTCTGAAAGCAAACGGAGCGGCGTCTGTTTATTTTACCGATATCAGCGGTTTGCCGGAAGAACAGAATAAAGGATTTTCCCGGGCTGTTATCTTTACTATACCATTAAGCCCTCAGTATATCCGGAAAGTAACCGGCTGCCCGGATTATGTGCAGGAAAAAATACATAATAGCCCGGACTTTTCGGATGATGAATTGTATTTGACCGAACTCAAAACAGACCGGGTATCCGATTCACTATCGGATTTTTTTAAGCATGAAGGATTCAGCGCGTACTCCCATTCCGATAAAAACCAGATTGAAACAGGTTTTTTGACGGTGTTTATGGCTTGACCCCGCTGCCGCATAAAACAATAGCCGTACTGGCCGGGATAGGATGGATAGGGAAAAACAATCTGTTAGTCACTGACGAATATGGAAGCGGCCTCTGCCTGGGGGTTGTTTTAACCGATGCCACGCTGGAAATAACAGCATATACATACAAAAAAGCAAAATGCGGAAACTGCTGTGTCTGTGCGGATGTTTGCGGCCCCGGGGTATTAAGAGGCCGCGAATGGAATCCTTCCCTTCAAAGGGAGGAAATGCTGGATGTATATAACTGCACGACCTGTATGAAATGTATGATATTCTGTCCCTGGACAATAAAATATATGAATGCACATGTATAGCAAACAATAATGAAAGCTGCTTTTCAGGAACAGGAATTTATTCCTCATCGCCCGTAAAACGCCCCCGCCCCTTTTTTACCTCGGAATGGCGTTTTTTTGTCTGAAGACGTTCCATAACCGCTTTTTTTCCGGGCTTCGTCGGCAGCCTTTTTTTCGGCTTTCTGCCGGCCTGGATTATTATTTTTTCCAGCTGAGCCAAAGCTATTTCCCTGTTACGCAGCTGGGACCGTTCTTTTTCCGAGGAAACGGATAAAACAGACTCGTCATGGATTTTATTCGCGAGACGGGAAATAATCCACTGTTTTTCTTCACCGGAAAGGCCGGCCAGATTCTGGATATTAACGGAAGCAAAAACCTTTGTATTGACCTTGTTTACATTCTGTCCGCCCGGCCCGCCGGAGCGGGCAAAGGTGAACGTTGTTTCACGGAGTATGGATGCGTGCAGCGTCCTGTAATTCATGCATTAAACGCTTTGAAGATAGGACAGGCAGGAATTGAAAATACTTTCATGTCCGGCCTGGTTCGGATGAATCCCGTCGGAACAGATTTTTGAAGTATAATGATCGGAAACAAGAAAATTCCTTCTTACGTTTATGAGACGGAGATCGTTTTTTATCGCGGTATCGGTAACAATATCATTATAGGCTTCCTGCCAGCGGTAAATTTTATTGATATCATTCAGCCATTTCATAATATTCTCTTTATTCAGGCCCCGGGAAAGCCATTCAAAATATCTGAATGGTTCAAGCGGAGGAAGCGACATAAGGATCGGCGAGATGGAAAAGGATTTGAATATATCTATAATTCCCTGGAGCTGTCCGATAAATCTGTGAATGGGGGTTTTCGGCTCATGGTGCGCTTCCGGGTTTTCGGCGATTTCTGACCACTTGTAATCGCAGTCATTGCCCCCGTATTCGATCAATACAATATCATCTTTTGACGGCGGGTTTCTTTCTATTGATTTCCGGATACGTTCGTATGCTTTTCCTGTTGTCATGCCGAAGCAGGCGTGATTTGAAATGCTGGCGCCTGTTTCCTGCGCAAACCTGGATACGCAGTTATTTTCAAGAACGCAATATCTGGTGGTTGCGTCGTCCAGGACGACTCCTTTAAGAATAGAGTCTCCCCAAATACTTATATGCCGGTTTCTTATATTCATAAATTTCCCTGTAAATTCTGAAAATCATTATAGGAATGTCCTATATTATAAGGGACAAACAGAAGTTAAAATGGTTGCATTATTTTTAAAAATTCCGCGGCCCGGAAAAAAGGCGGTTTCAGGGGCAAAAAATGCGGAATGATACCGGATTTCAGTATAAGATCGGCTACATTTCTGGTATGCCGGTTAATTGATCGAGAATGTTTTTTCCGCTTAGGTAGAGAAGGGAACAGTAATTTGCATAAAAAGATATCTGCTGCTGAATATTTCCGGTAAGCGCGGAATAATAATCAAGCTGTTTCATTAAATATTCCGTTTCGCCTGTATACCCGGTTTCCCATTCATTTTTTTTCTGTTCGATTTCCTGCAGGGTATGGGCCAGCTGCAGGTCCGAAAATTCGAGTTCCGCGCACAATGTTATAAGGGAATTATGCAGGGAATAAATGGTCCGGTCTATTTCTTCCATTTTTTTCCGGTGCTCGGCGCGGGAGATATTCTGCTTTTCTTTTTGGATTTTCATTTCCCGGTATGATTTCCCGCCGTCAAAAAAGGTGGATGATATTCCGATTGCGGTCGTAACATTCCACTGCCAGTTGTTTCCGAAGCCCGATGTCCCCGGAAGATAGGGTGTGGTAAAACTGACATCCACGGAAAGTCCTATATCAGGATTGGCAAAAGCGCTTCCGCGAGCGATGCGGAACTGCAGATCGGCAATTTCATCCATAATTGTCAAAAGCTGCTGTTCCCTGCCCGCCGTATGTACATATGCGATGATTTCTCCCGGCGGCGGCAGGTGTCTGTTTCCGGGGTTTTCCGGTATCCACGAAAAATCAATATCTTCGACCGCGAGATCAGGCAAGCCGGTCAGTTCCCTCAGGGAAAACAGGACCTTGTTTTTTTCCTCATATAGCTTCTGGACTGCTACGTCAATTTTTTTACTTCCAGGCGGGTTTTTCCGGCTTCCACGGCGATCATCATTCCTGTCCTCATTCCGTCATCCGACAGGTGTACCAGACGGGACCCGATTATCTGCTGGATTTCAAGAGCGGTTTCCAGCTGGGACAGATAATGCAATGCGATATAATTGGCCGCAATCTGGGCTTCAATCTGGCGTGAGGACATGTCATACTGCAAAGCCTTTGCGTCCAGGGCTTTTTTGCTCATCCGGTATCCGTTTGTGATTTTTCCCCAGGTAAAAACAGGCTGCATCGCGGAAAGGGAAAAACTGTTCATCCAGTAATACGGTTCTCCCGTCTCACTAAAAAGCTGCGCCGGATCTATCGTAATAAAATCATATGGCGGGGGAAAGGTAATCGGCGATAAATCAACGCCGAGGTCTTCCAGAAGGGAATTGAAAGTTGTCGGATTTGCGAGATAGGCAAGGCCGTATGAACCTTTGATCGTCGGCAGAAAATTTCCAAAGGCCGCTTTTTTCTGCTGTTCGGCAGCTCTTTTTTCAAACCGGAGTATCTGCAAATCTGCGTTGGATAAACCGGAAATATTCTGCAGCTCATAAATGCTTATCGCCTGCTGATTGGTTTCCGCCGCGCTTTGCGTTTCTCCGTATACTTTTTTTGAGAGGGCTTCCGCCGCAGAAGCGTTATACCGGCTGATTGACTGCATAACCTGGTCCGGCAGTATTTTTCCGGCCGCGGACAGTTCCTCACAGAAAACAGAAACAGGCCAGGCGAGAAATACAGTTATGAAAATCAGAACCGAAACATATTTTTTCATGTCTGAACAGCCTCTGGTTTTTTACGCCTTTTCAAAGTCATTGACTCAATTTTATAATACAGAACGGGAATAATATACAGTGTAATAAAGGTTGATGAAATAAGTCCCCGAATATTGCCTGTCCGAGCGGAGCGTAAATTTCACTTCCTTCGCCTATACCGATAGCCATAGGCAAAAGTCCTATAAGGGTGGTCAGAACACTCATCAATATCGGTTTAAGGCGGCTTACCCCGCCATTTACTACCGCGTCTTCCAGCGACTGGTTATATTCGGGCGAGCGGAGCAGATTTGTATAGTCAATGAGAACAATGGCCGTATTTACAACGGTCCCCGCGAGCGTAATGATTCCCATGATTGAAACTATTGAAAGCGTTGAGCCGAACGCCATCAGGGCCGCAACAATACCTATCGCCGCGAACGGAATGGACGCCATGATAATCAGAGGCTGGATAAAGCGTTCAAACTGGATAACCATTACCATATATACCAGGAAAGCCCCTATCAGCAGCATGGAAAAAAGGGAAGAAAATGATTCCTGCATTGAGGCCGCGCTTCCCGCAACCATCCAGTTCACGCCAAATGGAAAATCGAGTTTTTCAATCTGGGGAAGGACCCTGTTCTGGATGCCGCGCAAATCCGGATTGTTAAGACTTGCCGTAACGGTAATCGTTTTCATTTTGTTTTCTTTGGAAATAACATTTACCGCATTCTGCAGACTCAGGTCGGAAAAATTCGCGTAGGAAATCATGTTTCCGGTCTGGGACTGTAATGTAATGGTGTTCAGGATATCGTCGGTTATTTCCTCGCCCGCGAGAGTTGAGCGGAGAACCATGTCATACGTTTTATCATTGTATCTGAAAATACCTGTTTCAATTCCGTTAAAAATGACGCGGGAAGTTATCGCAGCTTCCTGTGCGGTGACGCCGAGCGAACCCATATAGTCCGTACTCAGAGTTGAAACAAGTTCCCTCTCATTGAAATTGATATTCAGATTAACCGTTTCAACGCTGGGGTCCTGTTTCATTACTGCCGCGATAGCCTGCGCCGACTGGTATATATCATCAAGGTTTGACCCGAAAACTTCCAGCCGGAAACCGGCGCCGCCGGTCGCTACATTTACGAGCTGGGCCAGCCCTCCGTTTTCGATTGAAAAGTCTATATCGGTTATATTCGCGGCTATTTCCCTTCGCAGCAGAGGTATAAGTTCAAAAACAGTCCGCTTTCTCTGCCGGTTCGGAACCAGCCTGATCCTTGCGTATCCTATGTTCGGTTTTGTGGATATGGCAAAGGAATCTCCGACCCCTGCATAAAAGGCGGAGGTTTCAATTTCATCGGGAATCAGCGCCCTGCAAAACTGGTCAATTTCCATCATTTTATTTCTTGTGTCTTCTATGGTATATGTTGATGGAAAGTCCATGGATAGATTTATCTCATTCATATCCGTTTCACTTAAAAATTCAAAACCGAGAAAACGTACGGATAAAACACTGATTCCAAGCAAAAGGATGGTGAGCGTTAATACAAAGCCCCTGTTTTTTAATGCCAGATTAAGCGTTTTCCGGTAAAAGTTTTCGACTTTTCCGTATCCGCGTTCCCATGTATCCGCTGCGCGCTGCTGCAGCAAATATCTGCTCTTATCGTCCGGTTTCAGGAGATAGGCGCAGAGCATCGGGACAACAACCAGCGCGACTATCATTGACGCCCCAATTGCCCATACTATGGTAAGCGCTACATCCGAAAGGATTACTCCGGCAAACCCCCGGACAAATAAAATGGGAATGAATACGACAAGCGTTGTCGTTGTTGAAGCAACAATCGAGCCGCCGACTTCCGCCGTTCCTTTTGAGGCGGCTTTTTTTGCGTCACCCAAAAGAAGATACTGTTTATGTATATTTTCAAGCACGACAATGGAATTGTCGACAATCATTCCGATCGCGACCGTCAGGCCGCCCAGAGTCATCAGGTTCAGCCCCTGTCCTTTTATGCTCATCAGAACAAAGGAAAAGAGAACTGAAAAGGGAATTGATATACCGATAATGAGAGTTGTCCTGAAATTATGCAGAAAAAGGAGGATAACGAGAATCGCCAGAAGGGCCCCCTGCAGAGCCGAATCCCGGACAGAATTTATGGTGAGCGAGACATTATAACTGTCATCATTAATTGTGGTAAAACTGACCGCGTTGCCCGAGTCTTTTTTATCCCTTCGCATACAGCCCTGACCTGCCGGATTAATTTGACGGTGTCGGCGCCCTGCTGTTTGATTATATCAATCACGACCAGTTCCCGGTCTCCCGAAGTGACATAGCGGTCGGGCCTCTGCTCAACCAGCAGTACGTCTGCCACATCGGAAAGTCTGATATAGGAATTATCCTTAAAACCTATAACCTGATTGCGGATATCATCCAGCGACTGGTATTGTCCGTTGGTACGGATATTCAGCGTGTTTTGCTGATAGATAACAGACCCGGCGGGCAGCGCAACATTGTTCGCCTGCAGAATCTGGAACACGGTCAGAATTGAAACCTCCCGTGAAACCAGATCATCTATTCTGAGAATAATATCAACAATCATTTCCGCCTTTCCGGTAACATTTACCTGGGCAACTCCGGGTATCCGGGCAAGCAGGGGGACAATGCTGTCATCCGTAAATTCGGCAAGGGATTGGCGGTCCATTCCGCTTTCAACCGACATGGAATATACCGGCAGAATTGACGAACTGAATCGGAGAATCTGGGGCGCGCCGTTAATACCCGAAGGCAGTTTTTTTGCCACATCATTGAGCTTTTCACGCAGGTCGCCTATTTTCAGCTCTATATCCGTATTCCATACGAATTCGATATTTACCGTTGAAACGGAATTCATCGAGCGTGAAGAAATTTTTGAAATCCCGGTCAGGTTTGAAACTTCATTTTCTATAACCCTCGTTACTTCCCGTTCAACATCATCCGGGCCGGCTCCGGGATACACGGTAACGACAATCAGGGTAGGCATATCGACCTGGGCAAACAGCTCCTGACTCATTCCTGAAACTGTAATAAATCCGAAAACGGCGAGCGCTACAAGAAGAATTGTTATTATTACGGGATGACGGATTGAAAAGTCAGTAATTTTCATGTATCACCGTAACCGGAATACCGTCGCGCAGAAAATGCTGTCCTTCATACAGGAAAAGATACTCCGCGTATTCATCACTGATCTGGAAACGGGAGTCGCCCTCAAAAATCACCGTATACGGCAGGATCTTCGCTTTTCCTCCTTCCAGATACCATAACGACGTTCCGCCGACCAGGCATTCATACGGAAGGCTGTAAACATTATCACGTTTTTCCAGATTGACAATAACTTTTGTAAACATTCCGGGGCGGATTTCGTTTTTATCGTCACTGATAGTACATATAACTTCAAAATTCCGTGTTTCCGGAGAAATATACGGGGAAACTGTTTTCAGTTCCGCCTCATAAACAGCATTTTCCAGCGCAGGGATCTGGGTTTGAATGGTGATGGAATCCCTTTGCCTCAAAAAGAGCGCGTAATACTGCTCCGGCATTTGGACCCGTATCTGTACGTCGTTTAAATTGCCTACCGTAAACAGCGGAGTGGTCTGCCCCGCCATTGCCCCCTGGGAGATATGCCGGACAAGAATAGTCCCGCTGATAGGCGATTCAATCCTTGTGTATTCAAGCTGCAGTTTTGCCAGTTCATACTGGGATTTAGCGGCGTCAAACTGGCCTTTTACCTGATCATAATTCTGCCTTGAGGCGGATCCTGACTGATACAGTGTAGAGACCCTGTCAAAGGTATTTTTTATGGCTATATATCCTGCTTCAGCCTGCTCAAGCTGCAGCCGGTATGGTTCGGGATCAATTTCCGCGATAATGGCGCCTTTTGAGACCACATCACCGGTGTCAAAAAAAACCCTTGTTATAAGGCCCTGCGTTTTCGGGGTAACGGTAATCATTGATTCGCTTTCCAGAAAACCGTTAACGCGGAAATTTTTCTGAATGGACCCCAATTCCGGAGTCAGAATTTTAACAGGAGGGAGGACCTCTTCCGCCTCCACCGTTTTTTTGCGTGCGTTAAAAAACATGAGAAGCGCAAAAATGCCCGCAATAATCAGTATTGCGGCTAGCTGTTTCAGGCGCTTTTTAATATGGGGTGTGAGAAGTCCCGATCCTTCTTTTTCATAGTTTCTATATTATATAATAATATATGAAAAGAAAAAGAGGCACTTACTTTTTCTTTTTATATATTTTATTCCTGGAAATTTTCCTGTTTTCTTTTATAGGCCGCGGTTGCTTCCCCCATGAAAATTTCAACGGATCCTTCCTGAATAATGCGGATCACCCTGCACTCAATCCACGCGGAACAGACTTCCGGAATCCGCACATCAATATCTGCGGCGGGAAAAGACCGGATTGAAAACTGCTCGAATTTATCGGACTCGGGAGAAGATACGGAACCGCACTGCTCTATAATCGGGTCGTTTGCTGAAGAAGGAATGCAGGCGGCAAATTCCATTGTTTCGTGTATATTTTTTGCCGTCTGGTGCGCGGGGTCGCTCACAAAAAGGATTTTACTGACAGGTTCGTAATCCATCGGCGTGTTCCAGGCTATAGGCGCGAGATTATAATGCATTCCTTTTGAAGCAACGAGAATAGGAAGCCCGGGCGTCAGCAGAGTGTAGGCTTCGGTAAGGTCTACAGGGTCATATCCGGAAAAGTCTGTATTCATGTTTTTTCTCCGATAAAAGCAAGGTTATTGTCATACAAAAAACGGGCTGTTGCTTTTTCCCCGTACCTGGATTCAACAGCCCTGATAACAGGATAGTAAAATGAATAATGGGTCTCTCCGTCGAGAGGCAGGTCCGTACCGAACAAAATACGGTCAAATCCGCATGTTTCTATGGCTTTCAGCACATATTCCGCGGGAACCCAGGAAACTTCGCCGTATAATTCCGCGTCATGCCGGTCCATGGCTGTTTTGATTATTTCAATTCCGTAATCAATATCACCGGTTAAATTGATATGATACAATACGGTTTTTACTTTGGGGTGGCGCCGGGCGAGCCGGTAGATTTTGGCGGGATCGGACGTTCCGGGCGCGGAATGAAACACCGCAGGAAGCCCGTACTGTTCCGCAAGTTCCATAAAAGGATCATACAATTCATTGTCCGCGTCGACATCCAGCATATACGGATGAAATTTCAGGGCCGCGAATGTATTATTTTCAAGAAGGGGAACAAGTTCATCGGCTTTTGCGTGTCCCGGCTGGCATACCAGTGCGGGAATCAGACATGAGGTATCCCGGCATTCTTCAAGGGTTTCCAGCGCGGCCTGTGTCTGTCCGGAAAATGGTATTCCTCCGGGGATATGTCCGGGCGTTTCCATCCCTGACAGACTTGAAATCAGAACTTTCCGGATATTTTCCTTTTGCGCCAGAGAGCAGAGCATATTTTTATCGATAATATGCTGCTGCCATTTGCCACTGTGTCCGTGTAAATCAAATATGGGATAATCCATACAGCCGAACCTTGCAATAAAGGATATATCCGTATTGTAACACCGAATTTACCGGAATGACAGTATTTATTTTCCAAACAGGGCGGGAAGACTTACGATAAAGGGCATTGCAATATATACGGAAAAAACGAGCAGGATTACATATCCAAGCAGCTCGATTCCCGAGGAAATTCTCCCAAGAAGGACCTCGTTTTTTTCAGGCCGTAAAACAGCCCGGTCCGGCCGAACCACGCAAGATACCCGGCCGCAATTATGGGAATACTCATTCCCACGGACATAACAAGGACCGCGGCGGCCCCTACGCTCACAACATCAAGCGTCAGGGCAAGAATTAGCACGAGAATCGCGCCCGGACACGGATATATTCCGGTTAAGAGTAATGCTCCAAGGCTCATGCTGTCTTTTTTTTTGTCTCCGGAATGATTATGGGATGCGGAAATCATATCCACCAGCGCGTGAATTACCAGATAACAGGCAAGGACAATAAGCAAAAGGTAGGTAAATCCTTCCATGTATATTGCAATATTATCGGCCCGCCCGCTCAAAGGGCCCGAAATTCCTCTCAAAAGAAGCAGGAGAACAAGCGCTGTTCCGCCATGCAGCAGGGAGAGCACCAGCCCAATAACGGCCGGTTCCCATACAGGGGCCTTCCGCGCTATGTATAGGGAAAATACAACAGTTTTCCGGTGCCCGGGGCCGAGCGCGTGTAATATCCCATATAAAAATGCGACGCCCAGAATGGCAAAAAAGACTGAAGAAGATCCCGTTTCTTTCCATGAATATAAAAAATTTCCAAGATTCTCCCTTAATTTTGCCTGGCGGACAACAAGTTCTCTTTTGGGCGCGCCTGCTCTGACCGGCGAAGGCTGCGCGGCATTCGGCAGGTCATCGGGATGTATCTCGCCGTCAGAGATTTCCGTTTCGGGCAGGGCAGGGCCGCTACCCATAAAGGGATTTGAAAAAATGCGGAAATTTCCTGTAAAAATAAGAAGCGTTAAAAAAAGCAGGGCTTTTTTTTTAAAAAAGCCGGAAAACCAGGCAAAAAAAATCTATTTCTCATAATATATTCTTATTTCCCGGGGATAATATGTCTGAAGCCCCGGTTTCCATTCATAATAAATGGTTGTATCGTCTATGGCTCCGATCGGATTATAATAAACCGGAAAATTTTTGTTTTCGACAATTTCATATTTCGGATGGACTATACTCGAATTATGGACCAGCCTGATCGGGTCCTTTTCCGGATACGCTATATCACAAAAGAATGTATAGTCATACACAGCAATAAACAGTTCCTGCGAAGAATCGAATTGGGTCAGATCAACATAAAACCGGTATACAAGCAGATTGTTTTTTTGCGAGGCGGTAAATTCGGATACCGAGGGCGGACTTGTCCGGGTTTTTCCCTGCCGTATAAAAGTATAGAAATAATAATGACGCAGATTAATAAACGCATTGTTATACACGTCCCTGTTCTCTGCCGTATTGAATTTTCCGTCCATGTCCCTGTCATACGCCCTGATAATATCGGCACTGAAAAACTGGTCCAGCGTCCATTCCTGATAAACACCCTTCAGCTTTTCACCTTCCCATATAAATTCCGCGGTACAGGAAAAAAACATGTGCGGATGGGCAGCCGCTGAAAAAGGAAGAAAACAGAGAAAAATTACAAAAAATATGATTTTAAAATCCGGATTATGCCGGAAATGGTTTTTCAGATTCATACTCCTGTTGTATATTATACTCCTTTAAGTTACGTTTCTGATATAAAGAATTAGCTAATTCTTTATATCAGAAACACGTCCAATCGGAAATAGTCAAATAATTTAAATTATTTGACTATAAAAACCCGGCAAATGTCCAACCGGAAGCACAGGCGCTGAAACCAGCATATAGGAACCTGTGCCGGACAGGACATAAAACGAATGTCCTCTTCCGGAATTGGCGGAAAAGAATAAAGATGTATACTATATAAAAGAACCCGCGGAACCAAAGGTTACCGGAAAATGAAAGCCTTAAAGGCTGTAAAAAAAACGGGCAAATATCCTGTGTGTTAAAATAGCATTACTTTTTCAAAATCCTCTGAAGATATGATATATCAAGCAGCAAATTCACTGTTTCAAATTTACCCTTGTAAAATACTCCCCAGTTGTTAAAAACACAGGGCAATGCCTTTGCCTTTTTCAGCGTATCCACCTTAATAAAATCCACAGGAATAGCATTCTCTTCGCAGTACTGCCGTACTGTTTCCACAGTGTATGGGATATAGGGACACTGTAAACCGTAATAAATAGTCAGCGTCTGGCTTTTAATGCTCTGCTTTTTGGCGTTCTCCGAGAAACGCGGGACTGTTCCATCAAATGATAAGGCCAGTAATTCGTAGCCGTCCTGGGTAGTATCCACAATTTCAAAACCGTATTTCATGGCAAAGGCCTTGTCGGAAAGCCAGTTTTTCTGCTTAACGGAACTGAGCATACAGATGCCTGATTTTTTCTTTTGTCTGGCATCCGCAATACAATATTCCATCAATGTTTTCCCATAGCCCTTGCCTTTATGGTCTCCTAAAACCCACAGGCAATACATATAAAGATAATTATCCCCGGTAACCGGGACCCAGGCTGTTTCAAGGGGCGCATATTCAATAAATACGGTAGCCCGGGCGTTTAATTTTCTGAATACATGACCTTCCTCAAGTCTGTCTGACAACCATTTTTTTTTGGTTTCAACGCCCTGGGAAAACTTTTTGCTGTTTATGGTACAGCACAAATGCTGCTCTGAAAGGTTTTCCTCTGTCAGATTAAGAAACTCCGGGCAATCACTCATTTGATACCGCTCCTCTCGCAAAACTCTATACTTCAAGCTCTATGACACAGAGTTTATCACCACACTTGATACTTTCCAATATCAATATTCAAAAAAGAGCGTGCAGTATTAATTCATTCGGCAGCGGAGACCTCCTGGCTTAGGATAACAGGGGCCGCCGGTTATCCTGAGTTCATTGGTCCCCTGTTAATTGTTTATTGGATATACAGAACGTCGCTGTCCGCCGGAGCTTCGTGCCGTTCTTTATCCGTATATGTGCGGAGCGCGGAAGCAACAGTAATTGTGTAACTTTCAAACAGGGAGTCCCGGCCCTGTCTCTGCTCCTGGCGGTGTTCATACTGGTTGCGCCATTCAGTTACCGCGTTTTCGTTGTCCCACTCCGAAAGGCTTAACAGCTTCCGTCCGGCGGCAAGGCTGGAAAACCGCTCGGCGCGGATAAAACCATTTGCCCGGGCAAGTTCTTCTTTCAACTTGCTGGCGGCGGCTAAGTAATCGTCCATACATCCTTCTTTAACCGTGACCTCGAAAATGACAAGTACCATCGTTTTTCTTCCTTATCTTACAGTGCGGTGCCCTTTGCGGGCACAAAGAACCGGGACATATCAGCGCCCTCCAGTTCAAGCAGCTTTACTTTCATTTGGACTCCCCCGGAATATCCTGTCAGGCTGCCGTCTGAACCGACGACCCGATGGCAGGGGATGATGATGGAAATTGGATTATGCGCGACCGCTCCGCCTGCCGCCCGGCTCGACATGTTTTCCTTCTTTAATTTCACCGCCATTTTTTCTGCGATGCCGCCATAGGTGATAACTTTGCCATAGGGGATTTTACACAAAATTTGCCATACCTCTTGGCGGAATCCGCTGCCGATGGGAGCGAGAGGCAATTCGGAAATAACAGGCTTCTCTCCGGCAAAATATCTGTCCAGCCATTTTTTTGCGGTATCGAATATTGGCATATCATCCCGTCCCACCATGGCTTCGGGGATGGTATCCCCATGATACTTTTGTCCTTCTATCCATAGACCCGCAAGGTTCTGTCCGGGGCCGTCACACGCTATCGTGATTTTCCCTATCGGTGACAGGTATACAGTTGAGTAGTACATTCATCAGCCTCCTTATTATAGTGCGCTCCAAAGATTGACGGCGGTATAGCCTCGCCGCGGGCGCCGGGCTTCTGTTGTTTTCAACAGCTTGTTTTAGGACTACGGTTTTAATATATCATACCCACCAGGAGAATCCGGCTGTTTTCGGACATGGATTTCTGCGGGAAGTGTTGTTGTCCGAATGGCATTGGCGGCGGATTTATAGATAGCTTTGTTCTGTAAGAAATGGTTGGTATGGAGGGCGTCCTCCTTCTCTGGGAACGCGGATTTCACCTGTGTTCATAAAGGAAATTGGTTATACGTGATTGCTCATGCAATCTGCGAATAAAAAAGGCGCATTTTCCCTCCCCTTTGTATACATTTTAGTACGCTGGAGAAAAACACGCATTTTATCATGGTGTTAAACGGTACCTCTTTATAATATTTTTATCCTGTAAAGGGGTAAAAACCCGGTTTTTCTGGACCGTTGAACCATTGACCCGCGCCTTAATCCCATGTCCGACAGCCATAAAGGCTGTAAAATGTGGTTCATCAATACCTTTATAATATGGCGAAAGAAAGTAAATTTCGGGAAATCGGCTATTTTCAGTAGCCGATTTTTCCTGAATTTTGATTTCCGGCCAAAATACCGTGCAAATTTTTCACACTTTTGTATGAATTCCCGGTTTTTAACTTGTCAAGACGCATTTATATCCTCCAAATAATTGATAGTATGCTAAATTAGAGTTGTTTTGAAAAAAAAAAGGAGTATAATTATTAAACGTATGGATGATGTAATAAGTGCTTCAAAAGAAGACTATTTGGAAGCTATACTTGATTTTTCCGCGGAACCAGGCGTTGCCCGGTCAATTGATATCGCCAATGCCTTGGGCGTATCGCGTGCCAGTGTTAACAAGTCCCTGAATGTCCTCAAGGAGTCAGGACTGGTAAAACATGAACATTACGGCACAATAAAATTAACGGAAGAAGGGTTAAAAGTAGCAAAAAAAGTCAGATCACGCCATAATATGCTCAAAAAGTTTCTGATTGAGATATTAGGCGTTGATCCTGAAATTGCAGAAAAGGATGCCTGCCGCATGGAGCACGTTATCAGTGCAGAAACGGCGGAGCAGTTGGATGCATTTATGAAAAAACTCTTAAAAAGTTGACCGGAGTTTGAATAATTATGCCAATTTTTGCAATTATACAGGATTAAAAGAAAAGTGTAACAAAATTTCCTTTTCGGGTTTTTATGTATATACGGTATTTGGTAAATACTTGAAACCGGCTTTTGATATTCCTAACTATGTAATATAGTTTAGAAGATTTCATGTTAACCATTACTGAAACTGAATTGGAAAATTTTGTATTTAAAAACTAACAAAGCACACAAAAAAGCATTTTTATTTTCCATACACAACAAATATTTTCTCGAAACGCTGTAATTGATAGCGATAAGATAATATGGGGTTCAGGAATGTAGGTAGTTATGCAGTTCTTGAATTTATTATGAGCATTATATCAAAAAAGGCCGGTTTTATTTAAGGAGAAGTTATGAAGTTTGATTTGCCTCAAAATCAAAATGCACTGACAATCGTCCAGAACATGCAGGAATTTTACACGGCAATTCTTGAATATTATGACGAATTGTTTCCTCTGGATGAAGATGTTTCTAAGTTTTTTCTTGGTTTACAGGAAAAAATGAAAACAGATTCTGTAATACAACCCCCTCCGGTCCTCAGGTATCTTGGCGTAGGCTGCGCTACTGCAAAACTCGAAGGCCGTCTCATAAACAGCGGTATGGATATTACCTGCATTGATAGCAACCATGAGATGGTAGAAACCGCAAAGCGCAGAATACAAAAAGGATATTCCGGAGTACGTCTTTTTGAGATGTCAACCATAGATATGGCGCGTTATCTTAAAAAGGATTCATTTCATATTATCAGTTGTATAGATGACACTATAGAATATATAGGAAATGAAACGCTGATACGGAAATTCTTTTATGATGCGCGGGAATTGCTGAAACCCGGTGGAAAACTGGTTATTCAGACAATGAATTTTGACTCGTTTAATACCGGGCAGCCTTTTTCCCTGCCCTCAAAGGGGTCCATCAGGGTGAGTTTTGAGCGGGGATATACTCCGTTGGAAAACAATATGCTCCAGCTGGACGCGACCCTTGAAATGGGAAACGGGAAAAAAATCGTGCTTCAAAAAGGAACGGAAATCTTTCCGCTCACAGCTGAAAAAGCGGAAATGTTTGCAAAAGAAGCCGGATTTACCGGCTGTGAGCGCTATGGCAGCTTTGCCAAAGACAAATGGTCGCCGGAAAGTCCGATGACCGTAATGGTTTTCAGTTTATAAAGTAGCATAAAAATAATAAAGTTGTATAAAACAGGCGGCGGATAAACTTCCTCCGCCTGTTTTTTATTTAAAACCCGGGAAACCATACTAAAACCGGAATTCAGTTGGCTTATACCAATTTTTCTGTTTATAATAATAGTAACAATGCCACATTTACCTGAAATCCAAATTTCCCCTATGAGGCGGATTATTTTATTCATAATAATCCCGGTGCTTTTTTCAGCCGCGTGTACAACAAACAGCTCCATCATGAAAAGCGGGGGCTTATATACCTATGAACTGAAAAACTTTCCCCATGAAGAATATGTATCTGAAAATATTAACGGGTTTTTTCCTGATAAAGTATATATAAAAACCCGGACACAGACATTTAATTCTTATCATTATTATATTTTGCAGGACGGTCATATCTGGTATAAGGGGATTCCCGGCGCAGAGGTCCCGGGTCCTGATTTATGGACCCTTTTTATGGAAACAGGCTTGCCCCATAATAAAAAAAGACGGAATTTTGCCGCGCCCGGGAAAATCGTTGAAATTTCGGCGGATGCTGATGAACTTGTCGCCCTATCGGATGCGGGCCGTTTTTACAGGATCTGCTTTGATAAAATTATAACCCGTAAAAAAAATTACTGGTATGACGCCCAGGGCTGGCCGAATGAAGAGCCGCTCGTTCTGAATAACAGGACAGCCGCGAATATAGCGTGGGCTATGGGAAAACGGAATTCCCACGTCAGATACTATGAAGATATTTTCGGCAATGCCCATCATTACGGGACCATGGAAATCGCGACTACCTATATTCTTCTCGAGGATGGGCAGGAAATCTGCATAGGCGATACCGGGCTGCCCAGCGATTTCAGCCATAACCTGATCGGCCCGGAACGGGGAACATTCAAAAGCGTGGCGCTCTCCGCAAGCGCCTCCACAATGTTTCTTATAAATGAAACCGGCGAAATGTATACCAGACTCGCCGACTTTGACACCATAGGCAGTGATCCTATGTTTTTTAAATACACGTATACTCCGTATAAATCGGATCTGGAAGGTACTGATTACCGTTCCAATTACAGCCTCTGGGGTTTGCCCTCCGAAGAATGGCTGTACCAGCCAAAAATACCCCTTACCGGGAAAGCTTTGCTTACCAGGCATATTACCATTCTCCAGAACGGAATGGGCAACGCCGCGCGCGAATTGCGTGTCGCCGGATTAAACAGGGACGGCGTCACCGGATACTGGACAAAGCCCGTTTTCGGGACTGAATGGATATTTGTGCCGGCCCCCCTGACTTTCAGCGAATCGGACTTTCTTGCCGCGCAGCCGACCGATACCGCCGCCGGAACCCTGCGGGGAACTTCCGCTGATATCCGGCTGGAAGGGTTTTTGTGGGAAAATAACGCGATAATCCCCAATTGGCAGTTCGAGATAGAAAACTTCAATATTCTGGAAGGTTCTTGTGAGCTTATAATTTCCAGAAAAGAAGAATCCTGCAGAATAAAACTGTATCCCGCAGAATTGTGGACATATTACAAAAGAAATATTCCGGGCAGGGACGGAACTCCGAAAAACTTCTTTGTCACAATAGAAATCCCGGACGGTGCTTTTGATTCCGTTTCCGAGGAATTCCGACAGATTCTCAACGAGTATCTTCTCCCCGAACAGCACAAGCTTTTTTCCTATATAATGGAAGCTTCAACCGAGTATGTCATTCTTCAGAAGCGGGAAAAACTGCAAAGAAATTTTTCGCTTTTTTTGACTAACGGCATATCTCCCCTGGTTTTTCCGCAGTTTATGCGCTTTATAAATATCGCGGACATGGAAGAAATGGCCTTATACCACTCGGAATACCTGAAACTGTCAGACGGCCCCGCTTTCGGCCGTGACCGGTATGCGGAAATAAGGGAAAAGATTTCAGCAAACAAATGGCTCAGGGATGATATAAAACAGCGGATTAAAAGTTATGAAAATGCCCAGAAAAATGCATCAAGGTCACTGTTTGCCTATTCCGCCTTTAATGTGCTCACCCATATAACACTTTTGTACAGAATCGATTTCCCCAAAATATACACCATAACCCGTTTCGGGGATACAATAATGGAATCAAATGATGCGAATGTCGACCTGATTACCGGGACAAGGATCAGAATCGATAAAAAGCTGCTGGAAATGATTGAATTGCGGATATCCGCTTATGAAACCATGGAAGAAGCTCTGAAAAAGGGCGCGGCGCAGGTTTATCTTCCCGCCAATTTTTCGGAAACCTGGCTCGGTTACTGGGAATTCGCGGGGTTACCGATAAAACTCGATGGTTCTTTTACATTGTTCTCAAAACAAAAGGACTCAGCCCCCGCTGTTTTGTTAAGCGCGCCCTCGGAAAGTGAATATCCGGGCTGGGTTATAATTATCGGCGAAGAAGATGTTGATGTGGCCATTCTGATTGAGCTTAATAAGGCGTATGAGACAATTTATAAAAGGGCTAATGTCCCGGCCCCGGAAAACCCCTATGTTTTTGACGGATATTTATTCATTGCCGCCGGTAATTTTCCGGAAGGAGAGCAAAGCCAGTATGAAGAGACAATTAATAAGTTATCAAAGCCAAAGGGCAAGGCCATAAAAGTTCACTGGAACGGGGAAGAGCTTTCAGTCAGGGAACGGTCCGGACGAATTCTGTTTATCGGAACGGCAAACCCTCTCACGGATTTTGATTACGAGGAAGCCAGCCCGGATTAGTTCAGCCTATTGAATTCTCCATTTTCCGTCTGTCTTTTTCATCTGGTCCGCCGGAATTTCAAGAATTCTGCCGTCTTCGCCATTAAGTTTAACTATCCGCGTCAGCGGGTTAACTTCCGATACCCGGAAGTTGCAGTTATCATACCGCAGGGATATCCCCTCATTTGGCAGCGTTTTGCGGGCGTCGCAATACCAGTCATGCTCATAGGCAAGACAGCATAGCAAACGGCCGCATTGCCCGGAAATTTTCATGGAATTGAGCGACAGGTTCTGGTCTTTTGCCATCCGGATTGAAACAGGCCGCAGTTTATCAGTCACCGCGTGGCAGCAATAAGGTCTGCCGCAGACACCCAGTCCGCCGGTAATACGGGATTCGTCCCGCACTCCTATTTGCCGCAATTCTATCCGCATTTTAAAAATAGCCACAAGGTCTTTTACCAGGTCCCTGAAATCCACTCTGTTCTCGGCGCTGAAAAAGAACAGGATTTTAGGTTCATCGAGCAGATAATGCGCCGCGATCAGCTTCATATCAAGCTTATGCTGCAGTACTTTTTCCTTAAAGGACTTAAAGGCAATGGTTTCTTTTTCCCTGTTTTCCTTAACCCGCGAAAGGTCCTGCTCCGTCGCCTTTCTTTCAATAGTAATAACATCATCCGGCCTGATCCCGATTGGCGCGCGGGCTTTCCCCATCACACAGGCAATATCCTTGCCGTAACGGGTCTGGACAAACACATGATCACCTTTTGCGATTTCCAGCGTATTATGCGTTGCGTACAGGCCTTCGCTTGAATAATCAAGTTTCAGATAATACAGGGGCTCAGGGAAAACAAAATTTCCTGACGGGAGCGGTTCCGCGGCTTCCGCTTCAAGATCTTCGAGCTGCTCAAGTTCTTCAAGATTTTCCAAATCATCATCCGGAATACCGGTTGTTTCAAATTCTGAATGCATTTTTCCTGCCTTATTTTCAGCTGTTAGGAAAGCAAATCCACTAACAGTCCGTTAATTTCTTCTATTTTTTCCAGTAATTTAAGCTGCGGGTTCTGGTTAGAAAGAATACCTGCCGCCAGCTGTTCAAGTTTTTGATCGATAACCTGGATCTGAACATATTTTTTTCTTTTCAGGATATTATTTCCGGATATGGTTTCCGTTACATCATACGTACGTGCAACCACAAATTTGACAAAGGATCTGACCGCGTTTTTATAGGCGATAATATTTTCCGGAACAGGACTTTTTTTTAATAAATCGCCGGAATTATGAACATCATCCAGAAGCGCTTCCAGGATTTTTTCCGGGGGAAGATGGGCCAGATGCTGAGGAATAGCCTCAGTTCCCGGCTTTTCGGAAGTTTCAATCTCTTTTTTTAAAAGTTTATCAAACCGGGAATTTTCCGAGACCTTTTTTTTGCGGTCGTCCTTGGTATTTTTATTGGTTATGGCCGCCTGGCCCGCTATTGAAGCAAAAAAGGGAGATGAGCTGTCTATAGGGCCCGGCGCGGCCATTATGTATGATCTCCGTATATTCCGTTGGACGGAATGCTGAGCGCCGAATCGGCCAGCGCCTGCCGGTTTTTATATGTCGCAAGCGCCGCGTCAAATTTTGTTTCGTCATTAACGGCAAAACAATAGCCGTTTATAATAACGGAGTCTTCAATCTGTAAATGCTTTGTTAAAATAGTCCCCAAAACCAGCCCGGTTGACAGAATCGTTACACCTTCCGGGGCAATAACATCGCCCTGCACAATGCCGCCGATGGTAACCACATTTGAGCTTATATTGCCGCGGATACGGGCGTTTTCGCCTATAATAATCCGCCCTGTTGTTTCAAGATTGCCGTCTATATCCCCGTCAATACGGACAAAGCCGGAAATTTTCAGTTCCCCTTTTACAAAGGAGTCCGGTCCGATCAGGGTGTTGATGGAAACGGGGTCAGAAGAAGCAAAAGCCATCCCGGAATCGTCCCTGTTATTTGTTAATGGATTTAACGTTAATATACTTCATGGGATCGACAACATCGGATCCTACATGAATTTCATAGTGAAGATGGGGTCCCGTGGAAATTCCGGTATTTCCGATATATCCGATAACGTCGCCCTGACGCACATAATCTCCCTTTTGAGCAGCCGCCCGCTGGAGGTGGGCATAACGGGTGTAAAACCCGTGTTTGTGACGGATAATCACATAATTCCCGAAGCTCGGATCATAGGCAACCGTCGCGATAGTCCCGTCCGCGGTGGCAAGGACCGAATCTCCGGAGCGGTATGTTGAAAGATCAACCCCCTTGTGTATGTACCATTGTCCGGTAAAGGGGTGCTTGTTCTGTCCGAATGCCATGGAAATATGCCCGATTCCGCCCTTGATAGGCCAGAGGCTTGGTATATCCGAGAAAAGAGCGTTCTGTGAGTTAAGTAGCTTGCCTATTTCTTCAATGGGCTGTACGGAATTCTCAAGATATCCGGCGAGCCTCTGCAATTCGGCAATTTCCTGCATGGTGCCGAAGGCTGTTTCCTTTATATTGAAAAGAGAAGCCAGATCTCCGCCCTGTGTATTGCTCTGGGTTGTCCCGGAAGAAGTATCTATTCCAAGCAGTCCCAGGGTTCCGGAAAGGGCAGGCTGGAAATTCTGCGCGGCTTTAAGCAGATTCCCTGTTTCATCCTGCAGCTTATTAAGCGTCGCAACAGTTTCCCTCAATTCCTTCTGCAGGGAGGCGACTTCCTGGTTTGAAACGATTACCCGGCGGGAAAACCAGAAAAAAGCGGAAATTCCGCCTGCCAGAAGGACAATAAAAAACAGAAGGGAAAAAACCGATGCCTGAAAGTTAATAACTTTTTTCTGCGAATGCGGGACCACCATAATGGTCAGCTTACAGCGTCCCCTCTGAATATTGAAACGAAAAAATTTCCGATAGAAGTAAAAATTCTCTTAAAAAACGGCCTATTGAACGAATGATATTATTTTCAAAGCGTTTATAGCCCCTGGTCTTTGGCACTTTCAATTCTCCAATTAAAGCATATCACTTGCTAAAAAGTATATCATGGAAGAAAAAATATTGTCAAATTTTCCTTGCCTCATAACATAAAATTAGTGTAAAATTATGTAATTACACCCGCCTTTTTACCCGGTATCCCTAACGATACTTTTTTTGTTGACGATACGTCAACTCGATGGTATTATATATCCATATCCTTTATAGGATACTTTCTCTGCCCAAGGGCAGCTACAAATCTCAACCCGGATGTCAGCCATGCAAGTTTTTGATACTCACGCTCACATAGGGCTTATCTATGAAGACCCTATTGAGCAGCTTCGTGTTATACAGGAAGCAAAACAGGCACACGTTAACCGCATTGTCAGTATATGCAATAGTCTGCATGATTTTGAGGTTGTATACGCAACACTCAAATCCGCACCTTCTGTATATCACGCTATAGGTGTGTCTCCCTCCGAAGTTACCAATCCCGGCAGGGACTGGATACATATTATTGAAGAAGGCCTTAAACTGCCGAATGTTGTCGCATTGGGCGAAATAGGCCTCGATTATTACCGAAAATTCGGCGATAAACGTTCCCAGATTGAACTGTTTATTACCCAGCTTGAGCTGGCAAATAAAGCAGATGTTCCTGTTATTATACATAATCGGGACGCGGGCAAGGATGTATTAGATATTCTTGCAGAAAGATTGCCGGAAGCGGGCGGAGTTTTACATTGTTATTCCGAAGACGCGGAATATGCGCGGATTGCGCTCGATCTGAACCTCTGGTTTTCCTTTGCGGGAAATTTGACCTACCGGAACGCCCGTAATCTCCATGAAACCATCCTCACTTTGCCGATTGACCGCATTCTTGTGGAATCCGAAAGTCCTTTTATGGTTCCCGCTGAATTCCGCGGAAAACGGAATATGCCCGCGTATACTCCGTCAACGGTGAAATTTATGGCTGAAATGCTGGAAATGGACATTGAAGAACTCGCCGACCAGTTATGGAAAAACAGCTGTACCTTTTTCCGCTTGCCTGAATGAGTAATGCCTCACAACTTTTTCATCCCGTCCGTATAGGAAATATTGCCCTTTCGGGCAATATTTTTCTTGCGCCTGTGGCGGGATATTCCGATCCTGCCTTCAGGTCTATCTGTATTGCGCACGGAGCGGCCTTTACCTATACGGAAATGGTTTCCGCGGAAGCCCTTGTCCGGAATTCCGGCAAGACTGAGCTGTTAATGCGGCGCGCCCCGAATGAAAAACAGTATGCGGTGCAGATTTTCGGAAGCAATCCTGCTTATATGGCTGAAGCCGCCTGTATTGTACTCGAAAAAACAGGGACAGAGTGTATCGACATTAACGCGGGCTGTCCTGTTCCGAAGATTGTAAAAACCGGCGCCGGCTCGGCTTTAACCAGAGATCCTGAAAGATTATTCTCCGTTACGGAGGCTGTCGTCAAAGCCGCCGGCGGAATTCCAGTCAGTGTGAAAATCCGGTCCGGCTGGGACGAAACGCAATGTACCTGGAAACAGGCCGCCTTCGCGGCGCTGGACGGCGGAGCCTCCGCGATAACGCTTCATCCCCGGACAAGGGCCCAGGGATATGAGGGAAAGTCAGACTGGACCCTTCTTGCGGAACTTTCCGGAATTGTTCATGCAAAAAACCCCTCCATACCCGTTTTCGGGTCCGGCGATCTTTTTTCTCCGGAAGACGGAAAGCGGATGCTCGAGGAAACCGGCTGTGACGGCATAATGTTCGCGCGCGGGGCAATGGGAAATCCCTTTATTTTTGCCCAGACCCGGGACCTTCTGACGGCAGGGTCTTACTCTGAAGTGACCGCACAGGAGCGTATGACCGCCGCGTGGCAGGAACTGCTCGGTCTTTCGGACCTTATCGGAGAAATTCCCGCGTGCAGGGAGATGAGAAAAAGATTCTGCGCCTATTCCAGGGGAATCCAGAACGGCGGGGCCATGCGCGCTTCCCTGGTAAAAGCCGCGGCCATACAGGATTACCGGGAAATTCTTGCCGAATACGGGTTTTCCGAATAACGGGACCCTGCTCCGCGGTTTTCCGGGGCTGAAAAACTGTGAAAATAATGAAAATAGAATGAAACAATCCCTTGAAAATTCAATAACAAGGGACTACACTTGGAACGTATGGCTTTATTAAACGATGTATTGGAATTTTTCCAGGGCATATTCGGCTCTGTTTTTTCCTCATCGGCAGAACATAAAAATAAACAGCAGCTCAAACAAATGCAGGCCTCCCTGAAAGCAATAAATCCTCCCATTTACCGGCCTGAGGGCATTCTCCTGCCCGCCTTTCCGATAGCGGTTTATCAGATATACCAGCTTCTGATGCCAATAAGCGAGATTCTGGGAAAAACCATAGCAAATCCTGACCGGCGGATGGCCGACCGGTACCGCGATTTCATTCTTGAACTCGCGATGACAAAAGAACAGAGGGAAATGCGAAAGTCCTTTCATTTTTCCGAAAGGTCGGCGGCTGTTGTTTCCGAAACGGTCAAGCCGGAAACAGTTATTGAGAATCAGGCAAAAAAACTGACCCAGTTTCTCAAAACGCTTGATACAACCAGTATGAAACAGGCGGAAAGAATAATTGACAAGCTTGATGTACTTAACGATTTCTGCCGTTTTGATTTTTACGGTTTTTTTTCCTGCTTTGACCCCGGTTTCAAAACCGCCGCGCAGGCAGGCTACCTTGATAAAACCAGTTTCCGTACAATAGAGGTTTCGACCGTAATTCCCTATCTGATGGATGTGTATTATCTGCTGGATAATCTCGACCTGAGTACATCCATAGTTAATGTCGTGTCTCTGCTTGAGGCAAAGAGCCAGAATGTTCAGCTGAGCGAGGAGATTACCGGAAAGATAGGAAATACCTTCCGGGCCCTGTACAGCCAGATCCAGAACAAATTCAGTAAAAATATAGTTTTATCCATTATCAGGCTGGCAAAAAAAGACGCCTCTTTTATTCCGGCCCAGCCGCGTATAAAGCCCGATTATATTCAGCAGTATAAAACAAGACTTACGGAACTGTTTCACAGTGATTCAAAAAAACTGCTCAAGGAAAAAGAAGCAAATGAAATGCAGACTCTTATCGCGTCGGTTTTTAACGGACAGCCCCTTGAGCAGCTCGAATATTACAATGAATCCACAAACAGCCTTTTGCAGGAACTGACGCCGTTTTCCCTCGAATGGGTCCGGCCGATGGAAATAATAAAAACTTTTACCATTCATTATTTTCTTCCCCATTTCGGCCAGATTCTAGAAGCGGTAATAATTGAAGGGTTTTTCAATAACCGGGCAGTGCAGGCGGCCTGTTCCAGCGCCTATTATTACTGCGCGGCTGTTATGGATAAAATAGCGGAATTTGAGGAGCTTTTTCAGGACGGGAAGTCCTGCAGTTACAGAATAATGATGGGATACCTCAGCGAATTGAAAAAGGGACAGGATTTTGAAGCCCCGCTCAGAAATATGGTCGATACAATGAATTATAACGCCAAAACCTTTATCCAGCAGGCTGTTACCCAGTTTGCTGAGGTATATGAATACAGCCAGATCATCCTTGATGATAATAAAAAATCAATGCCGGAAATGATAACGAACATCAGGACCATAACAAAATCAGCAAAAAATAATGATTCCTTTCTTTTGCTGGAGAAAGAAATAGATATTTACCAAAACTTTTTGCAAATCATGAAGAAATATGCTATAATTGGCACCATATCTGTTTCCACTAATATGTCGGAAAAAGCGGAGAAATAGTTGTAATGGGTAAACAGCGACGGCGAATAACAAGTTCTGCTTCTGTTGATAAGCAAATATATGATTTAAAGCAGTTGCTGGAAATTTCAAAGAGTCTTAATTCTTCCCTTGATTTTTCTACTCTGATAGATGCGTTGCTGTATACCTGTATGGGGCAGATGAAAACCCTGGGCGTTGCGATTTTTACACGGAAAAGTTTTGACGCAAGCTGCTTTCAGATGAACCAGAATTATTACGGGTTTGAACTGTCAAATGATTTTGAATACTCCATCCCCGAAGACCATTCCTTTGTTAAGCTGCTGAGCAAACAGAATACCTGTTTTTCAATTGATGAAATAAAGAAAAGTTCCATTGAGATAGATACTCCGATTAATGAGCTTATTTCGTTAAATCCTTCCCTGGTTGTTCCCCTAAAGGCCAGGACCCATATAAACGGAATTCTTCTGCTTGGAGAGCAGATAACTTCTGAAGAATATTCGATATACGATAAAGAGCATATTCTGAATATTGCCGCGCTCGCGTCCATTGCCATCAATAACGCCGCGCTTCTTGAAATGAGCACAACGGACATGATGACGCACCTCAAGCTGAAACACTATTTTTATGCCGTTCTTTCGGAAAAGCTGGAAATAAGCGACGACCAGAATTCTCCGCTTTCCGTTTTAATGCTTGATATAGACTTTTTCAAACGCTTTAATGATACCTATGGGCACGCCTGCGGAGATTTTGTGCTGCAGATGGTTGCTTCCATTATACAGCAGAATACCCGGACCCAGGATATGGCGGCCCGTTACGGCGGGGAAGAATTTGTGGTCCTGCTTTCCGAAACGGAACTTGCGACAGCGAAAAAAATAGCCGAACGGATCAGGTCTTCAATAGAAAATCTTGATATTTTATATGATGAACAGCATTTAAGCCTTACTATTTCTATTGGCGTTGCCGAATATAATTCTGAAGTGGATACATCACCGAAAAAACTGGTTGAACGGGCGGACAAGGCCCTGTATGCGTCCAAACAGGCCGGCCGCAACCGTGTAACCGTAGCAAATTAAGCAGAGTAGTGTGAATCAGTCATGAAAACAATCCCCTGGTGGCAGACAGCCGTTTTTTATCAAATTTATCCGCGGAGCTTTAAAGATTCCGGCAATGACGGTATCGGCGATATACCCGGCATTATTTCAAAACTTGACTATCTGGTATCGCTTGGCATTGACGCCCTGTGGATTTCTCCCTTTTTCAAGTCTCCTATGGACGATTTCGGTTATGATATCAGCGATTATTGCGATATTGACCGCATATTCGGGACAATGCAGGATGTTACTTTGCTGATAGAAGAAATTCACAAGCGAGGCCTGAAAGTAATTTTTGATTTGGTAATTAACCATACTTCAGACCAGCATCCCTGGTTTGTTGAAGCGAGATCTTCCCCCGACAATCCGAAGCATGACTGGTATATCTGGCAGCCCAGAACAGACCGGGAAACGGGGAAACCCCGGCCAAAACCGAATAACTGGATAGGTATGTTTGAGCTGACAAATGCCTGGCGGGACAATGATGCAACGGATGAATGGTTTCTTGGTACCTTTACCCAACACCAGCCGGAGGTAAACTGGCGGAACCCTGACCTTAAAAACGCGATGTACGATGTAATACGGTTCTGGCTTGATTTGCATGTTGACGGGTTCCGGATGGACGTGGTGAATTGGTATATCAAGGATGAAAAACTCCGTTCAAATCCTTTTTCCTGGAGGGTTAATCCCGATATTTTCCAGAAACACATTTATGACCGGAACCAGCCGGAAACCCATGATATTTGCCGGGAAATCCGGGGCCTTACGGATTCCTATGACGGCAGCAGGGTCCTTGTCGGGGAAATTTTTGTCCGCGACGTGGAAATAGCCGCTTCTTATCAGGGAAATGGTAACGATGAGCTCCATTTGGCGTTTAACATGGAGATGCTGTATATCCGGTGGAGCGCGCGTGTTTTCGCGAAAACTATTGCCCGCTGGTATGCCGCGCTGCCCGGGTCAGGCTGGCCGAATTTTACGTTCAGCAATCATGACCAGCCGAGGCACGCGACCCGGTTCGGGGTGAGGAACGAGGACCACCAGCTTGCCCGCATGCAGATTATAGCAATGCTCCTGCTTACGCTGCGCGGGACGCCGTTTATGTATTATGGAGAGGAGATAGGCATGAAAAATGTCCGTGTTCCGCATTCTGAAATGTCCGACCCAAGCGGAAAGACCTTCTGGCCTCTTCCGCTCGGGCGGGACGGACAGCGGACCCCCATGCAGTGGTCTTCCGCGGAAAACGCCGGTTTTACTGAAAGCGGTGTCCTTCCCTGGCTTCCCATCCATAAAAATTACAGGGAAGTGAACGCGGAAAAACAGCAGGCTGATCCGGGGTCTTTGTGGCACTGGTACCGGAAACTTCTCGCGATACGCAAAACCCATGAAGAGCTGCGGACAGGAAGGTTTTCGTTTATAAAGAAGGGGAAAAACTCCGTACTCGCCTTCCGCCGTGCCGGTGAAACCGGTTTGATAGAATGTTATCTGAATTTTTCAAACAGAAAAAAAAGAGTCGGACTGCCTGTTGACGTACAGGTCGTGTTAGGTAATTTCCGCGGTGAACAGGAAAAGCTGCCCGCCGGCCGTCTGGAGCTTGCTCCATATGAGGCTTTGCTGGTAAAAATATAAGTATGAATATGTCAATATTGCGCAAACCTTTCAGGTATGCAAACTGGAATACAACTTTTATCCTTATTGGAATCAATCTGGCTGTTTTTTTGCTGACCGAATGGAATGATAATTTTGTCGCTTATCTTTCCCTGAATCCGGTCCTTGTAACAAAATATCACTGGTACTGGCAGATTTTTACCTATCAATTTGTTCACGGCGGAATGGGGCATTTACTTTCCAACATGATAGGACTGTTCTTTTTCGGCTTTACACTTGAGCGCAGGATAGGGTCGAAGGAATTTTTACTGGTGTATCTGCTTTCGGGAACGCTTTGCGGCCTGTTTTCCCTGATAATCTATCTGGCGACCGGTACCATGAAGGTGATGCTGATGGGCGCTTCCGGGGCTGTCTTTGCCATCCTCCTGATGTACGCTGTCTTTTTTCCGAGATCAACTATTTATCTGTGGTGGATTATTCCTGTTCCCGCGCCTCTGCTTATTATAGGCTACGCTGCGATAGAAACATTTTATATGGTTTCAGGAAGGAACCAGGGCGTCGCGCACAGTACACACCTGATAGGTTTCGCAATTGCCTGGATTTATTGTCTGGTGCGTTTCGGGGTAAATCCCTTAAAGGTGTGGTTCGGTAGAAGATGAAAAGAAAAACAGCGTTCTGTTTTTTTATTGTTTTCTGTATATGCCTGTTTGCTGAAGAAGCTCCCCGGGTTCTCCGCGCGCCTATATGGGTATACCTTGAACCTGTTCCCGGAATCATGCCGGCCGGTTCCGAAGAAGAAACCGGGGAAGATTCCCGGGAAAAACTGCTTCCGATCAGAGAGCTGGACAGCGTCGCCCGGTTTGTGATGTCGGGAATGGTTTATGGCTGGAAATTTACATATACGCCGAGCGACAAAGTCCGGAACGTGGAAGAATACTTTTCCATGGAACCGATTCAGGAAATTCCCCGGGGCGACCCCAGATTCAAACTGACCGGAATAACGCCTGCCTACCCGAGACTGAACAGCTGGGCCGAATTCACTTTTGATGAAGCAAGCGGATACTGGAATAAATACTGGAATTCCGTGTTATTTAAAAACGGGAAGGGCCGCGGTGTTGGAAGCCGCCTCGACGAAACCAACGGAATCCGTACCGCCTACAGCCAGGCTGTTCTGAACGCTGTCCGGGAACACGCGCGAAAACTGGAAAAAAACAAACCAAAGGAAATAACAGGGGAAATACTCATTAAGGACAATCCTCGGCTATACCTCAGCGGCGGAAATTTTGTCGCCGACATAAATGTTCTTATAAATATTAAGGAAATTGTCCCGTACAGGGTTTTCTGAAAAACTATCACATTCGCGAAAAATCTGACTTTTGCGGCGAACTGGACTTGAACCAGCATGCTTCTCAGCACCAGCGCCTCAAGGTCCCAAGCTTGTATTGAGGGTTCGATTCCCTTCACTCGCGTACCACGAAAGGTCTTCGTGGTACGACTGCCTTAATGATATATTGTTAACCCCATGCTACTATAATAACTTAGCGGCTTGTCAAGTTTTTCTGTTTTTTAGAAAAGATGTCACAAGGGCAGATATTTCACCGGTTATAACCATAAAAACTCCTTTGTTTTTCCTTGTTTTGCGATATAATATGTAAAAGGAGCCTCCGCAGAGCAGAGTTCTGCGATATCTTTAACGAAAAGCATTTATGGAACGGAGGCTCGTCGCGGCAAAGCAGGAAAACAAGCTGTACATCCAGGTAACGCAAGAGATTGGTCCCCCGAAACAGGACAGCGGGAATATGGCTGCCTGCTTGATAAACGGGACAGCAAACCGAAATATGATCGGTATTTTTTTATAAAAAATAATTCTATGCAGGAGGAGCCATGAAAAAACTTGTATTTCTGTCATTAATTGTACTGCTGGTATTTACCGGGTGCTTGAGTTTCCTGGGCATTGAGACCTCACCACCTGTGGATCGAAGATTACCTTCTGAAGCTGTTGTAGAAACATATCTGCACAATGCTTTAGGAAAAAGTATGGCTTCTTTAGGGCCTAATGATTGGTTTATCTTCAATTACAGCAATACAAATTTTCCGGCGGGAACATTCTATGGATTTGGTTCTCCGCACACTTACTTTGGGACTTCTCTGACGCATGGTAAAGGACAAATGTATTGGTGTCCGGGAGTTGATCGTTATTCCAAACTTACTATTTATAATACGAAGGGAACTGCTGTTTCTGATGAGTTTGAAGCTCTGAACCCATGGCCGTATATTCAAGTAATTGTAAAAAAGTAGTTATCCAGCTTTCATCCAGTTCAGCTGATGAATTACTAAATTGATTCTTGTCCAATGAATGAATATCGGTTCAGAAGGATTGATACCGATAGTAGCCGAAACAATCAAATGACCTATCTTAAACAAGATACAATCAAATCAAATTTACGGGCATAATCCATACCTTATCGGTAAGCGGCAGTTGCTCTTTCACCAGGCAAATCACCGCTCCATCCCCAATCTTTTTGTTCGGAATTTTGTCAAGAACGTGAAAGGCGGAAACCATGGATTTTGTGGGATCGCTTGAGGTCTTGATTTCTACGGGATGCAGTGTGTCACCGTCCTCAATCAGGAGGTCAATTTCGTTCTTATCCTTGTCGCGATAGTAGTAAAGCGGCGGTTTTACAATACCGTCATTATAATAGCTTTTTAAGACCTCAGCAAAAACGAAACTTTCAAAAATATGTCTCTGCATAATTCCATTAACCGTTTGTTGAAATTATTGTAGTAAGGCTCCAGCAGGAACACCCGCCTGCTTGATTCCGGTACAGATTAATCAGGCCGGGCCTGTTTTTACATCCTTGCCGCAGATTTCGGCAATGGTAACATAGTGCAATATCCGTCCGGATTGGTTTGCAGAAAACTTAGCTAAAATATTAGATTATAATTTCAATAAAGAACAATCCAATAATGTTGGAGAGAGTTTGAAATAACCCATAATACGGTAGGCGGCATACCTTGAATATTTCAATATCATTTTGTGCCGTTTTGATTTACACATTTTCACCCTCATCCCGCCCCTTTACTGCGACCCGGAGAAAATGATATAACAAATACCAAGAGTCTTCCGGAACAATTCAGAGAAATGAAAGATTTCCTCGCGTTAGAGGGGAGGCTATACTGCTAAGTGGGGTTCTGATATGGACGTACAATCTATTATTAAAAATCTGCATCCGCTTGAAATCCGTGTGCTGAGGGCTTTTGCGCCCGGAGCTGAACTTACCGCGGATAAACTGGAAAAAGAACTGAATTATAAGGCCGGTCATGCGAACCAGGCTTTTTCATGGCTTTCCGGCAAGGGCCTGGTCGAAGAAGTCCGCCGGGAACCGCAGGTGTTTTATGAACTGACTGAACTGGGAAAAATATATTCCGCGGAAGGAACACCCGAAGACAGAATCCTGCTTTTTCTGAAGGAAAAAGGGGCCCATACGCTTCCGGAAATTGCTTCGGCGCTGCGTCTGGATAATAAGGATGTGGGATCAGCCTACGGCATGCTTGCTAAAGAGGCCGCCGTAAAAATGGATGAAAATAAAAAGGCAGTTTATGCAGGTGAGCCGAAAAGCGGACGCACAGCAGCCGTCCGTGATTTACTGAAACAGGCTTCCGCACAGGAAACCGGTCTCCTTGATCAGAAAAAACTGACCGAGGAAGAACAGGCCGTCATTGGTACTCTCGCGAAAAAACGCGGTGCCGCCGACGCTCCTTTCCGGATTATTGAGCGGGAAACTGTTGTATATACCCTGACTTCAGGGGCCGCTGACGTAAAAAAAGCCCTTGATGCCGCCGGGCTTACGGGAGAAGAAATAGGGTCAATTACTCCCGAACTGCTCAAATCAGGAAAATGGAAGGATGGTGCTTTCCGGGGATACAATATTGCCATTCCACCGCCGCGGGTTATTCCGGGCCGGACCAATCCCTATGTCAGTTTTCTTGAAAGTGTAAAAGACAAACTCTGCTCGCTTGGTTTTGAGGAATTTGACGGTCCTCTTGTTGAAACGGAATTCTGGAATTCAGACGCTCTGTTTATGCCCCAGTTCCATGCGGCGAGGGATATTCATGACGTATATTATCTTAAGGAACCGACAAAGGCAAAAGAAATAGAAGAACCTTTTCTGTCCAATGTAGCGGCGGCTCATGAAAATGGCGGCGATACAGGCAGCCGGGGCTGGAATTACCAGTTTGACCGGGAATTTACCAAACGCCTTATTTTGCGGAGCCAGGGGACCGTGCTTTCCGCCCATCAGCTGGCGAAGGCAAAAATACCGGGAAAATACTTTGGGATTGCCCGCTGTTTCCGTTATGACAAGGTTGACGCGACCCATCTTTCCGATTTTTACCAGACTGAAGGCATTGTCCTGGGAGAAGAGGTCAATCTGCGGACCCTGCTCGGCTTTCTGGAAATGTTTGCTGTAGAGGTCGCGGGCGCTACCGATGTAAAATATGTTCCGGGATATTTTCCGTTTACGGAACCGTCTGTTGAAGTTCATATAAAACATCCTGTCCTTGGCTGGTTTGAGCTGGGCGGGGCCGGGATTTTCCGTCCGGAAGTTACACGCCCGATGGGCGTTACTGTTCCTGTTATAGCCTGGGGAATCGGTATTGACCGCATGGCCCTCATGGCGCTTGGCCTGAATGATTTGCGGGAACTGTTCAGTTCCGATATTGAAGCCGTACGGCTGCGCCGGGCGGAGTATTGATATGCGGACAATGAAAAAGAAACAGGGCCGCGGAGTTATTAAGGGAGTTATGGGATGCCAAAAATAGATGTCAATGAAAAGCTGTTTTTCAATTTGCTGGGAAAAAAATATTCATATGAAGAGCTGGAAGACCGGCTTCCGTGCGGAAAAGCCGAACTCGATGAAAAGCCGGACCTCTCGTTTCCTGAAGATGAACGGACAATAAAAATAGAACTGAATGACACAAACCGGCCTGACCTGTGGTCAACCGCCGGTATCGCGCGGCAGTTACGGCTCCACGCCGGCGGCAAAAAAAATAACTATGCCGGATTTTTTCCGGTCCTGAAAAAACGCAGGACGCCGGAAACCGGATTGTAAAGGTTGACGCGGAGCTCAAAGACATCCGCCCGTTTATGACAGCCTTTGTTATTTCCGGGAAACCGATTGATGAACCCATGCTGCTGGACATAATCCAGACCCAGGAAAAGCTGTGCTGGAATTTCGGAAGAAAACGCCGTTCAATCTCCATGGGTATTTACCGGTCCGCGAATATTGAATGGCCAGTGTATTACAAGGCAATTGACCCTGATACGACAAGTTTTGTTCCGCTTGCCTTTGAAGAAAAAATGACCTGCCGCAGTATTTTAAGCGAACATCCAAAAGGAAAGGAATATGGCTGGATCCTGAAAGACGCCAAAAAATATCCTCTGCTTATTGACGCAAAAGACGAAGTTATGTCCATGGCCCCTATTATCAACAGCGCAACGCTGGGTGCGGTAAAGGTGGGAGACGCGAATCTGCTGGTTGAAATGACCGGGACCGATATGCCCTCTCTTCTGCTTGCGACAAGCATTGTGGCCTGTGATTTTGCCGACGCCGGCTATGAAATTTTGCCCTGCCGTATTGAACATCCCTATGAAACAGGATTCGGAAAAACAGTAACAACTCCTTTTTATTTTCAGCAGCCGACAAAGACTACCGCAAGCGCTGTTAACAAACTGCTGGGTTCCGCTCTTTCCGCTGATGGGATACGGGAAGCGCTTGAACGCATGGGCTGTGGTGTTACAATTTCCGGAGATGATATAACAGTCCTGCCCCCTGAATACAGGAACGACTTTCTGCATGAAACGGATATCATCGAGGATGTGATGATAGGCAAGGAAATATCATTTTTTAAATCGGAAACGCCGAAGTCGTTTACCATAGGCAGACTTTCGCCGCTCACCGTTTTCAGCCGCAAAGCAAAGAATCTGATGATAGGTATGGGATATCAGGAAATGATATTCAATTACCTGGGTTCCGGCAAGGATTTTATAACCCGGATGAATATAGACGCAGGCGGCGTTATCGAAATTTCAAATCCCATGACGGAAAACTACCAGTATGTCCGCTCCTCTATTATACCCTGTCTGCTCGGGGCCGAGGCCCAGTCGGGTAATGCCGTGTACCCCCACCGTATATTCGAAATCGGGAAAATAGCTTTTCCCGCAAAAGAAGAAGTGACCGGGACCCTGACAAGACAGAGTCTTGGTTTCCTCACCGCTTCCTCGGACGCCAATTTTAATGAGGCTGCCAGTCAGGTCGCGAATCTGCTGTATTATCTGAATCATGAATATGTTGTTGAGGAAACGGATGACCCTCGCTTTATTACCGGCAGGCAGGCCGCTGTTCTGGTAAACGGCAGGCGCGCGGGAATTTTCGGCGAACTTCACCCCCAGGTACTTGAAAACTGGACAATAACGACCCCCTGTGTCGCGGGAGAAATTGATCTTGAAATTCTCCTTGAAAAATAGCAGGCGGATTTAAAATGCAAAAGGCTGAATTAAACCAGGTTTAATTCAGCCTTTATTTTTAACAGGGATATGTTAGAATCCGAGTTTAACTCCCAGATTTAAACTGAAATCGCCTTCAGCAATGGGTTTTGTATCGCTTGTAAACATATACTGAATATTAACATTGAATGATGTTTTCAGCGGGCCAACACTGTTGGTGAATACCGCATATCCGACGCCAAGACCGCACGCAAGTTCTACAGGACCCGCCGGCGTAAAAGCTCCGAACAGAAGGTTAATACTCAGGTTGTTAATGGGATACACTGCCATTCTGAATAATGAATATACATCATTCGGCTGTGTAATAAATGTTGCTCCCGCCTGGATCAGACTGTTGAACGCGTAAATGATCGAGAACGTCTGGGTGGGAACAAATTCCTTGTTTGAGAATTCGTACGCAACACCGGCTCCGATTTCGAAACCGAACAGGGAAATATCGTTTGAACTTCCCGTTTCCGCTGTCTGTGCAGTAAGCGCTCCCCGAGCACCAGTACCGCAGTGACAATCGCCAATACCTTTTTCATGTGTTTCTCCTTAAGAAATAATCAATGTATCAAGGATAGAGAATTTGTATTGTTTTGTCAAACACTTTGACATAATTTGTCAGATTTGTAAAAATGCGGTAAAATCTTCAGATGCTCTTTGCAAAAGTATTTCCGGAGCCGGTCAGGTGGCTGTCCCGGCTTCCTTTTTTTCTGTTTCCGGGGATGCTGCCTGTAATGTATCCCTTATTTTGCAGACTTCCTGTACCGCATTTTTCCCGGCCTCTCCCCGGAACATATATGCCTGTGCTTTTAACCGGTCGATCGCTGCGTCTGTTTTTAAGCGGGCAATTGCTGCGTCGAGAACAGTTTCGATACCTGCAAAAGATTCTTCTTCAATGGGGGTTCCGATTTCGCGTATGGCGCGGAAGGTCCACGCTTCTTCATCAAGATCGGAAAGATCATAGGGGCGTTTATCGAATTCGAACCGGGTGTAAAGAACGGGCCGGTTAAACAGAAAAACGTAATCAAAAATCACACCTGAAAAATCTGAAATAAGAATATCTGAACGGGAAAGCGCCGCAAGGTTTTCCGCGGCGAAATTCCATTCCACATTCCGGTACCCGGAAAGAGCCTGTTTCAGGGTTTCGACCGTATCAGTTTCCGAAATCATGCTCTGCGGGTGCGGCCGTATAATGAGATTATAGGAAGACTGCGCAAGCGGTTCGAGAAGGGCCAGTCCGTAACGTTTGAGTATGCCATTCTGTCCCCAAGACGGGGCAACAAGGACCGTTTTTATATTTTCCTTCGCAGGAAGAGCCGCAATATGTTCCTGCAGAACATCCAGATAAGTACAGCCGATTACCGGCAGGGATTTTCCGGCAAGGCCCCGTTTCTTTTCCAGTTCCCGGATCCCGGCAATCTGGTGTTCCCCGGTGAGAAAAACGGAATCAAAATAATCAAAGCTGAAAAGGCGGTACAGGCCGGTATCGACTACCGCGTGCAGGATATGCGCGTAATGGGAAACGCCAGGCGACCGCTTGAGCTGGAGTACATCCAGTCCCGGGGTTGTCATAAGGCAGATATCGGCTTCGAGAAAATTGAGGAACCGGTATGCGGTATTTCCCTTTCCTATAAATTCCCGGTGGATCAGAGGCGCCTCAAAAGCCAGGCCCGGGTCATCTTCTCCGCTGGTATAATACACACAGGGAATTTTTCTCGCGTCCAATTCCCTGAGAACCGGCGCAAACACATTCCAATACTGTTTTCCTTCCGAATATATAACTATGGAATGGCGCTTTGCCTGTTTTGCTTTTGACCTTCCGGAATAAGATCCCGTTTTTATTTTAATCACCAGATTTTTCATAAAGAAAAAAAGCGTTACCGCGATTCCCGTCAAAAACGAAAAAAGCATACTTCCCGTTCCCGGATCAATATAGCAGAACGCCGGCAATGCGGGAAAAGTAATCATAATCCCCGCGCAGATGAGTTTAATCATTTTCTACATCCTCCCATTCACCCCAGGAAGAAGTCCTGAAAATATCATGACCAAGAAGAGGCCGGGCTTTACCAAGCGTGAAGTTTGCCGGGCCGTGCCTGTTTTGCGAGCCGGGCGCTTTGTAAATAAATAGCGGACCGTTTTTTTCTTCAGAGTTTATCGGGAGTCCAAGGTACGGATTAACGGGATCGGGAATATCCCGGACCACAAAGGTCGGAACATCCGCATTTGTCATAAACTCGTCTGAAACTGCAAGCGGTCCGCGAGTGTCCCGATCCTTGACTATCAGGAGAGGATTATACCGCTCCATTCTTTCTTCCTCAAACAGTGAGTTCCGGAAGGTTCCGCCATGGTCGGAAACAATTATAATCCGGGTGTTATCATATACATCCATATCCTTTAAATAATCGATCCAGACAGTTATTGACTTCATCGCGGCAAGGAACGCGTACATATATGAAACATTTCCATAGGACCCGAATTTTTCAATTTCTTCTTTGCTGTACTGAATCTGTCCCGAAACAGGAATCAGGTCCGCGGTATAAGCCCCTTCTTCATGAGTGGTTTCATTCATAAAAATATTCAGCGTGTCTGAACCGTCATCGACCAGGCATAAATCTTTCAGATAATACAGATTGGGAAAAACATCAAGCGCGCGTTCATAACTGTTCGAACGCCCGTCACGCCACCAGCCTCCGTTATAATATACGGCGTATCTCAATTTGGGTAATACAACCCTGAAAAGGCCGTAGCGGAATAAAATATCGAAATCAAATGACTCGATAGCTTTTTCACTCTCGGACGGAAATTCTTTTTTAAACCGGTGCGTATAATATCCTTTTAAATTTTTCGCTGTTACATTTTCAATATCATCATAAATTGATATGTCAGGGATCCAGCGCAAATTAGCCAGACTCGGATCAGTGATCGCCACACGGTGTCCTGATTCCCCGAATATTCTGGGGAGCAGGGTAAGGGCTTCATTTATTTTATCTGTGAGAAGCCCATCTTCCCGCGCATTAATTTTCCACGGTGAATACTCATAGCCGCCCATAAAAGACGGGACCCCGATAATCGTAACATCCCCGAACGAGAGCGTTTCGGGATACCAGACAAAACCGTCAAGGTTTTCGGAAAGCTCAGGCATCTCCTCAAGAGCTCTGTGCAAAGCGATGCTGATACCCTTATCAAGAAAAATAATGGCCGTGTTTTTTCCTGTTGTTGTATATTTAAAGATTCCTTCCGCCTTTGAATTCTGCAACATAGTTTCGGCCTGCTCGATTTCGCGCTGCGCCGAATTGATTGAAACAATATTTACAATTCCGGAAACCAGGACCGCAAAGCAGGCGGCCTGAAAGACAGTGGAAAGAATACGGTATCTGTTCAGAAAATAAAAAGGCAGGGGATCAGAACCGCGGCCAAAAGGGCCAGTATATTTGTGCCTGCGGAAAACGCGGTCCTGAGGCGCTGCGGGTTTTCAAACATAAACCCGCGCGTCATGGTTCCATATGAAGAGCTGAGCATAAAGAAACAAATCAGTCCCAGAACACAAAGACCGGAAAAAACGGGAGCAATAATTTTCCTCACTGTTTTGCCGGCAAAACACCATATCAGCAACGGCACCAGAATGGTCGCTGCTATGCTCTGCAGAAAAGTCCTGAAAATGTCCAGCCAGGGGGTGTCGAACTCAGCAGGTGATGCCGCTGTCACCTGGGCGGGAACGAGAAGTCCGAGAAGCAGGCACATAACCGCGCAGGATGAAAAAAACAGGATAGTATTGTCTTTATCCGGGGCTTTTGATTTTTTCCCGAGAGCAGTCAGTCCTTTCCACGCAAAGGGAGCCGCAATAACCAGAAGTCCCACCGCAACCAGGGCATATTTGTATATTTTTTTCAGCGGGGTGATTCCGGAAAGCGCGGCAAAAATTACAAGAACCGCACACACCGTGCTGAGTATCTGCAGGGCACGGGCAGGATGTTTCAATTTCGCTGCCGCGATATTTTTGCCGAGGGAAAAAATATTGTTTGCTGTCCAGTATAAAACAAGCCCGGATGGGGAATTATACAGCAGCACAAGAAATACAAGGGAAACAACCAGAAGCTGGATCCGCTCCCGCCTGCCCAGATTCTTTGTATACACAAACGATGAACAGATATTGACCGCGGTCATCAGTATTGGCAGGACGTTAATGCTGAAATTTCCCAGGCTGATCAAGCCGTCCGGTTTTCCTAGATTTTTCAAGATGAAAAAGGACGCGCCGTTCAGGGTCGCGGTATGCGAAAGAAACTGGTAAGCTGCAATAAAAAAGGGTATTTGGAGCAGCAGGCCCATGCTCGATTTGAGGGCATTGAAGGGTGTGTACCCCATTTGCCGGTAATAGGTACTGATCATCATCTGGCGTTCGTCGCCTCTGAAGACAGCCTTTATGTCGGCAAGCTTTTTGCTCATAAGATTCTGCAAATCCCGCTCTTCTTTCTGCCATCTGTCCGCGACTGAATAAATGGGCAGCAAAAGCGAGTTAATCACAATGCTCAGAAAAATAATAGCCATGCCCGCATTATCATTGAACGCCACATGAAACGCGACAAACAGAAATTCGGTTAACGCCCGGATCGGCCAGATAAAAAGGGTGTATAATATATCGGGAAAAGACATACAGGCTCCTTTTTTTATTTTAAACTTGGTTATTTATGAAGGTACTTTATAATACTTTGAATGGTTTGTCAGGGAAGAAACGGGTAATTGCGGAAAAAACATGAATATAGATCAGAAGCCATTTCCGGGTTTCACCGGCGGGGAGACAGGGCTTTTCTTGCAGATAATAAATCATAGCCGGAAAATCAGTGAGCATTTTCCGGCCGGACAGGATTATAATATATAAAGGTATAAATGAGGTTTTTTAGCCTGACAGGAACAGATCAGGACTGCAATTATCCGAGCGCCACATCAAGAATCATCATTGCGGTAAAACCGATGATTGTGCCTATTGCCGAAAGATCGGTGCTTCTGTGGTCTCCTTCCTGCGCGGCGGGGATAAGCTCTTCCACAACAACATAAATCATTGCTCCCGCCGCAAAGGTCAGCGCGTAAGGGAGAATGGGTTTAACAAAGGAGACCAGAAGGGCCCCGAGAATGGCTGCCACGGGTTCCACAAGGCCGGAGGCCTGTCCGTAAAAGAAACTTTTCCCCGGGAAAGACCTTCCCTGCGCAGCGGAATTGAAACGGCGGCGCCTTCCGGAAAATTCTGGATGCCAATTCCGAGAGCAACAGCGAGAGCAGGCATGGCTGTTTCCATTGTAATTGTGCCGCTCAGCGCGCCGAAGGCAACGCCGACCGCAAGTCCTTCCGGAATATTATGCAGTGTTATTGAAAAAACGAGCAGGATACTCCTGCGCAGATTTGTATGAATTCCTTCTTCTTCGCCGGCCTTGCTGCTGAAATGTATATGAGGCATGAGCCGGTCCGCAAGCCATAAAAACCCGGCGCCCGCGACAAAACCGATAGCCGCAACAAGCCACGCTGGAGGGCCTCCGGCCCCTTCGGCAAGTTCAATGGCCGGCGCTATCAGTGACCAGAAACTGGCCGCGATCATAACTCCGGAAGCAAAGCCGAGCATCATATTGAGAATACGCTGGTTAATTGTTTTGAAGAAAAAAACCATCGCGCCGCCGAGAGCGGTCATTCCCCAGGTAAACAGGGACGCGAGGAGAGCGAGAAAGATGGGATTTTGCAGAGCTTGGGTCATATCTTGAATATAAACCGTGTTTTGCTGAAAGGCAAGAGATACCCCCGGCCTTTGATACCGCTGATACGATCGCTCATCGTATCAGCCATCGTATATTTGAAACAATCAGAACTATTACCCTTATCGATACCCCCGGAAAATTTTCCCGGGGATTTCAAAAGAGTACAAAAGAAAGTGTATAGCAGCTATACACTTGTGATATTCAAAACAACTCTCTGTACCACATATATACGATAGCCCATCGTATCGGCTGAAGGTAACGGATTTACCCGCAAGCGTCCCGCAGTTTTTACGCGGCGCTCATGACTTCGCGCCCAGGCAGGATCGCTTTTTTACCGCCGGGTTTGTTCTTCCGTCCGGACCAGTTCCAGCAGCCGCTGCCGGCTTTCGGATAATGCGATACCTTCAGAACCGACGCCCGCTTTCCGTTCATACCAGACCTGTTTTTCAAAAAACGCGGCAAGCGTTGCATCCCTGAATTCATACCCGTATATCGCATACAGATAATTCCTCAGCAGCCGCAGTTCTTCAGCGGACATTTCAGGAAGCACCTTTTTTACATACTCCCCATACGTATCTTCCGTGTAGCCGTTTATGGCCAGCGCGTACATATCGGGCGTTCCCCAGGTCCGCCGGATGCGGAACACTTCGGTAAATTCATCTCCGCTTACGAAGTAATAGATATTGCCGCCAAAGCCCACATACCAGGAAGCGGAAAACAGCCGTCCGGATTCATATTCATCCAATATTCTTGAATGTGGGACTATGTCTATTTTCTCGAGGTGTCTACCTCCAGGATCAAGAATCCAGATTGAGGAGGGAAGGTTGATACTTTTATATCTGAAATTTGCCTGATACCCGTTTCCCTGCAAATCGTATTGTAGGGGTGTTCCAGTAGTCAGGTATACCATTTTGTTCCAGAGACTCGTTAATGACTCTACTTTCCCGTAATATGTCCGGCCCCAGATCAGCGCTTCGCCGGCGAGGAATTTTCGTTCCATTTTCAGTTCACGGGCGCGCAGCTGGCTTTCCAGGTATTTTTCGGGATCACAGTTTTCCAGCAGAGCTGGGACATCTTTCCCTTTGTACCGGAACCCATTGGTATCTACCGCACAAGGATGTCCGTTTTTATCAATAAAGAAAACAATATACCGGTCATCAGCTTTGAGGATAAAGGATATCCCTAAAGTCATTTCTGTTGAATTAATATAGGCTATTCTTTTTTCACCTTCCAGAATAACAATAAAAATTGAAGACGCCCCTATCTTCCATCGGGACAGAGGAACAAAAAAACCTTCATCGGTTTTCCGATGTGTTGACTGCGCCAGGATAAAAGAACCGTCTTCTTTTATCCTGATGATAACGCTGTTTGTAGTAGTTCCCTGCGGTATCTCGATAGTCTGCATCAATTCATTTACTATCAGTACATTGGGGCCAGGAAACCGTCCTTGTCCAGGATCTTTACATATATAGCCGTCTATTACGGCGATTCTTTCTATTGCCGTAAAATCCTGGCTATTGCCCACTGACAGGGAAAACAATAGGAAAATCCATTTAAATGCTGTTTTAATATTCATTCAAACCTCTTCAGCTTATAGTTTGCAACAGAATCAGACGGAAACACCGGGCAGCATTCAGCTGTATTACTTCATATAATGCGCAGTGCCATATACTGTTTTTATAGTCACACTATATCACAGGAACAGCAACAAAAAAGCGTTCTGTTCCTGTTCTGTTATAATATTTTTCGCTCCCGTGAAATCCTCCGGCGCGCAGCTGTATTCACCGGCAGGCTGCTCCCGAACGATTTGCAGCAATTCTTTTTTTGCATACATTCCGGCCGGTATTTTAAAAATGGCAAAAAACTTCTTTAATTATGATAAGATACAGGAACAGTGGAACGGCAGGGACCCTATTGATTGAGCCCCCGTCTCCCCTGTATTCTGGAATAATTATGACTGAACTAAGTACTGAAATTCACAAGAGGCTTACCTTTGCCATTGTTTCACACCCCGACGCGGGGAAAACTACTATCACCGAAAAGCTCCTTCTGTTCGGCGGCGCCATCCATATTGCCGGAGCGGTAAAAAGCGGGAAGACCGGCAGGACAACCGTTTCCGACTTTATGAAGATGGAACAGGACAGGGGGATTTCCATCAGTACTTCCGTAATGGGCTTCGAATACAAAAACAGAAAAATCAATCTGCTTGACACTCCGGGACACGCTGATTTTTCCGAGGACACGTACCGGGGGTTATCGGCAGTTGACAGCGCTCTTATGGTTATTGATTCCGTAAAAGGGGTCGAGGAACGCACCAGGCAGCTCTGCGCGGTTTGCCGGATGCGGAATACCCCCATTACGACTTTTATCAATAAACTTGACCGTGAGGGCAAGGACCCTATAGAACTTCTTGATGAGGTTGAAAAGGAACTGGGTGTCCGGGTTTGTCCGGTGAGCTGGCCTATAGGACAGGGCCGGGCATTCAAAGGGGTGCTGAACATTCCTGAAAACAGGATTTATCTGTTCAGGCCCGGACAGGAACAGCTCCCCTCCGATACTATTTCAATTAACGGCCTTTCAGATCCTGTTCTTGATCAGTCTGTCGGAACTTCCCTGGCGAACAGACTGAGGGAGGATGTGGAAATAATATCCGGAGTATATCCTCCGTTTGACAGGGAAGAGTATATGCACGGAACCGTAACGCCTGTGTTTTTTGGTTCCGCGCTGAATAATTTCGGGGTAAGGGAGCTTCTTGATAATCTGATCAGCATCGCCCCCTATCCGACCCCGAAGGAATCCGATGAACGGGAAATTATCCCTGAAGAACCAAAGTTTACCGGTTTTGTTTTCAAGATTCACGCAAACATGAATCCCCGCCACCGTGACAGAATCGCCTTTCTGCGGATCGTATCCGGTACGTTTGAACGGAATAAAATGTATTACCATGTGAGAAGCGGCAAGTCTTTCCGGGCTGCAAACCCGACCGCTTTTATGTCCCAGGACCGTGAAATAATAGATGAAGCCTGGCCCGGAGACATTATCGGCCTGCATGATACGGGAACATTTAAAATAGGGGACACGCTGACCGAAGGCGAAGGGATAAACTTTAAGGGAATTCCCAGCTTCGCTCCCCAGATTTTCCGTTCGATTATGAACGCCGACCCGCTGAAAGAAAAGCAGTTTCACAAGGGGCTGAACCAGCTTGCGGAAGAAGGGGTCGTCCAGATATTCTCAAAACTGCACCAGCCCAATGTCCGCATTCTGGGCGTAGTAGGACAGCTTCAGCTTGAAGTCCTCCAGTCGCGTCTCCAGAATGAATACGCCGCCGACTGTAAATATGAACCGGTTGATGTGACAATAGCCCGCTGGATTACTGCGGCCGATAAGCATATCCTGCAGAATTTTATTGACGCAAATTCTAGACGCATTCTGACTGATATCAGGGGGACCCATATTTATGTTACGGACTCGGAATGGAGTTTAAACCGGGTGCAGGAAAAAAATCCCGGCATACAGTTTTTTGTCACATCGGAAATGACGGAGCCCCGGAGACAGAATTGAATACTGCAAACATGGCCCCGCGAAAAATACTGAAAACCGTGTTCGGATATGATTCTTTCCGCCCGCTTCAGGAGGAAATAATTGAAGGGATTCTGGAAAAACGGGACACGCTTGCGGTTATGCCGACCGGCGGCGGAAAATCGGTCTGTTATCAAATCCCCGCTCTTCTGTTTCCCGGGCTGACGGTGGTCGTCTCTCCCCTGATCGCCCTTATGCAGGACCAGGTTTCGGCGCTCGCTCTTGCCGGTGTCGAGGCCCTGTTTTTAAACAGCGCCCTTGACTGGGAGACCTACCGCAGCAATATGGCCCATGTAAGAAGCGGAAAAATAAAACTTCTTTTTGCCGCGCCGGAAACCCTGATGACAAACCGTCTGCAGGAACTGCTGTTTTCCGTCAGGGTAGATTGTATAGCAATTGATGAAGCCCACTGTATTTCCGAATGGGGCCATGACTTCCGGCCGGAATACAGAAGAATCGCGGAAATCCGCGAACTTTTTCCGGACGCGGTCTGTCTGGCGCTTACGGCTACGGCCACGCCCCAGGTTTGTGCGGACATTAAAAAAACGCTCAAAATGGAGTCTCCCGCTGTTTTTACGGCGAGCTTTAACCGGACCAATATTTTTCTTGATGTGAAGCCCCGGCAAAAGCCCCTTGCACAGGTTCTCGAATTCCTTGAAGACCATCAGGGTGAAAGCGGGATTATATACTGTTTTTCACGGAAGCAGGTTGACAGCCTGACCGCCGAACTGCGGGGCCGGCGTATTTCCGCGCTGCCGTATCACGCCGGATTAAGCGATGAAGAGCGGACGGCAAATCAGGCGCAGTTTATTCAGGATGACGTTCAAATCATGATAGCCACAGTTGCCTTTGGAATGGGGATCAATAAACCGAATGTCAGATTCGTTATTCATTTCGATTTGCCGAAAAGCCTTGAACAGTATTATCAGGAAGTGGGCCGCGCCGGAAGGGACGGTGAGCCGGCTTACGCGCTGTTACTGTACAGTTACGGCGACACCCGTAAAATAAGGTTTTTTATTGAACAGAAACCGCCTGACGAGTTCCGGAAAGCTGAAATACATTTAAAGGCCATGACGGATTTTGCGGGAAGCCGTATCTGCAGACGGAAAATACTGCTTGAATATTTCGGTGAAAAACTGCCTGAACACGGGCCGGTATCGGAAAAAACAGACTGCTGCGATATCTGCCGGCAGGGACCTTCTCCCGAAACTGACATGACCATTCCCGTACAGAAAATCCTGTCCTGTATCATCCGCACGGGTGAAAGGTTCGGCGCCGCCTATATTATTGATATTCTGCTCGGTTCCGGACAAAAACGGATAGTGGACAACGGACATAACAAACTGCCTGTCTGGGGAATCGGCAGGGATATGCCGAAGGAAGACTGGTTTGAAATTATACGGCTTCTTGTGGAAAATGAGTATCTCCGCAAAAGTGAAGATTATAATGTTCTCACCCTGTCGCAGGCGGGCCGTAATGTTTTAAAAGAACGCTCCCCTGTTGACCTGCCTTTTGCCGCTTCCGGCGCCGCCGGTTCTGTAAAGAAGAAAAAAGCAGGGGAAATGGATGGGCATATCAGTTTTCAAAACCCGGACCGCTTCAGGCGGATTTCCTCCGAGCTGAAGGACCTCCGCCGCCGTCTGGCAAAGGAATCTTCTGTCCCTCCCTATGTCATTTTTTCCGATAAAACAATAGAACATATTGCCGCAAGAGAACCGGTTAGCCGGTCCGCTTTGCTCGATATATACGGAATAGGTGAGGTAAAGGCCGAACGCTACGGTGATTTCATAACCCAGACTGTGAAGCGGGTCCTGTCGGAATAGACAGGTTTTTTGTCCGTCCGGAAATGCGCAGGCCGCCGCTACAGAATAATCATACCAGGAATCTGTAGACAATCGCGCCGGCGGTTATTATTCCGCCGATGACGGCAAATGTGCTGTAAATTTTCATTGATTCCCTGTCTCCCTTGTCCTTCCGCATAAACATAATTCCGGCAATCAGCAGACCGATCCCGGCAATTAAAAACATACAGAACAATAACCATTCCTTCATGACTTTTTCCTCCAATGCAATAATAATGATGAATTGATAATAACCGCTACCGAACCGACGTTATGCACCAGCGCCCCTACTACGGGATTGAGTATACCGGTAATCGCCAGGGCGATCGCGGCAAAATTAAGCGTCATAGCCGCGGCAAGATTTATATTGATAGTACGCATGACTTTTTTTGACAGCAGTATAAGATGGGGAATTTCCTTGATATCATCACTCACAAGCACAATATCCGCCGCTTCGATGGCAATGTCACTTCCGATTCCGCCCATGGCAATCCCGACCCTTGCGGTTTTGAGGGCGGGCGCGTCATTGATACCGTCGCCTACCATGCAAATCGCTTCTTCATTCTCCTGATAATGCCGGATAGCCATTAATTTATCCTCGGGAAGGCAGCCGGATTCAACTTCATTGATTCCCGTGATCGCGGCAATATGATTGGCCGCCTGCGGAGCGTCTCCGGTGAGAAGGACCGTGCTGATGCCTGTCGCCCGGATTTCTTTGATGGTTTGGGCCGCGTTGGGACGGAGCGTGTCGGAAAGCGCGATTAATCCGAGAACGCGCTCCCTGTCCATGATATAGATTACAATACTGCCGTCCTCCCTTACTTCTTCTGCGGTTTCCGCGAGGGATTCGGGAATAGTCAGGCTGAGGTCGCTGACAAGAGCTTCGTTTCCGGCAAAGATTTCCGTTCCCCCGGTAACCGCGTTTACTCCGCGGCCCGGCAGCAAACGGAACGACTCCGGTTCCTGGGGATTCTTGCCAAAGGCTTCCCTGTAATGGGTTGTGATGGCTTTTCCCAATGGATGTTCCGAGTGTAATTCCGCCGTTGCGGTTATTCCAAGTAAGGCATCTTTGCTGATGGACGGTTCACAGCTTTCTATCCTTACCACCGACGGTTTGCCGTAGGTAAGGGTCCCTGTCTTGTCAAAGGCAATCCGCCGGACCGTCGCCAGCCGTTCCAGGGCGTCTCCCTGACTCACAAGAATGCCGAATTTTGCGGCGTTGCCTATTCCCGCCATGATTGCCGTAGGAGTTGCAAGTACCAGCGCGCAGGGACAGAAGACAACCAGAATCGTAACCGCCCGGATTACTTCCCCGGTGACAAACCAGGTAATTCCCGCCGCGGTAAGAGCAATCACGACAATCCATGTGGCCCAGCGGTCGGCGATGCCTACAATTTTTGCCTTTCCGGCGTCAGCCGATTCCACCAGGCGTATCATTCTTTGCAGGGAACTGTCTTCACCGACCTTTTTTGCCTCCATATCAAAGGTGCCGAATTGGTTGACTGTGCCGCTCTGGACTTCATCGCCTTCACTTTTATCAACAGGAAGCGATTCCCCGGTCATTACGGACTGGTCAACGGAAGTCTGCCCTTTAATGATAATCCCATCGACAGCAATAGTTTCCCCGGCCAGAACCCGGACAATATCCCCAACCTGTACCTGTTCAGCGGAAATTATATTTTCAGTTCCATTACGGATAACCCTGGCTGTTGCCGGAGTCAGGCGGACCAGTTTTTCTATCCCTGCCCGCGCTTTTGCCACGGTGCGTTCTTCCAGATACGCGCCGATTGTCATGATAAAGGCGACTTCGCCGGCGGCAAAAGTTTCTCCGATAATTACAGAGGCGATCAGGGCAATGGACACAAGGACATCCGCCTTAATATCAAACTCGGTGACAAGCCCGGCAATAGCGCCTGTAATAATCGGGATTCCGCAGAGAAGAATAGCTGCCCACGCCGCATCGAAGGGCATGCGGCCAGGGTTAAAAAAACTGACGATGAGCGATACGGCGGAAATACACAGGAATAAAATAGTCCGCTTTTGATCATCTTTCAAAAAATTTATCAAAAAGGGTTCTCCTTTGAAAAAATTCGTATATTACCTGAATATACATATACCCCTATGGGTATATGTTGTCAATAGAGAGCTTCCTGATAATTTTGTTTTTTCCGGAATCAGGTCATTCGGGAGAAGTGTTCGACTGCTTTCGCAAACTCCGCAATGGTTTTATCCGGGTCACCATGTTCAATACCCTCCCGGACACAGTGGTTCAGATGGCCTTCTAAAACGATTTGACCAACTTTATGCAAAGCGCTTTTAACCGCATTGATTTGGATGAGAATATCTTCGCAGGGAATATCTTCTTCGACCATTTTATCAATGGCCCTCATCTGTCCCATTATTTTATTAAGCCTTCTATGAAGGTTTTCCGCATCCATGCATTGACGCATATATGGCCTCCCTCTTTATCCTATAGGGTAATATATAATAAATAGTACGATATTGCCCGATTTGTTTCTATAACAAAACAATTTTGTATAAATTACTCTGAAAACTATGCTACTATATATTTTACTGAACCATTGTTAATCCGGAAGAGGCTGTTATGCCATTTGAAAAAATGCTGGACAGGGAAAATCCCCCTGCACCTGAAAAAATCTCTGCATATACAGGCAAAGCCGCCGCGCGGCGGCTGGAAAAACTGGAACAATTCATTTCAGAAAATTATGAAATGACAAAATCCCTGCAGTTTCCCTTTGGAAATAATTACGGGTGGGGATATAAATACGGGAATAAAAAAACGCATATCTGTTACGTTTTTTTTGAATCCGGGGCCTTTACTGTCATGATCCAGATAGGAAAAAACGGGGCCGGAAAACTGGATGAAAACCTGAGAACCTTTTTGCCGAAAACACAGGAGCTATGGACAAACCGTTATCCCTGCGGCGGAGGCGGCTGGATACACTACCGGGTCCTCAGTGAGGATGAATTAAGAGATGTATTTGAGTTAATCAGGGTTAAAACTGATAAAATGCCTGCAGGGATCTGAGGTCTTAACACATGGTCATGTGTAAAAAAGCAAAATCTTACACACTGCAATGTGTAAGATTTTCCGCAGCTTTTCGGACTTGACCGGCAATACAAAACGCTGCGGGAAAAAGATGAAATTATGTTATGGTATTGACCGGTTTTTATCAGACGGAGATATAGTCAAATAATTTAAATTATTTGACTATTTCCGATTATACGTGTTTCTGATATAAAGAATTAGCTGATTCTTTATATCAGAAACGTAACTTAAAGGAGTATAATGCTTTTGTGAAACCTATTCAGACTATGCCTGCCGAAACAGCCCGTTCAATAAAATGGATATTCAGCGATATTGACGATACAATTACAAAAGACAATAAAATTGTTCCGGACGCATACCGGGCGCTGTGTGATCTTAAAAAGGCGGGATTTAAGGTTTTTGTAATAACAGGCCGTTCCGCCGGCTGGGGCCAGATTCATTTACAGGAATGGCCTATTGACGGCGCGATAGCTGAAAATGGGGCAATATCTTACTGCAGCCCGGAATATTCAAAAGGCAGGGACTCGTCCTGTTCTCCCCCTGTCGCCGGCGAACCGGCTGCCCACGAAGCCTCTTTTGACACTATAATCCATCCGTCAGCGGTGCGGAACAATCATCCTGCCCTGCTGAGGGCCGCGCAGAAAGTCTATGAAACGATTCCCTGCGCGAAACCTGCCCTGGACAACCGGTTCCGGCTGTATGATTATGCCGTAGACCATGCCGAATATGTGTCGCCCCCTCTTTCGGAAGCAGATGTCGCGTCAATTGTCAGGATTTTCAAGGATGAAGGCTGCATGGCCAAGGCCAGTTCCATTCATGTTAACGCCTGGTTCGGGACCTATAACAAACTTGAAGCGGCCCTGCAGGTTTTAACAACCCTGGAAAACTATACCGATTCCGGCTGCCGCGAACAGGTCCTGTTTGTAGGCGACGCTCCAAATGACGAATCAATGTTTGAGCATTTTCCCAATGCCTGTGCGGTGGCAAATATTGATATATGGAAAAACTCCATTACGCATTTTCCGTCCTGGGTTTCCGCCGGACGCTATGGGGAAGGTTTTGCCGAAATAGCGGACTACCTTTTATTCGCGGCGAGGGTTTAATATCTCAGACCGAAGGTCTGCCTGCTCTGTGGTGAGGTATTTTATCGTTCAGAAATTAATGCAATACCGAATTAACCAGAGCCTGAAAATCGGGATCAATATTATCTGATACGGAATTTTCCGCAATCACGAAAACCCCGTTTTTATTGAGTATGGCGGTATTTTGTCCCGGCAGCTCTCCCCCGGAAAGGGAAAGTATGTCCGCGGGATTGGCTGTTTCCAGCACGCCTGAAATATTCTTTTCACTGAAAGGCGTGAAAAGATCCTCTCTGCCGGAATATAACAGTTTCCCGCCGGAAATATCATGAATCTGGGATTCATCCTTTTCCGGACAGTTCTGCCCCGGGGTGTTAAGTAAATTTCTATCCATTACCAGCATTGTCCTTCTCAAGTTTTTTACATTTGCAGTTATTTATACTCATAATATAAATCTAAAAAGGGAATCTGGGAATGGGATAAAGCTTCTAAATATGAAAAAAACACTGCTTTATTCATTCAGATGTATTTTTTTTCAGGTTTGTGGTATATGATTAATCACAGATGATTGAAATTGAAGAGGAATACGGGCAGGCGGAGAAAATACTCCTCGTTGCCCGGAATACTGACCGGACAGTTCCTGATGAAACTGTCATACGTGAGATTTCCAGCCTGGCGGACACGGCGGGCTTTACTATAGCGGGCGCGGTGGTTCTGACCAGAAATGAGCCGGCGGCCCGGTATGCCATGGGTTCCGGAAAGGCAAAGGAAATCGCCGGGTATGCCGCCGAGCTTGACGCCTCATATATTATATTTGATTTCGAAATAACCCCGACCCAGCAGAGAAACTGGGAAGCCCTGTCTTCCTGTATTTGTATGGACAGGCAGGAGCTGGTTATCCGGATTTTTGCGGAAAGGGCTATGACCAGAGAGGCCGTTTTGCAGATAGAACTGGCCAGGCTTACCTATGCGCTGCCCCGGCTCGCGCATACATACAGCGCTCTTTCCCGCCAGCGGGGAGGGCGTTACGGGACCAAGGGCGCGGGAGAGACCCAGCTTGAGCTGGACCGGCGTTCCATAATCAGCAGGATGGCCCAAATCCGCCGGGAGCTTAAAACAGTCAGATCAGACCGGGCTGTCCGGCGCAAAAGGCGGGAACGCTCCGATGTTCCTTCCTGTGCCATTGTGGGCTATACCAATGCAGGCAAATCCAGCCTTCTGAATGCGGTGACGGGAGCGTCCGTTGCTGCGGAAAACAAGCTGTTTGCGACGCTGGATCCTACAACAAGACGCTTTACATCTGTGACTGGACGGTCTATTCTTTTAACCGATACGGTCGGGTTTATAAGGAATTTGCCGCACACGCTGATAGATGCTTTCCGCTCTACCCTGGAAGAAGCCGTTTTTGCTGATGGAATAATCATACTGCTGGACGCCTCTGATGAGGATATAAAGCTGCATCTTGAAACAACATATGAAGTTCTTAAGGAAATCGGCGCGGAAAATCAGTATATGCTGCAGGTTTTGAATAAAATTGACTGTGTTGACGAATTTACGCGGGAACGGCTGCACGCTGAATATCCGCGGGCCGTTCAGATAAGTACCCGGACAGGGGAAGGAATGCAGGAATTGCTTTCCCGCCTTGACCTGCTTTTCAGCGGCGAGGAGCATTTGTATAAACTGCCGGCAGCCCGGTCGGACCTTGTTTCCTATGCGCATCGGGAAGGAACGGTAACTGGTGTGGTATATGAAGCTGATTATATCCTTTTGAAGGCCCATACGGACGGGCGGCTCGCCGCAGTGCTGAAGGAGTTTGAATATGCCGAAAAAAAATGATTCCGGTGGAAACAGGAGTTTTTCTGTTATTCTGCTTTCTCTTATCGCGCTTTTCATTGCCTGTCTGATAATAATCGGCACTCTGTATGTATTTATTTCCGGGAAGGCAAATCCCGGCGGACGGGAAGTCCGGGGAAGAAATTTATTTGCCCAGGACAGCCAGAAATCGGTAGAATCTTCCGGTATCGCCGTTTTTGCCGATATAGGCGTGCTAAGGGCCGCTACCGCGGACGCCGAACCTGTAACTATCGTTATTTCTCCTTTTTTCCTTATGACGCGGGAAATATACCGTTTCAGGAAGAACTGGTAAGCAAAACCCGCGCAATGCGTTCAATAATACTGGACTGGTTTTCCCGGCGGACCCTGGCGGAAATTACCGGAATGGGAGAGGCAAAAATAAAACAGGAATTAATACAGGAGATAAACCGGGATCTTGTCCTCGGGCAGGTATCGGTTTTATATTTTGAACAATTTATGGTACTTGACTGACGCTTACGAAAAATCGGGGAAATTTGCAACCTGAGAGAGGTTTTCGGGGTCGGGTATAGTGTAGGAGGTTTATTATGAATGGAGCCGGTACAGCAATGGCCGAGCCCGTCGCGCAGATAATCATTGCGATAATTCCGATAGTCGGAATAGTAATGGCTGCGGTGGTAATATTTTTCTATTTATTGTGGCATCATCGTGAAGTTGTCCGGCAGATTGAAACCGGTATTTATAAAAAACCTGTTTTTGATCTGTATCTGTTTTCCGTCCTTGCCGGATTCCTGCTTTCAGGGATCGGTGCGGTTCTTACAGTGCTTTTTCTGTTGGTTGATGGCATCAGCTATACTTTGCTTGGGGGCTTATTCCTCTGGCTCTTGGCATCAGTCTGTTAGGTTTTTATTTTGTAACCCGCCCGAACAGAAAGCACAATGAATCCGAAAAGTGACCACCGGCATCCCGGCGGAAATGAAGACATGTTTCTGTGCCGGGAAGTTCTTTCCGGCAACATGTCTTCTTTCTCCGTGCTGGCGGAAAAATACCGGAGACGGATTTTTTCCCTGGGGATGGGTTTTTTTAAAAATCCCGACGACGCGGAGGATTTTGTTCAGGATGTGCTTGTAAAGGTGTATATATCGCTTGCCAGTTTCAGGTTTGAATCCCAGTTTTCGACCTGGCTGATGCGTATTGCATATAACACCGCAATAAATTCCATAAAGCGGAAAAAAGAATATACCTCGCTGGCGGAAGACTACGAGATAGCTGATCCGGATGAAAATCCGGAAGAAGAACATTTAAAGGCCTGTTCCTGTGAAGCTATCCGTGAAGCCATAAAGATTCTTCCGGAAAAATACCGGATTTGTGTTGATATGTTTTTCTTTTATGATATGCCCTATGCGGATATTTCAGAGGTAACCGGTTTGCCTGTCAATACCATAAAGTCCCACGTGTTCCGGGCAAAAAAATTGCTGCGTGAGTACTTGAATGAAGGAGAACAAAAATGAGTTGCGATAAGGCGTTTGATCGGTATCTTTCTCTTGATAAACATGAGAGGGTTCCTTTTACGGTTTCCCTGCACTTGCTTATATGTCCCGTCTGCCGTACATCAGTCAGACAGATTACCAGAGCGGAGGCCCTGCTTGCGCGTCCTCTGAAAATGAAGGCGGTTTCCGAAATTATGGTTTCGGAAGCGTCGGCGGATCCTATTATACTTGCCGCGATGGAACAGCTGAAAAAAGCCGGACTGGCTTATCCTTCTCTCGGGGATGATTCACGGGTTTCTCTTTTCAGGTGGGTTGTTTCAGGTATTGTCCTGGCTTTCGGATTTGCAATGGTTCCCTTTACATTTATAGGAGACTGGTTTATCCGGACTTTCGGAAATACGTATCTGATTCCGTTTTATCTGCTCTGCGGAATTGCGGTTGCCATATACTGCGGGCTTTTTGTAGCAACAAACATAGATATTTTTGTAAAGAAATTCGATATAGATCAGCCCGTATAGCGGACTTCCTCCGGGACTTGTCCCGCCGGGGGCGAAGACAGGTTTTGAATTAAAAAGTTACATGCCTGCCTGATTATGAACCGGATCACTTTTTATATGAACTGAAAACAGGTCAATCTGCAATATCCTCCGGGCTGTTAACATTCTCATACACTTTTTCGAGCAGGGCTTTTAATTCCCAAACTTCCGGTTCCGTAAAATTCCTGGTCAGGGTTTTTTCCATATCACCTCTTGATGATTTCATTTGATAAAACAGTTTACGTTCCTTTTGCGTCAGGTATATATGCTTTACTCTTTTGTCCTGGTCATCAAATTCAGTTGTAATGAATCCCTTGCTTTCAAGGCGTTTAAGGATGCCGGAAATTGTGGGAGAGCTGACTTCAAAATGATTTTCCAGATCCTTCTGGGATGTCTTGATACGTTTGCGCTGGTGCAAAAAAAACAGTATCTGAAACTGTGAAAAGGTAATCCCGAATTTTTCCAAATCATGATTGGCCTTTTTGCTCATGGAGTCGCTGATTCTTTTTATCTGAAATCCTATATCATCAAAGTGCTTCATTTTATCTTTATAGTATACTATTTTTTAAACAGTAAACAGTGGATAAGGGCTATGAAACAGAAAGACTCCTGCAAGGGCGAATATCCCTGTTAAGGACATTCACCTTTGTATTGCGGGAGAATAGGTACTGGCACCTCGTGAAAAATATTTTGCTATTGTTATAATCCACGGACACCAGTGCCTTTGGCAAATTCATGTATATTTGTGTCTTCCGTCATGAATACTCTTTTTTATAATTGAGATATGCATGATTGATCTGCGTATCGAGTTTCCGGGACGGGGCGGCATTGAGCATATACCCAAAACCATGAATTGTCTTGATGAAGTCCGGTATTTCCGGATTGGGTTCGAGCATTTTCCGGAGTCTCTGAATATATACTCCGATAATGGTTATATCGCCGTGTTCCTTTTTCAGGGCATGGGTATAAATTTCTTCCGGCGTAACAGGCGTCCCCGCATGTTTGCCAAGGTACAGTAAAATGTTGATGCCCCTTTCAGAAATATGCACCTTCTCTCCGTTTTTAAATAGGCATTCCGTGTTAAGGTTCAGGGAAAATGGGCCAAACCGGACAATATGTTCCTCCCGGCGGGTGAGCATTCCCTGCTCTCTTCTGAGCGCGGCGCGAATGCGGGCGGATGAGATCCTGCAGGGATGACTGCCGAGAATATAATTGTCCGCGCCGCTGTCGAGTCCGGACAAAACCAGTTTTTCATCAAACCGGCAGAGGTAGACAAGGACTAAGGCCGTCCCTGCCTCCCGGTAGGAATCGATAAACTGGCAGGCCTCTTCCGGATAATGATCCAGATCAATAATAATGATCTCCGGTGAACAGGAAAGATTGTTCTGTGCCTGTTCCATGCTTTGGGCCTGCACAATTTCCATTCTTTCTTCCAATGACGACTCGGCGATAAGATTCCGTATAGCATCACCGGGTTCTATTATAAGTAGAATATGTTTTTTCATACGCGTTACTCCCTGAAAATAAAATATAGCAGGCTAATAACTTTATTCAATATTTAAATCAATATATAACAAATAATTATGTGCTTTATATATTTTTTTAATGGTAAATATAAAATGGGATAAATATACTCTTTTTTATGAAACAAAAAACAATACTGATCGTATGCATATTCATTATGGTTTATGCAGGAATGCTTTCGGCCCAAACGAATCTCACTGTGGATGAAGCCGTCAGTTTAGTCCTGGAAAACAATCTTTCCCTCAGCAGGACAAAGGTTGATATGGAAGGGAAAAAACGCGCTTCCGACCGTTCATGGAATGGCCTTGTTCCATCGGTCTCCGCTTCGGGTTCGGTCAGCCATGGCACGTCATTAGTTGGAGATCTTTCTGCAGGCAGAGATGAATGGAACGGCGGAGCTTCTCTTTCCGCGACATGGAGTCTTTCGCCGGCGATTGTATCGGAAATCAAGCGGGCCAAGACCGATTATGAATCTGGTGTTATTACCTATGAAGAAGCGAGGCAGAATCTTGAACTCCAGGTCCGCAAGGCTTTTTACCAGATCCTGCTGTACAAGGCAAATGCGGATCTGATTGAGCAAAGTATCGAGACTGCCCAGGCAAGGTATGAACAGGCAGCCCAGAGCGCACGGGCCGGGCAGGTGCCGAGGCTTGATGAATTATCCGCCCGGGTTGATCTTGAAAACCTGAAGCCTTCTTTCAGGAGCGCTGAGGCGCAGTACATGAATGCCATGGATTCATTCAAGCAGATTCTCGGCATTCCGGCAGATAGTGAAATCAGTCTGACCGGAACACTGGACCAGAGCAGCGAAAGCATACAGGTGGAATATCTCATGAAGGGTAATGAGTCCTACAGTGTCTTATCTCTGCAAAAATCACTGGAAGTTCTGGAAGCCCAGAAATCATCCGCATGGAACCAGGCGTATATGCCGTCACTGACGCTGTCCTGGAATGCAACTCCCACCTATGGCATGACAAGCCGGACGTGGACTGATAACGGATCCTTTTCCGTAGGACTGTCTTTTCAGCTTGATAATTATCTGCCCTGGTCCTCTGCCCGCGAAAAGATCGATTCATACAATGATAGCATTGTGAATTATCAGAGTCAGATTACCGAGGCGCAAATGAATTCGGAAAACCAGATCCGCCAGCACCATCGGTCCATTCATCAATCGCTGGAAAGTATTGAATCGCTCAAACTTAACGTCGAGCTGGCAGAAGAAACGTATGCCATGTATGAAGAAGCCTACAGCAGAGGAACAGCGGACCTTCAGAGTCTCCGCTCCGCCTATGACAGTTTGGCAGAAGCGAAGAATCAGGTTCAACAGGAGTATTATAATCTTCTCTCTGTTTCCCTGGATCTCGAAAAAGAATTAAATGTTCCTTTTGGAACATTATGGCAATAAAACACCTCGCCGCAGAGCAGGGCAGACCTTCGGTCTGGAGTGTTTTTCTCTCCCGAGGAATTGGTCTCGGGTTTAATACCATGGAACCTACAAAAACGAACGTTTTTATAGGTTGTTATAAAAACCGTCGCAGAGCAGGGCAGACCTTCGGTCTGAGGGATTAAAGCCTCGCCTCGAATAAGCGAAAGGAGTAAAGAAATGAAAAAGAAAATTATTATTATTGCGGTGTGTATTGTTATCGTTGCGGGACTTATTTTTGTTCCCTCTATGTTTGCAGGAAACGGGAACGGTATGAATCCGGGACTGGAAGGAATAAATGCGAATGAAACAGTCTTCTCGGTGCGGACGGAAGATGCTGAAATACGGACGCTCCAGTCATATATTGAAATTAACGGGGATATCATTACGGAACAGCAGGTGTCGGTGGTCCCTGATGCGGGCGGAAAAATTGTTTCCCTGAAAGTGGGGCTCGGTTCATCGGTCCAGAAGAACCAGCTTCTTGCCGAAGTTGATCCTTCCCGCCCCGGAACCAGTTATTCCCTGAGTCCGGTATACGCTCCTATAGCGGGAACCGTTACCACGACCCCGCTTGCCGTGGGAAGTACGGTCACTACGTCCACCTCCATACTCACCATTTCGGTTACCAGTGATCTCGAGATAGAAACTTTTATTCCGGAACGGGAAGTCGGTCAGCTCAGGACCGGACTGAAAGCGGAGATAACCCTTCAGGCCTTTCCCGGAGAAGTTTTTTCCGCGACAGTCACCAATGTATCCCCGGTGGTTGACCCGAACAGCCGGACAAAAAAAGTAATACTGAAATTTGACACCAATGACAGCCGGATAAACACGGGGATGTTCGCCCGGGTTAAGCTGAATACCCGGACCTATGAGAATGCGGTCACTATCCCGTCGGACGCTCTGGTGGAAACCCGGGGCTCCAACTATGTGTACGTCCTAGATGGCCTCAGCCATGTCAGTCTCAGGGAAGTGGTCCCCGGCGTAACGGTAGATGATTTCCTTGAAATTAAATCGGGGCTCGCCGCCGGCGAAACAATAATTATCCAGGGACAGCAGTTCCTGACTGACGGCGCTACCGTTAAAGTGGTTAATCAGAGGACGCAGGCATGAGTGTAGCAAAAAGTGTAGTTAACAGGCCTGTACTGTTTGTCATTATATTCGCTCTCATAGCCATCGTTGGAATTTATATGGTATCCGATGTGGCGATTGATATGTTCCCGGACATTGATATACCGATGGTAATTGTATATACCTCCTATGACAGCGCCGGCCCGGAGACTGTTGAAAAAACGGTAACAAAAATACTTGAATCCGCGCTGGTTAATATCAGCGGATTGACGGACATGACCTCCCAGTCATCCGAAGAAACAAGCTTGATAATGCTGGAATTCGAGTACGGATCCAACCTGGATAACAAGGTAAATGATATCCGGGACAAAATTGACCAGATCAGGGATTATCTTCCCGATGCATCGGATTCTCCTATAATCATGCAGATGGATCCATCGTCCATGCCCATAATGCGCATCGCCGTTAAGGGAGACCGGACCCAGAATGAACTGCGGAAGATCGCCGATGATATGATCCTTGATAAGCTTGAACAGATCGACGGTGTCGCTTCCACCAGTGTTGTGGGCGGCCAGGACCGGATAGTCAAGGTTTCATTGTCGCAGAACCGCCTGGAGGCCTATGGCCTGACCATTACCGATATCGCTAGGACCCTGGCCAGCCAGAATGTTGAGCTGGGTGCGGGATCCATTGTGGACGGCGCGAAAAATTATTCCATCCGGACCACCGGGGAATATTCCAGCCTCCTGGATATTTCGGAGACGGTGGTGACCAAAATAGAAGGCGCCGATATCCGGCTCCGGGATATCGGCGATGTTTTCTGGGGGTATGAGGATGAGAACTCCACAGTCTACATAAACGGCGAGCTGGGGGTATACGTATCGGTTACAAAACAGAGCGGAACCAATTCGGTCGCTGTCGCCGACAAGGTGTATGCGCGGCTCGATGAGATACGGCAGGAACTTCCCGCGGATATTACGCTCGAAATTACCCAGGATGATACTGAAATGACCCGGGATATGATCAATGAGCTCATCAATTCAGCGGTTCTCGGCGGTGTTCTGGCGGTAATCATTCTGATCATATTCCTGCGGAATATAAAGAGTTCCGTTATCATCGCAATCTCAATACCCTTTTCCATTCTGGTCACCCTCCTGGTCATGAGCCTGGCGGGAATTACCCTGAATATGATGACCCTTACCGGTCTTATATTGGGGGTAGGAATGATTGTAGACTCATCGATTGTTATTATCGAGAATATTTTCAAATTCCGGGAACGGGGAGCGAAGCCTACCATAGCGGCTATTCTCGGAACCCAGGAAGTAATGTCTTCCATTATTTCATCAACCCTTACCACCATCTGTGTTTTCATCCCAATACTGTTATTCAAAAACCAATTGGGCATGATGGGCCAGATGGTTGAAGGTCTTATTTTCACTGTTGGAATAGCCCTTCTTTCGAGTCTTCTTGTGGCTATTTTCCTGGTTCCCGTACTGGCCAGTAAATACCTGCCGATAAACACCCGGACCCAGAAGCCTCTGAAGAGCCCGATATTAAGGAGTCTTGATTCCTTTGTTGAAAAACTTCTTGCGGGATTAACCCGGGCGTACCGCCGGGCACTGGACGCGGCGGTCAAGCACCGGATGATAACCATTATCATCATTGTCGCGGCGTTCCTCGGGTCGGTTGGGGCATTATCAAAGATGAATATCGTGATGATACCTCCAATGAATGAAGATTCGGTATCGGTGAGCGTGGAAATGCCTCTGGGTACCAGATACGAAGACACCCGGGCAGTAATGCTCCAGCTTCAGGAATTCGCCATCGATGAAATTGTGGGAGCTAAAAGTATCATCACCAATGTGGGCAGCAGCGGGCAGGCTCTGCAGACCGGGGTTAACACCCATAAGGGAGAATTGAGCATTACCCTGGATTTGAATCAGCAGGGGGCCGATACCAGTGAAACGGTAAAGGAGAAGCTCCGGGCTCATTTCGGCGATTTTCCCAATGCTACCATAACTTTCGGGGAAGGCATGGCCCAGCAAATGGCCGGCGGCTCGGATATTGACATAGCTCTGCGTATCGATGACATAAACATCGGGCTGGCGGCGGCCACTGAAATAAAGGATATCATTGAAGAATTTGTGCCGGAAGTGACGGAGGTTACTATTGATACCTCCAGCGGATTGCCTCAGGTTGAAATCGTGATCGACCGGAACAGGGCCTATAATCTGGGCCTTAATATCAGCGGCATTGCCAATGAAATCGCCGCCGCCATGGATGGCGTAACTGCCACCACCTACCGGTACGAAGGTGATGAATATGACGTGGTATTGATGTTCCAGGATGAAGACCGGAAAAAAGTCGTTGATCTGGACAAAATCTTTGTATCCTCCTCCTATGGCGGAATTGTGCCGCTCTCGAATTTTGCCAGCCTTGACAAAGGTGTTGGTCCGGTAAGTATAAGCCGGGAAAACCAGACCAGGGTTATCCATATTACCGGAACCATTCTTACCAATGACCGGGCCGATGTGGTGGAAAATAAAATAAAGGACGCCATCAACAGTAATTACGTACTCCCCAACGGTGTAACCATTGTGTACGAAGGGCAGTGGGGTGAAATTACCGACATGCTGATGACCTTTATCCTTATTCTGACTCTGGCGGTTCTGCTGGTCTTCGGGGTAATGGCGGGACAGTATGAATCTTTCAAGGATCCGTTGATCAACCTCTGTACCATACCTCTGATGCTGATCGGGGTCGTGGCTATTTACCTTATAACCGGTCAGACTATGAGTATCTTTACAATGATAGGGCTGGTTATGCTGGTTGGTATTGTTGTAAATAATGGTATCATTCTGGTGGACTATACTAACCTTCTGGTCGGACGCGGTGTTCCTGTCCGGCAGGCCTGTCTCGATGCCGGTGAGTCAAGGCTCCGTCCGGTATTGATGACCACTCTCACCACGGTACTGGGTATGGTCCCGATGGCCTTCTTCCCCGGGGAATCTTCACAGATGATACAGCCTATTGGTCTCACCGTTATCGGCGGGCTTGTGTCCTCGACATTTATTACGCTCTTCTTTATCCCGGTTATGTATTCCATCATCAATGAACACAGGGGAAAGAAACAGCGCAAGGAAAAGGATGAGACAATTATCGAACTGCCTTTAAAGGAGGGTGTTTAGAATGAAACGGATTGAAATATTTGCAAACCGGTCGGTGCAGGATGAAATCATTGGCGGGCTTGAAGATGCAATAACTGACTTCTACTATACCCTGATCCCGGTGGTCAATGGAAGAGGGAAGTGTCAGTACCGCCTCGGGACCGCAACATGGCCCGAAGAAAATTTCATGATTATAAGCTATCTCGATGAAAAAACGCAGATAAGGCATTGAAGGTCCTCGAGGGAGTAAAAAAGAACTTCCCCGAGGAGGGTATTAAAATGTTTATAATAAACGCGACATAACCGTTTATTTTCAGAACCAGAATAAAATAAAGAATAGAAAAAATATAAAGGTCAGGGATACCACTTTTTCCGGTATCCCTGACCTTTTTTTGAAAAGCCGCCGCGTTTTCTCCGAACAAAAATTTATGTACTATTGGTCCCGCCGCTCATAAGCTGTTCCTGAACATATTCTTTTATGCCCTTTTTTCCTGATTTAAGGAGGGCTGTTATAAAGGGACGGGCCAGCATAACTTCTTCCGCCCCGAGGGCCTTTGCGGTATATAAATCCTGCTGTTTGCGGATACCTCCGTCTATCCAGATTTCTCCGGCAAACTGCGAAAGCTGGGTGCTGTATTTCGCAAGAAAACTGACAGTACTGCCTTCCAGGGTTTCAACACGTCCGCCGTGATTTGAGACAACAACAATATCAGGCCGGACCTCTCTGACAAGATCAATATCTTCAGGCCGGAAAATACCCTTTATTATAAAAGGAACTTTGGCCTGCTGTTTTATTTCCGTGAGAGCTCCTGCCGTTTTTCTTTCCAGTTTCGCCTTTTCTCTCATGGTCAGTATGGCATAGGAATCTATATCAATTCCAATGTATTCCGCCGTGTTTGCCGCCCATTCCATGCGTTCCAGTATTTTCCTGTTTTCATAGGGCTTAATGAAAATCGCGCCTTTTGTATGCAGCGTTTCAAGCGCTTCGATTCCATAGCGCAGTTTTTCATCAGGGCATCCGTCGCCTATTGAAAGATTAATATCAGCAAAAACCGCTGATGCCAGTATATCCATATAGAACGGTTTTTCGTCATGGTAACCTATATTTTCAACAGCTCCTGTGATCGGGGCCAGCCGTATTCTGGGAAGAGAAAAAGCCCGTTTTTCCGTGTCGGCTCCGGCGGCTGTCCGGAATAAATCCCAGTCGGCGCAATTCCGTATGAAATTCGTGTTATTCCGCACCCCGCCCATTCCCGGAAGCTCATTAATACATCCCTGTCCGTCGCAGGCAGCGCAAAAGTGGCATTTATACTGCTCTTTTTCAATCATATATGCACACTATAAAGAAGAATGAATGCCGAATCAATAATGTATACGCGCATAAGAGAGATTCAATATACAGAAATATAAATTTACATATAAAAAATTCACCTTTTCCTGTCTTTTCTGATATACTGTCTGCATGACCCGAAGCGGATGGACTTACTTTGTAAACTTCAGGGACTCTTTTCAGGCGCAGTGCGAAACATGGAAAAAAGAAGCGGTCTGCGGGAAGGACAACTGGCTGGGCCGCCTGCAAAAACAGGCCGCCGAGGCGGACAAAACACCGGCATATCCTCTGGAAACATCGATAGTTTATAATCGTTCTTTGGATGATGTTACACAAAACGACCTCATAAAACTCATTCTGGTGGGGGATAATCCGGGAAAAAATGAGCAGCTTGCCGGGAATAACCGTTATCTTGTGGGACAGGCCGGAAAACTGGGTGAAGGATTTTTCAGGAAAAATCCGGAATTGGGAATAGACTTCAGAAAAAATGTAATTATTCTTAACAAAACGCCCATACATACGGCAAAAACAAAGCAGCTTGCCCTGCTCTGCAAAAATGGCGGAGACAGGTTTAACAAACTCTTTGAAGAGTCCCAGAAATGGATGGCGGAACAGACCGCGCTTCTGCAGCAAAAGCTGAAATGCAGTCTCTGGCTGGTAGGGTATGGAGAGTTGCGGAAAAGCGGGCTTTTTTCCTTATATGCGGAAACACTGAAAAAAGAATATGAAAAAAAACGAAAGCTGAGCGATGCCGATGTATATTTATATCAGCATTTTTCAATGAACCGGTTTTCAATTGACCTGAAGTCGCATTATAATGGCAGTATAACGCTTGCAGAAAATCTCCGCAGTATCGGGTTAATGCACCGGAAAGAAGTTATAGGATGGTAATAAAGTATGGATAGGACGGTAACGGATATGGATACGATCATTAGAAATGATATCAGTTTTCTTGTCAGACAGGCGCAGCCTGATGATATAGACGAGATAATGAGGATTGAAGAAATATGCTTCGCGACAGGTATTCAGGAAGCGCATAATGTTTTTCTTGACCGCTTGTACACTTTTCCTGAAGGCTTTTTTGTTCTGGTCCCGGAAGAATACGTTAATGAGTCGGTATCTGATACTAGCAGATCAAGGAAGATAAGATTTATAGCGAAACAGCTTGCCGGATATTTTGTTTCGGAAATCTGGGATGAGGTTCCCCCTCAAACGGCGGAATTTTACCAGTTGGGGCATTCCGCTTCCTCCCGCCATAATCCGGAAGGAACGGTTCTGTATCTGTCTTCGTTTGCCGTGGATCCTGTCGCGCGCGGGACGGGCCGTTTTCTTTTTAATTCCGCGTTCCGCGTTATGAAGAAAAAATATCCCCAGCTCCGGAAAATAGTATTTGTGGTTAACGAGGAATGGCAGGCCGCCCGGCATATTTATGAAACCGAAGGATTCATCTATACCGGAAGAATTGAAAATTTTTTCAAAAAAAGCCCGGGATCGGAAAACGCACAGGAGAAGAGAGCCGCTCTGATTATGGAAAAAGATATATGACCTTTTCCGGAAACCGGTATCTCCTCCTTGCTTTCCTTACGGTTATTGTCTGGAGCGCAACCTTTATTTGTACAAAAATTCTCCTGACTGCGTTCTCGCCTATCGAAATACTGCTTTACCGTTTTTTCCTTGCCTATATTCTGATGTTTGCAGTTTATCCGCGGGTTCATAAGCCGGAAAGTCTGAAAACAGAAGCAATGATTTTTTTTGCCGGCTTGTCCGGCGGCACCCTGTATTTTCTTTGTGAAAATTTTGCGCTTAACTTTTCTCTCGCGTCAAACGTTGCCCTGATTGTCGCTACGGCCCCGATTCTGACCGCGGTATGCGCCCACTTTTTTCTCAAAAATGAAAAACTGACGCGGTTTACGGTGTTAGGCGGCGTCATCGCTTTTATAGGAGTTGCGCTGGTTATTTTTAACGGGAAATTTGTTCTGAACCTGAACCCTCTGGGTGATATTCTTGCCCTTTTGTCTTCGGTCTCCTGGGCCGTATATTCAATACTTATTAAAAAACTTGACAGCCGATATTCATTTTATTATATAACCCGGAAAATATTTTTCTGGACCCTTGTTACGGTCCTTCCCTTTCTGTTTATTTTCCCGGTGAGATTTGATTTTTCTCCCCTGCTGGACTGGAAAATTACCGTAAATCTGCTGATTCTTTCAGTTTTTGCTTCCTGCGGCGCCTATGTCGCATGGAATAAGGTTATAAGCGTTTTCGGCGCGACCAGGGCAAACAATTTTATTTATTTTATTCCCCTTCTTACATTAATAGAATCGGCAATAATTCTTTCCGAACCATTGACCTTTTATGCATTGCTGGGGGCTGTTTTTATCGTAGGCGGCGTATATATAACCGGAAGAAAGAAAGTGGAGCGGGAAACGGTTTCCTAGCCTTACTGGTTTTGGATGGAGATTTCTTTAAATATTTCCTGAATGGCAATAACCGCGTCGGTAATTACCGGATCAAACTGGGTTCCTTTGCCTTCGGTTATTATCCGGATGGCTTCCTCATACGGAAAAGCGTCTTTATATACCCGCGCGCACACCAGCGCGTCATATACGTCTACAATCGACAATATGCGGGCGGAAAGAGGTATGTCATCGCCCTTCAGGCCTCTTGGATATCCTTTTCCGTCATAGCGTTCGTGGTGGCAATAACAGATATCCCTGCTGTGATTCAGATATATCGGATCGCTTTTGTTCAAAATGGATTCAATGATGTCTTTTCCGATTGTGGTATGGGTTTTGATTACGTCAAATTCCTCCGGCGTAAGTTTGCCGGGTTTCAGCAGTATTTTATCGGGGATGCCTATTTTTCCCACGTCATGGAGTGGTACGGCTTTTACAATGATATCCGGTTCAAGCGCTCTCAAGTCCTCGGCATATTCCGAATTTTCAAGGAGATAATCCACCAGAGCCCTGGTAAAATATGTTGTCCGCTTTACATGACTTCCTGATTCAAGGTTCCGGTATTCGATAATATTCGCCATTGCCTCGAGTATATTGTCCAGCGTTCCGGTTACTTCCGCGGTCTTCTGCTCGACCATTGCTTCCAGCTTATCACTGTAATTCTTCAGTTTTATGTGATTCGCGACTCTCAGCTTTACTATTTCGGGATGGAACGGCTTGGAAATAAAATCAACCGCCCCGGATGAAAGGGCCAGTACTTCCGAATCGGAGGTTGTTATAAAAATAACGGGGATTTTCCGGAATACACTGTGGGCTTTCAAAACATCCAGCATCTGGTATCCGTTCATTACCGGCATTATAATATCCAGCAGAATGATTTTTGGGAGAACATCCATTGTTTGCAGGATTTCCAGTGCTTCCACACCGTTTTTTGCTGTCAGTATACGGTAATCATTCTTGAGAATTTCTTCAAGAATCAGGAGATTTGTCTCAACATCGTCAACAACAAGAACAGTGGGTAAGTCCGTATTATCCGTTAGCGCCATATTCTTTTATTACCTTATCAATAACTGCATACGTTTGTGCAATACATTCTTTGATTTCTTCCTGTATGCCAGGTTCAACAACTCCGTTTTTCAGTTCAAGTTCCAGTTTTTGCATAAGCATGAATAATTTTTTCAGTGACAGATTGGCTGCCACGCCCTTTATAGTATGCGCCAAAACCTGCGCTTTGTCAAAATTCTTCTGCTCAATCTCTGTAAAAAGTTCATCCGGGTTTGTTTCAGCCTTAAACCGGGACAAAAGTTTTGTATAAAGGGCCTTGTTTCCCATAACGCGGCCAAGGCCCTCTTCAAGATTAAGATATTCTTCATCCGAAATGTCCATTATATTCTCCTTTGGGTCAGCTTCGGTATCCGGCCTGTCTTCATCAGCGGACGTGCGGTTTTTCCCCGCTAAAAAATGGCTCAGCTTGGCTATGATTGTATTATATTCTACGGGTTTTGCAATATGGTCGTCCATACCGACAGCCAGGCATTTTTCCACATCCTCCCTGAAAACATTCGCGGTCATGGCAACAATAGGTGTTCTGGTATTCTTATTCGTTTCAAGCTGGCGGATATTTCTGGTTGTCGTATAGCCGTCCATAACAGGCATGTGAATGTCCATTAGAATAAGATCATACGTATTTCCGCGTGATATTTTTTCAATCGCAATGGCGCCATTTTCCGCGCAATCAATAGTAATACCGGTTTCTTTTAAGAAAGATACTATTATTTCCCTGTTAATAGCAATATCTTCCACCAGCAGGACCTTATAAGCGCTGAAATCGGGAACCTGCTTAACAATATCCGCGGTTTTGATTTCCGGAACTCCGGTTATTTCATTTATTACATTAACAATAGCGGACGGAAACAGCGGTTTGGGCAGAAATTTGTTTATTCCGGCTTCGACAGCCCTTTCTTCTATTACATGAAGCTGGGCTATGGAAATAAGGATTATGACAGCCTTTTCTTCGGGTTCCTGTTTTAATGCCTTTGCCAGTTCAATCCCGTTCATTCCGGGCATTTGCCAGTCAACGAAAATTACGGTATACGGCTTTCCCTGGTCCTTTGCTTTTTTGAACAGCTCCAGCGCGGTTTTTCCGTTTTCCGCTGTAGTAACCGGAATATTGAGCATGGAAAAGATAAAGGCAAAGTATTCCAGTATTGCCGGGGAATCATCGACAGCAAGGACTCTGAGATTATCCCTGTTTATCTTTTCCGACAGAGTTATGCGCTTGTGGGAAGAGGACGTTTTAAGTTTTACCGTAAATGTAAAGGTACTTCCCTTTCCCGGCCTGCTTTCCGTATGTATTTCACCGCTCATCAGCTGTACTATCTTTTTGGAAATCGATAAGCCAAGACCTGTCCCCCCGAACCTTCTCGCGATGCCTCCGTCCGCCTGCTCAAAGGGTGAAAAGACGTTTTCACACTGTTCCGAGGTCATTCCTATTCCGTTATCTGAAACCTCAAATTTCAGAACGCTGTATTCATCTCCCAGTGAAACAGGAATAACTTTCAGTTTTATTGTTCCGTACTCCGGAGTAAATTTAATGGCATTGCTGAAGAGATTGGTAATTACCTGGGACAATCTGAGTGAATCGCCTATAAAATGGGTAGGCATGGACGGATCTATATCAATAACGAGTTCCTGGTTTTTTTCATCCGAACGCACAATCATAATGTTCGTTAAGTCGATAAGCGCTTTTTCAAGGCTGAATTCTTCTTCATACAATTCGAATTTATCGGCTTCGATTTTTGACATATCCAGAATATCGTTGATAATTGAAAGCAGATGACTTGATGATGTTTCCGTTTTATTCAGACAGTCCCGGATTACGTCAGGGTCACTGGCGTTTTTCGCGATATGGGTCATTCCGATAATTGCGTTCATCGGTGTCCTGATTTCATGACTCATACGTGAAAGAAAATCCGACTTGGCCCTGTTCGCCTTTTGCGCTTCTTCGAAGGAAAGGCGAAGCTGGCTTTCGGTTTTTGACCGTTCCAGTTCTATCCGTTTCCTTTCAGTTATATCAACATATATGCCGACCAGAATAACGGCCTCGCCAAGATTATCACATACAACCGTTTTGCTGATACTGAACCAGCGTTCTTCCCCATGAAGGTCTATAAAGTTTTTTTCATATGCGAGCAGGGAGTTTTTGCTTTCGATCAGGGCTATTTCCTCTGCGCGCAGCTGTTCCGCGGCCTGCGGCATATAAATGGTTTCATCCGTTTTCCCGATCATTTCAAATTCCGTTTTTCCGAAATATTCGAGAAATGAAGTATTGCAGCCAATATACCGGAGCTGCATATCTTTCCAGAAAATAATGGCGCCCGTGTTATCAACAACTTTCCGGAGTGTTTCTTTCGCCAGAATAATCGAATTTTCAGCGTTCTTTCTTTCTATCCCGGTGGCGATAATATTTGCCGCCAGACGCATTAATTTGAGATCATTTTTGTTCCACTCCCTCGCGGGAATGTTATTATCGCAGCCAAGGAACCCCCAGAATTTGCCGAGCATATACACAGGGACTCTTACAAGACCGTTTGGATACTGTGCTTGTTCGCCGCTTTTTCCCCCGGACGGACTTCCTTCCACAATAATATAATCATTGTTCAAAAGCGCCAGATACTCCGGAGAGTGGGGATCAAAAGATTCATGCTGTAAGGTGTCCTTCCGGGCCGTAACCGCCGGCATTGTCCATTCATAGTCGCAGCGGAAAAAATAATCCCTGTTACTGTTTTCCTGTTTGAAGAGACAGGTCCGGTCCAGCTTCAGAAAATTTCCCAGAATCTGCAGCGCGGTATTAATCATATCATCAAGACTGATAAGCGAGGCAAATATAGTTGTCATCTGCAGTATTATGTCCCGCCGCTTGAGCTGGATTTCCAGTTCCGTTTGTGTCTGCGCCAATTGTGTTACATCCGAAACCTGGCAGAGGTGGTATTTTTCCCCATCCGGGCCTGTCAGGATGCTGCTGAAATTTTTGAAGATATAATTGTTGTGAGTTGTTTTGGTTTCCCATACCAGCGGGTCGGTATCATTAAGCATATCCGGGTTTTCATAAACAGGATGTTTTGTTACAACTTCATGGATATATGCGTCAAAATCATCGGTCGCAAAACAGGTCCGGGCCAGAATTTTTTCCATACCATTGTTATAATAAAGCAGTTTTTTTGTCCGGATATCAACTATATACAGGCTTTCCATATTTTCGAAAAAATGAAAAACCTCCTGCGCTTTTTGTTTCTTGGAAAACGCACCTGCCATTAAAAAAATTCCTTATTTACCCCGCTGCAGCGACAGCCCCGGAGGAGCTGATTTATCTTGATTTATTAACAGACATTCTATCTTATGTCATATATAGGCAAATAATCTAAATTATTTGCCTATTTCCGATTGTACGTGTTTCTGATATAAAGAAGTAATTTTTTATATCAGAAACGTGACTTAAAAGAGTATATTAATGATATAATATCATAAAATACGGTATCACCCTATACAAAGTAATCATTTTTTTTACGAAAAGGCTACTTTGGGATACATTACTGCGGAGTTATATATGAGCGGCTATGCTATTGAAACGGAAGATATTACCAAAATATTCCCGAACGGAGTGACTGCGGTAAAATCCCTGAATTTGAAAATACCGGAAGGAACGGTATTCGGGTTTCTCGGTCCGAACGGCGCCGGAAAAACAACAACGGTGCGTATTTTAAACGGATCGCTCACCCCTACGTCAGGAACCTATAAGGTGTTCAGCTCATCCGGGGATGATTCCATGCTCCGGAGCATAACCGCGACTCTGGGAGACCATACCGGTATGTATGCGTCCCTGACGGTCCGGAATAATCTGCGGTTTTTTGCCGCCATGTACGGCATGGAAAAAGACCGGACGGAAAAGCGGATAGAAGAAGTCATTGACAAGCTGCACCTGAACGACAAAATAGACGCTCCTCTCGGAACGCTTTCAACCGGTCTGACAAAACGGGTCCAGCTGGCAAGGGTTATGCTCCATCATCCCAGGCTGCTTTTTCTTGACGAACCGACCAGCGGTCTGGATCCCGATGCGGCTGATGAGGTAAACCGGATGATCCGTCTGCTGGCTGACGAGGAAAAAACAACGGTTTTTTTATGCACCCACAATCTTTCCCTTGCGCAGTCAATCTGTGATATTTTCGGCTTTATTTCTAAAGGGTCCTGACGGCTTACGGTACGCCGGACGAACTGATAGAAGCGGCCACCGATAAAAAAGTCCTGAGAGTGACGGCTGTTTCCGGGACCAGGGATTTCGAGTATACGGATGAAAAAGAAATACCGGCAATTCTGAAAAAGCTTCTGGATGCCGGAGAAGCTGTAATTGAGGCGGTCAGGGTACGTCCGACACTTTTGGATGTATACAGAAGAAATGTGGAAGAAGGAATAATTCTATGAAACAGTCCGGCAGAAGAATAAAAACCGTTTTCAGTAAGGATATAGGTGAACTGACTTCGAATCCTATGGTTCTTGTTCCCATGATAATTGTGCCTGTTATTATCTGCGTTTTTTTGCCCGTGCTAATGACTGTTCTTGTTCTTGTATACGGGGCAAACGCAATGAACGGGGCGGATATGATTATGGATATCATTGCCGAATATCCCGTTCCGGGGCATATTCTGCTGGATGAAGACAAACTGATGTGGTTTTTCATGAATTTTGTCTTTATCCCTCTGTTCCTTATTGTTCCCCTGATGTGTTCGATAATAATCGTAACAAATGGAATAATCGGGGAAAAAGAACGCAAAACGCTGGAAACCCTTTTACTGACTCCGATCAGCAACAGGGAATTCATTCTGGCAAAGCTGCTTGCGGGTTTTATTCCCGCGTTCTGTATCAGTGCGGGCGGGTTTGCGCTGTTTTCGGCCACGGTAACCATTCTTTACAATGTATTCAGGGGCTATGGCATTATAGCCTGGGGAAACTGGCTGGCGGTCGTCCTCCTCCTTTCTCCCGGGATATCCGTCCTCGGACTGGCAATTGCCCTGTTTTCTTCCCTGAAAGCAAAGAGCTTTATGGAGGCCCAGCAGGTTTCCGTTCTTGTTGTGCTTCCCCTGATCGCGGTATTAATGGGTCAGCTTTTCGGAGTTCTTGTTCTTAATCTGGCCGCCATTATCATCGGCGCCGCAGCTCTCGCGCTTCTGGACTGGCTGCTTTTGTACAGGGTCCTTCCGAGGTTTACGAGGGAATCAATAATTTCGCTTTTGTAGGGGTACGGTCCCGGTTCAGCCGTTTTTACTGAGGCAGCACTGTTTGTATTTTTTCCCGGAGCCGCAGGGGCAGGGGTCGTTCCGTCCGACTTTTGGAGAGGCGCGCACAATTGTAGTATTCGCAAGCCTTCCTTCCGAGAAATACCATTTTCCGTTAACCTTTTTGAATGAAGCGGTTTCGCGGTGTTCGTCTTTCAGGCCGTTGCGGATATAGGACGCGGAGAACTCAACGACGCCTTCCTGATCACTTGCGGACCCCTTTTCCGTCCGGTGTATTTTTAAACCGAGCCACTGCGAGTCCTCGCTCCAGCGGCGTGTTTCTTCAAGATCAATATCATTCTGTCCCTTCTCCCTGAGGCAGGAATCCGTGATAAAGTCAATATTATGTACCGCATAAGCCGTATACCGGGCCCGCATGAGCGTTTCCGCGGTCGGCGCAAGAGTTTTTCCTGATATTATCGGTTCGCAGCAATCCTGGTATTTTTTTCCGGAGCCGCAGGAGCAGAAGTCTTTTTCCATACAATATTCCTTTCCGGAGTTATAGCATATCGGACTCCTGTTTGTACAGCCGGAAAAGCGGCGCAGCCATAGTGTATAGGTGCTATACACTTATATATCACAACGTGATATAATATCACAGCGTGATATATAGTGTTTTTTTGCGGTTGCCTATCCCTTATATTCCGCAAGCATATTCTGCAGCGAATTGGGATCGTCAAACCGTTTTTCCCGGCGTTTGTTAAGAAGGCTGTACATAATTGGAGTGACAAACAGGGTCATAATGGCTCCCGAAAGAAGCCCGCCGACCATTGTTACGCCTATCGGCTGGGTCATTTCCGCCCCGTCTCCAGGGAAAAAGCCCATCGGAATTGTCGCGATAATGGTAGTGAGAGTTGTCATCAGAATGGGCCGCAGACGATTTTTCCCCGCAATGATGCAGGCTTCAAAAACCGGCGTTTTCTTTTTTACGAGCTGGTTCATAAAGTCAATAAGAACAATGCCGTTATTAACAACAATACCGACCAGCGCGACAACGCCGACCGCGGAAAATAGACTGAAGGTCTGTCCGGTAAAGACATACATCCAGACAACGCCGATAGCCAGCAATGGTATTGAAAAGAAGATAATAAGAGGATCCACCAGTGATTCAAACTGCGCGGCCATAACAATAAAGACCAGAAACACCGCGACAAGAATAACCAGAATCATTACGCCACCGGAATCGGCGAGGTCCTGTACTTCTCCGGCATACTCTATTCTTACGGTTTCCGGGACTACCAGATTGTCGCGGATCGCCGCCTCTACCAGGGGCTGTATCTTGTTTGCCGCAAGTCCTGTCTGGAGGTTCGCCGTCACATGATTGACCCTCTGGCCTTCCTCCCTTGTTATAGCCCGCGGTGATACTGCCGGCTCGAAAGATAAGAGGCTGTCAAGCGGGACCCTTCCCGCCGAACCGTTAACATACAGACGGCTCAGGTCCGAGGGAGAGGAAACCTCATCTTCAGGCAGATATACACTGACCGTTACTTCATCATTCCCTGACTGCCAGGTCGTAGCTTCAACTCCGTTTATGGAGGCCCGCAAGACGGAGGAAATAGCCGACATGGAAACGCCGAGCGCGGCTGCCCGGTCCCTGTCGACTCTGACTATATACTGGGGGCTGCCTGTTTCCAGATCGGTAGCGACATCGGTAACCTCCGGGACGTACATCTCCAGAATATCAACTATTTTTTCCGCGGTCTGGCTTACGGCGGCCGTATCATTGGATATGAGTTTGACGTCAATGGGAGCCCCGCTTCTGAATCCCCGTCCCGCGGTATAGGTAAAGGTCGCGTTCGGTATATTGTCCAGATCGGGCTTTATCAGCTCGCGTATCATTAGCGGAGTCATTTTCTGTTCGCTTACCGGCGGCAGATTGATCTGGATGTTTCCCGTATTTCCGTTTCCGACAGTAAGAATGAGCGTCTGGTATCCCGTTACTTTCTGTTCGACAATTTCCTGGACCTGAAACAGCACTTCTTCAGTCACACTTTTATTTGTTCCCTGCGGCAGGGTAAGAGAGACTGTAATGGTATCATCCGAAGTTGTTGCCGGAGAAAAACTCATACCCAGGTCCATAAATTTCATAATGGAAACAACCAGAAGAAGAACTACCAGCGTCATCACCAGAAGCCGGTTGCGCAGAACAAACGCCAGCATCTTTCCGTACGCGTTTTCCAGAGCCTTAATTCCTGTTTCAATGCCGGAATCAAGGGCCCTGAAAAATCTGTTTTTCAGGGGTTTCTGGACTCTGGTGTCCAGGCGGAGAATGCTTCCGCACAATGCCGGAACAAGGGTTACGGAAACAATGAGTGAAACCGTCAGCGATATGGCCACGGTAATAACCATGTCGTTAAACATCTGCCCGAGCGTTTCGAGTTCGGCTTTATAAATCAGAATGGGTACAAATACACACAGGGTTGTCAGTGTCGACGCCGTTATTGCGACCGCGACTTCTTTAGTTCCATGTATTGAAGCCACCGCGGGATTTTCGCCCGCTTCCCTGAACCGGTGAATATCATCCAGTACTACTATGGAAGAGTCGACGATCATCCCGATACCGAGGATCAGGCCCGACATGGTCATCATATTCAGGGTCAGGTCCAGGAGCGACATACAGAGCAGTGTGACCAGAATGGATATGGGCATTGAAAGGGCGATAACAAAAGTACTTTTAATGCTCCGCAGAAAAAGAAGGATAATCAGTATGGCAAGGATACCGCCCTGGAAGGCCGAATTATACACTTCATTCATTGTCGCCGTTATCATGGTGGTATTGTCACTGATGGTCGCGATGGATACTCCGTACGGGAGGATCGAGTTAATTTCACCAAAAGCTTCTCTGACAGCCTTTGCTACTGTCGTACTGTTTGAGTCCGTTTCATTGGAAATGGAAATATATAAACCGGGTACGCCGTCTATATAGACTTTCTGGCCGGTGTAATCATACATTTCATATACATTGGCAATATCCTCGAGGCGGATAACATTCGAACGGGTTACTGATGAGCTGGATGAAGGTATGGATACTCCCGCTACAACACTCTGGCGTATATCATCAATGGAATTAAAAGATTCATTGAAATAAATTTCGTAGTTCATGCCGTTTTCGGTTACCGTCCCGCCGGAGGCCTGAATATTTCTGGCGGCGAGAGCCGAGGCAACCGTGCTGAGGGTCAGATTGTAAGCCTTCAGCCGGTTTTCCATAATATCGACGCGGACTATCCGCGACGCTCCGCCGCTTACCGACGCGGACGCGACGCCCTCGATTCTTTCCAGCAGGGGCGCGATAGTGTCTTCGGCAAGGACCCTCAGCTCGCTTATCGGCAAATCCCCTGATACGGACAGCCGCATGATGGGCATCATATTGACATCAAACTTGCGCAGAGTGGGAGCGTCCGCCCCGTCGGGCAGCGCGTACACAGCTCTTGTCAGAATATCCTTTATGGTATTCGAGGCTTCATCGAGGTCAATATCATACCCGAAGGTGAGGCGGATATTGCTCCGTCCGAAGGAAGATGTTGACGACATTGATTTCAGTCCCGAAACAACACTCAGCCGCGATTCCAGAATTCTTGTTACTGTTTTTTCTATTTCTTCGGGTCCGACATTATCGTAGGTGGTTGTAACTGACAAAACCGGATTGGTTGTAGCGGGGTACAGCGCGACCCCGAGCCTCGGAACAAATATAGCGGCAACAACACAGACCAGGACATACACCATGGAGATTGTTACCGGCTGCCGGACAGATAATTCATATATGCTCATAATTCTGTATCCTGGGAAAGAACGCGGACCGGGGTGCCTTCGGAAATGGACCCTGAAACAACGACCTGATCGCCGAGAGAAATTCCCGCAAGAATCTGCACCTCATTATCATTAGTCAGACCGGTTACAATTTCCCGCCTGTGCGCGATTGAATCTTCATCAATGGTATAGACCACGGATGTATTATTATATGTGCGGACCGCAGTTTTCGGGACAACCATTGTACCCGAAGCCTGCTGGGTTACCAGCGTAACAACGGCAAACATTCCCGGTTTCAGGTCCCGTCCCGTACTGGTTATCCGCAGATGAATTTCAACGGTCCTTGATGAAACATCAACAACAGGACTGACCTGATCGACAACAGCGCCGAAAACCTCATCCGGGTAGGGGGCAAGAGTTACGCTTGCCGGCAGGCCTGTCCGGAGTACGGCAATGTATTTTTCCGGCACATGAGTGATTATTTCCAGATCATTTAATCTGCCGACCGTGGCAATTGGTGAGGTGGTGGAAACCGTTTCACCTATTGTATAGGGCAGGGAAATTATTGTCCCGTTTATTGTGGAACGCACCGGACTCGCCGTATATGCGGCCCCGGGCCGCGAAGGATCGACAAGAGCCACTATGTCGCCTGTCCGCACCGGATCCCCTACGTTTTTTTCATATTGTACCAGTTTCCCTGATGTGTCCGGATAAAGGGATATCTGGGACCGGGAAGAGATATCGCCGTTCAGCCTGATTGTCTGGATAATAGTCGCCGGCGAAATGGTAACCGCTTCCACTGTTATAACGCCGGTCAGAGCCGTGCGTACCGCGGCGGGCCCGGAGGCTTCCTGTCCGTTTCCCTTCAGGATATTTGAAAAGACCGCCACGCCAATATAGATGACACATATTCCTATCAAAATCAGAAGAATGATTTTTACTATTCTGTCAAACAGAGAATTTTCCGTTTTATCGGCCATTAGGTACCCCCATAAATCGTCCGCTTTCAATACATTTTTTTGCGTTTTTTCTCTATTTATTTATATAAATCACGTTCTGATATATTTAATGCATGGGCAAAATCTATAATGCTTGTCCTGTAATTATTTGCTGTTGACAATACCGACAGCTGCGCGGAAAGATGTTTTGCCAGGGCGTCATCAAGCGCGGTCTGGGTAATCAGGCCGGCCTCATGGGCCTGCACTGAAAGCTCATAGGCCCTGCCCGCAATAATTTCATTAAGCTTTTTGATTTCAATATTTTCCTTTAGCTGCTCAAGCGTGTCGATGATGGCTTCGATTTCATCTCTGGCCGCCAGCTTGGTCTGCGACAGGTTTATTTCAGCCTGTTCAACAGCCGAGCGGTTGGTGTATATGGTCATGCTTTCTTTGGAACCGTATATATAACCGTTAAGGGGAATTGAAACGGAGAGTGTAAATGTTCCTGTTTTCGGCAGTCCCGGACTGTCAATCAGGTCCGAAATACTGGCGGTTTCCGAGAGGGAAACGGACGGCGCGTAGCGGTTGATATTTGCCCCCAGCTGCTGGCTTTTTGCCTGCGCCAGGGCCAGGGCGGCAAGCTGGACATCGGGGCGGTTATCAATAAATGTCGCGATATTTCCGGGCATATTGATTTCAGGAAAGGTATAATCGGGAGTCCCCGCAAGAACAAGTTTCATATCAAGCGGAAGCCCGATGAGAACATTGAATTGTCTCATTGCCTGCTGATGGAGCTGCCTGCTCTGGGTGGTTTCAAGATGCAGGGTAAGGACCGTGTACTGGGCCTGCAGATATTCAAGTTCCGAGGTAAGGCCGTTCTGGTAATTTATTTTAACCTGTTCTTCGCGGGATTTTGCCATTTCCAGGTTTTTTTCGGCAAGGTTTATGGATTCCGTATGGAAAATCAGATTTATATAGGCTTTTTTACCGCCCTGACCAGTGTTGCTTCGGCCTGCGCGTACTGCAGGGAAGCAGTATTCTGCGAGATTCTGGCCTGCTGTATTACAGTGGGTACACCGGGACTCAGCGACAGGCTTATCCCTCCGGACACGCTCAAATCAGTACCGGTCGACGTCGACTCCGGGGCATTCGGAAAGGCGTGGGTATTTTTCAGTGAGCCGGACAAACTCAGGGAAGGAAGGAAATTGTTCCAGGAAAATTTATACTGTCTGTCTGAAAGAAGATAGCTGATTTTCTGTTTTTTCAGGTCCTGGTTGTTATCAAGAGCAAACTGCAGGGCCTTCTCAAGGTCAATTATCATCGATTCGGCGTCGGCATATAAAAATACCCCAGCTGCTAAAAACAAAAAAGAAAAAAAATCTTTCTGTACGGCTGTGAACTCATGGAAATCATGTACTCCCGACTAAAATATAACAGCTAAATGAAAAAAAAGTCACAAGGAACGGTAATATTTAATTATCGCACAAAAGGGGCTTTTACAAAAGATAAAAGTATACGCCATTCCGGAAATTGGTTATGCATGATTGCGCATGGCCGGTTTTTGAAATAAAATATTCCAGGGGCTCAAATGAATAGAAAAACAGGAATATATGCTTCAATAATAACATTTATTGCCGTAGCAGTGTTTGCGCTCTGTATGTTGTTCGGGGCCATTTTAAACAATGACTCGCCGGGTAAAGCGGGAAGTTATTTTTCCAGCATATGCATCGCGCTGGGTTTTGTTTCCATGGTTTGCGCGTATATATCCTATATGCCAAGCGAGAATAAAGCTGTTGGTTTAATCGCGTTATCTTTTTCAATAATGTACTGTGTAACAATAATAATTGTGTACTTTACACAACTGACAACCCTGCGTTTACAGGTATTATCTGAAGAAGCAAAAGCGCTCCTTGATTATTCGGAATTTGGCTTGTTTTTTAATTATGATTTGCTTGGGTATGCGTTTATGGCGCTGGCGACGTTTTTCACTGGCGTAAAACTGGAAACAAAAAGCAGAAACGAAAAAATATTGAAGTACCTGTTATGCATTCACGGCATATTCGCGGTAAGCTGTTTTGTAATGCCCATACTGGGTGTGTTTTCCGCGGATATGGCCGGCGGGAATATAATAGGAACAATTGTGCTGGAATTCTGGTGTATATATTTTATGCCTATATGCCTTTTATCATACGGATATTTTAAAAACAGATAAGCGCTGCCGTTTCCTGAAAGCGCTCCCCGCGTATTCCGGTATCCGGCGGCCGGGAGCGAAACGGGCCGCGCGGTCAGTCCTGTTCTTTTATCAATCTATCAAATCCATTATCTCCGTTGAATATCCGGCAGCAATCAAAAAGTACTGAATGGTCAAAGGTCTCTGTTTCCAGAAAAAGCGCGGTCTCATCGATTATTTTTTCTTCTCCCGCGCCGATTTTTTTATGTTTTCTTCCCATATTGCCCCAGATGACCCACGGAAGAGGTTCTTTTCTGTTCATGCAGAACAGGTCCCGTATCAGATTGTCCCGCACAAACCATTTCCCTCTCAGGCTTTCCTCATAGGTACCGAATCTTTCAAAACTGTCTTTCCCGCTCCTGCATTTGGTCCAGGCAGCCGCCCCTGTTATGAACCGCCCTTCCCTGAGATCGAGCGGGTCCATGCTGATGTTTTTAAATCCCGCTGTATATTCACCGGGCAGATTATCCAGTTCCGCCTGTATCTGATACATCCAGGGATCGATCCGCTTCCAGCTCTTTCCGGACGCGTCCCGGTATTCAACAATCCAGTGGTCAAATCTTTTGTCAGGGTGAAAAAAAAGTCCGAACCCTGAGCGTATTCTTGAGGGAATGGCATAGTACCTCAGTATCGCGCATATGAGCAGCGAAAGGTCCCTGCAGTTACAGATGAGATACGTGGTTTTGCCGTTACACTTTTTTCCGGTTTTTGACCTTTCAATTATCTTTTTATTTTTCCATAAACGCTTCTGATATTCATGTCCTGCGCGTATTCCGGCGGAATGGCGTACGATGGAATATTCAGAAAAAAATCGCATGTTACCGTTTGCAGTAATTGCCGGTTTATTCCGGCCGGGTCCGCCGGAAAAGCCTCAAAGAAACCGGCCAGTTCTTTCGGATCGGTTAAAATATCCGTCGAGGCATAGTATTCCTGTTCGTATATCATTTTTTCCTCCTCAAAAATACGGAAATATCAGGGAATATTATACCCGGTTTATTATGACATGCGGTGTCATGGTTTTTTATTATGTATTCAGCTGCCTGAGTGCCGGAGATTATTTTTGGAGGGCAATATCATCCGGTGTCCGGAATTTTCTTTTCCGGTCTTTTCGCCGGACCTCCATTCCGTGTATACTGACTGTCAGGCGGATATTATGCAAAACGAAGAAATAAAAACAGACGGAACAGCGCTTGTCCTTGAGGGCGGCGGGATGAGGGGTATTTATACCACCGGTGTCCTGGATTTTTTTCTGGACAATAACCTTTATTTTGATTATGTCATCGGGGTTTCGGCCGGCGCGAGCCATGCCCTTTCATATATCACCAGACAGAAGGGAAGGGCGAAGCGGGTAAATGTCGATTACTGCCGGCGTCCGGATTATCTGGGGCTCGGCTGTCTGCGGCGGGAAAAATCCCTTTTCGGCATGGACCTTCTGTTCCGGAAAATACCCTATGAACTTGATCCCTATGATTTTGAGGCCTTCGAAAAATTTGCCGGGATCTATTACGCGGTGGCCACTAACATGAAAACGGGACAGCCCGGATATCTTACGCCCCGGACAGCTCAGGACGTACTGCCGGCCGCGCAGGCGTCCTGCTCGCTGCCTTTTGTATCGGTCCCGGTCGTTATTGACGGCGACCCCTATCTGGACGGAGGAATCAGCGATTCAATTCCGGTAAGACATGCCCTCGCGGACGGAAACCGGAAAGCAGTTCTGGTCCTTACGCAGCCTGCCGGATACCGGAAAAAGGAAAAGGGTAAGTCCCTTATTGTCAGAAAAATGTACCGCGAATATCCTGAATTCATACATACTATGGAAAACAGAAACAGGGCGTACAATGAAGTCCTTGATCATATAGACCGGCTTGAAGCCGAAGGGACTGTTTTTGTTGTCCGGCCCAAACCGCAGCCCGGTCTGAAAAGGCTGGAACGTGATCCCGAAAAACTGAACGGCCTGTACCGGAGCGGCTATGAAGATATGGCCGCTCTTTTCCCCGCCCTGAAAGAATTTCTCGAAAAATAAAGGAAACTGACAGACACATGAATATACTGTTATATGGAACAAAAAAAGACAACGCTACCAGAGCCGCCGAGCGGTTTTTCAGGGAACGGCAGATACCGTTCCAGTTCCGGGATCTCTCCGATAAACCCCTTTCGGAAGGCGAGCTCAAAAATATCTGCGCGGGCCGCGACCCCTCCGACCTGATAGACACCGATTCAAAAAGCTATGAAAAGGAAAATACGCCTGGATGGAGTATGACGCTTTTGAAACTATCCTGACTGACAATCTTCTGCTTAAACTGCCGGTTGTCCGCATTGATAAAAAAGCATTTATCCGGCCCGATCTGAAACAGCTGCCGCTCTGACCCGGTTTTGAATCCATGTCAAAAGCCCGCCGGCGGTCCTTTCATCTTATCGCGGAACGGGCAAAAATGCCTGCGCCATACGATAGCGCATCGTATCTGCCATCGTATCAGAGCCGCGTTTTTCACTATGCCCTGTCCGGAATTATGCGGCGGTTCATCCGCGAAAACCGCATTTGAAACATCCCGGACACGTTTTTTCTTACCGGCGGCAAGGCTCTTTCCATAAAAGCAAAGATTTACCAGTCAATATCCATTGGGAAAAGAAAATCCTCTGTGGGGAGATAAAAACAGACTTCGGCGAAAATACAGAGTAAAAAGAAATAAAACAACTTGACAGATAAAAAGTTACAATTTACAGTTTTTTTAGTACGAACAGTAATTCTGATTGAAAGAAGTTTTTTCCGCCTCTATACGTATATTCGTATTTTATCCTTTCTTTCGGAAATTTGCAAACGCTGTTCAGCCCTGTGATACTTTGGGTTCCGTTCCCTGAAACCGGGAGGGTACAAAACCCGGATTGATTTTCCATAATATACTCAGTTTTTTATTTGCCGTGAAAAAAGGAAGGACGTATGAAAAAAGTTTTCGCCCTGTTCATGACACTGGCCGCTTTGTCATTTTGCTTTGCCGGAACCCGGACTGTCGCGGGTTCGCCTGACGAACTGGTTGTGTTTCATGATTACGCGGGAGGCGCCTATGTCCTTTATACCGAGGCCGGACAGCTGCATACCCTGAAGGTCACCTCCGACGGACAGTTTGAAGACTATAATCCCTTCCATACGCAGCGAAATATCCGGAATGTACGGATGCTTAAAAACGACAGGTTTTCTTCCGCTTCAACCGGAGGATTTATCGGGACGGAAAACGGGCGGGAACAGATATACATATTCAGGGTGGATACCGGCGGGATGCTGTCCTTTTACCATGAAGCGGTAGCCGATATGAAGACCGGCGGCATAGAGACCTTCACCATAATAGGAAAAAGAGACGGAACTATAGATGTATATTATTTAAAAAATTCCGCGCTGATAAAAGCAATGTTACCCCGTGAAAAAAGCGGGCGCATCATATATGAATATGTATCCGATGCCGGCGAACGGGTTTCTTCGTATGAGGTGAAGCCGGCTGTAATGAATCGTGAAAACCTTCAATACGGGTGGTATCTGACGGAAAAAAATACCGGATACAGGGAAGCTGTCTTTTTTCTGACAGAAGATAATAATATCCGGCAGACGGAAAAAGTACAGGTTTTTTCACCTGATGCGCGGGTTGAAATAAAAGAATCGTTCCGGGGCACAATATATTTTAATATATATTCTGCAGACACAATGACTGAGTTCTCGGTCAGAAACAAGTCATTTGTCAGGACCCTTGAAATCGGCATGCCGGAAAAAATAAAACAGTATATCGGCCTGGATGATCTCGCAAAGGGCGCCGCGCTTGTTGTTACGGGCGGCGATGATGGGGACAGGATATACCGGTTTGAACATATACATTTGAATGCGCCAAGGTCCGAAGAAATAGAAATTCCCGCCGGTTCGGTTTTTGAGGGAATTATCTATCTTGATTATACAAAGGCTTTAATTCTCCTGCGGGAACCGGCGCGGCGGGAGACGCTTTTACTGAATATTCCGACAGGTGAAATCGAAGAAAAAAGTACCGTGAAAAATCCCGGCGCGAAAGTATTGTACGCGGGCAATCCTGATTATCCCGTATTACTATTGCACAATGACGCGGAAATTCTGTTCCTGAAATATCAGGATGGCCGCTGGGAAAGCCTGTCCGGCTTCGCCTGCGATTCTTCGGGCAGCAGACTTTTGGCCCGGACGGAATCCTCTGGAATAATAAACCTCCATGAATTTCTGACAGGAAGAAGCCGGATAATGTATCTGGAAACGGACGGGGGCATAATCGAAATGGATAACACCGCAAAAACGGCCGTACACCGCGCCGGCGTACGGCAATGGCAGAGCCTGAATCTTAACGGTTTCCGGTGGCGGATCCTGTTTAACGGAAAAGAACTCATTACTGTTTTGCCCGGAGAATAATACAGATGATAAAAAAAGCTGGTATTTTACTGACGGTTTTCTGCCTGTTTTCGGGCCTCATGTTTCCGCAGACAAAGCATGATCTGAATTATACGGATTCATTTACGTATGACCATTGTATAGCTGATAACGTGACTTACGTAACAGATACAGATAAGGTCCGCATATCATTAACAATCTCCGGCGTGGAATCCCTTGTTTTATCAGAGTCACAGTATTCAACACATTCTTTCAGTATACAATATTCGAAAACCGTATTTATTGCCCATGACAATGAAACCGGTCGTCAGGCAAAAATAGACTGTAAAATAAACGTGACACAGCCGGGAAACCCCACGCGCCGCTGGTCGTGGACAACAGAAATTATTGATCCGCTTGGGAATGTTTCGGTTGATTTAAATAACGCGGACCATCTTATATATTACAACCAGACAAGCAGCATGCTTCGGATTACTTTTGAAAGGCGGGATACCACCCTTGATCCCGAATTGCAGGAAATTTTTATTATTGAAATCTCCGTGACCCGTGATAACACAGGTCCGGTTTTTGAGGGTACAGAAACACCGCGTTATTTCAATTCATCTCCCATAAGTTTTTACCCAAGCAGAGGCGATCCCTGTTCATATCCTCATTCTGATATTAGAGGGGTTTCTTCCGGAGATGATTACAGTACGCTCCAGTATAAACTTGATGATGGTGAATTTATAAATGCTTCCAGCATCACGCTTGCGGATGTTACTGAAGGAACTCATACCGTAACCTGTAAAATCAAAGATCGTTTTGGACATGAAAGCGCGCCTGGAATATATACCATTATAGCGGATTACACAGCGCCTGCCGTGAGCGTTTCAGGCAATGACGGAGAACCCTGGACAAATGCAGAAGGGGTAACACTGGAAGTTATGGCCAGCGACGCGCTTTCAGGCGTCCAGGAATCATGGTGCCAGTATAAAATAAATGACGGGGCTTATGGTTTAAGGTCCGCTTCCAACAAAACGGTCAGGATTACCGGGGAAGGCGAGAATACGGCAACCTTTAAAGTCTGGGATGTGGCTGGGAATTTCTCCGAAGCGTCCTCCACGGTCCGGATTGACCGCACTCCTCCTGTTATCGGGAGCATAACAGACAGTTCGGGCGGGCAGTGGACAAACGCCTCCGAAGTTGTTCTTTCCGCGGCCGCGTCAGACGGACTTTCCGGCATAAAAAAATGGCAGTACAGCATTAACGGGAGCGCCTATTTTAACGTTCCCGGAGATAATTGTGTAAGAGTTACAAATGAAGGCCTTCATGAAGTGGTCTTCAGGGCCGAAGACCAGGCGGGCAATTATTCCGAGGAAACGGTTACAGTCAGGATAGACCGGACCGGGCCCAGGTTTACGGGCTTTACGGCAGGGACCGAGTGGAAAAACAGCGGAACTGTTTCTTTTACCGGCGTGACAATTACCGACCCTGTCCAGGGCGGAGGGGCGTCCGGAGTGAATGATCAGAGCCTTTCTGTCAAAACCGGAACAGACGGCAATACCAGTGATGCGCAGTTCAGCTTTTCCGGAGGGACTCTTACCGTAAGCGGGCTTTCCGACGGGATTCATACTCTCACGCTTTCCGCTGAAGATATTCTGGGAAACCGGAGTTCCGCCGAATGTTCGGTGAAAATTGATACCACTGCCCCTGCCTTTGTCCTTGAAAACGGCGGCGCGGTAAAAAACATGGGGGCGGCAGCTGGAACATCCTCGTGCGGATAACAGATATCAGCGAGATACACAGCGGTATACAAAAATGGGAATATACGGTCGATAACGGCGCCGCAAAAAGTTTTACCTATGACGGACAGTCCGGTTTGGTAACAATATCAGCCGCCGGTATTACCGCCGGAAGGCATACAATAGAAATACTGTGTACCGATAACGCGGGCAACACAGGGACCCGCAAAGCGGAAAATGTTCTGTTTGACGGGACAGGTCCGGTCGTTACCGCTGATTCACGGCTTGGAACAACTCAGGAAAACGCGGCCTGGACAAACGCAAAAAGTTTTTCCGTAAGCGCGGCCGATAGCGAAAGCAGTATTGAAGAGTTTTCCGTTAAAAAAGCGGAAGTTTTTATTGCCAATAACTGGACCTCCGCGAGCGGGGTGTCGCTTGTCGAAGACTCCCTGTCCTTTACCAGTGAGGGAATATACCGGATAACCCTGAGCGCAAAGGACAGCGCGCTCAATGTAACGGAACAGGAAATTTACGCGAATATTGATCTGACAAATCCGGTAATAACAGCTCCCCAGACCATACAGAATACAACATTTATTGTTATTACCGCGTCGGACAGTTTGAGCGGAATAGCCAGCGGCAGTTACCAGTGGAGGCGTTCCGAAGCCGATCCCTGGACCGACGGTCAGACGGCGGAACTTGAGGAAGGAACCACCCGGGTTCTCCGTGTCCGTGTCAGGGACAATGCGGGCAACTGGAGCAATGAAGGCGTCTTTTCCCTTACTGTTGATATAACGCCACCCGTCATAACAGCTGAAATTGAAAAATATATCCGGGCTGACAGCCGGCAGATAACAATAAAAGGATATGAAGCATCCGACACAATAAGCGGCGTGAATAAAAGCGAATACAGATTCAATACCGACACATTCAAGCAGCTTCCCGCGGCAAACGGTTCAGGCGCGATAATTCTTGATGCTTCCAGTCTGGCTGAAGGCGAAAATACACTTTCCATCCGGGCAACCGATAATGCGGAAAATAACGGGTACCTGAACCGGACTATAATTCTGGACCTTGTTTCTCCGGACATAACCGGAATTCTTGTTTACCGTGATGAAACGGGCGAAGAATTGCTTGAGGCTGAAGAATACGCCGGAAGTGATTTGCTGTATGTTCTGCCCGGAGGGGCTGATACATTCCGTAATACGGAAGGAACAGAAGAAGGCGAAATAGCGTACTGGTACTGGGCCGTTACCGGTTCCGGCAACGAAGACCCTGATGAAAATAAAAAAACAAAAGCAGAAGCAAAGGGCCTGTTCCAGATTTCCGGATTTGCCGAAGGCGTTAATTATTTATATCTGCAGGCGGAAGACGGCAGCGGCAACCGGAGCTCCGGTGCTTTCAGGAAAATCCTGGTAGACAGACGCGGCCCGGACCGTCCGAAAATTCAAAGCGCGACCCACAAAAGCGCGAAGAGTCCGCAGGATACCGGAATAAAAAATACGGCGCAATTTACCGTGCAGACCGCAAATTCTTCTTCCGGAATAATGGGTTACGGATGGAGACTTGAAAAATACATACAGTATACGGAAGGAAATCCCGGACCTGCCACCGTAATGGAAGAAGGCGTAATAGATGATATATTTGCCGGGCAGGGTGGGGAGATTGTTTTTAGGGATCTGCCCGACAACCTCGAAGATGAATATTACCACTTTGTTGCATGGAGTATCGGAGGAAACGGGATGCCCAGCGCGGAGACAGGGTATCCCTTCCGTGTCGATACAACTCCTCCGGAAGGTTTAAGGGTCTGGACGTATCCCCAGACTGATGAGGAGGAATGGTACAACGCGCAGGAAACGGTAATTGAATGGAACCGCCCCGCTGATATGAGCGGAATAAAGGAATACCGGTATTATGCAGGAATTACTGACGAGCGTGAATCTGCTGCAGAAAGCTGGACCGTTATCCATGAAAATGAAGTAAGGATAAATCTGCAGAACCTGCTTGGTGCGGATGATTTTACAGTATACATAGGAGCGTGTGCTGAAGATTATGCGGGAAACAGGACTTTTGCGTATCAGACAATAAAAGTTGATTATACAAAACCATTTTTCGGAAGCAAAAATATTCCCGCTATCCCGGAAATAGAGGATGTCGTAAGCGGCGTACAAACAAGCAAAATTATCCGCTGGCCGCTGCTGGAAGATGAGCATTCCGGCTCCGAAAGAGTTGAAGTAGAAATTAGCGATGAAAATAATAATGTGATCAGGAAAATAATAATAAGCCAAAAGAAAACAGTGATATAAAAAATCAAACAACTATAGAAGGACTTGAAGCCGATGTATTGTATACGGTTATTGTAAAAGGATATGATGCCGCCGGAAATAAAGCGGAGATAAAAACTTTTTTCACTACCGGGGACAATGCGGTAATACCGGTGGATTATGTTGTTTCATATCATGATTCGATAAATGGATATACTGTAACAGGGGACCGGCGCATTTCCGTGTCGACCGGCGATGAAAGTCTTGAAAATATTATTCTTCATTTCCCCGATACTATTGATATTTACAAAATAGAAACCGTTGATGGGAACGAACAGCGGCAGCGTCTGGAAACCGTCGGATTTATTTCCTCCGCGATGAACGCAGAAAAGGAACTCTCCTATGGCAGCAGCGATATTGCTGTATATGAGGTCGATCTTGACGGATTCCTGCTCCGGGGCGATACGCTTACTTTTGAAAGAACCCAGGGACTTGCTCTCGCCGGAAGCATCTACCGGCGGCCAGTCCGTACAGGACAGAATACCGAAGAGAGAGAAATACAGTTACAGACAGTATCTCTCGGCTTTCCTCCTGTTCTGCGTTTGTCAGGCAGTGCGGTAAGTATTGGCACCGCCGGCAGTGTAGATACATATACAGAATCCGGAATAACAGAACGGGGCTTCAGCATTGACAATGTTGAAACAATACAGTTAACTGGCGGCCGGGAAAAATTCGGCGGCGGTATCAGTTTCCGGGCAAACGAGTTTAATAATGGAATTGATTTAACACGCCTGAGCGATGGAAGTGAACAGATATCAATCAGAGACGTATACGCCTATAATAACAGCACGGGTATCCGGGGAGAGAGTGCTGAAGAACTTATTCTCAGGATGCAGAATGTTCAATATGATGTAAAGCATAGTGGTCTCCGCGGAAATATAATTGATATTTATGAAGCTGAAATCCATCTGCCTTCCGGATATGAACCATCAGTATTAACACTGCAGGATTTTTCGATAAACGGACTGACTGGTGAGGTTTTAACCGGTTCTGCCTTCGATGGAGAAGTAACGATCAGTATTACAAGTCCTGACGGCAGTATTCTTCATCTCACGGAAATATATATTGACCGGAATGGGCGGCTCCTCGGCAGCGGTTCGGCAATAACAGATATTTACGGGACCTATGATATATATGATCTTGTTATCACAGACGAGGGCGCCGATTGGACCGAAGGCGCGGCGGTAAAGAATTTCAGCACAACTGTACACGGCTTTCTTGTTACTGCCGAGGAAACATATCTTACCGGAGCAGGTCTGTTCATACGCCGCGGAAATATACGCATCTATAGGGCGGAACAGGTTTTTGAAAATCTCGGATTGGAAACTACCGCGGCAGATACAGTGTACCATGCGGGAACAATACAGGAGTTCGGCACAAATACTTCCGGATACGGAACTACTGTCGGAATAAAAAACGGCAGAATAGGTAAAAATGCGGTAACAGGGACGTATGTAATACCTCTTCCCGTGCATATTTCCAGTGAGAATACGGCATGGGAAATTGCTGATGTAGTAATACTTGCAAATGAAACCTGCGCCGGCAGTGATGAAAATAACAGAGATGTGGAAATAGGAAGTTATCAGGGAAAAGCCGCAGGTCTTATTTTTGACGGAAAAACGGTGAAAGTTCCGCATCTTTTAATAGAAGCTCCTGCCGGGTTCGGCGCCGGTACACTTACACTGGACGGATTGGAATTCAATTGGGATAGAATAATAGAAAGCGCCGGCAAAGACGAAAGTGTCAGTTATGAATTCGACGGATGGACCATTTTTTACGAAACAATTCTTCTTGATGAAAGCGGACTCGGAGGCTGCGGATATCTGCTTCTTCCTGACAACAATGGGGGAGAAGAAATTTGCTTTCCTGAAAGCCGCGTCAGCAGTGACGGAAAAGTGGCCAGCGGCCTGGCCGATAATGAATATAATACCGTATATATTCATTATCTCCCAATCCAATTTGTCAATGCCCAGATGGAATTACTCGACGACGGATCTTATATTCTGACAAGCGCTCAGCCCAGATTGGATTTGGAATGGATCGGGAGCGACTATATACCGTTCGGAAAAACAGCTATTGATTCAACAGGCGAAATTGTTATCGGAGAAAAAGCAACCCGGAATGTAAAATTTACTTCGCTGAACCGGTATGTGGTTGAGGCTGTCAGCGCGTATATCGGAACGGAAGCTATTCAATTAAGCGGTTCTGTTGCTGCCCAATGGTGGGGCAACGGTTCAAAGGTTCAATTTGACGCGGATGAAATTATGCTTCAGGACCGTTATATAATAACTGCGGAAAAGGCGGATTCGAATGTTACCTATCAGTATGCCGGTTGGGAAATAGACGGCAAAGAAATCAGCTTCGGGCAAATTGATATAGATATAGCGGAAAATGAAACCGGCTTTAGAAGCGGAAAAATAAGCCTTGGTCCTCTTACTTTTACTACCAGGGGTGATATTACAAAAGAAGCGCGAAAAAGCCATGAAGAAATCCTGCCCGGCTTTGGAAAAGAAGTAACCATGGTGGAGAGCCGGTTCGGAAATAACGGCCTGCAGGTTTCCATCTTTGTTGCTTTGCCCGAAATGCTGGGAGGAAGTACGCTGTTTTTCAATCCGGTTTATCTGTATCCGGATGGATCTCTCTGGATCAAACAGCCGATAGGATCATACGGTTTTTATATTAGCGGCATTCGTTTTGATTTTGAAGGAATTGCCTTTACCTCAAACGGAATTGATATACGGCAGGCCGTTATAACCCTGCCTGAATCAATCGGCAGTACAACAATAGTACTCAACGGACTTGAGATAAATGCTGATAAAGTAAGTATTAAAAATTTCAATATCAGTCCGTTTGAATTATGGGGAATGACATTCTGGCTCCAGGATTTTTCGATAGAAAATGGGTTGATACATTTTGCCGGACAGGTCGGCTTGCCGAAAACTATGCCCGGGTTGCTTGCCGGCCGCAAGGTTGATATCAAGGATTTCCGCATCAGGATTGACGGAGCCGAAGTAGAAGCTTTTGAAATTGAACTGCTTGGACGGTATACTATTCCGTTTATGGACAGCTGGGCTCTGAGTTTTGAAAATCTGAAAGTCAAATATGAGGATCATATTCCGTGGATTATAATCAGTGAAGCCGATCTCCGGTTTCCGCAGGGATTTATGGTAACCTCCGCGACTGTAACTGATATTGCTTTTAACCCGATCGCGGGTTCTTTTGATTATGAGAAAATACGGATTAAAACCGAACTTCAGACGGAATTCTGCGGTATAGCTTTTTATCTGAATGAAATGACTATTACAAATGATCTGACCGTAGGTTTTGGCGGAAGCGTAATGTTCAATGGAGCTGAAATGCCCGAATTTATCGCGGGGAAAACAGCAATTATTGAAACATTTGAAATCAAGCGAAACGGGACAATCGGAGATATATCCGTCAGCCTTGGAGGGCTCAGTGGCAGCATACATCCTGATATAAAATTGCTCCGGCTTGAACAGGGCCTTGTTTCACTCAAAAAGGAAGGAGACACTAACCTGTTTGTTTCTGTCAGCGGTTCGATAGTCTTCACCGATGAAGCGCCCGGTGAGCTCCGGCAGAAAGCCATGAAGGTGGATGTCTTTACCATAGACGCAAAAACACCGGCCATAACCGAACTGAAAGCCGGTCTTGCTGTTGAACATAACGGAGACTGGAGCAATGATCCTGCGATTATCGATTTTGATCCTATTCTGTTTAATGTTGAATTTAATGATGTCTATGCAGGACTCGAATGGAATGCGGAAAACCAAAACGGCTATGTACAGGTTTCCGGAGGAATAATATTCCCGTCAAATTTCCCGGATTTTCTTGTAGGCCAGGAAGCGCGCATAAATACTTTTGTAATTGAATTTGATGGAACGGTAAAGCAGTTTGGCGCAGGATACGTGACCGCTCCTGGACAGGTATACGACGCATTTGATGCTATACAAATGAAAGATGTAAACATCTCCATAGCCCTTGAGGAAACCCAGCAGCTCTCTTTCGATCTCGGGGGAACGATAATTCTGCCTTCCGGAAAATTCCCTGAAGGTGTCGCGGGCACGGAAACGGTAATCAGAATGGCCTTTGACAGTAAAAGTGGATTGAAAGAGGCCTTTGCTGAATGTACCCTTCCGGATGGAAAACTTTTCGGGCAGCTCGGAATGCAGGGCGTTACTCTTGCGATAGAGAAAAAGGAACAGGATCCTCTTATGCTTTCCCTTGCCGGAATGCTTACACTGCCTGAAAATTTTCCGCAGGGTTTGCGGGGAACTATTGTTAACATACGCGAATTCAAAATAAACACAAGGGCCGATATCCAGGCTCTTGATATTGGCGCGGAGAATATAAACTTAACAGTTTTCAATACTGTCGGATTACAGGATGGTCACATATCGTTCAGCAAACTGACAAACAGTGAACTGCTTGTGGATATCGGCGGGAATATAAAATTAATTGCTGAAGGCCTCCCCAGCAATCTTAAAAATATAACACTCGGAATAGAAAAATTTGAATTATCCACCAGTACCGGTCTCCGGGCTTTTACAGTAGCTGCGGGAAATATAGAATTTGATATTCTTGGGGGCGTCGGAGTCACTGTCGAACGTCTGGCTGTCAGCGAATGGGGTCTGTCACTGTCCGCAAATGCCCGTCTTCCTTCTTCATATCCGACCGGACTTGCCGGGCTGCAATTTGATTTGAAAAATTTTGAAATGGCCTGGAGCGGCACGATACGGAATATAGAAGGCGGACTCGGCCAGATGTCTATAACGCTTGCGGGCTTTGGCGCAAGCATAAACAAATTGTACTTTCTTAAGGATGACAGCGGCCAATATTATGTAACCCTCGCTGAATGCCGGGTGACGCTTCCTTCCAACTTCGGCAGTATGGGAGGAGAAAGCATTGCCATAAAGAACGCAAAGTTTAATCCTTCCAATGGTGATTTTATGGGGGACGTGGAAGTTTCCCGCCTCAGTCCGTCTGTTTGCGGGTTTACTCTTGAAATGGTAAAACCTTCCCTTGAATTTACAAAGCAACAGATAACTTTTGAGAAAGTAACGCTTATTACCCCTGATTTTATGCAAAATGCGGAAATCTCACTTTCCGGCGTGAAGATTTCGGCTAAAAATGGTTTGGAAATAACGGGCGGAGGCGTCAGACTTCCTGACTTTGATCTGCAGGCGCTCCGGTTTTCCAATGTATTTGTTGAATTCGAGTTAGAAGGCAATCAGTACAGAATTGGCGGCGGCGGCGCGGTCCTGCTGCGGGGTCTCGGAGAACTGGAAGCAGAACTTATATTCAGAAGCAGATCGTCTACCTACCCTCTGGGGCTGGAAAGGGCCTATTTCAGTTTTACGGCCGACGGTCCGGGCATTCCGCTTGGAGCGACCGGCTTGTACTGGAACAAAATAGGGGGCGGCCTCGAATACGGACCTCCAAGTTCCAAAATCCCGAATTCCATAAGGGGTTATTTTGGAGACGGTACCCGTTTGTCATTGCTCTTGGGAATAGGGGCCGCTGAAAAAATGTTTTCCAGATGGACGGGACGGTGTGGATAGATATAGCCAATGTAACTTTCGCAACGCACGGCAGCGCTACGGTACTCACCGGCGTTCTTGATATAAAAGCGGAAGCTTACGCAGTATTGAAACCAGGTGTATTTGCAACAGGGATGTATGTGAATATTAAGATTGCCGAAGGGCATGTTGATTTTTTCATTTTTGAAAAGGATAAAAAGGTCCGTTTTTCAGGAGCCGGCGAGGTAAAGTTCAGGTTGGCAAAAGGAGCTATTGTTGATAGAGGTGTATATTTTTTTGGTTATGAAGTAGGGCGCGTACAAATTCCCCCGAGTACTCTGTGGCTGGGGCGGATAAGAGCCGAGGCCGGTGATTTTAGCGGAAACAGGCGCGGCTTTAAGGGTGAAGTGGATTTGCCGCTTTTAGGCTGGAAGGGGGTTTTTGTATCACCAAGTAAATTTGATATAGGGAATGTCAGCAGTTATACCCTGCTGATTCCGGACGGCGCTCAGACATGGAGTATATCAAATAGCACTATGCAATATAACGCTGCTAATACATCAATACGCTCAGTTGATGTAAGAGACAGGAGTTCTTACCGTGAAGATATGTATACATTTACAGTTGCAGAGCAAAGCAATACTCTGTCTTCAGACAGCGGAGTTGAAAAACTGATTTTCATTGTCGGCTATACGGAAGGTGATCCTGAAATATTGGCTGCGGCTCCATCCGGCAGAGAGTATCGACTTGGTGATGAAGGAACATCCTCCGAGTATTATGAAAACTGTGTTGTTTTTATTATTGCGGAACCTGAAGCAGGGGAATGGGGTGTTACGGTAGATAACGTGCCATCAGATTCATATTTTATAGAAGTTATGGGCAGTTTTTCCAGCCCAGTGATAACCGTGCTGGACCCTTCCTATGAAGGCCGGCGTGTAACTGAAACAATATCCGTTTCTGGAACTGTTAATCGCAGTGAAGGTTCTATCGCGGTTTATGCGGTAGGTGAAAATGAGTCTATTGGCTGGCCCCTTGGTACCGTTGATATACAACAGGATGGTTCTTACCGTGGGGAAGTACCGACACTTGACATTCCTGACGGCGCGTATCAGATATATGTACAAATAGAATCCGCAGACGTAGACGTATCTCCGACTGTGTATGCCCCTGGTAGTGTTTATGTTGACCGCACCGCTGTCTCGCTTAAGTCTCCGACAATCCGTGCCGGCGAAATAGAAGACGGTCGGGTGCGTATTACCTGGGATGATCCGAATGGTATGCAAACAGCAGGTTACTATCTTGTCCAGAAAAATGGTCCGGAACAAAATGAAAACAAAATTTTTATTGGTTATCTAACACAACTGGAACTGTCCGGGTTTACTAAGGGTGAGCAGATCGAGTTCTCTCTTATTGCGGCCGATGCGGGAAACAGGGAAAGCCCCCGGTCAAACGCTGTCGGATTTGTAATTGGCGGCGAAAATTCCGATGTGAATAGTCCGCGGGTAACTGAAAAAATTATCCGGGTGGAAGTTCCGGCAGGAGAACAGCGGATAGTTGAAATCCCGGTAGTTGTCAATTCATATCAGAAAAGCAATGCTTCCGAAGGTTATATATTTGCCCGGCAGATGAAAGATAGCAGCGGTTCAGAAACAATAGCGCTGGCCTTTGACGGGGCGCAGCAGGTTCTTCCTTCTATCAATAATCTTGAATGTACTGTCAGCGCTTCCCGTAACGCTGTTCCTGAAGTTCACACTTTCCTGTGTGAAGTAATTAATGAAGGGAACCGGTTATTGAATGATGAGTTTAAAGTTGAAGTCACAATTGTATATCCTGCACCGGAAATTTATGAAATCTATCCTGACGAAATAGATGGCCGGGAATCGCAGCTGCTGGAAATTTATGGACGAGGTTTCGTTGCCGGAACGAGGGTTTTCCTTGGGGAATCGGAATTAGTAATGAGCGATGAGGACACGGACAAAACATACACTGAGACCAGTTTTATTACAGCAAAAATTAATCCGCAAAACCGGAAGGGAGATACTTCACTAACTGTAATTAATCCTGCCGGTATGAAGGCGGAAGCCTCCGTAAACGTAAAACTTCCTGACTGGAAGGCCGCTTTGTTGACCCGCACAGCGGAGACAAAGCCCGCCGGGACCGCGGAGTATGCAATTCTCATAGAAAGTGTCGATGGATATGATGGAAACGCCTTGTTCACGGCAATAGATGTGCCGCAGGGATTCAGCGTAACACTTCCTGCAATTGCCGCGGGAAATACCGGTGTTATCAGTATACAGGTCTCTGACAGTGCAAGTACGGGTACTTATACAACTGTAATCAGCGGCGGCGAGGGTAAAACTTTTGAACTGGTTACAAATGTTACAGAAGCTGTGCCTGGCCCGACAATCAGCAGTGCGTACCCGTCAACCGTTTACACCGGAAATCTGGTGACGTTGCATGGATATGGGTTTGGGGCCGCCGGGCGTCTGGTTTATAACGGGTCGTCTATTGAATACGATAAATGGGAACCAGGCCTCGTCAGTTTCTATATGCCCGATGATGCTTCCAGCGGATATGCGGCGCTGGAAACAGAGTCCGGCCGTTCAAATGAAGTACGGGTCACTGTCCTTAACAGGGGCTTTACTTTACGGGTAAATTCTCCCCGGGTCGAATTGCTTCGTGGGGAAACAGCCTATGTTGAAATAGCGCTGAATGGATACGCAGATGAAGTAGTCCTTGAAGTTGAAAAGGATGCCGGCGCGCCGGTAGAGACGTGGCTGGTAGACAATCGGGTAAAACCGAACGCGATAGTTCGTGTTGCGCTCCGGGCCGACAGCAATGCGGGAAATGGCAGTTGGACCGTACGGGTTTCCGGCCAAAGCCGGGGATATAAGGCCGCCGCAGAATTTTCCGTATATGTTGCCGATGCCTTTGCTATACAGACGCCCTCTTTGCCTGACGCAATGCGCGATGTTAGTTACAGGGCCGTACTCGAGGCAAAAAATAATACAGGCGGAATTTATTACCGGCTTGAATCGGGAGAATTGCCGAATGGTCTGTTCTTGAACAGCAGCGGGATAATTACCGGCCGGCCAAGTGAAACAGGCCAATGGCAGTTTACTGTTGCCGCGACGGATTCATCCGGACGTTATGATTCAAGAAATTATTCAATAATAGTCAGGGAAGATATGTGGGGCCAATATGCAAAAGACGGGGGCCGGAACAGAAGTGTCAAAACGGATGTTCCTTCAAATGATAAAAATGCATGGAGAAGAGAAATCCGCGATGACGCGCAGGAAATACTGGTTGCCTCTCAGCATGTAATTGTAAAGTGTAATACCGGGATGACTGTGCTTGATATACACAGCGGTAACCTGAAATGGAGTACCGATAAAACATACCGGAAAACAGCATATGCCGGAGGATATTTGTATTGCCTCACCGAAGAAGGGATACTGGAAGCAAGGACATTATCGGTCGGTTCGCTGGCATGGGAACGCGAAGATGTAAAATCATTTACAACTGACGGATGGACCCTGCTTGCGGAAACTGCTGACGGAATGCTTGTGTTTAATGCTGAACAGGGAATGCTGATCGAAAAAATCAACAGTTGCTACCGCGATGCTGACAAGGTATTATGGACCGGTGGAGCGGCGTATGAATGGAATAAAAATATTCTGCAGGCTGTCTATGGCAGAGATAATAGATGGGAGTCCGGTGATGTCCTATACATGGCTGTGTGCGACGCCGACGGATTCGCCGTAAGCACACGCGACTCGCTGATACTGCTCGACAGCGAGCTTACTGAAATCCATCGTGTTCCGATGACGGCAAGTGAAAATGTCATTCTTGCCTTAGCAGATGACGCCATACTGATACATGACCAGAATATTCTCCGGGAATATGCAAGAGATACCCTTGAACGGCGATGGATAAAAGATGTCAAAGGTGCGCTTGCAGTGGCCAATGAAAAAACAGTAATCGCTGGTGATGCCGGCCTCAGAGTCCTGAACCGGTATACGGGAGAAGAAATATGGAGCGCTTCAGAGGCACAGCAGACCGTAGCTTTATACGGAGAAAAAATCTTTGCCGTCAGCGCGCAGGGTATTATAACGGCATATAATGGCGAAGCTAATACCGAAGCGCCGGTAACTGAAATACAGTTATGGCCGCCGGCTCCGAACGGCAAAAACGGCTGGTATACAGTAATACCGGAAATCCATATAACAAGCCGGGACCGCGAAACATATGTCCGTGAAACCTGGGCTCGGATAAATGGAAAAGAATTTACCGAAGAATCGGCAGAACAGACGCATCTTCTCGAAAACGGACCGCAGCAGCTGTCTGCATATGGAACGGACAGCAGAGGACTGCGGGGAGAAACTGTCAGCGTGTATGTACAAATTGATACGGACAAACCTGAAAGTTCTTACCGTCTTTCTCAGGCAGTTCCCGCGACGGGCTGGTATCTCAATGCGGTACAGGTCTCTCTTGGAGGACAGGATGTGACTTCCGGTCTGGACCATATTAATACCAGTAAGGGTGTATATCAGTCACCGGTCGTATTTTCGAAAGACGGTATACATACATTCACATGGCAGGCTGTGGACCGCGCCGGCAATGCCGAAAGCATGCAGGAAATCACCCTTCGGCTTGATCTCGAGCCCCCGCGTCCTGAAAGCAGAATAAAGTGGGACCGCAACATGGCCGAGGTAAAACTCATTGCAACGGATACAGCTTCCGGTGTTGCGTATATAGAATATGAAATTGAAAATGGAGGAGTCCGACGCTACAGCGAGCCGCTCCTGTTTACTGAAAAAGGTGTACACACTATCCGGTTCCGTGCGGCAGACAAGGCAAACAGAATAAGCGACTGGAAGGTGACACAGGTACGGGTCTCAAGTATCACCAGACCGCTGACTTTCCTGAACGATTCCACAAAGGCTGCCCATGTGCTTTCAGCTTTTGCGGAAACCGGCGAAAAAGACCGGCAGGTCAATGTTAGTGCGGCTGTCGGGTCCATGCTGTTTGACTGGGATTTTACCGGCAGTGATGATTCTGATAACCGTATTTCAGCTTTGCCCTCGTACGCGGCCGGCGGCGAATATATTCTATGGCAGGAAAGCGACCGTGATAAGAATGAAAGTGAGGGAGGACGAATGCGTGTGCTGCAGGATGCTGTCGTTTACCTCTTCCTTCCCGCAGGCCAGCCCGCTCCGTCCGGCTGGACTGAAGTTGAAACTGCTTTCGATATCAACCGTGTGTATTATGAAAACGGCAGTACGGTATATATGCGGCTTTTTGATGCGGAAGCTGAAGTGGAAATTCCCGGGACCCCGGAAGGCCAGATCCTTCCGCTTGTAATCACGCAGCCAATTGAATCCGCGGAAAGTCATATATATATGTGGCGGGAAGAAGTTTCCGTCACGGGCAGTCAGGTCGAAACAGCACATGAAAAAATGCCTGACAGTCAGGCTTCCGGTTCCAGGTTTGAAGCTGGTACAACAGTACGATTTAAAGCGCGGCTTGATCCGTACCGGAGTGCGCAGGTACTTCCTCTTACGGAGCGTTGGTTTGTGCGTACAGACTCTGGCTGGGAACCAGTCACTGAACCGGCATACACTCTTCCTGAAGTAACCTTTCTGTCCCGCGCCGGAGTCAGAGTGGAATACCTGCTTCCCGACGGGAGTGTATTCAGCCGGCAGGAGCGCGAAATAACCATTCTGCCGCGGAAAAATATCCTTGGACGGATTTTAGATGACCTTATCAGGACTATACGTGACGACCTTAAAAAAGGAGCGGGTGATGAGTAAAAAAGTCTTGTTTATCCTGCTGGCGGCATTGCTGCCGGCGACTGTATCAGCAGCGGGGAAAGCGGATACTCCCGCAACGCTCAGCCGCCAGAACAATGTTATTAATCTATATAATATAAGCAAGTATAAAGATACGAAAAAAACCGGCATTGAAGCTGAAGTAATCTTTCAATTGTTATTTGAGGACGGACAGTATTATCTGAAACCCACCGGATACTCCCATTATATTATGGGCTGCAGAGGTACCGATAATAACTGGCAGGTATGGAAAAACACAGGCTGGACACAGGCCTCCTCAGGCGAAAAAACAGCGCTGGATAATATACAGGAACTCCTGCGGCCCGCTTCGGCAAATGAAAAACCTGTCGAAGTAAAAAAGCTGATAGGCGAAGATGACTTTGCGCGGCTGAAGGCCTATGAAATGAGCATGCAGGATGTATGGCTTAATCAGTCGATGGGGCGGTATCCTGCCGCAGAACAGGCCCTTTCTCCGGGAGAAAAAATACCGGCCTCTTTGCCTGTTACCGGAAGTATAAAAACCGACGGCAAAGGCTTAAGCGATGACATAGTAATTGTATTATATAAAACCAGCATATCCCAGGGAGCCGGAATAGTATTTAAAAGAAATGCCGGTTTTTTCAACGGAGAAGCCGGACTTTTTTCAGATTCTTCGGTGGCCTCACAGTCCTACAATATAAAAGCAAGGGCTCTTCTTAACGATTTCTTTATTGACCGGGCAGGGGCCGCAAATGCCCTGACCGCCGTTTTGAGCGATCTCAACATTACCCTGCCGGAAATGAATGGTAAATGGGGCCTGTTCAGCGGAGTATCGTCTGACAAAAAAAAGGAAGTTTTTGACAATCTCGCGACAATCCTTGAACGCTCCCTGAGGGCTTCCTATCAGATGCATGTAAACGGAAAAACTGTTTTTGGCAGCGGTATAACCCCGGACGCCAAGACAACGTTATACGGAAACAACCGGAATATATATATTGACCTCTATCTGCTATACCTCATGAAACAGAACTGGCCCGTTTTCGCCGGATACGTCCGGACGGAAAATGATGAAGCCGCATATAACCCGAAACAGTATTCGGCCCTTTCCGCCGCTGAAGGAATGGAGCTCGCCGCGGCCGCCATGAAGTTCTACACCTGGGGTGCCGAATACGGTATCGCAAAACTCTCTCCGGAAGGAATTTCAAATTATAAAAGCCGGAACAATACGTCCTATTTCCGTATGTTTTATCCCTTCAGGGGTTCCCTTTTCTGGGACACCCCCTGGCACGCGAAGACTGTCGATAACGTAAATAATTACTGGAACGGACAGCTGTACGGGCTGCGGTTTCTTCCGGAAGCTGTGACTCCGTCGAAGGGCATCAGCGGAATAAACCTGTCGTCCATCAATAATTCGCTGTTTACCATTCCCCACTCGACGGGAATAGCCGGATATCCGCTCCCCTATGCGGAAAGCGGAGCCGACAGTCCGCGGACTTTCGCGTATAAAATGTATGAGCAGAACCGGGTCCAGGCAAAAAAGAAAAGCCGGGTCAGAACGACTGATGAAACGACCTCACTGTCAAATTCCTATGAAGTGACCGGCAAAGACGCGGGAGATAAACCCTTTATTCCCGGCGCATATTTAAAGGAACAGCTTGAAACAATGCAGGCCGCCGGAGTGGATACTATGGGCTTTTTAACCGGCAGTATTGCCATGACCGGTTTTTTTGATAAGGTATATAATCTTCAAGCGGAACGTCCAGCGGTAAATCTCGATCAATACTATAAAATGGATGAAGCCGCATTAAACAGCATGCTTGACAGCGGAGGAAAACCGAAATTCAGCGAAGGCCGTTATCCTTCCGACTGGGCGGCCTTCCGGCTGACACTGGAAGACCTTGAAAGATGTTCAATTATCATTCCCGATTTGAGCCTCATACAGCCCGGCGACCTTGTTGTCCGGTATAATCCAATATCCGCAAGGAATGAAATCGGCATAATAATCGGTTTCAGCTCGGCGAAGCCCGCTTTCGGCGGGAACCAGCGCGATTTTATGAACAATGTCATTGTATTAAGCGTGCGCGAAGGTTTTACCCAGGTAACAATGGGCACCTGGGGAAATCCGGATAACACATTCAACGGATTTACTACGGACCCCGAAAACTGCCATGTCCGCCGCCTGGTAATACGGAACAGCGTTTCCGGAAATACCGGCGGCTATCCTTCAGTTGCCTGGGACGTGTGTGATCCCGTACCCGCTGAAATGAACGTCACAATAAAAGCCATGAAGGAACAGACCTCGCTTGAAGAAACAAAGATACAGCGCTGGATGCCGAATACCGGGGAATTCCTTCTGCTTGAAGAAGTCGAACCTTCAATGAAAAACGCCGCCGGAGCAACACTTGACTATTTTTCGTCAGGGGCCGATAACCTTGAAATGGTCCTGACCGGAGCCAGGGACAGGGGTTATGTTGCTAATCAGGTTCTCGAAACTGACGGAAACATATTCAGAAATGGCGACTGTAAATTTGAAATAGCCTTGATAAAAAACAATGAAATCCTTTCGCTGGGTGAATTAAAGCAAAAACAAACAGATGAATCCATGTATGAAGTAATCTATAAAGAAGGTAATGTTTTATATACCCAAACAGGTATAAATAAAAATAATACCAATTTCCCGGCAAACCGGCTATGGGTAGATGAAAAGGTATGTATTACCGGAATAGTTAATGGCCAAAGCGGCTATATACTGGGTATCCGCCCGGAAAATGCCAAGGCTGCCCGTCCCGGAGATGACCTGCTGCTCAAATTCGGACTGAGGAAGGCTGGAGAGGCCGGTGTTATGACTGTTGGGGCTGACAAAGCGGAAGCTGTTGTCGGCGAGAATGATTATATTGCTGTCTATGACAAAAAGCTTGTATGGAGGGCGAATTTATACATAGATGAAGAAGATACTGACTGGAACAATATGCACCCATGGAACGCGCCGCCGGGAGAAAACCTGAAGGCCCAGGGTGGAAATCCTGTCTGGGGCCGTCTGACCGCGTCCAATGCTTCTTCCTGGGACGGCGATCGGTGGGGATATAATGAATGGAATAGAAAATGGGATGGAACGGGAACAGTCGCTGAATCATTTGTAGGGTTGAAAGATCTTCCTGTCGGGGATGGGAAACAGGTTGTTCAGTACTTTCCTGTCACGCCTATTCGCACTCTTGGCGGAACAATAAGCAATCCGAATGCCACTAATATTCTGAATAATACGGTTGCCTATAGTTATCCTTTGCATAGTTATGAACCAAACTCAGACGGTGAAGCCGGAAGTATGGACAGCCCGTTTGATTATATAAAGAAAATGCTGATCCAGAAAGCCCAATTGAAGGATTGGTTTAATGATCAAGGACTGCGCTTTGTTAAACCGAAAAGTAGTTGGCCGAAAGCAAACGTGCTGGATCCTAAAGCCTTTTCAAGCCTGGAACAGTATGCGGAAAATGTTCAGGCTGTTAATACGTCCGCCGTCACCACTTGGGCTGCCGAGCAGAAAAAATCGTGGTATGAACATGAACTAATTAAAAATTTCAGCCTTGCCTCATGGAAAAGAGAGATGCAGGCTCCGAATGATATGTGGTGGCATTATGAAGTTTCCCCACCCGAAGGATGGAATGCGAACACATACATTCCGGCAACGCAGGCTTTTGTTCCCGGTCTTGGATTGAAAATTTCTACGTATCCCTGGCCAACTGGGCATAAATTTAAAAAGCATTTTAATCATGAGTGGGATGAAGAATTCCACCCGCCAAATACAACGATAACACAAATGTCATATCTTAATAAAGAATATGTTATCGAGGCCGGGAGCGACTGTGTAGGGCTTGCGCAGCGGGCAGCGAGTTATGGCGGGAACCGGTATAAATGGCGGGATCTGAATCCCGGTTGGACGGAAATGAACAGCATGGCCGGCGAAAATAATATCTGGATCCAGATAAACGCATATGATCCGGGCGTAAATGGACGGGTATACCCTATACAGGAGAGAAGCCAGGGGTCCTCACCGGTCGTGCATACTAAAGCCGATTATGATTCCGCTACGTATATGATATCAAAAAAGGAGAACAGGGATTCGACGGCGGAAGAAAAGGCAATTAAACTATTGCGGAATATTGTACCCGGGGATATATTTGTAAAACAAAATGATATGACAGATGTTCCCAATGCCCACATCGCGGTTGTCGCGGTAGTCCCTGAATACCATGAAGGGATGAGTGCGGAAGAATTCATGCAGGGAGTAATACTTGTAGAGGAAGATTTCGCTGAGAACATACAGAGCGCCATAAGATGTTTGACGCTCAGTGAGTATAACGCAAACAAAATTCTTCAGGGAAAGAGAATATATTCCAATTATACAGTTCCTGTTCCTCAAGGAATAAAACCAAACTGTGAAACATGGGCTATAAGGAGAATTCAATGAAAAATAAAGATAATCGATTGGTATTTATCCTGATATTTACTCTGATATTTACTCTGTCTGCGCAGGAAACAATCCCGGCAGAAAAGGAGTATCTGTCAAGTATAGAACTCGGAGAAGAAAATGATAAAGTCTACTATTTCGCAAGTGGTGAAGGATTTTATTCTCCTGGCGGTATCAGGGTTGATGATCAGAGGCGTCTCATATTCATTCCGACTTGGACCTGGGACCATTTGCTGATTTATGAGAAAGGAAAATGGAGTTCAAAACCGCTGCCCCCGGTATGCCTGATTACTGGAGGGGTCACCCTGAAACATCCTGTATTTCCCAGCAGGGCTATACGGGAGGAGGAGAAGGGGGTGCCTATTACCGTATACTGGATGACAGAATCGAATACAGGGACAGTTACTTTGGAAATATAGATATCGGATATTTAAGTGAACAGAAAAACTATATAACCCCCTGGGGCGCGTTCAAGGAATCCCAGAGCGATAAAAAACTATTTTCGATGGAGTTTCTGGAGAACGGTGGGTTTTTTGTGCGTACGCTGGAAGAAACAAGGGCCTGGCTCCCGGGCAAGCCGGGCGGTTTCAGTATAGGCGAAGACGGTCATATATACCGGAACGGGGTGCTGTGGTCAGTTGTTGTACTACGTGATAGCCAGCCTGGGGAAAGATACGCAGGAAGGCTTGCAAGTGGTCACGCTATCTGGTTTGCAGGATCAGATGGCAAAGAAACAAAACTTGGAATAAGAAACGCGCGGGGACAGACGGAATTGGCAGTAACATTGTTTGGACGCTCCCCAACTAGTACACATCCAGCCCGGATTTATAATACCGGTATCGGACCCTGGGGTGAACTGTATTGTCTGATCCCTCCGGATGAAATGTGGACTTCTTCTGAAGGACGTTATGGCGGTAAGTACTATGATGTTCCCCATCCTTTTATTACCGACAAACCCGCCGAACTCGTGGTCGTGCGCAACTACCTGAAATACTTCGGGCGGCTGAACGATGACCGGGTGCGCCTCAGGGCGGAGCCGTCGACAAACGCGGCCGTAGTCGGCACCTATCCGGTAAAAACAGGCTTCCGCATACTGGAAAAAGGGACCCGGGAAGAAACCATAGCCGGGGACACTGATGTCTGGTACAAAGTGCGTCTGCTTGACGGGACCGAGGGCTGGTTTTTCGGCGCCTTTGTGCATAACCTGTATGACGGGCCGGACGGTTCGCCGCCTCCCTGGCCGAACGTACCCGACTGGTAGAATCCTGTCCCGGGCGCTGCCCGGAAACACAGTTATTTGCCTCGCTGGTCCCGGAAATCATCCGGGACCGGTTTCATCTGTCTTCCGTCAACCCTGACCATATGTACATTCATATTTCCATTATATTTTCACTCTATCTCTTGTTTCCCTGTGTGCCGGGCAAAAAATCTCCTGATTACGGCCAAAAATACCCATTTTCCCCGCATATAATGGTATTATTTTAAAAATAGTGTTATCTTTCAATATGCCTTTCATTTAAATTGTGCAATAAGGACGGAACGTTACAATGAAAATTCACTCCAAAATAATGGCATTCCTGATTTTTATGGTAGCTGATGTTGCCATTGTTTTCCTGATTCTCATTTCAACGAATGTAGGCCGGATCCGTGACCAGCAGGAACAGATAACCGGGGAAATTACCGCTTCAATAACAGACAATATAGACCAGCAGCTCCGCGAACTTGCGGAGAACGTCAGTCAGTATGTCCTGATCGCCGAAACCGAAATGGATAAATCAATGCTGAACGCGGCAATGGTCCTGTACGAAGTCGACCGCCTTAAAGCAGGGGCAGTGACCCAGGCCGAACTAGAGCAGATGAAATCCGAAACAGGCATGTCCGATCTGTATCTCGGAAACCGCCAGGGAGTTTTCACGCTCTCGACCGAACCCGCGTCCATAGGGTTGTCTCTCTTTGATATATGGGACGGATACCGCATGCTGGTCACCGGCGAATCCGACTACCTTCCCTCGCTTCTGAAAATAAAGGTAGAAACCGGAGAAATTTTCAAATTCACCGCGATCCCCAGGGCAAATAACCGGGGCGTTATAGAATCCGCCCTTGCCGCGGATACAATAGAAGAATATCTCCAGCGTTTCCTTAACAATAATCCCCATATCAAGTCCCTGAACATATTCGATCCCTGGGGGCTTGTCCTGACTGAAAATATCGGAGATGGGCAGACCTCCATATATAAAAAGCAGGCCGTTATCAGCGACCCTGAAGTTTTCGCGCTGTTCGGGGACCCTGAAAAAATACAGATCACCATTAATGACGACGACGCCCGTATTTTTTATCCCGTGCTTGAAAACGGCAGCTCCCGCTATGTGCTTTTTATGGACATAAATACCGACCGGTACTTTTCCACGCTGGAACTGGTGCGGAGTCCCCTTGAGGCTCTTATAAACCGGACCCGCAGTGAAAATATTGTTTCATTCTTCTTTGTATTCGGTTCGCTGGTTGTTCTTTCGGTAATTATTTCCTTCCTTGTAAGAAGGACCCTCAGGCCCCTCGGCGACTTTAACGTTATTCTGGCCGCCATGGCAAAAGGTGATTTTACCGTCCGCCCCACTGAAAAAGACCTTGCCAGAAAAGATGAAACCGGCGAAATGTCCCGCTCTTTCCTGAACACTGTTGAACAGGTAGGCGGAATTGTGGGTTCAATTAAAACCCGCATGACAAAACTTGAGGAAATAGGCGACTCGCTCGCCGCGAACGCGGAAGAAACCCAGAGCCAGGTTATGAATATCGGAAACCACATAAAGAATGTGACCGGCAAAACAACAAACCAGACAATGAGCGTTTCAAACGTATCTTCTTCCGTTGAAGAAATAACAAGAAACATTGAATCCCTCGATTCCCTCATCGATAACCAGTCCGCGGTTGTTTCCCAGTCGTCCATCGGAATCGAGGAGATGCTTCAGAGCATTACCGCGGCGAATACAACGCTCGGAAAAATCGCTTCCGAATTTACGGAGCTTGTCGACGCTTCCCGGACCGGGGCCGAAAAACAGGAACAGGTTAAAAACCAGGTGCAGAATATTGTCAGTTTCTCCGAGACCCTGAATGAAACTAATAACGTGATTGCCCGGATCGCTTCACAGACCAACCTGCTCGCGATGAACGCCGCCATTGAGGCCGCCCACGCCGGTGAGTCAGGAAAAGGGTTTGCCGTTGTCGCCGATGAAATCAGAAAGCTTGCGGAAGAATCATCGAAGCAGTCGAAAACCGTAGGCGAGCAGCTCAAGATGATCCAGAACGGAATAGGCTCCATTGTCATATCTTCCGGTGATTCGAAAAAAGCCTTTGATTCCATAGTTACGCAGATTAACGACGTAAACAAGCTTGTCACCATAATCAGCGCCGATGTCACGAGCCAGAATACAAAGTCGCAGCAGATTAAACAGGACCTCGACACCATTACCAATGTGACCAGCCAGGTCCAGAACGGGGCCTTTGAAATGCGCAAGGGAAGCGAAAGCATTGTAGAAGAAATGGTCCTGCTCCGGGATATTTCAAAAGAAGTCCATAACAGTATAACCGAGGTTACGACAAGCGTTTCCGAAATCAATAAGGCTTCCGAGGATGTCCTCAATGTAGCCATTGAAACGAAGGAAAAAATCAACGATATCTCGGATAATCTGAATAAACTGAAAATCTAGTTTGCGGTATTGCCGGCTGTTCATACAGCCGGCGGGAAAGGGTTTGTATGAAAATAGAGCATATCGCGTTATGGGTTTCCGATCTGGAAAAAATGCGTGAATTTTACACGCGGTATTTCAGCGGGAAGGCGAACGCCCTGTACACAAACCGGGTGAAACAGTTTCAGTCATATTTTATTACATTTGAAGACGGCTGCCGTCTGGAATTAATGCACAGGCCCGATATCGCGGACAGGAACAAAGCCGGAATTCTTCTGGGCCCTGCCCATTTTGCCGTATCCGTGGGAAACAGGGCGACTGTTGACTCCCTGACCGCGGAGCTGGAAAAAGACGGCTATGCGGTCCTTTCCGGGCCCCGGGTAACCGGCGATGGATATTATGAAAGTGTTATACAGGACCCGGAAAACAATACAATAGAAATTACGGAATAGTCTCTTGCTTCCATAGGATTAAAATACTCCGCCGCAGAGCAGACCTTCGGTGGGATATTCGCAGGCCGCGAAAGAGGCCATTACATACCCTACAGAACCAGCCGCAGGCTGATTAAACTCTCGCCTCGAATAAACGGAAGAACCATGCGCTTGTATTTGTGCGGACTGCGTGAAAATACTTTCCATTTTTCTTTCTATAGCCTATACTGAAAACCATGACAGTCCAGACAGACCCCGGCCGGTCCGGAATTTCCGCCGCAATTATCGGCCTGGGAAGAATAGCGAGCCTTCTTGAGGATGATCCGCTCAGGGAAAAGCCCTGCACCCATGCAGGGGCCATTGCCGCAAATCCGGACTGCTTCCTTGCCGCCGGAATGGATATCAGCGCCGAGCGCCGGGACCTGTTCGCCGAACGCTGGGGCTGCCCGGTATATGATAACGCGGAAACAATGCTTGAGACCGAAAAGCCCGGGATTGTGCATATCGCGACCCATCCGGACAGCCACGAATATTATTGCGGGCTCGCGGCTTCAAGAGGCGTCCCGGTCATTGTCTGTGAAAAGCCGGTTGCCGACACCCTGAAAGCGGCCCGCCGCATAAATTCCCTGCAAAAGCAGTATGGGGTCCGGATCATTACAAATCATGAACGCCGTTACGCGGAGGATTATGCTGCCGCAAAAAAGGTCCTGGAAGAAGGCTTTCTCGGAAGGCTGTTATCCGTGCGCTGCTGTCTGTATATGGGCGAAAAAAGACGGCTGATTGATGTTTTCTGGCATGACGGCACCCACCTCGCGGACGCCCTTATGTATCTGTGTAATTCAGGACTCCATTATGCAAAACGCCAGGGCGTTCCCCTTGATTCCCGTGAAGGTACGGCATATCTTTATGGCCGTGTTCAGCCTCCGGAGGCCGGAGCGGAAATCCCCTTTATCTTTGAACTTGGCGCGGGCCGGGACCATCTGGTCTTTGAGCTTGAGTTTTCCTGCAGCCGGGGCCTGCTGCGGATAGGAAACGGAATCTACGAAGTCTGGCAAAGCGCGGAAAGTCCCTACGCACAGGGTTTCCGGTCGCTTGAAAAGACGGAAGACGGGTTTAAGGGAAAAAGCGGATATTTTACCAATATGCTGAAAGACGCCGTCGCCTGTGTCCGCGATCCCTCGCGGCTGCCTGTGTCCGGGGCCTCAGACGGCCTGCGTGTCATTGAATTCCTCAATTCCGTACGCAAATGGAAGTAACCAATAGTTGACCCCGCGCATAAAAACATGCAGAATTATTATACAAATACAGCAAACTCCTTTTGAAAAGGAATTCTGTAACAGGTATATACCGTTTTTGTTTTTAATAGTATATTACTTTTGTAGTATTACGAAACAGATACTATCAACGGAGGCAGAATAATTACTTCTTTAACAGCAGGAATCAGTCTGGATTCCATTAAAAAGGCTTTGGTAAAAAAGTACATGAATTGTGTGGGCGATCTGATTTTCAGCCCTGATGTCCAAAACCTTGAACACTATGCGCAGCACGGCGATATTTCCCGGCTGCGTCATTCGCTTAATGTTTCATATTACAGTTTTCTTATATGCAGAATTTTCGGACTCCATTACAGGGACGCCGCGAGGGCGGGACTCCTGCATGACCTCTTCTTTTATTACTGGCAGGATTTATCGCCGGAAAATACCAAAAGTCATGTCCTCCTGCATCCCCGGATCGCGCTGGAAAATGCCCGTGTAATAACAAAACTTAACCGCAGGGAAGAAGAAATCATTGCCCTGCATATGTTCCCTCTCTGCGGCAGGTTTCCCCGGTTTCTTGAAACCTATATAGTTTCTCTGGTTGATAAAATCTGCGCTTTTATGGAAGCCCTGACTTTTATCAAGCGAATACCGAGGCTTTGCCGGGTTAAAATCGCTTCCCGCAACCGGTAAGCGTCAGCAGTCCTGCCGCCTGAAACCTTTCCTGTCCGTATGGCAGGAAAGGGCATTATCCAAAGTTTTCCTTCACAATTTTTTGCCGCTTGCATACAACCATCCCTCATCACACCGGATAATCCGCTGCAAACTCTTTTTTCACCATATAAAAGACTCCTTATGCCCCGCAGTTAATTGTATATAAAAAAAGACGGAATGTAGCTATTTGATATAAAAATGTTTATTATATGTGTATGATACGTAAAATATTCTTCAGTGCAACTTTTCTGTTTTTGAGTGTTCTAATAATATATGCGGAAACACTTCCTGACTGGTTTATCGTTTTAAGAGACGCCTTATACGAGCAGGAACTTACCGCGGATGAGATTGTGCCTGTATATGAAGCGACGGTTAAAACAGCCGGCGAAACACTTACCGGGCAGGAATTGTATGTAATACTTTCCCGCTGTGAATATATGCTGGGCAGGGCCTATCAGTATGAAGAGCGCAAAAACGAAGCGGCGGCCTGCTATGAAAAAGGCATAGACTGGGCGGAAAAAGCGCTTGCGCTGAAGCCGACTTCGGAAGGGTATCAAATGCTTGCGGATAATATTTCCCAGGCCTGCGCGGTAAAATCTGTTGGCTATGCCATGGCGAACGGATTGAAGGTCGAGTCAAACGCGAAAAAAGCGCTTGAGCTTAACCCGAAAAATGCGGCCGCCCAGTATATGATTGCGGCGCGTTATGTATACGCTCCGTCCCCTTTCAACAATTTTAAGAAAGGCATAAAAATGATGGAAGATATTATTACTGAAAACGATGCGGGTATGGAAAAAGACGACCGGTTTAATGTATACTCCGCCATAGGCTATGCCTATTTTGAACAGAAAAAGTACCAGGATGCGCGGCCCTGGCTCGAGAAGTCACTCACCGTGTATCCAACAAACAAATATGTCCAAAAAATGCTAAGTAAAACTTAAAACGGGATGATGATATGCAGGGATTTATTCACATAATGGGGACATATACTGTCTCATTATTGTTGTGCTGGCCGTTTATTTTTTTGTACTTGCCGCGGGAAATATCCTCTATATGAAAAAATTGACCAAGCCGGCAACCCGGACAGACGGCCCCCTGGTTTCCGTGCTGATTCCTGCGCGGAACGAAGAACAACTGATAGAAGCCTGCCTCAATTCCCTGCTCAACCAGAATTACCTGAACTATGAAATACTGGTACTTGATGATAACTCTTCCGATGGGACTATGGCCATTCTGAAAAGAATGGCTTCGGAGCATTCCCGTATACGGGTATTCAAGGGCGAGCCCCTTCACGCGGACTGGTACGGGAAACCTTTTGCGCTTCAGCAGCTTTCCGCCCATGCAAAAGGTGAAATCCTGATTTTTACCGATGCCGATACCATTCACCAGCCCACATCAATTTCCTGGGCAGTAAGCAATATGGACGAGCTGAAAGCCGACTTTGTATCGGGGTATATTGGGCAGGACGTAAGGACTTTTGGTGAAAAAATGACCGTTCCCCTGATGTATTTGCTGACAGGCTTTATTGTTCCTCTTTTCTTGAACCGCCTTTCAAAGGCGTCAGTTTTTTCGACCGCGGTCGGACAGTATATCGCGGTAAAAAGTGATGTTTTCAAAAAAAACGGCGGGTATGAAGCCGTAAAGAAAAAGACAAGCGAGGACATTTATCTGGCCCGCTATATAAAGAGCCTGGGTTACAAGACTATGTTTCTTGATATCAGCAATCAGGTCTGCTGCCGGATGTATTCCGGATATACCAACGCTGTTCATGGAATAGGTAAAAACATTTTCGATTTTTTCAATAAGAATTCTCTGGTGCTTTTTATTGCGGTTATCGCTGTGTTCCTGTTTCTTTTATGTCCGTTTCCCCTCCTGTTTTATTTCCTGATTACGGGAAACCCGTATACAATTCCTCTCATTATTGTTAATATCCTATACACACTTGACTGGCTTATGCTGTTTATTGACCGGAAGATAACATGGTATTACGCACTGCTGTGGCCTCTTCTTTTTATCAATTTGCTGTATATGGCGGGCTGGTCGTGGTTCAGGACTGTTTCCGGAAAAGGCTTTGTCTGGAAAGAGCGTGTGGTAACCTGAGCATTCCTTACGAATAAAAAGTTCTCTGATACTGATATTGTGTTAACTGAGGAAAATGTATGCCGTATAAACGTGGACGTCCCCTGATAGACACTTCGCTGTCTTTCAGAATAGCTTCAGCCATGACCTTTTATGTGATATGGCCGATTGCCCAGGCTGTGAATTCCATGATGCATTCCACAGCCTATGAAAACAGAAAAAAATTTGCAGGAATTTCCCGCGCCGTGCTGGTCTCGAACCACACCACCTTTCTCGATCCCGTGAAGGTCAGCGGTATAGTATTGCCGAACCGTATGTGGCATACGCTTCTTGAACCGACGGCCGAAGCTCCCGTTATAGGCACTCTTACCCGCCTCCTCGGAGGCATGCCCCTCCCTCGGGGAAAGGAAGGGCTTAAACGTTTCTATGAATCATGCGAAGAAGCGTTCCGGTACCGGCGCTTTATACATTTTTATCCGGAAGGTGAATGTTACCGGTACAATCAGAATGTTGTCGAATTCAAAACCGGCGCCTTTCTCCTGTCAGCCTACTTTGATGTTCCGGTTATCCCCTTGTTACTGTCTTTTCCGAAGGGAACTTCAAACCCTTTTCTTTTCTGGGCCGGGCCTTTCCCAGGGAAACCCTTGTTGCCCTTGATCCGGTTTATCCGTCCGAATATATTACCCGGGATGAAAACGGTGAAGTCTGTATGGATTCCGTCCGCCAGTTCGCTCTGGCTGTACAGCAGATAATCCAGGATGAGATTAATTCGCGTAATGGCTGCGGGGCTTTTTTCCGCGGAAAAATGGCCCGCATTAAGGGTATCAATACCGAATAGGGTTTTCGCATGAGGGCTTAATATCCCGTCCGTTAAGGGCGTGCTTGTTGATTAATACTGAAAACTGTTCCGTAAAAAGATTTCCCATGTTTTTCTCATAATAAATCACTCCTTCCGGCTGGTAAATATTTTTCACATTCAGTATAGTCTCAATATGATTAAACGAACTCACTTTGGCAGTCCCGCTTTTTACAAGTCTGCTTTGGCCATTGCAATTCCCGTAATGCTTCAGGCCCTTTTACAGAATGTTGTTTCCCTTATTGACAATTTTATGGTTGCCGGACTTGGCGACGTAAAAATGAGCGGAGTCAATGTAACAAACCAGCTCCTGTTTATTTTCTTTGTCTCAATGAACACCATTTCCGTGGCCGGCGGAATTTTCATGTCCCAGTATAACGGGGCAAAAGATTCGGACGGCATGCAGCAGTCTTTCCGCTTCAAATTTCATGTTTCCATGATCCTCGCCATAGTTGTGGGCCTCGCGTGCGCCTTTTTTCCGAAACAGCTCCTTGGCCTTCTGGTCAACAGAAATACCCAGAGCGCGGAAATTGTCGAGGCCGGGAGCGAGTATCTGGCACTTATTATTTTTACCCTGATCCCTATCGGCATTTCGACAAGTATCGCTACGTCCTTCAGGGAAACAGGCAATGTAAAACCTCCCCTGGTGATTTCCGTCGCGGCCACACTGGTAAACACCTTTTTTAACTGGGTTTTCATTTACGGGAACCTCGGGGCTCCCCGGCTCGAAGTCAGGGGAGCGGCTATCGCGACGATAATAGCCCGCATTGTTGAAATGGTAATATACATAGTATATATCAGGAAAACCCGTCCGCTGTTTTATTCCCGGATCAGGGATTTGTTTAAAATAAAGATAAAGCTTTTCCTGACCATTCTGCGGAAGTCGGGCCTGCTGTTTGCCTCGGAGCTTTCCTGGGTTATAATTGAAACCATTATGACAGCCGTTTACAACGGCAGGGGCGGGGCTGAAATCGTTTCCGGAATGGCGGCGGGCTGGGCCATTGCGAACCTCTTTATGCTGATTTTCGGCGGCATACATACCGCAATCGGCGTTATTGTAGGCGGCACCCTCGGGAAAAATGAAATTGACGCTGCCCGCGATCAGGCGCGCTGGCTCAAGAACGGGGCCTTTATACTCGGCTGTTTTATCGCCCTGATAGAGTCTTTTTCAGTCCTGCTTGTCCCGCTGGTTTTCGGCAACCTGTCCGCCGATTCCAGAATTGTGACCCGCAATCTTCTCTGGATCATATCCGCATATATGCCTGTCTGGACCTACCTGAACGCCCAGTTTGCCATAGCCCGCGCGGGCGGAGACGCGATTATGGGGGCCTGGGTTGACGTAAGCGTGAATACGGTTCTTTTCCTTCCGGGGATTTTCCTGCTTGCCTGGTTTACGGATTTCGGGCCGGTCGCGATGTACGCAATTGTTAAGATTACTGATTTTGTGAAAGTTGGAGTCGCCGCCTGGCAGCTCAGCAAGGAACGATGGCTCAAAAACCTTACACTGATGGGTAAGGGTGACGAAGTAATCATGTAGCCGCGGAAAAGCCTGACGGTTTTTCCGCAAAAAAGGGAAAAATCCGCATTTTTCGGGTTCTTTCCGGACAATTCCTCTCTAACTATTTGCGGTATTCATGAAAATATCGTATTATTAAAGGAACCCAGTGCGGTGTTTTCAATAGGACCGCACAGATTAAAGGAAGTTATATAATCAGTAAAGAACAATGATAAGGGAAACGATACTATGCTGCTCCGGGTCTTCTGCGCTATTTTGATCATGACCGGCGGTGTTCTTATGACCATTACCGCCATCCGGTATAATAGCCTGATAAAATCTTCAGAAAATAAAACCAGCCGCCAGTCCAGGCATGTCCGGATTGCCGGGTTTATTTCACGTTTTATGCCCTTTATCTTTATCGTGGGATATATTGTGGGGCGCTTGATGTTCTACTGCGGGATGTAGACCCGATCTTCCTTTTTGTCGGGGTCATGTTTTTTCTCGGGGCCGTCTTTATTTTTTCCTGGTTCAAAACCAGATATATATGACAAATTCCCTGTATGAAAAAAACAGCGAGCTGCAAAAAGCCTTTAAACACATTGAAACCAGTAACAGGGATCTTCAGGCGGAAATTGAAACCAGACTCAGGGAAATCATAATGCAGGATGAACTCCTGCATACGGTAAATGATGTGGCGTCGATCCTGCTGGCGTCGGATGTGGATGAATTTGAAACCTCCCTGCAGAAATGCATGGAGATGATGGCGACCACAGTCGGCGTTGACCGGATGTATATCTGGAAAAATCATAACAAGGACGGGCAGCTGTGCTGCACCCAGCTTTTTGAATGGTCGGAAGGCGCCGAACCCCAGCAGGGTACTGAGTATACCACCGATGTTCCCTATGTAAAGATTCCGGGCTGGATAGATACGCTCCCCTTCGGTCAGTGCATAAATGGACTGGTGAAAAATCTTTCCCGGAAAGAACAGGAACATCTCCTTCCGCAGGGGATCGTTTCCATTCTGGTCGTGCCTGTTTTCCTCCAGGATAAATTCTGGGGATTCGTTGGTTTTGATGACTGCCACACGGAGCGCGAATTTTCCGAAGGAGAAGAAACCATACTCCGTTCCGGCAGTCTTCTTATCGCGAACGCCCTGCTGCGCAATGAAATGACACAGAATCTTGTGCAGGCCCGCGAAGAGGCGCTGTCAAGTACCCGCGCCAAGGGAGATTTTCTGGCAAAGATGAGCCATGAAATCCGGACGCCGATCAATGCCATCACCGGAATGGCGGCCATCGCCAGAAAAAGCGGCGATATGGACAGAATAAATGACTGCCTGGATAAAATTGACGCCGCGTCCAACCAGCTGCTCGGGCTCATTAATGACATTCTCGATATGTCAAAAATCGAAGCCGGAAAACTCGAGCTGGCCCACGAGCCGTTTAATCTCATCGCGGCAATTTATAATATTAAAAGCATTATAGGGGTCCGGGCCGCTGAAAAAAAACAGGATCTTATTGTGAATATTGCGCCCGATGTACCTGATGTTGTAGTCGGTGATGATATGCGATTAACCCAGGTCCTTATCAATCTCCTTTCAAATGCCGTCAAATTTACTCCGGAGCAGGGAGAAATTAAACTGACTCTCAGTCGGATTGATACCCGCGACGCATGGGATGAACTTGAAGTAAGCGTGAGGGACAACGGGATCGGTATTTCCTCCGGCCAGCTGGAACATTTATTCAATGCCTTTGAGCAGGCCGACCGGGGGACCGCCCGGCGCTTTGGGGGGACCGGCCTTGGCCTGGCGATAACCAAGAGCATCATCGAATTGATGGACGGTGAAATATCCGTGGAAAGCACTCCCGGAGAGGGAAGCTGCTTTACCTTACGTTTCCGTATCGAACGGGGTTCTACCGATATGCTGAATCCCCGGCAGGAAGAAAAAGAAGCGGCAGTCTATCAGTTTGGGGGATATACGGCGCTCCTTGCCGAGGATATGGCCATTAACCGTGAAATTGTTATAGCCCTGCTTGAAGATACCGGTATTGAAGTTGAATGCGCCGAAAACGGCCAGCTTGCCCTTGATTTATTTGAAGCGAACCCGGAACGCTATGATATTATTTTCATGGATATACATATGCCGATTCTGGACGGATATACTGCTTCGGAAAAAATCAGGAAACTTGACAATTCCCATGCCCGGACCGTCCCTATTATTGCGATGACCGCAAATGCCTTCTCGGAGGATGTGGAACGCTGCAAAAAGGCCGGAATGAACGAGCATATCGCGAAACCGATTGACGCGGGTATACTGCTTCAGACTGTCGCGTCCTATCTCACATAATAAAATCGCGTATCTGATTTTGGATATTACTTTTTGCAGCCGGGGCAGGTATCCTGGTTTTCTCCGGTCATACCCGCGCATCCGCTGCATCCCTCACAGCAGCTGTTCTTTCCCTTCTTTTTCAGAATACTGTATAGTGCAAAAGCAAAAGCGGCTAATAATAGTATACTGATTATTATTGTTGCCATAATTTCATCCTGTTTATTCGAGGCGAGGATTTAATACCCCGCAGCTCTGCGGGGTATGTTATTGTTAGCGTTAACTAACTTAAATGTATCCGTTTTTTCCACAAAAGTCAAATACAGAATACGCCGCCGGGACTTCCGGCTGTTTCCGAAACTGTATTTTTAGGATACAGTAAAAGACAATGACTGAACAGCAAGAAGAAAATCCCTGTTTTCTCACGGACCAGCTGATAACCTACCTCGGAAACAAAAGGAATCTTCTGCCCTTTATCGGCGAAGCCGTCGGCAGAATACGGAAACGGACCGGACAGTCCCGGCACAGCTTTTTTGATGTTTTTTCAGGTTCCGGCGTGGTTTCACGCTATTTTAAAAAATATGCGTCGCTTCTTGCCGTGAATGACCTGGAACCCTATGCGGCGGTTATTAACCGGTGCTATCTGGCAAACAGTACCGTACTGGATGAAGCCGCTCTCCGGGAACTGTATTCGGAAATTTCGGGCAGGCTCGATACGGAGCCGCTTGTTCCCGGAATTATCAGCGGTTTATACGCTCCGCAGGATGATACCAATATCAGGAAAGATGAGAGGGTGTTTTACACCTCCCGCAACGCCAGGTATCTGGATACCGCGCGGAGTTATATTTCTTCCCTTCCTGAACAGTTCCAGGATTTTTTTCTCGCGCCTCTTCTTTCGGAAGCTTCAATTCATGCGAATACCGCGGGAGTTTTTAAAGGGTTTTACAAAAACCGGGAAACAGGCGTCGGCCAGTTCGGCGGAAAAAACAGGGATGCCCTTTCAAGGATATGCGGAGATATCCGGCTCCAGTATCCTGTATTCAGTAATTTTGAATGCGAGACGCATATCTTTTCCGGGGACGCAAACGAAGTATGCGCCGCGGTCCCGGAGGTTGATATAGCTTATATCGATCCTCCGTATAACCAGCATCCTTACGGTTCGAATTATTTTATGCTTAATCTGCTTACCGATTACCGCGTGCCGGAGAAAATTTCACCGGTTTCCGGCATTCCGGAAAACTGGAAGCGGTCGCGCTTTAACCGGCGTCAGGCCGCTGTCTCTGCCTTTACCGATCTTGTCGAACATATCAGGGCGAAATATCTTGTTGTTTCATTTAATTCCGAAGGGTTCATCAGTCTTGGGGAAATGCAGAATATTCTGACCGGCTTCGGCGCGCTCGAAATTCTTGAAATACCGTATACGGCGTTCCGGGGCAGCCGGAACCTGAACGGCAGAAACATTCACGTAACGGAATATCTGTATATTCTAGAAAAAAAATAGGAAAGAAATTATCTAACACTGTTAGCGACCGGCAGTCGGTTATACACATAGAATACCGGTTTGAGGTGTATGCGGTATTTCTGCCTTACAGATTTTTTGCGCAGATATCAGATATACAGCATGTTTCACATTTCGGATTGTGGGCCGTGCAGACATATCGTCCGTGCAGGATCAGCCAGTGATGGGCGTTCATCAGGTATTCTTTGGGAATGATTTTCAGCAGGTCCTTTTCAACTCCCAGAGGTGTAGTTGACGCGCTCAATCCTATTCTCGGGCAAATCCTGAGCAGGTGGGTGTCCACCGGCATTTCCGGCTTGCCGAAAGCGACATTCAGCACAACGCTTGCTGATTTTCTTCCGACGCCGGGAAGGCTTTCAAGTTCTTCGCGGGTTCCCGGAACTTCCCCGTTGTATTTATCAATAAGGATTTTGCTCAAAGCGATAACGTACTTTGCCTTGTTCCTGTACAGATTGATTGATTTGATATATTCTCTCAGTTTTTCTTCGCCGAGGGCGTACATTTTTTCAGGAGTGTCGGCTACAGCAAAAAGGGGTTTCGTCGCTATATTGACCCCTTGTCGGTCATCTGGGCCGATAATACCACGGAAACAAGGAGGGTAAAAGTGTTATGGTTTTCAAGCTCTGTTTTCGGGTCCGGATTGTTCTTTTTGAAACGTTCAAAAACTTCCCGTATCTGTTCCTGATTTAACATTTTCATATTCCAAGTATACTCCGGTTTTCCTGGTTTTGCCAGTGCCGGTGTTTCCCATTTTGCCGTTAACCTGATATACTTTTTCCATGAATCTGTTATCCGTCAGCGGTCTGACAAAAATGGGCAGGGAATACCCCCTTTTTACCGGCATATCCTTCGGCTTTGATGAGGGTGAAAAGGCCGCTCTCATAGGGAGGAACGGAAGCGGCAAGACAACTCTTCTGAACTGTCTTGCCGGGCAGATCAGTCCTGACGCGGGAACGATTGCCCTTAACCGGGAAGCCGGTATTTCCTTTTTGCCGCAGAACCCTTCCTTTAATCCTGAAGATTCAATCCTCGACCATATATTTAAAAGTGAAAGCCCGGGGCTCCGGACAATCAGGGCCTATGAAGCTGTCTGTTCCCGCGCCGCGGCCGGAAACAGTTCTCCCCGCGAACTTCAGCTCATGGATGAACTGTCCCAGAAGATGACCGCGGGCAATCTGTGGGATTATGAAGCCCAGATCCGCTCCGTACTTGCCAGGCTCGGAATAACCGACCTTGAAGCCGGAATGGGAATTCTCAGCGGAGGCATGGTAAAAAAAGTTGCCCTGGCCCGGGTCCTTATTGACGATACAAAACTGCTGCTGCTTGATGAACCCACCAATCATCTTGATATTGATACAATCGCCTGGCTGGAAGAATATCTCAGGACAACACCCCGGTCTGTTTTTATGGTAACCCATGACCGCTACTTTCTGGATACTGTATGTACGTCCATATATGAGCTGGAACAGGCCCGTCTTGTTCACTATGCCGGAAATTTTTCACAGTATCTGGAAAAAAAAGCGGAGGCCGAGGAACTCGCCGTGCGGACTGACGCCAGAATAGAGTCTGTTCTGCGGACAGAGCGGGAGTGGCTGCTGCGCGGGCCAAAGGCGCGCGGAACAAAGGCGAAAGCCCGTATAGACGCGATCAGGCAAATGATGGACCGGGTCCGTCCCGAACAGGAAAGCGGTTTTTCTTTTGGCGTGGAAGAAAGGCGTCTGGGAGGGAAGGTCCTTGAGGCAAAACACATTTCAAAACAGTTCGGCTCCTGCGCCATTATTTCGGATTTTACCCATACCTTCAAAAAGGGAGAAAGAATAGGCGTATTCGGGGAAAACGGGTCCGGGAAGACGACCCTTTTGAATATGCTGACAGGAACGCTTGCTCCCGATTCGGGTTCCGTTGTCCCCGGACAAAATACGGTTTTCGGTTATTATTGCCAGAATCCGGTGTTTGAAGATACCGGACAGACCGTTCTGGATTATATAAGGGAAGCCGCTGAAATAATCCGGCTTGCGGACGGCAAAACCGTTTCGGCCGCCCGCTTTCTGGAAAGTTTCGGCTTCGGAGGAAAAATACAGTTTTCGCCTCTGGAAACCCTTTCGGGCGGAGAAAGAAAACGGGTATATCTTATCAGGGTCCTTATGGCGAATCCCAATTTTCTGGTTCTGGATGAGCCGACGAATGATTTTGACATATATACAATGAGCGTTCTTGAATCATTTCTCAATCAGTATTCCGGCTGTCTTCTTGTTGTTTCCCATGACCGGTATTTTATGGACCGCACGGTAGAATCCCTGTTTGTTCTGGAAGAAGATGGACGTATTTCGGGATTTCCCGGCAGCTGCTCGGATTATCTCCTTTACCGTGACCAGCAGGCCGCTGTGAAAATAAAGGAGAAAAAAGATTCTCCGCCGGCAACAGCCGGAAGCAAAGCGGAGTCGGGACCGAAGAAAAAATTGAGTTATAAGGAACAGAAGGAATTTGAAAATATTGAATCGGAAATAGAAGGCCTTGAGACCAGAAAAATCGAGCTTGAAAACCTTCTTTCCGGCGGAGAAAAAGATTTCAGCAGGCTCGGAATAATTACCGCCGAATATGACGAAATTACCGGAAAGATTGGGGAAAAGTATACCCGCTGGGAATATCTTGAATCCTGCGGGCAGGAGTAATCGGTTTTCCGTTCAGGATTCCCTGAAATGAAAACGCACCGGATTTCCGTTCAGGAATTTCTGTTTGACGGCATCCGGCAGGGATGAAGTAATAAACTGGTCCCAATACGTGTATGCCGAATCTATTTTCATCAGGCAGAGGGGCCAGTCAGTTCCAAAGAGAAGCCTGTCCGCGATTGTTTCCGCTTCGTCAGGTGTATAGGAAGCGAGAAGTTTTCCTATAGTATCCCAGAAAGGTTTTTCAAAGCCGGTAAATGAAAAGTCGGAATAAACGTTCGGGTATTTCAGTATCAGCTCGAGAATCATTTCTTCCCAGCTTCTGTGAGGCCGGAAACGCATGCCCTTGTAATACTGTTTGCCGAAATGGGCAATATCAAGATACAAGTCGGGATATTCTTCCAGAACAAGCGCCCACCGTTCCGGGCTGGTAACCTTGAAGGACTCATCGAGCCGAAGCACGCGGAACCCCTGATCGTCACAATGGGTAATTATCGGTATCTGTTTTTTTTCACAGTATGAATACAGCAGCTTAAGTTTTTCACGCTGTCCGTAATCGTCCGGCCAGGGATCGAAATTCAGGGGAGGGTATAATTTAATGCCGGTAAAGGAATTGTTCGGAATAACACCGTCCCTTATTCTTTCTCCGGGAAGCTTGTCCCAGGTTTTCAGCGCTTCTTTTCCCAGAGGTGACCAGGAGTCAAAATAATTATGAAGGTATCCTTCAATCTCCTCTCCCGTTCTGTAGTGGGGGTTCATTCCGAAATAGGGCCGGACTATGAGTTTTCCGCCGGGGCGTTCTTTCCTGTAAATCTGCATTCCCCCAAGAATATCAAGGGCCTGATCTTTCAGGTCATGTTTCGGGGTGCGGTCATAATACGCGTCAGGGACAAAATCAGGAAGCTCAAAATCCATTATCAAAGGAGTAAGCACCAGATAATCATAATGGGTCCCGCAGATATTGAGGCCGTCATCGGTAATTATGAGATTTTTCCGTTCTTTCGGATCTCCGAATTTTCCCCTCAGATCGTCTTCGAGCAGCATAAGCATTGCCGCCGGTTTGTTTTCCATAACGCTGAGTACATTCGGTAGTTCATCAGTATTCGGAAACAGGCTTTTGAATATATAATCCGCCGAGGTCGCCACCGCGAATGACTCTTCAAGGGCATTTTTTCTTATAAAAGAATAGTAGGAAGAAAGACATACATGATCAATCGGAAGTATATGCAAATGGCTGTCAAATGCAAGGGATTTTAAATTAGTATTTTTGTTAAACCGGTCGGACATAAAAACTCCTTTAGAAATGGTACATTGATTGTATACACCTTCAATTTAAGTGTTCTGATATAAAGAATTAGCTGATTTTTTATATCAGAACACTTATAACCGGAAATAGTCAAATAATTTAAATTATTTGACTATAATATACTGTTTTTTTCAGTTGTTACAAACCCTCCGGGCCAACCCGGAATAAAATAATTTGAATTATAGCCCCGGGTAATAAAATTCTCTTCGCTATGCCAGGCTGAGACAGCCCGGTTGCTGAATGGAAAAAACATATCAGGCATAAGGTTATTTACGCTTTTCATGAAAAAAGATTATACTCCTGGTTATATGGTACAGGAAGTAATGATCACCGTATTGCCCGGTGAAGAAAATAATCCGTTGCTGGTCAGGGAAAAAATCTGTCAGGAACTTTCACGGAACGGAATTCATGTCTCCGGCGACAGGATATCTGCGCTGGTTTTCAGGAAAAAATCAATAGACGCGCGCCGGGGAAGGATCAGAATACATTTAAAATATACCGTTTATATAGACGGCCCGCCGTCACCGGAAGAGATTCCTTCCGGTGGGGACGGAAGTGTTTTTGTGCCGGCATGGAAAAAATGCGATCCCGGTAAAAAAGTGGTAATTGTGGGTTCCGGTCCCGCCGGCCTTTTTGCCGCGCTGCGTCTTATCGAAGACGGTATTACCCCCGTTATAGTTGAGCGGGGGCCTCCGGCGTCAGACCGCAAGCAGGATATAGCGGCTATCAGTACAAGGCAGACAGTCAATCCTGATTCAAATTACTGTTTCGGGGAGGGCGGCGCCGGGACTTTTTCCGACGGCAAGGTATACAGCAGATCAAACAAACGGGGAAATATAGACAGGATTCTCCGGATTTTTCACTGGCATGGCGCAGACTCATCCATTCTCACTGACGCCCATCCGCATATCGGTACTGACCGGCTTCCCGGGATTATTTCCCGTATAAGGGAAACGATTTGTTCATACGGCGGAGAAATACATTTTAATGCCAGGTGTACCGGATTGATTTACCGGAACGGAAGAATAGCCGGCATAAAAGCGCTTCGGGGTCCGGAAGAAAGCGCGGAGCTGCATGGGGACGCGGTGATTCTTGCCGCCGGACATTCCGCCCGCGATATATATGAAATGCTTGCTGATTTTGAAAAGGGAAACGGAATTTCAGGAAGGATACTGGAAGCAAAGGCCTTTGCCGCCGGCGTCCGGGTCGAGCACCCCAGGGCTGTAATTGACCGCATTCAGTATCATGGACTGAAAGAAGCGAATGAACTGCCGGCCGCCGAATACCGGCTGTCCGCACAGATTGACGGCCGCGGGGTATATTCTTTCTGCATGTGTCCCGGAGGCTTTATTATTCCTTCCGCGACCCATGATGATGAAATAGTTGTAAACGGAATGTCTTCCGCCGGGAGAAATTCCCGGTGGTCGAATTCAGCCATTGTTGTTGAAATCCGGCCTGAGGATGTTCCCGGAGAGTTTTCGGATCACGGCAGTCCTGCCCTCGCAGGTATCAGGTTCCAGCACTGGATTGAGCATGAGGCAAAAAAGCAGGGTGAAGGGCAGAAGGCCCCGGCCCAGAGGCTTGTGGATTTCATGGACGCAAGGGCTACGGCGGATTTTCCCGAATATTCCTATACGCCCGGACTTATATCTTCCCGCCTGGATCTGTGGCTCCCGAAACATATTGCGTCAAGGCTCCGCGAAGCTTTTACGGATTATAATATGAAAATGAAAGGCTTTATTTCGCCGGAGGCCGTGCTGGTCGCTCCCGAAACAAGAACCTCTTCTCCTGTCAGAATTCTCAGAAACAGTCAGACCCTTGAATCTGAATCCCTCCCGGGCCTGTATCCGGCCGGAGAGGGTTCGGGGTATGCCGGAGGAATTGTTTCTTCCGCTATGGACGGGGAAAAAACAGCAGGGGCCATTGCCCTGAATGTTTTTTCCGGCCGGGCATAAATCTTTTACGGCGCGTCCTGCGGGAGCAGCACCGCCCTGACATAATTTCCGGTATCAAGATATGTGTTTGCCATTTGCCGCATTCGTTCGGGGGTTATCAGCTCTATGGTCGTTTCGGTGTCTTTTATTGCGTCTACGGGTATTCCCCTCATCAGAGACTGGGTTATTCTGCTCTGCCAGTATTTATTGTTTTTGAAACCGGTCTCGCTCGACCTCCGGTATGTTTCCCTGAGCTTGGTAATATATGACTGGGGCACGGCTGTATTCTGCAGCCAGTGTATCTGTTCAATAACCGCATCGGAAAGAGCCTCTTCCCTTCCGGGCTCACAGCCGAATTCAATGCTTATTAAAAAGCGTGGTTTCGGATAACCTGTCAATGAGCCGTAAACGCTTACTCCGTAAGACCCTCCCATTTTTTCCCTGATAACTTCTCTGAGCCTTATATCCATCAGGGACATAAATATGTCAAACAGCTCGTATTCTTCCGGCCCGAATTCCACGTCACCGCCGAAGCCCATGTACACTCTGCTTTGTGGCTCAATCCCCATTTTCAGAGTGTCGGACACTACTCCGGAGGGGAACCCCTTTCCAGTGTATCGCGCGTCTTCTTTTTTTCCGGAAGAGGGCAGACTGCCTATATATTTTATACACAGGTCCTTTAATTCTTTTTCATTCGCGCTTCCGACAAATACAAAGGTAAAATCTCCCGCATCTGTAAAGCGTTCCCGGAAAATGGCTTCCGCGGTTTTCCGGTCCATTTCCGCAACAAGATTTTCACTCAAACGCTGCCGTCTCGGATCATTGTTATATACAAGTTTCCAGATTATATTTATAAACTGTTCCACGGGAGCGTTTTTCCGCGATTCAACTACAGCCTTTTGCTGGATAATATAGGATGCCCAGGCGGAATCGGTAAAATAGGGTTTTGAAAAATACAGATTGACCAATTGCAGCAGGGTTTCAATATCTTTGTTTGAAGAAATGCCGTCGAACCCTTCCCATGAATCCGTCAGCCAGGGCGTCACCCGGACCGTTTTTGCCGCAAGTTTTTTTTCGAGTTCAATAGCGGAAAAATTATTCAGCCCTGACATAAGTGCATAGTCTATGGATGCTATGGATGACGGATAGTCCCTGTCCTGAACAAGGGACGCACCGCCTTTGCTGAACGCGTAAAAGAGATTTTCATTTGACATAAAATCGGTTTTCAGAAAATAAACCTTCGCGCCGTTTGAAAGGATCCATTCCCTGATATCGGTTTTTGAATATTTTTTTTCCGCCGTTATTTTTCCTGAGGGACCCGGCAGATCACTGTCCTCAAAGAGCGGACGGGAACTGTTATCTTCCTCATAGGGAGTGAGCGGCTCCTCCGGAATCCAGTTTTGCCACAGATTGAAAAGCCCTGCCCTGTCCGGAATATCCGCCGCCGACTCCGGGGCGCTTATCATCATAATATTTCCCCGCCCGGTGAGCCAGTTTTCTACCGCTCCATTCAGGTCTTCCAGCGTAATATACGGAAGTATCTGCATATACAGATTGTACTGGTCACGTTTGGAAAGCATTGGTTCCCCGTACAGGAAAACCTGCAGCAGATCCCCTATCCGTTCTGACGAAAGGACTGTTTCGCTGTTAAGCCAGTCCTGCTCGACGGATTCCAGAAAAGTTTCCTTCTTGCGGGAAAATTCCGTTTCCGTTATACCAAACTGCTGGAGCCTGAGCAGTTCGGTAATCATCATCTCAAACGCTTCTTCGAATCTTCCCGGCTGGGGAATCATTCCCAGATAGGAAAACCGGGACGTTTTTGCGAGCTGCTGGAAGCCCGCATAGGTCGACAGCATTACAGGATCAGCGTCCTGGGTTTTTTCCGCCAGGCGGTCATTGAATATCGAAAGGGCCATTCCTTTTATAACTTCTTCCCTGAACTGTCCTGCTGTTTTTATTCCCCGGAAATCCTTTTGCTCGAGGATTTGAATGGTTGTGTATTTCAGTTCAGGATCACGGACTACAAGTATATCCGCCTCTGTCCGGGGCGGAACACTGTATTCCGGGAGAACCCTGGTTTCTTCCGGCGCGGGGATCGTTCCCATGGTTTTTTTGATGGCACTGACAAGTTTTTGCGGATCGGCGTCTCCCACAAGAATAACCGCCATGAGATCAGGGCGGTACCATTCCTTATAAAAATCAATAACCCTGTCCCTCGAAATGGTCCGTATTATTTCCGGGTCGCCGATGGGCAGGCGTTCCGCGTACTTTGAACCGTTGAACAGAAATGGAAGCTGTTTGTCCTGAACCCGGCCGTTCGCTCCGCGCCCGAGGCGCCATTCCTCAATTACAACGCCGCGTTCTTTTTCAAGCTCAGTTTCATCAAAGGTCAGGGCGCTGGCCCAGTCATGCAGGACCAGCAGGGCCTGATCCAGCATCTCGGGATCATCCGCCGGAACTTCAAGCATATATACGGTTTCATTAAATGATGTATAGGCATTGATTTCCGGACCGAATGCCATTCCGATCGATTCAAAATAATTTATAAGTTCGTTTTCGGCGAAGTGTTCCGTTCCATTAAAGGCCATGTGTTCTACAAAATGGGCCACCCCTTTCTGGTCGTCATCTTCAAGAATGGAACCCGCCTTAACAGCGAGCCGCAAAAAGATTCTGTTTTCCTCTTTGGGATTTCCCAGAACATAATAACTCATTCCATTATCCAGTTTTCCGGTAAGAACCGCAGTGTCTGTTACAAGCGGCACGTTTTCATTAAAAGTTCCGTATTTGTTTGCGGGCCCCGAGCTGCAGCCGCCCAGAAACATGCACAGCAATACGCAAAGCACGAACCCTGCCCGGAAAAAATGTCTGAAATTATTCATATGTTCTCCTGTTAATGAATTTTCTGGATTTTATTTGAAAGTCCGGTTTAATAAATTTCCTCTCGAACGAACTTCCCCGAAGAGATTCATTATATAAAAAGCATATACAAAAAACAATCTTGCGGGGCTGATGTAACCTGCGCGGATAATAAATGTAAATGAGCTTCTTTCAAAACCCGGTTAGTTTTGAAAGAAGCTTTTAAAATAATATACGGAACTGTGTTTTGTCTTATAAAAAACCGGCGGCAGAAAACTGCCGTCCGGTCCGGTTTGTATCCGGAATAAAAGGTCTGAGTCCGCAAAAGAGTATATACAACCCATGCGGATATTTCCCGATGGGCTTTTACTTTGTCTGGGCCAGCATCTCCGCTATGCTGAACGCGTGATCGCCGATTTTCTCAATATTCCGGACAACATCAATGTACAGGAGCTCGCTTTTTACATCGGCCCCGTCTTCAAGACGCTTGCGGGCAACTTTTTTCAGATTTTTGCGGAAACGGTCAATCGCGTTTTCGAGCGTCTGGGCCGTCAGCAGTTCATCGCTGGTTAAATGTTTGTTTATATGTTCCTTGATAAAAACAAGGAATTTCTGGACCAGCGAAATATACGGAATAAGGCGTTCTATATCATCTTCCTGAAAGTCCATTTTCTTTTCGGCACTCTTATTCAAAAGCAGGGCAACGCTGTAACAGTCATCCGTCATGGATTCAAGTTCTTCTACAATCTGGAGCATAAGCAGCACATTTTTCTGGGACTTGTCGGACAGCGGCAGTTTTGAAGTTGACACCAGGTAATTTGACAGGCCCTCTTTCATCTGATCGGCATAATCTTCCAGTTCGGCAAGTTTGGTTATATATGAAGAAATAGGGTGTTCCTTGCTGTCGGAAAGACTGTCCGCCAGATAATCGACCATTTTTGCGGCTATATCTGTCATATCCGCCAGCTCTTTTTCCGCCTGCATGATATAGCCTTCCGCGTTTTCCCTGTTACTCACAGATATGAATTCAAGACGGTATACTTCCGGTGTCTCATCCGCCTTCGGCTTGATAATAAATTCGGTAAGCCTTGCCAGCTGGTTTGTAAAGGGCAGAAAGAGCAGGGTACAAAGAACATTAAACACGGTATGAAGCATAGCGATATGGATAGTAATGGTTTCTTCAGGCGCGCCCGGGACCAGAAAGTCCACAAATGACAGAAACGGATAGAAAAATATCGCGGCGATAATGGTTCCTACCGTATTAAACAGCACATGCACAAGGGCTGCCCTCCGGGCATTTACCTTTGTTCCGATTGAAGCAAGAACCGCGTCCAGAGTTGTTCCGATATTGCTTCCGAGAACCATTGCGGCTGAAAATTCCCAGGTAAACAGCCCCCGGTAAGCGAGCGTAATAATGATGGCCGTTACCGCGCTTGAAGAGTTAATGATAGCCGTCACAATTGTACCGGCCAGGATACCGATAATAACGCTGAGATAGCCCTTGTCCGCGAAAAACTGGAGAAAAGCCACATTTTCAGCGGTAACCGGGGGAAGGGCGTTTGAAAGCATATCGAGTCCCACAAAGAGGAGCCCGAAGCCCATTATGGCCTCTCCAAGTCCCTGTTTTTTCCACTTTTTAACAAAAGTAAGGAGAAACCCGATCCCGAAGGCCGGTACCGCAAACGCCGATAAGTTGAAACTGAAGCCTATGAGAGAAACAATCCAGGCCGTAAAGGTAGTACCTATATTTGCGCCGAAAATAACGCCTATAGCCTGTGTCAGTGTCAGCAGCCCTGCGTTTACAAAGGAAACAACCATAACGGTTGTCGCGCTTGACGATTGGATAATCATTGTGATGAACAAACCGGTAAGCACGGCAAGGAAGCGGTTCTTTGTCATAAAACCCAGAACCTTGTGCAGTCTTTCCCCTGCGGTTTTCTGGATGCCGTCGCTCATCAGTTTCATTCCATACAGAAGAAACCCAAGACTTCCGATAATCTGGAATATAATAGATACTACAGCCATGCTCCACTGTAGCAAAAAAATGCGGTAATTCAACTATTCCGTACAGGTCCGGAAAAAGATTTTCAGGAAGGTGTCTTACATTTCTTTTGTCAGAAATACAGGATACACATCCCGGGATTTTTCCCTGGTCATGTTTTCCGGGTCTACATTATAATAATACGGGGTATATTCAAACCTCAGTTTGGTATCTTCAAGATAAAAACGTATGCCGGCGTCAAAAGCGACCGCCCTGTAAATGTTTCCGTCAGCAGGCATGTCCCGGTAAAAAAGCTGCTGTTCCTTCCAGCGCAGTTCCCTGTCATGTAATACTATACCGCACACACCATTGACTACCGCTTCCATTGTATGGTCCTTAACTGTTGAGGACACCATCCGCATGGTTCCTGTCAGGGCCTCGCTGCTTTTCCGCTCCGCGATATCATATTGAAAAACACTTGCGCCCGTAAAATCCTTTTTTACCGATATGCGTTTTTTTTCGGAATCAAGAATATATATTTTTTCCCGGGTGACTGTTGTCATCGCAAAGCGGAATCCGGTCGGCGAATATATCAGATCAGAAAAAAACATTTCGTCCGCATAGCTGCCCTCCAGATTTCCTCCTTCAAGGCTGTACAGAACTTCATCTGTCTTCAGCGCCCTGCCGGTAACATACTTTTTTATAAACTCAAGAACGGCTGTATTCTGTTCAGTCATACGGCTTCTCCTCCAGAATTCCAGTATTTATCATATCCGCTCCCTTTATCAATACAGGAATTTATCTCTGACAGCGGCGAAAGTTCTTTCGGAGACATAAATAATAATAAAAAGAGTGATATTTTATACTTTATGTAAAATAAACTTGACATAAAGTATAATGTAGTGTATATTCTGAATAACAGATTTTACTTTATTGAAAAGGAGAATACCCTTATGTCGTATCAAAGCAAAAGAACCATTACCAGTATGGTCACAGGCATCATCCTTGCTGCCGTCTATATTATCTATGCCACGGGAAAAACCGCTCCCGGTCCGGATAATCTGAAGGCCTGGGCTCTTCTGATGCTGATTTTTATCGGAATCGGAATTGCCGCAGTGATTATAATCCAGATTTTTTCAACATAGCTTTTTCCATCGGAGTAGCGGTTAAGGAACAGAACAGATGTGATAAGGAAGTCGAGAAGATTATTTCAGCTACAATGACTGAGGATGAAATGGATAAGCTTATCAGTATGAAAACAGCCCGCAGCGGATACATGTTCGCCGGTATCGGCTTTATCGGAGTCCTCACGGCGCTGGCTCTTGGAGCTCCCGCCATTGCGGCTCTGCATATCCTGTTTGGGACCTTTGCCGCCGGATCGATTATGGAAGGCGCCATGAGCATTTATCTGTACGAAAAGGGCGTCCGGAATGGGTAAAAAGCTGGTTATTACCAATAATATCCGGAAGCTCCGGTTTTTCGCAAACGAAATGACGCAGCACGAACTGGCGGAAAAGGCGGGGACTTCCCGGCAAACCATTGTGGCCCTGGAAGCGGGCAAATACACACCTTCACTGGAATTGGCCTTCCGGCTGGCGGATGTTTTTGGGGTGCCTATCGGAGAAGTCTTTGAATGCAAGCCGGAGAATGAGCAAAACGGCTGATACCGTGAAGGCCATTGTGCGGCCGGAATACAGTCCTGCATTTTTCAGGATGGGATTATTTTTAAAATAATACGAATGGTGATGATGTCCGGCATTGGTAATAACAATATATTTTATCATAATATATCACATTGCGTTATATCATAACGTGATATAACGCAATGTAAAAAACTTCTTTCACCAGCAGGAAACGCGGAGAATCAGTTTCCGGATATCTCCAGAAATGAGGTAATGCGTCCGTCCGGGCGGCAGGATTCGAGTACTCCGAATTCCGGGTCATAATATGTTCCCCGGAAATAAAGGGTCCGGTTGGAATATTCCGGCATCCGGACTGTCAGTATGCAAATATCCGGGAACACAGGAGCCCCTTATTCCGGGGAAGGTTTTTTACGTTTACCCGGAGGTTCCGTTCCGGGCGGTGGATCCCGTACCGGTCAAGGGCCTCAATTATCTGGCCCCAGGTTTTACTGTTCGGCTGTGGGACACAGGTCCCTGATTCTATTTTCCGGTATTTTCTGTCCGGGGTCGGGGGGAATCTTTTTCCGCTGTTTCTTCAACCGGACGCATGGTCACCGAAAATGCCGCTTCCGTTTTTCCCTGCGGACATATCCGGCTCAGGAGCTGTCTGTTCACGGGAACAGATATATCCCTTTTCCCCGGTGGATGAGAGAACATTCATAAGCTTCCCTGTTTATTTTTCCCTTCACCTTGGAAGCTCCTTTTCTGCCGAATATCTCCCCTGCATTAAAAGGAAGTTCCGGCGCGATTCGGTCCTTCGGAGGGGATTTCCGCCGGCGTCAGGGTAAAGCTGTATCCCATTACCGCCTCCCCATTTCTTTTTCCATGATGTACATTTCGCTGCGCGGGTCTCCCGGATTTTCAATCTTTACGATTTTAAATCCCAGCTTGTTCACATAAAAATTGTGATTGCGTTTGGAAAACCCCGGGGTTTCCGTTCTCCAGGTTACTGTCTGGGGATATTCCGATTCGATGAACTTCCAGACCGTCCGTCCCAGCCCTTTGTCCTGCAGTTCCGGGTCGATGAACATACAGCCGAGCTTGTTTTCCCGGGAACTGAAAACCCATACGATAACCGCCCCGATCAGTTTTCCGTCTTTTTCGATTTTCCAGGCAGAGCTTGCGGGGTGCAGTCCCCATTTCCTCAAAAAGCTTCCGTCGTCATAACCGTCGGGTCCGCCGCTTTCCTCTCCGAGGTGGCGCCGTGAATCCTCATCAAAGGCCCGTTTCATGACGGCGGTAAGCTCGGGAATGTCCTCTTTCCTCATGATATTAAAGGTAAGTCCGTTATACTGTTTCATGTATGGTTCTCTCCGCTGTCTTCTTTAAGCCGGATTGGAAACAGCAGGTCAAACTGATGGCCATTATACTCCGCGTTCCCCGGCCGGGCATAATACAGATAGCCGAGATGTTCCTCAAGCAGGCCGCCCATGTGTTCCCCGCCGTCACAGATATCGTTGGGAGCGTACTTCGGATTGTCATTAACGACCCAGTCCGCAAGCCACTGCCACTCATGAAAATTGGGCATCACTATCATGTGGGCCGCGTAGAGTCCTCCCTCAAACCGTTTTTTTTCCAGCGGGGCAGGAACGGCCATATTATCCGGAATGGTTATCCAGAATTCATATCCGTAGATCTGGTTTTCCTGTGTAGGACTCGGGTGGTTAAACCCGAAGAGTCGGGCGTCCGGTTTAATCTCATACAGTTTCTGTTCCTGCACAAAGTCGTCAATCATCTTTCCCGCGGTATCTTCGGGGTTTTCCCCGATATAGTGGGCCGCCGCAACCGTGCAGGGGGGAAGATATACAATCCGTACATCTTTCAGTTTTGTCAGGCTTTTGTGCGCGCTGTTCAGTTCTTCCATGGATTTCTCCTCCTTGAATTGTATTCGTGTTAAGGAGAGAGCGTTGATCGCTTTCAGCAGTGTTTCATCTGTAGTCAGTTCGAACCTTATATTCATTTGTGCTTTCCGGCTGAGTTCATCGATAAGCTGTTCGAGAATGGTCCGTATTGTCGAAAGGGCCGTTATCTCATCGCTGAGTTCCTCCACCTGATCACTGAAAGCCTCGATTGCTGTTACCGCATCGCCGTTTTTCAGAATGTCATGTATCTGTTTCAGCGGTATCCGCAGCTTCCGCAGGATGATGATCTGGTTCAGTCTTCTTACCGATTGTTCGGTATACATGCGGTAGGCATATCCTTCCCTCCGGATACTTTCAATCAGCCCCAGCTCTTCATAATAGCGCAGTGTTCTTGTTGAAATACCGAAACCCCGTGAAACCTCACTGACTGTTTTCAGCTCCATCCGTAACCTCCATGGCAGTCACAATAAAGTACGCCGCGACGTCAAAGTCAATAAAAAGTGCGGTAATGACCGTTTTTTTGCTTTTTTCATATAATAAAATACACCGCAGAGCAGGCAGACCTTCGGTCTGGAGTATTAAATCCCCGTCATGAATAAAAAGTATAGCACGAAATCCGCTAAGGGAAAAATCGGGGACATCTGAACAGTTGAAGAAAAGATACGGAGTTGCGCAAAGGGCCCGCGAAGCGGTGTTTTTTCTTGACATATATCGCGGTGTGATATATATAATGGTATATATCACACCATAATATATCACGCTGCGGTATAAGGGAATAATATGGAAACAGATAAAAGAGGGAGCAGGTTTCTGCCCATGACCGAGACAATGTGCTATATACTTCTTTCATTACGGAAACCGAGGCACGGTTACGGAATCATTCTTCATGTCAGAAAAATTACAAGGGACAGGCTGAAACTGGGAGCCGGGACCATATACCAGACGCTTCGGAAACTTGAGGCGGCAAACCTGATTATACCTGTCCGGGAAGAAGACCGGAAAAAACTGTATGTTATAACCAGGACAGGCCGCCGGCTCCTCCGGGAGGAAACGGACCGCATCGCTGAAATATACAATAACCTGAGGATTGAACGGTGAAAAAAAAGTGGTCCCTGTTTCCGGCTTTCAGATATGTGGTGCCTTCCGATTTTGAACAGTGGCTTGAAAAAATGGACGCAAGAGGCTGGCATCTGGAAAAGACAGGCGGCTGGAGTTCATTTTGCATGGTTTTTAAAAAAGAAGAACCAAGAAAATTCCGTTATATCTATGACCTGCAGCCCCAGCCATCAAAGGAATATGTAAGCAGCCATGAGTCTGACGGCTGGGAGCTTACAGGGAAAACGGGCAGTGTACATATATGGCGGCAAGAATATACGGAAGACAGGCCCGGATCTTTTGGAAACACCAGGACGCTTATAACAAACAATAAAAGGAATGTTATTGCTTCCCTGTGTTTTCTGATTTTCCTGTTTTTGCTTATTTCGGCGATTATCTGCGTTATGTTCTTTTTTAATGGCGCGAAACTGACTGTCTGTGGTATCATACAATATATCGCCGCGCTGGCTTTGAGCCTTATTTTTATTATCTATCTTGTTGTGGTGATCGCCAGGTTAATAAAAAAACATACCTGACAGCGCCGGCTGTCAGGGAAAAATCCTGCAGCACTCGGCAATAAAAATCGGGAAAATCCTGTTCCGGCAGGGTATAGTTTTTCTTACAGGACAGGAACGTTCAGTGACATTAGACTGGCAGACAAGGATTAATAATGCGATACAGTACATGGAGACTCATCTCGGTGAACCTGCCGATATTGTACGCATTGCGAAAATCGCGAATTGTTCCGCTTTTCATTTTATGAGAATGTTTGAGGTGATTACAGGCATCAGCCCTGCGGAGTATATCCGGCGACGCCGGCTCTCTCTTGCGGCGCTGAAGCTTGTTTCCGGCAGGGAAAAAATTCTGGATATCGCGCTTGCCGCGGGGTACGATTCTCCGGATTCTTTTTCCAGGGCCTTCAGGCGCGAGTTTAACTGCACGCCAAGCAAGGCCAGGCAGGAAGGGACTTCGCTTCATGCATATCCCCCGCTTTCGTTCTCGATTGTCCTGAAAGGAGATAAAGCTATGGAATTCAGAATTGAAGAGGGGCCGGCGCTCACACTTACCGGCATCAGTATTACGGTGAATTCAAAAGACGGAAGCAATCTTACAAATATCCCCCGCTTTTGGGATGACTCGATGCAGGATGGAAGACTGAAACCTTTTTTTGAAAAAGCGGGTGATTCAGCGCTCGGTGTCTGCGGAGTGTGCCATTCCTTCGACATGAAAACGGGAAACTTTGTATACAGCATAGCCATCGAAAAACCCCGGGATACAAAGAGTTTGCCGAAGGGCTGCACCGATATACCGGTCCCGGCGTCAACCTGGGGGAAATTTACTTCCCGCGGCCCGATGCGCAAAAACTTCCAGGAAACTATAAAGAGAATTTTTTCGGAATGGTTTCCGGCTTCGGGACGGGAACATTCGGGCGCGCCTGAAATAGAATACTACCCGCCGCTGCCTGATCACGAGGCGGAAGATTACTGGTGCGAGTACTGGGTCCCGCTGAAGTAGATTTGGAAATCCGGACAGGTATCCGCAGGCAAGACTTGCGGATACACCTGAACAGGACTTTCCTTATACCCTGTATTCTTCCCTGCTTTTTATTTCAAAACCATGAGTTTTATACCACTCCAGCGCGTCAGTGTACTGTTTAGCGACCTTAATATTGGTAATCAGGGGTATGCTGTAGTCGATGGACATCCGGCGGATAATATAGTCATTTTTAAGTTCAATTTCCCGGTTGTTTTTCGGAATGTTGATTACCAGATCGATGTCATGGGTTTTTATCGCGTCCGCAATATTCGGCTTTTTGTCGTCGAGGGGCCAGGCCAGAATTTCCGCTTCGATTCCGTTGGCGTGAAGGAACCGGGCCGTCCCGCTTGAAGCGGCAAGTTCATAACCCATGTTTCTGAGCTTTCTCGCGCTGTCAATAAAATCCACCTTATCTTCAAGAGGGCCCGTCGAAAGAAGAATTTTCCTTTTGGGAATTCCGTATCCGGCTGAAACCATGGCTTTCATAAAGGCGTCCCGTACTCCCCTGCCGAGGCAGCCGACTTCACCGGTACTCGTCATTTCAACTCCGGCAACCGGATCCGCGCCCTTGAGGCGGGAATAGCTGAACTGGGCTGCCTTTACACCGACATAGTCTATATCAAACTGGTTGCCCTGAACCTTTGCTGCTTCAGCCCCGAGCTGGGCTTTTACCGCGAGATCGACAAAATCGGTGCGGAATACATTTGAGCAGAAGGGAATGGAGCGGCTTGCCCTCATGCTGCATTCTATAACCTGTATGTCTGTCCGTTTCGCCAGGAACTGGATATTGAAGGGTCCGGTTATTCCGAGTTCGGCCGCTATTTTTCTCGCCGCTTTTTTTATTGCCTGGGCGGTTGAAAGATAAATGCGCTGGGCGGGCAGAACAACGGTAGCGTCTCCGGAATGTACGCCGGCGTTTTCAATATGCTCGCTTATCGCATATACAAGGATTTCCCCGTTCCGGGCGACCGCATCGATTTCAATTTCCTTTGAGTTTTCTTCATAATGTGTAAGCATTACAGGATGTTCGGCGCTTACGGTTATGGTTTTGGAAAGCAGGGTTTTCAGGCTGTTGTCATTCCAGGCTACGTCCTTTGCTTCTTCGGAAGAAACATTGGCCGGCCGGATGAGAACCGGAAAGCCCGATTTCTGCGCAAAGGTAAAAGCTTCATCAATATGGGTTATCTCTGTCCATTCCGGCTGACGGATGTGCAGGGTGTCGAGCAGCGCGCTGAATTTATTCCTGTTTTCAGCCCGGTCAATATCGGCGGGATCTGTTCCGAAAACCGGTATGTTCAGCCAGGAGAGCGGAAGCGCCAGTCTGTTTGCTTCCGTTCCTCCTACGGAAAGGAGTACGCCGTCAGGCCGTTCGGCTTCGTATATGTCAAGTATGCGTTCAAGGGAGACCTCCTCAAAATACAACCTGTCGCTCACCTCAAAATCCGTGGAGACTGCTTCAGGATTGCAGTTAACCATTATGCTGTATTGGCCGAGGTCTTTACATGTCTGCAGCGCGCTGTAAGCACACCAGTCATATTCGAGACTTGAACCGATATGATAGGGTCCTGATCCCGGTATAAGCGTTCCGCGTTCGGCAGGTTTTACATCATTGGTTATTCCGGAATAGGTCATATAGAGCATGTTGCTTTTGGACGCATATTCCGCGCTGCAGGTATCGATTTGTTTTACTACCGGCCGCAGATTCAGTTCCTGCCGGAACCTTCTTACCTTTTCAGCCCGTGTTTTTAAAATACACGCAATCTGGTCGTCCGAGAAACCGGTCCGTTTTGCGCGGGCGAACTGTTCTCTGTTTATCACCAAAGAGGAGCGGTCTGCAGGCGAAGCCGCCAGTTCGGTCTCAACTTCAAGAATATTTTTCAGACAGGATATAAAGTACCGGTTAATATGCGTATATTTATAGATGCGGTCAGCTGACCACCCTTCCCGGAGCGCTGAGTAAATTGCGAAAATATGAAGGTCCGTCGGATCTTTCAGCTCCGCTTTTATATCCTTGAATATATATCCGTGGCAGGCAATTCCAGTGTTCCGCGGATTTGCCATCCGGACGGCTTTCTGTAACGCTTCCTCAAAGGTTTTTCCGAAGGCGAGCGCGCTTCCGACCGATTTCATTTCCGCTCCGAGATGCCGGTCCACATTTCTGAATTTTTCAGTATCCCACCGCGGCATTTTTACCGCACAATAATCAAAAGACGGTTCAGTACAATAACGTGTAGAGCCTGTCAGTTTATTATCAATTTCCGACAGTGAAAACCCGAGCATTATCTTTGACGCAATAAGGGCAATCGGAAAGCCGGACGCCTTTGAGGCAAGGACCGAACTCCGTGAAATCCGCGGGGCCATTTCAATCAGTCTGAAATCTTCCGATGCGGGATCAAGCACAAACCGTATATTGGCTTCGCCGATTATATTAAAAAGTCTGGCGGCCCTGAACGCGGCGGTCCTCAGATTTTGCAGCTCGGAATCCGTCAGGGTTTGCGCGGGTATTACAATGGCCGAATCTCCGTTATGAATACCGGCCGGATCAATATTTTCCATGGTGCAGGCAACTATACAGTTATCCATTGCGTCGCGGAGAATTTCAAATTCCACTTCTTTCCAGCCGCCGAGCCATTCTTCAACATAAAAGGAATCTGCGCCGGAAAGAGCCTGGGCGCAGTGGAAAGCGAGCTCCTGTTCATTTAAGCAGCAGTAGGAAGAATTTTCAGTGTCAAAGTTTGTTCTTACCATTACCGGATAACCGTGTTTTGAGGCTATTCGTTCCGCTTCCTTAAATGAAGATACCTGTTCTGAACCCGGAACCGGGAGGCCTTCCTGCTTCAGCAGGTTTATAAATTCATTTCTCTGGTCTGTTTTGCTAATCGCGTCAATATCGGTACCCAGTATCTGGATGTTGTATTTTTCGAGAACACTCTGTTTGCGGAGCCGGAGGGCGCAGTTAAAAGCCTCTTTTCCCCCGAAACTGACGAGGAGTGAGTCCGGCCGTTCCTTTTCGATTATCTGTTCCACAAATTCCGGTGTGACGGGAAGAAAGTATACCGCGTCGGCGATATGCTCCCTCGCCTGTACAGCGGCCATATTCGGATTAACCAGTATTGTTCTGATGTTTTCCGATTTGAACGCGCGGATAGCATGGAAGCCCGCATAATCAAATTCTCCCGACTGTCCTATTTTCTGTCCGCCGGAACCGAGAATCAGCACTGTTTTCGGAGTTGCAATGCGGTATGTGTTCATGAGGAAAGTCCTCCATTGCGGACAAGGTCCAGAAAACGGTTATATAAAAATACCGTGTCCCTCGGACCCGGGTTTCCTTCGGGATTAAAAAGCACGCCGCAGAAAAGCCCTTTTTTTCCGGTGAAGCCTTCTATGGAATTATCCATATTATTCAGGAAAAGTGTTTCCCAGCCGGGCGGCAGAGAGTCTTCATAAATTCCGTATCCATGGTTCTGGGCTGTAATATGGCAGCGTCCGGTTTCAAGATCTATGCACGGAACACTTGAACTTCTGTGTCCCCTAGCCATATGAAAGGGAAGAGCGCCTGCCGCGGCGGCCAGTATGGCGGCCCCGTGGCCGGTTGCAAATACCGGTTTTTCAAAGGTCAGGGCATTTTTCAGTATGGAACTTGTTTCCCGGTAAAAAGAAGGATCGCTGTTTCCCCCCGAAATAAAAATCCCGTCAAATTCTTCTCCTGTATAATCGTAATTCCAGGGAACCCGCCGGACTGTTATGCCAGGCGACAGCAGGGATCTGACCGCGCTGCTGCGGACACCGCAGTCAACAAGAATCAGTTTTTTTTCTCCGCTGCCGTAATGTATAATCTGCTGGTGAGAAGGCAGCTCGGCCCCGAAGGGTATCGAAGCGAAAGAGACCTCTCTGGTGTTTGAAACCAGAATCTTGGCCCTCATTGTACCTTTTTCCCTCAGCCGCTGCACAAGAGCCCTTGTGTCAACATCGGAAATTCCCGGGATCTGATATTTTTTCATCCATTTATCGAGCGTTTTATAAGCGGTTATATGTTCGGTTTCGGCGCTGTAATAGGGGAGAACCAGCCCCGCCGCCTGCACCCTGGCTGACTCAAAAAGTGTTTCGAGTCCGGATTCGTCTATATTGTTTTGGGGAATTCCGGCGGCGCCAACGCCGGGGGTAGATAATACAAGAATCATGCCCCGGAGCGCAGGATCGCTCAGCAGCCGGGGGATATCCGCCGTTCCTGTATAGAAAACTATTTCGCCCGCAGCGGAATTAGTATGACCGAATGCTGTTCCTTCATATTCGGTCCCGTCTTCCAGAATTATGCGGGCTGTCGGTTCAATGTAGACCAATGGCTTCTCTCTTTCAGATGGAATATACTATTAGAATAGTATGAGTCTGCCGGGTTTACAAGGAAAATTTCAAAATTCGAGTACAAGCAGGCGGGATTTTCTTTTTCCATCCCATTTTTTCGGCGCTCTTCGGGCATATAGGCAATATCCGCCGGCCTGAACCCAAAGCGTTCAAACCAGTCCGAGGCCTGGGTTGTCAGTACAAACAGTGTTGTCAGCCCGGCTTTTTTCCCCTGTTCAATGAGCCGTTCCATCATTTTGGGACCGATACCCATATGGGCATAGGCTTCATCCACGGCAATGCCGGCGATTTCTCCCGTATTTTCTTCATACAGATGGAGGGCGGCGCAGGCCCGTATGCCCCCGTCGATTTCATATACGGTATAATCCGGGAAATCCTGTTCCAGAATTTCTGCGGACCGAGGGAGCAGGGTGCCGTTTTCGACAAAGGGATTCATCAGGGATAAAACGGAGGGAATATCATCCCTTGTCATACCGCGGAATGTTCCGTAATCGCTGCGGTAAATCATTGTGCCGGAACCGAGTTCGGAAAAAATTTCCGCGGGAATCACCCCGTCTATATCTCCGTTCAGAATATGTGCTCGGGTAACGCCGCCGAGACAGGCTTTTTTCCCGAATCTCAGAAGTTCGACAATTTTTTCCATCGCCGGGTTAACGGATTCCTTTTCACGGTTAATCCTGATAAATGTCTCGATATCATCTACCGCGATCGCCGCTATCCTGCCGTCTTCCTCCAGGGAAACATTTGCCGGCATGTTATAATCCTTTTCGAAAATAGTTGTTCCATGCCCGATAAAAAAAAGCTTGTCGGCTTTCAGCGCAATGGCCGCCGCGACCGCAAGTTCATCCGAGGACAGATTGTAGGGCTTTCCTGTTGCAGTCCAGCCGACGCAGGGGAGAATGGGAATAAACCCGTCGTCAATTACCTTCCGAAGGGCGTCAAGATCGATTTTTTCCACAAACCCGGCGCTTCCGTAGTCTGTGCCGTTAAGTACGCCGTATCCTCGGGCCTGCACCCAGTTTCCGATAACCGCTGTCAAATGCCGGGAAGAAAAATGGGTCATTATTCTGTTTGAAACATCGAATGCCGCCATTTTGATGAGATTCATTCCGGATTCATCGGTAATACGGGTTTTATTGCAGAAGCTCCAGCTGATGCCGTATGAGTCCAATACCCGGGAAATATGAGTCTGCGCGCCGGGCACAACAACGATTTTCATTCCGGTATCATGGAGGAGAGACAGATCGTGTACATGCCCGGCAAAAAGCGGAAAATCAATCATGTTGTCATCAATCCTGACAACAATAGTTGAGCCTTTAAATTTCTGGATATACCGTATTACATCTCGGATTCGCTCGGTTTGCAGCATAATCCTTATGGTACGGCAGAAAAACGGGGAATGTCTAGGGTTAAGCAGTCCGGAACCCGTTTGCTGTTATGATTTTTCTGCGTGAAAGGTATTCAAATGGATTTTCCGGTTATTTTATTCCGGTATTATGTTTGAAAATTTGCCTTCAATATCTATAGCAGTATCCGCTATTTTAGTGTATACTTCCCCTAGTTATGATATGGAATCCTGAGCATGAATGTATGAATACTGAGTCGCGGTCTGCGCTTCAGTTTGCACGTTTAAAAAACCTTGTGGAACATGTGTATACAAATGTTCCGTTTTACCGTGAACGGCTTGCCGGAAAGGGAGTTGTTCCGAATGATTTAAAATCTCTCGCCGATATAGCGAAGCTTCCTTTTACAACCAAGGATGACCTGAGAACTACCTATCCGTATGGCTTGCTTGCGGTTCCGTCTGCCGAAATAGTGGAAATTCATATGTCCAGCGGAACTACCGGGATTCCGGTAGTCTGCGCCTATACAAAACAGGATATAGAAGACTGGTCGGAAGGAATGGCGCGTACGCTTGCCGCTTCGGGCGCGACCCGCAATGATATTGTCCAGAACGCATACGGATACGGTCTTTTTACCGGCGGTCTTGGCGCCCATTACGGCGCCCAGAAAATAGGCGCGACCATTATACCCATTTCCTCCGGGAACACTGAAAAACAGCTCATGCTGATGCGTGATTTTAAAACCACCGTATTTACCTGTACGCCATCCTATGCCCTGTATATGTCGGAACAGGCAAGGGAAATGGGCATTGATCCCACAAAACTGGGCATCCGGGCCGGCTGTTTCGGCGCGGAACCCTGGTCGGAAAATATGCGGAAAGAAATTGAAAAGGCCTGGAATATAAAGGCTTTTGATATTTACGGGTTAACCGAGATAACCGGCCCGGGGGTTGCTTTTGAATGTGAAATGCAGTACGGCCTTCATATAAATGAAGATCTGTGGTATCCGGAAATAATCGACCCGTCTACAGGACAGGTTCTGCCCGACGGGGAAAAGGGTGAACTTGTTATTACTACCATCACCAAGGAAGGGACGCCTCTGCTGCGCTACCGGACAAGGGATATCACCTATATTATAAAAGAAACCTGCGGCTGCGGGCGCACTACCCGGCGGATACACCGGCTGTTCGGCAGAACAGACGATCTGCTCATTATCCGGGGCGTCAATGTCTTCCCCAGCCAGATAGAGCATGCGCTTATTGAAATTCAGGGCGTTGATCCGAACTATCTTATTATCGTAAGCCGCAACCCCCAGACCCATCTTGATGAAGCCGAGCTTCATGTTGAAGTCAATATAGCGGCCTTTTCCGATGAAACAAAGGATATGGAGTCCCTGCGGAGCCGTATCGAATCTGTCATGAAGAGCAAACTTGGGATTAATATTAAGGTTAAACTGGTGGAACCGAAGAGCATAGAGCGTTCAATCGGCAAGGCAAAGCGTGTTATTGACAAACGGCAGATCTAGGGAGGATATATGAAAATTCAGCAAATTTCAATTTTTCTGGAAAATGAAGCCGGCCGTCTGGCCGAAGTAACCCGGGTTCTCAGCGACGGAAATATAAATCTCCGGGCAATAATGATTGCCGATACCGCCGATTTCGGAATTCTCAGGGTTATTGTTAATGATCCGGTCCGGGCTTTTCAGATCCTGGAAGATGCCAAATTTACAATAAAATCCACTGATGTGCTTGCGATTACGGTGCCGGACCGGGTAGGGAGCCTGGCGGATGTTCTTGCCTTATTTGAAAAAGAATCCATAAATATTGAATATCTCTATACCGCCCTTGACAAGGTCGGTGAGACTGCCGTTATTATTTTTAAAGTGGAAGATGTGGAAAAAGGATTGAAAGTGGTCGAAGCTAACGGGCTTTCATCACCATTGCAAATTTAATTTTGTCTGGAGAAAAAATGGCTGTATCAATCAGGGATGTTGCGGAAAAGGCTTCTCTTTCCTGTGAAACAATTCTTGAAGGACTCATAAGTCCTTCAACCCTTGATCCCGAGGTTGTCCGTTTTATAATGAAGACTATCCGGGAAACAGGCTATCTTGAAACCTTTATGCGCTGGAAAACCGGGCGGTATACCCCTTCGGTTGGTGTAATAACTTCTTTTGTTGACTCGCCGTCCGGGCATGAGGTTTTTAAAGGAATTGACCGCGCCATGTCGGCCCTTGGACTGAATACGGCCATGCTTTCATTCCCGACCCGGTCTTCGCCCCAGTACCGGAATGATCTTCTGGATAATCTGCTCTATTTCAATTTAATTCATGCTGTTATAACCATGCATTTTATACCGAAGCCGGAAACAGTCAAACGTTACCGGAACGGCGGAAAGCCGCTGGTGCTCATGGAGGCCGCCTCGGAAGGCGCCCAGTCTATTTTCCTTGATAATCCGAAAGGAGTATCAATAGGAATGAATTATCTGTATAACAAAGGATATAAAAGAATCGGGCTGCTGAACGGCATAAGTTCCGGAAAAAATATCAGTTTTATTGCAGCCGAGCGACTGATGGGCTATGTCCAGTCTCTGGACCGTCTGGGAATTCCTTTTGATGAATCTCTCATCTTTGAAACCGCCAGTTTTGATATGGACGGCGGGATGAAGGGTTTTGAATATTTCGCCTCGCAGCCGGACCTCCCCGACGCGGTTTTCTGCGCGTCAGGCGATATGACCGCCATCGGTTTTATGCGCGCGGCCAAGGCAAGCGGCATCAGGGTTCCTGAGGATATAGCAATCATGGGATATGATGATATAACGGTTGCAGGACTTGTTGATCCTCCGCTTACTACAATACGCCAGCGTTTGATGATAGCGGGAGCCGCGGCCCTTGTTACCGCGCTTGAAGCCGTTGTGAATGGCCCCGGCAGCGATTTCTTTATTATGCCCGAGCTGGTGATCCGCGAAACCGCCTGATTTTGTTCCAGGCGGTTCCGGAATCATTTATACTCCTTATAATGTAAGTTTCTAATGTAAAGATTAGGTGATTTTTTTCATTAGAAACATTTACAACCGGAAATAGTAAAATAATTTAAATTATTTTACTATGATGTTACACTTGTTTCCCACGGAAGCGGTTCCTTTACGGGATGGACCGCCTGATACCCGCCGAAAAAATTCACCGGTGACCATTCCGGAGACGCCTGCAGTTCCTGCGGAGCAAGTGATTTGAATATTCTGTCTCCGTATACAATCTTTCCTCCGACTACGGTAAGCAGAGATACAATGTCCTTGATTTCTTCCTCTTCAACAGAAAAATAGTCGGCGCTCGGAACAATAAAGTCGGCGTAGCAGCCTTCTTTTATCAAACCTTTTTTCCCCGATTCATTTGAAAACCACGCGCTTCCTTCTGTCCAGAGACGAAGGGCTTCCATTCGGGAGAGGAGATTGTCCTCATGGTATAGCCTGTATCCGCCAGGGTTTTTCCTGAAACCAGCCAATACAGACATATCCAGGGATTATATCCGGCGACACGCGTGGCGTCGGTTCCCGCGCCGACAGGAAGGCCCGCCTCAAGCATACTTCTGACCGGCGGAGCGAGGGACGCCGCCTCGCTGCCGTATCTGGATGCGAAGTATTCACCCTGATAGGCCATGCGGTGCTGGATCGCTATGCCGCCGCCGAGGGCCTTAACGCGGTTAATATTTTTTACTGTTATGGTTTCCGCATGGTCAAAAAACCAGTGAAGGCCGTTAAAGGGAATTTCCTCATTGATCCGCTCAAAGACATTGAGGGCGCGCTCGATGGTTTCGTTATAGGTGGCGTGCAGTCTGAATGGCCAGCGCTTTTCGACAAGCAGGCGGACGATCTGTTCCAGTTCCTTTTCCATCATTTCATTGGGTTCCGGCCGCGGTTCCCTGAAATCTTCAAAATCAGTGGCCGAAAAAACAAGCATTTCTCCTGCCCCGTTATGCCGCAGCATTGAATCCCCTTCGAGCGGCGGAATAACCTGTGTCCACCGGTTGAAATCGGAAAGCTCCCTGTTTGGCTGCTGCGGAAAAATGTTATAGGCTGTCCGAACAGTCAATTCTCCTTTTTCCCATAGCTCCCTGATAACGGCGTAATCTTCGGGATATCTTTGAAATCCCCCGCCGGCATCAATTACGGAAGTAATGCCAAGCCTGTTTAATTCCTGCATGAAGACCCGGGTTGAGTTAAGCTGGTCCGCATGGGAAAGCCTGGGCGCCTTTGAAAGCGTTTCATACAGAATACGCGCATTCGGCTTTGCCAAAAACAGTCCCGTTGGGTTTCCGTAATAATCATGCAGTATTTCTCCGCCTGCGGGATTTGGAGTATCTTTTGTGATTCCTATTGCTGCTATCGCCGCCTTATTCAACAGGGCCCTGTCGTAAAGGTGAAGAATAAAAACCGGAGTATCCGGCACAAGGCTGTTTATTTCTTCAAGAGTCGGCAGGCGTTTTTCGTCGAACTGCTGCGCGGAAAATCCTCCGACTACCCGGACCCACTGTGGCTGAGGGGTCCGCTCCGCCTGTTCCTTCAGCATCCGCATTGCTTCGGCAAAGGAATACACTCCATCCCAGCGAAGTTCCAGGTTGTAATTTAAGCCGCCGCGAACAAAATGAGTGTGACTGTCATGTAAACCCGGAAGAACCTGTTCTCCATTCAGGTCGACAGTTACCGTATTTTCCCCCGCGTATTTCATTACTTCCGGTTCTGTTCCAACACATAGAAAAATCCCATCATGAATCGCGACCGCTTCTGCGGAAGGATTGGCCGGATCAAGCGTGGTAAAATTTCCATTCAAAAAAATTATATCTGCAAATTCCTTCATTATTATCTCCGATAAGTCTGACTGATGCTATTATGCGATACCCGGGCAATATTCTTTACCATTCTATGTCGGGTACTTCTATCGGACGCATATCAAAAACCAGTATTTCCGCGTTTTCTCCTCTTTTGAAACGCAGACTGGTTTCTCTCCTGATACGTACGCCGTCGCCTTCTTCAAGCGTTTGGTCGTTTACTGTCAGTGTCCCCTGTGCGACGTGAACAAAGGCGTATCTGTTTTCATCCAGAATCAGTTCTTCCGCTTCTATCCCGTCAAATAACCCGGCATATATCCGTATATCCTGATATACAGGCAGAGATCCATCCGATTCATCAGGGGAAATAACCAGCTTGAGTTTCCCCCTCTTTTCTGCAGGAGAAAAGTGTTTTTGGATATAGCGGGGTTTAACATTTTCACGGTCGGGAATTATCCAAATCTGGAGAAAATGGACCATAGCCTTATCGGAATCATTGAATTCACTGTGAAGGATACCTGTTCCCGCACTCATCATTTGTATGTCCCCGGCATAAATAACAGAACCCGTTCCCATTGAATCCTTATGGGCCAGGGCTCCTTCGAGTACATAGGAAAAGATTTCCATATTTTGATGGGGATGGGTGGAAAATCCCGTCCCCGGCTGTACCCGGTCATCATTAATGACAAGCAGGTCGGAAAATCCAACCTGTTTTGGGTCATAATAATTGGAGAAAGAAAAAGTGTGCCTGGAATCAAGCCACGAACTTCTTCCGATCCCCCTTTCCGAAGCCTTCCGAACTTCCATCATATTAAAATACCTCTCTTCTGTTATTTTTGGTTTTTTAAATATGGCGTCAGTTATTTTTTTTAAATAATTCCCTATATTACAATATATTAATAACTAACAGTAAAAACAAATCTTCTGTTTATTGCGATTATTTTTAAAAAGTACGTTTACAGATTTCATTTATTGTTTTTTCAGAATATAATAGCTATTGCAGTAAAACGGACAAGGTCTTTTTCCGTTCCGTAATTTCCGGCAGGGGAGCTTTTTATGAAACGCCGATTTTCAGTTTTGATTTCACTTCTGTTTGCCGTTGTGCTTTTTTCAGGCGGATGTTCCAGCGCGAATGACGTTGACCGGGTGCCTGGAAAAACATATCCGCTGGTAGTTTTGCATACAAATGACAGTCACGGAACGATTCTTCCCGCTGACGGTCAGGGCGGGCTTGCCGAACGGGCCACATATATCAATACAGTACGGGCAGAAAATGAAAATGTCCTTCTTCTTGATGCCGGCGACATTAATGTGGGTACCGCGTTTTCCAATTTTTTTAACGGCGACATAGATATTACGGCGTACAATATGATGAAATATGACGCCGCTACTTTCGGTAATCACGAATTTGATTATACGCTCAAAAAAATCGAAGACCAGATGAAGCTTGCTGATTTTCCGTTTCTTTCCGCGAATATAAAACGCGCTGATGGAAAATATCTCGGCCGCCCCTGGATTGTCAAAAACTATGACGGTTTCCGAATAGGAATATTCGGGCTGACTACTCTCAGGACCCTCACAATAGCCTCTCCCGATAAAAGCCTCAATTTCATTAATGAACTCACCGCCGCGGAGGAGGCTCTCCGTTATTTAAGGGAAAAAGAAAAATGCGATATAGTTATTGCACTGACTCATATGGGCCTCACCGGAGAAGAGAAAGGACATATAACGTCCGTTGATCTTGCGCAATGGGTTCCCGATATTGATCTGATTATTGACGGACATTCGCATACTTTAATGTATGAACCTGTTTTTGTAGGGACAGTCCCTATTGTATCTGCCAATGAATGGGGAAAATATGTGGGTACGGCTGCCTATGAAATTACTGACGGCAGTATAACCTCTTTTACCTGGAAAGCAGAACCAATAAATGAAAAAGATGTTTTAACATATCCGCCGGACCCAGATGTAACCGCAATGATTGAACCCTACAGGATAATGGCCGACCTGCTTCTCAAGGAGGTCGTTGCACAGGCAGCCGGTGAATTTGAAGCAGGAGACAAACTTTCCCGGAAAAAAGAAACGGCGCTGGGGATATGGTTAATGACGGAGTTATGTGGTATGCCAGGGAAATTCTCAGGCAGAATCCCGATTTTGCTTTTACCAATGGCGGCAATATCCGCGCTGCTCTTCCTGAGGGCGATGTTACAAGGGAAGATATAGCGACCGTATTGCCTTTTGATAACTGGATGTATATTACAAAAATGAAGGGATCGGAAATTACAGCCCTTTTTGAATTTATCGCTTCCATTCCCCAGGGCGCCGGCGGCTGGGCCCAGGTTTCTGAGGAAGTGCGTTATACAATTGATTATTCCGCCGGGTTTGAAAAGGGCGTTTTGAAGGACCTGTCCATTCACGGAGCCCCGGTTGATCCCGATGCCGAATATACTTTTATAACCAATGACTATCTGATGTCCGGCGGAGACGGATATACAATTCTGGCAAATAATATAAGTTCCTATAATACGTCCACTACGCTCAGGGACGCCGTTACGGAATATGTAAAGCACATGAAAATTCTTTCTCCCGAAACGGACGGAAGAATAACTGTTATAGGCGGATTACAGCTGTAATCCCGTCTTTATTAGGGCTGACGGGAATTCCGATTGTAAGTGTTTGTCAGGCAAGGCAGTATAAAAAACTTGCCTGACAAACCCAAATCTATGGAGTATAAGTATTATGAAAAAATATTCTCTTGTATTTCTCGATGCTGATGACACTCTTTTTGATTATACCCGCGCGGAAAAATACGCGCTGGTTGAAACGCTTGCGCAATACGGAATTCCCGCCGAACAGAAATTATTTGAGCGTTATTCGGAAATTAATAACCAGTACTGGCGCATGTTTGAGCGCGGAGAAATATCCCAGACAAAACTCCGCTCCGAACGGTTCAGCCTTCTTTTTACCGAAGCCGGAATTAATTGTGCCGGGCAGCAGTTCAGCGAGGACTATTTGCGCTCCCTTTCCGAAGCGTCTTTTCTCCTTGAGGATGCCATTTCCATCTGCGCATATTTAAATGAAAAATATATCACGGCAATAATTACCAATGGCATCCGGCATGTACAGTTTAACCGGCTTGAGCGGTCCGGTCTTATGCCCCATATCAGGCATGTTATTGTTTCTGAGGAAGCGGGAACCAATAAACCGGACCCGGATATTTTTTTATACGCTGAAAAACAGACAGGCATAAAAAACAGAAACGAAATGATTATTATCGGCGATTCCCTTTCTTCTGATATACAGGGCGGATTTAATTATGGAATAGATACCTGCTGGTTTAATGCCAAAAGAACGCAAAATACTACCGGACTTGTTCCCGCATATGAAATCCACAGTCTTGCCGAAATAAAAACAATCTTATAGTTCCGACGCTTTGCAGGAGGTTGTTATGGAAAGCAGTTATGACAGCAGCCGGCCGGCGCTTTTGGCGGAACAGATATCCGGGACCGACGCCGATATCGCATATTTTGCTGATCTGGTTTTACAGAACGCCGGCATCCGCGATGCAATAGTTCATCTTACTGTCACCCATCCTCATATTAATGTGTATTACCATGGATATTATATTCTCGATAAGGCAATAGCGCAAAAACCGGAACTGTTTTACGGATATTGGGACCTGTTTGCGGATTTGCTGAACCACAGGAATTCCTATCACCGGGACATCGGCATGGAACTGATCGGAAATATCGCAGGGGAGAAAACAGAAAAACTTTTGAGAAAAGTTTTGATGGGTTCATGGCGTGTCTCTATGATGTAAAATTTCTGACAGCAATTTTCTGTATCCGGAACTGCAAAAAAATAATCAGGAAAAGTCCTGTCTTCCGGGAGCGGATACTGGCGCGCCTCTATGAGCATGAATTCAAATCCGGCTATACCCCGAAACAGGAGGCCCTCCTGCAGTTCGATATTCTTGATATTATTGATGATAATTACGCGGCGTTAGCCGACCGGAAAAAAGCGGACGCGTATATTCTGTCTAAAAAAGATTCCGTAAGTCCCAAAACACGAAAGCTTGTCAGGGTCCTGATAAAAAAATACAGCCTGGCCTAGTCTGCTCCCTGTTTTATCATATCTGCCAGCCTCCGGATTTTCTGATTCATACAAATCTTTCCCGTGGAGTAATCCGTATGAATCAGGCATCCGTCCGCGTCAGTCAACCTTGAACCGGGTAATTTCCATAACCAGGGTATCGATATTTTCTTTATTATCTCCGCTGATTTCATTAACCCGGTTTACCGCTATATCGATCTGTTCGGCTCCGGCCGCCATTTCATTCATGCCGTTTGTTATTTCATGTGTTATCCGTCCAAGGTTCTGGCTTTCCTGGATAACTTCCCGGCTTCCGTTAAGCATTTCCTCCGAGCCTCTCTTTACCATATGGGTTATTTCACTTAAATCGCTGAGAGCTTCAAGAATCTGCTGGCTGCCCGTATTCTGTTCTTCCATCGCATTCCTGATATTTTCTTCCTGCTCGGAGACAGTTTTAATTCTGCTGTCTATAGCTTCAAATTTTTTAATGACCGCATTTGTTGAATCATTTATTTTATCAACCGATTCCTTTATTTTTTCAGAACATCTGAAACTGTCTTTGCCTGTTCCGCGGAAGACTCCGCGAGTTTTCTGATTTCATCAGCGACAACGGCAAAACCTTTTCCCGCGTCGCCCGCGTGGGCAGCCTCAATAGCCGCATTCATGGACAGCAGATTTGTCTGGCTTGCAATACTCTGCATAACTTCATTAATTTCGAGAAGCCCTTCCGACTCCCTCGCGATCTCCTGTATATCGCCCGAAACTTCATGCAGACTGCTGCGGCCGTTTTCGGAAGCGTCGGCAAGTTCTTCGACATTTTCCGTATTCCTTACCAGCGTCTGGGTAACGGACCGTATGCTCGCGATCATTTCTTCTATGGCGGATGATGACTCTGAAACACTCGATGACTGTTTTTCAATATGCTTATTAAGCTTCTCAATATTTCCGGAAATCTGGTCCATTGTGGCGGATGTTTCAGTCACGCTTGCAGACTGGTTTATTGTCTGACCCTTAATACTCTGTATGTTGGCTGTAATCTGGCGGGTCGCGGCGGCTGTTTCATTCATGTTTGCCGAAAGCTCGGTCCCGATATCCGATAGTGTTTCAGCCTTATCTCTTATGGAAATTATCAGCTTTTTGACCTTATCAATAGTGAGATTAAAGTAATGGGCGAGTTCACTGATTTCATCCTTTGTTTTTACTTCCAGCTGTCTGGTCAGGTCGCCGTCGCCTTCGGATATATCCCTGAGCATTTCCACTGTGCGGGTTATGGGTTTTACGATATTTGTCGCTACCAGTATTATGGCAAGTGCAATCAATATAATTGCCACTACCTCGAGAAAAATTGCGGTATAAAACATTGTATATACAGGGTCCAGGACCTTTCTCATTGGAATGCTTATCATGAATCCCCACGGAGCCTTGATCTTCCCGACTGTCACCGGCACCGCAATAATGGAAACATCGGTCTCCATGGTTTTTGAATGGACTGTGTATTCTATATTCTCCCCGTTTCTTATCGCCTCCGCGACAATGTCCGTCCATTCTCCATTCATATCTCTTTCCGTGTCGCGCATCTGTTTACCGACACGTGAAGAATCAAAATGGGCCACTACGGTCCCGTTGTTGCTGAACAGGGCCGCGACGCCGTCATCATAGGGTGTGATACTTTCAACCAGTTCCTGAAGTATGGATATATTGAAATCGATACCGACAACCCCTATGGCCCTGCCGTCTTTTTTTATAGGGACTATTGCGCTTGTAACAAGCACATATTCTTTTGTGCCAAGACTTTTATTAATTACATCAATTTCCTCAAAATAGGGATCCATCAGGGTTTCTTCTCCTGACCTGAGCGGGAGATAATAATACGCGCCCTCTTCTTCATCATCATAATCGTCAAGAGCTGTGAGATATATTTCGTTTCCGGACCGGCTCCAGAGCGGCCCGAATCGTCCGTTTTTATTTGATCCGGGAGTATTGATATTCCGGGAGTCAAGCCCGTCAAGCGCGTTTGGTTCCCATCCCGACCAGACATTGAGAAACGAAGGGTTTGCCTCCAGAATCCCCTTTAGGATCACATTAAAGAAATCCCTCCGTTCGGACGGTTCCAGAACTTCGTAATTTTCCATTATCTGGGCAAGTGTCCTGACGGTATCCATCAGGACATCCAGCTGGACCTGTATATCTTTGGCATATCTGCCTGCAATGTTTGTCGCGTTTTCCTCCGCCGCTTTTATCTGGAGCGTACTAGATGTGCCCATAAGGAAGAGTACCAGCAATACAATGACCGCGACATTAATGGACAGAATAATGGCAATAAGTTTTGACCTGATTTTCATGTTTTTTTACCCCCGAAACAACATTCACAAATCAATATATTGTAACCGACAAATACAATATGATAAAGCTTTGTTTTTTATCTGAAAACCCTGTCAATTGTATTCTCCTGTGCTATAATTATAGTAGGCTTGTGTTTTTTCATAGTTATGGAAAGCGCTGAAAAGGGCTTCCGGACTGACAGTTTTTCAGATTCTGTTATAATGACCGGATAAAAAAATGTGTAAAAGAAAATACGGAACTCACAGCTGAAAAGCAAGGAAAAATGATTGAATTTACATAAATATTGTAAAATCTTGCGTATGACTGTTGACTTCTGGGCAATCTGATTTACAATTTAAATTCAATGAAGAATGATTTTTCTCTTACAACGGCAAATGATGATTTTCTCGAACTTACACACCAGTTTTCCCTTGATGAGATAGATGACTGGCATACTACGGCCGCGCTGATTGAGTCAACCATTTCTGTAATGAACGCCCGTATTCCCGGGACCAATTCACATATATTTATCCATATTTCGGAATCCCACGAATACCGCGAGCCGAATAATGAAGGAATCGCGACAATACCGGAAGAGTCCCTGTTTATAGCCTGTCTTTCCATGCTTACCGAGGGATTGGAGCTTTCAAACCTTTTTACCGATTATCAGATTGACGATCCCCTGCTCCAGGAACTGCTGAGCGGGGTATACCGCGGCCGGTACATTGTCCCGGTGGTCCACCGCTTCAGGCTGCTGGCCTTTATTCTGCTGTGCGACCAGACCCCGGACAACTCCATGTCGCCGCCCTTTCTTGACGCAAATGAAATCCGTTTTATAGGTGAACTGACCACCAGACTCCGCATCAATCTGTATGCGGCCCTTATTTCGGACCGCAGACAGCGTGAACTTCTCCGCCTTGCGGAATATCCGGCGATTCTCCACAAGCGTACCAGCGTGGCCGATTTAACCAAGCATATTCTTGAAGACTGCCGGACGGAAATTTCGTTTGACTGCGGCGTATATTATGAATACGATGAAACGGACCGGACCCTGCTTCCGGTCGCGTGGGACGGCACGGGCTCAATTCCTGACGCCCTGCAGGCCGGCCAGGGAATTTCAGGACTCACGCTTGAACGGAAACGCGCTATTTATGTATCGGACCGCAGCAAACACGCGTCTTTTGCCCTGATGGATGAAGAACCTTTTATTAACGGGTCCTTTGTTTCAGCCCCCATTTTTACGGATAATCAGGTCCTCGGGGTCATTACCCTGTCCCGCACTCCTCATAATCCGGACGGGTTCGGCGCTGAACACCGCTATACCCTGGAAATAGCCACGGCCTTTATTGCCAGCGAAATTAACAACAGGCATCTGTTTGATGAACTTGAACAGAGTTATTTTTCCACGGTTACTTCACTGACCCGGACTCTGGAGGCAAAGGACAGGTATACCCGCGGTCATTCGGAACGCGTAATGAAGTTTGCTCTCGGAGTCGCGGAAGAACTGAAAATGCCGGCAAAAACGCTCCGGCAGATCCAGTATGCCGCGCTGCTCCATGATATAGGAAAGATAGGAATAAGCGACGCCATTATCAACAAGGCCATGAAGCTGACGGAAGAAGAGTACGCGGAAATCCAGCGGCATACTGAAATCGGATATGAAATTGTCAGCAATATCAATTTTTTCGGGGAAATCCGCGACCTTATAAAATATCACCATGAACGTCTGGACGGAAAGGGATATTACGGAAAAAAAGCCGGCGAGTATCCCCGTGAAACCATGATCATAAGCATCGCGGATATATATGACGCGCTTACTTCCGACAGGCCCTACCGGGCCGCGTTAACGCGTTCCGTCGCGCTTGCCATTCTGGAAAAAATGATAGATATCCATTTCGAGAGGCCGTATTATGAAGCCCTCTGCAGATATCTTGATAAACTGCCCATTCATGATCCTCCTGTCGGGCCGGAAACAAAAAAAGCGTCCCAGCCGGACGGGGAAACTCCCATAGAAACTCCTGATATAACCGCGCACACTGATGTGAAAAACCTTATTATAAATGATCATATTGAAAAAATTCCCCGGATACGGAAAATGAAAAAACCGAAGCCAAAACACCGTTAGGCAGAATCCGAACAATAATGAACACATATTTACTTTATCCGACCGGCGCTTCCAGATGATTCCTGATGAAAGAATACGCCGGGTAATACAGTATATTGATTCAACCTATAGCGAACCGGTTTCTCTGGAAGAACTGAGCGGCATCGGATGTTTATCCAGATATCATTTATCAAGACTATTCTCGGCAAATACCGGTAAATCAATATCCTGCTATATTCAGGAAAAAAGGATCGGGGCCGCGAAGGGCCTGCTTGCGGATACAAACGACACGATTACGCGGATAGCGGAAGCTGCCGGATACCGGACAATTTCGAATTTCAACAAGATATTTAAATCAAAGACAGGTATTTCTCCAAAAGAATTCCGGAAAAGGGAAAAGAGCAAACAACAGGAAGAAAAGAGCAATAAAGATAAAGAAAATAATGCAAGAGAAAGTCATAATTCTCCCATATCAAGTTTTATACGGAGGATTATTGAAATGAATCTTGAAACAGCCGTATTACCGGATACGGAAATAGCTTATGTGAGCCGGAAAGGATCATATCTGGAAACCGGCCTGTTGTGGAAAGAACTGACTGAATGGACTTCTTCCCATAACCTGTTCCCGCCGGCCTGCCAGTTCCTGGGGATTTCTTATGATGAGCCGGAAAAAGAGGATGATGAAAAAACATATGACGCCTGTGTGATCCTGCCTCCTGATTTCCGGAAACCCGGTGACGGTGTATTATACAGGAAACTGCGCGGCGGCGATTATTTTCTGTACAGGTTTTATGATACGGCGGACAGGCTCGGCCTGGTGTATAAGGAAATTGTAAGCGAATATTTACCCCAGAGTGAGTATGAGCTTGACAACCGCGATTTCCTTGAATATGTAATGAATGATCCTTTCAGCGATCCCGAAAAAAAGGCAAAGATAAATCTGTATATCCCGGTCACAAAAAAAGAAACGCAGGAATAACGGTATCCCGGCGGAGTCCCCGGGGCTCCGCCAAAAGCGAATCAATTCTCTTGACAAATAATATATCCGTATCATACATTAAACATGTATTAAACGCGTTTAATAAAGAGGGTTTATGCAAGCAGATAATATGAAAGGGCAGCTTCTGAACGTGACAGTGAAGCTGCTGGCTAAAAACAGAAATCTGAATAAAATTACCGCCCGCAGGATAGCCTCTGAAGCCGGCGTGAATCAGGCAATGATAAACTATTATTTTACTTCGAAAGACGCGCTTGTCAGCGCGGCCGTTGATAAACTGATAGCCGGCCGCGCGGCCGAGCTGGAAGAAATAAAAAAAAGGAATATTCCCGCCAGGCAAAAGCTGTTGGAGGTTTTGCTGAAAATGTCGGACATCACTGTGGAATATTCCAGGTATACTAAAGCTACAATGCCTTATGTTCTTCTGGAAAAGGAAATTGAGGAACCGTATTATATCCTGCCGATTGTAAAAGAATGCTTTGGCGGCAAGCGGACAGAAACGGAATGCAGAATAATTGCCTACCAGCTTACAACATTTTCTCAAATTGTTTTTTACCGTTCCGATGGCTTTAAGAAATATGCCGGTCTTGACATTGCAAAAACAGAAGACAGGAAAAAACTGTTTAAAACCATGATTAATAGTATCATTCAAAATCAACACAGATAAGAATTATAAAAATGAAATTCCGGATTTGATTTCGATTGTTTTAATAGCCTGCGCCCTGCCGCGATTTTTTTATATGATTAAGGTATGATAAAAAGAGGACCTGTTTTTGCATTGGCAGGATTTACTTGAGCTGTCGCTAAAAACACAAAAAATTGACTTTTCGCACTTGACAGGTTTTGAGGATAGTTTTTATACTTTCTCCAGTATAAAAATGCTGAATAAAATATATATGTTTTACATCAAAAGGAACACCGGCAGCCATCGCGCAGGCCGTGTTCTATACGTTCATACTTCCCTGAACATCATCCGTAATGTATCGCATTGATATACTGGTATCACAAACAGGTATGCATGATGAAAAAGCCTTCAGGGTGAAGGTATGTTTCGGGGGTATGGATAACCCAAAAAAGGAAGACTAATAATGAAAATGTTGCTTAAAAAATCGTAGAGATGGAGTCATTTATTGAACACTACGGAGAACTTGAGCTGGAAGATCTGCTTGCGGTAAACGGTGGATACTCGTCAGGCTCAGGCGGTGGGTGGAAATATTCGTCAAGCTCGAATACTGGCGGAGGCTCAGTGACCGTATCATCTGCAAACTACGGCGGTTCAAGCGGAGGTTCAACGACCAGCGGCACGACCGGAACGGTCACCACAAGTGAGGCATCTCCGTCGTACTGCGCGTTGACGAGCGGACTTGAAAACTATGTATATCCGGGAGCTACCGGGAACCAGAGCGGCTATGGCGTGCCTGCGGGCTATGATCCACAGACCGGTTGGATAGACCAGGGCGCAAACGAAGAGACAGCGGGAGGTCTGACGCAGGGTGAGGGGGAGAATGGAGCAGAGGGTACAGAGCCGGCTACGGTATCTGTAAATCCGCTAGGTGAGGCAAATATCACCGGTGCCTTTGATTCTACAGAATATGACATCAATAATGATGGTATAGGAGATTTACATGCTGGTGTTGATATAACCTCAGAAACAAGGCAGGTCGATGCGGCAAAAGATGGTACTGTTTTGTATGCAGGAGAGCATCCTTATGGGACAGAATTCGCTACTGGTACTCTTGTAATCATTCAGTATAATGATGGCAATTATGGATTATATGGTCATATGGATCCGAATGATTTGAGTGTTAGTGTCGGTCAGGAAGTCAATGTCGGGGATTCCTTAGGAAGATATTATAATGGTATTATGGGACAGTCGTCCGGGGCCCATCTTCATTACGCTGAATTCTCGGGAGAAACGGCTCTCACAGGAAATGAGTTAGCAAATTTATTTAATGGTACTGGATATGTAAGATCAGGCAATAATACTACACTTCCAGAAACAGCAGATGGATATACATTCAGTAATGGACTTACTGTTGTTAACCCAGATTTTTGAAAGCATTATGTTTCCACAAAAGGATCTTTGACAATTTCGTTCTTTTGACTATCCTTTGTACAATTTGGAGGTTTTATGAAAAAGAGTATATGGTTATTATTAATATGCTTATGTACCGCTAGTACTGCGGTCGCTCAGGAAATCAAAGAGGCGATCCTTGAACGGATAGGTTCAAATTATCAGGAAATAATTGAGAAAAATGGGAAACCGTTGACCGAACATTATATAGAAAAGGAAGGGTATTTTACTTCCACCCGTTGGCTGTTTTATACAGGAATGAGAATTCAATTTTCTCAAATAGGAAAAGGAGAAGAATTTCTTTCGCGCATCTACATATACGATCCTGAGCTTGTTTTTCTTGATATTGTCGGGGTCGGTAAACGGATAGATCCTGCAGTGGAAAAAATCGGTCCTGAAAATAGGAGGAGCATGGATCATAATCTAGGATTTTATTATGAGCGGTATGCTCGTTCTGACCCTTATTACCTACAAATACACTGTACTGCAGAGAGGATCATAACTGAAATATATTATGAAAATACGCGATACTGGTCACAATAGATTACGAGCAGAATCCTGCTTCATAGAATGCGATCAATATCTCAACTTTTCGAAGCATATGCTGATTATACAATAAGCATGCCTGATGGTCTTCTGGGAAAGGTTCTCCTTGAATCAATGTATTTATGCTCTGGAAGTAATCTTTTCGGAGTATATTACTTTAGTGAATAATGGAGTAGATTGAATGAAATATAGCAGAATACTCACTCTGGCCATGTTATTAATTGTAGGAAACTTTGTATATGCAAATGCCGGAAAGGAGACACTGACCATAATAACTATTACCGGAACAGAATATCTTACTGTGGATTCAAATACAAAAGAACTGGTATTCCGTAAACCTTCAAAGGTAACTGAGATACGTGGTCTGGGGAAGTCAAAAAAGCTGGAAACACTTGTTTTTGATATGACCGCATTTTTGCACGATTTTTCTTTTTTAACTGATGTGCCGGGATTAAAAAAATTGGTTATAGTTTCAATAATTCCGGAAAACTGGGATTTCCTCAAAGACTTGAAAAAACTGGAAATACTTTCATTAAGAGGCTACCCTAAAAAAACAATAATACTTGATTTGCAGTATAATACTGTTCTTGAGTACCTTGAATTTTACAGCGGGACGCTTGATACATATCCCGATTTGCTCAATGTGCCGGATTCACTACAATATCTTAATCTGTCATATACATATATTACCGACATCCCCCAAGATAAGGAAAGTGTGACAGGATATACGACAATCATATATCCGAATAAACTGAAAAGAACTGTTGAGGGTAAATTTATATTCAAGAAGGCAGAAGCAGTGCTTCCTGAAAAGTATATTATTTCCGGTGTTTCGCATTAAAAAAACAGAAGAAAGATTGTGTTTCAGAAGCAGGTACAATAGAAGGGCTGTGCCCTATTTTCATGACCGGTTATAACGAGGGAGTCGGCCTATGAAACAAAAAACAATTCTGACAATATTTTTATTCATCTGTATTCTGTGTGGACTTTCCGCGGAAGATAATGGGTTTACGTTACTGTCCACGGAAGAAGCGTAGAATCTGGTAAGAGATCAAACTGCCGCCTGCAATGAGCTGGAATACCTGCGAAACAATTCAGAATCAATAAAAGATGATACAACAGTGGCTCTGTTTATTCTGTTGCCCGATGAAATGGTTGCAGATATTGTAAGTTATGAGAAAAATAAATTCAGCGTCTATATGCCGAGAAATACATCCGTATATCCATTATATAAAGGGATGGTAGCCAGCGTACAGTATGATGATATTGATGGGGTTTTTATAAGTATACAAACCAGAGATATCACAATCTGGTATACAAATCTTACACGGGCTTTAATTCAAAGTTCCAGAAAAACTGTCATAAATACTGATGAACTGATAGCATATTCAGGAATGACTGGAGCGATACGTGAACCCCAGCTCGGCATCAGGATAGAATCGGCTGAGGACAGTGACAGGGATTACACTATCTATCTTATTACCGGTAAATCACTGAAATAAAAAATCATCCCACCTTTAAATTCCAACTCTTCCGGGTGGGGTGGCTTTTTATAAAAGTCACCTGAACGATAGCCACGGCTGACGGCTTCTGTTATACTTTTTTTATGGCAAAGACAATTGACGATAAAAAAATTATTTTTACAATGGACCGTGTTTCAAAAATTCACGGGACAAAACAGGTATTAAAGGATATAAACCTTTCATATTTTTATGGAGCCAAAATCGGCGTTATAGGTCTCAACGGATCGGGGAAATCCAGTCTGCTGAGAATCCTTGCGGGAACTGATACAGAATTTATCGGAGAAACGCACTGCGCTCCGGGATATACAATTGGATACCTTGAACAGGAACCCTCCCTCGAAGCCGGAAAAACAGTTAAGGAAATTGTTTCCGAGGGCGTCAGTGAAACGCTGGCTCTTCTGGAAGAATTCGATTCGATAAATGAGGCCTTTGGAGATCCGGACGCTGATATGGACGCATTGATGGACCGGCAGGCAAAGGTCCAGGAAAAACTGGACGCGTGCAATGCCTGGGAACTGGATAACCAGCTCGAACTCGCTATGGATGCGCTCCGGTGTCCGCCGGGTGACCAGCTTGTGGATGTTCTTTCCGGAGGAGAACGCCGCCGGGTCGCCCTGTGCAGACTGCTTTTGCAGAAGCCCGATATTTTGCTGCTCGATGAGCCGACAAACCATCTGGATGCGGAGACCGTTGCCTGGCTGGAAAGACATCTGCAGCAGTATGAGGGGACTATTATCGCGGTAACCCATGACAGATATTTTCTTGATAATGTAGCGGGCTGGATTCTCGAGCTCGACCGGGGAGAAGGAATCCCGTGGAAGGGAAACTATTCCGGCTGGCTGCAGCAGAAAGAAGAGCGGCTTGCAAGGGAAGAGAAGGGTGAATCCGAACGGAGAAAACAGCTTCAGCGGGAACTTGAATGGGTCCGTATGACGCCAAAGGGCCGTCATGCAAAAAGCAAGGCAAGAATAAACCAATATGAAAAACTTCTGGCTGATGACGGCAGGGAAAAAATAAAAGACTCGAAGATCACTATCCCTGCAGGACCCAGGCTCGGCAATGTTGTTATAGAAGCAAAGGACCTGTCAAAAAGCTACGGTGACAGGCTGCTTTTTGACAATATTGAATTTCTCATTCCTCCCGGCTCCATCGTTGGTATTGTCGGGCCGAACGGCGCCGGGAAAACAACGCTGTTTAAACTGATAGCAGGGGCCGCCGGAGAGGCAACACCGGTGTCGGCTTCGGGAAATGAATCCGTAATTCTTGAGCCCGATTCGGGAACCATTAAGCTTGGAGAATCGGTACGGCTGACCTATGTTGACCAGATGCGGGGAAAACTCGATTCTGAAAAAACAGTATGGGAACAGCTTTCGGACGGGCTGGATGTTATTAAGCTCGGGGCAACTGATGCGAATGGGCGTCCCCTGAATGGGGCCCTGCGTGAAGTTAATTCGCGGGCCTACTGTTCCTGGTTTAATTTTTCGGGAGCGGACCAGTCGCGGAAAGTAGGCACGCTATCGGGAGGAGAACGGAACCGGCTGAATCTCGCCATGATGGTAAAGGCCGGAGCAAACGTACTTCTTCTTGATGAACCCACAAATGATCTTGATGTAAATACCATGCGCGCACTTGAAGAAGCTCTGGAAACCTTTGCGGGAAGCGCTCTTGTAATAAGCCACGACCGCTGGTTTCTCGACAGGATATGCACACACCTTCTTGCCTTTGAATCCAGCGGAGAAGTTATCTGGTATGACGGAAACTGGAGCGAGTACGCGGAATGGAGGCGGCAGAAATTCGGAAAGGACGCCGACACTCCTCACCGGGGCGTATACCGGAAATTACAGCGATAGTTTTCAATATATTGTTATACTTTAAAGCACCTGACCTTGTGAGGGTGCTTTTTATTTTCTTCGCCGGGAAGTATCCGCAATTCAGGATGTCCGGAAAAACAGCCCTCATCGGCAAGCGGACATCTCTCGGCAAAGGCGCAGCCGGCAAGTTCCGTTACCGGAGTTTTAACTTCGCTCTGGAAGAACCCTTTTTCCTTATTCATTTCATTTTGAGCTACCGCCGGCGTTTTTCCCGCGACACTGGAAAACAGCAGTTTTGTATAAGGATGCAGGGCTTTCTCATACAGGTCGGCTGCGGAAGCTTCTTCCATTAACTCGCCCCTGTACATAACTCCTATGCGGTCACAGAAATAGCAGGCGACTTTTAGGTCATGCGCAATGAATAGAAATGAAAGATTTCTCCGGCCGCGTATATCAAGCAGCAGATTCAGAATTTGACCCTGGATGGAAACATCGAGCGCGGATACCACCTCGTCACAGATGAGAAGCGACGGCTGCATTATAAGTCCGCGGGCTATGGAAATCCGCTGCCTTTGACCGCCGGAAAATTCAGCTGGCCTTCGTTCAAGGTCCGACGGCGCCATGCCTACCTCTTCCATTATCGAAGCGGCCTCGGCCCTGGCTTTCTGTTCGCCCGGCCAGCGGGACGACCAGCGGTAGCCGGAAACAAGGACCTCATAAACCGTCATGCGGGGATTCAGGGAACGGGCCGGGTCCTGAAAAATATATTTTACCTTTTCACGGTACTGCCTGAGGCCCTTTCTTTTCAGAGTGAGTACATTTTCCCTGTCATGAAAAAGAACTGAACCTTCATCCGGTTCATACATTCTGACAAGCAGCCGGGCTGTTGTGGTTTTTCCGCAGCCGGACTCCCCGACAAGTCCGTACGTTTCATTTTCTTCTATCGAAAAAGAAACATCGTTGACCGCGTATACAAACCTGCCGAACCGGGCAAAAAAACCGGCTTCCAGGTTGAATTTCTTTTTCAGATTAACTGCCTGAATTATTGCCATATTATTTTCCCGTCCCGGCTGTTTCTTTTTTTGCAAGAATACAGCGCACTGAAGATTCTTCCCCTGTGCTTAACAGCTCAGGAATAGCCGTAACACAATCATTTGCGGTAAAAGCGCAGCGTGGAGCAAAAGGACAGCCCTGTTCCGGCCGCAGCGGGTCGGGGACTTTGCCGGGGATTGAAACCAGCCGCTTTTTTGTATAGTGGCTGCCAAACTGGGGAGAAGCCGCCAGAAGTGCCTGGGTGTAGGGATGTTCGGGGTTATGTACCAGGTTCCCTGCGATACCCGATTCCATAACCAGTCCTCCGTACATAACCATTATTCTGTCGGATATGTCCGCGACAAGATCAATATTATGGCTGATAAAAATAATGGAAATATTCCTGGTTTCCCTGAGCTTTTTCAAAAGCGCGACAATCTGGGCCTGGATAGTAACGTCCAGAGCTGTTGTCGGCTCATCTGCAATGAGCAGATCGCACCCCTGCGCGAGCGCAAGAGCAATGCCTATCCGCTGGAGCTGTCCGCCTGAAAACTGGTGGGGAAAATTTGCGAGACGATCCTCCGCGCTGGCAAGGCCAGCTTCCGACAGCAGAGAAACAGTCCGTTCCTCTGCTGCGGATTTTGTTATTCCCGGATCAGAATTTCTGAAAGTTTCAAAGAAAACACTTCCTATGTTCTGGAGCGGATCATATGAGCGGCCCGGCTCCTGAAAAATCATTCCGATCTTTTTTCCGCGGTATTTACGCAGCTCTTCGATATCCAGTCCTATGAGTTCACTGCCTTCATATTGTATCGAGCCGTTCAGAACAGCGTTTTTCGGCAACAGGCCCGGAATAGCGGATGTTGTAACGCTCTTGCCCGATCCGCTTTCCCCGACAATGCCCAGAACTTCTCCGCCGTTTACATGAAAAGAAACCCCGCGGACTGCCTGCACATATTGTCTGGCGGTCCCCCGGTAAACAGGAAAGCCAACATTCAAATCCCTGACTTCCAGCAGGGGCTTTTCGGGAAGGCTGCTCATAATCCGCCTCCTTCAGACATCACGGCTTCAGTTTCATTTTCTTTATTCCCGGTTTTGTTTTTTCCGGATTTCCCGAAAAACTTTTTCAGGCTGAACTTCGGAAAAATTGTATGGTAGGGATCAAAATAATCACGGAGAATATCTCCCAGAAAATTGAAGGCAAGCGTAACCGCAAGCAAAAACCACACCGGATTAAGCAGCCAGGGATAATTACGCAGATTGCTCAGTGTTGAAATGTCCCGCTTTATCAATGATCCCCAGCTTACCGCAGGATCGACGATTCCGAGTCCGAGATATGACAGGGTCGTTTCCGTCATAATAAAGCCCGGGATGCTGAGGGCAACGCTTACAATCAGCAGACTTGATATCTGGGGAATGATATGTTTGAAAATTATAACGGGAGCGGGGATAGCCTCGAGCTTTGCGTTCAGCACGAATTCTTCCCTTTTGATCGAATGAACGAGGCCCCGTATTGTCCTTGCCGTTCCCGGCCAGCCGACCAGAGCGAGAATAATTGTAATCATCATATACGCCTGTCCCGAATCCATATTTGATGAAAGCAGGGAACGCAGAAAAAGAATCAGGTAGAGTCCGGGAATAAGCATAAAGAATTCGGCGAACCTCATGATAGTCCAATCCGTTATCCCTCCGAAATAACCGGAAAGGCCGCCGAAGAGTATCGCAAGAATAAGCGAAATGGCCGTAGCGATTAAGCCTATGGTCAGGGAAATGCGGCTCCCGTAAACGATCCGGGAAAACAAATCTCTTCCCAGATTATCGGCGCCCATCAGAAAAACAGGATAGGAGCCGTCCTTTACCGCGAAAAGGTGGCGCTCGCACGGAATGACGCCCCACAGTTTATATGGCTCCCCTTTTATGAAAAAACCTATTTCGTTGTACATACCTTTTATCCGCGCGTATTTCCAGTTAACGGTATTTATTATGCGGGCTTCCTGAGCCTGCATCTTTCCTCCGGCAAACCTGACGTTCGGCGGATGATATGTCATCTGCTCGAATGATGTAGTCGGCGCGTAAGGCGCAATAAACTCCGCAAAGATCATAATCAAATACAGAAGGACTAAAACTGTTACAGACACTATTCCAAGCGGACGTGTTCGCAGATATGTTGAGAATTTGCTAACACTGTTAGCTTTTTTTTCACCGGGATTACTCTTTGCCATACCGTATCCTCGGATCAACAAGCGCGAGAATTATATCAGCCAGAACCATACCAAGCAGAACCAGAAAGGATATAAACATGATGTTTGTCAGAACAAGATTAACATCTTCCTGGATAACGGCTTCATACATTAAACGTCCTATTCCGGGATAGGCAAAAATAATTTCAAGTATGAGTGAACCTGAAAAAGATTGGCCAGAAGATTCGCGCTTCCGGTAATATATGGATTCAGCGTGTTTCTGAAAGCGTGATTGAAATATACCCGCCACTCTTTGATTCCCCTCGCTCGCAGACTTGTTATGTAGGGCTGCCCGAGCTGATCAAGCATGGTTGCCCTGATCATCCTCATTGTTCCGCCTACGCCGCCCAGAAAAGAAGCAAGGAGCGGCAGAAAAATATGGTGCATGTAGCTGAACGTGAATTTTAGGGGTGCTTCCGAAAACGGAAAATCAGGATAGGCCGTTACCGGGAAAAGCCCGGTTACCGACGCAAAAAGCTGAAGCAGGATAAGCAGGAGTATGCCCGGAAAAGCGTGAAGCACCAGCGCGAAAAAACTGACGGCAAGATCCGTAGCGGTTCCGGCCTTGCTGGAAAAATAAACCCCGAGCAAAAAAGAAAAAAACGTAATCAGCACCAGCGAAATCAGATTCAGCAAAACAGAATTGAAAAGCCGGGAACTGATAAGAAATGAAACAGGCGCGCGGGAAATCAGACTGACTCCGAGATCCTGATGAATAATAACGCGTTTCAGCCAGGCGAAATACTGAATGTAAAACGGCTGGTCAAGGCCCAGCTCCGCGCGCTGCGCCGCAAGCTGATCGGCGCTGAAAAAAGTGTCATTTTGACGGCCTGAACTTTCCCCGGAGAAGAGCTGCTGCATCATAAGCTGGTCCACAATATCTCCGGGCGCCAGTTCCATAAGTCCGAAAATGGCGAACCCCAGTACAAAAAGAATGACTGCCATTGTAATCACTCTGTTGACGATATATGAGACGAGAGGCAGTTTTCTGCGAAACAGATAAAAAGGGCGGAGAATAAAACTGATACACCGGTTTAAAAACGCTTTCATTTCTGTTTCAGGAATACATGATCGTATTCAAAGCCCCCGATGCTGTCATAATAAATATTTGAAAAGTCCCATTTGTTCCTCAGAGCGGTAAAGCTCCTCGGCCTTACAAGATAAATAACAGGGCATTCTTCAAGAATGATTTCCTGAAATTCATCCCAGATTTTCCCGGCCTTTTCCGGATCGATTGTGTAGCACCCTTCATTGTACAGATAATCCAGCCGGGCCTCCCATTCGGTTGCGGGACTGGGCTGAAGCGGATACCACACATGCAGATTTCCCGTTGACGGCCAGACATTAATACCTTGTGACGGGAACAGATTTCCTCCGCTGAATCCCATTAAAAGCGAATGCCAGTCAAAGGTACTGCTCATCTGCTCTACAAGTTTCTGAAAATCAACTACCCGGATTTTCACTGTTATACCGACCTTCGAGCAGTCATCCATGATAATTGAAGCGATGTCAGTTTGCGATGTACTGTCTGCTGTTATGGTTAAATCAAATTCGACAGCACGGCCTTTTGCATCTTTCATGATACCGGAACTATCCCGTTTTATGCCGATGGAGGAAAGCAGCTCCATAGCCCGCTGCGGATCATACAGATAATCCATTTTTATTTCAGGATTGTAGTAGGGGTTTGCTTCGGGGAAAAACCCGGATTTTGGTTCCGCCAAACCCCGGTATACCTGATTGATAATTCTGTCCCGGTTTAAAAGACAGCTCATTGCCTGCCTGAATTCCTTTTGTGTAAACCATTCATACTGGGCCGTGCCGCTGTGTTTCGGGTTCTGGTTAAAAGACCAGAACCTTGTCGCGAGGGAACCTTCCGTATTGAAAATGGTATAGTCCGGATTTTTTTTGTTCACCAATTCATTTATGTCTTCGGTGCGAAGCCCGTAAGCTTCGAGCTTGCCCTGCTTGAAAAGCAGAAATTGCGTATTTGTGTCAGGGAGAATCTGGACAATCATTTCTTCAGGATAGGGGATTGAGATTCCGTTGCTGTCCTTTTTCCAGTATGAAGGATTTCGTTTATAAACCAGCCGCTGTCCGGGCTTGTATTCCGTCAGAAACCACATTCCCATCGAAGGAATCAGCTTCGGGTCCGATGCTACACTGAACAGATCAAGGACGCCCTGCACGCCGCCCTCACGCTTCGCCTTTTCATACAGAAAGCTCGGACCGAAATCCCTGTTAGTCGCCAACAGAGGATTCGCGATAATGCGGGGAAAATGAAACGCAAACCGGAGATCATCAATTTTTTCAATATCAATGTGCGCTTCGCTTCCGTCCGGCATGGTTACAAACTGGGAATTATACATTGAACTCTGGAAAGCAGGATCGCCTTCAATTTCATTGTACCAGAAAATGACATCATCGGAAGTTACTTTAACTTTTTCATCCGAATTATAAAAACTCCAGTACAGATCATCCCGGAGTGTATATATAACCGACAGTGTGTCGTTTTTTTCATCAACGATAATTTCAGGAGCCGCACAGTGCCCGACAAATTCCTTTTTTATATAATCGTAATCAACCAGAGTATCATGCATCCTCCGGACTATGAAAGAGGTCTCTGAATCCCGTTCGGAAATCAGAAGGTTAAAACTTTTCGGATCGGATGTCAAACTTGTATTCCATGTCCCGCCTCTTACGCCGGGAACATATTCTTCGCCCCGCCAGGGTTTGCTTACTGTTTTTGCAAGTATTTCGCTGATGCCTTCAGGAGAAAGGGACTCAAGTTCATCAAGGGAAAGTTCTTCGCTTCTGGCGCAGGAAGTGTGTGTATAAAAACAGGAAAGTATACACATGAATAATATAAGCGTTTTATATATTCCGCTCCGCGGTTTTCTGTTTGTGTATGTTTTCATCATTTTATACACCTCTGCTCTTTGTTTATTCGAGGCGAGGGTTTAATACCCCGCTGCGCTGCGGCGCTTTTTATAATAACCTATAAAAACGTTAGTTTTTGCAGGTTCCATGGTATTAAGCCCGAGGCCAATTCCTCGGGAGAGAAAAATACTCCGCTGCTCTGCGGCGGGGTATTTTATTTTGTTATGTGTATAGCATCTATACACACATATGTGCCGATCAAATCTTTTTCTTCCGCAGAGAACTCAAGCCGTTTTACCTTTTCCCAGGAAAAATATCCGGCGGGGTCATACCAGCTTTCACGCAGCGAAGACCAGGCTCCGCTGTCCTGCATCATGTTCAGAGGTATGCGGATTTTATGCCACTGTCCGTCAGGCGGCAGTATGCTGCTGTCTATTATGTACCGCACCCTCCAGGGAATATCCGTTCCCAGACTGTCGGGGTTTATAAAGCGGACTTCAAAAACCGCGTCGGCGTCGGCGCGGGCCATAAATTCAAGCGCATAACCTTCTTCCGCAAGCCGGCTCAAATCCTGCGCCTTCCGGAATTCAAACCACGCGGCTCCGTATCTTGTACAGTTCCCCCACTGGATTGCGAAACGGCCGTCTCCGGTATTTTCCGGATAGTAAAAATCAACGGAACCGTTTTCCTTCCAGAACCCGGAATCTATTCCGGGGGCAGTATAATCATCGTAAATCGCAAATCCGGAAGTTACAGGGCCGGTGTCCTCTTTCTGTTTGGGAGGGACTTTGAACCCGAGGGCCTTAACAACGCCTGTGTTCAGATCGGAAGGGAAATCGCCGCCTTCGCGGGTTTTGAACAATCCGAACCCGTCAAAATAATCCCAGCTTGTCCATGCTATGTTTTTCTGTTCCAGCATCCTGCGGACTGTCCGGTACCATCTGACACGGTCAGCCTCCCGGCTGGTCATCATAAAGACGCCGAACTCGCCGCAAAAAACGGGAACGTTTCTGCTCCTTGAAAAGTTCGCCGCTATATCAAGCAGGCGGTCAAGAGTTTCAAGGGAAGACCGTTCTTCATACTTGTTCAAGTCCCACTCAACCCAGGTACCCTTCAGTTCTTCGGGTGTTTCGGGCATACGCCGGCTTTCCATAGGAAACGGAATCCCTTTAAGAGCGGTAAGATGGGGCTCGCCCCAGTTTGCTCCCTGATGGGTAAAAACCATGGGTTCATAAAAATGAAAGGTATATATAAGATTTTGATCGTCGTACCGGGGAATAGTGAATATTTTTTTCAGGGAATTGAAATCAGCGGCGCCTACAATTATCGTATGAACCGGATCTATTTTCCTGATGGCTTCGACAATCCGTCCCTGGACCTCTCCCCATTTTTGTTCTGAAATACCGTGCGGTTCATTCAGAATCTCATACATAACGAACCGGGATCGGTCTTTAAAATGTTCCGCCATCTGGCCCCAGACTTTCAGCAGAATTTCTTCTATATTTTCTTCCGTGGGAACCGCCGGATCGAAGGAGTGGTTGTCAAGAATAATATACAGGCCGAGTTCTTCAGCCCAATCGACAGCGGAATCAAGAAACTCCAGAATCAGGGGATCGATTGTATAATCCGGGTCAGTATTGGTCACCCCATTGCGGATATCCGTTGTCAGCTTGTGCAGACGGATCGGCAGTCTGATAACATCGGCGCCGAGACTCTTGATATTTTCAAAATCTTTCCGTGTGAATTGGGTAAACTGGACTTCCCGCGGACTGTTTTTTTCAAACCACAGGGAGAGATTCACCCCCCTTGAAAAAGGGACAGTTCTCGGATCTGCGGCCTCAGATTTGTCCTGGGTTTTACAGCCAAAGAATAAAAAAACACGAGCAACAAAATGAAAGACAAAAACCGGGCATTATTATTTTTTCTCATATCCCACCTTGTATAGATTTTATCCGGCATTTGTTTATCGGTCAATAAAAACCTCCGCTTCCACGCACCGGACTTTTTTCCCTCCGTTTTTTGTATACACAAACAGAATCGCCTTTGGCGCGTCCCCGCCGCTGAAGTGAAACTGCTCGTATTCCGTACACGCATACAGTGTCCGCCTTGAGGCTCTCCGCCCTGATCCTGTTCCGGAAAATAAATCCTGTTCCATGAGCGCCCTGTCATGGGCTTCCTTGGAGTATCTGCGGACATACCATTCCGGGAAGAAGCCTGGCTTTCCCTGCAGCAGGAAATCATATTTCAGATACTCCAGTGCCAATTCCGCCGGAAAATCGGGAAAATGCTCTTTCTTATCTTTGATATATGCCGCCATGCAGGCAAAAGAATCCGCCGGCTTCCTCGGCAGGAAAATATCCCCGTCAGGGTAAAACCGGACATTAAAAGATACCATGTCCCGGAAAAATGAAAAGGCATCGTTCCGCATGTTATCAAAAACAAGAAAGGAAATTGTTTTTCGCATCAGGCCGGAATTATACCAGCTTTCAAGAATATATTCGGTTTCCTTAAGCAGAATTAAATGGCTGTACGGTAAATCGGGAGTCGCCAGTATTTCATAGGGGGGTGTTTCAGACCAGAGAAATCCGGAATCGGAACGGACAATGTCTTCCATCGGTGATCCGCTCAGGATTTTGAGGAATCCAAGCTGGAGTATGTCGGCGCCGAGAGAAAAAGCATAGTTAAAGGAGGCTGCAAAACTTTCGAGATTTTCTGCGGGGAGGCCCGCGATCAGATCTATATGGGTATGAATGGTCTTTGGTATGCGTCTGATTTTTTCCGCGAGAATGGCCGGATGGGCCGGGCGGCCTACGATTTTCAGGGTTTTTTCATTTATACTCTGTATGCCGATTTCAAACTGAATAGCACCGTGCGGTACTTTTTCCAGTACAGCGAAAGCTTCCTCTGAAAGGGATTCTGCGGCGATTTCAAAATGAAAAACGGTCTTGCCGTTATGGTTTTCCGCGATATATGACCAGATTTTCAGAAAGCGGTCAGGTTTAAGATTGAATGTGCGGTCAACGAATTTCACAAGGGGAAATCCTGAATCCATAAAATAGCTGATTTCAGACAAAACCCGCTCAAACGGATAATAGCGGACACCGGTATCCCTCGCTGAAAGGCAGTATGCGCAGGAATACGGACAACCCCGGCTTGATTCATAATAGACAATCCGGTGAGCAGGATCAAAATCCATACGTTCGGAAGTATATACAAAAGGAATCCTGTCGAGATTTTCAATCGGCGGCCTGGTTCCCCCAAAACAGATGGCAGAATTTTCCGTTCCGCCGGATATGCGGGTGTATACACCGGGAATGTTACCCAGTTTTTCCAAAACTGTTCTCTTGTCAGTCTGTGGAATAGCGTCGGCAGCCATATCCGCAAATTCCGTAAAAGTCTGTTCGCCTTCGCCTGATAATATAAAATCCGTTTCAGGTGAATCCGAAAAGGTTTTTTCCGCGGCCCAGGAAACTTCAGGCCCTCCAAGGCCTATAAGAGCCGAAGGCAATATTTTGCGGATATCGGATACCACCCGGAGGATAAACTGCCGGTTCCAGATATAGGTTGAAAAAATTACAATATCAGGACAGACAGAATAAATATCCTTGACTGTTATTTCAGGGAGCTGGTTAATGTTCCACTCTTTGAAGATTATTTCAGTCTTTTTTTTCCGGACAGAGGATGACCAGGTATCGGCATAGGCCTTCAGAAGGCGGATGGCAAGATTGGTCTGAATATACTTTGCATTTATGCCGGCAAGCAGTATTCTCACGGATAGTAAGATAGCATATATCCGTCAGGTATGTAAGTTGATCATTTAAAACCAAAAACCCTTCTGAAAAGTCCAGGTACACTACGGCACAAAAACCGGCTGCCTACCGCTGCTTCCTTCCGGATCTGACGGGGTTTGGAAGAGGTTTTTTGCATAGGACCTGGACATTCCGGAAAGGTCTTCGGTGTACAGGTTTTTCTTTGCTGTCCGGAAATCCTGTTTTTGATCTCCAGTCAGCCCGAAAACTTTGCGTTAGCGGAGAGAGGGGGATTCGCTTTCCGGTCGTGGACATCGTGTCCGCTCCCTGCAAGCCACCTTCGCTCCCTTCCGGCGGCGTCCCTGCCGCCTCTTCCTCCCTTCGGTCGGCGGGAGCTTCGTTTCGAATCCCCAGCCATCTCAAAATAGTCCTGTGTTAGCGGAGAGAGGGGGATTCGAACCCCCGGTACTCTTTCAAGCACACACGCCTTCCAAGCGTGCACCTTCGACCACTCGGACATCTCTCCAAAAAATTACTGGATAATAATAAACTTCGGGAACCCCAGCCGGAACCTTTCAGTTTTTGCGTTAGCGGAGAGAGGGGGATTCGAACCCCCGGTACCTTGCGGTACAACGGTTTTCGAGACCGCCCGATTCAACCGCTCTCGCATCTCTCCAGAACAGAAAAAAATACAGGGCTGCGTTTTTTTCCGTGTTAAAAAAGCTGTCTCTCAAGACAGCCCGTATGAGACTAAGAGGATTCGAACCTCCGGCCTTCAGATCCGCAATCTGACGCTCTATCCAGCTGAGCTATAGTCTCGAAACAATGTAATATGCGCAAAAAAGGTCTGAACAACATCTTTCAGACAAAATCTAATTTTCCGGAGCAGGGGGGATTCGAACCCCCGGTACCCTTTCGGGGTACAACTCCTTAGCAGGGAGCCCGATTCAGCCGCTCTCGCACCGCTCCAAAGGATTGCTGTATTATAGTGTTACTCGGCAAGTCAGGAACAGAAAGGACTCCGTTTCGAATCCCGGCCAAAACCAGACCGATATAACAATTCCATTTTAAATTGTTATATCGGAGCAGGGGGGATTCGCTTTCCAGTCGCGGACATCGTGTCCGCTCCTTCCAAGCCGCCTCCGTCCTCTTCCGGCGGCATCCCTGCCGCCTTTTCCTCCCGTTGGTCGGCGAGGACTCCGTTTCGAATCCCGGCCAAAACCAGACCGATATAACAATTCATTTTAAATTGCTATATCGGAGCAGGGGGGATTCGAACCCCCGGTACCTTTCGGCACAACGGTTTTCAAGACCGCCTCCTTAAACCGCTCGGACACCGCTCCATAATACGTCATCAACAATATCTGAATTATTTTTCGATGTCAAGGCTTAAAAAAGGCTGTTTGCCAATCACGCGTCAGGGTAGAAAGACCGGTTTAATATTCCACCGCTTGCTGCAGGGGAGGGTTCATTGAAAATTTCCTGCCAGGCCTGTATTGCACCCTGAAAACCGGCCTCCTCTTACACTGGTTTTTTTATCAGGAAAAGTGTATTATATCCTGTCGTGAAAAACCAACGCAGGGGATTAAAGGCATGAAAGCATACTTGGATATAGTTGAAAAAGTACTGAAACTTGGTTTCAAAAACAGCAACCGTACCGGTATTGACGCTTTAACAATTCCGGGAGCCTTTTTTGAACATGATATGAAGGAAGGCTTTCCTCTTTTAACTACAAAAAAAATACCTTTCCGGCTGATATCTTCTGAACTGGAATTTTTCATAAAAGGAATAACCGATAAAGAATGGTTACGGGAAAAAAACAATCATATCTGGGATGAATGGTGCAGTCCGGATATTGTCCCCTATGGAACCAGCGAAGAAACCAAAAAGCTTATGGAAGAGGAAAGGGATTTAGGCCCGATATACGGCTGGCAATGGAGGCATTTCGGCGCGCAATATGCTGCATATAATGAAAAACCTTCAGGGAAGGGTGTCGATCAATTACAGAACCTTGTTGATAAGCTGAAAAACCGCCATTACGACAGAAGGATGATTGTCTCCGCCTGGAATCCGGTTGATATCGACAGAATGGCTCTCCCGCCCTGCCATTATTCGTTTCAGATAACCGTAATTAGTAACCGGCTGAATTTACTCTGGAACCAGAGGTCTGTAGATGTTGCCCTCGGATTGCCGTTTAATATTGCCAGTTACGGATTACTGCTTCATTTGCTGGCTATTGAAGCGGGTCTTGAGGAAGGAAAATTGATAGGTTTTCTTGGAGATACGCATATCTATGAAAATCATATAAAGGGGCTGGAATCGCAGCTGGAAAGGACCCCGTATGCATTGCCTTCTATAAAAACCGATTGGCAGGGTTCACTATTCAACTGGAAATATCCGGACACTATTGTGGAAGAATATAACAGCCATCCTTCAATTAAATTTGAAGTAGCGGTTTAAGCGGAGACTATGTTTGCCATGCCCAAAATAATAATTATTGCTGCGGTTTCGGAAAATAATGTTATCGGAAAAGACGGGGCTATCCCCTGGAATATCAGGGAAGATTTACAGCATTTTAAACAGCTGACGACCGGATTTCCCTGTATTATGGGCAGAAATACGTACCTGTCTCTTCCACGGAAACCGCTTCCTAACCGGCCAAATATCATTATTTCTTCAACACTGAAAGATGCCCCGGATGGGGTTTTTATCTTTACCTCATTAAAAGAGGCGATTTCTTCCTTTGATACATACGAAAAAATATTTATCTGCGGCGGCAGTTCCATCTATAAAGAGGCTGTAACTATCGCTGATGAAATTGAATTAACCAGAGTACATGGTATATATGAAGGCGATACCTTTTTTCCCGTGATTAATATGGATGACTGGGACGAAGTCAATACGATAAGGCACACCGGGTTTTCCTATATCACTCTGCGAAGGAAAAAACAGTAATTACCTTGAGAGTATGGAAAAAGAATAAAGCTGCAATCAGTGGCGGAAACAGGCGATTGACTTGGAATATGCACAGAATTGCTGATTTTATGGAGAATAGGGGATTCGAACCCCTGACCTATTGATTGCGAACCAATCGCTCTACCAACTGAGCTAATTCCCCGATTTGTCATATAATAAATCAAAAAGAATTTGATTTCAAGGGGATTATACTGCTAGAATGAAAATATGAAATATTCCAGATTACTTCTTCTGTGTTTTGTTTGTTTTCCCGCTCTTGTTCTTTCCGGCTGTGTCCTGCTCCCGTCAGAAAAGCCGGACCGGACCATTTCGGACCAGATAAGCGGGAAAGAATGGCTTCTGGCCGGTTACAGTAACGGGAATATTTTTATTCCCCTGGAAGCTGATCATGGAAGCAGGGCAGTGATTGAGTTCAATGCCGACGGTACGCTGGAAGGCGATACCGGAATTAATGAATTTTCAGGGCAGTGGACTGTAAAAGCCCGGCGGACCGACGGGTCTGCGCCCGTGTCCATTTCCGTTGGAGATATAACCGACCCTCTCGTTCTGAATGAAACAGCCTCAAAATTCGAGCAGGACATGCTCAGGGGCTTGAATTCCGCTGTACGCATGCAAACCGGCACGGATTCATTCACACTCCTCAGTGATGAAGACACAATTCTTCTTTATTTCATTTTCCGCGGCGACAGCCTGTTCTGAATCCGGGCTGTTACTTTTTGCTGTTGCTTTTCTTGATGCTGTTCTGCATAAAAGCCTCGCGGTCATTTACCATAAGAATGGGCTGGCCTGTAGCGTCCAGGGTGTCCCTCCACAGCGAACCTTCGGGATCAACGTAATTTCTCTTGCTGATAACCACATTGATTGGGAGATGCACAAATTTATTGTGGACCAGCCCCATGATCAGTTTGGTTTTCCCTGCCATTGCCGCGTGGACTGCGTTGTTGCCAAGCCGTTCACAGTAAATTGAATCAATAGGAGCTGCGGGCGCTGAACGGATCTGGTAACTCGGATCGATATATTTCAGATTAATATGCATATCAATGCTCTTGAAATATTCCTGCATGCGGTCCCGGAGAAATACCCCAATATCGGACAGTTTTCGGTTACCGGAATCATCGGTGCCGCCTGCGGACTGCATAAGGTCCTGTCCCGCCCCTTCGGCAACAACAATTACCGCATGGTGCCGCCGTTCGAGCCGCTTTTTCAGGTGTTCAAGAAATCCGTTCGGCCCGTCCAGTTCAAAAGGCACTTCCGGAATCAGGACAAAATTTGTTTCGTGGCTGGCGATTGCCGTATGGGTGGCTATAAATCCGGATTCCCTTCCCATGAGTTTAACCAGGCCTATGCCATTTATCTGGGAATGGGCTTCCATGTGGGCGGCCCCGACGGATTCGGTCGCTTTTACTACGGCCGTATCAAAACCAAAGGATTTCTGTATAAAAGAAAGGTCATTATCAACGGTTTTCGGAATACCGACAACTGAAATCTTCAGGCCGCGCCGTTCGATTTCCTCGGCGATTTCAAGTGAACCGCGCTGCGTTCCGTCTCCGCCTACAATGAATATGACGTTTATATTGAGCTGCTCTATGGCGTCCGCGATTTCAATAACCCGGTTTCCGCCTCCCCGCGAGGTCCCCAGAATGGACCCTCCGCTTTTATGACAGTCGTCGACAAAATCAGGATCAAGCGGCTGTATATTGAAATTATAATCAGGCAGAAAGCCTTTAAATCCGAAACGTATACCGCTGATCCGCTGGACACCGTAGCGGTTCCACAGGCATCTTACAACGGCCCTGACCACATCGTTTATACCGGGACACAGACCTCCGCAGGTAACAATCGCCGCGTGAACATGACTGGGATTAAAGTAGATTTTTTCCCTGGGGCCCGCCTTTTCCAGCAGCTCCGACCGTTTTGAAGGGCCTACCACTTCATCCATGGTGGTATCAACACGGTAACGGATAAATTCATTTTCAGTTACATAATTTGCGATAAAATCTCCTTCAACATTGGACAATTTTATCGGTGAAGGGACCTTACAGGGTCCGAGTGTTGAAATTGAAAAATCGTATTTTTGGGTATCCATGGAAAGTCCTCCAAATCTTTTCTCTGTACTTATAAAAGTATAGCAAATAAACCCACGGAAGAAAACTTCTTTCTTGCCATAAACCCCTTCTTTCCGCGGAAATTCGTCTCTGCTGTTATTTTACCATGCAAACGCCCCATATGCTTGACCCGGCAGCCGTATCCCGGGTATCTTCTATAATATAGAAGGGCTTTCAAAAATACATTTTGAGGTTCTTCAAATGGAGAACGTATCGTATGGAAGAAGAAATAAAAAAAGCACTGGATGAAATCCGGCCCCAGCTTCAGGCTGACGGCGGCGATGTAGAGTTTATTTCCGTCTCTGATGACGGTCAGGTAGCGGTCAGACTTACGGGGGCCTGCGGTTCCTGTCCGATGGCAACCATGACATTAAAAATGGGCGTAGAAGCCCACCTGAAAAAAACAGTCCCCGGAGTAACCGAAGTTATTCAGGGTTAATCCCGTATGAACAGGACTTCATTTCTTCCTGTTTCAAGGGACGACATGATGGCGCGGGGCTGGACTGAATGCGATTTTGTATTCGTTACAGGGGACGCCTATGTCGACCATCCCTCATTTGCGGCCGCGCTGCTTGGGCGGCTGCTTGAGTCCGAAGGATACCGGGTCGCAATACTGGCCCAGCCGGAATGGAAGGGGCCCGGGGCGGAAAAAGATTTTCTCCGTTTCGGTATACCCCGTCTTGCCTGGCTGGTAAGCGCGGGGCCATGGATTCAATGGTATCCCATTACACAGCCAATAAAAAACCCCGTTCATCCGATTCCTACTCTCCCGGCGGCAAACCCGGCCTGCGTCCGGACCGCGTATTACTCGCCTATACGGCAGTGATCAGGGCTGTAAGCAAAAAGGTCCCCGTATTAATCGGGGCATTGAGGCCTCGCTCCGCCGTTTCGGGCATTACGATTACTGGTCAAATACCGTTAAACACTCTATCCTGCTCGATACAAAGGCCGACCTGCTTATGTATGGCATGGGAGAGCATTCAATTATCGAAGCAGCCGCCCGGCTCAGGGAAGCTGCGGAAAGGGGCTGTGAAAATCCCGATTTGCGGGGGATCAGGGGAACAATGTGGCGGACCGGGAAGCCGGCGGACATTCCTTCCGGGGCTGTTTTTCTTCCGTCTTTTGAGGAAATCAAATCCGATGTACAGGCATATTGCCGCCACTTTGTTCTGCAGGAACAAAACGCGGACCCCTTCAGCGCGGCTTTGCTTGTGGAAAAAAGCGAGGAACGGTATGTTGTGCAGGAACCTCCATCCATGCCGGTAAAAACGGAGCTTTTTGACCGGATAATGGAATTGCCGTATACCAGGGAATGGCACCCTGATTATACGGAGGCCGGAGGGATCCCGGCTCTCGCGGAAGTACAGTTTTCACTTACAAGCAGCAGAGGCTGTTTCGGCGCATGCGCATTCTGTGCGATAGCCTTTCATCAGGGAAAACTTATTCAGACAAGAAGCCCCGAATCCCTTGTCCGAGAGGCGGAAACATTGACGACCCGCCCTGATTTTAAGGGTTTTATCCATGATGTCGGCGGACCGACCGCGAATTTCCGGATTCCCGCCTGCAAAAAGCAGGCAGCGCAGGGGTCCTGCCGCGGCAGGCAATGTCTCGGTGCGGAACCATGCCCGAACCTCAGTCCTGACCACGGCGAGTATATCTCTGTCCTGAAAAAAATACGGACTGTTCCCGGTATAAAAAAAGTATTTATCAGATCCGGCCTGCGATTTGATTATATTATGCTTGATCCTGAAGGAAAATCATTTTTGAGGGAGTTGTGCGAGTTCCATATTTCAGGCCAGCTTAAAGTTGCCCCTGAGCATTCTTCCGACAGGGTCCTCAAACTCATAAGAAAAAGCAGCAATGCGGTATACCATTCATTTGAGAAAGCTTATGCCGCAATGAACCGGCAGCTTGATAAAAAACAGTATCTTGTTCCCTATTATATAGCGGGTCTGCCGGGCGCGACGATTGAGGATGCGCTGCATACCGCGCTTGAGCTGAAAAAAGCGGTTTTGTACCCGACCAGGTGCAGGATTTTTACCCGACGCCGGGAACCCTGGCGACCTGCATGTATTATACCGGCCTCGATCCGTATACAGGTGTGTCAGTATATATTCCGCGGGGAACCCATGAGCGCAGTCTTCAGAGAGCCCTTTTGCAGTTCAACAGAAAGGAAAACCGCAAACTGGTTGCGGAAGCGCTCCGTCTTCTCAAACGGGAAAATCTGTCTTCGTTTTTACGATAACCGGAAGGTAGCTTCCGGTCCCCGCATATAAAATCTTATTCCGGACTATCAAGTATCGTGTATGATAAAAGATTTTTATCTATTGAGCTTAATTCTTCGGTATTGCGGATAACAAGCAAAGATACTTCTGCGGACTGGTCCCCAATATCCCGGAGAATACTCTGTATGGTTTCCATTGCATTTACAAGATTTTCCGTCTGGCGTTCCGCTTCCTGCATTTTTGTTACAAGCGCATCATTTCCTTCTTTCATATTATGAAATCCGGTAAAAACAGCCCCCGAACTTTCCGCAAGTTCATTCAGTTTTCCCGATACCGCGCCGCTCAAATTTGTCTGTGATTCTATAAAGCCGGACATTTCCATGAAATTTGACTTTACACTTGAAACATGTTCAACAATCCGGGAAAAAGCCGCTTTAGTGATATTTGAAAATTCAACCACTGTTCCCATGGATTGTATAATCTGCCTGATAACGGCGTTTACCTGTTCGGATTGAATCCGGGTTTTTTCCGCGAGCGCCCGGATTTCTTCCGCGACAACGGCGAATCCCTTGCCCGCGGCTCCCGCGTGAGCCGCTTCAATTGCCGCGTTCATGGCCAGGAGATTGGTTTGGGCGGTAATGGAGGCAATAATTCTGTTCGTTTCCAGCAATTGTTCAGAACTCTGCGCTATTTCCTTTATCTGTATTATAACCTGATCAAGCTGTTCTTCCCCCTGAGCGGAACTGTCGGAAAGTTCCGTCATGTTTGCAGCCGAGGTCCGGCGGACATTTTCTATATTGCTGACACTTTCCAGAAGGCCGTTTAGCTTGTCAGATGATTCTTCAATATTATGAATTTGCGTGGTGACAATATTTTCAAAGTTATGGATGTCATTTACATTTCCGGTAATAGCCGTTGCGGTTTCACGTATTATAGCCTGCTGCGTGTCTATGGAATCTGTCATGGCCTGTATTTTTCCGGTGATGAGTTCAGTGGAGAGGTTGCTCATCTGAATATTGGATTCCGTTTGGTCCGCAATCGTTTTCGCGGAAACGAACTGCCGGCGGATATCCTTGATTATACCGGACACGGTCATGGTTATCTGTGACAGGCTCTTGCTTAAACTTCCTATCTCGTCATTTTTTGCATACGCAAAAGAAAGGGAAAAATCACCGTCGGCTATCCGGGACATGGTGCTCTGAAGCCGGGAGAGCGGCTGAAGAATACGGCTGATAAAAATATTAAAAATTATGAATATAATAAGAATAACTAAAAGCATTGTCAGAAAAACTCCGGTTGTCGCGGTATCCAGCACCATGCCGAAGGTAATGGGAGTATACAATAAAAGATACCAGTCAAGGCTCTCTATATATGCCAGAACATATTCGGTGTTATTTACGGAAAAACTTTTTGATGCCTCTGAAGAGAGTTCCGTAGTTCCGGAAAGAAGCGTTTCCACCGCAGAAGCCGGAAGAATATCCGTTATAAGGGCTTTTTTACCGACAAGGGCTTTATCGCGGGCGCCGGTGATTTCATTCATCGGGTTAAACAGGTAGATTGATATAGTATCTTCAATCCCGGCATAAACCGATTCTATAAAATCGTCCAGAACAATACCTGTTCCGACGACCCCTATCGGCCTTTCGTTTTCAAATACGGGCGCGTTAACCCATAATAAGGTCTGTCCAAGATTGGGATTATAATTGATGTTAAAATTATATACTTCGGTTTCATACATGGTCATGTTATACCAGTACTCCTGCGGATCTTCAGGATCGAGAGTATATATATAGGTATCGCCGGAGTAAAATTTCCTGTCGACATCATTTATCCAGAAAATATTGTCTCCTGAAAAAGCCCGCCTGTAACCGGCAATTTCCTCAAACGCCAGTTCTTCCAGTTCCCGGTTTCCGGGGTACAAAAAATAACGCTTTATGAGCGGGGAGTCGGCCATTTTCAGCGCAGTAGCAATTTCAGTATTAACTGAAGACGAGAGGTCCATTTCCTTGATTTCCGCAATCTGGATGAGCTTCTGCTTATAAGAATCACTCGTTATTTTTTTGCGGAAAACATATACGCAATGGAAGATCCTATGAGGATAAAAAGAAAAAAAATGACAGAGAAAAGTATCATCTTGTTTTTAAAAGTGTTTGTCCGCATAACAGAACTCCTTGTTATACACAGTTTTGCCCATTCCGGTTCCGTTTGGATGGATAATTTATACAATTTGTTATAATTATTATCGCCCCGATTATAAAATAAAGATAGGTGATTTGCGGGAATTTTATAATTTTCTGCAGTTTTATGGTAATATATTATGAGTGAAAAGCGGTATTTGCATTTTTCTGAAATATATATCGTTATCAGCGTTTTTTTGCGGTTTTTTCTGCTTGTTTGATGCGTAACAGGGCATACTTACTTGAAGACGTTCTCCGTATGTGTTATTTTCAATAGTGAGGCTTCCCGGGAAAGACGGATTTTACTTTTAACCATGCCATTTATACTTTGGGCACCTTAAAAACAATCCGTGAATCAGAGATTTACTTACGGCTGAACCTTCTGATACGCAGTTCTCCAGAATCCCCGAATACCATTTTACTAGTGAAAGGATGCAGTATGACAATAGCAAAAGACAGTGTCGTCAGTATTGAATATAAACTGACTGACGAAAAAAATGAAGTTCTCGATTCATCCGATGAACTGGGACCTCTGGAATACCTGCACGGGCATAATAATCTTATTCCCGGGCTGGAAAAAGAACTGACCGGTAAAAAGGCCGGGGACCATTTTTCCGTTACAATCCCCCTGAAGAAGCTTACGGACCCTATCAGGAGGAACTGGTTGTCGAAGTCGACAAATCGGCTTTCCCTGATGATGCGGAAATTGAAGAAGGCATGCAGTTTGAGGCGAGCAGTCCGCAGGGATCACAGATTGTTACTGTGGTAGAGGTCAAGGATTCCAAGGTTGTTATTGACGGGAACCATCCTCTTGCGGGCGAGACCCTTCATTTTGATGTGACTGTTGTTTCCGTAAGGGAGGCGACAGAAGAGGAAAAGCAGCAGGGCCTGAACCAGGGCTGCGGCTGCGGCGGCGACTGCGGACATGAAGAATGCGGTCCTGACGGCTGCAATTAACGGGACCAGTGATATTAAAACCGGCAAAGTCTGCCGGTTTTAATATATACATCGTATTTGATTCCGCCTATGACAGCGGCCGACGGAAATAAAAGACCATATAAAAATGACGCCCTTATTACCAGGCTCGGAGGGCTGTGTTTTTTCCTTTCAACAATTGAATATATTATTCCGAAGCCGCTCCCTTTTTTCAGGCTTGGGCTGGCAAACCTCCCGGTTTTGCTTGCAGTTGATATACTTCCATTCCCTTCATACTGCCTGCTGATTCTTATCAAGATTTTTGGCCAGGGACTGATAAACGGTACTTTCTTTTCATACATTTTTCTGTTTTCTATCGCCGGGACTGTTTCATCAGCTCTGATTATGTTCTTTGCGAGAAAAATTCTGCGGAATTCCGTTTCATATATCGGCCTGAGTGTTTTGGGGGCGCTTGTTTCAAATATTATACAGCTGCTTCTTGCAAGGTTGATTATTTTCGGCGAAAGTACCAGGGTTATCGCGCCTGCCTTTATCGCGGCTGGAATCATAACAGGCGCCCTGCTTGGATTTTTTGCGAATATTTTTGCCGGAAAATCTTCATGGCTGAAAGCTTTTTCCGTGGTTCCCGCCGCGGACAGCGAAAAGGACCAGAAAAAACCGGAAAACAAAACGGTTCCGGGCGGCTGGTATAGCCGGCCTGTTTTTCGGCTTGTAACCGGGGCGGTCTGTCTGCTTGCCCTGCTTTTTTCAGGGAATATATACGTCCGCGCCGGAATTCTTGCGGTCAGCATTGTACTTCAATTAGCGGACCGCTCCCGCATCCGCTGGATTCCCGCCATTGCGGTATCCGCCGGCGTAGTGTTTTTCAATTTGCTGGTTCCATTCGGAAAAATTATCGCAGAACCATTCGGCCTGCCTCTGACGGAGGGAGCCTTGATGGCGGGTATAACAAAGGCGGTCATTCTGCAGGGAATGGTTTTTCTTTCGCGCTGGATGCTGAAAACAACATTGAAGCTTCCCGGAAAATTCGGCCGCCTTATTTCGGAATCCTATGAAGAATTCGGCTTGTTGCTTAACAGTGAAGAGAAATTTGATATAAAAAATCCCGTTTCGAGTATTGACAGGATACTGAATACTGGCGGGGAAAGACTGTAAAAAACAGTTTTTCTAAACCGTCACCCGTTTAAGGCCGTCCGAGGCTTCCTTATAATCAGGGCGCAGTCTGAGGGCTCTCTGATATGCGGTCGCGGCGCCTTCCCTGTCGCCGACATTTTCCCGCACCGTTGCGAGACGGTACCACCACAGGGACATTGCCGGTTCAAGATAAACAGCGGCGGTATAGGCTATTTCGGCCCGGTTAAAGGAACGGTTCAGCCGGTAAATCTCACCCACAAAAAAATAGGCTGTGCTGATTCTTTCGCCGCGGGGCGCCGCATCAATATACCGCTCCATATTTTTAAGGGACTCCTTATAATCTTTCAAGTAAAAGTACGCTTCCCCTAAAGTTTCAACAACCCTGTGATCGGAAGTAATTTTGAGGGCTTCCTGACAAATGGTGACAGCCTCGCTGTATTTTTCCATGCGGACCAGGGCCCAGCCGTAAATGGTGTAGGCGTCCATATTTCTGGGATTTACCACCAGATCCTGTTTGCAGACTTCAATAGCTTCGTTATATATAACAACAGCATCCGCCATTCTGTTTTTTGCCTCAAGTTCCCTTCCCTGACGGTACAGCTTGAGGGCGTCAGGTTTTTCCTGAGCGGCAGCTGAAAAAAGCGCCAGTAAAAAAAGGGCGGCAATGCCTGTACGTAATTTCATATCTATACTATGCAACGTTTTCCGCTATTTATCAAGTATTTTATACGGCGTCTTTCAGTTCCTGAAACTGTGAATCGGGGCGGGAATGCGTCCCCCGCGGTTTACAAAATCCGCACATGAAAAACGGTTTACCGGCATAACCGGCGCGCCTCCGAGAAGCCCCCGAATTCAGCCCATTCTCCGGCTTCTTTCCCGGGTACCGGGATAAGCCGTACTGCGGTAGTTTTGTTATTCACCATGCCGATAACCAGTTCATCCGCGATAATACCGGAAATCGTTTCAGCAGATATCGAACCGGGAACGGCAATCATATCCAGTCCCACGGAACAGACACAGGTCATAGCTTCCAGTTTTTCAAGAGTGATGGAACCTGCCCTGACTGCCGCGACCATCCCCTCGTCTTCGGAAACCGGTATAAAAGCTCCGGACAGGCCTCCCACACTGGTTGAAGCCATAACGCCGCCTTTTTTTACCATATCGGTGAGCAGCGCAAGGGCGGCGGTTGTTCCGGGCGCGCCTGCAGATTCAAGCCCCATTTCTTCCAGTATCCGGGCGACGGAATCGCCTACAGCCGGAGTCGGCGCGAGGGAAAGGTCCAGAATGCCGAACGGGACTCCCAGCCGTGCGGCGGCCTCTTTTCCGACAAGCTGGCCCATTCTTGTTATTTTGAATGACGTCTTTTTTATCCCTTCAGCAAGCTCATTGAGCGGAGCTCCCCTGTAGTGTTCGCAGGCGGCTTTTATGACTCCAGGACCGGAAACCCCAACCGAAAGAACCGCTTCTCCTTCTCCGGGGCCGTGAAAGGCTCCTGCCATAAAAGGATTGTCCTCAGGAGCATTGCAGAATACAACCAGTTTTGTACAGCCGATGCCGTCCCTGTCTTTTGTAGCTTCCGCAGTGTCCTTGATGATCTCTCCCATTTTCCGGACCGCATCCATGTTAATGCCGCTTTTTGTCGTTCCCAGATTGATGGAGGAACAGATACGGTTTGTTTCCGCGAGTGCCTGCGGAATTGACTCAATAAGATTCCTGTCCCCAGGAGTCATGCCTTTTTGGACCAGCGCTGAAAATCCCCCGATAAAATCAACTTCGAGTTCGGAAGCCGCTCTGTCAAGAATACGCGCCCAGGGAACAAAGTCGGTATCCCCGCTTGCTTCTGCAATCAGGGCAATGGGTGTAACCGCTATCCGTTTATTAATAATCGGTATGCCGAATTCCGCCTCTATGTCACGGCCAATGCGGACAAGGTTTCCGGCTGTCTTCATCAGCTTATCATAAACCCTGCGACGGGACTCTTCCCCGGAATGGCTCGCGCAGTCACGGAGGGAAATCCCCATTGTAATTGCCCTGACATCGAGTTTGTACTGCATAAACATGTCGACGGTTTCTTTTATCTCGGTAGGTGAAAAAATCATATATGTTTGTCCTGCCTATATCCGGTTCATTTCCGAAAATACTTTTTCATGCATTATGCTGATATTTACTCCCAGTTTTTCACCGAGTTCGGTCAATGCCGTTTTATTTTCCTGAATAGGTATTGTACTTTTTGAAAGATCCGCGACCATCATCATGACAAAATATCCCGACAGGATTGTCTGTGAAATATCCACAATATTTATCATGTGTTCCGAAAGATATGCGGAAACTTTCGCAATTATTCCGACATGATCAGTTCCGACGACTGTTATTATTGCATTCATATGCTCCTCCAGTACTCTTCCGCCTACCTGGCGGTCACTATGGCGGTGTTTATTTTTGACTTTTTGTTTGTCTTATGCGGCCAAACGGAATCCGTTTAGTTACTGTATACCATCTTTTGCAATATTACTACAATATTTTGTACTTTTTCTTCTATAATAATGTTATTGTATAACAGGTTTATGTTTTACATAATCGTATCCGCCGGTGCGTATTTTTGTGGTCAGTAATGTCCTGTGAAGAAATCATATATAGACGGAAAATATTTTCGGACAGGGTAATCCAAAAGAAGGCCTGGCCGGGTTTTACATTTTTTTATGATATCGTGTGTATGGTTTTATAAATTGATACACATGACAGAAATTCAATGTGTATCAATTTATATTTTTATACACATTGAATTTCAGCTGCTTTTTTCCGCAATAATGAACATAACATCTTCGGATGTAAAATTGCTCGAAGTAATCAGGTCCTTTTCTACAGTTTTTACTGAAAATCCGTTTTCCTTCATGAAGGCAGTAATATCGCTTTCCTCATAATACTGGTCCCAGAGGATATACTCTTTAACTTTTCCTGATTCCTGATTGGCTATAAAATATCTTGTGCCGATGGCATTTGCTTCGTCAAAAAAGCGGACTTCTTCCATAATAAAATGGGGGCTGGCGCTCCAGAAATCTCCTCCATCGGAAATCTCCCAGCTCTCGGTTTCCTTTTTTATATCCCGCAAGCCTTTTCCGAAAACATCAAAAATAAATACTCCGCCGTCAGTCAGAACATCTCTGATTTTTCGAAGTACTGTTTTCTGCTCCTGCGGAATTAACGCTCCGAAATCACAGTATATCATTATCACAGCGGCATATGTTCCGGCAATAGTCTCTTCAAGATAATTGCCATACCTGTATTCCGTCAGGGACTCCGGACCCTGGTGTTTTTGGGCATACTGTATGGATTCCCTGTTAACATCTATCCCGGTGACATGGTGTCCGAGTCCGGCCAGATCATTCGCGTATAAGCCCGGACCGCAGCCCAGATCAAGTATTGTTGACCCGGGAGCAATACGGGAGTTGATCCACTCAATTGTTTTTTTTCTTGTTTCACTGTTCCTCGATGCCCCGTCGGAAGTATCGTCCAGATGGGATTCGAGGAGGTTTTTTGAGATATAAGGGTCTGTCCAGATTGTGTCAGCGCTTCTCTGAAACAGGGACAGGTTTTTTGCGTACATAATCAAAAGCTGTAATAGATCGAAAAATAATGCAGGATGGTACCCGCCAGTACAAAAAGGTGCCAGATAGGATGCGACCACGGGACTTTTTTGAGAAGATACACAACAGCGCCTGCCGTATAGGTAATGCCTCCCGCAAGCAAAAACACCCAGCTCCGGTTGGAAACCGCCGCCTTGAGCGGATCAGCGGCAAAGATAATAATCCAGCCCATTATAATGTATAAAAAAACGGAGGCGAGACGCAGTTTTTTCCCGAACACGGAATACAGGGCAATACCTGTTATGGCAAGTCCCCAGATCAGGCCGAATATCCACCAGCCGACCGACCCTCTCAGCGCGGTCAGGCAGTAGGCGGTATAGGTCCCCGCGATAAGGACAAAAATTGCCGAGTGATCGAGCCTTTCAAAAACGGGATAGGCCCTGGTAAGCAGGAGCGAATGATACAGCGTACTCATTGCATACAGAAATATCATGGCAAAGCCGTAAATACTGAAGGCTGTGACATAGTACCCGGTCAGACCTTCCGGGGCCTGGGTAGCGGCTTTTGCGATCAGAACGACTGTGCCGGCAATCGCAAGTCCTGTTCCGATCCCGTGGGTTATTGCGTTCGCAATTTCTTCTCCCAAATGATAAGGTTTTGGTAACTCATGTTTTGGTTCAAATTTTTTCATCGGTTTGTCCTGAATAATCGGTATTATCTGGTTAGACAGTTAAACACCCTTGCTGGTTGCAGGGGCGTTTTGTCCGGCGCTTATTTCGTACAGCAGGATTCCGGCTGCTACGGAAACATTCAAACTGTCCAGCTTTCCTTCCGTCCGGATTGATACAAGCAGGTCGCATTTTTCCCTGAGAAGACGAGATATGCCGCTGCCCTCGCTGCCCATTATTAAAACGGCTTTTTCCGCAAAGGAAATTTCCTCCAGCCCAGTTCCCCCGGCGTCCGCGCCGTAGATCCAGAAGCCGGCGTTTTTAAGCAGCTCGGTAATACGGACAAGATTTGAAACCTGCGCAAGCGGTACCCAGGAAGAGGCGCCCGCGCTTGTCCTGGAAATAATTTCAAAGTCGCCTGCGCTCCGCCGTTCCGGAAGAATGACCAGATCCACCCCGAACTGGTCGGCGCTCCGGATGATCGCGCCGGTATTATGAGGATCGGTTATTGAATCGAGAATAAGAACCAGCGCGCTTTCCCTGTCCGCAAGCTCCCTGATACGGTTTTCCGCGTTAAGTGAGACCGGCGTCTCTTCAGTTTCCAGGACAAGCAGAAGCCCCCTGTGGTCACGGAGCGCGGGCGGAAGCCCCTCCGCGAGCCGGTCAAGTTCCCGCGCGTCAGTTTTTTCCGGCGGGATTCCCGCTTTTTCAGCCGCAGCTATAATCTGTTTAACGCGGGGTCCCGGCGAACTGAAAAGAATGCGGATTTTCCGCTTATTCCCGTCTTCAGGAACTTTTTTTGCAAGAACCCGGATTTCTTCTTCTATGGCGTGAAATCCAGTTATAACTCTCATAATTCGTATGTTTCACCGTATTTGACAATACGGGTATTGAAAAAACCGTTCTCTTCCAGGTGGTCCTTGAATACGACCTGTACGTCAGGCTCCCCGTGGACAAGAAAAATCTGTTTGAGACGGGAAGTGTCCATTGACTGCAGCCATTCAGTCGCTTCCTGATAATCGGCGTGGGCGCTGAATGCGTTGATTTCCGATATTTCAGCGCGGACTGTATGCCATTCGCCCATAATTTTCACTTCGCGTTCACGGTTTTTAATTCTCCGTCCAAGGGTATGATCGGCCATAAATCCGACAAGCAGTATTTCCGTGGTAGGATTGCTGATATTATTCGCCAGATGATGAACAATCCGGCCCGCTTCACACATGCCGTCCGCGCTGATGATGACCATGGGGCCGCTTTTATTATTCAGCGCCTTTGATTCATCCACACTGGTTATGAATTTCAGGGAATTAAACCCGAAGGGATTTTTATGATGTTTCAGAAAGGCCTGATGAGTCGCCTCATCATAGCACTCCTGGTGTATCTGGAAAATGCTGGTCGCGTTGACAGCCATCGGGGAATCAACATAAATGGGAATTTCCGGAATGATTTTCCGGTCGACAAGTGTATGAAAATAATACACCAGTTCCTGTGTACGCTCAATGGCGAAGGCGGGAATAATCATTTTTCCGTCAGTTCTGGTTATTTTTTTGTGATTTCCGCAAGCTTCGCAAGAGCGTCTTCCGCTGTTTCATGAAGTCTGTCTCCATAGGTGCTTTCCAGAATCATATAGTCAACCGGAGGAAGCAAATCGGGATCGCGAATAATAGCCTTGTGTTTGCGGCCGAGGTCTCCTGTATAGGCGACTTTCACCTCCCTTCCTTCCTTGTCATTAATTGTCAGAACCGCCATTGATGATCCCAGAATATGGCCCGCGTCAAAAAATTCCAGCAGGATATTCGGAGTAATATAGGTCGGGCGGTGATAGGAAACGGTAACAATCTGGTTAACTGTTTTTATAACATCGGACTCATTAAAAAGGGGCTTCCAGGTAAAAGTTTCTCCCTTTTTGGCTGCCTGTTTTCCCAGATATTCCGCGTCACGGGCCTGAATCCGGGCGGAATCCATCATTATCAGATTCGCCAGGTCCCGGGTCGCCGGAGTGGCGTAAATATTGCCGGTATACCCGTTGATTCCAAGCATGGGCAGGAGTCCGGAGTGGTCGTAATGAGCGTGTGTCAGCACGACGGCATCCAGTTTATCTGCCTGTACCTCAAATTTCCGGTTTTTTTTGTCAGCTTCAGCCCTTCTTCCCTGAAAAGCGCCGCAATCAATAAGAACTGATCTGCCGTCAACTTCTATTACATGTTTTGAACCGGTGACTTCTTCTGCTGCCCCAAGCGAATAAATAGTAATACTCATGGGAAAATGATAGTCTGATTACCTCTATTCTGCAAGAGGCGGTATTGTAATTTTACGATTACGATACCGTCAGAGGTTTTAATCTCCTGACAAGCTTTTTATTTCAGTGTATAATATACAAACACCGAGGTCCTTTTTGTATAAAAGAGAAATAACACCGCCGCCCGATGCGCCGGTAAAGGACGGGAAAGCCCAATTTGGTACTTTTTCGGGACCTTTTAAGAATTTCGATATCCGCGGGTTAAAACATCCCTTCGGGAGTCTTCCCATTCCTCAATTTCTTACCAACTTCCGGGTCAGGGGAATGGTGCGCTTTTTATTCTGCAGTGAAGAAAATATTGGTGAAATAGAACTTTTTATGGGCGGGTTTTTCGGATTTATGGAAACTACCCTCTGGAACCGGCGGACAAAAAAACGTATCGCATACCGGAGAATGCTCGCGCCCCGGTCAATACGCATGCCGCATAATTTATTCAAAAGTATTATTGCCTGCCGCTCCCACAGCCGTTTTGTCAGGATCAATATGAGGCTTTACAAAAAGGTCATACACGCGGATTTTGATTTCCTTGGTTCCGACATACGTCCTCCCTGCGAGGCCCGCCTGGCAATGAACCTTGATGGTCCCGGGACCGCTGAAATCGCAACCGTAGTTCCCTATGAAATCAAGAGACGGTGCAAGGCTTCATACAAGGTCACCGCCCCCTTGCACGGACGCATGACTACGTTTTATGATGATTACAATCTGTCGGAGCAAACCAGTGTTGGTTTTTTTGAAATAACCGAGGCCTATCTTTCGCTGCGGACAAAGCTGAGCATGCTGAACGGATTCGGTATGCTGGACGGAAAAGTTGTTTCCTTTTCATTATCAAATTCAACTTCCCGTGACGATTACCGCTATAATGAAAATGTGCTTTTTGTTGACGGGAAGGCGTATCCCCTGCCGCCGGTAAAAATAACCCGCCCTTACGGGGTCGAAGGGCAGTGGATAATACAGGATACCGAAAGCATGATAGATCTGGTTTTCACTCCGGTATCGGACAGTCCCAGAAAACTGAGTATTGTTATTCTGCGTACCGATTATCATACGGTATACGGCACCTTTGAGGGTGTTTTGCTGACCGGTGATAATAAAAAAATTGTATTAAAAGACTACCCGGGAATCGGAAAGAAAATATTACTGCGAATTTAAGGATAGGATATGTCGGAATATTACATGAATCCAGAGGTTGATTTTACACCAAAAAAACTCCCCGTTCCTTCAGAAAAGGAACTTCAGGCAATAAACCAATTGATGGCCGATAAAAAATACCGTATAAAGGTCCCGGCTTCGTTTTTGCACACGGATAAGAGCGATAAGATAAATCCCGAATTCATCCTCTATATGCTGAATGATTATCTTGGTCATGTCCAAACCTGTGTAGCGGCGACAAAAAAAATGTTCCCTCTGGATAATACCGGCGAATTTTTCAAAAATCTGGAGCATCATGATTCATTTGCCCGGAAAACAATACAGGTTATCCTGAATATTGATGTCAGAAGCCTTAATGCTTTGCTTGTCAGGCTTCAGGCAAACCCGAGGGAAGTAACGGTATCACAGCTGGAACCCTTTATGAGAATCCTGTTCCGCTCTCTTATCCTCATATACTATCTCGGGGCCGGCGGGGTCATTGAACAGTATCAGGCCGTACACAGCTTTATTTTGCAGGAAATCATACCGGCTGACATGAGCGCCTTTCAGGCAAATACCAGCCAGGCCATGGAAGAGTGGCGGTATGTTTTTGAAAAGGTTATACCTGCTCTGTATCCGCTTGTCCTGCGCATGAGCGTTCCTGTAATGCTGTCTTCTTATGATCTGTTTTATAAAAACGGTTCAAAGGTACTGGAGTGGCTGGACGTTGATCCGAAGACTGTGCTTTTTCTCCAGAAAAAGGAAGCCGTCTTGAAGGCCCAGGTTTCTCCGGAAGACGAAGAGAAAAAAATGGTTATGCCGGTTGAGGTAGAAGAGGGAATTAAGGTTCTGGAAGACCTTTTCCCGGAAGCGGGATGGAACAAACTTGAAACGATGCCTGATTTCTGCGCTTACTTTCAGCCTATTCTGGAATTCAGGGACGCCTTTACCCAGCTTTCTCCCGGAAACCCTCTCCATCAAACCATGATACTGTTCTGGATCCTTGAATATCTGTTTCAGGCACTCCGGCTTGTCCGGTTTGACCCGATGACAAATCTGCCTCCCGAGGACTCCGAAGATTCCATCGACCGGATTCTGGATGAATGGATCCTGTATCAGGAAAATATTTTTGACAAGAATTTCAGCGATGATCTGAAGGCGTACACCAATCAGATTTATGCCCAGCCCGATTACAATAAAACTCCGTACGGGAGCCGGATGCTGTCAAATATGTTCACCCTGATCAAAGTCGTTTTTCTTCCCTACCTCGATATACGGATGTACGGGACATCCAAGCTGCAGGACGATGACAGGCTTCCTCCTTTTTATACGAGAGTCGCCCGGCTGAAGCAAATGCTGGAATATCATAATAAAAATATCCAGAAGGCGTTATCATACGGTGAACCGAACCCGGAAGCATCCATAACAGGGATTCAGAATCCCTGGAAAATTTATAATTTCACTATACCGAATTCCGTTTCGAGGCGGCTGGATGCCCTGTGCGGCGGAAAAACATCAAAGACAAGAACGAACGCCCTTTTGATCCAGTATACCCTGAAAATCCTGAATGTACTTAACTGGTGGATTAATGACAGCAACAGCTATGCGTACCGGAATGTGCCGCCGCCGCTGTACAGGGTTATAGAAAACGGAAGTACGGTTCCAGCTTTTGGCGTCACACCCCGTACGGATGTTGATGAAATTTTCAAAAAACATTTACGCGAACGTATGGAAGCCGCCGGCGGTACGCCGGTAAACAAAGCGGAATAAACAAAATCCGTTTTTTTATGCAGAATGTTGCGTTTTTTTAAAAGCTGATATACTATGAGTCCGAAATACCCGTAATTCCGGGTTTTCATATAAAAAGTATAAAATTCTCTATAATTTAAATTTATTTTTCACAATTTCTTGCACTTCATTCCGGCCGGCCATGCTTTCCGTATCCATGGCCGCAAATTTATTTAAATGTATTCCTGCAGGAATAACAATATTTATGGATCAAATAAAGTTTTATCAAGAATGAGTTTTAGTGAAAAAGTTGCTTATTGTAACAACATGTGTGTGCGCAGTGATTATTGGCTGCTCATCCGGTTCGGCGGTGAAGGATGTCTCTGCTGTTTCCCCGCTTGGAATCGTTTCCCTGACATCAAATGATGAAATTCTCTGGAATGATAAGGAAAAAACGTCATCCGGACTTTTGGGATTTGCAATTGATAAGACTGTCCAGGAAAAAACGGCGCTGAATTAAGCGCCCTGTTTGCGCGGCCTGATAGACTTATCAATGATGCCGAACAGATATTCAGGGACACCTTAACTGCAACGGGTCTCGAATTTATTGATAAGGATGTTATTGTTACATCAAATACATACCATTCAGTAAAGGAATGCAAGCTCGCGGCTGCTTCAGCTATTATCCGTGCGGATGATTACAAGGTTGTCGGCAGGGACGGAAAATTTTTACAGCAGCTTGATGAAGAAACTGGTATAAAAGAAAATCTTTATATTACATTTACTTTCAATAAAAAAATGAGTTCCGGACTTGGAAAAAATGGTACTATGGGAGTATATGTTACTTTGCAGGCGGACCTTTTGAGTTCTGCGGGGAAAAAACTTGTCTCGAAAACGTATACCGCGATAAGCGATACTGCCATTGCTGCCGTAGCCGGCGCCTTCGACTATCAAAAACTCATGGATTATTCCCCGAGGCAATCACAAAAGTCTGTAATTCCTTTGCAGGAGAATTCGTGCAGCAGAAAATGTAATTTAAATTACTATTATCCATACATCGTTTTGAGAAAATTCAGCATTTGGGAACACCGGACAAGCAGCTTCCGGGTTTGCGGCCCGGCCCCAAATGTTGTACTGAAATCTGAATTTATACATATCGCCTTATTTGTTATTCTGAACTGTCCCGCTTAAGTATATCGCTTCCTGCTGTAGTCAGGTTTTTTCGTAAGCTTTTCTCTGAATAGGGTTCATGCCGGTTAATCATAACAATACGGCGGTTCCGGAAAAAAACAGGACCTTTTCCAGTTTTTTCATTGTGCGCTTGTCATAGGCGAATCCGTATGTCCGGACACGGTCAAACCGGCCAGCCAATTCCACGGGAGAACAAAATACCCGGCCGAACAGCCGTTGGGTATTTTATCTTCTTCTGTTCCGTTTTTACATCATTTGGTAAAGGGAGCTCCGAAAGATAATTTGATTCACGGCAATAATTTTCTTTGTCCATATCCGTTCTGAAATTCATTTTATTCAGCGGGTCCGGACGGTCTCTTTTCGTGAACAAAGGTATAGCGCGCAAACCAGTAACGGCCGATGAACCGGCTCATAAAAGCCTTGAATTTCCATTTCATCAGCATAACAATTGTATGCGAACCCCTGTGTATGCGGCGCAGGCAATGGGTCACCAGTTTCTGCGGAGAAGCACCGTGCAGAACTTTTACCCTGGCCCCATTGGATGCCACCTTGGCAAATTCAGTATCAACAGGTCCCGGGCAGAGGGCGCAGATAAATATTCCGGAGTCGGCTGTTTCGGCGGCAAGGGCCAGGGTAAAACTGAGTACATAGGCCTTTGTCGCTCCGTAGACGGCGAAATTCCCCAATGGGGCGAAAGCCGCGAGACTCGACACATTGATAAGTATGGATCCCCTGTCCATACAGGGTATGGCGGCATGGCAGAGACCGGTCAGGGTTATGACATTGAGCTGTATCATTTCGAGCTGCCGGTCAATGGATGTCTCCATGAATGTTCCGTATGTTCCGAATCCCGCATTATTGACCAGCGTATCGATAACGAATTCGTTATCTCTTTTTTTTTCTTCTTCAAGAAGAGCTGTAAAACTGCGGACCCCGCCGGTACCCGTAAGATCAACAGGGACCGTTCTGACTGTAATCCCTCGTCCGGAATCCCGCGCGTTTATTTCTTCCGCAAGCGCCTGGAGTTTGTCTTCTCTGCGGGCAAGCAGCCAGATTTCATCAGCCGTCCTTGCTTCGGCCAGCTGAAAAGCAAACTCCCTTCCAATGCCGGAACTGGCGCCGGTCACGATAATTATCCGTTTCATGATGCAAGTGTAGCCGTTAAATCCTCGCTTGTCACGGCTATTTTCCGGGTACAGGGACCTTCACACCCGGCGCGGAATTTCTGCAGACACAAAAAAACCGGCGACTGTTTTCTGTATAACAAAATACAGACATTCACCGGTTTTCCGTATGCACGGCGCTTACAGCGGTTTATACGTTTTCACAGAGAGTTTTGTAAATATATGCCTGCACCCCGATCATCACAAAAAGAATCACAATGATGAGCGCGATTGAAAGAATGGCCGCAACCGCACTCGGAAGAAGATAGAAAATGCAAAGCGCTATACATGCCACTATACAAACAATGAATTGGGCAAGAAAGATAGTGCCTTTATAACCATAGGTAAGCTTGTTGCTCAGCGTGATGGCTTCGGTCGGATTTTTTTCCTTGTCTACGGTAAGAAGCAGGGCAAGGCTCCACGCAAGTGAAATTACAATACCCGGTATTATGAAAAGAGCGGTTCCTGCTGCAACCCCTATTCCCACAAGACCGCTTGCGAGAAAATATTCTCCCATATATTTCCGGTACTGGGGATTGAAAATTTCAGTCATGGAAATCGGTTCGCCTTTTCCGGCCTTTGCTACAATACCAATAGCCATACCAATTGTCGTTCCGATATTGATATACGGAATGATAAGGGAAGGTATCCACAGGATTGTGTTAACCAGAATGGGTCCGAAATTCTGCATTCCGATACCGATCCCTTCTTTCAGGATACTTCCGACACGGAGTTTTTTCTCCGCAACAGTGTTTTCTGTGTCACTCATAACAATTCTCCTCTTTATTCTGTACTGAATTGCCATTTTTCGAGTAATCAGCTCCAGCCGGTAAACCGGCTGTCCTTTCATGGGCAGCGGGCAATTCTGTATAACACATTCTATACACAGAGTACGTGAATTGTCAAAGAAAATATATTTCCGTGAAAAATAGTGAAAATTTACATTATTACGATTGGCTATTCATTAATTTGACAGTATTTTGTATGTAGGGATTTTGTCCCTAAAATAAAACAGGGAATTAGCGGGCGTAAGAATGTAATTGCAGTGAAAAATGTGGATCTGACGGATGTCAGCTGCCGGGTTATCCGGTTCTGCAGGAATTTTGCTAATTTTTATATACGGACATGCCGATAATTACCGAGGAAAAAGATTTGTTTTAAGTTAAGGGGTCTAAGAATGAAGAAATATTTATTTATATGTATATTTTCTCTTTTATCAGTAATGATGCTTTTTTCTTCCGGTAAAAAAGATACAACTGAGGTCCCCGTAAAAAAACTTGACAGCTGGCATGAGACCCTTGATATCTCCCAGAAAAAACCCGGTAAATATAATATTCTTATTACGGCAACAGACCTTGCCGGAAACCAGGCTTTTGAAGGCCCCTATAATATATTTATTGACCCTGAATCCGACCTCCCCGTTGTCCGCATAACCAATCCGCTTGAAGATATGCGTGTTCCCGGAAATCTGAATATAGTCGGTACCTGTATAGACGATGACGCAGTCGCCTATGTTGAGTTGTATTTTGACGGAGATGAAGAAAATCCCGTCCGCGCCGAGGGTACGGAATTCTGGTCCTATTACCTGGATACAAACAATCTGTCCGAAGGAAAGCATACCATAACCGTGTCCGGAACCGATATATACGGTGTCAAGGGAAGGCCGTATTCCGTCTCATGGAATCTTGACCGTGAACGGCCCAATACGGAAATACTGACTCCGGGAATGGGTGTTCTTGTTTCAAGCAAGTTTTCCATTTCCGGTACCGTATATGACGGAAACGGAATAAAGGAACTCTCCTATTCTCTTGACCGGGGAAGAACATTTACTCCGGTGCCTATAAAATATGACAAGAAAAACGATACATGGACATTTGATGTCACAATTATAACAAAGAATATGCCTGACGGACCGGCAGTGTGCTGGTTCAGGGCCGTGGACGGCCAGGGTTCCTCCGGTATAACCACCTTCCTTTATTTTGTCGACAATACCAAGCCGGAAGTGGGCTTCATTTCGCCTGAAGACAATGAAGCCGTAAACGGTATTTTTTCCGTTGCGGGATACGCCACCGACACTATCGGAATCCGCTCTCTGTCCTGGCGGATCGGCAAAGAAACCGGAGAGTTTGAAATCGTTAAAGGGAATCCGTACTGGGTAAAAGAAATTGATGTACGGGACCAGAAAATCAGAAACCTTACAGTTGATATTATTGCGACTGATGAGGCCGGCAACGTTACGACTGCTTCAAAAAAATACTGATAGATCCGGCGGCTGATGTTCCTGTCCTGACTATTACATCACCGGAACAGAATGGCGTTTTTGCCGGCGAGGTTGTGGTAACCGGATACGCTGTTGACGACGACGGCATAGCGGAGGTTTGGTATTCCTTTGATAAAGGAGTTCCCGTTCAGCTGGAATCCTCCGGTGTTTTCTGCATAACAAACCACGCCTTAAGCGGCGGAACCCACACCGTTGAGATATGGCCTGTCGATATTCATGGCGTAAGAGGAGACACGGTTTCGCGTACCTTTAATGTAACCGGAACGGTCCCTCTGATTACTGTTAATGCAATAGGTGACAGTTATTCTTCAGTCGATCCCGAAGCCGGGCAGGTTTTTACCGCGTCAGTCTTTTCAGACGCCGGACTCAAGAGTGTTTCCTACAAGGTCGGCGACGGGGCGGAAACTCCTGTTACCGTCAGAAGCGGCAGCAGGGATGCTTCCATCAGTATTCCGGTAGCGGCAAATATGCCTTACGGGCTGGTGTCCGTTGAAATAACGGCTACCGATATTTTTGACCGCGTAACTGAAAAGAAAACTTCTTTCCATGTCAGGAATCTGCATATCCCGCACGGGAGTCCTCCTGAATGGTCCAGCGACACGCTGAAGGTTTCTGCCCCGGTAACACTTTCCGATTCGTCGTCAGGAACGGCGTCGGTATCACTGGAGCGTCTGCTGCCGAGAGATATTCCTTTTTCAAACGGCGCAATGGTTACTCTGGCCGGACCGAATGCTCCGAGAGAAAAACGCATAGACGGCAGTATTGTTTTGAGCATTGATACGCCGATCCAGATCAATGAAATACTGTGGTCAATAAACGGCAGCCCTGATTCAAAAATTTCCGCGCGCCGTATTGATAGTTCTTCATCCCTGTATGAGGCGAGCATTCCCCTTTCAGCGACGCTGCCCGCGGGATGGACAACAGTTACCGCCACCATAACACTGAAAGATCTGACCAAGCTGACCGTGTCGGGCGGCTTTGCGGTTATCAGGCCCATTCCTGACGCCGGCATTAATGATGATGAACAATTTGTCTGGAATGTGCTGCAGAGTACTGCCGGCAGTATTTCCATTATCGGAACAGACGGGGTTTCGGGCTTCTATAATGCAAAAAATGACCGGACCGCGGCGTCCGTAAGATTTGAACAGAATATTACGGGGATGCAGGCCGTTCTCGAAGGAAATACCGTACGCATTACCGGCGTAACTGATGGTGAATATAAAGGTGTGGCTCTCATTATTACCGATGACGCCGGCGCGGCTTTCAGAACCCAGCCCGTGGATTTCTTTGTTAATTCACTGGATCCCACCCTTATTATTGAAAGCTGGGAACGCCCGGTCTGGCTCCAGGACGTACTTCCGATAAGAGGCTCCGCAAGCGATGGTCTGGGGATAGCGAGTGTTGACTATTCCTTTAACCGGGGCGAAACCTGGGTTCCCCTGTCCGGCGCCAACTTTAACCAGCGGATAGATATTACCGCCCTTCCTGACGGACCGCTTGAACTGCATGTCCGGGCTACAAACAGGGCAGGCCGTTCAACAACCAATATTTATATGTTTATAAAGGATACGACTCCTCCGGTGGTAGAAGTTGTTCTTCCCGAACCCGGCGATGTTGTAAACGGCAAAACCCTTATGGCTTTCCGTTTCCTGGATGACCATCCCGTTGTTTCGGCTTATTATCATAAACCCGGAGAGGACAGCAATCCTTCGCTCTGGATTCCCCTGGAATTGTCGTCAATGACAAATTGTTATGTCGGAACACCTACCATGCCCATCCTGGACAATATGGTTTTCCGCTTTAAAGACGCCGCCGGGAATGAAACCGTAATGTCGGAATACTTCTTCACTATAGACAGCGCCGGAGACTTGCCTGTTGTTGAAATCCATCTCCCGGAAGAAAATGAAATTATCCGTAAGGACTTTGTTATTTCCGGCGTTGTATATGATGATGATCAGGCCGCGAAAATTTTCTACAAAATAGACAACGCAGCATATACTGAAGTTGAAATCGAACACAGTTTCTCGATACCCATAAAGCTTTCTTCACTGACGGACAATGAACATATCATAACCATGTATGCTGAAGATATATATGGCGTACGCGGAGAGGAAGTGCAAAGGACTATCAGGGTTTCCCTTGAAGAACCAAAAGCGGAAGTTCTTTCACCTACTTATGAAACAACGACCCGCGGAGTTGTAAGTATACTTGGTACCGCGTCGGATAAAAACGGCATTGATAAAGTCGAAGTTTCCCTTGATAACGGTAATACATTTAATCTGGCTACCGGAGCGGAAATGTGGGAATACCGGTTTGACAGCCGGGTTATTCAGGACGGTACACATGTTGTCTTTGTCCGTGTCTATGATAAATATGAAACAACAGGGCTGTATTCGAGTTTGATTAATATTGATAATACAGCTCCCCATATACAGCTCGAATTGCCTCTGGACGGCGGCCGGGTCGCGGATGCATTGTTTGTGTCCGGCCAGGCGCTTGACAACATCTCCCTTGAACGGGTTACCGCAAGGATAAGCAACCTTGATTCGAGGCAGCCTGCTGTATCGGCAAATCTGAGCGAGATTGAAATTGAAAGCGATATAATTATCAGCAGGGTTATAGATATCACCACTTTGCCGGAAGGATTCTATAATATGGAACTGCGGGGGTATGACCGGGCAGGCAACATTACCAGGGTTTCACGCAACTTTGAAGTGAACCGTGGTCCGGACCGGAACCGTATTGACTTCCTGTATCCCCTGAACGGTGAGAATGTCCAGGGTGTGTTCAATCTTTATGGAAGGGTCGTTTCGGAAGATCCTGTTAATAATCTCCTGTTATATGTAGACGGTGTTGATGTCGCTGCTGCCGAAGTAACTTCATCAGGCTATTTCAAGTTTACGGTCGGCCCGGAAATGATAGCGGACGGTCTGCATTCGCTGCTGGTAAAAGCCCTGATTGCGGGAGAACGGGTTATCAATTCTGAAGAACGGGCTGTCAACTATAAAGCAAATGGTCCCTGGATAACAATTGATAACTTCACTATGGGTGACTTCGCGATCGAACGTCCCTGGCTTATGGGTACTACTGGGTATTCATTCACTGAGGAAGAAATCATAGCGCTCAACTCAAAGGAAACAACAAAAACGGAGAAGGCGGAACTGCAGCGCAAGTCCCTGAATAAAGTTGAAATAAGTTTTGATAACGGGAAAACATTCCTCAAGACCGAATCAGGAAAGAAGTGGCGCTACCGTATTGAAACCGGCGACATGGACGAAGGATACCACTTCATGATTGTCAGAGCGACAATGAATAACGGAGAGGTCGCAATAACCCGTTCAATCATACAGATTGATAAAACAAAACCGTCGATTATGCTTATCGCGCCGAGCGAGGGCGGAAGGTATAATAATGAGCTGGAATTCTCAGGACTCAGTTCTGACGATGTGAAACTGGATTCGGTAGTTCTTTCGCTGCGTGCCGGAGATAAATCAAGATACGCGATTCCTTCCTTTATTCAGGGACTCTATTTTGACTGGCATGTATGGGGCGGAACCCTGTATGACATTGGCGTCGGGTTAACCTTCTTTGATAATAACGTTAAGGTCCAGGCCCAGTTTGGACAGTTTACCACGCGCCAGAGGGAACTGTTTACTGACGCCAATATGCGGTACGGCGGAAATGTTTTCGGATTCAAGCTTCTTGCCAACGTTGGATATATACCAATGGACTTCTTCTTCGGACCGGATCTTTCCTGGCTGTCCGCGACTATAGCAATAGGAGCGAACTTCTCCATATTCACGGAATCCCAGAGCGGACAGCCGCAGATACTTTCGGCGGTTCTTGCCCAGCTGGAATTCCCCAGAGTAACATTGCCGAAGCGGACAACATTCCGTATCTTCTCGTTCTATACGGAATTCCAGCTGTGGTTTATTCCGACAGACGTTAATGTGACAGAAGTTGATATAAATTCTTTACTTCCGCATATATCGTTTGGTATACGCATGAACGTATTTTAATTGAATCAGAAAGGCTTACCTGCTGAGGGTAGGCCTTTTATATCTGGTACCGTATTCAAAATGTGGTATTTGTTTTGTACTTGAGGGAAAGAAGGGGTCATATGCAGAAAATAACAGCGCGGAAACGAATCATCCTGGCGGTGATAGGAATCATGAGTTTAGCCCTTGTCCAGTGTGAAATAGGGCTGGGTGATTCGGTCGATACGAGTGCGCCTGAATTAACGATAGATTACCCTGCGATAAACAGTATCGCGCGCGGCGACCTGGTGGTATCCGGGAAAGCGTGGGACGAAACAGCGGTAGACCGCGTAGAAATAGTATTACAGAACAGCAGCGGAGTAAAGCAGTGGAGCGGAACGGCGCATCCTGACAGCACGCGGCGGTGGACGGCGAATATACCGAACACGCGTGCGGCTGACGGGAGTGTGCCGTTTGCGGACGGACAGTACCGGGTAGTGGCGACTGCAGTAGACACGTCGAACCGGAAGACATCGGTGACGGTGCCGTATTATCTGGACAACACGCCGCCTTTGGTGGTAATTTCGCGGCCGTCAACGTCCGGGCCGGTAAAAGCTGACCCATATGGGGACGATCTGGTATTTTCTGGGACATTGTGGGATGAAAACTCATGTGCTGAAATGGAAGTGGTATTTTACCAGGACAATGGCGGCGTAATGAGTGAGGTTGCGCGGTACAGCCAGACAAATGTCCCGAGTGACTGGAAGCTGATAATCCCCGGGGACAAAGATGACCCGACGTCCGTATTCGGGCAGCTTGCTGCCGGGATGACGGGAAGTGAGGGAGCGCGGGAATTGTATTACACGCTGCGGGCGGTAGACAACGCGCAGGAGTACCGGGGTCCTGGAGAAACGGTGGCTGCGGGAAATGAAACGGACCAGGTCTATATCTATGACAGTATACTCGCGTTATTGCCGGACGGAGAGAAGTTCCCGTCATCTGAGGCGCTTGCGTCGCTGGTGTACGGAAGTGAAACGATGGTAGCCGGGATAAGCGAGGACGATCTGACGGGTATAGGACTTCATTCGTCTGAAGTGGATACCAGTACGAGCGGAAAGTTTTCGATAGATCCATATAACAAGAACCCGAATGTGAGCATATTGCAGTGGACGCAGTATGTGGGGAATAATTTTGCGACTGGGTATACGTCGAACAAGATAGGAGCGAACCAGTATATCTCGGTAACGATAGAGCCTGGACCAGACGGAGTGGCGATAGATACGAGCCGTGTGTATGTGACGATGCGGCGGAGTACTGACGCTGATCCTGACCCTGATGAGGTACCGAGCGGGGAGACGAACCGGATACCCCTGAAGAGATCACGAGTAATGGACAGACGAGAATAATCAATTATGAAATAAATGCGCAAAAGGGGCGGTGGATATTGCGGGTAGACGCGGTGGACCGCAGCGGGTATACGACGACGCGGCGGGACAGTATGAGTCTTGCGTACCGAGATGACCATTATGGAGAGTTTGCGTTTGAAATAAACGGGTCTGCGCCGAAGGTAGAGGATGTAAGTACGCCGAACGGGAAGGTGAATGGAAAGATAAAGCCTGACGGGAGCGGGAAGTTTGATATAGTAGTGACGGCGAGTGACTATGACAGTGAAACGATCAAGATAAGCGCGATCCCGGTGGATGTGAGCGGGAATGAGCTTGGCGGAACGATAGAGGTAACGGCGAACTATAATAACCCCGGACTGGGAGAAGATGATCCGTTTACATTCAGCCATACCTTTACGGTGACGGCTCCACTTGAGGATGAGAAGGTATACTACCGGTTCCAGGTAGATGACAATATGTACAAGCAGCGGACGACGACGTATTCGTTCCAGACGGACACGACGGCGCCGATACTGCGGAGTGTGACGAGGCCGCCCTTGGTGGACCGCGGCGGCGAGATGTGGGCGATACTGCAGGAGAGCGGGGTCACGATAGAGGGGTATTCCGACAATGATCTTGAGTCGGCGCAGCTGTGTTACAAGAAGGATGGGGCGGCGGCTCCTGTAGAGGGAGACAGTGCGTGGGCGACGGCAGATGTACCTGGGACGACGAATGTGGAGGGGTATAAGCTGTTCAAGATATCGATGGCGCTTGACAATGAGACGTCGACGAAGGAAGGGATATACACGATATATTACCGGCTCGCGGATGACACGGGACTGTACGGGGACATTGGGGTCCTGTGCAAGGTCTTTATAGACAAGGGCGCGCCGGCGTTCTCTGACATGACGATAACACCGTCCGGAGGGAGTGCGGCAGCCATAACGTCCGGAGCTATAGTGTACCAGAACGGGAGCTATACGATAGCGGGGAAGGTGACTGACGGGAATGGGGTCGCGAGTGTTGGGGCGACGAAGAACGGCAGTGACATCACGCTGACGCTGGGCACTGACACCGAGATGGAAAAGACATTTACGTATACACTTGGTTCAGTAGAAGGCGGATCTCAGGCGTATATCTTCCAGGCGGAAGATGAGGCGGGAAATACAACCGAACTGAGATTTACGGTATATGAGGATGTTACCCTTCCGGTAATAGAAATTACAAACCCGGGTACGGATAATACATATTTTGATCATGTTAATCCAAGACTGTCCGCTACTATGTATGATGAAGATTCCGGTCTCCAGACTGTCCGGTACCGGGTATACGCAGATGGTACAGCCCCGAAACCTGCCTGGACAAGCGCCAGCGCAACGGGCGTGCTGAATATATCCGATTTTGCGGCGACCTGGGAAGGTTTGACCTATTTTGATGTTGAAGCAACAGACAGGGCCGGAAATACAAATACGGTAAGCCGGAAGTTTTATATAAATACCGATATACCTTCCGTAACAATGAACTTTTATGTAGGAGCTGATTTAAAAGACCCTGATACGAATAATACCCATAATTTGCCGGGAACATATACGGTAAAAGGAACCGTAGCCAGCAGCATCGGGGTGCAGGACCTTCAGCTCACTGAAAATACCGTAACCCAGACAATAACCCGCACTGACGGAAACTGGAATATGGACGTTTCCGGAAAAGAAGACGGCGTATATATCTACACAGTAACCGTTTCCGATATGGCGGGGAAAACCCGCAGTGCCACCAAGACTGTGAGAATAGACACTACGGCGCCCCAGCTGACAATAGACGCACCGGTCAATGGTGAGTCAACCTCAAGCACAACATATAACATTGAGGGTACTGCCCGTGACACAGGCGGTGTCGGAATTGACTCTTCTACAGGCGTTCAATACAGCCTTGATAACAGGACCTCCTGGACTGCCGCACCCATTGCGACTGGCGTCAAATGGGAAGCAACGGTTGATCTGGGAGCCACCAAGGGACTGCGTACGCTGATTGTACAGGCAAAGGACCTTGCGGGAAATACAAGTGAAGAAACCGTACAGTTTTATTATGATGCCGCTCCTCCCGTATTAACAGAAACAGCTGTCAATACAACGGATACAAAGTATATACAATCTTCACAGACTCTCTCCTTTGGAGGTTCGGTAAGTGATGACTGGAAGCTGGCCGATACGAATGCTTTGACTGTATCTGTAAATAGCGGTGCAGCCTCTGCGATTACTCCAAGCGGCGGCGCCTGGACCTATACTTTCAATCAAAGTCTTGATCAGACCGACGGAACCTATCCCCTGGTCTTTACAGCTACAGACGGAGCGGGAAAGAAAACCACCGTCACCCGGAATGTAATGGTGGACAGTACTGATCCCGATATAACTGTAAGTACCGATCTGAGCGGCTGGTTCACAACAACACCGGTAAATATAGCCGGAACCGCTTCGGACAGCGGCAGCGGAATAGAAAAGATCGAATATTCAACTGATAACAAAGCCAACTGGCACCAATTATCCGGAACCACAAGCTGGAACGGAACGGTAACAGTCAGCCACAGTGACAGCAATGTTGTATATATACGGGCAACCGACCGCGCGGGAAATTATAGTGAAGCGACAAGAACCATTAAGGCGGACTTTGTTAATCCTGAACTGACAATAACAAGTCCTGATGGAATGGTAGTAATTAACGGCAGTCAGGACCTGCCTATAGAAATTACCGCAAGCGACTCGGGCAGCGGTCTTAATTTCACAGGAACAAATACAATAACGATAAAAGTCGGTTCAACCGATTTCACCGCGCCGGATGCTGTTGCAGCATATGACGGGACGGCCCTTCTGTGGAAGGCTACGGTTCCGTCAGCCAAATTATTGGCGGCCACACAAAAGATTGTGTATGTTCAGGCGGAAGATCAGGCCGGGCGGACTTCAATGAGAAACTTCCAATATCTTTTGGATACAACGCCTCCGACCGCATCAATTGTGCAGCCTGAAGCAGACACCAAAGTTAATAAAACCATGGTGGTGAGCGGAACAGCCAGCGATACCAACGGGTTAGGTTCTGTTAAAGTACAATTGCAGACAAGCGGTGACACCTGGAATGATATCGCGGAATTTACCGGCACGGCCGGTTTTAACTGGACAACATCGGTAGATACAACTGTATATAACAACACGGCTACTCCGTCGTCAGCCAAACTCCGGGTTATCGCAGCTGACAGCGCGGGAAATACATTTACAACTTCAGAGCGGGCAATAACAATCGATCAGGATTCAGACCGGCCTGAAATCCGGCTGACGAATATAACTGCGGCGGATTCTACCCTGAAAATGACTGCGCTGGTGTACGGAGCGGTCACTGACGACGACGGGACCATTCCGGCGGGACAGTTCCTTATCTCGACTGACGGCAAGGCCTGGGACGCAGGAGACAAGGAGTGGACAGCACTGACGCTTTCAAACGGCATGTTCAGCTATAATGCAGGGGCGGATGGCTCAAAAACACTCGATTTCAAAGTAACGGATGCACAGGGTACAGTATTCACAACGGGTAACACCGCAGGAGACCTTACCCGTCCTAAAGTCTATTACGCAAACGCTGCGGATGAAACGGACTATGTGAGCACAACCGTGACCTTCAGGGTCGACACCAAGACACCCGATATCCATCCGGATATATATATCGATATTGATAGCAGCGACGGATATTTCACGGATAGCACGGACCTTGCCGACGCGAACAAACTGACGAACGGTATGGTCTTCGGCGGCGACAAGTCGAAGTTTGCCCTGTGGGCAATGGCCAAGGACGCAAACGATATCCAGAGCATTGTCATAGAGATCGACGGAACAGAGTATACGGCGGTCAAACAGGACCGTGGTGCCGACCTTTCCTGGATGGAGGCGAGCAAGTTTGAAGGGTATGAAATATTCATAACCAGCGAAATAGATATATCTGCGGTGTCTTCCGGCCGGCCGACGGTCACGATTATTGTAACAGATAATTCCGAGCTTGAAGCGACAGCTTCACGGCAGATAGTCATAGACCATACTGCGCCGACAGTCTCGTTTGTATCCCATGCGGACGGGGCGCAGGTAACCGGGGACATCATTGTCCGCGGAACGGTCGATGACGGGAACAACAGTTCAGGAGTTTCGACAGTCCAATGGAAGATCGGTAAGGGCGTTGATGAGAGCACGCCTCCGACGGACCTGGATCAGGCCTGGAAGAGTGTGGAAGGCTCGACTGTATCATGGAACGTAAGCTTCCAGGATGGCAGGTCAAATGGAAGTATCTCGGACTATGGAAATGACACCTACGGGACAGACGTCGGAGCGGGACTGTACCGCGTGCCGCTGTGGATACGCGCGACTGACGCTGTAGGTAATGCCGAAAACTACCGGCTGTATCTGAACATTGATCCTAATGGCGACAAGCCGACCGTCGCGATGACTTACCCGACAGACGGGGCGGTCCTCGGAGGCGCAATCCGTATCTTCGGAAGCGCCACTGACAATGAATCGGTCGACTCGGTCTGGATGCGGATCTATGACAAGGACGGCAATATATTCACGGGCTGGGACAACAGCGGTGAAGGGAAACAGGTCAACGGCACCACGTCCTGGAATATAGTCATCAATGAATCGGTCGGCGGTAACCCCGGCGAGTTTGACCCTGACGCGGACGAACAGCGTGAAATCCGCATCAGTGTGCGGTCAAAGGACAATGCCGGAAATTACAGCAGCTGGAGCGACTACATCACGGTATACATAGATAATGATTTGCCGCGAATCGGCGCGTCCTCTCCGCTGCGTCTGGTGCAGTATGAAAATGCAGACGGCACTGGAGCGGAAGTGGCTGAAATGGACTATGTGTCCGGCATGTGGATGCGGGGCGCCTGGTACCTGGTCGGAAGCATTGAAGACGACGGCGGCATTACCCGGATCAATATATCGGGGAACGTGAACGCGGTCCTTGATGTGGATAGTCCGGGAAGCAATAATAACGCCTCATGGTTTACGACACGCGGGGCGGTTATAGAGACATACTATAACTATGACATGAAGGTACCGGTCAGCGGAGTTGACGGACAGACGGGAACGATTACGTTTACGATTAATGTGCGTGACGGCAGTTCTCCGGCCCAGACTGTGTCACAGGTGATAACCCTCAAGTATGACAACAAGGCGCCGACCATGGTGTCCCTGAAGAGCGGTTCATCTGACGGAAGTGAGATAAACAATACCACGAATCCGGTGATACAGAGTAATAACGCGTATACCATCGGGTCCAAGGTCACTGAGGACGGCAGCGGATTCAAGCGCCTCGCGTTCTACTTCGAACGCGCGGGGAACCGGCTGTATGATCCGATGCTGGACAAGACGAATACGCATAACCGGATAGACATAATGTCCTCTGATGTCGAGTTTGTGGACGGCCTGTGGCGCCTCAAGATGACGGTAACACGTCCGACCGAGGACTCCCTTGACGCTTCGGGCGTCTTGGGCAACGCGAGCATCAGGGTCGGCGGACTCGTGAGGATCGGCGGTGTTGACCGGAGGATCTCTGAGATAACGGGAACGACGGTCAAGTTTACCCCGAGTGTCAGCACCAGCTATACGGACGCGTCCTTTGCGTACGCGCAGGTGGTTGATAACTTCCAGCTTGAGACCGGGACCTGGGTTAACGGCGTGTGGACACCGACGATTGACGACGGCGATGGTATGCCTGAGTCAATTGTGAAGATCGGGACAGAATACAGCTGGGACGCGTCAATTAATTCGAAGAACATCCCTGACGGGCCGATAACGATTTATGCGGTCGCCTATGATGAGGCGGGAAACCACAGTGTGTATTCGGTGGCGACGAGTGTGCTGAATAACCGGCCGCGGCTCGCGAAGGTCAATGTGGGAACTGATCTGAATGGAAACGGGACGTTTGAGGCATCCGAGATGAAGAGTTACAACGCGGTGACCGAGGATGAGGCGGTGGCGATACTGAATATCGCGTACAGTTCCGCGAATCCGTACTATATCAAGAGTGATATGGCGGTGACCATGGACATAGTGGGCGGGAACGGGACGCTGAAATACTTCTGGACGTATAACGGCGCGGCCGCGGCTGCCTGGAACGGGACGACGTATCCGTCGAGTCCGGTGACGGGAACTGAGGCATCGCTGCAGAGCTTTACCCCGCTGATGGTGGGCGGAGACGCGACATACCTGAATGCGGTGGTCATAAGTGCAAGTACGATGGATGCCATGGATGATATCCTGAAGCTGTTTACCTTCTCGGTATGGGACAGTACGGATGAGACTACGCCCGGTACGGACAGCCAGTGGGCGCTGTTGAATGTGCCGGTGCACGTGGATGTTGTCGACACTGACGCCCCGGTAGCGGTTATAGATGGATTCTACTGGAAGAGCAGTACGGACAACTCGCTGTACAATAACTCGAAGGACAACGGACACATAGAGCTGGGTACGGTCCCCGCTGTTTCCGGAAAGATAAGCATACGGGGTTCCGCTTTCGACAATCAGCGGCTCGGCGCCCTGTGGATGCGGATTGACAATTTTACCTTTACGGCGGGAAGCAGCCTAGCTTCCGATAAAAACCAGTTCGGATTTGCGGCAAATGGGACTAACAGCGCAACAGGAAGCAATAATTATTATACTAAGCTTGCCGAATATGATATCGCCGGCAGCAAATGGGTAACTATTTTTGACAGCATGACTGACGCGCAAAAAGAGGCCCATTGGGATGCAAACGGCTGGCTGTTCACGCTCAGTGATCCTGACGGCATTACCCATGACGGCCATTCCATTACCTGGCAGCTTGACTGGGACAGTTCTAAAGTCACAGGCGTAGCAGCGGCAAATATCGGCGTCCGGGTAATAGCGGAAGACTCCAGACCAACCGTCGCCAACGCTTCTTCAGAGGTCAGAAATGACAGTGCGGTTGAAGCGGAAAATAATGTGCCCGGGTATGCGGTAGACGTTGTACCCTATATCACTGTTGTTAAAACCGGTCTGTCGTCGCTAAAAAGCAATAATCCTTCAGTCTATAACAGGACGGCTCTGGGGTATTATCCGGTGAACTCGACTGAAATAATTACGATATATGGATTCAATCTTAGTGGAGCGGTAGTGACAGGTTCTACTGTAACACAGATTACCGGCGGCATTACGATTCCGGCGGCAAATCTCACATCAGGGGAGCTGCCCCTGACGGTAAACGGAATATCCCTTCTGAACAACAGTAACGATAATACCGCGGAATATAACAAGCAGTCGAACGGCGATAATAATCTGCTGCTTACGGATGATGTTGTGCTGGATGTGTGGCAGTTCGACAGTGAGGCGGCAAGGCCAATAAGCGGTATGATTGAGCAGCCGGTAATGAAAATAAATCCTGTTACGGGGACTATCGGATTTGCTTTTGTGAATGGTCCGCTTTATTTTAGTATGGGCGGTACCGTAGGCGGAACGGAATATTCTTCGAATTATTGGATGGGAAGTTACGACTTTTTCACCTCAGTCGAATTCACGTATGATACGCTTGGTTATTCTTACGGCAGCGCCGCAGGTGGTGACATTAACTCTGCTTCGGCCGATAAATTCCAATTTATGACGAGCCGTTGGGGACGCGCAGGGACCGGACAGAATGGATCATATGGGAATACCAATTCTTTGAGATTGGAATCTATCGGGCAAACGGATTCCTCAGGCACCATTATTTTTGATAAGCAGCGTATCAAGTCTCCTGTTTTCGCAACGGCGGTTCACGGAACTTCAACAAACGTGTACCTCGCGTATTACGATAATATAAACGATGAGATACGATTCAAGTACGGGAATATCAATTCGAATACATATGGCAACTTTGGCAATTTTACCGATTATGATACTGCCGGGCTGCCGTATGTATACCGCAACGCAACAGTCAGTATGATTGCGGGAAATGCCACCGGTCGTATTGCGGGTGAATATGTGGCAATTGCAGCCATTTCTGCAGAGACTGCTGCCATTGACGATGTTGTTGTCGCGGTGTGGTATGACGCTACCAATAGATGTCTTTGGTATACGTACAATGATACGCCTACAACAAATCGCAATGGTACTGTTAACGCTGAAGGCTGGTCTACGCCGGAACGTGTGTTTGACTCAGATATGGAAAATGCGGGGGAATATTGTCAGATCATGGCGGATAAAGACGGTGGTATTCATATTGCCGCTTACGATCCGTCTAATCTGGATTTGGTGTATGCGTATAGGAGCCGGTACGATGCTTCCGGGTTTGATACATGCGTAGTTGACGGATACGGTGTTGTTGGTTCCAATCTTACATTGGATGTTGCGAAGGATAGCGATAATAACTGGATTCCATACATCGGTTACTATGCGACTTCCTGCGTAAAGCCAAAGTATGCGTATAAGGTTGACACTTCGGCAAACGCTCCTGCCGGTTCTGAAGGAGAGCGCTTTACCGGTGCGTGGGAAGTAACAGTATTGCCAACGGCAAATCAGATTCCGTTAGGCAGTCAGGGTATCAATAAAATGAATGTTGCCGTCTGGAAGAACAGCTCAACCTGGGTGCTGGAAAACTCCATAACAGGAACAAAGGCCGGCGCGCATAGCGGCGCCGGTTACACCGCAACTTGCTGGGATCGTGTTTATGGCAACGGCACGAACAACCCAGTGATGGGATACGCTATCCGTGTGGGTACCAATGGCTATATAGAAACGGCGCAGAAAAAATAACGGAAAAAGAAAATAACAGATAAATAATAAAAAAGCCCTGCAAAACCGCAGGGCTTTTTTGTTTTAGCATTCAGGAAAATCAGTACCCATAACCTTCCGCTAGCAGATAATTGCGGATCATCTGGGCAAACTGTGTCCGTTTCGCGGGGTCCGCAAAAGCGGCTATCCCTATTTCAGGAAGCGGCTGCTCCGAAGCTGCCGCGTAATACCGGACATCATCAGCCTGCCTGTCAGGCGCTTCGGCGTTTGAATTGACCGGGGCCAGTCCGCTCAATTCGGAAAGTTTTTTTGACCGTTCTGGTTAACAAGATAATATAAAAAATCCTGGGACTTTGCATTTGCCCGCCGCGAAGGAAGCATCCCTATAATGGGCGGGGCGGTAATTCCTCTCGGGGAATCCCTGTCCGCGGGAGGCACCGCTGTCGCGGTATACCGTTCAATTGTACGCTGGGGAACACTCCTGTGGGTCAGAAGGGTCATAAAAACAATGTCCGCCAGGTTATCGCCCATGAGGCCTTCCACAGCCCTGTCATTAATGCGAAGCCATTCAGGGTGCAGGATATTATTATTTTTGAGCTGGATAAGTAAATCAAGAACGTCCCTCAGACTGCCGATATCCGTATTCTGTACCGATAACTGCAGATCCAGCAGGTCCGTAAAAGCCGTATCCTGTTTCATTGCTGCAACAAGAGCCTGCCAGCCGCTGACTGTACAGTATGATTCCGTCAGAGAGCCTACAAGAAACAGCAGATCAGAATCCTTTGCTCCCGCGCAGATAACAGGACGGAAAGAAGGCTTCTTTATTTTTTCTGCGGCGGTAATCAAATCATAAATGGTCTCCGGTTCCGCTATTCCGTTTTCGCGGAAGGTTTGTATATTATAGGCTACTTCAAAATGATTTAAAATAACCGGAAGCGCATAACCTGTCCCATTATAAAATCCTGCCCGCTGTATCGCGGACGGCATAAGCATAAACTGGCTCCTGTCCGGCTTTTTAACCCGGGCCGCAATTTCAGAAGCCGCTTCCCCCTGAATGGCAAAAAGAAGGGAAATCTTTTTATTTTTATCCAGATTCTGTTTCAGGGACAGCGTATTATCAAGAGTGAGAAAGGATACCTTTTTCTGCCCCTCAAAATAGTCCGCAGCCATTTCCGTTATAGCTTCCTGAACGCGGCCCGGGACCCTGTAAAAGGCTATAACCGTCTTTGAGAAAAAACCAGCAAAAAAACTATAATGAAACAGATACAAACTGCCGATATTATAAAGAAAGGTATAAAAAAAGACCGTTTTTTTGAGGTTTTCCCTGAATTTGAAGGAAGTATTTTCATAGGTAAAAGTATACCATATGAAAGATTTATTCTCAATCAGTGGTTTGGTGTTTTTATTTACTTAATATGGCTTGTCTTGAAAGGGCGGGTTTAGTAAATTAGAGATGGGATAATGTAAATTTGTTTATTATGGAGAACTAAATGAAGAAGTCTATCCTTCTTTTTCTATCATTATTTTTTCTGCCTCTGGCAGTTTCTGCCCAAACGGCGGTGCCGGATGCCGTATACAGGCAGGTTGATGATGCTTTTCTTGCGAGTTCCCCTGAAGTTTTAACCGACGTACTGTCCAGATATACAAAAAACGCTTGGTATTATCGTGTGGAATCATATGTTCTGAAAAAAGCGAGGCAGCTTGTTCTGCAGAACGAACTTGATCAGGCAAGGAATGTGACGCTTTCCGTCATAGACAATAATCTGGATAATCAGGAAGCGGTTGAACTCTATCAGTCAATAGCGTCCGCTATTTCACGGCGGGATGAAATAGCGAAACGTGAAGCGGAACGGGCCGCGATCGAGTCATTCAGGCAGCAGGCCGAAGAAACGAAAATCCGGCAGGAAGCCAGTAAAACCTATAAAACTGTTACCAATACAACGTCCGGACAGAGGATTTATCTGGACCAGAATTTTAACCAGCAATACCGCACCGTAACCTGGGATTTCATGATCGGACTCGCAAATATTAATTATCTGTATGATACGAATGGTCACCATTTCAAGTACGGTCTCAGCGCGAACGGATCGGTGTATTACCATAATGATTTCCTGACCTTTGGCGGCGAAATTTACGGGGACGCAATGGTCCTCACCTTCCTGGGCTCGGACGATTCCTTTAACTGGTCGGCGAGCGGGGTCCTGACAATAGCTTTCAACAAGGTAAGCAAAAATATTTTCCTCCGTGCCGGATACGCGGTTTTCGGGCTGGATACTACTGTAAACGATACGGTTGAAGGGCGGATGTTTATGTCTCCCGTTATTGGTCTCGGCCTTCATAAAGTAAAGCTCGGCGAATCGGGGCAATTCAAGCTGGCCGCGGATTATTACCCGCAGCACCTTCTTAATGATGATATTAATTTTGCAATGGGACTCGAGGCGTCGATAACATTTGTACTCACACAATTGCAGAACTTTAATATACATTTCCAATTTGGACTCAGGGATACCATTATAATCCACAATAGTGATGGATTCAGAAATGATGCAAGGCTTTCCGTAGCCTTTGGAGTAGGAAATTATGAATAATAAAATGAAGAGCTTTCTGTGTGTACTTGTCTGTTTATTTGTTTCCGTATCGGTTTTTGCCGAAGATGAACTGGTAACAAGATATATGCAGGCCGCAAATAACCAGTTTTCCGAAGGGAACTATGAAAGGGCGTTCACGTATATCAATAATGTTCTGTCCTTTTATACTGAATCAACAGTTCCGGGAAATGTGGTTGTCGCCGCCGAATTGATCTATTATACATACCTTACGCAAATCCGCGACACAAGAAATTATACGGCCTTTGCCAAGTTCAAGGAAAAACTGATCGAGTATCCCTATGTCGGGAGCGAACGGATCCGGCGGACCGTAAATGTTATCAATACTCAGGAAATGCAGGACACAACCTGGGGTTCCGATCCCGCAAGCGCCTATGTGTCGCCGCCTGCCGGCCTCAGCGCGGAAGAGGTTAGGAGTATATTTAAAAATGCTCTTGATGAAGTCGACTCAAGAACAAACGACAGAAATGAAGAACTGAAAAATGAGTTGATTACCGCGATTAAGGAAACGGACGGTACCGTATCGCAATATATAGAAGACCAGAAAACCACAACAAAAAACAACCAGCTGCTGTTTACGCTGATCATAGGCTTTTGCGTTGCCCTTCTGGTTGGCTTTATAATTTTTATCATCCATCTGATTGTGTCCTCGCGGCACGCAAAACAGCAGAACGCGAAAATTGTTGAGGCGCTGAAAATTGCCTTCCAGGTTCCGGCCCGGCAGTCCCTCGCGTCTCCGGGTATTGAGTCCCTGCCTCCTCCTCCGGGATCCGGTGAAGAAAACCTGAAAGTTGTCGAGGGAAGCAACACGAGAACAGACATTCCGCCGGAATCCGAAACGGAAGAAGAAAAACAGGAATTTGACGCCCTCATTCAGACCTGCCGTGAGGTTGGTACACAAATTGATTATGTTACCGGCAGAAAAAACAATTCGAAAAATGTCGCCGAATTGGTATATAAGCTGGCCATTGAAATGGGCGCGAGCCAGTATGAAGCGATGGTTTATTACTCGGTCGCTCTGGTCTATGATATAGGTTTCCTGGGCGTAAACCCGAATCTGCATTATGAAAAGAAACTGAACCAGGACCAGAAAAATGAAATCCGCAACCATGTCAGATACGCGGTTGAAAGGCTGACCTTTGTTCCTGAACGGTTCAAGCATGTTTTCATTGACGGCGTGTTTATGCACCATGAAAATATGGACGGATCAGGGTATCCTGACGGACTTACCGGTTCAGATATTCCGTATGTCGCGCGGCTTCTCCGCGTCGCCGAATCATACATCGCGCTTGTTTCAAAGCGTGTGTATCATGATATAAACGATAAGGAATCGGCCTTTGAAAAGCTCAGGGAAATGCCCAACATTTACGATTCCGAAATTGTAGGCGCCCTTGAGAAAATCATTTAGAGGAAAAGCCCGGAAATGCTCCGGGCTTTTTTATTCGTCTGAGGGCTTTCTTTATTCTTACACATACTAATGTGTAAAATATCCGGTTTGCGGAAAAGAACAGGCGGAAAAATATGCAGGTCATTCCGAACATGCTTTACTGCAGAGACCTGATATCATTGTTTTAGGAGGGAGCGGATGCAAAAATGGCTCCTGATTCTTGCCGCTTTTTTCTGTATTTCATGCGGCGCCAAAAAACAGGCTCCTGTTTCTCCGGAATACGGTGAGGCTATGAGCCCTGAAAAATCCGGAATTTTCAATATGGGCGGAATCCCCCTGACGCCGGCTGATTTTCAGGAATTGATATGGCTTACAAACTGCAGCGTTACAGATGAGTATACTGTGCCGGTTATTAATAACAGGATAACCGATCTTGACGGCGCCGGTCCGATTTACCGTCCTGTTGAAAAAAACGATATACAGCTTTCCTCTTCTTATCCCGGTGTGGATATTTTTCTTGAAAAAGATATCCAATTCCATGGCAGCCTCAGGCTCATTGCAAAAAACAGTCTCGGCAGTTATGAAAAGGACATAAGCCTGAATGAAATGTACGCTTTTGACGAACCTGAAAATCTGTTCGGGTTTTATTCAAACGCGGAATTTGAAAATAAATTCTGGCTCGATGACGGCGGAACCTGGGAATTTACGGTCATGTCGGGTGGTTTGGAGCTTGTAAAAAAACAGCTTGAAGTGCCTCCCGCCATAAAAGTTTTCGTGGAAAAATTTGATAATACTCCGTTCATCATTAACGATACAAAGGAAGCCCGGATACAGCAAAAATATACTTTCAGATGCAGAAAAACCGATGCGGATATAATCGTAATGTATTATACTCCAAATTATTCGGTATATTATCCGGTCCTTTACCTGCTTCCCGCCGTTTCCGGAGATATGGTTGAAATAAATATCTCGTGGCTGGATGAAAAAATAAAAGGTGTTTACCATATAATTCCATACAGGCTCCAGGATATGCCGGACGAAGTAAAAACAATGGCCGTCTTTGATTTTATACAGGTGAACTGAAAAACACCCGAAAAGAACGGAACCATTATCCGCCCGGCATGGAACCTTCCGGCTGATGGATGTTATCAATTTTATTATATGTTAATGCGGGGGCTGCGTATAAAACTCAGGGAACGGGCGAAACAGCTTAAAACGGATATTCCCGCCGTATTTATTCGAGGCGAGGGTTTATAATACCCCACTGTTTTGCGGCGGTTTTAATAACAACCTATAAAAACGTTTGTTTTTGTAGGTTCCACGGTGTTAAACCCGAGACCAATTCCACGGGAGAGAAAAATACTCCGCTGCTCTGCGGCGGAGTATTTTATTTGCGCTGAAAAAAAAAGAAACCCCGCTGCCCGCGAAAATTTTTGCCGCGCTTACTGTGGTATACGCGTTATCGCCGGTTGATCTTATTCCTGACTTCATTCCTGTACTCGGCTATCTTGATGATCTCATTCTGCTCCCCTGCTGATTGCCCTTACGGTAAAGTTTATCCCACGGGAATTGTTCGCGGAATGCAGGAAGGAATCCGAGGGTTTATGGGAAAACGGCAGACCGAAGAAATGGTATTATGCGCTTCCGGTAATATTTGTATGGCTTGCCATTATGCTGCTTGTCCTGAAAGCCGTTCTGGCATAAGACGCGGAAGAAACCTTTATTGTTTTCGGACCATGCCCGGCCTGTCCGGTTTTTACACATAGCAGTGTGTAAAAACCCCGGACGCCGGATAAACCTTACACATTGTTATGTGTAAGGTTTAAGTCCTGTCATTCAATAATGAAGGTTCTTTTATTGTACAGAAAGATACTGTGGTTCAGATAACGCCGGATCGCCTCGACAAGGACGCGGCGCTCAACATCCTTTCCCATTCTGATGAATTCGTCAACCGAGCACATATCGGTAATGCGGATAACGTCCTGGAAAATTATCGGCCCCTGATCAAGGTCTTCAGTGGCAAAATGGGCTGTTGCTCCTATGATCTTTACACCCTTTTCCCAGGCCTGGTGGTACGGCTTCGCACCTTTGAAAGCGGGCAGAAACCCGTGGTGGATATTGATCAGGCGCTTGTCCCAGTGCTTGCAGAACTCCGGACTCATTATCTGCATATACCGGGCAAGGACAACCAGGTCAACATTATACCGGGCAAGAATATCATTTACATCTTTTTCATATTCAGCCTTGCCCCTGGCAGTATCAATCTGGAAAAAAGGTATATGAAATGATGACGCAATATGGGCAAGGTCCGGATGGTTTGAAATAATAACAGGGATTTCACAGTCAAGTTCATCGTCCGCATGTTTCAGGAGAATTTCATAAAGACAGTGGCTGGGTTTTGATACAAGAATGCCCATTCTGGCCTTGTTATTATTATTAAAGAGCCGCCAGTCCATGGCAAACTGTTCCGCTATCTTTTCAAATTCAGCCCTGAAAATTTCTTCCGTGAAAGACGGGTTTCCGTTAAACACAATCCGGCAGAAAAACATATTAATATCTGTCGCCGTATACTGGGCCAGATTGAGAACATTTCCGCCCATTCTGAAAACACCGCCCGTAATAGAGGCGATAAGTCCCGGCTGGTCCGCGCAGGAAACTGTCAGTGTAAAAGTGTTATTTATCATATGAACAGATTATAGTGAAAAATCTATTTCATCAATGGACCTGTCTGATAAGGGAAAACTGTATTTCGGGATATTTCCGGCCGGTCTTGAGATATACTCCTTTAAGTTACGTTTCTGATAAAAAGAATTAGCCAATTCTTTTTATCAGAAACATGTAGAATCGGAAATAGTGAAATAATTTCACTATAAAAGCACAGCCGCAAGGAGGAAAACGGCTGTGCCTGATCGTAAAGCTTAATGCTGCATCCTTTTACAGTGTATTCCATTATTCCGGCCGGCGCAACAAGTTTTTTCAGACAATGCGGTTTTCCGCAATATTCCGCGGTCTTTGCCGGTATAAACGGTGTGCATCCTGTCTTTATTCTGTACAAAGGTCCCGTCCCGGTAATATAATACATACTATGGACAGCAGTTATAAATATATGGATTCCGCCTTTTCTTCATTTGCCGGGTCCCTCGTTGAACTTGCCTCTGACGGTTTGCTGATAATTGATTCAGCGGATACAATCCGGCAGATAAACCGGGAAGCCTGCAGATTACTGTGCGGTGATGAAAAACTGGAAGCGGCGGGGCGGAATATATATGAACTGATTCCCATACCGGCCATAAAACGGCTTATGCAAACCTGTATCGGAAAACTGGGACAGCAGCAAAAACTTGCCGAAACCTATTCAGTGGAAATTGAGGAAACCGGACAGTTTAAATGGTTTCATATCAGGGCCGGGAATTTCGCCGGACCGGACGGATTCCGGGGCCTTATCATATCCGATGTTACTGAAACGTATTTTCCCGGACATATTCTGGGTACTCTCATGTCTTCCTTTCCGGGCGGCGTACTTGTCTTTGACAGGATGATGCGGATTACGCTTGCCAGTGAATCAATTGCAAAATACTGCGGTTATGATTCGTGGAGGGACCTTACCGGCCTTCGCGTTGACCAGCTTTCGATCGATGTACAGCCGGTCGAGAAAATGCTGGCAAAAGCAATTCTTACAGGGGAACCTGCCCGGGAAGTCGTGCATGTCCATAACCCCGAAACCGGTGTCCGCTGGTATTACGAATATCTCAGGTGCATACAGTCGGATTCCGGAATTTTCGCTTATCTGCTGACTATAATGGATATTACAAGGGAAATAAAGCCGCAGGCTATTCTGGAATCCCTGATGGATTCCTCCTCGGATTTGATGGCCATTATTGATCCCGGAGGAAATCTGGAATTCGTTTCTCAGACAATGGCTTCCATGTTCGGGCACGGAGACTGGCGGAATCTGGTCGGACAGCCCGCGGAAACCGTTTTCCGCAGGGAGAAAAAGACCGCGCGTTTTTCCAGGGAAAATATGCTGGAAAGGATCGATACAACGTACCGGGATACTATCTGCATAAAACAGAACGGAAGGGATTCCGTTCTGAATTACCAGATTGACAATCTGAATTATCATGATGAAAATTTCGGGACAGTAATTATGGCTTCAAATATTACCGATCTGGTAGAAGCGAGGGAGCATGCCGAATCGGCAGTCAGGGAAAAGTCGGCCTTTCTGGCCAATATGACACATGAACTCCGCACGCCCCTGAATGCGGTCCTCGGAATGAATGAACTTATTTCTTTCACGGAACTGTCGCCGCTCCAGCGCAAATATGTAACTCATATCAGATCGTCGGCAAACCATCTCATGTCGATCATTACCGATATTCTTGATTTTTCCCGGATTGAAGCCAACCGTATTGAACTGTCGCCGGCCGAGTATAACCTGACTGATCTCATTCAGGATGTTATCAATTTTATTGTGGTCGCCGCGACGGAAAAAGAACTGTATGTTACCGCCGATATATGTCCTTCAATCCCTGTCTTTCTGATTGGCGACAGCATCCGTCTTAAACAGATTCTTATAAACCTTTTAAATAATGCGGTCAAATTTACACCGACAGGCGGTGTAAGTCTGTCCGTCTCCTGCAAAAATAATAGCCGCGGCAGCGGCGGAATTACCCTTATTTTCAGGATTCAGGATACGGGAATAGGTATTCCTGAAGAAAAGCAGGCGAACCTTTTCCGCCGTTTTATGCGTATTGAAAAGGAAAATGCGTCTCCGGTGGAGGGTACCGGTCTTGGCCTTTCAATCTCCCAGGGTCTTGCCCAATTGATGGACGGGACCATCTCTCTTGAAAGCTCCGCGGGGAGCGGGTCAGTTTTTACCGCAGACGTAAAACAGCAGGCTGTTCCCGGATCTCCTCCGCTGGCCGATTTTTCATTTGTGAAAAACTCAGAACCTCTGTCCCTTCTTGTCTTTGACCGGTGTGAACCGGTGCTGCAGTCGATTTTCTCGATGGCTGAATACGCGGGTATATCAGCTGAAATATGTTCCGACGGAAATATCTTCCGGGAAAAACTGGCGGCCGCGCCATTTAAATGGACCCATGTTATTTTTGAGTACAGTACCGGGTATGAAATTGCCAGGGAATTCGCGCAAACGTACAAAAAAGTCCGGTGGCTGGGCATGCTTCTCGATTCGGACCTTTTTGAAAAGGAAAACAGATCCGGTATCGACTTTTTATTTAAGCCTTTGCTTGTTTCCACATTTGCGCAGTTTATGCGCGGCGAACACGTTGATTTCAACATAACCGATAAGGATACACCGGGAACACCTCAGGTCCTTCCGGTGTATTTCCGGGCAAAAGATACCAGGATACTCGTTGTGGACGACAATATTTTAAACCGGAAACTTGCCGAGGAATTCCTTCAGATCCTGAACATACATACAGACGAAGCGATTAACGGCAGGGACGCCCTGGAAAAAATCAGGAAGAACAGATACGACCTTATTCTGATGGACCACATTATGCCCGAAATGGACGGGGTCCAGGCGGTCAGGCATATAAAGAGCCAGCCTGAATACGCAAAGATTCCCGTTATTATGTTAACGGCAAACGCGGGCGGGGAAAGCAGAAATGAATTCCTGGATGCCGGAGTGCAGGATGTCTTGGCCAAACCGCTTGTTTTTGAAACTTTTTCCGCCTGCCTGAAAAAATGGCTGCCCGCTGAAAAAAAAGTGTATACCCATGACGATCCCGGCGCCGGAAACGAAAAAAACGCTTCCGCTAAACCTGAATGGATATACGGACTCGACCGCGCGAAGGGTATAGAATGTACCGGTTCCCTGGAAAACCTGAAAAAAATGCTGGAAATTTTCAATCAGACCAGTGAAGGGATGCTGGAAAAACTTGAAACGGCGAAGGTTTCCGGGAATAAAAACGATTTCAGAATAGCGGCCCATTCTCTTATAGGAACGGCCGGCTGTATAGGCGCGAGGGATTTGCCTGAAGACGCCCGGGAACTGGAACAGGCTATTCTTAATAACCAGACCGAAACCGTTGAAAAGATATATCCCCGGGTCCATGACAATCTCCGGAAAATAGTTGATGCCGTAGCGCAGTATTGTCAAACAATTTAATTTTTTGAGGAGGCCGCGTGATGCCTGATACAAAACTCCTTGATTCTGCCCGGAGGCAGCTTGGAGCTTCTTTTGCCATGCTGGAATATCATGTTGAAAACTGTCCTGACGATTTATGGAATACCTCAAAGGCCGGTTTTTTATTCTGGCAGCAGTTATTGCATACAATCGCCGGGATATTTTTCTGGATGAGGGACGGAGACCTTCCCTTTAATGAACCCTTCCCGGACAGAAAGGTGTATCCCGAACTCGAGGGTATTCCTGAAGATTTGATTACGCGGCAGGAAATGAAGGAATATTGCGCGGAGGCGAAAAAACAGGCGGAAGCTTTCTTCGCGGGAAAAGATGATCCCTGGCTCGCGCAGCCTTCCGCGATATACGGGGAAATCATAAATCTTGACGCGGTCTTTATGCAGATCCGCCATATTCAATATCATGTCGGACACTGCGACGCCATCTTACGCGAAGCCGGAAGGCCGGTGGGCGAGTGGCAGGATTACTACGGCCCGCAGACTGATTCCGCCGGATAAAATCCTGATCCCGAAATCTGTCCCGGAATATGTGCGCCTTCTATCGTATAGTGATACGATAGCCGATACGATGGACTATCGTATCGGCCTGATCTCCGGTTAACCCTGCCGCCTGCTGACGTCGCAGCGTAAACATGTTGTCAGATGCACTGCGGTTTGTTTATTCGCGGCGAAGGCTTAATCAGCCTGCGGCTGGTTCTGTAAGGTATGTAATGGCCGCTACCGCGACCTGCGAATACCCCAGACCAAAGGTCTGCAGCTCTTCGAGCTGACTGCTCTGAAGCGGAGTATTTTATTTCCATGTTATATCTTTATTTATCGTTTCTATATATATTTCTAAACTTTCTTTCTCATATTCAGCAATTAATTTATAGAAATCTTCTTTCTCATTTTCCCGCTGCCATTTTTCTATTGCATCAAGATATTTCACCCGATGCTGTTCTGATTGCTTCTTCAAGGAAGTCTATGCACAGAATATACTCCCGCTCCGGATGTTCCATTTTTACGGAAAAGGTCCGGCACAGATTTCCCGAAGCCAGAGACAGGTATACATCGGTAAGATATTGCTGCACACCAAGGGCTTCGAAGCAGATGTAATAGGCTTTCAGGGAGTGGTTGGAACCTTTTTTTGCCGGAGAAAAAATGCAGGGCAGCGATTTTAATGAGAAAAATGATGAAAAAATTGTTTCCGAAAGCTGGGTCCCCTGGGCGTCCAGAAGATAAATACATTCGATTTCGGGATTTATGGCAATAAACTCCTGGAAAACCTGTTTCATTGAATCAAAATTGTCCGGATTTATCTGCTTAACGAGCCAGTCCGCGAGGATTTTTACATCTCCGGTAAGCCTCCGCTTTGAACGCAGCGAGGCGAGAGATGATTTATGAATATAAGACCGCATTTCGTCTATTGTTTCCAGGGTTTTTTCTTCCAGCTTTTGCAGATTCGGAGACGGTTTCGCTATCGCGAAACCCTGAAAAAGATCGACTCCCAGCAAATGACAGGTTTCGATTTCTTCAAGGGTTTCAACGCCTTCGGCAAGACAGAGGGAACCTGTCATTTCCGCAAGCAAATGGATTGACTTCAGAATGGACTGCCGGTAACTGTCATGGGCGATCCCTGAAATGATATTGCGGTCAATCTTTATAATATCGGGATGGATTTGAATAAGCCGTTCGAGATTTGAGTGTTCGCAGCCGAAGTCATCGATAACAATCAGAAAGCCCGAATCCCTGTAATGGTTTACAAAGTTTATCAGATCCATGACGGACTGGGCCCGGGACTCAATCAGTTCAAGACCTATATAATGGGGGTCAAAGCCCATTTTGTTGGTCATAATGTTGATGTGGGGCCTTTCCGTATCACTGGAACTGATTATTGCCGTGTTAATATTCATGAACATGAGTGCGGTTGATTTGTTTTTGAATGTACTGAATGTTTCAAGAGCTTTTTTCTGGCAGAGTCTGTCCAGTTCGACGGATACGGTTTCTTTTTCCGCCCTTTCAAAAAGCTGCGCGGGCTGGATCAGGGTATCGGTTTCAGGGACCACGCCGCGCACCAGGGCTTCATAGGCAAAAATGGTTCCCGTTTTCATGCTTACAATGGGCTGAAAGTAGGTTGTTATGTGTTCGTTTTCTATAATTTCCTGAAGAACAAAGTCAGTACACGATTCAATCATAGTATGCTAAGTATAACAGCTTTTTGTTTACTCGTATATACCAAAAATTCAGATTTCGAACTAAACACGGGCCGGTTTTCCGGGTTTTTACTTTGTGAAAATAAGGCGGGCTGTCCGGTTGATACTTGTGCTTCAGTGGCTATATACTTTCAGATAAGCAGTATTATATGTGTTTTTCAGAGGAAGCTGTCTGAAAGGCATTGACTTTAGAGAGGATACCGATAAATGAAACTGGGAATAATCGGGGCGGAGAAACAGGAAGTTGATTTACTGGTCAAGGCCCTTTCCGGGCCGGAAGGGGCCGCCAGGAAACGGAAAGCGGGTGCTTTTGAGTTTTTTGAGGGGAATCTGCGCGGGTGTCCCGCTGTTGTCGTTCTCAGCGGGATCGGCAAGGTGAACGCTGCGATCTGTACCCAGACCCTGATCCTCAATTTTAATCCTGATTATATTATCAATACGGGATCGGCGGGAGGGCTTGCGGCGGGTCTTGCCGTACTCGATATGATTGTTTCTGCGGATGCTGTGCAGCATGATGTTGATGCCGTCTTTTTCGGTTATAAACCGGGCCAGGTACCGGGGACCGGTTCACCATTTTTCACGGCGGATGCTTTCCTGAGAAAAGCCGCTCTGTCCGCATTCGGGAAAGTGATGGATTCGGAATCTTGCAGGGCCCATATGCGGTTACCGGAAGGGACTTCACCGAAGATTATTGAAGGGCGCATCGCTTCCGGGGATGTTTTTGTTTCGGCCGCCGACACCAGGAATAAAATAATTGATCTGTTTCACCCTGCCTGTGTTGAAATGGAGGGCGCCGCGATCGCACAGGTATGCAGTGTAAACAGTGTGCCTTTTGTTATTCTCCGCTGTGTTTCCGATCTCGCGGGGGAAAACGCGAATATGTCCTATGAAAGTTTTTCCCGGTTTGCCTCGGACATAAGCGCCCATGTAGTAATGGCAATTGCGGAAGGATTGAAGGAGGAACAGAAATGAAAGAATCCAGGAATGTTGAAAGTTTTGCGCTCGACCATACCAAGGTCAGGGCGCCCTATGTCCGTCTGGCGGGAAAAAAAACCGGACCGAATGGAGACATTGTTACCAAGTTTGATATACGGTTTTGCCAGCCCAACGAAGAGTTCATGACTACCGGAGGTATCCATACACTTGAACATCTGATGGCGGAATATATCCGGGATGAAATCGACGGGGTTATTGATCTTTCTCCCATGGGATGCAGGACCGGTTTTTATTTTACCGTTTTCGGCGGCCGGGATGAAGAATATATCGCGGAAAAAATAAGGAATGTTCTGGTAAAGGTGGCCGCCTGGCCGGAGACAGAAGAGGTCCCCGGCGTTGATCCCGTAATGTGCGGGAATTACCGGGATCACAATCTTTCCGACGCAAAAGCCTGGGCCGCGAAATGGGTCGAAGGAATAGACAACAAGGGCTGGCAGTGTTTTTGACAAGCCTGTCCCATGTATGCCTTCCTGTTCCGGGACAGGAAGAGGATTCTTACACATAGCAATGTGTAAGAAATATAAGTTTTACACATCATATTGTGTAAAACTTATACTCTGTATATTTTGGTGTGCAGAATTTGTCTCTGTTTACACATGCTTATGTGTAGAAATTCCATATTTCACACATTATGATGTGTAAAAACCGGGACGGTAAATACCCTCTTTCTCTGTCTGCTAAAAAAACTTCCTGAACTTTTTATATTTGCCGGCAAACGGCGCGTAACGCAGCGGCACATCGAGTCTCAGGGATTTTTCGATAACAGGCTTCATCCGTGAAAAGGTTTCAAAGCTGGTTTTGCCGTGATAGCTTCCGATGCCGCTTTCACCTGTTCCGCCGAAGGGTAGTGAATGCGAGGCTATATGCATGACCGTGTCATTTATACAGCCGCCTCCGAAGGGTATCAGGTTCAGGAATCTTTTTGCCTGTTTTTTGTCTGTCGTAAAAATATACAGGGCAAGCGGCCGCGGACGCTGGAGGATAGTATTGATTATTGCGTCTTCATCATTCCATGTAAGGATGGGGATGACCGGCCCGAATATTTCTTCTTCCATAACCTTGTCCGTCCAGGAAGTCCCTTTTATAATTGCCGGTTCAATGCGCAGGGTGTCGGGATCGGAACGTCCTCCGGTAACCGTATGGGTTTTCCGGGCGTCATCGATAAGTCCGGTAAGCCTGTCAAAATGGTTCCGGTTAATAATATGCGGGAATTCAGGGTTTTTGTGCGGCTCCGCGCCGTAAAACTTTTCAATATATTCCTGCACCTTTGAAATAAAGGTATCCTGAATATCTTCATGTACGAGGAAATAATCAGGGGCAATGCAGGTCTGTCCGGAATTGATGCATTTCCCCCATGCCGCCCGTTTCGCGGAAAGATCAATATTCGCGGTTTTGCCGATAATACAGGGGCTTTTCCCTCCCAGTTCCAGAGTAACCGGCGTCGGGAATTTCGCGGCGCTTTCCATTACAAATTTTCCCACGGTAGTGCTGCCGGTAAAAAAGATATAATCAAAGTGCTGTTTAAGCAGGTCCTGATTAACGTCCCTGCCTCCTCCGACCGCGGCTATATATTCCGGAGGAAAGGTTTTTCCGATAAGGTCTATAAGGACCTGGGAGGTGGCCGCTGAATACGCCGACGGTTTTATGATCGCTGTATTGCCCGCGGCGATCGCGCCGGCAAGCGGGGTAAGGGTCAGCTGGAGGGGATAATTCCACGGCGACATGATAAGGCATACTCCATGCGGATCATGATATACCTTTGCCTTTGACGGAAAGTTGAGCAGCCCCGCACTCCTTTTTGAGGCCTTTGTCCAGCGGGAAACATTTTTTATCATCTGTTTTATTTCCGTCGATAAAATCAGGATTTCCGTTGAGAAGGATTCAAAATCGGATTTCCCGAGATCTGTCCGGAGCGCTTCCAGAATCTGAGGTTCGTATGCGGTCAGCGCATTGTACAGTTTTTTCAGATTTTCAATTCTGAATGAAACAGGCCTTGTCGCACCGCTGTTAAAAAAGGAACGCTGCATGGCTACCAGTTCGGCTGATGCTGCGGGACCGGATGATTTTCTGTCTGTCATAAAATATCTCCAAAGGGTGCGGCAAGGACGCCGTTTTTTTCGATTACAATATTTTTACCGTTCGGGTGGTTTACCGTAATTGTCGGGTTCCGGACCAGGCAGTCCAGATGAATCATTGCTTCCGCGTCGTTATCATAGTTGCTGCCTATGGCAAAATGACAGGTATGAAAAGCCTTTTCATCTTCCAGCATATTTCCGCTGATTTTCGCGGCCGGGTTCAGACCGATGCCGAGTTCTCCGAGTCCCCTGGCGTTTTCCGCGTATGACTCGCCTTCGCCTTTCCCGAGCTTTCCTTCCGCTTCAAATTCCCTGGCTTTTTTTTCACCTTCTTCAATTGAATTGCGGAGCAGTTCGGCTTCCTTTCCCCCGCTTATTCCGGTAATATAGCCCTGCTCGAAGACTACCTTCACCGGTGTTTTTGTTATTATATCTCCGCTGTTAAGGCTGATTGATCCGTCAAACACAATAACCCCTTCGCTTTTTCCGGGAAGCGGGCTGATAAAAACTTCCCCCGCCGGGATATTTCCTCCGCTCCCGCCTTCGGTAAAATTACCGTCATCGCTCATGGGGAGGCGGCCGGTAACCGGTACCGTTATGTCGGTTCCTCCGGGAGCCGTTACCCTGATGGATTCAGCGCCGGTCATTGCTTCGCAGATAGCCGCACACCGTCTTTGCAATTGTTTGTAATTTATGCCGGCGGTCCGCCGGAACATGTCCACCGTAATTCCGGGAGTCCAGATTGCCCTGAGCGTTTTTTTCTCATCCATCAGATAATGGAAAATATGATCGATTTTCCGTCCATCTGCTCCGATAAAAGGTTTGCCGATATGCTCGCGGTCTTTCCCCATCTTGTTGCCCGAAATTGAAGCACAGACTTCCGGATTTGAGCCAAAGGCGGCAAGCGCGCACTGGTTGGCAAAATCGAGCTGGGTTTTTTCCGGCTGTATTACAATGGTTGCTTCCGCGCCGATTTTCAGGGCCGCGTCATACAGGGCTTTGCTTATTTGATGTACATCTTTTTCACTGTTGGTGAGAATTAAAAACTGTTCCCCTTTTTTCAGACCGAGGACTTCGGTAATAACAATCTGTGCGGATTGAACAATGCTGTGTGAATGCTTCATATATAAATTGTATTACCGCCGGTGTTAAAAGTCAAACGTATCTGATATATAGTCAAATAATCCAGATTATTTGACTATTTCCGATTATAAGAGTTTCTGATATAAAGAACTAGTTAATTCTTTATATCAGAAACCTAACTTAAAGGAGTATAGTCTGGATATGAATATCATTTTGTTTGAAGATATTCCTTTTTTTCCGCGGAATGACGAGCGTTATCAGCATATAAAAAAAATTCTGAAAAAAAACGCGGGGGATTCTTTTTTTGCGGGAAAGGTCAACGGCGACTCCGGAACTGCCCGGATTACGGAGTTTGATGAAAAGGGATTGACATTCGAATTTATATCCGAGCAGCCCTGCCGTCCGCTGTATCCGGTAATTCTCGTAATCGGGATTCCCCGGCCCATCCAGCTCAAACGGCTGCTCCGCGATGTTTCCAGTCTCGGTGTTTCCGCCGTATATTTGACCGGGACGGAACTCGGTGAAAAATCCTATCGTGAGTCACATTTATTCAATACCGACGCGGTACGCACAACCCTGATTGAGGGAGCGATGCAGTCCGGGTTTACCGCCCTGCCTGAATGCGAAGTTTTTCCGTCAGTAGCCGGAGTAACCGGCGGCATCGCGGAACGTTTCGCGGAAGCAGTGCCTGTTCTGCTCGATACGGTTTCTCCTGTCTGCACGCTTAATGATTTTAAGCTGCCCTCGCTTTCGGAAGCAAAGCCCCTTATCCTTGCGGTTGGCAGCGAGCGGGGCTGGACGGGCGCGGAGAGAAATCTTTTTTATTCCGCGGGTTATACGGTTTGTTCAATGGGGCCGAGAATTCTGAGGACGGAAACAGCCGCTGTTGCGGGCCTTGCTGTTATTCTCGCAAAGATTTGGAGCTAGCAGAAATGTATATTATTTTCTGCTATACTATATTTGAAGTAACTCAGGGAAGGTTTAAGACCGCTTTGCGATTTTAAAAGGAAGGATAGTATGAATCAGGATCAGATAAAAGATATGCTGCTCGGACTGGAAGATACCGGGCTTGAATTTTCAATAACAATGACAGGCAAAAAGAGCCGCAAGGTAAACGGCCTGTACAAACCCGAAACTCATGAAATTCTTCTGCACAACAAGAATTTTGATGATGAAAACCAGCTGATATATACCGCCATACATGAGTATGCCCATCATCTCCAGTGCGAACTGAACGGCGGTCTCAATACGGGCCGCGCCCATACCGCGGCCTTTTGGGCCTGTTTTCATGATTTGCTGGAAAAAGCGGAAAAGAAGGGGCTGTATAAAATCGGTGTGGAAAAATCGGATGAACTTAAAGCCCTTACGGAAGAAATCCGTTCCAAATATCTGGCGGAAAACGGCCGGCTTATGAATGAGCTCGGGAAGCTCCTGACGCGGGCCCATGTGCTGTGCAGGGAGGCCGGCATCCGTTATGAAGACTATATCGACAGGATTTTATGCCTCCCGCGTTCAGCTGCAAAGACCATGGTCAGAGTGAGTTCCCTGGATGTTAATCCTTCTCTCGGGTACGAGGCAATGAAAATTGTTGCTTCACAGAAGACCCCGGAAAAAAGGGCCGCCGCCGAACAGCAGTTCCTTTCCCAGCGCAGTCCCGATACCATAAAAACAAATCTTTCCCGGAAAGAGGAAAATGACGATCCGAAAACCAAACTTGAAAAAGAAAAAAAGAGGCTGGAAAAAACAATCGCCCAGCTTACTGCCCGTCTTGAACATGTTGAACAGTCGCTTGCCAGCATATAGGCAAGGTCTAACCGAACGCAGGCCCGCGAACGATCACTTCGTTCGCGGGCCTGCGTTGTTTTTCTTTTATATACAATAAATACTTTGATTTATTGACTTATCTGAAAGTCCTTCCAGCCTTCGGCGCTTTGGTAAGCAGCGAGCGAAGCCGCAGGCACAGTGAGGGTGATAAAGCTTTTGTCCACATTGCTAAATACCGAGTGGTGAAGCGCCGGAGGCCTTGCGGCATTAATCGTAATTTCCATTATATCTTTGCAGTTAGCAAACGCGTAATTTCCAATGCCGGTAACACGCCTGCCGATGGTGATTTCTTCCAAAGCCCCTACGCCGCTGAAAGCATTGGCCGGTATCCGCCGTACCCGGTCGCCGAAGACAACTGTTGACAATACCCTGCAGTTGGCAAAAATACCGGAGCTGGTAAAATTATCGCAATTTTCCGCGTTGAAATAGACGGTTCGCAGCCGGGTACAGCCCGCGAAAACCCCATCATACATTTCAGTAACATTTTCAGGAATCGTGAGTGATGTTATCGCGGTATTGCGGAATGCCGCGGCAAATATTGTGCTTACTCCGCTTCCGATGGTTATTGAAGTAAGGTTGGAGCAGTTATCAAAGGCGGAGTTCCTGATGATAGTTACAGTATCGGGAATAGTTACTTCCCGCAAACTGCTGCATGCCGTAAAAGCCCTGCTTCCAATCTCGACGACATTGCTGCCGAGGGTAAGGGATGATAACTGGATACAGGCATGAAAGGCGCTTTCACCGATATGGGTTACCCCCGACCCGATAGTTACCGTTTGTACGCTCTTCTGTCCAAAGAAGAGGAAATTGGGAATGCGCCGTACCGTATCGCCGAAAATAACGGTTTTTAAGGCGTTGCAGTTTGTAAAGGGTTTATCGCCCGTAATTACCAGGTCCAGCACATTTGCGGCATTGTAATACACAGTAGTTAAGCGGGTGCAGTCGGTAAAAGAACCATCCGCAACTTCAACAATCCCCTCGGGGATGGTGATGGAGGTCAAGCCGCTTTTCTGGAAGGTTCCCCAAGGATTTTGGTAAGGCCGCTGCCTATTGTTACGGAGGCAAGGGCGCTGCATCCGGAAAAGGCGCTGTTGCCCAGGACGAGGACGCTGTCGGGAATCACGACAGCCGTTAAGGCTTTGCAATTCTCAAAGGCCCAGGAGCCGATTCTGGTTACGGTATTGGCAATGGTCACGGATTGCAGGTTGGTATGACTATAACCGTTGAAGGAATGCCTGCCGATGGCGGTGATGCCGTTTTCTATTACCACGCTGGTAATGTTGAGTTTATGGGCATTCCACGGCGGATTATCGAGAGAGATGACATCAGGCATTTCCCCGGTGCCGCTGATTGTCAGCGTCCCGCCGTTAAATTTCCAGGTCAGATTGTTGCCGAAGCTGCCGCTTTGGGCAAAGGCATTTTGAGCTAAAATTAAGAAAATAAAAAGAACAGTTCCTATAATATGTTTCTTCATAAGAATTTACCTCCTGTCAACATACACTATATCTATTATATTGCTTTTGTCCACCGCCCTGATAGGCGATAGGATATATTATTATGTTACATCTGCTTCATTTGAATTTATTCTCCGGCCATTTCAAAAAAACGGCGCCTAACTTGCTGTTTCCTGTATGTATGGTATAATTGCCAGTATGAAAGGAAAGACCATTTTAGCGGCGGTTTTTGTATTCGGCTTTTTTTTCCGGATATGGGGCCAAAGCGGATACATACCCCCGAATCCTGTTGCCCCGCCTGCCATAACTCCGGTTGCGCCTCCTGCGGTTCCGTCAGTTGCCCCTCCGTCACCTCCGAAAATAACACCTTCGCCCCAGCAGGCCGATTCCGGAAAAAAGCAGGAGCAGAAAAAAACAACCGGCACAGACGATGCCGCGGCTCTTTTATCACTTATCAATCCTGATGAAAACAGCGGCGCTCTGCTTCAGCTGCTTCAAAACCAGGACGACGATTCTTCAATATCAAATGTACTGAATGTGCTCACGGGAAATACAAAGCAGAAAAAAGATTCTTCTCTGACTGACCAGCAAATCATAGACCTTCTCAAGCAGATTCTCGCGCTCCTCGAAGAACAGAAAAAAACGGCTGATCCCGCCCCGGCTGAAACACAGTAAATTCTTCTTCTCTTTTACTTTAGTGCGCCGTGAAGCGTACCGATAAGCTAGATACAGGAGTCTTTGATGAAAAATATACGGGTTCTTCCTCTTCTTTTGCTGTGCATTTCTCTGGGAGGAATGGTATATGCCGAAACAAATTCCATGATTATGGACGGGACAGACAAGTCGGGCAGCAGATTCAATCCGCTTTTCCCCTATGCCTTAACATGGAAGGGCGCGGCGGAAATGGCGGAACTCCGGGCAGCCAGTCTGGTTTCCGTACCCACCTATGAAGAATTTGTTGAACGCAATAAGGAATCTCCGAGGCTCCAGTCTGTTCTTTTGAATAACGATATTTTTGCCCTGTACGGAAAACCGGGCGCGCGCACCATGGGGATACTCGGTCAGTATCCAATTGATGAAATAGAAAACATAATGAATGATTTTGTCCGGGTATATGATGTGGCAAATGGCAGAAGAGGAATTATCCCGGCCTTTTATATAATTTTCGGGACCTGCTGGCCGGAAGGTGACATCGGTATTACCCCGGACAGGGTTATTAAACAGTATATTGAATTTGCCCAGGCCCGAGGCTGGTATGTTTTTCTGGACCATCAGATCGGTAAATATACAGTAGAAAGCTCGATGGAAAAAATGCTGCCGTATTTAAAATACTCCAATGTACACCTGGCCCTGGACCCTGAATGGCGGACTACAAAGCCGATGCAGGAAATCGGCTCGGTTTCCGGGGAAGAAATAAATACCGCCCAGAAAATGATGCAGGACTATCTTGTTGAACACGGACTCCCGGGCCGGCGGATGCTTGTGGTCCACCAGTTTAAACCGAAAATGATTGCCAACAGGCCGGCGATAAAAACGGATTTTGAGCTTGTTCAGCTTATTCACTGCGCGGACGGTATAGGCTCTCCCGCGCTGAAGAAAAATTCATACGCGGCAAATGCCTATGCAGAAAACATGCCGCTTAAGTCCTTCAAGCTTTTTCTTGAGCCAAAGGTTGAGGGCGCTATATATGATCAGCCTCTCATGACTCCGGAAGAAGTCCTCAGTCTTGACCCCCGTCCGTACCTTATTATGTACCAGTAAAACAGCTGTAAAACAGATCGGTCTCTTTTCCGGTTTTTCATACGGGTATTTTCCGGAAAAAAATTTACATTCTACTATTTATATAAAATCTTTCTCCTTTTGCCCCGAAAAAATTGAGATTTTTTCGGGAATCGGGTATATTGGTATAAGCAATCAGAAATTTTAATAATTTGTGTGCAGGCCGGACAAAGGCATATCCCGAAAATAAACCGGAGGTAATTCTGTAATGAATCTCATTCATTTATTTGAAAGATGGATGGCTCCCTTGTATACTAATCTTTCAATTACAGAATCGGCGCAGGGAATTATTAATTATATTCTTTCTCTTGTCTGCCTTTCGGCCCTCGCTTTTATATCAGGGAAGTTTTTCAGATTTATCTCCGGAAAAATTATCGGCAGGACTGTTGAAAAAACCCGCGGCAAGTGGGATGACTATATGCAGCAGAGCGGTTTTTTTTCCCGGCTTACGCGGCTCATAACTCCTATTATTGTGTATCTGATTATACCGGTTTTTTTGCCGGTGGAAAACATGGTAACCGAATTTATAAGACGATGTATTGTCGCGTATATTTTCGGAAATGTAGCTTATACACTCGCGGCCTTTCTTGACGGTATAAACACAATTTATCAGGCTTCGAACGGGGAAATGGCCAGGCAGAAGCCTATCAAGGGTTATCTGCAAATGATAAAAATTTTCATTTATATCATTGCCATAATCCTGATTATTACCGCTGTTATGGATGTTTCACCTGTCGGTATTCTCAGCGGACTCGGGGCCATGAGCGCCGTTCTGATGCTGGTCTTTAAGGATTCAATTCTCGGCTTCGTTTCCAGTATGCAGCTTTCTGCAAATGACATGGTACGGATCGGCGACTGGATAGAGATGCCCAAGTACAATGCGGACGGTTATGTTATTGATATAACGCTCCAGTCCATTAAAGTGCAGAATTGGGATAAAACCATTACGACTATCCCGATTTATGCCCTGATTTCCGACAGTTTTAAAAACTGGCGCGGCATGAGCGATTCCGGCGGCCGGAGAATAAAACGTTCAATTTATATTGATATGACTTCCGTCCGGTTTCTGGCGGAGGATGATATTAAAAAACTATCAGACCTGCGGCTGCTGTCTTCATATCTGGCCTCAAAGATAATGGAAATTGAAGAACATAATAAGAAGCTCGGGGTCCCGGAACATGACTATGTTTCCGGACGGCATTTGACAAATCTCGGGACCTTCCGCGCCTACATTGAAGCCTATCTGGTTGATAATCCGAATGTGCATCAGGGGATGACGCATATGGTACGTTATCTGGAAACCGGCGCGGAAGGGCTGCCCATGGAATTATACCTGTACACTTCGGATACGCGCTGGGTGAAGTATGAAGGGATTCTGGCTGATATTGTGGACCACCTGCTGGCTGTAATGCCTGAATTCGGACTCAGAGTGTTTCAGAATCCTTCAGGGTGGAATATGGATAATATTTCAAAAGGCATTTCCTGTTTAGATAATAAGCAGAAAGAAGATTGATTTGGGGGCTTTGTTTGATTTATGTGTAAAAAAACACGCTGTTATGCCTGTTCTTGTGAAATCGGCTCGGGGCAGTAGTTTGTTATGACGGATACTTTTTTGAATCCGCTGATAGTTCAGGGAGACAGAACAATCCTCCTCGATGTCCATACGCCCCGTTCCGAAGACGCCCGCGCCGCTCTTATTCCGTTCGCTGAACTTGAAAAATCGCCGGAGCATTTGCATACATACCGGATAACCCCGCTTTCACTATGGAATGCCGCCAGTGTCGGATTTGGCGCGGAACAAATCATGGCTGTTCTCCGCCGGTTTGTCCGTTTTCCCGTTCCCGGAGCTGTAGAACAGTGGATTATCGAAACAATAAACCGGTTCGGAAAAATTCGGATGGTCGCTATGGACCGGCGGGAAAATTCTCCGAATACTGATGCTGCTGATGAATATATCTATCTGGTGACAGACTCAACGAAGATATTCAGGGAGATCGCCTCGTCAAAACAAATGGCAAAATACCTGATTCCGGACGCTGAAAAGAAACGGTTTTCGCTCGCGATGCTCAACCGGGGAACGGTAAAACAGGAGCTTCTTCATCTTGGCTGGCCGGTAAAAGATGAAATCCCCCTCAGGGCCGGCGAGCCTCTGGTTTTTTCACTCAGGGATATATGCCTGACCGGCAAACCTCTTACCATACGGGATTACCAGAAAGAAGCTGCCCACGCTCTTGTCGGCGACAAGGGGCCCGGAACAGGATTCGGTACAATTGTCTTGCCCTGCGGCGCCGGAAAAACGATTGTAGGTATGAATGTTATGTCTCTTTTACAGACAAACACGCTGATCCTTACAACCAACATAGTAGCGGTCCATCAATGGATTAATGAATTGCTGGACAAAACAGACCTTTCTCCGGACGATATAGGTGAATATACCGGCGGCGCTAAAAATTTAAAACCGGTAACTATTGTGACCTACCAGATTCTCACCTGGCGGTCTTCAAAAGAGGAAGATTTTCCCCACCTCAGAATTTTCAGGGACCGGCCCTGGGGATTAATCATTTATGACGAAGTCCATTTGCTTCCTGCTCCTGTTTTTCGTATTACTGCCGAACTCCAGACCGTCCGCCGGCTCGGGTTAACAGCCACGCTTGTCCGTGAAGACGGGAGGGAAGGGGATGTGTTCAGCCTTGTCGGTCCGAAGCGCTATGATGTTCCATGGAAGGACCTCGAAGGTCAGGGATGGATAGCGACTGCGCGCTGTATTGAAATAAGGACCGATATGGACCCGGAACAGGAACTGCAGTATGCGGTTGCGTCCCCACGGGAAAAATACCGTATTGCAAGCGAAAATGAACGGAAAAAGAATGTGATTAACGCTCTTTTAAAGAAGCACCGCAATGATTCAGTATTAATCATAGGGCAGTATATCCGCCAGCTGACTGAAATTGCCGGCGCTTTAAATATACCGATCATTACGGGAAAAACACCGACCGAAGAACGCGAGCGGATTTACGGGTCTTTTCGTTCAGGTGAATTGAAAACCATTGTTGTATCAAAGGTAGCCAATTTTGCAATTGATTTGCCCGACGCTTCCGTGGCTATCCAAATTTCCGGAACCTTTGGCAGCCGCCAGGAAGAAGCCCAGCGCCTTGGAAGAATTCTGAGGCCGAAAGAAAAAAACTCGTTTTTTATACCATCATTACTGCCCAGACAGTGGAAGAAGATTTTGCCGCGAACAGACAGAAATTTCTTGCTGAACAGGGTTATGAATACGCAATCTTGCGCTGGAATGAAGAAACCGAGGAGGAATATTCCGCGTAGCAGCTATCACCGTCCGGGGTATTTTAATAAAGAATGCGGCAGCCGGCAGCATTCTTTTTGCAAGTTGTCAGAATCTGTGTATATTTAGAATAAACATGCGCTATTTTAAGGAAAAGAAATGAATTCTGAAAATATAAGAAAGTGGCAGGAATCACTTTTACAACTTTCCGATAAGTACTTCTTCGATCTGGTTCGTCTGTATCTTGGGGCTGTTAAAACTCCGTATAATAAGCAGCGGCTGGTTGAAGAATTGACCGACTTCCTGAGGAAAAAGAAAATACGGTACTGTTTGCTTGTAAGTCTTGATAACTTTGATTTGCTGATATTATCCGCAATTTCGGAGTTGCCGTATCCGACCCTTGAAAAAATAAGCGCCTTTTTTTCCGGATCATATACCTATTCGGAAATTCATGAGCGCATATTAAATCTGGAAGAACGCTTGATTATTTTTCGTGAAAATGAGGTATACACCAGGGCCTATGCGCTTAATCCTGTCCTTGCAAATGATATACTTCCGCTGCTCGATCCTGAAAATCTCATTCCTCCCGCCGTTATTGATCAGCCCTTTTTATCACAGCTCCTTTTTGATGATCTAACGCTCACAGCCCTGCTCAGCCTTTTTCTGCATACTGAAATTGCTGTGACAGGCGACGGGAGTTTACGGAAAAAAAATATAGACCTTATTAAACAGGTGTTTCCGCAATTTGCGGAAAATATAGAAAATTTTCTCCTCATAATAAAAGCTTTACAGCAATTAGGCCTTCTGGCGCAGCAGGAAGACCGGCTTGCCGCAAATGTGTCCCAGTGGAAGGCTTTTGCGTTCCTTTCATTTGAAGAGCGGCTTGCCTATATTGCCGCGGCGGCTGACGGAAATTTTTCCCGTGATATTTTACAGCAGCGGGCTCAGCAATTCAGGACTTTCCTTGCGGAATGTGTCCCCGGCGCCCGGTATAAAAAAGAAACCATCGACCGCATGATTTTTCTTCTGGCGGAAAAATCCGCCCTTTCCGGACTTTCCGCGCCGCGCGGAAGGCTTGCCTCCATGCTTCAGGAAAACAGAAAAGCGCCGGTGAATACTTCATCCGAAAGCAGCCGGATGAGCTATATTGATATAGCCCTCCTGTTCGGTTATCTTGACGAACGGGACGGACTGATAACCGTAAATACGGCCCTGTTTCAAAGGCCGCCGGACGCGCCGGAAAAAAATGCCGCGTCAAAACTGGTAGTTTCTCCGGCTTTCACAATAACCCTTATGCCCGGGTTTACGCTTTCTGAAATGATTGACCTCGCCTGCTGCGCCGAGATACGCAGTCTTCAGACTGTGGCTCAGTTTGAACTGACAAAAACTTCCTGCATTAACGCCTTTTATCTGGGAGAAAACGCGGAAAAACTGGTCAAGACGCTGCAGGAAAAAAGCGAACAGCCTCTTCCGGGGAATGTTGTATTTTCAATTCAGGACTGGTACCGGGGATTTTCATCTGCCGCGCTGTTTCAGGGCTTTGTCCTGAGTATTGATGAATCCCGCAGAACCGTTTTTGAAAACAATCCGTACTTTAACCGTTTTGTGCGCGAAACGCTTGCGCCCGGAGTATATCTTCTGGAAGCGGAATCCAAGGAAGACCTGAAGGAATTTTTTGATGCCGCCGGATTGAATTTTCTTCAGACAAAAGCTGCCTCTTCCCCCGGGAAGGCAGTCCCCTTCCTTCGCTCGGAGAGAAAAAAAAGCCGGAACAGAAGGAACCTGCATCCACCGAAAAAAATATGCCGGAAAAAAATACCAGTGAAGAATATATAATTCTTCGCCGTGAGCTTATTGAATCCCTTGATTCTCTGCAGCTCCCGGCAGATATGCACGAAGCCCTGCTGTCACGAATTAACCGGAGAATAGTCCTTGATTCCGGACAGCTCAATCCGGAATCGATCCGGCTCGAAAAAATAGAAGCGAAAGGAATGGATTTCCTCGGCAAGATACGGATTGTGGAATATGCAATTGCTTCCGGTTCCCTGCTCAGGATAGAGCTGGATAAAAAGAACGGAAACCGTACAATACTTGGGCGGCCCCTTTCTACTGAAAAGCTGCCCGGCGATGTGGGAATAAAAATCATTACCGAACCGGATCATCTGATTGAAACGGTTCTCCTCGGGAAAGCCGTATTGGTCCGCCGTATCCAGGGTTCAATATTTTCGGAACTGGCATAGCCCTCTTATTGATTTTTCCGGGTATCCTGTTTTTTTTATTTGCAGCTTCTTTCAACCTCCTTTATAATAGCCATACGGCCTGTGGCAGCATTTATTATAGTTATTTGTTATAGGCATAAGGAGTTTGTATGAGGGTCGTAATAAAAGAAGATTATGCTGTTTGCGCTGAATGGGCGGCAAATCATATTGTTGAGCGGATAAACACCTTTTCTCCGACGGCGGCGAAACCGTTTGTACTCGGGTTGCCAACCGGGTCGACTCCGCTTGGTGTATACCGGGAACTAATACGCCTGTATAAGGCCGGAAAAGTTTCCTTCAAACATGTAGTTACCTTTAACATGGATGAATACCTCGGGCTCGATGCAAAGCATCCCCAGAGTTATCACCGGTTTATGTATGATAATTTTTTCAGCCACATTGATATGGATCAGGCAAATATACATATCCTTGACGGCATGACTGCGAATCCTGTTGAAGAATGCAGTAAATATGAAGAAAAAATTGCTTCATACGGCAAAATCCATCTGTTTATGGGCGGCGTCGGGGCCGATGGGCATATCGCCTTTAATGAACCCGGTTCATCCCTGTCTTCCAGAACCAGAGTTAAAACCCTGACCCAGGACACTATAATCATGAATTCCCGGTTTTTCGGCGGGGACCCTGATCTGGTCCCGACAAAAGCTTTGACCGTCGGTATCGGTACCATAACTGAAGCAGAGGAAGTAATGATTCTTGCGACCGGCTATACGAAGGCCCGGGCGCTTCGCCATGCAATTGAAGAAGGTGTCAATCACATGTGGACAATCAGCGTATTGCAAATGCACCCGAACGCCATTATTGTCTGTGATGAAGATGCCGTTGACGAACTGCGGGTAAGCACAGTCCGGTACTTCAAGGATATAGAAGGGAAGCGGGGCAAGTAGCGCTCCGGCGCAAGTTCCCTTTTCCCGGGGTATGCAAACCGGCGGATTTGTTATTATAGTTTAATTATGCCGCAAAGAAAACAAATACAAACCATTTCGCTGATCGGACTGCTGGCCATAATGCTTATTCTCATGGGTATGATTTTTCTGCCTTATGCTGATGTGCTTTTATGGGCCGCCGTTTGCTATATTCTGATTGACCCCCTCTATTCAAGAATTCTCAAAAAAATGAATCCGAAAAAGCGTTTTTATGAAGCAAAACGGCATTTGCTTGCGGGTACTTTTGCCGTCCTTACGGTTTTGCTGCTGATCGGAATCTTTTTTTTCATAGGCTTTAAACTGATCGGGCAGATACGGGTTTTCATTGATCAGGTTAAACAGTTTATCCTGGAAAATCCCCACTTTTTTCAGGACGAAGACCTTGGCGTAAATATAGCTGAAAAAGCCAGGGAATTGTCCCTTGGCGCGATAGATCTTTCTTCCTTTGATTTAAAGGCCGAGGCCCTCAGCTTTCTGAATTCCTATGCTGAAAAAATTATGTCAACCGCTGGAAACCTTATAAAAAATATCAGCGGCTTTGTTGTTTCCCTGGTTTTTGTATGTTTTTCACTGTACTTCTTTTATGTTGACGGCAAGGCCCTCGCGCGGATTTTTATAAACGCTATTCCCATTGATAAGAATGACACCCAGCGTCTGCTTTCAAAATTCCGGGACGTTACCAAAAACCTTTTCAGGGGATTTTTTCTCGTCGCGTTTTATCAGGGTGTCGCTGCGCTGATAATATATTCCCTTTTCAGGGTCCAGGGGCCCTGCTGTTTTCAGTCCTGACTATGTTCTGTTCGTTTGTTCCCATGTTCGGCTGTGCCCTCATATGGTTTCCTCTGGGATAGGTCTTATATTTACCAAAGGCGTCGGTTACGGCATTGCTTTTCTGCTTACCAGCGCTCTCTTTATCAGCTTTTTTGATAACTTTTTGCGGCCTTTTTTCCTGAAGGAACAGATACGTGTTCACCCTCTTTTGATTTTCTTTTCCATCCTGGGAGGAATTAAGGCCTTCGGTTTTAACGGAATCCTGCTCGGACCCATAATTATTATACTGTTCTTCACAATTGTTGATATCGCGCTTGAACAGGAACCCAGCAATTATACCGGCGAACCGGAAACTCTTCCGGAAAAAACGGTCCCGAAGAAAAGTAAATCGCCGGGGACATAACCCGGATACGGTCAGCTGTGCAGAAAAATGTCTACCCGCAGGATTTTTCTGTTATGCTGTTCATATATCTTGAAATCTGCGTTCAGGTTATGGTAAACCTCTCCCGCCTCGGGAAGTTTTCCTGCAAGTTCCATAACAAAACCTCCGACGGTTTCAAAATATTCGGAATCGAAAGAAGTCTTGAGCAGCGCGTTCAGGTCATCCAGCTTCAGGTCGCCGGGAACACGGATATGGCCGGCGGAAAAAACCTGAACCTTTTCGTATGGTTTAACGGCGCCTCTGTCATACTCATCATTTATCGTTCCGAAAACAGCCGCGATAGCATCATCTATCGTAACAAGCCCTACTGTCGCACCGTGTTCATCCACTACAATGGCCATATTTGAACAATGCTGGTCCATTTCATATAATAAATCGTAGGTTGACTGCGTTTCCGGAACAAACAGAACGGGCCGGATGAGTTCCTTTACGGCAGGCTTTTTCCCCTTTTCAATACTGAACAGAATATCTTTGTAATGTATCATGCCCAGAACATTATCAATCGTATTTTCATAAGCCGGTATGCGTGAAAACTGGTGAACCCTGAAAAGTTCATAAATTTCCCTTAGCCCAGTATCAACGGAAACCGCAATGATATTGGTCCGGGGCGTCATGATTTCCTTCAATTTTAAATCGGTAAAATCAAAGGCGCGGTTTAAAAGATTGTGTTCATCTTCTTCAAGCACGCCTTCATCCTTTCCTACAGTCATTATGGTCCGCAGTTCATCTTCCGTAAGGCTATGGCCTGAATCAGGCATAATGAATTTAAGGACTTTTATAAAAAGGGTATTGACTGCCGAAAAAACGGCGGAAAGAGGCCTCATAATTATCAAAAAAACGGAAACTATCGGCGAAAACCTCCGCGCCGTTCCGAGAGGATTCTGGGCCGCAAGTGTTTTCGGGGTTGATTCGGAGAAAAGTATAATCACGGCTGTCATTACAAGCGTAGCAATCCCCACGCCGCTATTCCCGAAAACACTTATTGCGAAGGCCGTCGCTATACTCGACGCCCAGGTATTGACAATATTATTACCGATTAAAACGGAATTCAGCATTCTCTCCGGCCTGGCCAGAATCTTCACTATGCGTTTGTCCGAACGGTTTTTGCTTTTTTTCAGTTGCCGCAGCTGCACTTTTGAGATGGATGAAAAAGCCGTTTCTGAAGCCGAAAAAAATGCGGAGAAGACAAGCAATATCACGAGAGGTAAAATGGTAGTTACGAGTAATGTATTCATATACTGTCCCTCCCGGTCTCATCTTCAGCTGCCAGGCGGACAGTGACGGTATCAATACGGTTTTTTCTCACCTTATCTACCGTAAAAGTGAATCCCTGTTCGGTCACTGATGTTCCTTCGGAAGGCAGAGCGTCTGTTTTTTCCATAATAAAGCCAGCAATTGTATCATAAAACTCGGAAGCCAGATGTATCCCCAGATGCTCATTCAGAATATCAAGCCGTTCATTTCCCGGAATAATTTCTTCCGTTTTCAGCGTTTCTCCATTCCCGGTCTCCTGAGGCTGGTCTTCACCGGCAGCCTTTTCTCCGCTGTCTTTTCCCTTCGGAATACGGGCGGGTGTATCATATTCGTCCCGGATACCCCCGAAAACTTCTTCGATAATATCTTCTGTTGTTACAATACCGGATGTCCCGCCGTACTCATCAATAATTATCGCGACATTCTGGTTAGCTTCCTGCAATTGCTTCTGGAGGACTGAAATTTTCTGGTTTTCAAAAATAAAAAGGGCCGGCCGCATGATTTTTTTCAGTGAAAACTGCTCCGGATCCCGAATATCGGTAAACAAAAAATCTTTTACATACAATATGCCAAGAATGTCATCCAGGTCTTTGCCGTAAACAGGGAACCTCGAATGGGTCGAAGTATCGGAGAGCTGCAGAATTTCGGAACGTGTTGCCGTAACCGGGATAAATGAAATATCCGTCCTGGGGGTCATAATATCCCGGGCGTTCAGATCGGTATAATTGAAAATTTTCCGCATCATGGCGCTTTCTTTTGTTTCTATTACACCCTGTTCGGTGCCTACCTCAATCAGCGTTTTCAGGTCTTCTTCTGTGACTGTTGTTTTGTCCGTATTGGTACGGACCCGGAACAGCTTCATAATAATACGTATAAAACCGGAAATAACGGAAACAACAGGCGACATCACAAAAACCAGAATCATCAGGGGAAAGGAAAATTTCAGGGCAATCTTTTCGGGAATAAGAAGCGCGAAGGATTTTGGCAGTATTTCTCCGAAAACAAGAATAACAACGGTCGCTATGGCGGTTGCAATACCTACACCGGCGCTTCCGGTAAGCTGGACGGCTATGGCAGTCGCAATGGACGAAATGGCGATATTGACAATATTATTGCACACCAGAATCGTATTGATAAAGAAATCCTTTCTCTTCATCAATTTTTCAACCCGCGCGGCGGCTTTATTCTTTTTTTCCCTGAGATATCTGATATGCAGCTTGCTGGCGGACAAAAAGGCTATTTCCGAAGCGGAACAGAACATTGAACACAGTAATAACGCAATAAAGATGATAAAGTAGATAAGGGCAGAGGGGGTTCAGTTGACTCCATATAAATATATACACATAATAATCAAATTTTTTTGGAAGAGTCAATTGTTTGCCTGTCCTGCCGGAAAAATGTCCTGTTTTTTGCCTGCGGCGCCTCATAAAACCCCGGAGCGGCAAACCTGATTTCCTATAATAATGCGGTAATGCATAAAAGCACCCTTCCTTTTTTTTGTTTAGTTAGTATATTTACTATGAAAAGGCGTTCTTGCAAAACTCAAAGAACGGTAAATGAGGGAGAATATTACCTAACAATATATTTTTCAATTTACGAAACTATATATTACAATGTATAATTAAATCGTAAAAATGCTGATGAGGAGGACAGAATGGGTTTTACTGAATTTAAGACTAGAATGAGCACCGATGACGCTTTTGCAGCAAAATTTGATGAAATAGGAACGATAGAAGAATATGTGGCACTCGCAAAAAAAGAAGGATACACTATAACTGTAGAAGAAGTCCAGAAAAATACGTAATTATAAAGATACCAACGGAACCTGATCCGGAAACTATATACCTGTCTGAGAGGCCGGACATAGTTTTCGGATATCTTTCGGCAATAACTGCAATAGTATTATAATGCCCGCCGTATTTTTACCGGCAGACCGTGCATATATAATTTTTTAGTTACCCGGCTAATTATTTTTAGTATATTATAAAAGGATACACCAAAATTACTCTAATGGTACTTTTGTGTTACTGGAACAACATTTGAAGTGCTTTTTATAGTGAGAAAATATTGACCGCTTTGCTTTCATATTAGTATCTTTTTTTTGAGGAATAAAATGAAAAAACATGAAGAAAAGGAAGAAATTTCCGGACCCGACTACGAAAAAAAGCTGTCCGAGCCCGATACTGAAGCAGTTGTCGAGCAGGCCGCAGGCAAGCCGGGGGAAAAAGAAACGGCGGCCGAAGGGACTGATTCTCCGGAAAATCTTGAAAAAAAATGCGCGGAATTGCAGGATCTGTATCTCCGGAAAGTCGCTGACTTTGATAATTACCGCAAGCGCATGATCAAGGAAAAGCAGGACGCCATAGATTATGCAAACACAAACCTGCTTGTAGACCTGATCCAGGTTCTTGATGATTTTGACAGGGCTATTGAAGCCGGAGCTTCTCCTGATACCGGATCGTTATCCGCCTTTGTGGATGGAGTTATCATGATCCGCAAGCAGATGGCTTCAATGCTTGAAAATAAATACGGGCTGGTTTATTACCCCACCGTCGGAGAAGTGTTTGACCCGAATATTCAGGAAGCTATAGGTTCGGTTACCGCTCCCGAAGTTAAGGAACCCACTGTCGCCGAGGAATATGTGAAAGGGTATAAGCTGAAGGGAAGGGTTATCCGGCTCGCCAAAGTTATGGTTGCAATGCCAGAACAGCCGGATAAATAAGCCTCCGGTATTCCGGACGGACGCATAATTATAGTATGTAAAAGCGGAAAAAAGCAGTATCTTATATGTAAGGAACAAAAAAGAATTAAATAAGATAATTAACTTTTTGAGCATAAAGGAGAATATATAGTATGGGAAAAATTATTGGAATTGACTTGGGAACAACCAACTCTTGTGTCGCTGTTATGGAAGGCGGCGAACCCGTTGTTATTCCGAATTCGGAAGGCGGCCGGACTACCCCCTCAATTGTAGGTTTTACGGCAAAAGGCGAACGAGTGGTAGGCCAGCCGGCTAAAAACCAGATGATCACCAATCCGGAAAACACAATATATTCCATCAAACGGTTTATTGGACACCGGTACAGTGAACTGTCCGGCGAAGCAAAGCTTGTTCCATATAAAGTTGTTGCACAGGGAGATGAGTGCCGCATAGATGTTAACGGAAAACTGTATTCTCCTCAGGAAATAAGCGCCTTTATCCTTCAGAAGATGAAAAAAACCGCTGAAGATTATCTCGGCGAACCGGTAACGGAAGCTGTTATTACGGTTCCCGCTTATTTCAATGACGCCCAGCGTCAGGCCACTAAAGACGCCGGTAAAATCGCCGGGCTTGATGTAAAACGCATAATCAATGAACCGACAGCCGCGTCTCTCGCTTTCGGGTTCAATAAGGATTCGAAAAAAGAGAAAACGATTGCCGTATATGACCTCGGCGGCGGAACTTTTGATATTTCCATTCTTGAACTCGGCGACGGGGTTTTTGAAGTCAAATCAACCAATGGCGATACCCGTCTTGGAGGTGATGACTTTGACCGCCGCATAATGAACTGGCTGGTTGATGAATTCAAGGCCGATACCGGTATCGATTTGTCTCAGGACCGTATGGCCCTGCAGCGTCTCCGGGAAGCGGCTGAAAAGGCAAAAATCGAGCTTTCAAACGTCACCAATACGGAAATCAATCTGCCCTTTATTACAGCCGACGCAAACGGCCCGAAGCATTTGCAGAAGAGCCTGTCCCGCGCGAAATTTGAGCAGATGACCGATGATCTTTTTGAAAGGACAAAGGACCCCTGTAAAAAGGCTATCAAGGATGCCGGCGTTTCTGTAGATAAGATTGACGATGTTCTTCTTGTCGGCGGTTCGACCCGCATGCCGAAAATCATGCAGATTGTAAAGGAACTTTTCGGCAAGGAAGGCTCAAAAGGCGTCAATCCTGATGAAGCGGTCGCCATCGGCGCGGCCATTCAGGGCGGTATTCTCGGCGGAGATGTAAAAGATGTCCTGCTTCTTGATGTTACTCCGCTTTCACTTGGTATTGAAACAATGGGCGGTGTGTTTACCCGTCTGATTAACCGGAATACAACCATTCCGACCCGCAAGAGCCAGGTTTTTTCAACTGCGGCGGACGGACAGACCGCTGTTTCCGTGCATGTTCTGCAGGGTGAGCGCGAAATGGCCAGTCAGAACAGAACCCTTGGGAAATTCGATCTTATCGGTATACCTCCGGCGCCCCGCGGGGTTCCGCAGATCGAGGTAACCTTCGATATCGACGCCAACGGTATAGTCCATGTTTCCGCAAAAGACCTGGGCACCGGAAAGGAACAGCATATCCGCATTGAAAGCTCAAGCGGATTGAGCGAGAATGAAATTGACCGGATGGTAAAGGAAGCGGAAGCAAATGCCGCCGCTGATAAAGCTGAAAGGGAAAAGGTCGAAACCCGCAATGAAGCTGATTCCATGGTTTATCAGACCGAAAAAACTCTCAAGGAAATGGGCGATAAGGTAAATGCCGCCGATAAGCAGGCTATAGAAGAGGCGGTCGCCGCCCTTAAAACCGAAATTGAAGGCGGTGATACCGAAGCCATTAAGACAAAAACCGAGGCCCTCAAACAGGCAACCTACAAGATTGCCGAGGAAATGTACAAGCATACTGAAGGCGCGAATCCTGACATGGGCGGAGCCGCCCAGCAGGAGCCCGAAGAGGCCGCCCCGGAACCAGGACCCGACAAGGGTTCTGCCGACGATGTGGACTATGAAGTAGTCCGCGACGACGATAAGCAGTAAGTAAGGCGGGAATCCTTGACAGGGATTCCCGTTTTTTGCAGTATACTTACAGCGGGGTTTTCTGTGGCAAAAAAAGATTATTATGAAGTTCTTGGCGTACAAAAAAGCGCAACAAAAGATGACTTAAAAAAAGCATACCGTAAACTGGCTGTGCAGTATCATCCGGATAAAAACGCCGGAAATAAAGAAGCTGAAGAGAAATTCAAGGAAGCTTCCGAAGCGTATGAAGTGCTTTCCGATGACCAGAAGCGGCAGATTTATGACCAGTACGGCCACGCCGGGCTTGAAGGCATGGGCGGCGGGGGTTCCGGTGGTTTTGATCCGAGCCATTTTCAGGGCTTTGAGGATATTTTCGGAGACTTCGGAGGAATTTTTGAAAACCTGTTCGGCGGCGGTTCTTCCCGCCGGCGTTCTTCTTCCCGTGGAAGGAGTGCAACTCAGGGAGCAAGCCTCCGGTACGACCTCCAGATATCCTTCCAGGAAGCCGTCTATGGGACCAAGGCTGAAATCCAGTATCACCGGAATGAAACCTGTACTACCTGTAAGGGTACCGGCGGAACCGGGAGAAAAACCTGTACCACCTGCCAGGGGACCGGTCAGGTCCGCCAGAGTTCAGGGTTCTTTTCCATTGCTTCACCCTGTCCTGTCTGTCATGGTGAAGGGTCTATAATAGAAAACCCGTGCAAAGACTGCGGCGGCTCCGGCGTACAGACAAAACGCCAGAAAATTATTGTTACAATTCCGCCCGGGGTGGAAGACGGTAAAAAGATCAATATTCCCCGTCAGGGCGACGCCGGTCCAAACGGCGGCCCCTACGGCGATCTGTATGTTTTTATCCGCGTAAAACCGCATCCCTACTTCGAGCGTTCGGGACAGGATTTGTATGTCGCTATCCCCATTTCAATAACGCAGGCTGCTCTCGGCGCAGAGATAGTGATTTCATCCCTTGATAAAAAACAGCTTCGCCTGAAAGTCCCGTCCGGGACACAGAACGGCAAGCTTCTGCGGATCAGGGACGAAGGAGTGCCGGCGCCTTCCGGCAAAAAAGGTGATTTGTATATTAAAATCATTGTGCAGGTTCCGGCAAAGCTGTCTCCGAAGGCAAAAACCCTGCTTGAGGAAGTTTCCAAAATTCAGGGTGAAAATACCGAACCGACACCTGTTCCCTTTGCTGATAAGCAGCACTGAGCTGAAAAATATCAATAAAACAGGAATTGCCCGGCAATTCCTGTTTTTTTTTGTTCTCAAATAATTGAAGCTGTGTTACAATAACTATATTGGTTTTAAAATTGACCATATAATCTCTTCACACTAAGAGGTATTTCAAGATGATTCGGACCCGGAAACGGCTCGCTAAACTTGTTATTGATATATTTGTCGGATTAATTTTTACCTTTTTCATGTTTATTATTATTCCGGATTTCCCTTTCAGCGGACACTTTATTGCGGCAGCCATTGTTTTCTTTGTTGCGACGGCGGGCGCCTCTCTGCTCGTAAGCGCTGTCTGGTCGCGCATGGAGTATAAATGTTTCCATATTGACGCCAACAGACTGTTTGTCCGGTTTATTGACCGGCTCAGGTTTTCCTTTACCCTGGAAGATTTAATAGATTCGATACAGGGCGTACTGGAATATGAGGCCGACTGTTCGGTATTATATGTTAACTCGGAAAATTCCTACGTAATTTATAACAGTCCCGGCAGGGTAGTTACCGATCCCAAAACCCTGGAAACACTCAACCTCAATTTTAATCACCGCTGGCCGGAGGGTTTTTATCTTATAGATGAAAATATGGGCCTCGTTTCCGAATTTAAAAACGCCCGCGGTTTTTTTCTTGTATATGAAAAACAGCATTTTTTCGTAATGTGCCGTTATATGGAAGTTTTTGAAGAAAGTCTTTTTACCAATATGGTATATGAATTCGGCAATTTCCTGAAACGTTCCCGGACAATCGCCGAACTGACGGCCATTTCCGAGCTTTCAAAAGAATGGAATATGATCGCGCAGACCCAGCTTTCCTTCCTTCCAAAGGATACGTCAGGAATAGCGGGTATAGATATATCCGCATATTTCCGTCCCCTTGTTAATGTTTCCGGGGACTTCTATGATGTTATTCCGCTCGATGAAAACAGAACCTTTTTCCTGCTTGGAGACGTTTCCGGCAAGGGTCTCGCTTCTGCCCTTGTTATGGGTGTTATCATGAATACCGTTAAGGTTATTGAAAACAAGGAAGACCTTCCCGGCGTTGTCAGGGCGGTTGATACCGCGATCAAGTCCATGCATTTGCAGGATAAATACGCGGTTCTTTTTATCGGTATTGTCGATACCAAGAAGATGACCATCAGATATGTTAATGCTTCAATGGCTGATCCCCTGATTCTGAGCAAGTCTCCGCAGGGATATAAAATCAAGTCACTGCCTTCAACCTGCAGTCTGGTTGGTATTCTTGAACTTGGGGATATAGATGAAGAAGAAGCAAACCTGTACCGGGGCGATGTTATTTTAATGGCTTCGGACGGTATTTCGGAAGTTATGGATGAATCCGGCGTAGAGCTGGGTGATACGGAATTGTATTTGAATACGCTGCGGAACAGCGCACCGAAAAAGGCCCAGCCCTTTTTGGATGATTTGATTGATCTGGTATTTTCATACAACGGTGATAAAAAACTGCGCGACGATATTACTGTGCTCGTTGCAAAAATTGAGGAGTAACTATGAGTCTGCTCTTTTTTAATTATATTTTCGCTATTGCGCTCTTCTTCTTTTCCTATTATCTGGATTCTGTTTCAGAACGAAATAATGGAATGTTTACCCTGATAACAATGCTCTCCGCATTTGTTTCCCTGTTTGCCGGGCTTTCGGTGCATTTGCTGTATCTGGGAAATACAACCATCAGTCCGCTTCTTTTCCGTCTCGCGCTGATTTGTCTGGCCGGCGTTTTTGTAACGCTTTTCAGTTTTACCGTTTCAGTCCCATATAATACGCGCCCTACCGTTCTGACCATTTTGAACTGGATTCTGATTCTTTTCTGTGTATATCTTGTTTTTGTTTCCGTCAGGGGCCTTGAACTTTCACCGGAAGGCAGCATAATCATTCATTCAAGGGATTTCTTCGGCCTTATGGACGGATTCCTCCTGTATGCATTGATATATCTTGTAGGCTATCCCGCGCTGACCCTTGTTACCCTGATTATCCGCGCGATAGCAATCAGAAGCCGGATCTACAGGCAGCGGCTTATTTTTCTGGCAGTTTCAGTTATTGCCGGGGTCGCCTCTTCCTATGTTCTGTACTGGCTTTCCACTCAGTTTACCTGGGCTTTCCCCCTTATTCCCTTCGGACTGGCCGTATTGCTGATTGCCGTATACCGGTCTGTTTCAATAACAACCCTGATAGACCGGTCGCAGTTCGCGACATCCCTGGTCAATTTTATTGTTCTGGGCGTTATGTCCAGCCTCCTTGCCGCCATTCTTGTCAGTCTGGCAATCAATTATATTCCGAACGCTGTTGTCGTTTTCTTCCTGCTGGTATTCATAGTGGTTATGATACTGTTGCTGCGGGACCAGGTCGGCAAGGTCCTCAGCAGGTTTGTCCGCGCGGGGAGCGAATACGAGCGGGAACTTGAAGAAGCTCTGGAAAAACTCGATTTTACCCTGAGCCGCGAAAAAATAATTGACTCGGTTGTTTCAACCATAAAGCATTATGTTGACAGTTCAAGCGTTGAAATTTTTGTTTCGGATGACAGCAATAATCTCGTAAGCGCGTATACCGAGTCGGGAGAAAAAAAATCATTCCCTTCCGCCGGAAACAAGGCCCTGAATTTCCTGCTCAGTAAAAATGAATCCATTGTGCTTAAGACGCAGGCCATTACAAGTCATGTGTATGCGGAAGTAAAACCCGATTTGCTGCAGCTTTTTGATATGAGCAACGCCGACGCGTTTATGATGCTCCGTGAAGGACACCATGTTGTCGGAATGATTATGTTCGGTCCGAAAAAACGGGGGTCGGATTATACCGATTATGACTATACTATTCTTTCAAAACTGTATTCGAACTTCTTCCTTGTTATGTACTATCTGAAGAATATCGCGAAAGAATCCATTGTTCTCACGATTGACCGCGAAATAGAGTATTCCGCGCAGGTTATTACCGGTATTCAGGACAATATTGACCGGATCCAGCACCCGAAGGTTGACGCCGATTTTATTACCAGGGCCGCCCGTCAGATCGGGGGGGATTTTATCGACTTTATCAAGCTGACCGATGAAAAATACCTGTATGTAATGGGCGACGTTTCCGGAAAGGGTTTGAACGCTTCAATGTCAATGGTTATCCTCAAAGCCCTGCTCCGGACCATGCTCGCGGAAACAACCGATTTCAAGCAGCTTGTTATCAAGGTTAACGCGTTTGTCCGCAACAACCTGCCCAAGGGAACTTATTTTGCCGGAGTTTTCGGACTCATGGATTTCAGTGAAAATACCATGTATTATATTAACTGCGGCGTTCCGGTCATGTTCCTGTATACCGCCTCCTATAATAACGCGATAGAAATTCAGGGCGACGGAAAAATTCTGGGATTTGTTAAGGATATAGGAAAGTATCTGAAGGTAAAGAAAATTGCCCTGAATCCCGAAGATATCATCCTGATGACTACGGATGGACTGATAGAAGCAACCAACCTCCGGGGCGAGCCGTATGGAAAAGACAGGATCCAGAGGCTGCTTCTCGATAACAGGGGTTATCCGGCAAGCCGTATCGCCAAATTCCAGTGTGACGCCCTGGTCGAATTCGTATCCAGGGAACTTGAAGATGATATTACCGTTCTGGTAATAAAATATTTGAGTAAATAAGGGAGCCTTTGTATGGAGAATCTGACAATAATTGAGAAAAGCGGCCCTAATTATATATTGCTTGAAGTTCACGGAAGAATAAATTCCTATACCTCGGCAGATCTTGAAAAAAGAATGTATGAGGCGATCAAGGAAACAAATCTGGTTCTTGATCTGTCCCAGGTTACGAATATTTCCTCCTCCGGCATCGGAATTATTATCGCGGCATATAATGACAGCGAGGATTTCAAGCATAAACTGTTTATCATGAAGCCTTCGGAAGCTGTGCGCCTTGCCCTTGAATCGACCGGCTTCAGTGAGCTGTTTACCGTAATTTATTCACTTACGGAAGTTATTTAGTTTTTTGCGCGTTCAGAGTAACACCTGTTCGTTTTTCCTGAATAAGGACGCTTCCTCTCTGATTCTGCTGGAGCGGAAAATACTGTCCTGTGAGTTTCTGACTTCTGATGAAAGGACACGGTGCCTGCTAATAGCAAGCGAGTATGTTGATAATATCATATCATACAGTAAACGGAAGTTATTTTTATCAGAGAAAATAAGGGTTTCCCTGAAGAAAATCCCGCCGGTAAAGATTACTATCGCATATGCGACATCAAATTTTGATGAACTGGTGCGTGCTGACAAAAGAACGGGAATGTATTATGATATGGTTTCAGGACATTACCGGGGCATGGGACTGCAAATGTGCAATAATCTTTCGTCACGGATCCTGTATAAGAGCGGCATTATCAAAAGCCGTATAGCAGTTTTTCTTTAATAATTATGCAGTGTGATTCTATTGCTTTTTTTGATGTTGATCATACCATAAGCAGGAGGGCGACCGCCCTTGCTTTTGCGCTTATTTGTATGAAACGTCATTATATTAAATGGTGGTATTTTCTCCTTGTGCCGTTTCTGTATATTTTTTACCGGCTTTTCAGTTTCAAGATTGAAAATCTGTATAGTTTTGCCCTTCCCTTTTTACGCGGTAAAACAAGGGACGAGATAGAAGATATAGGAAAAGAGGCCTTTGAGTTAAAACTCAAAAACGATTTGTATCCCGGAGCTTCCCGCGAAATAGAAAAACTCCGGAGCGAGGGGAAGAGGATCGTTCTTGCAACCTCCACGCCTTTTGAAGCCGTATATCCGCTTGCGCAGTATTACGGAATATCTTCCGAGGATATTATAGCAACGCAGTTTTCATATGTAAACGATGTTTTTACCGGACGTCTTGCCGGAGCGCCGGTATTTTCCCGGATAAAAAGGGATATTATCAATACGTTTGCCCAGCGCGGAAAAATAGATTTGCAGTTTTGCTCTTTTTATACTGACAGTATTCATGATCTTCCGCTGCTGGAAATTGTCGGCGATCCGGTTGCAGCTAACCCGGATTGGCGGCTGCGCAGAATAGCCCGCAGGCGGGGCTGGTCAATAAAGGACTTTTCAAAATGAAAAAAACTGGTATTATGCTTTGCTGTTTTCTGCTGCTTGTTTCTTCCTGCTTTTCAGAAAAAAAGGACGAGGGCGGCTCTTCCGGAAAGGAGGCGGCTGTGGAAGTTTTTTTTGAGGCTCCGGCGTCCATTCCCTCCGGACTAATTGCGTATATAAACGCTAATCAGGCTGAATTCATTTCCGAACTGGAACGGCTCATTGCAAACGATACGGATAATCTGCTCATTCTGGTTGATAAAAAAAACCTGTTGCCGGCTGATTTTGTTCCGCCTGCTCTGGTTCCGCTGAGCGGAAAAGGAACGTCATATACAATAAGCAGGAACGACCTCTCTCTGCGGGCCAATGTTGAAGCCGCGCTGGAGGAAATGGCCGCTGCCGCGCGGAAAGAAGGGATAACACTCCTCGCCAGCTCGACATACCGGTCCTACCAGTATCAGGTCCAGTTATATAACAGATATGTAAGGGAGATGGGGCAGGAAGCCGCGGACCGCGAATCCGCCCGTCCCGGAGCGAGTCAGCACCAGCTTGGAACTGTTGTGGATTTTGGTTCAATCACGCCGGAATTTATCCGGACCCGCGCGGGGCGGTGGCTTGACGCAAATGCCGCCCGCTTTGGCTGGTCCCTGTCTTTTCCCGACGGATATGAAGATGTAACCGGCTATTTATGGGAATGCTGGCATTACCGGTATATAGGTCCGGAGGCCACAGCTTTTCAGCAGAAATGGTTTAACAATATACAGCAATATATGCTCGAATTTATTGATGCATGGAAATCTTTTAAAAAAATTATTCCTGAGACTCTGATTCCGATTTATACTCCTATAAGTTTAGAATCGGAAATGGTCAAATAATTTAGATTATTTGACCATAAAATTCCGGGACGCTATGCCAAACTGTTCCCCGTGTTCGCCTTTTCCCGCGGGTTCTACGTGAACCATAATATCATAAACCTCAGGAATCCGTTCCCGGATGGCCGCTTCCACTGCCTGCGCAATTTCGTGGGCCTTGTAAACGGTCAGGTTCCCGTCTACTTCGATATCAAGATCAATGTCCCAGGCGTTTGCCATTTTCCGGATGCGGGCCCTGTGCGGATTTTTTGCTCCGGGGACTGATTTTACCGCGTCAAAAAGTATCTGGTATTGGTGGTCGTCAGCATTTCCGTCCATGAGTTCAAGGTTCTGTTCCATAAAAATGCCGAGAGCGTTTTTCATTACCCATAATCCCACAAGAAGGGCAATAATGGGATCCAGTATCGGAAGTTTGAAAAGCATTGAGGCCCCGAGACCGACAAAAACAGACGCGGATATAATAATGTCACTGACCATATTTTTCGCGTTGGCTCTCAGAATGGCGCTGTTTGCCTTCTTCCCGTAATGGGACTGGCTTAAGGCGAGCAGAAATTTTCCCGCAATGGAAATTGCCGTAATTATCAGGGCAATGGGTTCCGGCTGGTTCTGGAAATCCCGGTTCCAGAGCTGGGTAACAGAGGTTTTGACGAGCTGAAAACCGGCAATCATGATAATAAATGCCACTATGACGGTCGCAATAGTTTCCGCCCGCTGGTGCCCCCAGGGATGCTTCCGGTCCGAGGGCTGATTCATGATAGCTCCGGCTACCAGAGTAATCAGAGCGATGGCAACATCTGTTGATGAGTCAATTCCGTCTCCCAGAACCGCGAGGCTGTTTGCGAAAATTCCGGTTGCTATCTTCATTGCGGCAAGAACAAGATTGCCGAATAACGCAATGAATGCGGCCCTCCGGACAAGAGTTATTCTGTCCGGAGCTGTATCTTTTTGCATGTTTATTCCTGTGCGTAAAATTCTTTTATAGCCTTTACCGCTGTCAGAATGTGTTCCCGGTCTACCCAATAATGGGTTACCAGCCGGAAGTTGTTGTCCGCGTCACTGTTATTTACAAGGACATTGCGGTCTTTCATAAATTCGACAAAGGCTTCACTGTTTATAGTTTCATTCTGCTCATGATTAAAGAAAACCATATTTATCTGCACATCTTCCGGGTTTATGATTATTCCCGGAATTTCAGCAAGTTTTTCAGCCATAAACTGCGCGTTTTCGTGGTCGGTTTCAAGATAGCGGCGCATATCCTTTAACGCCACGAGTCCCGCCGCCGCAAGAACTCCGGACTGTCTGAGGGCGCCGCCCATTATTTTGCGTTTTCTCCGGGCTTCGTCAATGAATTTATGGGTTCCCGCGAGGATTGAACCGACTGGAGAACATAAGCCTTTGGAAAGGCAGAACATAACCGAATCAACATACTGCGTTATGTCTTTTGCCTGCACATGCAGCGCGGTCGCCGCATTAAAAAGGCGGGCGCCGTCGAGATGTATGGGAACATGATAGCGGTCCGCTCCCCGGCGGATATTTTCCATAACAGAAAGAGGAATTACCTTTCCGTTTGAATGGGCGTTTTCAAGACAGATCAGGCTGGTTTTCGGCTGGTGCATATCATCTTCGGTCCGTATATATTTTTTAATGCGGTCAAAGGATATCATTTCATTTCCGAAGTCAATCGTTCTTGTCTGTACCCCGGCAATAACGCCGGCCGCCCCCGCTTCATGCTGTATTATATGGCAGCTGTCATCGAGTATTATTTCGGACCCTCGGGGCAATGGGTGAAAAGGGCAAGCTGATTCCCGAATGTTCCGGAGGGAACAAACAGGGCGGCTTCCTTTGCGGTCAGGCTGGCGGCATATGCCTCCAGTTCAATTACGGTAGGATCGTCACCGTAAACATCATCGCCCACAACAGCATTTGCCATTGCGTCGCGCATTTCCTTTGTGGGCCAGGTTACCGTATCGCTTCTTAAATCTATGTATTTCATATGTTTACTAATGTAATACAAACTGAAATCGAGTACAAGAACTTTTTCCCTGAAAAGTATTATTCCGGGGCAAGTCTTTACACAACAATGTTAACCAGCTTTCCCGGAACGACAATTATCTTTTTCGGTGTTTTTCCGTCAATAAATTTGATTGCGCCGGGCATGGTCAGGGCCTTTTTTTCAAGTTCGTCCCTGCCGGTGTCGACCGGAGCTTCAAATTTATCTCTTATTTTTCCGTTTACCTGGACAACTACGGTATAGATGTTATCTTCACACAGGTCTTCATTGTAAACCGGCCAGGGGACATAGGTTATTGTTTCCGTGCTGCCGAGTTTTTCCCAGAGTTCTTCCCCCAGATGGGGCGCATAGGGGGATAAAAGCTTGATAAATTCCGCCCAGACAGCCTTCGGGAAAGAGTCATATTTGGAAAGTTCATTCGTAAAAATCATCATCTGGCTGATTGCGGTGTTGAAATTCAGGGAAGCGGTATCTTCCGTGACTTTTTTTATTGTCTTGTGCAGGAGTCTGGAAATTTCTTCGGCCTGTGGGGTCGATACGTCTTCTGTTGAACTGTCCGTCATCTGTTTTTCGGCAAGGACCCATACCCGTTCAAGAAAACGGCTGATCCCCACCAGACCATGGGTATTCCAGGGTTTGGAAACTTCAAGCGGACCCATAAACATTTCATATAACCGCGCGGCATCCGCGCCGTATTCACTGATAATATCGTCGGGGTTTATGACATTTTTCAGGCTCTTGGACATTTTGGCGATAACCCGTTCCAGTTTTTCGCCCGTGGCTGTTTCTTCATATTCATCGGTTTTCCCCGGAATCTCACGGACCTCGTCCATCGGCACAAGGGTTTTATTTTTCCGCTGAAAGGCAAATGACGTTATCAGTCCCTGGTTAATGAGCCGTGTAAAGGGTTCGTTGGTATTGACCAGGCCGAGATCAAATAAAACCTTATGCCAGAAGCGGGAATACAGGAGGTGGAGAACCGCGTGCTCCGCGCCTCCTACATAGAGATCAACAGGCATCCAGTAATTTATTTTGTCCGGCGCGGCAAATTCCTTCGGGTTTTTGGGATCAAGATACCGCAGATAATACCAGCATGAGCCTGCCCACTGGGGCATTGTATTAGTTTCCCGCTTGGCCGGTCCTCCGCATTTCGGGCAGGTAGTATTTACCCAGTCGTCAATTCCTGCAAGAGGGCTCTCTCCCGTTCCTGTCGGCTGGTAACGCTCAACTTCGGGCAGGCGGAGCGGCAGGTCTTTTTCGTCCATCGGGACAACACCGCAGTTTTCGCAGTGAATGAGAGGGATAGGTTCCCCCAGTAACGCTGCCGGCTGAAAATCCAGTCCCTCAGTTTGTAATTTACCGCCCGTTTTCCGATGCCTTTTGCTTCGAGCCAGCCGGTAATTCTTTTTTTGAATTCAGCGGTTTCGAGGCCGGTAAATTCTCCTGAATTAACTGCATACCCGTCCGCCGCCGTACATTCTTCCGTAACCGCGGAATAATCCCCGTTTTTCCCTTTCTTTTCCCATTCTTCCTTTGAAGCCACTACCTGGATGACCGGCAGGCCGAATTTCTGCGCAAAGGCCCAGTCCCGGTCATCATGGGCGGGAACCGCCATAATAGCGCCGGTCCCATAGGAAATCAGAATATAGTCGGACACCCAAACAGGGATTTTTACGCCGTTTACCGGGTTGATTGCATACGCTCCGGTAAAAACGCCTGTTTTATCCTTTGCCAGATCAGTCCGTTCCAGATCGCTTTTTTTTGCAGCTTCATTAATATAGGTTTCAACCGCGTTTTTCCGGTCCGGGGTTGTTATTTTCGTTACAAGCGGATGTTCCGGGGCCAGAACCATATAGGTTGCCCCGAAAAGGGTATCCGGACGTGTGGTATAAATAAGCAGATCTTCATTTTCAGTGCCGGCTATTTTAAATGTTACATCAGCCCCCTCACTTTTGCCTATCCAGTTCCGCTGCATTGACTTGACCGATTCCGGCCAGTCGAGGTCTTCGAGGTCATTGAGAAGCCGTTCCGCATATTTCGTAATTTTCAGAATCCATTGCCGGATGTTTTTCCGCTCCACCTGGGTCCCGCACCGGTCGCATTTGCCTTCTTTTACTTCCTCATTGGCGAGGCCGGTTTTGCAGCTCGGACACCAGTTAATAGGTGTTTCAGCCTCATAGGCGAGGCCCTGCTTGAACAGCTGCAGGAAAATCCACTGGGTCCAGTGATAGTAATTCTCGTCACAGGTTGAAATTTCCCTGTCCCAGTCATAGGAAAAGCCGAAAGCTTTTATCTGTTCCCGGAATTTGTCTATATTTTTCTGGGTAGTTATACGGGGATGCGTCCCTGTCTTTATTGCGTAATTTTCCGCCGGAAGGCCGAATGAATCAAAGCCCATCGGATGAAGAACCGCATAGCCGTTCATCCTGAGATAACGGGAAAAGATATCGGTTGCCGTGTATCCTTCCGGGTGTCCGACGTGGAGTCCTGCTGCCGAGGGATAGGGGAACATATCGAGAACATATTGCCGTTTTTCCTTCGGAATTGAAGGATCTTCAATTGTCTTGAATGTTTTATTGTCATCCCAGAATTTCTGCCACTTTGGTTCGATTGTCTCAAAGGGATATTTAGCCATTGTTCCGCTCCTTTGCCGCCGGACTTTTTTTCACATTCGGAGTATTATGTATACTCAGGATATATGTTACAGAAACAGCATATCTCCGTCTGTTTCAGGCGGGATATGCCGATGATTTCATTCTATAAAAATAATTGTTCTTATACAAGAATGGGAATTTTCCTGTTTATCCGGAATGGTCAGGAATTGTTATGGTCTATTCAGGGTCCGGGGCAATATTTTCTCCCCGAAGACCTTCAAATAGTGTATAATAAAATACCACGCTGCTTTGCAGCGGGGTATAAACCTCCGCCACGAATAAAATTCTGCGGAATTTTTCGGAAGACGGCAGGAAAAAAAAACCGTATATTTACAAACAGGGACGGAAGATACACAATGAAAAAAATTACTATAGCGATACTGCTTCTCCTTATAACAATACAGGCTTCATTTGCCATTGAACTGCGGGCTGGCCTCGGAGGCAGTTTTTCAATGGAAATGACAAAGATCAGGACGGAAATTCCTTCCCTTGCCGATACTATCGAATATTCCGCGGTTTCTTTCGGGTTTCACGGTTTTTTGATGCGCAGTATGCGGAACTGACTGTCAATTTTCTTTTTTACCGTTCCGGTGATTTCTGGTATGACAAGGCCACAGGAATGAATTTCGGGCTGTATGGAAAATATCCGTTCAATCTTGGCGCAGTGACAATTTTTCCGCTTTTTGGCGCTGAAGTCCAGTGGTATATATCAAGCGATACGGATTGGCGTACGGCAAGCTGGCTTCCCGGTTATTCCTACAAGGACTCTGATTTAAGCGCCCTGTGGGTCAAGTTCGGCGTGGGCTCTGATTTTTCCGTATCCGGAAAAGTATTCCTGCGCGTAAGCCTTCTGTACGGATTCCGGCTCTATAACAGCCTGGAAGAAGACCTTGCCAATTATGCCGATAAAAACGATTATTCCGAGAGTATTTTTTCTTCGGGCCCTGATCTGAAATTCGCTGTCGGATTCCGGTTTCTGTAAAAAATATACCGGCAGGAAATATATGTATCCATTGGTTTGAAAAAGATAAAAATCCCGAAAAAAGAACGATTTTCTTTGTTTTTCTGTGTATTATGCGCTACAATAAGACAGAACACCGTTTACATTCTTGAACGGAGTTTTTGTTTTCTGCTTTCTTAAGCAAAAAACATCACACCTGTAAAAAAGTGATTTTATGATAAATCACTAAACAAAAGGTTTTTGGAGGTCACAATGAAAAAAATTATTGCAGTGTTGGCTTGCGCGGTTCTGATGATTTCCGGGACGTTCGCAATCGGTTTGAGCGCCGGGTTGGGCGGCCAGTTTGATTTTGGGTTTGTTTCTACCGAGACAGAACTTTTGGGCGCAACATCGAAGGACAGTGATTCCAGCAGTATTCTGGGTTTCTATGGTTTCATCGATGCTACCTATGTGGAAGTAGATATCGGTATGCTCTTTGACAAGGATGATGACCTTGACTCATCCCTGACAATATTGAATCTTGCCCTGTATGGAAAATATCCTTTCAAGTTAGGCATGATTTCCCTGTATCCTATGCTTGGTATCGACTATCAGATATGTGTAGCTATGGACCCCGAGCCAATAGGAGTGGATAAGGCTGATTTAAATAACCTGTGGTTTAAACTTGGCGGCGGTCTTGATATCAATTTCGGCCGGCTGTTCGTACGGGGTAATGCGTTATTTGGCATAAAACTGCATAATAAGTTTGAAAAAGACCTGATAGATTTAATGGATACATCAGTTTCCTCTCTCAGTATCTTTACAACCGGACTGGATTTAAGGCTCGCAATCGGCTACAGGTTCCTGTAAGAGTACTTATTAAGCAATAAAAAACGCCGTACTGTTTGTCTTTACGGCGTTTTTATTTTAAAATCATGACAAAGCCCTTCTGTAAATTTAATTTATTAGTTTGTTTTTTTGTATATAGTGCGCTACAATACTAGTGGAGATTCTGTTTCCCGGTGAATATTTTTTTCTTTCCGCTTTATAAGGCAAAAATATCACGCGCATAATAAAGTGATTTTATGATAAATCACTAAAAAAGTTTTGGGGGTTGTAATGAAAAAGCTTGCTGCAGTATTGATGTGCGCGGTTCTGATGGTTTCAGGGACTTTCGCAATTGGTTTGAGCGCCGGATTGGGAGGTCAGTTTGATCTCACATTCTTATCGGAAGAACTTGGCAGTGACAAGGAAACATATGCCGGAAGTTATTTTGGCGCATACGGGTTTGTTGATTTAACCTATCTGGAATTTGATATCGGTGTTCTTTTCGGCAGTACCGATTTCTATACTCTTGATTTTACTTTTATGAATCTTGGACTGTATGCCAAATATCCGTTTAAACTGGGATTTATCACGCTGGCTCCGATGATTGGTATTGATTACCAGATAACCCTTGCTCTCGATCCCGAGCCATACGGATACAGTAAAGCTGATTTCAATACATTATGGGTTAAACTTGGCGCGCAGCTGGATATTAATCTGGGTCGGTTATTTATACGGGGCACCGCTCTGTTCGGCATAGAGACAAAAAATGTGATCGAAAGTGATCTTCTGGATTATGCTTCCCTTTTGGGAGTGGACTACGGCATATTCAAATCCGGACTGGATTTCAAGGCGGCGATCGGCTACAGGTTCCTGTAAGATTCTGTTATAAACGCCATGAAGAACTGTTCGGGCTTTTCCGGGCGGTTCTTTTATTTTAAAATCATGACAAAAGTTCCCGCCGTAATAAGAATGCAGCCTATAACCGTTTTCAGGGTAATGGCTTCATGCAGAAAAATAAAAGCCAGCACAATAGTAATCACAATGCTGAATTTATCGATAGGCACCACTTTTGAAACGTCGCCGATCTGGATTGCCCGGTAATAGCAGAGCCAGGAAAGGCCTGTGGCAATGCCTGACAGTACCAGAAAAAGCAGACTCCTCCCCGATATATTCCTGATTTCAGTCTGGACGCCTGAAATGAATACAATTCCCCAGGCCATAACCAGCACAACGACTGTTCTGATTGCGGTAGCCAGGTTTGAATTTATATCGCCGATACCTACTTTGGCAAGAATTGACGTAAGCGCTGCGAACACGGCTGAAAGAACTGCATATACTGCCCACATATAAGTCTCCGGGATTAATGATAGCCGGAATACACTCCCTGTTCTGGAAATATTCCGGGTGTTAAAAAACATCTTTATACTATTTATCGTTTATATTTTCCGCTTTCTTTAATGGGAAGGACTCCCCGGGAAATAACACGTTTTGTTGAATATAACACAAAGATTAAGTTGAGTTTAACCGGAGTTTATGGTATACCGGTCATAGTGCCGCCTGTTATTTTGTACATGAAAACGCGCCTGGCTGTTTATTCTGCCTTCCCGTATGGGTGAATAATGAATATGAAAAATAAGGTAATCCGGATAGTTTTTTTTCTCCTGTCGTTCACGCTTTTCGGGCGGGAAGTGAAAATTTCCGTTGCAGACAAAGATCTGGATTTGCCCCTTGAAGGCGCAGTGATTCATTCCTGGGATGGAGAAATATATTTTTGTGATGATTTTGGTGAAGCGGTCATTACCGTCCCCGATGGCCGGCAGGTCACGCTGCAGGTGACCTATCCCGGTTATGAAACAGGAAGGTTCGCCGTTCCTCTTGCCGGGGAAGAATTTACCATACGTTTAAGTCTTGGCGGAATTATGGAAGGGAAAGAGCTTGTCATCGAAGCGCAAAAGCCCGGAGAAAGTGAAACGAGGCCCGGACGCAGTGTGGCGATTTCCGGAGAAACGCTGGAAAGAACCGCCAAAATAGGTTTTATCGAAGATGTAATGACATCGATAAAACTGCTCCCCGGAGTTGGCTATACCAGTATGTTTAACGCCATGCCTTCAATCAGGGGCGGCGATCCCGGCGACCTTATGGCGGTGTATGACGGTTTTTATATTGAAAATCCCTATTATTGGGGAGGGAGCCTTTCCATCTTCGATCCGAACATGATTTCAAGCGCCCAGCTCTCTCATGGTATTTTTTCCGTCCGTTACGGGCACAGCATTTCAGGCATACTTGAAGTTACTTCCAAGAAGGCCAACACCGAAATGACTGAACTGGAACTTGGTATTTCGACAAGCGCGGTAAACCTGAACGCGTCCATTCCGGTGAATAAAAAAGGCGGTTTTATGGTCATGGGCAGGGTGACCTTCTGGGACCCCTTTGTCTGGGCAGTACAGGGACTTGCAGATGTTACCGGCAATGAAACCCTTGCCCTTGTAAAAGCTGTTACCACGGCGCCGTACATCAGAAGCGCCGCGGTGAATTTCAATTATCAATTTACCCCCGATCTTGAACTCAGAATTAACAGTTTTATCGGCACCGACGGCGTAGGCGCAGATTATGCCAACGAAAATGATAATTCCGAAGTTCAGAGCAAACTGCACATGCTTTTTGACTGGGACAATTTGCAGACCTTTTTAAATGCCGGCCTTACATACACGCCCCGGCCGGATATGGTTCTGCGGGCAACCGCCGGCGCCGGTTACAGCCGTTCTCTGCTTGACGGTCTTTTTGATTACGATTATGTCAGGATTTATAATCCTGACGGAACATTAAAGTACGAAATCCCCGGCGATTATCTTGATATGGACCTTAATCTGGTTGACCATGTTGTTAATGTGCAGGGACGCGTTGATTTTGACTGGGACCTGGGCAGGGGATTTCTTCTTGCCGCGGGCATACAGGAATTATACCGCAGCCAGTCAGCGGAACAGGACGGACTCTTTTTTATTGAGCGGCGAATTACCGGCGGTACCGGAATTCCCGGGGTTGACTACATGCAGTATCCCCTGCAGATGGAGATTACCGCGGGCAATAGCATGCTCACTTCCTCGGCCTATGGCCTTGTCGAATACACAAGTCCGGCCCGGCGTTTTGGCGCCGAGCTTGGTCTGCGCCTGGACCATCTGTACTTTGCGGGAGACGGCTTTGATATTCAGACTAAGCCGGTACTGAATCCCAGGCTGAACCTTGATTTTAATGTTTTCAAGAATAAGGGCATAATTCAGTCCCTGGACATTACCGCCGGGTCCGGACTTTTTTCATCGGTGAATGACGCAGTTTCCTCAATTGAAATTAACAGCGGGGTGGATGATTTTACGCTTACACCCAACCGTTCGTGGACAAGCATCATCGGAGCAAAGATTGATTTCGCGGGCGGCTGGAGTTTTAATATTGAGGGCTATTATAAATATGTTTTTGACCGGGCATATCAGTATACATATACAACCGACACCGTTAATTCAGAGCTGGTGTACCGTTTTGACGGTGACGGCATTGTATGGGGATTTGACGCGATGCTCCAGAAATTCGACAGCCGATATTTTGACGGCTGGGTTTCCTATACCTTTACCTGGGCGAAGTACCATGAAAGTGAACGGCCCGGCGGGACGCTTTCATCTTCCGGCACAACACAGCTTGTTGATTCCGGCTGGTATTATCCGAGCTTTCACCGTTTTCACAATATCAATCTGGTGCTGAATATCAAACCGCTGCGTAATTTCAATATCTATACACGCCTCGGTTTGGCTTCAGGACGGCCTTTAAACAAAACGGGGGAAATTTATTCCTATCAGGTTCAGCTGGTCGATAAAGACGGAAATCCGGGGACGGTTATTACCAAATACCGCCGCGATTCATCATACGACGACAATAACCGTACCACCTGGTCAATCCCGCTCGATGTCAAACTATCCTGGTATCTGTTTAATCCGAAGAACAAGGTACAGACTGAAATCTATCTTGCCGCGGAAAATCTGCTTTCGCTGGTGTATCGCCCCCAGGGGAACACCACGTTCAATCAGTATACCGGTACCGAAGATACGGGCAGCCAGAGCGCGAGTTATGAATTGCCGATCCCGATGATATCTTTCGGATTCAAATGGAGTTATTGAGTAAAATGAAACAGAAGTATATGCGATGGAAACAGTTTCCGTTTTTTGTTTTGCTTATAAGCGGTGTTTTTATATCAGCCGGATGCTCGACCCTTGTCGAGAAGTCGGGTGAGGTTCTGGACGGATCGGCTTTTGACGAGAAAACGACGGCCATCTACCGTTCCGGAGAGAAAGGTTCCCGGTCCGACATGCGGATTATACGGGAGAAGGAGACGGACAGGGAATTGCTTGTCATGACATCGGAGGCCTTTCCCGGTCTTGAATTGTACAGCACTGTTCCCGTTCCGGGATATTCGCTAGACGCCGCTGAAATTGAGTTCATCAGGGCGCGGATACTTTCCTCCCATGTGTATGGGTGGAATGAATTTTCGCTGGACCTTTTCGGGACAGCCCACTGTATCCTCAGGGGATATTACGCTTCGCTGGAAATAGACGCGCCTCCGGAACGCATACAGGTCAGCGAAGGCATGATCAGATTGAAAAGCCGCCGCTTAACCGGCGGCGAGGCCCTTACTTCACTGAGGAACCGCAGGGAACGTATCCTTGCCCTTGCGGAATGGATGGAAGACAGCGAATGGGGAGGCAGTACTTTTTCTTCGCAAAAAGAGTTTGAGAATTACTGGAAGCCTATCCTGTTTCCTGAACTGGTAAAGAAAAAAGAACGGCCTCAGGTATACAGTACAGAAAATGCGCAATGGATACGGACGGACAGTATCAGATGGAATAAAACATACACGGAATTCCTTTTTCCCGAAGAGTTGTGGGAACTGCGTAATTCAGGAGCCTTGCTCAGGGATTGGGAAGAAGCGGTAACATGGATATTTTATGAATGTCATTGGGATTCAATAATTGCGTCCCTTAATGGCATCAGATTAACATTGAGGTAGTTTAGTTATGGAAGGAACATCATCATTCGCGCTTTTGGAACTCTTTCAGCTGGGCGGCATCTTCATGTGGCCTCTTCTGGCCTTTTCGGTCGCCACTGTGGCAATTGCCCTGGAACGGATAATCTATCTGGGAAGACACAATCTCAGGATTGATGATCTGAAGCTGGAAACCGAAAAATACATACGGTCAGGCAGATTCGCAGAGGCTGGGGAATTTCTTGAAAAACAGACTGACAAACGGATGGGCGCGAGGGTCCTTTTCGCGCTTGTTTCCAATGCGGATCTTCCCGAATACGAGCTGGCCGAAAAAGCCGCCGAGGCCGAGGCCGGGGAATGTATCGCTTCTCTGGAAAATGGTTTTAATTATCTTACTGCCCTTGGTTCACTGTCTCCTCTTACAGGTTTTCTCGGAACCGTCTCGGGGATGATAGGAGCCTTCCGTTCCATTGCCGAGGCCGAGGATGTAAGCGCTCAGATCGTTGCAAACGGTATTTATGAAGCCCTTATTACCACCGTTTTCGGCCTCTGCATTGCTATTGTTGCCATGATAGCCCATTCTCTTTTTTCCGGCGCAGTGGACAAGTTCGCCGGAAATATTGAAAAGGCCTGTTCCGATCTTATTATTGATATCGCTAAATTCCGTCACTACGGCAAAACAGAAGAATCTCCGGCGCCGCAGAGTGAACCGGTTCCGGTAGATGAGCAAAATGAAAATTAAACGGCGTAAAAGATTAAGTTTCAGTGAGACCAGCGCCTCCAGTGATGTAGCGTTTCTGCTTATCATTTATTTTCTGGTTATTGCAGGCTTTAATGTCAATTTCGGTTTTCTCTTAACGCTCCCGGCAAAGGATTCCACCAGGATGATTCTGAAAGACGATCTTATGCGCTTTGACATGGATGAGTCGGGTTTTATCTCATATGAAGGCGGCCTGCTGAGCCTCGGTGATGCGGAAACAATAATCCGTTCCGCGGTGAACCGGCATCCTAATCTGGCAGTTGTCCTGTCCATTGATTCGGAAGCCCCGTGGCAGGAGGTGGTTTCCTTTGTGGAACTGGCGCAAAAACTGGAGGTTGATTCATTTTCCTTTAATATGAAGGGCAGTATATGAAAATAAAGAAACGAAGATCGGATTTTCTTATTCCGACAAACTCGATGTCCGATGTAGCATTTCTGCTTCTTATTTTTATCATGCTGGTTTCGCTGATCAATTACAGAAGAGAAGTAAAGATTGAATATCCTGAAGCGGAACTGGCAAAGAAAACAAGCGCCGAGAAAAACCTTGAAATCTGGATAGACCGTGGAGGCAATCTTTACCTGAACGGAATTGCAAGCAATCTGGATGCCATTGAGGCCGGGATAATAACCGCGTACCAGGAAGCGCCGGATACCCGGGTTCATGTTATCGCTGACCGGGGAACACCCTTCCGGAATGTAAACAAGGTGCTTGATATTCTGCAGATTCTTCAGTACCGGGTCGTAAGTTTTGTTGTTAAATAAGGCCGGCTTCAGGGTAAAAAAAGAGAGTATGTCATATGATTGAAAAAGAAAAAAATAATATTACCAGGCTTGTCTCTTTTATCATAGTTGCGGCGCTGCATTTGATAGTCATTTTTTCCCTTGTTTTTACCATTAATCAGGAACCCGCCCGGGAAACGGAAATAGCCGGTGTAATGAAAATGGTCGATATCCGCGAAGCCCCGCCTCCGCCGCCCCTCCGGGAAACGCCGCCTCCGGAAACCCTTTCCAATACCGTTGAAGCGGTGGCTTCAACTATGATCGCCACTGAAGAACCGCCTCCGGAAACAGTTACATCATCCGTCCCTCATGTCCTTCACGAGGTTGTTGATTTCCTTCCAATGAGCAAAATATCGGTGCTTCCGGTTTTCCCTGAGGATGAAATAAGGAGGGCCACTGTATATCCGCCCATTGCCCTCCGTTCCGGTATAGAAGGAACAGTATATCTTGAGCTTTTTGTTGACCGTGACGGCAATATCCGCGATATCAAAATACTCAAGGAAACCCCTGAAAACCGGGGTTTCGGCGAGGCCGCGGTAAACGCTTTCAGGGGAGTGAAGGGGAAGCCCGCGGAATCAAACGGCCAGCCCGTGGCCGTCCGCTACCGCTATCCTGTCAGATTCAAGATCAGCTGAAAGGAGAGTTTTGCTTGTTCTTCAGCAAACTCTCAATCGTACTATAAACCTGCTTATTCTTTTTCCGGTTCCATAACATGGCAAATAACAGCATTAGAATCTAAACTTACTGGTATTTTATTTAACAACTCCGACCCATTTAATTTATACAGATCAATCTGTCCTTCTTTTTTGGAACCAAATAAAAACATTGTCTCTACCCAAATTTTATTGCCATCTATCCGGTGAATGACTATATCATAATCCGTACCCTCACGGTCAAAGAAAACAGTTATCCGGATGATATTCCCGGTTTGTTCTATTTTACGGATTTCAAACCGTCCCATCCCTCCAATTTCAACATAAGGTATGGGAGCAATTAAATCAAATATAACAGAACTATTATTTCCTACTTGGGCTTTTCCCCAAGAGAATTCTCGTTCAATGGTCTTAACTTCTGGATAAATATCCCATACTCCAATTAGAAAAGAATAGTCAGATGTTATTTCTTTAACTTCTTTCTTTCCGGAAGCGCTGATGCCGTTTACCGCAAAAATTAACATGCAGCAAAGTATACATAGCTTTTTCATGGCGGCACCCCCTTGTTTTATACTCCGGAATCTGCAAAAAGACCGATCTGGAAACATTTCTTTGAATCATAATCACAATAAAAATGTATGGCAAATGTGTACTCATTTTTGAATGGTTCGCTGCCGATCAGTTTCTCGTTCTGAGTTGCATAGGCCACATGAAATACATCCCCTTCCGCTCTTTTTCGCACCGACGTCATATATGTCATTCTTCCGTAACAGGCTAAAATATCCTCAACGGTACATTCTCCCGGAGATAACTTATCCAGGGAAACATAATAGGCAGATCTGGTAAGCGTGATGTCAAATATTTGAGGGAACCCTTTTCGATATGAAAAAGTAATACCGCTGTTATAGCTTATTTTTACAGGGTTATATTTATCCTTGTTTTCGGGAAAGGTGTTATAATATTCTATTGTATCAGGTTCCCCCAACTGTGCGACAACCTCATCCGCTGTCATCCACAGGCGGAACTCATGCCCTTCGCCGTCATAAACAGTTAGCTGGTCAATAAATGGAAATCGCATGCTGCTTCCAGACCGCCGCTGAACAGGTTCGATTGCGGCGATTCTGCCGAGACATACCGCAAGAAGTACAAGAAAAACAATCTTTTTTTTGATATTCAAATTATAGTCCTCCGAATAATAATGAGGTCGGATCATCAATTCCCTGATCATTAAAGCTCCCGTTACCATTCGCGTCATATGAAAAATGCAGATGCGGTCCTGTGCTATAGCCTGTACTGCCAACGGTAGCTATCTGTTGTCCGGCAAGAACGGCGGAGCCTGCCTCCGCTGATACGGTATCACAATGAGCATAGCGGGTGCTTGTTCCGTTTGCGTGCTGGACCACAACGTAATTTCCGAGGGCTTCACTATATCCAACATCCGTAACCACTCCATCGCCTACAGTATTAATACGGGTCCCCTGATCTGCGGCCAAATCCATACCATTGTGGTAGTTGCTATAATTGATACCTGCGTCTGGAATTGCGTCACGGTTGCCATAATCACTGCTCATGATATGGCTGTCGTCATATCCCAACCCAAGGGGCCAGGCAATACCATTTATGACTACCGCATATTCAGTGACTACCGGGGTATTGTCCGCTTCTCCGGCCGCATCGCCACCCTGTACAGTTCCGTCGCCGGTGCCCCCCTGCGTCAGTCCATCAGATGTCTCACCGTTTCCTCCCTGGTCTATCCAACCGGTCTGTGGATCATAGCCCGCAGGCACACCATAGCCGCTCTGGTTCCCGGCAGCTCCCGGATATACGTAGTCCTCAAGCCCGCCCGTCAGCGGGCAATACCCTGCAGGCGCGGAACTTGCGGTCGTCACCACCGGAGTGCTGCTTTTTGATCCTCCTCCGCTTGAGCCGCTGTACCCGCTTGATGATACAGTCACTGTTCCTCCGCCGATATTCGAGCTTGACGAATATTTTCCTCCGCCGGAACTCGATGAATATCCGCCATTTACCGCAAGCAGATCTTCCAGCTCAAGTTCTCCGTAGTGTTCGATAAACGATTCCATTTCCACAATTTTTTTAAGCAGCATTTTCATTATTGGTCTTCCTTTTTTGGGTTATCCATACCCCCGAAACATACCTTCACCCTGAAGGCTTTTTCATCATGCATACCTGTTTGTGATACCAGTATATCAATGCGATACATTACGGATGATGTTCAGTGGAGTATGAACGTATAGAACACGGCCTGCGCGATGGCTGCCAGCGTGCCTTTTGATGTAAAACATATATATTTTATTCAGCATTTTTATACTGGAGAAAGTATAAAAACTATCCTCAAAACCTGTCAAGTGCGTTCATATAATCTTGAGGTATTTTTTTATCCGGCAAATTACGGTCAGGATATATACTGTCATGCGTAAAAAAATAAAACATCATGATTATTGAAATGAATATCGGAACGTTCCGCTCACCTGCATCGTCTTTTTTACCAGTAACGAAAATACCCATAAAGCGGGTAAAAAAGTAGCAAAAATGTCACGCACCTGATACAGCTCAATTTTGTTTCTGATTAAAGATAATAACTAGTGTAGGGTTTTCTGTAACATGTATGGTTTATATCATCAGGAAGGGCGAAAAAAAATAAGTCCCTGCAATGCAGGGACTTATTTGCAATCCCCGGAAGAAGACTTGAACTTCCATGCCCTTGCGAGCACTAGTACCTGAAACTAGCGTGTCTACCAATTCCACCATCCGGGGGATAGAGGAAAGTGTACCTGAAACCGCTTGTACGTGTCAAGAATATTTTATATTTCCGCCTTTGCAGGGATAAAAAAGCCTGCCGTTTCCAAAAAGGACGGATTTTTACTGCCGCGGATCAGTTAGTGGGTTCGCTGAGCGATTCCGTTACGGGAAGACTTCCTGACTGGACCGATTCGGGAACAAGGGATGCCCGGTGTGCAAGCGCAATGGTAACAGCTGAAATAAAAGCAATAAAAATTACCAGAATAATAATAAATACAATTTTTTTTGCCGGTGAGGAAGACTTTTTCTTTCGCTTTGACGTTAATTCTATTTCGGTTGGCTGAGGATCTTTCATACTTTTATTCCCCGGAAAGCGCATCAAGGGCGATTTCCATCATTTTATTAAAGGTTTTCTGCCTTTCTTCGGCAGTTGTGGCCGTCCCTTTGGCAATATGGTCGGAAACGGTAAGGATTGCGAGCGCTTCGCGATTATAAAACGCGGCCAGTGTATACAGCTCTGCGGCTTCCATTTCAATGCCGAGAATGCCATACTGCGCCCAAAGCTTCCACGCTTCCTTATCATCGTAAAACATGTCCGAAGAAGCTACAGAGCCCACGAGCGGCGTTATTCCGGCAGTAGCGGCAGTTTCCCAGGCTTTTTTGAGAAGATTAAAGCTGGCCGTGGGCGCGAAATTCCTTCCTCCAAACCGGTAGCCATTAAGAGACGAGTCGGTACAGGCGCTCATCGCTATGACGATATCGCGGAGATTTGCAGACGGCTGTATCCCTCCGCAGGTTCCCACTCTGATTGCCCTTTTGACGCCGTAAAAGCGGAAAAGTTCATTGGCATAAATTGAAATAGATGGCTGGCCCATGCCGGTACCCTGCACGGAAATTCTTTTGCCCTTATATGTTCCGGTAAAACCGTACATTCCGCGGACTTCATTGTAACAGACAGGATTTTCCAGATATGTTTCAGCAATAAATTTTGCTCTCAGGGGGTCGCCGGGAAGCAGAATGTCTTCCGCAATTTCCCCGGGTTTTGCCCCTATATGTGTACTCATAAGCGCTCCTTTTTTTACTGGGTCCGGGAAATATTCCTGTTCCGGTTCAGGCTTCCCTCTGCTTTTTTATAAAATAATATAAAATTTCATTAATAAAAACCGAAATAGTTCTTTTGTTTAAAAAAAATCCGGGTTATAGGAATTGCAAGTTTATATAAACTAAGGATATATTGTATTATAATGAATGAAATATCAATACTGCCCGCCGACAAATTCGGGTATGATTTTGTATCCGCCGAATTTCTTGTACCCGGAGAAGATGAAAATTATTTCCGGAATATACAGAACACATCTGAAACAGTATGGCGGCAATTGCGCCCTGACGAAGTGGAAAAGCTGGAAAAAAACAGGAATATCTGTCCGAATTGGGAAGATGTTCTTGTGGAAGATCCCTTTAATCCGGATCTTGTAAAAGACAATTTTTTTGCCGGTCTCGTGCGGATTGGCGCAAACAGGGAGAGCTATCTCCAATACCATGACTTTGTGTCTCCTATCGGTATTACGCACAGCAGAATTATCTCCTCTGATATAGGAAGAGACTGTGCGATACATAACTGCGCAACAATTTCCCATTATATTATTGAAGACAGGGTGATTTTATTCTGTATTGATGAAATTACCACTACCAATCACGCGAAATTCGGCGAAGGAATTATAAAGGACGGCGAAAAAGAGGATGTCCGTATCTGGATTGACCCGATAAACGAAGCCGGAGGCCGGTCAATTCTTCCTTTCACGGAAATGATCTGTGCCGACGCCTATTTATGGGCTATATACCGTGATGACGCCGGATTAATGGAGCGGTTTAAGGAAATAACACAGGCCCAGTCTGATTCCCGCCGGGGATATTATGGTGTTATTGGACGCGAATCAATAATAAAAAGCTGCCAGATTATCAAAGATGTTCTGATAGGCCCCTGTGCATATATAAAGGGCGCGAACAAACTTAAAAATCTGACAATCAAATCCAGCAGGGATGAACCGACCCAGATCGGGGAGGGAGTTGAACTGGTTAACGGTATTATTGGGTTTGGCTGTCATGTTTTTTATGGCGTGAAAGCGGTCCGTTTTGTTCTGGGAAATAACTCAAACCTGAAATACGGCGCCCGGCTGATCCATTCCATTCTGGGAGATAATTCCACTATTTCCTGCTGCGAAGTCCTGAATAATCTTGTATTTCCTGGACATGAACAGCACCATAATAATTCCTTTCTTATCGCAACGCTTGTCATGGGCCAGTCGAATATGGCCGCCGGTTCAACGGTGGGTTCGAATCATAACAGCAGGGGAAACGACGGTGAAATAATAGCCGGCCGGGGTTTCTGGCCCGGCCTTTCCAGTACCCTGAAACATAATTGCCGTTTTGCCAGTTATACACTGCTCACCAAGGGCAGTTACCCTGCTGAAATGGATATTCCGTTTCCTTTCTGCATGGTACTGGAAAACAGAAAGGATGACAGGCTTGAAATTATGCCGGCTTATTACTGGATGTACAATATGTACGCGCTTGAGCGCAACAGCTGGAAATACCAGAACAGGGACAAACGGAAGCATATTGCCCAGCATATTGAAAATAACCATCTTGCGCCGGATACAGCCGGTGAAATATGTCACGCCTTAAAGCTTTTGGAACTCTGGACAGGCAAAGCCTGGTATGCCGCGGAAGGGCTGGACGCCTCCCTGATAGAAGACAGCAGCCTTGAGGAAAAGGGCAGGGCCATTCTGTCCAGCATGCCGGAACTGGCTGATGCGCTCTTTATTGGCGGTGAAAAAATAGAACGGACAACCAGGCCTGTCCGCATATTAAAAGCGGCCCGGGCCTGGCGGGCGTACCGGCAAATGCTCTTATACTATGGAGTAAAATCAATTGCCGAATATCTTTCCAAATTCGGAATACACTATGAATACTTTGCCGCGCAGGTCCCGGCAAATATAAACATGAAGTGGGTTAATCTGGGCGGACAGCTGGTTCCGGAAGAAAAGGTTGACGCCCTCCGCGCAGGAATACGTTCAGGGCTTTTTTCTTCGTGGGAAGAAATTCACCGGCAGTATGAAGACTGGTGGGCAGCCTATCCCCGTGACCGGTCCGAAAATGCCTATGCCGCACTGCGTCACCTGACCGGACAGCAGAATATCACGCCGGAAAAATGGAATGAATTACTCGATGAATCTCTCGGAATCCGGGAATATATTGAAGAACAGGTATATCTGACGAAGAAAAAAGATTATGCTAATCATTTCAGGGAAATAACCTACAGAAATACCGAAGAACGGGACGCCGTACTGGGAAGAGTGGAAGACAATCCTTTTATTAAAACGGCAAAAGAAGAAAGCGTTTTGTTCCGCGGGATGGTTGCTAAGGTCCGCGCCTGATTTCCTTTTTTAATTTCCGGCGTCTGTATATATCCTTGGTACCCGGGCGGAAATTCCGCAGGTAATTTCATAGGGTATTGTTTCCAGCATTTCGGCCAGGGTGGCTGCTGTATTGTCTTCGGGTCCGGGGCCGAAAATGGTCGCGCGGTCCCACAAGACGGCTTCCGGTTCCGGGCCTATATCTATCATACATTGGTCCATGCAGATTCTTCCGGCAATGGGGTAGCGTTTATCCTTTATCCGGACGGACAGGCCGGGAGACAGCCGGCGCGTGAGACCGTCAGCATACCCTACGGGAAGGGTTGCGATAAAGGTTTCTTTTTCAGCCGTCCAGGTCCTGCCGTATGAAATCGGCGTATGTGCCGGGACCTGTTTTATCGCGACAATTTGGGTTTCCAGCTCCATAACAGGTTTAAGCTGTATGAGTCCTTCCGTTTCCGGCGAGGGCGGATACCCGTATACCATTATGCCTGGTCTTACCATGTCGAAATGGGCTTCCGGATACCGCAGAATTCCTCCTGAAGCAGCCACATGCAATATTCCGGGATCAATACCGGCTTTTTTTATGGCATTGACGGAATCGTTGAATAAATCTATCTGATATTTTGAGAATTCCGCGTCATTGTCTCCGCAGGAATCCGAAACTGATAAATGGGAAGCGACCCCTCCCAGAATAAGGTTCTTTTTCCCGGCTATCAGCTCCGCAAGCTGAAGCGCTGCATCCGGCCGGCATCCGATCCGGCCCATTCCCGTATCAATTTTTATATGGACGGAAACCGTCTTATTCATGGCCGCTGCCGCCGTATTTATTGCTTCAACCAATCCGGCGTCGGCGACAAGGGGTGTCAGGCCGTATTCCGCAAGCAGGGGAATTTCTTCCGGTATCGGGAGACTGAAGGAAAGTATCCGGGCGTCTATCCCTGCTTCCCTCAATTCAATGCCTTCCTGAACAGAGGCAACGCCAAAAAAGATACTCCTTCCCGGAGGGATTCCTGCGCTATTCTGACTGCGCCGTGTCCATAGGCGTTTGCTTTAACAGGAATGCACAATTCCGTTTCCGGAGACACTTTTTTTCGGATTTCATTAATATTATAACGGAGATTTTCAAGATGAATCAGGGTCCGTGTTGCACGCATATCCGTTATTGTACCTATTTAAAAACCGGTGTGCAAGCCGTCCGTCCGGAGTGTTTTTTCCGTATACCGTGTGTCCGTAAATTTTACATTTTATCGGGTTACTTTATTTGCTGAAAAGCTGTTTTTATGTTATCATAAGCTGAAGTATTTATTCGGAGAAAGAAGTTATGTATCGTGTTTTATGTTTTTCCTGTATGTGTCTGTGCTTTGTGTCCTGTACATCTCTTTCCGGAATAAAATACCTCGCCGCAGAGCCGCGAGGTATTTTTCTCTCCCGAGGAATTGGTCTCGGGTTTAATACCATGGAACCTATAAAAACCGCTGCGGAGCAGCGAGGTATTAAACCCTCGCCTCGAATAAACAACAGGCAGAATCCTTTCCTTTATGGCGCCGGCTCGGCTGAGGACTCGGCTTTCCGGAACGATATATATCTGGCCCAGCGGAAAAATTCACAGGATACGGCTCCCGCTGAAACCCGGCAGATAAAAAAAATTCCCGCCGGCTATGAGCAGTATGCCGTTCTGCTGAATGACAGCCTCGCTCTTTTTGATTATGAGGGCGCCTTTTCCGCATATAACGAGATTTTTTCACTTCTGCAGAATGACGCGTCATTCCGGAAGGAAATTGATGAAAACAGAAACAAAATAATCAGGTCCCTTGATCTTCTGAGCATTGAAGCGGTTTCGTCTCCCGATGAAACCATCGCGGGCAGGGCCTTTAAAAAAGACTTTTCGGTAAAAATATCCGCTGAAAATGACGGAACAGTCCTGCCTGTTGCCGGACTATTGTGTGCTGTCTCCTGTCCGGCAAATCCCGAACCTTCCGGGGCGGCAGCGAAGCAGCTCAAAACGGACGGGAGCGGCGTCGTTTCCTTTTCCGCTCCGGTCCCCGCCTTTTCAGGAAAGAATAATCTGGTAATTTTCCCGGCCTTTGAAACCAGCGACCCTGTTCTGTCTGATTATATAAATAAAAAAATAGAATCAGGAACACTTTCCGCCATATTTCCGCATATTGTGGCTACAAACAAAAAAAGTATATCAACTTCCATTTCCATTCTTGATTATGACAGAAACGGGAAACCCGTTTTAAACAGCAATGTTTCATCAACAGCCCTTTTAATGCCTCTGGTGCAGAAAGGGTTCTCCAGAATAGGCATGGCGGATTTTCCGGGTCAGCTTGCCTCCGGGGATGAAGACGCGCTGATACGAGCGGCCGCGGCCCAATTCGGAACCGGCGTTCAGAGGTTAATTTACGGCACCGTGAAACTTACCGATATTTCGCAGGCCGAGGATACTTCCTGGAACTGTACCGCTGTCGCCAATATTTCCGTGTGGGATTTTACTTCCGCGGTGAAAACCTTTGAAACCGTAATAGACTATACAGCTACGGCGAAAACCGCGAACGCAGCCATTGACCTCGCGCGGAAAAAAATCAGCGGGGAAATGCTCCCTGAAGAACTCCTGTATAATCTGTAAAACACCCCGCGGCGGTCCGGGTTCTGCTCAGGACCGTTCATTCATATCTATTCCGTTGTATAGAATTCTTTTGACTGCTCAAACAGCCAGGTCCTTGCGGAGCTGAGTTTATAAGCGCAGTCAAAAGAATACATGTGTTCAACGAAGAAGTCAGGCTTCCCCGGATTAAAGGTTGCAGGTACAACGGTTCCCTTATTGAAACGGACAAAATTGATGCTGTGGCCTTTATGGATTAAGTCCAGCACATATTTTTCCTGTTCGGCGTCCGGGAGGCGGGCGGAAAATTTTGCTTCCCCGATTACCGCCCCCGATTTTTCCAGAATGCTCCGCAGTGAACCCATGCCCACAGAGGCTTTGGGGTCGGCTTCAGATATGATGTAGAAAAATTTCATGTTTGCGAGCGGAGCCAGCACGGAAGCATCCCACTGGCCGGCTACATACATGGACGCGGCAAATAAATCGGGATGGTTCGCGTTTATATAGAAGGCCATCATGCAGCCCATGGACTGCCCGGTAATATACAGCCTGGTTTCGTCAATGCTGTACTGGCCCGTAACATAGTCCAGCATCCGTAACGTCATGTCCAGTTCCCCGGATACCTGCCAGTCATCGTTTGTGACAGGGTCGGGACCGGCATACGCGGGAGCGAGAACAAAGGACGGGTTTTCCGACTGGCTTTCATCAGTTGCCCAAATGATAGCGCCATAGCCCTGCATCAGGGGCGCTTCCACACCTTTTCCGACGCAGCTTGCGTCATGCAGGAAAAGAACCAGCGGATAGTTCAGGTTTTCATCATAGTCTTCCGGTATGAAAAGATTGTACGCCAGTGTTCTTCCTGTTACCGTATCATGAAACTCGAACGCCTTGAATTTCGGGGCTATCTGCGCGCGAAGTTCCAGCAGTCCGGTGTCAAAGCTTTTATCGGCTCCTCCGTACGATGTATCCCAGGAGTCCGTTTGCTGTGTGGTTTTTGACGTTGCACAGCCGGTATTCAGCGCAATTACCGCAAGAATTGCCGAACCAAAAAGAAGAGCCCTTTTCATGGTATTCTCCCGCAAAAAAGTTTTCCCGCCAGGGCAGGATACTTTAAATATACGAAAAAACCCGCGTAAACCATAATACCGGTGTTTATCGGGTTAGGCCCTGTTCATTGTGAATTCGAGTGTTAAAGATATGTGCCAAGCCTGCTTCGCTATATATCTTTCAAGCAGAATATTCTTTAAAAAGCCTTAAAATGCATCTATTTGCCTTGACAGATTTTGAGGATAGTTTTTATACTTTCTCCAGTATAAAAATGCTGAATAAAATATATATGTTTTACATCAAAAGGCACGCTGGCAGCCATCGCGCAGGCCGTGTTCTATACGTTCATACTCCACTGAACATCATCCGTAATGTATCGCATTGATATACTGGTATCACAAACAGGTATGCATGATGAAAAAGCCTTCAGGGTGAAGGTATGTTTCGGGGGTATGGATAACCCAAAAAGGAAGACTAATAATGAAAATGCTGCTTAAAAAAATTGTGGAAATGGACTCATTTATTGAACACTACGGAGAACTTGAGCTGGAAGATCTGCTTGCGGTAAACGGCGGATACTCATCGAGTTCCGGCGGAGGAAAGTATTCGTCAAGCTCGAATATCGGTGGAGGCTCAGTGACTGTATCATCGGCAAACTACGGCGGTTCAAGCGGCGGAGGTTCAACGACCAGCGGCACGACCGGAACGGTCACCACGAGTGAGGCATCCCCATCATATTGCGCGCTGACGAGCGGACTTGAAGACTATGTATATCCGGGAGCTTCGTCGTCAACATATGGGGCCGGGTCAGGGTATGACGCGGCGACAGGAGGACTGGAACAGGATGAAAGTGGGGGTTCTTCGGATAGTTTTGCTTCGGGCGGTAATACAACTCTAAGTGGAGAAACTGTCACAGAACAAGGTGATGCACAAACAGGAAATGAAAGTACCCAGTATTTTAATCAACATGATTTTTCTACAGAATATGGTGAAAATTTTGGAAATGAAGCTTGTGCTGCTACCTCCATATTAAATGAAATCTCAGAACGATATACAGCGGAAACCGGGAATGTAATGACAACGGAACAAGCAGAGTCAGCTATGGCTGCTGCCGTCGGTGCGGGATATATCGATTCAACTGATGCGTTTGTAAACAGTTGGGGAGATGCAGCTAATAGCATGTGGGAATCAACTGGACTCACGGGTTCTTTTACTGTTAATGAAACAGGATCAGCTGATCATGTCATTTATGCTGAAGGTACCAGCAATTTTCCTACACATTTTACCAATTCTGCAGCGGATGGTACCTATTATGATCCATGGAATGGGGAAATTGGTATAGTTGGGGATACTTCATTACAACAGGATAGACCATACAGAGGTTTTGATTTTATCCCGTAATCAGGTGACAATATGGGTAATTTCTTTAATAGTAATATCAGAAAAAGTAAAACCAAAAAAGTTTTAAGTTTTTGATACCAGTAATATAATTATAAAAAGGAGAAGATTAATGTGTCGGATACAAAGAAAACAAATTATTCTGTCTTTAATTATTTTCATAATATCTATACAGATATGTTTTCCACAGAATTCATTTTTAAGCTATGAAGATGATGGATTGGTATTTCAATATCCTTCTGAACTTTTAGACTATAGTCAATTTCCTTTATTTCGTTCTTATGCAGATGAGTTAAACTATAGAAAAGGTAAAATCGTTTATAATGTAACAAAAATGGATATCGGAATGTTTCAGAAACAGAAAGAGTCTTTGTTATCAAAAGATATATTGAAAATAATTCAATCGAATAACAAAGTAACAGAAACAGATATATATGACTTATTTCAGAAAGGCGCAACATTTGTGTTGACAAAATACTTTTCAATGGCAGGACAAGTTAAGGAATCGTATGGATATGTTTATGATGGGGCAAAGCAGATACGCGGCGAAAGTTTCTTTAGCGCATCTTCTGAAGAATTATTGGCAAATGGGACTTATCAATATACAATCAATCTTTTATATAACGAGACGGTCTATAGCATAACGCTCAATCTCGTTAATACTGAAAAATTTAACCGCTTCCCTGACATTTTTGAACAGCGAAAGAATAAAAAATGGTATTGGAAGAGTCGGGAGTCACCTGCTCAATTTTATGAATTGCTGAGAATGCATGATAAGACATTGCCAAAACAGGTACTTGCATTGGAGCATGCATTTGAAATGATACTGTCAACTATAGAATTTAAATGAGAAACGAGAAAATTTATCATTGTCATATTATCAGTTTCAGATATTAAGGCGTTGTTCTTTCAAGTTGATAAAAGGACGTCAGCCTATGAAACAAAAAACAATTCTGACAAAACTCTTGTTCATCTGTATCCTGTGTGGACTTTCTGCGGAAAGTAATAGGTTTAAGTTACTGACCACGGAGGAAGCACAGAATCTGGTAAGAGATCAGTCTGCCGCGCGCAGCGAACTGGAATATCTGCGAAGCGAAACAGACACCGAAAAATCAGAGGTATCTGAAACTCTGTTTGTCCTTCTGCCTGATGAAATGGTTGCTGATATTGTGGGTTATGAAAAAAATAAATTCAGTATCCGTATGCCTCGAGGCATCCCTGTATATCCATTGTGGGATGGATATACAGTCAGTTTACGTTATAGTATTTCTGATGGAAATTTTATAACTATACAAAGTAGAGATATTATTATCGATTATACAAATCTTACACATATACTAATCGCGCGATCAAGACAAGACGAAATCAAATCAAGTGAACTGATAGCATATTCAGGAATGACTGGGCCAATACTTGAGCCCCAGCTCGGCATCAGGATAGAGGCGGCTGAGGACAGTGACAGGGATTACGCTATCTATCTTATAACCAGCAAATCGCTGAAATAGGGCAGGACCTGTATAATTATTTATTTCAAACCCATAATTTTAAGATTTATATAATAAACCTTCCAAATGTTTATGATTCTCTGGCGATTTCTAAATTATTACACCCGTTGGTATAACTGTAAAAAAACAGGTATTGTCCGTCTTTTAAAATCAGGCGGCAGGGATTCTGTATGATGCTTAACATATAAAAAATCATACACCCCCCCGTCTTATCTGCGGAATTATATGGCCGCATACTTATTATAACACTTATTATAAGTGTTATAATAAGTATGGAGATACAGCCGGACTCTGAGGCGTTTGAAAACGGGGGAACGCGCCGCAAAGCCTGGCCGCTTCAAAATGTTTACATGGAATAATATAATAGTATATACTTTCATTATATTTATCAGTTGGAGCATTGAATGTACAGTCTTGTCCTGCTTCTTTTATTTTTAGCCGTAATGGTTGCCGTCGGTGTCTGGGGAATGCGGAAAACCACCACCGTTAATGATTTCTTTCTGGGCGGAAGGACGCTCGGACCCTGGCTGTCCGCCTTTGCCTACGGCACCACATATTTTTCCGCGGTCATATTCATCGGCTTTGCGGGCAAACAGGGCTGGGAATTCGGCCTGAACTCTATATGGATTGGCGTTGCGAACGCAATACTCGGGCCATGCTTGCCTGGATTGTTCTTGGAAAGCGTACCCGGCGCATGACCCAGAATCTTGATGTTATGACCATGCCGGAATTCCTGGAAGCCCGCTATGGTTCCGACCATCTCAAAATGATTTCGGCCGTCATGATTTTTGTTTTTCTTCTGCCGTATTCGGCTTCGGTTTTCAAGGGGTTGGGACACCTTTTCGAATCGACTTTCAAGGTTTCCTATGATTTCGCCCTTATCGTTCTGGTAGGAATAACAGGCCTGTACCTGATTCTGGGCGGTTATTTTGCGGTGACGCTTACCGATTTTATCCAGGGCATTATCATGCTTGCCGGCGCGACCGCAATGGTGATTGTGCTTGTGTATAAGGCGGGCGGTCCTGCCGAGGCCGTGACAAATGTTGCGAAAAACTACGCCGAGCATGTTCCTCCGGAGACGAGACCTTCCCTGCTTACTATAGGGTCGCTGGTTTTTATGACCAGTTTCGGTACCTGGGGGCTTCCCCAGATGGTGCAGAAATTTTACGCGATCAAGGACGAAAAAGTTATCGGAAAGGCTACTGTGATTACGACCATTTTTTCACTGATTATCGGAGTCGCCGCTTATTCCGCAGGCTCGCTCAGCCATGTTTTCTTCGACCTTGAGTCCGTTCCCAGGCTCGACTCCGGCGGTATCAATTTCGATTTGATTATGCCCACTCTCCTCGCGAATTATCTGCCGGAATTTCTCCTGGCTGTAATAATGCTTCTTGTCCTTTCCGCTTCAATGTCTTCGCTCGCTTCCATGATCCTGGTTTCGTCTTCGGCGATAACCATTGATCTGTATAAGGGATATCTGAATCCTGATGTGTCCGAGAAAACTTCGCTTATACTTATCAGGGTGCTGAGCGGTGTTTTTATTATCTGTTCATACGCGATTTCAAAGATGCAGGTCGGCTTTATCGTTACCCTTATGTCTCTTTCCTGGGGAGTTCTTTCGGGCGGGTTTATGGCCCCCTATATCCTCGGGATTTTCTGGAAACGGGTAACAAAGGCCGGGGCCTATGCCGGACTTTTTACCGGTGCGGGTCTTGCCATTCTGCTTTTCTTTGTACTTGGCCCCGAGAATTCTCCGCTTGCGTCCAGTATTGCCATGATCGCGCCCTTTATTGTTGTGCCTCTGGTAAGTCTGGTAACGCCGAAGATGGACGGAGCGATTATTGAAACTGCTTTCAGAAAACCGCAGCCCTGACGCTGTCGTGATATTATATATGATGCTTTTTTGAGGTTAAAAATATGAAAGAAATGGTTTTGCTGGGCGATGAAGCCCTTGCGCTCGGCGCGCTTCACGCGGGAGTTTCCGGCTGTTTTGGCTATCCCGGAACACCTTCCACGGAGATTCTGGAGTATCTTATTGAAAATTATGAAAAAAACGGCGGACCCCTTGCACAGTGGTGCGTAAACGAAAAGACAGCGTATGAGACGGCCCTCGGATTTTCCTTTTCCGGAAAACGTACGATTGTGACAATGAAACATGTCGGCCTCAATGTTGCGGCCGATCCTTTTATGAATTCTTCTCTCTGCGGAATCAAGGGCGGACTGATCTGTGTTGTTGCCGATGATCCTTCCATGCATTCCAGTCAGGGGGAGCAGGACACCCGGTTTTACGCCGACTTTGCCATGGTGCCCCTTTTTGAACCTGTCAACCAGCAGGAAGCGTATGAAATGGTTGGCGAAGCTTTTGAAATTTCAGAAAAATTCAATGTGCCTGTCATTATGCGTATGGTCACCCGGCTCGCGCATTCCCGGGCGGTTGTCCATGCCTCCGATACGGCCCGGCCGGAAAATCCGCTCGAAAAAGGGAAGCCCGAAGACTGGATGCTCCTCCCCGCGCTTGCCCGGAAAAACTACAATAAAATGCTCGACAAGCAGCCTGCCCTCGGTTCCTGGGCAGACGGGTACGGCAGAAATATTCTGAACATTAATTCCGGGCGGAAAGACCTCGCTATTATAACGAGCGGTCTGGGGCTTAATTATTTTCAGGAAAACCTGGCTGATTACAAGGCCCTGTGCGGCGACGCCGGACTTCCGTCCACCCTGCATATTTCAACCCTGCCGGTCCCTGCAGGTCTTGTACTGAAGCTGTCCGAGGCGGCCGAGACCATCATGGTAATTGAAGAGGGTATGCCCTTTATAGAAAAACAGCTGCGCGGTATTATTCCCGGCAAAAATAAAATTACCGGAAAATATACCGGACTCCTCCCCCGCGCCGGCGAGCTGAACCCGGATATTGTCCGCAAGGCTCTTGGTCTCGCTCCAAAGGCATCCGTGCAGGATTCCATGGACCAGTCCGGACTTCCGGGCCGGCCGCCCCAGTTGTGCAAGGGCTGTCCGCATACGGATTCCTATACAGCCTTGAACCAGACTGTCGCGATTCTGAATGAAAAAGAAGGAAAGGTTTCAACGGTTGTCGCCGCGGATATAGGCTGTTATGCGCTTGGAGCCTCGGCCCCGCTCAAGGCAATTGAGACAATTGTATGTATGGGGGCTTCTATCGGTATGGCAAGAGGCGCTTCGGATGCGGGGTATAAATATACCTTCGGCGTTATCGGCGATTCCACATTCCTTCATTCGGGCCTGACCGGAATTGTTGACGCAGTTGCTTCCAATACTCCGATGACCGTTATCATTCTTGACAATTCTATTGTCGCCATGACCGGCTGCCAGCCTACAATGCTGCCGTCAAGCCAGTTTGAAAAAATAGTCGCCGGCCTTGGTGTTGATCCGGCCCATATACGGACCCTTTCCGCGAGTCCCGCAAAACTTGAAGAAAATACAAAAGCGCTTGTTGAAGAGGCCGAGTACAGGGGCCTTTCAGTTATAATTATGGTCCGTGAATGCCTCGAGGCTTTCCGTCTCCGGAGAAAAAAGGAAGCCCTGGAAAAGGGCCCGGCGGAAAATAGCTGAAGAATATGATCCCCGGCAGGGACGCCGGCAAAACATACCCGCAGAATAAACGAGGAGGGACATGATATGAATCAGACTGATAACGCACAGCAATCGCGGAACGGCGTGGCGCCGCGCTGGCAGCTGGATTCGGTTTTTCCCGGCTTTAATTCGGCGGAATATGATGAGGCAAAAAAAACAGTAACAGGCTTTCTGGCGGAAATGGAAAAGCGCCTTGAACATTTTGCGCAGTCTGCCGGAGAAAAACCGGACGATGAAAAAGCCGGCTGGTTTTTTGATTTTCTCAGCCTGAATGATGAGTATCTGCTTTTGCAGGAAACCCTGGCCTCATACTGTTATGCCCGGTATTCAACAAATACCGAAGACAAACAGGCCCTGAATGAGCTGAATGCGGTGGAACAGATTACACAGCCTTATGCGCGTATTTTTGTGAATTTTGCCGACACAATTGCAGCCCATGAAAATTTTCTCCGGGACAAAACGCAGACTGATTTCAGGTTTCATGATTACACATATTATATTGACCATCTTCTTTTCTGGCAGAAAAAACAGATGTCTCCGGCTGAAGAAGACCTTGCCGCCGATCTCGCGCGTTCGGGAGGCGATGCCTGGAACAGACTGCATTCCCAGCTTACTTCTACGGCGGACTGTCTATGGGTCCGGAAAACCGGAGAGCGCAAAACGCTGACCGAACTCAGGTCTCTTGCCTATCACCCCAGCCGTTCCGTGAGGAAAAAGCTTTTCTTAAAGAACAGGAAGTATGCCGGTCAATTGCATTGCCAGTCGCGGCGGCGCTGAACGGCGTGAAGGGGACCGGGATAACACTGAACAGCCGCCGCCACTGGGAGAAAAAATCAGACGCGGGCTGCCCTTCTCTTGATAAGGCGGTGAAACAGGGCGAGCTGTCCCCGAAAACACTGGAAGCCCTTATTGCTGCGATGGAAGAATCTCTTCCGCGCTGGCGGCAATATCTCAGGGCAAAAGCCTCGCTGCTGAAAATCGACGCCTGTGCCTTTTATGATCTTTTCGCTCCGGTGGGTGGCCAGGGCCCGGTCTATGACTGGAAAAAGGCCAGGGCAACGCTTTTGGAAGATTTTTTTTCTTTTTCCCCCCGTATGGGTACTTTTGTTAACCGGGCCTTCGCGTCATCATGGATAGATGCCGAGCCGCGAAGGGGAAAAGTCGGCGGGGCTTATATGACCGGAATGCCCGCAAAAAAGGAGCCAAGGATACTGTGCAATTTTGATAATACCTTTAACAGTGTTATGACTCTTGCGCACGAACTCGGCCATGCCTTTCATTTTGATGTAATGAAAAATCTCCCTGGCAGCCAGCAGGGTGTTCCCATGACACTGGCTGAAACAGCTTCAACCTTTTCGGAAACGATTATATTTAACGCCGAGCTGAAAAAAAACACGAGAAAAAGTTTCCGGCTCGGTTTACTTGAAAAACATTTACAGGACGGCTGCCAGATTATAGTTGATATACTTTCAAGGTTTTATTTTGAAAAGGAGGTCTTTGCCCTGCGTGAAAAAGGCGAACTTCCCGCGGATGAATTCTGCCGCATTATGGCTGACGCCCAGAAAAAAACCTATGGCGACGGTCTCGATCCTGAAAACCTGCACCCGTATATGTGGCTGGTCAAGAGTCATTATTATTCCAGCGGCCTTGCGTTTTATAATTTTCCTTATGCATTTGGACAGCTCCTCGGAATGGCCCTGTATTCGAGATATCTTTCCGAAGGGAGCGGCTTTGCGGAAACCTATGAAAGTATTCTGCTTGCCACCGGAAGTATGGATGCCGTAGCCCTTACAGCATCCGCAGGATTTAACATTGAAGATATATCATTCTGGAGATCGGGGCTTGAAATTTTCTATAATGAAATTGATGATTTTTGCGCACTGGCGGAAACGCATGCTGCGGCAGGATAAAATAATATGGAAGGGCTCCGGTCTTTCCGTTTCCGGAAACGGAACATAAATATAAGTATTGCGGAAAGGCCTGCGGCTATTCCGCTGCCGATGAAAGAAAAGAAACAGGAGTAAGTTATGACATTTGATATTATCCTTGCCGGTGTTGGAGGCCAGGGAGTCCTTTCGATTGCTTCAATTATTGCGCGGGCCGCTATGATAGACGGCTATGAAGTAAGGCAGTCGGAAGTACATGGCATGAGCCAGCGCGGCGGCGGCGTCCAGGCGCATATGCGCATATCCGACCGGAAAATACATTCCGATCTGATACCTTCAGGCGGAGCCGACATGGTTCTTGCTATGGAGCCGCTTGAAAGCCTCCGCTATCTGTCATATTTAAAGCCGGAAGGAATTCTTATAACCGCCGCCGAACCTTTTGTTAATATTTCAAACTATCCTGAAATTGAAACTGTATATGCCGGGATCCGTAAACTGCCGCGGCACCGTATTGTCCATGCCGAAGAACTGGCAAAGGAAGCCGGAAACGCCAAGTCCGTTAATGTAGTATTAATCGGTTCCGCTATTGCTTCTCTTCCTCTGACCGATAAGGCGGTGGCGCAAAGTGTCCATGATACTTTCGCAAAGAAAGATCCAAGACTTATTGAAATAAATATGAAAGCCCTTGAACTCGGTGAAAAGGCCTGAACGGAGAAGATGATGTCGGAACAGCAAACAATTCCCTTTTGGGATAAACAGATAGAAACCGCCTCCCGTGAAGAAATCGGGAAAATACAGCTCGAGGGTTTACGGCGGCAGATTGAACAGGGCATGAAAACGGAATTTTACCGGCCCCGTCTTGTAGAAGCGGGAATTACTTCCCCGGAGGATATCCAGTCGCTCAGCGATATACGTAAACTTCCGTTTACAACAAAAAATGATCTGCGTGAAGCCTATCCGTACGGACTCCTGGCCGTTCCGCAGGACGATGTGGTAAGGCTTCATGCTTCGAGCGGAACTACCGGTACGCCGACCGTTATTTTTCTTACCCAAAAAGATATTGATACTGCCAGCGATACTATGGCGCGGGCGCTCGCTTCCGTGGGCGGTTCAAAAAAAGATGTTATACAGAATATGATGTCGTACGGCCTGTTTACCGGCGGTATGTGTTTCCATTACGGCGCTGAACGCCTGGGCGCGATGGTTATTCCTACAGGGCGGGAAATACCCTGAGGCAGCTTAAATTCATGAAAGATTTCGGAACAACCATGATCCACGCCACGCCGAGTTATCTTCTCCATCTTCACGCGGCCATAGAAGGTGAAGGATATGACCGTTCGGAATTTAAACTGCGCAAGGCAATAACAGGCGCGGAACCCCACTCGGAAGAACTCCGCAGAAAAATACAGAATAAATTAGGCATTCATATATACAACTGTTATGGCATGAGCGAACTCAATGGCCCCGGAGTCGCCTTCGAATGTATTTTCCAGACTGGAATGCATATCTGGGAAGACCGCTATATTGCGGAAATCCTCAATCCCGAAACTTTTGAGCCGGTGGGGAAGGTGAAACCGGGGAACTGGTTGTCACTATTTTATGCCGGGACGCGATGCCCCTTATCCGTTACCGCACGCGTGACCTGACCAGTTTTGTTCCCGGAATTTGCGAATGCGGCAGAACCCACCGCCGTCTTGCCCGCTTTACGGGACGTACGGATGATATGCTTATAATTAACGGGGCAAATGTTTTCCCCAGCCAGATTGAGGAAGTGCTTTTGCGGACAAAGGGAGTAGGCGCCAATTATTTTATAATCGTTACAAAAGAAGGCGTGCTCGACCGTCTTACCGTGCAGGTTGAAATCACTCCCGAAATGTTTGCCGATGACTCCAGGGTGATCAATGCGCTCCGGCGCCGGCTCGAGAATGAAATAGCCGCGCTTATTACCATTAATCCGGTCGTTGAAATCAAACAGCCCGGTTCCCTGCCTGTTTCCGAAGGCAAGGCAAAACGGGTTGAGGACAGACGGCCGCAGGAATAGATCCCGGACCAGGCCCTTTCATTGGCCGGTCCCGGTAATATGGTTATAGTTTGGAGACAAGGCTTATGGATTACGACGGATACATTCCAGACCGCTTTATGTTATACATTTTTGACCTCGACGGGACCCTGCTTGATTCTCTTGCTGATCTGACTCTCTCGGTGAACATCCTTCTGAGACGCTGTGAACTTCCTCCTGTCGGAAGCGAAACCGTCCGGCGCTGTGTCGGGACCGGCGCACGCAATCTTCTGTTCAGGGCTTTTATTTTTTCCGCGAAACAGGCGGTCGCTGAAATGAGCAGTGATGATTTATACCGACTGGACAACTGCCTTTCCGAAATTATCTGGAGCGATGTGCTTGATGATCCTGATCCCCTGACTGCGAATGAACGGGCCGACCGTTATCCTCTTTTTGATACGCTCATCACCCAGATGCTTCCCGGATATCAGACAATATATTTACAACACTGTACGGACAATACTTCATTTTATCCCGGAATACGCAGCTGGCTGGATACACTTCTTACCCGGGGGAAAACCCTTGCAGTACTTTCGAATAAACCGGATGCAGCGGCGAAAAAAATAATCAGCGCGCTGAAAGCGGACGGCCTGTTCTCCGTAATAATGGGGCCAGACCGGATACAGACCCTGAAACCGGACCCTGCAGGAATTTTTTCGATAATGACTGAAACGGAAATACCCGCGGACAAAACCCTAATGATAGGCGATTCTGCCATTGATATTGCCACCGGCAAAAACGCCGGCGTGGCTGCCTGCGGCATAACCGGAGGCCTCGGATCGGAAGCTGAATTGACAGGGGTGAATCCCGATATAGTGATCAGACGCCGGGAATAATGACATGCAGATACACCGTCTTTTTCAGATAGTATATATTCTTCTTGGGCAGGAGCAGACCACGGCGGCGGAACTTGCGGAGAAGCTTGAAGTATCCGTCAGGACTATTTACCGGGATATAGAAATACTTTCCGGGGCCGGCATCCCGCTATACGGACTTCAGGGAAAGGGCGGAGGCATCAGACTCATGGATACCTTTACTCTTGACCGATCTTTTTTTTCGGAAAGCGAGCAGAATGAAATCCTCTATGCGCTCCGGAGTCTTCAGGCAACAGGGGCCGCCGACGAGTCGTCCGTTATTGAAAAAATAGGAGGCCTGTTCAGAAAAACGGGGACAAACTGGATCGAAATAGATTTTTCTCCCTGGTCCACGGGTTTCGGTACGCATGAAATTTTCACACTTCTCAAAAACGCCATTTTCGGGCAGAAGGAAATAACCTTCACCTATTATAATACATCAGGAGAAAAAACCGGACGCACTGCAATACCTGTCAAACTGTTTTTTAAAAGCAGGAGCTGGTATGTGTATGCTTTTTGTACCACCAGGCAGGATTGGCGGTTTTTCAAAATAAGCAGGATGAAAGATATTTCAGTTCTGCCGGAAAAGCCCGCAGGCCGGGTACCTTCCGTTCCGCGGTTTGAAAATGAAGAAAAAATCCCGTATACAGAAGTCCGTCTCGAACTGCTTTTTAAAGCGGAATGCGCTTTCAGGGTATATGATGAATTCGATCCTCTTTCCGTCACCCAGCTTGCGGACGGCAGTCTGCGGGTTTCCGTTGCTTTTCCCGATGACTCCTGGGTGTGCAGCTATCTTCTTTCTTACGGAGACTCGGTAACGGTTCTTTCTCCCGAGCATATCGCCGCCCGGCTTCTGGAACAGGCGGAAAAAGTTTCGGAAAAATACAAAAATATTTCTGAAACCTGACAGACTTGTGTCAGGTTTTTCCTGTTATAGTGGAACCAGAAACTATCCCAGGAGGAATATATGGAATATGAAAAGGTTCGACTGTCCGCAAAAAAAGTGGCAGGCGTGTTAATCCGCACCAATAATCACGACGCAGGAATGGGTGAAAAAATAGGCGGGGCGTGGAAGCAGTTTTACGCCAGCCTGTATCCCTTGCTGCCGGCGGTCCCGGATGCAAAGGCGATCGGCTTGTATACAAACTACGCGGGAGACGCGGACAGTGATTATGACATGCTGGCCTGCTGCGAGGTCCGGTCTGACGCCTCTCTGCCTGTGGGCTCCGCTTCCGCGGAAATTCCTGCCGGAATCTATGCCCGCTTTATTGTGAGAGGCGATGTACAGAAAGATGTCGCGGCTTTCTGGAAACGCCTCTGGAAGATGGATCTAAACCGGGCATATACCGCAGATTTTGAGGAATACCAGAATAACGGTGATATGACTAACTGTGAGATCCACATATATATTGCGCTGAAGGAATAACTGGGCGGGAACATATTCCGGTCATACAGCAGCTATTGAACAGACCGGTCTGTGTTTACACACGCAAAATGCAAGACAGACAGCAGCGACGCGGGAGGTATGGGATGCAGGAAACGGGAAAGAAAAAAGATTACAGAAAGGAATACAGGGATTTATATACACCGAAAAAGGAACCTTCGCTCATTGAAGTACCCGCAATCAATTTCGTCATGGTGAGCGGAAAGGGCGACCCCAATGAAACCGGCGGCGAATACCAGCAAACGATGGGAATTCACTATGGCCTGTATTTTACCATAAAGATGAGCAGAAAAAACGGGACCCAGCTTCCCGGATATTTTGATTATGCAATGCCTCCCTTGAAGGATTGTGGTGGCTCGAGCGCGATGGCAGGGATATCCAGTATGATTTTACGGGAAACAAGCGTGAATTCCGCTGGATATCAATGGTCCGTCAGCCGGAATTCGTCACCCCGGAAATATTTTCCTGGGCCTGTGATATTCTGAAAAAGAAACGGCCCGAGCTTGATTTTTCAAAGGCCCGTTTTGAAACATACACGGAAGGACTTTGTGTTCAGATTATGCACCAGGGTCCCTATGATGACGAACCGGCTTCCATGAAAAAGATGGAAGAATTTGTTGCCGCGAACAATCTCGAAATTGCCATAGGAAAAAAGTCGCCGGAAGGTCTTGTTCTGCGGCACCATGAAATTTATCTTAACGACCCGAGAAAAACTGCGGCAAAGAATTTGAAAACAGTGCTGCGGCATCCGGTAAGGAAGCTTCAGTAAAACTGTCATATTGCGGCCCGGAAAAATTAGCGGTCTGATGTGAACCGGATTTACCGGCCGCTGGATTGCGTAGTTTTTCCGGGCGTGCATACATAATACTGTTTTTGACAGAATATCTGCAAAGGAAGAACCCAGTGAAAATTGCTATTAAAATCGTAGCGGCCATCCTGATAATTGCTGCCGTATTCTATGGATATTTCGGCGGATTTGCAAAAATAACTATCCGGACTCTAAACCAGGGCGGTGAAATTCTGGTGTATGAAAATGTAACAGGTCCATACAGTCAGTCCGCAAAAGTTTCCGACAGAATATACTACGACCTGCTGGATAATGACGGAATAGAAACAACAAAGGGATTCGGAATCTATTATGACAATCCGAAAAATACTGCGCAGGATAAGCTGCGTTCCGAAGTCGGGTGTATAATAGAAAATGCGGATAATACTGTCACTGAAAAACTCAGGGAAAAATATCAGGTAAAACAGTTACCCGTTGAAAACTGCGCGGTGGCAGAATTTCCTCTCCGGGGATCATTTTCCATAATGATGGGAATTATGAGAGTCTATCCCGCAATTGAAAAATACATGCGGGAACATAAATATAATGACGGACCTGTAATGGAAATATATGATGTTCCTGAAAAAAAAATAATATACAGGAAAATTATAACGCAGTAAAATGATCATGACGGAAAATCCGGATAACTGTGTATAAATGAATAGCGGAAGCCAGATACAGGGCCCGCAGGCTCTGGTGGTTAAAAGAATAGAATATTCCTGTTATTATTGGTATTCTCCCTGATTTCATGCAGCAAAAAAACAGTAAAACTTGCTAAAGCTGATATACATGGAATAGTCTGGTATTATTACTTATTGAATTTTACAGCCGGAGGCGGGCCCTGTTATTACGGGTGGCTGCCGGAAGGATACCTGGAATAAACAGGAAACGCGGCTGAGGTCTGTTATATCCGGGACGTTTTGCATCAGCTTACTGTGTAATTATTTTTACTGCATATTTCCGGATATAGTAAAAAGAGGCGTTTATGAAACTGGAAAATATAGATAACGGCAATGAATTTAATTGGGGTAAAACCTCATCGGATTATTCAAAATTCAGGGATATATATCCTGATTCGATGTACCGAAAATTATTTAGCCGCGGGATCGGACTGAAGGGGCAAAAAATTCTTGATATGGGTACAGGAACAGGTGTGTTCCCAAGGGCAATGTATAAATACGGAGCAGAATTTACCGGAATAGATATTTCAGAAGAGCAAATTGAATGTGCAAAAAAATTACGTGAAGCCCAGAATATGGATATAGTATTTAAAGCCTGTTCCGCTGAATCAACAGGATTAAACTCAAATGAATATGACATAATAACTTCGGTTCAAAGCTTTATATATTTTGATAAAGAAAAAATTACGCCTGAAATAAAACGGCTTTTAAAAAAAGACGGTAAAGTAGTAATAATATGGATGGCCTGGCTTCCTGATGAATGCAAAATAGCCGAAGAAACTGAAAGGCTTGTTTTAAAATACAATCCCGAATGGACCGGTTCCGGTTACAAGCGTTCACACAATAATTTTCTGAACTTTTTGCCTGAAATATTGGAAACAGAAGAAATAATAAATTATACCGAGGCCCTTGAATTTAATTATGAATTATGGACCGGAAGAATAAGGGCCTGCCGCGGGGTTTCCGCTTCATTGCCGGAACCTGTTGTAAATGATTTTAATAGGGACCATATGAAAATGGTAAAGGAAATAACAGATGAACCATTCAGAATAATGCATGAAATAAATATCGGTATATATAAAATGAAAAGATATTAAAAATATGAAAAGACTCCCATTAAGATATATAACAGATTGTAAAAAGAAATAATGCCGGACCGCTTCCTGATTATTGTAACCGCATAAAATATGGCGGAACAAAACCGCACAAAGGACATTAGCCGGACTGAGCTTTTAGCTACCTGACGCTGAACAGACGACGGGGCATTTCACCTGATGCCCCGCCCGGTTTTATTTTAACCTGGATACATTATCCGGGCAGTGTGGCTATTATTAATTGCTCACTTTGACATCATACAATAAAAAGCTGCTGTCTGCAGTACTGTAAAATGTGGAAAGTATGAACGTGTCGCTTCCTATAGTATATTGCATAAGATAGAATTCCAGACCGCCGTCATCCGGTTCCTGTGTGAATGTCTCTCCTGTAGCGCTTTCAAGTTCCGCTTTGAAGTCTGCATAAACTGTCCCGGTCATCCCGGTAAGGGAGATGAGCTGGATTGCGCTGCTTGTGGCAACGGAAGCTTCAACTGTTGTTCCGTCCGGCTGGTCTATTCCTGTAAAGCCGAAATTGGCAAGCAGGCCTTCAGGAAGCCAGGCTGTTCCGGCATATCCATCCAACACCGAAAAATCCATTCTGTTTTCGGGCACGCTGGTTTTATCAATTGTATAAGCCTGATTGGCGCGGCTTATAAAGATAGTGTAGTACTTGCCGCTGTTTTGATATATTGAAGTATACATGTCTGAGCTTGCGCCCGCCTTATTGAAATAACTTCCTGCCTGTGAGAATACAAGGGGGAGGGCGGAAAATTCTGTTTCCAGGTTAGAACGGTATGTATCAAATTCCGTCCCGGTAATCCCATTCATGCTTACCGTAATACCGTCAAGGTCAAAACGGTTAACATTCCAGCCACCCCTGAACGTTCCGCTGGCCGAAGCCGGTTCCTGTATACCGCTGAGTCCGTATGCAGCCCAAACCCCATCCTGGGGCCAGCTTTTCCAATCCGGGGTATCCGCCGGAGGAACATTATCATTTGACTGTTTACAGCCTGCCGCCGCAACCAGAATGAAGACGGCGAAAATAAAAACTATACTGTGTTTTCCGTATCGGAGTGCTTTTGACATAAGCATTCCCTCCTTTTAATAATTATATTTATAATATATTGAAAACAAGCCTGTTCCGGCAAATTCCCGAACCCGTTCGGGGACGGGTTTAAATACGTTTTTTCCGAGAATTATTTGAGGAAACAAGCCTTGCTTCCCCGCCGCAAAGACAGTATCTTTAATACAGGGTCCGCGGATTTCCGGACCGGAATTTCTTTTACAGGAGGAAAAATCCAATGAAAAAAATCAGAAGTTCTCTTTTAGTTTTAATGATGGGAGTCCTTTTTTCTTTGCCGCTTTTCACGCAGACTGCCGCAGGCGGCGGTTACACCGGCCCCACTATTACGGTAAGCACTGTCGCTGAAGCAAAGAAAATGCGGGATGACACAAATGTCTCTCTCGAAGGAAAAATAACGAGGCACCTTGGCGGTGATAAATACCTGTTTACAGACAGCACGGGAACTGTCAGGATAGAGATCGATGAGGACAAATGGGGCGGACTGAATGTCGGCGCTGAAGATGTTGTGATTATCTATGGTGAAGTCGACAAAAAAGTCGGAAAGGTAGAAATCGACGTTGACAGAATTGTAAAAAAATAAGACAGGTTTTCCGGAAAGAAAATTTCTTCCGGTGTTATTTTACCCCGCCGGCCAAACGAGCGGCGGGGCTGCCCTTTCCCGCAGAACATATTATTTCGTTTAATGCAGTGAATAATATATGAAATTATCATATATTACATTGACTCCTCCATGGGCATTTGTCAAACATATGGAAGTGGCCCCGGTGTTTGAAACCTGGAATCTGAAGTATTCAATGCCGTCAATGTTAATCTGGTATATCTGGTCTACACGGACGATATTCAGCCGCCAGGAATGGAGAGTGGGGAATTCTTTTTCATATTTTATTGTCCAGCTGTCATTTATCATTTCGGCTATAAATACTTTTTCCCGTGTAAATAATATGGTAAAGGGAATACTGCTGCCATTTTCATTGAGATTGAATTGAACCTCTATAATATTGGATTCATTTATTCCGCTGTAGGGAATAATATCAATAAAAATTGAAGACCTTGGCCCTATGTAATAAGGCGCAGGAAAAAAGTAAACGCCATTTACCGCTTCTGCCGAGCTCAGATAATATTGGCCATTTAAATATCCATTCGGAAATTCATTAATCGTTGCTGAGGCCCAGCCGGAAGAAGGATTGTCAAAACTGTCATAGAATTCAAGTAGATTACGGTATGAGGTCCGTGTCCTGTAGTACGTACTATGGATATTGCTTGTAAGAAAGGCATTTGCCCGTTCCGCTGAACTCGGATGTTTTTGCAGAAAAGCCAGAGTACCGCTTCCTTGCAGGGCCGCAATTCTGGTCCAGAAGTTATACCCGACAATAGTGTTGTAACCCACGCTGGCCGCGTATATCGCGCCGGCCCTGTCGGCTTCCCTTTCATCATCGCGGCTGAATTTCAGGAGCGCCATTCCTCCGCCGAGACCGAACAGTTTGTTAAACGCCTGCGCTTCTGCATTGCTGGTGTACCCGATATGCTTATTCAGCTGATCAACAATGGTTTGTGAGGCCAGCGCTTGCTTCGCCTGTTCAAGGGCATGCTGCAGTGTGATATGGGCTATTTCATGTCCGATTGCCAGGGCAAGTTCATCATCATTCCGGCAGAAATCAATAAATCCCTTATTAACAATGACGGCGCCGTTCGGCAGTGCAAATGCGTTTATATCGTCTGTGTTATCCAGGTATATCTGCCAGTTCATCCCTGATTTGGGGATATGCGGAGAGGACAAAAGCTGCTGGAATATAATAGATATTAATGCGTAATCCTTATTATTGGGGTTTTGTATATAAGCGCCGTTTTGGATATGGGCATTGGCCGCCGCCTGCAGATTATTTGACAGATTATTGTAATCTGAAGCATATTTTGTTGCGTCCTTCAGTAACCCAAGGACCTGCTGTGTCTCGGCCTTATTGCTGCTGTTTTCTATTATCAGCGGCGCTAATATGTCGAGGGCCGTGTTAACAAAGTCTCCCAGGTTTTGGGAAAATGCGGAAAATGACTGGACTATAATCAAAAAAACAAGGAAACATTTTTTCCGGTCATATCGGCCCCCATCTTTTCAAATTGCATATCATAGTATAGTATGAGTATGCCCTTCTGTCAGCTTTTTTAACATACTAATACCTTTTTTCCGGCTTTAGCCATGACTTGTATGGGCATCAGTTTTTTATAAATGTTACCGGACCGGGTCTGAGTTATTTATAAAATGAAAATTTGTGAGTTGCCGGGAGATTTTATGTGCGAAAGTACTTTTACAGGCCGTGCGGAAATGAAAGACAGTCTCTGTCCGCCGGATAATGGTTTTCTGTCTGATTTCTTTCCGGGTTAACACAGGTGTAAAATCAGAATGAATAAGGAAAAAACAGCGTCACCGCTTAATCTGATTGCCGAATTCCGGGATAAAAAAACAGAAAAACACTTTTTTCCCAATATATGGACACTTCCCGCAATAGCATGAGTATTATCTCTCTTGTCGTCGGCATCATCTTTTTTCTCCTGCTTTTTTTGATTTATTTCTGGTTGGAAGCGACGAATCGGTTATTTTTTTTGAAATTCTAGTCCGTTCTTCCGTATGCTGTTTCGGACTTGTTCTGTTCGGCATTATCCGGAAAGTAAAAGACCCGCGTATTGTGGTAATTTCAATTTTCATTTATGAAGTGATCTTTATATGCAGTTATCAGTTCCTCATTGTGGTCACCGCGGGGTCTTCCGGTTTCATGGATTATGCCATGGCCTTTCTGTTAATTGTTTTCGCTCTTTTTTAATTCCTTCCCGGTGGATTTACTGCGTGTTTTTCAGCATCTGTGTCGCCATCGGCTTTCTTATAACGATACCGGCTTATGCGGGAAACATTCCCGTGTATCAGTATGTTGGAGTCGGTATTTATTTTGTCTGCGCTATTTTGCTGGCTTCCATTTATTCCTATAACCTGAACGTTGTCCGGAGGATCCAGTACATAAAGGAAAATCAGCTTGAAATAATGTCGGTGACCGATTCTCTCACCAATATTTATAACAGGCAAATGTTTGACAGGACTTTCGAAAAATGGATACAGGCCGCTGATTCGAACGGTTCTTCTTTTTCTATTATAATGTTTGATCTTGATAACTTTAAAATGCTTAATGATTCTCTTGGACATTTAACAGGGGACCGGGTGCTGATCGACTGTGTTGAAATTGTCCGGAGCAATTTACGCGAAGGCGATATTTTCGCGCGCTGGGGCGGAGAGGAATTTATGGTGCTTCTTCCGCGCAGCGACTTGCGGCAGGCTTCGGATGTCGCCGAACGCCTGCGTGCTGCCATTGAAGTATACTTTAATGCAAAAAATATACAGATTACTGCCAGTTTCGGAGCGACCCAGTTCCGGCAGGGAGATACCACCGACAGTATTATTATGCGCGTCGATGACAATCTGTATTCAGCAAAGGAAGCCGGAAAAAATACTGTCTGCGCGGGCTGATTTTTAGCCCCGCTGCATTTCCTGTTTAAGATTTTCCGCTGCCCCGGGGCACATCGCGTGGAAGTCAGTTATCCTTTTGCATGCATAGTCAGGGCAGGCCCCGCAGTGGGGGACGGCCTTTTCCAGGGCGCACAGCCTTATTTCACACTCATTGCAGTAACCGACCAGAACGCCGTCAGTTGTACGGCAGCTGTGGCAGTTTATCATCTCCGGGGTAAAGGCAAAGTTATGGTCTTTTGCCCATTCCTCTGCGACTTTTTTCTTTTTTCATCATCATTTGTAATTGACGCGATATAAGCATTGCATTCCGCGCAGTTTATTCCGCAGCTCCCGACTAACATATTGGCCATAAAAAACTCCTTGAAATAAAATATATGGCTTCATTTTATGCCGGAAAAGCTGACATCAAGTGTCAGTGTTTAAGAATTTTTTTCAGTAATTTTCCGCGCGCGTTCCAGTATTTCGGAACGGAGTTCAACAGGCTCTATGACTGATACTCCGCCGGGCAGACTCATGAGGTATGAAATAATCCATTCCCCGACCGGCATTTTTGCCGAAACCAGCAGCCGTCCGCCGTCGGTCTGCTGTATTGTTTTTTCGTCGAAAAAGTCGATTAGCCTTCCGAAGACTGTTTTGTCCACGGTAAAGCGGATGAGTTTGCAGGACTCTTCGGGCCAGTTTTCCGTCCACGGGCGGGAAGACAGATCAATTTGCGGTGATATCCGTTTTTCCGACAGAACTGTTTGCATATTGTGTATTCTGTTGATTTTAAAAAGACGGAAGTCTCTGCGGAGACGGCAAAATGAATACACATACCATGCCTGCCAGGTAAAAACAAGCGCCAGCGGTTCAATATTCCGTTCGGAGGTATTATTTTCTACGTCAAAATAATTTATTGACAGTACATTTTTTCTTTTATGCTTTTTTCAATCGTGTCGAGCGTTTCTTTTTCCTGGGGAGAAGGGGTATGTTCAATAAAAACATGGTTTTCGCTGCAGCTGATGCCCCGTTTTTTTGATTCATTCAACAGGAGTGTAAATTTTTCGATAATATCTTCTATTTCGGAATCGGCGTACGCCGGTAAAAGACTCCGCAGTCCTTCAATTATGCGCTGTACTTCACCTGTTTCCAGTGTCTGACGCTGCAGGGTAAATCCGTCGATCAGTTCAAACCCTCCGTCCCTGCCCGGAAGGGCATACACCGGAATTCCCGCAAGGGCGAGAGCGTCAATATCGCGGTAAATTGTCCTAGTGGAAACGCTGAATCTTTCAGCCAGAACCCGGGCCGAAATCTTTTTTTTATTGAGGAGCAGGGTAATTATTGCCAGAAGGCGTTCGGCTTTCACAGTATATATAATATTCGAATTCTGATAATTTTGGAATATCATAATAAAAAGCCCGCGGCGCAGAGGGGCGTTCTTCCGTGGAATTTGTCCCGGCTTTTAAACCATGGTATTAAGCCCCGCCGCGAATAAAACCGGAAGAAAAAATTAATATGTTTGACTATCCGGTAAAAGTGCTTGTAAAATGTAATCAGGACTACCTTAATTTGCACGCCGGAAGTGAGTACGCGTATGTCAGACAAGAAAAAGAACCCGGGCCGTCTCTTTGTCAGGGTTCCTGAAGAATACCGTTCCCGTTTTGAGGAAAGACGTCTGGAGACAAACGTCGGGCGAATGTATGCTCTTTCCATATATATTATTGTTGTCCAGATTCTGCTTAATTTAATCAATATTCTGAAACCCGCGGACAGTAAGTCGAGTGATATCATGATATATGTCGGGCTGTCCATGCTGACGCTCATGATTGGTATTATTTACTGTGTTTTATTTACAATAGTAAAGAGACGAAAGGCCCCCGCAAGAAAATTCAAAATTTTTCTGACCAACAGTTTATTATATCTTTACCTGGCGATCCAGCTTGTTTTTTCCACCCTGAATATTATTTCAACAGGCGGAGTGAACAGCTATATTATCACAATTTTAATTATAGGATTGTTTCCCGTAATTCATCCGCTGCAGAGCATATTTACCATTCTTCTTTCTTTTCTGTACACCCTGGCCGCGATGTACGCCTCCCGGCATATATCGGGTACCTGGAATTCCATTCTCCTTACGGACGCCTGGTCAAATCTGATTATAATTACCGGCCTGATTTTGTGCATATCGGTTTTTATTTACAATATGTATGTATCCAATTTCCGTAAAAGTATCCAGCTGCAAAGGGCGAATGAGGCGCTTGAGGTCACCGTGCAGGAACGCACGCTTGAACTCGAAGAGCAGACAGCAGCAGCACAGGTTGCTTCCCAGGCAAAAAGCGAGTTTCTGGCCCGCATGAGCCATGAAATTCGGACTCCGCTTAATGCTATCATTGGTATGACCCGGGTCGCACAGAAAAATGCCGAAAATGAGAAAACGCACCAGTCCATAAATGAAATCGCTGTCGCGTCCCAGCATTTGCTTGGGATCCTGAACGATATTCTGGATATGTCCAAGATTGAATCGGGCAAATTTGCCATGGTCTATGAACCCTTTTCCCTGGCAGGCGCCCTGGAGGAAGTCAGGACTATAGTTGTCCAGCGCTGTCAGGAAAAAAACATTGAATTTTATTCCGATGTTGACAGTATTCCCGGTATTCGTGTGATGGGAGACAAACTCAGGCTTAAGCAGGTCCTTATTAATCTCCTGGGGAATGCCGTTAAATTTACCCCTGAAGGGGCCGGGTTGAGTTTAAAATAGAGCTGGCTGATGAAACTAAAACCAATATATCGGTTACCTTTGTTATTGCGGATAACGGAATCGGCATGACGAATGAGCAGATTTCGAAGCTGTTTATAGCCTTTGAACAGACGGACAGTAATATTTCCGCGCGTTTCGGCGGCACAGGGCTGGGGCTTGCTATCAGTCACAGTCTTGTTTCAAAGATGGGCGGATTTATTACTGTCCAAAGCCAGCCGGAGAGGGGGTCCCTTTTTTCTTTCACAATCAACATGGAAAAAGTGGGAACCGATCAGAATCCCGAGGAACAGAAAACGGAGTTTATTCCTGATCTGAAGGGCCGGCGGATTCTGATTGTTGAAGATATAAAAATAAACCGCCTGATTCTGCTTGAACTTCTGGCTGATACCGGTATTGAAATGGAAGAAGCTGAAGACGGGGACCTGGCGGTTCAGAAATTTTCAGATTCCCCTGAAGGATATTATGATCTGATATTTATGGATGTTCAAATGCCGAGTCTGGACGGATACGAGGCCACCCGGCGCATCAGAGCCCTGGACAGGAAGGACGCCGCGTCCGTTTCAATCATAGCGATGACTGCCAATGCCTACCGCGAGGATGTTGAGGCGGCCCTGCAGTCCGGCATGAACGGCCATATTGCAAAACCAATTGATATAGATTCTGTCATGAGGATTCTCGATAAAACACTGAACGGATGATCTTCTGCCCTTTGAATTCCTGTATTCCGGAAAAATGAGGCAGTTTTTTTGTTCCGGACTTGACAGCTTTTTATGTTCATGCTTTTATTATTACATGATGAGTACTGTACTGAATTTATGCCATCATCACCATGCTTTTCTCCAGGGCGCAATTCCGGGCTGAATAGTGGGTGAAAGTTTATTCATATATGAACGACCGCTGGAGCCTTAGGGGTTCGGCGGTTTTTTTTTGCTGTAAATCCCGGCAGATTTTCAGTGGTATTGCATTTATGGGACTTCCGGGTTCCACAGTTAGTTTTTATATATTAAGAACACGATAATTAGGAGGATTGTTTATGGACAAGCTTAAGATTCTGCTTCCGAAGGGAAGAATTTATGATAATGTTTCCGCGCTCTTTTCCGATGCCGGGATCAGTATTAAACTCCCCGAACGCGCTTACCGTCCGTCCGTTAATCAGGATGATCTCGAAGCAAAGGTGATGAAGCCGCAGAATATCGGCAAGCTTCTGGAACTGGGAGCCCACGATATAGGTTTTACCGGGATAGACTGGATTGAAGAAACCGGAGCGGACGTTGAAGAAATTATGGACCTGGGATTTGACAGAGTTAAAATTGTCGCCGCCATACCGAATGATCTTAAGGACGACAAACTGAAATCGGGCCGGATTATTGTTGCGACCGAATATGTAAATGTCGCCGAACAGTGGCTGAAGCAGAGAGGCTGGAACTATGTTATTGTCCGCACTCATGGGGCGACGGAAGTGTTTCCGCCGGATGACGCGGACATGATTATTGATAATACGGCTACCGGCAGAACCCTCCAGGAAAACGGACTCAGAATCATTGATACCATTATGGGAAGTTCCACCCGTATGTTTGCGTCCCGCGGAGCCCTTGCCGATCCGGAAAAGAACAAAAAGATACAGGAACTGAAAATGCTCTTTGAAGCTGTTCTCGCTGCCCGTGACAGGGTTATGCTTGAAATGAATGTGTCAAAGGCGCGGTTCGGAGATCTTGTCAGCGGAATCCCCGCGATGAAGAGTCCTACTGTGGCCCCTCTATACGGAGATGACGGATACGCGATAAAGGTTGTTGTCAAAAAAAGCGAAGTCCCCAAACTGATGCCGACTCTTAAAACGCTTGGAGCGACTGATATCCTCGAGTATGAACTGAGAAAGGTTATGCCTTAATCAGTGTTGCTCAGAGGCGATTGAATCATATTATTTAAAGGATGGAATTATGGAAAGACTCCGCGAGCTGTCACGAAAAACTGCCGAAACCAATATACAGTTAAAACTCAATCTGGACGGGACAGGGATATACAAGGTTGATTGCCCTCTCGGTTTTCTGTCACATATGCTCCATTCATTTTGCCGACACGGACTTTTTGATCTGACCGGCTCACTTGCGGGCGACCTGGAAGTTGACCAGCACCATCTGGTGGAAGATACCGGAATAGTACTCGGTCAGCTTTTCCATGCCGCACTCGGTGAAAAAAAGGGGATCAGGCGGGCCGGCTTTTTTATGTATCCCATGGATGAAACGCTCTCCCGCTGCGCTGTTGATTTCGGCGGCCGTCCCTTTCTTGTTTATGAAGCTGATTTGAGCGGCGCGCCGCTGATCAGTAAAAACCCCGATAACACGGAATATTCTTTTCAGACCGATACCATCGCGGATTTCTGGCAGGGCTTTGTATCGGGAGCCCAGTGCAATATGCATATTGATATAATCCGGGGCCGCAGTGACCATCATAAAATAGAAGCAGTTTTTAAATCGGCGGCCCGGGCCCTCCGCGAGGCTGTCTCGCTTGACCCCAGGGCCGCAGGCGTAATTCCAAGTACCAAAGGTGTATTATAGTCAAATAATTTAAATTATTTGACTATTTCCGGTTATAAGTGTTTCTGATATAAAGAATAAGTCTATTCTTTATATCAGAAACTTAAATTAAAGGTGTATATGATAATTTCTTCAATTGATTTAAAAGACGGAAAGGTTGTCCAGCTCCGGCAGGGAAAAGACCTGGTTCTGGAAAGGGATAACCCGAAGAACTGATGGCGGAATTTGACCGCTATGGGGAGGTCGCGGTTATTGACTTGGATGCGGCTCTGCGGAATACAAAACCCGATGGGAGTACTGCGAACACAGCTATTCTGAAAAAACTGCTCAGACTCGGTAATGTGAGGGTCGGCGGCGGAATCAGAGATACAAAGAAGGCCAAAGAGCTGCTCTCTCTGGGTGCTGAAAAAATAATTATAGGATCAGCCGCCTTTTCTCCGGAGCCTGGGCAGGAGTCGGATTTTACAGGCGTGAATACTGTGTTTCTTGAGAGAATGGTGCAGGCTATAGGACGTGAACATATTATTATTTCGGTGGACGCGCGTGACGGAAAAATCGCGGTAAAGGGATGGACTGAAACCACGGAAATAAATCTGATTGACGGCGCAAAGGCTGTTGAATCCTATTGTTCGGAACTTCTGTTTACCTGTGTGGAAAAAGAGGGAACCATGTCCGGAATTAATATGGATATGGTCAGGGAACTCCGTTCCGCTGTTTCTTGCAGGCTTGTTGTCGCGGGCGGAGTCTCCAGTCTGGAGGAAATAACTTCGCTGGAAAAAGAGGGCTGTGACGTACAGCTTGGTATGGCCCTGTATACAGGCAAGGTTTCACTGAAGGAAGGATTTATCAGCTGCCTGAACTGGGAAAAGGTTCCTCTGATTCCTGTTGTGGCGCAGAGTGATACCGGAGAAGTGCTGATGCTCGGCTACGCCAACAGGGAAGCTTTTGAAAAAACATTTGATACAGGCAAACTCACCTTCTGGAGCCGGACTAGAAATGTATTATGGACAAAAGGAGCGTCATCGGGAAATACTCTGGATGTTATCCGTCTGCGGGCCGACTGTGACCGGGATACGGTGCTGGCGACCGTCCGGCCGAACGGACCAGTCTGCCACACCGGAGCATGGACCTGTTTCAGCTCATCGGCCGACAGGCCCTACAGTCTTTCTTACCTGTCTTCAATAATTGCCGGCCGCTTTGCCAACCCTGTGCCCGGTTCCTACACGGCCACGCTGACGCCTGAGCGCGTCCGGGAAAAAATCATGGAAGAGGCTGAAGAACTTACCGAAGCTGAAGATAAAAACGAAGTAATATGGGAATGCGCCGATTTACTGTATTTTGTAAATGTTCTGATGCATCACGAAAATGTTTCATGGAAGGATGTTCTTGATGAACTTGACCGCAGGCACAAAAAATAGGCAGGTAACAATTCCATGTATGAAGAAGTGATAAAAATTATTGATGCGTCCGGCCTGCCCGGGACTTTTTTCAGCGCTCACCGGCATGATGAAGGGCTCGATATTGTTCCGCCCCTTCTGGAAGCCGTGAGGACCCGGGGTGATGAGGCAATAAGGGAATTCGCAAAAAAATTTGACCGCGCTGACCCGTATCCCTTTGAAATTGCTCCGGATGTTTTAAAAGAAGCTGAAGAAAATCTCCGGAAAGATGATTCCGTCCTTTATGATGCGCTTTGCCTTTCACGTGATCTGGCTTTAAAGTTTGCCGGAAGGCAGCGGGAGTCTTTTATTGATTTTGAGGAAGAGCTTTCGCCCGGACTGATTACCGGCCAGAAAATAATTCCGGTCGAACGCGCCGGATTATATGTTCCCGCGGGACGCTATCCGTTACTTTCAACCGTAATAATGTGTGCGGCGCCCGCAAAGGCTGCCGGAGTAAAAGATGTTATTCTCTGCACCCCTCCCGCGCCCCGGCCTGACAATGGTGCTCCCGGAGAAAAAAGTCGGGCCTATGCCGATGCGAATATTCTTGCGGCAGCTTCGCTTTGCGGTATTGCCAGGGTGTATGCGATCGGCGGCGCGCAGGCAATAGCTGCAATGGCGTATGGAACGGAGACCGTACCAAGGGCAAATGTTATTGTCGGTCCGGGAAACAAATATGTTACGGCCGCAAAAAAACTTATTTTCGGCGAGGCCGGAATTGATCTTCTTGCGGGTCCGACAGAAGTTATGATTATCGCGGATAATACTGCCAACCCTGCCTGGGTAGCTGCGGATATGTTTGCCCAGGCTGAACATGACTCCGATGCCCAGGCTGTTCTGATTACAGCAGACAGGGTCTTTGCGGAAAAGGTAAGGACAGAAATCGGAAAGATTGTTTCAAGGCTGTCTGATGATGCTGCCGCGCGCAAAAGTTTTGCGCGTAACGGGTGGATTATTCTGGTTAAGGATTTGCAGGAAGCCCCGCAGATTGCAAACCGCAAGTGTCCGGAACATCTGGAACTTGCGCTGGACCCGGGCCCTGCCAGGGATACCCTTGAAAAGGCCGTACACAATTACGGCTCGGTGTTTATCGGCCACCGTGCCGCCGAGGTCCTCGGTGATTATGCGGCCGGCTTGAACCATACGCTTCCGACATCCGGAAGCGCTGCTTTTACAGGTGGCCTTTCCGTCCGGCATTTTCTTAAAACAGTCACAAGCCTCCGGACAAAAGAATCTGTTTCTTCGGATGACGACCTTGCGGGCTGGGAAGCCTCAATGAAGGCCGCTGAACGCATAGCCCTTGCCGAAGGTTTGACAGGGCATGCGCTTGCCGCCGCGAAAAGGCTGGGCGAGAAAAACTGAAAAAACGGGTTTATGAAACCGGGCAGGAACAGGCGCCTTCCGTTCCGTCGAGGCGGCCTTTTTCGTTTTCTTCGTGCATTTCCTCGAGCCGGTACATAACATAATCAACGACCATCTGCTTTTTATCTTCGGTTTTGTTATTGTCCCATTTCTTTGCTTCTTCCCTGAAAGCAATACAGTCATACACGGGACTGGCGGTCATAATGATTTTATCCTTACGGATTATATCCCCCATCATATCAGCCGGATCGTCAGAGAAGGTAAGACAGTTTCCGTTAATTGATACCAGCATCATAATATCGGAGAGGCGGATATAGGAGTCGATTTCCCGTACGCCGCGCTTTGTTTCCGGCATGCCCGGTCTGAAGCGGGTCCCAGACGGAAAAACAAGAATCGCATTGCCTTCTTTCCTGATCTTTTCAAGTGCGCGCATGGAGGCAAGATTGATAACCCTGCTGCGGTGTTCTTCCTGTTTATATAATTCAGGGTCCTTTATTGAAGCAAGCGCTCTGCTCGGATAAATAATAATTCTGGAATACGCCTCGGCAAATGCCGAAACATAGGGATTTTCTTCATTCAGCTTCATTCCGGCGATTGTTACAATTCTGCTCTCAAGTTCTTTTCCTTTTGGCCCGGACTTATCAAGCAAATACATTACTCCGGGAAGATCAAAATTGCTGTAATGCTCCATGAGAATAATTCCCCGTTTTCCGGCTTTTATCTGCTCAAGAAAATCAGCCGCATAATCAAGATGCCGGAATTCGGATTCCGGAAGCATGTTGTCCTCACACATTGCGTCCATGATTTTTCGTATTTCGAGGTTTGCCGGCTGATAGACATTGTCGGCGGTTATTACATTTTCCGCGCGGGAAAGCCGTTTCAGTTCAGGGTAATAATGACGGTATTTTACTGCCAGTGAATCAGGATGCATAAGAATAAACTCCTTCATTGGGATATATGATAAAACGCCGGATAGGCAATAAAACACTCCGCCACAGAGCAGCGGAGTATTTTTCCCTCCCGTGGAATTGGTCTCGGGTTTAATACCATGGGACCTACAAAAACCAACGCTTTTATTGGTTGTTATAAAACCGCCGCGGCGCAACGGGGTATTCGCAGGTCGCGTAAGCGGCCGTTAAATCGTTACCTTACAGAACCAGCCTCAGGCTGATTAAACCCTCGCCTCGAATAAAACTCTTTACAAGAGTGTTTCTTTCTTAAAGTAAAACAGATAATCTTCTTATCTGTCAAGGAGAAAAAAATGTTATGAAAAAGCAGGTGAAAAGTCAGTTTTTTCTGTGAAAATCTTCTGAACCCGGGGCATTTTATAGCCGCAGAGGACAAGTCATATACGGACAGGTTTTACCGGTTATCAGGCTCGGCCCTGAAACGGTAGCCGGCGCCCCAAACCGTTTCAATGTATACAGGGTTTGCGGGGTCTTTTTCTATTTTCTCCCTAAGCCGGTTAATATGGACTGTTACTGTCTTTATTTCCCCGTACACATCGGCCCCCAGAGCCGGTCATACAGGGCCTCCTTGCTGAAGACAATATCAGGATTTGACGCGAGAAAATGCAGGAGTTCATATTCACGGTTTTTGCATTCAACTTCGCGGCCATCAACAAATACCCTCCGGGACTGTGTATTGATACGTAATGTTCCGATGTTCAATTCCCGCGCCGGTTCCGCTTGCGGAACCGCGGTTTTCAGTCTGTCATACTGGGCAAGATTTGCCTTGACGCGGGCAACCAGTTCGGTCGGAGAAAAGGGCTTGAGGATATAATCATCCGCGCCCAGTCCGAGTCCGTGGATGCGTTCAATTTCTTCCGACTTTGCCGTGACCATCAGTATGGGAATATCGAGTTTCTGGCGTATTCTGCGGCAGAGTTCGAAACCGTTCACTCCGGGAAGCATAAGGTCAAGCAGGATCAAATCAAAGGCGCCGGATAATGCCGCTTCCAGCCCGGAGGTCCCATCACCGGCGATAGTTACTTCAAACTGGTTCATTTCGAGAAAGTCCCGCTCTATATCGGCAATGGATTGGTCATCTTCAATTATGAGAATTTTTTTCATTTTCCGGACCTCCGTGTTCGAGAGGAAGTGTTATAATTACCGAGAATCCGCCCGGTACATTTTCCGCGCGGATTGAGCCGCCGTGGTGCTGCATAATCTTTGTACTTATTGAAAGCCCCATACCGCTTCCCTCTCCGGGATTGCTCCGCGCACTGTCAGTACGGTAAAACGGATTAAAAATTTTGTCCAGATTTGCCTCGGACACACCGCCGCCATTATCCGTAAGAGAGATAATCACACTCAGGTCCTCCACGCGGCATGAAATCCGCATTGTCCCGTTTTCTCTATTCCCGTATTTTACGCTGTTGTCAAATATATTTATAAACATATGTCTGAGCTGGGAGCGGTCCGCGTTTATCCTGATTCCTGCCACATTTTTGGTAATGGCAATATCAAGTCCCTTTTGTCTGTATTCATCATATATATTCTCAACCAGAGAAGTAAGATCAAAACCTATATCGGTCATTTCCATATGCATGGGGTATGTGCTGATATTCAGTTTTGAATACAGAAACATTTGGGAAACAAAATGTTCTATATCTTCCGTTTTCTGCTTTATTATTTTCAGATACCGAAGCTGGCTTTCCGGTGTTGCGGCAACTCCTGTTTCAAGTCCTTCTACATAGGCCTTGATTGCAGTCAATGGTGTCCGCAGGTCATGCGAGAGGCTGGCGATAAGTTCTCTCCGGTTTTCGTCATCCTGGTGACGCGCTCTTGACAGTTCGGAAAACCGCTGGGCCATGCTGTCAAAATCATCGCATACGGGTTTGAGTTCATTGTTATCAGTATAGTTTATCCGGTAGTCAAGGTTGCTGCTGATTTCATGCAGCCCTTTTGATAAAACAGCAAACGCGTTCAGCATGCGTTTTGCGCCGAACCATCCGGAATACAGGGCAAAGACAATAACCCCAGAGTCATGCAGACAAGAAGTACAATATACCTTTTAAACAGATATTCCCAGTAAAAAATGTTTCGGGGCAGGTGTCCGTAATAATAGCCGCTGTCCATCAGAATAAGCAGAAAGTCTCCGGCAGAGAGAGTATACGCTGCCGCGGAGTCAATAGAAAAAAAACGGTGGTCCCTGTTTTCCAGAGCCATATCGGTCATAGACTGGGGTATCGGAGTTCCGATAGTATGTATTTCTTCCCGGCCCCTGAACAGGGAAAAGGTGAGCCAGTTTGTATCCAGTTTTTCGCCTATAGTATTCATATCCGCGATAATCCTGTCCTGCTGTGGATTTTCAGTCCAGCGTATGCTGTACTTTTGCAGATCGGAAGCGATCGCGGCAAATTTATCGCTTTCCGCAAAACCCCGGCCAAACTGGACTTCAATGTTATTTCTGATAAGGAACATCATAATGACGGCCACCGCACAGTTCATAAGCATTACATATCCCCATATGAGCAGGGGCTGTATCAGCAAATGCCGTCTGATTTTCAATTCCGTACCTCCGTACGCATTATGCCAAACTTATTCTATATATTATAGCAGAGATCATAACACAGTTGTTAACAAATTATAAATAATTGGTAAACCGGCGTATCTTTTTCAGGATTTTCCGGACTTATAGTATTTCCCTGAGATTTTGCACTATCCCTGCAATAATCGCGTTGACTGCATCGCCTGTATATAATGAAGGTAATAATGCCTCCAGATTCGGCCTGAAATCTTCCGGCAGAATTTTGCATTTTTCTTCACAAATTGAAATCAGCCGTTTTTCACCCGGATGCGTCATTTTATTGGCGGCGAATATCACATCAAAATAACTGGCCAGAAAAGCCGCCGTGCGGTGATTGACACTCACAATATCATTTCTGACTATCGCTTTTTTTATCTGCAAATCATATGACGGAAGAACCCCGCTCAATAAATTCATGTTTTTTCTGATGATGTTCGTTTTAAGCTGTTCAGGATACGGGACCGTGTATTTTTCTTTCAGCGCCGACAGCCGCCCGTTCCTGTCGTATTTTATTTCTGACGTAAGCAAATTATGCCACATGCAGGTGGTATATCCGGTACCGGCCTCAAAGGAATCCACTGTCCGGCTTATGCCGCCGGCAAAATCATCAAGGCTGCGGTAAATCAGATCAATATCTATACCTGCGGTCAGAGTACAGTTATCTTCCGTTTCCCAGTACTTATTCCCGATTTCCATAACGGAGCAGTATTTCTCTAATATTGTTTGCCGTTTTTTTTCACTTACTTCTTCCGTGACATATATATACACATCGTAATCCGATTTTTCATCTGCTTCCCCGGTTGACCTTGATCCTCCGAGTGCAAAGGCCTCGACTTCATCCAGCACTGAAAAATCATTTATTATATCCTGTAAGACGTCCATGTATTTCCTCCCTGCCGTATTCTGTAAACCTTTTCAGATATTTTAAATAATACTATTAATTGTAAAAGTATATAAGGCCGCTTTACGTATTATAGCCGGCGGTAACCGGTGCGCCCTGATCATCAAAAAATCATCTGTATAGCAGCTAAACACTTGTGTCATACAAATTTTCCGTAACCCGCCTGTTTGTGAATTTTGAAATTATTCCGGAAAATCATATACATATATTCTGCTGTCTTCATTGTTAATATCCGGTCTGTTTTCTTTGAATACAAACCCGAATTTCTCGTACAGTCCTGTGTGGTCTGTCGCAAGGTATACCCGTGAAAAGCCTTTGCGGCCGGCGTCTTCCAGTGCGCGCCTGATTAATTTTTCGCTGTACCGGTGTCCCCTGTACTTTGTGTCGGTATATACAAATCCAATCCAGGGAAAGAGGTTTTCGTCAGCAATGCAGTCCCTGCGCGCCAGTGTAAGAAAAGAAATTATATCATTGCCGGACATAAGAAAATAAGTCCTGTCGTCATCTGAAAAAAAATTGTTCTTTATGTGAAGGTCGGCAAGAAGCTTCGCCGCGCCCCACTCACAGTCTCTCAGATACTGCAGTAATGCGGGCCGCAAATCTTCCCTTTCTTCATATGTTATTATTGTGCAATCCATGCAGAGTCTTTCTCCATCTTCTTTTATGGCCCGCTTTTTATCCGTCTGTGGGGTATGCTGATTTCAAACGGTGTTTATTGTTCCGGAAATACCTTTTAAAGATCCGGGATACAGTTCATACACCATACTCCACTCCGCTGATTTGGAATAGTCATTAATATGAAAATACTGTACTCAAAAGTTGGCCTGAATCCGAGATTTTATATACCTCCGGGTCGCCGCACAGAAAAACCGCGGCGTATCCCATTTTTTTCGCCCTGCGAAATCCTTCCGTCATCATCGCCCTGGCAATGCCTCTGCGGAAAAAAAGGGGATGCACGCAGAGAGGTGAGAGCAATAATTCGGTAACGGGTTTCCACGGCGTTATAATTTCTGTCCCTGATAAAACGATCTGACCAATCAGTCCGCCGTTTTCTTTTTCCGCGACAAGCGACAGACTGGGAATGAATGTTTCCTTTTTCCGGAGGTCATTCAGGTAATCGGCCTCTGTTCCGTCTGAATGCCGGGATGCCGCAAAAGACAGTTTCACCAACTGATATACTTCATCATAGTCGGACGGTTTTTCCCGGCGGACTTTAAACCAGCTGTTTTGTGTATCCATTTTTTTATTCTATCATATCCGGTTTATTCGAGGCGAGGGTTTAAATCCGAGGCCAATTCCGCGGGAGAGAAAAATACTCCGCAGAAAAGCAGCGGAGTATTTTATTTCTGTTAGATTTTTTTATTTAAGTTCCGGCGCTTTACGGAAAACTGCCGGAGGTCTGCGGCCTTTACTGAAAGGGACTGTCCTGGAATTTCTGTTTCCGGACAGACCGAATTAATCAGTTTTTGTCGTATCAGAATCTGATTCCAAGGCCGGCTTTCAAATCGAGCCCATGTCCGAGTGCCAACTTATACAGATCACTGTCTTTGTAAAGAAGATAGGCTTCTTCTTTGTTGTTCAATCTCATTCCGTGCAAATATTCACAGCGGAGAAATAATGAATCGGTCAGGAAGAAATCCGCGGCAACCCCTATGTTGAACCAGAGCGAACTCAGGGCGTCGATGGCCTTTGCGTTTTGAGTCCCATTACTGATGGCGTACCTCATTTCCGAGCCATCCTGTTTTGCTGACAGAACAAGTTCATATTCCAGCCCGAGCATTGGTGACAGCACAAACCGCTCCCCTAAAGCAAAGGGATATTTGCCCAAAATGCCGAAATGAAGCGCCATCAGGTCCGTAGGATAATAACCCGCGGCGTATCTGATATCCTCGTTCATGGTATGGGACCGTCCTGCCGTAAAGCCTACATTTAAAAGAACATAGGTTGCGTCAAGAAAAATACTTCCGCCTCCGGCAAAGGCCATTGTGTCCATCATGTCTCTGTCCATACCAAGACCGGCCGCCGTACTGGTAAGGTCCCAGTTGGTAAAATCCGCGGTAAACAGACCGCTGACGCCGAGGCTGACGGCAAAATCAGATTTAGATGATTTTGCAGGATATGCCTGCGCGCCTGAGTCCTCTGCAACAACCATTGAGACTGTTACCGCCGCTGCCATTAGTATTGCAAATACCTTTTTCATAGATTGCTCCTCGCAATTGATGTTTTTTAAAAAAGAACAATTCGTTCTTTTTCATCAGGAATGCGCAGGGCCGTATGTTTTTCATACAGTCCCTGGTTTTTCACATCCGATATGGACAGTTAATAGCGGAACGGTAACCGGAAAATTAATTAACTGTAAACAATTCATAAATTACCGCCGGTTGCTGATACATAACTGACACAAAGATGCCGGGAGCCCCCTAGTTTATAAACTGTTTATATTCTGTTAACTTTCCTGTTATGAATATAGGGAAGATTAAATATGAAAACTTGTAATTGTACCGGAAGGAGATATAGTCAAATTATCTGAATTATTTGACTGTTTCCGGTTGTACGTGTTTCTGATGTAATGAGGTAACTAATTTTTTTACGCCAGAAACTTACATTAAAGGAGTGTAAAATGGATTCTGCAAGAGCTGCTGAACAGCCGGGTTTTATTATATATGAATATACATCCGTATATGCAAAAAAGAAAACGCCGCTTTATACAGGGACTGCTATGGAAGTTTCGGCTGGATACCGGCTGAGAGAAATACTGACATTTATTCCCCGCTGCATAACCCGCTTTCACGGGGCCGGCGCGGAGACACCATATTGCTTCAGTTTAAGAGAGACCGGAAATTCAGAAAGCAGGCAGAACTTCTTGAACTCCAGGAAAAAGTCAGCCACGCATTCAGAACAATTGATAAACTTGAAAAGGGAAACGACTCTTTTGCTACAAGTATTTCAATTTTCCTCGGTTTAATAGGCGGCGCATTGATATACGGCGCGATTTTCTGCTTTCTCCGCGACCGTATCCTCCTGTTTTCCATACAGTCGGTTTTGGGCTTTGGGTTCTGCGCGCTGCCGTATTTTGTGCATGAAAGAATTACCCGCAGAAAAAAAGCGGGCAATGAACAGCTGATTGATGAACAGTATGACCTGATTTCCGAAGTATGCGGAAGGGCCCGGACCTTGTGGGTATAAATCCCTGCTGTTATGTTTGTCCTGTCCCGCCAAAAAAGCCGGACTTTCTGATTAATTAATGCGTTCTGAGTATTTCTTCAAGTCCGTAGATTGACGGAATATGGAAAAAGTCTTCTTTTTGCGCGAAGCCGAAGTACCGGCCGCTCTGGTCCACCAGCGCGGCCCTTCCTCCGATATGTTTGTAACCCATAACATATTTGGGATGGTCATCTACAAAGAGGGTTTCCCGGACAGAAAAACCGACAGACGCAAGAGTATTATAAAAACACTCGGCATTCGGCTTTCCTTTTCCGTGATGAAAAGTCAGATCAAAGATGCCGCAAAACAAATCTTCAATATTAAAGAAGCGCAAAACCCGCTCCGCGTGGGCCATCGGAGAATTGGTTAGAACCGTCATAGGCAGGGCAAGGGAAATTAAAAAAGGCCGGAGTCCGGGATCAGGAGTAAGTTCGTTCAGTTCCTGTTCAGGATGGACCGCGTCAAAATATGCCTTTTCATCCTTCAGACTATACTTGTCTTTCAGCCACTCGAGCGTTGTCCCGTAAGAAGGCAGGTTTTTTGCCCTGAGACTGACGGCTTCATCATAGGAAATGTTCAGAAATTGTGAAATGAATGTATGCATTCTTTCAGTAATTTCGTCTCCCATCTTTTCTGTAGAAGCATACAGTGTATTATCAAGGTCGAGAAGAAGGTGCTTAAATTCCATATAATATCCCGAATTGTCAGAACAGTGTGATTTCGCCTGCCCCTATATTTTCCTGCTCGGTGTCCTTGCTTTCAAATCCGCCTATTTTGCCGACGGCCTGCTTGTGTACAGTAATGGTAAAGCGTTCCGAGAGGTCTCTCAGCTTATCATTGCGGATAGCCCAGGAATCAACACCCATTTGTTCCATCAGCCTGTTTTTCTGCTCCGAATAATCTTCCTGGGCTTTATTGAACCTGTCGGTCATTGAAGTCAGGGTTTCATGCAGTTTCTGGATGGCGGCAATCTGAACATCAATTTCATTGCAGAGACGCATAAAGGAATCAGGGTATATATGAAGGTGCTGAATAATATATCCCAGCGTATTATCATACTCTGTCATCTTATTGAAGAACTCGGTTTTTTCCCGCTTTATTTTAACCAGTTCATGGGCTGCGGCCTGGGCCTCTGACGTATAGGCGTTTATCAGCTTTTCTATATTTGAAATAAAAGTTCCCAGTTCTTTCTTTGTGTCCTGAACCAGAATATCCGCGTTCGCGATAAGATCGCTCATATGGTCAACTGTGTCCTTGACCGAACTGAGCGCCGCGTTTTTCGCTACTTCAATCTGCTGGGCTATACGTATATGCTGGAGCCGGGAAATAATAGGATGAATGGTGTCAAAAAGGCTGCGGAGCTGTTTTACATCGGTGACAACCATGGCGCTTGTGTTGACCATAGATTTTTGCGCGTGCTGATATTCGTTAATCTGTGAAATATGCTCGCTGAAATTTTCACTCATATTTTTCAGCAGGCAGGGAATTGACTGGGGGTTTTTTTCATTGAAAAAAGAAACAAGGAATTTCTTCCGCATATATTCCACTGAATCCAGCGTTTTATGAATGGCTTCCCAGTTTTCCGAAAATATTCTGGCCGACGAGCCGAGGCTCGTAATAATATCCGGAAGAATTCGGAGGCATACATCCAGAATACTCATATTCAGCATAATCTGATCGAGCTGTTCTTCCGGCAAATCATTATATGACACAGTTCTGATTTCCGCCAGGGCAAGTATAACCTGGTCAAAGGACTGTCTGATTATATCCTGCAGCTGAATACCGGTCATTGCCTGCCGGATCGGCGCGCTTACCTGTCCGGCCTCATTCGACATATTGTCAAGGAAGCGCGAGGCCGCGGTTATCATGGGCATAATGTCCTGTCCGGCATCAGACCCTGTCCGGTTTATTTTTTTCTGCATGTCAAGCAGACTCGAAAAGGCCGTCTTGAGCGAAGTGTTTTTTTCAATCATACGGTTTTCTTTCAGAATCAGCTCGCTTGAAACACTGATAAGCTTTGTCGAAAGGGCCTTTAACGTTTCGGTAATGCGGGAAAAGGCCCGGCCCTTTTCGCCGGATTTTATGGAGATTACCATCGCGTTCAGTGAGATTATTTCAAGCTCTTCGGAGTCCTTTCTGATGGAAGTAATACTTTCATTCAGCTGGTCAAGGGCTGCCATTTTTTCATTGATTTCGGAAAACAGTTCCTCTGTCCTGACATTGTTCTGTTTCAGGAAATCGGATTCATTCTGCTGGTAATACAGAAAACCGTCCGAAAGATTTTTAAATACTTCTTCAAGCGCGTGCAGGGATGAAGAATCCGTCTGTTTTGTAATTTCCAAGAGTGAGGGGAAGGCTTCCGCGAGCAGGACATATATACCTTCCGTACTGCTGCTGAACTGCTGAATTTCCCTGCGGGTTTGATTTATATCCATACTTCTCCTGATACCCATCATTTTGAAATATCCATCTGGATGCAGTCCTTCAGGCGCCCCGCATCCATCTTACTGCTATATAATAATATAAAAGAATTAATTTCGTATGTAAAGCGTGCAAAAAGTGCTAAAAAAACTTTTTTATGTTTTTTTCTTCCGAAAATCCGCTCCATACGATATACTATATGATGAACCATCGTATAACAGGCCCGTTGTTTTTTCTGTACTGACCGACGGTCAGTCGGTTTTTTTGCAAAAGCTTGCCCTGTACCGGAAAAATCAGTACTCTGGAAGCGGAACAAAAACACTTTTCCGTTCCAACGGCAAATTAAAATCTGCTTTCTGTTCAAGATTTTTTTTTGACAGAACCGCAGGGAGGGTGTGACCGACTGACGGTCAGTCAGTTTTTAAAATTAAGAAAAAACTTGCCAATTTGTTTTACATTTCAGTACACTGGTATTATAATTAACAGGGGTAAAAAAGATACGATTGACGGTCGGAATATACCGGACATCATAATTTTGAAAAGAAGTGAGGAGTTATCTATGTTCAAGAATTTAAAGTTGTCTCTTAAAATCGGAGGCGGTTTTGTAATAATACTGGTAATAACGGCTGTTATTGCTATTTTGAGCATAACGTCTCTTGTTTCCATTGAAACCATATCGGCAAACAATGAATCCGCTACACAGATCGAACTCAGTATGCAGGAAGCTGTTATCAACGGCCGCACCTATATGCTCAGGAAAGACGAACAGAATTATAACGAACTGGTCCAAATGACGGACAACATCGTTTCAATTGCCACGGCCCTCCGCGCAAAGGAAAAAGACGCATCCCGTACTGAAAACCTGAATACCATAATAAACAATGCGGGAAATTATAAGGCCGTCTTCAGTGAATACGCCGCGCTGGACAAAAAAATAGTCGCCGCGGAAGATGTCATGGGCGGAAACGCGAGGGAGCTTGATTCAATACTCAATTCAATGAGCAGCCTGCTCCGGACCGAATTTAACCGGCAGGCCGCCGCAAACGCCCGTCCTGCAGTTCTGCAGGAAACAATGGGGAGGATCCATGACGCGGACTCCCTCCTTACAAGCCTTTATACTGTCCGGTTCAATTACCGGAATTTCGCGTATTTCAGCGATACCTCTTACACAGATATTGTTACAAAGACCCTGCAGGGCATAATTGATACTACCGCGGCCCGACGGAACGCCATGTCGAATACCGACCCTTCAGTAGCGCAGGAGCGGGCCCAGGCGGACGCCATCCTCGCCCAGACACGGAGCTATATGACCTCGGTAAATGATATTATCTCGCTGATGCAGCAGCAGCAGGCGCTTCAGGCGCGGGCCGGGGTGTATGCTGACGATACTCTTGACCAGACCCAGGCGTACAATGCGGAACTTTCCGTAATGCTTGCCGGACAGATCAGCCTCGTCCGGACCGCCGTAATTACCGCCGCCATTATCGCGCTGATTATCGGCCTGATTCTTGCCTTCGCGATTACCACATCCATAACAAAGGCCCTGAAAAAAGGCGTTGATTTTGCGCTGCAGATTTCCCAGGGCAACCTGACCGCGAAACTCGATATTGACCAGAAAGATGAAATCGGAATTCTCGCGGCTTCGCTGCAGGATATGTCGAAAAAACTCACAAACATAGTCAATGAGGTCAATTCCGCTGCCCAGCAGGTTGCCGCCGGAAGCCAGCAGCTCAGCTCGACCTCACAGCAAATGTCCCAGGGCGCGACCGAACAGGCCGCTTCCGTTGAGGAAATTTCTTCTTCAATGGAGGAGATGGCTTCAAACATCAAACAGAACGCGGACAATGCCCTGCAGACGGAACGGATCGCTCTCAAGGCCGCGCAGAACGCGGAAGAGGGCGGAAAGGCTGTTGTCGCTACTGTCGACGCCATGAAACAGATTGCTGAAAAAACAAATATAATTGAAGAAATCGCGCGTTCCACGAATATGCTCGCGCTCAATGCCTCGATTGAAGCGGCCCGCGCGGGCGAATACGGAAAGGGTTTTGCCGTTGTCGCGTCGGAAGTTGGAAAGCTCGCGGAGCGCAGCCAGAAGGAAGCCGGGGAAATCAGCAAACTTTCCACGGAAAGCGTCAGCATCGCCGAGACGGCCGGGACCACTATCGCCGGGCTTATCCCTGAGATCAGGCGGACCGCCGAACTGGTACAGGAAATCAGCGCGTCGAGCAACGAGCAGAATTCAGGCGCCGATCAGATTAATACCGCGCTTCTCCAGCTTGATAAAGTTGTGCAGCAGAACGCGTCGGCGTCCGAAGAATCAGCTTCAATGTCCGAAGAACTTGCGAGCCAGGCTGAACAGATGCAGGCGACAATGGAATTCTTCCGAATTGATGATTCCGCGCATTCGCGGAAGGCTGCCCTCCCGCAGGGTTCGAACAAACGCTACGGTTCTTCATCTGTATCAAAACCGGTAATCACGACCAAGTCTTCCCGCAAGGCTATTGATTCCGATGATTCATCCGATTATAAACCGCTGCCTTATTCCGGCGGGATCCATCTGGCCCTGGACGATAATCCTTCTTCGTCAAAACCGGATGGCATAGATGATGATTTTCAGGAATTCTAATCAGGGGAATCCCTGAAGTCTCCGGATTTCAGGGGTTATCTTCAGATTTTCTGTCTCCGGAAAATATGAAGAATACGAAGATTAAAAAAGGTTCGGAACATTTTATATCTTCATATTCTTTCCGGTCCGGAAAAAACAGGCAGGGGTGCCTCCGGGACTCCCTGATATCTAACTGACTTGAGGAAGAATATATGCCGGAAAAGACAACGGGTGAAATTCATCAATACCTGACTTTTAAACTTGCCGATGAAGATTATGCAATCAACGTGGCCCATATCAAGGAAATAATGACGGTCCCGCGCATTACAAAAATGCCACGGATGCCGGATTATATGAGCGGCATAATCAATCTGCGGGGAAACGCGGTACCCGTGCTAGATTTATGCAGGAAATTCGGACAGGGCCAGGTTGCCATGACCCCGAACACAAGTATTATTGTTCTCGAAATTCCGGAAAAGACAGCCGATGAGAAGGACCATATCCTCATTATCGGGATCTTCAGCGACATGGTCCAGAAAGTAATAACCATAGAACCGGAAAACATTGAACCTCCTCCGCAAATCGGCATAGCTATTGATACCGCCTTTCTTTCCGGGATGGGACATATCGATGACAGTTTTATAATGATTCTGAATATTAATAAAATCCTGACACAGGTGGAACTTCAGGAGATAAAGGCAAATACGGGTACAGTTGAATAGTACTGAATGTAAAAGAGGTTTGACAGCATGGATGAAATTACCGGGAACGATATAAACCAGTATCTGACATTTTATATGGCGGATGAAATATACGGAGTAAGCGTTGCTAATGTCAAGGAAGTTCTTTCGGTGTCTCGTATAACTCGCGTTCCCCGGATGCCGGATTATATGAGCGGAGTTATTAATCTCCGGGGGAATGTTATTCCTGTTATTGATCTCCGCCTGAAATTCGGATTGGGGCCGACTCCGATAACCGAGGACACCAATATTATAGTAACCGAAGCAGTATATCTGGCCGATGAGGAAGACTCTGAATCTCTGGTCGTCGGAATTTTTACCGACGCCGTACAGAAGGTTGTAACCATAGAACCGGACCAGATTGAACCCCCGCCCAAAATGTACAGCAGTATAGACAGTTCCTTCATAATAGGAATGGGAAAAGTTGATCAGATGTTTATCATTATTCTCAATCTGGAAAAAACGCTTTCCCAGCAGGAACTTCTCAGTTTCGCTTTGGGCAGAAACAGGGAGGCAGCAGACAATGGATGAAAAAAAACCTTTGACAATTGAATACGCCGGCGAGTACCGTGAGGAATTCCTGAATCAGCTTTCCGAAAAAAGGCCCTGCGCCTCGATATGACAGGTATTCCTGATATTGATGTCGCGGGAATCCAGCTGCTCATTGTCCTTATCCGCGAGTCTGCCGCGAAAAAAAAAGATCTGAATATTACCGGAACAGTTTCCGAAGCGATACAGAACAAAATAATTCTTGCCGGCTGCTGGGACAAACCCTGCGCTACCGGCGAAGAGCTCAAAATAGTATTGAAGGCCTTTGCCTGAGAGGAAACGTATGACAAATAATGATCAGATGCTTGATGTATTTAAGGAAGAGGCGCTTGAACTTCTCGGCACGCTTGAAGAAAATCTTCTGGAGCTTGAGAAAGACCCGAAAAACAAGGAAATTCTGTCCGCGGTATTCAGGGTCATGCATACAATAAAGGGCTCCGCCGGAATGTTCGGGCTGGAACAGATATCGGCCTTTACCCATGAAATAGAAACCATTCTGACTGATCTCCGTGACGGCAAACTTGACGTTACAAAAGAAATGATAGGCTATACCCTGATCGCCAGGGACAAAATTCTCTGGATGCTCGAAAACAGTGTTGAAAGTACCGATCCCCTCACTCCTGAAATGCTCGAGTTTCTGGCTGATTTTAAAAAGGCAGTAGGCTATACTCCTCCGGAAGTAAAACCCGCGGAACCGGACCCCCAGCCGGAAACCCCGGAAACGCAGAAAAAAAACCAGCCGCTCGAAGCGAACGCGGAACCGGACGCGACATGGCACATTGAATTTATTCCTGGTGTTGATATATTCCGCAGAGGCGCGAACCCCCTGGCCATTATCAGCGAGCTCCGGAGCATGGGAGAGCTGGTTATAATCCCCATTTTTCACGAATCCCCAACTCTGATCAGGCTTAATCCTGAAAACTGTTTTACCAGCTGGGAATTTTTCCTGACTACCGGCGCTTCGGAAAATGAAATTAAGGATGTCTTTCTTTTTGTGGAAGATATCTCCGAGATAAAAATCACCCTGATGGGCGATGATTTAAATGAGGATGCTGCCCACAAAAAACTGGGAGAAATTCTTGTTGAGCGCGGAAAACTCAACAAGGACACCCTTGACCGGATCCTGAACGAAAAAAAACTTCTTGGCGAATTGCTGCTTGAAGAAAAGCTGGTAAAACCGGTTGATATCAAACTGGCGCTTGAAGAACAGAAGCAGCTTGAAAAAATACAGAAGACAAAAACCGAACAGGCAAACATGAGTACAATCCGGGTCAAGTCGGAGAAACTTGACCAGCTTATGGCCCTGGTCGGAGAGCTGGTAACAACCCAGGCCCGCATACTGCAGGTCAGCCGGATGTATGAAGATGATGAGCTGACCGCAATTGTTGAACAGCTCGGACGGCTTACCGACGAACTCAGGAATAATTCCATGAGTATCCGCATGGTTCCTGTCGGGACGACTTTCAGTACCTTTAAACGCCTCGTCCGCGATCTTTCCATGGAACTTGGGAAGAATGTTGAACTGGTCACTTACGGCGGTGAAACCGAACTTGATAAAACAGTCATTGAAAAACTGAATGATCCCCTTGTCCATATTATCCGTAACAGTCTTGATCATGGAATCGAGAAGCCGGAAGTCAGAAAAGAGCGGGGCAAACCGGAAAATTCAAAACTTATGCTGAGCGCTACCCAGACAGGCGCGTCCGTTTATATATCGGTAGAAGATGACGGCAATGGTCTTGATCCAAAAGCTATCCGGGAAAAGGCAATAACCATGGGACTCATCAGGCCCGAGGATATGTTAACTGAACAGGAAATATACCACCTTATTCTTCTGCCCGGTTTTTCCACCAAAAAAGAAGTTACTTCCGTTTCCGGACGCGGGGTAGGAATGGACGTTGTCAACCGGCAGATGGAACTGATAAACGGTTCCGTATCCATTGAAAGCAAGGAACATGAATTCTCCAGGATTACACTGAAAATTCCGTTAACGCTTGCGATTATCGACGGCCTGCTGACCCGTATCGGCAATGAGTATTATGTTATTCCTCTTTCAGTTGTTGTCAGCTGTCTGGAATTTATCCGGGCAAAAGAACAGAACAAAAGCGATATTATCATTTTTCATAACCACCAGCTTCCCTTTGTCAATATGCGTGATTTTTTCAATATTCCCGGAGAAAGGCCGGTCATTGAACAGCTTGTTGTTGTGCACAGCAAAAATCAGCAGATCGCGCTTCTGGTTGATCAGGTAATAGGCGGGAATCAGACAGTTATAAAACCTCTCGGAAAACTGTACCGGCACGCGGAAGGTATTTCGAGCGGAACTATACTGGGTGACGGTTCGGTCGCGCTGATTCTTGACGTTGAACAGATTTTTGAGGCAACAAAAAAGGCTGAAACATGAATCCCGAAACATTTGAAACGTTCAAAAAGTATATTGAAACGAACCTTGGAATAAAAATGCCCGCGGCAAAAAAAGTAATGCTGGAAACCCGTCTCGGAAGAAGACTGCGCGCGCTGAAAATTCCCTCATATGAAGAATACTGCGATTTTGTCTTCAGCAAGGAAGGCTATGCCGGAGGGGAAATCCAGCAGCTGATTGACGCGGTCACGACAAATGAAACCGATTTTTTCAGGGAACCCCAGCATTATGACTTTCTGACAAACCGGGTTCTTCCTGAACTGGTGATTGACAGAGGAATTGATGAAATAAATGTCTGGTCTGTTGCCGCGTCCACGGGGCAGGAAGCCTATACGCTCGCGATGGTTCTGTCTGATTTTGCGCGGACAAAACACCGGTTCAATTTCCAGATACTCGGGACCGATATATCCTCCGCTGTTCTTGAGGTTGCGCAAACCGGAATTTATACGGACCGCCAGACCCAGAAAATCCCTCCCTTTTTAAAGAAGGCCTATTGCCTGCGGAGCAGAAACAAAAGTGACAACACTATCAGACTAAAGCCTGAGGTCAGGGGAAAAATTATGTTCCGCCAGCTGAATCTGATGGATAGTTCCTATCCCCTGAAGAAGAAGTATCACATAATTTTCTGCCGGAATGTATTTATTTATTTTGATAAACCGACCCAGCGGAAAGTCCTCGAGCGGATTTATGAGCATATGGCCCCGGAAGGATATCTTTTCATGGGACACTCTGAGAACATTGCGGATGTTAATCTGCCTTTAAAGAATGTATCTTCAGCGGTGTATAAAAATACTGCGCAGGTGAACAGATGATTAATGTAATGATAATAGATGATTCAGCTGTCGTGCGGCAAACCATTTCCGAAATCCTTTCCGGCGAACCGGACATTAAAGTCATTGCCACAGCCTCGGATCCCTATGACGCCGCGGAAAAACTCAAGCATCTGGTTCCCGACGTTATTATTCTTGATATTGAAATGCCCCGTATGGACGGACTGACCTTTCTCAAAAAACTGATGAGCCAGCACCCTCTGCCGGTTATCATTTGCTCAAGCAAGGCTGAAGAAGGCTCCCAGAATGTATTCCAGGCAATGCAGTTCGGCGCTGTTGATATAATCCAGAAACCAAAAGTAGGAACAAAACAATTTATTGAAGACTCACGGGTAATGATCTCCGATGCGGTAAGGGCGGCTCACATGACTCAGGTTAAAAAACTATCACCAAATAAAATTCATACTGTGGCGCCTAAACTGACAGCCGATGTTATTATGCCAATGCCTTCCCATACCATCAATATAGATACCACGGAAAGCGTTGTAGCTATCGGGGCTTCAACAGGCGGAACAGAAGCCCTGCGCGTGCTTCTTGAAAAACTGCCGATAGACTGTCCCGGCATTGTTATTGTGCAGCATATGCCCGAACATTTTACCGCGGCTTTCGCCGCCCGGCTGAATGGTATCTGCCAGGTCAATGTCAGGGAAGCGGAAGACAACGACTCGGTCCTCCGGGGCCGGGTACTCATTGCTCCGGGTAACAAGCATCTTCTGCTCAAACGCGCGGGAGCCCGGTATTATGTGGAAGTAAAGACAGGTCCGCTGGTTTCGCGCCACCGCCCGTCAGTCGACGTTTTATTCAGGTCAACAGCAAGATATGCCGGGAAAAACGCGATAGGCGTCATTATGACCGGCATGGGTGATGACGGAGCAAAGGGAATGCTCGAAATGAAGGAATCCGGGGCCTATAATATTGCCCAGGATGAGGCATCCTGTGTAGTTTTCGGCATGCCGAAAGAAGCAATTAAGCTGGGTGCGGTTGATAAGATTCTGCCGCTTGAAGAAATAGCTGATCATATAATCAGGAAAAGCAACACAATGTGAGAAACCTTTTTCGGAAAAGGTTTTCTGGTTTACAGCAAAAATGTTATGGAGGAAGTGTAGTGGGAGCATCAATTCTTATTGTGGATGACTCGGTTTCAATCCGGCAAAGTGTCCGTTTTATTCTTGAACAGAGCGGATACACGGTTTTTGAAGCATCGGACGGAGTAGAGGCGCTGAAGCGGCTGGGGGAACAAAAAATACAGCTGATAATAACAGATGTTAATATGCCGAATATGGACGGGTTAACACTGGTTAAAAAAGTCCGTGAAACAGCTTCAGTCAAATTTGTTCCCATTCTGGTTCTTACTACCGAGTCGCAGGGTTCGGTTGTTGAGGAAGGAAAAAAGGCCGGCGCGACCGGCTGGATTGTAAAACCCTTTGACGACCAGAAATTGATCGATACGATCAAAAAAGTAATTCCTTGAAAGACGCGTCATTAAAACATAATTCCCAATTCGGAAAGATGGAAAAATATATCGGTCCGGGGGAATTTTACGCCTCTGATGAGGATGTTATTATTTCCACACTTCTTGGTTCCTGCATTTCGGTCGCTCTGTATGACCCGATAACGGTAGTCGGCGGTCTCAATCATTTTATGCTGCCTTTCCCGAAAACCAAGGACAGCGCCCTGCAGCCCAATACTACCCGGTATGGCATTAACGCAATGGAAATGCTCATAAATGATATTCTGAAACTTGGAGGGAAAAAGAACCAGCTGCTTGCCAAAGTTTTCGGCGGCGGCGCTGTACTTGAGCATCTGACTGCGGCAACATACGATGTCCCGAAAATGAATATCAAGTTTGCTTTTGAATTTCTGGAAACTGAAGGTATTCCGATTAAGGCGTACAATGTCGGCGGCAATCTGCCCCGGAGACTTTTCTTTTTCCCGCAGACCGCCAAAGTTTTTATGAAATACAGTAAAAAAGAGACGCACAATCTCGCGCGCACTGAAAAAACCTATTCCCAGACAGCGGATTCGGTCTCGGTGGAGGCCGGTACTCCGATTCTGTTTTAATCCCCGCCTGCATTTTTCCGGCAGTATTTTACCGCAATTCTGATCGCTTCCATCATGCTGGTTTCGCTGGCGATACCTTTGCCCGCTATGTCAAAGGCCGTGCCGTGGTCGACGCTTGTCCGGAGAAAGGGCAGGCCCAGGGTCAGTGAAACGGTCCGCTCGAAGTCAAGTGTTTTGCAGGCTATATGGCCCTGGTCATGGTACAGGGCCAGGACCGCGTCATACCGGCCTTCTTTCGCGAAATGGAAAACCGAATCCGCGCCGACAGGACCTTCAACATGAATTCCGTCCCGGGAGGCTCGGGTAACTGCCGAGGTTATAAAGGTTTCTTCATTGCCGAACAGACCGTGTTCCCCGCAGTGGGGATTGAGGCCTGCAACGGCGATAAAGGGGTCCGGCATTCCCAGGGTTTTATCCATGGCATCGGCGCATTTAAACAGATATGAATAAACCCTGTCCTCCGTTACCAGATCACAGGCCTGGCGCAGGGAAACATGCCTCGAAAGAAAAAACACCCTGAGGGACCGGGTTTCAAACATAGTCAGCGGGTCTTCCGAATTTGTCAGTTCCGCGAGGATTTCAGTATGGCCGATAAAAGGAACGCCGGCCGCTCTCAGGCTTTCCTTGTGTATCGGGGCGGTAACAAGGGCGTCTATATCCCCCGCAAGAGCCGCCTCCACTGCCGACGATATTGAGGCAAACGCCAGCCTCCCGCCTTCGGCGCTGATTTTTCCCGGTATTACGCCCGCTTTTCTGATGTGTTCCGGACTGCTCAGCCCGAATATAACCGGCTCACAGATGTCCGAGATTTCCTGGCGCACAAGTGTTTTTATTACTATTTCCGGTCCTATTCCCGCGGGATCGCCGGTAGTTACGCCTATCCGTGGTTTATATGTATGGTTCATACCTTCAGTATAACAAAATTCCGGAAATACGGTACAAATTTATGAAACAGGGGCTGATTTTTCTTGCGCAAAATGACAGCGCATGATATTTTGTAAATATGGATCAGACACTGACAAAACTAATACAGCGTACTGCCCTGGAAAATCCCGAAATTCCTGCGCAGTATTCTAAAGACGCAACGGGTGAATTCCAGCCGGTTCTTTATAAAGAACTGCTTGAACTAATGCTGGATTATGCAGGTGCTTTACTCTCCATCGGACACGCGCGGGGAGACCATATCGGGCTTATTGCCGACGACCGCAAGGAATGGTTTCACTCGAGTCTGGGGATAATGGCTATTGGCGCGGCGGATGTTCCCCGCGGAAGTGACGCTACAGCAAAAGAGATCGTATATATTCTGTCGTTTGCAGGCTGCAAGACGACTGTTCTTGAAAACGATGCCCAGGTCCAGAAAATTCTCGATAACCGCAGCGATTTGCCTCTGCTCAAGACGCTGATCGTATTTGATATGCCGGAATCACCGGACCGGATCAAGCAGATCCGCAAAGAAGGATTTACCCTTTACAGTTATGATGAATTTATTGAACTTGGAAAAAATACCGTGCGGAGCATCCCAACCGGGTTGAAGATGAACTCGAAAAAGGCCAGTGGGATGAAATCGCTACCATTATTTTTACTTCCGGAACAACAGGCCAGCCAAAGGGTGTAATGCTCAGTCACGGAAATTTTCTGTGCCAGCTTGAAGAACTCCCTGAAAGAATTGTTCTGTACCCCGGCGACAAGGCCCTGTGTGTGCTTCCGGTATGGCATTCTTTCCAGAGGCTGTGTGAATATGTTATTACAAACGCCGCGACGGCGATTATATACTCAAAACCCGTAGGCAGCATTCTTCTTGCGGATATCGCCAAAATGAACCCCCAGATACTGCCCTCGGTCCCCCGGATATGGGAATCAGTATATGACGGTATTTACCGGACAATGCGGAAAACCGGCGGCATAACCTGGATACTGTTCAACTTTTTTGTTAATGTCGCTATTTTATATTCACGGTGCGCCCGGGCCGTCACCGGCCAGCAGCCCCTGCTTTACAGAGGCCAGCGGGTCCTGCGCGCCATTCTCCTCTGTATTCCTGCAATTCTGCTTTTTCCCCTTAAAGCCCTCGGAAGTCTTCTGGTTTTCAGAAAAATCCGCGTAAAGCTGGGCAACGCTTTCAGGGAAGGTGTATCCGGCGGCGGCGCGCTGCCCCCGAATATTGACGAATTCTTCTGGGCAATCGGGGTCAAGGTCCTTGAAGGTTACGGTCTGACCGAAACCGCTCCGGTTGTGGCAGTCCGTCCGTTTAAAAAACCTGTTTTCGGTACCATCGGATCGGCTCTTTCCTGCTGTGAAGTCAAAATTGTCGATGACGGAGGAAAGGAAGTGGCTCCCGGTGTAAAGGGAACGGTAATGGTGAAGGGCGAGAATGTCATGAAAGGATATTATAATAATCCGGAACTGACGGCCAAGGTTATTTCTCCGGACGGCTGGTTTGATACCGGCGACCTGGGCTATAAAACGCTCCGGGGCGAAATTGTCCTGCGCGGACGCAAGAAAGATACTATTGTTCTGCGCGGCGGGGAAAATATAGAACCCGCGCCCATCGAAATGAAAATAAACGAGTCGCGTTATATTCTGCAGTCCGTTGTTCTCGGACAGGACCAGAGATACCTGGGAACTTTGCTGGTTGTTAACAAGGACGAACTTACAGCCTGGGCTGAAAATAATTCCATATCCACGGAACATTTTTCACATCTGCTTCATGATCCCCAGGTTATAAAAATGTACGAAAACGAAGTAAATGAACTCGTCAGCGCGAAAACGGGTTTCAAGATGTTTGAGCGGATTAACCGTATCGCTCTTTTGGAAAAACCCTTTGAAACCGGCGTGGAGCTTTCCGCAAAACAGGAAATCATGCGCTACAAACTGGACGATCTGTACCACAAGGAAATCAGGAAACTGTTTCATAATTAACTAATGACAGTTTGCCTGAAATCCCGGACTTTTCATGGTGAAGAGGGGCTTTCAAATTATAAAGCCGGAAGAAAATGGGTGTTTCACTGTCTTTTCAGTTTATAGTTTCCCTCGCGGCCATACTTGTATGGTGGTTTTACCTGGCTGTTCTGACCCGGAAAATAGCTGTCAGCAAAAACTATAACCGTATCTGGATTGTGTTCGGCTTTCTGGCCGCGCCCCTCGCGTATCTTCTTATAGCCCTGGCTCCCGATCCTGATGAACAGAAAAATCCCGGACATGGTCCGGAAGTGTCTCCGGAAGACCGGACCGCCATAACCCGGAAGCAGAAGGTTTATAACAAACTGCTGGGAAATCTGCTGTATGGAAGGGCCACAGGACTTATATATCTGTTTGTATCGCTTATAAGCAGCGCCGCGAATTATTTTCTTCTCGGTTACGGAACCCGCTACAATTTACTGCTTGTGTTTTTTTCCTGTGTGTTCCCGGTTATGGGAATCGCCTTTCTTCTTTTTCCGGGCCCGGAAATCAGATATGGGGAAATATCCCATATGAAATCGTCCCTGAAGTATTTTATTTCAAAGTCTGGAAAAAAAGAAAGGATTATCTGGAGCATAGCGCTGGCGCTGGGAATACTTATATGGCTGTACGCGGGAATCCGGATTGATGAAATGTTTAACGCCGTTTTCGGAAGGTTTTTTTAAGCAGGCCCCTCATGAGTGATTTTCTATCCCTGATATATGCAGGCGGAAAACCTTTCCGCCGGATTCCATTATCAACCTCATAATTACTGCAAAGATATACTATGATGTTATAGTATATCTTTGTAGTATAATGTCATAGTATATATCAACGGACCTGTTTGTCTGATCTCCGGTTTCTATGTCTGGTTCAGGAACCCCTGAGAAATCCCAATATCAGTAAATGGGCCGGATAGAATATGTAAAAGAACCATTTTGAAAATCCTGTTTTTCTTCCTTTTTCTCCGGCATAGAAAAATATTGGAATTATGGGCAGAAGCATGCCTGTGTTTTTTACTATTTCCTTATAATAATCAGAGACAATTTCAAGGTTCCCGTGATATATAAGCTGGGACGCCGGATATGTTATCAATTCAAGGACCCCGATATACAGCAGGACCACCAGCGCATATCCGAATAGCTGGTTTTTTCTGTTACCGTAATAGAAATCAAAAACAAGCATCATGATAATGCCCGCTGTACCCCAGTCGGCAGGTATGCACAGGGTAATCAGCAGCATAACGAGAAATAGTTTTACCGGTTTGTTTTTTATTTCACGCCGGGCTTTTATTGCCAGTACGCCCAGCAGGATTGTATAAATAACATCCATTTTCAGGAAATGTATATTGCTGAACACCCCTCCGGCTTCAAAATATATAAACGGAAAATAACTGATAGCCGCGAACACAAACAGACGGAAAATATACCTGCCGATATTCCTGGTATGGTGATAGCCTTCCACCGCTGCATAGAACATCAGAGGCCCTGCCGTTTTTCCGATAAAGCGCATCACTATAAGCAGCAATTCATTGTGAACAAATGACAGAGCAATGTGGTCTATAAGCATTGCGAGTACCGCAATGTATTTTAAGCAATTTATTGTCAGCGGTCCTTTTTGCGGCGGGTTACTGACGGCAATCTCCTGATCAGTTTCCATTATGCTGCTTTCCGTTTGGCATCAATAATGCGGCGGCCTGGCTCCCGGTATATCGGTTATGGCCGCTGCCATTTCTTCCAGTTTTTCCCTCATCTGTTTGTTTTCGGCTTTGTATTTGTCTATAACTTCCGTATGTTCGAGAACAATGTGATGAAGCGTGTTTACAAAATCTTCCAGATAGGCCAGTTTTGTTTCTATAAATGTCAGACGTTCCTGTGTATTTTCCATATACACAGAGTATACCCGGTTACCGGGTTTATGAAAAGTTGGCAATCCCGCGGGCCAATAGCATCAAACGTTCTATTCTGCTATACTCGGTACATACTTTTTCATAAAGGAGCAAGCTATGAAAAAACTGATTAAGACAGTTCTGGTTGTACTTCTCGCGCTCGGCGTGTTCGCGGGCTGTAAAAAACAAAAGGATGAAATGGTTCTGGTTGTTGGCGCGACGCCGGAGCCGCATGCCGCGATTCTCGCCCTCCTGGTCGATGATCTCGCGGAGGAAGGTATTACCCTGCAGATACGGGAATTCACCGACTACAGCACCCCGAATGAGGCTGTCGAGTCCGGCGAAATCGATGCAAACTTTTTCCAGCATATTCCGTATCAGAATTCATTTAACAGTGAAAGAGGATATCATCTGGTTGATGTCGCCAGCGTGCATATTGAACCCCTCGCTCTGTATTCAAAAAAATACACCTCCCTGGAGGATATTCCTTCCGGCGCGGTAATCGCGGTCCCGAATGATCCGACCAATGAGGGCAGGGCTCTGCTGCTGCTGGAGTCAGCCGGGCTTATAACGCTTAATCCGGATGCCGGACTGACCGCCACACCTATTGATATCACTGAAAACGCAAAGAACTTCAGGTTCCGGGAAATTGAGGCCGCTTCGCTGCCCCGCGTCCTTGCCGATGTTGATGCCGCAATTATTAACGGCAATTACGCGCTCCCCGCCGGGCTTACCGCCGCCAGGGACGGGCTCCTCGTTGAAGGCAGTGATTCACCCTATGTAAATGTTGTAACTGTCAAGGCGGGAAGTGAGGACAAGCCCAAGATCAAAGCTCTGGTCAAGGCAATTCTCAGTCCTGAAGTCAAGGAATATATTCTTCTCTCTTATCCTGACGGAGATGTAATTCCGGTATTCTGAAAAATATTTCAAGAAAAAAGGCTTTTCCGGGAGGAAAAGCCTTTTTCATATAATAATGCTTACCGCTTTATAACTTCGATCTGTTGCGCTGCTTCACCGGAAGCGTCCGCTGTCCACGTTAAAATCACCGGCGTTTTGGTGAGTACAAGTTCTGTTTCCGCAGAAACGGTCTGAAACCCGCCGGACGCAATATCATGGACCAGATGCTGCGTTCCGGAAAGACTTACCTTCACCGGCACGGAACCGCCTTCATTCCAGAGAACAAGTGTCTGCGCCGAACTGCCGCAGAAAAGAAGGACCTGGGCGGACGAGGGAAGCCCTGTTTTTGTTACCAGATCGGGCCGGTAATCCGTACCCGCGATATATTTGCCGCATAATGCGTAGGCCGCCGCCCCGTCTTTTCTGGCATAATCGGGATACGCCAGACCGAAATACAGTTCGGAATCAAGTTTTGAGGGAGCTTCTCCCTTATTATATTTATCGAAGAGTTCATACCAGAAAAGAACCTTGACACCCCTTGCCGCATGTCCGGTCAGGGTTTTTACTACATAGGCCGGGAAGTTTTTTTCGGATACCCTGGTGGGATACCATCCCTTTGTCGGATACCCCACCTCCGTTATCCAGATATCGCCGGTGAAACCGAATTCTTTCACGATCTTTTCAAGTTTGTCAAATAAGCGCACGGAAGCTTTCGGACTGACTGCGTAAGGATGAAAGGAAATGGCGTCAGCCTGGTCCATGGCTCCCGCCTTAAACATTCCTTTGATAAAACCTTTGGGGACCCGCGAAACTGAAGCCGCTATGATATACGCTTCCGGGTCGATTTCCCTTATTTTTTCCGCGGCCGCCCTGGAAAGCTCATAAAAATCCTTGTTGGGGCCTCTCCAGAAAGTCCAGTTCGGCTCGTTCCATATTTCATAGGCGTCAATTCTCCCTTTATACCGGAGAACAACTTCTTCCACATACCTGAGGAAATAGGGGATTTTTTCAGGTATAATATGCCTGCGCGCCTCTACGTCCTCGCCGTAAATCCATCCGACATCATAAGCCAGTACGGCAAGGATTTTTTTCCCCGCGGCTTTTCCGGAATCCACAAAGTCGTCCCAGCGCTCGAAGTCCCAGGCACCCTCCGTCTCTTCTATCTGGTTCCATCTGAAGGTTTTTCTCATCCACACTGCGCTGAGGTCATCAAGCAGCTCATATTCTTCCTCTGTCCGGGTGTCCCCGGCGTGGGCCATGCCGAAAAAATCTTCCGGTATGCGGCGGGACGTACCGGGCGTGAAAGTTGTTGAACATGAAAGGAGGGTTGAAAAAAATGCAAGCATAATGAATAACCTGAAAATTGATCCGGAAAAGAGTTTTTTTTCTTTTAATAGAGAAAATATCATGCCGTATTCCTTCTGCAGTTACAGTTCCGGCCGCGATACAGGCCGCATTTTTTCTGACCAGCTTACAGCGTTATAGTAAGTGTATCATATTTTTTTCCATACGTTAAGTAAATTCCGGTATATAAACTGAACGTGATGGTTATTTGCGGTGTTTCCGGTCTGCGGCAGAGATACGTTTTTTTTCAATATAATATCCGCAAACCTGAAATGCGCTTTCCGGATTTGGCTTTTGCACCGTTTTTCAGTATTATATAGTCAAATAATCTGAATTATTTGACTATTTCCGATTGTAAGTAATTCTGATATACGGAATAACTTATTCCTTGTATCAGAACCTTAAGATAAAGGAGTATGTCCTATATCCCTTTTTGCAGGTATATGTTTATTTTCGGTTTTATTTTTACGATAATAAGGATCGTACTGTTTTGCTGCTGAAAATTATGGATGCAATTAATGGCATTATACACATAATCCGGTTATAACTGACCAAGGAGGAACCTTTGAAAAGAAAGCATTTATCCCTGTTTGTTCAAATCCTCATACTCTGTCTGACCCTTGTTCTTGTTATTTCAATTACACTTTCCATTGTCTTTATGTACAATATCCAGAAGATAATTGAAAATAACCTCCGCTCTACCGCAGAAATAACAATGAAATATCTTGATATGGATATTCAATATACGCTTTCCCCTTCATTCGATATGACAGAATCAATCGCGTCCTTCGCGGACAGGGTGGAATCCCATACGCTGCTTCAGGATATTCTGCATGATGTTCTGGAAACGAACCCTGACGCCTTTGAATGCTATTATGGAACCGTTATTTCGCGCTATGAACCCGGCGGATATTTTGTCGCCGGGACCGGCTGGAATCCCGCACCGCCATGGAACCAGATCCTGCGGCCCTGGTTTATTACCGCAATGGAACATCCCGGTGAAACAGTGGTAACTGATCCGTATGTTGACTCCCAGACCGGCAGAATCTGTATAACTATAGTCCATACAGCGAAAAATAATTCAGGCGGTATTGCCGGTGTTGTCGGAACTGACATGTTTCTTGATGCCTTAACGGATATTGTTACATCACGGAAAATATCCGAAGGCGGGATTACTTTTATGGTCGGCTCAGACGGGACCTATTTTGTTCATTCAGACCCGGAAGCCGTTCTGGAAAAGAATTTTTTTGAGGAATCCGGGATTTCCATAAACAGGGACCAGCTTCTGACAGAAGGGCTGAACGTAATTTTTTATGGAGATCAGTATATATGTTCCGCTCCGGTCCCGGGGACAAGCTGGTTCCTCATTTCAATGGGACCATTAAATGTTTTGCGCGCCGAGGCAAACAGGATCGCCCTGATCGCAATTTTTGTCGTGCTTCTGCTTGCCGCCTTATCCATTATCGCCGCTGTTTTCTTCAGCAGGTCCATCACTTCACCGTTTAAAAAACTGGCGGCCTCTTTTAATACCATATCGGGCGGCGACTTAACCCTTACACTTCCTGATTATTTTTCGGATGAAGCCTCCGCTCTTTCCGGCGGGTTCAATAATCTTGCGTCCGGAATCAGTTCGCTTGTAAAAAAGATAACCGAGTCTTCCCAGCGCATTGAAATTATTGCCGAAGATTTATCCGCTTCAATTATGGAAACCCGGCGGACTATTTCAAACGTAAAGGACGCCGTTGATACAATCGATTCCGACATAAACCGGGAAAATGATTCGATTTCGAAAACCGAATTCGCGGTCACCCAGGTTGTCCAGGAGATAAAAAATCTTGACAATAAAATCAAGGACCAGGGACTGCAGATAAGCGGCGCGTCGTCCGCCATTGAAGAAATGGTCGCAAATATACATTCAATAGAAAACAACGCGGTTAAGGTTGACTCTCACGTAACTGAATTGGTTCAGTCCTCCCAGGAAGAAAAAAGGCGGCTGTCCGCAACGACTGAGGCAATCAGGGAAGTGGAAAAACAGTCCCAGGCCTTGGCCGAAATGAATGAGGTTGTATTGAATGTTGCCCGCCAGACAAACCTCCTTGCAATGAACGCCGCGATTGAGGCCGCCCATGCCGGTGAATTCGGAAAGGGATTCGCTGTTGTAGCCGATGAAATCCGGAAACTCGCGGAAACGACTGCCGAGCAGTCAAGAAGTTCCGGCGAGGCTCTTCTGTCAATACAGAAGCAAATTATCGGGATCGCAGAATCTTCCGCTCATGTTGAACAAGCGTTCGGCACTATGATAGAAATGATCCAGCAGATAAATCATATTGTTTCCGATCTCAAGAGCGCGACTATAGAACAGAGTATCGGCTCCCAGCAGCTTTTACAGTCAATTTCAAAAATTAATGAAATTACATCGGATGTCCAGCACGGATCTGCGTCCATGATGTCAAGTGCCGGGGATGCGGTTTCTTCCTGTGAAGAGCTTACGCAATTAAGTCATGATGTTGATGATAAAGTAAAAAAATGCGGAGAAGGTGTTGATATTCTGACACGGAATTCCGACGGGGTCGTTGAAGTTGTTGAACGGACAAAGAATGGTGTTCAGGAGCTGAATGATTCAGTCCATATATTTAAAGTAAAATAATAATTTGAAACTATAAAGGAGGAAAACCCTGTGGCGAAATTTTCAAAGATAACGGACCTGATAGGCCGCACTCCGCTGCTGCAGATTAACAGGCTTAATGACAGCGACGCGAAGGTATTTGCAAAGCTGGAATACTTTAACCCGCTTTCCAGCGTAAAAGACAGAATCGCTTTTGCCATGATTGAGGCCGCGGAAAAAGATGGTCTGCTGACAAAGGATACTACTATTATAGAACCGACCAGCGGGAATACCGGAGTCGGTCTTGCCTATGTTGCCGCGGTCAAGGGATATAAAATTATTCTGGTTATGCCCGACACTATGAGTATTGAACGCTGTAAACTGCTTCAGGCCCTGGGCGCGGAACTGATTTTGACGGATGGCGCGAAAGGCATGGCCGGAGCAATACGAAAGGCGGAAAGTCTTGTTGAAAAAGCGGGCAAGGCCTATATGCCCCAGCAATTTAAAAATCCCGCGAACCCTGAAATTCACCGCCGGACAACCGGCCCTGAAATATGGGAAGATACGGAAGGCGCGGTCGATATTTTTGTTGCCGGCGTCGGTACCGGCGGAACAATAACCGGCGTCGGCGAGTTCCTGAAGGAAAAGAAACCGTCGGTTAAGATAATTGCTGTTGAACCCGTGTCCTCTGCGGTCCTTTCCGGCGGAGAGCCGGGGGCCCATAAGATCCAGGGAATAGGCGCGGGTTTTATTCCCGAAACGCTGAACAGAAAGATTATTGATGAAATATACCAAACCGATGATATAAAAGCGGGTACAATAGCGCGCAGGGCCGCCAGGGAAGAAGGAATTTTTGCCGGTATTTCTTCCGGCGCCGCGCTGGAAGCAGCCCTTACCATAGCAAAACGGCCTGAAAACAGCGGAAAAACTATTGTAACTCTTCTTCCGGACACCGGCGAGAGATATTTGTCAACCTGGCTCTGGAATTGATACGGAAAAATGGATTCAAATTATACGGAAAAGGCGGTTGAATACTTTTCAAAAGGTTATAATTGCTCCCAGTCGGTTGCCGTTGTTTTCGCGGAAGATTTCAATCTTGATCCTGATGAAATTTTAAAAATGATGTCGGGCTTCGGCGCCGGTATAGGCGGCCTGCGGGAAACCTGCGGGACAGTGAGTGCGATAGTTTTTATTGCCGGCCTTTATACCGGCGGCTTCGATCCGGCTGATATTTCTTCAAAGAAAAAATTATATGATCTTGTAAAAAAACTGACCGCGGAATTTACCCGGAAGTTCGGAACAATCAATTGCGCCGATTTGCTCCGCAGCGCTGCCTGTGAGGCAAAGCCGGACCCTTCAGAACGGAATGAAAAATATTACGCGGTCCGGCCCTGCGTGCGGTATGTTACGGCCGCAACGGATTTGCTGGCGGAGCTGATACAGTCAGGAGCGAAAAAAAAGCAGAAATGATTATTCGAGGCGAGGGTTTAATCAGCCTGCGGCTGGTTCTGTAAGGTATGTAATGGCCGCCTTCCGCGACCTGTGAATACCCAGGACCGAAGGTCTGCCCTGCGGCGGGGTATTTTATTCCACTTTAAATTTGCTGACCTCCTCCGCAAGCCGTATGGCGCTGTCTCTGGTGTTATGTGTAAGATCGTTTACTTCATTCACTGCATTGTTTATCTGAACGGTCCCTTCGGACATTTCATTCATGCTGTCGGTAATCGTTTTGGTGACCGCTGAAAGTTTTTCCATTTCAGTCATAACTTCCCTGTTTCCCTGAAGCATTTCTTCCGTACCTTCTTTTACTTCTACGGTTATTTCCTTTATCTGCCGTATGCCTTCCAGGACCTGGGCGCCCCCGATAGTCTGTTCGTTCATGGCATTCATAATAATATTTTCCTGATCCCTGACCGTATCCGTTAAGGAGAAAATGGCTTTGAATTGTTCCTGGACCACGAGTGCCGACCGGGCAAGTTCTTCTATGGATGTTTTCAGCTGTTTCAAAACTACGGTAATGTTTTTTCCCTGCCGGCTTGAGTCTTCCGCCAGTTTCCTGATTTCATCAGCAACAACAGCGAACCCTTTTCCCGTTTCGCCGGCATGGGCGGCCTCAATCGCGGCATTCATTGCCAGAAGGTTTGTCTGCCGGGCTATGTTCTGTATCATTTCACTTGCGCCAAGCAAACCTTCCGATTCTTCCTGTATTTTCACAGTGATCGATGCGGCCTCGTTAACATTGTCCTGTCCCTTGTCGGCCGCTTTTCCCAATGATTCTACTGTTTCGGAATTTTTCTTGAGTATCTGTGTAATGGACTGAATGTTTGCGACCATCTCTTCAATAGAGGAAGAAGATTCAATAACGCTTTTTGACTGGACTTCTATATTTTCTCCAAGATGTTCGATGTTTTTTACGATTTGTTTTATTGTTGACTGGGTCTCCTCGACACCGGCCGACTGATTTATTGTCTGGTCTTTTACATTTGTGATGTTCGCGCTGATCTGGTTTATCGCCCCGGCGGTTTCAATCATATTGGCGGAAAGTTCTTCCGCAATTTTTTCATTGACTGGGCTTCATCAATAACGGAATGAATGGATTTTCCAACCTGGTGAATGGTTTCGTTGAAGGAGTCGGCGAACTGTCCGAATTCATCATTGTTTTTAACGGAAACTTTTACGGTAAGGTCGCCCTGCTCAATCGCGGAAAGACTTTTTGTAATGGTAAGAATGGGTTTGGAAAAAACGGACGCAAGGAAAAACGCAAACGCGACAGCTACCAGTGACCAGAAAAGAATGGACGCTAGTATGTGAAACACGAACATTATATTTTTATTTCCTATTTCGTTTTCAGGTATGCAGACAATATAATTTAAATCCATCAATCCGTTCTGTGAGGGAAGCAGCCGTATCTGGTATCTGGTATTATCGTAAAAATCCGCGGTGACATATTCTTCAAGCGCTTGAGGAGCAACCGTGTCGAAATTTTTAATTCCCGCGTCGGCGATATTCCGGAAGATCATGCTGTGATCAGAGGGATGGGCAATTACGCGGCCGTCATTATCTGTTATGATAATAAATGCGTTATCGCCTATCTTTGTGTTTTTCAGGACTTCGGATAAGTAGAACAGATGCGCGTCAAGCATTATGACTCCCTTTACCGTACCCCGTTCATCATGGACTGTTTTTACAGCTGAAATGACCAGTTCGCCTACGCTGGTGGTATACGGGCTTGAAAATGCTATATGTCCGGTATCTGTAAAAGCGGCCTGGTACCAGGGCCGTGTCCGCGGATCATAACCGTTTCTTCTCGCGGAAGGCGGATACATGATAAACCCGCCGTCCGTTTCCGAAGCAAGGGCCGCTGAAAAAATTTCAGGATAGCTGTCGTATATTATTTTGCACAAATTATTGATTTCCGCCTCGTAGGCAGAGTTCGGCTTCATCTCGTTCAGGCCGCTGGGATCATTTTTATCGAGATACGAGGTAAGATTATTTCCTACTTCCTTAACAATTTCCATTTCAGTCAGGGAGGAGGCCACATTGCCGATGTTTGAAAAAAAAGTATGGATAATATTATCCAGTATGGTCCGCTGCTGTTCAACACTCGCAAGATATGTTTGCTCCGTTGTATCTGCGACGCGCAGATACAGTGTGAATCCCATTACCGCAAGCATTACAATCGTAAAGGAAGAAATGACTATGAGGAACTTCCTCTTTACGCTCCCTCTTCTTTTTACAGTTTCGGTGCTTCCCGCGCCGGAACCTGTCCGTTCATTTTTCATATTTTACCCCATCTTGCCGACTTTCTATGATAGAGTATACTATGCAAACAGCTATATTACAAAATTTTTTTTGTTTTTGATTAAATGATTGAAACCGTTTTAATTCAGATATCGGGAGGGTTTTATGAAAGCGCTTTTTATCGGCGGGACGGGAACAATAAGCAGCTCAATAACAAAGCTTGCTTCGGAATCGGGATGGGAATTATATCTCCTTAACCGGGGGACCAGCTCACGGGAAGTTCCCGCCGGGGTTAATATCCTCCAGGCGGACATTAACGGTGACGAGTCTGTTATTGCTGAACTGGTAAAGGATTTGTACTTTGACGCTGTGGCTGATTTTATTGCCTTTGTACCGGAACAAATTGAGCGGGACATCCGGCTTTTTTCAGGCAAAACGAGGCAATTCATTTTTATCAGTTCCGCTTCCGCATATCAGAAGCCGCTTAATTATTACCGCATCACCGAATCAACTCCGCTTTCCAATCCGCTGTGGGAATATTCGCGGAATAAAATAGCCTGTGAGGAACGCCTTATGGCGGAATACCGGAAAACGGGTTTTCCCTGTACGATTATCAGGCCAAGTCATACATATAATGACAGGCATCTTCCGCTTGCGGTCCACGGCAAAAAAGGCCCCTGGCAGGTGGTCGCCCGGATGCTGGAAGGAAAGCCTGTTATTGTCCACGGTGACGGTTCTTCGCTGTGGACACTGACCCACAGTGAAGATTTCGCAAAGGCTTTTTACGGGATTATGGGAAACCCCGCTGCAATTGGCGAGGTTTTTCATATAACGTCGGACGAGGCGCTGACCTGGGATGCCATTTACAGGCGCATCGCGGAAGCTTTGAATATTACGGCGGAAATGTACCATGTCACAACAGATTTTCTGTCGGCCTGCGATCCTGACTTTACCGGAACTCTTGCCGGCGACAAAAGCAATACGGTCGTTTTCGATAATACTAAAATCAAACGTCTGGTTCCCGGCTTTAATGCGTCTATCCGTTTTGATGAGGGCGCCCGCCGCTGTGTGCGCTATCTGCTAAATGAACCCGCCGCGCAGATACCTGATCCGGAATTTGATACCTTTTGCGATACGGTAATCGCCTTGCAGGAAACCGCGAAGAGGTCGTTCAGGCCTTAGAATCCCGGAACAGTATAACCCGGTTTATTCACGGCGAGGGTTTAATGGTATTAACCCCGGGACTAATTCCACGGGAAAACGAAATGCCAGTGCTCTGCGCGGGGTATTTTACTGCAGCATGGCTTCCAGATACACAGGATTATGATCTGAATAGGCAAAGCCCATGTTTATTGTTTTTACCGAAATAATCTCAATATTCGGGGAAACAATAAATCCGTCAATTATATAATACTGTGTATTTTCATCTTCGGGATTATATGGGTTATCCAGCAGCCTTGCACTGGGAACTCCGGTATCAACCGCAAACTTCCATCCCGGCTGGAGTATGTCTTCCGGCAGCGTTCCGGGAACAAAGTGTTCACTGTTTTTAATTGGGAAGAGTGAAGGATCGACCACCGGGAAAGTCTGATTGAAATCTCCTCCCGCTATGCAATAATTGCCTTTTGCGTATTCCTCATTCAGTATATCCATAAGTTTTTGGGTCTGGGCAGTTTTTGCCTCGCCGTCATCATAGGCTTCAAGATGAAGATTAACAAGCACCAGATCCTTCCCATTATGTACAGGCACTCTTTCCACAAGAAGGCAGCGTTTTAGCTGGAATACCCGCACCGGCCATTTGAATGTCGTCGGCAATGCTATGCGCGCCGCTTCCGTTACGGAATATGAATTGAGAGTCAGTAAACCGCTTTCGACTTTTCCGATAAACTCTGGAAAAGGATAGGGTACAAATTTACTGAAGAAATTCAGCGCGTAGGCTGAGGATACTCCGGGTATTTCTGATAAATATTTTACCTGATTAAAATGATACGAACGCTTTGAGTTTTTGTCGGCTTCCTGGAGAAACAGGATATCCCAGTCGGTTTCATCAATAAATTTTTTTATCTGTTGTGTGTTTTCTGAAATATTCTTATCAGTTTGAGGGCGGACCGTTTTTCCTCCGTCCATGAAAAAATCCTGGCTTTTATCCAGCGATCCGTAACCGATATTGAATGACAGGACTTTTACCGGCTGGCCTGGTTCCGGCTGGACGGACTGATTGTTTATTACGTCAATCAGCACTTCCGGGGCAGGGCGGTACTCGTTTGCCGAAAAATAAAAGAGCGCCGCCGCGGCTGCCAGTATCAGAATGATAAGCAGAGACAGGATTATAATAACCGGGATTTTCATTTTCTTCTTTTTTTCCGCCATTCTTTTTTCTCCTTAATTTACGGATTTGTTTGTTTCGGTGTGACAACGATGAGCAGCACGCCTGAAGTAAGCGATACTGTTACCGGGACTCCGGTAAATTCATTGCTGATTGCCCTTGCGTCAAGGCTTGATAACGCATAATTGTCCAGAGGATATTTTCCTCCCAGAATCGTGACCTCCTTACAGGAGTCAATCAGGGACAATAATGAAAAATAACAATCTGGACGCGGCTGAATGGTTATTGTGTTTTTTTGCTCCCGGCGGCCGCGGCATACACATCAGTGATTCCGTCACTAAGCATTACGTTTTGGCCGTGGACTGCGCAGCTTCCGAGAATCTGCAAATTCGCAAGCGTATGATCAAGGCGCCCGCCGGTCATGCCGGCAAAAAAGATATCGGTGTATCCCCGGTTCCGGGCTTCTTCTGCCGCATAAGCGGTATCAGTATAATTTTTGTCCGGCGAAAGGATTATATGTTCCGTATTTTTGGGCAACTCGGTTATTTCCGATGAATCGAAATCACCTATCAGTAAATCCGGATGGACTTTCAGTTTTTTGCAGTGACGTAATCCGCCGTCAGCGCAGATAATAAAACTCTTCGGGTTTATGCGCGCGCCGGCTCCCTCATAGTCCGCGATATCTCCCGCGCCAAGTATTACACAATATGCCGCTTCTGGCTTTTTTTCCATATTACCCCGGAATTGTCATGTGTTTTCCCATAAATGTACGGACCTGCCGTTTGTATTCATCAGGATTTAAATCAAATGATTTACTGTGTCCCGCGTCAGGGACAGTGTATAAAGCTTTTTCCGAGGCGCAGGCGTCATGTACTTTATAGACCATTTCAAATGGCACAAAGCTATCCGCTTCTCCATGAATAAACAGCGTCGGCGTTTTCGATTTCCGCACCTGATTGAAAGCTGATGCTTCCTCAAAGGTATACCCGACCCGCTTTTTCGTCAACTGACTTGTTTTTTCAATAACCGACGGATTGTTCCCGGGGAAAATCCGGTTAAACTGGTATAAAAGCTCCTCATATGCTGAAGTATATCCGCAGTCTTCTATTGCCACCTTTACATTTTCCGGCAGATTCTCTCCGCTTGTCATCATAACGGTGGCCCCGCCCATTGAAATTCCGAACAGGGCAATTTGGGTTTCATGTCCGTTTTTATTGATCGCCCAGTCTATCCATTCCAGGTAATCAAGCCGTTCCGGCCAGCCGAAACCGATATACGTTCCCTCGGACGCGCCGTGTCCGCGCGCGTCAGGCATTAATACATTAAATCCGAATTCATCATGAAAAAAGTGGGCAAATCCGCTCATTGTCAGTGCGTATCCGTCATATCCGTGAGCTATGATGATTGTGTTTTCGCTGTAATCTTTTGCGGGCAGATAATATCCTGCCAGTTTTGAGCCGTCGCCGGATGTAATGAAAACAGTTTCATAAGGCTGTGAATCAAACCATCTCGGGAGTTTCCCTTTTTTTCTTCCTCAGGATCTTCACCGTGATCCGGCAGCGGTTTGAAAAAACTTTTATCATTGCGCGCCACAGCCAGGTCATAAAAATATTCCGGTATCCAGGAAGCAAAAAACACCAGCGCCGTTCCTATAATGAGAATAAGCCCGCTTACTGAAATTATTATGCGGAAAGTCATACATACCCCTCAATATTTTAGATTCTATTTTTTACTTACTTCAAGTATAATAAGAATAAACTATCTGTTACAATAGAAAAAACAAAACAGAGGTAATATGCGGAATAGTAAGGTAAACATATATATTTGACGACTTCTTTTTCTTTTCAGTATATTTTTACCAGACTGACTTGATACTATTCCAGCCGCATGGAATGAGGTATATATGTCACAGTCAAAAACAGTGGTATTTGCCATTAAGGCGGTATCCAACCATATTAAACGGATTTTTTCGAAATACCCATTTACCGATAATATCGAAGAAATAACCTGTATGCATTATGCGGTGATACATTTTATTTATAATAACCGGGATAAGAAAATCTTCCAAAAGGACATTGAATCGGAGTACAATATCCGGGGTTCAACCGCCACCGGAATTTTAAAACTGATGGAACAAAACGGATTTATCCGGCGCATTCCGGCGCTGCAGGATGCACGGCTGAAAAAGATTGTTTTAACCAATAAGGCCCTTGGTATATACTGCCAGGCGAAAAGCACAATGGATGAAATAAACGAAAAAATACTGACAGGAATACCGGAAGATGAAGTGGATTCCTTTTTTCTTACAATTGAAAAAATTCTGCATAATTTACAGGAGTTCCAGTAATGATAAGAACACTTGCCCGCTGTATCCGGGAGTTTAAGACGGCTTCGATCCTTTCGCCTGTATTCGTAACTTTTGAAGTTGTTATGGATGTGGTCATTCCCCTGCTGATGTCTTTTATTATTGATTATGGAATTACCGGAGCGAATGTCGGCATGATAGGCCGTATAGGAATCTCCCTGGTAATCGCGACGCTTCTTGCACTATTTTTCGGTGTTATGTCCGGGAGTTTTGCCGCAAAAGCCTCTGCTGGATTCGCGAAAAATGTCCGGCATGATATGTATTATAATATCCAGAATTTTTCATTTACAAATATTGACAGGTTTTCTACTTCCAGTCTGGTAACGCGTCTGACTACCGATGTAACCAATGTGCAGAATGCCTATCAAATGCTTATCCGGGTTTGTGTCCGCAGTCCCATTATGCTGATTTTTTCACTGATAATGGCAGTCAATGTTAACGCGCGGCTTTCCCTTGTTTTTCTTGGAGCGGTGCCTGTCCTCGCTGTCGGACTCTATTTTATTATTACCAGGGCCCATCCCATATTTGAAAAGGTTTTTAAAATTTATGACCGCATGAATATGGTTGTACAGGAAAATCTGCATGGTATCCGCGTCGTCAAAAGTTACGTTCGGGAAGACTATGAAATAAAAAAGTTTGGGGATGTTTCAGAAGATATTTACAAAACATTTTCGAAGGCAGAGAAGCTCCTTGCCTTTAACAGTCCTCTGATGCAGCTTGCCATGTATGGCTGCACGCTGTTCCTTTCATGGATCGGCGCGCAAATGATTGTATCGGATACAATGACGACCGGGCAGTTAATGAGTCTTTTTTCATATACCTCGCAGATACTGATGAGTCTTATGATGTTTTCAATGGTGCTCGTTATGCTTACCATTTCCAGAGCTTCTGCGGAACGCATTGTTGCTGTCCTGAAAGAAACCCCGACCCTGCATAATGATGAAAATCCTGTTTTTGGCATACCGGACGGATCAATCAGATTTAATGATGTAGGATTCGCGTATACCGGAAATCCCGATAAACTGTGTCTGAAAAATATTACCATTGACATTAAGTCGGGTGAAACGGTTGGAATTATAGGCGGGACCGGCACGGGGAAAAGTACCCTTGTCCAGCTTATTCCGCGGTTATATGACGCGACTTCCGGGACCGTTTCTGTCGGCGGACTTGATGTCCGGGAATATGATCTTGAAACGCTCCGCAATTCGGTTGCCATGGTTTTGCAGAAAAATGTATTGTTCTCGGGACGATCAGGGAAAATCTCCGTTGGGGTGATAAAAACGCGACTGATGAAGAGATGGAACATGCGTGCAAAATGGCCCAGGCCGATGAATTTATCAGAGGCTTTCCCGATGGCTATGATACTCATATCGAACAGGGCGGTAGCAATGTGTCCGGCGGACAAAAACAGCGTCTGTGCATTGCGCGCGCATTGCTGAAAAAACCGAGAATACTTATTTTCGATGATTCGACAAGCGCGGTTGATACAAGAACCGATGCGCTCATCCGTCAAGCATTACAAAACGAAATTCCTGACATGACAAAAATTGTCATAGCACAGCGCATTGCTTCAATTGAAGGCGCCGATAAAATAATCGTTATGGATAACGGGACTGTGTCGGCAGTCGGCACACACGAGGAATTGCTTGAAAAAAATAATATTTATCAGGAAGTGTACTTTTCCCAGACAAAAGGAGGCAAGGTATGAGTCCCCGGAATATGCCTGGTCCCGGACCGATGAACAGAGGGGGAGTCGGCGATGGTAAGAAAAGCAGGAACCCCGGTAAAACGCTGAAAAGATTAATGTCCTATATGACTGCCGGCTATAAGGCAAAATGGATATTTGTCCTGATTTTTATCCTGCTCAGCGCCCTCGCTGGGGTAATCGGGTCCCTTTTTCTCCAGGTGCTTATTGATGATTATATTACGCCGCTCCTTGGAAGCGCGGCTCCTGATTTTTCAGGACTGCTCCGGGCCATCCTTATAATGGCCGGTGTTTATCTGATAGGTATTGTTTCAACTTTTCTGTATAACTGGATCATGGTTACGGTCAGTCAGGGCGTGCAAAAAAACATCCGGGATGAAATGTTCTCAAATATGCAGCGGCTGCCCATCCGTTACTTTGATACCCATACATTTGGCGATACCATGAGCCATTATACAAATGATATTGATACACTCCGCCAAATGCTTTCACAAAGTATCCCGTCCCTTTTCTCCTCTATGATAACTATAGTATTTGTTGTCTGCGCCATGCTGTATACCAGCCCCTGCTTACAGTGCTTATTGCGGTAATGGTCGTGATTATGCTTTTGGTTACCCGGAAAGTCAGTTCCAAGAGCGGGAAATACTTTATAAAACAGCAGGCTTCCATAGGCACTGTGAATGGCTATATTGAAGAAATGATCAACGGCCAGAAAGTGGTAAAAGTTTTTTGCCATGAAGAAGAAGCCAAAGCCCAATTTGATGTACTGAATGATGATTTATGCGGGAGTTCAACAAAGGCAAATAAATACGCAAATATTCTGATGCCCATTACAGTCCAGATCGGAAATCTCAATTATGTTCTTATTGCCATGATCGGCGGGGCCTTTGCAATCGGCGGTATCGGCGGCCTGACCCTTGGTGCCATAGCCTCTTTTCTCCAGCTCAGCCGCTCTCTGACAAACCCCATAAGTCAGGTTTCCCAGCAGATTAATTCGGTTATTATGGCCCTCGCCGGCGCGGAACGCATTTTCGAACTGATGGATGAACAGCCGGAAGCGGATTCAGGGTATGTAACGCTAGTCAACGCGAAATATGCCGGTGACGGAGAAACTATTGTGGAAGCGGAAGAATGTACGAACCTGTGGGCCTGGAAACATCCCCATGGCGACGGCACTCTGACTTATACCAAGCTTGAAGGGGATGTCCAATTTTTCGATGTTGATTTCGGATATACGGAAAACAAGCTTGTGCTGCATAATATTTCCCTTGATGCAAAACCCGGTGAAAAGCTTGCCTTTGTCGGAGCAACCGGCGCGGGAAAAACAACAATTACAAACCTTATAAACCGGTTTTACGACCTGGCAGACGGGAAAATCCGTTATGACGGAATCAATATCAATAAAATAAAAAAGAGTGATCTCCGCCGTTCGCTTGGAATGGTTTTACAGGATACAAACCTTTTCACCGGAACTGTCTGCGAAAATATCCGGTACGGAAACCTGGACGCAAGCACCGAAGAAGTCAAGGACGCCGCCAAACTTGCCGGGGCCGACAGCTTTATTTCCCTGCTTCCGGACGGATATGATACCATGCTTTCCGGAGACGGCGGCGACCTTTCCCAGGGACAGCGACAGCTGCTTTCCATTGCCCGGGCGGCAGTATCCAATCCCCCGGTAATGATTCTTGACGAAGCCACAAGCAGTATAGATACGCGTACGGAAGCAATTGTACAGAAAGGTATGGATTCCCTCATGCAGGGGCGGACTGTTTTTGTTATAGCCCACCGTCTGAGTACTGTTCAGAATTCCAATATGATTATTGTGCTGGACCATGGGCGGATTATCGAACGCGGAACACACGAGCAGCTCATAGCGGAAAAAGGGACATATTACCGGCTATACACGGGAGCATTCGAGCTTGAATAAAACACTCCGCCGCAGAGCAGTCAGCTCGAAGAGCTGCAGACCTTCGGTCTGGGGTATTCGCGGGTCGCGGAAGCGGCCATTACATATCTTACAGAACCAGCCGCAGGCTGATTAAACCCTCGCCCCGAATAAAATAAATACCGGTTTTTTCACGGAACTGAGGTCCGGATTATACTTCTTTAAGTTACGTTTCTGATATAAAGAATTAGTTGCTTTTTTATATCAGAAACACTTACAATCGGAAATAGTCAAATAATTTAAATTATTTTGACTATATAGAACACCTTCCGTAAAAAGGGTATATTATACGTATGAAACTTGATGCTGCCATTATCGCAATGGATATGGATGATACTCTGCTGCAAAGCGATCTTTCAATTTCCGACCGGACAGTGCAGACCCTTGCGGCGGCAGCTGAAAAAGGAATAAAAATCATACTCGCTTCCGGCCGCTCTCCTGAAGCCATTACCCCTCATGCCCGGCGTATCGGGCTTGATAAGATGAACAGTTATCTTTTCTGCCATAACGGTGCGCTGATTATAACGTCGGATACACATGAAATTGTCTGTGAACACAAACTGCCCGCCAATGTAGCGGTGGAAGCCTTCAGGCTTATTATTGACGCCGGACTGTCCTGCCATGTATATGAAAATGATGTTATTTATGTTTCGAAAGAAACAGAATATTCGGAGAGGGATTATTTTTGTCAGGACTCAAACCCGTCGTCCCCGATGATTACGAAGCCCTGCTCCATAAAGGTGTGTTCAAACTTGTAGTTCCGGGAGATCCCGAATATATAGTGCCGGTGGAAGCCGAACTGAAAGTTATTTTTGAAAACCGGGCCACAATTTTTGTCAGCAAACCGTATTTTCTTGAAATATTACCGTTCCATACCGACAAAGGCGAGGCCCTCAAATATGTCGCGGAAAACATCATGCATGTTTCCCGTGAAAAAGTAATGGCCTTTGGGGACAGCATGAATGATGAGTCAATGATCCGGTATGCGGATTTAAATGTGGCAATGAAAAACGGCCGTCCCGAAATAATAAAAATTGCCCGGTTTGTCACTGATAAAACAAATGATGAAGACGGTATTGCCGATTTTCTTGAAACACATGTTCTTTAATACAAAGCCGGCCCGGGGAATAGCTGTTTTATGATAAATAGTGTATATTGGTACTATGCTTACGATTCCAATTAATCAGGATAATACGCCGGAAGCGGTAATGGACATTCTTTTCAGGCTCAAAGTAAAGGATGTTATGACCCATCCTATTATTACCGCCAAACCGTCAGACACTCTCCGGGAAATCCAGCAAACCATGAAAACCAGACATATTACCGGCATCCCGGTAACCGACGATAAACAAACCCTGCTCGGAATCGTTTCAATGTATGACATTGTGAACGCGCTTGATAACGGCTGGATTAACGATCCCGCCGGACAGCATATGACTACGCAGGTTATTGTACTGCAGGAAAATATGTCGTTATCCTTTTGTGTGTCCTATTTCAACAAATACTCTTTCGGACGCTTTCCCGTTCTTGACAGAAACTCCAGACTGACGGGAATCGTAACTGCTTCTGATGTTATATCAACCCTCCTGGTTGCCCTGAATAAAGAGGTCGCGAGGCTTGAGCAGAACGCCAGTTCCGAAATAACCAATGTATATAATAGTTCAGTGAAAAATGACGAAGGAACAATAGGAGAAAGAATTATCGAATTTAAAACAGAGCCCTTCAATTTTGAAATTGCAGGACAGGCCTCGACAGAAATAAAGAAAATGCTGAAATCCGCGGGCGTTGATCAGTCAATAACCCGGCGGGTTGGAATCGCAAGCTATGAACTGGAAATAAACCAGGTTGTCCATTCGGAAGGCGGGGTTATGCGTTATCTGCTTACTCCCGACACTCTGACCATTGAAGCGGAAGATAAAGGTCCGGGCATACCAAGCATTAAGGATGTAATGACTGAAGGCTTTTCTACGGCCAATGAACGGGTCCGCTCTCTGGGATTTGGCGCCGGTATGGGACTCCCGAACACAAAGCGGGTTTCAGACAGCTTTTATATCGAATCCGAACTGGGCAAGGGGACGTTGGTCAGGGTGCATTTTGACCTCAGGGAGAACATAAATGAAAGTAAGCGATCTTGAAAACATACTTAATGCCCGCTGTGTCCAGGCCGAATATGAGGACCGCGAAATCGCCGGCGCCTATACTACCGACCTTCTGAGTGACGCCATGGCAAATGCTGTTGATGACGGCGTTCTGATCACGATTCAGGCGCATAAAAATACGGTCGCGGTCGCGACCCTGAAAGATCTCGCCGCAATTATTATATGCAATAACCGTTCCATACCGGATGATATGACCGAATCCGCCCGGTCTGAAGGGATTGCGCTGTTTGTGACAGAAGAAAACCAGTTCACTGTTTCAGGAAAGCTGTTCCGGGAGTTAATGACCGAACATGATAATAAAGGCTGATTTTCATCTCCATTCATGCCTTTCTCCCTGCGGGGACCTTTCAATGTCTCCGAACGCAATTGCCGCCATCCTTGCAGAAAAAGGAGTCCGGCTTGCGGCCCTTACCGACCACAATACCGCCCTGAACTGTCCGGCCTTTGGCTACGCCTGCCGGGTACACGATATAATCCCCCTGTACGGAATAGAGGCCCAGCCCCAGGAAGAATGTCATATCCTGTGTCTGTTCGGCGGCCTCGATTCCGCGCTTGAACTCGGACAGAAATTATATGAACTGATGCCCCCAGTAATGAATAACCCGGAAAAAATGGGCGACCAGATATATGTTAATGAAGATGAAGAAATCCTTGGTGAAGTTGATAAATATCTGATAACAAGCGCGGAAATAGGGCTTGAGGATCTTTCTTCACTTGTACTGCGGCTCGGCGGTATAGTAATACCCGCCCACGTTGACCGGCCCGCATTTTCCCTGACCAGCCAGCTGGGCTTTATCCCTGACGGTCCCTGGTCCGCGCTGGAAGTTGTCCGGATGCCCACGGCTGCAGGTATTGATACCAGGGCTTATCCCCTCATAACATCGAGCGACGCCCATTATCCCGAACATATAGGAAGACGTCCCTTTGATCTTGATATCGGCGGCAGCCCCCTTACCGGTGCCGGCGGATCGGCGAATATGGAAACAATAAAGGCCGCCCTTGCAAGGCGGCCCCGTCAATCCTGAACAGAATACATTCCGTCAGATTTACAATGCTATTTGTTGTATGTACGCTTGACCTTCCGGGTCGTTGTCATTTCGAGCGGTTCGTCCAGAATAGTGATTTTTGATATCCGCTGATATGGCTGAAGCGTCTTGTTTGTTTTTTCAACAATTTCAGCAACAGCCTGCCGGACCGGGTCTTCAGCCTCGGGCGTACCCCGCATAACGTTCAGGCGTTTAAGCATATCGTCAGCCGGATAAACCTGCGCTTCAATTCCTTCCTCTTTACTGGAAGCATCAATGATATATCCGGTTACCGTAATCTGATCAATATCATTGTAATACAGCTGGAAGGCATTTTCGATTTCTTCGGGGAAAACATTCTTTCCTCCCCCGGTAACAATCATGTTTTTGGCGCGTCCGGAAAGATATACGTATAATTCATCATCTATCCAGCCAAGGTCTCCTGTTTTAAGCCAGCCGTCTTCGGTAAACATGGCGGCGGTTTCTTCAGGCATATTGTAATAGCCCATCATAACCATCGGACCTTTTACGCACAGTTCTCCTATGCCGTTCTCATCCGGATCAAGGACCTTCATTTCCATGTACGGAGCAAAATAGCTTCCGACGCTGGCGATTTTAAAGTGTTCGATCGGATTCAGGGTGATAATCGGGGAGGTTTCCGTCAGTCCGTATCCCTGGACAAAGTCAATACCGAGTTCGTTATATACGCGGAAAATACTCGCCGCGAGTGGTCCGCCGCCTGAAATGGCAATACGGATAGTGGAAATACTTGCCTTCTCGAGAACGGAACGGAAAATTTTCTTCCCGGGATTTACACCGAAAATCTTCTTGATGGCATAGGAAATTCCCATCAGGCCCTTCAGCAAGCCATATACTATAATGCCCTTGTCGCGGATACCTTTCATAATACCAGCAAGGAGCTTGTTGAACAGAAGCGGTACGCCCAGAAGCATGGTTATTTTGCCTTCCTTGAGCTCTTTCAGCATGCGGCTCACCGCCATGCTCTTTCCGAATACCACCTCGGCCCCGACCGAAATCGCTTCGATAAAGACAGCAAGCATGGTATACGAGTGGTGGATGGGGAGCAGCGCGTAGAAAACATCAGTATGGAAAATATCCAAATTGATTTGCGCAATGTAGCAGTCTGAAACGTAGTTTCTGTGGGAAAGCATAACACCTTTCGGTGTTCCGGTTGTTCCGGATGTGAACATAATTGCCGCAAGGTCAGTTTCAACCGCAGGAGTTATCGCAACCAGAGCGTCGTCCTTGTTTTTTGGGGCCAGATCATAGATATAGGTATCGGAAATGCTCTTGTTAAGAGAAAACACCTTTTTCACAAGACCCGATTTTGAAAAATGAGGGTATTTTTCCTCATCAATAAACAGGATTTTGGGCGCGGAAGCTTTGATGAGGTTTTCAATTTCCGCGTCATGCAAGCCATAATCTATCGGTATAACAACTGCACCCGCGAACATGGTCGCAAGGTAGGCAACGGCCCACTCCGGGGAGTTTTTGCCCGAAACAGCCACATGATCGCCCTTTCTGATGCCCTGTTCATAGAGCCAGGCAGCAAGAATTTCAATTTTATCCAGCGCCTGCCGGTAAGTAAGGGTTATCCGGTCCGGTTCGAAAACAGTAAAACAATCCCTTTCCGAATACCGTTCAACCGAAATCCGGAACATTTCAGGAATAGTCGGCCATTCGCCTGAAAAAGCCTTACCCTTCCATGCACTGAGAAAAGCCCATGGTTTTCTTTCGATATGCTTCATAAAACATCCCTCTTTAACAAAATATATAGTATTATAGTATAAAATAGTTATATGTAACCAAAAATAAATTCCGATTATTATATTAATAGTATGACACAAAATATATCTAATTGGTTGCATAAAATAAATAAAAAAAATATATTCTTCCTCATTTTTTTACTGTTACAGCCATTTTTTTTATCAAGTTTTTACGCGCAGACCGGAAAAAATACACAAACCATCTCTCCGAGGACCCTTTTTATTCAAAGCGCGCAGTCTTTTCTGGGAATTCCCTATATCCGGGGCGGTTCCACACGGAATGGCTTTGACTGTTCGGGATTTATTTACCGGGCCGCGCTGGACGGACCCGAAATCGCCCTTCCGAGGACTGTAATTGCCCTGTCGGACGTTTCCCTGAGGATCGCGGATACCGAGATGATGCCGGGTGATCTTCTGTTTTTTAATACAACAGGCTCAATTTCACATGTTGGAATTTATCTCGGAAACAACGAATTTATCCATTCGGCGTCCGAAGGCCGGAGAACGGGCGTAATTATTTCGAGTCTTTCGGAATCTTACTGGCAGCGCGCATACCGTTATGCCGGCAGAATCCTCGATGAAGAAGAAATATATATAGCGAAAAAGGGCGGAAATAATGAAAAAATTGCCGTACAGCCGGCTTCTGCCGGAAATACAGGGACAATAAAGGCCCCTTCGTCCACAGTCCCGCAAACCGGGGATGGAAAGATCGGTTTAAGGCTTAACATCAGCGGCTCCGTGCTCTGGGATTTTATGCCGGACACGAATTTCGTCCGGGGCGCTTCAGCCTCCGCGGAATTATCCTGGGTCAAGGGTACTCCCATATACCCCGGAGTGGAAGCGGGCTTTTATTATGACGCGGGAAGCGAATCCTACAGTATTCCGCTGACCCTATCTATTGCCCACTCCTCAGGCTTCCGTTTTTACATTGGAACGCAGTTTCATATAAAAGCGGCCGAATATCTCGATACATCCCTGCAGTTTCCCGGGATAATCGGGGTCTCGTGGAATTCAAAACCGGTCACCGTTTTCAAACAGCAGATAAGCTTCATGCAGGCTGTCGAATATTCATGGTTCCCGGAAAGAAATGACGGGAAAGGCCTCCGGTTCAGTACTGGACTGACTTTCAGATATGACATATAGAGATATAAACATTTTTCCTGATATTTCCGGCAGCGAGGTGTATAATTTGGATATGAAGAAACAATTACTGCGGCGGTCAGCCGGATTTTTCGTTCTGCTTCTCTGTTTTCTGGCTGCAACGGCATGTTCGCCGTCGGTTGTAATCTCTATAACCGAGAATCCTCCCGATCCTGCCTCTTTTGCCACAGAAATGTCTCCGGCAGCCGAAAAACTTGTGCGCCAGCTGAGCGGGCTGGGATCAGATTCCGGAGACGGGGCCGAATCTGTACAGATATTTGACGCTGACGGAATAACGGCCTCCCTGGCTTACGCGGGAATAACAGTAAAATCGGTCTCCTATCCCTCCGATTCGGGCATCAGCCTGTCTCTGACAGTGCCGGACCTTAACGGGTTTCTCGATAACGCCATTATTCTGGACAGAAAAAACCGGAAACTGATCCTGTCCCTTACACGGGAATCGCTCAATTCAGCGGCAGCCCTTATGCCTGAAGATACCTATGATTATCTCGATTTATTCATGGCCCCGGCTTTTACCGGGGAAGATATGACGGTTTCCGAGTACAGGGACATTATAGCCGCGGCCTATGGGAGAACGCTTGCTGACGAAATGGAAAAAGAGGCCTTTTCGCTTACGGTCCGCTGTCCTTCCGCGCCGAAGGAAATAAGCGTAACCCCTCCGGGTACCGGCCGTGTTTCCGGTAAAGACGCGCTTATAACCCTGCCTCTCGCGGTTTTGCTGGTCCTGGAAAATCCTGTATATATTGAAGTTGCCTGGTAACGGAATTTGTTAGCCTTGGTTGCAGAAATGTAAATAAAGAATAATACGATTGAAATATTCTCCTTTTATTAGTAGAATAGTCGTACTAATAATAATCGATAAAATTTTATTGACTAAGTATTTGGAGGGTTACATGGCAGCAGCGTGCGAGTTCTCCGGTGAGCTCAATGCTTTCATTGATGAATGGAAGACAAAACCCGGAAATCTTATCATGATTCTTCACAAAGTCCAGGAAGAGAAAGGCTATATTTCCAAAGAATCCGCGGTGGAAGTAGCGGAACGGACAGGGATGCCATTGGCCCGTGTGTACGGAACAATGACATTCTATCATTTTTTCAAGACAGTAAAACCCGGTAAAAACCGGATAAGCGTCTGTCTCGGGACCGCCTGTTATCTGAAAGGCGGGCAGGACTTAATCGATGAGGCGAGGACTCTTCTCGGGCTTGCTTCCGGAGAAATAACCACTCATGACGGTCTCTTTTCAGTTGAACCGGTCCGCTGTATAGGCTGTTGTGGCCTTGCCCCGGTCCTTACCGTAAACGGCGATGTATACGGCAAGCTGTCAAAAAACCAGATAGACGAAATAATCGCTACATACCAGAATAAATAAATGCATTATACCCTCTGTGATATGTTCAGCGATCTGACCCAGAATTCAATTGAAGCGGGCGCTGATACAATTACGGTGGATATAGAACAGACGGAAACATCCGTTTCCTGCTGTATTGAAGATAACGGCAAAGGCATGAGTCCTGAACAGCTGAAACGCGCGACAGATCCTTTTTATACTGATGGTATAAAACATCCGCACCGGAAAGTTGGCCTGGGTATACCTTTTCTGATTCAGACAGCCGAAGAAACCGGCGGGACATGGAGCATCACTTCTGACGTTACGGATAACGGAAAGGGAGCTCCGGGGACCAGAATTTCATGTTCGTTTGATTTGACAAATATTGACACACCGCCGGTCGGTGATGTCACCGGTTTTTTCCGGCAGATACTGACCTTCCCCGGTTCCTATGAGATGATCATTACCAGAGAGGCTCCCGGCTTCGGGTATACGGTACGGAGGTCTGATTTGCTGGAAGCGCTCGGATTGCAGGACCAGGGAGAATTCGCGGACGCGAACGCCCTCAGCCTGCTGGGGCAGTATCTGGAATCGCTTGAGGACTGAAGCCTGCCGGGTTTCAGCCGCCGGAAAAGATTCCGGAAAACGGGTTCTTGGACCCTGAGAATGTAAAACCTACCGCCGGTGAATTTGTTTTACCGGCCATAACAGGAGGATAAAATGGCTAAAATGACGCTGGAAGAGCTGCGGAAGCTGCGCGAATCAACACAGCAGCAGATTAAAAAACGTGATACTGAGGGAAAACAGGCCCAGATTATTGTCGGGATGGGGACCTGCGGGATTGCTGCGGGCGCGAAGGACACCCTCGACGCATTTATATCCGAACTTGATTCACACGGTATGGGCGGCGATGTTCTTATACGGCAGACCGGCTGTATGGGTCTTTGCCAGAATGAACCGACCGTTGAGGTCGTTATGAAGGACATGCCTACAGTAATTTACGGCAGAGTGGACCCCGCAACAGCAAAAGAAATAGTTGAGAAACACCTTATGAAAAAAGAACTTCTCAATGACCGTATTCTGGATCGCCCGTCCGGGGATATCCTGAAAAACTAAGGAGAAAATTCATGGCATATAGTAATTACATTCTCGTCTGCGGCGGGACAGCCTGTGAATCAAGCAACGCGGACGCGATTTATACCAACCTGGTATCGGAGGCAAAGGCGGCTGGCGTTATTGATAAGGTCCAGATTGTAAAGACCGGCTGTTTCGGTTTTTGTGAAAAGGGTCCGATCGTTAAAGTACTGCCTGAAGATTCCTTTTATGTCGAGGTAAAACCCGACGACGCCAAAGAAATTATTAATGAGCAGATTGTCAAAGGCCGTGAAGTTCCCCGCCTTCTGTATAATAAGGAAGAAAAGAAAGGGATCGAGCAGGTCGAAGAAATCCAGTTTTACCAGAAACAGCTCCGTATTGTTCTGAGGAACTGCGGCGTAATAAACCCTGAGAATATAGAAGAATATATAGCCCGCGACGGCTATGCCGCTCTTGAAAAAGCCCTGTTCAGCCTGACTCCCCAGCAGATTATTGATGAGGTCAAAAAGTCCGGTCTCCGGGGCCGCGGCGGCGCGGGGTTCCCCACCGGCCTCAAATGGGAAGCCGGCATGAAAGCCCCGGGCGATGTAAAATATGTTGTATGTAATGCCGACGAGGGCGACCCCGGCGCTTATATGGACCGTTCAACTATTGAAGGCGATCCCCATTCCGTTATTGAAGCAATGACTATCTGCGGAAAAGCGATCGGCGCAAATCAGGGATATGTGTATATCCGGGCTGAATACCCCCTCGCCATTGACCGCCTGAAAATAGCCATGGAGCAGGCCCGCGACGCCGGACTCCTGGGAAAAGATATTCTCGGATCAGGTTTTGATTTTGATATAGAAATCCGCCTCGGCGCCGGCGCATTTGTCTGCGGTGAGGAAACCGCTCTTCTGCGTTCCATTGAAGGAAAACGCGGTATGCCGACTCCCAAGCCCCCCTTCCCGGCGCAGTCGGGTCTCTGGGGCGCGCCGACTATTATCAACAATGTTGAAACCTGGGCAAATATCCCGGTTATTCTGACAAAGGGCGCGGACTGGTTTACCAAAATCGGGACTGAAGATTCAAAGGGAACAAAGGTTTTCGCTCTTACCGGTAAGGTCGAAAATTCGGGACTCGTTGAAGTCCCCATGGGAACAACCCTGCGCGAAATTATTTTTGAAATCGGCGGCGGCATCAAAAACGGAAAGAAATTCAAGGGCGTCCAGACCGGCGGTCCTTCCGGCGGTATTATTACAGAAGAACACCTGGATACGCCCATTGACTTCAAGGCCCTCCAGCAGCTTGGTTCAATGATGGGTTCCGGCGGTATGATTGTTATGGACGAAGACGACTGCGTCGTCGACGTTTCAAAATTCTATATGGAATTCTGTGTTGATGAATCCTGCGGAAAATGTTCTCCCTGCCGTATCGGCACCAGACAGATTTACTCGATACTTGAAAAGATCACCCGCGGCAGCGCCACGGAAACTGATCTGGACAAACTGAAGGAAATCAGCTTCGCGATGCAGAAATCTTCACTCTGCGCCCTTGGGCAGTCTGCTCCGAACCCGACGATTTCCACAATCAAGAAATTTGAAAAGGAATATCTTGAACATATCAGGGACAAAAAATGCGCTGCAGGAAAGTGCAAGCATCTTGTTACCTTCACTATTAATGACAAGTGTATCGGCTGCGGCGCCTGCGCCCGCAAATGTCCCGTAAGCTGTATCTCGGGCGAGCGGAAGACGCGCCATGTAATCGACCAGAGCAAGTGTATAAAGTGCGGTGAATGCTTTAACACCTGTAAATTCGGTGCGATTGATAAGAAGTAAGGAGAAATCAACATGGTAAATGTGAAAATAAACGGTAACCCAATACAGGTTCCTGAAGATGCAACAATTCTTGAAGCCGCGAAGCTTGCGAATATCACTATTCCCACGCTGTGCTACAATGATGATCTCCCCGCGTGGGCTTCCTGCGGTATTTGTATTGTCCGCATGGAAGGCACGCCGCGTATGCTCCGCGCCTGTACAACTAAAGTCACGGAAGGAATGAGTGTTATCACCCATGATCCTGAAGTCGTCAAAGCCCGCAAAACGGTCCTTGAGTTGATTCTGTCAAACCATCCCCAGAAATGTCTGACCTGTATACGGAACAACAACTGCGAGCTTCAGACACTGGCCGCGGAATTCAATATGGACAAGGTCAATTTTGACTATTACATCATTGACAGACCCATAGACAATTCAAACAGCGCCATTGTTTTTGAGCGGACAAAATGTATCAGCTGCGGCCGCTGCGTTGAAGCCTGTCAGGAAGTCCAGAATGTTAACGCGATTGAATACCAGGGCCGCGGCGGTAAAACCGTTATTGCGCCCGCCGCTATGGCACAGCTGACAGACTCTCCCTGTATCCGCTGCGGACAGTGCGCGGCCCATTGTCCGGTCGGCGCAATTTACGAAATGGGAGAAATCCCTCTGGTACAGGAAGGTCTCGCGAACCCCGATCTTGTCAGTGTTGTCCAGATAGCGCCTGCCGTGCGTGTCGCCCTCGGAGAGGAATTCGGAATGAAACCGGGCGAGCTGACTACGGGCAAGATTTTTGCCGCACTCAGGCGGATAGGGTTCCAGCATGTTTTTGACACAAACTGGTCGGCTGACCTGACTATCATGGAAGAAGGAACCGAACTGATCGGACGCCTTCTCCACGGGAAGGGCGCACTTCCCATGTTTACTTCCTGCTGCCCGGGATGGGTCGACTATGTTGAAAAAGTCGGCCATGATCTTCTTCCTCACCTTTCAACAGCAAAGAGTCCCCAGCAGATGATGGGAGCCATGATAAAAACCTATTGGGCGGAAAAGGCAAAGGTCGATCCGAAGAAAATTTTCTCGGTGGCGGTAATGCCCTGTACGGCAAAAAAATATGAATGCAGACGCAATGAAACCATGAGTTCTTCCGGGACCCAGGATGTGGACGCGGTCATTTCCACCCGTGAATTTGCCAAACTGATTAAGATGAGCGGAATTGACTTTAATTCCCTTCCTGAAGAACACGCGGACAATCCGCTCGGCCCGTACAGCGGCGCCGGTACCATTTTCGGAGCGACCGGCGGTGTTATGGAAGCCGCGCTCAGGACAGCATACGCGGTTATTACCGGTACCGAACTTGGCAGTATCGATTACCTGCCCGCCCGCGGCCTTAAAAACGTAAAGGAAGCAAAGATTGATATTAACGGTACTGAAGTCCGCATCGCGGTCGTTCATCAGCTCGGCAATGTTGATCAGGTCCTCGCGAAAGTCCGTGAAGCGAAGATCAAGGGCGGTGAACCGGCGTATCACTTCATTGAAGTGATGGCCTGCCGGGGCGGCTGTGTCGCCGGCGGCGGTCAGCCCTACGGAACCAATGATGAAGTCAGGAAGGAACGTGCGGCCGGTCTGTATACTGACGATCAGAAAAGCCAGGTCAGGGCTTCCCACCAGAACCCCGCCATCAAACAGGTGTACGCCGAATATCTGAAAGAACCGAATTCGGAAAAAGCGCACCATCTGCTCCATACGCATTATGATGAAAGGGAGCCTTACAAGAACTTCCTGTAATACTGGAAAAGCTGTCCGGATAATTTCCGGGCAGCTTTTTTTTGTTCGCACCGGAAAGATGTACTATCGTATATTTATCGTATCACGATGCGATTAATAAAGGAGACAAAGATGAAAATTGCATATACTACTATTATTGTCAGGGATATGGATGAGTCCGTCAGCTTTTACACCGGCATTATGGGATTTGAAGTACACAGCCGGCACAATCCCCAACCGGGTGTTATGATTACCTTACTGAAGGGTCCGGGCGAAACTATGGTGGAACTCATAAAAGAGACAGTCCATGACGCCGGCTTCTATTCGATAGGAATGGATGTTGAAGATTTAAACAGTACAATTGAACGCCTCAAGGCAGGAGGCGCTAAAATTACCATGGAGCCGGTATCAATATCGGTCGGCTCTCTGGCGTTCATCGAAGATCCGAACGGAGTCAGAATAGCGCTCATTCAGCACAGCTGAACTGCTGCTGCTTTCGCCCTGGTCGTTTCTCTTTTATCAGAGCAATTCCCGCGTGAATACATACCAGGCCGAGGCAGAGAAACCATATATAGATAACCGCAGATATTGCATTTGCCGTCTGTTCCAGAGCCGGACTGAGTTCTTCAATAACTGCCTGGGAATTTTCAATATCAGAATTGCCCGCCTGCCCCATAACCAGCCTTGCGAACATAAGTGTCAGAAAATTATTGAAAAAGTGCATTATGACGGGTACAGCCAGCGACCCGGTTTCCCAGGCGGCCCAGGTTATTGCGAGGCCGGAGATAAAGGGTACCGGAATACGTACCGGGTCCGCGTGGAGAAGCGCGAACATAAACGCGCAGATAACGAGCGCTGTTTTCTTTTTTCCTGTTCCGCGTAATCCGGAAAGGAAAAAACCCCTGCAGAGTATTTCTTCGCATACAGCCGGGAAAACGGCAATTGAAAGCAGGGCTGTCCAGATATTCCCGCCGAGAATTGTCGGCAGGAGTTCTTCCGAGACATCTTCCGCATCGGGGAAAAAAAACGAAATGATCACCAGCAGAAACAGGATAAGTACCAGTATTCCTGTTATAAGAACAATGCCTCCGGCCGTCTCCTTTATTGACGGGAGTTTTACGGGAAAGGTCTGTCGCAAATCAAATTTTCTGATAAGGGAATATACAAGAGGGATTACTGCGAATCCGGCTGAAAAAAGCATGGAAGCCACTGAAGAGGGCAGAGAGTTTTCTTCCGGAAAACTTCCCGAAAGATACCCCGCGTACATCATATAGGCTAATACCAGAAGATAAAGTATAAGTACATCTTTTACTGACGGGGTGCGCCGGAGGGGATTTTGTATTTGCGCGGAAATTTCACCGGGACCGGGTTCAGCCGGCGCTTCGGGATCATCCGGAGTTGACATAGACGTCCGCCTTTTGCGCTATAACATTTTTTCCAGAGAACTGAATACAGTCTCCAGATCATTAAAATGCAGTACGGCGTAATGGTCAAGATGCGTCGGCATATCATTTACAATCACAATTTTACCGCCGTTTTTACAGGTGATTCCGGGCAGGTCTGCGGCGGGATACACAACAAGAGAGGAGCCAAGAACCAGCATCAGGTCCGCCTTTTCCGATTCTTTCATCGCTTCCTCAATCGCCCGGGCGGGAAGACTTTCCCCGAAAAAGGTAATGGCCGGTTTCAGCACGGCGCCGCAGCCGGGACATTCGGGAATTTCTCCGCGGCGGACAGCGGGAGCGGTTTTTTCAAAAGTCGTCCGATATCCGCATTCAGGACAATAATGTTCCGAAGGGGATCCATGAATTTCTATGACTTTTTTGCTGCCCGCCTTCTGATGCAGCAGGTCAATGTTCTGCGTAATTATTGACCGGAGCATACCTCGCTTTTCCAGTTTCGCAAGGACCAGATGCACTATTGCCGGCTGTTTTTCATCAAGGTCATAAATAAAATCCCTGGCAAGGGTATAATAAACCGAAGGGTCTTTATAGAATAAATCGATGTCGAACATTTTTTCCGTGTCAGGCATTTTATACAGTCCGTTTTTTCCGCGGAAATCCCGGATACCTGAAAGCGTACTGACTCCGGCCCCGGTAAAGGCGACACAGTGTTTCGAACCGGAAATGAGCCTGAACAGTGATTCAATGCCGGATTTGTTTGCATTTTCGTTCATATCGGGATTATACTACAGTATGCGCCGGAAACAAAGACGCGAATTGATATACGGAGGTTGAGACGTGGCCAAAGATTTATTCAAACTGGGGCTTTCCATTGTCAGCAGAAGCGGCAAGACTATTATTTCATCCGTGGATGAATACGGCTTTCCGAATACCAAGGCCATGCTTAAACCCCGTGAGCAGGATGGGCTGAAAACATTTTATTTGACGACAAATACCTCATCAATGCGGGTCCATCAGTACAGAAACAATCCGAAGGCCTGCCTGTATTTTTTTGATGCCCGGTTTTTCAGGGGTATAATGCTCAGGGGAACAATGGAAGTCCTTGAAGACCAGGAAACAAAGGCCAGAATCTGGAAGACAGGAGACACCATGTATTATAAAGAGGGGGTTACCGATCCCGATTACTGTGTTCTTAAATTTACTGCAAGCGACGCCAGAATTTATGAAAATTTCAAATCCTTGTCTTTTGAAATCGAATAACCGGTATACGGGAAAAAATGTATGAAAAAAGAAAAACTTTTGTATTTGCTTTGGGGCGGGGTTCCGCTGACAAAGGCTGTTTATCTTTTTATAGGGATTAATGATAGAGGTGAATTTTCTGCCCCGCTTGAAATGATACACTATCTTTTTCTCGGTACCGGCTGCCTGCTCTGTTTAGCAGGCATTGCGTTATCGCGGCGGCTGTATTCAAACAGAAAGCCGCAGGAGAGTCCCTTTTTCAGAATTTTCCTTGTGCCCGGGTCAGGGCAGCAGAATTCCACCTGGGCTTCTTTTTTTTCGGCTTTTGTTATATCCCTGGGCTTGGCGGAAACTCCTGCCCTTTTTGACCTTGTCGGATTTCTTATCGCGGGGAATATCTATTACTTTTCAGCCATGATAGCTGTTTCCCTGATAGCCTGGGCGTTTAATTTCCCCAGGCCTGAAAAATACCGCGGAATGATGGAAGAAAAATGATTTCCGGATTGTCGATACTATAACATTATACTATATTAATATAGTATAATGTTATAGTATGAAATGACGGCGCCCTGATTTAAAGCAGATGTCTGGCGTCACACTTCAGTTATTTCAGCGTGATATTTCTGGAGGGCCTTTACATTGCCTTTGCCTTTTCTCGCCGCCTCGATTCCGCGGCCGGCCGCAAGCGCGGCGGCAAGGGTTGTAATATAAGGTATTTTATATTTCAGCACGGCCTTTCTGACTACAGCCTCGTCGACAATAGCGTCCCGGTGGGCGCTGGGTGTGTTTATAACCAGCGTAACGCTCCTGTTTACAATGACATCAATGACATTCGGCCTGCCTTCATTAAGTTTTGCGATTACTTCACACGGGACTCCCGCTTCGCGGTAAAACCCGGCAGTTCCTTCCGTAGCCAGAATTTTGAAGCCCAGTCCTGAAAAAATCTTCCCCACGTTTATTGCCTGCTCGCGGAGATTCTGTTTGTCGGAGAGGCTGATAAGAATACTGCTCCCTTCCTCAAACCCTGCCGGAAGGAAATTGCCCGCGGCTTCCTGGGATTTGTAAAAGGCAAGCGACGGGCTGTCGGAGAGGCCGAGTACTTCTCCGGTGGAGCGCATTTCCGGACCAAGGACCGGATCGACTTCGGGAAATTTATCGAAGGGAAATACGGCTTCCTTTGCGCCGAAGTGGGCGAAGCGTTTTTCCCGCAGATTGAGGCTGGCAAGTTTTTCGCCCAGCATCAGCCGGGTAGCGAGGCTGGCCATCTGGGTATTGCAGACTTTTGAAACAAGAGGCACTGTCCTGCTTGCGCGGGGGTTCGCTTCAAGAACATACACTTTTCCGTCTTCAATTGCGTACTGCATATTCATCAGCCCGCATACATGAAGCGCCTGGGCGATTTTTCTGGTATAATCCTTTATGGCAGCCATATCTTTTTCCGTAAGCGATACCGGCGGAATAATGCAGGCTGAATCTCCCGAGTGTACGCCGGCGAGTTCAATATGTTCCATTATCGCGGGAATATAGACATCTTTTCCGTCCGCAAGCGCGTCGGCCTCACATTCAAGCGCGTTCCTGAGAAAACGGTCAAGGAGCAGCGGTCTGTCCGGCGTAACTCCGGCCGCCTTTTCAACATATTCCCGGAGCATGCTTTCATCATAAATAACTTCCATTCCCCGGCCCCCAGAACAAAGGAGGGGCGGATCATTATGGGGTACCCGATGCTGTTTGCAACCTGTATGGCTTCTTCAATGTTTGCCGCCATGCCTGCTTCGGGCATCGGGATTCCGAGCTGCTCCATCATCTTGCGGAAAAGGTCTCTGTCTTCCGCAATGTCGATGCTCTCGATACTGGTGCCGAGAATTTTAACGCCTTCATCTGAAAGTTCTTTTGCGATATTGAGCGGGGTCTGACCGCCGAACTGGACTATTACGCCTTCCGGTTTTTCTTTTTCATAAATCTGCAGAACGTCTTCGAGCGTGACCGGTTCAAAATACAGCTTGTCGCTGGTGTCATAATCCGTTGATACGGTTTCGGGATTGCAGTTGACCATAATGGTTTCATAGCCGAGGTCCCGCAGGGCAAAGGCGGCGTGTACGCAGCAATAGTCAAATTCTATTCCCTGACCGATGCGGTTCGGGCCGCCGCCCAGAATCATTATTTTCTTTTTTGAAGAACTTGCCTGAGACGCGTCCGGTGCGTTATATGATGAATAATAATAGTACGTGTCTTCCTTGCCGGAAACAGGAACCGCGTGCCAGCCTTCCGTGACGCCGAGTCCGGTCCGTTTGAGCCGTATATCCTTTTCGGATATTCCGAGAATCTTCGCAAGATATTTATCTGAGAAGCCGTCTTTTTTTGCCCGGACAAGCAATTCATCGGAAGGAAGACGCCCCGGAGTTTTGAGTATTTCTTCTTCCAGTTCAACAAGTTCCTTCATTTGCCGGAGAAAGTATTCCTTGATATAGGTAAGTTCATGCAGAGTCCTGATATCCGCGCCTTTCCGCAGGGCTTCATACAAAAGAAAGTACCGTTCACTGGTAGGTTCCCTCAGCATGTCGAGGAGTTCCGCAAGGGTTTTAGTGTTAAAATCCTTTGCGAAACCCAGGCCGTGCCGGCCGTTTTCGAGTCCCCTGATTGCCTTCTGGAATGTTTCCTTGAACGTTTTCCCGATAGCCATTACTTCGCCGACTGCCTTCATCTGTGTTCCGAGGGAGTCTTTTACGCCGCGGAATTTTTCAAATGCCCAGCGGGCGAATTTCAGTACCACATAATCGCCGGACGGCGTATATTTTTCCAGGGTCCCGTCCCTCCAGTAGGGAATTTCATCCAGAGTCATTCCCGACGCGAGTTTTGCCGAAATCAGGGCAATGGGAAATCCTGTTGCCTTTGAAGCAAGCGCCGACGAACGGGAGGTGCGCGGATTTATTTCGATAATGACTATCCGGCCCGTTTTCGGATCATGGGCAAACTGTACATTTGTACCGCCGATAACGCCGATTGATTCGACAATTTTGAAGGCCTGTTTCCGGAGTTCGTCTTCAAGTTCCCTGTCTATGGTCAGAAAGGGCGCGGAACAGAATGAGTCGCCGGTATGGACCCCGACCGCGTCAATATTTTCGATAAAGCAGATAGCGATCATCTGGTTTTTACTGTCCCGTACAACTTCCACCTCAAGTTCTTCCCAGCCCAGGATGGATTCTTCGATGAGGCACTGGTGGGTCAGGGAGAGGTCGAGGCCCCTGCCCGCGACAGTCCGGAGTTCTTCAACATTATATACAAGGCCTCCGCCTGCGCCGCCCATTGTATAAGCCGGCCGCACTACAACCGGATACGAAAGTTCTTCGGCGATTTTTTCCGCTTCCTGCACGGAATAGGCTATGTCGGATTTTGGGGTCGCGATGCCGAGGCTCTGCATCGTTTTTTTAAAAACTTCCCGGTCTTCTCCGCGTTCTATTGCGTCAAGGTTTACACCTATTACTTTTACATTATACTTTTCCAGTATTTTTGCCCTGTTGAGTTCACATGCGAGGTTCAGCCCGGTTTGGCCGCCCAGGTTGGGGAGGAGGGCGTCAGGACGTTCAATTTCAATAATCTGTTCAAGACGGGCAAGATTAAGAGGCTCAATATAGGTCGCGTCAGCCATTACCGGATCGGTCATTATTGTCGCCGGATTCGAGTTTACCAGGACTATTTTGTAGCCCTGTTCCCGAAGCGCCTTACAGGCCTGGGTGCCTGAATAATCGAACTCGCAGGCCTGGCCGATAACTATCGGACCTGAACCGATAATAAGTATTTTGTCTATATCTTCCCGCTTCATAACTACCTCGTAAAATATACAATTTGTCTGGATAAAATACTCCGCCGCAGAGCAGGGCAGACCTTCGGTCTGGAGTATTTTTCTCTCCCGTGGAATTGATCTCAGGTTTAATACCATGGAACCTATAAAAACCGCCGCAAAGCGGCGGGGTATTACACCTTCGCCACGAATAAAAAATAGCATATTGCGGGATTTTTAGGAATAGCAGGCTGTGTAAAAGATGTATGGAATTTCTTTTTCCGGATTACAGCGGCGGGACCGAATAAAGATCCCGGACACGCAGTCCGTTTTTTTCAGCTTCTTTTTTCCATCCGGATGAACCCATCATTTCAAAGGCAAACCGGGGAAAATCAGGGCTGCAGAATGCGTCTTCCGCGCTGTTTCCGTTCAGAATATTGTCCGCAAACCCGGCGAGTATTTTCCCCGGTGTTTTTTTAGGACCGTAGCCCATAGGAACGGAAGGCAGGTTTCCGAGCATTTCCCCCGCGCCGATTCCGATGCCCTGTCCCCAGGACAGTCCGGCCCGGGAACACCAGTGACGGAGCATGCCAAGCGCGCAGCTGTTCTGGCTTCCCTCAAAAAATCCATTGTTGATCAGGGCGTAAACCTTTTGTTTTTCCCGCTGCCCGGTCCGGTTTTTATAGAATTGTTCTATTTTTTGCAATACATATAAGAGGTGGGAAGGAATACCGTCGCCATAAAGAGGAAAGCACAGTACCAGAGCCTCACACACGGAAAGTTCTTTTAAAACATCTTCCCCGATTTCGGGCCGGCTTACCTTCAGATGAAAATATTCGACTTCTGTTCCAAGCCGGTTTTCCAGTTCATCCGCAAAATACTGCGAATTATTCCGCCCCGATTTCGGGCTCCCGTTAATAATAGCAATCTTCACAGTCCGTCCTCCCTGATTTTTCCGCTGTCACTATAAAATTGTACGGAATATGAAAGGGCATTCCGGTTAAGGGCATTTGCCTTTACGATTTGTTCGGCAGTCTGTCTTTCTTCCGGAGTAATATCCTGTCCGTAAAAAAGAACGGACAGGACGTCCCTGTTATTATTGCGTATGGCATGGTGCATGCGTCTGTCGCTCCGTTTTTTGAAAAACGGAAGAATGGCCCCGAGATTGCGGTCTATTATATTTTTTATGAAGGGGCTGAATCCTCCGTATACGCAGCGGCTGATAAAAACTGTTTTTACAGCGCGGCAGGAAAGGGCCCCCAGTTTCTGGAAGTCATCTCTGATTATACAGACCCCGGGTGTTTTCAGCCAGCAGCTGTAACAGCCCAGACAGGGACTGATTTTTTTTCACGCGAGAACACGTGATATTCCGACTCCGCAGAAGGAAACTGTTTGCGGAATTCTTCCGGATCCAAATCATGGAATAATAATTGTATGGGCTTTCCGGTTTCACTGTTTTTTTTCATGTGCCTGTCCTGATACCTTGTTTAGGGGTGATATACTGCTATTACGGCCGCTATCATGTTTTTTTCTTTGCTGTCTGCCGCCGTACCGGTATATTCAGGGGTGAGTTCGACAGACTGTCTGTCCCCTCCGAGTATGATTCTGCCGGTATACAATACCCGGCTCGCATCCCTGAGCGTTCCCTCCACGCAGATGATATATTCACCTGACGGGACCCTGTTTCCGTTCTGATCGCTCCCGTCCCATTTGAATGATAACGGCCCTGTTTTGGGCGTCGCTCCTGTTACGGCGTCGATATTTTTCCGGGGAGCATTTGCGATATCCGAACGTTCAAGCCATACGGGAACACAGTTCGGTCTTTTTTTCCATCCGCCCTTGCCGGTAAATTTTGTTACAAACAGTGTCTTCACCAGGTTTCCCTCACTGTCTTCCACCCAGACCGCAATCTGGTTGCTGGCAAAGCCGCTTTGCCGCGTAAATGTGAGGGAAACAGAAACATCAGCTGCCGGCGTTTCTGCGGTCAGACAGGGAACAAATACGGCAGCCAGTAATACCGCCGCAGCCATAATACCATATAGTTTTTTCATAAAGCATGCCTCCTTGCGTTATATGCCTTCCGGTTCCGATACGGTATTTCCATAACAGGAATTTTTCCGGAAAAGCTCAAATACAGTATAGCCGTTTTTATTCAGTCTGACAAAGTTTTGTTCTCAGTAAAGCAATATTTTTTTGTGTCAGATATCCGCCCGTAATATAAAAGCCGGCAAAATCCTGTGAGTGGTCACCTGTCTCGGTCAGGGTTTTCCCGAGTATTTTTTCCAGCGAATAGCGGAGCAGGGGACTGTCACGGAACTGTCCTATGCCGGTGTCTGAAGTTTTTTTGTAATCTTCCGCAATTTCCCGCCAGGGAACCCCGCACAGAGCCGCAAGCAGAGCGCAGACGACGCCGGTCCGGTCGGAGCCCAATCTGCAGTGTACCAGGACAGGAGCCTCATGGGTTCCTATAAACCGTACAATGTCTGCGAATACCGCGCTGAACCGTTTTCCCGCGGAATCGAAATAAGCGTCTTCGTATGAGGTGTCCGTAAAATACACATTCCCTTTATCGATAAGCTGTTTGTGATAGACGCTTATTGTTTCCCCATTTGCCTCAAGCGCCTTTTCCTCTCCGGACAGGCAGACTACCGAGGCGATTCCGGTTTCCTCCATTAATTCTTTTACAATCGCGCTCCTGCTGTCTTCGGTTTCAAATTGCCTGAAGGATTTCTTGTACGGATGATAAGACCGGAACAGGCCTTCCGCTCCTAGGACTTTCCGGAAATTGCTTATAACCATGCGGTCCTGCGCATTTTTCAGATTAAAATCCCTCAGTGTTTTTATATACTCTGCCTTCCGTTTTTTTTCTTCAAAAAAGAGGCGGTCGTCTTCCGGAAACAGAACAGCGTAATTTTCAAGAAAGGAACAGGCAAAGTCTGATTCTTCTTTACTGACAAGATTACGGCGGATTCCGTCATCGTCAAAAAAAATAAAATTGAATTCCGGATATCCGGAATTTCCCGGCGTCCGGATAAGATCCGTTTTTATCCTGAGCATCCATTTTTTTTCCGGTTTTTCCGGCGGCAGTTTCCATGCGGGGTCCGGTTCGGGCAGCCACTTATTAAAAGGCCCGCCAAGAAAAATGGCGGTATCGTCCTTAACCGTATAGCCGGTATGTTGCATATAAAACAGGGCTTCGTCCAGTGTAAAGGTTATCCTGGTGTTGTCACCTGAAAGATGGTAAAGGTCATGCATATAATATCCTGAAAAATAAGAATAACAACCGCTGTAAAACAGGTACTGGCTTTTCCCTTCCGGAGTTTCATATACGCGGAAAGTATAATGCGGTGTAGTTTGACATACCGGAGAACGGTTTGTTCTTCAAAGCCCGCTGTATGCGTATTTATTCCAGTATATGGGCTCTGCGGCGTTATTGTCAAACCGGTGAAAAATAACATATATTTCAGTGAAACAAACGAAATACAAACAAAAAAGTGAAAAACTTGAGTATATTATAATTATAACATTATTTTAGGCAGTAAAATAATTGTTTGGGCGGATAAATATATATTGAAAAACAACAAGGAGAGAGTGTCATGCTGTCTGAAATTCTGTATAACCTCATAGATGTTGATGTTAAAACCCTCATCGCGGTGCTCTTTTGGGGAAATCTTACCTCGGTTTCCCTTGTATTTTCATTTCAGATCGCGAGCAAAAACGTAAGCGAAAGAAAGCTGGCGGCCTACTTTATCACCGCAAAGCTGCTCCAGGCCGTTGCCTATCTGCTTATTTTTTTCCGCGGCTTTTTTCCCGATTTTCTGACAGTGAATCTCGGTAATTCGTTAATACTCGCCGGTTTTTATTTTGAGGCCATATCGATTTTTATCGTAGTGCATGAGGAAAATAAAAAATGGCATCATCTGGTTCTGGTTATTGCCGTTATTTCAATTATAGTTTTTAATATAATCGAATACACTACTCCGGACACCTCTCTCAGAATTACCGTTTCCTCCTTCACTGTCTTTTTGATACTGCTTGTTCCCAGCCTGAAGCTGCTCCTGTCAAATAAATCAACCTGGTTTAAAAGAAGCGTCGGTGTATATTATATAGTTTTTGTGGCCCTCCTTTTGCCCCGCGGCATATATGCCATAAGCAACACGGAAGCGGATATTTTTACCAATTTTCTTATACAGAGTCTTACCTTCCTCGCGCTTGTGATGCTGATGGTTTTCAGTCTTTCCGCCTATCTTCTTTTACTGAAGGAAAGTTCGGATAAGGTAATCCATCATATGGCAACAAGCGATTATTTAACCGGCCTTTCGAACAGGCAGAACTTTTATGATGAAGCGAATGTTCTCTTTGATAAGATTAAAAGAAAGAAAAAAACAATGGCGGTCCTCTTCATGGACATAGACCACTTCAAGAAAATAAATGATACCTACGGGCATACTTTTGGCGACGAGGTCCTGATACAGTTTTCAGAGAGTATCGGAAAGAGTCTCAGAGAAGACGACCTGTCCTGCCGTTACGGCGGCGAGGAATTTGTTGTCTTTCTTTCTACAAACGGTCTGGCGAACGCAAAAAAGGTCGCAACAAGAATAATGAATGGAATAAAAGATCTCCATTTTGGTCAGTTCCCGGACTTTACATTTACGATCAGTATAGGAATTGCCTATGGCGTTCCTAAAAAAGAAGAACATCTTAATGATTATATTGACCGCGCCGACTGCGCCCTGTATGAAGCGAAAAATAACGGCCGCAACAGAATCGAAGTATTCAAAGCGTCCTGATCCGGTACGGCCGGGTCAGGACGGCACCATCATTCCGTCATAGGCAATGCGTATTTTTTTTCCGGTTTCCTTTGAAAAATAGGCGGAAAGTTTTTTTGCCAGCTGCGGATTTATTCTGTCCGGTTCTTCAATATGACCGAGGACAAACTGCCGTGATTTCAGCTTCCGGACAATGTTGATTGTTTCGGCAGTCGTATGTTCATTCTTCAGTATGGGATTATCACTGTCCACCAAAGCCCTGCCGGTAAGGGGGTTTTCGGCAAATATCCCGAAAGGAAGATATACCAGATCGTAATCCGTTGCGCTAATTTCCGGGTCCGGAATCCAGTGTTTTATTTCATCCATAATAATCAGAATTTTTTTTGTTGAATCGCCTATCTCATAGCCGAAAACAAAATCAAAGAAAAGCCTGACCGGTTTTATTGTATAGCCATTAACTGAAAAAGTTTCATCATCTTTTATGATTTGTATTTCAACCAACCCCTCCGCTTCCAGAAACTCGAGATGCTCCATAATCGCCATGGATGATCTGAAGGATTCAGCTATTTTCTCCGGCAGGAGAATCTGGGTCGTTTTATTTTTTCCGGGTATTCGTCCCCAGTGTTTGTTTATTTCAAAAATTCTTTTTCCCGCGATGTGATCAGGGTGCCAGTGCGAAAAAAGACAAATGCTGATACGCTTAACCGAGGAACGGTTAAGCTCTACGGATATTTCTTCGGGAGTATCTATGAGAATATCGGGACCGTGGACAAAGACGGACGGGCCAAGCCGGGAATACGGCGATCCTTTCTTTCTTGCCTCGGTACAAATCTTACAGAAACACAGCGGGCGCGGGGTCGTAATTGAACCGCTGGACCCAAGCACTTCAAGCTTCATTATTTTCTTCCTTGACTTATAATCTGCCGTATATTAAATTTAACATACTATGAAAAAGATTATACCACTTATACTTATTCTGAGCACTGTCCTGCTGTTGTCCTGCAGGGAAAAAACTTCGGTCACACCGGAAACTGTTGCGGGTACATACACCGGCACCATTCCGGCGGCGTCATCTCCCGGTATTGATCTTACCGTAACACTTCGTCCCGATAAAACGTGGACAGTGATTATGCTGTATATTGATGAGGACGGCGGTCCTTTTGAATCAACCGGAAAATATTCCATTGATTCTTCAGACAATACCATACGGCTGGAAACCGGTCACCGTCCCTATCTGTTCCGGAGTAAGGGTTCGGACCTTCTCTGGCTGGACGGCGACGGTAATGAAATTACCGGAGATCTGGCCGATATGTACGTTCTTCACCGCCAGTAACAGATTTTCTGTCCCGTGTTTCATCCGGTGAATGCATGAGTCTGCGTTCACCGGGGCTTTTTATATAAAATTCCTGTTTTTGGTGTATGACTGTTTCCTTTTGCAGCCTCCGGTTATTTCTATGTGTATAAAAATACGAGTTTATGTGTATAGCCTTTGCTGTTAAGCCCATCCTGATATTGCACTTCATGTTTTCTCTTTGTTCCTGAAAATTTTCTCCGCGGTTTTGCGCCGGACAATTCCATTTGTTTTCCGTAAAACCTGAAAAATATCCGTTCCGTTCTTCCTGGCGGTGAAAATATACCCCTGAAAAATGCATAGTTTTTTTCACCAGCTATGGTATAGTTAATCTGCATTCTAAGGAGACATCAATGAAAGAGAAATTTTCCTGTTCCCTGAACGGAAATATGTGGTGGAAGCCATATATATGCATGTTATTATTCAACATTTTTTTTCAGTTCATCATGCAGCGGAGCGAATCCTATCTTGAACTGGCAATCAGCATGAACGATATAATCCGCGATTTGCTCCTCATGCTTGCGTCGCTTGTTCTTATGTTGATTGTTCAGTCCGCGCTTATGGTCGCTCTTGTTAAAATAGCGCTCTCCGCAATTTCCCTGAGCGGTATTCCTTTCCGGTTTACCGGGACAATAGGTAAGGCAATTGAAACATATACTCTTGGAATAATTTTCGTGATAATTACGTTCGGAATATATACCCCATGGTACATAAGAAGGGTAACGGCTTTTTGGGTTGACAATACGGAATTCGACGGAGAGCGTCCCGTTTTTCTGGGCCGGGGAGGTTCTCTCTTTAAGTACATTTTGCTTTTTGGTTTTATTCCCATTTTTGTCTGCGCCTTTTTGGGCGGGCTGCTGTCACTTTACTCTGAAATAGTAATGTATGTGGTCATTATAGGGGCGGTCATACTTATCGCCGCCGTCCTGTCCTATTTTTATATTGTCTGGATGTTCAACATTGAATGGCGTGGAATCCGTATAAAGTGCGATGCTGTCGCCGGCCCTGCTGTGAATTTCCTGCTGGGGCAGATCGTCTTATGCGTCATTACAATTGGCATTTATATTCCGGCGATGATGGGCAAGGTATACCGGTATTTTGCTTCCTGTATTGTTCTTGAAAAGGACGGACGCGAATACGGCCGGGGCCGTCTGGACTGCGATACCTGGCAGGTTTTCAAATTTCTGTGGAAAACAATGCTTTTAATGATTGTAACTCTGGGTATTTATACTCCCTGGGCATATGCAAATATTCTCCGGTATTTTCTCAATAACCTGTATATTGAAACGGGAACGCCCCTTATAGGCGCTGAAGAAAAACTGCTTACAGCAGATATTTCGCAGGAAGAAAACAGGGGAAATCCGGAAGGATCAGGACGGGAAGAAAATCAGGAATAACCGTGCGGGCTTCCCGCTCCATTGCTGCGGGAAGTCTGGCCCTTATTTTTTCGGCATCAGAAAAGCCGCTATAAAATAGACCAGTATACCTGCTCCGAAAATCAGGGCAAAGAAAACCCATATAATACGCATCAGTGTTACATCAACATCAAAATATTCGGCAAATCCGGCGCAGACCCCCAGAAATATTTTTCCCTCTTGAAGGCGGTATAATGTTTTTGCCATATGTTTTCCCCCAGGTTAATTCGTTATCGCTTCATTGAAACTGCTGCGGAGCAGGCTTTTTTTAGCATCTGACAGTGTTCCGGTCCCGTCTTTCTGATTCAGGACGGCGACTTCTTCAATTATACCATATATTCTGTCATATTCAACAAATGAAAGGATATAGCAGGTTCCGTTTTCTGAAATATACTGTTCTTCATCCTGAACAAAAAGAAGGATTTCATTTGCCGACTGATATGCTATCAGAACTATCAGTTCAAGACCAAAGATTTCCGCCTGCTGTTTTTTTTCAAATCCCTCAAGCGTTTTGAATGTTATCTCGAAAGCTTTCGGAAAAATACTGTTTCTGGTATTCTGCTTTGCCTTGATTATCGCTGCTGCCGTGTCCTCGCCCGAAGCGGCCGCCGCCGCGTATAATTTTGTTTTGCTGCGCGGAGGGCTGTTCATCCATCGCGGAGCGTCCCGGTCCACGCCTGATGTCGCGCACGCGGCGCACATCAGAACCGCCGCAGTCATTATGCACAAAAGCGCCCTGCGAATTTTACACGCCATATTTGCCCTGTTCGAAAATTACATTTCTGGTATATTTTTCAGTATCATACAGCATTGAAACCGGAACGCCATAGGCGGTTTCCAGGGCCTCCCGGGTAAGGACTTCCTCAGGCGTGCCGAGATCAATACGGTGATCGGGATAAAACAGCATAACCGTATCCGCGTATTTGCGGGTCAGTGACAGCTCATGGAGCGAAATAACAATTGAAACATCGGTATTTCTGTACAGGTCGCGGAAGAAATCCAGGGCCTTTTCCTTCTGGTATTGTTCCATCGCGAAAACAGGTTCATCCATCATAATCACTTTCGAGCCGTACAAAGCAGAAAAGGCCAGCAATACCCGCTGGTTTTCACCTTTTGAAAGTTCGTCCGGTCTGCGGTTCAGGAGTTTTTCAAGTTCCAGGGCGGAAAGTACCAGCCGGAAAAAAACATCATCTTTTGAATAATGTCCGCCGTTTTCATACACGAATTCCAGAAGGGCCTTTACAGTGATATCTTCATCAAGAATGAATTCCATATTCTGGAACAGAAAGGAGCAGACGAGATTTCGCTGGTGTTCGACTTTTTCAGTCAGGCCGGGTCCTTTTTCACCCGTATAGTTTTTCCAGTGTCCGCTCAAAACCCTCGTATCATAGCCGCACAATTCTATCTTTCCATGCGAAGGCAGTATCCGGCCTCCGGCAAGCAGCATAAAAGTCGACTTTCCCGACCCGTTCGGGCCTACCAGACTTATAAAACCGGGCGGAATGTCGGCGGTAAATGAGTCAAACATGGGGGAAAACCACATATCCGATTTTTTGTTCGCAGGAGGATTAGTCCATGAGAAATACACATCAAAAAAACGCACCAGAGGCGCTCTGTTCTTTGTAACAGTATTCATTATGCTTCTTTGTTCTCTAAATAACATGGCTAGTATAGCATAAAACCCTTCAGAAAGTCCCGAAATTGTCTTCCTGAAGCGGTTTTCCGGCGGATTATAGTCAAATAATTTAAATTATTTCACTCTAACGATCCCTTTGATTTATTTTCGGTATCTTATATGCAAAATTAAGCGGTGAATGTAAAAAAACAGGTATTTGGCCCTCGAAGAAATCCCAAACAGACACTTCCACTTGCAAAAATATGCTAAGCGGGGTATTTTATATGGTAGATAAAATATAGGTATGTTTTTACCGATTTAATCTTTTCTCTTCAATTCATTTTTATAAGGACGGGAATATGTCTGAGAAAAATCTTGTAATGATCGACGGAAACACGGCTGCTGGTCATGTGGCTCACGCACTCAGTGAGGTAATCGCTATTTATCCGATTACGCCATCCAGTCCCATGGGTGAAGTTGCCGATGAATATTCGGCCAAGGGCAAAAAGAACATCTGGGGTACGGTTCCCGATGTTGTGGAACTGCAGTCTGAAGGCGGCGCTGCGGGCGCTGTTCACGGCGCGCTTACCACCGGCGCTCTTTCTACCACGTTTACCGCTTCACAGGGTTTGCTTCTCATGATCCCGAATATGTATAAGATTGCCGGCGAGCTGACCAGTACGGTATTCCATGTAGCTGCCCGCGCGGTCGCAACCAGCGCCCTGTCAATTTTCGGCGACCACCAGGACGTTATGGCCTGCCGCCAGACAGGCTGGGCAATGACCTCATCAAACAGCGTCCAGGAAGTTATGGACATGGCTGTTATTTCCCATGCCGCCACGCTCCGCTCACGCGTTCCCTTCCTCCATTTCTTCGATGGGTTCCGTACCTCCCATGAAGTCCAGAAAATCGAAGAAGTGTCCTATGAAGTAATGCAGAAAATGATAGACAGCGAGCTGGTCCGCGCCCACCGTGCGCGGGGCCTGACTCCTGAAAACCCTTCAATCAGGGGAACCGCCCAGAATCCTGACGTCTATTTCCAGAGCAGGGAAGCGGTAAATAAATACTATGACGATACTCCCGCCATTGTTCAGGAAGAAATGGATAAATTTGCCAAGCTGACCGGACGCCAGTATCATCTGTTTGATTATTTCGGCGCACCCGACGCGGAAAAAGTTATTATCATCATGGGTTCAGGCGCGGAAACCGCCGAAGAAACGGTTGAATATCTGGTAAGCAAGGGTGAAAAAGTCGGCGTGCTCAAAGTCCGGCTGTACCGCCCCTTCAGCGCCGAGGCCTTTGTAAAAGCGCTTCCCGCGTCCGTCAAGGCTATCGCTGTGCTTGACCGGACAAAAGAACCCGGCGCCCTCGGCGAGCCCCTTTATGAGGATGTCAGGACCGCAATCGGTGAAATGCAGGCCGCAGGCAAGGTCCCCTTCAAGGATTACCCGGTTGTACTCGGCGGCCGTTACGGTCTCGGTTCAAAGGAATTTACGCCGGCCATGGTTAAGGCCGTCCTTGACAATCTTTCAGGCGATAAACGCAATCATTTTACGGTTGGTATTGAGGATGACATACTCGGACTCAGCCTGTCATATGATAAAAACTTCCATCTGATTGAGGAAGGCATGACTGACGCCATGTTCTACGGACTTGGCGCGGACGGTACGGTCGGCGCGAACAAGAACTCGATAAAAATTATCGGTGAAGCGACAGACCTCAACGCCCAGGCCTATTTTGTATATGACTCAAAGAAATCGGGATCAATCACCACGTCCCATCTGCGGTTCGGGAAAAAGGCCATCCGCAAGCCCTATCTTATCAGTCAGGCTGATTTTATCGCCTGCCATAAGTTTACCTTCCTCGAAACCTATGACCTGCTCGCAAACGCGAAAAAAGGCGCAACCTTCCTTCTGACCAGCCCGTACGGTAAGGATGAAGTATGGGAACACCTCCCCGTTGAAGTGCAGAAGCATATTATCGACAAGGAACTGAAATTCTATGTTATCGACGCTTTCTCAATTGCTGAAAAAGCCGGCATGGGCGGACGCATAAATGTTGTCATGCAGACCGCCTTTTTCAAGATTTCAGGAATCCTTCCCGAAGATACGGCAGTCGAACTGATCAAGAAGTTCATTGAAAAATCCTACGGAAAGAAAGGGGCCGATATTGTCCAGAAAAATATCGACACAATCGATATGGCCCTGGCCGGCGTTGAAAAGGTCGACTATCCGAAAACGGTTTCCGGCAGTATTCACATGAAGCCCGCGATGGCTACTTCTTCCGACCCCTTCATAAAGAATGTTCTGGGTGTTATGGCCATTGATGAGGGAAACAAGGTTAAGGTAAGCGAAATTCCCGCGGACGGGACCTTCCCGACGGCGACAACCCAGTATGAAAAACGGGCCATTGCCGAAAAAGTACCGGAATGGAACCCCGATATGTGTATCCAGTGCGGCCAGTGTACTATGGTTTGTCCCCACGCGGTTCTCCGCATGAAACCCGTGAGCGAGGCCGACGCGGCGAAAGCCCCGGCGTCATTCAAGGCCGTGGACCTCAAACCAAAACCGGAAGCCGGGAAGAAAATATCCCTGCAGATTTCGGTTGAAGACTGTACCGGCTGCGGTCTGTGCATACAGAGCTGCCCGGTTAAACCTTCAGAGGACGGAAAAAAGGCAATTAACTTTACCCCGCTGACTCCGGAATACCGCGCCCAGGAATCCGCAAACTGGGAATTCTTTATTTCCCTTCCCGATGCCGATCCCGCTACCCTGAATCTCGGTACGCCCAAAGGCCTTTCAATGAAGCGGCCGCTCTTTGAATTCTCGGGTGCCTGCGCGGGCTGCGGAGAAACACCCTATATCAAACTCCTGTCCCAGCTCTATGGCGACCGGGCGGTTATCGCGAACGCGACCGGATGTTCTTCGATTTACGGGGGAAACCTTCCTTCAACTCCCTACGCAAAAAATGCCGCCGGCAAAGGTCCGGTATGGTCAAATTCCCTCTTTGAAGACGCCGCGGAATTCGGCTTCGGAATGCGCCTCACAAGCGATAAGCTTGCGGTCTATGCCCGCGAAGTTGCGGAAACAGTAAAAGGCAAGGGAATCGCCGCCGGCGTTGTCGATAAGATCCTGGCAAATACAATGGAAGATGACGCTTCAATTGAAGCCCAGCGCGGTTATATCACCGAACTTAAAAGGGAACTCTCCGGATCATCCGAAGAGGCTGCCAAAGAACTGGACTCGCTGACTGATTACCTGATTAAACGTTCTGTCTGGGTTATCGGAGGAGACGGCTGGGCATACGATATCGGTTTCGGCGGACTTGACCATGTTCTCGCCTCCGGCAAGAACATTAATGTTCTTGTTCTCGATACTGAAGTGTATTCCAATACCGGCGGACAGATGTCAAAAGCAACACCAATCGGCGCTGTAGCCAAATTCGCGGCTTCCGGCAAGTCTACCAGCAAAAAAGACCTGGGAATGATAGCTATGAGCTACGGTTATGTCTATGTTGCCCGCATTGCGCTCGGCGCGAATATGAATCAGGTCATCAAGGCCTTCCGCGAGGCGGAATCCTATGACGGTCCTTCAATCATTATTGCCTACAGCCACTGCATCAACCACGGTATCAACATGGAAAAAGGCATGACCAATCAGAAGGAAGCGGTTACCTGCGGACTCTGGCCCCTGTACCGCTATGATCCGCGGCTTGTTGAACAGGGGAAAAATCCCTTCCAGCTCGACAGCAAGGAACCGGATTATAACCTGGCTGACTTTATGTACAAGGAAGTCCGCTTTAAGACACTCAAAACTGCCGATCCCGAACGCGCGCAGATGCTGCTGGATAAGGCCGTCGTCAAGGCAAAACGCCAGTGGAAGGAATATGAATATCTCTCAAAGCGTGATTTTTAATCCCTTCTGACCGTACATAACGGTTCCGGATACTGAAAAAGCTGCTCTGTGGAATACACGGGGCAGCTTTTTTTGAAAGGATCACTAAATGGATTCAAAAAAACTTGCAGGGAAACTGGAAAAAATACTTCAGGGAAAAATAACCGGCATTGAGTTTCTCAAATCAGGCCTTGCGGGCGAGGCCGCTTCAATAACTGTTGAGGATAATCCGGTCCGGTATATTTATAAAAGCTACGGCCCCGGCAGTAATATGGCCGCGCATCTGCGGCATGAATGGGAGGGCTTGAGCTTTCTGCACCGGGCCGGTTTTCCGGTACCCGAACCGGTTTCGGGCAGTTTTGGAGATGAGTATCCCTATATTCTTATGGAAAGGATCGAGGGTCAACTTTTCATAGACGCGTATCAGAACAGTGACAGAGAAAACCGTTCCCGGTTAATGGAATCCTTCGCTGATATTTTTTCCGCCTTCATCAATTGAATCCTGATACGGCAGATGCGGAAAGTATTTCAACGGATATGTTTATCCGGAATGAAATAGCCGAAATTGCCCGCAGGGAAAACAGTGAAACACTCAGTCTGGGCCCTGTGCTTGAGTGGCTCGGGGAAAATAAAAAAAGGTCCTTCCCGGCAGATGTTCCATTCTTCACCGGGATTACCATCCCTGGAATGTGATTGTTGACCGGCAGGGAAAATTATTCGTTATAGACTGGATATGGGGTATCGGAGACCTCCGTTTCGATGTGGCCTGGACCTGTTCTTTAATGGCCCGGAGCGGCGAACGTGATTTTGCCGCGGATTTTTTCAGGGCCTATGCCGCGGAATATCCTCCGGCCGGAGATAATTTCGATTACTTTAAAATTCTTGCCGCGTCCCGCTGGATTGCCAATGTGACCGCTTCCATGGATGAAAAGAAAAAAAACGGAGCACGGTCTGAAGAAAAGGAACTGTTTTTCCGTTCAGCGATCGAAACGGAAGCTGCGGAAATAGAAAAACGTACCGGCCTGAAAATCCTGTCATAATGTTAATTTATCAAAACTAGATGTTGACGTTCCCGACGGTATGCTGGTATACTTTCTTTACGTCTTTTGGGGGTGTAGCTCAGTTGGCTAGAGCGTTTGAATGGCATTCAAAAGGTCAGGGGTTCAATTCCCCTCATCTCCACGAGTTTTGTGACTCACTCATAACCCATGCTATAGAGAAGAACCTTGGATATTATGGATGATTTAGGCCTTGATCCGGAACTTGCCGCTCTTCTTGATAATACCACAGAGTTTGTTCCGCAAAAGAAAATTAATAAAGAAGCGCTGTTTTCCTCTGCGTCTGATTTGAAGGGTAATGACGAAAATGATTCCGGTGTTAACCTGAACATTACGTCTTACACTAAAATAGAAAAATTTCTCGAAGACAATCCCGATCCTGTTTTTGATGATCCTGATTTTTATAAAAAAGTCCTTCACGGCGAAAGCACCGGCGCTCACCGGCTGCATGGCCTTCTGTCAAAATACCTTGGGACCAAAGATCCTAAAGACAAGAGCATTTTCCGCCTTCAGCTGGTTTCCGCATATTGGGAATTTGCGTCAGGGCTGGCAATCAAAGTCGGAAGTCCCAAAGCGGATCATTTGAAAAAAATGTCGCTCCGCTACGGACTTGTTACGCCGTCTCTTTTAACCGCGGAACAGAAAAACCTTTTCGCCCGGCTGATTGAAACGAATCAGACCAATGAGGCGGTATATTATATTGACGAGTGGGTTGCCGAAATCGGGCGCGGGAAAATAAATCCGTCAAGTACCGATGAGGCAAAAGCCAGTCGGAAGGACGATTCCGCGCGTTTCCAGCAGCTGCTGGGAAAGGCCCAGGGCAGGCTCCAGAGCGCCGAAAATCTGCTCCGGGCGAAATCGGGCGAACGGACCAGGGCCGAGAATGACATAAAAAACAAATTTGACAGTATCTTTACCCATGAATCGGTTGCCGGCCTTGCCAGTGATATTCTCATGCCATATACGGATATGCAAAAACGTATGATGGTTGAAATGGGCGAGTCCCTGAAAAAACTGATGTCGATTGACAAGGAACTGCAAAAGTACCTTGCCGATTATAATGTGTCCGACGGCGATGTCAATTCCCTTCAGGGAAAGGTCGATTCTTCCGGCGGAGGCGTTACAAACGCAAGCGGTATTGCCGCGGAGTTTGATACTATCCGGCAGATGGCAAAAATGACCTGCGGCCGCCAGGGAAACCATTTCCCGATTCTCTCCAGGGAATACTTTCATTCATCGGCGCGCGAGATCGGGAGCCGTGAAAATGTTATTGAAGCATTGCGCTGGATTGAATCCATCGATCCCGGAGCATATTGCCGCCAATATAAATCCCAGATGAACCGTATTCCTCCCTTTGTTATCCTCATTCCGTCATACGGAGACACCGGATTTTGCTGGGAACCCTTTGACCGATATAATAGGATAACCAGCCGGGGCCGGATCGCGGTCCCGATGTACGCAAAGAATCTGACGCTAGCGGTCCTGACCGCTGTCGCAGATCTCCGCTGGCAGGTGGCCAAAGAAAAGGCGTCGTATTACTGGATGGAAGAAGGCCTGACCGGATATTATTATCAGTGGTTCCAGGCCCAGAAACTGAAGGGCGACGTAAAAGAATACTTTATAAATGATTATCTGACCTGGATACTGAAGGAGAGCGAAGGCACCCAGAAGCTTGATAAGGAAGTCCGAGCGGTATTCTGGCGGTATATGCCTTATCCCCCGGAACTGAAAGCAAAACTGAAGACCAGGGCCCTGGTTTACCAGGAACTGTGCCAGCGCGACGCAAACCGGGAAATGTCGGACGGTTACTGATCCGCTTTATTCCACAGCAAGAGTGTTAAACCCGCTGCAATCCATACCTTGCAGAACCAACAACCCCGCCCTGAAGGACGGGGTGTTTTATTTTTCCTCTGTATTATTTTCGAAAATGTCCCTGTTCTCTGTTTTTTCAGCCTTTTTCGGAGCGGAAAAAACGGGTTCCATCTTGTCCTGCAAACTGAATTTTGGAATAACCCACTTGATGAATTTCTGATATGTGATCATTCCGAGAAACACTCCTGCAAGGACGCCAATAGGTACAAAGGTTGTGATTTTCGGGCCAAGCTGGGGAGCCAGCAGCGATAGTATAAAAAGGATCAGAGCAATATAGGCAAAGGTAAATAAAAGATTGACCAGGGTCCCCGCAACAATAAATAATACGGTATTAATCTTTTTATTTTTCATCCGTACCTTCCTTTTCTTCGGGAGCCGTTTCTTTTGCCTTCTTTATCGTAAAAATCAGAGAGGCAAGAAGCAGTATTCCGCATACAACAACACTGGCGTCGGCAACGTTAAAGGTCGGCCAGCGTTCAAGGCCGAAAAGGCCGTAAAATTTAACATCAATAAAATCAACAACCCCTTCCGGTCTGAAAAAACGATCGATAAGATTTCCAAGACCTCCGCCGATAATTCCCGCGATACTCCATCGCTGTAATTTTGTGAGATCATTGCTGCGGAAATAAATCACAAACATGACGGCAATTACGAGAAGGGGCATTAAACCGAAAAGAAAACTGCGGACGGTCGCTGAAAGCCCTCCGCCAATACTGAATGCAATGCCGGGATTGTATACATGAATTATACGGAGAAAGTCCCCGAAAAAAGAAGGGCCCACAGACCATTTCGGAATGGTTACCGTTACGATCCATTTTGTCAGCTGATCAAGCAGGATAATTCCTGCGGTGAGAATAAAAGGCAAAAGCCGCTCTTTAAGTTTCTTTTCCATAAAAAATCCTTTCTGTATATGCCGGAATTCGAAGCCATAGTTTCCGTGATCATTTACTGTGTCACAAACCGGTCGGAACGTCAATAAACAGCGTATCGATACCCGTTTCCTGCCCGAGGCGCTCCGCAACCAGTCCTGGCCCTACCGTTTCCGTCTGATAATGCCCGCCGGCAATTACATTAATTCTGTTTTCAAGGGCTGTATGATATATTTCATGACTTATTTCGCCGGTAATAAACAGATCAAGTCCTTCCTCAATGGCCTGGACGACATCTTCTCCGGCTCCTCCCGAAATTATTCCGGCCGTTCGGACTGTTTCAGGGCCGAACGGCAGAACATGCAGGGGTTTTTGTCCGTTTACAAACAGGCGCGACGTAATTTCCCCGAGTTTTGCCGGGCCGGGAAGCGTTCCCCTGAAACCTATAAGCATGCCGTGGTATTCGCCGAAAAGCTCTATATTTTCCAGCCCCAGCCGGCGGACCAGTCCGCTGTTATTCCCGCATTCGGGATGGGCGTCCAGGGGCAGGTGACTGGCATAAAGCGCCATATCAGCGTCAAGCAGTTTTTTTATCCGTTTATAATGGGAACCGGTAATACAAAGCGGATCCCGCCAGAACAGGCCGTGATGCACAAAAAGCATGCCTGCCCCGGCCTGTTCAGCCCTTTCCATTGTTTCGAAACAGGCATCGACAGCAAAGGCCACCCTGTTTATATCTTTCCCGCTGTTATCAACCTGCAGGCCGTTTTTTGAAGGATCCGCCGCGGCAAAGTGTCCGGGGTTTAAAAGATTGTTAAACCATTTTTCCAGCTCAGCTGATGTCATACCTGGTCTCTCCTCATTGTTATCCATGATATAATTCTTCTTCCTGTCAGGAGTGCGCTTTTCCGGTCCGTATCCCGTCCGCTTCCGGCGAAAAAGGCTGCCAGAACATCATCGCACCGTATTTCCCCGTATCCGAACAGGCTTTCTTTTTCCGCCGTCAATATCATAACAGGATATCCGGCCGCGGCAACAGGCATCATACCTGTTTCGCCGGTGATATGCACACTGCCTCCGGGGACTTCAGGCAATTCTTTTTCGTTTTCGGCACCCATAAGGCAGACCGACCCGGTAAAAATTCCCGGATCATCATATATGTGCTGCATAAGGGGAATACAGGCGCTTCCCTCCGCTATGGCAAAAAGCGGAACGGTTTCGCCGTAATTTTTTTTTGCAAACTGGATCATACGGCGGATAGCGGCATATTGCGCATTAAATATTTCTTCATCATTTGTAAAAGGCAGCTTGTTGAAAAAAATACGTCCGGTAAGCGCGGCAAAACGGCGTATGTCCGCCAGCGAGAGAACAACGCTCCGGTAATCCTGCAATCCGCTGAAATCAGCGGACAGAACCGTAAACCCCTTTTCAGCCAGGGCAAGCGACATGGTGCTGCGCCCCTCAGCGGAAGAAGCTGTATCGCTGAAAAAAATAATAACTCCCTGCGGACCTTCTTCCGGAATTCTGTCCGAATCCGCGGTACCGGCTTCCGGGAGCTCTTCGTTTCCATCTTCGTCTCTTTCCCACAGCACATAACGTCCGGTAACGCCGGGTCCGGCCCTTTCGCTGATAACGGAACGCCGGACCGGCGCGGAAGGCATGTACCCGGCTTCGGGCGCAAAATAAAACACGCAGAAAACGGCGCATGCAAAAAACGGCAGCACAAAACCCGTGCGGATCTGTGCGCCCAGGGAATACCAGTCCGTTGGAAGCTTTCTGAAAAACCTGATCAGCCTGGGAAACCCCGAAAGCAGCATAAAAAGCGAAAAAAGGAATACCGGCAAAAAGGATAAGGTCATCCCTGATCCCGCCGCAATCAGCAGATAAATAATAAACGAAAAGAGAGGAAGAACGGGAATAGCATTAACCGCCTGTAAATGACGTGAAAATGGCCGGAATAAAACCGGTATAAACAGCAGGAGTCCCAATATTTCACCAATAAAAAGATCAGACATAGTGCCTCACTCAGCATTTTAGGTTATAATTACGCAGGATTCAAAAATTCCCGCGGAAGAAAGCTGGCTGCCTGTTTTCCCGGAATTCCATAACTCCAAACTCAGTAATCCAGACCCGGGAGCTAAAACATGAAAATAATTGAAGAACTGATACCGGAGCAGATAGCCTTTTCAATACCGGAAGAAACTGTCCGGCATCTTCGTCTCAACGGGGCCAAGGAACCCATTATCGGCCAGGACAGGGCTATTGACGCGCTCGAGCTTGGCCTGGGGATTAACGCCAGCGGATATAACATCTTTATTTCCGGGGCTTCCGGTACCGGAAGGCGGACCGTTCTTACAACCTTACTTGCTGACTATAAAGCAAATTGGGACGAGCTACAAGATATCGCCTATGCTTATAATTTTTCCCGCCCGCTGGAACCCAAGGCCCTGTTTTTTCCTGCCGGCTGCGGAGCCGATTTTAAGAAAAAGCTGCATACGGCAATAGACTCAATCAGAAGGCAGACAAGGCAGACATTTAAATCCGAAGCCTTCCTGGCCGAAAAAAAGAAAATAGCGGCGGCAATTGATACTGAAGAAAACCAGATTCTGGCTGATTTCGAGCGTCGGATGATAGCGGAAGGTTTCAAGCTGGTCCAGATACGGGATGATAAATCCCGCTCCATGGATTTGGTCCCGGTCTTTAAAAGAAAGCCGGTCAGTTTTGATGAACTGCAAATAAAAGCGGCGCAGGGAAAATTTTCCGATGAAAAGCTTACCCAGCTCCGGGAAACCTATTACCGGTGCATGGACCAGATGGCTGAACTTTTCAGCATGCTCCGGGAAAAACGCCGCTCTGTTGACAAGGAAATCCGGGGACTGAAAACAAAATCAGCCTCCCCGATTATTGAAAACGAACTGGCCTTCCTCAAAAGTTTTTACAGCAAGGAACCGGGAAACAGGGCCGTTCTCACATATCTCGCAGAAATAAAAGACGACCTGCTTTCCCGCCTCCATATATACGCGGAACCTTTCCGGTCGGCCGCGCAAAAAAGGACTTTTTTTGAAAGATATGAAGTTAACCTTTTCAGCGAACACACCCCGGAGAAAAATTATATTATTCAGGAAGAAGTCCCGACTTTCGCAAACCTCTTCGGCAGCATTGAAGTCACCGACGGGAGCAGAACTGCGGCGGTAAACGGCCACCTCCGTCTCAGAGCCGGCGCGGTACACCGGGCGTTCGGCGGCTTTCTGGTGCTGAGGCTCCAGGATCTGCTTATGGAAGACGGTGCCTGGCCCTATCTCAAACGGGTACTTCAGTCGGGAAAAATCGAAATACAGACTCCTCCTTCCGGGAACCAGACCCCCAGCCTGCTGAAACCGGAGGCTCTCCCCGCAAAACTCAAGGTAATTATCATTGGGGAGGGAACGCATATGATTTTCTGTACCAGGAAGATCCCGATTTCTCGAAACTGTTTAAAGTCAGCGCGGAATTTGACTCCGAAATGCCTGTTACGGATGAAAATACGTCACAGCTGATCGCTTTTATTGAAAATTTCAGCAAAAAACAGCCGACCCTCCCCATTGACGACTCCGGATTGAGCCGGATTCTCACCCAGGCGGTATATATTTCGGAAAACCGCACAATGTATACGACCCGTTTTACACTGATCTCCGACATAATCAGTGAAGCCGACTATCAGGCAAGAAAGCAGAATGCCTCCGCCATAACGGCGGATATTGTCTCTCAGGCAATTGAACACAGACGGTATCTGCAAAAACTTCCCGAAGAAAAATGCGCCCAGATGATTCAGCAAAGGGAAACTGTCCTGGATGTAACCGGAAAAAAGACAGGAAAGGTCAACGGACTCGCGATACAGGACCGCGGCTATTACATGTTCGGTATTCCTGTTTCGGTCACGGCACAGGCTTCCCCAGGAACTGACGGGATTATCAATATTGAAAGGGAATCCGGGCTTTCCGGCGAAATTTATGATAAGGCCATTCTGATTATTCAGGGTCTGCTCCAGAGAAAATATGCGCGGGGAATCCCGCTCGCGCTTCACGCCAGTATCTGTTTCGAACAGTCCTATTCCTTTGTAGACGGCGACTCCGCTTCCTGCGCCGAGTTCTTTGCCCTGCTTTCGGCCATAGCGGAAATCCCGCTCCGGCAGGATATTGCCGTTACCGGGAGTCTGAACCAGATCGGGGACGTCCAGCCCGTAGGCGGAATCCCGGAAAAAATCAGCGGCTTTTTTGATACCTGTACCATTCTCGGGCTGACAGGGACCCAGGGAGTCATTATTCCCCGCCGGAATTTAAATAACATTCTGCTTCCCGAACGGGTCCAGAAGGCCATAGAGGAGGGGATTTTCCATATATGGGCCATCGATACCTTTGAAGAAGGCCTCCATATTCTTTCAGAAATGGAGCCGGAGGAACTGGCGGAGAAAATATCCGGAAATTTGACTGAGTATGTAAAACTTATGAAAAATCTTTATAAATAGCAAATTTTAAGCTTGGAAATTTGCCTGAACTGGATTATATTAGTTAACATGGAACATAATAACCTTTCCCCGGCAGAGGCTGAAAAAATAAAAAAAGCGGCACAGATTGGTGTGCCTCTTTCAATTACTACGTATACCTTCCCCCGCGAGATAGAAGTTTATATAGATGAGGTGCTTTCCTGCTTTCTGGAAGAATTAAACCAGGAGGATTTAAAGGATTATCTCATATACTGCATTAACGAACTGGGGACAAACGCGAAAAAAGCCAACACCAAGCGGGTCTATTTTATGGAAAGCGGACTCGACATCAATAATCCGAAGGATTATGAGCTTGGTATGATGAGTTTTAAAAAAGATACGCTTGATAATATCGACCATTACCTGAAACTGCAAAAGGAAAAGGGCCTGTATATCAAGATTATTCTTCTGGCAAAAAATGACAATATAACCGTTGAAATACGGAATAATTCCGAAATGACCAGAACGGAATATATGAGGGTTTCGGATAAAATTGCCCGTTCAAAAGAATTTTCTTCCCTTGAAGACGCCCTTGTCTCCATGATGGATGATACCGAAGGCGCCGGACTCGGCCTGGTTATAATGATTCTCATGCTGAAAAAAGCCGGGCTTGACGGTGACAGCTTTGAAGTTTTGACCGAAAAGGGAGAGACAGTCACCAGAATTACCGTTCCGGTTGATTTCAAAACAAGAGAACTTATTACAGTTCTTTCGAACGATGTTCTCAAATATATTGATAATCTGCCCCAGTTTCCCGAGAATATCGCGGAAATACAGAAACTCCTTAATGATCCGGAGTCGACAATAAATTCGATCGCCGCCCGCATCAGCAATGATGTTGCCCTTTCGGCCGACCTTTTAAAACTGGTCAATTCGGCGGCTTTTTCCCTGACAAAAAAATGCACGAATATTGCCGACGCGGTCAAGCTGGTCGGTCTCAGGGGAATAAGGAACCTTCTCTATTCAGTCGGAACCATGAACCTTCTCGGAAATTCCACCGACGAGCAGAAAAAGCTGTGGGAACATTCCTACCAGACCGCCTATTTTGCCTATAATCTGGCGCGTTCCCGGCTGCGGAAAAGAAATGTTACCGAAGACGCCTATGTCTGCGGGCTTATGCATGATTTGGGAAAAATTGTTTTCAGCCTTATACATCCCGATGTGCAGGAAAAAATTGAAAACCTGAAAAAGGAACGGAATATGCCTGACAAGGCTTTTCAGTCGCTCGTTTCGGGCATATATCATCCCGAGATCGGGGCGGTTCTTGCCGAACGCTGGAATTTTTCCGAGTCCCTGGTAAATTCAATACGCTATCATCATGCGCCGGAAAAGGCCCCGCCGGAATTTGCCGAACTTACCGCCACGGTCGCTCTCGCAAACCTGCTGACGCATTACGAGGAAGGCGCAATCGATTATTATCAGATTGACCAGAATCTTATGGATGTATTTTCCATTGATTCCGAAACCGAACTGGATAATCTCTGCCAGATGCTTCAGGAAGGGTTTTCAGCGGAACAGGCTGTATAGGATATCCACCTTTCCATAAGTATTCCGAAGGCTACTCCCACATTAAGGGACGCTTTTATGCCTGTCATGGGGATTGAAACGCGTCCGTATTCAGCGCGTTCCAGTCCTTCCGGGCTTACGCCCAGTTCTTCAGATCCTATTATCACTATTCCTTTTTCCGGAAATTTGAATTCACTGAGAGAGGTTCCTCCCGTTTCCAGAGCAAAAACTGGTATATCCCGGGGCAGAGCTCCGAGTGAAAGCCGTTCCCAGGGAAGATATCCGACGCTTCCCATTGCGGAACGCATTGCTCTGGGATGATCGGGAGAAACACAGAGGGGCGACAGGAACAGTTTTTCGGCGCCGAAAGCTTCGGCTGTCCTGAATATTGACCCAAGATTAAACGGTGAACGTATATCTTCCGCATATACCTGAATCCCGGAAAAACAGGGGCGTATTGTTCCGGCGGCGTTTTCCGTTCTGCCGGATACCGGACCGGATTTTTCCCGTTCCGGGTGGATCAGATCCCATTCCGCTGGAAAGGTGCCGATTGCAGCCAGAAGGGCGTGGCGGGCTGTGTTGCACAGCTTCAGAAGCCGGTCCCCGCCGCTCATCTCCGCCATACCGGCCCGTCCGGAGCCGGAAAGCAGAAGCGTTTCCAGGCTGGCGGCCGCCGCGGGATCAATTTTCGGGTCCTCAATAACAAGGGCGGCTATTCCCTGTATATATTCCGGCGGATATGGTGAATCCGCCTGCGGATTTTCCGTATCCCGCGCCTCCGCCAGTTCTTTCTCAATAGCCGCCAACAGAAGGGCAAGTTTGCGTCTTCTTTGTCCGGGAGACAGTTCTGTAAATTTGCGGAGCGGAAACACCTAATAGGCCTGCTTGATGAGATCAAAGAGATCGTCGGTGGACATTGCCCGGGGAATATAGTTCATAATATCAAGGGCGATGGCATCTTCCACAATGGATGCGAGGTGGTCTATCGACAGTCCGAGGTCCTTGAGTCTGGTCGGGAGTCCGCTCAGCGCCAGTCTGCGGCGGATATCTTCAACAGCGGCCTGGGCCATATCGCTTGCCGCAAGTCCCGAATCAGGAATCCCCAGCATTTTCGCGATATTGGCGATTTTATCGACCTTTGCGCGCATCGCGTCTTCCAGCATATAGGGCAGGAGGACCGAACTGACCAGGGCCATTGAAATTTTGTTTCTGGCATTACAGGCAAGGGCAACCGCGGTAATAAGTCCCGGGGAGCTTACTCCCACGCCTATGGAGGCCATAAAACCGCCCTGGGCTGTCAGTATCTCCGCCGGTGTTCCCACCAGCTTGCTCTGGTCCGGATCAAGGGTGAGCAAAAGCAGTTCGATTGCCTTTGTTAAGATAGTTTCAGAAAAAAAGTTTGATTTTGTCGAAATATATCCCTCAATTGCCAGTGATAATCCGTGAAAGAGTATGGACATGGCGGTATGGGGAGACATATGCATGTATGTATTGGGATCAATAATGACGGCTTTGCTGGAGGCCGGGTGAATTTTTATGAGCCGGACCTGCCTGTTTCTTGCATCGATGACGGGGGTTTGGTCCATGAACATAAAGGGGTCCCTGAAGGTTGTCGGAATCGCTATAAAGGGCAGGGGGACACCTGTTACCTGGGTTCCGGCCAGAAATTCATAGACCGTACTGCTTTTTTCGGTATATAAAGCGGCCACCGCGCGGCCGAGCGAGGTAGTATTTATTCCGCCCAGGGCAATAACGCCGTGAATATGGGCCCCTCTGGCCAGGGAAAGCGCGTTTTCCAGGGTTTCGGTAGTGGGGGTGGCAGGAATATCATCATATGTAAAAACCGAAAGATTTTTTTCCTCAAGCGAGGTTATGGCTTTTTCAGGCAGCCCGAATTCTTTCAAAAGAGGATCCGCAATCAGCATAAAATTACTGCCCCATTCAGCAGCGACCTGTCCGAGACGGGTCAGGGTGTAGGGGCCAAGGATAATATTCGGAGATATTTTGAAGATAAAATCAGCCATAGAAACTCCTTTTTATTCGAGGCGAGGGTATTTTATACCAGCGGTTCCTTTTTCGTCAAAAAAAAAGGCGGAGACCCGTAAGTTCCGCCTGTTTCCTTCTAAATTCAAGCCATGGATAGATTTCCTGAAAATCAGATCCCGTATACATCCATAAGCCTGTCGGCAACAATGTCTATAACAGCCTTGTTAATATAAGCCGGATCCTTCATTTTTTCCATAACTTCGGCCACACGATCGGTACGGACGTCCGGAGAGGCTCCGGCCGCTTCCATCGCAAAGTATACCTCCGAGAGTTCTTTTGCCTCTGCTGATACACTAATTGAGTCTGATAATGGGGCTCCGCTCACCTTCTGAGGTTTTTGAGTATTCTGTACATTTTTCAGAGGATCAATTCCTCCCAAGCGGTCAATCATCATATTACCCTGCCTTCAGTAAATTATCGGCTCTTTTATATCTTTGGTTGAGCATTTTTTTCCTGCAACCAGCACAGAAAATTCACCTAATATCTTTTCCCGTGATGCAAAAAGATCACGGATTTCTCCGGCTGATCCTGCCAGCACTTCTTCATGGATCTTTGTCATTTCCCTCCCGACAACAACCTGCCGGTTAACATCTATTTCGGATAAATCAGTCAAAAGCTTTACTATCCGATAGGGTGATTCATATAAAACAAAGGCATATCCGGTTTCAATCAGTTCCCGGAGCCGCGCACGGCGCCTGCCCTGTTTGGGCGACAAAAATCCCTCAAAAATAACTGTTTTACCTGTTTCTCCGGCGACACTGAGCAGCGCCGCGAAGGCCGATACTCCCGGAATGGGAACTACCGTATAGCCCGCATTCCGTACGCTCTGGACCAGTACCGCCCCCGGATCGCTCAGTCCAGGGGTCCCGGCATCGCTTGCATAGGCTACGTTCTGCCCGTTTTTCAGGAGGGCAAGTACTTTTTTTGCAGCCTCTTCCTCATTCTGCGCCCCGCAGTATATAAGCGGTTTGCGGATTTCAAAATGTGTTAAAAGCCGAAGCGTATGGCGGGTATCTTCACATGCTATTACATCAACGGCCTTAAACGTTTCCAGCGCCCGGTATGTAATATCACCAAGGTTTCCAATCGGAGTTGCTACTACATACAAAACACTCACAATACTAATGATAACGTACTTTACCGATTGCGGCAAGTAGAAAAATACGGCATTATTTTTATATGGTTTCGGGAACAGGTTTTATCATTTTACTGGTTTTTCTGGGCATTTTGCTCTTTATATTCGCTTTCAGCCTTTTTCTTTCCTTTAGAAAACCTTCCGGCAGGAAAAAACAGGCAAAAAAAGCCGCCCCGCCTCCCGGAAAACAGATTTGCCCTGTCTGCGGTTCCCGGCTGGCGCAGGGCGAGCAGATAAAATCCGCCGTATTTCCCGGCGGATCAGACAGACTCTGCCATATTTTCGGCTGTACGCACTGTTATCCATATAATGAAGAACATCTGGAACGGAACTGTCCGGTTTGCCGGAAAAAGCTGGCCCCGGAGGAGTATGTTTTTGCCAGGCTGTTTGAGCGTCCGGACCGCCGGAACCATGTGCATATTATTGGCTGCGCGTCCTGCCGGCTATCCGGAAAATAGAAAAACATTCCTTATTCACGATTTTTCCCGTTTTTTTAATCTTTTTGGTTAAGACTTTTTTTTCCCATCCGATATTTTGAGTACGTGCAACTACCAGTTAAAAAAGCTGTGGACATGCACTCCGTCTTCTGCGTGGGGACGTCAGGGGATCCGGTAAATTGAAAGATCGGCAGGGATGCCGCTGATGGTACTTAACAGCCCATCGAAAAACGCCAAAGGAGTAGCATTATGATCATCAATCACAACCTAAGCGCTATGTTTGCTCAGCGGACTCTGGGAGATACAAACCTGGCTACTGAGAAAAGCATAGAAAAACTTTCTTCCGGTTATCGGATTAACCGTGCCGGGGATGACGCGTCAGGACTCGCAGTTTCGGAAAAAATGCGCAGTCAGATCCGCGGTCTGAATCAGGCTAATACAAATGCCCAGAACGGCATTTCCTTTATTCAGGCAACCGAGGGTTACCTCCAGGAAACCCAGGACATCCTCCAGCGTATCCGTGAACTGAGCGTTCAGTCTTCAAACGGTATTTATACCGCGGAAGACCGCATGCAGATTCAGGTCGAAGTATCACAGCTTATAGCTGAAGTCGACAGGATCGCGAGTCATGCACAGTTTAACGGCATGAACATGCTTACCGGAAGATTTGCACGGGAAACCGGAGACAATACAATAACAGCTTCCATGTGGTTCCATATCGGCGCCAACATGGATCAGCGAACCCGCGTTTATATCGGCACCATGACAGCAGCAGCACTTGGTGTCCGTAATGTCGGCGATGAAAGCATTATGTCGCTTTCTTCACCTGACAGCGCCAATCGCGCAATCGGAACTCTTGATGAAGCTATCAAGATGGTTAACAAGCAGAGAGCTGATCTCGGCGCTTACCAGAACCGCCTGGAATATACCCAGAAAGGTCTGGCTGTCAGTTCAGAAAACCTGCAGGCAGCAGAATCACGCATCCGTGATGCGGACATGGCCAAGGAAATGGTTGACTTTACAAAGAACCAGATCCTTACCCAGGCCGGAACCGCAATGCTCGCGCAGGCAAATCAGTCAACGCAAAGCGTCCTCGGACTTCTGCAGTAAACCTTCCTCAGCAGGACGGACAGAGGTTAATTTTCAGCACAAAGGCTGGGAATTAACCTTTTTTTTGGTATAACTAAAGGGAATGCGCACATTAACCGAATTACAACAGCAGATCCTTAAGCAGGAATACCCTCATCTCAGCCTTGACAGCGATTCGGATGTTGAGCGGTATTTTGAACTGCGGAAAACAGGGAAACTGCAGGAAGCCCTTTCCCTGTATAATTCCCGGCTGAAACAGAAATATCCGGATGATGCCCAGCGCGCGTTGCTCATGAGGTTTTACCGGTCACGTGACCCCCAGTTTCAGATGCTGTTCAGGGACAGCCTTGTTACGCTGGCGGAACGCCTGATCAGCCGGACGACCTATATCATCACTTTCCTTTCAAAAGATATTGATACTATTGATATGAAGGATGCGTACTCGGTTATCAAATACGCGGAAGGAATAATAGAAAAGATTTCTCCGGACCGCTATGCCGCGATAACTTTTACCGAGAAATACGCCAGATACGCCAAGCTGCTTGATTTCCATGCCGGTGAAATGGAACGGACCGCCGAGCTTATAAGAATGTATGTGACCAATACGCTGGAAAGCGTTACTGAATTCAAAAAAGAAAAAGAAGCCCAGCGGAAAAATCAGCCCAGGAAAACAGCCCAGAGAAAGGAACTCAGCTTTGATCTGTCAAAAATAAATTTTACCCAGGACGATATCCGCAGAATACTTATTCCTTCAACGGTTACAAGGATAGAAGACATTGTAATCGTATACTGCCTGAAGTACTGGAATGAAGTAAATGACGCGACCTTTGAGCGGACAATATTCCTGTACAGCAAAAAATACCATACAAAACATAGTGAGATTTTCCAGGCGATTAAAAAGGGGCGGGACCATAACTGGAAGGATGAGGAAATCCTGAATAGTGTTCTTGCTACTGTTGTAAGCGGCTATTATTACAGTATCAGCGGAGATGCCTACCTGCAGAAAACCTGGGCCTATTATAAACATACCAGGCTTATGAATAAGGAACGGCCCGGTTCCCGGGGAGGGGTGCCTGTTCCCGCGGGCCATGCCGACGGAGTTCAAAAAACGCTGCACCACAAAACCGCGGTAAAAAAAGCGGTAAAATCTGCCGCCGTAAAAAAGGCAAAGAAAGAGCGCTCTCCGGCAATAGAAATTCCCGCGAAACCGCGTTCCGTACCGGCGGCTCCTCAAAAACCGGCCGCTGCGAAAACAGTTCTGCAGCCGAAAACAGGCCCCCAGAATGTTCCGCGCAGGGTAATAAAGACGGACAAGAGCATTAAGCCGGTAACGCCCTTTAAACCCGTAAAAGGCCCGGCAATGTCGGCTTCTCCCGCTGCTCCGGCTTTTGTGCCGAATTCAATTGCTGACATAATAAAAAAGATGACGGGGAAAACCTACACGGTTTACAAGGATATGTTTTTCAGAAAAATCAGGCCTGCTATCAGGATGATTCTTTCTTCTTCAAATGACAGAAAAAACAGCGGATTTTTTGGAAACAGACAGAATGACGCTGAAGAACAGATTTATTCTTTTTTGTTTAAACATTATGAAGACCCGTATCAGAACTGGTCAAACAGTGAGGAATATAAAACTGTCAGGGACCTGGGTTATCATATTCCCGATATTGAACCGGTTATTTCATGCTGGGTAAGAGAAAATCTTACTGACTAGCTTGTTTTTACAGAGCGGATCTTCCGCGGAAACTTCTGGCGAGGGTCAGACGGTCCGCGTATTCCAGGTCGCCGCCTACGGGAAGTCCCGATGCAAGCCGGGTCACCGTGACAGTCATTGGTTTTAAAATTTTCTGGATATACAGGGCCGTGGTATCACCTTCGACGGTAGGATTTGTAGCAAGTATGACTTCCTGTACTTCTCCTTCCTGAATTCTTGCTATCAATTCTGCGAGGCGCAGCTGATCGGGGCCGAATCCTTCCAGCGGAGCTATAACTCCTCCAAGAACATGAAATACTCCATTATACTCACGCACCGCTTCAATAGTTTGAACATCCTGGGGCTGCTCGACAACACAGATAAGATGCCTGTCTCTTGATGGATCAGAGCAGATAGGGCATAGCTCATCCTCAGTATAGGCCCCGCAGCAGGAGCAATGCCGGATGCGGTCATGCAGGACAGATAAATCATGGGCCAGCCGCTCACATAATGAACGGTCGCTTTTCAGGAGAAAATGAGCGATCCTTGCCGCGCTTTTTTTTCCGATTCCCGGAATCCGGGAAAAGCTTTCAATTATATCATCAAGCGCGTTCATAAAGAGGACATTCCCTGCAATCCGGCGGCATAGGGTCCGAGTTTTTCCTTTATCAGGGACCGCATTTTTTCAATCGCGTCCGCATGGGCCGCCACGATCAGATCCTGCAGCATGGTTATGTCCCGGGGATCAACAGTGATGGGGTCAAGCTCAACGTTTATAAGTTCAAACTGCCCGTTGAGAGTGGCCTTAACAATTCCTCCTCCCGCCGAACCGGTAGTTGTCAGAAGGGACAATTCTTCCTGAATTTTTCCGAACTGAGCCTGAATCTCTTTTGCGTTTTTAAGTATATCGAAGGGGTTAATATCCATATTTTCTTCCTTTATTCGAGGCGAGGGGTTAATCAGCCTGCGGCTGGTTCTGTAAGGTATGATTTAACGGCCGCTTCCGCGACCTGCGAATACCCCGCTGCTTTGCAGCTCTTTTTATAATAACCTATAAAAACCTTAGTTTTTGCAGGTTCCATGGTATTAAGCCCGAGACCAATTCCTCGGGAGAGAAAAATACTCCTCTGCCCTGCGGCGGGGTATTTTATTGTGGAATTACCGATCCGCGGAACATTTGCCGGACCATTTCAACATGAAGAGGAATTTCTCCCTGTGGGTTTTCCTCTTTTTCCGCCGGTTTTTCCGTATCAAGTTTTATTTCCAGAGTAATCTGGTTTTTGAGAAGCCTGGACAGCTCCTGTACTATTTCCCTGCGCTCATTTTCGAGCTGGTTAAGAACAAAGGGTGTGTCAACTGAAAATGACAGGGTCCCGCCCTCCCGGCGCCAGTTAAAAGACTGCGTCAGTCCTGCCGCCACTACATTTTTTGTTTCCTGAAAAAAGGATACTATTTTTTCCTGCAAATCTTCAAGAGACTCCGGGGCAGGTTCGTCATCCGCGGCGGGGGAAATTTCTCCTGAATCATGCGGTGCCGGATATTCTTCTTCTGTTTTTTCACTGGAAACAGGCTCTTTTTGGGTTCCCGCGGCAAACCGCTGTTTCAGTTCGGCAAAGGGATCTCCGGCTGAGGGAGCTTCGTTTTCTTCTTTTTCCGGAGTCACGCCGCTGCTTTGCTCTTCCATATGAATAGATGTATCGCGGATCATTCCCTGATTCCCCTCAGAGGATTCAGTGTTTCCGGCGGAATGATCCGCGTCAGCAAAAGGGTGCGTATCTCCTGTTCCGCCCGCGTCATTTTCAAGAAGTTTTCTTGCCTGTATAATTGCCGACTTCATTTCCGCTGAAGAAACATAATCGGATATCCAGGAAAGCCGGGAAACAGCCAGTTCAAGTTCATAGCGGGAGTCAAGCGAATAGCGGATATCGCGGAAAAGCTGCAGCATGATAGCAAGCGCCCGTTCAATCTGTACCGGCGTCCAGCTCTGAAGGACCCGCGCGGAAAACCGCTGCACATTCTGCCCCAGCAGGGATTCTTTTGTAATGCCGCTTTTTACCAGCAGCAGGTTGCGGAAATATTCCGCAGTATCTATTGTAAACTGTTCCACGGAAACACCGGTCCCGAGGATTTCATCAAGCTGGGCCAGGGCCTTTTCGGGATCTTTGTCAGCGCAGGCCTCAATGAGCGGATTGATGCGGTCAATGCCTGTTAATCCCAGTTTGTCACGGATTTTTTCATAGGTTATGCTGCCGTCAGAAAAGGCCGCGACCTGATCGAACAGGGTATAGGAATCCCTGACGCTGCCGTTTCCCTGCCGCGCAATCCAGTAAAGGGCTTCGTCTTCGGCCTGTATGCCTGTTTCTTCCGCTGTTTCAGCCAGGACTTTCTTTAAAAGCTCTACCGGGACCAGCCGGAAGTTAAACTGCTGACAGCGGCTTTTTATGGTAGCCGGTACCTTATGGATTTCCGTTGTCGCAAAAATAAAAACAACATAGGGAGGAGGTTCTTCAATTGTTTTTAGAAGAGCATTAAACGCGCTTGTAGACAGCATATGGACTTCGTCAATTATATATACCTTATAGCGCAGTGAATTTGGAGGAAACTGTACTTCATCCTTTATCTGCCGTACATCATTAACGCTTGTATTTGAGGCTCCGTCAATTTCAATTACATCAAGACTTGCTCCGCGGGTTATTTCCGTACAGGCTGTACAGTGCCCGCAGGGTGTTTGTGTGGGCCCCTGTTCGCAATTCAGCGCCTTTGCCAGAATACGCGCCGCGCTTGTTTTTCCGCAGCCGCGCGGCCCGGAAAACAGGTAGGCATGGGCTATTTTCCCTGAGGAAACGGATTTTTGAAGGGTTGCCACAACAAAATCCTGCCCCACCATGTCTTCAAACCTCTGTGGACGCCTCCGCGTCGCTGTTACTTCATATTCCATATATAAGAGAATATCATAAAAACCCTGAACATTGAAGTGCCGTAACTCTGTTCAGTACGGAAGAATATACCTGCCCGGCTGCTGAATCCGTGGTTTACGGAACAGTCCTGATATTCAGGAAACAGTATTCTGCGGCTCTCCCCGTATGAATGCGGCCAGATTTTCCACGGCAATATCCATGAGCCGCTGCCGCGTTTCAAGCGGCGCCCAGGCTATATGCGGGGTAATGAGGCAGTTTGGCGCATTGAGGAGGGGATTATCGCTTCGCATGGGTTCGGCTGAAAGGACATCGCAGCCATATCCCGCGAGTTTTTTGCTGTCCAGCGCTTTCCGGACCGCCGCCTCATCAACCAGAGGACCACGGGCCGTATTAATCAGAATCGCGGCCGGTTTCATTTTGGCAAGGGCACTGTCGTTTATTATATAACGGGTTTCTTCAGTCAGGGGAGCGTGCAGGGTAAGAACATCTGAACGGGCAAAAAGCGCCTCGAGTGAAACGCTTTCCACAGGAAGTTCTGATCCGGTTATTTTTTTCGGATCACGCGTATGGCATATTGCGTTCATTCCGAATGCCGCGGCGATCCGGGCGACTGATCTGCCTATATTTCCGAACCCGAAAATACCAAATGTTTTTCCCTGGAGTTCCATGAGCGGGTATTTCCAGTAACAGAAATCAGGACAGCGGACCCAGTCACCGTTATGCACGGAATCGCTGTGCTTCTGGACACTGTTTGTAAATTCCAGTATCAGGGAAAATACATGCTGTGACACGGCGGCTGTACTGTAATCGGGAACATTTGTGACAGTTACCCCGTGCCGTGCCGCCGCCGCAGTATCCACAACATTATAACCGGTAGCCAGGACACCCACATATTTTACTGAAGGACACCTTTCCAGAAGTTCTTCAGTTATTTTGATCTTGTTAATTATTACTGCTTCGGCGGAACCTATCCGTTCGGCAGCCTCTTCCTGCGCAGTCCGGGGATATACTTCTATTTCTCCGAAGCGCCTGAATCCGTCCCAGCTTATATCGCCCGGGCTCAGCGCATTTCCATCCAGAATTACGATCTTCATACAGATACGGTACCCTGAAATTCTTTCCGAATCAAGAGAAAGAACGGGGAACGGCCTTATACGTTTTCCTGCTGTTTTGTTTTTTCAAGGGAAACGCTTATTTTTTCAGCTGCGAGCTGTACATCCTGGACCGTCCTGGTTACTTCGCCGGAAATCTGGCGAAGCTTTTCAATTTCTTCATAAATTGTTTCGCTCTGCTGGTGTATTGAACCCGTTCCGCTGCGTACCTGTTCCGTCATTTCTTTTATCCGCTCCAGAGAGGTAAGTATTCTGCTGCCGCCCACGGCCTGCTCTTCCACGGCGCTGCTTACCACAGAGAAGGATGAATTCACGGTATTTATTTCGTTGAAGATTGTCGCCATTGTTTCTACGGTCTGCCCGGAAAGCGTTCCTATCTGGCTGATAACGTCTTCCATTTCCGTTATTTCTTTTGATATGGAAGCCGATTCATTTCCTGAAAGTTCCGCAAGTTTGCGGATTTCTTCCGCGACAACCGCAAAACCTTTCCCGGAGCTTCCCGCTCGGGCCGCTTCAATGGCCGCGTTCATGGACAGAATATTTGTCCGTGACGCAATGTCCGCTATGGTTGCGTTCGCGTTCTGCAGGGCAGCCGACTGGTTTTCAATCTCATTGAGCGCTTCGGCAAGCCGTTCCAGCATTCTCTGTCCGTCTTCTGATGAGGCTGTAAGAGTCGCTGTTGTTTTTCCCGTTTCGACAACAACCGAACGCATTGAATTGATATTCGCTACTATTTCTTCTATTGCGGCCGAGGATTCGCCGATGTCTTCGGCCTGGGCCACAACAGCATTATTGAGTGAATTAATGTTATTGACTATTTCTTCCACGGATCCCGCCGTCATCCTTACGGATTTCAGCTGGTCTTCCGTTTTTGCTTTCACCGACCCCATGCTGGTGACTATGGTTTCCAGCGAATGCGATGACTGTTCTATGGTATTGTTGAGGTTTTCACTGGTCCTGGTCATCTTTGAAAGATTGAGATTGAGCTTTTCGAAGGCCCCGCTGAGGCTGTCCCGGATTTTAATAAGCGCATGCTGAAGTTTACCGATTTCATCCGTTCTGGACGCTGTTATGCGCACGGAAAAATCCTCATCAGCCAGAGCTTCGGCCGCGCGTTCAACTTCCCGTATGGGTTTTGTTATTCTTTTTGTAATCCAGGTGATAATGCCAATGGCGGCAAGCGCAAAAATGCCGCTTATTACCAGTATATATGTCAGGACTGAATTCCTGGTCTTCATGACAACAGCCGCTTCCCTGACTCCGATTACATACCAGGGCTCTGATGTGCCGTCCATCGCAACCGGCTGATAACTGATATACAGCGTTTTTCCGTTATCGTTCAGTTTCACCGAATTAGAATGCCCCTGCATCATATCTGCTATGGCTTTTCTGTAATCTTCCGATATCCCAAAAGGCTGTTCCTCCGTACGCGGATTTCCGAGACCATCGAGAACAGCGGTCCCATCGCTATTTTTTAAAGTAACAGTCCTTGTCATTTTTTTGTAATTGTACAATTCTTCAAGATATTTTGTTTCGGGATGGGCGACGACAATTCCTTCCCCGTCAAGGATAAAGGCCCATGATCCCTCATTGCATACTTCCAGAAGCATGTCCTGTATGGAACCAAGCGCAATATCTCCGGCCATTATCCCGGTCATTTCATCTCCATCCATCATGGGATAAAAAACGGCGGTACAGGGCATGCTGGTGGTAACTGAATAATAGGACTGGGAAACAAACGGCTTCCGGAGCTTCTCCATTTTTATAAACCACCATCTGTTTTTTCTGTCCCCTACGGCTCCTGAGGACCGGGCCGTCTGCATCCCGTCCATTCCCTGAGCATAAATCAGCTCAAAATAGGGATTGCGTTCTTCGGCCGCCGCAAAAATAGGGGTTTGGATTGCGCCGTTCAGTGACAGGACATCGCTGTTATTAGCCAGTTCCTCGATAACATGATAGGCCGTGTTAATAAATCCATACAGATCCTTCCCGACAAAGGAGGTATACTGGCTGTTTTCTTTCAGCAGCTGTTCTTCATAACTGCCGGTATACACAAAGGTGAATCCGACGAGGATTGCGGCAATCATTAAAACAAGGATTAATCCTACCGGCAGCAGAATCTGGACAAATAGCGATGCGTTACGTTTTTGTTTCTTTTCCATAGGGGTGACGTCCTTTTTGTCATAATCTGCCCTGTCCGTTCAGGACAGGGCAAAAAACGCGGCAGAATTTCTCTGCGCGTTTTTTGAACTTACCCCTATGCCTATAAAATAAGCATTCCGGCTCCTGATTTCAAGAAAATTCCAAAAAAAAATCCGGCTCCGGCAGATATTTTATGAAAGAGACTTTCCCTTGTACGCTATTCCGTCTATCTGGACTTCCAGTCCGTCCGGACCGCCGGCATGGGCGAAATTGGTTTCTATTGTTTTCCGCGCCGGATAACCGTTTTTGAACCGGTTTTTTATAACTTTTTCCAGGACCGGTATATTCCATGCGTCCCTGAAAAGAACATCAATTTTGACAACATCATCCAGGGTTAATCCTGTTTGTTTCAGCCGTCCTTCCATATCATCAAACGCGCCGTTGATTTGTTCTTCGACAGATTTTCCCACATTGCCTACGCAGAAACTCAGAAAAACAAAGTCTCCGGCTTCTACATATCCCGACCAGGCAAATTCTTCATTGATGTCTCCCCTGATTAGTTTTCCCATAATATAAAATCCTCCTGTTCATCCGCCGCTGGCAGAGCGGCTGTCTGCGGAAACTGTAACATTCCGGACAGTATGTGTAAAGCTTTTGCGGGGAAGGGCCGTTAACAGGTGATTGCCGTCCTGTATTGCCACGGTTTTTTTGCATGGGTATTTTTTTTACACATGAATATGTGTAAAAAAGCCGGCGAGTCCGGCTGCACGGAGTAATATTCCGGAAATTCTTACACATTATAATGTGTAAGAATTGGATTGAAAAGTTTTTACACATTGTGATGTGTGAAAAATAGAAAGGGTTGTCCTGTTTTTCAGCTGAAATTATTTTCCGGATTTTATGGTTAACGCCAGAAGAACACTGTTTTTTTGGCGTTAAGAATGGTAGAGAGGCATAGAGGGGAATAGCTCCGGCGTGAAAGCATATTGCACCCGCGAGAATCCGGAGGCATGTTTGATGGTTCAGTTTTCTTACACATGACTATGTGTAGAAAACATAACTTTTACACAATGATATGTGTAAAAAAACACGCCTGTTCTATCGGCTGTAAAACAGGCGTGTTTCGGTATTTACTGCAGGGTACAGGAATCCTGGTTTTTACAGTTTTTCAAGACTGATCTTTCCCTGCTCCGATTTGAGAAAATATTTTTCAGCAATCTGTATGAACCAAGCCCCGCGAACAACAGGCCTACCAGCATATCGAGATATACCTGGGCCGCGTTTTCTCCCGTAATAAAACCGAATATGATATATATGATATCGGTTAATCCGGGGCGCCAGCCTTCGGATCTCGCGTAGCTTACAATTTCAAGTCCGATGCCGAAGAGTTCGGCAAAAAAAACCGCGATAAGAACACACACCGCAATAATGACTGCGGAAAGTTTGGTTGTTTTCCCTCCGAGTGTTCTGTATCCGTAGAAGGCCGCATATGCAATGGCGACTCCCCCTATTGAAGCGTAAAACCCAATAGCCCCGATAACTATCCAGACAATGGAACCTACGAGGGCTCCTGCCAGGGCTCCGATTCCACCGAGAATATAGGATTTGAGTGAGCCGGCTTTAGTTTCTTCTTTCAATGAATTTATATTGCCCGCGCAGGACGGGCAGACCGGAATTATTTTTTCATTCAGTTTGTAAAAACCGTCCGGTTCATTCTGTCCGCACAGAGCGCATTCCGGTTTTACCCCGTATTCCCTGTATACTGAAAGAATCGCATTGAGCGTTTCAATAAAGGTTCCGTACGGCATTCCGGCCGTATTGATATATGTCTGCAGCATAGTATCTTCCATCTCGGCGTTATAAACGCTTTCGATTTGCAGCAAATCCGATTTCATTTTTTCCTCTGAAACCGATTTGTCGATAAGCATTGATACAATTATTTCACTGGATCCGGGTTCATCGGCATTCTCGAGGGAAAACCAGTACCCGTTATAGCGTCCGCGGTATATATTATTAACAGCCTTAAATCCAAGCTGGATTCCTGCTTCCTCCAAAAGAGTCATTTACTTTCCTCCTGTGATACTTGATATATAAGTAAGCCATGTTCAGCTATCCGTTTCTTTCCATAGCAGTATATGTTTTATTCTGTCTGTATCGGTAAAATATTCCGGGATTTTGCTGTTTTCAGATAGGAATAGTATTCAGTGTTTTCAATAAAAATGCAATACAGTTTATACCCGCTTATCCTGGCCGCCGAATATTTCAAGTATTTCATGAACGGTTTGCATGAAAACGATTTGTCCTGTTCTATTACTTTCCGCGATAAAGCTCCTCAGACTGCTGCTTTCAATGTTTTCGAAATCTCCCGCTATGCCGAGATATATCCGGTAAGTACTGGCCTTCTGGAGAATTTCGCCGGCCAGTCCTGTTTTCAGATCAAAAAAACTTCCGTCAATATTTTCCTTTTTCAGAATAAATTTTTTTGACGGGACGTCTGATAAAAGATCAAGAAAGTCTTCCGTTTTTTTTATGATTACTTTTTCCGTCTGTATTTCCGCAATGCGGTTGTTGTTTTTTTCGTGGACCAGTATTTCCATTTTTTTTCTCCCGTATAAAACAGGGTAATACACTTTATGGTCCCGTGTATACTGATGACTTGTCCGGTAAAACGCCGTGGCGTTTTTTATATGGAGTGTTCAGATTCCTGTTTTTGACAGCGGTCCGCGTCCCGGCAGACCGTCCTGCGTCAGGCAATACCTGTTTGCCCCAGCTTTTCTCCGGTTATCTCTTTTGCTTTCTGTAATGCGCCTGAGATGCTTTCGCTCGCGTGGCGCACTCCGATAACACTTGTATTTACTTCTTCGGAGTTGGATTTGAGCTTTTCAAGTTCCTCGAAAATAGAACTGCTGCCTCTCTGGATTTCACCCGATCCCGAGCGGACTTCTTCGGTCATTTCATGAATGGTTTTCAGGGCCGCCAGTATCTGTTTCCCGCCGGCCGCCTGTTCTTCAATGGCGTTATACACTGTGGAAAAAGAGGTTTCCATGGTATTTATTTCGCTGAACATTACGTCCATTGTTTTTGTTGTATCCGAGGAGGCCGTGGTAATGCGTCCGATGACTTCTTCCATTTTCTTTATTTCAACGGAAATGGAATTTGATTCACCCGCCGACAATTCGGCCAGCTTCCGTATTTCTTCGGCCACAACGGCAAAACCCTTTCCCGCGTCACCGGCATGAGCGGCCTCAATCGCGGCGTTCATGGCCAGAATATTTGTCTGGCCCGCTATATTCGCAATGGTAGTGTTCGCGTCCATCAATGCGTTTGACTGGTCCGAGACTTCCCTCAATTCTTCCATAAGATCGACCATCTTTTTCTGGCCATCTTCGGAAGAATTCCCAAGCCGGTTGGTTACTTTGTTGACTTCACTGACGATCGATCTGATTGAACCTATATTCGCGACCATTTCTTCGATTGCCGATGATGATTCGCTGATATTTACCGCCTGGGTCTGGACCGCCTTGTTCAGCGAATCGATATTCCTGATTATTTCTCCGATTGAATCAGAGGTCTGCTGTACCGACTGTAACTGGAGCGCCGACTGCTTTTGCACGGAATCCATATTGAGCATTATGACGCCCAGGTCATCCGAAGATTCGCTTATTACGGCGTCGAGGGTCTGGCTGACGCCTGTCAGGCTGTCGAGGTTGCCGTTAAGATCGCTGATGGCCCTGCGGAAATGGTCCCTTATTTTTATCAGGGCGTGCTGCAGCTCTCCGATTTCGTCCTTTTTGAAATGGGTAATTTCCATGTCAAAATTCATTTCAGCCAGCTGTCCCGCCAGATTGACCACTTCCTTAATAGGGTTCAGCAGGAAGGAAGAAACCTGGAGCGCGAGAATAATCGCAAGAATAATGGCGACTCCGAGGGAAATTGTCAGGGCGACCCAGGCGTTTCTCTGAAGCCCCGCGATAAATGAAACTTCATAATCCAGGGCCAGCGCTCCGGTAACTCTCCCGTTTTTGATAATCGGGAGATAGGCCGACATAAAAGTCCCCCAGTCATCCGTATAGGGTTTATCGACAATCTGTATTTCTCTGGTTGAATAGGCGTTCTTGAGTTCGTCCGGAGCTTCGTCATCGGGATAAAAAGCAAGGAACAGGTCTTCAAAACCGTCTTCCTCCAGGAATTCCGTATCAAAAACAAAGCGGTAACCGCCGGGAATTTTTTCAAGAAGATAGATAAAGGCAAAATCAAATGATTCCGCAATATCATTTATTTCTTCCAGAAATTCCCAGAATTCGGGAGAATCGTTTTCCCCTCCCTGAACAAAAAAATCAATATCCGCGATAACCGGATACCGTTTTTCAATCATTATTGCAGCGCGGTGAAGTGTATCCTGCAGACTGCGCGTAATATAGTTTGTATATTGGATATACATAGTTACCCCGACTCCGGAAGAAACTATTACGCCCAATCCGATAAACAGAAGCAAAAATCTTGCCTTTAAACTTTTCACAGCACGCCCCCTAAGCATTGTGATAAATACAAATACTTCGTAACTGCATAACAGAAATCTTTCACCGGACCGCCGGCTTATTCAGTCTCCGCAACTTCCGATTATTTATACTAGCAGTAAAATAATATCTTTGTCCAAAGAATTTTAATAGAATTTACATTTTACATTCATTTATATAGTATAAATACGGAACTTTTTTCCGCTTTTTTTCCGGTATACTGAAAATATACTAATCAGGACAGAAAATATGAAATATAGTCAAATAATTTAAATTATTTGACTATTTCCGATTGCAACTGTTTCTGATATAAAAAATTAGTTAATTCTTTATATCAGAAACGTATATTAAAGGTGTATATATCTTACGCAATATTAATGAATCCGCGGAAATCATGGAAAAAGCCGCCGCAATATTAACCGAAACATTCAAGGGGCTGGGCAAGGATGCCTGGCCGACAAGAGAGGCCGCTCTGGACGAAGTCAGGGAATGCGTGGAGGAACCGAACATCTGTATCGGTATTTTTGCTGACGGAGAACTGGCCGGCTGGGGCGGCCTGCGGCCGATGTACGATAAAACCTGGGAACTGCACCCGCTCGTTATCGCCGGGAGTTTTCAGGGAAGAGGTCTTGGACGTCTGCTGCTGTCCGGACTTGAAACCCGCGCGGTGGAAAAAGGCATAACCGGGATTGTCCTTGGAACCGACGATGAAACAGGCTCCACCAGCCTTTCTCAGCGCGCTATAACCGGGGAAAATATTTTTGAGGAAATCATACATATCCGGAATTTAAAAAACCACCCCTTTGAATTTTACAGGAAATGCGGGTACATCATTACCGGAATCGTCCCTGACGCAAACGGCGAGGGCAGGCCTGATATCTGGATGTGGAAAAAACTAAGGCGTCCCGAAACCCCCTGACATGGAAACTTCCCGGTATCGGCGGCAATATCCTCTATAAAAATAATAATGAAAATTTCCTGCGCCCTTTGTTCTAATGCGGGCCGCCTGTATGGCCAGGAAATATTTTCACACCTGACCGGTATTGTTCCGCCGGAAAAATATCCGGAAATAATTGACGGTGATACTGTTTGATGGCTACCTTATTATATATAACTTCACAGGGAGTATTAGTCCGCTGACATGAAAGATACGGTAAACAGTAAGGTAATGAAAACACTGCCGCAGGAAGAGCGTGAAAAACTGCTCGGAGTTCTGAAGGTCCGTTTTGAGGTCAACATGATCCGGCATAAAAATCTTGAATGGGACGCGATCCGGACACGGCTCGAAGCCGACCCCGGAAAACTGTGGTCGCTCAGCGAAATGGAAAGGAGCGGCGGGGAACCGGATGTCGTCGGGTATGATGGAAAAACCGGAGAATATATTTTTTATGACTGTTCAGCGGAAAGTCCTGCGGGCCGGAGAAATGTCTGTTATGACCGCGAAGGCCAGGAGTCAAGGAAAAATTCCAGACCGGAACATAATGCTATTGATATGGCTGCCGGCATGGGAATTGAACTTTTAACTGAAGAACAATACAGGACTTTGCAGACGCTTGGCAGTTTCGATACAAAAACTTCAAGCTGGCTGAAAACTCCTCAGGATATCAGAAAACTGGGCGGCGCCATTTTTGCCGAAAAGCGATATGATACTGTCTTTGTGTTTCACAACAGCGCGCCTTCCTATTATGGGGCCAGAGCTTTCCGCGGTTCGCTGCGACTCTGATTCCTTCATATCCGGAAATATAGCCAGTCCTCCTGATAAAAGCAGCTTACTCGTCCGGCATTTCAGTTTCCCGGATAAGCCTGTTGATATACCCGCAATTTCTTATGCAGTCATGCGATACGATACGCAATCGTATCGCGTATCGTATCAGCTATCGTGTTTTCATGATTGTATATCTCCGCTGTCTGTTCTCTGAACCGCAGCTGCACAGCTGATACGATAGTCAATCGTATTCATGATCGTATCGTAAAGACTTTTCCTGTATCCCGTTATTTTTTCCATAACTTACAAATGAAGGGTCCTGTAAATTTTACATTGAAAATTCTTGCTTCGGCAGTCAGCGTGACGTATTATATATACTATGAAAATAACTGCGATAATAGATGACGCGCTTGTAAATGATGTTAAGCGTTTTTCAAACAGTAAAACAACTACGGAAGCCATAACACTCGCCCTGCAGGAATGGCTTGATATGTATCACCTCAAAGAACTGAACCGGGAGATTTCAAAAAAACCGTTTGCCCCGGGTCCGGCAAGAAAGCCGAAAGAAACGGGCCGGCCAAAATGATAATTCTTGATACCCCGGTATGGATGGAATTTTTTACGGGAAATCCGCTGTATTTTTCTTCAGTTTCAGGACTTATGGAACGGAAGGAAATCCTTGCTCTTGAATGCATTTTCGGCGAACTGCTGAAGGAAAGTTCCGGGCCGCGGGAACGGGATATAATTACGGGATACTGGGAACATCTCCCCAGGGCCGACAGTACCGGACTTTTTATCGAGGCCGGTATGTATTTGGAAAAGAAACCCGGAGCGGACCTGATTAACACGCTCGTTCTAATGCACGCAAAAAAATATGCGGTCCCGGTGTGGACGACCGATGTGAATTTGCTGAAGCTGCTCCCCGAAGAACTCAGGTACAGGGACGCTCCGGCAAAAAAGGCGGCCCGCTGATTTATAGTCAAATAATTAAATTATTTGACTATTTCCGATTGTACGTGTTTCTGATATAAAAAAATAACTAATTCTTTATATCAGAAACTTAAATTAAAGGTGTATATATTTGCGGATGATAATTGATCCCCGCTTTTTTTGCCTGGGAATGCTGGAGCGCCCGTTTGATGGTATATAATTTTCCGTCCTTAATAAAACGCGCGCCTGTCTGCTTGAACCGGAACGCGACACCATGCTCCATACACTGCCTCCTGAGGTCGAGAAACCAGTCATAGTTGCAGGCCCGCGCGTTTTCACCTGATTCGCCTCCCGCAATTACTTCTTCAATAGAACTGTCAAGGAAAGGACCGAGGTCAATAGGTTCCAGAAGGGGCTCGCAGACAATGCTTTTATGGCGTATGGGTGCCGCTTTGAAAATGGGCAGCCGGTAGCCGGTGCGGTCCTGGTTTTCGACTGTGCAGCATATGTGAACATTCGGGTAACCGTCGCCCCAGTCGGGGGGAATGCAGCCGGCAAAGCGGTCAATCCTTTTGGTAATGAACAGAAATTGTGAGTCCGAACGGATACGCATCATTTCCCATGCTTCGGCCCGCCATTCATCCGCTTCCGCAAGAAGAAAGTCCGAAGTAAAGCAGGAAAAAAACAGTTCTCCTGCAGGCACGGTATATTCGCCGTTTCTTTTTTCTTTACCGGCAGATTAAAGGCCGCGTTCTTTTTTACCATGGAGGCGTCGCCTCCGTATTTTGAATCGGTCCGGTATACGTAACAGTTTGCGCATCCCGGACTTATTCGAGGCGAGGGTTTAATACCCGTCGTTCTGCGACATTTTTTTATTAAAACATATAAAAACGTTAGGTTTTGTAGGTTCCATTGGTATTAAACCCGAGTCCAATTCCACGGGAGAGAAAAATCCCCTGCAGCTCTGCGGCGGGGGATTTTATTTTTCTGCATCCGTGCCAGGGGTTCCAGTTTACTGCCATTATGTTCTATGCCGGGCTTTAGTCCCGTTTTTGTGTGAGCGCATAGGCAAAGCCGTTTTCGGGAATGTCGGTAAAACCGCCTGAAACTATTTCCTCATCCTTCAGATACCTGTTGTAATCCTTCAGCGGAAGAACAGCGTCGTTTCTGTTGAGAATAACCGTGAGCTGTTCCGTACCGTTGTATACCCGCATGCCGAACAGGCCCGGTATGGCATCATCATAAATCCACTGGCGCATTCCCCTGTTGCATAGTTCGATATGGCTTTTTCGCAGGCCGATAATTCCTGTGATAAATTCATACTGCCCGGGAACCTGGTGTTCCTCTTCCCATGGCATGCATCTCCGGCAGTCGGGGTCCTCTCCTCCTGTCATTCCGAATTCACTTCCATAATAAAAGCAGGGGCTTCCGGGAAGCAGGGCAAAAACAAGCCAGGCCTGCCTGGCCTTTGCGAGGCTTCCGCCTACAAGCGAGATAAGGCGCGCCGTATCATGGGATTCCATCAAATTGAAACCCGCCCTGATAACGGGAAGGGGATATGATAATTCAAGAGATGTCATCCGGTCCGCCAGAGTGTGTCCGTCCGGGACTTCCGGACTCTGTGTCAGGAATTTATAAATTGCCTGCCCGAAATGATAATTCATCACCGCGTCATACTGATCGCCATGAAGCCAGTCCATTGAGTAATGCCAGATTTCGCCCACAATGTAGGCGTCCGGTTTCGCGGCTTTAACCGTTTTGCGGAAAGCCCGCCAGAATTCGTGGTCAATCTCATTGGCCACGTCGAGGCGCCAGCCATCTATGTCGAATTCGGTTATATAATGCTTTGCAATGCCGAGAAGAAAGTCCCGGACTTCGGGGTTCGCGGTGTTGAGTTTCGGCATCCAGGTGGTAAAGGCAAAAGTGTGGACTCTTGCGTCATGGGCATCTCCGGTGTCCTTTCCCTTTTGAAAAGGGGAAAGCCGTCAATAACGAACCAGTCCTTATACGCCGATTTTTCCCCATTTTTGGCTACATCAAGCCATGGCGCAAAGTCATTTCCTGAATGATTGAATACAGCGTCAAGAATAATTCTGATTCCGCGTTTGTGGCATTCCCGGACCAGCGTTCTGAGATCTTCTTCGGTCCCGAAGGCGGGATCAATTTTCATATAATCTCTGGTGTTGTATTTATGGACCGAGGTTGAATCAAAGATAGGCGTAAGATAAATACCATTAAAACCGGCGCGGGCAATATGATCGAGTTTTGCCGTAATGCCGGGTAAATCACCCCCGTAAAATTCCCGGTTGCTTACTTCTTTATACCCGTCTTTCCATTCTTTTATATTTTCCGGATTCAGTTCGGGGTTCCCGTTATAATATCTTTCCGGAAATATCTGATACCATACCGTCCCGCCTACCCAGTCAGGAGCGCGGTATACTTCGCTTTTGTGGAGATAGGGAAATATGAAAGTATTCCACACATTTTCCCTGTTTACCGTATCGACAATTCCCTTTTCCCCGTATTCCCAGGTTTTTCCTCCCTTATGGAGGATAAACCAGTATTTCAGGCGCTTGTAGGGAAGGGTAATAAAAATTTCCCAGTAATCATGAACTCCGTCGCTTCCCGCCCTGGTCATGGGCTGGACTTCGCTTTTCCACCGGTACATTCTGTGGTTGAGATATTCAGCCTCAAAGGGATCGGCGCTGACAATTTCAACAAGATCAATATCGTCCGCGGCGGTTTGCAGGCGGATATGAAGCGTGTTCTCATCATAGGCGTAACACCAATTTTCCCCACAGCTGTGATAAATTCCGGCTTTGTTCATAAGACAGTCTCCTCTTTGCGGCCAGTTTGATTGTTGACTACAGAAACAATTATTACCAGTCTGCTATTTTTTTGTCTAGTGGTATACGGACTCAGCTTGTTAATTTCGGATTCTGGCAGTATTATCAAAATATGAAGATACGACTTGAGCAGGGGTCCGGCCGCCTTTTTTCATGGACTGACCGCAGAAACGGGTATATGGTATTGAATTCCGATGTCGCCGGCGACGGATCCGGATATTTCCGGGGGAACCGGAGATTGCTTTCCGATTTTTTTATTTCCGCCGAACATACGTTCCGCGAAGAAAGTGTTTCCGCAGGCGCGGAAAAGCAGCCGGTAATAACCGATTTATACCGTACCGAAGCGGAGTATACCGATATTTATCCCCACGGCTTTTCAGCTTATTTTGAATTTCTCCATGCCGGAATTACCTGTGATGTTTCCCTTCTTGTTGATGAACAGGCCTTCTATATCGGCCTGAAGTCGTCCGGGGAGAAAAAGGACCGGCTTATTAAAAACGTCGGGGCCGGAATTCTTCTGGGGTCCGAAGATAGTCCTGATGAAAATAATGAAGAAGATGAAGATTCATCAGACTTTGAAGACTTACCCTTGCAGAAAAAGCCTGTTCTTCAGGAATCAGCGGTAACGGACGAGGGCCTTCATGCATATACATGGGAGCGTTCCACAATAGGAGAGATAACAGTATGGCATAATCAGGAAGGGTGTGCGATAGCGGCCCATTTTCCGTTTGAACTGAAACCATCCTATATGAATGGCGTCGTCCTTTTTCCTGAAGCGGGTGGCTCTGAAAGCAGCGGGCCCTATTCGCTGCATGAATGGTACGTGGTTTTTGAAGACGATGCCGAGCAGGCTGTGGAAAAATCTCTCAGGCTTGTGCAGACCAGGGCCATTCTGAAACATAAAGAAACAATAGAAAAATTTCTGCAGGCATGCTGCAGCAGATCAGGCGATACTGAATTTGATAACGCGCTTAAATGGGCCCAGTTTTCGGGCTGGATGCTTGCAACAAAGGATAAAGAGGAAACCCCGAGGGGCATCTGGGCAGGGCTGCCCTGGTTCCGTGAAAACTGGGGCAGAGACACTTTTATCGCCCTTCCCGGTATATTACTTGTAAGCGGCTGTTTTTCCGAAGCCAGGGACGTTCTTTTGGGATTTGCCCGTTACCAGTCCCGCGATCCCGATGATCCGAATTACGGAAGAATCCCGAACCGTTACCGCAATGCGGATGATGTAATTTTCAATACCGCTGACGGGACCCTGTGGTTTATCCGCGCTATCTGGGAATATGTCCAGTATTCAGGGGACAGCTCCATACTTGATGAATTGAAATATACGGTTTTTGCCGCGCTTGACGCCGATATGAGGCGCCGTACCGATAATCACGGTTTTCTGCTGCATGGAGACGCCGATACATGGATGGACGCGAGAATACGCGGGGACGCTCCCTGGTCGCCCAGGGGAAACCGGGCCTGCGATATTCAGGCGCTCTGGTTTACGGCGCTCCGCATCGGTGTCCGGCTCGCGCTCCGTGAGAGCGATGCCAAAACAGCTTCACAATATGATGAGCTTTCAAAAAAGCTGAAAAAATCTTTTCTGGAATTTTTCTGGAATCCCGGCCGGAGCGCGCTTGCCGACCGCCTGCCTCCGGGTGAATCGGGTGAAAAAACCGGGGACTTCAGGGTCCGCCCGAACCAGCTTTTTGCAATTACGGCGCCTTCCGTACTCGGCCCTGATCCTTCGGAAGACGACTCCCTGCTTCCTCCTGATATCGCCTATCAAATACTCGAAAATGTGGACCGGGAGCTGCTGTCTCCCTTCGGGCTTTTCAGCCTCTGCCCGGATGATCCGTTTTTTCATCCTAACCATGAAGACCCCGAACACTATCATAAGGATGCGGCCTACCATAATGGTACTATCTGGGTATGGAATACTGGTCCTTATGTTACCGCTTCTGCGCTGGCGGGCCGGGAAACAGCCAAACTGCAGGATACCGCGGCCGCGCTGATAAAAAATGAAGCTCTCATGATTTGCGGGACAGGCTGCGTGGGCTCCCTGAGTGAAAATATTCACGCCCAGCCCGATGCGGAGAGAAATCCTGTTTTATCGGGGACTTTTTCGCAGGCGTGGAGCGTTTCGGAATTTGCCAGAAACATATACCAGGATATTATAGGGTTTAACCCCTGCCTTTTTGATAACAGTATTATCTTCCGGCCCAGGCTCCCCGCCGGGACTGAAAGCTGGGAAGCTAAACTTCCTTTTGGTCCCGGCTGGCTTATGAATGTCAGAATCAGCCGGACAAAAACCAAAACCGCCGAGCATGGACATCTGTGTACCCTTTTATGGGAACCCGGCGGCGGCACGGGCGTTCCTTTGCCCGAATTGTATGTAAATGGCATTGCCATACAGCCGGGTAAATTTCTTTCACTTGTAATAGACGAAAAAGGAACGCATACCGTCAGCGGGGCTTTTATTACTATTGAAGAACAGAGCTCCTCTCTCCTGAAAAATCATGCGTGGGTGATCCGGGGTTTTCCCCATCACGATCTCCGCCCGGACTGGTGCGGCGCCATTCATCAGGTCAATTATCTTGAGCGGCTGATTCTCAGCGGGCGTTTGGACAGTCCTTACGGAGGCGAAAATGCCGCGGCCCTTGAATGGTTTTTTGATTCATGGCTGTTCAGGAAAAAATATGTAACGGAAAAGAAACTGGGAGTGCACTATACGCCGGAAAGAACGGTTTTCCGGCTCTGGGCCCCTACTGCCCGTGATGTCGGCCTGATTCTGTACCCTGACGGAACCGATTCAGGCCTTTCCTTACAACTGCATATGCGGAAAGTTTTACCGGAAACCAGTGAAACGGGTATGTGGGAGGTTTCCGTTCCCGGCGATTTATACGGGACCTATTACCAGTTCCGCGTCAGGGTCCATGGAATCATCCGCAATTCACCTGACCCCTATGCCCGGGCCTGCGGCATAAACGGGCACCGTTCCATGGTCGCCGATTTTGCCCGTACAAATCCTTCCGATTGGGATGCGGTAAAAATACCGGTCCTTGACAGCCCGAATGACGCGGTGGTTTATGAGGTCCATGTTGCCGATATCACGTCTTCCGATTCCTGGAAGGGCGACCCGGCCGTGAAACGTACCTATGCGGGGGCGGTTACGCCCGGCGTTACCTGCCGCGGCCTTCCCGCGGGATTTGATCATATATGCGGCATGGGTATCTCCCATATCCAGATTTTACCTGTATTTGATTTTTCCAGCGTGGATGAGAGCCGTATAAAGGATCCTTCCTACGCGAAGAAAATAACCGGCGGTCTTTTCAATTGGGGATATGATCCGGGAAATTATTCCGCGCCTGAGGGGTCCTATTCGTCCGATCCGTACACCGGCGAAACCAGAATCCGTGAACTGAAAAACCTTATAAAAAATATTCGGAACAGGGGATCGGAGTAATAATGGATGTCGTATACAACCATGTTCCGGATGCCCGCAATCATCCTCTGGGCATTTGTGTTCCGGGTTATTATTTCCGGGTGGACAGTTTTTCCGGGGCAGGAGACGATACCGCAAGTGAACGGGAAATGTTCCGGAATTATATGGTCGATTCGCTGCGTCACTGGCTCTCGGAATATAAACTGTGCGGCTTTCGCTTTGATTTGATGGGGCTCCATGATGTCGAAACCATGAACGCTGTCCGCGAAGCCGCGAAAAAAATCAAGCCGGACGTATTATTGTACGGAGAAGGGTGGAATATGTACCGGGCGGATAAAATGGTCCCGGCAAATATGAACCATTCCCGGCAGCTTCCCGGATTCGGATTTTTCAATGATGCGCTCCGCAGCGGTATCAAGGGTTCCGATTTCAACGAATACAATCCCGGATTTATACATAGCAGCTGTCACCGGGAAAGCGTAAAATTCGGACTTGTCGGCGCCGTGTATCATCCCCAGATAGACACGAAAAAAATCGATGGCACATCAAATCCGGAACCCTGGAGCGAGCATACCTCGGCCTCAGTCAGTTATACTGAAATTCACGACAATGCAACGCTGAATGATAAGCTTCGTCTGGTTGAATTTGACCGGTCTGAAGCCCATTATGAGCAGCTCCAGAAAATGGCGCTCGGCCTGATACTTGCGGCCCAGGGAATGCCTGTTCTTCATGCCGGAATGGAGTTTATGCGGACAAAAGAAGTCCCTGCGTTACTAATTGAAGAAAATCCCGATCTTCCCGGTATTTTCTGGACCGCGGACAAAAAGCACGCGTTTTCCCATAATTCATATAATCTGGCTGATATTGTTAACGGTCTGGATTGGGAACGCTGTGCGGAAAAGCAGCACATAGTTGATTATGCCAGGAGTCTTATCCGGGTCCGCAGAACACACCCTCTGTTCCGCCTGCAAACCGCGGAAGCTGTTTTGAATTCACTGACCTTTATTGAGCCTGATGCGGAAAAAACATCCGAAACGGAGATCAGTCCCGCTGCCTCATGCAGTCCCGCTTCCCTTGCCTGGATTATTGCAAATACCGGAGTTGAAGATGCATGGAAAGCCGTCTGTATTGTTGTAAATCCCGGAGAAGAAGCTTTTTCATTTATACTTCCGGAACAAAAAGATTCTTCCTGGCACCTCGTGACAGACAGCGCCGGTTTTTTTGAAGAGGGACAGCCTGAAAAAATACCCGGCGGTTCCGCTGTCCAGATTGGCATAAAAACATTTAATCTGTATGCCGCCTTCTGAGGCGGAAACTTTTTACTCTGTAAAACATAACCAAAAGGGTAATTGTTTTTTTTATTATAGAAACAGATATGGTAATATACAAAAAGAGCAATAGTGTCATATACTATTGCTCTCTACCAAAAACTGGCGAAAGCAAAGTTTTACGTTAATTTTTGTTTTTTTTAAAAATTATGCTATTATATTTGCTGTCAAGTAGTTTTTTTTATCTAAAAGTCAAGGAGCGAAAATGAAAGAGCCAAAGACCCCGGGCGCCTGGAAAATCAAGGCAGGTCTGTCTATCGTTGGTAAAAAAGGAATGCGCGAATTAAATAAGGCGTCAAAAAACGCTGTCGCCGCGCAGGAAAAAAGACTCCGCAGTACCCTGGAAACAAACAAGGACACGGTATACGGAAAAGAACACAATTTTGCTGGAATTCTGAAAGCTAAAACAGCCGAAGAATTGTTTGATCTGTACCAGAAAAATGTGCCTATAAATGATTATGAAAATCTGAGGCCTTATGTGGAACGGCATAAACACGGCGAAGCTGATGTTCTGTTTCCCGGCAAGCCGAAAATGTACGCCACAACCAGCGGTACCACAAGCGAACCGAAATGGGTCCCCATTACACAGCAGTATTATGATGAAGTATACAATGCGATGAACCGCCTTTGGTTTTATACACTTCTGAAAAACAAGCCGAAAGCTTTTGACGGCCCTGCGATTTCAATTGTCGGAAAGGCCATTGAAGGGACCGCGCCTGATGGAACCGTTTTCGGATCGATTTCCGGCGTGTCCCAGCGGGACATCCCGAATTTCATGAAGCCTATACATACCGCGCCGGCCGATGTATTCCATATTTCCGATTACAAGGCCCGCTATTACGCTATTATGCGTATGGGTATTGCCAGGGATGTCCATCTTATTATTACGGCAAACCCGAGCACCCTTATTGAAATGCAGTCAAATGCGAATGAATTTTATGATGATTATGTAGAAGATATAGAAAAAGGCACGATCAGCCAGAAATTCGATATTCCGGATAATATCAGGGCCGCCCTGCAGGAAAAAATTACGCCGAATCCAGCCCGCGCACAGGAACTCCGCGATCTGAAGGCAAAATACGGCACCGTACTGCCGAAACATTACTGGCCGAACATGCAGGTCGTCAATATCTGGATGTGCGGTAATACGAACGTATATTTCCAGAAAATCAAGGATTCTTTCCCCGAGACTTCCGTATTCCATGAATTCAGCTACTTTTCTTCCGAATGCCGCGCCGGTGTTGTACTCAAGAGCAATACAAAAGACACCGTTATGTTCGGACACAAGGTTTATTTCGAATTCATTCCTGAAGAAGAAATCGGCAAGGAAAACCCGAAAATACTCCAGCTGAATGAAGTTGAAAAGGGACAACGCTACAGCGTTGTCGTTACTACTTCTTCCGGATTTTACCGGTACAACATGAATGACCTGGTTGAAGTGACCGGTTTTTATAATAAATTCCCCACAATCAGTTTTATTCAGAAAGTGAACGGAATTGTATCCATGACCGGAGAAAAACTGCATGAACGGCAGTTTATTGAAGCTGTCCATGCCGCGGAAAAGGAAACAAAAAAACCGGTCAAATTCTTTGTCGGGTTTGCCGATGTCGGCAATTCCATATACCATTTCTATTATGAATTCGCCGACCAGAATACGACCCACGCTGAGGCTGAGGAATTCACCAGGCTGGTCGATAAACATATGATGGAACAAAACGTTGAATATGAATCAAAACGCAGTTCCCACCGTGTGCTTGATCCGAAAACCTACCTGCTGAAGCCGGAATCCTTTGAAACATTCAAGGCGAAATGTATAGATCTGGGATACCGGGACGGTCAGTTCAAACTGAATTTGCTGATGCAGGATGAAAAACGGCAGAAGATGTTCAAAGAACTGGTAAAATGAGATTTTTTGTGTAACATAACCTTCCGGAGAGGTCTGCCGGCACACGCCGTCCTGCATATCTTTCCGGGTGTACAGAGCCTTTTCAGGCCTTCCCGGCCTGGAACCGGCTCGATGATAAATAGTTTTTGAACGGGGTAAAAAATGGGAAAAGTGTTCATAGGCGTCAAAGCGATCATTTTCGATCTGGACGGAACCTTGTATGATTTTAAAAGAATGCCGTTTCATCTGGTAATGGCAAAGCCTTCCGAGGCCTTTGTTATTAAAGCCGAACGGACGGTCCGAAGAGAACTGAAGGGGTGCGATTTTTATTCGCCGGAAGCCTATTATGATTCTTTTTTTAAGCAGCTTGCCATTTATACACATAAAACGGAAGAAAGCGCGCGGAACTGGTATTTTAATGAATATATGCCCCGCATGTACCGGACTCTGGAAAAACACTATACTGCCCGTCCGGGAGTTTTAAGCCTGTTTGACGCGCTCCGTCAGGCCGGCATTGAATTCGCGGTATATTCGGACTACTCCGATACCGCGGAACGCCTCGCCGCGCTGGGCCTTCCTCCCGACCGCTGCGGCAAATTATACGGACCGGAAACATTCGGCGCCCTTAAACCGGCGATCCGGCCCTTTATAAGCATTGCCCAGGCCCTTGGCAGTCCCTGTGAGGATACCCTGGTTATCGGCGACCGTGAGGACACAGACGGGTCAGGAGCCCTTGCCTGCGGCATGAGATTTATCCGCATAAAAACGCATAAGACAAAGAAATCGGATATTTCCGATGGTATACCGCTGTATACCTGGGACCAGTTGTATGATGAACTTATGCAGTACGCCGAGACGCTTTCACTTGTCCACGAAGGACTGCATTTTTAATCGCCTTCACTGGGAAAGGGATTGTTTTTAATACCGGCAAGTTCAACAATTTTTTTGTGGGTTTGCTCCCTCAGCCGCATGATTGATTCTTTTCGGGGCAGGGTTATATCCGGAAAAATAGGCTCTCCGATATTGAGTGTTATCAGGGGATATTTTCCCTTATATAAAGCGAACAGACCGGTCGGTTTCCGATAGGTAAAAGCCATGGGTATTATAGGCATATTATAGCGCTGTGAAAATGTAAAAGCCCCTCTTTTAAACGGCCGTATCGGCTGGAAATAGGGCCAGTTACAGCCTTCCGGAAAAACATGAAACCACTTTCTCTTTCTGTGCAGTTCATCAAAAGCTTCATTGAATTTATTCATTGCATGAAAACCTGAAGGAATAGGGATGCCTCCGACCAGCCGTATCACCCCCCGTCCGGGCCGCCGAGATTTCCCGGCCAGGCCGGGAAATAGAGCCTGCGGTATTTTACGGCCTGCAGGACACATAAAAAATCCCACCTCAGGACATGGTTTGATACGGTTATCGCCCCATTTTTAAACAGTTTGCGGTTTTTCCGCAAATTTTCCTTACCTTTTATTTTCAGCCCGTACCTCAGAGGGCTGAGAATAAAAACAATGGTAAAAATACCCAGATAAATTACCGCGCTTTTTATTCTGAACCACAAAGATTTATCCAGAAAGGGATAGTTTTCATCAACCTCTACGGGTATATTGTCTTTTGCTGACAGCATGCGTTCATCGGGATCACTGGGATACTCGATCCCGATATCGGGGACATAGGGGTCTTCGTCTCCGGGTATTTCGCTCTTATCTGAAACCTGAGAATTCAAGATGTGCTTCCTTATATTATCAAAAATAAAAACCACGGGGATTCGGGTCGTATCGCCGGTATTTCGCTCTGAATATTCACAATACCAGCTTGAGGCGAGGGAATCAAGACATTGCTCAGGGGTGCCCTGTACTTATTTTCAGTTTTTTAGTACATTATGTTCACTGAAATATTTTTATTTATAGGATTACAGCCAGACAGTATCAAAGGAGATGTGAATGCATTCATTATATACAGATGTGATATTCTGGAATGAAGACGACGACGAAAATGAAGAAAACGGCAGGAACAGAGAGCCTGAGGATATTGTTTCCCGGAAATTTCTTGATACCAGGCAGATACTTCTGTCCGGAGAAATCAACAAGGTCCTTGCTGAAAGGATCGTGCGCCAGCTTCTGGTGATGGAAGCTGATTCCAGTGACCCGATTAAGATTTTTATAGACAGCCCCGGCGGAGACGCTGACGCCGGTTATGCAATTTTTGATATGATCCGGTTTATAAATGCGCCGGTGTATACTATCGGTATGGGTCTTGTTGCCAGCGCAGGTTCAATTATTCTGCTTGCTGCTGAACGGGAACGGAGGTTCGGGCTTCCCAACAGCCATTTTCTTATTCACCAGCCCCTTTCAGGAATAAAGGGTGTTGCTACTGAAATTGAAATACATGCTCTTGAACTGGAAAAAATGCGGACAAAGATAAACGAACTTATTTCAAAAGAGACGGGGCAGGGGCTTGAAAAGGTTTCAAAAGACACGGACCGCGATTTCTGGATGAATGCCGCGGAGGCAAAGGATTATGGTCTTATTTCGGGTATGATAACGACCCGCGGCGATCTCCCGTAGATTCTGTACGTATAATATTTTTTTGCAGAAAAAAAGCACCCCGGTTTGCGGGGTGCTTTTTATTTTTTCCGGATATCCGGAATCCCTGTTGAATATTACTTCCTGAACTTAGAGAAGATTTCCTTTCCGCCGTACCGCGCGGTACCCGCCAGTTCTTCTTCAATGCGGATCAGCTGGTTATACTTTGCGACCCGGTCGCTCCGGCTCATTGATCCTGTTTTTATCTGCCCGGTTTCAAGGGCTACTGCAAGGTCCGCAATAAAGGTGTCTTCAGTTTCTCCCGAACGGTGGGAGATAACAGCCGAATAACCCGCTTTCTGGGCCATTCTGACGGCGTCTATGGTTTCGGTGACCGTTCCGATCTGATTCAGTTTAATCAGAATTGAATTACAGGCTCCCTCTTTAATCCCCCGTTCAAGGCGTTTGGTGTCCGTCACAAAGAAATCGTCCCCGACAATTTGTATTTTTGAGCCGAGTTCATTGGTCATGTGAACATAGCCTTCCCAGTCGTTCTGGTCCAGAGGGTCTTCTATGGAAATAATCGGATACTTTGCGATCCAGCTTTTATACATATTGACCATTTCTTCCGCCCCGAACAGTTTGTCGGGGTTTGATTTCCAGAATTTATATCCTTTTCTGTCGCCGGCGTCATACAATTCCGAAGCAGCGCAGTCCAGCGCGATCATAACATCGTCGCCTGGTTTGTAGTTTGCCTTTTCAATTGCCTTCATGATAAATTCAAGGGCTTCTTCATTACCGATGTTAGGGGCAAATCCGCCCTCATCGCCGACCGCGGTTGTATGCCCTGCTGTTTTGAGAATGTCCTTCAGACAGTGAAATATTTCCGCTGTCATCCGGATCGCTTCATGCATGGAGCCCGCGCCGACCGGCATTACCATGAATTCCTGGAAATCCACCTTATTGTCTGAATGGCGTCCGCCGTTTATTATGTTCGCCATGGGGACCGGCAAAAGAAGTGTGTGGGCCCCGCCGAGATAACGGTACAGGGGAATACCCAGAGAGTCCGCCGCCGCGCGGGCTGTTGCCATGGATACGCCGAGAATGGCATTTGCACCCAGTTTAGATTTATTCGGGGTACCGTCAAGGGCCAGAAGGGCGTTATCAATTGCGGCCTGGTCCAGCGCGTCTTCTCCGTCGAGTTCATCCGAAATTACATTATTTACGTTATCAACAGCAGTAAGTACACCCTTGCCCAGATACCGTTTTTTGTCGCCGTCTCTGAGTTCCAGCGCCTCATGTTCCCCGGTCGACGCCCCGGAAGGAACCGCGGCCCGTCCCCGGCTGCCATCGTTCAAATATACATCTACTTCTACCGTCGGATTGCCCCTTGAATCAAGGATTTCCCGTCCGTCAATATACGCAATTGTACTCATTTTTAACCTCCATAATAAAAAATAGTCCGGTTTTGCTTTTGTCTTTGAATATACAAATAAACTGTGATAAAATCAAACATATGCAATTCGATCTGACTCCTGAAATCACCGATGAAATTGTCTTTGCGATGGAAGACCAGTCCGGCGTTTTCCTTTTTGATTCTGTAGATTTGATATGTATTCTGGCTTCCGAAGTTGCTGTTTCAATGAAGGACGACCGCTATTACGCGATTCCGGAATGGGATTCCGCGCAGGGTTTCAGAATAATGGAACGGTTTGTTGCCCGTGCGCATAATCCCGTAATACAGGACAAGCTGCGCTCAGTTCTTGCTTCAGGCCGGGGTGTTTTCCGGAATTTCAAGAATATTCTGAGAGAACATCCGGAAATAGAACAGCTGTGGTTCCAGTTCAAAGACGCTGAAATGAAAAATATTGTCCTTGAATGGTATAATACATTATGTGACTTCTGGGGAGTTGAAAAACTCGGCCCCGAACCTGAGGAGACGGAGGAAATACTGGTGCAGGATTTTTTGTTCCGGCCGTTCCGGCCTGATGACGCGGCTGCTCTTTCACGGATGTTTTCTGTTATAAATGCGCAGATCAATAATGATTTTCCGCGGAGCTTAACCGATGCAGTGCTGGAAATTGCCGAGAGGCTTACCATGAAAGATGAAGGTTCCGAGAAAATCCTTGTTGCGGAAACCTCGGAAGGTGAAATTATCGCGGCTTCCACATCGGCGCCGATCCCTAAAGAAAGTTCGTCTTCCGTGCATATTACCTGGCTTGGCGTACTTCCCGAATTCAGGGGACTCGGAATCGGCACAGAGCTTCTCAACAGAACGGTTCATTACTGGGGCGGTATGCAATATCAGTGGATTATTTTTTCAAATCCGGTAATGCCTGTGTTCTTCCATTCTGTGCTGCGCCGCACCGGCTTCAGTGAAAAAGGATCTCTGCTTGTTTTGAATCTGTCGCCCCAGGACTGAAGTTCCGGAATAAAATACTCCGCCGCAGAGCAGCGGAGTATTTTTCTCTCCCGTGGAATTGGATTCGGGTTTAATACCAAAGCAGAGGGGTATTCGCAGGCCGCGGAAGAGGCTATTACATACCTTACAGAACCAACCGCAGGCTGATTAACCCCTCGCCTCGATTAAATTCCTGAAAATCAATAAAATTGAATTTCTTTCCTAAAATACATATACTACATATTATGGAATATAATGCAATTTTTAAAAAGATACTTTTCGGGATCTTTTTTGCGACCCTTCTTTTTTCTTTATCCGCGCAGGAAAAAGAACGTCCGAAAATAGCGGTGGTCTTGGCGGGCGGCGGCGCGTGGGGGCTTGCTCATATTGGGGTTTTAAAGGTTCTCGAAGAAGCCGGTATTCCTATAGATATTGTTGTCGGTACCAGTATGGGGTCCATTGTCGGCGGGCTGTATGCGGCCGGGTTTACATCGGACCAGATCAGGCAAATCGCCCTGGGCGCTGACTGGACAAATCTTTTCTTTGAAAGTTCCGTTGCCGGGAATACTTCCTTTCTTGAAATCCAGGACAAGAAGCGCTATGCCTTCGGGATTAATTTTAACCGGGACGGGATTTCCCTGAACAGCGGTATCCTTCCCGGTTACAATCTGCTGCGCTTTTTTGATGCACTCACACTGCGGATTCCCGCTCCCGCCGATTTTGACTCACTGCCCCGCCGTTTCAGGGCGGTCGCGACTGATCTTGAAACAGGCGAACGGGTTGTTTTTTCCGATGGATTTATTGCCGACGCAATGCGTTCAAGTATGAGTATTCCGGGTGTTTTTACTCCCTGGTTTATTGATAACCGCTATCTCATTGACGGCGGGGTCGTCGATAACCTCCCTATTGACGTGGCAAGAGAAATGGGCGCGGATATCATTATCGCTGTCGATTTGCTGAGTAAAAAACCGCTCAGTGCGAAAGATCTTGAGCGGTCCCCTGTTTCAACATTGGGCAATATGCTCAATATATTCATCAGAGGAAATGTTACTCCTCAGCTGAAAGACGCCGACATTCTTTTTTCCGTTGATGTGCAGGATTTTAGCCAAACTGATTTCCAGAAAGTAACGGGACTTGCCGAAGTAGGTGAAAAGACCGCCCGGGAACAGCTTGGGGAACTGGAGGCCCTGTATCAGTCTCTTCTGGCATATTCGGAAAATCCGAAAAACGAAATATATGTTTTTCCCGCCAGGCTGCCGCCGCTGAAAACAATAAAAATATACGGCGCAAGTGAAAGTGACCGCAAGACAATATATTCTATTTTTGCTCCGCTTGCCGGACAGGTCCCTGACACAGTAATAATTCAAGCAATTTTCACGCAGCTGGACAAAACAGGCCGGTACAGATCCGTACGGGTTTATCGCAATTCGGAGGAGGAAGGATACCCGCTTATTGTCCGGCTGGAAAGAAAAATCCATGAAAAACACGCGATCAGAGTCAGCTTTCTGTATGAAACCACTTTTGCATCATCAATAACGGGAAATGTGGATTTTATTCCCGGGGTCGTATTGTACGGCCTGACGAATACGGACTCCCAGCTGATTGCCGATGTCGAAGTTCTTGATTCGCCGGGCATCAATCTGCGTTTTATTCAGCCTATTGGGCGGAAATTTTATATCAGTCCTTTTTTCACCTACAGCCAGGAATTCATCACACGTCTGACCGGCCGGTCTGTCGGGTATCAATACCAGACAATTTCGCTGAATACCGGCGTTGATCTTGCCTTTAACCCCGTTCCGGTAATAGAGTTCCGGGCAGGATGGAATTTCCGCTATATAATAGCCCAGGAAATGCCGGGTTTGCCCGAGGAAGGCAGCTATAAAAACAATCTGAATATTTTTACGGCAGGCTTCTCGATTGACAGGACCGACGCGGCTATTTTCCCGACAAAAGGAATTTCAATGTCCGCGGATTATCTGATTTCACTGGAAACAAAGACGGTTGGCCATTTTTTTAATACGCTGAACACAAAGGGCGTAGCTGTTCTGCCGATAGGTACGCCCTTTTCACTTTCCCTGATGTGGAAAGGAGGCACCGATTTCAGCGAAAGATTCGGTAATGTTCTCGCCGCTCCGGTTTTTTATAAACCCGATTTGTCTGACCGCCGTTTATTTCCCGGACCGCTTAAAATAACCGAGCAGATAGGCAGTCACGTTGCCGGCCTCGGGGTCGAAGTGAAATTCAAGCCTAACTGGAGCGACAAAGGATTTACACTGCCGGTATTCATTTTGATTCAGGGGGCCGTCGGCGCCGTAATACAGAGCATCACGGATATTGATGTTAAAGAGACATTTCACTGGAATGTTTCGGTTGGAGGCGGAATCAGGGTCAGCAGCGCTTTTGGCCTGGCCCTTCGCGCCGGCGTCCATGTGAGCATTGAAAAGGACATTATGCCTTTTGTCGCCTTTGATTTGGGAGCTATCAGCTATTGATTATCCGGGACATGGTTTTTCCAAATGGAAAATCTTGCGGAATCCCGGCTGTTGATATAATATAATACTATTATGATGCGTTTTTTCCGGATATATCTTCTGCGTATAAAATCTGCAAAACCGGAAAATGCTTTTTTTGCCGGTTTTTTTCCGGCAAGACCAATCCCTTGTCTGCTGACAGGAGAAATATATGTTTAAATATATCAAATTATTTTTCAGATCTTTGAATGCCAATGCACATCCCGGCGACATAGCCCACGCTGTCGCGCTGGGTTTTCTTCTGGCGCTCGTTCCGAAAGGGAATCTTCTGTGGATATTCCTCTTTTGTCTGGTTTTATTTATCAGGGTTAATAAGGGAGCTTTTTTTATATCGCTGATACTCCTCAGTTTTATTGTTCCCCTCGCAGATTCTCTGCTGGACAGTATCGGATACGCGGTCCTGTCATTTGGCCCGATGCAGCCGGCTTATACCGTTTTATACCAGACGCCCTTTGTTGCCTTTACCGGGTTTAATAATACCATAGTCGCAGGGGCTTTTGTGACAGGAGTTGTCCTGTATATACCTCTGTACTTCGGCGTTAAAGCATTAATTGTGCAATACAGGAAGGTGCTTCAGCCGAAAATCTCCCAGAGTAAATTTGTCAAGTTTTTTTCCAGCTTCCCATTATCAAGCAAATAGTAAATGCCGGCGATATAAAGAGAGGTTAAAATGAGTACAGATAAAGAAGAAAAAAAGAAACTGCAAAAACCTCAAAAAAAAGAAAAAAAGCCGGTTAAGGTGAAAGTCCCCGGTATCTTTAAAAAGAAATATTCGGAAAAACAGTTTCATAAAAAGATCCTGAAAAAGCTGTATGTCCCGGCGGACAAGGAATTCATAGAGAAAATTTTTGTACTTGAAACCGATGAAAAGAAAAACAAGCAGTTTTATCATGTTGATAAAACCATGATCACTTCAAAAGACGAGGTAAGGAAACTCTCGAAAATAGCCAAGGACATTAAACGCCAGAAAGGGCGGATAAATATTATGGCTATTGCTGCGGCCCTTATCTGTGTCCTTGCTGTATGTCTTGTTCTGACGGTTTTCAGAAATGTTATTGCGCGCAGTGTCATAACCGGCGCGATGGAAAGTATATTTAACGCCCGCTGTGAAATAAAGAACCTGGATTTCGATATTCTGAATACAAAGTTTACAATGGAGGGCGTTGCAGTCGCGGATAAAAACCAGCCAATGAAAAATCTTTTTGAAGTCGGACGGTTTGAACTGTATTTTAATCTGCTTGCGCTTACGAGAGGGCAGCTCGTTTCCGAAAATCTTGAATTAACCGGTGTGACCTGGAATACCGATCGCACAAAGTCCGGGGCTCTTCCTCCGAGAGAACAGAAGAAAAATGAAGAAAAACAGAAAAAGGAAAATCCCGAACCAAACCCGATTATGCTTGCCATACAGAATGAACTTGATAATGTAAAATCGGCAGTATCGGTAAGCGCGGGCCTTGATGCGATAAAGGAACAGTTTGATCCCATGGCATATATTGAAAAAGAAAAAGACGCCATGCTGTCGCCTGATGTTATTATCAAAATAACCGATACCGTTCCCGAACTGACGGAAAAATGGCAGGACCGCCAGAAGGATATTCAGGCGCAGGTAAATGAGGCCATTGCCCAGGGACAGGCCGTTTCTTCATTAAAGCTTGATTCAATCTCTACTGTTGAAGAGGCACAGGAAGCGCTGAAAACCATCCAGTCCGCCTCAACCACTATTAAAGACTCAATTAATCTGGCGCAGCAGCTGACTAAGGATATAGACTCGGACGCGAAACTGGTCACCTCTCTTTCAAAAGAAGCCGAGGCTGCTTTAAAAGCGGACACCGCGAGATTAACCAATGTAGTCAATTCCGTTAAATCAATAAATCTGGAAACCGGTAAAAACCTGATTTCCGATATTGCTTCAACCTTTGTAATGAGTACGCTGGGGAATTACTATCCTTATCTGGAGCAGGGCCTTGCTATTCTGAGTGAAGTAAAAAACAGCATGCAAAAAGATGAAACCGCGAAGGAAACAAAAGAAAAAAAACAATCCCTGAAAAAGAGGGCAAATGCTCTGGAGCGGCTTCCCGGCCGGACCTTTACATACGGCAGGCTTGTATTCCCGAATGTTCATCTGAAAAACATAGAGCTTTCCATTATTAATGCGAAATCCGGAATCAGCGGAGGCGGCTTGCTGCAGAACGTAACCAGTGACGCTGATCTTGTTAATAAGCCGATATCGGCTCTGGTCAATGTGGCCGGCGGCGGAAAAGTGCTGGATCTTTCCGGACAGGTTGACCTCAGGACAAACGCAGCGGAGCCGGTCGATGCTTCTTTTGACTTTTCCGGTTACCCTGTCAATCTTTCTTCTTCAGGACAGGTCGGGGTCCCTTCTGTTGCCGGTATCCTTCAGGCGGACGGAAAGGCTGTTTATGCTTCGGGAGGAACTATTTCCATCCATTCCGGCGTGGATATAATGAGCGCAAAGGTTCAGGTCGAACCCTTTGATCCTGCGTTTTTATCCGAGATATACCAGAATGTCCTTGGCGCTATTAAAAACATAGATATGGACCTTGATGTTACCATAAACACTTCGGGTTCCTTCAAACTGAAAATAAGCAGCGGGCTGGATAATGTAATAGCGCAGTCCATTCAGGCTGAACTCAACAGGCAGATTGATAAGGTCCGCCAGGAAATCACAAAAGAAATAAATGCGTATATTGAAGAACAGAAAGCCGCCTATTCTTCGGAAATCGACCAGTTTAATCAGCTTGTTTCCGGAGCAAAGGAATCTCTCGCGAGTCTGCAGCAGCTTGATTCCAAACTGAAATCCGAGCAGGACCAGATCAACGACAGGATAAAACAAATGGTTGAAGAAAAAACGGCTGTGTATACGGACGCCGCAAAAGAAGCCGCTGCTGAAGCGGCGGAACAGGCCGGAAAGAAAGCTGCGGATGCCCTGAAGAAACTGTTTTAACTGATAATATTGTTGTATATCCCGCCCCAGGATAACCGGAGTTCTTCATCCTCCAAAGACACGGACTTCCGCTGATGCAGTATACAATGTGCCGTAAAAAATGGCGCTATGAAAATTATGGAGGAAACATGAAATTATCAGTTACAGCCTATGTAAAAGGAAGCAAGGAAGCTGTCAGATTTTATACAGCCGCATTTGAAGCTGAACTTGGATATAATCATCCAAACGATGATGATACCTATATGCATACTGAAATAGTCAAGGATAATCAGGTAATTCTTGCGGTAAGCGAAAACGGACAGCAGCTGAATGCAGGAGATACTATGCAATTTGGCTTAAACCTCGGGAATGAAGAATCTGTCAGAAAAGCCTATGATGTTTTATCCGAAAATGCAAAGATTTTATTTCCGATAGGAACTTCTTTTTATAACGAGCTGATGTTCGATCTTGTTGATAAATACGGTATCAGATGGTGTATAGCTGTCTGAATCCGTCAGACTGGACATAACCTCTCCTTCCTCCTTCTGACATTGTTTTCCACTGAATCCTATAACCGGAATATTTTATCCATATCCCCGAAGAGGCTTTACACGGTACGGTATTGCCGCCGTTATGCAATTTCCGTTTTTCCTTTCGCCGCTGAATTCCGGAATGAGTTACGCCGGCGATACCGAAAACCGGTAAACTGAACCTGTCCTAAATAGAAAAAGCGGCATTTAGCCGTTAGCGAAACGGAATTTGCAAAAAAAAGCAAATTTTGATTGACAGTATACCTACCGGTCGGTATACTAATGCAAAGATAGTTTCATCCGTAAGGGACTGACGGCAAAACGGTTTGCATAAAAATCTGTGTCAGGCATGCAGTATTTTTTTTCTTGCTTTCCTTTTTGAAATTTGTGATTTATACTTATACAGATAAAAGAGAGACTGAAATCCGTCCGCAACGATAAAAGGACGGAGTCAAGTCAGGTTCTGCGGCGGAGGATTTATGCAATTTCCAACATTTAAACATCCAATGACGGGAACGGCCATCCCAGTCGGCGCGTTAAAGACTGATGAAAGCTGCGGGGTTGGTGAATTTTCTGATTTAATTCCTTTTGCGGATTTTTGCAAAAAAGCGAATATTGATCTGATTCAGCTTCTTCCGGTTAATGATACAGGGACCGACAGTTCCCCATACAATGCTCTTTCAGCTTTTGCCCTGCATCCCCTGTATATCCGGCTCCAGGAATTGCCCGAGGCAAAGGCTTTCGGCAAGGAAATAAGCGTTCTGCGCGGAAACTATAATGAAAACAAGCACTTCAATTATCCGGAAGTAAGAGAAGAAAAACTGCGCCTGCTCCGTATAATCTTCACTAAAATGAAAAGGAAATTCTCGCGGACGCTTCATTGACCAAATGGATCAAGGATAATCCCTGGATAGAAGATTACGCGGTTTTCATGAACCTAAAGAGGCATAATTTTGACGCTTCCTGGAAAACATGGGATTCAATGCGGACTCCGAGTCATTCTGAAATACGGAAACGCTGGGAAAACAAGGAACTCAGGGCTGATCATCTTTTCTTTGCATGGATACAGATGCGGCTTGATGAACAGTTTTCAAAAGCTGCCCGCTATTGCACGGAGCAGGGTATTGCCCTGAAGGGTGATATTCCCATCATGATGAATGAAGATTCCTGCGATGCCTGGGCAAATCCGGAATTTTTCCGTGACGACCTCCGCGCCGGAAGCCCTCCTGACGGACCGACTCCGCTCGGTCAAAACTGGGGTTTTCCGATATATAACTGGGACAATCTGCGGAATGACAATTTCGGCTGGTGGAAGCAGCGGCTGAAACACAGCGCCCGGTATTATAATGCCTACCGGATTGATCATATTCTCGGGTTTTTCAGAATATGGTCAATTCCGTATGGCGAGACTACCGGCGTCCTCGGCTGGCTGACGCCTCATGAACCGATAACGGCGGGGGAGCTGGCTGAACGGGGTTTTGCCGGCGACCGCCTGCGCTGGATAACGGAACCCCATGTCCCCACTTACAGCATTGAAGAAGTAAATAATTATGACTACCTCGGGACTCATGGAATCCTGCGCAAACTTATGGACCGTATCGGCAATGAGGAACTCTGGCTATTCAAACCGGAAATACAGCACGACAGAGATATCAAAAACGCCGATATTCCCGAAGCGGCAAAAGAAGTACTCATGAAAGCCTGGAGAAACCGGCTTTTGCAGATAACAGGCCGTGATGATAATGGCAAACCCCTGTATGAACCCATATGGACCTATTATGAAACAACTGCGTGGCAGACTCTTTCGGATGAAGAACAGCACAGCCTCGAGGATTTATTCGGGCGGAAACGGTGCATTAATGAAAAACTCTGGAAGGATCAGGCAGATGAACTTCTTGGCGAACTGACCAGGAGCGTTGATATGCTTGCCTGCGGCGAAGATCTCGGGACCATTCCCGAAAGTGTTCCGGAAATTCTGCAAAAATACGGAATTTTCGGTTTAAAGGTAATACGCTGGGAACGCTGGTGGAATCAGCCGGGGCAGCCTTTCAAAAACCTTGCGGAATATCCGCCGGAATCGGTTGCGACCTCATCTGTTCATGACTCGTCCACAGTGAGGGGCTGGTGGGAACAGGAAGAAGGGCCTGATGTATTCCTGGCCGCATGGCCGCCGGAGAATGACGGTTATCCTGAGGGATCATCCGACAAGTTCCGGGCAAAATACACTCCGGATGCAGCCGGGTATGTACTCAAAACAATGGCCCGGACCTCATCCCTGCTCCTGATTTATCCTCTGCAGGACCTGCTTTCGCTTGTTCCTGATTACTATTCGGAAGAAATTGACGATGAGAGAATCAATGTGCCGGGCAGTGTAAGCCTTTTTAACTGGACATACAGGATTCCTGCGGATATTGAAAACCTTGCGGAAAATCGCAAATTGATTTCCGCCATACAAACAGTTTTGAAAGAACGCCATGCGCGAAAAATAAATGAGAGGGGTAATTAAAATGATCAGTGATTACTTTGACGGATGCATACCTGTGGGAACAGAACCCTGCCTGGATAAACAGTTTATGGAATTCCATATTAACGCCCGTATTCGCAGGCAATGCGACTTTGACGAAACACTTTTTGCTTCGAGCGGAAACGTAATTTTTACAAATCTGAAGGCAGTCCGCCTTTTTGCGCAAAAATACAATGACACAATAGACGCAGCAAAGCATCCCGACCGCTTCCTTAAAGCCGGCCAGCTGAATGCCATGGGGCTCATTGACGAGATTTTCCATTACGTATGCCGCCTCTACCGCCGTGATGTTTCCGAAACTTTTTTCAGCGGAGCCATAGAAGCAATAGAAGAAGAACTGGGCGTGGAAAAACTTGACGCCATTCTGCTGGCCTTTGTTAAGGAATTTCCGCCCCTCGCCGTTTACAGGAATTCAATGGACCCTGCCGCATGGCTCGCGGAATCGGATGATGACGGAATTTCAAACCGGGTAATTGCGCTCGAGGAATTAATGCTGCTCAGACTCGCGAATGAAAATCCTGCGTTTGAACCATTTTATCCCCTTTTCACGGATAAGGTTCTGCTGAATAACAAGGATTACCTCAAGGCCTGGGATATTCTCCGGCAATGGTCCGCAAAAAAACCTCCGTTCGGCCCCGAAAACAGGGATCTGATTTCAATGCTCAAGGCGCCGGTCGAGTTTTCCCCCTATGATCTAAAGGGCCAGCTTGATTATATCCGTAAATACTGGCTGGATCTTCTTGGAGAATGGCTCTCCAGGCTTCTTTCCGGGATCGATCTTATATCGGAAGAAGAAAAAGCCTCATGGAGCGGCGGAATCGGCTCAGGGACTCCGGAAATGTCCCCCTATGAGTTCGGCGATATAAGCAAGGAATATGAACGGTTCAGCCCGGACCGGGACTGGATGCCGAATGTAGTTCTTATAGCAAAAAGTACATTAGTCTGGCTGAGCCAGCTGACGGAAAAATACGGACGCCCGATTACACGGCTTGATCAGATTCCGGACGAGGAACTCGATTTCATTGCATCCTGCGGATTTACCGGATTATGGCTTATCGGTTTGTGGGAACGGTCCTACGCGAGCGCCCGGATCAAACAGATCTGCGGCAACCCGGAAGCGGCGGCCAGCGCCTACAGTTTATACGATTATGATATTGCGGAGGAACTCGGCGGCTGGGAAGCCCTGAACAATCTGCGCATGCGCGCCTGGAAACGGGGAATACGGATGGCCTCGGATATGGTTCCGAACCATACCGGTATGGACGGCAAATGGGTCATCGAAAAGCCGGACCTTTTTGTGCAAACCCGGGACTGCCCGTTCCCTTCATATGATTTCAATGGCGAAAACCTGTCCCGCGACAACAGGGTAAGCATTTACCTCGAAAACCATTACTATTCCCGTTCAGACTGCGCGGTTGTTTTCAAGCGGGTCGACAATCATACCGGCGATGTTCGCTATATATATCACGGAAATGACGGAACCGGCATGCCCTGGAATGATACGGCCCAGATAGACTTCCTTAATCCCGAAGCCAGGGAAGAAGTCATTCAGAAAATCATGCATGTTGCGAGAAATTTCCCCATTATCAGGTTTGACGCGGCAATGGTTCTGGCAAAAAAGCATATCCAGCGCCTGTGGTATCCCGAACCCGGACATGGCGGCGATATAGCGAGCCGTTCGCAGTTTGCGCTTTCCCGAGATGAATTCGAACGCAGAATTCCTGAGGAATTCTGGCGAGAAGTCGTGGACCGCTGCGCAAAGGAAATCCCCGATACTCTGCTTCTTGCCGAAGCATTCTGGATGATGGAAGGGTACTTTGTACGGACACTGGGAATGCACCGCGTGTATAATTCCGCGTTCATGAATATGCTTAAACGCGAAGATAACGCCAAATACCGGGACACTATCAAAAATACAATAGAATTTGATTCCGAAATACTGAAACGCTATGTCAACTTTATGAATAATCCGGATGAAGAAACCGCGGCAGTACAGTTTGGCTATGATGACAAATATTTCGGTGTCTGTACCATGATGGTTGCCATGCCCGGGCTTCCGATGTTCGGACACGGCCAGATAGAAGGTTTCGAAGAAAAGTACGGAATGGAATACCGGAAAGCTTACCGGAATGAACAGCCGAAGCAGTGGCTGGTTGACCGGCACCGCAGGGAAATCTTCCCCCTGATGAAAAAACGCTATCTTTTTGCGGGTGTGGATAATTTCCTCCTGTATGATTTTTATGAAAACGGCCGGGTTAACGAAAATGTATTTGCATGGTCGAACCGGGTAGGGGACGAGCGGGCTCTTGTTCTGTATAACAACAAATACGAACAGGCAACCGGCTGGATAAAAACTTCCGCCGCACGCGCGATAAAGAACGCTGACGGTTCAAAAACCCTTGTCCAGAGCGGCCTTGCCGAGGGAATCGGACTGACTGTCCGCGACAACCGTTACTGTATCATGCAGGAACTCCGTTCCGGGCTCTGGTTTATGCGTACAACCAGGGAACTCGCGAATAACGGAATATTCGCTTCCCTGAACGGTTTCCAGACCCAGGTTTTCATGAATATTTATGAGGTTGATGATAATGAATTCGGACATTACCGGACCCTGTATGAAACACTTAACGGCGCCGGTATAACCGATATCCAGATGGGAATTAAAAACATTTTCCTGAAAGACCTGTATACCGCGCTCGCCGGCCTGGCTTCCGCGGAGTATTTTAACGGGATCCGTGACATTCTCTTTATGAAAGACGCCAAAGACCTCGATACCCGTGTTACTGCTTTTACCGCCGGTCTGAAGAAACCCGCGCAGGCCTTCTTTGAAAAATGCGGGGAATATATTTCCGGCGCATTCGGCGCACAGTCAATTATTGATCTCAGCAAACGGAAAAATATACCTGACGCCGCTACGGTATGGGAATGGTACAGCGCTTCTCTTGAACGGCTGCTGCGGCTGGGAACTGATCCCGAAAAAACAATCGGCGCCGGTCTTCCTGTGGAAGGCGATTACCCCGAAATTCTGGCCTGTACACTGATTCTGTACAGCGTCCGTCCGATTATAGGAAGCGAGGCATCCGGCGAGGTTTTAACCAAACTGATTGACCTGTGGAGCCTTGACCGCAAACTGGCGGATATTCTGTCGGGATACGGGAAAAACGGCGGCCATATTTTATGGCAGCTCCAGAAAGTAAAGGCAACCTGCGTTCTTACCGGTCTGGAAAATGAACCGGCTCCGGCCTCCGATATCATGGGCGCGCTATTTACATATGACGGGGCCCGCCAGTTCCTGGGATTAAACGAGTGGGACGGAATAACCTGGTTCAATAAGGAACAGGCGGAAGAAATGATCAACATACTGACAGTTCTATCCGCGATATTCGGAATCCCCGGTGAAAAAACGGCGGATAATTCACCCGAAGGAATAAAAGGCCATTTTAAGAGCGTTCTTGATATGCGGAAAAAGATGGGAGAAATTCTGGACGGGGCCGAATATCAGGCTGACAAGGTGACTGCCGAATACCGGGCAAAAAAGACAAAAACCGATATAAAGGATCCGGGAAAGGAAAAAAAGGATTCCGGTCCGGCAAAGACTAAAAAATAATGAAAAGGGCATTTCCCTGGGGGAGATGCCCTTTTTTTATGGAAATATATAGAAATGGCAATATCAGGATTGCTGTGCGTTTTCTTCTGCGTATTTTCTGAATTCTTCCATAGACATTTTATCGGAATAGAGAGGATATAATGCTTCAATTAATTCTTCTAAAGTATCAAATTTTGCTCCGTCCAATTTTACGGCCATAACTTCCCCCTTCTCCTAATATATTTTAAGTATAACCACAATTTCCCGTATATGCAAGGAATGATTTTTTAAATTGCCTCATCCTGCAAATTCAGCAAGAATTTTCCGGATTCCGGCGCTTTCCGCGGCGATACATTTCATTCCGGGTACCGGATTATGCAAATCTTTTACTGATTCGGGCATTTTGGGCGCTTCTCCGCAGGCCGTTCTGATCCTGTTTGCTTCGAAAAAAGGGTGGTCTTTTGCAAGCAGCACCACAGTTCCCCCGTCGGAATTGATGTAATCTTTCATAGGGTTAAGAGCTCCGTATACTGTGGCCGAAGCGGTATCAAAAAAGACGCCGTATTTTTTATATGCTTCGAAGATAAGATCGGGTACAGCCGCCGGCCTTATTTCCTCAGGAAACACAAGGCCTCCAAGCAGGGCGGGATTTACGGCAAAAACCTGTTCAAGCCGTTCAAGGTTCGACGGTTTCGCCGGATCAGCCGAATCCCGTTCATCAAGCGGCACAATGGAATCCATGACCATACAGCGGCCGGAAATATCGCGGGAAATGGCCGGGGTCGCGTCGGTAATAAAACCGTTGACGGGCAGGGAAAATTTCCAGGCGTACAGCCCTGCAACCAGGTTTCCGAAATTCCCCGAAGGAACGGCGTAGAAAATATCCCCGTCGACCTTTTTTCTCAGACGTGAAAAAGCGTACATGTACGGAAAAACCTGGGGCAAAAGCCGTCCGATATTTGCGGTATTCGCTAGAGTCAGTCCGTATTTCAGTACAATATCCCTGTCGGTAAAAATCCCGCGGACAAGGCTTTCCGCATCGTCATGCGTACCTTCTATTTCTACCGGCCAGATATTGCCGCCGTTCCAGGCCAGATATTCCGGCTCAATTCCGGTCAGAGTTCCCTTTGCGTAGACCAGTACAACTTTTAAATGCTTTTTCCCGGCGAATCCGGCCGCCATCGACCTTCCTGTCCTGGTTGATGTCGCCGCAAGGACCATGGCACTGCGGCCTTCCATGGTAAGAATGTGCTCAAGCGCGGAAGCCAGCCAGTGAATTCCGAAATCCTTATGGCTCCCGGTCGGGCCGTGAAACAATTCAAGGGTGTACAAGTTATTGTCAAGCTGCCTCAAAAGGGGGCTGTATTGGTTAAAAGCGGTCCCTGCAATGCGTTCCGATACAACAGGACTGAATTCCTCTTTCAGCAGCGCGGCTGTCAATGTTCCCGCTATCGAGGAAAAAGACGTTTTTTCGTCCATATACATAATCCATGGATGGAGATTCTCTTCATTAGCGGGGACATAAAGTCCCCCATCCTGCGGGATACAGTCAAGTACTGCATTCCGGAAACTGACCGTTTTTTTGCTGTTTCTGGTGCTGATCAATTCCATTGATCCCTCCGAAAATCCGGATATACAATACTGTATATTCCTTTTGTTATAGTATCTTTCACTGAATAAAACATTTTTGCAGATACCTGCTTTTCCTTATATAGTATAACTTTTTAGCCTTTAAAAACAGAGCGCGGGGACATTTTTACCGATTTTTAATATTTGATTGTCGTGCGGAATAAACTGATCTTTTTAGAGAGCCATACATAAAGGGATCAAAAAAGGAACCAGCAGACTCAAAACCAGTCCGTGGATTACGGCCTGCGGAACAACGTCTGTCCCCCAGGTGTCGGTTATGACAGGAAGCGTAACATCCATACTTGTTGCCCCTGCGATGCCGATGCTGCTTTCCGGACTTCGGGTCAGTTTAAGAAAGGGAATGCACAGAAAAGCTATCGTTTCCCGGAACAGGTTGGATAAAAATGAAGCGGCCCCAAGCAGAGGGTCCCCCAAATTTGAAATAAGTACACCGGAAAGGCTGTACCAGCCGAATCCTGAGCCGAGCGCGAGAGCCCTGTTCAGGGTCATACCGCTGAAAACCAGGGTTCCAAGTGAACCCGCGAGCGTTCCAATCACAGTGACAAGAGGCAGAATCAGTATTGAAGGCCGCAAAAGTATTGTTTTCAGGTTTTCATTTCCGGAAGCCATTTGTATCCCGATTAAAAAAAGAAGCACATTCAAAATCCATACATTCAGCGTTCCGTCGTTCAGTATGGGAATTTCAGGAAGAAAATAGCCGACTGCGGTTCCGATACATACAAGCAGCAGGAGGATGGCGGGCTTTTTCAGGACAAGAAAAAACAGCGCCTTTTTCCGCAGCGCCGGCCGTGCGGGCTCAGTTTTGTCCGGCTGCTGCGGGTTCCTGTCCGAGGCCCGGTTAATCCGGCGGTAAACCGGTTTCATGAGTACATGGCATAACACGCTTCCGGCGCAGGCAAAAACAGCGCTGCTAACCGCGAGCAAACCGACAACGGGCAAATTTGCCAGAATTTCCCTGCTTTGGCCCAGGCGCAGGCCCATTGAAAGCAGCAAAAGATACAGTGTTACCGAAAAAAAACGTTCAATAACAGGGGAATATTTTATAAGGCCGGTTTTCGCGGCGATAAAACCTCCCGCCAGAAAGAGGATCAGCAGGAGAACGGAAATAATGGCTTCCATTATTTATTGACCCGGTACTTTTTGACAAATCCGCAGGGCCGGTAGGTCATTTTTGCCTGCCGCATGCCCTCGTTGCCCAGGTCCTGTTCACGGTTAATGAATTCAACCGATTCCGGGAGGGAAAGGGCATATTCCATATTTATTACCTGATAGGCACCCCGGTAATCAACCCTGGCTTTTTCAAAATGGACCGCCGCTATACGTCCTCCGGCGACTGTTTCCGCAAGGGTCCAGGCCACAGGTGTTTTATCAACATACAGTACAAGGCCGGACATCTGGAATTTATCCAGCAAATCCAGCGCTTCGCCAGCCGCACGGTAATCGGTTTTATCGGGGTTTTCCTCATGCGTACCCCAGAATTCCAGAACTTCCCTGGCGTCCGAACGGGTCTCCAGGTCAAGCGGTTTCAGATAATAGTCAGGGTACATCGCCTTAAAGGCGTTTACATGGTTCTTTTTCCGGTGAAATTTTTTTCCGGAAAGGCTGGCAAGATCGGTCCTCTGATACAGATAATCAAAATTGTTTCTGTCTTCAAACGGAACATATCCGGCTTTTTCCATGGCTTCGCCGTTTTTTTCGATAAATGAGGGTGAAATAAGTTTCCAGAAGCTGTGGGTTTCAAACAGTTCCCCCACCGTCTGCAAACCGGTTTCCAGACAGGGCGTAATGAAAAACTTTTCCCCGGCAGTTTCACCGGAAATCAGTAGAATTTCATTATTGCATGAGACCTTGTACTTATAATGGTTACGGAAAAGAAATAATCCGGCGAAGCTCAATTCCGATATACCGTCCGGCAGTTGTACCATAAAAGGTGATATTTCCTGGGCCATTTCGAGAGATAACGGCGCAAATTCAGGATAGGCTGGCAGAGAACTCATACTAATATGGTACTATTTTCAGAGGAAAACAGCAAGCGAGTTGACGGGAGGCGGAGAAATATCGTAATCTACGATTAAATGGAAATACAAAAGGACTTGCTTGAACCGCTTTTGCGCCGGTTTACTAAATATGTTTCAATTGACAGCCAGAGTAATTCGCAGAATGCGGATAACGGAATTATGCCGTCAACGGAAAACCAGTGGGTGTTTGCCCGGACCCTCCTTGAAGAATTCAAGTCTCTGGGAATTATAGACGCTGAGCTGGACGGGAACTGCTATCTTCTGGCCCGTCTCCCGGCGACTCCGGGAAAGGAAGAATCCCTCACTTTCGGTCTCTGCTCGCATATTGATACCTCGGGCGAGGCCCCCGGCTCCGCGGTCAAACCGCAGTTTCATAAAAATTATGACGGAAGGCCCATTATACTCAGGGACGGATTTTCCATAGACCCCAAATCCGACAGTGACCTTGCTTCCTGTGCCGGCAGGGGCGACACGATAATTACTTCAGACGGAACAACGCTGCTCGGTGCCGACGATAAGGCAGGCATCGCGGGCATCATGACCATGCTGGAATATCTGATCAGTCATCCTGAAATCCCCCACGGACCCGTTGAAATTCTTTTCTCACCTGATGAAGAAACAGGCCACGGCATGGATAAGGTCCCGCTGGACAGGATCAGGTCAAAGGCCTTTTACACAGTGGACGGAGGACAGGAAGGCGAACTGGAGATAGAATGTTTTAACGCATGGAAATGCGACCTTATGTTCACCGGAATCGCCGCACACCTTGGAACAGCGCGCGGTAAAATGGTCAACGCGCTGACTATGGCGGCATCTTTTATTTCCGCTCTGCCCCAGCAGGAAAGTCCGGAAACAACCGACGGCTATGAGGGATATTTCTGTCCCCTTGAAGCTGAAGGTACCATAGAAAAGGCCCGTGTTTCCGTTTTGCTCAGGGATTTCGACCGCGCAAATATGGAAGCCCGGCTCGACCGGATTGATGTTATTGCCCGAGGCATTGAAGCCCGTTTCCCCGGAGGAAAGATTAAGGTCGCCCGGTCCCAGCAATATCTTAATATGAAAGAAAAACTCGAAGCCGCCCCCCATCTGCTTTCGCGTCTGCAGGAAGCGGCCGGACGCGCCGGGGTCGAAACCTATTTAAAGCCTATCCGCGGAGGCACTGACGGTTCCAGGCTGACTGAAATGGGAATCCCGACGCCTAATATTTTTACGGGCGGGCATAATTTTCATTCAAGGACAGAATGGGCCTCCCTGCTGCAAATGGGCAGCATGGTGGGGGTCCTCATTGAACTGGTAAAAGTGTGGGGAGAACAATAATGTATAAATATATTATCGAAGGCGGCTTTCCGATAAAGGGAACAGTCAGGGCAAGCGGGAACAAGAACGCCGCACTTCCCTGCATAGCCGCCGCTTTGTTAACCGAAGAACCTGTTATATTGCGGAACCTGCCTGAAATTGAAGATATGCAGGTTATGCTGGAAATTTTTACCGCCCTGGGCGGGACTGTAAACAAGCTGGAAAATAACGTTTACAGTCTCCAGATCAAAGATGTCGCGCGTACCGATATACCCTCTCCGCTTTCCCAGCGCATCCGGGCTTCGATCCTCTTCGCGGGGCCTCTGCTGGCCCGCGCGGGCAGGGCAGTCCTCCCTCCTCCCGGAGGCGATGTAATAGGCCGGCGCCGGCTTGACACCCATTTTCTTGCCCTTACGGAACTTGGCGTGCGCGTTGACATAGACGGTCAGTTTAGCTTTACCGCAAACAAGCTGATAGGCCAGGATATTTTTCTTGACGAAATGTCGGTAACCGCGACTGAAAATACCATTATGGCGGCCGTCCTTGCCGAAGGCACAACGATTATTACCAACGCGGCAAGCGAACCCCATGTTCAGGACCTTTGTTCAATGCTCAGCAGCATGGGGGCAAAGATCAGCGGATGCGGTTCAAATATTCTTATTATTGATGGTGTGAAAAAACTTCATGGAACCGATTTCAGGATAGGGCCTGATTATATGGAAATCGGTTCGTTCATAGGGCTTGCCGCTGTAAGCAGGGGAACCATAACCATAACCGATATTGAACCGAAGGATATGAGGCCAATCCGGCTTGCGTTCGGAAAGCTGGGCATCCGATGGGACATTGAAGGCACCGAGCTGACGGTTCCTGCCCAGCAGGTTTTGCAGGTAAACTGTGACATAGGCGGTATGGTCCCGAAAATAGACGACGCGCCCTGGCCCGGGTTCCCGCCCGATCTCACCAGCATCATGACGGTAGTAGCTACCCAGGTTGAGGGGACGGTTCTTATCCATGAAAAAATGTTTGAATCCAGAATGTTTTTTGTTGATAAACTTATAGGGATGGGGGCCCGCATTACTCTCTGCGATCCCCACCGGGCCGTAGTCTCAGGCCCCAGCCTCCTTCACGGCTCAGACCTGGTTTCGCCCGATGTCAGGGCGGGTATGGCAATGGTCATTGCCGCTCTCTGCGCTCGGGGGGAAAGTACCATCCATAATGTATACCAGATTGAACGGGGTTATGAAAACCTGACAAAACGCCTTCAGTCCCTGGGCGCCCAGATTACAAGAAAGACCGAAGTCTGATATGCCTTTTGCCTTAGTGTCTTTTTCACTGCCAGACTATGAGAAACGCCGCATTCTTACACAATGTCATGTGTGGAAACAGCCTGAGGATTTGCGGACAGAAGGTTTTTACACAGATGAATGTGTAAGTGAATTATATTCCCGGATGACACCGGTTCTGATTCTGTTATTTACACATACTATTGTGTAAGTCTTGAATGCTTTTCCTGATAAATTATCTCTGCCCGGCAGATCATTTGATTTTTTACACAAGGTAATGTGTAAGATTTTGGTACTGTCTTACCTTCAGCCAACTGTTGTGTTCAGCCGGTGAACCTTTTCTGGCTCTTACACAATATATTGTGTAGGAATTTATTGTCTGTCTTAAAATGCTTGCTCCGCTGCTTCTGTTCCGGACCTGCATGGCAGTGAAAAATTATTTTCAGGACGGCAGTTTTACTGCTACGCCAGCCGGAGCAGCAAAAACAGTTTCGGTGCGCACCAGCTTGCGAAGAACCCGCAGAGTCCGTATCTGATAAAGCGGAACAGGTTATACCACGAATTTGTTTCGCCGGGGATATTTTTTTCAGTACATAATACAGGCCCGCAAGCAGCAGAAGGCCTAGAATAGTCCTTACAACTTTCAGGATAACGCTGCCGTTCGCGGCTGAAAAACGCCTGTTTTTTTCTTTATCTTCACTGCTGTCAGCGGGCGCCGGATCGCCGGTCAGGAGAATATACCCGGCGGAGAAGCCCAGCAGCATTCCTCCCATTGAACTGTCACCCCCGCTGATAATAACCAGAACAAGCGAGGCAATGGCCGGGAGAATAAATTTATACATACGAGGGGTTTTACCGGTCGCTGTCCTGTATTGCTCATAGGAATCGCGGAAAGCCACCGCGATTCCGCTTGTTTTCAGTTTTGAGGCAAGCGCCGGTACCACAAACAGGGCCATTACCGAAATAAGCGCGCCGAGCGCCCATCCGAAAATAACATCGGAGGGATAATGTACCCCGAAATAAATTCTGCTCAGCCCAATGATAAGGGGAAGCAGAATTGAAACCAGAAGCCGCACCGCAAATGCCTCTTTTTTCCGGGGCTTGTCTTTTTTCTCCGAAAAGAGCAGGGTTGGCCAGAAAGCCGCCGAATTCTGCGCGTGGCCTGAAGGCGTGGAAAACCCTTTTTCCTCAAACCGCAGAACGGAAGAGTCCTGTGTGTAGGGCCTTGGCACCCGCAGAAAGTTTTTCAGCGCTGTATTGACGCCATTGGAAATAAAAACCGTCATTGCCAGTTTGAACCCCCGCTTTTCGTCCACACACCAGAATATTACCGATAACAGAAGAACGTAAGGAATAATGCCGCCCAGCTCGGTAAAAAAACGCATAACAGCGTCGAGCGCCGGGTTCCTGAAACTCTGGAAAAAAGAAATTACCGACAAACCCCAGGTATAAATAGTATCCGCAATGCCTGCGGATTCCGCTGTCTGTATTACTGCCGCTTCAGTCATTAGTTTCTCCTGGCCTTTCCGGAAAAAATCCGTTTTACTGTCCCCTGAAAAAGGGAATGGATACACCCGCAAATTCCTCCGGGATTTCCCAGGGATACGGAGCCGTCATTTCAATATCGGGACGGATATCTTCATATCTCCCTGAATTGTTCCAGTATGTATATCCCTGATTAATTGAATCCCGTATGCCGAATATCTGCCGCTGGACATAATCCCCGTCATAATATTTTTTATCATAGGATACAGGGAGATAAAAAGCCTGGGTCCATGGCCTGATAAGAACCGCGTTCCGGGCCAGAAGAATATTTCTGTATGAACCGTAATAAAAAATCCGGTACGGTCTTTCTTCAGAGGGTTTCTGGGCAAGAAAGGTTTGCTCGAAATGGCTGGGATAAAACATGGGGCAGATTACATCAACATAACGGGCAAGAAGTTCCACATCCTGTCCCGTTCTGGACCCGGTCCGGTACCAGCCGTTCGCCCCGTAAATATCAATCGAGATCGGGGCTTTTATTTCCCTGCGCGCGTAGGCAAGAAAAGACATCAGCGCGCTTTCCTTGTCCATCCCCTTGTCCTGCCACCGGTATGTTGCGTCTCCGAGATTTCTGCCGTCTGTCGGAAACCGGATATAATCAAACTGGATTTCATCAAAACCCCGGGCAATAAGCTCCTTGGATATGGCGACATTGTATTCCCATACTTCTTCACAGAAAGGGTCAACCCAGAATTCATCGTAATATTTTCTGACGATTTCCGTTTTCGGTTCCGTCTTTTTATCAGACTCCTGATCGGCGGGTTCTTCTATTTTCTGGGTTATATTTTCATATCCCTGCCATGCTTTTTTTCTTTCGGATCCCAGACCGCATATTTCCCGCCGCCGTATTTCGACAGTTCGCGGTCCTTGAAAACTACAATTCTGGCAACCAGATAAATGCCGTTTTCTTTTGCCTTTTTGACAAAGGCTTCGAGGTCTATGCCTCTGCCCGTCTTTCCCTTTTGCAGAACAAGCGGGTCTTTTGTATTGTACCTGATGAAACCGTAATCGTCCTTCATATCAACGACAAGCATATTCAGATTGTTGTCCTTAATGGTTTTAATATGTTTGTCAAAACCTTCATCGGTTGTTACCTGCCACACAGGCAAATAGATGCCTTTTTTGAGGTCCGCCGTTTTACTGTAGGCGGACGAACTTTTGGGAGGATCAAGCAGCCAGAGTTCTGAAAGTGAAAGAGGTCCCCTGCCGTATGAATATTTTGCCGGAACCCACGCGGACAGCAGATTCCCCGGTATTCTCCTGAATATTGTATTCCAGTCGGGAACAGGATGGACCGGCGGCTCTTTTTCTTGTCCCGGTGTTACGGGCAGCGGCAGCTCATACAGATTATTCAGGGTTGAAAAAACCAGGGACTTCGGACCGGCGGCAAGACCGTCAATGGTATCGGCCGGATTTTCCCCTGACCAGATTTTTATAAATTTGTTTCCATTCCAGTCAAGCCGGTATATCCGGGGCATAAATGTCTGTGAGGCGTAAACGGCAAAAGTTTTTCCTTCAGGAACTGCAATGATATCAGCCACTTCATCGGGCCAGTTTATAGTCGGCGCCGATTCAAGACCCTCATTCAGATCAGTCCATACCGGTTTTTCGGCATCGGGCCTGCGCCAGGAAATACCATATATGGGATGGGAAAGAAAGATGGTGAGCTGGGGAGTTCCTTCGCTGTCAGGAAGATCCAGTACGCAGACTGATTTTGCGCCTGCCGTGGTAGCGCTCATGCCCTGGCTTTTCCAGGTTTTTCCCCCATCCCGCGACAGATACACTGCCTCTCTGGTTGTGGTTACCATTATATCGGGATTGGCCGGATGCAGTTTCAGGTCCTTCAGTTCCTGGACCTCGCTGGAGAATTTTTTTTCTCCGTTTTCCATATATTTTATGAGCTTGACCGGCAGCCCGGTGTTCCGTTCCTCAAATGTGATGAAATCCTTTGTATGGAAAATACCTTTTTCAGTAAGAAAAAACCATTGGTCACCGGCGGCCTGGATCTTCTTTATCTGGGGCATTTTCCAGACCATATCCGTTCTCGCTCCGTTAATCCGGTAGAGACCCGCGTCAGTCCCTGCCAGAAAGAAATCTTCCGCGAGGATTCCTGTCATAGTACATATATAGAGCAGCAAAACTGTAAATCGTAATTTCATATATAGTAAAAATATCAGAAAAAAAGATATTAAAAAAGCCTTTACCAGTGTATATTATAGTCAAATAATTTAAATTATTTGACTATTTCCGGATATCTGAACCTGATACGGATATTCCGGTAAGATCCCGGGGGGAAATTGAAAATACATTTGCTTGGTCCTTCCGGTTCCGGGACATCAACTCTGGGAAAGCTTATCGCCGGAAAATATGAGGTCCCATGGTTTGATTCCGATGATCTTTTCTGGATAAAAACGGATCCTCCCTTTACAGTGAAGCGGGACATAAATGAAAGAACCCTGTTGCTCAGAAAAACCCTTTCGGAACATGATTCCTGGGTTTTAAGCGGCTCCGCTCTTGGATGGGGCGATTTTATCAGGGAATGTATTGATATTGCCATTTACAAATATGTTGAACCCGGACAGCGGCTGGAAAGACTGCTGAAAAGGGAAAGGCAGCGTTACGGCGGCAGAATAGAGTCCGGCGGTGATATGTATGAAAGCAGCCGGCAATTTATTGACTGGGCAATGCAATATGAAAAAGGCGGAATGGATATGAGAAGCGCGGAAAGCGAGACTGCCTGGCTTGAAGGGCTGTCATGTCCCGTTATAAAGCTTGAACGTGTTATGCCCGCTGAAAAAGAACTGGATCTGGTTTTTTCGGAAATCGCCCGGCTGATTCCAGGCAGGAATAAATACGGAATTGTCTGAGTCAGGTCTTTGTCCGCGCCGTTTTTGTTTGCAATAATTCTGTTTATCGCATATCATAAAAGTAACGGCGATTTCAAAATGTCAGATTTTGAAATCGCTTCAGTATACAGACCGGTTTCCGGACTTTGGCTTGTTCCGCAAAAGGGGGATGATAAAAGTACGCTCCTGTACATTTATCATATTGTACCGGCCATCTGCCGGCCGTTTATAATCCTTGGACCCTGCCTGACTTTGTACAGGAGTATCGCATGGAAAAATCAGTAACACAAATCTGCGGGATTTTGACTTCCGGAGGCGACGCTCCCGGTCTGAATGCCGCTATCCGCGGAGTTGCGCGTACCGCAATGGACGTGTACGGGATTAAGGTTATCGGGATTGAAAACGGATACCGGGGGCTGATAGAAGATGACAGCAGGGTTTTGGAACCCTGGGAATTTTCCGGAATACTTGCCCGCGGAGGGACAATTCTGGGGACTTCACGGGAAAAACCGTTTAAGGACAAAAACTGGCAGAATGATGAAAACGGCCCGGGCGCCGTTGAACTCATAAAAAAGACATATAAAAAACTGAATCTGGACTGCCTTGTTGTTCTCGGAGGCAACGGGACAAATACGACTGGATATCTTCTTTCACAGGAAGGACTGAATATTATCGGCCTCCCCAAAACAATTGACAATGATATTGCCGAAACCGATATAACCTTCGGTTTTCATACTGCGCTTACTGTCGCCACGGAGGCTATTGACCGCCTGCACTCCACCGCGTCGAGCCATAACCGCGTTATGGTAATTGAAGTAATGGGACACAAGGCCGGCTGGCTGAGTTTGTATTCAGGCGTGGCCGGAGGCGGGGACGTTGTCCTGATTCCGGAAATTCCCTATGATATAAAAAAAATAGCGCACCATCTTGAAGAACGGGTCCGAAGCGGAAAGACCTTTTCAATTGTTGTTGTCGCTGAAGGCGCTCTTTCCATGGAAGAAGCCGGGCTTGATAAAAAGGCCTTCAAGAAGGCCCGCGCCGAAATGTCCGGTTCCATCGGTTACCGGGTCGCCCGTGAAATTGAAGAAGCAACAGGGCAGGAAGCCCGCGTGACTGTTCTCGGTTATCTGCAGAGGGGAGGCACGCCGGTCGCCTATGACAGGGTGCTTGCTTCGCAGTTCGGGACGGCGGCGGCCACCATGCTCGCTCAGGGAGATTACGGTAAAATGGTCGCCCTGCAGGACAATAATATAGTCGGCGTTCCGCTCGAACTGATCGCGCACAGGATCAAACGCGTTCCTCTTGATCACCGGATGATAGCGACCGCGCGGGCTGTCGGGACCTGTATGGGCGACTGAAAAACCTGTCCGCCACATTCTTGTTAAATACGGATATCCTGTGAAAGAAAATAAATATGATGATCCTGTTTTTTTCGGGCAATATAAGCAAATGTCCCGGTCTTCCGGCGGACTCGCCGCCGCGGGCGAGTGGCACCAGTTCAGAAAAATGCTGCCCGATTTTACCAATAAACGGGTCCTTGATCTGGGCTGCGGTTTCGGCTGGCACTGTATCTATGCGGCTGATCACGGCGCGGCGTCGGTAGTCGGAATTGATATTTCAGAAAAAATGCTGGAGACAGCAAGAGAAAAAACCGGCACACGGAAAATAACCTATATCAATACGGCGATCGAAGACGCGGAATTTGAACCGGACAGTTTTGATATTGTTCTGAGTTCTCTTGCGTTCCACTATATCCCGGCATTTGAAAATGTATGCGCTCGGGTGTATTCCTGGCTTGAAGAAAGCGGTGTCTTTGTTTTTTCCGCTGAACATCCCGTATTTACCGCGTACGGCAGTCAGGACTGGATATATGGTCCGGACGGCGCTATTCTGCACTGGCCGGTCGATAACTATTTTTCAGAAGGGCCGAGGGACGCTGTTTTTCTCGGAGAACATATAACCAAATATCACAGGACCCTCACCGCATATCTGCATACGCTCATTTCAAACGGATTCATTATCACCGATTTTGTTGAGGCGGAGCCGTCTTCCGATATGCTTGAGGCGGACCCTGCGATGAAAGATGAGCTCCGTCGTCCGATGATGATTCTGGTTTCCGCGGTAAAAGGCCCGGAGCGTCAGAAGAACAAAGCCTGAGATTCCCGCCGTCCGGAACCAGAAGATTATTCCTTCAAATATATCCGCATGATTTCTTCCGCAAGTTCCTCCGGTGATTTTGTTTCTGCCGTTATTGTTATGTCTGCCATTTCCTCATATTTTTCTTTCCGGGTGTCATACAGGCCTCGGAATTTTTGTTCAGGATTTTTTCCCTGCAAAAATGGGGGAACTCTCCGTCCCGTTCCGCGCTGCGGATTATTCTGTTCAGGAGAATATCAAAAGAGGTATCGATAAACACAGTGATTTTTTCCTTTCTGAAACAGGCAAGGGCTTCCGGGTTATCCGACAAACCTCCTCCGGTTGAAATTACCGAGGCCCGATCAGCCGTCTCTGTGTGTATATGCTGAAATGCTTTTTGCTCCCAGTGTTTGAATAGTTCAGCGCCGCCCATGGTGTATAATTCGCGCGGCCCGGACCCTGAAAGTTTTTCAATAATATTGTCAGTGTCATAAAAGGGAAGGCCCAGCTTTTGCGCAAGCAGCGGACCAATTGAACTTTTTCCGCTGTGTTTTATACCAAGTAGAATTACGCTTTTTTCTTTTCCATTTTTCAAGTATACAAAAAAATATGCTTGTATTAAAGGCAAAGCCCCGCTATGCTGGATTTATGCATGTATTTTTTATAGTGCTGATTTCCTTTTTGCCGGTATGCATCTGGTCGGCATATGGAATAAAATCCGGATATATAACCATTCAGACAGCTGCGGTTGACATTCTGCGCGGGCTGGCTGCTGTAATTGCGGCTGTATCTCTGGGCTTTATACTCGCCGTTATTTTCAGGCGGTTCCCGCGTGTAAAAGATGATCCTGTCTTTCAGTTATTCTTCATATATATAATGCAGACTGCGCTGATAGAGGAAGGATGCAAGATGGCGGCCAGCCGTCTGTTTTTTTCTGCCGGAACTTCCGCAACGCCTGTAAAAAGATTTTTTGTTCACGCTGTTCTTGTGTCCCTTTCTTTTGCCGCGTTCGAGAATCTTGCCTATGCTTTTCAGACGCCGTCCGTAACCTTTCTGCGCCTGATAACCGCTGTACCGGTCCATGCAGCCTGCGGCCTGCTCGCCGCAAACTGGATTATCAGACATGAGCGGAAAAGCACTGATGACAGCGTGTATCAGGGTAAAATAAAGCACTCCGCCGCAGAGCAGCGGAGTGCTTTTCTCTCCCGTGGAATTGGTCTCGGGTTTAATACCATAGAACCTATAAAAACTGCCGCAGATCAGCAGGGTATTAAACCCTCGCCTCGAATAAAAGGCCGCTGGGATTTTTTTATTGCGGTGATTCTCCATGGCCTGTATTCATTTTCCATGCCCCTGGGCGGTTTCAGGACGGTACTGGCTTTTGCAATTATCGCTGCGCTGGTATGTTATGCGTACTATGTGTGGAAACAGGCGGACCGGCCGTAAATGAACCGCTTTGTTGTTTGGGGAAACGGTGAGGACACTCTCTATACCCTGATGCCGCCGGATTTTTTTTCCGGCATGTGCGGCGGGCAGGGTATCTGCGGCAAATGCCGTGTAACTTTTCTTTCGAAACCTCCCGCACCGGCTGAAAAGGAGAGGGAATTTCTCGGGACTGAAGAACTGGAAGCTGGCGTCAGACTGGCCTGTTTTTGCCGGCCCGGGAAAAACAGCCATACAATTGCTGTTCCCGAAATCCATTCTCCGGGGCTTTCCGGCAAAGAAAAAAGCATACGCAGGGAACAGTCCGCACCGCGCGATGGAGATTGCGGAATAGCTATTGATATAGGGACAACAACCATTTCCATGCAATTACTGGCAGTTCCCGGAGGGATTGTGCTTGCAGGGAACTCATACCTGAACAGCCAGCGGTATTTCGGCGCTGATGTAATTTCCCGGCTCAAGGCGTCTTCCGAAGGAAAGGAAACCCGGCTCGGAGAAATGCTCCGGTCTGATATACTGCGGGGAATAGAAAAAATACTTGACGATGCGGAAATCCTTCCGTACAGAATTGTCCGGATTGTGATAGCCGCCAATACGGTTATGGACCATTTTCTGCTTGGGCTGCCTGTTGCCAGGCTGGGGACGGCCCCCTTTACGCCTTACAGGCTTGAGTTTCCGGCCGGACGGTTTGACGAGATTTTTAAATCCGGAGAGCGGGACTCCCCGCTTAATGCTGTTCCGGTACAGCTTATGCCATGCATAAGCACATTCATCGGCGGCGATATTGTGTCGGGCCTGGCTGCGCTGAATATTACGGAAATGGAAGGACCTGTTCTTTTTGCTGATATAGGAACCAACGCCGAAATGGTACTGTCGTACCGGGGCGTCCTGCTATGCTGTTCGGCGGCGGCAGGACCCGCTTTTGAGGGCGGCCTTTCCTGCGGGACAGGGACGGTCCCCGGCGCTGTGTATTCTGTTTCACTCGAGAATGACCGCTTTGTCTATGAGTATTTTGAAAATGACGGTAAAATTTCCGGACCGCAGGGGCTGTGCGGTTCAGGAGTGATTGATTTTGTCGCTGAGTCAGTCCGGGCCGGTCTGATTGATGGCTATGGTATTCCCGCTCCTGTTTTGACGGACAGGGGATACTGCTCGATTCCCCCGGAAAAATACGGCTGACCGCCGGCGATATCCGCCAGGTCCTGCTGGCAAAGGCAGCTATCCGGGCGGGTATCCAAGTCCTGATGGATACCGCCGGAATTGCCGCCTCCGATATTGCCGCCGTGTATCTTGCCGGAAGTTTCGGATACCACCTGAGGGAATCCTCCGTGCTGGAAATAGGACTGTTCCCGGAAGAATTTTCCGGGCGCATTTTTTCCGCCGGAAATACTTCACTGGCCGGTGCCGCGGGTGTTCTCTCGGGATATGTCCCTGAACGGCTTTTTGAAAAAATAACCGGGACAAGCCAGCAGATATCCCTCGCGGATAATCCTTTGTTTAACTCCTGTTTTCTGGACTTTATGAAATTCTGATTTTACGGCCCGCCGGAGTCCGGCATTTTCCATCGGAAAAAATCACCTGACAGGACCCAATAGAAATTCTTACACAATACAGTGTGTAGGATATGTTTTTTTACACATTGTATTGTGTAAAAAAAACAGCCTGCGTATTTCCGTGAATACGTTACGGCAGTCTTACACATACTAATGTGTAGATGTGTTATTCTTTACACATTATATTGTGTGAAAAAAAATGGTCTGCACATCACCGTATGTATGTCTCAGTTTTTACTGTTTGCCGGCCAGACGCCGGCGATTGAAGCGGAAAGCGCGGTGTCGTGAGTTGGGAAGCTCACCGCATCCGGTAAGTTTCCCAACTCCTTGGCAGGGGCCCGGAAAACCGGGGAACAGGAAGGCCTTTTTCCGTAACAAAGGCCTCTGGGAATTGCGTCCGAGGCCCGTCCTGACTGCTGACAAAGCTTCCTGTTTTGTGTATAGTATTTCTGACTGATACAGTCAGAAATCCGAAAACGTTTTTGTTTTTGGCATTATTCAAGGAGGCATCTATGCAGGAAATTCTCGATCTTTTACAAAATGACGCACGTTTATCAGCGGAAGATATTGCCGCAATGACAAAAAAATCCGTAGCAGAGGTTGCCGCCTGTATCGCCAAGCTGGAAAAAGACGGAGTTATTCTTAAATATACGGCGATTGTTAATCAGGAAAAAATCCAGGCTGAAAAAGATATTGTCCGGGCTGTTATTGAAATCCAGGTTATGCCTGAACGCGAGCATGGATTTGACGCTCTCGCGGAACGCATTTACCGGTTTCCGCAGGTGAAGTCCCTTTATCTTATGTCCGGCGGATATGATCTTCAGGTGATTATTGAAGGCAAAACCCTTAAAGATGTGGCTTTTTTTGTGTCTGAAAAACTCGCTACCCTGAACGGAGTAAAAAGCACAAAAACCCATTTTGTTCTCAAAACATATAAAGAAAATGATATAGTGTATGTTGATGAGAAAAAGGACAGCAGGGAAGGAGTCAGTGCATGAACAGCAGAGAAGACCGCTTTTCGCGGAAAATTCTGACAACTCCGCCGTCCCCGATCAGGAAATTTTTTGATCTGATTATAGGCCATGATGATATTATTTCACTTGGTGTGGGTGAGCCTGACTTTGCTACTCCCTGGTGTATGCGTGAAGAAGCTTTTTACCATCTTGAACAGGGTCATACCTCGTATACATCAAACTGGGGCATTACGGAACTCCGGGAAGCGATAGCCCGTTATCTGACAAAGTATAATCTTCAGTACAATCCTCTCCGGGAAGTAATTGTTACCATTGGGGTTTCGGAAGCCATTGACGCCGTACTCCGTTCTATTCTCAATCCGGGCGATGAAGTAATTGTCCCGGAGCCCTGTTATGTTTCATATCAGCCGCTTGTGGAACTGTGCGACGCAAAACTCATCCGGCTCGATACCGCGCCCGACGGATTTATTCCGACCGCCCGGGCAATTGAAAAGGTCATTACTCCGAAAACAAAAGCCCTTATGCTTTGCAGTCCCAGCAATCCGACAGGACGGATGATCCCGGGCGAAGAGCTGGAAAAAATAGCCGAAGTTGTTAAGAAGCATAAAATCTGGGTTCTTTCCGACGAGGTATACTGCGAACTTGTATATGACGGAAGAAAACATGTTTCCATAGGTTCCTTTCCCGGAATGAAGGACTACGCTGTTGTGCTGAACGGGTTTTCAAAGGCCTTTGCCATGACCGGCTGGCGGATAGGATATCTTGCCTGTTCGGCGGAACTGATGGCCCTGGTTCATAAGCTCCATCAGTATTCCACAATCTGCGCCCCAATCATGAGCCAGTATGCCGCCCTTGAGGGCCTCCGCCACGGCGAGGATGAAGTTGAAAAAATGCGGGTTTCCTATCAGCAGCGAAGGAACCTGATGATGAAAGGTTTTGCCGATATGGGACTGCCGGTGACGGAACCTGAAGGAGCCTTCTACATTTTTCCCGACATCCGCAAAGCCGGCCTGTCTTCCGAAGATTTTGCGACAAAGCTGATCCAGGATTACAAGGTCGCCGTGGTACCCGGTACCGCCTTTGGCGCCGGAGCGGAAGGATTTGTCCGCTGCTGCTATGCGACAGAAATCGGCAAACTGAAAGAGGCTCTCCGTCGCATGAAGCTTATGTTCGATGGCAAGCCCCTGGATTGATATCTTCTACCGGATGTGTATACACGCCCGGTATAAGAAATTGCGGATATATGTAAGCAGCATATGGTATTTAAACCTGTATGTGTATGAAAAACCGTTTTTATACACACAGGGAAATTTTATTCCCGCCATTACCAGAAATGGCGGGAAATCCGATTGTAAGCCTATGGAGTATATATGGAATTGTTTTACCAGACTGATTCATATTGCAGAACCCTGGAAACCCTTATTGAAAATATCGACACTTCGGATAACTCCGTGCAGTTTGAAAAAACCATTATATATCCGGGAGGGGGAGGGCAGCCCTATGATTTCGCCTTCCTGACCTGCGGGGACAAACGCTATGCGGTTTCAGGGACAAAGAAAAATGAATTCGGGATATGGTATATTCTCGACGCTCTTCCTCCGTCTCCCGGCGCTCCGGTAACCATGGAAATTGACTGGGACCGCAGATATGCGTTTATGCGTTCACATACGGCAATGCACATACTCTGCGGGGTTATATGGAGAGACTACCGAAAGGCCGTTACCGGCGGGAACATGGACATCCTGAAAGGAAGGCTTGATTTCGAGTTTGCCGAACTGAATAAGGATATGCTGCCCGAGCTTGAGCGGAAAGTAAATGAAGAAATAAAAGCCGCCCGTGAAATACAGATTATATTTGCCGATGACAGTACCAACCTGAATGAGCTTATACGGACTAAAGAAAATCTTATACCGAAAGGCGTAGACAACATTCGCCTTATTGAAATTACGGGACTTGATACGCAGGCGGACGGCGGGACCCATGTCAAAAATACCAGCGAGGTCGGCTCCATTAAAATTACGGACATAGAAAACAAGGGGAAAAACAATAAACGGGTGAAAATGGAAATTACATGACAGACGGAGACGTTATCCGCTGATAGTATTCTGCTTTTCGTCCTGAAACAGATATGTTTTTTCTGTACGATTTTCCCGGATATTTTTTTCACGTAGTATGTATTCAGAACGGGTTTATTATCCCGACATCGGAAAAAGGAAAACGAATGACAATTGAATATGCCCTGTCCAGTGATTATGGCTGGCTGCGAAAGCATGACCGGTATGTAGCGGATGAAATACTAAAAACAAAAATAGAACACAGGGAAATATATGTTGTCCGTGACGGCGACGAGATAACCGGATGGCTCCGGTATAATTTATTCTGGGACCATATTCCTTTCATGAATATGCTGTTCCTGCTTGAACAGTACAGGAATAAAGGAACAGGAAAGAAACTGGTACAGTTCTGGGAAGATGATATGAGAAAGAAGGGCCACGATCTGGTTTTAACCTCAACACTTTCGGATGAAAGCGCACAGCATTTTTACAGAAAGCTCGGCTACGTGGAAAACGGCGCGCTTAAATATCGGGATGAAGCCCTTGAAATAATTTTTTGCAGGAAACTTTAATACAATATCCTTTGTTTTACCGGTTATCTGCTCACACCGTCTCCTGCCGATGCGAATAAAACAGCGCTGCTGTATATTTTTTTTCCGGGCTTTATCCGGTAGGAAACTTCAATGCCATGAGCGCTGCCGTTTTTTATCAATATCTTTGTCCCAACAATTTCAACGCCATGGATTTGGTTTTTTTCTTTTATTTCAGTACATAGGGTGTTAGCGGCAGCAATACTGTTTTCCCAGTACGGGAAAACTTCATGCTCTATCCTGTCCCGTAATTGCTGATCACAGTATAAGCTGATCCACGCTTCACGCATTGAAATTAGTGCTGTTTCATTATTGCCTGCGCCGTTTATAAATGCCGCGCAGACGGCGCCGGTTACAAGCAATACCAAAACTATGGACACAAGGGTTTCAATAAATGTAAATCCTCCTGTCCCATCATCTCGCATATAATTCCCTGTATGTTTCCGAATTGCGTTCGGAAATAATCCGTTCAGCTTTGTCTCTGATATTTCCGCTTTGTTTTATTAATGAAGCGCCAATGATTAACAATGCTGACAGGACCAACAGGATAGCTGTTGAAGCAATCAAAGTGCGGAGCAGTATAAATCCGCTAGTTTTCCCATGATGAGATGTCTGCATTTGCTCCCTCTCCGCCTTCTTTTTTATCTGCGCCATAGGATTTTATACCGTACAGATTACCGTCCACGCCAGGTACAATATACAGATATTGATTCCCCCAGGGGTCCGGAGGAATATCTTTATACAGATACGGTCCGTTCCATGAACTGCTTACCGGCTCAATTACCGGTTTTATTCTGAGGGCACGCAGCCCCTGCTCCTCTGTCGGATACATACCACAATCGATATAATAAGCTTCGAGGGCAACGCAAAAGGAATCTATTTGCGCCTGTGCGGCCGCGCGGCGAGCCCGTTCCAGACTGTTAACTGCCATAAATCCGACTGAGGCCGTGAGCATAAGAACAATCGCGATAACAATAAGTGTTTCCATGAAGGTCCAGCCTTCATCACCCGAATATTGATAGTTCTTTTTTTTCATATTATATACCTCCGATAAGAGAAAAAATGGGTAGAACAAGCCTCCAGATCAGAAGGATCACAATAATTCCCGCTATCAGAATAAATACAGGCTGGGCTGTGGCTACAACATTTGAAACAATCTGGTTTGATTCATGTTCAAAGTAGGAATGAATTTGGGAAAAGGCGTTTTCGACTGATCCTGTCTGTTCCCCGATACCAATCCATGTGGTAATATAGTCGGGAAAAACTTTCTGTGTTTTAAAAGCCTGCGTAATAGGCTTTCCCTCTGCGATATCGTTTATGCTGTTTTCCAGAGCTTTTCTGAAAGCCGTATTCGGCACAACTTCTTTTGATTTTTCCAGCGCCTGCATAAAAGGTATGCCCGCCGAACAAAGCATTTCCATAGAGAAAGCAAAATCGCTGGTATAGAACGTTTTCAAAGCTGCGCCTGCCACAGGGACCCTCAGCAAAAGACCGTCAATGGATAAGGCAAAAGAGGGTGAGTAAGAGCGCAGTAAGGCAGCAAAAATGACTAACAATACTATTATGCCAATCGCCCCGAAAATGTACCATAACGAATTCGTAAACCGGTCAAAGCTGCCGCCTAATTGTTCTATGCCTGCCTCTGTATTGAATACTTCAAAAATTATCCGTATACGCGGCAGCACAAAAATAAGTATGAAAAAAATTATTGCGACTGCTGTAATACAAACCATGACAGGATATGTAAGAGACTGAAGGATTTTCTGTTTGACCTCCCGTTTCCGTTTGAGATATGCAGTCAACCTGGAAAAAACCTTTTGAACCGATCCTGTCATTTCTCCGATCCTGACCAGAGCTATATATAATGGTGAAAAGGATGGAGCAAAAAGCGACAACGCGTTGTAAAATCTTCCGCCTTCAAGAATTATGCGCTGCAATTCTTCACATAGCCAGGCAAGCCGTTTTTTTCCGCTTGTTGCCGCGCATACTGAAAGCGAATCCTGTATTGATAAGCCTGATGATAACAGCGCTGAAAGCGATTCCGTGAATTGCAACACCAGTTCATTGGTAATATGGTTTCTGATTTTATATTTCTGTACCCTGATTTCAGAATAACGTATGAGAATTAATGACGTCCCCTGAAAACTTCGGCAAAGCATTTCCTCATTTTCGGCTGTTATAACGCGTTCGCTTTCTTCACCTGTATCCGAAACTACTACGCAACGGTATTGCATATAAGCGCCTCACGCATTATTTCATTTATAGTAGTTATTCCTTCCGTGACTTTTCTGATCGCGGACAATTCCATTGTAATCATGCCGTTATTCAGTACATAATCGGTAATTTCCGGGCGGGACTTGTGGTCACAGATCATTTTTTCGATTTCATTATTCACGGCAAAAATTTCCGCTACTACTGTTCTGCCTGAAAACCCGGTGTAATTACAGTGTTCACACCCCTGTTCTTCATAAACGGTGTCGGAATGCACCCCTGCTTTTTTCTGCAATTTTTTGAATGAAGCCGGAGTCGGTATTTCTTTTTTGCAGCGGGGACATATCTTCCGGACCAAACGCTGGGCAATTACATAGCGGAGGACCGATGCAATCAGAAACGGTTCTATGCCCATATTTGTCAGACGGGACACTGCGGAAATGCTATCGTTTGTATGAAGTGTTGAAAGAAGAATATGTCCTGTCAATGCCGCCCGGAGGGCAAGCTCCGCCGTTTCCGTATCACGGATTTCTCCTACCATAATCACGTTTGGATCCTGACGCAAAACCCGCCGCAGCATATTTTCAAATGTCAAATTTATTTCATAGTTAACCTGTATCTGATTGATTTCATGCAAAACACGTTCAATAGGATCTTCAATAGTTATGATGTTTTTTGTTTCGTAATCCATTTCCCGGATTAGGGCATGAAGCGTAGTCGTCTTGCCGCTCCCGGTAGGACCTGTAGCAAGTACCAGTCCATTTGGGATTTTTACTGCGCGTCTGAGCATTTCAAGATCCTGCGGATAAAACCCAAGATTCTCAAGTGTCATTATCGAACCATGAACATTAAAAAAACGCAATACTATCGATTCCCCGTGTACGATCGGTACAATTGAAACCCGGAGATCATACGCTTCCGACCCGATAGTAACATGCATCCGTCCGTCCTGCGGCTGCCTTTGTTCCATAATATTCAGATTTGACATAATTTTTATTCTGCTTGCAATAGAAGGAAAAAGAGACGCCGGCAGGGTCTTTACAGTATGAAGCACTCCGTCCAGCCGGAATCTGATACGCAGAATATTTTCGAACGGGCCGATGTGAATATCGGAAGCATTTCTGCGGATCGCTTCAAGGCAGATTGCGTTAATGATATTTATGACGGGAGATGAAGGGGATATATCATTCAGCGAAAAATCAGATGTTTTTTTTTCTGAAGCCGCAAAAGGAGTACTGTCCAGCATATCGGTGCCGGCTTCAATAACATTTCCGATAAACTCTGTAAAAATACTGTCAGGAACAGTGATAAACTCAACCTGTTTTGGTGTATGGAAACTTTCAAGAAAACTTCCCGCCTCGCGCCGTGAACTCTCGGCGATAGCTATTGTTACTGTTGTTTCGGTTTCCGTTACCTTAACGGCCCGTGATGACCGGATGTAAGCAGGTTCGTATTGATCCGGACAGTCCCTGTAAGATGTAAATTTCCCGAGATCAAACGCTGTTGTTTTCAATATGTGATTTCTCCGCTTACATATTTTTGATAATAAGTCCGCATTCGTTTTTCCATGTCCAGCATTGTATTGGATGACTTCTCGACAAAAGGAATAAGATAAATCACAAGTTCGGTATCTGTGACCGTTATCTGTTCGGAACGGAACAATAATCCCAGCAGAGGAATGGAACCAAAGAAGGGGACGCGTTTTTCTGTAACATCAGTTTCTGATTGTAAGAGTCCGCCTATAATTATAGGCTGTCCTGATTTTGAGCGGACATGGGTGTTTACGGATTTCTCGGAAGTCGGCGGCGGATTGGATGTTGTATTGTCCGTGGATGTCGCCGCACCCTGCTTTGATACTTTGGCATTTACACTTACCGTTACCATTTCGTCACCTGATACCCAGCCTTTTATTTTAAGTACAAGACCGCTGGTTATTTCCCTTGTTGTTCCGGTATACAAACCTGTTTCCGCGTCAATTGCCACGTCCCTGTAGCGATAGGTATTGGTATTCTGGAATGTAATTTCTTCTTCCGAAATGGCATTCAGTGTAGTATCAACAAGAACCTTTGCCTTATCCATTCCAAGCTCCGCGTTTAAGCTGGCGGCGAACTGGACTCCAAAACTGGAGACAATATCAAAGTTGACATTTACCAGATTTGACAGGCGGGCAACAAAATCAGCGCTCTCGGCGGCATCTGTTTTCTGGATTGAAAAATCCGTTCCCCATTTCAGGTTGTCCGATTTTTGCCGCTGAATGACGAGAAGCTGATAGCGGATTTGCGGTTTTGGCTGATCAACCAGCATTATTTCCTTCAGAAGATTATTATACGCGTCTTCAGTTCCGGTAAAAAAACAAGCGATGTATCACCGGTGACGGCAAGGTTCTCCCGGACGGCGGAAGGCGGCAGATATTTCAGCAGCTCTTCACTTTTGATATAACGCAGCCTGATAGGGTAGGACAGATTTTTTTTATCTATCATTGATAGATACGCTGCTATCTGTTCCTCGCTGCTGGAGTCAACCTGCGTAACAAAAGACGCTGTCTTGGGTATAATAACAGGATCAAAAAAAAGCAGTGATTTTGGCAGGATTGAAACCGCATCGGCTATCCCTATATTATTCACTGTAAACATTTTATAATATCTTCCTTCAAGCGGTATATCAATTGACTGCAAAAAGGCAAGAATGGGATTGATTTCTTCTTCGCTTCCGGTTACAAAAACAGAATTTGAATTCCTGTCAATTTTTATGAACCCCGATGCATTCAATTCCGATGGCAGCATATTTTGTACTTCAGCCGCCGATATATGAGTGAGACGTACAGTGACATTTTCCTTTAGTTTTTTTACTATATCACGTCTCTGAATTTCAAAAATATAATACACGCCATTTTCAACTTTATAATCATAATTGACTGAATCAAGCAGAAGGCGGAGCAGCGATTCAAATGTTTTATTTTCATAGTAAATATTTTCAAGGATCGCTGTGCTTCGATTGAGGATCAGATATTCTTTATTTGCTTTTTTAAACAGCGTATCAATCAGGGTATTGAAGGCAACGCGCCTGCTGGAGACCGAGTAAAAATCATCAGCCGTATCGATCCGCACGTCACCGGCGGCCCTCGATTCATTTAACTGCGCCGGATCCCGCTTTATGTAGAAGCCTCCGCTTTGACTGACCAAATTGTATTCAGGATATTTAATCAGGATCAGTCGGAGGACTTCTTCCAGTGTAGCATCCTGTGTTCTGATAATCATCTTTTCGGATGGCAGTGAATCATATAGAATTGTTTTTTTTGCATTCTGAGACAGCTTTTTTACAATCAGTTCAGGAATTACTTCTTCAGCATCAATACTGATGAGACCGTCCACAGTCAACTGTATCGAAATGCGGCTTACATGATAATCAGAATCCTTCTTTATTACAAACAGGTTGCAGTATTCCGCGAATCGCATTAATGCGCTGTCAAAGTCCGAATCCGCGAAACGGAATGTAGCGTTTCCTGAAATGGTTTCATCCATTATGATTGATTTATTGGAAATTTCAGCGAGTGCCAGCAGAATGTCGCTTATTTTCTGATTTCTGAAATCAAGTGATATTTTTTCTTCAGTAGCTGTCTGTGCGAACAGCAGCGCAAGAGTTCCCGCCAGGAGCAGGACCGCAATATATTTTTTTTCATAATGCCTTTTTATATCTGAAGATTTTTCCGTCCCGGAAAACAAAATACGGGAAATATGTTTCCGCATGCCAATATTATTCTCTAATATCCGTATTTTTTTTCGCCGTTATCAGATATTCCCGCTGTAGATCAAAAGGTCCGGTTGTTTCTGATTTAAAGCCGGATATCTCCTGCTTTTTTATAACAGAAAGTCCTTATGTTTAAAATCCCGGAAAGAAAGGGTGCTGTATTCCAAAGTACAAAGATTTCATATGTTATCATTTTGTTCAAGTAAGCTAAAGAATCATATTCCCTGTCTGCCAACATTATAAATCATGCGAAATTATTGTCAAGAAAAATTATTGCAAATAATGTAATTTACGGCAGCAAAAAATAAAAAAGTAAAAAAATAAAAAAAAGTTGTTTTATATTAAAAGTACATATATACTGAGGCAAATGTATGAGAGCGGATTACCGGATAAAGGGAATATTTCAGCTTCTGCTCTTTTTATTCTGGCCATCCTGATGGCTTTTTGTGCCGGCTCAATGATGCTTCTGAGTTCTACAAAAAATTATGCGGCGCGCCTTCAGACAAAAGATAGTGAATACGGTAACGCTTTTGAAGTATTACACCGTATTCAGAAGGATATTGGAATTCTTGCGGAAGACCCCGCAGACAGTCCGCTGAGCAGCGGGCTTCAGACTCTGGCGGCCCGGTATGAAGGATACGGCCTGCAAATCAGGGATGTGTCAAGCGGAATACATATACGGTTTCTTAATGATGGTTTGTTAAAAAAGGAGGCGATACAAAGATTAATACAATTCAGGCCGGAAGAAAATATTGTACAGTATGGATGGGCAAACGCTAACATCATTTCTGAAGCCGCAAGAAATCAGATCAGACGGTCTTTTGCGCTGACAGATAATGAAAAACTGTTTCCGCTCATAAATACTTTTCCTGCGACCAACTTGCATTATCTTTCCGAGGAATGTCTTGAAGCTTTTTTCAGCGCATATCAAATAAAAAAGGCAAGGGAAAAGGCTGCTTTGATATTTCTGAAAACCAAAACAGAACTTGTAACAAATATTGAAGATGTTCTTGAAATAAAAAAAGATCATGAACTTTTCAATCTGATTGGTTACAAAACAACATTCTGGGAGGTAACATTTCATCATTCACGGTGTACTGTCCGCGCGGTTTTCTGCGCGATACCTGACAGAAAAAACGCCGGAAAGATAGAATCGTATAGATTAATTGAGCGGAATGTGGTATATGATTTTGAAAAGGAAACCGAGACCATTATCCGCAATTAATGTTAATAAATACTTATTTGTATAAGGAGGTTATCAGAATTAATTAATCAGGAATGTTTTGTGAAAACAGTCCAGTGGTAAAAATGTAAAAATGTGTTGAAGACTATAATATTTTGTGGGGTATATAAAAGATGATTTTAACTCAAAAGAACAATACGGTATTATTCCGTCCAACATTTTACATACTTCCATCGCCAGGAAGGGGGTATGAAGAAACCAATCTTGCATAAGTAATCTCCGGAAATAACATTTCTATTTTTTTCTCACGTTATTAAAGTAACGAATATAATAAGTTCCTTATAATAAATTTTTATGGGGTTTTAAGTTTTTTATGAATAAAAATAACTGTGTAGCTGATAGGCTGGGCTATTCTGTATTTAAAATTACGTTGCCTGATAATGTAACAAAGAATACGGCGGCTATTATAAAATCAAAACTCGTCTCGGTTTATCCCGGGCCTCTGGAGGATAAAGCTATCCGTATAATCCGGAATGGTTCCGATAGATCGAGCCGCATAGTTCTGGTTTCAACGAAAGAACAATTCAGAAAAAATCATAATTTAATATGTTCTCCAATAGTAACAATGTATTCCCTGGCCGGAAAAAGTGAAGAATGTCTTTTTATAGCCGACCGTTTTATTGAATATATCACTATAAAAGACGGCAGCTTTATTTCAAGCAGCGTCCGTGCGAGAAGCGAATATCTCCCGATTGATGAACAGATCCTTCCTCTTCCCGCGGGGATTACCGCAGTTATATCCGGTGACGACGATAAGGCTGTATTACAGCATCTGTTAAATGATTTGCCTGTAACTGTATTTGCCGATATTCCTGAAGGAATAAAAAGAAAATCAAGACTTTCGCTGTTTGCGCCTGAACACAAAAAAATAAATTAATTCTCCTGTCCCTGATTATTCTTCTTGCAGCAAGTTTCAGTATTCTTTCTTTACAGCGGCGGGCCGTGAAAATATCGCAGGCAATGCTTCTGGAAAAAAAACAGGCCGAGATGGAAATACAGGAAGCGCGTGAACAAAGGGAAAAGCAGCAGCGGCTTGCCGGTCTTCTTAAAGACTATAACGTTTATGCGGCAAACGCGTTGCCTCCGGTATTTGATGTCTGCAGATTTATTTTTTCCAGTATTGACCGTGATACGAAAATAGAAAATATGACCATATCAGGTTCGCAGTTTCAGTTTGATGCGCGCGGACTTGATGCAATCAAACTGTTGACGCAATATGAAAAAAATGAATTTATTTCTTCCATACAGCTGAATAAAGTTGTCATTGAAGAACAGCAGGATATTTTTTCTTTCAGCGGCATAGTAAAACGGCCCATCGCATATCCGGACGCTTCTGAAACAGTTGACAACAAAATCGCTTTTTATAAAAGCCGGATTGAGGACTATCAGCACGCGGACGCCGTAAGGCAGACGCGTTTGCCGTCTGAAATTTCCGGCAGAATAAGGGATATTCTTGCCGGAAAACGGTGCAGGACGGAAAGCATCCAGTATTTTATTACGGAATATGGGCTTGAGATCGAATATGCCATACGTGCGGCAGGCAATAACTTTTTTCCTTTCTGCAGGCTGTCTCAAACCGGGATGAACTGATTGATATTTCCTCAATAAGAATCCGGAATAATCCTGAGGGCGGTACTGTTTCCGCTTCAATTCGATTCAGGACCGGCATTGTGATTGATAATGCTGATGTCGCTGACCAGATTGTTTCCGGATCAGAAATATATATTACTCCGGAACAGTTAAGCCTGTATTTTGTCCGCCCGGTCAAACGGGAGCCTTCGCCGGTTTTAGCACAGACGGAGCCGGAAGTAAAACCCGCGCCCGCGCCTGTAATAATCAGGAATCCGGATTTTCTTGTGTATCTGGGTTCGGCAGGCACTTCAAACGGTGAGACTCTCTTCCTCCTTAAGGATACACGGAAAAACTCGGTTATGAAGCTCAGAACAAAAGAAGAAGATAAAAATTACATTATAGAAAATGCATTCAGTGAATTGGAAGTTATGTATGATGGAAAAATTTATGGAGTAAAAAAATGAAACGGCTTTGCATAAGTATTCTTATTATTCTGTTTCTCCTTAGCGGATGCGTGACCAAGGAAATAATAGATGAAAGTAACCGGACTGATATGTATGTGATGGTATACGATTATGAAAATAACGGATTGCAGAATGTATCCGTTTACATAGACGATGAATTAATCGGAAAAACCGATATACACGGAAGATACTTACTTGCTTTGGTTCGGAATCAAATTTATAAAATAAGGCTTCAGAAAAATGAATTTGAAATGGTTGAAAAGGAATTCGTGTACGATCCCCTTTTTGTATTATATTTCCAGATTGCTAATTCTGTGCAGCTATTAAAACTGGCGGAGAACGCAATGGATGAAGGCGGATATGAAGAAGCAATCGGATATCTCGACCGTTCAATAAAACTTGATCCTAAACGGATTGACGCTTTCTATTTAAAAGCAATTGCCCTGTACAAGACCGGAGACAGTGAAGGCGCTCTTGAAATAATTGATACCCTTGCTTCCCAGGTAAAAAACACGGAAGCAATTTTTGATCTTGCCGAGCAGATATATGCTTCTGCGGGAGGCCGCCTGTGAAAAAGCTGCCGGAAAGAAAAATAATTTTAATACATGCCGCGGTTGGGGTGGCTGTTTTGGCGGTAAGTACTGCCATTCTGATTTTTAATATACGGTATACAAAAGTTACTTACACGCTCATTGAAGCCATCAATGCTGAAAACAAACATCAGACTGATTTCCTGACGGAAAAACTTGGTGAAATTTCTGATTCCCTCATGCTGATTGAATTACTGGTTTCGGAAAGCATGGAGGAATTAATAGGAAGTGAACGCCAGTCGGAAATAACACAGGGCAAGCTTGATATAACCCGGCGTCAGCTGAGCGGGATAACCAGTTCGCTTGCGGCGATGGAGTTACTGCTTGCCAGGGATATTGATGAGAGAATTCTTGATGTTATGCTTGAAAGAACTGTTGATGATTATACACAAGCAGGAATTGATTATTTTAATATGGCGGCATATGAAAAGGCCTGCGCAGCTTTTACAAAAGCGCTGAAATATAAGAGTGAAAACACGACTCTTCTTTTTTTTCAGCTATATTCTTTGTATCTCAATAAGATGAATAACGGATTTGATGAAGAAACTTTCAAAATGATTCATGACGGGTTAGCTGTGCTGGAAGCAAAGGGATATAAAATGGAGGAACAGCTGGTTTTTACCGAAGAGGAGATGTCCGGTAAAACAGCTGATATGGCATATAACATTTCAGAAAAACAAAAACAGGAAGGTTGGGAATTACAGTATGAGGCGGAAAAACAGGATGAAGCAATTTAAACAAAAATGTGTCTGCGGGATTATTATGTCGCTTTTTTTGAGCGCGTCGGCTTATTGTATTGATATTGTGGTGATGCCAATTTCTTACTATGAGCTGGAAGGGAATAATCTTGTAAAAAAAGAATATGAAAAAGACATACGTACAGATTTGGCTGACAGATTGAACAGATATTATAATGTCCAGTTCGACAATACTCCGCTGAATGACAGGCTTGCCGGCGCGACCGAATCGGATGCCCGGCGGGTAGCGGAATTTTACCAGACGAATTATGTGCTGTACGGAATTATCAGAAAAGAACGGAACTCATTATATGCCGAACTGAAATTGTATAATGCGCAGCAGAAAAAATCGGAAGTTTTTTTTGCCGCTGATGCCCCAGACCAGTTTGACCGGCTTATTAAAAATGTAAGTGAAAATATACTTGACTGGTTCCATACCGACAGGGACAAACTTGACGCTGTAAAAAATGAAATCGCAATTCTCCGGCAGGAAATGGAATCAATGAAAGCAGATACCAAAGGCCGCCGGAAACAGGATTCTGAAGACCCGCCCGGGGAGCCGCCGGTCAAGGAATTTACACTCCGTATCCCCGTTAAGGCCGGCTACTGGACTTATGTGAAAAACGATTGGGTCGATTTTGTACAGGGGACGGTAGAGGCTACGCTTGGCGTTGAAATTGTACCTGAACTGCAATTCCCGTCTATCGGCGGTATGCGCAATGAACTTTCCATAGGATTGCTTTTCGGATACCGGTACGGAACAAGCGCCCGGGAAAATGTGTCACTGAATGTACATGATATTGTAATAAATCCGGTTCTGACATATCACCTCAATTGCTATACAAACAACTGGATCCTGTTTGGAATAGGGGCCTTTTTTGAGGTGGATATTTGGCATATTGAGGAAGAGCAATACAATCATGTGACGGATTCCATTGAAACATTAACCGGTTTATCTCTGCTGCTGGGATATTCATACCGGATTAACCGAAGGGTCACGATCGATATCGGCCTGAATTCCTATTTTTATTTTACCGCGGATACTTCGCCGGTACTCCGGCCATTTTTGGGAACATCTGTAACATTATTGGGAGGAATGTATGAAAAATAATGTAAAACTGTTTTTGCCTTTGCCGCTGTTTATTTTTTCCATAACTTTCTTTTTTTCATGCGACAGCAATGGAATAAATTCCTTTATATCACGATCAGACCCGTTCCCGGATAATCCCAGTATTAAAAGCTTAAGCGGGGGGAAGGCGCTTTCTCTTTCCTGGAAAGCCGATACAGGCGCCGACAGTTATCTCGTAATGCGGAGTATCGACGGACAGAATGGACTCGGCGCTTTTGAGGAAATCTATAGCGGTGATGAAACAGTGTATCTTGACCGGGATATAGATGTCTGCCTCTCTTACGCGTACAGGCTTGACAAGCAGCGGGGCGGTAAAATTTTCAAGGGAAGCGATATCGCATATTTTATCCGTACTTTGCCGTTTGCCGATGAAGTTACAGCTCTTGGTCTGGAAGATGGAAGTGTAGTCAGACTTTCCTGGAATACGGATGAAAATGCCGACAGTTATATTCTGCGCAAGCAGAGCATAGATCAGAATAATAACAGGACAAATCTGGACCCAATCGAGCTGGGTCAAACCATGTATATAGACAGTGAGCTGGAAATTGACAAAATATATTCATACCGCCTCGACAAAGTCAGGGGAAGTGAGTTGTTCGAAGGTTCAGCTGTTACCCTGTATTCACGCATGCGTCCTGAACCGACACCCGGCGTAATAACGGTATTGCGTTTGAATGAAGGCACCGCCGCATATCTGCTCTGGGATGCCGATACGCATGCGGACAGCTACATCATAATGAAAACTGAAACCGGAATTGCCGGTGTTGATTTTACCGATGACCTGAAAACCGTTAAAATCGAACTTACCGGCAAAACAAGCTATATCGACAATGATATAGATACCGGAAAAGCATATGCGTACCGTCTTGATAAAGTACAGAGGGGCGTCACGCATGAAGGGCTGGCTATCAGTACTTTTGAAAAATCGCGATCAGACCCTGTCCCCGGCGTGATAACCGCCCGGAGTCTGAACGGAGGGACCACCGCGTATCTGACCTGGACGGCGGATAACGGAGCCGATTCATACAGAGTCATGAGGTCGCTGAATGACGGGAGCGCCATTCAGTTCACCGCGCGGGCTGACGAGTCTGACGGTTTTTTTCTGCAAAGCAAAACCTCCGCCATGGATACCGGACTCGCTGACGATAAATCGTATTTGTACCGACTCGATAAAGAAAGGAACGGACAGTGGGTAATCGGAACCGAAATTACGGTATTTTCCCAAACAAGACCGTTCCCGTTCGGCGAGGCGCCCATTGCGGACGGCTTCCGCGCCGACGGCAAAATCGCTTTAAACTGGAGCAATGATGACGGAGCGGATTCGTATATTCTCATGAGAAGAGAAGACGATCCCGCGAATTCCAGTTTTACCCAGTGGAAGTCCATATGGGAAGGGCAGGAATTAACGTATGTTGATGACACAGTCAATCCGGAGAAATCAGGACGTTATGAATACCGGCTTAATAAACGCCGGAATGGAACAATATATGAATGGGTATATGATGTGACACTCGCGGTAGCGGCCGGCGTAGAGCAGGACGCGTTTGAGCCGAACAACATCCAGTCCCAGGCGACCATTCTGGACAATTCCCGGACCGCAAATTTATATTGTTTCGGTTATTCCGATGGACAGGTCCTGTCCGATGCGGACTGGTACAAAGTGAATATTCCGGCCGGCAAAACAGCTCATATAAAAGTTATTTACAGTACGAGTACCAGCGGTTCTGAAAAATCCTGGTTTGACCTGTATTTGCCCGGTCAGACGCCGGTTCCGATTCCGCATAATACAAATTTTGCGATAAAGAATGAAGCTTCCGTACAGCAGTATATCGCATTCGCGATAAGACCGAGGACTGAAGAATTTCTGACGGACGGCAGGGTCGGCGGCTGTGTTGTCACCTATACCATAATGTGGCATGAAATATCGAATAATTAATTAAGGGAAACAAATGAAAAATTATCCGGCGTTTTTTATTGTTGTGTTATGCATAGGTTTATGCGGCTGTGATCTCCCGACAAAAACAACCGCGAATTATTCGGAACCTTTTTTTGATGTAGTAAGTACCGACAGTTTCCGCGGAGACGGGACGATAGGACTGAACTGGCGTACCGATAAAGGAACCGACAGTTATATTGTAATGCGCGGAACAGACGGAATATACGGCGTCAATGATTTCAGTGAAGTATATAATGGTTCCGAGACGTCCTGGTTTGACGCCGGTATTGAAACGGATATACGGTATGTTTACCGGCTGGACAAGCGGAACAAAAACGGAAAACTGGTCGGGCAGGAAACGGCAATCGCGGTCGGGGTCGGAAAGGACACGGAGATTGACCGCAATGAACCGAACAACAGTAAAAACACCGCGACATTACTTAATACAAGCAAGCGCGGTACCGTATATTTTTTCAGATTTTCAGACGGAAGAACATTATCGGATACGGACTGGTTTAAAATAAAAGTCCCGCAATCAAAGGCCGCCAGTCTGCGGGTTATCGAAGATAATGCGGGTCTCCGGAGTTCTTTTTACATAGCTGTTCCGGGAAAGGGAAATATTTCATTAACAGCCGATACGGTTGTCCGGATAACAAATGAGAGTTTCTCAGACAGTTATATATATCTGGAGATATGTCCCGTAACCGATGAATTTGTTGAGCCTGACTCAAGCGGCGGGACTATCAGAACATACACAATCATACTGGATTCAATCGGAGATACGGACGGAAGTGATCCCGGAGGGACTGACCCTGATCCGGGCGGAACAGATCCCGACCCCGGAGGAACGGACCCCGATCCGGGCGGAACAGATCCCGACCCGGGGGGACTGACCCTGATCCGGGTGGGACAGATCCCGATCCCGGAGGAACAGATCCCGATCCGGGTACCGTAACGGAGAAGAGTGAACTGTTCTCCGAAATATCGGGTCTGACGGTTTTTTATACTAATGAAACAAAATACCTGAACAGTAATTATACATTCTGGAAACGTTTTGACAGTACGGTCCTTGTTTTTGAAAGCATTCATATCGAAATGTTCAAGGAAAGCGGAGTGTCAAGCGGCGGATACGGCATCTTCTTTCAGGCCGGAAATATAGACGGGTATGGGGAATGCATGCTGACGGTCCTTATTAGAACAACAGGGCAATACGCGATCGGAAAAGTTATAGACGGAAATTATACCGAGATAAACGGCTGGAAAGACGGTACCTATCTCCGCAGGGGATACGGCGTAAAAAACAGTATAAAAGTAGTGTGGGACAATGAAACCGCAATATATGTTCTTTATATAAATGGAATGGAAGAAGTCAGGTTCATCGATCTGGATTCTCCCCAGTGCTCCGGCGGCGGCAGCGGAGTCGCCGCAGTAATTACCAAATACGAATCATTTCCGGAAAGTCCGGTAAAAGTGAGGTACAGAATTTATGAATAAGCACCGGTTTTTCGCGTCATTAATGGGAATCATATATCTGGGGACCCTGAACCCGGTCATTCTGTACGGAGCCGAACCGGCGGTCTCGCCGTCCGCTCCCGCCATAGCCGAACAGAGCCATGGAGAAGCCATCAGCGCTGAAGCGGGCGGGACCGTCAGCCTCAGCGGCGCCCGGATAGTGATACCCGCCGGGGCCCTTGAAGAAGACACCTTGATAAGGATAACGAAACTGCGGGAAACGGCGGACACCGGTGAAAGCATGATCAATGTGACTTCCGGGGGCGGCGGGTACCGGTTTGAACCCGCCGGCACCCAGTTTCTGAAAGAAGTAACGATAGAGCTGCCGTATGACGTGAAGCTGAACGGGAAGGAAGGCAGTCTCGAAGATGTCCGCGGTTACTATTATGACGTAAAGGAAGAACGGTGGATAGTTCTCGAGAAAAAGGGATATGACAAAGAACGGGGTGTCATAGAAAGTGTGACAACACATTTTACGGATATGATAAACGGGACCTTAAGTTTACCTGAGAGCGCGGGACCGATAGATGTGAACCTGAACAGTATCAAGGGGCTTGAGGCCGCGAACGCGTCTGTTGGGGTCGCGAAACTGGAAGGGCTTGAGGGTACGAGCGACGGGAGCGCGGGATTTTCGCTGAAGCTTGACCTGCCCGGGGCCGGCGCGGAATGCGGCCCCGGTAGCTATACAGTATTCGAGCGGCGGGGGAATTGGGATAACGGGGAAGGGGTTTGACGTACAGTACGGGAGCCGGATAGAGATAGACACGAGGTATGGTGCGGCGCGGTATGACGGGAGCGACAGCTATACGCTTGACGGGGTGAGGCTGAAGGTCCGATTGACCCGGGTCGGAGAGACGGAGTATGAACGGCTTCGGGAACAGTCATTCAGCCGGATCGTGCATATAAAAACGGAGAGTGAGAATTACTGGGAAGTAACGGAGCGTGACGGAAGTAAGAAGACATACGGGAAGAGAGATGAGAGCTGGGGCGGGAAGGGAGCAACGAAAAAGAACATCTGGTACCTTGAGAAGGAAGAGGACGTATACGGGAACACGATAGTGTATGAGTATATAAAAGATGGAGGCTATGTATATCCGTTGGCGATATGGTACACGGGGAAGGGAGATGAGAAAGGTCCGTACGCGGTGCGGTTTGAGTATGGGACCGGGCGTCCTGACAAACGGGTGGACATGCGCGGCGGGTATACGCAGGAGCTGAGGCTTCTGCTTGAGCGGATAGTGGTAACGGGAGCTGACGGGAATGAGCTGCGAAGTTACGGATTTGAGTATAAAGGCGGGGTTGCTGAAGAACAGTATGTGATAGCGCTGGTTGGCTTTGACCGGGATAGCGTTGAATGGTGGCGGTATGGGTTTGAGTATAACGAGATAGAGCGGGACAAAAACGGCGCGCTTAAATATTTTGCTGATCCGGAGGTGTATGGAAATATGCCGCTGTCAGTTACAAGTAACAGTAAAATAGGCGGACAGTTTTCGGCAGGGACCGGAGTTGGTATAGGTTTTGCTGATGGACAGTTTGATGTACGAATCAGCGGCGGTATACAGTATTCATTTGATTATGGAATATCATATAACAAATATATGATGGCAGATATAGACGGCGATGGACGGCTTGATATTGTCCGTCAGGCAGGGCCTGATTTATATATATGCAAGAATAATGGTAATGGTTTTGACAGCGAAATAAAAATTACGGTCAGCGGGCTTGGAAGTATAGATATTGGAAAGGAAGAGAGCATTAATAATTCCCTCGGGGTAATGTTTATTTTGGTATTGGCGGCCCATACTCTTTGAGCATCGGCGGAGGTCCGATATGGTCAACACAATGGGGTGAAGGCAGTTTAACGAGCAGTCTGATGGACATGGATGGAGACGGGCTTGTTGATATAGCGATAAGCGGTTCAAATATATATTACAAAAATATCAGTGGGAATGGAAAAATCCAGTTTAAAGAGGTATATATCGGGGCTGAAGGTATGACAGATACCAGCACTGAATTAAGTTCCACAGAAGAAAATGCATATCATGCAACGTATTATATTCAGCGGCCGTTCAGGATGTGGAAGGCTCCGTATGACGGAGAAGTCAGAATAGAACAGAAAATAAAAAAATAGAATCTCTGGAAGAGGAACCCGGAAAGATATCCGCAAAAACCTATGTGGGGATATCTAATAGCCAGGAAAACGGTACAAAAAGCGATGAAGTTCAAAATGCCGGAGTTTATCTGTCAGCCCAGGATATATCCGGCGAAAGTCAGGCAACAGTCTCTGTCGAAACAGATCAGAGATTGTACTATATACATAATGTAGAAGGCAAAGACGGAGATGAACGCAATATAAAAGGTAATGATGTGGACTGGAATATTAAAATGGTTTATACAAAAGTCCGCCCATTTCTGACTAGTGATGAATTAATCAGGTATGTACCATATGGTCTATTACTGGAGCACGAATATGATGAAGCCGTAAAGATATTATATACACAGGGAACAATAACCACAGGGGAAGGTGCTGACGCTGAAACAAAAACAGTGTATAACCTCAAAAATGACTGGAAATCCATACTGGAAGATAGAAAAAATGAAGATGTGAAAAAAGCACGAAGCTGGTTATATAGTCGGGGCTATTATATACTGCAGATAATTGATCATGAGAGCATTAAAACCAACCTGTTATATACAGAAGGCTGGATAGAACAGGGACAGTTTGTGACTCCCACTGCCAGCGGATATTATATATATGATCCTGCGAAAGACGAATACAAGGCTCAACAATTGACGGGGCCGGAAAAAAAAGAAAAGCTTGACCAGGTGACTGTCGCAATGCGCTTTCCTACGAAATATGAACCCTCCCAAAAGATTGAAGGAATAACTCCGCGGAAGAAGAAGGAGAAATAATTTACGCGACTGAAGCAGAAGGAAAGACAGTGGGTGTCCGTTTACGTGCCAATGAGGGCAGTTTGTTTAATAATGGAAACTATATTGCCTTGGGACAGTTCGACGAACAGTATCTCCACGCGGAAAAAGACGCGGAAAATCAGGAACTCCTTTTTTATGTAAATGGAATCAGTACCGAAAACGCTATTAAAATGATACCGGCAGATAATGATTATACTGAAGTGAGTATACAGGTAACATTTCAGACAGGCGGGAAAACAGAAGCGGAAGTCACCTGGGAATTTACCGATCCGGTAGAAAGCGCCGAAACAATAGAAGAATCGGAAATGAATGTCCTGTGGCGTGACGAAGAATTTGACCAGTTATTTGTTTCTCCTTATTTAAGTTCGCGGGAACACTACGATATCAATAATCAATTCTGGGATACGATTGCCGTAACGGAAATGGAAGAATTGTTTGCCCATTATATTACCGGAGAACTTGTTACCAATGAGCTTGCGGCAGCTTTCTATGAAAATTATTTTGCGGTTGAGAAAAAATATGTAATAAAAAGTACCTTAAGTAATGAGCAAAAGAATAATGCTAACGCATTCCTGGAACTAATAAACAATATGGGTCCGAATTATCCCTGCGATATAAATGACGCTTACTGGGAAGAAATAGTTGAGGCTGAAACCGATGCTTTGTTCAGTCATTATATAAATGATGATCAGATAGAAGTGGACGAAAGTGATGTGGAAAGGTTTCTTCAGGATAATTTTGAATTTGAGGAAGAAAAATATAAACGAAAAAATCTTGCCGCACAGGAAATCAGTGAAGCAAATATATTTCTGCAACAACTCAAAGTCTCCGGTTCAAATTTTCCAAATGATATCGGGAATCCGTTCTGGAAAGAAATAACAGTAACAGATACGGTGACTCTATTTGATTATTATATAAATGAAGGATTGGCTGAAACAGCTATAGATGATTTTTTTGAAAGTTATTTTGAAATTAAAGAAGAAAACTACAAAAGGAATGTCCTGACCGGAGAGGAAAGCAATACCGCAAATGAATTTCTATCCAATGTTGAATGGGAATATTTTCACAAAATTGCCTTTCCCTGTTATGAATACAGCGAAGATGAAAAAGTATATAATCTGGTCCCGTATTATGCTTCCGAAGATGATAATTCCGATGCTCAGAAAATCCAGCTGATAGGAATCATACAATCAATAACAAAAAAATATCTGCTGCACAAATACCAGCAGGTTAAAAAGACAATACGGTATGACGCCAATTATATTTATGCGGTAGAAGATGACGCTAGAAAAGAGGATGAATATGGAAGATTCAGATATATAGGTTTATCGCTGAAAGAAGAATCCGAAGAAGTATCTCTTGAAAAAAAGATTTCGTCTCTTTCGCTGACATGGGACAGCGCGGAAGATTATGCTGCGGAAAACAGGTCAAAACAGCAGGTTTTTAAATATGAGTCTTCTGGTTATGATTCTTCTATACTTATTCCATCTATCTTTGTTCCATCAGATGACATACTGTACGGCGGAATAAACAATTGGTTCTATGGCATTTGGATAGGTGATGAAGCCCAAAACAAATTCAGTGAAGAAAGATTGTATGAGAATGTCAGGAAAGCAGAACAGATTGCGGAGGATGTCACTGAACAGAAACTTCAGGACAAGCCCGAAGAACAGGAATCATACATGAAGGAAAAAGCGAATGTATCCGGTAGCAGTGATGTATCATACCTTGAGGAACAAAAAAAGGCGGGATCTGATGGAAAAGTTGACGCCGGACAGGTTAATCAGGATGACTATGACTTTCAATATAATGAAGAAGGAAAGGATGATTCCATACAGATTGAACACATATTTTATTTACCCAGTACTCTGAATGAAATGGCAGGGACTTTTGAAGATAAAGATTCGGGAAAAGTGTATGATAACAAACAGTATTTGGACCTGAAGGCTGAGGCGGAAACCTCCCATGATCTTTCGGAAAATTATTTAATGGGCGAAATGTCTATATCCAGCATTCAGACAATGGATTGGGACGGCGGAGAACGGCAAATAAAAACGGAAGCGACATATTATTTCCCATTTATCGATGGTGATTATATACACGTTAACCGGCAGGGAGGGGATATATATTATAAGCTGCCTGGAATAAAACCGCCCCAATCATTTTCAGGCATAGGGACTTTGCGCAAAAACAGAAGCGCGGGAGATGAAATTGGAGGGGCGGGGAATGTTACGGTTGTTCAGCTGAACTCAAGTATAAATACAAGTCATGGAGAGACAATCCAGGATATCCGGGATATTAATGGAGATAGAATACCTGACATTATATACAGCAACGGCGCAAAGCTGTCCGTCCTGTACGGAAGCAGAGTCGCCGGGGAATACATCCAGTATGGGGACCGTTATGACCTGTACGGAAGCAACAGCGTTTTGAGCCGGACTGATAATAGAGTGGAAACGAGCGGTATCGGTGCAAGCGCCGGCCCAACCGCAGAGACAATTCGGGATATAGTAACAAACAGAGTTATAGGAATGACAATACCCGCGAGTGCAAGCGCTTCTTTCGGTATGGGGCATGGAGAAGGGTCAAATGAACAGAGCATAGGAATGCTCGACATAAACGGCGACGGGATTGATGATTATATTAATGGCGAAACAGTAAAGCTCGGGACGGGATATGCATATAGTGTCTATGATTTTAGAGCGCCTGATAATTTTTCCATACATAAAGGCAGCTTGCTGGCAGACAGCAAATCAATTGGTGTAGGGGCGGGAACAAATGCGAGCGGTATGACAACTGGCGACAATACTACTATAGTCTCTGTAGGAATAGGGGCCGGTGTAAATGCCAGTATTTCAAGATCAAGAACTAAAGAAATGCTCCTTGATATAAACGGCGACGGACTGCCTGACATAGTAAAAAAAGGAAATGGGAATACGCTGAGCGTACAGTATAACATGGGGACGGGTTTCACGGCAGCGGAAGAAATATATATGCCTGGATGGGGTTTTGGCTCCATTGAACTTAACGCAGATGAAACACGTCCTGATCAGGGAGCACTGAATGACATCCCTGTTATAGGTCTGTTTTTTGAAAACCCTGGCATTAATGGTGTTAGTTCTTCCGACAGCAACGAAGATCTTGTGAATGAAATAGACTATTCAGCTACAATAAATTTTGGAATTAACGGCGGACTTAACACCGGGGGAACGGTCTCGATAAAAGTCTGGTTTATTTCCATTAATATGAGTATTAACGCAAATGCGGGGGTGAACGGAGGGGTAGGCACGACGAGCGTAACGGTGAAGATGCTGGACATCGATGGCGACGGGTATGTGGACCAGGTGCTGCGCATCCCGGGCAAGGAAACCTATGTAAAACGGAACCTTGGGGCCCAGATCGGGCTCCTGAAAAAAATCATACTCCCGCAGGGCGGGAGCTACGAACTCGAATATATGTCCATCGGCAACACGACAGACATGCCGCAGAGCCGGCAGGTGTTAAGTCAGGTAACGCTCCGCGATGACCTTGAGGACTCAATTATAAATAGCGGATGGGAATACATCCGGCGCTTTGAATATAAAGACGGCTATTATGACCGCCTTGTCAGAGAATTCTACGGCTTCAGAACCGTTACGGCCCGGTATGGCACGGAAGAATACCATGATAAAAGCCGCACGGAAGTCCAGTATTACAATGACGAGTATTACCGGAAAGGCATAAAAGAGGAGCTTCGTGTCTATGACGAAAACGGCGTCCTGATACAAAGCCAGGAACAGATACCGGATGTGGCTCCTTACGCCCGTATAAAGGAAAGCTACAGCCGCGTATATGACGAAGACGGAACATATTTTGAAAGCGCGCAGCGGTATGAGTATGATGTCTTATGGGGAAACGTCACCGTCCTGTATGATGACGGCGATATCAAGGACACCTCTGACAACCTTGAGGCGCGTATCAGTTACTGGCATAACGACTCGAAGTATCTCCACAGCCACCCGTCCCGCATAGAAATCCGTGACAGCGGAGGAAAGATAGTGCGTGTCAGGGAGGGAGACTATAACGAATATGGCTCCCTTGTAAAACTCCGGCAGTACTGGAATGAGGGGAAATACCTCACACATGAGTTCACCTATGACGGGTACGGGAACATGAGCAGCATGACCAACAGCGCGGGCGTGAGCCTTTCCTACCGGTATGACAGCGGTCTAAACCAGTACCTTGAGGAAATCACACGGACTGGCGGCGGCGCCTCATACGTGAGCCGCATAGCCTGGAACACCTCGCGCGGCCTCAAGGAAAGGGAAACGGACTCGAACGGTAACTCGATACGGTACGAATACGATGAGAAGGGACGGCTCACGGAGGTGAGGACTTCTTATGATACGGGGACAGTCCCCGCGGTCTCCTATGAATATCACACACCGGAGGAGTCTCGGTGGTACGCGGTCACCTCGAACAAGATAACGACGGACAGCAGCGACAGCCGGGTCATGCTCACAGTGACTGAGCTTGACGGCATAGGCCGGGTACGGCGGACGGCGAAGGCAGGAGAAGTGTATAACCCGGGTACAGGAAACGACTTGTTTGGCTGGAACGTCTCGGGAGCTGTTCAATATGACGGGCGGGGCAGGGTGGTCAGAGGAGGGCAGCCGTACTTTGTGGGAGAAGACAGCATCGGGACCTGCTCGATACAAAACCTACTCTTCTTAATCTCCTTCTGGCAACGGAGATTACATACGACGGGATTAACCGACCGGTGAAGCTCTCACTTCCGGACGGGAGTGTGAGCGAAAATCGGTACGGGGTACGCGCTCTTGACGGAACGGCCCGCGCATATATGGAATCGGTCGACCCGCTGGGGAACACCGTTGTGCAGTACCGGGACGGACGGGAGAATATCATCCGTGTGGAACGGTGGGAAGGAGAGAAGACAACGATCCTTACGAAGGCAACGTATCTGTACAATGCCCTGGGAGAACTCCTCGAGGCAAGGGACGCGGAAGGGAACCCGGTGACGGTTGAGTATGACCTTCTGGGCCGGCGGACCGCCATTGAAAGTATTGACTCGGGGCGTGAGGAAGGCGAATACAACGAAAAGGGCCAGCTGTGGAAGGTGACAACCAGTGTGCTCCGGGAAAAGGGAAGGCATGTCCTGTATGAGTATGACAGCTTCGGCCGGATGATAAAAATAGACTACCCGAGAGTGAGGACGTTGTGTATACTTATGGCGGTCCCGAGGCGGCAAGTGAAAACCGCGCGGACCGGGTAATCAGGATAGAGGATGAGAGCGGAAGTATCGAGTATGAGTACGGAAGCCTGGGAGAAGTGACCGTGGAGACGCGGACGCTGGGGCGGCGGAGCCATGACCGCACGGGCACGGTGAAGACGGCCGAGATGCGGTACCGGAGCGACTATCTGGGACGCATGGAAGAAATCACATACCCTGACGGAGAAGTGGTGAAGTATGCCTACAACTACGGCGGGGCCGTGGAACGTGTGACGGGCGAGAAGCAGGGAGAGACGTTCGTATATGTGGACAAAATAGGGTATGACGAGTGGGGCCAGCGGGTGTATATAAGGCTGGGGAACGGGGTTGAGACCAGCTATACTTATGACGAGAACCGGCGGTGGCTGAGCGGGATAGAGACCCGGAACGCGGGGACCGTACTCCAGAACATGGAATACCGCTTTGACCGGGTGGGGAATGTGTCCGGGTATGAAAATAACGCCGGGGCCTATATGACGAAGCAGGATTACACCTACGACAGCCTGTACCAGCTGACGGGAGTGACGGGAGAAAGCCGGGCATCCGAGACGGGTGAATATCAGGCGGCCTACAGCCAGAGCTACCGCTTTGATGAGGGCGGACTCGGGAAGATGATGGAGAAGGTGAGCGCCTCGAGCCAGAGTGATGGGAGGATCCTGGGAGACGACCTAAACTATAGTCTTGACTATGAGTATGAGGCGGGGTATGTACACCGGGTGAGCCGTATCGGTGGGAGGTATTATCAGTATGACGCGAGCGGGAACCTGACCGTGGAGCAGGACGGGCCGTTTACCAAAGGAGAGCCGGTGAACCGGAACTACACGGTGACAGGACTCGGGAACGAGGTGTATGTGACCGACCATGGGTGGGGGATGAGTGAGGACCCCAGCACAGGAAGCGGCGGTACCGGAGGAACGCAGAGTCCGTGGAAGCGTGAGTATACGTGGAACGAGCGGAACCAGCTGAAACGGAGCCGGGACAGCCGGTATACTGTGGTGTACACGTATGGAGCTGACGGCCAGCGGAGCGGAAAGTACAGTGTGGGAGGAAGCGGGTCGACAGAGAGTGAGACGCTGTATTTCAATAAGCTGTGGACGTGGCGGTATGACGGGCAGGTGAGCAACGCGGCCGGGCAGAACAGCAAGCACATTTATGTGGGAGAGAGCCGTCTGGTGACCAAGATAGGACGGGCCGACGGGAGCTTTACAAATGAGGAGCGTGTCAAGCAGTACTGGTACCACAGTGACCACCTGGGGAGTGCGCAGTTAATCACGAACGCTGATGGAGAGGAATACGAGCGAATAGAGTACACGCCGTATGGGGAATTGTGGATAGAGAAGGCGAGTACGGCGAGCAATATAGACATCCCGTATAGGTTTACGGGGAAGGAGAAGGACGAAGAGACCGGGTTATATTACTATGGGGCGCGGTACCTCGACCCGAAGACCAGTCGGTGGCTGAGTACGGATCCGGCTCTGGGAGCGTACATACCGGGGGCAGGAGGTAATAATTCACAGCTGCCGGGGATGGGTGGGGTGTATAACACGGTGAACCTGCATCTGTACCACTACGCAGGCAATAACCCAGTGAGGTACACAGATCCAACAGGGAGGAATACTGAGCGCATTACGGTTAAGGAAGGGGACTCAATGTCGGAACTTCTTGCTGCTCATAATGATAAATATAATACTAACTATACTGTTGATGAAGTTGCAGCGTATAATGAAATTAAGAATGCGGATTTAATATTTCCAAACCAGGATTTAAAACTCCCTCCTAGAATTAATTCAAATGATACAGGTGCAAATGATACAGGTGCAAATGATACAGGTACAAATGATACAGGTACAAATGATACAGGTACAAATGATACAGGTACAAATGCGAAGCATACATATATTCCTATACAATCTATTAAAGCTGCAGTTGCGCTTGGCCTTGGTCATGAGTTTGGAATATGTATCGATACTAATGGGAACATTGGAATATATAGAGACTTACTGATTGGTTGTGGTGTACACATACCCTCATTTATAGTAGGGGATTTTATCAAAGTCTTATCAGGAGTAAGTAATACAGGAGAAATCCTTTATGCACTATATACCATGAATAATAGTCTAGATACTGATAGCTGGTCCGAAGGTTCTTTAAAAACCGGAGTTTCTGTTTCTACTGGAGGAACTGCAGAAGCCCATTTCTTTGGAAGTGTATCTGTGAACGTTTCCACCGATCCAGGTAATGCTCAATTTGGATTCAGTGGTGATATTGGCGGCGGTGTTTATTTCAGAGTTAGGATGCAGTTTGTAATTTCGGGTCAATCTTTGCCATTTTGGCCTCGTGGAGGAGAATAAAAATATAACTGTATAAAGTTTCTGTACAGTTTTTTGAACAGGATTTTATACTTGTTGAAATTTTATCAGCGATGAAACAATATAGGGTTTTCATACTTTTGTGCTAAGAAAACCCCATTGCCTCGGAAAGCCTGATACTTCTTTCTGATCCTTGCATATCGGCTTTCCTGCGTAGCTACTGATATTGCTGCCCTGAAAACCTGTTTCCTTAAATTCAGTTAATGGCACGAAAAAACGGCTTCATGGAAATTTTGCAAGGAGCAACAAGAGAAAATCCGCCGGGGACGTTCTGCTTTCATCAATGGCTTTTGATTCGAGAAAAGGGTATAAGTCTTTCAAACCTTCCCTAACTGAAATGGTTATTGGAATTTCAGCTGTCTTATGGCAGTCTGTTTCCTGTGCGAAAGGTTTTACACATCCTGATACGTATCATCAAAGAGGAAAGGAAAGAGAGTCTGTTAAATAGACCTGCATATCTGTCTTGCATCCGGAATCCTGAACGGCTGAAAGGAGTGTACTGTGAGGATCACGGATTTTGTTGCTACAAAAATGACTATAGAAAGCCGCCTATTCGTGGCCTGAGAATGAATAGAAAACAATGGTGTATACAGAAATAAAACTCAAAATACTATTGAACTGTGTTGATTTCTTCCATGAACGAAAGGAATAGCAGTGCTTCGGAATGGTATAAATAATTCCTTTTTCTGCGTTCTTTCCCCTGAGGAATTTACTCAGATGCTCAGGTATGAAATACTCTTTTTGTGTGAAGTAGCTGGATAAAATGGATACTGAAAATCTGCTGCTTGAGAGTCTGAATTATTTTTGGAATCAAAAAAATTGCTGGCTGAATGAGAAATCATCAAGAGCAGAAACTGAACTGACCGAAACCAAGAATTGATTGTTAAAAATTTGGAAACAATTGGTTTGTGCGTTACGGAAATAGTTTTGCGCAATTGCAAAAATAATTATCGCGGTCATATTGATTTATTTGAAGAAGGATAGGATGTTCCGCTTTCTGCAATGATCATTTAAGATAAACCTGTAGTATGGCAAAATATAGTCCGATACGATAAAAGAGTTCAGCTTTCCTTGCAAAAAAATACTTATCCCTTTTTGCAATCCCGAAATCCATTTTCACGCCGCCTTCTTCACTCCCTTCCTGACTATCTTCATCAGATAGTCCTTTTCCTCCGGAATATTTTCAGCCAGCCTGGCCGCCGCGACCGGCAGCTTCCATTGGTCTATATCTTTCTTTTTGCATCCGGACAGTTTTCTGTATTCCGAAAGGTACAGGCTGTTCAGCCTTTTTTTGAAGAGCGTTATTATCAGGCGGCTGATCAGGGGCCTGTCCCGCGGGGCTTTTGCCGCCGTTATAATCAGGCTTGTCCGGCATACATCGGCAAATGGGCTTCCCCTGCAGACTGTGATCCAGTCGATTACGGTCGCTTTCAGCCCGGGTCCGATAAGAATATTCAGGGGATGAAAATCGAAGTGACAGATACTGTTTCCGTCGGGCAGTTTTTCCAGATACGCATAGATGGTTTCTTTCTCCTCCTCTGTAATATCTCCGGCCTGTCCTATTCTGTCCCTGAGCATTTCCCTGACCGGAACAAGCGTGTCATTGCTCCTGCTGTGAATGGACCAGTGGACCGACGCGAGTAGACGCGCGAACGCTTTTATCTGGGAGGGGGCCGCCAGAATTTCATCAAGCATGCTTTTCCCGTCAATGAATTCGTACACGATCCCTTTCCGTCCCTCAAGCTCGATCAGTTCATACACTTCGGGCGCGGCCAGGTCCAGAGAGCGGACCAAGCGCGCGAAGTCGTACTCATCCCGGGCAACCCAGTTGAATTCTTCATGGAAAAGCTTTAACACTTTATCCTGCGAATATTCCAGAACATCCGAGGTGCGGCCTCTGCCGATAATTTTTGCCATAGTGTATCCTTTATCCCGGATTTGCTGCCGGGGTTTTATTTTCGTTATTCAGGACTGTGTTTCACAATATCTTTTTATTCGCTTATTGGTTCTGTCCGGTTACTTATTCAAATTCCTTTTTACGCGTCAGTTCCGCATCCGCTGTTTATCTCCCGGACCCTCTCATCAAATAAGGCGATATGCCATTCCATGTGCCGGCCAAAATAATCTTCCGCTATAAACCGCAGCGTTAATTTCTGCCCGTTTACTATCCATGTATTGTCCAGCTTTTTTTCATCCATGACAGTCAGAATATGCAATAAAAAGGCATTATATTCTTTCCATAAACTGATCAGGGAAGTATAACTATAGGAAGATATTTTTGACGTGTTCTTCCATTCTTCCGCGTCATAGGCCGGAAATTCCAGAGCGGTTTCCAGCTGCAGCCTGATAAACCTCTGGTGATTATTTGAGGCCGAATCAATTAAATGGGAAACCATTTCCTTTAATGTCCATTTTTCATCTTCCAGGCGGACATCCGCGATACAGGCGTGCCGTTCCATAATGCCGTAAAAATAATCTATCCGTTTTCTGTATTCCGGTATATTGAAATCCCTGACTGCCGCTCCTGGCTTCAGATTATACTATTTTTTTTCCTCATGCAAATGGGTTTCTGTTTTTCCCGTTTCCGGTGTTCCGGCTGTTTTCACAAAGCCTGAAGACTTTCCGTTGATAGACCCCGCCTTACGCTAAGACGAACTCGGCTCCAGAAAAAGTTTTTTTGCCATACCTTCCGTTTATAGTAAACTTAGCTATTGTATAGAAGAAAATGAACCTGAACTGACCGGATACGGAAAACTGAATATCCTGCGCAGCCCGGCTTTTCAGAAAAAAAGCTGCGGAAAAGACGGAAAGGGCTTAAACTGAAAAGAAAAGTGAGGAATATAAATGGGTGAATATCAGACAAAGTATTTCGGGGAACTGTCTATTGATGAAACCAGCGACTTCGAATTTCTGGATGTGAAGTATGCGGGCAGGGACATACATATACTCCTTTAATGTAAGTTTCTGATGTAAAGAATAATCCGATTCTTTACATCAGAAATAGTTATAATCGGAAATAGTCAAATAACTTAAATTATTTGACTTATATATCATTATCGGACTGCAACCTTTACGGGGAAAAACTGAAACTCTGCCTTGAAATTATTGATAAATACCCTGAACTGGTCCGGGCGGCAAAAAAAGCAATAGCGGACAATTTTCCCGGCAATGAAACGGTCCGGTATTATTTTGAATGCCATTTTGATCTGCTGGATGACGAAGACCTTCTTGAGATATTCGGTGTAAAAACGTTCGCGGAATTCGATATACAGAAGGCGATTGAAAAGCTTGGGTGTCCCGATCTGCTTTTTGGCATTGAGGATGGCGAAATACATTTTTCCGCTGATTATATGATATCAAAAGAATATTCCGATGGGATATTATGCGTGAAAATGGATGAAAGGCTGAATGTCACCGGTTTTTCACAGGAAAGCTGAAAAAGGCCTGGACGTTCCGGTTGACAAAAATGCGGTCAGGCGGTTTCGTTCCGGTTCAGTATTCCGTATATATAGGTGTCCTGCCACAGCGGATTACCGTCTTCGTCCCTCCTGAAAAAAATGTTTTTTGATACATGGCCTTCCCTTTTCATTCCCGCCTTTTCGAACACGTGCCATGACGCGGCGTTTTCCGGATTGCAGTTTCCCGTAATTTTATGCCTGCTGTTTACCGCGAACTCGGACGCGATTACTTTTTTTACTGCCTCCGTACAATACCCCCGGTTTTGATATTCCGGATTAAATATAAATCCCATTTCCCATGTATCCAGTTCTTCCGGACCGTTTCTGAAAAACGAAATATGGCCGATCATTTTTCCGGTTTCTTTCAGGACAACAGCCAGAAAATTTTTGCCCGCGCTTCTTTCCCTGCATATAACTTTTGCCTCATTTTCAGATACGGCTTCGCCCGGTTCATATCTGTAAATTTCATCTTTTGATAAATAGTCATATACATCTTTCCAGTCGCTTTCAAGAAAATACCGGATAATCAGTCTGTTAGTTTCTATCATGTTCATTTATGCATTATTGTACTGCTGTAAAAATATTTTTGCAATATTTCCGCGCCGGGATTTTTCTTTGATATCTTATTTTGGAACAGAGAGGCAGATGCCCGCAAAGCATTTTAAAATATTTCTATTTCTTCAGGATAATCATTTGCCTGGTTTATCAGGCGGCCCCGGCGTCCCATTGTAAATGCGATATTACTGCTTCGTATTGATAAGAGCCTGCCGCCTTTCTGTAATTCCAGCCCGCGCAGTAAATTTTCCGTTAAGGTAATTTTTCCCACGGCACCTATTTCCAGCCATGCGAATCGTCTGCCCTTATATGGGTATAACTCACCTTCACTTGTATTACAGGCATCCAGTTCGGGAAATTCCTGAAACAGGTTTCTGAAAATTGATGGTTTAAGCAATTCTTTTTTTGATACGCTGAAACCACCTGTTGCCCTGCTTCCTGAAATCAGTATTATTTTCCCTTCAGAGCAAATCGCGTATTCTTCTATGGCTTTCGTGGGGGATTGGACGGAGAGGTCATTATTTATTACTGACCATCCGAATATGAATTTTCCGCCTTTGCTGATTTGAGGCATCCTTATTTCCTGCAGTTTTCCGGACGGAATTATTTTACCCGCTTACAGCGCGTTCAGTTTCCGGTCCGCCTCCGCGGCGTTCTGCTCAAAAGACGCCGAAGCGAAAATATCCGATGCGCGTTGGTATGCGTCTTTTGCTGCGGAAATATTACCCGCCCTTACCTGTACATCGCCTGTCGCCATCCAGTCCATTCCGAGCCCGAAGGTGTTTTCCGCGCGCCGGTCGAACTCAATCGCGGTCTGCAGCGCGGTAACCGCGGACGCATACTGTCCCGCCATTGAGCGGATTGAGGCAATCACATACCAGTCATAGGCCGCAAGTTCCAGGTACCGTTCTTTTTCATGAATTGAAGCCGCGTTTTGTACGGATTTTTCAGCCTCAGACCACCGGCCCAAATCCTTTTGCGCGAAACCGGTAAGCACCCAGGCATAGGCGGTAAACAGGGGGTTCGCTTTTTTTATATTACCCATTTCCGCGGTTATGGTTGTGATAACTTTTTCCGCTTGCTGCTTTTTTAACGCCTCATTATCCGGAGAAAGTTCTCCCCTCGTCCGGTATATTTTTGCAACCGATACAAGTTCCTTGTCCCCGTCCCGCTGTGCTTCGGCGAGGGCCGCGTCCCAAGCGTTATTTGCGGCATCAGGATCGCCCGTGTAAAAAGCCAGATTCCCCTGTGATAATTGTACCTGTACCCGGAGGGAGGGATCATCCGTGCTGACCGCCATCCGCCACGCTTCATCCATAAGGACCTGCGCGAGATCGTAATTGCCCCGCTCAGCTTCCTTGTTAGCGAGGTCCAGCTGTTTTATCGCCAGATTCCTTGTTGTAAGGATTTCAGCAGGACGTTTCGGCGCGGAGGAACAGCCGGCGAACAAAACAAGGGCAAGGACCAGCATGCATTTTCCGGAAAGGGACCTGAAAAAAACGGAATATGGTTTTCGTATCGTCATTGTTATCTCCGGTTAGAATTGGATATTCCGCGGACTTGTTCCGCCGGATTCCGTGCTCACCCTTTCAGGCACTCCGTTTTTCAGGAGGGGATTATTGCTCAGTGCGGTCAGCACATCCTGCGCGGACTGGAGCGTTGTCAGCAATTCTCCGACAAGTCCCGCTATCTGCGGTATCTGGGCCGGCAGAAGAGCTGTTGTTTTTTCGAGATTTTCTATTGTACCCGCCGCCGCCGACAGCGCCTCGTTCAGGCTGCCGAACAGTGCCCCCTCCGGATCAATGAGCGCGGGAATCAGTCCGGTCGGATTGGCCACCTCTTCTCCCAGTTCGGAGGTTATCTTCTGGATATCAGCAATAATACCGGCAAGGTCCCTGTCCAGCGTTCCTGTGATGCCCGCGACATTTGTCAGGGTCTGCTCAACACCAAGCATAGTCTTTGTCAGGGATGTATCGCCTGTCCCCGCGAACGCTTCATCAACCTGTGCGAGAACGGAATTTACCCTGACAATCAGGGTATTCGCCTGTGTCAGCAGGTTTGAAATACTGTCCTCTTTCTTTTGAATGGTTACCATCCCGGTCCTGATTCTTGCCTGCCCTTCGTCGGAGTCCATCCGGGGAATAAAACCTCCTTCAGGAATTTTTGTTACGCCATTTCCCGGATGAAACAGAAACTGGTTTCCCAGGCCTATCGGGCTGACGCTGAGTTCAACAACCGAGCCTTCGCGGGCGCGGTCATAATATGTATCCTGAATATAGAATTCCACATCGACCTTGTCATTTTTGTTAAGGTTCACCGATTTTACCTTGCCGATGGTAAAACCCTTGTACTGGATGGCCATACCGTTGTTCAGACCGGTCCCGGAATCAAACTCCGTCTGGAAAAGATAATCCTTGGCAAACCACCGCTGTTTGCTGCCAAGCAGAAAAACAACCAGAACAAGGGCCGCAATGGCAATAATCGTGAGCAGTCCGACAATCTGATCCGCATACCGTATTTTAAACTTCATAGGGCAATTCCTTTTTCAATTATTAACGCGAGGCTGTCATCTTTTGCAATCTGCTCTCCTGTGATGACCAGGGACAGCCGTCCGTCTATAATCATGCAAATATAATCGGCAAGGTCTTCGATGACTCTGAAGTCATGGCTGACAAAGATAATGGTTTTTTCTTCCTTCTTTTTCTGTTTGATAATTTTGACCAGCCTGTTCCCGGCGGATTCATCAAGCGACTCGGTCCATTCATCAAGAAAAATCAAAGAGGGATCACAAAGCATTGCCCTCGCAAAAGCTATCAGTTTCTGTTCGCCCATGGAAAGCTGCGAAGGCCGTATATCAAGTTCTTTTTTATAACCCGTTTCAGAGAGGACCTGAGTAATCCGCGCGGTGCGGGCCTCATAGGTCATATGGGGAAAGTGGATTTTAAGCGGCAGCTCAAGAATCTGGCGGAGCGACTGGTTCGCCCAGAGCGCGGAATCCTGAAAGACCACAGCCGAGGCCTTTCTGAAAGCAAGGTTCTGCGCCCTGCTCATCACGGAAACATCCTTTCCCCGAAAAGTAACCGCTCCTTCTGTCGGAAGAAGCAGGCCTGCCGCCAGTTTCAGAACCGTACTTTTTCCCCCGCCCGAAGGTCCGACAAGGGCGGTCGTTTTTCCCTCTTCGAATTTATGTGAAATATTCTGGACTATCTGCAGGTTCTGGGCCGAGAAGGAAACATTCTGTAATTCAATGATAGGCTCCGTCATTTTTACTGTTATACCATATAATACAATGCGGAAATCAGAATGTCCGCAAGGATGCACCAGGCAAAAGTACTTCCAACCGCCTTTAATCCGGCGACCGGCACCTCCGTGCTTGCGCGTTCGACCGAAAAGCCTCTGACCAGGGCAATAATTGAAATAATCATGCCGAAGGTTATACTTTTTACGAGAGTAACAAGAATGTCGGAAAGCGTTAAAACCTGCAGCAGATTGTCAAAATAATCGGCTGCCGACATTGAACTGAACAGCTGGGCGACAAGAAATGAACCTCCCAGCCCGAACAGGGAAAAATAAATGTTCAGCAGAAAAAGCGAGATGGTAACGCCGAGAAAACGCGGTACCCCGATATGCTCAACCGGATCAATTCCGACTGAAATATAGGCTTCAACTTCGTGCGAAATGACCATCCCGGCGATTTCCGTCGCTATTGCGGTCGCCGAACGGGCAATGATAATAAAGGCGGTCAGGAGCGGGCCGAGTTCGCGGGTAATTATGGCAATCAGGAGAGGATAAATAAGTTTGTCCTGCGAGAGGCTGGCGAGAAAGGGGATGCCGATGGCGTTTACCGCGGCCCCGATTCCCAGCGCAAGCAGGGAAGAAATACCCAATGCCTCCACAAAGGTAAAGAGTATCTGCATGGTCAGAATTTTATATGATGCCTGCCCACGGTAAATAAAATGCCCCAGACCCTTGAGCGTTTTACCGAAAAATCCGATAGTATATAAAATACCTTCAAACTTAGCTATGACAGCAGCACCAATTTGTTTGATCATACAGGTCAAATTATACACCATTAGAAAAAAAAAAGACAGAGAATAATATATAAATATTCTATAGCATTGCGGCTGCTTTCAAATTATAAAAAGGAGAATTCCGTGAAAATACTTATCTGGGGCGCCGCAAACGCGGGAAAAAACATATACTATTCCCTGCCGGATGATGCCGAAGTGACGGCATTTATCGACAGCAGCATCATCAAACAGGGCAAAACCTATCTCGGAATTCCGGTAATACCGGAAACAGACATACCCGGCCATGATTTTGATCTGCTCATCATTTCGCATACTCAGGCCGCGGCCGTAACCGCCCGGCTTACCGGAGAAACCGGAATTCCGCGTGAAAAAATACTCGATCCGTATTACCGGGGATATATTGATCCCAGGAGAAATATGCTCCGCCTTCTGGGAGATGAAATCCGCAAAAAGAACTGAAAGGGGCTGTTGCGGAACTTGGCGTGTACCGCGGCGCTTTCGCGAAATATATTAACGCCGAATTTCCGGATAAAACCTGCTATCTTTTTGATACCTTCCAGGGTTTCCCTGAATCCGATCTTGCCGCGGATAAAAAAAGCAATTTTTCAAATCCCGGAACCGGGGAATTCACCGATACTAGTGCTGAGGCGGTCCGCGGTATACTGCCGAATCCCGGAAAATGTTCGTTCAGGGAAGGTTATTTTCCCGACACCGCCAAAGGGCTGGAAGCCGAGGATTTCTGTTTTGTCAGTATCGATACCGATTTATACGCTTCGGTTTACGCCGCCCTTGGTTTTTTTTACCGGCGCCTGGTTTCCGGCGGCTACATTATGGTGCATGATTATGATAATCCGGACTATCTTGGTGTAAGGGAAGCTGTACTCAAAGCGGCAGACGAAGAACACTTTGCCTGTATCCCTGTTCCGGACGGGGGCGGAAGTATTGTTATCGGGAAACCCTGATCCGGAAAAAAAACTGTAAAAAGTACCGGAACTGTAACAAACACACAGGAAAAATGGTATATTGTATATAAGGAGTCCCCGAAAAGCCTGCCCGGTTTTTCGGGAACCCATAATCAGGAGGAAATTTATGAAACTTACGAAAAGTCTGCTCTTCATTGCCGCCGCTGTCAGTTTAGCGGCCGCCGGCTGCGCCGGTTCGGCAAAAACGTCTCAGGCATCTCCGGATGGGACTTCCGCGGTTTTCAGTGATATCGCCGGGAAAACCTGGAAACTCTATGAGATAGTTTCCCCGGATGGAACGGTAACCCTGACCAAGGCTGACGAAACAATGCCCATGCAGGTACAGGCCTTTACTCTTTCCTTTGATACCGACAATAAATTTGCCGGACAGGGATATCCGAACCGGTATTTTGGTACTCTCGCGGAGCAGGACGGAAACAGCCTTAAATTCGGGATGATAGCCAGTACCATGATGGCGGCATTTGATGAACCCTTTGAGATAAATGAATATACTTTTTTACAGTATCTCGAAAAGGCGGACAAATGGGCACTGAAAGACGGTATCCTTTCCCTTTACAGCTATGACGCCGTGGAAAAGCCGGTAACCCTGAATTTTTCGGAAATCTGATTTTCACAGGTGAAACTGTCCGGCAACATCGAATGCCGGACAGATTATCCACTGAAAAAACCGCCCGGTAATGGATTCCTGTATCTTTCCGGACGGTTTTTTATTTTCTATGGTCTCTATATCCGGCGGAAACCCACAACAGACAAACCGGCTAGTTCAGCCTTATTCTGACTCCCGCCCTGAGGTAGACCGCGGAGAACCTGGCTCCCGAACCTTCACCGTCTTCCGCCTTGTACAGCGATGAAAGCCCTGTTGAAGTATTAACGATATAAGTGTCGCCCCGCAGATTTCCTATGTAACGCCACTTTCCTTCAAAAAAAACCGATCCCCGGTCCGAGTAGTCCCAGTATATGGCCAGCTCTGGCTCAACCAGAAACCCGCTTTCCATAATATCATAATAGTCGGCCCCGTTTTTCCAGTGATTGTCCAGTCCGTTGCACCAGGTAAACGGGAAGCCGCTGAAGCCCGCGCATACCGTGAAATTCAGCGGAAGGGGAAAAGAGGCTGAAACACCTATGCGGGGGATCCAGTGAAGCTGCTGGTAGGTTATCCCGGTGCCGTATACATTTGTTTTCGCCGTATCAGATTTCCACGCGTCATAGTCCCCCGTATTTTTTGAACCCGGAGCGTTTTCGTATTGCGTATATCCGTCCACCGCGCTCCATTTGTAGGACATTATTGTAAAGCCTATGCCGGGCTTAATTGAAACGGGCTTTTGCGCTTTCGGGACGGTAAAACGCAGGAGAAATTCCCAGCCTGCTGAAATGGTCCATTCAAAGGCGTGTTCAAGGTACCCGTCGTGTACGGAAAGATGGGTTTTTTCATCGCTTGCCGGCTGATTGAGAAAATCCGAATCGGTCATGGTCCCTGTTTTTGCCGGGATTCCCGCGGAAAAGCCCGTCTCAATCCATAATCCGCCCTTCCATTCCGCCGAGACTTCGGCGTCAAGCAGAAAAACCGGAAGCATGGGCCAGACCAGATCGCTTACAATCACATCGCTGGAATATACAAATTCGCGGGCTTCGCCGAGCGCGGTTCCTGCCGACAGCGACAGAAAGAAGTCCGGAACAGTGATTTTCGGCAGGGCCGCGGCCTGCCAGGGATACAGCGAAAAAAAGACGGCCAAAAGCAGGGTTCCCGCCGACCGCAGAAAAAGCTTTATTTTCATATTTTACTGCAATTATTATAGCATAAAACCACTTGCCGTACAGGCGTTTTCTCAATACATTTAAAATATAACAAATAATCTCAAACAGAGAGCCGTTCTTCCGGAATTCATGTAATTTCAGAAGAAGGCAGGTATTTTTTTAATTTTCAGGAGACAAAAATGGCAACGTATCAGTTTCAGACTGAAGTGAATCAGTTATTGCATTTGATAATTCATTCACTGTACTCAAACAAGGAGATTTTCCTCCGCGAGATTGTTTCAAACGCTTCGGACGCGCTTGATAAACTCAAGTATTTGACCCTGTCCGATGAAGCGTACAAAAAAATAACCTTTACGCCGCGTATTGACATCAGCTTCGATGAAGAAAAGAAGACCCTGACTGTCCGCGATACCGGAATAGGCATGAATGAGGAAGATATTATTTCGAACCTGGGAACAATCGCCCGTTCGGGAACAAAGGCCTTTCTCGACCAGCTGGCAAATGACGCGAAAAAAGATTCAAACCTGATAGGACAGTTCGGCGTCGGCTTTTATTCGGCCTTTATGGTTTCTTCAAAAATTGAAGTAATTTCAAAAAAGGCGGGCGATTCAAATGTATGGAAATGGGTTTCGGACGGTCAGGGTTCATATGAACTGGAAAAAACAGACGATACTGCCTTTCCCCTGCTTGAAGGAGTGCCGGAGGGTACCCAGGGGACCTGCGTTATCATGCAGCTTAATGATGAAGACGGGGAATACGCCAGCCGCTGGAAAATCGAGGATATAATAAAGCGCTATTCTGACCACATCGCCTTTCCCATCTTCCTTCACTACACAAAGAAGGAATTCGATGATAAGGGAAAGGTCACGAGTGAAGCTCCGGCGGTTGACCAGATTAATGACGCGAGCGCTATCTGGCAGAAACCGAAATCCGAACTGACTGAAGAGGACTATAAAAGCTTTTATAAAACCCTGTCCCATGATTCGGAAGACCCCCTGCTGTATGTCCATACAAAGGCCGAAGGGACTCAGGAATATACCACTCTTTTTTATGTTCCGGCGAAGGCTCCGTTTGATATGTACCATGCTGATTACAAACCCGGCGTAAAGCTGTTTGTCAAACGCGTCTTTATTACGGATGATGACAAGGAACTTCTTCCTGTGTATCTCAGGTTTGTCCGGGGCATTATTGACAGCGAGGACCTTCCGCTTAATGTGAGCCGTGAAATTCTCCAGCAGAACAGGATTCTTACCGCAATCCAGACCGCTTCGGTAAAAAAACTTCTGAATGAATTCAAGAACCTTGCGGATACCGACAGGGAAAAGTATGAAAAATTCATCACCGAGTATAACCGTCCCCTCAAGGAAGGGCTGTACGGGGACTATGCCCACCGCGAAGAACTGTCGGAACTGGTGCGTTTCAGGACAACCGCTGATGAAGAAACCGCGGGAGCCTGGGCCAGCTTTGCCGACTATGTGGGCCGGATGAAAGATGGTCAGAAGGCTATTTACTATATAACCGGCGGGGACGAAAAAACGCTGCGCCAGTCGCCCCATGTTGAAGCATACAAAACCAAGGGCTTCGAAGTTCTCATCATGAACGATGAAATTGACGAGATTGTGATTCCTTCGCTCGGAAAGTACAAGGAATGGGACCTGAAGGCCGTTAACCGCTCCGGTTCAGATGAAGAACTTGCCGATGAGGCCGACAAAAAAACGCTCAAGGAAAAGGAAAAAACATTCAAGCCGGTTGTCGAAAAAATAAAGAAGGCCCTCGGCGAGCAGGTAAAGGAAGTCCGCCTTTCCAAACGGACTTCAGACGCTCCGGCATATATAGTTTTCGATGAAAATGATCCGAGCCTGCAAATGGAACGGATGATGAAGGCCATGGGGCAGGCAGGTTTTGCCGAAGTAAAACCGATACTGGAGATCAATGCCGATAATGAATTTGTAAAAAACTCCAGGATACGGATGACGAAGCTTTTATTGAAGATGTTTCAGTTGTGCTGCTCGATCAGGCCCTCCTTGTTGAAGGCGGAGAACTGAAAGACCCTGCGGACTTTGTAAAGAGAATGAACCGCCTGCTCGTAAAATAAGCCGGGCAAAGTATATCTTTTCCTGCTGGAGCAGGAAAAGACGCGGGAACATAAAAAACCGGTCATTTTGACCGGTTTTTTATTGCCGAGAATATACCGGTATTTATCGGCCCGGTTCCTGCAGTTTTCCCTCAAATACGGTCCCTGTGTCTCTGCACAGATACTGGACGGCCCTGCGTCCTGTCATAACGGCTACGGGCAGTCCGCCCGGAAGATACATCCGCTGTCCTGCAAAATACACATTTGAAAAGCTTTTCGGCTTGCAGGGGTACTGCGTCTGCGGTATCCTTTTTCCCAGGATTGTCATCCATGACCCCCGGTAAGTGCCGCAGTAGCGTTCATAGGTCAGGGGCGTGGCGACATCCCATACCCTGACTTTATCTTTTATCTCGGGCAGTTTTTCCGAAAGCCGTTCGATTATGACCTTTGCGAGCGCCTCTTTTTCCTTTTTATACGTCCCTTCATCTCTGCACTGTTTCCAGTAATCATAGGTATCGCCGCCCAGCATTACGGTACAGGCTGAAGCCCCCTTCGGAGCGTAACCGTCGTATGCCGCGTAATTATTGAGTGTAACCGAAGAAACAGTTACGCCCGCATACGTGAAGGGCTTTTCAAGAGGAAGGATCATTTTTTCAGGTTTATCCGATAAGTCGGCCTCGATGCCGAGCGAAATAAAGGTATTGACTACGAGCAGCGTCTTTTTCCTCATGGTATTCATCCAGGGGTCCCGGAGCGGCTCGTCAAAAAATTTGTCTATGGCAGTCAGAGTATCCGCGGTAACAATAACCGCGTCCGCGGGCAGGAAATTTCCGTCGGCAATAACTCCCCCGGCCATGCCTTTTTCCGTTTTGATCTTTTCAACGCGGGCCGAATATCTGATTTCCCCGCCCAGAGACTTGAAAAAATCGGCCATCCGCACCGCCATTTGAAGGGAGCCGCCCTCGGGATACCCCCCGTCTCCTCCGGCAAAACCGCCGAGCGTAAACATAAGGGATGTTCCGGAAAACTGGCCGTTTACGGAGCTTTTGATCAGAGCGCGGATCGCCGGATTCCGGAACCGGTCCGCGTATTCAATAGTTGAAATTTTCTTAAGCGCCGTAAGCCGGGGAAGGACCCCCAGCAGGTCAAAAAGAAGGGGCAGGGAAGGAAAGGTTCTTTTCCGCACCCTGAGGCCGAAAAGATCAAAAATAGGCACCTTCAGTTTCTGGAATTTCCGCAGGTCCCGGTAAAATGTCATAATTTCCTTCCGGTCCTCGGGAGAAACCTCCAGGAAATGTTCTTTCATCCGTTCCGGGTCACGGTACAGGCATACTTTTTTTTCACCGTCAATATAGGTTATGAAAGGATCGCTGTTATAAATGGGCGTAGTGTCATTTACCGCGCCGGTTTTTCTCCACAATGTATGCAGGGGTGTTTTTGGTGAAGACCCGTTCAGCCAGTGCATACCGCCTTCAAACAGATAACCTCCCCGGCGCCAGCTGGTGCTGTTCCCTCCCGGAATCGTATGCTGTTCGAGAATGGTGACATCAAATCCGCTCTGTCTCGCGTAAACTCCCGCCGCCAGGCCCGCAATACCCGCTCCGACTATAATTACTTTTTTCATCTGTTTTCTCCTTAACAGGCCGTAAAAGCGTTACATCATATAAGAGACTACCCCGCGGAGAAAGGCCTGTCAATGTTATGGGTGTTTTTACGGGTAAGAACAGCCGGTTCAGGGATTTGCGTGCGGAATTTCCGGCAATACTGCCAGCTATTTTACAATATTATCAAAAAAAATATTACAAATCCCGTATTATGGGTTATAATATACAATAGCAAAGTATTCTCAGGAGGCTTTAAGTAATGAAGAAACAGTATGGAAATATCTTTACTATTTTTCTGTTTGTATTGATGGCTTTTTTCATAAGCTGCGGTACTGGCAGCAGTGGCGGCGGCGGGGACGACTCTACCGGCCGGACCATCCGTATCCATCTGATGGATGAGGCCAGCGGGGCATGGAATATCTGGCTGTGGAAAGATGTTGCCGAACCCAGCGCAAACTGGCCGTCCGGCGCAACAAAACAGGCCGGTACGGATGCGTATGGCGTATATTATAAGGTAAAACTCAAAGATAATGCCGCAGAGATAGGCTTTTTGTTTCTTAACAGCGGAGGTACCCAGCAGACTTCTGATCTGATAATAAGCGGTTCGCTTCTTACCGATAATGATGATTTTTATGTATCCTATGGTGACTCCACCATTTATCTCGATCCGGAAGCCGCAAAAGGGCTGTCTTCTCTGTCTGTCCCGAGCGCAACGGTGATTTCCGGTAAAATAGTAGGGTACAGCAACATTGACGCATCCGATCTTGTGGTAAAAAACTCGGAGGGCGACACTATAACGGTCAGTTCTGTGTCCGTAACCAAACCGACTATCCAGATTACCCTTGATGCCACAAATACCGGTATAACAAAAACCCCCTATGCGGTTACATTCAATAATAAAACAGTTGACGCATTGCCGACTGCCGACTTTATTGACAGCAGTTCCTACGTTTATACGGGTACTGATCTGGGCTATGACCCCTCCACCGGTTCGGTAAAGGTTTGGGCTCCGCTCGCTACCAAGGTCAGCCTGCTTGTATATACCACCTGGCAGAACGCCAAGACTGATGTCGATGCGATAAAGAACTCTTCTTATATTCTTGATGAAAGTGTGCCTATCGCGGGCAGCCGGACAGCAATGACAAAAGATACCTCTACCGGCGCCTGGTCGGGAACCATTGTTCCGACAAGCGGCTACTATCTCTTCGAGATTACCAATGCGGGAAGGACCTACCGGGTATGCGATATCTACGCGAAATCGGCGGCCCCGAATTCGGTTGCTTCACAGATAATCGATATTGACAGCGCCGCCGCCAAGCCCACCGGGTGGTCTTCGACCTATACCAATCCGTTCGGCAATTCTGGTATGGAAACAAAATCCTATTCGGAAGCCGTGATATTTGAAATGCATATCCGTGACTGGTCCCGCGCGTTTGTCCCGACAAGTCTGGGTAAATTTGATGATATTACCGCGGCCCTCCAGCCTGCCGGTGAATTTGCCGCCCACCTTGCTGATCTCGGCGTAACCCACGTGCAGATACTGCCCATGTTTGATTACGCGGAAAAGAATGAGGATGACGAAGATCCGGATACTAAAGCTTATAACTGGGGCTACAATCCCTATCAGTTTAATGTTCCCGAAGGCCGTTATGTGAAAAATCATAATAACGGCGGGCAGGAAGCTGTTCTCCAGCTCAGGCAAATGGTCAAGGCGTTCCATGACGCGGGAATCGCGGTTATTATGGATGTTGTATACAACCATACCGCCGGGCAGAATGAGAATTCCCTGTATGACATGACCGTACCGCAGTATTATTACCGCATGAATTCCAGCGGAGGATATTCAAACGGTTCCGGAACCGGAAATGAGACCGCTTCAAATACCATCATGTTCAAGAAATATATGATGGAATCCCTGACCCACTGGATGGAAACCTATCATATCAACGGGTTCCGCTTTGACCTGATGGGGCTTCATGAAACCGGAACAATGAAGGATATCTACAATGAACTGAAGCTGATAGACCCGAATGTAATGGTTTACGGCGAACCGTGGACAGGCGGAACCAGTCCGGTCATCTCCGGGGTAACAAAGGCCCGCATCGATAACTGTTCAAATAATCTCGTTGAGAACGGCGTTGCCTGTTTCAATGATGACTTCCGCAACGCCATAAAGGGCGCCGAATTCGGCGGATTCCAAAAAGGCCATGTACAGGGTATTTTCAAAGATACAGCGATTATTACCGGACTGAAAGGTTCTCTTTCTGCGGACGGCGGTTTCACCGATAAAATCGGGCGTTCCCTGAATTATGTTGAATGCCATGACAACTACACTCTGGCGGACAAACTGGCGATTTCCCTGAACAATGGAACGGATTACAAAGGATGGAAATGGTATTCGGAATTTACCCCCGTCCAGCAGGATGAACTGCGCGCCCAGAATAAGCTCTCCGCGGCCTATGTGTTCCTAGCCCAGGGTACCCCTTTATTAACGGCGGCCAGGAATTCATGCGCACCAAGCAGGGTGACGAGAACAGTTATAAATCAGATGACGAGATCAACCAGATTGATCTTGATGGCTTCATGGATGATTATCCGGATGTATACAATGTTTACAAGGGTCTGATAGCGCTCCGCAAATCTACCACTGCCTTCACTGCGGGAACCACCGTTTCCGCGGAAAAGCTTGCCAATGGTATTACCAAGTATACCGCGGACAACTATCTCGTATACTTCAACGCCACTTCAGCGGCGTACACAATCGATACAACCGGATATACAACAGTGGTTACAGTTGACACCGGCATTGTTGATGAGTCCCCTACACTGCCTGCGTCCGTTCCGGCTAAAGGCTTTGTGATCCTCAAGCAGTAGTATCAGGAAAAGACAGATGCAGAACCGGCATTTCATATGAAATGCCGGAGATTGCATTAAAACAGTGATTAAAAAATAAAAGCCGGCGCTGGTAAAAAGGCGCCGGCTTTTTTATGTCCGCATAATGTAAAAAGATTTCCGGATTCTGCAAGCTAGAAATTCCGGGGTAGCCGCTATTCTTCTTCCGTTTTTTCTATTTTTTCGACTTCCCGGGACAGTTTCGATTTTTTTACTGCCGAAGCGGTCCCAAGCCAGGCCGCGGTAACCAGGGTTGTCAGGATCGCCGCCACTAGGGCTTCCGGGATCCCGTTTGCGATAAGCACGCCCCCGATAAAAGCCCAGACAGGATTGCCCGGAGCTGCCGGAAGGATGCCTGCTCCATTGGTCAGGATAAGCATTCCCAGAACCAACAGGGTATGCACAAAGGTCGCGAGAACGGAAGAAATGATTACCGACAGGATCAGCCGCTGTTTTCCACCTCCGCTTATCAGCTGGTAAATCCCCCAAGCCGCAACAGGGAAGAGCATTCGCGGCAATATTGATACAAGCGGGTTCTGGAAGGCTATGTCAAAGGGTGACATAGGAGAAAGATATGCCTGTATAAGGGAGAAAATGCCGAAAATAGCTCCGACGCCGGCTCCGACAACAGGCCCTTCAAGAATAGCCCCTATAATGGCTGGTATATGCAGAACTGTTATCGTTACCCCTGAAAACCAGGGAAAAAAACCAAGGCGGGTAATGCCGAGAAAGGCAACTAAGGCCCCCAGCGCCCCTGTAATGGCCAGTTTCCGTATGTACACTTCCGATTTTTTTTTCATAAACAACTTCCTGACAATTAATTTCCAATACCCGGAAGGCTGATCGTTTTTTTCTTTTTGATTAATAATCGTCCGGGTTTGTTCATGCTGTCCCATCCGGGAATCCGCGAAAACATTTTAATTCGTATATACACTTTTTATTTAAGTTTCTGATATAAAGAATTGACTAATTCTTTATATCAGAAATACTTATGATCGGAAATAGTCAAATAATTTAAAGTATTTGACTATAACAAAAAGATATATTTTTATAATGACAAATCAACAGAGTAATGTCAAGATAAACTCCGGGAGTATTGTTCTTTGTGTGTATATTTCGGTATACTCTTGTAGTGGGGGATATAATTTCTGAACTTGCCGGAAGATCAGAGATTCCTGGTGTAAGCGTTTGCCCGGTAAATCTTTAAGCAAATGACAATCAGGCAAACCGTGATATTATGGAGTATTATAATATGATTAAGGTTGTAACAATCGCCGGTTCCGACGCGTCAGGCGGCGCAGGGCTGGAAGCGGATCTCAAAACATTTGAAGAATACAGCGTCTATGGTATGGCGGCTGTAACTGTTATAGCAACAATGGACCCGGATAATTGCTGGCACCATGAAGTTTTTCCGATAGAAGAAAAGGCCCTCCGCGCGCAGCTCCAGACCATTTTTAAAGGGGTTGGAGTGTCGGCGGCGAAGACCGGCATGCTCGGGACCCCATACGCGGTAAATCTGGCCGCAGAATATATAAAGGAATATAAAATTGACCGGTACGTTCTAGACCCGGTTATGGTTTGCAAGGGGAACGATGAAGCCCTCAACCCTGAACTGAATAATCTGGTCGCGGAAAAACTACTTCCTCTTTCCCTTGTTGTTACTCCGAATCTTTTTGAAGCCGGACAGCTGGCGGAAATGAAGACCCCGGCAACAATAGAAGAAATGAAAACGGCCGCAAAACGGATCCATGAACGCGGGGGAAGGAATATCTTTGTCAAAGGCGGATCGAAACTTGAGGGTCAGACAAGCGCCGTGGATATTTTTTACAACGGTAAAGAGTTTTTGCAGGTCGAAAGCGCTCTGATTGATACAACCTGGATACATGGTTCAGGCTGTACCACTGCCGCGGCAATAACCGCAGGCCTGGCCTTTGATCTTGAACCCTATGAAGCGGTCAGCCGGGCAAAGAAATTTATTACCCTCAGTCTCAGAAACAGTTTTGAATTGAATCAATGGGTCGGTCCCGGAAATCCTGCCGCATGGCGTAAGGGATTCAATTGATCAGTCTTTTTGCATGAGACTTTCAGTAGAAAATGTAACATACAGCTATCCCGGAACCTCTGCGCCGGCGCTTGATGCTATTTCATTCAGGGTTGCTCCCGGTGAATATGTGGCAATTGTCGGAGCGAACGGGTCGGGCAAGAGTACTCTTGCCCGATGTATAGCTGGTTTGCAGAAGCCGGACAGCGGAGATATCGGTATAAATCCGGATGCCGTAACCCGGACTTCCGTTCCGGTAGCTATGGTGTTCCAGTCGCCTTCCGACCAGATTATTGCGGAGACTCCTGAACTTGATATAGCTTTCGGTCCGGAAAATCTGAACGCCGACCGGAAAACCCTGGAGGACAGGGTTTCCGAATCTGTGGAGGCCTTTAAGCTTGCCGGCCTTTCCCGGCTCCCTGTTACCGCGTTATCATCCGGACAGAAGCAGCTTCTTGTTCTCGCCGACATATACGCGCTTCGTCCCGGCCTTCTTGTTCTTGATGAACCCTCTTCCATGTTAACTCCGGCCTTCCGCGCTGAATTGCTTGAATGGCTTGCTTCCTATCATAAAGCCGGCGGGACCATTATACATATCACCCATGATCCTGATGAAGCGGCGAAAGCTGACAGGGTTCTTGTTATGAACAGCGGGAAACTTGTTTTTGATAATCCGCCCGGTCATCTGGACTCTTTGAAACATGAACAGCTCAGGGCATGGAATCTTGCCGGAGAAGACCTTGGCTGCGGAAAGGCGAAGCAATCCCATGACCGGTCAGATAGTCCGCCTGTTCTGGCATGTAACGGCATTTCCCTGGGGCCTCTCGAAAACTTTCAGCTTAAGGCAACAAAGGGCAGCATAACCGCGATAATGGGCGAGTCGGGATGCGGAAAAAGCCTGCTGCTTGAAATCATCGCAGGGTTACAGCGTCCCGCATCGGGTGAATTGTTTGTCGCTAAAGATGAAACCGTTTCCCTTGTAGTGCAGGAAAGCGAAGGAAGCCTTTTCGAAGAATTTGTCGCTGACGATGTAGCCTTTGCTCCGCGGAACGCAGGATTGGCCGGAGAAGAACTGCAGCGGCGTGTACAGCTGGCTATGGATATGGCCGGCCTTCCTTTCGCACAGTTCGCCGAACGCCGGACTTTTTCTCTCTCCGGCGGAGAAAAACGCAAGGCGGCAATAGCGGGTATTCTTGCAATGGATACTTCAATAATTCTTCTGGATGAACCGGCTTCAGGGCTTGATATGCAAAGCAAGTCCCATCTGCTGAAACTGATACTTGATTTGAAAGAAGCCGGAAAAACTATTCTGTTTACGACAAACAGACCCGATGAGTGCCTGATTGCTGATTCTGTCATTTCCCTGCCGGATCCGGCAAACCCGTCTCCTTCCCTTACTCCCGGCATTGAAAAGGTATATCCGGTAAAAGATAAAAATAAAACGCCGGGCCAGGCAAGCCTGGAAAAATTGCGCAAAACCTCCGCCGGGTTTTACCGGAATCTTGATACGCCCTTCCACCGTCTTTTCCCGGTCGGAAAATATATATATATGATAAGCTGTGTAATAACGGCTGCGGTAATTCAAAACTGGTTCTGGCTTGCTGTTTTTACTTTTTTCGAGTGTATTGCCGCCGGAATAGCCGGCTATTCCTTCAGGAAGCTGGGGCTTACTGTTTTAAAGATACTTCCCTGGCTCATCATTATTGTCCTTATTCAGATTCTGTTTTTTTCGGGAACGGTTCTTTCGTTTATTCTTGTGCTGCGGTTTATCGCTCTGCTTATTCCCCTGTCGGTTTTTGTTTTTATAACTTCCCAAACTGAAATTATGTACGGAATGGAAGATATTCTCCTGCCCCTGCGTTTAATACGGCTTCCTGTTCGGGACATTTCCCTCCTTACGGAAATCATATTCAGATTTCTTCCTGTCCTGTCTGAAGATGCGGCGAGGATTACCGCCGCTAGGATTATCCGCGGAGCGGAAATCAAAAAGGGGCTTTACGGAAAAGTGAGATCAATGATTTCCCTGCTTGTCCCGCTTATACTGCGGACTCTGATACACGCCGAGCGTTTTGCGGAATCAATTAATGCCCGGTATTATAACTCAAAAACCGCCAGCCGCTATCTCAAATGGAAAATCTCTGTTCCGCAGGTTTTATTCTGTCTTCTTCTGCCTGTTTTCTGCGGATTATGTATTTTTCTGTCGGTAAAAATAAGAATATAGTTTTGCAGACAAAAAAGGCCGCAGCCCCGGCATCAGAAAAAACTGAAAACTCCGGCTGCGGCCCTGCCTGAAAAACAGACCCCCTGTACCCTTTACGGCAGGGGAACTTTTTCAGGTAATGAAAATGGAAATTCCCTCGGTCGGATATCGCTCCCGGAGTTTTTCCACTGTTTCGGCAATAAGCGTTGCTGTCTTTTCTTCTTCGCAGTATATTATCATGACTTCATTGAATTCCGGCCAGACAGAGTCTCCCATTTTCGGCATTGAATATCCCCGGCCCTTGACATTCGGAATCAGGGTAAAAAACTGCGCTTCCGGAATCGGTTTCAGAACGTTCAGAATATCTTCTTCAACAGCCTGGCTGAAAAACATCTCAATCCGTTTCATTTAGTACCTCCAAAATTTTCAAGCTGAGCCTTTTCGCGCGCAAGCTGGGCTTTTCGTTCCCGGCGCAGCTGTTTTTTAACATCCCTTTTTTCGCGTATTCTGTTGAAAATATAATACAGAACAGGCATCAGGAAGAGTGTCATAAGAGTACCGAACGAGAGGCCGCCCAGAACAGTCTGTCCTATGGGCTGTACCATTTCCGAACCTTCCCCGGGAGCAAATGCCATCGGGATCAGTCCCAAAACAGTTGTAAGCGTGGTCATCAGAATCGGGCGGAGACGGCTTCGCGCCGCTTCCGCACAGGCGTCTTTCAGAGACAGCCCGCGTTTTCTCAGAAGGTTGGTATAATCGACCAGAACTATACCGTTGTTAACAATAACACCTACCAGGATAAGCACACCGACCGCGGTCATAACATTGATTTTCTGGCCCATTACCGCGTATATAAAGACTATTCCGACAACGGTTAACGGTATGGTAAAGAGGACTATAAACGGATCGAGCAGGGACTCAAACTGGCTTGCCATAACTCCGAATACCAGAACAATGGCCATAAGAATGATAACAGCGAATTTCTGCAGGGCCTCCATCATTTCCTTATAATCGCCGCCGTATTCAATGCGTACCGCCGGATCGATAAGAACATCAGACTGGATCAGAGACTCTATTTTTCTCTGGACATCATTTATTGAAACCCCAGGTACTGTTCCTGCCGTTACCTGTATTATCCTGCTTTGATTTTCACGGGTAATACTGATGGGCGCCACACCTTCTTCATATGAAGCAAAGCTGGAAACCGGAATACGGACTCCCTGCGAGTTTGTAACAAATATCTGCTCAAGGTCTTTCAGGTTTGTTTTGTCCTGTTCGGCAAGAGTAACCACAATATCGGTTTCCTCGCCATCTTCCCGAAACCGTGAAGCAGTGACACCAGCGATATTTGCCCTGATTTCCTGCCCGACCGAATAGATATTCAGACCGAGATTATAGAGACGTTCCCTGTCAATAACTATGTTTACCTGGGGCAATCCGTCCTGGAGATCAACAGTCGGCTCCGTAACATAATCGGACGCTTTTTCGGTAAGAACATTCTTGATCGCGTGGGCCGTTTCCCGGGCCTTTCCCAAATCTTCCGATTTTACCTTGACGTTGACGGCGGTGCTCCCGCCTCCCATACTCATCATTCCGCCGTCGCTGATGGTAAAGCTTGCGCCCGGGAACTCATTAAAATATCCGCGGAGCTTTTGCTTGATATCTTCTTCGGATTCAATCCGGTCCTTGACCGGGGGCAGATATATTGTCATTGATCCCATATAGGATGACGCCCCGCCCATGCCGAACATGCCTCCGGTTCCCACAACCAGTATAACAGATTCATAACCCTTGATGTCCCGGTAAACGCTTTGCTCAAGCTGCCTGAGGACAGCTTCCGTTGTTTCCAGCTGTGTCCCGACCGGCATGGTAAGACTCACATCAACTGAATCCGCCGCCGATGACGGCATATATTCAAAGCCGAGGGAAGGAATGGCAGCCAGACTGATAATAAGAAGTACCAAAATCGTCCCTATGGTAATCAGTTTATGGCGCAATATCCAGCGGACTGCTGAAGCATAAGCTGAATCGAGCCATTCAAAAAACTTCATCAGCGTGTAATCGATCTTTCCGAAAAAGCCCTTATAGGTCCTGTCCCGTTTGCTGCCGATTTTGAAATACTTGCTTGAAAGAACAGGAACAAGAACAATAGCTACTACAAGCGAGCAGACCAGCGATATTACTACTGTAAAAGCAAGTCCTTCAAATATTTCACCGACCATACCGAGCTGGCTGCGGTACATAATCAGGGGAAGGAATACACAAATGGTAGTAAGGGTTGAGGCCGAAATCGCCAGAATCATTTCCTGCGAACCGAGTATGGCCGCCGTTGTCGGCTTCGCACCCTTTTCGCGGTATGTATAGATGTTCTCAAGGATAACGATGGAGTTATCAACAAGCATACCGACGCCCAGCGCAAGCCCGGCAAGGGTCATCAGGTTCAGGGTATTGCCGGTAAAGTACATAATCCCAAGGGTTATGATAAGTGATATCGGAATTGTGAGACCGATAATGAGCGTACTCCGGAAACTCCGCAGGAAGATAAAAAGGATAATAACTGCAAGCAGAGCCCCTGAAAGAGTACTCGATACGACATTATCCACCGAACGCTGTATAATGTCTGTCGTGTTTGAAACTTCCGTTATCTGGATATCTGCGGGCGAGTCCCTGATGATTTCTTCCATACGTTCCTGGACAGAGCGTGCTGTCTGGACCGAGTTGTAACCGCTTTTTTTCTGTACCGAGATCTGTACGCAGGGTTCCCCGTTGAAATAGAAAACCGATTCCGGGTCCTTGAAACCGTCAAAAACGTCCGCAATATCCCTGAGGCGTACGGTAACCATGGACGGCATAGGGCCGCCCATCATTGCTATTTCCGTTGAACCCGCCACCTTATATGAAATAACAGTATTGCGTATATCATCAAGCGTTTTGTATTCACCGACTGTACTGATTGTATAGTTCAGGTCATTTTCGGTTATAGTACCTCCGGCTATTTGAATATTCTGGGCCCCGATCATCTGGGCTACCTGTGTAATGGTAAGATCATACGCCTGAAGCCTGTCTCTGGGAATTTCCACGCGGATTGCCCGTTCGCGTCCGCCGGTTACGTAGGCGCTCGCAACGCCATCGAGCTGTTCTATTTTGGGAAGAACATCTTCAGCGTAATCCCGAAGCTCTTCCTGCGAACGGTTTCCGCTGACGACATAGGCCATAATAGGAATAACATCCGGATTCATTTTGTAAATCATCGGGGTCGACGCTTCATCCGGCAAGGAACTCTTTATATAGTCCAGCTTTTCACGGATTTCATTCATTGACTCATCCAGATTGGTGCCGTAAGTTAACTGTATATATACGACACTCGAACTGTTTGATGAACTTGAACCAAGATACTCTATACCGGATACGCTTGAGAGGGCGCTTTCAATAGGCCGGGAAAGGCGTTTTTCAACTTCCTCAGGACCCGCGCCCGGATATGTGGTTACAACGGCTACATAGGGAAGCTCAATATCAGGTAAAAGATCCAGAGGCAGATCAAAGGTTGCGTATATACCCAGAGCCGTAAGAATGATAAATATTATAAGAACGGTTGTCGGCTTGTTAACGGCCGTTTTTGAAATACCCATTAAATTGTCTCCATTTCAGGTAAGGGCGCAGTTCTTGAAACGATATTTACTACAGAACCGTCTTCCAGAAGTGTCTGCCCGCGTATAATGATTTCATCGCCGGGCTGAAGTCCTGATAAAATTTCCACCTTATCATCAACTTTCAAGCCTACTTTTACCGGATGCCGCTTTACAATGGTTTTTCCCGCGTTGTCTTCAACGACAAAAACAAAGGTTTCCCCGAACCGGCTCACAACCGCGCTGTCCGGAATTTTAACAGTGTTTGACTTTGTGTCCGTGATCAGTTTGACCCTTGCAAACATACCGGCTTTAATCCGGTCATCTTTTTCAATAAGTGAAAGCTTTACACTCATTGTCCGGGCCGACTGATCAAGGACCGGACTTACTTCCGTTATCTTCGCCGGGAAAACATCTCCGGGGTATGCGTCAAACCGGAGATAGGCCATCTGTCCCAGTTTAATTTTTGAAACATACCGTTCCGGTACATTCATTGTAATTTCGAGCGTTTCCATCTTTCCGATTTTTGCGACCGAAGACTGCTGGGAAACCATGCTTCCGGGGACCACATTCACCGCTGTAACTGTCCCGCTGATGGGAGCCTTTACCGGGCTGGGTTCGTAATTCATTCCCGGACGGGATGCGTCAACAAGCGCCAGGACCTGGTCTTTTACAACAGTATCTCCAACCCGCACCCTCACTTCCATGATTCTTCCGGTAGCGTCCGGCAGGGCATCTATTGATGTTTTTGCCGCAACATCTCCGCCGAATTCAAGGTAATCATTCAGCTCTCCCTTTGTTGCGGTTGTCGTTGCGACTGCGTAAATAATCTGCGGTTCCTGTTCCTGCGCATCTGCATTTCCGGACGCCCCTCCGCGGGAACATGAAATGAATGGAAGCCCGCAAAGCATAAGGCCTGCTGCGACGATCCCTATTTTCTGTACCAATTTACTGTGCATTGTATGCTCCTTTTTAGCCCGTTTAATTCAATTTGGTGTTCAACACTGTTTCAAGGTCCAGCAGCGTTGACATATATGTAAACTTCTCACCGAGAACGCCCAGCTTTGCCTGCATCATGGTGTTCTCCGCGTCTTTCAGATCGAGGTATTCTATTGTACCCGCCCTGTATCCCTCATCAGTCAGCCTGTATGCTTTTTCGGCAATCGCGACGTTTAATTCCATCGCGGTTATCGCTGTCTTAGATTTTTCCAGCTTTTGCACCAGGTTCCGTATCTGCAATTCCGTATTGTATACCAGCTGCTGCATGTTCAGTTCAAGTTTCTTGATATTGTCCTTTGTATCCGCCGCGGTCTGTCCTGTTGTGGAAAACGGCATCATCCCCATAATGTCAAACGCCAGTGTCACACTGAAGGACCCGGAGTCAGTCCAGTTATTCCCGTTAAACCAGTTTTCGTTTATCGGTGAAAGATAGGGAGCAAAGGACTGGCTGATGGAAATGGCCGGGGTAAACCTCTGGAATGCCGAAGCCTTCCGCTGCGTATTTAAAAGATCGATATTTTTCCGCAGTATGGCAATATCCAGATTGTTCAGAAGGTATTTATTCACCATTTCATCTTCATCATAGATTACAACCTCCGGTTCGATTTCGCCGGACAGTTCGATAACGGTTCCAATCGGAAGCCCGATCAAAAACGCAAACAGGTTTTTCTGCTGTTCCAGGTTCAGCCTTGTTTCCATAAGGGCCGGTTTTTGCGTTTCGACCGCGAGCTGGGTCTGGAGATAGCTCAGTTCCGGAACAAGCCCGTTGCGGTAATTGATACTTGTCTGCCTGAGCCTGTTCTCGCTTATTTCGAGCTTTTCTTCCGCCAGGCTGAGGCTTCCTTCCTGGACCAGTATTCCGTAAAAAGCTTTCCGTACATTCTGTTCGGTCTGCTGCCGGGCCTGTTCATAGGTAATATTGCCGAGTTCATAATTCTGCCGAACCGCTCGGAGCCCTTCAAAAAGCGCGAGGCTCAGATTGAGGCTCATGGTAAGCCCGCCCTCACGGTCCAGTGGTCCGGTTCCGTTATGTCCGCCGGCGTATATCCCGGTAATACCTGCAGTATGGCATCATAGGGGTTTGTCATATTGTTTGTCCGTGCCACAGTTCCGGTTACCTGTACCGATGGGAGAAATAAATTCCAGAATAAATCATTCGCGCGTTTCTTTATGCGTAAATCTATTGCGGTTGAAGAAAGCTGGATATTATTTTCCATGGCAAGACTGACAGCGTCGTCAACAGTAAGTATCATCGGCTCGCTGTTTTCCTGCGGACTCTGCTGCGCAAAAAGACCTGCGCAGCACAACAGCAGACAAAGTATGATTATGCCGCGTTGTTTTAGTTTCATAGTATCTCCTTGTCTCCGTTCATTATGCTCTTGAACATCATGCGGATATTTTTTCTGACTTTATTTTCATCCAGTTTGTTGTCATAACTCTGGAGAACAATACTTACACTTAACATTGAAAACCATTTTATGAATTCAAGCATTTTCTTTTTTGTTCCCCTCCGGGAGGAAACAGCTGGTTTACATAATATGGTTTGACAAAGTCGTCCTCTTCCTGCGAAACAGTATGGGGCTCGGACGCCTGGCGCACCATATTGTATCTCATCCAGTTAAATACTGGAAGTATATCGGGCTTAAGGTACAGATAGTTTCCGTACACGCACATTGTTATATACATCTGTTCAAACACGGAATCGACGCTTGTAATCCGAGGAGTGATAAGTTCCTGCAGACTGTCCACCTCATTTCTGATAAGCTCGGAAAACATTTTCTGCTTTGTCGAATAATAATTATACAGGCTGCTTTTTGCCATTCCCATCTCTTTGGCAATACGGCCGATACTGGCATTTGCCATGCCATGCTCCTGGACAGTCGCCGCAATGGCATTAAAAAGCTTGTTCCTGTTTTGCAGTTCCGATGTGTCAATATGTGCGATGGTTTCGAGTTCAAAAAGCCGTTTGTCATCCGGGACCTCGTGGGAAGCAATGCCATTCCGGAGAATATGGTATAATTCTTCCGGAGCTGTTTTGGTATTCCATTCGGAGAAAGACCCGCTTATAATGGACAGGGTGTTTTTTATAATAAAAATGGTTATTTCGTCGCGTTCATCTTCAGGGAGTTGTTTTATAACCTGTATGGTTTCCGCAATTACCGGAAATTCATTTTCAAGATAATCAATCAGAAGGAGGGCATATCCTGGCAGGCTGAACAGATTGCGGATAAAAAAACATAAATATTCAGGGTGTGAACGGAAAAAATCCGTGAAGGCCGTCCGCACGGAAGATATTGTAATATTGTCTTGCCGGGCTATAACATCGCCCACTTCCCGGAAGAACCGGTCATTCATTGCCTGTTCAATTCCTTCTCTGTTTTTAAAATGCCTGTAAATTGCTGTTTTTGAAATACCTATCCGTCCGGCAATATCGGCAAGGCTCCACTGTTCCGATTCGTGGGCGGCTGAAAAGGCCGCGTTGATAATTTGTTCACGCCTTGATATAGTAGCTGTAGTATCCACTTTAAAATGCCTGCACCTTTTTTCTGGTTACCGAACGTTCGGTAACTAGAAAAATAACAAAATATAACACTAGTGTCAAGCAAGGGTTACAATTTGCTGCATAAAAACGGCAGGCTTTGTCAGCGAACGCGGGAAAATGATGTTTCTGCAGTAATACGCAACATTCTGCAATATAATTGAAAAAGCTTCCGCGGCATACTATTTTGAAAGGTAAAACAACAATGAAAAACAAACAGCACCAGGAACTGGCGGTCTGCGGATTTGAAGCGGTCCGGGCTCTCGCGGAGCAGAATCCCGGAAAAATTCAGCGGCTTTTTTTCTCCGAAGACCGTTCCCGCTTTTTCGGCGAAATATGCAGACGGCTGGCAGCCGAAAAAAAACTGTACCGCATGGTGGAAGATGAGAGCGAGCTTGAAAAACTGTGCGGAAGCGTCCACCACCAGGGTGTAGTGGCGATGATTTCCTTTCCGGAAATTCCCCGCCTTGAATTCGATGCCCTGGCGGCCTGGCGGCAGGCAGGGGAAAAAGTTCTTGTCTGCGACCGGGTGGGAAATGCGAACAATCTCGGCGCGATTATCCGGAGCGCGGCCTTTTTCGGCATAACGAAATTGGTTATAAGCGAGGATGACGGCCAGGCCCAGATAACAACCAGCACATACCGCATCGCCCAGGGAGGGATGGAATTTGTGGAACTGTACCGGGTATCTTCAGCCCAGTGGCTGGCCGAAAAAACCGCGGGCCAGGCTGTCAGGATCGGAACAGACCCCAGGGCAAGGAACAGGCTTTCGGATATAAGAAAACTCACTGACGGTCATAATATGATTCTGCTTTTTCTCGGGAATGAGGAAACAGGGCTTTCCGAACCGGTAAAAAAATCCTGCGATCACCTGATCCGTATCGCGGGGAGCGGAAACGTGGAAAGCCTTAATGTTGCGCAGTCGGCGGCTGTGTTTCTGTATGAACTGTCCGGCCTCTGACAAAGGCCGGCAGGCGGTTCAGTATCTGTAGGTAACCGCGGCCCCTCCCGCTGTTGCGGTGAATTCCAGACGGCTGAACCTGGCGTTCAGTTTGTGCAGAAACGGAATGCCGAACCCCGAAAGCGCTCCTATGGCCGCTCCGGTCAGAACATCGGTTAAAAAGTGATTGCCGCTGAAAATACGCAGGACAGCGACCGAGGTGGCAAGAGTCATTGAACCCGCGAGGACCGGTATCCGCCATTTTGATTCCGGAAAATATGACCAGAATGTATACGACGCAAATACCGCCCCGGTAAAGGCAAGTGTTGTATGCCCTGAAGGAAAGGACCGGATATGATCATCCGCGTCAATGTCGTTTTCTGAGGGGTTGCTTTTGTACATATACGGGCGGTACCTGACGACCATCGATTTCATCGTTTCTTTCAATCCCTGGGCAAACAGCACAGATTCCGCATACATCACAAAAAAGGTAAGCCATTCCTCTTTCGGCGCAAGGAGTCCTATTATGGGCAATTCCAGCGAGAGTGCGAGCAGCGCCGTTCCCGCAATATCGAGGCCTTCCGAATAGGGAAAAACGAGCAGCCGGTCAAAGCCATTAATTTCGGATGTATCCCTGATCACCCCGTCCCATGCCGGGGCGTCTTTCTGGAGGAGATAACCGCTGATATTTAATCCGATTCCGGCCGCGATAATGATGGGATCAGTTATCCAGCTGAGTTTGAAAACCGGCTCATAAAAATCCGGATGCAGGTCAACGTCAAGGATCTGCGCGGAAAGGCTGGAACATATACACACCGCACAGACTAACAGAACGATCTTTTTCACAAAAGCACTCCATAATATAAAAGTATGGTGAAATTATACTATTATACCATAAGTGTACCCTTTTTCTCCAAAAACGCCAAGAATATACTGTTTTCCGGCGTGAAATTTGTGTATATTTAACTATGAAGGTAGACGGGAAGAAAGCATACCCGCATATATCCGTTACAAACGGTCCGGACAGAAGAAAATCCGCGTTTTTATGCGGGTCCGGATTTCTGAATAATATGTATGAGGAGGTTCAAAATGGCGGTTTTACACACAAATGCAGCAAGCTTTGACAAGGTTATAAATCAGGATGTTCCTGTTCTGGTCGATTTCTGGGCTCCCTGGTGCGGCCCCTGCAGAATGCTCGGCCCTGTCCTGGAAGAAGTTGAAAAAGATGTGGCGGGGAAAGCCATTGTCGCCAAAGTAAATGTTGACGAAGAAGCGGATCTTGCCTCCAAATTCAATATCGCAAGTATCCCAACCATGATTATTTTTAAAAAAGGCCAGGGTGTTGACCGGGCAAGCGGCTACATGCCGAAAGAAAAAATAGTCGAACTGATTAAAGCCCATATCCAGGCAGACTGAAAAATCCGGCTTTTGCCGGTTCCTGTTTCAGCGAAACACTGTTTTCCCCGGAAGAGGGGATGCAGTGTTTTTTTATTCGAGACGAGGGTTTAATCAGCCTTCGGCTGGTTCTGTAAGGTACTGATTTAACGGTTGCTTCCGCGGCCTGCAAATACCCCAGACCGAAGATCTGCAGCTCTTCGAGCTGACTGCTCTGCGGCGAGGTAGTTTATCCGCAAAACCTATACTCTATTAATATAGTATAACGATATAGTATATTGATAGAGTATAGATAATAAGATGGACAGTGTGCCGTATTTAACTGAAATCGGACCAGATATCTTCCTGATACATAGACATGGAGAAAAAAATCGCGTAATGGACTCTCATCGCGAAGGCCGAACTGGTCCGGTACCAGCGTCCGCTTTCTTCGAGGTTCCACAGCTGGATGGATCTGATTTCGCCGCCTGACCCGTTCATATTCATGCTGACATAATAATCTATCCGGAGCGGAAGTCCGCTTTCAGGATCAATGAAGGTAACCCCGGAATAGGTAAAATTTTCTTCTCCAAAAAAAGAAAATCAACCGCTTCAGTCATTATCCCGTTTATTTCAAGCGTCTCATCTGTTTCCTTAATATATACCCGGGACTGGGTCGCCGGATCGAAGGGGTCCAGGTTCTGGAGAACAGGTGTTTCCGTTTCGGCATTTGCCTGCCCGAGATTCAGTTCTTCTTCTTCCGCCGGCAGTCCGTTTTTTTCAGCGCTGATAAAGGTCCTTATTTCATTTCCGTTTTCATCATAGCTCAATGCAAAGATTACTTCATATTCGCCCGTAAGTTTTTTTGAAGGTGTTTTCGCGATCTGCCGTTCCATGAGCTTTCCGGGGCGGGGGCGTCCGGGATCATTGTCCGCCGTGAATTTCGCAGCGACCGCGCGTTTCCATATATGGTCCCCGGGTAAATCCGCAGCAATAGCCATTCCCTCGGTCGAATACCGGCTGCCGCACGAGCCGCAGAAAATGAGAATAACCAGAATAGAAAAAAGAAGAAAAAGTTTTTTCATAATTACAGAGTATACAATAAACCTGCCGGGCAGGTCCTGCACTTTTCCGGCAAAAGCCCGAATGTGCAATTTTTTAACGGTAGTTGTCCTTAAAACTTTTGTTTTAAGGACAACTCTGCTATCCCGCCGCCTTTTCAGCCGGCGCCGCTCCGTCCTCTCAAATAATAACAGGAATTCCCGTTATCCGGACGGGCGGTTTCAGGATTCGGCGCTGTTCTCTTCGGTTTCAGACACATCGGCCTGTTCGGCATCTGCCTGATCGTCAAGTTCATCCTTTTTCCGGGAAAAATTTACCGCCAGTTTTCTTCCCCTGTATTCATAATTATCAAGGGCTTCGATTATTTTCGGCGCGTCTTCAATCAGAACCTGGACAAATGAGTAATTATCAAGGATACGGATATCGCCGATATTATCGCGGTTCATTTCCACGTTCTGCAGGATGAGCCCCAGAATGTCGCGGGGAAAAACACGTCTGTTTCTTCCGATGCTTATAAAAAGGGTGGTCGAAATATCCTCCGGCAGGACAGGCCGGGGTTCCTGTTTGACCGCATCGGCGGAATGTTTTTCTTTGGCGGGTTTCCCCTGTTTGGTTCCTTCCCGGCGGTCTTTTGTCCGGGAAGCACGGTCCTTGGGTGATTTTCCAAAACGGCTGCTTTTTGCAGGAATATCAAATTTACCGGAAAATTTTCCTTCATTCATTTTCATAAGAACATAGGCTGCAAAATAGGAACGAAGCGAAAAAGGTACTGATCTGCGGAAAAGGCTGCGGAATTTATTAAGCTCCGACGGATCCGCTTCAGTACGGATTTTTTCCACAATATCGTTTAGGAAAAGCACAACTTGTTCATCATTTAATTCGTTTTTTGATGTCTTTGACACAGTAAAATCTCCTACCAGTTATTTATTTTGTCATAAAATCCCGACTTGCTCAATGGGAGTTCCACGGTTTGGGCTATGGCCTTTCCTGTTTTTCCGCTTTTTCGGCGGGCGCAAGAATAAAAACCAGGAGGGCAAGAGCATAGGGGAGGCCAAGAATAAGGGTCGCGGGAATATTTCCCGTCCCCTGAAGTACTGTTGTAATATACTCCGCCGATGCGAAGATAAGAACGGCCGGGATACATAAGAGAGGATTTCTGTAACCAAGATATACGGCCGCAAGAGCGGTCCAGCCTCTGCCGGAACTTATGTTCGGCACAAAGGCCCCGAGCCTGAGTGTAAGCGCCGCTCCGGCGCAGGCTGCGAAAAAACCGGCGATACACCAGGAAGCTGTCCTGCAGCGGGAAGGGGATATGCCCCTGATTGTCAAAACATCGGGAGCGGCGCCGGAAATTCTCAGATTCAGGCCAAAGGATGTATACCGGACTATAAAAAAGAGTAAAACGGCCGCGGCAAGGGCCGCGGCGGGCATTGCGGAGGATGAGAAAAAAGGCGTAACGAATGAGGCGGAACGGCCGCTGATTTCAGTCAGGCTGATTACTCCCCGTGTTCCGTATAACATGACTGAAAGCCAGGAAGTGATGCCGGCGGCAAAGAGGTTTATCGACAGCCCGGTAATAAACGGATTGGCGCGGGTTTTTTCGGTAAAAACCGAAACGGCAAAAAGCAGCAGCACTGTGCAGCCCGCTGAAAACAGGAATCCTAGCAGGGGGCTGCCTGTCACCGCTGTTGCCATTATGCATAAAAAGCCGGCAAGGGTTATAGTCCCGTCCATAAAAACAGCCAGGACTCCTGCGTATTCCGAGCAGAGCGCCCCGAGGGTTGCAAAAAGAAGCGGCGCCGAAATCGTCAGAATCGAGAAAAAAGCTTCGTTCATGTTTTTTTCTCCGGCCGCAGGGCCTGTCTGCTGCGTAAAAACGGGACAATCTGCATGGTGATAAAAAGGAAAATAAATGCCTGTATAAGCGAGGCCGCGTCAAAGCTGAATTGTGTTGAAAGCATTGCGGTTTCGGAGGCAGTTTCAAACCATGTGTACAGAAACGCCGCCGGAATGACCGCAAGAAGGTTCTTTTTTGCGATAAGCGCAATCGCAAGCGCCGCCCATCCCATCCCCGCGGAAAAACCCTGATGACAGGTATACCAGGTTCCTGTAACCGCAAAAAAACCGGTAAGGCCGTGAAAGAGTCCTGACAGAGTCATTCCCGCAACGGTAACGCGGCCGACAGGCAAGCCGGTAAAGCGCGCGAATTCCGGAGCCTGTCCGCTGATCCGGTAACGGTACCCGGGGCCTGTTTTTTTCAGAAAAAGCCATGCAAGAACAGTCAGTAAAACGGCTATAAAAAAGATATATTAAAATAGGAAGGATTAAGAAAAGGCGGAATGCGGAAATTTTCAGGAATAAACCGGGTCGCGAGCAGATTTTTTCCGCTGTCCCGGAGCGGGCCGCCGACCAGATAATCGACAACCGGAACAAGCGCGGCTGACAGCAGGAAAGAGGAAAGCAGTTCATTTATTTTCAGCTTTGCCCGTAATATCCCCGGAATAAATCCGAGCGCAGCTCCGGCGGCGCAGGCGCAGATAAGGGCCGGGATAATGCGGTATACCGCTCCTGCTCCCGAATTGTTACCCGGCGTGAGCATTACCGCGGTAACAAGCGCGGGCGCGTAAATTTGAATTTCACCGCCGAGATTAAATGTTCCGGCCTGCAGGGCCAGCGCTGAACCGGCCGCGGCAAAAAGTATTAATCCCATCATGTTCAGCATATTGCCGAGATGCCACCAGGAAGAAAAGGGTTTGATAAAAAAGGCGGACAGTGTAATGCCGGGATTCTTGCCCGAAAATAAAAGAAATACCGTAATGCCGGCAAAACCCGCCGCCAGCGCGATAACTGAAGGAAGATGGCGTTTCATAAGATAGTTCCTTCTCTCATGTAATATACTTCATTAAAAAGGGAAAACCCGTCAGACGCTTCCGGTTCTCCGCTCAATAAAAGAACGCTTACTCCCGAGTCTGCTGCCTGTTTCAGTTTTTCATGGAGAAGTTCCGTTGTGCGGATGTCCAGTCCCCATTCAGGCCGCGAGAGGATAAGAATTTCCGGTCCTGTTTTAAGTTCACGGGCAAGAACAAGACGCTGGATCTGTCCGCCTGATAAAGAACGCAATGGCCGTTCCGGAGACGCAGGGATACGTTCTTCATTGAGGATGTCCTGAACAAAGATTCTGTCTTCCCTGCGGGGAAAATTCCATTTCCCGGAACGGTATACGGTCACTGTTTCAAAAATGGTCAGGCCGGGATTGGTTGCGCGGAAGTATCTGTCTGACGGGACTATGGAAATCCCGTGACCGCGGAGTATTGCCGGAGTTATGTTTCCGGCGTCAAATGATATACTGTTTTTTTCACCGGGTCCTCTTCGTAATCCGATTTTTCCCGACCCTGCGCGTATCATGCCGGAAAGAACGTCTTCCAGGGTTTCGATCCCGCTTCCCGGAAGCCCGACTATTCCCGTTATGCCGCCCGGCCGGACCGTAAAGGAAATATCCGCAAGATGCTGCCGTCCATGAGGCTTTGCGGAAAGTCCTGAGACCGTCAGTTCCGTTCCTTTCTGTGAGGATGCACTGTATGAAAGTTTCGCGGGATTTTCCGGTTCAGCCGGCCGGCGCAGTCCGAGCATATCCGCAAGCTGTTCTTCTGTTATTTCAATTTCGCCGGCGCTATTCCTGACTGGCGAGCTGAAAATAAGGCGGCCCTGTCTGAGTACTGAAATCCTGTCAGACCACCGGAGCGCTTCTTCAATCCGGTGGGTAATGAGGATTATGCCCAGTCCCCGCGCAGCGGCTTCCCGTAATGCCGAAAAAAAATCCTCCCTCTCTTCCCTGGATAATACCGCGGACGGTTCATCAAGAATAAGAAAGGCAGGTTTGCGGAAAAGAGCGGCGAGAAGGGCAGTGCGGAGTCTTCCGGCAGGAGTCAGTGTTCCCGCCGACGCGTGCAGATTAACCGGGATATTCCAGGTTTCCGCAATTTTCCGTATTTCCCTTTCCCGTTTTTTTTTCCGGAGAAAGGGGCCCCGCGATCCCGCGATAATATTTTCCAGTACAGAAATGTTCCGGGCAATATAGGGATTCTGATGGACCATAGCTATTCCCGCGGTAAGAGCGTCGAACGGAGATTCAAACCGGAAAGCCTGATTATTTATGAAGACCGATCCGCCGGTCTGCTGCTGAAGTCCTGAAAGGATATGTACCAGCGTCGACTTTCCCGCCCCGTTTTCTCCGAGAAGGGTATGAATTTCGCCTGCGGAGAAATTCAGTGTTATGCCGTCAAGCGCGACAACATCCTGCGGCCCTCCCTGTTCATCCGGGACTGTGCTGAAGACCTTATAGATGTCGTCGACTTTGATTGTTTGCATATCCGCGTTTTTTGCGCCGCTTATTCGAGGCGAGGGTTTAATACCCGTTGCTCTGAGGCGCTGTTTATAATAACCTATAAAAACGTTAGCTTTTGTAGGTTCCATGGCATTAAACCCGAGACCAATTCCTCGGGAGAGAAAAATACTCCGCTGCTCTGCGGCGGGGTATTTTATTCCGCGGACAGTTCAAGCTCTCCCGAATACAGTCTGTCCATAAGCGCGGCCATTTTTTCACGGATATCCTGAGGAACCGTATTGATATACAGCGGATCATCGGAAATAAAATCGACATATTCGTCCGCGATTCCGACCGTTATGGCCTGTCCCCTGTCCAGCGTTCCGTCAAGCCAGGCAAGGGTCGCATTTTTTGCAAGTTTGTCCTGGCGCATCGCTGCGCTCCCGATAACATAGCCCGGAGCCTTTGAATATCCATTGTCATCAAACCATGTGATATAAAAACCGCTTTCCTTTGCGGCTGTGATAACACCCTGATTGGCCGCCCCTGAAACAGGCATAATAACATCGGATCCTGAACTTTTCATCGAGCGGGCAAGTTCAGCCGCTCTGACCGCGTCGTTCCAGCTGCCGACAATTCTGAAGTCAACCTCAAATCCCGGATCAACTGCCCTCGCGCCTTCCCTGTATGCAGGAAGAATTGTATTGAGCATTACAGGATATTCCTGGGCCGCGATGAGGCCTATTTTCTTTTCCGGATTTGCGTATCGCATTGAACTCATGCTGACAAGGGCAGAAATATATCCGCCAACATAGGCCTGTTCTCTCTGATTGTAACTGAATGTAGTAATATTCGGATTTCCGGTGTACCGGGAATCAAGAATAAGGAACTCCTGCTGCGGAAAACGGGCCGAAGCCGCCGCCGCAATTTCTGGAATTGACGGATTTGACGATACAATCAGATCATAGGAATCCTCGGCGCACAGGGAAATCATTTTCATTTCCCATTCAGCCTGATTAACGCCGGCCTCATAAATTGTAAGGTTTATTTTTTTTCCGTTTTCACGGCCTTCCTGAACGGCTTCAGTAACACCTTCCGTCAGCATTTCATATACCGGGCTTCCCGAAACAATGCCCGGAACAAATACTGCAATCCTGATTTCTTCTCCTGATTTATTTTTTCCTGAGCAGGCAAAAAAACCGAGAGAAAGGATGACTGTCATAAGGAAAAGACAGCGGCGGCAAAAAAAAGATTTCATGATAATTCCTCCGGAATAAGTTGTATCGGAATTCGGGGATGTCATGAAAAAAGAGCGTTCTTCTGATCCAGTGCGGAAAACTGTCCTTCTCTCATCCAGACTTTACTGTCGGTTATGGAATTACGCCATATCTGCAGGTATATTTACCGGACATTTTTAATCCTGTCATTCATATACCGCTCGCGGACTTTAACCGCCGGTAGGGAATTACACCCTGCCCCGAAGTACAAGATAAATGTACTACCGTCATTGATTTCAGTCAATAGACAAGGCTGTTTTCCGTACGGAAAATAAGCCCGCCGGTACGACAGTCCCTTCTGTTAATTTTTCTGAAAAAGTGACTCCGGTAATGAGAAAGATAATTCAGCGTGTGTATGGTTTCTGAAAATCAGGTGTATGCGATACGATAGCTCATCGTATCAGCTATCGTATCGGGAATAGCTGTCAGCCTTTGTCAGGCACCTTTAGCTCTGCCAGTCTCGCGTATACATCGGCGTCATACTGGATTACCAGAAATTTTTCAAGATAAACAGCGGCCTGCGCCGGTTCATTCTTGTGGTACTGATAGATATCCGCAATGAAAAGAAACAGGTACGCCATGTTTTTTTCCTGGTCCGCCAGGTCAAGAAGCGTGACAAGGGCGTCATCGTACTGTTCCCGCTGATAGGCAAGCACCGCGCCCAGATAGCGTATGGACAGCATGTCGCCTGACGCCAGTTCCGCCCGTTTCAAGAAGGTTTCCGTTTTATACCATTCTTTTGTCTGAATGCTCCGCTCGGCCTCGGCTATAAGCTGGTCAGAAGAAAACATATTTATATAGATGATTGTATCATCATCGGTATATACGATATTGTCGAGTCTGATATTTTCATAATTCTGTTTCAGTACCATTATCTGGTAGGCGGTACCCGGTTTAACGCCCTCAATAAAAAAATGACCGTGAATATCACTTGATGCGCTGTATTCACCGTCCAGGTATATATCGGCATTATTTACCGGTTTGTTCTCCCTGTCATAAATCATTCCCGCAAGGGTGGGGACCAGCTTCTTCTGCCGGGAATTGGTCGCGCAGGAGAAAGAAAAGAAAGCGGTAACAAACAGTATGCATATGAATACTCTTTTCATAAAACTTATTCCTTTTTAATACTATATAATGTGCCGCTGATATTGACAATGTAGGCGTCAGGCGAATGCCGGATAATTCTGGTTTCGTTTTCGTCGGTCCCGTCAAGTCTGACCTTATACAGTCTTCCGTTCTGGCCGTCTTTCAAATACAGACGTTCGGTCGCGTTTTCGTCCCGTATAATGCCGAGGAGCTTGATTCTGTTTCCGCCCGGAATAATTTTTTCCTCGGGTTCTGCGGCAGCCGGCTCGGGCGCGGAAGTCTCTTCCGGTACTGCCGGCTGCGGAATCCTGAAAGACCAGGCAAGCGTTTCCGGACTGTATGTTTTTTTTCCGGCATTGAAAGTCCCTTCCTGGGAAAATTCTTCAGCGATAACGGTCCTGGCAGAAGGGCTGTCAGCAGGTTTTTCCGGCAGCCGGAATACTCCGCCGAGTATCACCGGGATCAGTACGGCTGCGGCGCATAACAGGATTTCCGGCACAATCAGTTTATTTCGCATTGCTTATTCTCATATTTATATCTGTAGTTGATGAATCCCTTGATGGTCTGATACTCAGATAGGTTATATATAACTGTTCCGCCTCGGACTCATCCCTGAGAAATCTGAAAAATAAAACAGGACTGCAGCGGAGAATAAATTCCACCGATTCATCGGGATGTTTCCCGCTGATCTGAAACCGTTCAGCCTGTATTCCGTGTTTTGTCAGGGACGCGCGGACCGCAGCTGTTATATCCGTGATATTCTGCGGCCTGCCTGTGTTGCCCGCCGGCTGGGTGTTCCTGAGAACCTCCAGCCTGTTTTCAAGAACGGCAATATGCTGTTCGTCAGCCTGAGGCATTTTTTCAAGCAGGTCCGAATATTGAACAATGGAGTCCCTCGCCCGGATCAGTTTTTCCGATTCTGAAATAAACAGGAACGCAAAGAGAACAATAATACACAGCCAGATAAAAACAGTCGTCAATCTCTTTTCATTTTTTGTCATAGCTGATACTTCCTGAAATAGAGAACTGTTCTCCCCTGATTTTTGAAGGGGACGCCTGATGCAGGGTGATATTTGAAAACGCGGAAGATTCCCTCAGCAGCTGCAGCACTTTCAGCGAATCCGCGCCTTCAGCTTCGATATTAAAGCTGTTTTCCCGTATAACCAGAGACTTGACCCACGCCCCCGAAAGAGCGCCGTGTATTTCCGAAATTATCTCATACATATTATACGCAGGGTTTATTGAGCCGCTTCCGTTCATTTCGGCCAGTCTGTAAATTTCCTGGTCCAGCAGGTCCGCCTTCCGGTTGAGCGCCATCTTCTTTTCATAATATGCTTTTACTTCAGTTAACTGTTTTTCTGTCCGCGAGGTTAAAACCCTGAGCGTAATGTATGACGTACAGAGGACCAGAAGGATAATGACAGCGATTACCAGTTTATGGTTTATCCGATTGTTTTTTTTACGCGCGCTGAAAATTTCGGTCCTGGATAATTTCAGACTGTCCGCCATTTCTTCCAGTTTTAAATAGCTTAATGTTTCTGAAATTCCTTCCAGTTCCATTCCATATTCCCTGCAGCGGTTCTGTTCCGCGGACCGTGAAATAAGCTGTATGGACAGAGGTTCGTTTTCGAATTCCGAACAGAAAGCGGCAAGGACCTGTGCTGTTTTTGATCCTGTAATGTATCCCGACGTGTATTTGACCAGTTCCTGGTCCCTGAACGCGGCCGCCTCGAACCAGTTTTTTGTAAGAAGAAACACAGCCTTTACCGTTCCCGTACTTTTTTCAGCGGCCGCTGTCAGAAAGGCGAGTCCGGAAAGCAGGGGAACGTTTTTGGTTTTGTATGTTTCAAGAACCGCGCGTTCAGTAACAAAGACCGCTGTCTGTGAATCCGGGCCGCGTTTGGTTTTATTTACAGTTCTATAATCGAAAACCGTTTCCGCGGGATCGCCGGGATACAGCGTGCGCAGCTGGAAGGTAATGGCGCCCTTATAGTGTGCCTGATTAAGCTCCGGTAAATTGAGGAAATACACATGGACATCCATTGGAGAAACAAGCAGGGCGTCATATCCGGACATATCCGTAATAATGCCGGTACCGGATGCGTCTTTTTTTGAATCAGCAATGGCCAGTTTCATTTTTTATTATACCTCTGTTCAACTATTTGGTATCTGATCTCACCCGACGCGTCTATGCCTTCCTGCGGGAACCGGCAAACTATAGTACTGCTTACTGTGGTTTCATTTTCGATTTTTATTTCCCAAAACCATGTTATACAACCAATATAATAGAAAAGTCTGTTAGTTTTATCAATCCCCAGAATATTGGCCAGGGTTTCCTGGGTTATGCTCCCCTTTTCCCTCAGGGAGAGAATCTCCTGGTATCTGACATTCGGCGATGAAATATTATAATCGGGGTAGGCAATGAGTTCTTTTAAGAGAAAGGGCTCCATAAAATGAACATTCATCAGGGGCTCCGCGTTTATGACAGGAAAAAAATCGTCATAGCTGCCGGCCAGGGTTTCCCTTAACGTATTTCTGTCCACAAGCTGTTGGGTAATGAGCAGGGTCTGAATCTGGTTTCTGAATGATTCGCCGGTATATGAAGAACCGGTAAGCGACTGCGCAAGCTGGCGCGCGGCAAATTCATCTATCAGGTTTATATTGGCCCAGCCGTATGCGGAAAAATACGAAGACAGAATTTTTTCATCAAAAAAAGTCTCATATATAGTCTCCGACAAAGACAGTCCGTTTTCTTCCCTGAACTGCTGCAGGTCGTCCGCCGTTCTTCCGGGAAGAAAAAGATCATGCAGGGAGGTTTTTTCAAAAACATTCTTCCGCACAAAATTGGGATTAAGGCGGTCGGACAGGGGAATAATGGAAATGGAATAACCGTTTTCAGCCGTATCGTTCCAGGCCCACACCGGATCATCCGGGCTGTTTACTTCCGGGGTCTGATCCGTATATAAATCTTCAAGGATTTTTTCCAGAATAAGTCCGATTTCACTTTCCCTGCTGCTGCTCTGGCGGTAACGGTTTTCCATTTTTATAACAGAAGAAATAAAAAAGCCCGCGCCTGCCGCGACCGCGGAAAGGAAAAAAAGGATAATGAGAAAGCTGACCGCCGCCGCGCCGGTTTCAGAATCCTGTTTCATGCTGTTTTTCCTGCGATCGGTATGGACGCGAAGGGACTGACGGTTCTGTATTCTTTTCCCTTCAGCATATAGATTATTTCGAGCCCTGCCGGGGCTCCGTTTTTATTTTCCAGAATGCGTATTTCAATATTTTCAATTCCGGTCAGGAGCGCAAGTTTTGCCGTTTCTCCATTGAATTCAGTCTCAGCATATACCGTATTATTCTCGGTAAAGAAACGGAGGTAAGCGTTTTTGTCTCCCTGGTACCACGGAATGCTTGCGGAGGATCCGGAAGACTCGAACGTTATGTTCCGTTCCCAGTAAGGAATGCGGATTTCCGCTGTCCGTTCGCGGATATATTCATCAGCTTTAAGCAGCGACAGCGCGAGGCGGGCGTTTTCGCGGGCTCTCGTTACCGAATCGGAAATTGAAGCAATTCCCCATAATAAGGACAATCCTATTATGCTTATTATGGCGATTGCCACGAGGACTTCCATAAAGGTAAAACCCTCTTCATTCTTATTCATCGTAAGCGCTTATCCTTTTTTCCGCCCTCGTGTTATTTTCGAGAATAATGGCTTCCGCATTTTCCATGCTCCGTACGGAGAGTTTTGTTACGGAAGAGATGGAGGAAAAAACCACGATTGCCGTGAGTCCTGTTATGAATATAAGCAGGATCGCGTCAAGCAAAACATAGCCGTCATTATTCCCACGAGCCGATGTCCGCATCATTTCCCGTTCCTCCTTCCCTGCCGTCGGCACCCAGGGACCGGATACTGAACGGCAGCCCGTTAGTCCCGGGAACCGTATATACATAGTCATTTCCCCAGGGGTCTTTGGGAACCGGTTTGTTTATATAGGGTCCGTTCCAGAATTGGGGGACAGGTTCATTATTCGGTTTTTCCCATAAAGACCGGAGTCCCTGGTCCTGGGACGGGTAAAAGCCGCAGTCAAGATAATAGGCGTCGAGGGCCATGGAGAATGTTTCGATCTGGCTCCGTACCGAAGCTGTTTTTGCCTTATCAAGATACCGTACCGTCATGAGACCGACGGAGGACGTTAACAGCAGGACAATGCCGATTACAATGATCGTTTCAATAACGGTCCAGCCCCCTTCCGGGTCGGTGTAATGCTTTTTACCGGAGGCCGCGATTTTCTTTTTGCTTTATCCATAACCACCTTCTTTCCTAAAATATATTGCGCCTTTCGGCAGCCTTATAATAATGACCCGTACATTGAAAAAATGGGAACAATTATTCCTATAATAAGAGTGACTAAAAGCACGCCTATTATTACAATCATTCCCGGTTCCACCAATGCGAGAATCCTGGCTGTTTTATTTTCGATTTCATCCTGAAAGTATGAACGTATCTGTGAAAAAATTTTTTCCGTTTTTCCCGCGCGTTCTCCAATGGATATCCACTGACTCATATATGCTGGGAACTCGGAATGTTCGGTAAAGGCCGATGAAAGGGATATTCCCTTCAGGACTTTCTTTTTAACATCAAGGAGCGCCTGCTTATATGCGGTATTTGAAACAACATCGGCCGCTTCCTGGATTGCCGCTTCCACCGATACACCTCCGGCTGAAAGCGTTTCCATTGCGAATGTAAAATTATGTGTTTCCCAGGAAGATATAAAACCGCCGACAAAAGGTATTTTAAGGACGCGTGAATCAATGGCAAGGGCCAGTTTCGCGTTTTTTCTGCTGAGAAGTTTAAGCACCAGTACTGCCGCGCAGGCAAGCAATATAAAAATACCTATTATTGAAAATACGATCTTCATTGTTTCGATGTTGGCGTGGACCTGCTCCGCCGCGTTTCCCCCAAAGCCTGAAAAAATTATTTCCATCCTGGGGATGATAAAAAAAACCAGCCAGATAATCCCGAAAAGCGTAACGGCAAGAATAAACAGGGGATATATGAGCGAGCCGACAATTTTGTCTTTCAGGTTTTTCTGGTTTTTGAGATATGAGCTTAATTGGGGAAAAATGCGTTCCACGGAACCGACCCTGTCTCCCACTTTAACCATGCCCCTGTAAATAGAAGGGAATACATCGGAAGACGCCTGTACGGCCTGGGCAAATGATGAACCCTTGTCAATCAGTTCCATAAGGCGCGACGCGAGCAGACTCGGCTTTGCCTTCTTGTTCATGTTCGCAAGCAGTTCAAGCGCATCCTTGAGCGACAGTCCTGAATCAACCAGCAGTTCCATCATCTCCGTAAATTCCAGAACAGCTTTCCGGGCCTTTCTCCCTTTTTTGGAAGACTCGGGCTCGGTTGCCCGGGTTATGGAAATCAGCATAACGGGCGTTCCGGCAAAAGAGCGCACCGCTTCATTTTCGTCATCCGCGGAAATAACGCGCGTTTCCGTTTTGCCGTTTTCCAGACATACAAGGCAGCGGTAAGAGGGCATCAGTCATCACCTCCGGGAAGTGTTATTTCCCGCTCGATTTCCCTGAGCGTTGTTATACCTTCCGAGGCCTTTCTGAGTCCTTCCTGAAGGAGGGTCGTCATTCCGTTCTGCTGTACATAGGCATTGAGTGAAGATAAATTTTCCCTGCGCATGATGAGTTCTTCCAGGCCGGAATCGTTGCTGAACAGTTCCGCAATAATGGTCCGGCCTGTGTATCCGGTATTATCGCAGGCGCCGCAGCCTCCGGCAGTATACAGTTTTTTCGCTGTCATGCCGGACCGCTTGAATATATTCTGTTCGGCCTCTGAGGGTTTTACAGCTTTCGCACAATGGGGACACAGTTTGCGCACCAGACGCTGGGCCGCGACGCCCTTGAGAACCGAAGCGATAAGATACGGTTCAATTCCCATATTGATAAGACGCGGTATGGCCGAGACACTGTCATTTGTATGAAGCGTCGACAGAACCAGATGCCCTGTCAGGGCCGCCCTGACAGCAATTTCCGCTGTTGACGTGTCGCGTATTTCACCTATCATAATTACATTGGGGTCCTGGCGCAGGACCCTCCGCAAAAGAACATCAAACCCGAGTCCGATCTGTTCGTTGATCTGGATCTGATTGACTCCCTCAACAATAAATTCGACCGGGTCTTCAATGGCAATTACTTTCAGCGTATCCGATACAATTTCACCGAGCATGGCGTTCAGCGTAGTTGTTTTTCCGCTTCCGGTCGGCCCTGTCAGCAGGATGAGGCCGTGAGGTATGCGCAGAAGTTTTCTCAGGGTTGTAAGCTGAGGACGGGAAAAACCGAGATTGTCCAGGGTTCCCGCGGCCGCCTTTTTCCCGAGGATACGGAGTACAATGGATTCTCCTCCCGCTACCGGTATGATGGAAACACGGAAGTCGACATTTTCTTCTCCGACCGATACGGTTATTCGTCCGTCCTGGGGCTGTCTGCGTTCAAGGATATTGAGATTTGCCATTATCTTTATCCGCGATGAAATGGCCGGGAACCGGTTTGAGTCAATCGTCCTGATTGTGCGCAATACTCCGTCAATGCGGTATCTGACCCTGGCTTTTTCGGTCCCCGCTTCTATATGGATATCCGAGGCTCCCGACCTGATCCCTTCGATACAGATCGAGTTGACCAGGTTGATGATAGGAGCGTCATTGGCAAGCTTGTCAAGAAGGACGCGCTCATCGGTCCCGATTGCGAGGCCTGTTTTTTCCGCTCGGTCGTCTTCACCAAGTTTCTTTCCGAGATAGGCTGAAAGCTCAACCATATTGATAGAAAGAAAAACAACTTCCTTTTTATGAAAATTACGTATGGTGTTTTTTGTCTGGTCATCGGCTTTTTCAGTCAGGCCGATTTCGACACGGCCCTCATCTTCCCTGAGTTTTATCGCGCCCTTGGCTTCGATAAATTCCAGCGGGTACTGGGCCGGCCCATCGGGCAGCGGATAATACCTTTCCAGCGAAACCGATGCTTCTGCCATTATTTTTTCGCGCCCTGTATAAATGTGCGGTAATACCGTTCAAGCCGGATCGAAACATCCTGGTCTTCATTTTCATCCCGGAGCAGATACGGAACAATATAGATTACGATTTCGGTTTTTTCCTTTGAATCAGTCTGGTCCCTGAACAGGCGTCCGATCAGGGGAATGCTTCCGAGCAGAGGTATTTTCTGGACGTTTTTATTGATATCTTCCTTGATCAGGCCGCTTATTACTATCGGTTTTCCGGATGGGGTGCGGACCTGAGTATTAACAACCCGTTCCGAAGTGGAGGGTATGGTCGTTGTGTCGCTGGATGAATTGTTATTCTGTTTTGAGACGGTCGCGTTTACGGTCATTGTAATCATATCGTCGCCCGAAACCCAGCCGTTCAGTGTCACGATCAAACCTGAAGTTATTTCCCTGGTAACTCCGGTGCGGGTTATCTTTCCCGTATCGTCGTCGACTTCAAGTTCCTGGTAACGGTAGGTATCGGTATTCTGGAATTTGATTTCCTGACCGGAGAGTCCGTTCAGAGTTGTGTCCGCGAAAACCTCGGCGGTGTTTTCCCCAAGCTGAACACTCAGATTTGCCGCGAACTGGTAGCCGAACTGCGACACTACATCAAAGGTGAGCGTCATGATATTTGAAAGATTCCCCATAAAAGCGGTCCTGCTGTCATCGGTCGATTCCGATATCCTAAGTCCCCGGCTGGTTTTTACCTCATTGTTTTTCATATACTGGATTACCAGCAGCTCATAGCGGAGCTGCGGCTTCGGCCGGTCGACCGAGGCCAGTTCCCGTAAAAAGAGCTTTCGCTTGTCTTCCGAACCGGTAAAGAAAATCAGGTTCGGGAAACCTGAATCCGTTATATCATCTTTTGAAATCGAAGGGGCAGGGCTTTTAAAAGCTCTTCGGTTTTTATGTATTTCAGGCGCACGGGATAGCCTTCGTCTTTTTTGTCTATTATATGGAGGTACTGCCTGAGAGCCTGAAGGGTTTCGGCCGAGCCTGTCGCCACAAAGGCGTTTGAATCCGGTATGACTACCGGGGCTATGGGTATGAATTTCTGGGGAATGATGGAAAGGGAATCCTTTACATTCAGGTATTTCAGTTCAAACCTTTCATGGAGGAGACCCACAGCCGGTTTATCAATTCTGATAATAAAATCCCTGAGGGGAGTGACTTCTTCTTCCGTACCGGTCAAAAGCACGGTGTTTGTGTTTTTATCGACCTTCATGACTGTCCCGGAGGCCAGTTCGGCCGGCATAAGCGAAGGCAGTTCCTGGGCGGAAATATGCGTGAGCGGGATAATCTCGGTGTTTTTCAGTTTCCGGATTACGTCCCTCCGCTGCAGCTCTATTATATAGTAGATATCGTTATAAATTACGTAATCCGCGTTTCCCTGTTCAAGAATAATCCGGAGCAGACTGTCAAAGTCGCGGTTTGAAAAGAACAGGTTTTCCAGAAGACTGTCCGTTTTTATAAGGACGGAATATTCCCTTTCAGCTTTTTTAAAAAGTTCGGTCAGGACTTCCTGAAAACGCCCCTTTTCAAGGGAGAGGGAATAGGATTCTCCTGTCCTGGTAATGCTTTCCGCGGATGAAGCCGGAAGGTTTTTAGGATCATCCGGGACGCGTCGCACATAAAAATAGGCGTTATCCTCTTCAAGTTTGTATCCGTTAAGGCGGAGCGTGAAAATATCGAGGACCCTTGCGGGTTCCAGATTTTCTATATCAACGGAAATTTTCAGATTGGGAAGGGGATCATACAGAATGGTTTTGCCGATTGTTCTGGCCAGGTTTTTTATAAGCGTTTCAACCTCAACATCATTGGCCCGTATGCTTATGAGTCCGGCAACCGGATTATAGGCGGTTTCAACCCTCGAAACCCAGATAATATTTCCTTCCCGCCTGTAGGAAAGTTTATAGGTTGAAAGAAACAGTTTAAGCGAGTCCTCAAAGTCCGAATCGGTGAAATAGAAGGAAGCCGTGCCGCTTACCGTATCATCCGGAATAATCGAAGTCCCCGAAATTTCCGCCAGCACCATCAGAATATCGACAATATTCTGGTTCCTGAAATCCATGCTTTTCATCCGCTGGGCATACAGCTGGGAAGAGACACCTATAATAAATACCAGAAAGAAAATTAACCCGCGTTTCACTTTTTCCCCGAAATAATAACATCAATAAATTTACTGAGGATATTTTAGATAATTCCCGATAACCTCCGGCCCGTCAGCAGGACGCTGTTTCCGCCGTAAATTTCATTATACCTGAAGTATGTTATAAAATCCACAAATTTTTCCGCTGTTCCGGCCTTTTTCATATTTTGGAATCCGAAAACGGAAAAGGCTGAAAATCAGTAAAAAGGAGCGAGAACGGACACCAGATGCGCGGCTACAGCCCCGGCCGCGAGAAAGGGCGCGAAGGGGATACGGACCGACCGGTCCTTTTTCAGGAAAACAATGAGAACGACGGCAGCGATAAGGCCGGTAAGGGCCGCGGCAAGAAAGGCCGCCAGTATATAAGGGAATCCGCAGAATAGCCCGACAACAGCCGCGTATTTTACATCACCGAACCCGAGCCCCTTTGTGGTTACCCGTATCAGGAGAAAAAGAATTGCACTGACGGATGATGAAAGCAGGGCCAGGGGAAGATCAGACGGAGCGGTTACACAGTAAACTATCAGCAGCAGAATAAAGCAGGGCAGGGAAAGAATATCCGGAATGCGGTATGAACGGATATCGATTACCGATATGGGTACCGCAAAGGCGAGGAATACACAGAAGGCCGGAGTAAAAACTGCTGTCAGCATATGTGATGATAATAAAACATATATGGGCGGAAACGCAATCGGGTTTTGCGGAAGGGCCGATGTTTCCTGTTCCGGCGGATCCCTTATCTGTCCGGAGTTTGCGGCCGTTTTTTTTGCGGGCCGCGCCGTTTCTGAAAAACCTCCGCTGGAATACCTCAGGCTCGGGAGCAGGAAAGGAAAATATCCGTCTTTTCCGGAAAAGGCAGACCGGGTTCTGTCAGGAAAAACCGCTATTGAATCATTCCGTGGCCGGGAAAATTTTACTGGCTGGTGTTATACTATAACATTATAGTATATCATTATAGTATGTTGTAGGTGCGGATATATATGATACGCAGCCATAGCCTTCCTGTTTCCGCTGATTTTATGGCGATACCCGTGTTTATTGAACCAATGGATATAGCCGTAAAACTTATGGAAGATAATTGAAAATAAAGCCGTTTCTGTAATGAAAAAAATGTTGTAAAACCGGGGCAATGCTGTATAATTCAATGTGAACATTTGTTCCCGCATCCAGGGAACCTTTTCCGTTACAGGCCTGCTTTGCCTGGATAAAAAAGAACAGATAGTAACCGGATATATCAAGTTGAGGAAAAAAATGGACCCGAACCGCGCGGAAAAGTGTGCAAGTATTCCCGTCTGTCCCCGGCTGATTCATGGCCGCGCGTCTGCAGCCGGTATTTCTTCTGTATCAGGCCTGCTGTTTTTATCCGGGCGGGCCTCTTCCGTTTTAAAACAGGGCATTTCATTGTCTCTATCCAATCATTTACATTTAACGGCCGCATGTATTTTGGCGGAAGTAAAACGGTCCGCTGTGTCAGGAATAGCGGAAAAAATACAATCTGCCGTCCTTTGTATTAAAAGAAACATTCCCGGGGTACGCAGGGAAATGCAGTGTTCATCAGTCAAGCCACAAACTGCCAGCGTACCTGCGCATAAAATACAGGTATTAAAAAGGTTTACATCGGCCGGTTTCCGGGCTGCCTATATAAAGAGGAGAAAAGTATGTACGGTTTATTCAGGAAATACGCAGTATATTTGTTTGTTTTTATGATTTTGTCTTCTTATACGGTACATGCCTTCGGAAGCAGTGACAAACCCTCTCCTCCCGACTTCAGTGAAGATACGGAATCATATGGCAGGGTAATATGCTATAACGAACTTGCTTCCTCCGGCGGTAAATTGCGTCTTTATGTGAAAGCTTCGAATTTATACACAACAGGGGGTCCCGTGTATGTTAAAGGTTCGCCTACATTAACGATTCAAACACTGTTGTCCGCCGTGCCAAGAGCAACTTCGTCGTCACAGCTAATAAGAACAAATATCCATATCAGCGTTTACAATGATGAAACAAACGCCCTGATGATGTCGCGGACATACCGTGCGGAGGATGCCTATAGCTTGGGAACTTCAACTGTTTCCTATACGTTGCCCGGAGACGAAAAGAAAATGAGGGTAGAAGTATATATGTTTGACACTTCCGATTACCGGGAATACGGACAATATGAAGATCGTCCATTTAATGAATATTCGCTGATCCGATATATTGTTCGCGATAATGAACCTCCTGAAATACGAGGTACATTCATGGGGAACAATGGAAGGCCATGGTTTGGACCGTTGTGTGAATTATCATTTTATATATATGAAGACGGTGTCGGATATAGACACGACCTAATGGAGGTAACTGTCAATGACCGTTATGTTAATGGAGAATGGACTGTAGGACACCCAAATCCTATAACCTTTCAATCCGAGTATTCAAATGGGTATGCATTTTCTATAGAAACATATGGTACATATACATTGACTGTAAAAGACTTGCTTGGAAATGAAAGTTCTGCGACAGTTAATATAGTTGATATACGAAAACCTATGATAACGGTAAAAACTTCCGATCAGCAAATACACGAATTCAGCAGTACCAATGCAGATAATAATATACTTATCCTAGAACCGGCAAAGGCAGCCTCTTTTAAAACGACTGTCGCGGATTATACGCTTGCCGACAGTGGTACAGACCCGCTTAAATCGAAATACATGCAAGAGATCTGGTATGGTGACGGGACAAAAAGCGAGCCGCGGACAGTTATTTTTGGCACCATGACTGATGCTGCATATGATGAACTGAATAACATCAGTTTTGACATAGCGGTTGAAAAAGCGGTTGGCGTACCGTCCGGTTTATATGAGTGGACAATACACGCGCGGGACTACGCCGGGAACGGGGCCGCGCCGGTGATGGTAAAGCAACTGGTACTGGTGAACGGTCCCGCGGTGCGGAGCCAGACGGAAACGAAAGACAGCGGGAGCGGATGGATTACCGGGCTGTATATACGGGGCGAGGATGACGCGGCGAACGGGTTTCCGGTGAATAAGATCGATGGCGAAAGCGTAAATGTGGGAGATGTGTCGGTTTGGTACAGGCTTGATGGTAGTGAAGACTGGCATGAGTTATCGGAGATAAGTACCGGGAGTAAGGACTGGAACGGGAAAGACTATATGCGGCTGTCCGGCGCGCCTGACGGGGAGCATGAGATAGAAATCAAAGTAACGGATGAAGCGGGTCAAGAGACAGAAGAGAAGATAATCTATAAGAAGGATGAGATAGCGCCCGAGCTTGAGGTGCTTATAGACGGGGTAAACGCGGAGAGCGGACGGACCTATTACATCAATGATCCCTCGCGGATACAGATTTCATATGCGGACCTGGATAGTGACAGAGCTGAAAGCGGGCGGGCAAGCGGGATATACCAGGCGGAATATACGGAAAGTGAAACGGCCGCGCCTCTACAGTCATTTACCGGGCGAATGAGTTTCAGGGAAGACGGATTTACGCCCTCGGAAGGGGTGAAGTATTACAATTTTGCCGTAACTGACCACGCCGGAAATACGGCGGCAGTTGAAGGGATACACCTTGTGTATGATCCTGAGGGCTTTGCGCAGAACGCGGTAGAGCTTGAAGTGAGCGATGACAACAAGGATGTGGTCCGGCGGGCGGGACAAAGTTACAGCGGCGCGGTAAGCGGAATATCGATACGTGTTGACGGGACATCGCAGAAGAGCAGCGGTGTGGAGCGTATAGAGTGGCGTATTTTTGCAGATGGCAGTGATGAAGAGAGTTGGAGCGGGAGTAATATATTGAGCCGCGGTACTGATACAGCGGCGGCAGCGGCAGCCATTCCACCGAGCGTGATTGGAGACGTGGCGGACGGCGTATACCGCATCAAGGCTGTCGTTTTTGACATGTGCGGGAACAAAACGGAGAAGATGTTTACGGTGATGAAGGACACCTCAGTAGTACGGCCATTGAAGGAGTGGATAGTATTCGGAGCGAATGAGATAGCTGGCGGCAGAAGCGGATACGCGTTCAGTATAGACGCCGACGCGGTGCCGGCGGAAGAAGCCGCGCGGATATATGTGAAGGAAGGCGAAGCCGCGACAGGGGTTATATGGAATGAAACATATACAGCCTGTGAAATGGATGGCTTTTCGGGAACGAAGTATACGGAGCTGTATCCTGCGCCCGGGAACGGGGAATATACGGCAGGCGAAGGCCGGGAAGGAACGGTAACGCTTGTGTCTCTGGACCGGTACGGAAACATTGCCGAGCGGACGATAACGATTGTGCACGCGGAAACGCCTGATGAGATAGTGTGGGTGAAGGAAGCGATATTTGGAGCGGATGGCGCGACGTTCCGGATCACCGTGCCTGCTGCGGGGCAGGTACCTGAGACTGCGCTGACGTATGCGAGCGGGAAATATACGGCGGCGTATTTTATGGAAGGCGCAAACGGGGTCCTGCCTGAAAAAGGCAGTATTGACGGTGACGGGACGGTGTATTGGGAGCGGGACACTTCGGTGCATGCTGTCGGGGGATGGACACCCGGTTTCCTCGGAGAGATACGGGTATGGGCAGAGCTGTATGAGGGAAGTATAAGCGGAGACGGTGAGGCTGTTCTTATCCGGGAAATAACGGGAGCGCGGGGGGAGTTGCGGGAGATAGAAAACAGCGCGCCGCGGTTCCGTGCCGGCCCGGAAGAATGGCCCGATTACATATCCGCCAGTACGCCGATAGGCTGGCAGCTGGCTGATGATCCTGACGAGCATGAGGTCCGGTATGAGATACGGGTGGAAGGCGCAGGCGGAAATGTATGGAGCAGCGGAGAACTGGAAAGCCTCGATCTGTTTGGCCCGGATTGGAACCGTCTGCGGCTCGAGATGCTTGCTGCGGACAGCGGAAATACGGCCGGGGACATTCTTGAGTATGTCAGGGCAAATGAGATAAGGATCAGTCTTATAGCCCGGGATGAGATAGCAGGGGAAGACACGATAGGAAAACAGTATCCGGCCGGCAGGTATGATGATACTGCGCCGCAGGTACATGTCGGAGAACCCTGGACGGTAAACGGCGGACAGTGGTCTCAGGAAGAGACATTTACAATTAAGGTACAGGATGAACTGAGCGGTACCGGCACGATCATGTATACGATACGGCCTGTTACGCTTGAAGAGGGCGTATATGCCTATGACAGAGGACGCGCCTCCGACGCGCGGAATGAAGTCCGGTATGAGGGGTATGAGAAGGGCTCCACAGACGCAATAACGGCGGAGATCGGCAGTACGGACATGAAGGGAATGTATGAGCTTACTGTTGCGGTTATGGACATAGCAGGAAATACCTATACACAGACATTCCGCGGAAGTTTTGATCAGGATGCGCCTGCGCTCGACAGAGTAGAGATAGAAGGTAGCAGCGACAGTGAAGGCTCATACTATGCGGACATAAGCGGCGGCGTATATGTGAATTTTATAGGAATTGCAAATACGGGGAGTCCGGTCACTGCGTGGTATGTACGTCAGGGGGAAAATGGACAGTGGAAACGTTATACATGGACCGGAACGGAACAGGTGTATGTGAATGTGATATGGAATGAAGGAAAAACGAATGAACTGTTATGGTTCAAGATAGAAAACGCGGCAAAAAAGGAAAGCGCGGCGGTATATGCGGGTGAAGTCAGATATGACGTGGAATTGCCGGAATGGAATTTGCATGTGAGGGGATACAGCGGGGAAGCCGGCGGCATACAGTATGTTGGCGACCGGGAAGCAGTAGAAGCAGAAATAGTGTTTGATGAAAGTGTCCAGGGAGAGATATATGAGCAGGTCTGGCAGCTGGTAAAAATCAGCGAAGAAAACAAGATCGAAGCAGTTCTTGAAGGGACCGGGTGGGAAAGTCTCAGGGCGCGAAGAAATGAATGGGAAGAAGGCGCTGCATATCAGATACAAGCCGGCGTAATGAGCCGGAGCGGCCGGGAACAGATACGGAAGAGTGCAGTATTTGTAATAGATGAAAGCGCGCCTGAAGCGGTGAATATCCGCACCATTGCAAAGGAAGCGGGGCGGCGCGGATATTATCCGAAAGAAGATTTTATGGCCGAGTGGATCGGAGGAAGTGATGAAGAAAGTCCCGTGACCCGGAGCATATATGTGTATCAGGAAGTGGGCGGAGTACGGAGGCCGCTGAATGTAATTGAAGCGGGCGGAAAAGATGTTCTGATACAGTGGGGCATGGACGAGATATCCTGGGGAGAAGGAGTATTTTACCTGGAAGGGCGGGCGGTAAATGCGGCCGGTCATGAGACGGTAAGTAATAGAGCGGAAATAACTATAGATATGAGCGGCACCGGCATACTTGTGTACATACCTCAATATGCTGATGGAGAAAGTCCGATAGGTTTGAGCTGGGAAGATAGTGCGCGTACAGATGGTGAATGGTATGTATATGAGGTATGGGAAGCTGCGGAAGATCAGAGTACCCGCAGAATAATAAGAGGAGAAAGCGAGGGACTTGAGGCGGTTGTGGTTTTGCCTGACGGCTTTGAACCCCAGCATGGAACGCACCTGTATGCGACTGTAACGGCGTATACAGATGAAGAGGCGGAACTGAGAAAGGGAGTGAGTATACCGGCGTTGATAGACAGGACGTCTCCTGACCTGTGGTGGCAGACGGTTGCGGAAGCTGCGAGTGCGGAATATGTAGGGGGACGATATGAAAGTGAAGACGAAGAAAGCGGGATACAGAGAGTTGAATGGCTTGCTGAAAAGCGGAGTGAAGAAATAGACGCGGAGAGCGGACTGCGGTACTGGGAAATAATCAAGGACAGCGAAACGGAGCAATGGCAGGTGGCCGGTGAAGGCGGAGAAGGAAGTGTCGCAGCTGATGTACAGGGCATAGCTGAAACAGGAGAACTTGTCCGGCTGGCGGTCCGCGCGGAAAACGGAGCGGGACGTTATACAGAGATCCGGAGCAGCGCGATTATGATAGACAACAGTCCGCCTCCTGCGCCGGTAGTGCTGGACCAGGGCGATGTAATTAATCATACAAAACAGTCTCTGGAAGTAAACTGGAGGCTGAGCCGGATAGATGGCGAAAGCGGACTTGAGCGATATGAATGGGGCTGGTTTTATGCCGGAGAGGGTGGCCCTGTTCAGTGGAACGAGCTTGAGAAAGATGCCTCCGGCAATATAGATGAGTATGCGGAAGCTTATCTCGGCAATGCCGGAGTGAACGGCCGGACAGTTATATTTGCGGTGAAAGCTGTGAACAAGGCCGGACTGAGTACGACAGGATACAGTGACGGAATAATACTCGATGAAAACGCACCGTATATACACCGGATAGAAGTATACAGTGACGCAAACTACCGTGACCTGTGTGAAGGCTATATCCGGAACGGAAGCATAACAGGGAATACTGTATATCTGAAAATAGCGGCGAATGAAGAAGAAAGCTGGATGAGCGATGGATATGTGCAGGCATATAAAGTAGACACGCAGGGACAGAAAAAAGCCCATGGTGAAGCCGTGGTATTGCGTGAAGCAGGGTATGGATATTTTGCGGCGATAAATCTTGGGGAAGAGTGCGCGGGAAAAAGCTGGATATTTGAAGCTGAGATAAGTGATGGCGCGGGGAATGTATCGAACCGTGCGGTAAGCAGCGGCTTTACCCTTGAAAAAGAAATAGGAGCCATAGAAAATTTCGCGGTCGGATTTGACATACTGAGTATTCATGCGGACTGGGACAGTGCCGTCAGTGACGAACAGACTTATATCCGCGGCTATCTGGTGACAGTGAGCAGCAAAAACGAGCTTCTGGCGAGCAGGGAAGTGACCATCCCCGCGGCGTCATTTATCTGGGGCGAGAAGGGATTCAATCTGCCGAATGGCACGGAAGTGACAATAGCGGTACGCAGTGTCTCATATGCGGGGAGTCTCAGTGAAGAACGGCGAAGCAGCATTACTGTTGATATCAACCCGCCTGTATATGCAAAAATACTGCAGCAGATACCTTCGATAGCAGGAGCGACCCACTGGTATGACCGGATAAGCGGGATTGCCGGATACGGAAATGAAAACGCGACTGGAATATCTGCGATCCAGTGGAGCGCGGTGCTGGTACCCGGCGAGCACGAGCTTATTGGGTGGCAGGAAAAGCGTGGAGTACGGATAATCAGCATAGAGGAAACGCTTGAGAATATACGTGATGAAGAGCCTGCATGGTGGCATGGGAAGAGTATTCGGCTCAGGTTCCGTGCGGCCAATGGTGTCGGAATCTGGAGCGGGATAGAAAGCACGGAAGCGATAGAGATAGATATGACCGAGCCCGAAGTAATGACAATAGAACGAGAGAGTCAGTGGACCAATGAGTCGGAAACGGTAACAGGATGGAGCATCGAACTTGCCGACAGTGACAGCGGGATAATGAGATACCAGGCGCTTGTTGTGAAAGACGGGAAAGAAAAAGAGGATATAGACTGGAGTACGTTGCCGGCAATTGATATAGAAAGGAATAGTGGGAAGGGCATAACGTTAACCGGTATTTCCGTACAGATAGAGAAAGAAACAGAAGGACTGTACCGTGCGGTTTTGCGTGTGCAGAATGGGAGCGGCCGCTGGGTAGTACAGGATGGCGGAGAAGTCATATTTGATGAAACGCCGCCGGTGCTGCTGTTACAGGAATGGGCAGAGACAATTGCCGGAGAAGTTACTACTTCCGGCGGTGCAGCGCAGACAGTGCGAATCAGTAACGGGCCTGATCAGGGATATTATTTTTTGAGTAACGAGGAAGTCCGGTGGACAATAAGCGGGGAAGGCGGATGGCTGAGATCATACAGCCCTGAAGACGGGGCATACAGTGAAGAAGCCGAAGACAGGTTCTCTTTTGGTGATGCTGCCGAAGGGTTTGTGTACGTGGTGTATATAACGCTTGAAGACCGGGCGGGGAACCGGACGACTGAGGCGGTTGCGATCCGGTATAACCGCGGACCGCAGATACGGATCAGGGACGGCGCGCTGGTAGTTCGGCCCGGACAGCCGGTAGATATAAGTGACCTGGTTAGTGTCAGTGATGAAGAAGGCAGCGGATCCGGTGATTATCCGCTTGCATTTACCTGGGATCCCGGGAACGGGAGCGGTATCCGGACGTGGAGCGGCGGCAGTGACGGAACTGATGTCTTTGGCGGAAGTGTCCACGGGACTGTATACACACACGGAGAAGCAAAGGCGCAGCGGAGCGAGTGGGACGGAAGTCTCCGCGTAACGGACCGGTACGGGAAGGCGAGCGAGATGGCCCTGCCTGTGGCAGTGGAAAATACGCGGAGCGGGACGCTGTATGTAGATGAGTACTGGATCGGTCCATTTGAGCTACAGGGAATTGTGCGTATCCCGTCCGGAATCACGCTGACATTAAGCAATAGCGAAGTGAGCGCAGGGGGCCTGATTAAAAACGGTAAATATGAAAGCGGAATTATTGCTGAGCCTGGCGGAACACTCACAATAGCAAATGAGGGCGGAGGAATAAGCCGACTGATGAGCAAATCGGAGAGTTATGCCTGGCTTGGAATAGAAGTATTCGGAAGGGCCGCAGGAGACGGATTCAGTGTAAGCGGCGCGGAGCGCGCTTTTACCATACATGGAAGCGGGTTACTGAACGGAATCCGTTTCAGTCTGAATAATAATGTCAGCGGACTGCATATACTGGGCGGCAATGTTAGCCTTGAGCAAAGCGAGATATGCGAAAACACTGAATATGGCATCAAGGAAGAACGACCCGGTGATTATGTATTCAGAGCGCTTGATCTTTCAGAGAACGGAGTTGATTACTACCGGTATGACCGGACTGTTCTGAGTGCGGAAGAAATCCGGACTATTATAAGTGAATAGGCGGTAAGAAAAAATGAAACGGATATATACAGCGGCAATAGTAAGTATGTTGATTATCGCGGGAGTATACGGAGCGGAAAGTAACCCATGGAGCGCAGCGGCCGGCGGGTCATACCGGGAATCCCTTAACAGTGATGCAGCGCATCCGGGGTGGTATGCGTTTGACGGAGAAGCGGAGAGCTGGTGGAGCCTTGCAGCGGGTGCGGAAGAAGGGTGGCTTGAAGTATACTGGAGCGAAGAAAAACGGCTTGGGAGTATAACGCTTGACGGAAATATCCCGGGCGGGAGTGTTGTGCGTGTATATATTGAATCGGACGGACAGTTGGCTGCGGTACCGGGATGTGAGATACCGGGCCCTGTTGACGGAGAAGTGCGCCTGGTGTTTCCGAGTGAAGAAAGTGCAAGCCGGTGTGTCCTGCTGCGGCTTACGGGGAGCGACGCGTGGGAAGGAGCGATCCGCGAAGTAGTAATCAGTGAAGTGCAGGTGCCTCCGGCGTATGGGAAAATCCATCCGGCCGGGTATGAGATAAATATAGAAGAAAGCATTAATCTGAGCGCCTCCCGCTTGTGGGACGGTATTCTTGACAGCCCCTGGTATGTGAGCTTGTGGGGATATCCTGAAGGCATAGAGGCCGGGGAAAAGATATTTCCCGATTACCGTGGGAACCCCTCAAAAGAGGCTGAAATTATTCTGGAGCTCGGCAGTATATACCGGATAGACACGGTGAAAGCCTGGTTTATCCAGGGGTGGCAATCGGTCCGGTTTGAAGCTTGGGACGGAAGCGCGTGGGTCTCGATGGAAACGATGCGGAGCGGGAACAGTGGATGGCATCGGACATCGCTTTCGAGTGCGGTGGAAACGGAGCGGGTCCGGCTCACGTTTCCGGGCGGCTGGGAACAGGCACGGTATATCGGAGAAGTGGAACTGTGGGGAAACGGCAGGCATGAATTGCGGCGGGAAGAACTGCTGCTAAGCAGGGATAATAATACTGGCAGCTATTACAGTGTAGTAGATCTCGGCAGCGAAGATTGCGGCTGTGATTATATTCTTGAAGTAAGCGGGATTGAAAACAGTGAACCATATAAAACGGTGAGCTGGAACGGAAAAAACCGAGAGTCAGTGAAGCGCGGAGAAACAAACGGGAGCGCGGTGTACCGGAGTGAAATAGCAAAAGAAGAGATTCGAGCAGGCCTGCAGTTTGTGGAGATTGCGGGAAACGGAGCGGTCCTGAGCGCGGTACTGCGGGAAAAGAAAGACAGGGGTATTATTGATATAGGCTGGGAAGGAAATGACGGAATCCTTGAAGAGGGAGACGGCGCTACGGTCCTGGGCCGCGAGTTTCTGTTTGGCAGTGAATGGCAGGGCGAGAAGCTTCGGGTCTATGGGGAAGGAGAAACAGCTCCCGAGGTACAGATATTAACGCAAGCCGGCGGACGGAGTGACAGTGAATGGGAAGCGGTTCTGTGGAGCGGAAGCGGAAAGGGCTGTTGGGAAGCGGATCTTGGTGGTGTGATATGCGAAAGGGTGAAAGTCGCGAGCGCCGCAGGTGCGATATATGAGATCCAGGTATTCGGGTCCCGGACAGGGGACGGGAAGCTTGGAATAGAGCTGTGGCAGACAGGGAAAGGAGCTGAGAATGTGATCGGCTGGCTGGGAAACCCGGGCATTCAGGTGACAATGAACGGACTGCATCCTGAACAGGACGGCCGGCTGGTGTGGCTTCCGGTGAAGAATCTGCATAGAGTCTCCGGCGGCGGGGAACTGGCTGTTGAAGGGCGGCACGGAAAACTCCGGTACAGTGGACGGTATGGAGTTGAGACGGGCGCGAGTGAAGCGGGCAGTTTTGACCAGGGAGAAGGGTTTACCGCAACATTGGGCGAAAACATAATTATCTCGGGAGTGGTGAATAACCGGCGCCATACGGTGTGCGTCCAGGGCGTTGAATACCAGATAAACTATGAAGGACGGTATTCGATAAATGTGCCGCTTGAAAAAGGTTATCAGCGGATAGGGATAGAAATCCGGGATGAAGAAGGTCTGTCTGTTGCGAGCTGGGGAAAGGAAGTATACCGGATAACCGGCCTGCCTGGGATAGCGCTTGACAATCCTGCCGGCGACATACGAAGCCGGGAGAGCGGGTATGAAATACGGGGCCGGGTTGGCAATGGATTTGACCTGGAGGTACGGATAAACGGCACCGCTGTAGAAACAGAATGGGGGAGGTTCAGCCGGAATGTAGAATTACAGGAAGGAGAGAACCGGTATGAGATAGTGGTGCGGGACGGATGCGGACAGGAGGCGAAGCGGGTACTTACCATAGAAAGTGACCGCAGCGCGCCCGAAGTAGTAAGGGTGGTGTATCCGGAAGAAGCATATATTACGAGGAATGACATACCGGTGATACTGGAAGCCGGGATAGAGGAAGCGCTGTGGTGGCATTTACCTGACGGGAGATGGCTAGCGGCCAATGAGAATCCGTATGAGGTGACGGTATACCTTGCAGACGGGACCTATGAGTGGGTGGTAGAGACCGCGGACCGTGCAGGAAATATCGGGACGGGTGAAACTGTATACCTGACGGTGGACACTGAAGGACCCGAGGCGTTTGAGATAGAGTGGGGCGCTGCTGAATGGAGCCGGTCCGCAAACCCGGTGGTACGGTATGAAGCGACTGATGCGGTGAGCGGGGTCGCATATTATGAATACAGTCTTGACGGCAGTGAATGGACACTGGGGGCTTCGCCGCTTGAACTCAACGGACTCAGTGACGGTGTGCATCCGCTTCTTGTGCGCGCGGTGGACCGTGCGGGACATGTAAGGTCCGAACTGGTAGAACTGAAGATAGACACTGAGGCGCCTCTGGCATTTGAAATAACGGGCGATACCGGCGAATGGACCAATAGCCGGCGGCCCGTGCTGTACTTTGAGGCGCAGGATGCGATGTCCGGACTGGAGCGGTATGAGCTTGAGGTAAACGGAGAAGCCTGGGGAGCAATAGAGAACGGTTACCGGTTTGAGAGTCTTGCTGATGGAATATATGAATTGGTGATCCGGGCAGTTGACTATGCGGGAAACACGAGGGAAGAAGAAACAATACTGCAAATAGACACCGAAGCACCTTTTGCGTTTGAGGTGAGCGCGAATATAACGGGCTGGAGCAATGACAACCGACCTGAGCTAAGCTTTGGGACCGAGGATAGTCTGTCGGGGATCGCGAAATATGAGCTGACGACAGACGGAGTCCGCTGGGAGACGGTGACGAGCGTGTTCCGGTTTGAAGAACTTGATGACGGTGAGTATGAGGCGGTGATACGCGCGGTGGACTATGCGGGGAACACTACGAGCGCGGGCGTCACCCTGAACATAGACACGACGCCGCCAAAAGCTGTCCAGGATTACCGGATAATCCCGGGGAAGACTTCGATGGAGGGCTTGTGGACAACAGAAGACACTGATGTCGTGAAATACCATATCGAGTTCACGATCGAAGAGACGACAACCTCTTTCAGTACCATTGCCACATCATTTACCCGCAGCGGCTTAACACAGGGCAGCCTGGTGACTTTCCGGGTGCAGGCTGAAGACCGGGCCGGAAACCTTGGCCCCTGGGTCGAGTCAGATCCGGCGCTTATCGGACTTGCGTTTCAGCCTATTAGCATAAAAAGCGATCAGGCCACATTGGTGGAATATGAAAATATACTTATGATAGTGCCGGGCGCATCCCTGCCCGAGGGTGCGCGGGCAGTGCTTGTAACAGAGCTGGAAAGTGCAGAACTGGAAAACCGCAGCGTGAACCCGATCATGGGGCCGATTTATTCGTTTTCGACGCTGTGGGATGATGGAGAAGGAAATCTGGTTGAAGTCCGTCACACGGAGTTTGAAGAAGATATAGTTATTGTGTTTGAGTACGACGAATCACTTGCGCCAAACGGGTTTCCGGAAACAAATCTGGGGGTATATTACTATGATGAGGTCTGGGGCCGGTGGTTTAGGGAGGAAAAGGCAGCTATAGACACGGAACAGAATACCATTATATTGTTCACGAACCATTTTTCGAGTTTTTCAATACAGCCGACCCTGCTTGAAGATTTATCCCCGGAGGATCTTCGTGACGCGGGGCACCGTCCTGATAACAGCGAAACGACGACGGGAGAAATAACGGTCTCACCGCAGGGCGGAACCATGATGACCGAGGTGACCGAGTTTGTGCTGAAGGGGAAGAACGGTTTTACCTATCCTATAAAACGGATTTATGACTCACAGACCGCACGCATAGACAGTCCGAGCCTTAACGCGAATATGTCAATAGGATTGAATATCAGCGCCGATATCCCGGCCCAGTTATTGAAAGAAGCAATCGGAATGGGCGTTGATCTTGCCGCGAGCTTTATCATGGACAAACTGGGCAGTTATTTTAAGAAGAACGGGGACTATGGACTCGCGATGGGTATCGGGTGGCGGCTTAATCTGCCATATGTAGTAACAACGGATTCGAATGTACTGGTACGCCTGCCTGAGGGTGGATATTACTCGATCAACCAGATGGACCTGAAAGAAAAAACCGGCGACAGTGCACACCGCGTGATGGAATTTGAAAACCATTTCGGGGATGACTTTACCTTCAGAGTGACCCAGATCCGTGCTGATATAACAGATGCGGCCTTAAGCGCGCTGGTGGGAAAAGCAAGCGGAGAGATGAAAGGCGTTTTCAATAAAATATTGGAAAATGCCCTTGGGACAGCAACGGAAAAGGCCGTGGAAAAGACTGCCGAACAAATCGCCCGGGAAAATCTGCTGGATGGCATCGCCTCTGTAACCGGAGTAATACGGCTGGCGTTAAGTTTTATCCCTGACTGGATGACACTGTCGAGTGAACTTGTTCTCAAAGATGGAACAAAATTTGTCTTTGACGGACTGGGACGTGTTGTATCCATCTATGATCCGTCGGAATCAAATGAAATAACAATAGAGTATGATGGACTGACCATATCAAAAATAACTGACCCGATGGGTAATATAACGACCTTTGAATATAATAGTAACAGTACATTCTCGGATATATTTATCCGGCCTTTTATAACAGACATTACCACTACGGCCGCTGAAGGAAAAACACGTACTGTTTCATATGAGTACCGTGATAAAAAAATAACGGGGATAGCCTTCCAGACGCTGCCCGCCCTTGAAAAAGTGACTGATGTTGGGGGAAGGGAAATAACCTATCTGACCAAGGAACATTTTATCTTCTCGGGCGGCGGTTCAGTCAAGGTAAATTTCTTTGCGCTGCTGCTTGATTTTATCCCCGGTGTGGCGCAGATAAAATCAGCGCTTGGTATCAATACTATAACACTCAGCGGCCGAATTACCATGGAATGGGTCCTGCTGATAGAATCGGTATATAAAAGCGGACTGCAAGTGGCGGTAATTGATTATGATGAAAAGAATATAGGCAGTGTCGATGTTGAGCCTGATGACTATATATTGTGGATACCGACGGCAATGAAGGTATCCCTGGAGTTCAACTATAAGATTATGACGGATGCCGTTACTATAAAAAACACCGGGATGCAGGAAAAAACAACATACTCCTATACGCTGACTTCCTACGGGCACCAGCACCTGGTGAAGGAAGCAAAAATTTCGAACGGGCTGACCACTATTACCCAGAAATACAGTATCTATAACAAAACATATAACCGGTATGTATCAAAAGAAGACGAGTTCATAGCGGCAGCCCAGAGCGGATTTGTAACCCATGAGAGCAGCCGGGAGCGTGAATACTACAGCCTTCTGACAGAGACAAGAACGACGGTAAGTTCAAACGCATCAACCTATGAAACGGTAACAAATACCTGGAACACCGGCAAACGGCGCGTCACGGGTGAAACGGTCAGCCGAGGGGCAGGCACCGTAAAAACAACCCTCTACAATTATGACAGCTGGGGAAATATTACCCGAGAAGAAACCACTCGCAGGACACCGCAGGGCAGCAGCAGTGTGGTAACTGAGTGCTGGTATCACAACACAGGCTCAAGCCGGCCGTCGGGCCTGCCCGCGGGGATACCTGTAACGCCCAGCCAGGCCCACGAAGGGACGCGGAGTCTGCTCCTTGGGCGGGTCATAACAGCAAGTCTTCCCGCCGCGTACTTCAGCGGTGAACAGAGCGTGCGGTATGAGGGCTATGCCTATGACTCCTATGGCCGGCAGATATGGGCAGGCCTCTACCATGAGGGACAGTGGGCCGCCGGCACCACCAGTTATTATGACAGCGGCGCGGGAAGCCAGACGAAAGGCCGCATCCGGGAAACCGTGAGCGCGGCGGGACAGCGGACCGGTTATATGTATGATTTCATCGGTGAAAAGAGCCGGCGCCTGTACACAGAAACCAGGACCGACTACGCGGTCGAACAGGGCGACGGGAGTGTCAGGGACATTGTAAGCGGCACGGCCTATGACAGCGGTACTGCCTGGCCCCGAATTGTGCGGAGCCCTGAAGGACATCTCACGGAAACAGGCTATGACAAACTGGGGCGGGTCACTTCAATTATAAAGCCGGGAGATGAAAACCCTGCTGCCTCCGGTGTGTGGAGCGTTTCGCGCGTTAACGCGCCCCGGGACCGGGTACTCTACAATGACACGGCGCGGACCGTTACCGTATACAAGGACACGGTAAGCGGGAGTTCGTACAGCACCTCCCTTGGGGCGACTTCAGAATTCTATGAGTATGACAGCCGGCTCAACCTTATACGGCTGAGTAAATATGAGCGGAGCCTTACGCCTTCCAGTACCGCGGTCACCAGCCTCGGCTACGACAAATACGGGAGGGTCACCAGTCTCACTGACGCGAACGGAAACACTACAGCGTACAGCTATGATTTTATCAACAGGCCTCTTGCCGTAACGGCCCCTGACGGAACGGCGGTGAGTTATACGTATGACGACGCGCGGGGTATCAGGACAGTCACAAACGAACGGGGTATCCAGACCCAGGAAAAGCTGAACTGGAACGGGGACGCCGAACACGTTACCGCGGACACCGCGGCGCTCAAACTGGTCACCGAAATCTGGCATGACGGACTGGGGCGGAAGGTTGCCGAGAAAAACCCTCTGGGTGAAGTGACCCGCATCTGGTACAGCCCCTTTGGAAAGGAATCGAGGATTGCCTATCCTGCTCTTGAAGTGTACCACGCGCCTGAGGACCCGGACATGAATTACCCCGGAATAACAACGGAAACCGTGACCCCGGAGACGAGGATCACCTACAATAATGACGGCCTGGCGATACGGGAAATGACGGGATATGAAGGAGCGTGGCGGACCCGTGAAATAACGTATGACGGGCTTGGCCGGGCCATACGGGAGCGGAGCGGGGAACGGGAAAGCTGGGCGTGGTACGACGGGTCGGGGAACCCCGTACAGACGGCTGACGCCGAACAGGTTGCCCGCCTTAACGCGGGCGGAACCCCCGCGTACCGCCGCGCCGTGTACACCTCGCGGGGCAAGCCTGCCGTTGAAATTGACGAAGCCGGCGCTGAGACACGCTACCGGTATGACCGCGATGACCGGGTCATTGAAATGAAAGACCCGCGGGCCGCCGGAGACCGTGAGGAAGACTTTACGGCCCGGTATATATATGACGACTTCGGCCGCCTGGTGAAAGGCGAGCTCCCCGCGGTGCCGGGTAAGAGCGGGCGTTCGGTTATTACAATAACCTATGACCTGCGGGGAAACGCCCTGTCGCAGACCGGGGCGGACGGCATGGTGACAAGCTGGAGTTATGACAGCCGGAACCGGAAGCTCACGGAACAGATAAAGGGTTCTGACGGGACAACCCGGGTCGCGGGCTGGGTGTATGATGAAACCGGAAATGTTGTCATGGAAGTAGCGGGCGGGGAACCCGTGGGCTTTGACCCCGCGGTAAGCGCGGGCCTCAAAACAAGACATACCTATGACGGACTTAACCGGGTAACAAGGAGCGACTACCCTGACGGACAGGTACTCAGGCAGGACTATGACGGGCTGGGACGGGTCACGCGGACGCGGGACAGTCTGGGGTATGCGGTGAGTTATACCTATAACCCGGGCGGCAATGTAACCAGAATAAGCGAAGAACTGAATAAAACGCAGGAACTGTATTACACGGCGTGGGGCGAGGTCTCCGCGGCAATACAGACAAACAGTTACTGGGGTGACCAGGAGCGGATACAGTATTATGACGCGTACGGCGAACTGCGGTACGAGCGGACGAACAGCGGCCAGCTGTGGCGCTATGAGTATGACGGGAATTCTCAGCTGGTGAAGTCTATTGACCCTCTGGGAACGGAAACCGCGCTTACCTGGACGGACACGGGACTCCTTGTCTCTGAAATAAAACGGAACGGAGAAAAAAGTGAAAGCCGGAGCTGGGCTTATGATGAGGGCGGCTTCATGACCGGAGGACGGGACGGCAGTGTGTACACGGCGGTGAACATGGAAGGCGGCGCCTACCGCGCGAACGCCTACGGCCTGGTAACGGCATACAGCACCACACTTGACGGAAAGACCTTCGCGACCGGCCATGAATATGACGAGGCGTTCCGGCCTGAGGCGCTGGTGTATCCTGACGGGAAACGGATTGACTATCAGTATAACGGACTGGGTGACCTCACCGGCATGCCGGGCTACGCCTCGGACGGACAGTATAACCGGGCGGGACAGCTGATAAGCCTCCTCGCGGCAAACGGGACGGCCCTTACCCGTGAATGGGACAGTGATAAGGGCTATCTTACCGGCTATGACTGGGGCCTGGCGGATAAAAGCTCCCGGACCCTGACATATGACAGCCGGGGAAATATAACAGAACTGGGGCGGGACGGATACCGGAACCGCTATGATTACGACGGGCTGCTGCGGCTGACCGGGGCGACTGAAGGCGGGGGAGTAGAAGTAAGCACCCGCGAGGCCACCGATGCCCGGGCGGGATTCCGCACCTCTGATGTGGGCGGACGGAAAGCCCTTGAATACGGCAGCGGCAGCGAGCGGGCGGCGTTTGACTACTACGCGACAAGTATAGGGTATGACCTGGGGAAACGGAGCCCGGTAAGCAAGGTTCGTCTTGCGGGAAACACTGAGCGGACACAGGGAAACACGGTAGAAATCTACACGAGCGATACGGGGAGTATAGGGAGCTGGAAAAAGGAGAGCGGGTACCGCGAGATGCGGGACGCGAACAGCGTGACCTATGTCTTCGCGGACAAGGTGGAAACCCGATATATAAAGGTGCACAGTACATGGGACGAACGGGATGGATCGTATGGAGCGGAAGACCAGCACACGGCGGAAGGGAATGTGCGGGACCTGGTGGAAGTATGGTACACGATAGAGGGCCAGCAGAGCGGGTGGACGTATGACGAGACGGGAAACCGGATACGGGAGAGTGTAAACCGGGGAGGGAACAGGGTCACCGAGACGGAATATTACCGGCACACCAACCTGATCCGGACAAGAGGTGAGTGGGAATACAACTATGACGCGAACGGGAACCTCATTGAGCGCGGAACGAATGGGGAATGGAACGAAAGTTCCCGGCGGTATGAGTATGACGGGGAAGAAGGAGAACTGTGGAAGTATGAGTATGACCTGTCGAACCGTCTGGTGAGGGTGCTGTACACGAAAGAGGGGAGCGCTAATCTCAGTGAAGCGGCGTCGTATGAGTATGACCTGCGCGGGCTGAAGGTAAAGAGTGAAAGGAACGGAGAGAGTGAGTATACGCAGTATGACCAGGGAGGAAACCTGGTGTGGAAGGAGAAGGGAGAAGAGTCGAGCCGGTATGTGAGAGCGGGAAGTACGGTATGGGCCGAGGAGCGGATAAGCGGGAATATAACTGCGGTATACTACCACCATACTGACCATGCGGGAACGAGCGAGGTGATAACGGGCGCGTCCGGCGTGATAGTGTGGGAGTCGAATTATGGAGCGTTTGGGGACGTACTGAGTACCGGGGGTACCATGGTGTTCAGCGCGAGCTATACGGGGAAGGAACTTGACGAAGCGACCGGGTTATATTACTTTAACGCGAGGTGGTATGACAGCAGCTTAGGGAAGTTCATAACGGAAGACCCTGCGAGAGATGGGACGAACTGGTATGAGTACTGCAGGAATAATCCGCTGCGGTACCTAGATCCTACCGGGTTGTCGGATGTACCGGTACTTTCGTTTGATGATATCTTTACTGTTGTAAGTCAATTTGACCCCTTTGTAAAACTTTCAAATCTGTTCAACGCTGCGTCACAAGGTGATGCAGCCGCACAGAATTTCGCTGGAGAGATTGCTAAAGGTACCGCTGTTAATCTACTGAGAGATGGAGCTGATATTACGCAAGCTGTTGGAGATACAGCAATAATAACTGCTTTCGGGTTTGCCCAGGCAAAAAACTTCCCGGCCGCAGTACTAGCGGGCAAAATCGCAACCGGTGCTGATATCACCGGACTCGTTTTAAATGCTATTGCTGATGCAATCGAAGGAGAGGGGTTTGATAGAACCGTATCGAGTGCAGTATCAGTTGGTGTTGATGTTATAAGTTTCGCAGTATCTCCCTCCTTCAACGAAGGTTCCAAGCGTTTCCATAGAGTTTTGAATCCGGGGAAAGGCTGGTTTGTAAAAACAAATACGGGGAAAGCCTTTACACAATGGTCTCCTGTTGTATCAAAAATAGCTGGTGTAGTAACAGGATTTTTCCAAAACTTATTTTCTGATGAGGAGCAGGAGTAATGGCAAGCATCATACCGGAACCATTTTCAAAGTCAAAATGGGCAGAAAAGATTTATTTTTCTTTGAAACCTTTTCTAGAGTCTGTCGAACAGAAATTTGGAATAGCAGGAATGACAGTGATAGGTGTTCCTATATTATTTATATTAGGCTATTTTCTGATTTGGCCATACCTGAAGAAAAAAGATTATACAGATGGGAATTTTATTTTCTTTGTAATAATATTTTTTATCCTGCTAGTTGTTGTAGTTTATATACAGATAGATTTGTTACTAAAGAGACGATAACGTAATTTGAAACTGGAAACGAAAGACAGCTGTATCTGGGAGGGTTTTTCCCGGATACAGCTTTTTTGTTTTAATGGGTAGAAGTAAGGCCAGCGTACTGAAATTCGTATGTTTTGAGGCGCAAGATAAAGGGTGTGCCACAAAGTGCCGTAATTCCTTGTAATATAAGGACTTTTTTGTGCCACAGAGGCATTTCGTGTGGCACACGGTTAGTGCTTAATTCCTTATGGTGTAAGGAATTAGAGCGTGGCACACATGTAAAAATGAAGAAAATCCTACGATATATGCACTTTTTCCCGTGCTTTTAGAATAATATGTCTGGCTGTACATCATCCTGGAGACGGTGGCCTGGCGTTTGGCCCTGCCGGTGGCGGCCGTGAGGATGCATCCTCACGGCTTAAAGGGAAGAAGGGAAAAGTGTCTTACCGAGAAGTGAGAATACAAGATAAAGGGTTGTCAGACAACATGATGTAATTCTTTGCGCGGGAAGGAATTATTTGTCCGACAGGATTTATTTTGTCTGACACGAAAACGTCAGGAATACAAGATAAAGAGATGTAATACAAGCGGACGTAATTCCTTGAGGAGTAAGGATTAATTTGTAATACAGGAAATTTTTTGTATTACAGGATTTTTGTCGAATGCAAGATAAAGGAAGTGCGCCTTTTGGTGGTAATTCGTTATGGAGTAAAGAGAAAAAAGGCGCCATTTACAAATACGGTAGCCAAAATAATGAGAAAAACGGGTTAAATGGTTATGAGGTAAAGAAAGAAAAAGGCTGCTTTTTGAAAGTTAAACTTTGAAGCTTCAGCTTCAAAGTCGCCCCCGGCAGGGGCAAAGCGGAAACCGCATGGAATGGGATAGTCCTACGTATGCGGAACCGGCAAACGTCCCCGGAGTGCAGGGTACACTACGGTTTTCCCCCCTAGCCGCCCCCAGACCCCGGCTTACCCCTCTTTCCCTGTTGCGGTAGCGGTTTTAAGCTGGGGGCTCAATAGGGGGGACAACCTTCGTCCGGCTCCGCCCGCCCTGCGCTCCGGGGACTGGAGAGACAGTAACCGGCTTGACATATATCGTCTAATAAACGCATAATAATAACCGTTAATAGGGTATTGACATGGTTTTGAAATAGTACCCGAAGGGAGCGCGATATGCCGGAAGACAGTGAGTTAAAAGAGCAGATACTGAAAATACGGTCAAGTTGTGTATTGACCTCATGGATAATAACCTCAATGAATGAAGGTGCCGTACCCGAAGAAACGGAACACCTGAAATATGAATTAACTGAGGGGATAAACAGCCTGCTTGAAAATGTCAGCGGCGAACTGGATGAAATATATAAGAGGCTGGAAGAAAAAACGAATTAAAAGCCTTCTCCTTTGAGAAACCCGTCAATAATCTGCAACAATGCCTTTTGCTTTGAAGGAGACAGCTTTTCAATGCGCTGGAGCCGTTTTACCAGTTTGATACTGGGAGTATAGGACGGCGCGGAAGGTTCCGGAGAAGAAAGAAACTTATTCACCGGCACGCCGAGAGCGGCAAGCAAGGCAAAAAGGACATCCGCATAAATTCTGACTTTGCCCCGTTCATAATCAGAGAGGAGCAGTCGGGATATGCCAACCCTGTCAGCCAATTCGGCCTGGGTGAGGCCTTTCTGTTTTCTGAAAAAGGCGATACGGGAACCAATTTCAGCGGAAGAGGTATGAAAGTTTTTTTCCGTCATGAGAACAGTATAGGGGCGGAGATAAAAGGAGTCGTTTGAAGGACGCATTTAGGTATCATGTAATGATGGTTGTAAAAAGAACCTGCGGAGTTATTCAGACTGCTTGTTTTTCTTTTCGAGCTGATTTTTACGCAATAATTCATTGAGCATACGGTACAGTACATTACGGTCATTTGGCGGAAGGGACAGAATGTCTTTGAGCTTTTTTACACTTCTGGGATCAATATCAGATAAATCAACGGCTGGCTGAACGCGGGCCTGTTTTGAATTTTTATCTAGCAGGTCGGACGTTTTTACCCCTAAGGCCTGAGCGATAGCTTCAACTTTTTCAATGGGCGGCTGGGAGACATGATTTTCATAATGATTAATGGTTCTTCGGGTCAGACCGGCAAGGTCGGCAAGGTCAGCCTGGGAAAGACCTCTTTGCTTTCTGATGCGGGAAAGGTTTTGAGCAAAGGTAGAAAGTTCGTCAGATTTCACAAGAAAAGTATATAATGAGATATTGACATAGTACAAGATACGTTCTAATATATGCAGTATAAGCTCTTGACAGGGTTTGTCAAAGGGCATAAAAACCGCCGTCCTCCTAGAAGTTTGACGACAAGAAGGAGGACGGCGGCTGAACAACAAAACGAGGAGTCCTCGTCATGCGTGTAGAAAACTATACCATAAAGCGGGCAGAAAGCCCAGAGCGTATAACGATCGGCTCCTTACACAAGGAGAAGCGATGGAGTATGCGGAAGTAAGCGACCTGTACGAAGCGGCGTATTTAATCACCCAGGGCGGCAGAATAGAAGAGGTGCAGTGCATCACGCTGTCAGAAAGTCTTGGGTGTACCTTCACGGTGTCCTGTGCGGACATAATTCAACACCAGAACAATTTTCTCAACCGGAGCGCTGTGGTAAACCTGCACGCGTTCAGAAGCGCGTACAACCAGGTGAACCGATTCATGCACGAGGCAAAGAAAAGCTATGACCGGGAGAGGCGGCGGAACCGGGACACCGGAAGCCGCGCCGCTGGAGGCGATGCATGAAAATAATCACGATATGCCAGAAGAAAGGCGGGAACGGGAAAAGTACGAGCTGTCAGAACCTTGCGGCTTCTTTTGCGGCAAAGGGGAAGCGTGTGCTGGTGGTAGACCTGGACGAACAGGGAAACACCTCAAGCACGATGGGAATACTGCGGAAGCATCTCACGGTTGACGCCGTCCTTGCCGGGGAAGAAGATATTCTGTTTGGAGCAGCCCTTCCAGTCTGGGACGGAGAAGGAGTGTGCTACCTGGGAACGCGCGGCGGACTTTCGGGCGTGATGAAATACCTGGACGGCGAGACCGGCGGCCACCTGATACTGAAGGAACGGCTTGCGGTGGTGAGGGGCCAGTACGACTACTGTTTCATAGATACGGCGCCCAGTATGAACATCCTGACCCTCAATGCGCTGTGCGCGAGTGACGGGGTATTCATCCCACTGTCGAGTAAATACTTTTCGCTGAAGGGCCTCGTGCAGACGATGGAAAGCATCGAGAAGGTGCAGAAGCGGCTGAATGAAAAGTTGCGAGTCCTCGGGATGGCCTTTGTGATACACGACGGGCGGAGCGGCCTTGCCTCTGAAGTGATAGGGAAGGTGAAGGAAGAATACGGGGAGTTAGTGTTTCAAACGATAGTGAACCAGAACATCCGGATAGAGGAAGTACAAGTTTCAGGAAGGTCAATCATATATGCCGACCGCAGTGACCGGGCCGCGTTCCGGGGGCGATGCGGGGCGCGGCGCAGTATGAGGCGTTGGCGGCGGAACTGCTAGAGCGGCTGTAAGCGTATGGCAAAGAAAAAACTACTGGAAGAGTTCAGTCTGAAAGGCGACCTGATAGACCAGATCAGTGAAGAAGCGGAGAGAGAAAACACTCCGGTCATGGACACCTTGCCGCCTGTGGAACCGGCGGCCATTTCTGAAGAGACTCAGGCCGCGACTGTCACACCTGAAGAAGTACCGGCCGGAGCGGTTGCTCCGGAAGGGATTGAGGCGCGGGAAGTATCGTTCAGCCGGGACGGACTGTTTCATGTGTTCAGAAGCGGGGATATCAGTTACCGCATTGGCGGGGTAAAACCTCTTTTTGTAACGAGCCTCAGGGTAAACATCCGGGCTGCGAACAGCCGCCACGCGGGTACCGGCGGAGTCAGTTATTATGATTCGATAGATTTGTACGCCGCTCGAGGCCGGGTGAACTTTGCGCAAGGGGTGTACCGTACCTGGGGCGCGGTGCCGGCGCGTGTGGAACAGGACTTGATACTGATCCTTGAAAAACTGGAAGCGGAGAGGGACGCGGCTCTGGTGAGGAAACCAGAAGCGGAACAGAGCGCGGTCAGTGAAGCGGATCGGCGGCTTGCGCTTGAACTCCTTGAAGACGCGAACCTGTTTGACCGGATAGCGGACGACCTGACGGAATTGGGATATGTTGGCGAGGAACTCAATAAACAGCTCATGTACATCTGCGCGTCCAGCCGGAAGCTTGATGACCCGATCAGTGTGATGATCTTGAGCCAGTCGGCGAGCGGGAAAAGTTTTCTGGTTGATACGGTGAAGCGTCTGATGCCTCCTGAAGAAGTGGTTGCGGTGACGAGTCTTTCAGACCAGGCGTTGAACTACATTGACAACCTGACCCACAAGTTTCTGGTGCTTGGGGAGGCCGTTCACGGGGAAGTGATAGAATACCAGATACGGGAGATGTTAAGCGGGAAGGAACTCTCCCGGCTGGTAACGGTGAAGGATGAAGAGACGGGGAAAATGGCGAGCCGGGTAGTGAGGACGCCGGTGATAGTCTCAAGCGTGATGAGCGGGACAAACCACGCGGTGAACCCTGAGAACGCGTCTCGGTGTTTTGTGATACACACAGATGAAAGCCGTGAACAGACGGAGCGGATACAGAGGAGCCAGCGGGAAAAGTATTCACTTGAGCGGCTTCGTAGCGGCAACGAGAAGCGGAACCGGATTATACGTCAGCACCGCGCGGCCCAGCGTCTCCTTGAAAAGAAGCACATCGTGAATGAGTTCGCGCCGCTGCTTGACTTCCCGACAAGTCTGATGCGGATGAGGCGGGACCATGACCGGTTCCTTGACCTGATAGCCTGCGTGTGTTTCCTGAGGCAGTACCAGAAAAAAGAAGTGCATGACGGAGAGGTGAGATACATCAGATGTGACCTTGAAGACTACCGGATAGCATACCGGATAATGGTGTCCGCGATACTTGCGGACACGATACGGGAACTGCCGGCGGGAGCGCAGCTGTTGTATGAAGAAATACGGGAATATGCGCAAAAGGCGGCGGAGAAGCAGGAGCTTGAAGTGACGCAGGTGGTAATGACCCAGCGACAGATACGGGAGTACACGGGGTTGAGCCAGACGGCGGTGCGGATGGGGATCAGACAGCTGGTTGAGTATGAATACCTGATCGTAAGCCGGGGCGGGCGGGAGCGGAGCAAGGGGTTTTACCGTCTGGCCAGTGATGAAAGCCTGAAAGGGGCAGACCTGTCGATGATACCGACGCCTGATGAGATGCGGGAACTGATGAAAAAAAGAAAACTGCACCAACTGCGCAAAACTGAGTATGCGCAGTTTAGAAGGTTTAACTCCTTGTACATGAATGAATTACCAAACTGAGCAGGGAATTCCTGAGGGAGAAAGGGGGAGAAAAAAAATGAGTTTTATATTGAGTGAACCGTATGCGCGAGTGTATGAATCCTTTATGGCTTTTGCCTCCCTGAGAGTAACGGGACAGGGCTATGGGACGCTTGAAAAAAATGTACGTCTCGTTCTCAAATGGTTTGAGAGAGAGGACATCATCCTTGAAGAAGCGACGATACAGGACGCGCTGTCGTTCCGGTATGCCGAAAGTTCCCGGACAAAAAAAGACGGCAACCCGGTGAGTTCAGGGACGGTATGCAACCGGCTGAAGGCGGCACGCAGTGTGTTCCGGTGGATGGTACTCAAAGAGATGCGGAAAACAAATCCGTTTGACGAAGTGAAAAACCCGCGCGTGGGCGAACCCTTGAGCCGGAATGTACTCACTGAAGCGCAGATGGGAGTATTGCTTGAAAAGCTTACCGCCTTTGATGAGGCCGGAGACGAAAAGCGGCGGGTGAGGCGGTACCGAGTGCATGTGATAGCGGAAGTGCTGTACGCTTCAGGCTTACGGATAGCCGAGGCGGCAAGCCTCATACCTGATAATGTTGATGTGCGCCAGCGGCTGATATATGTGCCTGAGGGGAAAGGGCAAAAAGCGCGCGTTGCGTTTCTGACTTCCTATGCCAGTGATGTATTGCGGCTGTACCTTGAAGAAGGCCGCGCTTTTGTGTTCGGTTCCTATGACCGGCCGAACAGCCACACGCTGTTCGGGGCGTGGCACGGGAGGCTGATGGCTGTGGTGAATGAGGAGGTGGAAGCGGTATGCCGGAGCCTTGACCTGCCGGTCATCACGAGCCACGGGTTCCGCCATTCGCTGGGGACGCACCTATTACGGAACGGGTGTGACATGAGGCACATCCAGGCCATACTGGGTCATGAGCGGCTTGCGACCACTGAAGTGTACACACGAGTTGATAAGGATGAACTGAGGGAAAGTCTTGATACCTTTCACCCGAGGAGGATGCACGGATGACCAGTGAGGCGGCGGTATTTCTGGTGATGAGGCTGATGGAAGAGGAACTCATCGGGCTGAGGCTGAAGGAACACACGAGGCGGATGATACGAGCCGACCAGGACATGTTCTTACGGTTTCTTGATGGCCGGGACATGAGGGAGGCGGGGAAGGCTGAACTGATACGGTACCATGAACACCTGTGTACGCTTGTGTCAAAGCGGAGCGGGGAGCTGTTGAGCGTCAATACCATTCATGACCGGTTCTATAATGCCTGCCGTCTTTTTTCCGTGATGTACCGCTCGGGACTTATTAAAGAGAACCCTGCGCAGGGCCTTGAGCTGGATATACCCCGGCGGAGCGGAATGATACGGCGGCCGCTGACACGCGATGAAATAACGAGGTTCCTTGAAAGCCTTGACACCACGGCGGAGCTGGGCTTGAGAGACCGGACACTGTTTGAGCTGATATACTCGTCGGGACTGCGGGTAGCGGAGGCTGTGGGCCTGAAGTTGAGTGATATTAATCTTGACCGGCGGGAAATTATTGTGAGGGGTAAGGGAGAGCGTGAGCGGCTGGTACCGGTGTCGCGTCTTTCGGCGGCGTTTCTGGAGCTGTATCTGGGCAGGAGGCCGAAGGGGGAAGACGGGTGGGTATTTCCCGGAGGAAGCCGGGGCCGAAGACCGGGGGTAGCCTGCGCACTGGGACTGTGAGCGAGAGGTTCCGTCTCCTGTTACGGAAGTTTGAAATGGACAGGGCGGAAATCTCGACGCACTCGATACGGCACAGTACGGCCACGCACTTACTTGAGAACGGGGCGAGTGTGCGGCATGTGCAGGAATTGCTGGGACACAAGAGCATAGAGACGACGGTGAGGTACACCCACCTGCAGATAGACGGACTGGCGAAGATATACCGGAAGTACCACCCGAGGGAGCATGAACTGTTTGAGGCCGTGGACGAGGAGTATTTGAGGAGGTTCCAGGCATTGCTTGGCGGCACATAGTATTTATGATACTGTGAATTTAGAGGAAACAGGAAACCTCATTGAATTCACTGGGGTTAAAATCTATAAGGAAAATGGGTATGGCAAAAGAAAAACAGCAAAAAGCGGTAATGACGGTACAGGGAAGTGAGATAACAGTATTTTCAACAAAAAACGAAGACTATATTTCCCTGACTGATATGGCCAGGTATAAAAATGCCGAAGCCACCGGCCTTGTTATTTCCCATTGGCTTAGCAGTCGGTACACCGTCGAGTTCATGGGATTATGGAACAACTGCATAACCCGGATTTTAATGTAACGGAATTCCGTAACATTAGAAATGAAAGCGGGAGCAATGGATTTGTCTTGTCGACGAAACAATGGATAGCAGCCACAAACGCCATAGGAATAACAGCAAAACCCGGCCGGTACGAAGGCGGAACCTTCGCCCACAGTGATATAGCGTTTGAGTTCGGAACCTGGCTGAGTCCGCAGTTCAAACTGTATTTAATTACAGAATTTCAGCGATTGAAAGCAGAAGAGGAAAAACAGATTTCAGTAGAATGGAATCTCCAGCGGACACTGGCAAAGATAAATTACCACATCCACACAGATGCGATTAAGGAACACATCATTCCCCGACGGTAACAAAAGCCCAGGCCAGCATGACCTATGCCTCCGAGGCGGATTTACTGAATGTGTCATTATTCGGGAAAACAGCCGGGCAATGGAGAAAGGAACATCCCAAGGCAAAGGGAAACATCCGTGATGATGCAAGTCTTGAACAGTTAGTGGTGTTGAGTAATCTGGAAAGTATCAACGCCTTGCTGATCCGGCAGGAAATGAGTCAGGGAGAGCGGCTTGTGTTACTGAATAAAACGGCCATAACGCAGTTGAAATCGCTGATAGGGAACCGGCAGATCAAGCGGCTCACTTCCGCAGATGTACAGAAAAAAATCCGTTGAGATTTCTTGTTTGTGATGATAAAGCATGATATACTTTTTTACAGCCGTTGGCAGATGAGGAAGGATGAAAGCGAATCCCGATAACCCCCGGTAAATCCCTGAAAAACCCGGAAAAAAGGTACAGAACAAAAGAGATGACAGAAGCGTTTGCAGTAGTACAAAAAAGAGGTGTCCCACTCAGACTCATAAAGACCCGGAAAACCCCAGGGGAAAAAAATGCTGCATGGAAAAACACGCTAACACACGGAAAGACACAGTTGTTTTACAATGAGTTCCGGAGGGAGCGAGGGCTTTTATTTTTGCAATTGAGTCCTGGGGAGAACCCGTTAAGGTACCTAGATCCTACCGGGTTGTCGGATGTACCGGTACTTTCGTTTGATGATATCTTTACTGTTGTAAGTCAATTTGACCCCTTTGTAAAACTTTCAAATCTGTTCAACGCTGCGTCACAAGGTGATGCAGCCGCACAGAATTTCGCTGGAGAGATTGCTAAAGGTACCGCTGTTAATCTACTGAGAGATGGAGCTGATATTACGCAAGCTGTTGGAGATACAGCAATAATAACTGCTTTCGGGTTTGCCCAGGCAAAAAACTTCCCGGCCGCAGTACTAGCGGGCAAAATCGCAACCGGTGCTGATATCACCGGACTCGTTTTAAATGCTATTGCTGATGCAATCGAAGGAGAGGGGTTTGATAGAACCGTATCGAGTGCAGTATCAGTTGGTGTTGATGTTATAAGTTTCGCAGTATCTCCCTCCTTCAACGAAGGTTCCAAGCGTTTCCATAGAGTTTTGAATCCGGGGAAAGGCTGGTTTGTAAAAACAAATACGGGGAAAGCCTTTACACAATGGTCTCCTGTTGTATCAAAAATAGCTGGTGTAGTAACAGGATTTTTCCAAAACTTATTTTCTGATGAGGAGCAGGAGTAATGGCAAGCATCATACCGGAACCATTTTCAAAGTCAAAATGGGCAGAAAAGATTTATTTTTCTTTGAAACCTTTTCTAGAGTCTGTCGAACAGAAATTTGGAATAGCAGGAATGACAGTGATAGGTGTTCCTATATTATTTATATTAGGCTATTTTCTGATTTGGCCATACCTGAAGAAAAAAGATTATACAGATGGGAATTTTATTTTCTTTGTAATAATATTTTTTATCCTGCTAGTTGTTGTAGTTTATATACAGATAGATTTGTTACTAAAGAGACGATAACGTAATTTGAAACTGGAAACGAAAGACAGCTGTATCTGGGAGGGTTTTTCCCGGATACAGCTTTTTTGTTTTAATGGGTAGAAGTAAGGCCAGCGTACTGAAATTCGTATGTTTTGAGGCGCAAGATAAAGGGTGTGCCACAAAGTGCCGTAATTCCTTGTAATATAAGGACTTTTTTGTGCCACAGAGGCATTTCGTGTGGCACACGGTTAGTGCTTAATTCCTTATGGTGTAAGGAATTAGAGCGTGGCACACATGTAAAAATGAAGAAAATCCTACGATATATGCACTTTTTCCCGTGCTTTTAGAATAATATGTCTGGCTGTACATCATCCTGGAGACGGTGGCCTGGCGTTTGGCCCTGCCGGTGGCGGCCGTGAGGATGCATCCTCACGGCTTAAAGGGAAGAAGGGAAAAGTGTCTTACCGAGAAGTGAGAATACAAGATAAAGGGTTGTCAGACAACATGATGTAATTCTTTGCGCGGGAAGGAATTATTTGTCCGACAGGATTTATTTTGTCTGACACGAAAACGTCAGGAATACAAGATAAAGAGATGTAATACAAGCGGACGTAATTCCTTGAGGAGTAAGGATTAATTTGTAATACAGGAAATTTTTTGTATTACAGGATTTTTGTCGAATGCAAGATAAAGGAAGTGCGCCTTTTGGTGGTAATTCGTTATGGAGTAAAGAGAAAAAAGGCGCCATTTACAAATACGGTAGCCAAAATAATGAGAAAAACGGGTTAAATGGTTATGAGGTAAAGAAAGAAAAAGGCTGCTTTTTGAAAGTTAAACTTTGAAGCTTCAGCTTCAAAGTCGCCCCCGGCAGGGGCAAAGCGGAAACCGCATGGAATGGGATAGTCCTACGTATGCGGAACCGGCAAACGTCCCCGGAGTGCAGGGTACACTACGGTTTTCCCCCCTAGCCGCCCCCAGACCCCGGCTTACCCCTCTTTCCCTGTTGCGGTAGCGGTTTTAAGCTGGGGGCTCAATAGGGGGGACAACCTTCGTCCGGCTCCGCCCGCCCTGCGCTCCGGGGACTGGAGAGACAGTAACCGGCTTGACATATATCGTCTAATAAACGCATAATAATAACCGTTAATAGGGTATTGACATGGTTTTGAAATAGTACCCGAAGGGAGCGCGATATGCCGGAAGACAGTGAGTTAAAAGAGCAGATACTGAAAATACGGTCAAGTTGTGTATTGACCTCATGGATAATAACCTCAATGAATGAAGGTGCCGTACCCGAAGAAACGGAACACCTGAAATATGAATTAACTGAGGGGATAAACAGCCTGCTTGAAAATGTCAGCGGCGAACTGGATGAAATATATAAGAGGCTGGAAGAAAAAACGAATTAAAAGCCTTCTCCTTTGAGAAACCCGTCAATAATCTGCAACAATGCCTTTTGCTTTGAAGGAGACAGCTTTTCAATGCGCTGGAGCCGTTTTACCAGTTTGATACTGGGAGTATAGGACGGCGCGGAAGGTTCCGGAGAAGAAAGAAACTTATTCACCGGCACGCCGAGAGCGGCAAGCAAGGCAAAAAGGACATCCGCATAAATTCTGACTTTGCCCCGTTCATAATCAGAGAGGAGCAGTCGGGATATGCCAACCCTGTCAGCCAATTCGGCCTGGGTGAGGCCTTTCTGTTTTCTGAAAAAGGCGATACGGGAACCAATTTCAGCGGAAGAGGTATGAAAGTTTTTTTCCGTCATGAGAACAGTATAGGGGCGGAGATAAAAGGAGTCGTTTGAAGGACGCATTTAGGTATCATGTAATGATGGTTGTAAAAAGAACCTGCGGAGTTATTCAGACTGCTTGTTTTTCTTTTCGAGCTGATTTTTACGCAATAATTCATTGAGCATACGGTACAGTACATTACGGTCATTTGGCGGAAGGGACAGAATGTCTTTGAGCTTTTTTACACTTCTGGGATCAATATCAGATAAATCAACGGCTGGCTGAACGCGGGCCTGTTTTGAATTTTTATCTAGCAGGTCGGACGTTTTTACCCCTAAGGCCTGAGCGATAGCTTCAACTTTTTCAATGGGCGGCTGGGAGACATGATTTTCATAATGATTAATGGTTCTTCGGGTCAGACCGGCAAGGTCGGCAAGGTCAGCCTGGGAAAGACCTCTTTGCTTTCTGATGCGGGAAAGGTTTTGAGCAAAGGTAGAAAGTTCGTCAGATTTCACAAGAAAAGTATATAATGAGATATTGACATAGTACAAGATACGTTCTAATATATGCAGTATAAGCTCTTGACAGGGTTTGTCAAAGGGCATAAAAACCGCCGTCCTCCTAGAAGTTTGACGACAAGAAGGAGGACGGCGGCTGAACAACAAAACGAGGAGTCCTCGTCATGCGTGTAGAAAACTATACCATAAAGCGGGCAGAAAGCCCAGAGCGTATAACGATCGGCTCCTTACACAAGGAGAAGCGATGGAGTATGCGGAAGTAAGCGACCTGTACGAAGCGGCGTATTTAATCACCCAGGGCGGCAGAATAGAAGAGGTGCAGTGCATCACGCTGTCAGAAAGTCTTGGGTGTACCTTCACGGTGTCCTGTGCGGACATAATTCAACACCAGAACAATTTTCTCAACCGGAGCGCTGTGGTAAACCTGCACGCGTTCAGAAGCGCGTACAACCAGGTGAACCGATTCATGCACGAGGCAAAGAAAAGCTATGACCGGGAGAGGCGGCGGAACCGGGACACCGGAAGCCGCGCCGCTGGAGGCGATGCATGAAAATAATCACGATATGCCAGAAGAAAGGCGGGAACGGGAAAAGTACGAGCTGTCAGAACCTTGCGGCTTCTTTTGCGGCAAAGGGGAAGCGTGTGCTGGTGGTAGACCTGGACGAACAGGGAAACACCTCAAGCACGATGGGAATACTGCGGAAGCATCTCACGGTTGACGCCGTCCTTGCCGGGGAAGAAGATATTCTGTTTGGAGCAGCCCTTCCAGTCTGGGACGGAGAAGGAGTGTGCTACCTGGGAACGCGCGGCGGACTTTCGGGCGTGATGAAATACCTGGACGGCGAGACCGGCGGCCACCTGATACTGAAGGAACGGCTTGCGGTGGTGAGGGGCCAGTACGACTACTGTTTCATAGATACGGCGCCCAGTATGAACATCCTGACCCTCAATGCGCTGTGCGCGAGTGACGGGGTATTCATCCCACTGTCGAGTAAATACTTTTCGCTGAAGGGCCTCGTGCAGACGATGGAAAGCATCGAGAAGGTGCAGAAGCGGCTGAATGAAAAGTTGCGAGTCCTCGGGATGGCCTTTGTGATACACGACGGGCGGAGCGGCCTTGCCTCTGAAGTGATAGGGAAGGTGAAGGAAGAATACGGGGAGTTAGTGTTTCAAACGATAGTGAACCAGAACATCCGGATAGAGGAAGTACAAGTTTCAGGAAGGTCAATCATATATGCCGACCGCAGTGACCGGGCCGCGTTCCGGGGGGCGATGCGGGGCGCGGCGCAGTATGAGGCGTTGGCGGCGGAACTGCTAGAGCGGCTGTAAGCGTATGGCAAAGAAAAAACTACTGGAAGAGTTCAGTCTGAAAGGCGACCTGATAGACCAGATCAGTGAAGAAGCGGAGAGAGAAAACACTCCGGTCATGGACACCTTGCCGCCTGTGGAACCGGCGGCCATTTCTGAAGAGACTCAGGCCGCGACTGTCACACCTGAAGAAGTACCGGCCGGAGCGGTTGCTCCGGAAGGGATTGAGGCGCGGGAAGTATCGTTCAGCCGGGACGGACTGTTTCATGTGTTCAGAAGCGGGGATATCAGTTACCGCATTGGCGGGGTAAAACCTCTTTTTGTAACGAGCCTCAGGGTAAACATCCGGGCTGCGAACAGCCGCCACGCGGGTACCGGCGGAGTCAGTTATTATGATTCGATAGATTTGTACGCCGCTCGAGGCCGGGTGAACTTTGCGCAAGGGGTGTACCGTACCTGGGGCGCGGTGCCGGCGCGTGTGGAACAGGACTTGATACTGATCCTTGAAAAACTGGAAGCGGAGAGGGACGCGGCTCTGGTGAGGAAACCAGAAGCGGAACAGAGCGCGGTCAGTGAAGCGGATCGGCGGCTTGCGCTTGAACTCCTTGAAGACGCGAACCTGTTTGACCGGATAGCGGACGACCTGACGGAATTGGGATATGTTGGCGAGGAACTCAATAAACAGCTCATGTACATCTGCGCGTCCAGCCGGAAGCTTGATGACCCGATCAGTGTGATGATCTTGAGCCAGTCGGCGAGCGGGAAAAGTTTTCTGGTTGATACGGTGAAGCGTCTGATGCCTCCTGAAGAAGTGGTTGCGGTGACGAGTCTTTCAGACCAGGCGTTGAACTACATTGACAACCTGACCCACAAGTTTCTGGTGCTTGGGGAGGCCGTTCACGGGGAAGTGATAGAATACCAGATACGGGAGATGTTAAGCGGGAAGGAACTCTCCCGGCTGGTAACGGTGAAGGATGAAGAGACGGGGAAAATGGCGAGCCGGGTAGTGAGGACGCCGGTGATAGTCTCAAGCGTGATGAGCGGGACAAACCACGCGGTGAACCCTGAGAACGCGTCTCGGTGTTTTGTGATACACACAGATGAAAGCCGTGAACAGACGGAGCGGATACAGAGGAGCCAGCGGGAAAAGTATTCACTTGAGCGGCTTCGTAGCGGCAACGAGAAGCGGAACCGGATTATACGTCAGCACCGCGCGGCCCAGCGTCTCCTTGAAAAGAAGCACATCGTGAATGAGTTCGCGCCGCTGCTTGACTTCCCGACAAGTCTGATGCGGATGAGGCGGGACCATGACCGGTTCCTTGACCTGATAGCCTGCGTGTGTTTCCTGAGGCAGTACCAGAAAAAAGAAGTGCATGACGGAGAGGTGAGATACATCAGATGTGACCTTGAAGACTACCGGATAGCATACCGGATAATGGTGTCCGCGATACTTGCGGACACGATACGGGAACTGCCGGCGGGAGCGCAGCTGTTGTATGAAGAAATACGGGAATATGCGCAAAAGGCGGCGGAGAAGCAGGAGCTTGAAGTGACGCAGGTGGTAATGACCCAGCGACAGATACGGGAGTACACGGGGTTGAGCCAGACGGCGGTGCGGATGGGGATCAGACAGCTGGTTGAGTATGAATACCTGATCGTAAGCCGGGGCGGGCGGGAGCGGAGCAAGGGGTTTTACCGTCTGGCCAGTGATGAAAGCCTGAAAGGGGCAGACCTGTCGATGATACCGACGCCTGATGAGATGCGGGAACTGATGAAAAAAAAGAAAACTGCACCAACTGCGCAAAACTGAGTATGCGCAGTTTAGAAGGTTTAACTCCTTGTACATGAATGAATTACCAAACTGAGCAGGGAATTCCTGAGGGAGAAAGGGGGGAGAAAAAAATGAGTTTTATATTGAGTGAACCGTATGCGCGAGTGTATGAATCCTTTATGGCTTTTGCCTCCCTGAGAGTAACGGGACAGGGCTATGGGACGCTTGAAAAAAATGTACGTCTCGTTCTCAAATGGTTTGAGAGAGAGGACATCATCCTTGAAGAAGCGACGATACAGGACGCGCTGTCGTTCCGGTATGCCGAAAGTTCCCGGACAAAAAAAGACGGCAACCCGGTGAGTTCAGGGACGGTATGCAACCGGCTGAAGGCGGCACGCAGTGTGTTCCGGTGGATGGTACTCAAAGAGATGCGGAAAACAAATCCGTTTGACGAAGTGAAAAACCCGCGCGTGGGCGAACCCTTGAGCCGGAATGTACTCACTGAAGCGCAGATGGGAGTATTGCTTGAAAAGCTTACCGCCTTTGATGAGGCCGGAGACGAAAAGCGGCGGGTGAGGCGGTACCGAGTGCATGTGATAGCGGAAGTGCTGTACGCTTCAGGCTTACGGATAGCCGAGGCGGCAAGCCTCATACCTGATAATGTTGATGTGCGCCAGCGGCTGATATATGTGCCTGAGGGGAAAGGGCAAAAAGCGCGCGTTGCGTTTCTGACTTCCTATGCCAGTGATGTATTGCGGCTGTACCTTGAAGAAGGCCGCGCTTTTGTGTTCGGTTCCTATGACCGGCCGAACAGCCACACGCTGTTCGGGGCGTGGCACGGGAGGCTGATGGCTGTGGTGAATGAGGAGGTGGAAGCGGTATGCCGGAGCCTTGACCTGCCGGTCATCACGAGCCACGGGTTCCGCCATTCGCTGGGGACGCACCTATTACGGAACGGGTGTGACATGAGGCACATCCAGGCCATACTGGGTCATGAGCGGCTTGCGACCACTGAAGTGTACACACGAGTTGATAAGGATGAACTGAGGGAAAGTCTTGATACCTTTCACCCGAGGAGGATGCACGGATGACCAGTGAGGCGGCGGTATTTCTGGTGATGAGGCTGATGGAAGAGGAACTCATCGGGCTGAGGCTGAAGGAACACACGAGGCGGATGATACGAGCCGACCAGGACATGTTCTTACGGTTTCTTGATGGCCGGGACATGAGGGAGGCGGGGAAGGCTGAACTGATACGGTACCATGAACACCTGTGTACGCTTGTGTCAAAGCGGAGCGGGGAGCTGTTGAGCGTCAATACCATTCATGACCGGTTCTATAATGCCTGCCGTCTTTTTTCCGTGATGTACCGCTCGGGACTTATTAAAGAGAACCCTGCGCAGGGCCTTGAGCTGGATATACCCCGGCGGAGCGGAATGATACGGCGGCCGCTGACACGCGATGAAATAACGAGGTTCCTTGAAAGCCTTGACACCACGGCGGAGCTGGGCTTGAGAGACCGGACACTGTTTGAGCTGATATACTCGTCGGGACTGCGGGTAGCGGAGGCTGTGGGCCTGAAGTTGAGTGATATTAATCTTGACCGGCGGGAAATTATTGTGAGGGGTAAGGGAGAGCGTGAGCGGCTGGTACCGGTGTCGCGTCTTTCGGCGGCGTTTCTGGAGCTGTATCTGGGCAGGAGGCCGAAGGGGGAAGACGGGTGGGTATTTCCCGGAGGAAGCCGGGGGCCGAAGACCGGGGGTAGCCTGCGCACTGGGACTGTGAGCGAGAGGTTCCGTCTCCTGTTACGGAAGTTTGAAATGGACAGGGCGGAAATCTCGACGCACTCGATACGGCACAGTACGGCCACGCACTTACTTGAGAACGGGGCGAGTGTGCGGCATGTGCAGGAATTGCTGGGACACAAGAGCATAGAGACGACGGTGAGGTACACCCACCTGCAGATAGACGGACTGGCGAAGATATACCGGAAGTACCACCCGAGGGAGCATGAACTGTTTGAGGCCGTGGACGAGGAGTATTTGAGGAGGTTCCAGGCATTGCTTGGCGGCACATAGTATTTATGATACTGTGAATTTAGAGGAAACAGGAAACCTCATTGAATTCACTGGGGTTAAAATCTATAAGGAAAATGGGTATGGCAAAAGAAAAACAGCAAAAAGCGGTAATGACGGTACAGGGAAGTGAGATAACAGTATTTTCAACAAAAAACGAAGACTATATTTCCCTGACTGATATGGCCAGGTATAAAAATGCCGAAGCCACCGGCCTTGTTATTTCCCATTGGCTTAGCAGTCGGTACACCGTCGAGTTCATGGGATTATGGGAACAACTGCATAACCCGGATTTTAATGTAACGGAATTCCGTAACATTAGAAATGAAAGCGGGAGCAATGGATTTGTCTTGTCGACGAAACAATGGATAGCAGCCACAAACGCCATAGGAATAACAGCAAAACCCGGCCGGTACGAAGGCGGAACCTTCGCCCACAGTGATATAGCGTTTGAGTTCGGAACCTGGCTGAGTCCGCAGTTCAAACTGTATTTAATTACAGAATTTCAGCGATTGAAAGCAGAAGAGGAAAAACAGATTTCAGTAGAATGGAATCTCCAGCGGACACTGGCAAAGATAAATTACCACATCCACACAGATGCGATTAAGGAACACATCATTCCCCCGACGGTAACAAAAGCCCAGGCCAGCATGACCTATGCCTCCGAGGCGGATTTACTGAATGTGTCATTATTCGGGAAAACAGCCGGGCAATGGAGAAAGGAACATCCCAAGGCAAAGGGAAACATCCGTGATGATGCAAGTCTTGAACAGTTAGTGGTGTTGAGTAATCTGGAAAGTATCAACGCCTTGCTGATCCGGCAGGAAATGAGTCAGGGAGAGCGGCTTGTGTTACTGAATAAAACGGCCATAACGCAGTTGAAATCGCTGATAGGGAACCGGCAGATCAAGCGGCTCACTTCCGCAGATGTACAGAAAAAAATCCGTTGAGATTTCTTGTTTGTGATGATAAAGCATGATATACTTTTTTACAGCCGTTGGCAGATGAGGAAGGATGAAAGCGAATCCCGATAACCCCCGGTAAATCCCTGAAAAACCCGGAAAAAAGGTACAGAACAAAAGAGATGACAGAAGCGTTTGCAGTAGTACAAAAAAGAGGTGTCCCACTCAGACTCATAAAGACCCGGAAAACCCCAGGGGAAAAAAATGCTGCATGGAAAAACACGCTAACACACGGAAAGACACAGTTGTTTTACAATGAGTTCCGGAGGGAGCGAGGGCTTTTATTTTTGCAATTGAGTCCTGGGGAGAACCCGTTAAGGTTTGTGGATCCGACAGGGTTGAATGATGAAGAACCTGAAACAAAAGCCGTCCCATATTTTAAAAATTTGGGTGAAATGTTCGAGGCTTTTATGGCAGGAAATAATAAGGCAAGAGAGGCAATCATTGGAACCCAAGCTAATGATGCACTTAATTCTGGAGAACATGTTCTTGTCGATGAATCTGCTAGCGAGGGGAATGGTGGGAAAGGGTTATATTTAAAAGCAGAAGCTGATTTACGTCTTGATCAAGGTGAATTGAATGTGAATGCAGAGGCAGGTGGAGCAAAGATTTCTGGAACCACAAAGCCAATATTCGAGTCAGTAAAAAAGAATTTTAAGGTGGAATTAGAAGGCGAGATAAAAGGTGCAGCCGCGGATGCTTTTATCGGTATGAAAGAAAATTCTTTAGGTATTGAAGCTGTCGTATCGTTAATTGATTTTTCTGGATCTATAAATTTAAGGATTTTTAGCAATACAATAAAGATCGGTGGAAATGTATATATTGGTGGAATAGGTGCAGGGGCAAGCTTCGGATTAAAAAACACTATAAAAGCTGCAAAAGGTGTTGGCTTTGGACTTTTCCTACAAGTAATACCAAATGAAGCGGAGTCTCAACAATGAAACGGTTTTTTGCAAAGGTTTATGGAATAATATTTTTGTTACTATTATTCTGACAATTGGCTTGCGAATACAAACAAAAGAAATAAATGGCGTAGCTATTGAAGGCTATAAGGAGGATGGAATCTATTATTTATTAACTTATGATCTAGTTTATGTTGAAACAACAGGGATAATATGGTATTCAAATCTTATATTGACGATTTCAACACTTGTCTTGTGGTTATTAAGTGGAAGCGGAATAATATTTTTTATCTTGGCATATGGGTTCCCTTTTGCAAAAAAAGTAAATGATGAGAGGAGCGATTATAATAAACGTTTTAAGAATTAATGGTATGACAGTAGTCTCGGGAAGTTCATAACTGAAGACCCTGCCAGAGACGGAACGAACTGGTATGAGTACTGCAGGAATAACCCGCTGAGGTTTGTGGATCTGGATGGTTTATCGGCTTTCACCGCTTTAATTAATACAGCCAAAAAGGTATGGAAATTTGCGAATGGGCCTGCTGTTGCTTTGTTTTCTTACACAAAACCCCTGGGAGAAACTTATGAAGCACCCCGTTCTCTATACCAGAAAAGTAACTTTTCAATAAAGGGTGAAGAAATAACGGCATGGGATAATATAATGAATGTTATGAGTATAATACCCGGTATTCCAAGTATGCTGGGCTTCTTATACTCCATTTCCCCAAGAAATGAGGTAGAGTCAAGTTTAGTTGATGATTACTCGCGAAAGGCTTTTGTTAATGGTGCTGAAACAGAAATTACACGGATTAATAATGAGTTAGAACAGTTAGATGACAATAAATATGATGGAAGTAAGATCAACAAAAAAGGTCAATCATATAAAGAATTTCTTGACGAACAAAAGAATCTGTTAAAATCAGAACTTGATGAAAACCGTGTATATGATGAAAAATATGTAAAGTCCATAGAAAGGACTGTAGAATACTACACTCCGGCAGCCTCAACCAGAGGAAAAGTTGAGCCCTATGATGATGACAAATGGCGGCCCAGTGAAATTTCAAAGGTCAAACCAATAGATTATCAGAAAATATTTATGGAGGAGGAATAATATTGAAGGTTTCAAGAAAACTGTACTGGCTGTTTTATTTTTTTATCAGTCTCCCTATCGGTATTCTTGGTTTTTTCGGTATTCGTGTGGGGAACTTTTTATACCGAAATAATACTCAGCCGGTATTATCATATTCTGCAATAAAACCGGGAGAGTATAGCTTGCATGATTATGTAACCGGTACAGGTATAGGCATTCTTGAAGTCAGTCAAATTGTTCCTGATGATGAAATGGTGGTCAATGTGATAGGCGAACAAGTATCTGGATATGATCCGATGTTCAGTGAAAGTAGTGAGCTTGGAAAATATGAATTTTCAGAGTTGGAATTAACAGACTGTAAACTTTATATGGAAGAATTTAAGGATGAAACTTATTGGGTCGGACCATATGGTCAAAACTATGCGGTAATTATAAACATGATAGAGGATAAACTCAGGCGACCTGTCCCGGAGGCTATTCAGGGAGAGAAACGAACATATTATTTATTTACACTTATTGATAGTGATGCGTTAAAAATATTGAAGAGTGAAGGTTCTGGAAATTCTGTTCGAAAAAAACTTTTGAGCAGCCGGTATGAAAGCCAGTATTCCGGAATATTTTATGCTTCAAGTGAATAATTGCTAGTTTAGGTATTGGTATCAGGAAGATGGACGGCTCCGAACCCTGAAAGAATGTGGTAGTACAGTTAAGAGGTTTCAGGGAGGTGCTGAACAGCGGCGGAAGCATGGTATTCAGTGCAAGCTACACGGGGGAAGTTCATAACTGAAGACCCTGCCAGAGACGGGACGAACTGGTATGAGTACTGCAGGAATAATCCGCTGCGGTTTGTGGACCCAAGCGGATTATTGGGCGAAATAGCAGATCATTTCGGTATTGATAATGATACTTTTGGTGATGCGTCAGCATTTGCAGGACGACAGCAACAAGTTCTTGTAGAACCACAAAAAGCTGGTTTTTTTACTAGAGTGAAGGGTTTATTTGTGAATGATGGAGCAAGCAGAATCTATACACTGGGCGGCGCATTAAGTGGTACCGTTGGTATGGTTTCAGGGGCTGCTGGTGTAGGTATTTATATTAATCCAAAAAACGATTTATTGTTTTTTGCCTCATTACCTTTATTTGCGCATCCTTCAACGCTTTTTTGGGTCAAATGGCTGTTTTAGCAAATATTGAAGATAGAGGTGTCTATGCTGAAACTTCCGCTGGCGGAGGTGGCTGGTTATCTGGATCTGCTGTTTTTACTTTTGGAGCATATAAAAGTGTTGAAGATGCTCAAGGGCCATTTATTGAAGGAGGTGTTTCTCTTGATGTTGGGCTATCTGTTGGCGGCGATGTGATATTCAATACTGACTTAGATATAGTTGGTGGAGCTTTTTCCATAGGAGCTGGTGTTGGCGGTGCTGAAGCGCACGGGCGATTTGGTATTACTGGAATATGGTCGTTGGAAAATCAATCGCTAGAGGAATAAAATAACAAGTTTTATAAAAAAGGTTATTCTATAACTTGTTGAAAAAACAAGAATTATTGTATTTCAATCTGTTTATGTAATGAGGTAATAGAGGTAATATATGAACAAAGTTTCAGTATCAAAATCGATATTTATTATGGCAGTAATGGCAATTTTTGTTATTATATTAGTAATAATTTCTTTTTTAGCAAAAAGTGACCTGATTTATTTTTTTTTACTATGGTTATTTTTTGCATAACCATAGTAATATTAGATATACAGACTGCAGATATAATACTAAATGTAACTAATAAGACTGTAGATGTGATATATTTTTATAAAGTGAGAAAGCTGCCATTATTTGAGTTACAGATTTCTGATGTTTCTATACGACGACATCCAGTATTCATTCTAGCCACAAATGAGGGAGATTGGCGAATAAACTTTACGCGAAGTAACTATAATACAATAATAGAAATATTGGATCTAAAAAAAATAGATATTAATTCTTTTAAGAAAAAAGTAGAAATGTATATCTCCCCTTTAAAAGAAAAATAAACGATATATTAATATGGCAAATCTGGATAAAAAAAGACCCTTGCAGCAATTGGTAGTATGTTAGACGGTCATGGTTTTGAAAAAGTAAAGGCTGGTATTTATAAAAAGCAAGAGGAAGAAAGAGTATTTGCTTTAGTTGGATTGAATCTGGCTACTAAACACGGAGGTCTGGAAATCAATATGGTAGTCAGACTCCGGTTCATGGATGTGGACGAAACGGTATACGATTTACTAAATGAAAAGGAAGAGGGGCTTATAACTGCCACAATAGCCGGAAATGTCGGTTATGTAGGGGATTATGGAAAATATTATGTGGTCTATTTTGATTCAGATAATGAGATTGAACGCGGTGTCAAAGAACTTGAAACGGCATTAATAAAGTTGGGTTTCCCTTTCTTTAGAAAAAACAAGAGCATGCAAAAGCTGGTTAATCTTTTACCGACCGCCCGGTATGTAATACCAGAGCAGGCAGCATACAGGCTACCAGTGGCGTTACAATTGCTGGGTAGGAAAAAAGAAGCAATTGACTATGTTGAATCAAAAGTAAAAGATGAGAAATCATATTCAGACCCTGCCTCTGAACGCTTTCGGAAATTTGCAAAAGCTTTTTATGCAAAATATGGAGAGTGAATAGCAATTGGCATTGAAAATATTATTAAGAAGATGTGGAGTTAGATAGCCGGATGCAAAGACGAACAGGCGACTAACTACAAAGTAACACTGATATACTATCACCACACTGACCATGCTGGCACGAGCGAGGTTATAACGGACGCGTCCGGCGTGATAATGCGGGAGGCGAATTATGAGGCGTTTGGCGGGGTCTTGAGTACCGGCGGGAGCATGATGTTTGTGGCGAGCTACACTGGGAAGGAACTTGACGAAGCGACCGGGTTGTATTACTTTAACGCGAGGTGGTATGACAGTAGTTTAGGGAAGTTCATAACGGAAGACCCTGCCCGGGACGGGACGAACTGGTATGAGTACTGCAGGAATAATCCGCTGAGGTATACAGATCCTACCGGGATGTGGACTGATAACGGCGATGGGACATTTACAGCGGTAGAAGGGGACACACTATGGGATTTGTACGGTGCTGATTGGCAGGAAAAGTCCGGATATGAAGGTGACCCGACAAAGCTTCAAATTGGTGATGTCGTAGGGAAAAAGAATGAAATTTCTGAATCTCTGCCGGTTGATAATACGATTGATTCACAAGAAATAACTACACCAGAAAAGGAGCCAAATTTTCTCTTGCAAGGATTGTTGGGCGGTGGAGAGATACTTGGTGGATTAGCTACATATGTAGGAATTACTGCCTGGGGTATTGCTCAAGAAGCTGCTGCAATAAAAATGCAAGGCACTTTAGATCCTTCTGTTGGATATTCAATGTTAGCAGGTTATACCTATGCTAGTATAATGCTTGCAGATGGAATAAATTTATTATCAAATGCTTTCGCAAAAAAGAAACACAAAGTGCTTTTATACCAATTTTTAAATCGGTAGTTATAGATCCTATGTTTGATGTAGGAAAAGGTCTTAATGACTACAAGAGAAAGGAAGGCAATTAAATGAAAAGCTCAAATATGTATGCTTGTTTATTGTCAAAGAAAATACCTGTGTTTGCTTTTTCATCGGCTGCCTGTATTTTTCTATTTTTTATATGGGGAGAAGGAATCTTTTCATTTTTAATAAATTTTATAGGTGTTTATATTGGAATTGTAATAATTATAGAAATATTTTTTTCTTATGTTAGAACATTTTCATTAGTTAAACATGTCAAAGATGAAAAAGCACTGAAAAAAGTAAGATTTTATTTACAAGTACTTCCATACGTTCCAGCGTTTTTTGGGTCTTTAGTTATTTGCTTATTTAAAATTTGGTTTGAGGGTAATATCTATTACCGGGATGTAATATACATATTGGCAGGAACGCAATTAGTAAATTTCATTTCAAGTATTGTGGTTAATACACGAATTAGAATATCAAGTTTTATAGATAAACCCGATGAGCTAACATACAAAAAGCAAGAAGAAAAACAAGACGACGAAGTAAAAGAAACAAACTAAAAGGCAGAGTAAACTGGTAGAAAAAGCTGTATCTGAGAAGAAATCTTCCGATACAGCTTTTTTTGTTTTAAAGGCTGGAATTTATGAGAAAGCGATGAAAAGCATTGTACCTTTCGAAACGCAAGATAAAGAGTGTACTACAAAGGCATGTAGTTTAAGTTTATACGACGCTATATCGTATAAGTATACTTTATCGTTATAGTATATTGTTGGAGTATAGCCTGACTGTAATACCTGAACCCCGGACGAGGGGGTAGCGTAGAATCCTTGAGTAATGCGAAAGCATTACTCAAGATTCGGAGCGAGGGGGAGCCGCGTCTGCAATGCAGTATGCTTGGCCCATTCCGCACATAGTTTTTCCCCAACCAAACGCTCCCCCTTCTTAAAAAAATCGAATGTCTTTGCGGACAAGGTGGAAACAAGATTTATAAAGGTGCACAGTACATGGGACGAACGGGATGGGAGCTATGAGGCGGAAGACGCCCACACGGTGGCCGGGAATGTGCGGGACCTGGTGGAAGTATGGTATACGATAGAGGGCCAGCAGAGCGGGTGGACGTATGACGAGACGGGAAACCGGATACGGGAGAGTGTAAACCGGGGAGGAAACAGGGTCACGGAAACGGAATATTACCGGCACACCAACCTGATCCGGACAAGAGGAGAGTGGGAATACAACTATGACGCGAACGGAAACCTCATAGAGCGCGGAACGAACGGCGTATGGAACGAAAGTTCCCGGCGGTATGAGTATGACGGGGAAGAAGGAGAACTGTGGAAGTATGAGTATGACCTGTCGAACCGTCTGGTGAGGGTGCTGTACACGAAAGAGGGGAGCGCTAATCTCAGTGAAGCGGCGTCGTATGAGTATGACCTGCGCGGGCTGAAGGTAAAGAGTGAAAGGAACGGAGAGAGTGAGTATACGCAGTATGACCAGGGAGGAAACCTGGTGTGGAAGGAGAAGGGAGAAGAGTCGAGCCGGTATGTGAGAGCGGGAAGTACGGTATGGGCCGAGGAGCGGATAAGCGGGAATATAACTGCGGTATACTATCACCACACTGACCACCTGGGCACGAGTGAGGTTATAACGGACGCGTCCGGCGTGATAGTGTGGGAGGCGAATTATGGCGCGTTTGACGGAGTCTTGAGTACCGGCGGGAGCATGGCTTTTACTGCGAGCTACACGGGGAAGGAACTTGACGAAGCGACCGGGTTATATTACTTTAACGCGAGGTGGTATGACCGCAGCTTAGGGAAGTTCATAACGGAAGACCCTGCGAGAGACGGGACGAACTGGTATGAGTACTGCAGGAATAATCCGCTGAGGTTTGTGGATCCCGACGGGTTAAGTATTATAGGTGCTTTTCGGGGTTTAGTAAAAGCTACAAAAGGATTCTTGGAGATTTCTGGGGGATCGCTTTGGGTGCAGCCGTGAGCGTTCTTGAAGGTGGATCTGGAGGATTAGCAACGCCAATTGCTGCGGGTGGGTATATTGTTGCTGGTGGCTTAATAGTTGATGGTTATTTCAACCTTGCAATGGGACTTTCAGAGACAGGCATCGAAATTGCTGATATTTTTTCTCAGGAAGATATCAAAATGCCGGATACACCAACAAATATAGGCGGGTCCATTGGTGCTGCAGTAGATGCATCAAATGGACATGATCGTACTGTAAATGGCCCAGGTCCTAATGAAGAAAAAGGAACTCATATTAATAATGTTACATCAACAGTCCTTGGTGTAATTTCCTTTCCTGCAGGAATGGAAGCTGCTGCAAATACTATTGAGGCTACAGTTAATATTTTGAATGCTGCACATGATGTTTTTAGCCTTGAATTTCCTGGCATGGAAAATATACCGGTTAATAATGAGGAGTAAGAAAAGTGTTACGTAATATAATACCTGGAATTGGAGGATTGTCTTTGATTATACTTGGTGTGGGAGGGTTATTTTTTAAACAACAAATTACTAAATTAGGATTAGGGATACTGAATAAAAAATTCTTCATCTTTTGTTTAATAACAGGGATAGTATTGTTATTAATTGTTATATTAGAATTTTTTTTCCTGAACTAAGCTAATGATAACAAAATAAAACGTAATGCAAACTTATTCAAAGCCAGAAAGAAGCTGTATCTGGACTGAATCTTCATGTACAGCTTGGTGGAATCAACTTATGAAAAAATATGGAGAAGAGATGATATATAAGCTTTGATAAGTATTTAGATGGATTATCAATTAATGGTGTTGGATTATCAGATGATGATATCTATAGTATCGAAAAGACCCTAAAAATAGTACTCCCTGATGGTTATAAAGACTTTCTGTGGAAAATTAATGGGAGTGAAGGAATGTTTAATCAAAAAAACTATGCAATTCTCTGGAGAGGAGAATATCTTCAGGATTATAATTGTGAATATCAGGTTGAAGACTATTTAGAAGATATGATCCTCTTTGGCTCGGATGGCGGGGGAGAAGCATTCGCCTTTGACAAAATGAAGGAAATGATAATTGTTCGTGTTCCCTTTATTGGAATGGAGAGAGAATTAGCTATAGAAATAACGGATACATTCACAAATTTTTTGAGCTTGCTTTATAACAATACGTCTTGGAGGTGATGCGTATCTTCTGGGTGCGGCAGCTGGCGGCAACCTCGGCCCAAGTTTTTCTTTTAAATTTGGAGCAGGCTTAGCGCTTGGGATACGTTTTGATATTCTCCGAAATAATGGAGGTGAATAAATATGAAAAAAATATTTGCCAGAATATTTTTAGTAGCTTTTATTGTCATGTTTATAACAGCATTTTTATTTGATGCACAAGCTAAGAAACTAAAGGGCGATGCAATATCAGGTTATTATAGAAGACAATAAATACTATGTTTTAAAGGGGAGAACTATTCAGAAGTAACAGCTGTTGCCTGGTATACAAATTTTATACTTTTTATACTTGTTATGGTATCTGGTTCCCTTTCTGGTATCGGACTCATGTTCTTTATGCTAGCATATGTTTTTCCGTTTGTAGAGAAAGCAAATAGAGGACGAAGAGAATATAATGAGAAAACCAGACTTAAATAACAGTATTTTTACATGAACCTGTCATTGAATTTATTGGATGACATCAATAAAAGAGACGAGAGTAAAACCCATAGTGTCAACAAATTGAAAACTGAAGAAAAACCAGGACAGGGAAGGACATACGTTCGAACTGGTCTGACAGATAGAGTAAAATACCAGAAAAAAGCTGTGTGTGAAGGAAAAACGGCAAAAGGCCATACTCTAGGAAACAGTTTTCCTGTTAGAGGAGACGTTGAATGATGAAGACCTCACTGACTTGGAACCGATTGATGCAAGAATGATTGTTATCAGAGAAAGAGCAAGTTATGATGTTTCTCAAGACAGAAATTCTCCACAGAATGTAGCATTGGATACTGTTATTTTAATTAATAACAGAACAGGTGAAGCTGTTGTAATAAATGAAGTTCAGACAGTAGCTAATTATCCTTTGACAGCTCCCGATGGGACACCTGCTCCTGACAGTTTTCCTGATACGATTGCTGCAACTGATTTTCAGATGAAATATATAACAACCACAAACGTCGCAGCAGGAGATGCTGGAGTTATTACAAATACCAGAACTATAACTGGTAATTCTGTTAACGCTTATGGGTATACTGAGAACGAAGCAACTCCAGGAAGAACATTGGTTCATTCAAATACTAATCCTACCACTAATGCAGATTATAATACTCCATATAGTAAAGCATGTATAATACCAAAAAAAGGTGAAGATAATGTATTATTTTTTGATACACTTGCTAGATGGGGTGCCAAAAAAGGTGATATAATACCTGGTCATGTTTATGTGAACAAATCTTGGGAAAGCGGAGGTGGAGAATGAACAATGTAGAAAAAAATACCATAGTATTGGTATTAGTATTATTTTTAACACTCACGCTGTCTGCAAATGAGTTTGTTGGAAAGGAATATCATTATGCTGATGATCGCAGTAGTATTATTATTCATGACAAATATACAGAGTTTTATTGGGATACATTCACTGAAGCTGATATCAAAGTTAAAAAACAAATCTCACAAATAATAGAAGATGGGTATTTTAAGATATTGGAGACTGTTGAAAAAAAAAATTTGCTTTTTACTGTAGTTGCGACGATATAGACTTTTTAACTTTATTATCAGATGGAAACAAAAAAGGGCTCTTTTATGAATCGCTTCAAATACCTTATGCAAGCACTTCAAGAAATGATATACAAACTTCTCCATCTTTGCGTGGTGTGAAGGTATTGTGTGCAAGTGATTCCATTAAGGAAATTATAAGTAATACGGAAATAAATTATTTACCAGACTTTTTTGAACTGTATAATGTCCCTTGGGCTATCTCTTCAAGTGCAAAAGAAAAAATAATGGATTTCTATTGTTCTCCAAGGGATTGGCATAAAAAGGATTTATTGTTACCAGTAAAGAATCTAATTATCGCAAATGGATTTATTGTTCCCGACAAATCATATCTGTATGAACAAAACTGCCGTGCAAAAACTATAAAAATATCATATGGTGATACAGAATACATTCATATATTGGAAGATACACCAAACTTTCAGGTTGTGTCGCTTCCGAGGGCTTTTATCCCTAATGAAAAAAATAAAGTAAAACTTGAAATACTTGATTGGTATGGAGGAACAAAGTATGATGATATTGTCATTTCTGCTATATTTTTCCCCTATACACTCATAAAGAACTAATATGGAGCGTTCTAGGAAAAGCCAAAGTAAGTTATGAAATTTCAATATATAAGTGAATGCAATATTATAAGGTGTTTTTTGTTTTCTTTCTGATTAGCCTTTTAGGCTGTGCGGAAAAAGATATAACGGTATTCCGGTTTAAGGACTGGGATGAATATAAAGCGCGTAGGAGTTTTATACCGGGCGATTACAGGAATTTAAAGGGCGCTGATACTGTTCGGGAGATGGAAGTATTGTATGAAAGTCATTCAGATACAAGAAACTTGGTAATCTATACAGCACGGTATGAGAATGGTCTGTTGCGCGAAATAAGTGATACCCAGTAGCTGCTGATGAATCAGGGGAGCGGTATTATTATGATGAGCAGGGACGTGTGACTAGGAAAGAGTATCTTAACTGGGATGGCACGGTGCTGCCTGAGTATTCCTATGATTATAGTTATGAATATGATAAAACAGCAAAAGCCTTTGTCCAGACGGTACTTCAGAATGAGATACCTGTTGAAACATGGACGGAAACAAAAACCAAACATGGATATCAACTGGTCAGGAATTATCTTGTAAAAACCTATGCTGATGAAGTTTTTGAAGTAAGTCTGGCCGGGGACGTGTGCTACATGTTATAACAAAATATAAAGTTACGGGGATAATATCCTTTGATTTAACGTATGATAATAATAAGTTGACATCTATTCTAAGAAAAAATATCGTAAACGGGAAAGAAAGAAAAACTTTTGCATACGAAATGACTTCCCATGATGAGCATGATAATGTCACTGAAATGTCAACGTATAATTACGACCGTACAGATGATACAAAACGACAGGGAATGCAGAAATTTTTCTTTTCTGATTATGATGAGGCCGGGAATTGGCAGACATTAACCATATCGGTTTTTGATAACCCTGCTATATTCCAGCGATATACACGAAAGATTGTATATGACTGAGAACTAACAAAAGATAATATACTTTAGTGAACAGCTGTATCTGAGAAGAAATCTTCCGATACAGCTGTTTTGTTTTAAAGACTAGAAACCTGCGATAATGTGCTGAAAGGCTTATATATTGAGCCGCAAGATAAAGTGTATATTACAAGGGCAGGTAGTTCATAATTATACGATGCTTTATCGTATCACGATACGATAAAAAGATATGCATACTCTATTATTATACTATATCATTAGAGTATAGAGTATCTTGGAAGTCCCCCGAACCCCGGACGAGGGGGTAGCGGAAGACCCCGCAGTGGTGAACGGCTTATGCCATTCACCACGAGGAGGCTGGAGCGAGGGGGAGCCGCGTCTGCGGTGCAGTCTGCCGGACCGGTACAGCAGACTTTTTCTCCCTGCCAAATGCTCCCCCTTTAAAAGAAATCAAATCAATAAAATTGCACGTATCCTTTCGTATGACTCAAACAGCCTCCCCCTCTGAACACGGAACGGCCTGTATGTGAAATATGGATGGACTATAGAAATATGAGCGCCGCCTTTTCAGCAGTCCCGTTTCGTGACTCCTTTTGATGATGAACCCCAACTCCCATAAAATCAAAATACAATACTCTGCAATATTCTTACTCCAGTTCAAAGGTTCCTGTATAAAGCTGGTAATAGGTTCCTTTTTTTTCGATAAGTTCATCATGGGAACCGCGCTCGATAATCCTGCCCTTGTCCATAACCATGATTATGTCGGAGTTCATAACGGTGGAAAGGCGGTGCGCGATTACGAATACGGTCCTGCCTTCCATTAACCGGTCCATGCCCTGCTGCACAAGAGCTTCCGTGCGGGTATCAATGGAAGAGGTCGCCTCGTCCAGAATCATGACGGGAGGGTCCGCTACAACGGCCCTTGCTATGGAAATCAGCTGGCGCTGTCCCTGGGAAAGGCCGCTTCCGTCGCCCTCAAGGAGCGTGTCATATCCTCCGGGCAGCATCATGATAAAGTTGTGCGCGTTCGCCAGTTTTGCCGCTTCGATGCATTCTTCATCCGTCGCGCTGGGGTTTCCGTAGTGAAGGTTTTCCATAACGGTTCCGGTAAACAGATTGACGTCCTGTAACACAATACCCAGAGAACGCCGTAAATCAGGCTTTTTTATTTTTTCAATATTGATACTGTCATAACGGATCTTACCGCCGCCGATGTCGTAAAATCGGTTAATCAGATTCGTTATGGTTGTTTTTCCCGCTCCGGTAGCGCCGACAAGCGCAATCTTTTGTCCCTGCTTTGCGGCCAGGCTTATGTCATACAGTATCTGTTTTTCCGGCGAGTAACTGAAATCAACGTGTTCAAAAACCACTTCACCGGACAGTTTTGATAATGTGGTTGTTCCGTCGCGGTGGGGGTGCTTCCATGCCCATGTTCCCGTATGTTCGGAAATTTCCCTCATTTCCCCGCTTTCAGTTTCTATTGTATTTACCAGCGTAACGTAACCTTCGTCGGTTTCCGGTTTTTCATCCATCAGACTGAATATGCGGGCAGCTCCGGCAAGGGCCGTAATAATGGAATTAAACTGGTTCGCTACCTGCGAGATCGGATTGGTAAAGTTGCGGGAAAGGGTCAGGAACGACGCTATTGTCCCGAGTGTGATTGTATTCATTCCTGAAATGGTGAGGTTGCCCGCCTGATTGATTGCCATCCAGGCTCCGATAACTGCGACTATCACATACTGCAAATATCCGATTGAATTGGAAACCGGCATGAGCGCGTTCGCGTATCCGTTCGCGCTGGAAGACGCGTGTTCCCATTCCCTGTTCCTCCGGCGGAACTCCTTTTTTGTCTGCTCCTCATGGCAGAACACTTTAATGATCTTCTGCCCGTGGATCATTTCTTCAACATATCCGTCAAGATCGCCCAGAGTATCCTGCTGCTTTACGAAAAAGAACCCGCTCTTGCCTGTCAGTATTCTTGTAATGAATAACTGCCCGGCCACCGCGGCCAATACGACGAGCGTCAGATAAATGCTCTGATACAGCATGGCGCAGAATACGGCTATTATGGTACAAATGGAAGTGACCAGCTGGGCCAGAGATTGGGCAATCATTTGCCGCAGGGTATCGGTGTCATTTGTGTAGCGGCTCATAATATCACCGTGCGTGTGGGTGTCAAAATATCTGACCGGCAGTCCCTGCATTTTCTCAAACATCTCATCACGGATTTGCCGGAGCGTCCCCTGCGCGATGGTCACCATGACCCTGTTGTAAATCAGGGTAGCCAGCGTACCGATCAGGTAAATAACGCCTATGACAGCGAGCGCCTTAATCAGACCCGTAAAAACGGGATTGCTTGCGCCCAGCAGCGGAAGAATATAATCATCGATCAGGGTTTGAAGAAACAGGGATGAAGCTACGCTTGCCAGCGAACTTAATATAATACAGACGCCCACGGTGATCAGGGCAGCTTTATATCTGTTCAGATAGGAAAGAAGTCTCTTCACGGTTTTAAAACTAAACTGGGTATTATTCATTTGCCGTACTTCCTTTTTTCTGCGATTCAAAAACCTGTCGGTATATTTCGCTTGTTCTCATGAGTTCGTCCGATGTGCCGACCGCCTCTATCTTTCCGTCATCAAGAACGATGATTTTGTCGGCCTCCTGCACGGACGCGACGCGCTGCGCAATAATGATTTTTGTTGTTTCGGGAATGTATTGCCTGAAAGCCGCCTGAATCCGCTTGTCGGTTTTTGTGTCCACGGCGCTTGTCGAATCGTCCAGAATCAGTATTTTCGGCTTTTTCAGAAGAGCCCGCGCGATGCAAAGCCGCTGCTTCTGTCCGCCGGATACATTGGTTCCGCCCTGTTCAATATGGGTATCATAGCCCTCCGGCATGGCGCTGATGAATTCGTCAGCGCAGGCCAGCCGGCAGGCTTCCTCAAGTTCTTCATCCGTGGCGGTCTCATTTCCCCAGCGCAGGTTTTCCTTGATGGTTCCTGAAAAGAGCGTGTTTTTCTGTAAAACCATTGCCACTTCACTGCGCAGGGTGTCGAGGTCATACTGTCTCACGTCAACGCCGCCCACTCTGACGGAACCGCCGCTGACATCGTACAGGCGCGGAATGAGCTGGACAAAAGATGTTTTTGAAGAACCGGTCGCGCCAATGATACCGACCGTCTCCCCGGACTTTATGCTGATGGACGCGCTGTCAATCACCTTTTTTCCGGCTTTGGCCGCGTAAACGAAATCAACATTCTCATAGCTTATATCCCCGTTTTCGACGCGCGTGACCGGATGATCGGGATTTTTGATGTCTGTTTCTTCATTCAGAATTTCGCCAATGCGTTCCGCAGAGGACGCCGCGATGGTCACCATGGCAAAAATCATTGACAGCGCCATCAGGCTGTATAGTATCTGGGTCGCATATGAAAACAGCGCGGTCAGCCCTCCGGCAGTCAAACCCAGAGCCGCATTGTTCCCGCTTGCGACAATTGCTTTAGCGCCGAACCAGGAAATCAGGATCATACACGCATACATGCAAAACTGCATCAGCGGAGAGTTAAAGGCTATCATCCGTTCCGCTTTGGCATAATCCTGATAGATGGCTTCCGATGTCCTGCTGAATTTTCCGATTTCATGGTCCTGCCTGTTGAATGATTTCACGACGCGGACCCCGTGCAGGTTTTCCTGCACGATATTGTTCAATTTGTCATATGCTCTTAACGCTCTGTCAATGACAGGTTTGGCATAGCGGAGAATAAGGTACAGACCCAAAGCCAGAATGGGAACCATTACGAGAAATACCAGTGAGATCTCGCGGCTGATTTGAAATGAGACAACCAGGCAAAAGATTATCAGCAGGGGCGCCCGTACGGCTATACGGATAATCATCTGATAGGCGTTCTGGATATTGGTGATGTCTGTGGTCAATCGGGTTATGATTGATGAAGTAGAAAACTTGTCCATATTTGAAAACGAGAAGGTCTGCACATTGTTATAGATGTCCTCGCGGAGATTGGCCGAAAAGCCCGCCGAGGCCTTTGCACCGAACCGCGCGGCAAACATCCCGGACAGCAGCTGGAATGCCGCAAAAATAACGAGCGCTGTTCCATATCTGAATACCGCCGCCATTGAACCGTCTTCAATCCCGAAATCAATCAGGTTGGACATACACAGGGGAATGATAATATCAAAAAACGCTTCACATACCGACAAGACAACTGTAAGCAAGGTCGTCTTTTTGTGCTCCCTGATACTCTTTGCCAGAGTTCTGATCATAGTGACCTCCAATCTGTAACACGTTACATATTTGTGCTTAATTTATCCCGGAATTCATCCGGTATATTTATCAAAGTTTTCGTAAACCGTAACCAGCATTCTGCGCAGCTCTTCCGTTTCTTCGGCGGACAGGCAGTAAGTCAAAGCGCTTTCTCCAAAACGTATGCCCTTTTGTATTTCGCCGGTTATTTTTTTTGCCTTTGCCGTCAAGCCTACCATTTTGTTCCTTTTGTCATTTGGGTCAGGATAGGAATATACAAAGTCTTTCGTCTCCAAACGGCTCACAATCCCGGCGACCGCCGGATGGGATACCCCCAGAAAAACTTCGATTTCCTTTTGTGTCACTTCTTCGCTGCGGTCATACAGATAATTCAATACGGTCGACTGGGAAAAGGTCAGATCCTTTTCCTTTAACTCGGCGTCGCCGCCGGCTCTCATTTTATCCGTAATCAGTTTTAATAGCGCTCCGATATCCCGCTGGTTCATACGTGATTGCTTACCGCCTTCTTTTAAAGTGTAACATGTTACAGATAATATACCCGGAATATTATATTGTCAATACTTTATGGAAATATATCGTTTTTTTTGAAAATAGTTTTACTTTCTGATGATACCGGTTCAGGAAATTCCTTATTGGAATGAAAGGACAAAAGATAATGATATTTCGTCTATAATTATTCTCTTGTGAAGAAATAATGTAAATAATGGTATTATTCCGCGCGGGGAGGATTGGTAAATTATAATCAATAATAATGCGGATTTTGCAGGCCGCTTTTACATAATTGTTAAAGGATTCACGGTGGGAAGAAAGCTGTCTTTTTAAATAAAAACCGGAGTGTCGTTATTCCAGTCAGGAACGGCGTTTAATTTCAGTATGCTTATACGATGCTCCATCGTATCACAATACTCTAATGACAGTTATACTATAATGTTATAGTACTCTATCATTAGAGTATAAAATTTCCTGATACCTGAATACCGGAAGGGACAAAGGAAACCTTTTGAATTTGAACCGGAATATCCTATTCCCGTCTCCGGTCGTATTCATCCGACTGCCTGTTAATCCATTCGCCGGTTGACTTTGCCGCGTCCTCAACAGTCACAATCAGCGCCTTAAGGACCTTTTCGCCTGTTTTGCCCGCGGAGAGAAGGCCCTTCGCGACAGGGTTTTTTGCGACTTTCGCGGCCTGGGATACTGTGTTCGCATATTCGTCGGCAGTCATGCGGTTCACGGCATCCTTTTCCTCGCTGCCGTAGCCGTATGTTGAGCTGTAAAAATTAAGGACAAAGCGGGCTATATTTTTTTCATCTTCTGAAAGGGTCCCGCCAGCTTCGGCTTCCACATCGGCAATAAAGTTGCGGGAGTCGGTTTTGCCTCCCGCGTATGCCGCTGTTGAAAGCACGCAGAAAAATATCAGGAAACAACCGGGAAGAAAAATATACCTCCGTAAACCGTTCCGCCTATACATATCCATTCTGCCTCCTCCTTGCATATCTTATACCTTGAATCTGCCTATTGTTCCTTCCATCCGTTCAACAAGCTGTTCATTCTGGGAAGTAATTGTCGTAATTTCCTGGGCCATACCTTCAACGCTGGTAATGGCGGTTCCGATGTCTTTTGAACTTTCGAAGATTCCCCTGGCCGCGTCCGACAGTTTTTCCATTGCCGACACAATTACCTCGTTTCCTGAACTCATTTCTCCCGAACTGGCGCGGACCTTTGACGTAATATCATTCATGCTTTTTATTGCTTCGAGGATCTGTTCCGAACCTTCGCGCTGTTCAATCATCGCGGCCTTTACTTCGGTAACCAGCATATCGGTTGTTCCGATTTTTCCTGAAAGGTCTTCAAAGGCCTTTTCCGATTCAGTGGAAGCTTTGACTATCGTTTCAATTGTTTCACGGATTGACTGCAGTTTCGTACCGATGGTCCTGGTCTGTTCCGCCGATGTTTCAGCAAGCCGCCGGATTTCATCCGCGACAACGGAAAATCCTTTTCCTGCGTCGCCCGCGTGGGCCGCTTCTATCGCCGCGTTCATTGCAAGGAGATTTGTCTGCGAGGCTATTGATCCTATGATTTCATTGGCCTCGAGCAGGCTTTCCGATTGCTCCGCGATCTGGGCAATGGATACGCCGGCCGCGTTCTGCACGGCAAGGCCCTGGTCCGATGAGGCAAGAAGAAGTTTGAATTCGGTCGCGATACGGTCGGTTGACGCTGAAACGGAACCGATGTTTCCTACCATTTCTTCAATAGATGCGGAAGCCTCCGTGACGCTTGCGGACTGGTCGGTTATGAGTTCATCAAGCCTTGTTATGCCATTTGAGGTCTGTTTTACCGCGGCTGATGAATTTTCAATATCAGCGTTCTGGCGCTGCAGCCGTTCCTGGATTATATCAACAAGATCCGAAATCCGCGTAATTTCACCGGTCGCGCCCTGGGCCTCTGTAGTCAGCTGCTGGGAACTTGCCATAATCTGGTCCTGGGCTCCCTTCATTTCAGCTATTATGCCGGCCAGTTTCGCGAGGAACTCGTTAAAGTCAGTCACAAGTTTTCCGATTTCATCATTGCGTTTTATATCAAGCCGTTTTGTGAGATCGGCTTCGCCTTCCGCCAGTTCGCGGAAATGGGCGCCGACCTTTTTTATGGGTTCGGCAATCCAGTTTCCGATTACCATCGCGATTATCAGGAAGACTACCAGAGCGCCTGCCATTATAAAAAACAGCATCTTGTTAAGATCATTGACGGGTTTATTTACTTCGGCATCAGAAACTGCAATACTGAGGTGCCAGTTATATACTTCCGAAACTTCCGTTGTAAAAAGCGAATATTTTTTTCCGTCCGGACGTATAAACGAACCTTCAGACATGAGTTCTGTCAGGGCTGTTTTAGAGAGTTCGGACAATCCCGTATATCCGAAATCCTCGTCAGCCGTATTAATATTGAGTTTCATGCGTATATCCGGGTCCTGTGCTGCAATTACCAGCCCGGAACTGTCTATTACCCAGCCGTAGGTCTGGTCTCCTACATTGATTTCATCAATGGATTTTGATATCTGTTCGAGCGACATTTCAAAACCGAGAATGGCTCTGATCCTTCCGTCAGGATAATATACCGCCTGGGCAAGAATTATCGCGGGTTCTCCCGTATTGCGTGAAATAATAGGGTTTCCTACAAACCTGTCCAGCTTTTCCGTGAAGATTGCGCTGAAATAGGCCCTGTCTCCGACATTAATATATGTGCCGACACCTGAGGTCCCTCTTCCGTCCGGCCAGGCGATATATACATTTACAATATCGCTGCCCACTTCTCCTATCATCGAATGGGCGAATTCTTCGGCTTCCCTGTCTGTGCCGTATACAATTGTATCCTGGATTGAAAGTATCCTCAGCTGCTGCTGGTACATTTCTATTATGGCGTCAATTTCATCCGCCCTTGCTTCCGCGATCTGCAAATTTGACGAAACAACCAGATCATGAACCGACTTGCGGACCTGAAGCCCTGCACTGATAAAAACTGATACCAGCAGAATCAATATCATGCCGCCAATTGCTGCTGCAACACGCAATCTGAGAGAAATTTGTCGTTTCATATCCCTTCCTTTCACTATATATTTTATGAGGCCGTTCTGTTACTGAGAAATGGTATAACAGACCGTTGTTATATGCTAACGCAAGGTATCATATAAATCAATACTGAAATGTATCAAAGAAACAGCGTTTTTAAGCCGAAAACCCCTGAATCGCAAGAGTTACGGCCCGTTTAACATCGCTGACATCGTTGCGGTCCAGAATGGCAATGCGGAAAATTGCGGACTCAATCAGTCCGTATAATAATTCATTGGCGTTCCTGACATTTGTTTTCACCAGAAATTCGCCCGCGTTTTTGCCCGCGATAATTATCTGGGAAAGCAGATGCCGGACCCTGATGGTTCTGCGTTTTACCCGGGATTCGGGGTCTTTGCCTGTTTTCTGCAGGCGGAGCAGATAGGTAAGAACAACATTGAACAGGCGCTGGTTGTCCGCACAGCGGTCCAGGATAGTGAACATGACTGTTTCGAGGCACTCGGTATATGGCATTTTCTTTGAAGAAATCAGGTCCTTGAGATCTTTTTCAATACCTTCTGTCAGCTGCTTGATGCTCCAGATAAAAATTTCCCGTTTGTTCTTGAAATATAAATACAATATTGTCCGGGTAATCCCGCAGCGGTCCGCGATTTTCTGAAAGGTGGCGTCCTCGTATCCTTCTTCAATAAAGATATCAAGCGCTTTTTCAAGAATTTCACTGCGTCTTTTTCATGTTCAACTATAATAGCCATTTATGTCCTCTCCTGATATCTGTAAAAACAGGTGTCGATATTTCCGCTTTTCAGTTTCCGCTTTTTAGCCGCTTTTTTCCAAAAAAAGTTTCGAATTCTTCATTGCTGGTAATAAAACCGAGGTCCCAGCCGGGAAAATTAACGGAAATAATCCTCATTGATTCATACAGTTTTAGAGCCTCTTCCTTGTCGCCCAGCCTTTCCCCGTAAGGCGGATTCGAAATAATCACTCCTTCCGTGTAGGGGGCCGCGAGCTCTTCAAAAGAGGCCCTGGCAAAATCGGGGCGGGGAATGCGGTCATCCCTGCCTGCGTCCTGAAGCGCCCGGCCCGCGATGGCGCAGGCCCGTTCCGCGTTGGCGCGGGCTGAAACCAGAACGGTTTCCGCAATATCGCTGCCTGTAACGCGTACGATACAGTCTGTTCGTATGGCTTCCGCGGCTGCGGTCCGTTCCGCCCGGATGGCTTTCTGTATGCTGTCAGTATCCGAAATCGCCAGATTTTCAAGGGAAAAGGACCTCCCCAGTCCGGGCGCGATATTGTGGGCAAACAGAACGGCTTCGATCGGAATTGTGCCTGATCCGCAAAAAAGATCATGGAGAGGCTGTTTTCTCCTCCAGTTCATGAGCTGGAGCAATGAGGCCGCCAGGGTTTCCCGTATGGGCGCTTCTCCGCCCGCGGTGCGGTATCCCCGCCTGTGAAGCGGTTTTCCCGAAAGGTCAAGCAGAATGACCGCGGTATTATTTTCTATATATATACGTACTGACATCTCGTCGCCGGTTTCGGGCAGAATGCTCATCCGCCACGCGGCCCCGAGCCTGTCATATATGGCCTTATGCGCAACTCCCTGCACGGAATGCTCCGATGATAATTTGCTTGAATGTATCCTGACCTTGTCAACAATTACCCTGACATCCTTTTTGAAGTAATCCTGCCAGGGAATTGATTTGACGCCTTCAAAAAGTTCGTCAAAGGTTTCACAATGAAAAGACGCGAGCTGAAGGTACACCCGGTCGGCTGTACGGAGGCAGAGATTTGCGCGGTACATTTCCGAAAAGACGCTTCCGTCCGATGATTTCTCAGGCGAAAAGGTTACGCGTCCCGGGGCCTGTCCTACAGGAGTAAAAGCGAGGTGCCGTAATTCATTGGCCAGAACTTTTTCAGCCCCGATCGCGCAGGGCGCCGCAAGCGTAATCATATTCTGATTATAACATTTAAACGGAAAATGTAAAGTTGACTTTTCTGTAATCATGGACAAAAGAGTTTTTTTTGAAGAACCGGAAAATTTGACCGGAGTCCAGGCAAATTTTCCGGTTCCCGGGACGCAGTTTACCCTGTCAGGGGCCGTAACAGACCATACCGGGTATAAAAACAGGAAGTCTATCATCCGGTGTCAAGAAGAACCATGCTGAAACAGTTCCGGATGATATGCTCCCTGGAATTTAAATATTAGCCGTGCAGACTAGACTTCCGTCTTGTTTCTGCTGTCGCTTTCGCGGATGGCGACCCGCCTGATTTTCCCGCTGATAGTCTTTGGAAGTTCGTCCACAAATTCAACTACACGGGGATACTTGTATGAAGCCGTTGCCTCTTTTACATGCTGCTGTATTTCCCTGCGCAGTTCCCTGCTGGGCGCATAACCCTGTACAAGAACAATAGTGGCTTTGACAATCTGGTTGCGGTTTTTATCGGCGATCCCGGTAACAGCGCACTCAAGCACCGAAGGGTGCGTCAGAATAGTACTCTCAACTTCAAACGGGCTGATTCTGTATCCGGAACTTTTTATAAGATCATCATTTCTGCCAACAAACCAGAAGAAGCCTTCCTTGTCCCGGCTCGCGGTATCTCCGGTATGATACAGACCTCCTTCGAACGCTTCTTCGGTAAGGGCGGGATCATGGTAATATCCCGCGAACATTCCGAATGGTTTTCCCTTTTCGAGCCGGATAACAATTTCGCCGACCTCATCCGTGTCACAGGAAGTTCCGTCAGGACGGATAATATCAATATCATATCCGGGGGCAGGCTTTCCCATTGAACCCGGTTTTGGGTCCATCCAGGGAAAGTTCCCGATGGTCAGGGTCAGTTCGGTCTGTCCGTAGCCTTCGCGCAGGCTGAGCCCGGTCATTTCAAAGAATTTATTATATACTTCGGGGTTCAGGGCTTCTCCCGCGGTGGTACAGTATTCAAGTTTTGACAAATCATATTTTGTCAGGTCCTGTTTTATGAGATACCGGTACACAGTCGGAGGGGCGCAGAATGAAGTGACCCCGAATTCGGAAATTTTTTCAAGCAGTTTCCCGGGAACAAAGGAATCCATGTCATAGGCAAAAACCGCGCAGCCGGAAATCCACTGTCCGTAAATTTTCCCCCAGACCGCCTTTGCCCATCCGGTTTCGGCTATAGTCAAGTGCAGTCCGCCGTCCCTGACATTCTGCCAGTACTTTGCCGTAACTATATGGCCCAGCGGATAGGTAAAATCATGCTGTACCATTTTCGGCTCGCCTGAAGTTCCCGAAGTGAAGTACAAAAGCATAATATCCTTATTGCCCGCGGAGTCTTTTCCTTCGGGCCGGGTAAATTCGTCTGAGAGCGTATCAAATACCGAATGAAAGGACTGCCATCCCGGGCGGTCCCTGCCGACGGTTACCAGCGTTTTTACCGTAGGAGAAGCGGGCAGGGAAGCTTCAATCTGTTCCTGCAGAACAGGATCATCAATTGAAACAATCATTGAAATTCCTGCCGCGTTATTCCTGTATTCAAGGTCTTTCCGTAAAAGCATATTGGTAGCCGGAACGGCGACCGCTCCTATTTTATGAAGCGCGAGAATAAAAAACCAGAATTCATACCGGCGCCGGAGAATCAGCATAACCGAGTCTCCTTTTTTTACGCCGAAAGAACGCAGATAATTGGCAGTTCTGTTTACGGCTTCCGAAAGCGCCGCAAAGGTAAAAACCCTGGAGGCGCCGGAGTCATCGCACCAGACAAGCGCCTGCCGGTCCGGTTCTTCGGCCGCGTACCGGTCCACTATATCGTAGGCGAAGTTAAAGTTCTCGGGAATCCGGATCTTGAACTGTTCCTTCATCTCCTCATAAGAATTATAGTCATGTCCAATAAAATCATAAACTTGCATCATTGTTTCCCCTGCAGTATTTCTAATACATCTTTTCATAATGCCAAATACAGAATAACTGTATTTTTTATTCTGATAATTCGCTATATATTGATTAAATGTTATGACATTTTTTGTCAATGCGTCAAAGTTTAAATCTGTTACAATTTAACAAAGTCAAATATTACGGGATTCTGCAACCGGAGCAAAAAAAATGTGTCATAATATAATGGAGGTCTAGGCAGGTATTTTTCAGTCAGCCGGCCCGGATTTTTATTTATCTGTAATGAACAGTGTTATTCATCGGCCCGGACTTGGGAATAGTTTCTCCGAAGAAGAACATATAAAATGAGGTTTCGCCTCCGCTTCTCTCAAATTTGATTTGTATTTCAGCATATTCGGCAGGAAGGGTGTTGTCATTTCTTGTCCAGTAGTACAGATTATTTTTTTCATCAAACGCATGGCTTCCGTACACCTTATCATTTTCCTTAAGCAGATTCTCAAACTCACTGTCAATTTTTTTCTGGGTCGCGGCGTCCGCGCCCGCCGCTCTGATAGCTAAATAATATCCGTATAAACCGGTCTCATCATCTATATAAAAAACCATGAGCTGATTGTTCTGGCGAAGAAAATAACTGTCTCCGTCTCCCTGCGGCAGGATTTCTTCCCCGAGAATGCCTTCGATTTCGTTCCGGGTCATTCCCATTATAAGTCCGTCAGATGTGTCTGACGGGGTCTCTGCCTGCTTTACAAGCACTATTCCGATCAGTGCTATTACCGCAATTACTATTGCAAATAGTATGCCGACTTTTTTCATGAACATATCCTCTCTGAACCGGAACGCAGCTGATTACCCTGTCTTAAGGCCTTCCAAGCGTCCGGCATTATTCTGATCATTCCTTAATCAGCTCATATTTTCTCGTACCGATCCCGAGCTGTTCAGCATGATCGAGACAGGCCGACCAGTCGGTATCCGGATGTATGTGTCCGAATTTTTCACCGGCGCCGCCGGCAAAACCCTTGTCGGTCAGCGCGGTGCCGTTAAGAGCCGGCGCCGCGTTTACCGCATCCACGCAGGCCTGGTCAAGCGCGACAGGATCCAGCCCTGCAAAGATTCCAATATCGGGAACAATGGGCGCGTCATTGCTGGTCCAGCAGTCACAGTTTGGCGAAACGTTCATAACAAAATTAATATGAAAGGAAGGCCGCTCATGCAGGATCGCTTCCGCATACTCGGCAATCCGTTCGCTGCAAATTTTACTTGCGGAGCCCGGCATATTCCGGGCCGCATTAAACCTGCATACTGCGACACACTGGCTGCAGCCGACACACAGGGAATGATCGATCACGGCCTTGTGTTTTGCATCGAGACATATAGCCATGGACTGACAGTTTTTGACACAGGAACCGCAGCCCGTACAGGCGTCCCGGTCAATGACCGGATGGGAAACCTCATGCAGAAAACGTTTCCCTCCGCGGCTTGCGCATCCCATTCCGAGATTTTTCAGGGCGCCGCCGAAGCCGGTAAGCTCATGGCCCTTGAAATGGTTAATTGAAATTACGGCGTCCGCTTCGGCCACAGCGCTTCCGATCATTGCCGTAGTGCAGTGGCTTCCTCCGGTGACAGTCATTTCCACAAAATCGTTTCCCTTCAGTCCGTCCGCAATAATAATGTCGCAGCCGGTCGAGTCGCGCGAAAACCCGTTTTCGAGAGCGGCCCTGATATGATCATAGGCATTGTGACGCCGCCCGGAATACAGGGTGTTGGAATCCGTCAGAAAAGGCAGTCCACCCATTTCACGTACGAGGCCCGTAATTGTTCCGACATAGGGAGGCCTGATATAGGCAAGATTTCCCGGTTCGCCCAAATGGATTTTAAACGCAGTATATTTGCCCTTCAGATCAAGCGAAACAAGTCCCGCCATGCGCAAAAGCCTTTCCAGCTTTGCCAGAATGTTAACCTCCGGCGTTGTCCTCATATCTGTCCAGTACACCTTTGATCCTGCCATTCCTTCCTCCTTTTGCCAGAATTCAAGTATAGCACATATCAGACTGCAGCTCCAGTTCTTTTTACTGAATATCCTGTTGTCTCTCCGCCGTCCATCCGGCGGTTTTGAATTTCCCCGTTTTCCGTATATCTTTTGTTGGTGTATAAAATGTACAATTTATGTGTATGCAGATTATTCGATGTGTATATTTTTGTGTTTTTATGTGTATAAGTGATTTTCATACTATACACATAAAAACCGTTTTTCAGGTGTATACCTTCTGTATAAATATAAAACCGGATTGTACCGGCATATAAAAAGAGCGTCCTGTACCTTGCCGGGATCCGGAAAAAAGATTGACAGCGGGTTGTTTGTGTATAATAATTACCAAAAATGTGTATGGGGGCATGTTGTGAGAACAAATATTGATCTTGATGAAAAGATTCTGAAAGAGGCAATGAGTATCAGCGGGCTTAATACAAAAAAGGCGGTAGTTAATATGGCCCTGGAGGAATATGTCCGGGCAAGCACCAGAAAGGAAATGCTTAACTTTAAAGGCAAAAATATCTGGGAAGGCGCCCCGTCGGAAAAAAGGACAAAGCGGTGAAAAAAATTCTGGTTGACACCTCGATATGGGCCGATTTTTTAACGCTAAAAAATCGGAAGAATCCGGCAGGTTGCAAATGCTTATAGAAAAAAATTATGATTTATATATCTGTCCGGGCATTTATCAGGAAATACTTCAGGGTATCCGCGATGACACTGTATTCGGAGAAATTAAAAATATTCTGATGAGTTTTCCAACGGCGCAGGCAGGAACAATGGAAGCTTCAGACTGCGCCGCCGGACTTTACCGGACGCTGAGAAAAAAGAACATCATCATTAAGAATCCCCTGACATGCCTGACAGCAGCCTATGCTATCCTTGATGACATGTATCTGTTTCACAGGAACCGTGATTTTCTTGATATCGCTTCGGCCGGAAAACTGAAACTGTTCAAATAGTAAATGCTATTCATAAATGAATGTAACAGAAGTTATTATTCTATTCTGATATAAGTGAACAGCGCCGCCTCGCCGGAGAGGCGGCCTTAATCATTCTTTGGTATACAGGACAACATCATCTTTTATGGTTTCCAGCACTTCTATATCCCTGATGTTCATTGGGTCCGTTTTCAGGGGATTGCCGGACAGGATGACAAAGTCTGCCTTCTTTCCTTTTTCGATAGTCCCCTTGCTGGATTCTTCATTGTTCTGGTAGGCGGCGTTCACGGTAACTGCTTTTAACGCGTTCAGTATATCAATTTTCTGATATTCGCCCAGCTGGACTCCGCTTCTGGTTATTCTGTTTACCCCGCACCAGACGCTTTCGAGGTTGTTCGGCCGGATGACCGGCGCGTCCTCATGATAGGTAAAAGGCAGGCTGTTATCCAGGGCGGACCGGGACGCGCTGATTTCCGACGCCCTGTCCCAGCCGAGATTTTTCAGATGAACGTCTCCCCAATAATATACATGGGAAACAAAAATGGAAGGAATCATATTTATTGCCGCCATCTCTGTATACTGGTCCCTCCGCGCTGTTTGGCAATGGATCATTACAGAGCGGTATGTATCGGCCTGGCCGGTTTCGGCAAGAACCTTTTTAAAAGAATTGATAAGCTGGTCTGACGCGGCATCTCCGTTGCAGTGCGCCTGCATCTGCATTTTTTCCTGCAGGGCTGTCCCGACAAAATGAACTACTTCTTCATCCGTGTAAATTGGATAGCCCCGGTAATCGCCGCTGTTTTCATAAGGTTTTGTAAGCCAGGCCGTTTTCCCCTGGGGGAACCGTCCAGAAAAATTTTATATCCGCCTATTTTAAATCGGTTTGTATAGGAACCGATCAGATTTTTGTTTTCATCTGCGATATGCTTGGCGTTCTTTAAATCCACAAAACCGATTACATCAACCTTGAGCCTGTTCTGTCCAGCCATAGTGTTAAGGACGCCGAATTCCATGTCGCCCATTAACGCTTCCTGGACTGTGGTTGTTCCGTAGCTCAGATAAATATCCGAGGCCTTGTCCACCAGTTTAATCATTTCATCCATCGCGGGCGGTTTGACAGCCGCCATGGAATAATTCATAAATGCTTTTTCTTCCAGATATCCCGTAGGGTTTCCGGTATCATCGCGGGCAATTATTCCGCCCTCTACATCAGGAGTATCCTTGTTGATTCCCATCAGTTCCAGGGCTTTTGAATTGACCACGCCCATATGACCGGACGCATGAGCAATAATAATCGGGTAATCTGTTGAGGCCTTGTCCAGGACTGTTTTATCCGGATGTTTTTTTTCATCAAGAAAATTATGGTCATAACCCGAGCCGGTTATAACGGTTCCCGGTTCGGGTTTTATTTCATCTATATATTTTTTTATCAACTGTACAATATCATCAAAGTTTTTCGCGCTGCTTAAGTCAACGGAAGAAAGGCTTTGGGCAAACTGGATAAGATGGCTGTGGGCGTCTATGAATCCGGGCATAAGGGTTTTTCCCTTCAGATCGACCAGCCGGACATTTTTGTTTTTCGTCTTCAATAATTCTGCCGAAGTCCCGACACTGGTAATAACACCGTTTTCGACCCTGACCGCTTCCGCATACAAAGGTTCTGACATTGTGAGTATATCGCCGTTGTAATAAATTGAAACACCGGTGTCTGAGTTTTTACACCCGCAAAGGCAGACCGCAGCTAGTACCAACCCACAGAACAGTATGTTTTTTTTCATTTCTCCTCCTTGATTCCTGAAGCAAAAATATATATACCATTTTTAAAATAAACAAATTTTTCAGCAGAGCCCAGCATGCACGCATGGAAACCGGACAGAAGACCGGTTAGCAGCATATTCTGTTCTGCCGTAAGCGGATATTTCTGTTTATATCCATATAACATAAACCGCCTGATAAAAACATTCTGTAATTTTTTATGGAAAGAAGCAAAAGGCCGCCGGGATACCGAAAGGAACTGTTCAATATTCCGGCTGTGATTTCAGGAGTGCTGGCTGCCGGAAATACTGTCAAGTTCTTCCGGTTATGGTTTCTGGGTCTTGATATACTCGGCCCAGGCCTGATCGGAACCCGCAATATGGTTTATCAGCCATTTTCCGAGGAAGAGGTAAAAATGCATGCGTTTTTGGCGGTCGGTATCGGAAAGTGTCTTGATCTGGTTTTGGACCTCTGATATAAAGGCTTCGTGCTGTTTTTTGTGTGCTTCATAGTCGGGGTAGTGATACTGCTTCATCAGTTCTTCTTCTTCCCCAAAGTGATACAGCGTATAGTCGGTCAGCTTTTTCAGATCCTTTGAAATCCTGAGCACGTACTCATCCGGCGGAGATTCTATTGTTTTATGAATATCTTCAATAATAAGAATCAGTTTCTTATGCTGAAGATCCACATCATTAAAGCCTGTTGCCAAAGCATCATCCCAAACAAATACATTGTCCATGTTTCATATTGTATACCACATATTGTTCCGGGGCAAGAGAAAGTTTTTTCGTATATGGCCTGCGGTGTTACAATTATTTTTTGCGGCGGCTTTCAGGGCGGCGTATGAAATAAAAAAAAGGCGGCGGAAATGAAGCCTTCTTCAAATCCCGCCGCCTCTTCTCAGGAGTGAAAAAATTATTTTTTTGTCTTGGCCGCGCTGTTTTTGGGCGCCGCGGGCTTAGCCGCTGTTTTTGCCGGGGCTTTTTTTGCGGCGGTCTGTTTTCCGGGCGCGTCTTTCGCGGGCGCTTTTTTCGGAACCGCAGCCTTTGGCATTCCCCTTTCGATAATCAGGGTTTTGGTCGGCTGATTACATACTTCGTCCGGGCCGTAATACTGGATGGCTCCGGGAACAGTATAGCTGGTTTTAACGGCCCATTCCTCTCTCTTTTTCTCAAAGGTTTTAAAAGGCTTTCCGTCAAGTTCAACCAGAGCTTTCCGGATTACCGGTTTCTGGGAACCGTGGCGCTGTTCCATATTCATCATCATAGTGAGCGGTATCCCTCCCGCGATCCATTCTTTTGCGGGCGCCGTCAGGTTACGTACGGAAGAAAGATATCCGGTAAGGCCGTTTACAATGAGGATAAATGCGCTGAACCCCAGCGCGTAACAGTAGTCGGAATCAAAGTTTGACGGAAATGCGCAGCGTCCCTCATAGCCGAAAAAGTGGTTATAAGCGCTGAAAGACCCTTTATATTTTCCGCCTTTTTTCATTGCTTTCAGTTTTGCGTCTACCAGTGTGATGAGCAGTTTTTCCGTTTCAATCCGGGAAACCTGCACATTTCCGTGGGGGTCGCGGTCCATCAGAAACTGCTTTGCTATGTCCGCGGGCAGAGTATTGAATGCCGCCGCTGCCGGCTTCGAAAGATTTTTTCCGAGCCAGGCTGACTGGGCGTTAAAATCCGCCAGCTTGTTAAATTCAGCCGCCTTGACCGCCATAAGATCATTAAGTTCGGCTATCAGTTTTTTCATTTCAGGAACAAATTCCACCAGCCCTTCAGGAATAATAATAACGCCGAAATTTTCATTATTAGCGGCGCGCCGGGCAATGATATCCGCGATGTAATCGGTTATCTGCCGGAGCGTCATTTTCTTAGCTTCAATTTCTTCGGAGATCAGACAGATGTTCGGCTGTGTCTGGAGCGCGCATTCAAGCGCGATGTGACTTGCGGACCGGCCCATGACTTTTATAAAGTGCCAGTATTTTTTTGCGCTGTTTGCGTCGCGTTCGATATTACCGATAAGCTCGGAATATGTTTTTGTTGCCGTATCGAAACCAAAGGATGTTTCAATCACATTATTTTTCAGGTCCCCGTCGATTGTTTTCGGGATACCGATAACCTGGGTTTTCAGATTGCCCGCGACAAAATGCTCGGCCAGAAGGGCCGCGTTTGTGTTTGAATCGTCTCCGCCGATAATTACAACGGCATCGAGTTTCATTTTTTTAGCCGTTTCGACAGAAGCCGCAATTTGCTGCGGTGTTTCGATTTTTGTACGGCCTGATCCTATTATGTCAAATCCGCCAGTATTGCGGTACGCATCAATTAACTTATTTGTTATTTCAACATATTTTCCTTCGACAAGTCCGGAAGGCCCGCCGAGAAAACCATACAGCTTCGAAGCCGCGTTTCCTTTTTTTATTCCGTCAAATAATCCCGCGATAACGTTATGTCCTCCGGGAGCCTGACCGCCGGAAAGAATAACGCCTACCCGCAGCAGCTTGTTTACCGAAGGATTTTTTCCCTTCACAAAAGTTACCGAAGGTTTCCCGTACGTGTTCTTAAAGATTTTTTTCAGTTCGTCCTGGTTGGCAATCGACTGGGTCGGTTTTCCCTCTTCAATTTTAATGTTCGCAAGTTTTTCCGAAAGAATGGCAGGCATTTTCGGCTGATATGTATACCGGGCGGCCTGCAGAGCTGATAGGGTCATAGCTGTCTCCTGAATGTATAATTGACATATTACAAATTAATATACAAACATGATAACGTAATCGCCACAGTGAATCAAGATTACCATACCGGAAGAACAGGCCGGTTTGACGTTTACATCAGGGGCGCGAACAGTTTGCAGAAATTCCATGACGCGTACCGGAAAATTGAAACATATTTGAAATAGTCTGCGGTAACAGGTTCGGAAATATTTCTGTCGTCAAAAAACATATCGACACATTTTCGGCAGAATTCCTTTGAATAGAAAAAAGCGTTAAGTTCAAAATGCAGGGAAAAACTTCTGTTGTCGACATTTGTGGAACCTATCGTTACAATTGTTTCGTCAACGATAAACATTTTTGCGTGTATGAATCCGGGATAAAACCAGAATTTTACACCATAGGCCTGCAGGTCCCTGATATAGGGCATGGCCGCTTTTTTTACATACCATTTGTCCCAATCGCCCGGAATTACCACCTGAACATCGACGCCTGAAAGAGCGGCAATTTTTAACGTGCTGAAAAATACCGTGTCCGGTGTAAAATAGGGTGATTCAATATAGACCGACTTTTTTGCGCGGGAAATTGTGTGGACAAGCGCGTCCCGTATCACATCGTCTTTCGGCTCGTCCGGCCCGGCTGAAATAAGCTGGACAGGGACGTTCTCTGTTTTGGTCCGGAGCGGAAGATACGAAGCATTATTATCCGTATTATAGCACTCCAGCTGCTGCTTTGTAGTATCGCTGCCTATTTCCTCCAGAAGTTTCTGGTTCTTTGTGGAAGATGTATACCAGTCGACCAGAAATTGTTTTTCAAGAAACTGCACTGTAGGACCGGTAACTCTGATATGGGTGTCCCGCCAGTGCCGGTATTTCTGTTTTTGGTCTGCGTTTGCGTATTCATCGCCGATATTTATTCCACCGAAATAACCGATGCAATGATCTATTACTACTATTTTGCGGTGGTTTCTGTAATTGATTGAAAAAGGATTGATGAGAGAAACCGGATAAAAAGTATGGACCATTCCTCCCGCCTTTTTAAGGGGGTAAAGAGAGTCCTGGAAGTAAACAGGGATCCTACATGATCGTACAGCAACCGTATTTTGACGCCTTCCTCCGCCTTCTTTGTCAGGATTTCAATCAGCCGTTTTCCGGTCACATCTTTTTTGATAATAAAATATGAAAGAAAAATTGTTTTTTGCGCTTTTTCAAGTTCGGCAAACAGGGCCTGATATTTTTCTTCCCCGGATTTGAAAAAGAATACGGTGTTATCTTCCTTGAGCGGGCTTTTTCCGTACAGCAGATTCAGGCGGATAAGGGATGCCCAATCCTTGAAGTATTTGCCGTCATCGGTTTTGAATGCCGCAAAAATTTCTTCCTTTTGTGTGGGCAGGATCGTGCTGTAATAGCCGTTTACCTGATTGATAGCGTCAACCATGCGTTTATTCCGGGTAAAGAAATTCCCCGAAAAAAGTATATAAAGGAATATTCCGGCGATAGGAATAAAGGCAATCGCCATAAGCCAGCTGAACCGCCGGGCGGAGTCACCCTGCTCAAAAAATAAAATGAAGATAATGAATACAAAATTGAGAAAATAACCAGCTATTAAAAGGATCCCGGCTATATTCATGTGACGCCCCTCATTTATATAATAATACCCCGATTTGAAACAAAAACAACAACATTTTTGGATTTGCCGAAACCGGCCCGCTTTTGAAAAATTTCGCCGGACCGGAAAAAGACCTGCTCCGGAAAATTCCGGAATTCTTACATATTTATAATATAGCTATTGCTTCGTGAAAAAGATAGGGGGGTAAAACGGAAGAGTGTAATCGTTGCCGGCATACGTACCGGCAGGTTTCCCCGCACATCCCCCGGCCGTTTTCCGCGGCAAACCCCTCCTGAGGCTTTTCCTGATGGCCCGCGCGCTGTATATTTTATTATAGCAGGTTTTTTATCCCGCCGGTTTTTCGGGCGGCAGAATATATGGTATACTGAAGAACAAAAAACCGGATTTCTGATTAAAAGGATATGTATGTATTACACGCAAAGGCTTTTGCTCCGGAAAATGGAGCCGTCTGATTATTCCCCTGCGGCACGGATTTTTACCGATGAAAAAATCATGAAGTTTTTTACCGGGATATAATACAAACAGAAAAAGAAATGCGGGAGTATTTTGACACCATCCTTGCTGAAAGTTCCGGAAACAATCCTGTCATGTATCCCTTCCTTGTTTTCAGCAGGGAAGACAAGCAGAACCTGATCGGATTTGCCGGTTATGAACTTGAATTTTATCATCAAAAACCGTTTGCCGCTGAAATAGAATATTTTCTCATTGACGAGAATTGGGGCGCGGGCTATGCGACAGAGGCCGCCGCAAAACTTGTTTCACTCTGCTTTAATACCCATCATGTTAAAAAAATAAACGCGCGCTGTCAGCTCGAAAACAAGGCTTCGGAAAAAGTTATGAAAAAGCTTGGAATGAAAAAAGAAGGCACCATACGCCGAAGCCGTCCCAGGGGCAATATAATTTATGATGAACTGAAATACGGCCTTCTGTATGAAGAATGGAACGAAAATATACGGATATAGACCGGCAGTCCAAATGCATCATAACCCGGGCTTTTGCCGGGCGGTGTCTTTTCAAAAAAGCCTTATACATGGTTTGGTATAAATGGGGCTTGACCTTTAACCGCACAGGCCGTACCATGAAAGTAAGATAGGGATAACAATGGAAAACCAGAAATTTGCTGTAACCGGAATGACTTGTTCAGCCTGTTCCTCTTTTGTTGAAAAATCAGTTGCAAAACTGGAAGGTGTCGAGCAGGTTTCCGTCAATTTACTGACAAACAGCATGACTGTTCAATATAACGATTCACTGCTTGATGCCGCCGGAATTATTTCCGCAGTGGAAAAAGCGGGGTATGGAGCTTCTCTGCAGACTTCCGGGAATACAAATACTTCCGCCGCCGGAAAGGAATCCGCGGATGAAAAACAATCCCCGAGCGCTGCTAATACCGAAGTAAAGCAGATGAAAACAAGACTCATTGTTTCTTTTGCCTTTACGCTGCCTCTTTTTTATATAGCGATGGGGCATATGTCCGGCTGGCCGCTCCCGCCGATATTTCATGGCACGGAAAATTCCCTCATTTTTGCTTTTTCCCAGTTTCTTCTCCTGCTTCCTGTTTTGTATGTGAACAGAGTTTACTTTATAAAAGGCTTTAAGAATCTTTTCCGCGCTGTTCCGAATATGGACTCTCTCATAGCGATTGGTTCAGCCGCGGCAACCGTATACGGAATAGCCGCAATATTCGCCATAGGTTACGGTCTCGGACATAATGATCCTGAAATGGTTAACCGGTACGCAATGGATCTGTATTTTGAATCCGCCGCGGTGATCCTGTCCCTGATTACACTGGGGAAAACTCTCGAGTCCAGGGCAAAAAATAAAACTTCCGATGCTATAACAAAACTGGTAAAACTCAGGCCGCAAAGCGCCATGATCCTGAAAGACGGAAAAGAAATACAGGTCCCTGTCGGACAGATCCGGATCGGAGACACCATTATAATCAGGCCCGGACAGCAGATTCCTGTTGACGGCACAATTATAGAAGGGAGTTCTTCTATTGATGAGTCGGCGATAACAGGCGAAAGCATGCCCGCTGAAAAACTGACCGGAAGTCAGGTCTGGAGCGCCACGACAAATCTGACCGGGAGTTTTACTTTCCGGGCTGACCGGGTAGGCGACGATACGACCATAGCAAGGATTATCAGCCTTGTCGAAGAAGCCTCCGCTTCAAAGGCCCCCATTTCCCGGATGGCCGACCGGATCAGCAGCTATTTTGTTCCTGCCGTTATACTCATCGCTCTCGGGGCCGCCCTGTTCTGGCTTATCCGGGGCGAATCCGTTTCCTTTATACTTTCAACCGCCGTTTCAGTCCTGGTCATTTCCTGCCCCTGTGCGCTCGGCCTCGCGACCCCCACCGCGATTATGGTCGGTACCGGCAAAGGGGCCCAGAACGGCATCCTTATAAAAAACGCTGAAGCTCTTGAAACGGCCCATTCCGTCAATACCGTTATACTTGATAAAACGGGAACCATTACCGCCGGGAAGCCCGAAGTAACGGATGTCCTTCCGGCGGAAGGCGTCTCCCGTTCTGATCTCCTGGCAATTGCCGCGTCAGTTGAAAAGGCCTCCGAACACCCCCTGGCCTCAGCTATTATCTCGGCGGCGGAAAAAGAAAAGCTGGAGCTGTTTCCGGTTACCGGTTTTAAGGCAAACCCGGGACTTGGCATAGAGGGTACGGTTAATGGAACCGTATATATCGCCGGCAACATACAGTTTATGGAACAGCGCGGAATAGACACCGCGGCCTTTGCCGCCGCGATACATGATTTGAACGATTCGGGAAAGACAGCTTTCTTTGCCGGAAAACCTGCGGAAAAATCCGGCGATAAGGGCGCTCTTATAGGCATAATCGCCGTAGCGGACCCCATAAAGGAAGGAAGCGCGGAAGCGGTTTCGGACCTGCACAAAATGAATATTGAAGTTGTTATGCTGACCGGCGACAACGAACGTACAGCCGAAGCAATCCGCAGGGAAACGGGAATAGACCGTGTGTTCGCAAACCTGCTCCCCGAAGATAAGGCAAAAGAAGTTATGCGGATACGCGCAGACGGGAAAAAGACCGCCATGATCGGCGATGGAATAAATGACGCGCCTGCCCTGGCTTCGGCGGATATTGGCATCGCAATAGGCGCCGGGACCGATATTGCCATCGGTTCCGCCGACATAATTCTTGTCCGGAGTGATCTCCGTGATGCTGTTACCGCGCTCCAGCTCGGAAAAGCGGTAATAAGAAACATTAAACAGAACCTCTTCTGGGCCCTCATTTATAATTCTCTCGGCATTCCCCTTGCGGCCGGTGTTTTTTTCCCGTTTTTCGGATGGACACTGAATCCCATGTTTGCCGCGGCGGCAATGAGTCTCAGTTCAATATCGGTAGTGCTGAATGCGCTGCGGCTTAATTTTTTCAAAAAAAGGAGTCTCAAATGACAAAGACAATACAGGTCAGCGGAATGAGCTGCGGCCACTGTGTTAAGCGTGTGGAAAATGCCCTGAAAAATATACCAGGTGTTACCAAGGTTTCGGTTAACCTCGATTCCGGCTCCGCGTCCATAACATCCGGGCGGGATATAGCTTCTGCGGAACTGGCTTCCGCAATATCCGAAGCGGGATTCACCCTGGCCGAATAAGGACCTGCATCGGCCGCATGTTTTTTCCGTTCTGCGCGGAAATTTTAAAAAAAGCTCCCAAGTTTACTCGACAACCCCCCTAAAAGAACTTATACTTTTAAATGCAGGGACTGTTTTATCATGGGTATGCCCATAATCGCTGCATACGCCTTTTTTGCTTATTTAAAAGGAACCGGATATGACGGAAAGAGAATTGGCCAAATTGCGCGCGGAAATGTACCAGCTGATAGAAGGCGAGCCTTATTATAACCAGCACCTTGTTTTTTCGCCGGAAATTTCCTTTGCCCAGCTTCTCGAATCTTTTGTACATCTGGAATTTACAGAGGAAGATGCGATCGAACACTGCAAAATGATAGCGGCAAATGCCCAGGACCTGAAAAACGCCCTCGGCAGGGATATAGGAATACATCTCGCACTTGTCGATTACTTTACCAACATTAACCATATCATGACCTCTCCGATGCTTATTGAAATTCACGTTTTCAAACAAACCGAACAGCTTGCCATGATTGACAGCCTGACGGAAACTTTTAACCGCAGATATATGGACCTGATCCTGAAAAAGGAATTTTTCCGCTGCAGCAGACACAATAAAGAGCTGTCCGTATGCATCCTTGACATAGACGATTTCAAAAAAATAAACGATACCCGCGGACACCAGTTCGGAGATATTGTCCTCAAGGAGCTGTCCCTGATAATGAAAAACTGCGTGCGGGAGGAAGACATTGTCTGCAGATACGGCGGAGAGGAGTTTCTCATTATTCTCCCCGAAACCGGCTCGGACGGGGTGACCAGCCTTGCTTCCCGGATTCAGAAAACATCAAGCGAAAGTCCTGTTTTTGACAAAAACCATATTACATTTTCAGCCGGGACCGCCACCTTTCCCGGGTGCGCGCTTGATATAGAAAATCTCATAAAAGCCGCCGACCAGGCGCTGTACAAGGCAAAGCTGGAGGGGAAAAACACTATTATCAGCGCCGAATCCATGAAAAAATGATCCCCTGTCCGGCATGGTAATTACCGACTATAATCCTGACTGGCCCTGCCGGTTCAGGGAAATAAAAGAAGTTCTTGAAGAAAATACGGGTGCGTATACCGGAATTGAACATGTCGGCAGTACCGCCGTCAAAAACATGTGCGCAAAGCCTGTCATTGATATTGATATCATTATAAAAGCCACAAGTGATTTTCCGGTAATAAAAAAAGAACTGGAATCGCTCGGCTACCTTCACGAAGGCGATCTCGGCATAAGCGGCCGGGAAGCTTTCCGCAGAGGCGGAACAGTATGCCATGAAGTCCTCGATAGGATAGCCCATAACCTCTATGTCTGCCCGGCGGACAGTCCTGAACTGCGGCGCCATATTCTGTTCCGCGATTATCTCAGCGTCCATCCTGACGCCTTTGCCGAGTATTACATGATAAAAAAGAAAATAATAGAAGAATGCGGAAATGATGACAAAAAGAAATACGCCGATCTGAAGGCGGCCCAATACCCTGACTTTTTTGAAAAAATAGAGCAGCTTGCCCTGCGCGAAAAGAAGTATGAGTATTAGACAGACGTTCGCAATACCTGCCATACCGGGATGACCCGCGTTGTATTACCCGGCCCGTATTTGTTCGGCTTTGCGTGGTTTTTACACATACCATTGTGTAAAAACCTACACAATGGTATGTGTAGGTTTTTATCCCGTAACAGCGGTTATGCGGAAACAGTGAGTGCCGGAGGAGCCGGCAATTTCCTTTGGAACTCTTTGAAAAAAGATTCAAAACCGTTTCAGACAGGGTATATAAAATGATATTTTGGCAGCTGTATTCAGAATAAATTATTGACTTTCCGGCAAACATAAACTATATTACATTTTGCTCACTCGGAGGCAAATCATTCAATGAAATGATAAGCCGGATAAGGTGACAGGTGAAATTCCTGTACCTTGTCCGGCTTTTTTTATGTTTAAAGGAGGATTTTTACATGGAATTGCTGCAAAAAAAAATACGGCCGCTCTACTTCAAATATCTGTCCGCCGCGTTTGGCAGCGCCCTGATCAGCTCAATCTACAGCATTGTGGACATGGTCGTTGTGGGCCAGTATGAAGGGCCGAACGGCACCGCGGCTCTGGCAATAGTAGCCCCCGTATGGAACATCATCTATAGCCTCGGTTTGCTGACCGGCATCGGCGGATCGGTCCTGTACAGCTCGGTCAAAGGTAACGCGTCAAAAAATGACGGCACCGCCAATTCGCTTTTTACCACTGCGCTCATCGGTACTTCTATTCTGGCCATGATAAGCTGGCTGCTGGTCATGTTCTTTGATAAAGAACTGCTCATGCTGTTCGGCGCGGAAGAGACCCTGCTTCCCCTCGCGCTGGATTATCTGAAACCCCTGAAATACGTTGTGCCGGTTTTCATCTTCAACCAGATGCTGGCCGCCTTTTTGCGAAACGACAATAACCCGGGCCTTGCTACCGCGGCGGTGCTTACCACTGGCATTCTGAACGCCATTGGCGACGTTTTCTTTACATTCACATTGGACATGGGAATCTTCGGAGCAGGCCTGGCCACCGCGATTGGCGGCACGGTTTCTCTGCTCATTATGCTGACCCACTTCAAAAGCAAAAAGAATACGCTAAAGCTCGTAAAACCAAACAGCCTTATCCGGAAGTCCCGGCTCATTGCTGTAACCGGCTTTTCTACCTTCTTTGTCGACATAGCAATGGGGATTCTGACCATGCTGTTCAACCGGCAAATCCTCCGTTATGCCGGTACGGACGCGCTCTCGGTGTACGGCATTATTGTCAATATCAGTACGATAGTCCAGTGCTGCGCCTACAGTGTGGGACAGGCGGCTCAGCCGATATTGTCCATCAATTACGGCGCGAAACAGTGGGAGCGTATTAGGGAAACCCTGAAATACGCCCTGCGGACAGTGGCCTTTTTCAGTATTGCATGGACCGCAGTGACGCTTGCTTTCCCCAACGGGTTTATCCGCCTGTTTATGACGCCGACAGAAAGCGTACTCGCCATTGCGCCGGTCATTATCCGGCGCTACTGCCTGTCCTTTATTCTGATGCCGCTTAACGTTTTTTCCGCATACTATTTCCAGAGCCTTCTCAAACCGGGAGCCTCCTTCGCTGTGTCCATATCCCGGGGCTTCATTGTAAGCGGTGTCCTTATTTTTGTTCTGCCGATGGTATTTGGCGGCGACGCCATGTGGTTCGCCATGCCCCTGACTGAACTGCTGGTAGCGATTGGTGTGGTTACCCTGATGGCTTATTACACAAAAAACCTGAACAAGGAGAAAGCAGTTTCCGCCAAAATGGTTTGGCAGGTTTAGACTATATCCGTCCCTGTTTTCTTTGCCGTTGAAAAATGACAAAGAAAACAGGGGTATCGTTCAAGTATTTAAACTAACGAACCATTTGTCTGAATAGCCGGCAAAAGCGGCCGGTCTCCCTCCGCTTTCGCCGATAATTCATTTTGATCTATTCCTTGGCAAAGGCTTCAATTGTAGTGCGGGTATTGTTCGAGATTTTTTCTATTTCATTTATCTTGCTGAAGATATGTGTAACGCCTGTAAACATGGAATCGTAAAAATCCTTGACCTTTGACGATATTTCCCTCAGATAGGAAATGGCCTCCGCAACTTCCGAGCCTCCCAGGGAAATTTCATCAAGGGAATTTATAAGCGCGGACATTTCATTTGCCATTTCGGAAACATCTTCGGACATTGCCTTTATGTCTCCTCCTGTCTGAATTGTTTTGTCTCCGGATGCCTTTATCTGCTTGACCAGCATATCGAGTGAACCCGTAATACTTCCCGCGTTTTTATCGGTGGTTTCGGCGAGCTTCCGGATTTCCTGGGCGACTACAGCAAAACTCCTTCCCGCAGAACCCGCGTGGGCGGCTTCTATCGAAGCGTTCATCGCGAGCAGGTTTGTTTTGGCCGCGACATCATGAATAATGGAAAGCATTCCGCCGATATTTGAAACATCTTTTGACATGGTTTCCATGGCTGACATAACATTGGTCATTTCCCGTTCACCCGTGGCGGCGGTTTGGGCGAGCCTGTCAATCTGAACGCGCTTGCTCGAAGCAATACGGGAGGCATTGGAAAGGGACGCTATAATCTCTTCCACTGAAGCCGCCGACTGGCTGACCGCGGCGAACTGGGCCTCGCTCTGGGCCTGCAGTTCCTTCAGATCGTTCTGGACGGAAGAAACAAGACCGGCGGCTGAATTGATGGAATTTCCGAGCTGGAGAGAGGAATCTATAATGACATTCTGCTCCTGTTCAAGCACATGCTCCGTATATACGTGACAGTGTTCCTTTCTGTTCAGTCCGTTAAAAATGGCAACCGCCATACCCCGGCAGCTTCGGTATCCGCAGGACGCGCAGTCAAGTTCATCCTCTTTTTTGTTTTCAGCATTGTCTGGTATATCTGGGAAATCTGGCTGTCCGTAGGCTGTTTCAGCATATAATTCCCTGATCTGTTGACATAATTCCTGCGGTACAGATTCGGCCTCCAGTATTCGGAAAGGACCTTTCCCATTTTTTTATGGGCTTTTTCCCGGGACATTTTGGCGCCTCCGTAATGTTTTTCATGTTCCAGACTGACCTTTTCAACGGGATACTCAAGCTCATCGGCCGATTTACCTTCTTTCAGGGTTCCGGGGCCTCCGTTGCAGCCAAGCTCGCAGTTCAGGCAGTCGATAAGGAGCGGATTTATATTTTCCTTGACAGACTTCGGCAGGCCCTCAAAGTATTTGTAAATAATGTCCGTTCCTTCTATTTTGCGGGTCCGTGAATCAATGCCGGGAAGGTCCCTCATCGCCGTCCGCATGAGGCCGCCCGGAATGGAAAACAGGGCGGCGCGTTCGGCTTCGGGATTATCGAATTCAGCTTCGGGCTCCGAGGCAAGGTTAACATTTCTCAGCTTCAGCAGCGAATCGAGTGATTTATAGGTCACGTTAAGAACGTCGACGCCGGTTTCCGAAAATTCCCTGCGTTTGGCCACACAGGGCGACAGGGCCACAATCCGATGTTTGCTGTACTGCGGATAGAAGGCCTTTATCATCTTTATGGTATGCAGCATCGGGCTGTCCATGGGGATAAGATAGGGGAGAAGCTCCGGCTGGTACAGTTCGATATATGTAACAATTGCCGGACAGGGCTGGGAGATGACCATTTTCGGGTCAATCTGTTTTATATATTCAAGATAGGACTTTATGGTCAGTTCGGCGCCGAAACTTACGTCAAAACAGGCCTCAACCCCCTGTTTTTTCAGCCAGCCCAGCAGCCGTTTATACTGTCCGGGAAAGCTCGCGACAATTGCCGGGGCCGCAATAGCGATAAGGGGTTCTTTTTGGGCCAGGGCGTCAAGAAATTCTTCGGTATCATCAAGGATGGATCTGGCATCGTGCGTGCAGGCTTCAATGCAGTTCCCGCAGCCTATGCACAGATCATGATTTATCGTTACTTTCTCTCCGGAACCGTCTATACAGTATTTAACCGGACAGACCGATATGCAGGTGTGACAGTTGACGCATTTTTCTGAATCAATATTAATAACCGGAATGAGAGAAGTCGATTCGGCTTTTGTTCCCATAAATTATTCCTTTGTCATAGAGATTGTTATACAACATATATACATAATTTCGGAGATTTTCTCAATAAAGTGCAGCAAAAAGAGGTGTATAATTACTATACCAGTATATACATGTTTTTTCAAACAAGTCCATGAAAAGATTCATTTACAGTGTATAAAAAGCCTGTGTTTATCTGAAAACCGGTAAAACTCCCGACTCGGACACTTCAAAAATCTCGGTGGAGAGCGGGTGTGTCGAGGTTTCATAGGTCAGATAGATATCATCCTTGAAAAGTTTCTGATAATGCATTATGCCTTCCCGGTCAAAGAGAATGACGGTTCTTCTTTCCGGCACTGTAAAATAAAAGGGAGAGCCGAAAAGAGCGGCGCAGGTTTCCTGGAAAGGCGTGTAAAAGGGTAAAATCGAATTAAGCGGGGAAATCCCGGAATGGACGCTGTAATAAGAAATATCTCCTCTCGTGTGGGACTGAAAGCGTCCTGAGGAAGCCAGCTTTGCCATGTTGGTATCCATCGCAAGGCGGATGGTGGCGAGGTTTATGGACCATTCCTGGATCAGGGCCTGGGACAGGGGAATGACCGAACCGCCGTAAAAAAGGGCCAGGCTCATTTTCAGCGAACTTGACATCAGCTGTGAAAGCGGTGAGGCAAAGTTCAGGGGAACGATATCTCCCCTTGAAGCAGCTTCAGTATCAACCGGCTCGAAAAAAGGAAAAATCCTGTTTTTTGCCGTGTCCCAGTCAGGAATAGTCTGTTGAAAATGTTCAAGACTCAAAACATCCACTTTTTGCAAGTTACCTAAGGAAAGCTGTTCGTTGTTCATTTACCACCCTCAATTTTTCTGTGGAATTATTTATCAATGTAACAATTCCCCCGGTGAAAAGATACAAGAACCCGTATATATAACAAAAAATTATTTATTTACGCTGAAACCCCCGGAAACCCGCATTATTCCGGCCCTTGAAACCTGATTTTCCGGGCGGAAAACCTTATATGCGGAAAATCCGGGAAATGCCGCCCGGGAAAGGTATCTTGAAAGCTTATCCGTATTTATGATATATTCACTTATGAAAGTCACAATTTTTTTCGGATCAAAATCAGATACAGATATAATGAAAAAAGCTGCTGCCGTGCTTACTGAATTCGGCGTGGAAAATGAATCCTATGTTATATCGGCGCACCGCGCGGGGGAACTGCTTGCGGAAACCGTCCGGGCGGCTGAAAAAAATGGGACAGAGGTTTTTATCGCGGGTGCGGGTCTCTCAGCCGCGCTGCCCGGAGTTGTGGCATCCCTTACGGTCCTGCCGGTAATAGGCGTTCCGATTGACGGCGGTTCGGTCGCCGGTTTCGATTCCCTTCTGTCCGTCGTACAGATGCCCAAGCAGATACCGGTTGCCGCGGTCGGCATGAATAATGCCGCGAACGCGGCCTATCTCGCCGTCGAAATTCTCGCGGTTAAATATCCCGGACTCAGGGAAAAACTTCTGGACTTCCGGCAGAAACTGCAGGATGATGTGCGGGCCAATATGGGACCTTTTGTCCTGGCATAGAAAACGGAGGCAATTTCAAAACTGAGAAACTTTTGAAATTGCGACCTTAGACGTAGCAAAAAAATCGATTTCTATCAGATATAACGAAATAGATTTTTCTTTGAAAAGCTTCTTTTAAAACTAACCGAGTTTTGAAAGAAGCTCAACGGTCAGTGGAATAAAACAGGTAAAGCAATTATACTGGAGCAAGGTTTCAACTTAAGCCGCCGCGCGGTTTAAAAAAGAGGTTTTTACTATGGATAAAAAAACGGAAGCTGTGATCAAGGGGCTGGTAAAGGGTGACCAGCTGTATGAGGGTAAGGCAAAGAAAATATTTGCGACTAATTATCCCGATCTTGTAATTATTGATTATAAGGACGACGCCACGGCCTTTAACGGAGAAAAAAAAGGCCAGATAGAATCAAAGGGCGTTCTGAACAATAATATTGCGTCCGGCTTGTTCGAACTTTTGGCAAAAAAGGGCGTTAAATCCCATTTTGTAGCAAAGCTTTCCGACAGGGAGATGCTCTGTAAAAAAGTATCCATTATTCCCCTGGAAGTCATTGTCAGAAATGTCGCCGCCGGCAGTTTTTCCAAGCGTCTGGCGGTTCCCGAAGGTTCGGAACTTAAAACAACCATCTTTGAAATTTCCTATAAGGACGATGCCCTCGGCGATCCCCTGATAAATGATTACCACGCGGTCGCAATCGGGGCCGCAACATGGAAGGAATTGAAGGAAATTTACGCGCAGACGGAAAAAATAAACAAAATCCTGTCCGAATTTTTTGCGCAGCGGGGTATCCGGCTTATTGATTTCAAACTTGAATTCGGAAAAACTTCTGACGGTAAGATTATTCTTGCTGATGAAATCTCCCCGGACACCTGCCGGTTCTGGGACGCTAAAACAAATGAAAAACTCGACAAGGACCGCTTCCGGCGGGACCTTGGCAATATAAAAGAAGCGTATATCGAAATTTTTAACCGTATTTCAAAATAATTTTTTTGCTGGGCCGGTTTCAGAATCTTTTCGGTTCTGAAACCGGATTGATTCATTTTCGGTAAACGTTTTGGGTATAAAACGGCTTGGCGGAATAACTGTTTTGTTACACTGTTATTCCATGATAATTTTTGACAGGCTGCGGTGTCCTCTCCTGCTTGACTGGCCGGACACCGTTTATCCTGTGTAACACCGGAATTTCCGGTATTTGCACAAAATAAAGTGGTGTATGATGAATAATTTTACCGCGGAGGACGATAAGCTCAAAGAATCCTGCGGGTTATAGGGATTTATCTCTCTGATCATGATGACAGCGCCTCGAAACTGGCCTACTACGCTCTCCAGTCTCTGCAGCACAGGGGACAGGAAAGTACCGGCATAGCGGTATCGGATGGGGAGAACATTGAGCATCATAAGGACATGGGCCTTGTAGGTGATGTGTTCAACAAGGAAAACCTTACCGCGCTGAAAGGACATATCGCAATAGGCCACGTGCTGTATTCTACTTCAGGCAAGGCAAGCATTGATAATGCCCAGCCCTTTGTTTCGCGCTCAAAGCTCGGGACTCTGGCCGTCTCCCATAACGGCAGCCTGGTCAATGCGGAACCTATGAAGGAGTTTCTGGAGGAAACGGGCTCGACCTTTACTTCGAGCAGCGATTCCGAAGTTATCATAAAGCTGATAGCAAAAAATTATAAAAAAGGGCTGGACCGGGCGATCACCGATACCATTCAGCTTATTAAAGGCTCTTTCGCGCTCTGTGTTATGACTGAAAAAACACTGATAGGAATCCGCGATCCCAACGGGATCCGCCCCTGTGCCTGGGCAAGGTTCCGAACGGCTGGATTCTTTCCAGTGAATCCTGCGCGATTGATGCGATCGGCGGGGAACTTGTCCGCGATATAGCGCCGGGCGAAATTGTTATCATTAATGATGACGGCGTTCTCTCCTTTAAGTTCGGTGAAAAAACGGCAAAAAAGACCTGTATTTTCGAGTATGTATATTTTGCCCGGCCGGATTCAATTATGGACGGGATCGGCGTACAGGAAGCCAGGATAAAAATGGGCGAGGTTCTTGCAAGGGAATCGGGAGTTGTTGCCGATGTTGTTATCGGTGTTCCGGATTCCGGGCTGGGCGCGGCCATGGGTTATTCAAAAGCCTCAGGAATTCCCTATGCAATGGGAATTGTCAAAAACAAATACATCGGAAGGACCTTTATCGCGCCCAGTCAGGAAGAGCGGGAGCAAATGGTATTTGTGAAGCTGAATGCCCTGAAAAGCGATGTACACGGCAAGCGGGTAATAATTATTGATGACTCCATTGTCAGGGGTACAACTATCCGCCGGCTTATACAGATTCTGCGGAAGGCAGGCGCGAAGGAAGTGCATTTCCGTATTTCGTCTCCTCCTGTCCGTTATCCCTGTTATTTCGGCATAGACACGCCCGCGCGCGCCGACCTCATTTCATCAAAACATGATAGTGATGAGATATGTGCTTCGGTAGGGGCCGATTCGCTGGCCTTTATTTCAATGGAAGGCATGATAGAAGCCCTCCAGTCCTGCGAATATGAAGATGATCAGACCAGGGAACTGCATTCCCATCAGCATGCCTCTAAAAACGGAAGCACGGTGGCGTCGAATTCAACAAATTGCAGATACTGTCAGGGATGTTTTCTTGGAGAATATCCTATATCAATGATCGGCGAAGTAGGAAAGAGGTCTTTGTAGTCAGATAATGTAACTTCAAGGAGTATACAATAACCGGGGAACTGTTTCCCTGTGTTTTCTGTTCCGCATGATAAGGGGTTCAAAATGATAGATTACCGTCAGGCTGGTGTTGATGTTGAGGAAGGATACCGGGCCGTGCAAAACTATAAGGAAAGCGCAAAACGGACAGCCATTCCCGGCGTCCTGAGCGGACTCGGGAGTTTTTCCGGAATGTTTCAGCTGCCTGAAGGATACAGGGAACCGGTGCTTGTATCCGGGACCGACGGGGTAGGGACCAAACTGGATATAGCTTTTCAAATGAACCGCTATGATACGGTGGGAATTGACTGTGTCGCCATGTGCGTAAATGACATTTTATGCCAGGGAGCGAAGCCTCTTTTTTTCCTTGACTATATTGCCTGCGGCAAACTTGACGCCTCTGTTGCGGGCGACCTTGTCCGGGGCGTTTCCGAAGGCTGTCTTCAGGCCGGTGCCGCATTGCTCGGCGGTGAAACCGCGGAAATGCCCGGTTTCTATGATGAAGGAAAATATGATATAGCGGGGTTCGCTGTCGGTGTCGCGGAAAAAGCGGCGATCATTGACGGTTCGAAAATAAGGGAAGGCGACGCGCTTATCGGTCTTGCTTCAAGCGGAGTCCATTCAAACGGATTCAGCCTTGTGAGAAAACTGGTGCCTGATTTGTCAGAGCCGTTTAATGGTATTCCTATCGGCGAAGAACTCCTGATCCCTACGCGGATTTATGTAAAACCCGTACTTGGCCTGCTGCAGAACATTTCCATTCACGGGATGGTGCATATTACCGGAGGAGGCTTTTATGAAAATATTCCGCGGATGTATGCCCGTGCCGGTGAAGAGCAAAAGCTCGCTTCCTTTATAAAAAAGGAAAGCTGGCCGGTTCCCGCGATTTTCGCTGAACTGGTCCGTCGGGGGCTGACCCTGACCGGATGTTCAATACGTTTAATATGGGCATTGGATTTATACTGGCTGTCAGCAAAGACGATGTTCAGACTGCGATGAAGTTTTTGAATGATTCCGGTTTTCCGGCATATGAAATCGGATATGTCGGAACAGGAACAGAAGATATATATTTTTATTGATGAATATACCCTTCGCGGACGGCGGGTCCTATCCTGCAATCTGCTGAGCGGTGCAATGGCGGAGTAGTGTATGCGTATAGCGGTTCTTGTTTCCGGCGGCGGAACGAACCTTCAGGCCCTGATCGATAATGAAGCCGGTGATTTTCCTCCTGAAGAAAAATATGAAATCGCTTTGGTTATTGCTGACAGAAAAGATATTTATGCGATCGAGCGGGCTGAAAAACATAAACTTCCCTGTGAACTGGTTTTATCTCCGTCCGGAATCCCCCGGTCCGAAACCCGCAGAATTATTTCCGACCGTATTCTTGAACTTGCGCGGCGATATGATATTGACGCGCTGGTGCTTGCCGGTTTTCTCACTATCCTAAATGGAGATATTATTTCCGAGTATTCCGGCCGGATTATCAATCTGCATCCCGCGCTGCTCCCCAGGTACGGCGGAAAAGGGATGTGGGGCCATCATGTACACGAGGCCGTTCTGGCCGCGGACGAAACGGAATCGGGCTGTACCGTACATCTTGTTGACGCCGGCTGCGACACAGGCCCTGTTCTTTTGCAGAAGAAGGTCCCCGTTTTTCCCGGTGATACGGCGCAGACTCTCGCGGAACGGATTTCACATGAAGAACATTCCGCAATTGTGGAAGGAACCCGCCTGCTGGCGAAGAGGCTGCGCAAATGAACCGGCTCCTGTTCGAATTTCTGCAGGGCATTCTGATCGGCGCAGCGGGGATTTTACCCGGAATTTCCGGGGCAGCGATGGCAGTGGTTTTCGGGCTGTATGAAGAAATTACCGGAGTACTTGCGCATCCTGTCAGAGAGATAAAAAACTTTCTGCGTACGCACTGGTCCCTGTGCCTCGGCGGGCTTGCCGGTTTTGTTCTGCTTGCCTTTGTCCTTGAACGTTTTTTTTCCGACTACGCGACTGTATTTGTGTTTCTTTTTTCAGGATTTATTCTGGGGACACTTCCTGGACTGTACCGGGAAGCAAAAAAGGACGGGATCGGCGCCGCCCAGATTATATCCTTTTCCATTGCCATGGGCATTATGCTTGTCCTTGCCTTCATCCGGTTCCGGTATGCCGATCTGTTTGTAAAGTCAGCCGAATCTGCTGAATCGGTTTCCCGCGCGCTTTCCATTCCCGGCATATGGGTTATAGCAGGAGGCATAATTGCGATCGGTTCGCTCATTCCCGGAATCAGCGCTTCCTTTATTTTTATTGCGATCGGATTATATATTCCGCTCCTCGAAGCGGTCGGAGAACTGAATATTCTGATAGGACTGCAGATAGTTGCCGGAATACTTATTACCGTTATTCTTTTCGCGCGTCTGGTACATTGGCTGTACCGCCGTTTTACCGGTACGATGACCTTTATTGTTCTCGGTTTTACTATCGGGTCGCTGGTGCTGGCCTTTCCCGGCATTCCGCAGGGTACAAATATTCTGCTGTGCATCATCCTTGTTATAGTGGGATTCTTTCTGTCTTATTTTCTTGAAAAAAAAGAAATAAAATAAAAATTGTCCGCGTAACATATAGCGCATACAGAAGGCCCGGTATTCCGCGCGTAATTATTTTTTTATATGGGATACTGTTTGTGAAAAAAGAGAAAATACAAATAGAAAACATACCGGCGATTCTGTATGGAGCCAGTTCTGATAAATTATATATATCGGTCCACGGAAGGTACTCAAAAAGGAAGAGGCTGAAAATTTTGCGCGTATTGCGGTACAACACGGGTATCAGGTAATAAGTTTTGATCTGCCCGAACACGGCGAGCGTAAGAATGAACCCTGTCAATACAACCTTCAGAACGGAGTACATGATCTGGAAATTATATATTCGTATTTCAGGAATACATATAAAAGTTTTTCGCTTTATGCATGCAGTCTTGGCGCCTATTTCAGTCTGATTGCGTACCAGGATATCAGATTCACTGAGTGTCTTTTTCTTTCCCCGATTCTTGATATGGAACGCTTAATCCGGAATATGATGAAATGGGCAAATGTTTCCAGCGAACAACTGAGGGAAAAAGGAAATATTGAAACTGATTTTGGCGAAACGCTGTCCTGGGATTATTATCAGTATGTCAGAAATCATCCGCTAAAAAAATGGGACAGTAAAACTTTCATATTGTACGGAGAAAATGATAATTTGACGGAAAGAAGTATTCTTGATTCATTCTCCGGAAAATATAATTGTGATGTAACTGTTATGGACAAGGGAGAGCATTATTTCCATACTCCCGAGCAGATACATTATCTCGAAAAGTGGATCAGGCAGGTTATCAGATAAATATCTGCGGTCTGTGTCCTGTGTTTTTCATCATCATTTTCACGATGGGCTTTCAGCCGGTTTCATATTCCGAAAATATGTTCATTCATAAAAACTTCCTGTGCTGTACAGCGCGAGAATTTCTTCAGAGGTTCCGAGGGAGGGAATCGCGCCGCGCCGGCTTGCGGCCAGCGCTCCCGCGGCGTTTCCAAAGCCGCATATCTTTTTCAATTCTCCCGCAGATATTTGCGAAAGTGTATCCGCTGAGTACTTTTCTCCCAGTTTAAACAGAAACGCCCCCCAGAAAGCGTCGCCCGCTCCCGTGGTATCGGCGACAGTGACCTCAAAAGCAGGAACATGGCCCCGCCCGTTTTTATGGCAGAAAAAGCATCCTTCCGGTCCCATGGTTACGATAACAAGCGCAGGACCTTCAGCCAGAAGATATTCCGCGGCAGTTTCAATGCTATCCTCACCGGTAATCATCAGAGCTTCTTCATTCGAAACCTTAATCACATCAGCCAGTTTTACGCCGGCCTTCATTTGACTGATTGCTGATTCTCTGTCCGGCCACAGGGGTTCCCTCCAGTTCGGATCAAAAGAAATAATTTTATTCAGCTTTTTTGCTTCCTCGGCTGCAAACAGGGTCGCCGAACGGGCCGGCTCACCGGTAAGAGACAATGAACCGAAATGGAAGATGTCACAATTTACAAGAAGTCCGGCAGAAATATCTTCCCTGGTCAGACAGGTGTCTGCTCCGGGACGCCGGTAAAAACTGAATGATCTGTCACCGGACTTACTGAGATGGACGAAGGCCAGGGTCGTATCCGCTCCGGATACTTTCACGAGACCTGATATATCTACACCGAGCGAAACAAGCGTTTGTTCGAGAAAATTCCCGAAACTATCCTTTCCTACTGCGCCGATGAAGGAGGACTGCCCTCCCAGTTTTGAAAACGCCGCGAGAACATTCGCCGGAGCACCTCCCGGGTTCTGCTCGAAGCAGGGATTTGCATAGCCTGTCTGAACAGGGGTAAAGTCAATAAGCAGTTCACCCAGCGCGGTAAGAGCAGGTTTTTTTTCATCAGATTTTTCTCCGCCATAATATTCAGGTTTCAATAGGTTCCCTGCGGAAAAAATAATTCTTATCTTCTCCGGTAATGGAACGCAGAACCCGGCACGGATTTCCTCCCGCGACTACTCCTCCGGGGATATTTTTTGTAACAACACTGCCTGACGCGATAACAGTGTCCGCTCCGATTTCAACTCCCGGATTTACAATAACGCCTGCACACAGCCACACGTTGTTCCCGATGGTTATCGGTTTACCGTATTCAATTCCGGCGTTTCTCGGTTCATGGTGAACCGGATGGCCTGCGGCGAACAATCCGACATTCGGAGCGAACATGACATTATCACCGATAACAATGGGCGCACAGTCGAGAATAGTACAGTTGAAGTTCGCGTAAAAGTTTTTTCCGATTGAAATATTATATCCGTAATCACAGCGGAAGGGAGTTTCTATCCAGAAATCTCCGTCTGTTTTTCCCAAAAGCAGTAAAAACAGTTCCCTGCGTTTTTCATATTCGTCGGGCTCAAGTTTATTCAGTTCATGAACCAGTTTTTTTGCCTTGATCCGTTCTCCGGAAAGTTCCTCATCAAACGATTTATAGACCAGCCCCGCAAGCATCTTTTCCTTTTCCGTCATATAGTCCTTCCTGAAAATAACATATACCGATTATACCGATATCCCTGATAAAACCGCAACCGGTAAATTTTGAATAATGCAGATTTACATAGTCCCTTAATTTAAGTTTCCGGTGTAAAAGGGTTTTTCAGTAAAAACAGCGGAGACAAACGCATTCAGGCAACCCGCGTCTCATCGAAAACAAATTTGTAATACGTTTATTATGTAAAGTTTTAGTGACTGAAGGATTGCTGCGCGGCAAATATTCGGCTTTACTTCGCGGTCCGGTATCAGTATTTTAAAATAAAAGTGATATTGCCAAAGGAGAAATGATAATGGAAACCCTGAAAGCTATTGCAAGAAGAAAATCAGTCCGCTCATACAAGCCGGACCCGGTCCCGGAAGAGGTCCTCAATACAATACTTGCCGCGGGCTGCGCCGCGCCGGTCGGCATGGGCATGTATGATTCCCTCCATCTGACAGTTATACAGAACACGGAAATGCTGGGCCGTATTTCCGAAGCTGTCAAAAAGATAATGAACAGGGGCGGAAGTCCCCTGTACGGCGCTCCTGTCTTAATTATTATTTCGTCCCGGGAAAGCATGCCTGTCGCCGGTATTGAATACGCGAACGCGTCATGCCTGATCGATAATATGCTGATAGCGGCGACCGATCAGGGCCTCGGAAGCGTATATATCTGGGGCGCGGGCCCCGCGGTCAGTTCGGATATATCACTGATGAAAGCGCTGGCAATTCCTGAAGGCTTCAAGCCGGTTTCGGGACTTGTGCTGGGCTTTCCCGAAAGCCCGGACATGTCGGAAAAAGAACTGAAGATAACCATTTCACTTAACCGCATATAAGCCTGCAAAAAACAAGGTGCGTATGAGGTTCCACGCAGTCCGGCCGGACTGTCTGCACCGTCATCCGGGGATTCCCGTTTTGATGCAATTCTCTAAAATAAAGTGTATAGCAACTATACACTTTATCTTGTTGTCTGATGTATATAAAGTGACATCCGCCTTTTGATACAATCAGTTTCAGGCTGCTCTTCTGAAAATGTTCAAATATTCCGGAAAGGAAATACGGGCTGCGCCTGGGGTTCCCGTTTTACTGTACTTTCCGGGCATCCCTAAAATTGCCCTTTCCGGCAATTCGCTGTATACTATAAATAACCCTGATTTTTCGGGGAAAAATGAGGGCCATAATAGAGCGGGCCAGGGGGTAATATATGAAAGTGCTGATGATAAACGGCAGCCCGAGAGAGAAGGGCTGTACCTTCACTGCTTTGTCGGAAATAGCAGACGCCCTGAACCGTCAGGATATTGAAACGGAAATCATACATATTGGGGCAAAGCCGGTAAGAGGCTGTCTTGGCTGCGGTTCCTGTAATAAAACAGGACGCTGCATTATGGAAGATGATGTAAATGCCATAATGGAACGCCTTCCCGAATTCGACGGCTTTATCTTCGGATCCCCTGTCCATTTTGCGGCCTTATCAGGCGCGCTGACTTCTTTTATGGACCGGCTGTTTTATGCGGGCCGGCATCTGCTGGTCCTCAAGCCGGCTGCCGGAATAGTAAGCTGCCGCAGGGGCGGCGCAACAGCGGCCTTTGATCAGATCAATAAGTATTTTACCATCAGCAATATGCCGGTGGTTTCTTCACAATATTGGAACATGGTTCACGGCAACAGTCCTGAAGAAGTAAAGCAGGATCTTGAAGGATTGCAGATAATGCGGACTCTGGGAAACAACATGGCCTGGCTTCTCAAATCAATTGAAGCAGGAAAAGCGGCGGGTGTTCGTCCTCCGGAACCGGAGCCTCCCGCGCGAACCAACTTTATCAGATAAGTGCTGTATCCGGCGTTCCGAATATTTTCATCCCGGAAAACTTCCGTTTTCTGTATGTTCAGTTTTGCGTCGTCGCGGCCGGCATGATTGTCTCCGGCCGGAAGAAGCCGGACAATTTTTATCCGTAATATAAATTGGAAAACGGAAGGTGTATAAAAACCGGTTTTTATGTGTATGACCGGTAATTCCGGTCTGTTTGAACATCACAGTGTATAGGTGCTATACACTTGTTGTCAGGATTTTCCTCCATGCGGCTGCGCCGGGAGAAATTCTGTCCGGAAAGCGGATGTTTTCCGGACAGAATATAAGGAATGGATTTATTCGGGGCGAGGGTTTAATCAGCCTGCGGCTGGTTCTGTAAGGTACTGATTTAACGGCCGCTTCCGCGACCTGCGAATACCCCAGACCGAAGGTCTGCCCTGCGGCGGAGTATTTTATTTATAATTAATAATTGATTCCGCTTCAAGTCGGGGAGACGCGGTACTCATCCCGTCCTGATTAGATTCGATATGCCCGATTCTCACAAGTGAAATAGCATCGAACCCCGCGGGTATTTCAAGGGTGTCTTTGAAATTTGCGTTTATTGCGCTGATCGGACCGGTATATATCCGTGATCCCAAACCCAGGGCCTGGGCAGCGAGATACATGTTCTCCGTTGCGAGTGCGCAGTCAAAGAAAACCGAAGAGGAGTTTCCTTTTCCCGAAACAATAATCAGAATATTCCCGTCCGGAATATCCGGAATTATCCTGTTCGCGATAGCATTGTCCCGCAGTACAGTGAAGTGCCAGGGCTGTCCGTTCCGCGCGCTGGGAGCCTGTACACCGCAGTCAAGAATCAATGAAAGATCATTTTCGCTTATTTCCCCCTGAACAAAAGACCTCGCGGCATAATTGAACAGCATGTTTGTTATGGCGTCATTATTGATCCCGAAATCATCAGCCGGTGAGGACTTTGATCCGGCTGTCTCTTTGCTGCAGCCGGAAAAAACGAAAAGGACGAGAAGCGTAGCCGTAATACATGTTACGCTTTTTTTCATAATTACCATCCTTGTAAAATGCTATTGGATAAGCTTGCCGACAACAGGAAGCTTTGAAAGAACGGAAGTTCCGTGAGGTGATTTTGTTTTTATAACCTCCGTCAGGTCCTGCCCTGCCGTATTGCCCATATGTTTTCCGCCCGCCCACTTTGGCACTGCCGTGACATCATAGATAATTCCGTCTACCGCAACATAGGCGGGTCTGCCGTCCTGCCCGTTATATTGGGAAAGCTGTTCCACAGTCAGTTCCAGCCCGGGCGATTGTGACAGCTGCGCCGGCGCTGCCTGCGGATCGGTCTTTTTTTCTTCCTTGCAGCCTGCGAAGGCTACAGCCGTGAATGCCAGTAAAAGCACTAAAACGCGAAAAGATGTTTTCATAATTTCTCCTTTTGAGATGGTTTTTTTGATAAAAAGAAACGCAGTCCGCAAATTCTTTTTATCACCTTTTACAATATACTACCCTGTCTGCCCGTGAGACAATATTGCCGTTCCTGCCCGCCTGCCGTTTCCTTTTCCCGGCGGAAAGTCAGAGTATCAACTCCCAATAGCCGACATCGAGCCACTCTCCAAATTTTTTTCCTATTTCACTGAAATGGGCAATTTTTCTGAAGCCCATTTTTTCATGAAGTCCCACGCTTTTTTCGTTCGGAAGCGTAATGCCCGCAACAATAGCGTGAATACCGGTTTGGGCGGTTTGATTTATCAATCCGGAAAGCAGCGCGCTGCCGATACCTTTGCCCTCGCAGTCCGTCTTCAGATAAACCGTATCTTCCGCTGAAAAACGGTACGCCGACCGTTCTTTCCATAAGTTGAGATAGGCGTATCCTGTAATCCCTTCCCGCTGTTCCCATACAAGCCAGGGATATTTTTCCGTAATACTTTTTATCCGCATTTTCATTTCTTCCTCGGAAACCGGAACTTCCTCAAAAGTAACCGGTGAGTTTTCAATATAATAATTATATATTTCGCACAATTCCCGGGCATCCTGTATTTGTACCGGCCGTATCATCCCTGTCTCCTTTTCAAAATAAAACAGGCCGCCGCAGAGCAGCGGACTATTTCGTTCTCCCATAGATCTGGTCTCGGGTTTAATACCATGGAACCTATACAAACTTTAGTTTGTATAGGTTTTTTATAAAAAACGCCGCAAAACCGGCGAGGTATTCGCAGGTCGCGGACGCTGCCGTTACATACCTTACAGAACCAGCCGCAGGCTGATTGAACCCCCGCCACGAATAAAAGTTTCTTTTATTGGAAATATGAATTATAATTTAAAGTGCGGGTATATGCAAATAAAGGAGAAACTGCGATGCGTATAGATAATGACTTTATTCAAACCTCGGTTATTCTGCAGACTATTACCGAGAAGATCGAAAAATTCTACCCTGAAGATATAGCCCTGTTTATCTGCTACGGTTCCTATGTTACCGGGGGATATGAAAAACAGTCTGATATAGATTTTTTCTTTGTGCCTAAAACCGAAAAAGGGTATGAACTCGGATTCCAGTTTATTATTGACGGCGTCGGCTATGATTTATGGCCCGTTTCATGGGAAAGGCTGGAACGGATAGCTGCCCTCGAGGAACAGACCATATCCATATTAATGGACGGAAAAATCCTTTTTGCCGCCGATGACAGCGATATAAAACGGGTTGAGGGAATAAAGGAAAAGACAAGGCAAAATCTGAAAAACAGGGAGCTTGTTCGGACCCGGGCAAAAGAAAGTATTGAAAAATCGAAGATCATTCATTTTGATTTACAGGAACGTGATACCGGGGCCGCCTTGCTCGGAATGCATATTGCCGAAAATCTGCTGTTTGCCCTGGCCATCATGAATGGGACTTATCCCAGAAAGGGGATAAAAAAGATCGAAGACGAACTGCCTCTGTTTCCTGAAAAACCCGCTGATTTTTTTGAAAAATATTCCCGCTTCAGCAGGGCCCGGGACGAAAACGAGGCAATTGAAATACTCCGTACAATGATAGCGGATACTGAAAGGATATGGGAAAAAGAATATTCGGGCATGGAATCAGCTCCCGATATTTCCTGGCTCGCGGGCTTTTATGAAGAATTCAAGTCGACATATAACAAACTGCTGTGTGCCTGCGAGGAAAAAATCTATGAAAAAGCTTTTTTCGCGGCCGCGATGATAGACGGCGAAACGGAAGCTTTTTTCGGCAGATATTTTGATAAGGGTACTTTTCCCGATTTGCTTCAGATAGTTATGGGCGGAGATTTTTCCGCCGCCGAAGCGGCGTGCAGAATCCACGAAAAAATACTGGTGGATTTTTTGCGTAAAAATAATATTCAGATTAATTCTTTTCAAACTATTGATGATTTCGTAAACGAATTCATGAAAACGAAAGAGACTGAAACATAGATAAAAAAGGACATTTAGTTATACAGTCTTTTGTATGCGGAAACCCTTCTGGTATTTTCCGCAAATACCGATTTCAGGAAATCTCAAAAGACCCGGTCGGTTTTTTGAGATTCCTCGAAGCCGGAATTTTAATTCATTGAACTGCAAAAATTAAAATTCCGGCTTCACGTTAAATCTAAGGAAGACTTCCAAAACTTCAGTTTTTGGAAGTCCCTTTTATTATGGAAGTGTTTCTGACGTAAAAAAAAATAGTTTTTTTTTACGTCAGAAACTTACATTAAAGGAGTATATAATGAAAAAAATCGACGTTATTCTGGAAAAATCCCTGCGATTCTCTCAAGCCGGATTTCCATTTTTATTTATGTTTTCCTTTTCGGATACCTTTTTATTTTTGCCCTTATCTGCGCTCTTGTTCCCTTTTTGCACAGTTATGCGCCGAGCAATATGACCCAGCTGATTATGGGCAATTATACAAATGTTCTGAGCGCGCTCGGAGCGTCAATTGCCGCGGGGACCGGGGCCGCGGTTCATACAAGCGTAAAAAAGCTCCACCAGAAACATGATACCCTTCAGCAGACTATACAGGCCCTGCATGAAAAAATAGAGAAACTGGAAAAGAAGAATATAAATCCTGCCGTCGGGCAGGATCAGTAATATAGTCAAATAATTTAAATTACTTGACTATTTCCGGTTGAAAGTGTTTCCGGTGTAATTAGTTAATTCTTTACACCAGAAACTTACATTAAAGAGTATAACCAAGGATAAGGCAATGAAAGTAAAAACTGTTTTCGGATTATGTGCGCTGTTTCTTTTTTTGTTTCCTGCCGGGCAGTCAATCCGGCGCTGAATGTTGCCGTACCTGTTCCCAACGCGGATATTCAGGCTGAGGGCCTGCCCGGATTGATGGAAAATGCCTCAATCGGATACCAGATATTTGTGCCTATTTTTGCCGATGGGGATTCCTCGAACGACGGAGCTTCAAGCGGCGATATTCAGGGAATAATAGATAATCTTGATTTTCTGAAAGATACCCTGCATATTTCGTGCCTGTGGCTGAATCCGGTCCAGAAGAGCAGCAGCTCGCTCTACGCAATTGATGACTTTTTTTCCATCAACAGTAATTTCGGGAATCTGAAAATTTATCATGAGCTTATTAAAGCGGCTCATGAGAGAGGCATATATGTCATTCTGGATCTTGTAATAAACCATACTTCAGACTTGAACAAATGGTTTACCGAGGCAGCCTCAAATAAAAATTCCCCTTACAGAAAACTGTACCGCTTTGCCGGTTCCGATGCGCAGGGCCGGTACTGGCAACCCAATCAGTTTGGTCCGGTTGATTCCAACAATACCTTTTCCGAATATTATTACGCCTACTTCGGACTGAACGTACCTGATCTGAATTATGATAATGAAGAAACGTTTCAGCTTATGATGGATATTGCAAAATACTGGATTTCCCTTGGCGTAGACGGTTTCCGTATAGACGCCGCCAAGCATGTTTTTACCGATCCTGATGAAGGCGAAAATCCGGCTGTGCAGAATCTGGAGTTTTTCAAACGCTTTTACCGCGAAATAAAACAGATCAGCCCCGGCTTTTTTCTGCTGTGCGAATTATGGGATGATAATCCCGATTATATAGCCCCCTATTATGAAGGCATGGATTCCAATTTCAATTTTATTATGCGGACAAAAATTATTGAGGCGGTAAACAGAAACACTTCTTCGCCCCTGAACAGTTTTTATTCTTATGGCGATGCGAAATTCAAAACCGTTAACCCTGATTATGTGGATTCCGTTTTTCTTTCCAATCATGATCTGCCCAGAATACTATCGCTTCTCGGAAATGATGAAAAAAAGGCAAAGCTGGCGGCAAATATCGTTTTTACCCTGCCCGGAATAACATGGATTTACAGCGGAGATGAGCTGGGCATGAGCGGTGAAAAAATATATGAGTTCCAGCCCTATAAATGGGGAAGGGGAAAACAAAAGTATCAGACCAAATATTTTAACGTACAATGGGACGCGTATAATACCGCTCTGAAAGACCATGCCGCCCAGCTCGCGGACAGGGATTCAATGCTCCAGCATTATTCATTCTGGACAAAACTGAAATCCGAAAACCATATTCTGTCACGGGGAAATTTTTCTGACGTTTATTTTAATAACAGTCTGTATGTTTTTAAAAGAGCGTATGAAGGTGAGACCTGGCTCGTGGCCCATAATCTCACGGACACCCCCCAGCCCTTTAATTATGATCTGAAAAACGCGGATTTTGTTTTCAGCACGGCCGGGTCCCGCAAAACCGATACATCCTGTACCGTTGCCGCGATGGATACAGTCATTATCCGGCTGGGTCCCGGTTCGGCCGGCGGCGGGAATACTCCTCCGCCCATGGGGATTACCGTTCATTTTTACGCTCCGGAAAACTGGACAGACCTCCGGACCTATACCTGGGGGACTGCCGGCGCTAAAGCCTCAAGTCCCTGGCCCGGCGATCCTATGGCGCCAGAAGGAAACAACTGGTACGGGTATACTATTCCGAATGCCCTTTCCACCAATATAATTTTCAATAACGGCGGCTCCGGAAAGGGAAACCAGACGGCTGATTTGTCCGTTTCTTCCGGTGAATGGTGGTACTATAATTCGGCGTGGTATTCATCCAATCCGCTTGAATAATATACGTCCGGGAATGTGAAACAGAGTTTTTACACAATGTAATGTGTAAAGCGGAACGGTTTTTACACAAACCTGTGTGTAAAACAGCGGAAGCGGGACAAACAGGTTTTAACGCCCCGCCATGAATAAAAAACTGTCTTTTTCCTGAATTATGATGTACAGTTATATAGTCAAATAATCCCGCATTATTTGACTATTTCCGATTATACGTGTTTCTGATATAAAAAATCAGTCAATTCTTTATATCAGAAACGCAACTTACATGAGTATAACTATGGAGGAGTGGTGTAATATGAAGAAAAAAATGACTGTTATTGTTGCCGTTATGTTTCTGTGTTTTGGCTCTGTTTTTGCCCTTGATCTTGATTTCACGCTGATTAATGGTACGGGAGTCGATATTTATGAAGTATATGTCTCTCCTGTTGAATCTGATGACTGGGGCGACGATATTCTTGAAGACGACATACTCTTCGATGAGGAAGATATGCTCATAACCTTCGGTGATCAGCATACTTCAAGGTACTGGGATATCTTGTGTATTGATGAAGACTACGATGAATATTATCTGGAAGAAATCGATCTGACAGAGGTTTCCCTGATTATTGTAGTCTGGGAAGACGGACCTGCGTTTTATTACGAATAATCCGCCTCCGTAACTGCGAAAAAGCGTCTTTCTTATTCTTTTTCCTATAACTATATTAATTGTCTCTCAATAGCGCCGGGCTTTTCAAAAGCCTGGCTTTGTTGTCGCATCCTGTCCTGGAATTGGCCGGAATATTTGGCAGATTTCCTGAACCCGCTATATAAGAATTCCCATGGAAATAACCAGTTTTGCTTTATTCGGTTATGAGGGTGAAATTGTAAAAGTTGAAACCGATCTGCGGCGGGGCATTCCCGCGATAGATATCGTCGGGCTTCCGGACGGAGCGGTCAAAGAGGCCCGGGAACGCATGCGCGCGGCAATTATAAATTCCGGGCTTGCTTTTCCCAGGGAACGGGTTTTAATCAATCTAAGTCCGGCAGACCTTAAAAAAGAAGGAAGTTCCTTTGATCTTCCCATAGCCCTGTCCGTTCTGAGCGCGGCGGAAGGTCCGGCGCTTCCCGCTGACAGGAGTGCAATTATGGTCCTTGGCGAACTTGAACTTTCCGGAAAAGTCCGGCCGGTGAAAGGCGTTCTTGCTGCGGTTACGCTGGGGGCGCGCCGCGGCATATCCCGGTATATTGTTCCGGCCGATAACGCGGCTGAGGCTTTTATATGCGGGGGCGTCCGGATCGCGGGCGTTAAAACGCTGGGAGAAGCTGTCGCTGCCATGAATGGGTTTTCCGGCCCGGACAATCTCCGGCAGAACGTGTACGAAAATTCTCCCGGAAAAAGAGAAAAAGATTTTTGCGTCAAATGGACAGATGCCGGACCTCATTTTTCCGGATTTGAGGAAATCAGAGGACAGGCGCAGCTTGTGCGGGCCCTCCAGATTGCGGCGGCAGGGGGGCACCATCTGCTTGCTTATGGGCCTCCCGGCAGCGGAAAAACACTCGCTATACAGCATTTTCCCCTGCTTCTTCCTGAGATGGACTATAAGACAGCTCTCGCTGTTACCAGAATCCACAGTATTGCCGGCACTCTGAGGCAGGAAACACTTTTTTCCGACGCAGACCAGGACTGCCTGCCCGGTAATATGCTGATTAAGATTCCTCCGTTTCGCCAGCCCCATCCCGGCGCCAGTCTGGAAGGAATGGTCGGAGGAGGAAAGGGGTGCGGCCCCGGAGAAATTTCGCTTGCCCACGGCGGCGTCCTTTTTCTCGATGAGGCTGTCCAGTTCAAGGCCTCGGTCCTTCAGGCGCTCCGGACTCCTGTTGAAACAGGTTTTGTAACGGTAAGCAGGGCAGGTAAATCCTGTTTATATCCGGCGGCTTTTCAGCTCATTATGGCCATTAATCCCTGCCCCTGCGGCAACTTTGCCGCTCCGGGGAGGGTCTGCATTTGCTCGCCTGATATAATACAGCGGTACTGGAAAAGGCTGACGGCCCCGCTTCTCGACCGGGTTGATCTCAGAATACAGGTTCCCGTTCCGCAGGCTGACAGTCTTGCGGGATTTCCGTCAGTATCAACGGATACATTGAGGGAAGGAATTGAACGCGCCCGCCGGCTTCAGTGGGAACGGAACCGGGCGGACAAAAATACTGAAAACGGTAACGGCTGGCTGAACGCTGCGTTTTCTCCCCATGAAATAGGCCGTTTTTGCCGGCTTCAGCCGGACGTACAGCTGTATTTTACTGAAAGGATAAAAAAGGAATGTTATTCCGGGAGGGGCAGTCATGGCATTCTTAAAGTAGCCAGAACCATTGCCGATATGGAAAAATCAGAAAAATAACCGAGATGCATTTAAATGAAGCCTTTTCGCTCAGGCAATGGGGACCTATGGCTCCTGATTTTCTGTAAGCGTTTTCTGCTTCTGTGCCTCAAGCAGGGGAAACAGCTGGTCCGTAAAATATGTATCGGAAATAGTCCTGCCTCCGGCAGTTTTTCCGATTTTTCTGTCCGGCCGGGCCATTCCATGAAAATCACTGCCTGCAGTAACACACATTCCGAGCGATTTCGCCAGTTTTTCGAGCCGTTCACATTCGGCCACTCTGGCGGCCGGATGCCAGGCCTCTATTCCGGCGAGTCCCTTATCCCTGAAATCGGCAATAATTCCTTCGAGCCGGCTCCAGGAAACATACAGAGAAAGAGGATGGGCCAGAACAGGTATTCCGCCCGCTCCGGTGATTGCTGAAATACCTTCTTCTAGTGAAATGCTCTTTCTGCTGAAGTAAAAAGGTCTGTCCTTGGCCAGAAAACGGTCAAATGCCGCCTGACGGGTTTTAACCACTTTTGCTTTTACAAGAAACTCGGCAAAATGTGGCCTTCCGACTGTTCCTCCCCCCGCGATTTCCTCAACCCGTTCAAGATCAACATCTATTCCGGCTTCCTGCATCCGCTTTACAATTTCGGTATTTCTGGCTTTCCGTTCATTATTCAGACGGTCGAGTATTTCCATGAAATCAGGTGAAATGGTTTGCAGGCCCAGACCAAGCAGATGGCACTCTCCCGGCTTCCAGTTTATATTGAGTTCAACTCCCGGTACAAAGGTCAGCCCGGTCCCTTCGGCGGCCTTTTTTGCTTCCTCGTTACCGGCAATAGTGTCATGATCAGTCAGGGCCAGAACGCTGATTCCCTGTTCAAGTGCATAACGGACCAGGTCACCGGGTGAATAGGATCCGTCCGAAGCGCTTGAATGTGTGTGTAAATCAATCATATAATAAGGATGATAGCAAAAAATAGACTAAATGCCAGTTTATATGGTATACTATATGGAATGCGGGAATTGAGAGGTAGTCATGCCGAAAGCGATTCAATATAAATCTAATTCTGTCATTTACTTTGCGGGCGATATAGATGACCGTGTATTCCTTTTGCAAAAGGGACACATAGCCCTGAATTCGACCGATGTTGAAACCGGTAAACAGATTACCGATTATATTAAAGAGGGTGAATTTTTCGGCGTAAAATCGGCGCTCGGCCACTTTCCCAGAGAGGAAAGTGTGCTGGTTATTGCGGACTCAATCTGTCTGGCCTTTTCCACCGCCGAATTTGAGGCGTTCGCCATGACAAATACCAGAATTATAATGAAAATGCTCAAGGTATTTTCAACCCAGCTCAGGCAAATTCACCACCAGATTGAATCCATTCTGCACAGCGAGGAACAGACTGATTGTGATGACGGAATGTTTTCGGTAGCGTCCTGCTTTTATAAATCACGCCAGTATCAGGCAGCTTCACAGGTTGCGGTCAGATATCTCCGGCTGTATCCCGGCGGCAAGCATGTTCAGGATATGAAGCAGATGGCCCAGATGAGTATCACACCGCAGCCGTCACAGCAGGCCCAGAAACCCTCCTTTTCCCCGTCGGATACCGGTCCATCTTCAGTTGATCCGAATCTGAGTATGACGCTTGCCCAGGGGCTTATCGGCCAGGGTAAATGGGACGAAGCCTATAAACAGTATCATTCAATCATTGAACTGGGAGATACCCCGCAGACTGCAAAAGCCTATGTGGGCGCGGGAAAATGTTTGTTTGAATTGAGGGAATATGCGCGCTGTATCCAGCTGTTAACACAGTTTGTCAGTAATTACCCCAAGTCGATTCTCCTGTCGGAGGCTCTTATGTATATGGGTAAGTGCTATCAGGAACTGGATCAGAATGACAAAGCAAAGGCCTTTTACACAAAGGCGCGCGCGCTGGCAACTCCCCAGCTTGCTCAGGAAATACAGAGCCTGCTGGAATCTGTCGGAGGTTAATTATGAGTGACGTTTTTGCGGCCTTTTCACGTTTTGCGAAAATTTTTCCGAAAGGTTCCGTCATTTTTTCTGAATATGAACCGGGTGACAGTTTTTATCTCATACAAAGCGGACGGGTCCAGCTCGTCAAGATTGTGAACGGATTTGAAAAAAATCTGGATATTCTTCAGCCTTCGGAAATATTCGGCGAAATGGCGATCCTTGAAAATTCTCCGCGTTCCGCGACCGCGATAGCTTATGATGATGTGAAAGCCCTTGAATTCAATAAAGCCAATTTTGAAGTGCTGATGATGGGCAATCCCGCCATTGCGATGAAGCTGTTAAAAACCTTTGTGAAACGTATTTTTGCGCAAAAAAGACGGTTAATGATTCTTACTATCCCCGACAAACAGGCAAGAGTCGGCGATGTTTTTCTCATGCTTGATGAAACCCAGCCGAATATTGACCGCTCAACTGAAATGCGTACGTTTAGCACAACAATGGATGAAGTCGCCCGCTGGGCAGGTTTGCCTCTGGAAAATGTGCAGGATGAAATAAACCGCTTTGTCGATATGGGAAGAATCATTGTTTACGAAAACAGGATTATCGTAAAAAATATTACCGACATGCAGCGTTTTGTTAATACGCGCCGCAATAAAAATATGTAACCGGTGTATAATTGACCCCGTCCCTTCTTTCTGATACTATTGCGATACAGTAAATACTGCCAAGATAGCTCAGACGGCAGAGCAGCACACTCGTAATGTGCAGGTCAAGGGTTCGATTCCCTTTCTTGGCTGAAATATAAATCACTACGTTGTAACGATTTATACTAAAAACTACCCGACAGCGGGCGTTCTAATTTTATGTGTTAGATAAAATTGTGACATAAAACTGTGATATTTCCAGGTTTAATTCACAATAATACAGGATTAGAACATGAAAACATCATCTCTTCCTTTTTCCATTACAAAGCCTTCAGACCGGTCTTATTATTATGTAGCTTTTAAGAATGAAAAAACCGGACGCTATTCAACAAAAATCAGTACAAGGCAGAAAGTAAAATCAGAGGCGGTAAAAACAGCCTATGACTGGTATGTGAATGGAATCCCCCAAAAAGATAAGACGATTAATATTGAAAAAATGACTGTTTTTGAATCTGTCAAAAATACAGATTTTTCTTCTGACGATGCTGAAAGTTTGATTAAAATTCTTAAAAAGAAAGGTCTTATAAAATCAGCAGTTATTACCGGTTCAAAGCAGGATATTGAACTGGAACAGTTTATGCTTGATTTCTGGACATTTGATAAATCACCATACGTCAAGGAAAAGCTGAGAAAAAACCATTCTATTCACCGGCGGTATGTTGCAAGGCAGTATGGAGCTGTAAAAAATTACTGGGTGCCTCATTTCAGGGGATATTTGCTTGGAAGCCTAACAAAAACCTCTATTAATGAATTTATGGCAGGTTTTGAAGAATCTGACTTATCGGCTTCCGGTAAAAACGGGATTATCAGGGCCGGAACCATAGCTCTGAAATGGGCTTATGAAAAAGAACTGATTGAACATGATATAACCAACGGCTTAACATGGTTTGCCGGAATGAGTCAGGAACGGAATATTCTGACGCCGGAAATTGCCAGAGCTGTTTTTTCTATGCAGTGGCATGATGAACGGGCAAAACTGGCCAATATGCTGGCAATGGTTACCGGTTTACGGGCCGGAGAAATACAGGGCTTGAGGATCAGGGATATGCGGGCTGACTGTCTGAATGTTCAGCATTCATGGAACCTGGCGGATGGATTAAAAGTAACAAAAAACAAGGAACATAGGATAGTTGAACTGCCTTTCCCCAGTATAATGCAAGGACTTGTGCAGCTTGCAGAACTTAATCCGTGGAATGAAGGAATTGACGGGTATATCTTTTTTTCACCGAAAAAGGCACATAAGCCTATTGAGGCGACAATGTGGCTGAAGGCCCTGCGGCAGGCATTACAGGCAATAGGCATGAGTGAAACGGAAGCAAAGCAGATAGATTTTCATAGCTGGCGGCATTATTTTACTACCTACATGAGAGAAAAAGTGAACGAAAAAGTTTTAAGAGGACAGACCGGACACAAGACTGTTCCCATGCTGGAACATTATTCAGATCACAGACTGCCGGGAGACAAAAACCAGTTACAGCAGGCCCAGATTGAAGCATTCGGGATATTGTGCCTCCCTATTAATACGAACCGGAAATTCTGTCACCCGGAAATTCTTGACTATTCTTCAAAACCATATTTAAATATAAAAACAGGGGCTGTATAGGCCGGGACTAATTACCCCGGCTGAAAAGCGATTTCCGAACGCCTGACAGCAACCCTTTATTTTTTTTCGGAAAAACACTATCGGAGGTGTTTAAAAATGATTTATTTTGAATCAATAATTTCAAAAAGAAATATTTCCGCCTTAGATTATTGTAAAGAGCTTTTAGAAAATCCGGTAATAACTCTTACTGATAAAATAACAAAAATGAAAAGAGTTCTAAAAGATGTAACAATGCTACAAATGCATCTTACGACATTTATCTTAATTAATACTACTGGTTTCTTTTCACTTGATTTGCCTTTATTCAGACTCAGTACACTACAATTAATAGTCGGGAGAAATGATCTTTCTTCGCTGTTAAATGAAATAGAAAGTAATTCCAATCGAATAAAGCAAATTGAGGATTATTGGCATATTTGTTGTGATTCTGTAATCTTTTTCATAGAAAGATATCAAGATTCTCGTATTGTAAATGAGGATTATGTTCCAAACATTCTTGAGCGAGAGAAGAAAATCGTTTTTACTGAACGCGATAATTTTTTAATGAAGAGGAGCAAGTCGAGGATTTGGAAAGAATTAAAAAGAGCAGAACGAAATTCATGAAATGTATAAGCTTCATCATTTTGTTTTTAAAGAAATTAAAAAAATGCAAACTGAAGGCTTGCTTGATGAAATCTTAATTCATAGTTCTCCGTATTTACCAAAGTATGTTTCTGATGAAGGAGAAGAATTAAAAAAAGTTGTTCAGTATGCGAATTTGGTTAAAAATTCTCTTGAAGAAAATATAGGGGAACTTGAAAATCAACAAAATGAAAAAAAACTATTAGCACGGTTACCTACATGGAAAAATTTGCTGAACGAAAAATGTTATAAAGCCATGATAAAGGCAATCGAAAAAGGATTTATTGAAGAAATAGAAAATGAGAAAATAGATTTTCAATGTAGCCAAACGGGTATTTCATATTTTTTTAAAACAGGTGAATATACGAAATGGAGACATATCTCTGAAAATGTAACAAGTAAAGGTAATGCGCTGTATTATCCAACTCTCCGTAATGACTATAGCAAAGTTAGTGGTGACAATATGAAAAAAATAGACCTATTTTATGAAGATTAACTGATGTTTGAAAAAAATATATAATTACATCTGGACAAGAATAAATTTCAACAAAAATTCCAACCTTTATTTACTAAATGTATGAATACTCCTCCAAAAGAAGGATATACACTTTCAACTATGCACTCCGTTATATAAACGGTTTGTAACAATTTTTTGGAAGTAGGGAGGAAAGATTATGATCCAAGAAAAATTAAGTGGAGATAACCTTCTCACACGAAAACAGGCGGCAGGTTACTTGCAAGTCTGTTTAACCACCTTTGACAGATTGTCTGTACCGAAAATCCGGTTCGGACGCTGTGTCCGTTTCCGTAAAACAGATTTACAGGCATTTATTGATTCTCAAATTGAAGGTAATAAACCTTTAAATAACGGGGGCAATAAATGAAACCAGTATTAAGCGCCCAGATAACCAAAAGATTATCTGAAAAAACTTCTGAAATTAAGTACGGAACCGTATCGGTCATTCTTACTATCCATTGTGGACGGATAACGGCTATTACCTATTCGGCTACTGAAAATACAAGAGAGGTGAATTTGCATGACTAATGATATCATTTTTGCAGATGTTCACCTGAAATATGAGCATAGGGCAGGTACACGGCAAATACACCGCTTGGTATGTATGGAAGGTGAAAATCCCCCTGAAGAACTTATCCAGAAAAACAGCAATAACCCTGAAGGGTTTATATATGTTGCAAAAAAAGGGATAAAGGCTGATCTTGCCTTGAGCGGGAATAAAATGCCGGGCAGACAGAGTAACCATATTACTGATCTGCATCCTATCCCCGGTGAGAACGGATTCTATTACGGTAATTGTAATCCTGTGCCGGAAAAAAACGGACTGCCAAAAAGGGACAATAAGGGAAAACCCGTACATTTTCAGGACGCAATAATAGCCAAATATGAAAATGGAATCCTTGATATATGGGTTTACAAAGGGTTTGGAATTATGGATAGGACTCTGAGCGAAACCTATAAAACAAAAGGCATCCGGCTTGCATTATCTGATAATAATGTACATTTGGATGCAAAAAATGATACCGGTTTTACAGGGGGGCGCCATGATTGATTTGATTAGCTGTGTAATTCCTGATGGCAGAATCCCTGTAAATCTTGAAAATGAGCATATAATCCCGAAAGGAAGCTGTGAAATAATACAGGGAAATATTAAAAACCTGAAAATAAGAAAGCTGCCGGACAATACTATTTTCTTGACCGGCAGCCTCCCTAAGTATTTATGTGGTCAGAACGCCGTACCATTGAGCCGGACAGGCATCTCTGAAGCCATAGATACTTTAGAGCATGATACCGGATTTGACTTACACAAGTCTACCCTTGTACAGTTTGAAATTGGTAATACATTTCCGGTTACACATCCCGTAAATGATTATCTAACAACTTTTGGATATGTTACACGTTTTTGCCGTCATGCCATAGGACGGAATAAACTCGAAACCGTTGATTACCGGACAAAATCAAGGACTTTCAAGGCGTATGATAAACGTTCTGAAATGTTGCATAGGAAACAGCCTATTCCTTCAGTGTTCGGTAAGTCTCACATGATACGCCTTGAACTAAAATATGCCAGAGGCGTGAAAAGAATATTTAACAGGCCATTAACGCCTTATGACCTGGTTTCAACTGATATTTATTGCCGGTTAATACGGCTCTGGCAGGGTTTTTATTTCAGGATTCCAAAAGGGATATATGCGGGGTTTAATTTATACGATATTGGGAAAGTGAGTGATTTGAAAAAAGAGCTATCACGATACGCTCTGGAAAAGAGCGGCACTGATGCTGTTTTCAGTGTTATTACCTTACTACAGGATATCGGTGTTTTTTCCAAATCTGACACAACCCGTTCGCGGCTCTATATCCGGGGCTTAATAATGGACAGCCTGCCTGATGATTTAACGGCGGAACTGGATAATCTGGTCAGATATTCTGTGATAAATTGTCATTAAGTAAAAAGGGCCGGATAATACCGGCCCTTCTTTGTTATAGTAATTCGAGTAAATTTGCAATTTCATCTTTTATCTGCTGTTTTGTCTTGGTTTCTGATTCCTGGAAAAATAGTTTTGGACTTACTTCAAGGGCGTTTGCTATTTTTATGATAGTTAATACAGAAGGCTGCTTCTTTCCGGCTTCTATGCTGGCAAGGAAACTTTGTGAAAGGTTTGCTCTGTTTGACAGTTCCATTTGTGACATTCCCTTTTCGCCCCGGAGCTTCCTTATCCGGTCTATCACAAATAGTAATTGTTTTTTTTCTTCCATAGAAAAAGAATAAGTGTCTATAGAGCTTGACTCAATGTTCTATGGCGATATAATATTGTCTATAGAGGGGCGTTTTTCATTAAATAGATCAAAATGGAGTGACAAATGAAAAGAAATTTATTTGTTGTATTAGGATTTATTTTGATGTTATCTGGTTGTGAAATGCTGGGTAAAACTGAATATTCCGTAAGTTATAGTGTCTTTTGCTCTGGAGGAGAAGTTGAATCTATCAGATATCGTGATAAAGATAAGATAGAGAAGATAGTTTATAACCCCCGTGAAACAGTTGATTATTATTGGCGTGAATCTTTTTATGTGGAAGCACCCTTTGTTCCAGAAATACATGTTAAATTCAGATCAGATTCTATATATGGTTTTTGTCTTGTTTATTTATCGGCAAGAGAGTACGGAGAAGAAGATTACTTATATGACTTAGAAGAAAGAATAGACAACCTCCCAGACGGAAAAGTCGGCAATGTCCATATTTATGGTGACCCTTTGAATTAAAACTTTGGGTCAATTATATATGTAGTTTCCTAATTTATTTAAGGAGTAACAGAACAATGAGACGATTTATTTTTTTTTGCATTTTTTCATTAGTCTTACTTCCGGTGATAGGCCAGGATGCAGATAGTTCTTTATGGAATATATCAATCATGCTTGATGATAATCTTTTTAAGAATTTTGATCTTATTAAAGAAGAGTCAGTAAATCTTACCGATTCCCAACGGCATGTTTTATATAATACCTATAAGAAATCAACAGGATGGTATTTTGTTGGTAATTTTTTTCTAGGTGCCGGGCTGGGTTCCTTTTTTCAAGGAGACATTACAGGCGGTCTTATTGGGTTGATTGGGGAACTTGCAGGAGCGACAACATTTTATTTTGGATATATTGACAGGAATACTTATTATTCAGTTGGATCAGTTGGTTGGTCTAATGCTTCGATGACTACAAAAGGGGTGATACTTGCATCCGTAGGGTTGGTAACTTTAGTTGGAATCAGAATCTTTGAATGTATAAGACCTTTCAGATTTGCAAAATCCTATAATAATAAGTTAAAAGATTCTTTGGGATATTCTGGATATTCAATGGCGTATAACATTTCTCCCCGTATGAATTTTGAAACAGGTGCCTCCGAAGTATGTTTTTCTTTGCAATTTAAATACTAAAAATAATGTCAAATAGAGTCTCATTTACATGAGTTTTTAGCATTTTTTTGTATAGGGGTATTGACATCCTTTAGGTGAGCTATCTGTATAGTAAAATAAAGTATATCTTATGTCATTATAATATATAGAAAGCGTATTTCTGCAATTTAGATTGACAATCAATAAACTGGAGGCCGTCTATATCTATGAATGATTTTGAATTATCTGAAAATCTTAAAAAATAATAGTCAAACGGACTTTAAACGTAAAGGGGATAGTATATGGGAAATAACAAAGAAATAAGACAAAGAATGGAGACTTATAGAAATATTCTTCTTGTCTTAAATTGGATCGGTGCAGTCGGCCTACTTATTTGGGGTATTGTATTGGCTACTTCTCGGGATACACGAGGCACAGGAATTGGTGTAATCATCGGTTCAATTATTATTGGAATAATAGGGCATTTTTTGATTAATGTAGCTCTAGTAGTTCCTTTTATTCTTCTCAATAACGGAGATATTCTTGAATCGTTAACCTGTCCTGATTTATCCGTTACCGGGAGGCGCATACACCCGAACCCGAGCAATGACAGGTCTTCTTTGATAGATTTAAAAGGTAATAAAGGAAGTTCCTCAGGATCAAATTCTAGCAATACTGCATCTGTAAATTCAAACCCAAACATTGTGAATTATGGTGATTATTGGCTATGTAAAAAATGTGATGAAAGAAATCCAAATACAGCGCCAACGTGTAAAGGTTGTGGTGCATATAAATAATAACCACAAAAGCAAGAATTAGTTCGTTCAATTGTGACATTAAATTGTGAGAAACCCTGATATGCTACGGTAACTTTTAATGTTTTTGAATATTTCATAATCTACTTTACAGCACTACATTATATGAATATAATATGCTCATATAACACATAATACGGCTAAATCTTCCTGTATTTATTACACTCGTAATGTGCAGGTCAAGGGTTCGATTCCCTTTCTTGGCTGCTCAACAGGAACCATCTCTTTAGAGATGGTTCTTTTTTTTCGTGCTGAAGGGGAATCGAAACGGAGCGGGCGCCGAACGGATGTGAGGAAAAGCGCCCATGGATGGGCGCGTCAGCCCGAGGAGGCGGCCTGGAGAGAGGGAACAGGAAAGTTCCCGAACGTAAGGCGATTCCCTTTCTTGGCTGCTCAACAGGAACCATCTCTTTAGAGATGGTTCTTTTTTTTCGTGCTGAAGGGGAATCGAAACGGAGCGGGCGCCGAACGGATGTGGTTCCGGTCCGGTTTTCAGGGCAGACCTATATCAGAATTTATATTCCAGTATATTTTTAAAATCGGCATTGTAGCAATAATACACCTTGTTTTCTTTTTGTGAATATACCATTGAAAATTCCGTTTTCCATTCTTCTTCCTGCTTTACTCTTTCAAGTATCCTTAATGCGCTGTTTACATCCGGACTCTTTTCTTTTTGCAGTAATTTTTCTGTTTCGGAGTATCTGCAGCAGGAATTATCTGTTCTGTTATCAATAAGGGAAAAGTTTGTCATTATAAAATACGGTGATTCATTAAACGGACTATATATATTCCCCCGCCCGGGTTCAATTACATACGCATTTCCATTTTTATCAGTGATCATGCAGTGGACGCTGATATTTGGAACATTCACAATTTCAACGCTTTCAATATACCTGCCCAAATCATTCATACCTCCCATATTTCCGGTAAGTATATTTTGAACAAGCTTTACGGCGTTAACAGTATTTTTTCCCCTTTTATACAAACCTTTCCCGTTCGAATCAACTAATAGGGAATTTATAAATGTGCCATTGCTGTTCACGCCAAAGGACGGATAGTTTCTGCCGTTATTTTCATCTTTTATACAAACCATAAAAATTTGCGGATTTTTCAGGTTTAAACTAAATATCATGCCGTTGTTATCAAAATTCATCGCTGTTATTATGTCATTTCTTCTGTCAATAAAACTGGTGCACATGTTTTTTCCTGTACAAATATTGTTATCAGTTATTTCAGCATTACGATCAATCCGTCCCTAATTTTTATTTTGCCGGACAAAGTAATGCGCCATGCTCGCAGTAGAGAATTATTTAAACGGGGTACCGCAGAATGCACATTCCGGACCGCCGGTTTCAACCGGGGCTCCGCAAGCCCTGCATGAGGCCGTTTGAGATGTACTGTTCTCAGGAAACATTTCCTTGCGAAGTACCAGAAGATTATTTTTTTCATCAATATATGCCCCGGGAAAATATTGATCCCGGATTAAATTGTTGAGATTTGACTTTACGGATTTTTCCGATGATTTCGTTTCCTCCGCCAATTGGGAAATTGAATATGTCTGATTGCCAGAGAAGATTTCATAATACGTTTTAAAGGTTTTGATAAAAATGTCTTCTCCACATCCTGCCCCAAACAAAAAAATACCCACAACTAATAGTAATATTCCGACCCAGACCGCCAAAAGGACTCCCCCGGAAACCATAAGTATTACGCCTATTATTTTTCTTCTTCTGCCTATTTTCTTTTTCGTTTCAATGAGTATTTTTGTTTCTTCGTTAAATTCCATAACTAAATATCCCTCTCTTTGCCGCTTTTGATTCCGCAACTTTTTGGTTTATCAATAACTGTATTTCATATATAAGACTGTCAATTTTTGATTCCTCTCCATCTCCCGCCCCGGCAAAAACCTGTTCAAGTTCAGTACATTTACCCGCAATTTTACCGTCATTTGTTATCGGCAGCGTGCTGTCGGTATACAGTATCGATTCATACAGTTTTTCAAGCCGGGGCTTGTAAGCCGTATTTTTTTCATTATTTTTTAGGAATGCTATTCTGTCAGCAAGCGACTGCATTTCCGATACTGTATTCAAGACTTTTTCATTCCTTGCCGCCGTATTTAAACCTGCCGTGAGGATAATCAAAAACAGAATTCCTGCGATCGCTATTATTACTGCCTGCAGTATAATAAAAAGACGGATACTGTCTCTGAATAATAACTGGAACAGGATTGAAATGAAAATAGAAGCCGCCGCGTATAATAGAAGTACGGATATCCCTCCAGAACGAAGCATTATCCCACCGGATGAAGTCGCCGCCCTGTCCAATACAATAATTCCGCATGTACAAACGGCTTCGGCAAGCAGTATAAACGAAAGTCCTAGCCAGTTAATGAGCGTTCTTTCATAAGCAGGTACTAAAAAGAAGATCAGCAGTGTTAGCAAGACACAGATACTACCGATAATTGCTGTAATATTTGTACGTTTTATCATACTGATACCTCTGGTTTTGTATTATGTAAGTTTTTGTCCGCATTCGGGACAGAATTTGGGACTGCCTGTAATGGATATATCGCAGGCAGGACATTTTTTTTCCATTGTTGTTCCGCACTCGGGACAGAATTTTGTTTTTGAATTTTCAGAAATATGTCCGCATTTCTGGCAGGGTTCGGACATTTCAGCCCCGCAGGAAGTACATTTTTTTGTCCCCTCATTTAAATCCGCTCCGCATTTCGGGCAGGGGTTATATTTATCGCCGCATTCGGGACAGAATTTTACATCCGGCTTGTATGCAAAACTGCATTTGCTGCATGTGATTTTGGTGTTGCGCTGTGTATGCATTTCCTTCAGTTTATGTCCGCACGTAAAGCAAAAAAGAGAATCCTGATTAACGCTGGTATGGCATTTTGGACACAGCGTAGTCCCTGTTGTCTGTACAACTTTTCCCACATCCTGCATCATCATCCCGAAACTTCTTCCCGCGGCTGCGCCCATACCCAAGCCAATCCCCGCGCCCATAAATCCGGATCCAAACGAACCCTGGTTTTTTGCCGCACCTTCCAGGGAATCAAAAGAGCGTTCCTGCTGGTAATTGTATCCGATGATATCCATTTCTGCCCGTTTAGCCAGTGCTTTTTTCAGAGTTTTAACTGCCTCATCATCTTCAGGTACATTTATATCATTAACATAGAAGTTGACCACTTGTATGCCATATTCTGCAAAGAAAGGTTCAATTTTCTGTTTTATATAATTGGATAATTCAACCAGATATGCATTGATTTCCAGAATAGAAACATTTTTATGTACCAGATAGCCGGAAATGCTGTCTTTTACCTTCGTGATATATAGACCCCTGAAATGGTTTACGATATCCTGTTGTTTAAAGGCCGGCATGGTCCCGACAAGTTTTACCATGAACTGCTTTGAGTTTTCAATTCTGATACCGAAATGACCGAATGACCGGACCGGTACCATGACCTTGTATTTGGGATCCTGAATCTGAATGGGAGTTGGCGTTCCCCATTTTATATCGAGAACATTGAGTTTATTGATATACCAGATTTCAGCTGTAAAAGGTGATTTTCCCCCGAAAGGGAGATTGATGATCTTGTTAAGCAGGGGAAGATTGGCGGTGTCCAGAGTGTGCCGACCGGGACCGAAAACATCGAGAGCTCTGCCTCCCTTGAAAAAAACAGCTTCCTGTGATTCATTTACAATTAGTTGGGTCCATGTTCCCAGATCTACACTCGGGTATTTCCAGACAAATGTATCCGCCGGACCATTATACTTTACAACATCTACTATTGCCATGATATTTCTGCCTTAAACCTTAATAAATTTGGATACTACTGCGATAAATGTTTGAACATGCGTAACTTTTCAAAATTATAGCATGAAAATCAAAAATAGTAAAAAAATTACATTACTTTCCGGTATTTTTTTGTAAACAAATCTGACCCGCGGCAGATACGTCTGTAACTGCCGGCGAGTATTGTCCATCAAATTCCTGTTCGCAGACCGAAAGAAGTCTTAAGCTGCTGCCATTTTCCCAGACACAAGACGGCACTGTTTTACCGGCCTCCGTGAACGAGAGAGGAAATTTTCTCAAGCTCATCCGGGATATTGATTTTCTGCGGACAGAGTTCAACGCAGGTTCCGCACCGGGTACACTTGTCCGGCTGCGCCGATTCCCCAAGATTTTTCATGGCCGTATCAAAGGCCTCGCGATTTCTGCTGCCGCAGAATTCATTGAAGATGGAAAAATTACCGGGAATATCAACTCCGAATGGACAATCCATGCAATATCTGCATCCCGTACAGGGAACCATGTCCGCAGTGCGGAATGCCGAAAGGGCTATTTTGATAGTTTCGTATTCATCCCCGTTAAGAGGACGGAAGTCATTCATCGTTTTCAGATTATCATCAACCTGCTCCATAGTACTCATCCCGCTGAGGACTGTCAGGACATTGGGAAGTGAAGCCGCAAAGCGGACCGCCCAGGACGCGGCACTTTTACCGGGATCGGCCTCTCTGAGTATTGCCGACGCTTTTTCATTCAGTGACGCAAGTGATCCTCCCCGTACCGGTTCCATTACAATTACCGGAAGACTGTTTTTCTCCGCTATTTCATACTGCTCTTTTGCCCCGTTAGTCTCCCAGTCAAAGTAATTTATCTGAAGCTGTACAAAGTCCCATGTATGGGATGAAATAATATCCCGGAGCACATCCGGCGTATCATGGAAAGAAAATCCCAGATGGCGGATTTTTCCTTCCTTCTTTTTTCTATCAAGCAGTTCATAAACTTCGTATTTTTCAAAGTTTGCAAAATGTTCGGCAGTCAGGGCGTGCGCCAGATAAAAGTCAAAATAGTCAACGCCGCATTTTTTTAACTGCTCACTGAAAATTCTTTCAGCATCTGCGGTCGACTGGACCGCGTTCCATGTAGGCATTTTGGTTGCGAGAAAAAATTTTTCACGCGGGTATTTTTTTAAAGCTTCTCCAATAAATATTTCACTCATTCCGTTATGGTATGTCCACGCGGTATCAAAATAATTCACACCGTTTTCAATTGCCCTGTCAATCATTTTTTCAGCGGCGGCCCGGTCAATGTCCTGTCCTGATTTATCCGTTACCGGGAGACGCATACACCCGAACCCGAGCAATGACAGGTCTTCTTTGATAGATTTAAAATGACGTTTTTCCATATCAATTCTCCTTATGTGTATGAAAAAAGAAAAGTATGTGTATACCGGGAATACACATAAAAACCGGAATCCATACACATTCTTGTTTCAGTGTACGGAAACCCTGCTTAGGTTCCCGTGTGGATTCTGCTTATGTGCCGCCGGCTTACTATCTTTTTGCCCGGTCAGCAACTGTTTCTTGCATTGTCCCGGGCCTTTTCCGGGTTTAGAATGTTCCGTCGTATATCAGTTTTTCCCCGCTGTCCAGTGTAACGGTAAGTCCCTGTTCCAGTATCCGCATCGCGCCGGGGACCTGGGAAATCCATATTAAATTCGGATTTGCCGAAGTCAGCGTTTCTTCATTTATATCCGTCGGGTTTTCAATTACCAGACCGTCAACTACCCTGAGCAGGGGAATAAAATCCATATCAAAATTACGGGTGACCAGTATTTCTCCGCCTTTTTTCTTGAGTACTGAAAAAGCTTCGTAGGCCGACTCGGCGCGTACCACCCGGCCGGTAACCCTGCACAGATTTTTCTTCTTCGTCGTATCGTCAGCGTCCTTCGGCTGGGGAAGAACTCCTCCGCCGTTTACACCCCGGGCCAGAACATTGCCGACAATCAGAACCCTGATACTGTTTACCATAATCGGGCTGCTCAGAGGCATGCCGGCTACCATAACAATTTTATCCAGGGGTTCCAGAAAACCCGCATCGAGTGAGGCCCTGATGGTATTCTGCGTCATCTCTTCGGAATCCTCGGCCATCTTGACCAGCAGAGGCACAACACCCCAATTGAGCAAGAGCTGGCGCTGTACGATTTCGTGGGGCGTAGCCGCAATTATCGGCTGTTCAGGCCGGAAAGTGCTCAGAAGCCGGGCCGTATTTCCGGAAAGGGTAGGTGTAATAATTGCCGCAGCCGCAATTTCGGTAGCGGTCCGGTATGCCGCGTGGGTAATTATTTCAGCTACATCACTGTTATTATGGTCCAGCGAATGAAAATCCCTCATTTTCTTTTTATACTCGGGAGAGGCTTCGACAGTGAGCGCTATTTTCGTCATCATTTTGACGGATTCGACAGGATACGCCCCGTTCGCGGTTTCCCCGGAAAGCATGACGGCGTCCGTACCGTCAAAGATTGCGTTTGCAACATCCGTTAATTCGGCCCTTGTCGGGGTAGGGTTGACAATCATTGAGTCGAGCATTTGGGTAGCCGTTATAACCGGTTTGCCGGCAAGATTGCAGGTCTGGATGATTCTTTTCTGCGCGAGCGGGATACGTTCCGTTTCAAGCTGGACACCCATATCTCCGCGCGCAACCATTATTCCCGCCGAAACCGCTACAATGTCTTCAATATTATCCAGCCCTTCCTCGTTTTCTATTTTTGCAATAAGCCTGACTTTTGAATTGAACGGCTCGATAAACCTCAGGATGGCAATCACGTCGGCGGGCGAGCTGACAAAGCTTGCCGCAATATAGTCTATCCCCATTTCAATGCCGAATTCTATGTCCTTTTTATCCTGCTCGCTCAGAATGGGAATATCAGGATGAACCCCGATAACATTGACATTTTTCCTGCTTCCCATTTTTGCCGTATTCAGAGCCCTGCAGGTTATTTCCGTTTTCCCGTCAGTTTCAAGGACAAGAAAGCCGATAAGGCCGTCGGCAATCAGAATACGGTTGTCGGGCTTTATTTCTTCGGGAAGCTTTTTCCAGCTCAGGGAGATTCGTCCCGGGATGTCCGCTTTCGCGGCAAGCGTCGGGCCGTCATCTACAGTAAAAATAAAGGTTTCATCCTTGTGGACTTCGATTACTCCGTCATCCGGAACAAGACCGGTCCGTATTTCCGGGCCCTTTGTATCAAGCAGAAGCGCACACGGAATACCTGTAATCTGCGAAGCCCTTTTGACGGTTTCCATATTTTTACGGTGGTAAACCTGATTCCCATGGGAAAAATTAAAGCGGGCGACATTCATTCCTGCCCTGAGAAGGTCGCATACAATATCAATATTTTCGGCAGTAGGCCCCATTGAACAGACTATCTTTGTTTTTCTCCGGATCATCTTTATACACCTTTACTTTACGTTTCTGGTATAAAGGATTAACTGATTCTTTATATCAGAAACACGTACAATCGGAAATAGTCAAATAATTTAAATTATTTGACTAGACCTCACAAATGCAGCCAGGATAAATACAGCATTTTGAGCCGCCTTACATAAATATAAAGCATAATTATAAAAACCGGAACTTTTTTTTCAGATTTTCAGTCTTTATGCAGTCCGGAATAAAATATCTCTGTCAGAGTACGAAGGATTAGGCTCTGCCCTGAATAAAAAAAACGTTCCCGGACAGGGAACGTTTTATGACAGGCGCCGATCAGAATCGAACTGATGCATAAAGGTTTTGCAGACCTCTCCCTTACCGCTTGGGTACGGCGCCGATTACTTCTAAAAGATAACGGATTATAAGAGATTTGTCCATAACCCGGAGAAAAACAATCTGAAAATTATGAAATGTTTCAGAAAAACCTCCTGTCCTTGAAAAAAAAAGTTTTTTATTTGGAAAATTTGGCCATGGTGCTATATAATTTTCTTATATTAGATATATGCCGGGAGAAAGATACACTATTTCCTGTCGTATGTCTGATCGATGCAGCAAAAGTGGGGGTTTTATGAACAAAGCGAGTAAGTTGCCGGCCGTTTTACTGTGCCTGATACCGTGTTTTGTGCTTTTTGCCGCCTGCGCCACCGGAAAAGGCGCTGAAGAATCCCGTACTCCGGCGGTACTGCCGACGGGAACCGAATGGGGTTATGTTGAATTGACCGCTTCAACACTGAAGCTGCCCAATCTGACGCTTGCCTCGAGTACTATCAGGGCGAAATCCACCGGCGCTGACGAAAAAGGTATTGACCTTATATGGTCCGGCGCGAGCCTGGATGATTTCAATGCGCTTGCCGGAGAGTGTTTTACAAAGATTCCCGCCAATCTTAACTGGTTCGGGAAAGTGTCTGCATTGGAAAGCCTTAAACGGGACAGTTCCCATTTCTGGGAGTTTGAGGCCTACTACAAGACTTCAGCGACTGCGTACCAGATCTTTATCCGCTACTTTTATGATGATTATTACGAACTTACCGGGATAGTGAACGGAACGCTTGCGCTTCACATTATCGAATATCCCGATTTTTAGGGATATTCTGTTCCGGTCCGGCTGTAACCAGGCCGGCGGTTATTATTAATAAAGATTTCCCCAAAACTGACCTGTTTCACGGTCACTGTAAGAATATCTACCGTCTATTAATACAGTCATTTCCAGATTTTTCTTCTCCTCCGCCGGATAATAAAGGAAGCCCCATTTTGAAGATATTGTATTTTTCTTTTAAAAAAGATAATTGCAGTATATACTGTAACCGCTATGGATATGTGGTGAATGGTCATGAGTATCCGCAAAATATCCGTATAATGTAGCAAAAGTGAGGTTTTTATGAACAAAGTGAACAAATTTCCGGGCGCCCTGCTGTGCCTGGTCATAGTCCTGGTGTTTTTCACAGCCTGTGATACCGGAACGAATGGTGACAAAAACCCTTTGGGACGTACATCATTGCCTGCTGAGACAGAATGGGGCTGCGTCGGGCTGACATCTTCGACACTGGACCTGCCCGGTCTGACTGTAGATTATGTTTTTGTGACACCGGAAACAACCGCTTCTTCATATGCGAAAGTGAAAATAGGATGGACAGGCGCCTCACTGGAAGATTTCAATACACTTGCACAGGAATGTTATACGGAAATTCCCGCCAATCTTAACTGGTTTGGCCTTGTTAGCACACCGGAAAACTGTAAAGATGATTATCAGGACTGTTTGTCCTTTACCGCATATTATGTGACAGGGAATACCGCGTATGAAGTTTCCGTGTTTTATTATTATACTGATGCGTATTTTCAGATACCAAAAAACACTATGGTTTTATTAATTGAAGAAATTCCCTATTATATTTTGTTAATATAAAATCATGCTTATACGGGATACCCAGGCTGCTGGAATTTCCGGAGTAAAAAAGCTCTTTTATATATTCTGAATAAACAGGGAGGTCTGGTACAGCATATGAGAAAGACTAAAAAAAGACTGATCAGCTTTCTTAATGGGTATTCTTACATCCGGAAATAATGCTGCTTTTGGTAATCCGTAATTGACAGCCGCCTCAAAAATAAAACGGTTTTTATTTGTTACATTATAAAAACAAAGCCGCCCCTAATTTTTCTCCTTGTATTTTCAGCGTGAAAATGTATATTATAAGGCATATCGCCGTGTCATTGCCCGTAATGCATGTCAGGCGGTATTCCGGAGGATTCCTCATGAAAAGCTTGCGTACAAGGTTTTTCCTTTTTTTTATCGGTTTATGTATTGTTGCTTCGGCAGGCGCCGGGGCAGGCATGTATATCCAGTATTCAAATTACATACAATATACTTATTCTAATACCCTGAAAAGCACCGCCGAGATGATTGATAATAATTATCCTTTTATAGGCGATATTGATTATCTGATCGGGGCCGCGCAGGAAATGACTCCGGAATACCGGGAATTCATCCGGAATCTGCAGAACATTGCGCAGGCATATAATCTGGGCTATATCTATCTCCTCCAGAAAGTCCCGGAAGGATACAGGTTTATTTTCGATGCGGAATTCCTCATTGAGGAAATGTTTGAAGAACTGTTTCTTTCCGTGTATGAACTCGAAGACCAGCCGGATGAAATGGATATCGCATACAATACCGGGAAAATGCAGATCATGAAAAAACCCTATACTGATGAATGGGGTACTTTTATCGGAGGATATCTGCCCGTAATCCGGAACAACAGGGTCGTCGCCTTATTGGCCCTGGATTACGAAGTTTCATTCCTGGACGGACTGTACCGCAGTGCGCTGGTCTCTTTTCTGTTTTCCCTCGGGTTTGCCGTTTTGCTTGCCGTTATCCTGGCCCTCGTCCTTTCCAAATCCCTGCTGACTCCAATCAACCAGGCTCTCCGGATGGCCGGCGACCTGGCCGATATGGATTTTGCCGCGGAAATGTCGGTTACCAGAGAGGATGAAATAGGGGCAATCCAGAATGCCCTTATTAAAATCAGGGACAATTTCCGTCAGACTCTTGATACCCTTAACGGGAACCTTGAGCAGACAAAAAATATCAGTAAAACGCTTGACGTCGCGATTGAAAAATCTTCAGATGATCTGGAACTCATTTCAAATAATATGGATTCCGTACAGAACAAAGCCGCGTTCCAGCTCGAATCCGTGCAGCATACAACGAATTCTGTCGGGCAGATAATCAGGAATATTGAGTCCCTGAATAAGGCCGTCCAGACTCAGGCTGTAAATATCACCGAATCGTCGGCATCAATAGAACAAATGATTGCGAATATAGCGTCAATCCGGAATGTAGTCGGGGAAGTTCATAAAACCACCGACCGGTTGACCGCATCTTCCGACAACGGGCAGAGAAAACTGGAAATGCTTATGGAGGAAGTCAAACGTATATCGCAGCAGTCGGCGGCTTTACAGGACGCGAATACGGCCATATCGAATATTGCGGGGCAGACAAATATTCTCGCGATGAACGCGGCGATTGAAGCTGCTCACGCCGGCGACGCCGGAAAAGGTTTCGCGGTTGTCGCGGATGAAATCAGGAAACTGGCGGAATCCTCCGCCGAAGAATCAACGGCAATTGCCGTTGAAATCACGCGGATGCAGGAAGGCATCGAAAATATTCTGGAAGCTTCAAAAGAGACTACCGACACAATGACTGAAATGTTCAATGAAGTAAATAACATGAGCAATTCCTTTGCCGTCGTCAACAATGCTATAGAAGAGCAGGCCGCCGGCGGGACCCAGATCCTGCGCGCCCTGAAAACAATTCAGGATATGACTGAACAGGTCAGAGACGGCTCAGCTGAAATCCATAAGGGCAGCGGGGAAATTTCATCCGAGATAAAAGGACTTCAGTCCGCCTCGGAAGAGGTAAACGAAAGTGTGCAGGGCATACGTCAGGCAAGCCAGCATATTGCGGAATCACTGGAGGAGGCGCGTTCAATATCGGCCAAAACCAACGGGTAATGCAATTATTCTGATTCCGGTTTGATCTCCTGTTCAGAAGTCAGGGCCTCAGCCAAAAGGATTGAAAATGTATAAGACCGAACCAACTATAACCGTAAAAATAAAAAATACGGAAGCCTTTTATACGCTAAACTGGTCGGCACTGAAAAAGGCTGATAAATATGAAATTACACTGCAGGTCCCTTCCGTTTCAGGAATTTACGAACTGTACCGGATGGATGAGACCAAAAAACTGAATTTGCTGGCCGTGACCCATGCGTGGTACGGCGGCCTGCGCAGCCAGCTCCGGGCCGCGATTGATCCCGAGGCGACCAATGACGAGTCAAAAAAGGAACTCCTTGAGGACGCCGAATTGTACTACCGGTACAGCGCGTCAAACTCTTTTCCCGACATGCTCGATGTAGTATGGTTTCTCCACAGTACCTATTTCCCTGATGATGTCCGCGTCGAAAATTCCGGCAGATATACACGTATCTACCTGATCGAAAAAGCCCCTGACCGGGTGTATTGGCTTGACTGAAAGGCTGAACAATTCATACACTGTATCTTATGGATGAGATATATGATTTGATTATTATAGGGGCGGGTACAGCCGGTCTGGTAACCGCACAATATGCATGCAGATCAAATCTGAATGCGCTTGTAATTGAAGAAAAGATGGAGGGCGGACAGGCTACCCTTATTCCCCTTCTTGAAAATTACCCCGGATTCCCCGAACCCATAGACGGGTTTACTTTTGCCGAAAAAATGAAGCTGCAGGCCGTTCAGTTCGGATCGAAATTCCTTTCAGGGAAGGTTACCGGACTGGGAAAGAAAAAGCATTTGTTTTCGGTCTCGGTCGAAAAATCGGATGACAGCATCCAGACCCTCGAAGCAAAGACAGTTGTTCTGGCAACCGGCGCGGCGCACCGCCAACTTGGTATTCCGGGAGAATTTGAATTTTACGGGAAAGGTGTTTCATACTGCGCAAATTGCGACGGCCCCCTTTTCAGGAATAAGCATATTGTCATAATAGGCGGCGGCGACGCTGCCTGTGATGAGGCGGGATTTCTTGCCCATCTGACTGACAGGGTAACCATCATACACAGAAAGCATACTTTCCGCGCCCAGCGGGCATTAGCGGAGAGGACCCTGAAAAACCCTCATATCCATGTGAGGTTTAATTCAGTTGTGACCGCAATCAATGGTTCAAAAAATGAGAACGGCCATGAAAAACTGACATCCATAACCGTTGAAAATGTGCATACGGGAGCTGCGGAGGAAGTCGCCTGCGACGCCGTGTTTATTTCCATCGGAATGGACCCCCGCACGGAACTCGCCGCCCTCGCCAGAAAGGATGAAGCCGGATATTTAATTACCGACGAAAACATGCAGACTTCCATTCCCGGACTGTTCGCGGCCGGCGACCTGCGCGCAAAACCCTTCAGGCAGCTTGTAACTGCCGCGGCTGACGGGGCAATAGCTGCCCGGAGTGCGGCTGAGTATATCGACATCCACATCCGGGGAACCTGATAAATTGAAGTTCCCCGGAATACACAGGCTGTGTATTATTGTCCTGGTTTTATTTTTTTCACTTTACCCGGCGTCAGCTCAGTCCCGGAAACAGCTCCCTGACTTCTGGGATAATATGCCCCATGAGGAACTGGCTGACCGCATTGTTTCCGCGATGACGGATGAGGAACTCCTTGCCCAGATGCTGATGTTCGGCTGGGCGGGAACCGACCCGAGCAGGGAAGTTATCAGATGGGTCGAAGAGCGCTCCCTGGGAAGCATAAAGATTTTCGGCTGGAATACTGATAATACCAGAAAGGTCGCTGAATCCGTTACGCTTCTCCAGCGGAAGGCCGAAACCGGCAGGTTCCGTATTCCTCTCTTTGTTGCGACCGATCAGGAAGGCGGCTGGATCCGTCATATCAAGGGCCTTACAAGCGAGACCCCCGGGAATCTTGCCATAGGCGCGTCAGGCCTGCCGTCCGACGCCTGGTATTCAGGCTATTATATAGCCAGGGAACTGAGGGCGGTCGGAATCAATCTCAATTTCGCGCCTACAGTCGACTTATATACGGATCATGATTCTACGATAATTGGCCCCCGTTCTTTCGGGGAAGACGCCCGCGCCGCGGGGATACTGGGCATGGCCTTTTCACAGGGAAGCCTTGCCGCCGGGGTTCTGACTACGGCAAAACACTTTCCCGGACACGGACATACCCATTCAGACAGTCACGGGAAACTGCCTGTTATTGATATTGATCCGGAAACACTCCGTTCCCGGGAACTTGTGCCTTTCAGATATCTTATTGATTCAGGGGTCCCTGCGATAATGAGCGGGCATCTCAGTTTTCCGAATATTGGCGGCGACGGCAAACCGGCAACCTTTTCTCCCTATCTGCTCCAAACCCTTCTCAGGGAGGAAATGGGTTTTGAAGGCCTCATCATTACCGATGATATGATGATGAACGGCGCGACCGAGTATGCGGGAAGCGTCTCACGCGCTGTCCAAATGGCCATTGAAGCCGGGAACAATATTATCGAGTCATCAACAACGCCGGGTTTCCAGGATACCCTCTGGACAGGAAATCTGACCAGAATGAAACAGTCCTCCGGGTTTCGGGACCAGGTTGCCGGGTCCGCCCGGCGGATTATCCTCGCCAAACTTGAATATTTTAAGGATGGAAAAAATTCAATCTATCCTGATATGGATAAAATTGAGGAACGTATTCCTGACAGGGAAGGTGAGTCTTTTTTCCTGTCGCAGGCAGTCCGCTCGGTAACTACCGTCAGGGAAAATCCTGCAATCCCCGTTTCCGGCCAATCCATTCTCATCGCGGGATCTTTTTCATCTTTCCGTTCCCTCGGAAAACAGCGTTTTCCGGAAGCCGATACCGCGGGAATAAATAATAGCCTTCCCGCGCTTGCCCGGCGGTATGATACGCTTATCTTCTGTCTTGCGAACAGGGACAACCTTTCAATTCTGAAGGAAATGGAAAACAGCAAAACGAATATTATTGTTGTCTCGATACTGTCACCTGTACTCCTGAATGAGGTTCCCTGGGTACAAAATGCGCTTGCCGTATACAGTTATTCGCCCTGGTCTTTTATTGCTGCGTTTGGAGCCCTGGCCGGTGATTTCAAACCTGACGGGACAATGCCTCTTAAAGATATGTATTAGGCGGGAAATTTTTTATACTATAACCTTATACTATATTGATATAGTATAAGGTTATAGTATTTATACACGCCCCGGAAATCCGGGGCATGGCGGTGCGGAATATTGTCAAATAACTTAAATTAAAGATGTATGTTATCAGTTTATTTTTATTCGTGGCGAGGGTTTAATACTGCGTTGCGACAATTTTTATAAAAATTTTATGCAAACTTTAGTTTTTATAGGTTCCATGGTATTAAACCCGAGACCAATTCCACGGGAGAGAAAAATACTCCGCTGCTCTGCGGCGGGGTATTTTATTGCGGTACCCTGGATTTCCACTGTTATTTCAACGGTGGATCCTCTTGTTATATTTTTCACGGTCTGATTGACAAAAATTATCGCATCGGCGTTCTGTGCCTTTGCGTTTTCTATCATTACATACATCGCGTTTGACCGTGCAATATCAACAGGTTCGCTTGGAGAGGCAACAGTGGTCGACACTGAGCCAAATCCCGAGAAAAGTCCCGCGTCCTGCCTGAGCGAGCCGGCCATTCCCATATAACCCAGATAGCCGTACTTATACGTATCTCCGGTTACAGTGCCGTCTTTATTAACACTCACTGTTCCGCTTCCCGATACCTTTCCCACAGTTGTATAGTCCGTCCTTTCCAGGTCGGCAAACCCCATCGCGGGATTATGGATATTTGTGCTTTCCGAAGAAACGCTTTCTGTTGTCATACAGGACATGACAAACACCATACACAAAACAACCAGCACTGATAAAAAGAAGCCCATTCTGTTTTTCATTTTTCTGCTCCAACTAAAATACTTTCGTGATGGCCTTTGGAACCCACCCGAGATTTAATCCGGAAAAATTACGGATTGTTGTGCAATAAATTCCGGGCGTTTATTACAGCCGGAATTTAAATGGAGAATGTGCTTTTATCAAGCGCTGCCTTTTTCCGGACATATTCCGGATTTGTTCAAAAGTCTATTCATTCTGAATATATTTCTGACTGTACGTGTCTTTTGTACAAAAGTCAAGATAAAGTCCGGAAATGCAGTATCTGACAAATATGAAAATATGATGTATATTTGATTTATGGTGAAGGCTGGTCCGGCAGGCAGCCGGACCGTCTGCCGTTCTGATCAGCAGATATTATTGCAGATGCCGGAGGCATATATTGGGTCTGTTTTCCGAATTTAAACTTCTCCGCCCCGTAACTGCGGAAAATTTCCAGGACGCGGTCAATTTTCTTGTTCCCCTTGAACATCAATGCGTAACACTAATGAGTCAGCTGTCGGAAAACGGAAGGGCCGTTTTTCCCGAAGGGCAGTACAGGTTCTTTTTTCTGCTTGGCGGAAAAGGAAAGCAGAACGAATATGACGGGGTCCTTTACCTGACCAGGACCGGAATGCTGCTTCATGTTTTCAAAAAAAATACTGATATTGAATCTTACCGGAAGGAAATCGGCAGGCTGTGCTCAAAACACAGAATTTACTGTATTATGGGAGATACTGGTCATACCTCTTTTCTTGAACAGCTTGTTAACAGGAATATAAGCTATGCGGTTAATTATCAGCTTATGACAATTACGGATCTGGACGAGCTATGTTTTTTTTCTCCGAGTTCCATAATTATTGACGGATATTCTCCGGGGATCCGTCAATGCACCTCCGCCGATGCGGAACTGCTGCTGCCGCTTCAGGGGGATATGAAAAGGAAGAGGTGCTTCTTCCCGGCACAAGCCTGAACCGGGACGCCTGTCTGAAAAATCTGTCGGAAGCCCTGAAGGTCCAGCATATTTACCTTCTGTACAGCGGAGGCTGTCCCCTTGCCAAGGCGGGAACAAATGCCCTGGGGCTTTTCTGGGACCAGCTTGGCGGCGTATATACTCTCCCCCAGTACCGCGGGCAAGGCCTCGCGACGGCCCTTGTTTCACATCTTGTGAGGAAAAGGCTTGTACTGGGCAGAAAGGTAGTTCTTTTTGTTAAAGTTCTCAATCCGGCGGCAAAAAAGGTCTATGAAAAGATCGGTTTTAAAACTGACGCCGGTTTCAGGATTTCCTATTTTTAGGATGTGTTTTTTTCTTTCGGATTACGCACTCGTTTATTCTGATTTTCCCAATTCTTTTGAACGTTCCCAGGCCGCGAGGGCCGATTCAATAACCGCCGAGCGGAAATTCTTTTCTTCGAGTTTTGTCACAGCGGCTATGGTAGTACCACCGGGAGAGCAGACCCTGTCTTTCAGTTCTCCGGGATGTTCATCTGTTCTGATAACCATTTCGGCCGCTCCTTTCAGGGTTTGGGCCGCGTACCGGATAGCCTGTGCGCGGGGAATTCCCATTCTGACTCCCGCGTCCGCAAGCGCTTCGATAAATATAAAGCCATAGGCAGGCCCTGAACCGGAAACGGCGGTAAACGCATCCATAAGGGATTCAGCGGTCCGTTCTGTCAGTCCCGCCGCGGAAAGCAGTCTTTCAAGTTCTTCTATGGTTTCGTCCGGGACCGCCGCATCGGGCGCGATCGCGATCATTGCCATGTTTACGGCAGCCGGCATGTTGGGCATTATTCTGATTACTTTCGGGTGCCTGTCAACCCGTTTCTTTATATGATCAATTTTGATTCCCGCCGCCATGGACACCAGGACGGTTTCAGTATCCAGATGTCCCGAAATCTCGGCAAGCACAGGATTCAGAAACTGGGGTTTGACAGCGAGAAATACATAATCTGCGGAAGAGGCGACTTCCGCGCCGGAGCCGGCAAGCGTACAGCCTGTCCGTTCGGCAAAGTCCCGGGCCTTATCCTTATCGGAATCAAAAACAATCATTTCTTCAGCGCCTGCGACCCTGATAATCGATTCCATCAGGGCCGAACCCATTACACCCATTCCTATGCAGCCGGCTTTTTTCTTTTTCATGCGGATAACTCCTATTGGTTGTACACCTTTAAGTTATGTTTCTGGTATAAAGAATTAGCAAATTCTTTATATCAGAAACACTTAGAATCGGAAATAGTCAAATATTTAAATTATTTGACTATAATTATGCGCTGCCCAGCCGGACCCGTATTTATTCAGCTGAGAAGAAAAACTGTTCCTGACTGGCTCCCGTTTGCCAGTGCCTCCAGCACATCCTGATGGGCGCCATTGGCGAGAATCATGGGGATCCCATACGCCGCCACCTTTTCTCCGGCTTCCAGCTTTGTATTTATTCCGCCCGACCCAAAGGCATTTGCCGTACCGATTGAAATGGAATTACGGAGTTCAGACATATCCGTTACCTTTTCTATCAGTTTCGCGTCCCTGAATTCCTTCGGATTTTTATCAAAGACCCCGTCTACATCACTGAACAGGATAAGCAGGTCGGCGTCCCACAGGATCGCGGTCAGCGCGCTTAGATTATCATTATCGCCTATTCTGATTTCGTCAAAGGCCACGGAATCGTTTTCATTAATAATGGGAACAACCCCTTCATCGACAAGCGTAAAAAGCGTGTTTCTGATATTCAGTGTCCTGTGACCGTCGAGGAAATCGTCCTTTGTCAGCAGAAGCTGTCCGATCCGGAGATTAGACTCGGAAAACGCGGTCCGCCAGCTGTTCATCAGTTCCACCTGCCCGATTGCGCACAGGGCCTGCCGGTAATGAATGTCCCGTTTTCTCACCCAGCGGTCAAGTGTGGAAAGACCCGCCACCTGGGCTCCTGACGAGACAAGAACAATCTGTTTCCCCTTTTTGATCAGGCCGGCGCACTGCGCGGCAAAGCCTGACATAAAATCACGGTTGATAGTCCCGTCCTCTTTCGCGAGCGTATTTGATCCTATTTTGATCACAATTTTCCGGGAATCATTAATTAATGTGGGTATCATGGACGTACCTGTCCTTCGCCTTCGATATAATATTTTATTGTTGTCAGGGCTGTCAGTCCCATAGGGCCGCGGGCATGGAGCTTCTGGGTGCTTATCCCGATTTCCGCGCCCATGCCGAACTGCCCGCCGTCAGTAAACCGGGTTGAAGCGTTAACATATACGCAGGCGGCGTCTATCCCTGCCTGAAAAAGCCGAGCCGCTGTTCTGTCATTTGTGACAATTGTTTCAGAGTGCTTTGTATTATGCGCATTGATATACTCGATGGCCTCTTCAGCGGAGTCAACAATTTTTACCGCCAGGATGTAATCCAGAAATTCATATCCCCAGTCGGAATCCGCTGCCTGAATAATATTCTCCGCCAGACCGGCCCCCGATTTTCCCGCTTCTTCCTTAAAAAAAGCATAGGCGCGGTTATCACACCGGAGTTCAACCCCGCCTTTCCGGCCTGTTTTTGCCTCATACTTTATAAAGGCTTCCCGCAGGAGCGGAAGAACGGATTCCATCCGGTCCCGGTGAACCAGAACGCATTCAACCGCATTACAGGCGGCAGGTTTCTGTATTTTTGCATTTTCGGTAATCGAAACAGCCATTTCATCATTTGCCGAAGAATCGATATATGTATGGCAGACTCCGGCCCCTGTCTCAATAACGGGAATCCGGGCTGTTTCAACAACTCTCTTGATAAGGGCCGCGCCTCCCCGGGGAAGGGCGACATCAATTTTTCCGGCGGCGTTTAATATCCAGTCAACATCGGCATGGGAATTTTCTCCGGTTCCGGGCTCGGAAAGCGCTATCGCGTTCTCCACCCCGCCTGCTTCCGCAAGGCCCTTGCGTATGGCCGCGACGATTACCCTGTTTGATTCAAGGGCGGAAGAACTGCCCCTCAAAAGTACGGCGTTCGAACTCTTATATGCCAGGGCAAAAGCGTCTACCGTTACATTGGGCCTGGATTCATAGATAACAGCGGCAACCCCCAAGGGAACGCGTACCTGCCGTATTTGCATACCGTTCGGTACGGTCCATCCGGCTACTACCTGGCCTATAGGGTCTGTCTGTGCGGCAAGAGTGTGGAGGGATTCGATGATCTCATCGAGCGTTTTTTCCGTCACGGCAAGCCTGACAATCATTGCCTCGGTCATGCCCCCGCTTCTGGCCAGTTCAACATCTTTTTTATTTGCCGTGATAATTTCGCTGCGGGCCTTATCTATCGCACCGGCGACACCCAGCAGGGCTATGTTTTTCTGCTCCGCCGTACACTGGGCAAGTTCTGCCGCCGCCATGCGTAATGTTTTGCAAACGGCATCAAGATCCATAGAAGACTCCTAGAAGTTGGACAAAAAACACAGTCCGAGCATGACGGCCGCCCGGCATTTTTCTTCGGACCATTCGTTATGGGCAGGAAGGGAATTAATATAATACCAGAAAAAACCGAAATACGGATCTATGCGTACGGCATATTCCAGAAATGAATCTGTCCGTGCGATCGTGCCGAAAAGAAGATATACCACATCATGAAGAATCGGCAGAAATTCCGAAAGCGAAGTATGATAGTCGTAAGAAGCCAGATTTTTACATAAGGCGTCTATGCGGTACAGGACTTCTTCTTTCATTGCAATATCCGATTTTTCAACCCAGGTTTTTTGCACAAGCAATTGGATATTTTTCTGAAAGCTGGAAACAAGGTTTTTTTCAGCTTCATCCCGGGCCGTATTTTTTTCTGTCATTATCGCTCTGAAATCATCCTCATCCCCAAAGGCTGCGGAGATCTGCATGGCCGTATCCGCCAGAACAGAATCATCTGTTGTCTCAATAAACAGAGGGAGCGCTTCCGAAACCGCGTTCCGGACGGCAAGAGGCATTGATACGTCATTTTCAAAGATGAAATTTTGCATAACTAAAAATGTACTTTTATGCTTTTTTTGTCAAGGCAAGGTTTGATATATAGGCGGAATCTTCTGAAAACGAACGGTTTCGGGACGGAAATATGAAAATACGTTTTATTTCTTTACGGCACAATAAAATAGAAAACGCCTTTCTGGCGGTCTGAATATGTCCGGCCGGCACAAATTCCGCGTAAAGCCGGAATTCACGGTAAAAGTGAAAGCAAAAAGAAAAAGAGCGGTAAAAAGCAATGTATGATGTATAACACACCATAAAAACATGCTATTATAAAAGCAATACAATGAGATATATGGTCAAATAATTTAAACTATCTGACTATATCAGAAATGTAAGGTAAAGGAGTATATATGCTGTTACGACTGAAAAACGCTGTAAAATTACCGGTCTGTTTTGTTTTTGTGGTTGCCCTGCTGTTTTTGTCCTGTGCTTCACAGCAGGAAAATTCGGAACCGGGCATGATCACTCTCGATTTCACCGTAACCGTTCCTGAACAGCTTCCTGACGGCGCTGAAATTACCCTTGCGGGTACTGTTAACGGGTGGAACCCGCAGGACCAGGCCTGGGTCGCCGAAAAAACGGGAGAAACGGTTTACCGGCTCGTTAAAACAATTGAAGCGGAACCCGGTAAAAAAATTGAATACAAGTGGACCCTTCAGCTTTCCGGCATGAAAAATTCCTGGGATCATGTGGAAGGCAGCGCCTCCGGCGGAGAAATCGGCAACCGGATATATACGGTAAAGAAAAGCAAAAATGTTATAAAAGATACGGTCGCCCTGTTCAAGGGAAAAACGGATAAATCAACGGTGACGTCCGGGACCCTGGAAATTTTTACGCTTGAAATGCCCCAGTTTTCCGACAAACGGGAACGCACAATCAGGGTATGGCTGCCGGACGGATATTCCGGGACCGATTCCTCAAAATCGCTCCCTGTTTTGTATATGCATGACGGTCAGAACCTTTTTGATTCCTATACTTCTTTTGCGGGGGAATGGAAAATTGACGAATCGATTACGGAAATGATGAAAAACGGAACCTACGGGGGATGTATTGTAGTCGGAATAGACAACGGCGGCGGACTGCGGAGCAACGAGCTTTCACCGCCTTTCAAACGGTCCCCGATGGGGAGCGGTTTTATTTCAGCTCCTGCCGGCCCTGAATATGCAGCCTTTATAACGGATACTCTGAAACCCTATATTGACGGACACTACAACACCAAACCCGGACGGACTGATACAGGGGTCGGAGGCAGCAGCATGGGAGGTATCATGTCCTTTTATATGGCCATGGAATACCCCGAAACGTACGGATACGCGCTGGTTTTTTCACCTGCCCTGGCTGTTTACCCTGATGACGAAGTTATCGCCTACATTGACTCAAAGGATTTTTCAAAGCCGGCTTCGCTGCCGAAATTATTCATATATTCAGGCGGTTCCGCGCTTCCTTCCGAGCGGGGGACAGCGGGTGACGAAACCGCCATTGCCCGGTATGTTGAATTCCTCAGACGGGAACTGACTGAGCACGGTTATCCCGAAGGAAAAATTAAAACCCTGCTGGACCGGAGCAAACCCCATAATGAATCGGCCTGGGCCCAATATTTCCCCCAGGCGTTTCTCTGGCTCGTGTCCGGAACATAAAATTCCCGCCGGAAAAATGTTACGGGAGTTTTACGTATAGTTCTTTAATGTAAGTTTCTGATGTAAAAAATTGGTTAATTCTTTACGGCAGAAACACATACAACCGGAAATAGTCAAAGAATTCAAATTATTTGACTATACCGGACTTTTCCGAATATTGACCATGAAATATCAAAACGGTACCTTATAATATATGAAGATATTGCATTTGGGAAATGAAGAGCTCAGGAAAAAAGCAGAACCGGTAGCTGAAATCACGGAAGAAACAGCGAAACTGGTTAACGATATGTTTGAAGCCATGGAAAAAGAGAAGGGAGTCGGTCTCGCGGCTCCCCAGGTGGGGCTTGGTCTGAGGATTTTTATCGTGAAGGCTGACGACGGTGTGAGGCGGGCCTTCATCAATCCCCAGATAATAGCAACCTCGCAAAAGCAGGTGGTTTTTGAAGAGGGCTGCCTCAGCATCCCCAAAATATATGAAGATGTGATCCGCCCCGAATCTATTACAATTCAGGCGAGAAATGAAAAAGGCCGCCGTTTTACTCTGGAAGCCGGCGGATATCTGGCCAGAATTATCCAGCATGAATATGATCATCTTGAGGGTATCCTGTTCATTGACCGCATTGATAAGGAAAAAAAGGCAAAAATCGAACAGAAATTCATAAAGAAAGCGGCGAAAAAGGACGCATAACGATATGCTGAGAGTTCTTTTTGCCGGAAGCCCGGACTGTGCCGTTCCCGCGCTGCAGTCGGCGGCCCGTTCCCATATTATTGTGGGAGTTTTAACGAACCCAGCGGCTCCGGCCGGCCGTTCAAAAAGACTTGTTCCCACGCCGGTGGCGCAGGCCGCCGAAGAACTCAGGCAGGCCGGGCTTATTCCTGCCGGGACGCCTGTTTTAACCCCTGACAGGGTAGCAGGTCCTGTTCTTGACGCAATAGCTGCGGCAAAGCCCGATATTCTGGCCTGTTTTGCGTACGGAAAAATGTTCGGACCCAAAACCCTTGCCCTTTTCAGCCTTGGTGCCCTGAATATTCACCCGTCCCTCCTGCCCAGGTGGAGGGGGGCTACTCCTATCCAGGCTGCGATTCTTGCAGGCGACAAGGAAACCGGTATCACAATCCAGAAAATGGGCCTTGAAATGGACGCGGGAGATATTATTCTGCAGAAAAAAATATCCCTGAATGGTACTGAAACTGCCGGCAGCCTTCTGGATACTGCGGCCCGCGAGGGCGCCGATTTACTGTCTGAGGCGCTCCGTCTCTGCGAATCGGGGACCCTGAACCCGGAGCCGCAGGACAGCTCCCTCGCAACCTATGCGCCTCCCCTGAAAAAGGAAGACGGTCTTCTTCGATGGACCGATACCGCAGAAAAACTGGATGCCCGGATCAGGGCCTTTTATCCATGGCCGGGGACTTTTACTCCTGCCGGTGAAAATATCCTGCTCATTCACAGAGCCCATGTATACAGGAAAAATGCCGGGCCGGACAAAACAGCCGTTCCGGGGTTTGTTCTGGGAACAGACCCGAATGACGGTATTCTTATTCAAACCGGCGGCGGAATTCTTGCTGTTGAGCAGCTTCAATGGCGCGGGAAAAAGAACAATGACTGGAAATCATTTATGAATGGCACCCGTAATTTTGAAAATACCATCCTTGGAAGTGGTTCCTCCGTATAAAACCGTACATGCCTGCCGGTAAACGCTGATTGATACGTTCAGAATTGTTTGTTATAATTCCTGAAGGGTTTGCAGACTATGGTTTTTCAGGCGCATAGGCCTGTTTCGTCAAAAACTGTAACCACGGAATATAATATTGTTTTTTCCACAGATATATAGTCAAATAATTAAAATTATTTGACTATTTCCGATTCTAAGTGTTTCTGATATAACGAATTAACAAATTCGTTATATCAGAAACTAAACTTAAAGGTGTATAAAGGTAAGTTCAAAGGAATCATACAATGAGTTTTTTAAAACCGGATATGGATGATCTTTCGCGGAAGCTTGAGAATAATTCCAAAACAATATTCCTGTGCGGCCTGGTCATGTTTCTTGTCACTGCGGCTGCCTGTGTAATTATTTTCTTTATTTCCCTTAAAAGCAGCGAACAGGTTATGGTCCCGGCGGTTACCGGAAAAGACCTGTCCGTCGCTATGCTTGAAATGCAGGCAAAGGAATTGTATCCGAGGATACAGCTCCGCTATTCTGACCAGCCTGAAGATAAGGGGATTATTCTCGAACAGAGTCCTTCCGCCGGGTCCATAGTTAAGGCTGGGCGGCGGATAAATCTTGTTGTCAGCAGGGGCATTATTATTGACCGTGTCGAAAATTTTACCGGCCAGAATATTGATGATGTTAAAATGCACCTGCAGGCCCTTTTTACCTCCATGTCAGTGCCGCTTCTTACTATTAAGGAGCCTGTTCTGTATCAATTCAGCACGGAACCCGCCGGAACTATTCTTGAGCAGAATCCTCCGCCGGACACTCCGATTACGGGTCCGATGCAGATGGATATGGTGGTGAGCCGCGGTCCTGAGAACAATAAAACCAGAGTTCCCGATTTAACCGGTCTTACAGTCCGGCGGACCCTGTCCGTTATAAAAGATTCCGATATTGTCTTTGATTTTTCTTCCCGGAACCCGGAAGGAAATGAACTCGCGGGTACCATTGTGTCTCAGATACCGGCGGGCGATTCTCTTGTCAATACCTTTTCCCGAGTTTCCGTTGTTATAGCATTCCCGGTCACCGCGACAGACGGAAATGTATACGGCATATTCACGGAAACCCTTCCTGATTATCCCTATCCCTTTACGATCCGGCTGGATGCAATTTCTCCGAACGGGGACCGCGCCGAACTTGTTTCGCTCAAACATCCCGGAGGGATTTTAACAATTCCCTATGTTGTTCCCAGCGGTACTGTCCTTGCACTGACCATACTGAACAGGGAGATCAGTACCTTTGAGGTCCGGGCTCCTGCAGTTGAAGATGAAATGATGGATTAAACGCAAATAGTTTTTTACGGCCCGGCAGATAACCGGGCCATTTTTTATATATGAAATTATGTCTGATATAGTAATGGTTTATATATAATACCATAACAGATATATAACTGTCTCTGTTATAGTACTTTGGCGGGAAATTTTTCCCTAAAAAAAGACGGTTCCATGCGGAACCGTCCCTGCTGCCGGGAAGCCCCGGGCTTTACTTCTGGCTTATAAGTCTGGGAAGGAAGATCATTCCCGCCGCAAACACTACAAGCGTTCCGGCCCATCCTATAAAGGTGTTCAGGGCCAGTCCGCCGGCAATAAATCCGACCAGACTGCAGATAGCCACAAAAACCGCATACGGCATCTGGGTTGTCACATGTTCAAGATGGGGACAGCCGGCGCCGGTTGAGGACAGTATGGTGGTATCGGAAATGGGCGAGGAATGGTCGCCGAATACCGCCCCGCTTAAAACAGCGGCAACACTGATCATAGCGGCGTTTAAAAGCGGAGCGCCTTCAAGACCTTTTGCCCCGGCCAGAGCGACCGCAATAGGCATTACGATAGGGATCATAATAGTAAAGGTTCCCCAGCTTGTTCCTGTTGAGAATGAAATAAGCGCTGAAAGAATAAACGCGATACAGGGAAGAAGCCATATGGGGAAGCCCCCGTTGACCACCGTTTCCGAAAGGAAATTTGCGAGGCCGAGACCGCCTTCGTCCGGAGTATATTTAATTATGCCGCCTATGGTCCAGGCCATGGTCAGAATAATCAGTGCCGGTACCATTGAACTGATTCCGTCTTTCAGTGAGGCCGCCGCGGTTTTTATATTCAGCAGTCTTCGGCACATATAATATATGTAGGTGATAACTATGGTAAAGATGACTGCGTAAAAGAGGGCGACTGACGCGTCTGTGTCGTTAAAGGCCGTGGCAAGGGACATTGATGAAACAGCCTGTCCGAAAGAAGTTATTGTTTCTCCGTCGACGGCTCCCATCCAGGTTGTAACGGGGAAAAACACAACCGCCGTAATTATGAGTACAATGATGGGGAAGAGCATATCAAAGGGTTTTGCCCTGCTGTTTTCAATGTGTTCGACCTCGCCCGAAGGGGGGCCGAATTTCTTTTCATTCCACAAAAGACCCTGTTCTTTTGCCATCTTTTCCGAAGCCGCCATCGGGCCGAAATCTCTTCCCGACAGGATGAGAATCAGGACCATAACAAGGGTGAGGAGAGCGTAAAGATTATAGGGTATGGAGCGGATAAAAAACGAGAATTCGGAAATCCCCAGACTTCCAAAGCCTTCGGAGCCTTTGACAACCGACATAACCGTTACAACCCAGCTTGAAATCGGCGCGATTATACAGACCGGCGCCGCGGTCGAGTCGAGGATATACGCGAGTTTCGCCCGGGAAATTTTCTGTTTGTCGGTAATGGGCCGCATGATCGTTCCGACTGCCAGTGAGTTAAAATAGTCATCGATAAAAATGAGCAGCCCCAAAAACCATGCCATAAGCTGCGATGTTTTTCTTGTTTTCAAGTGGTTCGAAGCCCAGGTTCCGAGGGCGTGGCTCGCTCCCGTACGGGACAGCATTCCCACAAGGCCGCCCAAAAGCGCACAGAACAGGAAAATTCTGATGTTCCACCCGTCATTGAGTGAATCCGCCAGCATGTCTGTTGTATTCATCAGGGCAAGCGCCGGATTTCCTCCCGCGACGATTAACGCGCCGGAAAGGATCCCCAGAAAAAGTGAAATAATAACATCTTTTGTTATAAGCGCCAAAGCAATTGTCAGTAATGGAGGGATAAGCCCCCAGGCTCCAAAATGTTCCATAAAATAAACATCTCCTTTTAATATTTGGCATATCTTCAACTATTTATTCTAATCGAGCTTTCCGTTTCGCTCAACATTTTTTTTGAATTGTTTCCGCTTGACCTGGTTCCGGCTATATGAATAATGGTAGAAACCGGAAAAAACGGAATGCGGTGAGAATCCGCAGCGGTCCCGCCACTGTAAGCAGTGATGAACGCGCACAGTTACCCATTGGATACCAGGGGTTTGATATATCAGATCCATTCCGAGAAGGGCGCGTGTAAAACTTCCGGAAACCTGAAAATTGAAAAGTTTTTATGTTTCGGAGTTTTTTTTCGCAAAAACAGAATAGTATCCAGTTTTACTTTTTTGTTTTATATCTGCAAGCCAGGAGACGCTTTTCGGTAATTTAAAAGCCCGGAACCCGAGGAGGTCTCCATGCAACGTTTTTTTATTCTCTTTCTTTTCTGCTGCTCCATGCTTGCAGCGGAAACCATCCCTTCGTATGTAGTAACGGCAAACAGGACCGAGGAAGAAATCATAGAAGTCCCCGCAGGTGTGACCGTTATTACTTCACAGCAAATAAAAGAATCCGGGAAAACCAGTATGGTCCAGGTATTACGGGACCTCGGCGGCCTTACCTTTCACTCATATTCGGGAGTGGAATCATCCGCGCAGGTTTCAATGAGGGGTTTCAGCGAAAATTCATTCGGACGTGTTTCAGTCTATGTTGACGGGAGAAAACTCAACAACCCCGATATGAATGGTTTGAACTGGCTTGCCATTCCGGTTTCTTCCATCGACCGGATTGAAATCCTCGACGGCCCGGCCGGAGTTATATACGGCAGCGGCGCTGTCGGCGGAGTAATATATATTACAACCAAAGAAAATACCGGCGGGGCGGCCGCTTCGGCCCTCGTTTCCATGGGCAGTTTTGATTCCCACAGGCTGCAGCTGGGCGGCGGTTACGGCACGGATACAGCCGGTTTTTTCATATCAGCTGATGTATTTCATACTGCAGGCAGCAGGGAACGGACCGAAACAACAAATATATACGCAGGCGCAAACGGGTTTTTTGATATAGCTGATATATGTACGATAAGGCCTTCCTTCAGTTATTATAACCAGCAATACCAGATGCCAGGCCCCCTTACCGCGGATCAGTATGAAAATAATCCTTCGATGGCGGTCAATCAGGATGATGCCGGAAAGGAGACCGGCCTGACAGGGCAGGTAACCGCGGCATTTTATCTTTTTGATACTGTCCAAATCGACATCCCCGCAAGTTATACATTAAAGAAAACCAGCGCTGATATGGTCAGCTGGTTTTCTTTTTCGGACAGGGTATACCATCTTTTTGATATTAAACCAAAGGCGGAATACAGCCGTGAGATAAAAACAGGTTCCATGAGGCTCAGCGGGGGACTCGATTTTGAAGGAGCCATCCTGACGGCAGAGTCTTTCGCCGATCCCGGCCGCACCAATTCTTCATTTGAATTTTCAATTTCACAGTTCACACTGGCTCCCTTTATTTCCGCCGCGGTACCCCTTCCTTTTAACCTTATTCTGGGGGCAGGCGTCCGCTATTCCTTTTCGGCGGTCAACGCCTACAAAGACAAGCCTGTTATCGGCCAGGACGCGTTCTGGAACCCTATATACGGAGACGAGATTGACGAATCGGATTTTTACCATTCTTTTGTCTATGATATTTCCCTGACTTACCGTTTCCTGAGAAACTGTTCGGTATACATCACATACAGCACACTTTTCCGTATCCCGTTTGTCGATGAAAAAGCTGAACTTACCGGCTATGGAATTGACAGGTTTAACGCTGATCTCCGGCCGGAACATGGATGGAATGCGGGCGCCGGATTTAAATATATTGTAAACCCGTTTTTATCCGTTGGGCTGAATGTATATTACATGAGTATATCCGACGAAATAGTCTATGCTTCCAGTAATGTGAATCTGGATGAAACAAGGCGGATCGGTGGTGATATAAAAATACATTTCGCGCCTTTAAATCAGGTAGAAGTGAGCGGCGGCGCCGGCTATGTTAATGCGGTTGTTGTTGACGGTTCTTATACCGATTATGAAATCCCCATGGTCCCTGCCTTTACCGGAAATATGCAGGTCCTGCTCAGGCTGCCGCTCGGCTTCACCCTTTCTTCGGATATTTCCTATACCGGAACCAGATACTACAAGGATTCCTGGAGCAATATCGATGAAAAAATAGACCCGTATCTGTTATGGGGAATGTATATGTCTTTTTCACCTGATTTTATGACAAAGAGACTTGCACTTTCCCTGCGTATCGATAACATTCTTGATACAAAGTATGCCGAATACTGTGCGACCGATTATAATTCAATGCCCGCGGCCGTCGCATATTATCCGGGCAGCAGGAGATCCTTTACATTAAGTGTTTCATTTGCCTATTAATTCCGACAGAAAACGACTCCTGACCGCCGCTGTATGTACGCTCGTATTGTTCACCGGCGGTCTGCTTTTCTCATATCTTCTTCCCGCTGATCTGCTCCGGAAGCATGACTCCCTTGCTTCCGTATATTCCGCTGTTTCAATTACACTTTCCAACAGTCCGCCTGAAGGTGTCTCTCCTGGTAACGCAAAGAATCCGGTGTATAAGACAGAACCCGCGCGGGATTTGCCGCTTGAGTCCTCCATGTCCTGGAATCTCTCCGCTCAAAGCCCGGCGGAAGAACCTGGATTTGATTCTTCATATGATTTTTCCGGCGATTCCAGCGATATTCCGGAAAACCCATCCGGTCCCGGATTTCAGCACAATTCCGAATCCTCAACAGAGAACGGCATTTCCATTGGTGCCCATGACGCCGGAAAAAACGAGTTTTTCATGTGGCTTGACGCCGCCATACGTACCAGACTGAATTATCCTGAACGCGCCCGCCGCAGGAATATTGAAGGGACCGTTTTTCTCCTTGTTTCCGTCAGTCCGGGCGGAGAAACCTGCCGTGTCTCCGTGTCGGAATCTTCCGGCTCCGCTCTTCTTGACGCCCACGCGATACAGCTGGTCGAATCCCTGTTTCCTTCGCCATTACGTCCGGGTAAAGAATACCGGGATGTCATAAAAATTACATATTTTCTCAAATAGTTATTGACATATGATATTATACGATGTATAATATAACAAGAATTATGATATTATATGAGGGTAATTAAAGGGATATGCTTTTTTCAATTAATTCGGGTTTGCTGGACGCCTGTGTTCTGGCAATTTTATCCCGCGGAGATGAATACGGTTACCGCCTTACCCAGGAGGTAAAGAAGGTTATGCCCATTTCCGAATCAACCCTTTATCCGGTCCTCAAGCGGCTTCAGAAAAACGGCTGGCTTGTAACCTATGACCAGCCTTTTCAGGGCCGTAACCGCCGGTACTACAGGATTACAGATGAGGGAAGGCACCAGCATGTTCTTCATATGAATGAATGGAAAGACTATAAAACCAGGATCGAAATTATTTTTAACGGAGAGTCTGATTATGACACGAAGTGAATTTATGGATGAATTGAGGAACCGCCTTGAAAGGCTTCCTCCCGGAGAACTTGAGGAGGCGCTGGCGTATTATGAAGAATACTTCGATGAAGCCGGGCCTGAGCATGAACAGGATGTTATCCGCGAGTTTGGCAGTCCCGCAGCCCTTGCTTCACGGATCCTTGCCGACCACGCGGTAAAGGAGGCCAAGGCCGCGCCGTATAACCCCAAAAAAGGCTTTTCAGCGTTATGGATGGTGCTTCTCGCTCTGTTCGCAACCCCTGTCGCCTTTCCTGTTATTATAGCGCTTATTATAGTGGTAATCGCGGTACTTATTGTTATTGTGGTTGTCGGTGTTACCGCCATATCAATGGTGATAGGAGGGATCGCTTCCTTTCTGTATGGTATCTTCGGTCTGTTTACGGCGCCGACAACAGCGCTTATTCTTTTCGGCGCCGCTTTTTTCCTGTGGGGCTTGGGAAAAATTATTTTTGTAGTGGTCGGGGCTATCCTTTCTCTTCTGGAGCGGTTTGTGAACTGGGTCTTCAACAGAGAGAAGGGGGTAAATATGCAAGGTAAAAAATACGGAAGAAGGCTCCTGAGAGGATTTGCGCTGCTTTGTATAGGCAGTATATTAATGGCTATCGGTCTGAGTCTTGGCGGAGAAAGGCATCTTTTCGGGTTTTATAGAGACCGGATATTTACCTCCCGGCCTGGTTCGGAAAAAGATGGCGGAATAATTTCCGAGGATGGTTTTTTTATGGAAAACGGTACATTACCCGAGAAACTCAAATATATGAGTATTAAGGTATCGGTAGCCAGCGTAACAATCCGTACCGGCGCGGCACCCGGATATACATACTCCGGATTTGGAGATAACAATCTTGCTATTTCAGCCAGCGGAAATACGTTTAAAGTGACAGACACAAAGGCCTTTTTTCCTTTCAGGAAATACGGCAAGGAAAATCCTCCCACCCTGGAAATAATCCTTCCGGAAGGCGTAACTCTGGAAGGCTGCGATATTTCCATAGGAGCCGGGGTCGTATACATTTCAGACATACATGCAACTGAAATTTTCCTTCAGAGCGGGGCCGGTCTGATAGAAGGAAGCCGGCTTTCCGCTGACATTGCCAAAGTAAAAAGCGGGGCCGGCAGCATAAATCTCAGGGAAACCGATTTTGTTTATTCGGAATTTGAATCAGGCGTCGGTGAAATACAGTTTCAGGGCAACCTTTCCAGGCAGTCCGAACTGAAAAGCGGAATAGGCGCTATTTCCCTGGAACTGCCCGGTTCGGAAACAGACTACCGGTTTGATTTCAGCAGGGGACTCGGCGAATTGAAAATAGGCGATCTGAATTTCAGCGGAAGCGGGAATGGAATAACGGGCAACAAAAATGCCGGCCGGATAATAAAACTCTCAAGCGCGCTCGGATCCATAAAGGTTTCTTTTTCGGGTATATTAAAAGAAACCATAAAAATGCTTCCGGTTGATTAGAGCTTGAAAAAATCCCGGCGGAAGTATATAGTGGGTATACCTGTGATCCGTTAGCTCAGTTGGATAGAGCGGCTGCCTCCTAAGCAGCAGGTCGGACGTTCGAATCGTCTACGGGTCAGAAATAAATCTATATTATATAAGGACTTAATTTTAACGGCATTCCTTCCGATAATAAAAATATTGCAATCGTGCAAGAATCGTGCAAGAATTATTTAAAGGATTTTATATGCCACGTATTCCAAAGAAATTTGTTATCCAAAAACGAAAGGATTCTGATACATTTCTTCTAACTTTAACAGTTGCCTCCGGCATGCCCCGGAGTGTATGCAGTTTTTGGAAGCGGAAAAGTTTTATTCATTTTCCGGATGAACTGGCGATGTATCGGCGCCCTAAAAATAAAACAATTGCCGAACACGGGGCCGACGCATTGATAGACTTTCTCCGGAAAGAAACGGCCCCGGAAATATCTACTGATAAAATAACCGCTGATGAGTGGATTAAAAAATTTCTGTCAGTTGAGACTAGCCCGCGTGCGGCCCGGCTTATAAGCGAGAATCGGCCCTATTCGCCGAAAACGATCCGGGGCTATAATTCTATTTATAAAAACCACCTGGCAGGGGATCCGTTTCTAAAAATAAAAATGGCTGATATTGAGCAGCCGGACGTTCTCGCCTTATTAAACCGCATAGCAAATCATGATATATATGATTCCCGATGCCCTGATCGAAAGGAAAAAACAGCGGATCGCAAAACAGCCGGAACGCGGGCTTTTGAAACGGTGTTTAGCTTTGTCCGGATGACATTCAACGAATACCAAACAATGGCGCCGCGCTGGGTAAATCCCTTCCTTTCAATCAAGAAACCAAAACCAGCGGAAGGCGCCGGCCGGGATCCGCTTACTGAAAAAGAAATTGCCTTGCTTTTTATGCCTGGGATTTTAAAGACAACCCTTGAACGAGCTGTCTGCGCGGCCATGTTTTGGGCCGGTCTGCGGCGTGGGGAAATATGGGGGCTGAAGCCGGAAAACCTTGACTGGCAGACCCCGAAAATAAATATTGAATTTGCATGGAAAGATTACGACAGCAAGGATCGGATACTAGATGATCCGAAACACCATAAGAAAAGACAGGCGCCTTTTCCTGAAGTCTTACAACAGGCTATCCGGGATTTATGGGAAGAAAACGGAAAACACGAATTTGTTTTTACCAGGAAAGACGGAAGCCAACCTACCGGTAATTGGATTTCTGAAAATATGAAAATATGGCTGCAAGCTGCCGGGATAAAAACAGAGGGGCGGAATATTTCTCCGCATTCGTCGCGGCATTCCCTGGCCTCACTTTTGGAAGAAAAGGGCGTGCCGCTTCGGTATATACAGGACCTTCTCGGACATTCTGATCTCAAAACGACAAAAGGGTATCTTCATACCGCGCAAGGATCAATAAATAATATAGCAAAGGAAATTAACGCAGTAACGGAGGACGTGAAAGAGTCCGCTAATTAATATTGCGCCGTCCCCTTGTTCCCTTCATACGTCAAGGTAATTTTTTCGATATGTTCGTTAACGAATTTAAACATCCAAGCGTTACCGTAATAATCTACGGTAAAAACCTGGTATTCCCTTCCGGCTTTTAAATCGAGAAGGCGAAATAAGCCTGTTTCCCCGGCGAGAATCTCGTGTATTCCTATTTGATCTAATTGTCTATCGTATATTGTTACAAAGGCCGAATCTTGTATATCAATAACATAAAAATCGACTAAGGCCGTTTCTATATTCTTGTTTTTTATTTCAACGTCAATTTCTGTTCTTGTTTCTGGTAATTCATATTCCGTTTCACAGGCAAAAAAGATAAAAGAGAAAAAGAGTAATAAGAAAAGTTTTTTCATTGCATATATCCTTACATAAAGATACATACAGTGTAACTTCAGGAAGGGAATTTATCAATGTTTTTTTGCGCAAAGACGCGGCAGCCCTCAACAACAGAATACATTTTTAATTCAAATATTTTATCCTGCCGTTGAACTTGATATATCGCCTTGTTCTTGAGGTTGAGCGGGGTATCGTTTAGCTGCGCCTTCCGTCGCAATATCTATTATAACTTTTCCCTCTTCAGGGAGACTATCATATATTCTGGCAATCTTTTCCGCGCGAACAGAAAAGATTTTTTTTGCTTTTTTTTCATCTCCATAAACAAAATAGTCAAGAGAAATATCAAGGAATTTGCATATTCTTGAAATAGATTCTAAAGACGGTTTTGACTTTCTGGAACCGGCCCAGCCTGACACTGCTTGCTGTGAAACATCTATTTCGGAAAGGGATCTCCTGGATAAGCCTCTTGCTAAAAGAATACTATCTAATCTTTCGACCATCGCGTCGATGTCTATATAACTTTCCATAAAAATAATATCGGCAAAAAAAAAGAATTTAACAATTGCGTATTGACAAATACGCAAAAGAGTAGTATCTTGAGTATATTAATACGCAAGTGCGTATTTTACCCGAGTCCGCGGGATAAAAAAAGCGTCAGCTTTTGGATGTTTGCCGGTGCGGACTCACCGGCGGGCCGCCATTTAAGGCTGTCGCTTTTTTTATTTTTTGGGGGAACACATGGAAACTATTTTTGATGAATACAGAGCAGCAAAAGCAAGTTACAACGCAGCAGAAAAAGAAGTAGTCAGGGCAGAAAAAAAATACGTAGATACTTTAGGGCTGGGCTATGACGCTAGCGAAATTGCAGACATCGAAGATGATTCCTTGTTCTCAAAAGCAAATTCCGACTTTATCGCAAAAAATGAGACGCTTATACATAACCGCGAAGCGGCATGGAATGATTTCTTAGAAACTGAAAACCGCCTGATTGAATACGGATTATCTATTATCCCGGAAAATCTCGCCGAGGAACTCCGACACAATTTGAAAAATGCGGCAGCAAGGGGCCGGATGGTTGAAACTATTCTGAAGTTTGAAAAGGCCGCTTGATTACTTGGCTGGGTCGCCAGCCTTGTATTTTTTGATTTTGGTATCCGAGGGAGCGCATGAAAGAACAAGAAAAAAGCCATAAACCAAAAGGAAAACTGCTTACGCCGCCGAAAGCTGCCGAAAAGATCGGCGTTTCTGACGAAACAATTCGTCAGTGGGTAAAGGAAGGCGTCTGTCCATTTCCTCATTATCTCATTGGGGGATGGGCGCGTTTTGATCCTTCGGACATAGACGAATATCTTGATCGTGTATATATCCCGGCGGGAAAATCCGCTGTAGGCATATAGTAACTTGGCAGGATGGCGGAAATGGTAGACGCACAGCGTACCCGGGAGCTGAAAGGCTGCTCGCTGTATTGAAGGTTCAAATCCTTCTCCTGCTATAACCCTTTTTAGGAATGAGCCGCGGCGTTCGGCTCTAATCCCCAAAGGCCACGGGGGAAACGCCAATTTTAATTATTACGGGGGAATCATGAAACAGATTACTTTATCAGATTTTCAGAAAGGAGCGATACCGGAACTTTTTGAAAATGAATTGCAAAAGGTCCTTGAGAACATCGCGGATATAAACACCAAGCCAAAAGCGACCCGCAAAATCAAAATTGAATTATCTATAACACCGGACAAAACAAGGAAAACAGCGGAAACAAAACTTTCCGTAACGTCAACACTTGCGCCCGGTGTCCCGTCGGAGTCCTTTCTATTTTTTGATACGGACGCAGAGGGAAAAACGTGCGCCCTTGAAGATGATCCGGGGCCTGAATTACCGGGTATATCCGAAGAACAACCGCTTCGGTTAGCAAAATCAAATTAAGGAGTAAACATGGAAGCAGGAAAAGAAACGATTGAAAAAATCGAAGACCTTGTAAAACAGGCCTACACGGTAACTGTCGGAGAAAAAGTATATTCCGCCCAGAACCTGTATCCGGTAATGAACACACCGACTGCAGATACGTTGCGTTGCCATACGTTACGCGGAATCGTTGATTATCTGGAACGGAACCCCGACAACCTTGAACTCGAAAAGTATTTTATCAACGTGCTTGATGTTGATAGGGTTTCCTTAGACTCCGTACTTTTCGGAGAAAACAGAGTCCGGGAACGTATTTATGAAAGCCGCCTTGATCCGAACCTTGAAGAATTTCCCTTCGGACGGTTCATGAGCCAGGAAGAATTCATTATCAAGTTTCTCGCGGGTTTCCAGCAGCAGGAAGGAGACGACTTTGCATACATTGTGCAAATGGCGTCAAAGCTCACCGGCGGGACATCGCTCGAAGGGTCTGACGACGGCATATCACAGACGGTAACGGTAAAGCGCGGATCCTCCGGGGCGTTGAAGGGAGAAGAAAGCACAAAGCCTTTTGTGAACCTTGCCCCGTATCGTACCTTTCGGGAAATCAAACAGGTACAGGGCCGCTACCTCTTGCGTATCCGGCAGGACGAAAACGACATCCCGAAAATTGCACTGTTTGAAGCTGACGGCGGGGCCTGGAGAAATGACGCAACGTTCCGTATAGCGGAATACTTCAGGATAAATACGGACGAGATGCTTGTTATTTCATAACGCTATTCTGCACACTCCCCCCGCGGAATAGATTATGCCGCCGTTGGCGGTAATAAATCAGCCTTTCCCGGCAAACAATAGGGACCAGATACTATTTTTCCTTTTCCGGGGCAAGTGTTTGCCCCGGAAATCTTATTGTAAAGAGGAAATGAATGACGCCGCAAAGAATATCAATAGAACGGCTCGCGCTCGCGTTCCGGCTTGTACAAAACAAGGACCCGAAAATAAGGAAGCGTATCTTGTTTGCTGAAATATCAACGATAGTTTTTTATAACACCTTATCAGAAACAATAAAGAGAAATCCACACTTACAACTTTTTGAAGAAAAGCCCTACGTAAAACATAAAAGGAATAAACGGAAATGAAACTATATCTTTCGGGGAAAATAACAGGGAACCAAAACTATAAAGAAATCTTTACCCGCGCCCGTGTTGCGCTTACGGACGCCGGTTTTGAAGTATTCGATCCCTCTCTTGTATCATTTACAACCACGCCCGGCTGGGGCGAGGCAATGAAAACCGTACTGCAGGGAATGTTACAGTGTGACGCCGTTGCCCTTATTGATAATTGGATGGAATCAAAAGGGTCGAAGGTTGAATACAATCTTGCGGCAACTGTCGGCATGATCGCTATGCCGATTGAATGGTGGATACAGCACTATAAAACAAATCAGGAGGAAAAATGATAGTTACAACCAAACACACAGAATTCGAGGAAATGCCGACGGGAAGAATCGCCGCCCGGCTGTATGACGTATACGATCTTGGATTACAGCCGAACCCGCACGAGGCCAAACCAAAACGGGAATGTGTTTTGCTGTTTGAATTGAACGCCAGAAAAAAAACAGGAGAACCGTTTTACATTACGAAAAAAGTAACTGCGAGTATGAACAAAAAAGCAAATCTTCGGATCTTGCTTGAGACCTGGCGCGGCGTACCGTTTGAAGATAAAGACGTTGAAACCTTCGACACAAAAAAAATATGCGGGAAATTTTGTTATCTGACTATCGCGGAGAAGAAAAGAACAGGTCCGGGTATCGAAAAAACAAATTTTGAAATTATCAAGATTGAACGGACCTCGAAAGATTTTTCGTTTGATTCTGCGTTACCTGAAGGGTTTATTCCGGACTGGATCAAACGGGCCGTAGATAACCAGATCATAGAAGCCCCGGAAGATATTAACCCGGACGAAATACCGTTTTAATTATGGCACGGGAAATAAAAACGCTGGGTGATTTTATCCGGCTTGTAGTTGAAATGCGAGCTGCACAAAAACTTTATTTTCGCACACACTCCCCGAGTGATTTACAAAAGGCGAAGAACCTGGAAAAAGAAGTTGACGGGGCTATTGCGGATCGTGAAGAACGCGAAGCTGCAAAGAAACAAGGATCTTTATTTTGAGTTACCGATTCCGGAAAGCGAAAAGCCCGACCGGTCCAAAGGCGACCGCGGGGAAGTGGTTCAGCAAATTTATCCGGATACGCGACGCACTGAAAACAACCGGGACACGGACCCATGCAAGGTGTATTACCTGCGGGAAAGTACACCACGTTTCCGCAATGCACGCGGGGCATGCAATACCCGGAAGAACTGCCGGAATCCTTTTTGACGAACAACTGGTATATGCACAATGTCCCCGTTGCAACTGTGGGGGTGACGGGGAAAAACAGGCATTCAAACGGGTCCTTGTAGAAAAGTACGGTATTGAGTGGTGGGAAATGAAAGAACAGCAAAAGAGAAAAGCAGTAATTCTTACTGATTTTGATTACCGGGAACTATCGAGAGTATACCGGAATAAACTAAAAGAACTAGGGGGATGGTATGAAAAAGATTGATTTGTTGAATGGTGAATTCAAGGACTGGGAAAATGGAAGGCCGGGACGGTTTGAGCGGTATTTTAATACCGACAGCAAAGACGAGGTGATTCAGGAATTTTATTATGACAACGAGGAGCGGGCGCTGTGTTGCGCATGCGTTGATTGCGAAATTCTTATTCCTGAACATATGTTGCAAAATCTGAAGTCCGTACTTGACGAACTCCTGGAAGAAAAACAGCAAAAGGAGTAAGGAGCGTCCCCGCGTAAGCGGGGAAAGCGAACTGCCAAAGGAGTAATTATGCGTATAGCTGGAATGTGTTCCCCGGTGTATGAAATAGGACTTGCAAAAGTACCCGAATACGATCAAGAGGTAAAACTTGACAACGGGGTATTGTATGCAAAGGTCACGAAGTCAGGAAACCGGAAAGAATGGGTGTCTGTATCATCGCTAAAATCAAAACGCGAGGCAAATCAAAAACTGTTTGACTGGCTGAAGTGGGATATAGATAGCCTTCGGAAAGAACTTGATATGTCAAAGGCTGAACTGAAACGCCAGTTAATCCGTGCAGGAATAATTAACTGACGGTGAAAGACATAATCAGCACGATATATTTAACTGACTGTCTCGACTATATGAAAACGGTACCTGATAAGTATTTTGATTATGCTATCTGTGATCCGCAATACGGAATAAAAGCAAACCAAGTAAGAACCGGCTTTATGAATAAAACCTTCAGTCAGAATGCGGATAACAAGGCTTGGGATAATGAGCGGATGCCGCCTGAATATATTACTGAATTATTCCGCGTTGCAAAGCGTGTTGTTTTATGGGGGTATCAATACTACTCTGATTTATTACCGGCGACGTGTGGAATGATTACCTGGGACAAGAAAAACGGCGATTCTGTATTCTCTGATGCTGAACACGCGTTCGATTCCGGGGGGACCGCTTCCCGGATGTTCCGGTTTCAATGGCTTGGACTTTTTCAGGAAGACATGAAAAACCCGGAAAAAAGAATTCACCCGACACAAAAGCCGGTTGCGCTCTATGACTGGATATATAAAAAGTATCTCAAAATAAAAGAACCGGGGAAAGTAAAAGTTTTTGACTCACATCTGGGATCCGGCAGTAACCGGATAGCAGCCTATAACATCGGCATAGGGGAATTCATCGGCTGCGAAAAAGACGCGGATTACTTTGCCCGGCAAGAGGACAGATTCAAAAAATATACAGATAAAAATTACGCGTACAGGGCTTCCGTTGCGGAAGATGAAAGAAATAAACAACCGAATTTATTTTAATCTGGGGGAATGGCGGGAGTATGAAACAATTTGCAGCAGAAACAGAAATAACAAAGATTCGGATTGACAAGAATTCCGATATTATCCCGATCACTGTCGGGCTGTATAAATTTTTTATGGCAAACGGAAAAGAGGGGCGGGACGCAAAGGATTTATACGAACATCTTATTTTTACCGCCCGCCTACAGGAAACCAATCAGATAAAAGCAAACAATATCTACCTGGCAAATGGACTGTGCTGGGGAGAAAATAGGGTAAAAAAAGCAAAGGCTTTTCTTGCTACTCACGGTCTTATTGAATATGTCCAGGTAAAAGATTCCGCCGGACAATTCGGGTATACCGTTATCCGTTTGCGCTTTTTAATCAATACACAAGCCCTTTCTGAAAAAATGCAGGGCTGTTTTATTTCAGAAGATGAACCGGCGCCGAAGGAAGAAATTGACAATGATCTGCAGCTTGATCTTCCGGGGCTGACCGTAGGTATTGAAACCATACCTACGGCTGACGCCAGCGAGGAATTACCCGTAGGTATCGAAACCGTACCACCGGCGAACCGTACGTGCGGTGACGACGGACAAATGCTTAAAGCAAGTAACCAAATGCTTGAAACGGAAAATTTAAATGATGTGTGTTATGCGCAAAATAAAGATTTTTTTGATACCGGGCAAGACATAACCGGAATCCGTAATCCCGTATCAAACGAGTACGTGAAACAATGCTTTGAAATCATGAAATCAATGCCGCAAAGACGGGTAATAATGGCGAGGGACGAAATATCATTTATGATGCAGGATTTTTACAAAGGGTACGAGCTTATCAAGAATATGCGGCTGCACTCTGACGAAGTATTGCAGGCATTGCGAAACGTTAAGGCGGTACTGGAGCTTCCGGACTCATGGTATCAGAATTCGTCCGTGAGTTTTAAGAGTATTTGCCGGGGGATTGAATCATGGTTACCGGATCGCTTTGACATTGAGCGTTACAAAAAAGCGAAACAGTCAGGTAATACGCATATAGACACCGACGCGGTTATAGACCGGGTTCTAGGAGGCGCAGGTGACAGTTAAAGAGTGCATAAAACAGTTCTGCGATTATTTCGGCGCGTGTAAAAAAGAAGCAGTTCTTGAGGCTGTTGTTGCTGAAATTGGTGAGTATTCAGACTCGGCCATTGAATTAATATACCGTGAGGTATTGCGGTCCCGGCCTGATACCTGGGGCTTCCCGGATGTAAAAGCGGTTACAGATGCAATAATTGCCGCCAATGCGAAAAAGACACTTATTACCCGGGAGGGCGCCGCGGCTTCGCATATTAAATGTGTGGTATGCGGGAAAATGTATCCCCGTCTTGGAACATGTGCGGAATGTGGTTTCTATCCGGGGCAGGACATAAACGAATATAAAAAAGACTATGAAGAAAGAAAAGCCGGGGCGCTTTCGGTTGACATAGACGGAATAATAAAAAACCTTTCTGAAAAAATACGTGTACTTAAAACGCCAGAAAAAAAAGGAGCGTAAAATGAAATATTACTGCAAAGACTGTGGAACTATTTATGATGAAGAATGCGTGGAAAAACATTACGGCGAATTTGTGAATCGCTGCCCGAACGAACAATGCTATTTTCAAGGTGGTATGGTTGAACTGTCCGAATACGAAACCCCCGAACAATACAAAGAGCGTACAGGGAAAACATGGGCTGATAATGCAGCGGTATACTGGAGAAAATCAAAAGCAGATACATGGGATTGCGGGACATATTTTAGGGCAAAAATGGACCAGCGCGAGTATCCGCTCGCTGACATCATAATAGCCACTGAAGCGGGTTGTCCGCCTGATGACTGGGGGCTAGGTATATGACCTATATAAAACAAAACGATAAAAGATTCCTTCCCGCCATTCGGAAAGTCGGTTGTTTTTTCCGGTCCGCCTGTCTGGTTGCGGAACTTAAAACAGGGACGGCGCTCCATTACAACACCATAAATGATATGTGGTATTACGCTAAGGGGCTGGGATGGATCGACGGAAACGATGACGTAAAAGACAGTGCGGCAATTATTAACGAAGCCTTGTACAGACTCGGAGACAAAGGGAAATATATTGAGGTTGCGACCAAAAAGAATGGAATAACTACCTGGTACGGATGGGTCCTTAACAGCGATAAATACAGGAGATTTGACGCAGGTATTCAAAAAATAAACTTTATAAGTAAAACTGATCCGGAATTAACGACACATTTCCGTGTTGTTAATGATAACGACGCAGTAATTGAAGATCCGTATAGTCCGCCGGTGATTCCTACAAAGATTTTATACACGGTGGTATATGCGTACATTGAGCAAACCAGATCATAAAACAAGGTTTAACGAGTTACAGGACCAGTACCTGCAGAGCCCCGATAATAATATACTCGGAGAAATGTATAAAATCGTGCTGGAAATGGAAATGGCCTATTTGTTCAAATATGCCCGGGATAAACAAATATATTTACAGGACATAGAGGAAAAGGCACACGATGCGGCAACGGAAGTTATTGATCAATTTCTGAAACATCCAGGGAAACGAATAACCAATATAACCGCCTACGCATACTTAGGGCGCCAGCGCGTTTTATTCAACAAAAAAAATATGCAGCATGAGCGATTTATTAAACGGCTCGCGGAATTTATTCTATGAGGAAATATATATGTAAGGCGCCCGGGTGCCAGCGATTGCTTGAGCAGAAAGGATATTGCACGAATCATTCACACATGAAGCCACCCCCGCGCAAGCCCTTCGAGGGGGCCACGCGTAGCAATACCGCTTTATATAATACGCGGAGATGGCGCGGGCTGCGGGCGGAAGTAATTGCAGAGAATCCTTTTTGCGCCTGGTGTAAAAGAAACGACACGCTGACGGTTGACCATATAGAAAACCCGCGCGGAAATGAAGCTTTATTTTTCAATAAAGATAATCTACAGGTTTTATGCAAGGCTTGTCAGAGAATTAAAACCGCGCAAGAAATTATTGAGCGGAAGAATAAAGACCGGTAGGGGGTAAATAAAAAAATGAACTTGAAAACCGTTAATCACCCCGCGCTGTTTTTTCTGATGTATGTCAAAAAAAACGATTTCCAGAAAGGGGGCGCGTGAGTGGGCCGGCCGCGGAAGCCGACCGCGCAGCTTAAACTTACCGGGACATATCGCGCGGACCGGCACGAAAAAAATATTGACGACAAACTTCCGCAGCTTATCACTTTTGCCAGCAGCGTTACTGTTCCGGAATCACTTACTGACAAATACGTCCGGGCCGCTTTTTCCTCTCATACCGACATGCTGATTTCCTTGCAGATTTTGCATATCTCCGATCTTCCGGAAATTGAAAATATGTATATTATACTGCAGGAACTCCGCCGGGTACGGAAACATATAACCGATATAAAGTCGATTGCGAAAAAAGAAGATTTTGAGCGGTACAATACTTTAAATTACCTTGCAGCAAAACTGACGGCACAATTCAGCAGCCTTGCTGCAAAATATTTTATTTCTCCCCACGCACGGAATAAACTGACGCTTGAGGCTTACGAAATCGCGGCTGCACAAAAACGGACCGGGGAACCGCCGTTGATTGAACGACTGGTGAAAGGGAAAAAATGCTAAATGGGCCACGCGCAGACGGTACGGAAATACTGTAATGATATACTCAAAAAAAGAATTAAATCCTGTATATGGGTACAGCTTGCGATAAAGCGTTATTTTAATGACCTGAAGCGAGTTGCGGACCCTGCTTTCCCGTATATGTTCGATGCGGCGGCCGCCGACGAGATTATCGACTTTGCGGAGTCGCTTGTTATTCCGGATATACAGAAAGAGGACAAACGGCTTCAGTTGCTTCCCTGGATGAAGTTTATTTATTATCAGCTTTACGGATGGCGGCATAAATCGGATCCGGAAAAGCGGCGGTTCCGGCAGGGTTATAATGAGATCGCAAGAAAGAACAGTAAAACAACATCCCTTCTTTTTCCGCCTGTATTGTATGACTTTTTAACAACAGACAGCGCGGAATCCTATTTTGTAACAAAAGATGGCGACCAAAGCGAAAAAGCATACAACGAACTTTTGAATATTATAAAAGAGGACCGGGCTTTAAATGAGGCGGTTAACTCGACCGTTAAGGCGATAACATACAAATATTCACGTATCGCCTTTTTTTCGTCGGAAAGCGGCGGTATTGATTCATATAAAAACAGCATGTCGGTAATAGATGAATTTCACGCATACGATACGGACAAAATAGTAACGGCGTTCAGGTATGGCGGCCGTGCGCGGAAAAACAATCTGGTATTGATAATCACGTCCGCCGGGAACAATATTGCTTCGCCCTGCTACGCGGAAAATAAGAAATGCAAAGAAATTTTAAAAGGCACAATAACAGATGATACCTATTTTGGGATAATATACGCGTATGACGAGGGGGACGACTGGAAAGATCCCGCCAATTTTATAAAGGCGAACCCGTCACTCGGTGAAATCCTTACACCTGAAACCCTTGAAGCCGACCTGAAAGATGCGCTATTAACCCCGTCACACCAGCCGGATTTTAAAAGTAAAACCTGCGGGATATGGACGAATGGAACAGTATCATGGATACCGCTCGAAAAATGGCGAAAGAATTACACAAAGAAAATCGATAGCGCGGAACTGTCCGGGGCTTCATGCTGTGCGGCTTTTGACCTTTCATCTGTAAATGACTTTACTGCAAAAACACTTTATTTTTTATATGGGACAAAATATACTGCGCTGCATACATTTTATATTCCGGAAGAAACCATTTACGAACGATATACAAGCGAGAATATAAATATTTTGGAATGGATTAATGAGGGATATGTAACAGTCATTCCCGGAAGTACGATTGACTATAGCTATATATACGCGGACCTTCTCAATGACGCGAAAACCTATGACATACGCGAAATTGCATACGACCGATGGAAAGCGGGACAGCTTACGGAATTACTTGAAGAAAAACTGCCTCACATAGATTTTATTGATATGGACCAGTCCTTACGGTCTTTATCACAACCGACGAAAGATTTTGAAAAAGCAATCCGTGACGGAAACATAATTGATAATAACCCGGTTATGGAATGGATGATCGGAAACGCTGTTATCCGTCCGGATGCGAACGAAAATTATAAGCCGCTGAAAGAAAACAAAACGTCAAAAAAAGAATCGACGGGGTTATTTCTTCGCTTATGGCATATACCAGGCTGAAGGCGATAGAAGATGATCTGAAAAGACCGCGCCCGACCCTTGAAAAAATTCTTGCTTCATTTTAACAAAACAGGCGAAAAACAGACGCTATATATATAAAGGCGCCGAATGAATCCTTTAAAACATATAGCTAACTTTTTTAAAAGAAATAAAAATGCCCGCCCGATCCCTTTTGATTTTGGGACTTATTCTTCCCTTTCGTTTATTGCGGGGAAGGACGCGACAACCTTTTTTTGTGTTGACCGTATCTGCAGCGCGTTTGCCTGTCTCGGAGGGATGTATACAACAGAGTCACAAAACAGAAAGAATACAATCATTATCTTGAAATCTTACTGAATCAGCCAAACCTTGACGAAACCCGGTTTCTTTTTATGTACACAAGCGCTAGTGATTATCTTTCCAGCGGAAATGTGTACTGGCTTATATCCCGGAACCCTGAAGGTAAAATTGTATCACTGTTCCGGATGAATCCTAAGGCCGTTTATGTCAAACGGAATATCTATAACCAGAAAATATTTTCATTCAACGGCGTTGAATATACCAGCAGGCAAGTTTTACATATTCCGTCCCGGTATGGATACAACGGGTTGACCGGGAAAGGTATTTTTGACGAATGCGCAACGGTTTTTAATACTACCAGCGAAATGGATCAGTATGTAAACAGCTATTTTAATAACTCACTCGGGAAGCGGCCTATTATCGATATTTCAAAAGCCTTCCCGAATGCAACCGACGAGGAACTTGAAGCGATCCGGAAAAAATATGTCAACGAATACGGAGGCATTTCCAACGCGGGCCGGCCGATTGTTAAAACAAACAACATCGCTTTTGACACGCTCGATTCCGGCGTGACCGATAACCGCGCTTCCCAGCTTGCGGAAAATCGAAACTTCCAGGAAAAAGAAATTTCTAAGGTTTTCGGCGTCCCGCTTTCCTTTATCGATGGAGACAACAAATACGGGGATATTGAATCCCTGTACATAATTTTATTGAAAACGCAATCAAACCAATGGCAACCGATTTTGAACAGCGGATTAATTTACTTCTTTCCTATCCGGAACGCGACCGCGTGTATTTTGAATTTGATTATAACGGACTTTTGAAAACGTCCCTATCGGGCCGCGTTGACGCATACGCAAAGCAGATCACAAACGGAATGCTTTTGCTTAACGAAGTGCGCAGAAAGGAAAACCTTCCGCCTATACCCGGCGGGGATGTAACTTTTGTACAATCAAACTTGATGCCCGTAACGCCTGAAAATATTAACGCGTTCATGGCAAGTGCTAAAACAAAAATGGACGAACTGGAAAACCAGGATTCCCCCGGAATAGGAGACGACAAAAAATGAAAGGCAAACAGGTTTTAACATTCCGTAATGTAGATATACGCGCAGAAGAAAAGGAAGGCGAAAACTATATTACCGGGACTATCCCGTATAATTCCCCGTCGGTTGATCTCGGCGGGTTTATCGAACGGATTGCGCCGACCGCATTCAATAAAACAATGGCTGATAATGCCCGCGTTATGGCCTTGTATAACCATGATCCGTCTAAGGTTATGGGAAATACCAGAAGCGGAACATTGACGCTTGAGTCAACCGAAACGGGGCTTGTCTGTATAGCAAAGGTTCCCGACACAACATACGGACGGGATGCCCTGATAACAATCGGACGCGGCGACGTGACTACTATGTCTTTCGCATTTACCCCGATTAAGGTTGACACAAAACCGGGGGAACAAATCTTACGGGAAGTGCAATTACATGAAGTGTCATTCGGCGTTACCTTTCCGGCGTATCCGGAAACAGAAGCACATACATTAAAAAGGGCGGTTATTATGGCAAAACGCAATATTGACCTTTCGGTCCTTGAACCAATTTTAGCAAAGGACAGCGCGGAACTCACTGACGATGAAAAAAGATCGTCGGCGATGCAATTACAACCCTGAAGGATTTTATTGGAGCCGTTGACGCGGAGCCGTCAAGCGACGACGAGGGCGCGGACACTCGCGAGGAAGACACTCTCAAAGAACTTGAGGAAGAACTTCTGCTAGAGGAAGAACTTGAAAAAGAAATACAGGGAGAATAACAGTCTATGAATCTCGAAGAACTCAAAGCGAAGCGGGCCGAAATTATGGCCCGTATGAAAGGGTTAAAAGACGGAATCCAGAAACGAAGCATAACCGCCGCATACGCAAAGGAAGAACTCGAAAGGCTGCGGACTGAACGCACTGTGATCGACCAGCAGATCGCCCTTATTACTACGCCAAGGACAGAGGGCGTGACGTCCTGGCGTGACATTGCTTCCGCCATGATTGAAAAAAGGGCAATAACCTTAAACGGGACCGGATCAATTAACCAGATAAAAGAACTGGTTAAGATAATCAAAAAGAAAACGCCGGTCCTTGATCTGGTCCGGTATTTCTATGGCCCGAACGCGTCAACAAACATTCCGGTATGGAACCCAACCGTAGCAAAGCCCGGGAACTACGCAGAGGGCGCAACGAACATTCCGAAAGATACCAACGCGGTATTGAGCGCGAGTACAATAACCCCTTATGCGTATGTATCGCTGTTGCAGGTATCGGCGGAAACGCTCATGCTCGGGCAGGCAAACCTTGAAGCGGAACTTCCTGAAATTTTCGCGGATGCTTTTGCAGATGCCATGCACGAAGGCCTATTGATCGGCGACGGACTCGGACGGAATATGGCGGGGCTTTTCCCTGCAATTCCCGCAGGAAATCAGATTGCTTGCGGAGCGGCGGGAACGCCGTTGATGGCCGACATCGTAAAACTTGCCCTTACAATCCAGGACAAAAAAGGCGAAGGCGTTATTATTCTAAACCAGAATATTTATACCGGAATTATGGCCGACCCGACAACCGGCGTCGCGGATCTCTACAAAGAAGAACTGATCCGCAGTAAAACCGTGGAAGGGATAAAGGTCATACTGACAAGCGACGCGCCGAACTCAATCACGGCCGGAAGCGTCGTTGCTGTCGCTGGCGATCTTAAATACTATGGCGTCGGCGTGGCAAGTGAAATACTCATTGAGCCGAAAAAGCAGGTAGGCGACACAAACACCTATTTTGAAGCGTCAATGTGGTTTAATGGTAAGGCGATCATAGCTGATAATTTCTTCGGGCTGGTTACGGTCTGATTTTTTTACAGATCCGGGGAGGCTGCCCTTCCCGGACATTTTCAATTAAGGAGAAAAATACATGGCAAAAGAAAAGAAGACCCCGGAAGATACGTTGCCCGAGACTGTTACCCCTGAAGGGACAGCGGCCGGCGCGACAAAGTCCGCGGGGAAAGTAAAAGCCCTTTTCAAAAAAACGTATACCGGAAAAGAAGGCTGCTTTTATTCCGGCCGCACGTATTCTATCGAAAAAACATTTTTCGATAAGCTGAAAAAGAACGGCGAGGCGGAACTTGCTGACTAATCTTTCGCAGCTTCAGGAATACACCGGCGTATATGATGATGAATCGATGCAGCTTGTATACTTACAGGCTGCGGAAGATATAGTTATTAACTACCTGGGCTTTCCCGTGCTGGAAAAAGAATACACAACATATATTGACGGAAACGATGACACACAGGTTTTGTTGCGCGCAAAACCTGTTTCCGTATTATCTCATGTTTATATAAATGGGGCGGAACAGGATCCGGAAAACTTTACTATTGCCGGGGAAATTCTTGCAACACTGACAGAGGCTATTCTTTTTTCAAAAGGATATAAAAATATAAAAGTTATTTATACCGCCGGTTTCAAACAGGAGGAAATTCCGGGGCTTATTATTATGACTGTTTTGCGCATTGCGGCGTTACTGCAAACTGAAAGCGATAACAATATCGGGATCACGTCAAAGACATTCGGCGATTCAGGAAGCAGGACTTTTATTCAGACGCGAAAATATGACGACTATCTGATCCAGATTTCAGATTATAAGGTTCTGTAAATGTTCCAGTTTTATAAAATAACCATTGATGAAGCTCGATTCCAGGAACAACTTAAAAACACCGGGCTTTCAATGAAAAAAATTGCCCGCCGCATGATGGGGCGCGTCGCGGGAACAATAAAAAAAGAAGCAAAAAAGAACGTGACCGGTTTAGTTTTACAGCGCCGGTCCGGAGATTTATCAAAATCGCTTTCATTTAAAACAAAACCGGACTTTACCGCAATAATACGGTCCGGGAGTATATACGCCAGCACGCACGAAATGGGCGAAACAATAACCGCAAAGAACGGGAACTATCTGACATTCAAAATAAATGAAACATGGGTAAAAGTTCAATCTGTAATAATTCCGAAACAAGAATTTCTGTGGCCGGTTATTGAGTTTATTTTTTCAACAGGGAAGGCTAACGCCCTCATGGATGAAGTGTTACAGGATGCACTTAAAAAACTGTTTGCCGACCGCTCGGCGCCGGAGGCAAAAGCATGATCGATTTTCTAAATAAAGAATCGTCCGTTGTGGAATATGTAAAAACACACCTTCCGGAGTTTTTACCGGCAGGACTTTCCCCGCCGGATGACTATGTAAACGATTTTATTGACTTTGATAAATATAAAAAAAATGTGGTTGTCTGGTTTAACTTCGTTAATTATCTGTATGAAACGCTGACAAATGAATCGAACGAGGAGACAGGGAATTTAAAAATATATATATCAGTGCGGAATGACAGCAAAGAAAATCTACGCACAAAATTATTACAATATGCCTCTGCCTTATACAATATGTTTGAGGCGTCAGGGACATCATTCGGCGGCCTGACTGACGACGGGGAAATTGAAAACATCCAATTTTACCAATATGTCGAAGGACAGCATTCTTTGAAAATAGTTGAATTTGAAATCACGCTAACGACAGAAATTTAACGCTATATATAGAGAGGTGTAAAACTATGGTAACCGGTAACAGCTTAATAGTCCAAGTCGCAAACGAAACACAGTATGCGGTCCCCGTAAGCGCAATGACCCGACAGATTAAAGTCGCGTCGGAATCCCTGAAGCCAATATATAATAAAATTGACGAGGGGCTTTTAACCGGCGGAAAGGCCACGGGAAAAGTTGAAACAATGTCCGTAAAGGCGGAAGGATCTATTTCAACGATTGCCCGGCCGGATGATCTCGGGTTCTGGCTTTTGCATTTGCTCGGAGTTGAGGAAGATGTCGTTGACGTCGGCGACGAGGACGGGACCGCAAAGAAGCATACCTTTCACGCAATAGGGACACAGGAAACAGATCACTTGCCGTCCTTTACCGCAATGCTGAACCGAATTATTGAAAAATTTGCATATACCGGCTGCAAGGCAAACACTATTTCCTTTAGCGCGGTCCAGGAAGATTATTTAAAAATTGATATTACTATTGTCGGTAAAGATGAAATTGAATGGACCGTATCGACAACGCTTGTCCCGTCAAGTCTTCGGGCATTTAAATTCCGGCATGGCAAAGTATACCTGAACGGCGCGGAGATTGCAGACGTTACCAGTATAAAATTTGATTATAACAATAATCTTGATACAACGGTTCAAACGACATCGACCGGCCTTTATTTTAAGGAACCGGAATGCGGCGCCCGTGACATTACCACGGAACTCGAAGTGCTGTATGCGTCTCCGGCGGAAGCAACCCGGAAAAACTATTATAAAACGGATGATGTTTTTGCGCTGGTACTCGCATTTACCTCTGACGAGGTTGTCGAAGATGGCGTTCCGTACAGCCTCACTATCACTATCCCCCACAACCAGATGTCAGACGCGACGGCGAATGTTTCAGGGAGCGAAACGCTCAAGCAGACAATGAACATGAAAGCAGTAGAGGACGGGGGGACGAACTCATAACAATTGAACTGGTAAACGCATACCCTAACAAATATTAAAGGAGTCTTTTTTTATATGGAACTTGACAAGGTAAGTGAACACTACATTTTTAAAACACGCATTGAACTTGAAGGGTCCGAAGGGGACACAGGGGATTTTATTGTATTGCGCGAATTATCAGTAAAAGAAATGTGCGGCATACAAAAATTTGAGGAAGGCGAAAGCCAGGATACGACCGGGCTTTTCGAATTTCTTGAAGAGATACTTCCCTCTTGTATTGTCGATTCATCATTTACAAAAAACGGCGAAAAGGCGACCGCCCCGGAGGTATACGGAGCTATAAAGGATTCTGGGTCATTGCTTATTAAAATTCTTGAAACGTGGGTGCAGTCTCTCCCTTTAGCACAACGCGGCAAGAACAATGGGAAATCAGACAAGTAGCAAATCTTTTGTTTTACGGCAGCAATCCGTATGAGCAGGAAGAAACAAAAAATCTGTATATCAAATGGAAACCGTTCTTTGATGTGTTCTTGATTATCCGCGATGCACGATATGGGAATTTCCTGCATTTACCGTTTAACTGTTCGGCCTTCGATCAGCCGGTAAAAACAATGGACGTTATGCGGTATATGCAAAGTCTATTTCTTGAAAAGCTGAAAAAGGAACAGCGTTTTTAATGGCAACAGTAACTTATAAAATATCAGGCAAAAACGATTCAAAAGGCATTAAAGACGCTCAAAAAGATTTAAAAAGTTTTGGAAAATCGGTACAGTCGATTAATAATATTTTAGCCGGGTTTACCGCCGCAAAAATATTCAGCGCATTATTTACGCAAATAAAAAAACTTTCGGCTGAATCCCTGCAATTATTCAGCACATCGGAAAAATCATTAACAAAGCTCAACGCTTCAATTCAGAAAAACGCAAATCTGACAGACGGCGCACTGAAGCGTATTGTAAAATATTCTAATCAAATACAGGGCGTTTTCGGCGGGGAGGCAATACAGGACCAGGCCGCTTTTTTATCAGGCTTACAGTTAAGCGAAGAAAAAATAAAAGAGGTATTACTTGCAGCGACAAATTTATCAAGCGCCGGTTTCGGGTCCCTTGAATCAAACATAAAAAATCTTATAAAGTCCCTGCAGGGCCAATCATCCGAAATTACAAAACTGATCCCAGGGCTTGATAAACTCACAAAAGAACAAATGCGGAATGGCGCCGTCGTTTCTGAAATAAACAAGATATACGAAGGATATGCGGATAATCTCGCAAATAATACTTTTGAAGGGAAGCTGCAAAAATTTAATAATCAACTCGACGACATAAAAAAGAAACTCGGGGAAGTGTTCGCAAACATAAAAGTTGAGACAATAGAAAAAATACAGCCCTACCTTGAAAATATTAATGCGTGGCTGGACGAAAATCTTGATCTTGTAACCGGTTTTTTTGTGAACCTGCCGACCATTGCAAAAAAAGCATTCGAGTTGATCGGCTCGGTTATGAAAACCATTTTTTCAATTGATTTCTGGAAAACATACGGGCAGAACGTCGGGAATATTTTAATTGCAGCGTTTAAAGTTTCTTTTGAAACGATTGCGCAGCTAATAAAGGCAATAGGTTCCGCGATATGGGAACCGCTTTCCGTGGGGTTAAAAAATGTTGCGTGGGGAATAGAAACGACCTGGCTGAAAGTAGTAAACGCGATACAAAACGCATTTGTATCGGTCCTTAATTTTCTTTTGATAAAGTAAACGCCGTTATCGGTTTAATAAATAAAGTAAGCGGGTTTTTCGGCGGGGACCAGTTAGTCAAGGAAATTGAGTTAAAGGAAAAAATTGAACTATCACTTCCGGAGCGGCCGGAGGATAAGATTGATTTTAATAAAATAATAAGTGAATTCAAAAAAGTAGGAAGTGTTTCAAAAAATGCCTTTAACGAGTATATCGAGGCAATAAAAGAAAACGGGGCGGTCCTGTCCGGGGCGTTTAGTGAAGATTTTGCGAAATTCTCGGCAAGCGTTTCTAAAACTATCCGCTCATACACGCCAAAAGTGACACTAAATCAGGAAGGCGACACACAGAAAACAGCAGACACCGGCGCGCTGTCCATTCTAGATACAATAAAAGAAAATTTCCTTGAGGCAATAAAAAGTCTGGGACAAATAGGCCAATTAGTAAATACGTCTTTTTCTGGTGCAAGTATTATCTCGACAGTATTTTCAGAGATTGCCCGTAGTTTTATGAGTATAGAGAATTTCGGGAAAGTGTTTAATTTTCTGGGGACTATTTTTGATCGCGTTGCAACGATATTGACACCGCTAGTGAATCAGCTTTTCGCGCCTTTTGTAATTTTACTTGAAACTGTCGGCGATATTATCGGTAGTGTGCTTTCCCCCGTTTTGGTATATTTAATCGAATTACTGACCCCTATAATTAATGTCGTTTTGAATATTATAAACGTATTCAAGCCGTTCCTTGATATGCTCATGCACTTGGTTTCTATCTTCTCCATTTTGGGTCCTGCTATAACAATTGTGACATTTGCGCTTAATACCTTGGCGGACGGAATTACCTTTATTTATAATAAAATTTTGATGCCTCTTTTGAATTTTGTCCTGCGTATCTTAACCAGTGTCGGAAATTTCATAGTCGACATATATAACAGCGTGGTCAATGTCCTGAAAAAAATAAATATTTTTGGATACCGGCCGTTTAAGGACCTAAAGACAGTTGGAAAAACTGATTATGACGACGTTAAGCTGCAGGAAATAGAAAGCGCAACACAAAACGAGTATGCACTTGGAGACGTTTCCGTTGATAACGGGACTGACTATACCGCAAAATCGGCAAATTACACGGCGGCAAAAGACGTTATTATTAATATTTATTATGAAAATTCTTTTGTAAATGGCGATGCGCGGGCGATAGCCTTAGCAATCCGCGACGAGATCCGCGCAGCCGATGCCCTGGGGTATTAATGATGAAAGCAGTATTTTATTTTCCGAATGGCTACACAGAAGAAAAGGAATTTATCACAGACAAATTCCAGTATACGGAGGTGTATTATAATGAACTCGCGCCGGCCGATAATTCGGCTCGGCTGCGCATTCCTTTTGATATTGATTTTTCAAACAAACTAAAAATATACGCGAATGACGACGTAAAAGTTGAAATAAAAAATGATGATGACAGTAATTATTTTACCGGGTATCTTCGGAAAAACTTCTCGTTTGAAAAGACACAGCGAAACCAGCCGATTTCCGTTGAACTGGTCAGCCCTTCATTTTTAGTAAGAAAAGAACTGACCAGCAGTATTTTTTTATTAAACAAAACGGTAACGGAAATTATAACGCTGCTTTTGACAACTATCGGATTTACCGATATTGCAGAACTTGATATAACGGACATAGTAACTGTTTTTACTGCGCAAGACGGGGACGATATAAGCGAAATAATAACACAGCTTCTTTATGAACACGGGTACACATTCGATTTTGATAATAACGGCGCGTTTATAACCTATACCATTTTTGACCAGCCGCCCGAAACGATCACGCAGGTTTTTGACGGGGAAACGAATTTAAAAAAAGTATCCCAGACCTGCACGGAAGAAAAATTTACAAACATACAAGGAAGCTGGGGTAAGATTGAATACAAAGAAAATATTTTACTATTCAGGGATACCCAGGGCGCGGATGCAGCACACCAGGCGCAAATCCCGGTTGAACCGCGATCCTATATATTCGGGACGGAATATAATTACCTTGAATATGATTCTACCTTCGGAGATGTCAAATACGTTACCAGTATAACCGATGAAATTATATACGATAACGTCATGAGAAAATCCCTTGAGAATGAGGGGACTCGCGCAAAGCTGTCTATATATAACATGACCGACATTGTCCGGTATGTTACCAAAATGGAAATATACGGAAATGCGTATGTCCAGACCGCGACAAATAAAAGTGTCGTACAGACCGGTAATAAATTATATGAATTTGACATTTTATATTTGAACGATAAAGCAAAAATAAATCTGCTTATACAGAATATTGCAAATTATTATAAATATGCGGATTTTTCTTTTTCTCTACAGAGCAAGACAAATTTCCCGCTTGGAAGTTTTGTTACGGTTTCAGAATATGGCATGGGAGAAATTACCGGCCGCATAATTTCAAAAACGTATCAACTTAATAAACCGATTAATTATGTAATTGAGGCCGTGGCCGAATTTGTTCCGGCAGATGTTCCGGAAACAGAAACGACAGTTGACTGGAACGATTCTGGCGAGAAAGGACCGACCGGCGACACCGGGGATTATTTTGAAGTTATCTATACGCGGGCAGACACCAGACCGGACCGGCCGACTGGCGACACTCCGACCGGCTGGTCAAATGATTTATCGACATTATCAGGGACAGAAATTGTCTGGCAATCTACCGGACGGAAAAACGCAGCAGGGACCCTGCAGGGGAATGGACTGACCCGGCGCAATATACGGACGTAACCGCGTTTAATTTGCCGAAAAAACCAACGGTGCAATATTCTTTTGACAGCGTTCCGGAGATTCCGGATGATGAAGCGGGTGTAACTTACAAAAGCAATTTTTTATCTGGAGTTGACGGCTGGGCGGCTGACGGAGCGACTATATCAGTCGATAACGGAAAATTAAAAACGATCACGACAAGCACTGACCCGAAATTACTCCGGTATAATCTGGGAGATGCAATAAAAGGACAAAGCCTTATTTTTAAACTATCAGGGATTACCTGCTTGAATTAGTTGCGCTTTTTTATACAGATGGCAGTTATGATAATCTGACTTCCTCAATAAAAAATTTAGGCGGCGGACGCTTTTTTGTTAAACTTACATCAGATGCAACGAGAACGGTACGGAATATAAGAATAGACCCGGCTATAACCGCAGGAGTCACCTGTTATCTCGATTGGCTATACATCGGAGATGGCTTATACGAAACCCCGGTTATTGATGAATCCGGGAATGGTAATCATTCTGACAACTTTCGGGCCATACCAATAGCAGCAGATTCCGGAAATGGACTATATTTCAATGGTATAAATGCGTATTTAAGAGCGCGAAAACTTTTTACTATGCCCCGGCAGTTTTGGTTTCATGCGGAATACCAGGAAGATGGAGTGGCGACCGGGTTGCAGGAAATATTTATTGCAGGGCAGATGTATGCAACAGGCATAGAAAATAATTATTTAATGATACGGAGAAGTATAAACAATATTCTTGCCGTGGTTTTAAACACCAACGCAGCCGGTACCGCTTTTTCCTATTTTTATATCAATGACTTTTTCACTGGGAATAAAATTGCAATAGACATTCTCATTGATTGGGATAACGCAGTAATAAAAGTTTACCGCGATGCAGAATTAATATATACAAATACCAGCGCGGGAATTGTATATCCTTCGCTTGCAAATAGCTATTTAATTGGCGTTCGCCTGTTTGCGTCTCCTACATATTTGAAGGGGACGCTGGACAATGCGTACATTTTTTCCTACCTGGGAACTGATTTACAGATAGAAGCATTATACCGGGCGGAAGAAATCCCGAAAAATTATAATGAATATAACTGGCAGCTTGACGCCGAGAATGAACTAAACGCGATAGCCATAAGAACGCCGAAATATTTATTTACCGGTTACGCAACAGCAAACGATTCCCCCATTGTTACGGTTATAACAGACGGAGTAATTACACAGGCGACCGCAAATATAAATGATTATTATTTATGCAGCGCGACGACCGGAGCGGGCCATACAATAGGGACTTTATATGAATGGACCGGCAGCGCGTGGGAAGAAACGAGAGATACAAACAAGGTTATGGCCTCCGCAGTTGATGCGCTGGCATTGGCTCATAATAACCCGGACACGGAAATTCAGGTTGCAAATGTTTATCTCGGGCAATATTATGTTTTTCAAAAATCTGTTGCGTCGGCCATTCGCGCGGTTCCGAAGGCTGGCGACCTGTTAATTTCTATGGGATTAAACCCCCGGGATCCGTACGATCTGAATTACCAGTTTTTAATAATGGAGCTTGCAACAAAAACCGCCGCGATTGAATCCTGGATAACGCACTTTAAAACCGAACGCATACAGGACGCCTTCAATGTGATTGCTTCCGGGGCTATGTATGCGTCGCGGGGTTTTTACGCGGGCAACGTGTATAAATGGGAAGAGCTCCTGTCAAACCCGGGAAGCGACCCGGCAGAACCGATTACCGGATTAAACCCGTATTCATATATTGAAACGGGCAGTATGCTTATTATTTTTAATACCGGAACCACCGCCCAGGCCCATTTTACAAACGACGGGGTATATTTTAATCCGCTAACCAGAAACGGAAGCGCGTTGACGGTTTTTGATATAGCCTATGGAAACGGAATTATTGTTATCGCCCTTCCTTCAGGGGGAACGCTTAGAATCAGCCAGGATGAAGGCGGTACCTGGTCCGAAGTTTTAGGGCTTCCTGCTTCGGTTTTTATTGATAAGGTTACTCATGCGGCCGGCCGCTTTATCTGCTTGCCGACAGCAACGTCAGGGTCAAACCTTGTCGGCTATGCAGACGAAAATAATGTTTTATCCTGGAGCCAGGACGGAGACAACGGCGGCGCTTCCGCTGCAAAGTTTTTATGCGGCGGAAATAGCATTTTCCTTGCGTTCGCGACTAATGGCCGTATATGGATATGTACAGACGGAAAGAATTTTACCTATCTTAAAACGATTGATAAAGTTATTTTTTCAGTCAATTTTTATGATGGCAAATTTCTTATTGCGTGCGGGGGTGATGGCTGTTTTTATACCACAAACGGAAGCGACCTTGTGGACGTGACCCCGCAAGCGGGACTTACCTACAGATTTTTTTCCGGAAATGATGGCGTCTATTGTGCCACGACAAGCAATTCCGCTACAGTAAGCGGGATAGTATTTACAACGGATATTCTGGCAAAAAATCAATGGGAATATGCGTTTGATCTTTTGGATTTCAACCGGAATGTTGTCGGAAATACAATGGATCGAGATATTTACTGCGTGGCTCGGTCCCGGTTATTCAAAAAGACAATAGCCTTTCTTTCCGGTCAGCCGACTGTCGGGTATGATTATATTATCTACGAAGCAAAATACCAGGACATTTCCAATTATTCCGGGGAATGGCTAAAATTTGATATGACGATAGAAGGCGAAACAACAAACCCGACGAAAGGAACTGTTTCTGAAGATAATGCCAGGAAAAAACTTGTCGGAAAAGAATTGTCTCTTGCCTATAATTACAAACAGACCGGCGCCGGTTCTGCAGGAAGCGGGGACTATCTTCTAAAGCTGCCGGATGGCTTAAAAATTGATATACGAATATGTCCGATAAATTCGCTGGTGGGCGTAGGCTTGTTATCTACAACCTCAAACGAAATAGGCGCAAATACCCGTATCGCGCATGTCCGAGTATATACGAACCAATATTTAAAAATAACCTATAATATAGGGGATTCATCTTCCGGCGCAATGTACAACTGGGGGAGCGGCCGGTATCAGCTCTCGACCGCGAATATTACCATGCGGATGCAGGCGACTTTGACCGTTATATAAAAAACTGACTTTTCAAAGAATATACGAGTTTAACGGCTGTGGTTGTAAAGGTGGAACAGTAACATCGAGAATGGGCAGAAAAGCCCCTTTTTTTTATTCTAGTGTTGTTTCGCCAATTTTCAGCCGTAATAACTCCCACGCGGCATAAGGTATTTTTCGTGATTCTTGTATATTCGGGCTCATTAGCCAGCGGCGAACAGTAACCGGGCTTACCTTTAGCAGTTCTGCTATTTTTTCACCGGTTAATTCATATTTTGCCTTGAGGTGGCGCACGCTGAACCAGTTCGGGGAATTAATAAGTGCGGCCCTGAAAACCTCCCCGCATTCGTTCATAAGATGGGCCGCAGATACAGCGGGGTCTACCGCTGACAGGATTTCTTCATTTGTCATTTCCGGAACTGACGTTAGTTTTCCTTCTAGGCTGTCTTCGTCATCAACAGAAAATTGCACAATCATCCCGTTCCGGATATTTTTGCATATCATTTTTTCTGTATCCGCTTGCCAGAAATTCGCAGATACTGTGTCATTTTCCATTGTTCATTTCCCCTATAAGTTGTTTTTCAAGTTCCCGTGCTCTGCGGCGCAGCTTTTGTCTTTTGTCTCCTGTTACTGTATCGGCCCTGGTGTAATAGTCGGCGATTTTAGCAAATTGTTCCGGTCGGTTTTCGGCGGCCCATTTTGCCATTTTTTCCAGATTGTTTTCTTTCTCCTGATATTCAGCTTCTACCTTCCGCGCCTGCGCTTCTCTTATACCTGCCAGCCGTTCGGACTCTTTTTTATTTTCTTCTATCACTCTCACAACATGGGCAGGAAGCGGCCTGTTAAAATGGGCCGCCAACGCGTTTAAAAACGTGACGTATGTTTGTGCCGTTCCGGCATTTCCCATGCGTTCAGCTTTCGTACAAATATCAAAATTATGCAAGCCGTGAAGATTATCATAGGAAGGCGGGAGGTCATGACCGGAAATGCGAATTTTTATATTGTCTTTTTCTTCAAAACAGATTTCAATATATTCGGAATCAGACATCCCGGAAAATGACCTGCGCACATCGAAATTCCAGCTTTTAAGTGTCTTTTCCAGATAATCAGTAATTCTTCCCGTATCTTTCAATTCGTTCATTTCTCGGTACCTCTTGATTATAGTATAGTACCAATGGTACTATATGTCAAGAAGAAAGTTATCAAAAAGGGCGATTTATTGCTTTTTTTGAAAAAACCTCTTGACATATCTTGATAAAAGGTATATCCTTAAATCAAGATTAAGGGAAAGGAGGTGATGCAAATGTGAAACGTAAAAAAAAGAGCGGCAAAAAGCCGACAGCTACAGAATGGATAACTGCAATATCCGGTCTGATAGCGGCTTTAGCCACTCTTATTGGCCTACTTAAAAAGTAGGGTGCTTGGGTGAGGGAAACCTCACCCTTTAAAAATACTATATTTTTTGGAGGAAATCAAGATGAAAATTACGAAGGAAGGGCTGAAGACGATAGCCTTAATCTTTTTTATACTTTCCACTCTCTTTTTGGCACTGGACAAGATACTATGAGCGATACACCTTGGGGCGGCACCCGCCGGGGAGCGGGCCGCCCGACATTAAAAGAAGAAGAAAAGGCGCGGCCCAGGGCTATAAAGTTTTACGATCACGAATGGGAGTTGATTAAGAAGAAGGCAGAAGAAAGCGGGCAGGGGCTGCGCGAATATATCATGGGGCTGGTGAATAAGGGCTGACACAGGTAAACAAAAGCGCGGGAACCTTGCTGAATTGTTAATAAAAAATATCGACAGATTAGCAATATTTTGATTAATAAGTAAACGACAATCTGCGGCATCTGCCCGACGCTATATCCAAAGTCTATCAATTACCGCAAACACTTCTTTGTCAGTAGGTTCCCAATTTTCCGGGGGATGTTCGCCCGCGTCAGCTAAATATTCATGCTTACAAAGTTCCATTACATAAAAATCTTTCCGGCCCTTTTCAATGAGGGCTTTTTGTGCCGGGCTGAAAGAAGTATCCATATCATATCTCCTGTTAATAATACTATGAGAAAAAGCCCTGAAGCAACGCTTCCCGGGCTTTTTAGGCATTTCTGCCAAAGGACAATATATTTTATACCTGGTTATTCCGGGGCGTCAATCTTTTTTTCTTCGGCCGGCCCCGCGGCATATCTTTTGCAATTATCGGTATCACTTCTCTTTTATAGACCGGAACCCGGCCAAAACGTCCAACCTCTTTTATGTCTCTCCTGCGTATACGCATACGCACGACATCGGGATCCATATCAACCACCGCGGCAATCATTTGAACGGTCACGACGTCTTTTAGATTTATTTCTTCCATTCTTTTATTATCGGTAAAAATTAATAAATAAAAACGATGGTTAAGTGAACGATTTTATTTGACAAAATCGTTCACTTGTATTACGATTTATTATACAGAGAATACGACATATTCCAGACTGATTATCTAGTTTCGGCAGAAGTCCGTCTGTCAAGAGAAGGGTTTTAATGGGGGCCGCTTGGATCTCACAGAATCGCTTGAACAATCCCTAGCCGGGAAAAATACACAAGGGCTTTTAAGTCTTGCCCTTTCAGTATGGGCGTATGTTTCCGGCGGATTTACATATCTTTTCCCCGTCCTTGTGATTTTAATGCTTATTGATTATGTCACGGGTATTATCGCCGCTATAATTAATGAACGGCCATTTTCCGTTGATATTGCAATTAAAGGCTTAATCCGGAAAGTTTTATATTTGTTTTGTGTGGTTTTTGCGCAGCTTATGGACGCGGTTGTTTTGGCGCTTAATCATACCGGCATTTTGAATATTGATAATTTTCGGTATTTTGGCTTACTTGTTAGCGTCTATCTTATCGGAACCGAGGGGCTTAGTATAATGCGGAATTTTGCTGATTGTGAAATGCCCATGCCGAAACCATTCCTAAAGTTTTTTAAGTATATCAGCAAAACAGACAAGGGAGAAAAGGCAGAAGATGAAAAAAAAGGCGAGGGAAAAGAAGCATGAGCGAAAAAAGGGCGCTGATTATTATTTTTTTATCGGGCTTGTTTTTATCCTGTTTGCTGGGTGTAGTACATACGGAGGAACAGTACCGGATCTCGGAAACGCAGCTGCAGAGTATCGAGAGCTTGGCCGAGAAATTGGAAGCGGAGCGGCAGACCTGGCAATCACAGGCGAACGTATTGAAGCAGGAAGCGCAAACCTTGAACGCGCAATTGCGGACGGAGCGGGAACTATACAACAAATTACAGACATCCTTCGACGAATACGAGATCAAAAACTTGACCCTACTAACGGAGAGGGAAACGGCGATTTCTGAATTAAAAGACGAAAACGCGAAAGAAAAAATCAAAACAACGAACACCGAAAAGCAACGAAATACGGCTATCTTTATAGCTATACTTGGCGTATTTCTCGCAGGGCTATTCATTTTCTTGTGGATAAGAAAGTAAGCCTATAGAAACATCGTGCAAGAATCGTGCAATAATTATTTGATTTGCTGTTTTTATTGGTATTTTTGGCCTATAGAAAACAGTGTTAAATCTTTATAATATATAGAAATACTTGTATTATAAAGAATTAGAAAAAGGGGTTCTTGCTGCCTCCTAAGCAGCAGGTCGGACGTTCGAATCGTCTACGGGTCAATTTCAAGTCCTTACATTGTAAGGACTTAATTTTTAAAGCATTCCTTCCGATAATAAAAATGTCCCGACTGGACAAAAACTGGACAAGAATTATTTGAACAGCCTATCCGGCCCGGCTTTTTCCGGTTTATTCGGGGAAAAAGCCGCAATTGCTTTTCAGCGGAATTCCGCCAGAAGTTCGGCAGGACCTTCTTCCCTGTTATTTACAAACCTCAGGGTCACAATCCCAGCGGGGCGCTCCCAGACAGTGGTATACAGGCTTTCAAGAAAACCCAGGTCTTCATCAGCAAAACGGACAATATCCTGCCTGCTGTCCGGCAGCCCGTATCTATCGGAAAGTTTGTTCTGCATATCCGTATAAGCGTTTATCATCCTGTTTGCAAAGGGCTGTTCCAGAATTCCTTTGTATATTTCATACCGCCTGCTGGTCAGGCTGTCTCCTGAAAATTCCGCGAAAAGGGAGACGATATACCCTTCAAATCCGATATTATAGTACACAAATGTTTTTTCAGAACCGTCATGAAAATCTTCCGATGGAATTCCCCATTTTTCAATATAGCCGTCCACAGTACTTCCGGCGGGCATGCTTCCCCATAAATCATCGGAGGGAACAATTTCTTCCTGAGTTCTGTTTTTCTTTTCCGCATTTTTGCATCCGGAAAAACAGCATAATAGACAGAATATCATAAAAATATATATGACTGTTTTTTTCATGTACCTCATACCTCTTAAATCAGATTGCTGTTTCAGTGTAACATCGGTCCCGGGTTTCGTAAAGTTATCAAAATCAAATACCATTTTTCTTTTTAAAAGCCCCGGTATGCGCATGACTGCTTTAAAACTTGACATGTATGAATCGTGCTATTATTATTACTAACAGTATTAGTATTTTATACTGCTAGAGAAAGTGAAAGAATATGGAATACTCACAGTTTATTTCGCTTATGCGTTTCAACCTCTCCGGAATTTATAATTCCGATTCCGCAGCCATATTTATTGAATTTACCAGAGGCGAGCTGAAAATTCTTGACTATATTTCCATGAGCCGCCGGGACTATGTCCTTCCCGGTGAGCTGAGTTCGGCCCTTAAACTTTCAAGCGCCAGGATTGCTGCGGCCCTTAACAGTCTTGAAAAAAAGAAATACATATCACGGACAATGGCTCCCGGAGACCGGCGTAAAATTCTTGTTGCGCTGACTGACGAGGGAAATACATATATAAAGGAAAAACGAAGAAAACTGAAGGCTGCCCTGAGTTCGCTGGCAAAAAAGCTTGGAAAAAAGGATTCGGAAGAACTGGTCCGCATTCTGAGCCGAATAAATGATATTCCGGAGCATACCGGAAAAAGAAAAGCAGAACCAGGCTCGTATTCAGATATATCCGGAGGGATGCTATGAACAGACAGGATTTTTATGCAGGAAAAGTATTTGACGCATACCGTTTTTTTGGGGCGCATCCGGCTGAGGAAGGCGGTATAGTTTTCAGAACATACGCTCCCAACGCTGCGGGAGTTGCCGTTATCGGCGATTTCAGCGGCTGGTCGGATATTCCGATGGAGCAGGAATATCAAACCGGTATTTATTCATGCCGGGTCGCCCAGGCGGAAATCGGCATGAAGTATAAAATCAGGGTGTATAAACGAGACGGCAGTTTTATCGATCACAGTGATCCTTATGGCTTCGGAATGGAGCTCAGGCCAGCTCACTCTTCGATTATAACCGATTTATCGGGTTATGACTTTCATGATTCCGAATGGATGGACAAAAGGGAAAATCATTATGACAAACCCCTTAATATTTATGAAGTTCATCTTGGTTCCTGGCGGACGAATACTTCCGATAAAAACGGATGGTATACATACAGCGGCGTCGCCGATTCACTGATAGAATATGTCAAGGAAAATAATTTCAACTATATAGAGTTTATGCCGCTCAGTGAGCATCCCGCGGACGAATCCTGGGGATACCAGAATACCGGTTTTTTCAGTCCGACTTCGCGGTATGGTTCGGCCCGGGATTTGATGGAGCTTGTAGATAAATGTCACCAGGCTGGTATAGGTGTTATCATGGATTTTGTTCCTGTCCATTTTGCGCTGGATGATTACGGGCTTGCGAATTTTGACGGTACCGCGCTGTATGAATATCCGCATAATGATGTGGGAAAAAGCGAGTGGGGCAGTCACAACTTTATTCATTCGCGGGGAGACGTAAGGAGCTTTCTGCAGTCAGCCGCGAACTACTGGCTAACGGAATATCATTTTGACGGTATCCGGGTCGATGCTGTCAGCCGGATGATTTACTGGCAGGGCGACCCCTCCCGGGGTGTTAATTTGATTACCGTTGATTTTATCAGGAAAATGAATGAGGAACTCCACAGCAGGCACCGGGGCGCAATTCTGATTGCTGAGGACTCAACCAGCTATCCGAAAATTACGGAACCTGCTGCCCGGGGCGGGCTTGACTTTGATTATAAATGGGACCTCGGCTGGATGAACGATACGCTGGCTTATTTCAGCAAGGTCCCTGAGGAAAGGGCGGAGTTGTACAATAAGCTCACTTTTTCCATGATGTATTTTTACAACGAGCGTTATCTTCTTCCGTTTTCACATGATGAGGTTGTTCACGGGAAAGGTACTATAGTAAATAAAATGAATGGGGAGTATGAAGATAAGTTTAAACAGGCCCGGGCCTTATATGCCTACATGATTACCCATCCCGGCAAAAAACTTAATTTTATGGGGAATGAAATCGGGCAGCTCCGCGAATGGGATGAAAAGAGGGAGCAGGACTGGAATCTTTTAAAATATCCCATTCATGATTCCTTTCATAAATTCCTTATTTCCCTGAATCAATTATATTTAACCAATGACGCTTTTTATGAAGGCGACTATGATCCGTCCCATTTCAAATGGGCGGACTGCAATTATGAGGGAACCTGTGTTTATGTTTTCCAGCGAACCGGAAAAGAAAAAAGATTATGGCTGCCTTTAATTTTTCCAAGGATGACCTGAACGGATTTGCTGTCAAGCTGACCGAACCTTTTACCGTAAAGCCGCTTCTGCACAGTAACTGGGAAATGTTCAGCGGCAATATTCCCCGCGATGAGGCGTCATTCAAAACAGATGAGAAAAATACAGTGCATCTTGATTTGCCCGGTTATTCAGGAATCATTTTTGAACTTGCAAATTGATTCAGTCAGATTCTGAACAAATTTTTTACTTTGCCGGAATGGTATTTCAAGGCCCGCATATGCGGGCCGTTAGTTTCCGGAGACGGAAACCGAAGCAGTATATTATTTTTCAAGATGTTATGTTGAATTAAAGTGTATAGCAGCTAAACACTTATGATGACTAAATTGCTTTTCAGGGAATTCTTTTCGCGGTTGCAGTTACCCGATTATATTTCAGCGGCGCGTTCACCGATACGCTTCAGGAATTTGCTCCTCCTTTCAGGTTTTGCATATTTTCCAACGGTATTGCCGAGCCTGTCAACCTTTACCGTTTTTATTCCGCTGAACCATAATAATCTTTTTACCATTTTCAGTTCCAGATTTCCTGTTATTCGCTGGTATATTACGGGACTCTGACACGTAAATACCAGATGGGCCGTTTTGCCTTTCAAATGCTTTATAACCTTATATCCCTTCATGTTATACGCAATCCCCGGCGTCAGGGTCCGCTCAAACCAGCCTTTTAACAAACTGGGAATCATCCCAAACCATATAGGGAAAAAAAAGACAAAATGATCCGCCCACTGTATTAATTTCTGGGAATGTTCGATTTCTTCATCAGGTTCCATCCTTTTCCTGTAACCGAAACGCAGCACGGGATCAAATTTCATGGATGACAAATCCAGAAGTTCAACAGCGTGTTTCTTTTTATCAATACCGTCGGCGTATTTTTTAAAAAGCGCCGAAACAAAACTTTCCCTGTCAGGATGTCCGTTTATTACAAGAATATTCATTGATTTTCCCCATAAAGCTAATATCATATTTATTACTCAGGGTGGTCAATATAATTGTATCCATGCTGTTCGATATTTTTTTCTATTTCCACCGGCAGGTTGTTCTGGTGGGAAACGGTGGATAAACGCACCGTCCCGTTCCCGGTTTTTGTTTTTAGCCTCGCGTCATTTGTACTTGAAACAAGGCGTCGGTCTGATTATATTTTACATATGGCAGAACAGACTTCGGCAAAGGATTCATTTTTTTCCCAATTCAATTTTTCCACGATCTTTACTCAGGAAAGACTGCTGAAACTGGGTGAGACTCTGATCGCAATTGTTGTTTTCTATCTTGTGTACCGTATCGCGAAGTATTATATAAACAAATTCGCGAGAAAAAAAATAAAGCAGGAAAAACTCGAACTTATTGATAAGGCGGTCCGCTATGTTTTCAATATTTTCATAACGCTGTATATTCTGAAAATTCTGGGCATTAATATTAACGCCATTCTCGGAGCGGCCGGTATTCTCGGGGTCGCCATTGGCTTCGCCGCCCAGACCTCAATGTCGAATATTATAAGCGGCTTTTTTATTCTTGCTGAGCATTCTCTGAAAATAGGCGATTTTATCTCAATCGATGATATTTCCGGCACTGTTCACTCTATTAATCTTCTTTCGGTAAAGCTGGTAACGCTGGATAACCAAATGGTGAGGATTCCGAATGAAAGTATTATCAAGGCAAATGTTGTAGACAGCACATTCCATCATCTGAGGCGGCTGCAGATACCGGTTGGAGTCGCCTATGATTCGGATTTGCAGCAGGTGACGGAAACTTTGCTGGGGCTTACAAAAAAGGTCCCTCTTGTTCTCCAGGACCCTCCGCCTCTTGTTATGATGGACAGTTTTGCGGACTCGGCAGTTAATGTTATCCTTGCGGTCTGGTTCAAAAAAGATGATTATACTAATGTAAAGAATGCAATTATTATGGAAGTACACCGGACTTTCAAAGAGGAAGGCATTTCAATCGCATTCCCTCAGCTTGATGTACATGTGGACAGCGCTGCCGGTGAAAATGGTCATAGTTAATAAATCATTATCTGTGCGGCTGCTTTCTTTACACATACTTTTTATAAATAAGGCGTATTCGTTTTTTTAAGTGTATAGCAGCTATACACTTAAAAATCCGTCATGTTTGAAGTTGGCGTGTGAATTGAGTGAGAGCGATAAAAGGGCGCTGAAATATCATCAATCCCGCAGCGCGGCGCGGACCGCTTCATCAGCGTGGATAATCATTGAATCATAGAGTTTGAAATCAGCTTCTTTTACAAGCAGTCCTATTTCTGTACAGCCCAGGATAATCCCTTCGGCCCCGGCTTCTATCAGTTTTTCCATAATTCCGGAAAGCTCATTTCTGGACGTATCGCTGATAATACCTCTGACCAGTTCTTCATAAATAATACGGTGGACCGTTTCCCTGTCGGCATTTTCCGGGATAACAGTCCTGATGCTGTATTTTTCATCAAGCCGTTTCCTGTAAAAGTCTTCTTCCATGGTAAACCGCGTTCCGAGAAGTCCCGTTTTTTTTATGCCGTCCTTCTTCAGCGCTTTTCCGGCGGCATCTCCAATATGTAAAAAGGGGATTCCAGTATCAGCCTCAAAATTGTCCATAACCTTATGCATTGTGTTTGTACACAGTACGATAAAATCTGCCCCGGCGGCGTGCAGCTTTTCCGCGGTATCATACAGCAGGGTTTTGAGTTCATCCCATTTTCCGGCATGCTGCTTTTCTTCAATATCCTGAAAATTAAAAGAATACATAAGGCATTTTGCCGAACTGCTGTTTCCAAGTTCCGAATTGATTTTCCGGTTTATGAATGAATAGTACTGCGCTGAAGATTCCCAGCTCATACCTCCGATTAACCCGATTGTTTTCATATTGTACTCCATATCAAAAACCGCAGATATTTATTGCCTGTGCTATTTTCTCGCCGGCATTGTAAAGTCTATAAGCGCGTCGTTGAGGTATTCATTAAAGGGTTTCATCAGTTTGAATTTTTCCGCTGCTGTCCTGATAAACTGTTCCGCATCAGTGAACTGTGAATCGCTGATCGGATATTCAATATCCCATGACTTGTGTTTCAGATATTCAGCCAGAGGATGGTCTTTGTCATATCTTCGGGGAACCGTTTTCAGTTTTTCGCCCGAGACGGTGAAGTTTTCAGTGAAGGCTGGTTTGTTTATTATTTTCAGAAATTCGTCTGTATTATTCACGAGATAATTCCGTACCATGCTTACCGCGTCGGGGAACTGGGGAACAAAAAGGCCTCCGCCTAAAAAATATTTCCCGGTGTGATGTTCAGGTAATAACCTGCCGGTATGGGCATTTTGCCTGCCTTCGATATATGCGCGCGGAATGAAGGATTGTACGGAGATTTATCATGACTGAAACGGGTATCCCGGTTTAGCCTGAAAATCAGCGTCCCCGGATCAAGTTCCCGAACCGAATCGTCAAATTCGCAGATTTTATTTATCAGAGTCAGTAGCAGGCTTTTGAATTCATTTTTGGCGGCTTCATACCCGGCCTTATTGGCGTGCATCCAGTCAATAGAATTGTTTTCCGACAATTCCGTGAGAAATTCCAGTATGCTTTTCGTTTCCATAATTTTTCCTGTTTATGACCCGCAAAAAGAATCCGCAGCTTCTATCGGCATGCAGAAAAAGAAAACGGTATGCGCGATACCGTTTTCTTTTAAAAGTTACATAAAGCCGGAATAGAAATCCGCAGTATGATTACCAGTTTTCCGCCAGTCTTTCAAAATATCCCTGCGGATGGGCGCAGGCCGGACAGGCTTTAGGCGCTTCCTTGCCTACATAAATAAATCCGCAGTTCAGACAGCGCCAGGTAGTCGGGGTTTCCTGTACCCACATATCCTTATCTTCAAGGTGCTTGATAAAAGCTTCATATCTTTTTGCGTGCTGTTTTTCGGCAATGGCAATATTTTCCATTACTTCGGCAATTGCGGTAAATCCTTCTTCACGGGCGACCTTTGCGTAATCGGGATACATGTGCTGCCATTCATGGTTTTCGCCATGAGCCGCCTGTTTGAGATTTTCCAGTGTACTCGTGCTGATAATACCCGCATCGGAAGTTGTTTCAACGGTTACTTCTCCGCCTTCAAGAAATTTGAACAGGCGTTTCGCGTGTTCTTTTTCCTGGTCAGCTGTTTCAAGAAATATAAGCTGGACCTGAACATATCCTTCATCTTTAGCCTTGCTGGCCCAGTATGTATACTTATTCCGGGCCTGTGATTCCCCTATAAAGGCGGCCACAATGTTTTTTTCTGTCTGGGTTCCTTTTAACGATTTCATTTTATCCTCCTGTGTTGTACTTATTTTTTCGTCCCCGCGGGAAACAGGCTGCTTATACATATGTCCTGCGTGAACGGATTTACAAAGGCTGTAAGAGAAACGATGTATGCTTTTTTCTCCTTTTATTCTATGTGTTACCTTTTCTCTTGTCAATTATTTTCCGGAAATCAGGCGGAAAGAGCGGTGAGAATTTCCTTTGCGTGGTTTTTCGGCGATACCTGAAGAAAAAAATGCGTAATCCGGCCTTCCTCATCTATAATCCAGGTAGTCCTGATTATTTCATCATGAATTTTTCCGAACACGGATTTTTTTGTCCATGACTCATACTGCTTTATGACTGTCATTTCAGGATCGGCAAGCATATAAAATGGCAGGCCGTATTTAAGTATTATCTTATCATGAAATGTTCCGCTTGCGGGGCTGATCCCGATTACTACCGCGCCCAGTTTTAATATATCGTCATACGCGTCCCGGACAGAACAGGCTTCCATGGCAGAGCAATGAAAATCATATTTTGGGTAAAAGTTAAGAACGACTTTTTTTCCGCGCAAAAGCGATAGCTGTATTTCCTCGTTGTTTTCGTTTTTCAGTATAAAATCAGGCGCCATATCTCCAATTTTGAGCAATGATGTGCCTCCCGTTACTATATTTATATAATAAAGATACTCAAAAATTATCTGTCCGTGATAGTTTTGCGGACAGATACTTCATATTTTTACAATGTTGCTTGACCTTCCCTGTTTTTTACGCTATATTTTTTATCAGTCTTTTCGGGCCTATAGCTCAGTTGGTTAGAGCTGCGGACTCATAATCCGTCGGTCCCTGGTTCAAGTCCAGGTGGGCCCATAGATATTTCGTTACGGTGTAACGAGTTAGAGCAAAGTACAGGTCGCGAAACTCAGTTTCGCCACACTACCACCACAAAAGGCGTGTTTTCCTCCAGTGTGCCAAGGAGTGAATATGCGTCTTTTTTATTTAACCAGGCGTAATAACATCTGGTACGTGTCATTCCGGGCTTTAGAAACTTTTCCCATCTCCGGTGATTTACAATTATATAGAAAATAATATCCCGGCTGAATAAAATAGCAATCCTTTTGGGAGGGATTGTATGAGAAGAACACGGAATGGTTCGTGGGAATAGTTAAGATCATCAAGTGAACCGGAACAGCATTTTATGATCTGCAAAGACTTTTTGAAGCACGATAAAGCGTAAGAAAAGCCTTGTCCGCTTCCTTATGTAATGCAAAAAAATAAATACTATACCGCACTATGGTGCGCCGGAGAATAAGGCGGTCAGATTCAGCCATTGCTCAAAATCCGTAGGTTCCTGACTCAAGTCCGGGCGGGCCTATAGATAATCCGTTACAATTAACGGCTTAGAGCAAAACAAGAGCCGCGAAAACAAGTCTCTCCTCACTGCCTCCACAAAAAACGTGTTTTCCTCCACTATATCAAAAGCGTAAGGCTGAAAACCTCTTGTTTTTCAGTCTGAAGTGATGAGAAAGCAGGATTTTTTCCTTGTGCCTTTTTTATCCGATCAGCAGGAACAGAGCAGGATTTGGTATATTACTTTTACAAAGTATCTAACCGGTATACGCCGGATTACCAAAACCTACAATAAGCGGAAAGTTGAATTAATAACTCAAAACTGACTTTGTGAGGGGATACCAGAAGCGTCCTGACCACATACATTCATCTTAGATGCCTATTTTATTGACTTCCGGAATCCGGACACCTCATTTTATTGTCACATTTTATATTAATTGACATACTTCTTGATTACATCACGATTTATTATTCAAAGTACATAATAATTGTGGCCTTGGCCTGACTAATTCCGGAAATAATCCGGGGAGAATATCATGGAATATACATTAACCAATGTGGTGCTGGAATTATTCAGCGCCGCTGTTTTAATCATATTGATAGTATGCCAGCTTAGCAGTACTGATAAGAATACTGTGCCGGGCCGGCTGTTTTTGCTGGTTTTGTGCCTGCATACGGCTGTGCAGCTTTGCGACGCGGTTTCCTGGGCGTTTGACGGTTACCCTGGAATATTTTTCAATGTTGTGATGAAATCGTCAAACTTTCTGGTTTACAGTCTTGGGGTCATTGATGTAGCGGTGCTGCTTCTCTATATTTCGGCCAGTATTCCCGGGGAAAAGAAATTAATCAGAATTATAAGATTTGCCGCCGCCGTGGTGGTAATTCTTTTTCATGTTATTCTCATAATAACGCAGTTCAACGGAATGCTTTATTCCATCACTGAACAGAATGTTTTCCGGTGGGGGCCGCATGTCTGGATAGTATATGCAGGAAGCGCGGTACTTTTCCTGATGATTATTATCGTTGTACTGCATCACAGGAAAACTCTGGGGAGAAAAAATACCGTAATTTTTATGACCTATGTAACGGTTCCGACTATTGCGCTTGTAATAAATTATCTTAATCTCAATCTGATGCTTGGACAGGCGTCCATCGTCCTTGCCCTGCTGATTATCTTTGTAAACATTCAGACGCAGCGGGATAAAGAGCTTAAGGACAAGGAGCTTAAACTTATGGAAAATCAGGTTGCAATCATGCTCAGTCAGATCCAGCCCCACTTTCTATTCAACTCCCTGCATACTATTGGCGCGCTTTGTGATATTGATCCGAAAACCGCAAAGGAAACTATTATTGATTTCAGCAGTTATCTCAGGCATAACCTTGAGTCCCTTTCCCGGCCCGGCCCGATTCCTTTTCTCGATGAAATGGATCATGTAAAAACCTATCTGTCCCTGGAGAAAAAACGTTTCGGTAAGAAACTGGAAATTATTTATGATATAACCCTAACGGATTTTGATATTCCGTCCCTTGCGCTCCAGCCCATAGTGGAAAACGCGGTCCGCTACGGCGCCGCAAAGCAACGGCAGGGAGGAACAGTAACTATCCGCACATCGGCGACTGACGAAGCCTGGCAGGTAACGGTTTCAGACAATGGGCAGGGATTTGATCCTACCGAAATCAAAAAGGCGGATGGGCGCAGCCATATCGGTATTGAGAACGTGCGCAGCCGGCTCCAGCTTATGTGCGGCGGTTCACTTGATATCAGCAGCGCGCCTGGGCAGGGGACAACCGCTGTTTTGAGTATACCGGAATTCAGAAATTCAAGAGATCTGCCTGCGATAAAATGGAAAAGGAAATGATATGCATATACTTATTGTAGATGATGAAGAATACATTCTTGGAGAACTCAGGAATACCGTAGAAAATCTCTTTCCGGAGCACAGCCTTTCCTGTTTCGATAACGCCGAGGATGCCCTGTCCTGCGCGGCGGAAAATTCCGTTGATGTGGCGCTTCTCGATGTTGAACTGAGCGAAATGTCCGGGCTGGATTTGGCGCTGCATCTGAAAGCTTTGAACAATAAGACCAATATTATTTTTGTCACCGCCTACGGTGATTATATGGGCAACGCTTTTTCCATGCACGCCTCCGGTTATATACTCAAGCCTGCCGGAAAGGATGAAATAGAACGGGAACTCCGGAATTTGAGGTATCCCGTAGATGACTCTGAGAGAACGCCCGTACGGATGCACTGTTTCGGAAATTTTGAGGTGTATGTACATGGAAAACTCCTTCCCATGACGCGGTCAAAATCAAAGGAACTCCTGGCTTACCTGGTGCATAAAAACGGTTCCAGTGTGACAAAAAAGGAAATCGCCGCAGTACTCTGGGAAAACCGGGGATATACCCGTTCACTGCAGCAGCAGATACGGAAAATCATGATCCGTCTGGAGCAGATTCTCAGTGATGCGGGCGTTGACGGACTGGTACGCCGTTACTGGGGCCAGATATCCATTGATACCAATATGTATACAAGTGATTATATTGATTTTTTGAACGGCGATGTCAGAGCCCTGAACACTTTCTGCGGAGAATATATGGCTGAATACAGTTGGGGTGAGTCAACCACAGGAATTCTGACAGGCCTTATGCCGAAGAAAGAAGAACTTTCAGGTATATAATTTTAACCATTGGTTTTTACAGTTTTTGACGCCGGTTTTCGGACTGGTATTCAAAATCAGTCGTTTTTTATAAAAAAATGCTTATCCCCTGCTGTTAATGATCGCCGTTTTGATTACGTCATACCATAGGGAAATTCGTTCTTGTAAACGGAAAAAACACTAAAATCAGATATTCCGAGGATGGAGAAACCTGGGCTGAGGTGACCACCTCCCCATTCACTGGTACTAATTACCCCTACACTGTATCCTACGGCGGAGGAATGTTTATCGCGGGCGCGCCGGGCGCCAAATGGCCTGTTCCCTTGACGGGATGGACTGGACCGCCACTACGATATCCCTATTCGGAACTGGCAACAATGTATACTCCAGCTTTTTGACGGGAATAAATTTTTCACAGCCGGCAGAAAAGGTAATGTTACAGTTATGTCTTCCAATAATATTGTTCAATAGAACCTGAGATAGTTGACCGGTTTTGGAACACCGTATCATTGACTGATCCGGTGTTCCGGGAATGGCTGCCAGTAATGCTATCACTGGAAAAAGTGCGGAAAGATGTCTCGCCGGATATCTTTCCGCCTTTTTTCAGAAACCATGACCATCTCTGATTGTGCGGCTGATAACCCTGCGTATGTCAGTGACCGCATCTGGCCGAGAGGTTCCGCTTCGGAAAAAAAATGCCGACTGAACAGAAACTTTATCACGGTGAATGGTGTGTTTTTCTTCCGGCGTACCAGTTTCGACCCAAAGGAGGGCACACGGCAGAACCCCAAAACTTCCGGTTTGATAAATTATCAGTGATTAGCGCTGTCTGACAGTGCGTACCGACTCAGCGTTTCTAATCAGGGTTGCCGAGTGTTATCTCTGTGAAAATAATCCCCTGTCTGTTTTCCATCCGCAGCCGCTTGCCGTCGATCCGCTGAAATACACAGGATACAATATACCCATTATTTTTTCCGGTCCGGCCTGTATTTTTTTTATAAACACTTGGCCTGTCGAGATCGATTAATGTAGCATAGCCCGCATCCCAATTAACCGAACCGATTCGCCCATAACCGTCTCCCGCGGTTTCCTTGTTTTCAAAAAAAATAGTTATATACTCATTATCTACTTCAATCCGGGAAATATAAATATCCTCCCAGACGCCATTCAGCCTTCCCCGGGGACGGGGCATAAGTGTATACATTCCATTTTGCAGTTTGGAGGTCTGTGATGTTGTGGTGACGGATTGTAAAGGACGTAATGTATTTTGAGCCTGACCCGCCGTATCGCCGTCAGCGGGTCTGCCTTTTGCTGTATCCGCGCCTGATGTGAGCGCTTCCATAATGCCGGTGTCAGGAATGTTTTTGCTGAACAGTCCCTGTACTTCCGCCTTTTCCACGGTCAGCGCTCGGAGCGACAACCGCCATTTATTACCCAAGGCAGATACCGCCCCCACAACTATTGTCTGCGCGCCCGCCATCTGCCCTATTGCCTGGGCCGAGTTGTCATCCACATCCCCTGACATCTGAAAGTGTAACTCCGTACGTATAACATCAAGCTGATTACGTTCAACAACCGTAAATGAGCGGCCGTTGACTATGTTTTCCGTAAGGGTATCAATGACATATTCAGAAAGAGCCGGATAATCGGACTTGACGGCGATTATTGCCAGTTTGGTTCCTTCCGGAATATTTTGATTAAGGTAAGCAGTCCCTTCAAGGATTGCTGAATCCAGTCCGTCAGGGACAACGGTTTCCGGGGATGAACTGCAGCCCGCTGACAGGCAAATCACAAGAATCGCGGCAGCCCAAAGTCTGGGACCGCATATCCCCAAAGCGGAAAAAACATGGGGTCTGTCTTTAGTATTATTTTTCTTTAAGTGCATAGTGTGCCATAATATTACTTATTACCATTGCGCCTGTTCCAAAATCTGACATTCAGGAACAGCCCTTATTGATCATCTTGTTTTCCAGCTGTTGAATCATGGCCTTCCTTGAAGGCATCCTTTATTTCCTGGAATAATCCTTTTTTCTTCGGCGTCTCATCGGCGCTGCTTTCTTCCTTCGGGTTCGGTTTGCGGTTCGCCGTTTCTTCATAGCCGTCTATGAAAGCCTCTTTTATGTCGCTGAAAAATCCCATATCAATACTCCTGTTGCTTTTACCGTACCCGCACCTGCGGAAAATTGTAGTCAATATAGAAATCTGACGCCCGGTCCTGTCCTGTGAGGCTTGAGATGAGCCCCAGTAATCCTCCGTAGCCTGTTTTCTTCGAGCTGTCGGGAAGGGGGACACGCCGCCGTGAGTTAATGAAAAATTCCGCGACTTAAAGGGCGGGAAAAAGAAGACCACGCTTGATCTATAGCCGTTTGAAACTTTGTCATAGTTGAAGGATCTGCTGTAATCTCCCTGCATCAGGTGCCATTCTTCACCGGAGTCCAGGTCCTTTACTACCAGGGCTTTCTGCCACGCGGTCGTATTAAGCGCGCCGGGTCCCCCGGCCAGGGCCCAATAACGGGTATCTGTAACGCTGAGGTAGACAAGGGTGCAGTCATCGGCGTACATAATATTTTCCAGGATGACGTTCACCCCGGCGTCGGCAAGGGCTGCGCCTTCTTTCTTGAAGGCTTTACGGTCCACAATCTGCGCCGGCGTTTTCGTGTTAACACTGATGGAACGGCGCAGGCTTGCGTCGGAAATGGCAAAATAGTTAACAGGCACACCCATCCTAATGCTTTCACGTTTTACCGCAAGATATTTTTCCATTAGCCGTTCCGTCTGGCGGTCCGCCGCGATCTCCTCGCTGTCGATTCCATCCAGTCCAATGTTAATGGCAAGCATGTCTGCAGCGTCCTCGGGGAAAGCGGCCCGCTCCACCCAGCCGGTTACACCGTTCGCGGTGGTAATATTGTATTCCTGCAGATTAAAGGATATTCCATTCACTGTTACTTTCTGATTTACCGTTAATTGCGCAAGGACTTCACCTTTTTTATTCCGTTTTCCATACAGGGCCGGTGCTTTCCCGTCAGACAGGGCCTGAATAAAATCGGCGGAATAGATTGAAGCGAAATACATATTGCTGTTTCCATAATACGAGGTGACGCCCTTAAAGCCGAAAAAACATATCGCCACCGCCGCTACGAGACCCAGTATTTTATTCAATATGGGGACACGCAGGATTTTATTAATAAGGGCAAACACAATAATGGCCGCCAGAACTACCAGCGGATACAGCCAGAAGGTCTTGAGCAGGATAAAGGCGCCCCGGAATCCTGCCGCGGCAATGAGGACTAGCATGGCAACAAGTCCCGCGACTATCGCTATAACTCCTACTGAAGCAATACCGCCCAAAAATTTTGCCTGCTGCCTTTCATCGCGTTTTCTTTGGCTTTCCCATGACATAATAACTCCTTGCAATGCACGTACTCATTCTTTTCGTCTGTCTTTCCCGAATGTAGTGTAAAGACATCTCTGAAAACGTCACTTTTTTGCAATTTTTATCTCCCGGAGAAAATCGCTGAATTTTGAATCTTTATGATTTAATAAACGAGCGGGTTTCTCCGAGGCTCCCCTGAAAATCCGGCCGGAGTTTTCAATGGTACTTTAATAGTATATGGAGAAAATAGTATTAACAACTTGCAAAATTGGGTGGGTTGGGGAGTCCTTGGCATTTTTGAATCCCAAAATTGTGTGATACTTGTTTTTTGGGTGGGCGGCGGACTTGCAGAGAAACCTGATATCTCTATGGCTTTTCTTTGCCCAGGTCTGAATAATACATGTCAAAAAGTTCAGCCCTGCTTTGAATATTCAGTTTCCGGTACAGATTCTTTATATGGAAGCGGGTTGTTTCATAACTGATGTTCAGCTTACCGGCGATTTGCTTGGGTACTCTGCCGGAAAGCAGCATAACTAATACCTCCTGTTCCCGGGGTGTCAGATTAACATGGTTTTCAGCGTTGATGCCTCTTAACCCCAGCCTTTGTTCGATAAACTCTAAATACTGTTTTTCTGATTCTTCAATTTCAGCTTCGGCGCTGGCCTGCTTGAATGCCTTTGCGCTGTTATGATATTCCTTTTGGGCGGTAACATGATCCTTATCCATTTCCGCCTTCCATGCCTGACGGAGGTGGTAATAAATATCATTATGTTTTTTATACTTCTCTTTACCGCATTGTTGGGCAAGAGGAGGGATTGTCAAATCCGCGACTTCAGGCTTGAAAGAGTCATAGGGCAGCAGGTTTCCCAGGGACATATCCATCCGTTCATGATCTGAACCTCCAAAGCGGATTATCGCGTCGGGAGACATGAACTCGCTGTATAAATGACGGCAGGCCCCGCACGGACCAACAGGAATGGGTGAGTCAAGGGCGGCAATGGCCAGGGCCAGGAGAGACCGTCGTCCTTCGCTGACTGCCTTGAGAAGGGCCACTTTTTCCGCGCAAACGCTCAGGCCGTAGGTTCTATTTTCAATATTACAGCCTGTGTAAATGGTACCGTCTTCCGCCAGAACCGCGGCTCCCATCCGGAAGCGGGAATACGGGGCGTAGGCCGCTTCCGCCGCTTCTCTGGCTATTTCAAAGAGTCTGTCCAAATCAATCTTTTCCAAAAAACACCGCCGCAATGTATGAATTTTCCTGGACAGGGAAACCATGAGTTGTCCGATTGCCGGCTAAGCCCTGTGTTCCGGACAGTTATCGGACAACTCAATTATACCCCAATATTCACGGGAAAAAAGAATTTATAAAAAAAACTGTGGATATCCTGTAATTAACTTTCACAGTAGGGAAACAGATTACTCTGCCGCCAAAACCGTTCCCCGGCTTTAGGACGGAAAAAATACTTTTTCCTATAAGGAATGGCTGCTTTCCAGGACCGGCATCTTCAGAAAAAAAACGATCATATAAAACATGACATAACCTGTCATGTTTTATATGGTAATATCAATTATGAAAAAGGATAATGTCTATGAAAATCAAGGATTATTACAGCCGCGACTATGCCGGGATGCTGGCGGACAGGATTTCGGAAAAATACACTGCCCTGGACAAAAAAGGGTTTATTGAGGATATTGCCGGTTCTGTGGAGGGCAAGGAGTATACGCAGAGGATGCAGGCTATCGTAGAGGTATTTGACCGCTACCTGCCGGAGTATCCTGAAACCATCAGACTATTCAGGGAATTGCTGGGGCCTGAGCTGTCATCACTTGGAAATATGTATTCGGACGGAATGTGGCTGGCGCCTATCGGCAGATATGTAGAAGAGCATTGCGCGGATCACCCCGAGCATTATGATGCATCGGCTGCGTTTATCAAGGAACTCACAAAAAGATATACCGGGGAATTCGCCATGCGTCCCTTAATCAGGGCCTATCCCCAAAAAAGCATGACAGTTCTGAAAAAGTGGAGCCAGGACAAAAGCGTGTTTGTCCGGCGGCTGTCCAGCGAATGTATGCGTATCAGCCTGCCCTGGGCAAAGAAGATGACCTCGGCTGTTGAACAATTTGACGCATATACGGAGATACTCGGTAACCTGCGGCATGATGAGGATAAGTATATCAGACTGACGGTAGCCAATAACCTGAATGATCTGTATAAATACGATAGCGAAAAGGCCCGGTTTATTGTCGATGCCTGGATGACCGATGGCACTTCAGAAGCAACCCTGTGGATTATTCACCACGGCAGCCGAAGCCTGCGGAAAAAGAAAAAAGCGCCGGAAAAAAATCATAACCCATAAGACAGGAATGATATTTAAATCCTGTATGAATTTTGCGGGACGGCTGTTTTTAAAAACTATTACTTCTCATTTTGCCGCTGCCTTCGGTTTTCCGCCCTTTACTATATTTGTTTTAGCTGGGTATAGTAATGAATAATAACACAAAACATACGGTAGAATGAGGCGGCATCTATGGGAACAATCCTGAACAGGGTTTTAGAACAAACTGGCGACCCGGAAATACTGGATAAACTTCTTTCTCTTCCAAAGGCAGATCTGAACTCTCTGCTGCTGGAACTTTTTGAACGACACACAGGCTTGTGTACTCCTGCTGATATACTAAAAGCCTATCGGTCCAACCGGTTTTCTGTCGCCGGCGACGCCGATCCGCTTACAGTTCACACTCTGGAAACACTGCTCTTAACCGAGGCGCAGAAAATGGATATCCGGACAATTCTGCTTTCTCCGTCCGCGCCTCTGGGCAGCTGCAGCGTTTTTGGATGCGTGGACCAGTACAATGTGATCAGCTCCCTGCGCGGTACGGAAATGCTGTCCGATCCTTCGAATATGCTTGCCATCATTATCGCGGATAAACTGAAAAGCAGGGCGGCAGCAAATATCACTCCATTGCATTACGCGGCGACTGCCCGGGTTGTCCGGGCCCAGGCGTTTTCCGGAGAAGGCTTCTTTGCTCACTTCGGCCTTTTTTGTATGGTATCGTCGGGTAAGGATACAGGTTCCTACTCCAGCGAAAAAGAACTGCTGGAAAAGCATTTGTTTTTTTACCGGGCGCTGCTCCGGGAACAATTCAGGGCAAGGCTATCAATCGTTCTGCGGAAACGGAGCGGATACAAAGACGGCGACGGCTTTTTCGGTAAAATGACCGAAGCTGTGCAAACCATGTTTCCTGATACGCCTCTTTCTTTTGACTATGATGATATTGACAACAAATATTACCAGGGCATCAACTTCAAGATATACATGGAAACAGGAAAGGAGAAAATTGAAATCGGCGACGGCGGGTTTGTTGACTGGATGTATCAAATGCTCGGCAGCAAAAAGGAACGCTGCTTAATCAGCGGTATTGGGTTGGACAGACTTCTTCTATTTGGGGAATAAAAAAACTTGGGCCCAGTCGCCGCCAGTCCGGGATGAAAACCAAATCCCTTGCTGTCTTGATACAGCCCGGACAAACTGCTGAATGAATGTATATGAAAATTGAATTTACTGATATAAAAAAAACGGACTACGCTGCCGTCAAACAGTTATATAGTGCGGCATTTCCCCGGGAAGAGCAGGTTCCCTTTTGGTATCCTTTCGAAAAAAGAGCATCTGTAAATGCGGCATTCCTTAATATTTTTGACGGTCACATACGCATCGGATTTATCTATCTGATTTTTAATCACGATATACTGTTCATTTTTTATCTCGCCATTGACCCGGGCCTGCATTCAAAAGGGTACAGAGGCAGGGGCATAACCGGAATAAAAAATAAGTATCCCGGATACCGTATTTTTCTGAACATAGAGGCGGTCGAAGGAAATGCGGCGAATAGGGAGTCGCGGATTAAGCGGAAGAAATTTTATACCACTAATGGATTCAAAGAATCCGGTTATATGTTCAAACAAAATGGTAAGTTATATGAAATACTGATTAACGGCCGTGTGATGAGTCCTGGGGAATTTACGGACACAATCAAAAGATATCTGGGAATTCCATTAAGTCTTTTTTTTACTCCCTGGGTATGCAAAAAAGCGAAAGATTGTATTTGATAAACCCTTATGGCAGCGGGCTGATCGAAGCGATTAGGAAACAGGACTGACGAAGAATACTATTGAGGGATTGCGAGGCTTCGGCCTTGCGGAACAGTAAACTGGTAAAGCCGCCGGTAAGCTATCAGGTTTTTTCAAATTTGATGTTTCGTTGACGGGTATAGTATTTCTATGCTACTTTATAGAAAGTAAATGATTAACCCGTGAGGGAGTAGTTAGCACGCGCAGGCGTGCGGCAAGTCAACACACTGGTATTGTTACCTGGCTTGCCTTAAAAAACGAGACTCATGTATGGTATAAAACTATACATTGAGTTTTAATTTTTCTTGCATAGTGAACTCAAGTATGGTTAATACCATATTTGAGTTTTTTTGTCTGAGCTTGAAAACTGAAAAAGGAGACAACACTATGGAGATCAGGGTACATGAAATTGGGAACTATATGCTGCGGAATTATCTGCTTGAAACAGAAACCGGATGGATTGCCATCGATACCGGTTATCCGGGAGGCTGTGATAAATTTGTTTCCTCCTTTGAAAAGCTGGCTCCGCTCGCCGAACTGAAATATATATTCCTCACCCACGTCCATGACGACCACGCCGGCTTTCTGTCCGACCTCATGGATCGCTGTGACGCCCGTCTTGTTCTCCATCCCGCCGGACTCCCTGTTCTGAAAGCAGGCGAGAACCTGGTAAAGGAGGGCGCAGGCTATTCCAGCAGGCTGGCATCGTTATTCGGGGTATTCAAAAAAGATTTCAGGTTTCCGGGTTTTAATCCCGGCAAACAGGCTCTGTATATTCAAAATGAGGAAGACCAGCTATTTGAAAGACTGGGACTGCCTGTCCGTATTGTTTTTCTTCCCGGACATACAGCTGATTCCATGGGACTATTGATGACTGAAACAGGGGATCTCTTCTGCGGAGACGCCGCAATGAATGCTGTCATCAGCGTTGCCCGTCATACAATCTGGATCGACAGCAAACGTGAGTTTCAGCTATCCTGGGATAAAATGCTGGGACTGAATCCGAAGCGAATTATCCCCGCCCACGGGAATCCTTTTCCTCCGCGGGACTTGCGGAAATACCGGCATTATCTGGATGACAGGGAGCTTGTCCCCATGCACATAAAATAATCATAATGGGCAGAATATAGGGAAGGACAGAAATGAACGCAGATGTATTCTGGAAAATTATCGGCGAATACAATACACATACAGCCATACCACAGATTGTTTTCGTCTGTGTACTCATCTTCGCGCTGATACTTTCATATAACGGAAAAATACAATGGTCGGGTAAATTCGTATTGGGGTTAGTGAATTTATTTATCAGCATTGTTTTTTTTGGAATATTCGGGACACAACCTATCCAGAAGTATTTTGCTTTGCCCCTCTATTTATGCTGCGGTTTTCTGTTTCTGTTTGAGAGTATAAAAAACCGCAGGGATACGCTTGCAAAACCGAATACTGCCCGGTTTATTCTGTTGGTCCTTATTGCGTTATATCCTGCTATATCTTTCGCTCTGGGGAACAGATTTCCCGAAATGGTAACATACATCATGCCCTGTCCTGTCATAAGTCTCAGCCTTGCTGTGTATTCGGGATACAGAAGAAAAAATATAGTGTTATTGCTGCTACTAACCCTCTGGGGTTTGACCGGTATCAAATCTATTTTCTTTAAAGCATATGAAGATATTATTCTGCTGGTCTGCGGTATATATGGCGTTTATCTCACTTACCGGGAAATCAGGAACAGATATTTTTCCGGGAAAAACACGAGTGATATATCGAAGCTGATAAAAAACGTATGACCGTGAACATCCGCGGGATATAATTGTGATTTTTTTATGAAGTAACCAGCAAAACTATTGCCATAGAGCAGGTTCCTGGACTTATATTTCTATTATTCAATCCATATTTATAAGGAGTTCATAATGGAAAAATATTTTGTTCTTACGGCTGTTTCCCTGCTGCTGGCCTGTCCCGTATTTTCCCAATCCGCCGGTCAGGAAAAAAAGCTGGTGGTTTATTTTTCCAAGTCAGGAAATACCGAAACTCTGGCCAATCATGTTCACAGTCTTGTGGGAGGCGATAAGATTAAACTTGAACCGGCGGAACCCTATCCGGCAAGCTATAGCGATACTGTCGCCCGCTATCGTCTTGAAAGGGACCGCGAAGTCCGCGTTCCCCTTCGGACCGGGATAGCAAATATGGACACGTATGATGTGGTCTTTCTTGGCTATCCGATCTGGGGCGGTACTATTCCCATGGTACTGGTAACGTTCCTTGAAAGCTATGATTTTACCGGCAAGACCATCGTTCCTTTTTGCACCAGCGGCGGCAGCGGCATAAGCCGCAGCGTAACTGATATCCGGCGGCTGGTTCCCGGAGCAGCGGTCCTGGAAGGATTTCATACTTCGTCAGGCAACGCCAGCGGGACCCGGAACGATGCGGCTGCCTGGCTCCGGCGGATCAACATTCTGGACTAAGGAAGAATGGTCGGTATTCTCCTCCCGGGCCGCCTGGTGTTACGGCCTGTTTATTCCGTCTGTTTTTTGATATCAAAGTTTAAAAGCCATGAGGGCTTCTTCCTCATCATGAGAAATCCAAGCAGTGAGATGGCAAAGGCTCCGACGACGTCCACAATAAGATCCTTCATGGTATCCATCAGCGCCATTCTGCCGAGTAGCGGGGTTTTGTCCTCCAGCATGAATTTCTGCATATTCAGGCCCAACAGTCCATCAAATGTGAATTCGTAGATTTCCCAGAACACGCCCAGCGTAACGGCAAAGCAAAAGGCAAAAATGGAAACGAACAGGGGACTCAAATGGATGAGAGCTTTTTTTGTGTCATTCAATAAAAGGACGACCGAGAACCCCAGGGCTCCCAGCATGGCTCCGCTGAATGCGTGCAGTATGGTATCCCACTGGGGTACCACAAAGTAAAAATTTCTCACCTCGCCCAGATAGATGGCGCAGTAGAGAAAAATAAAGTACATCATGAGAAAGCTGTTGGGAAGCACAATATTGAACCTGCGCCGGAAAAGAGAGGGAAGGGTCCAGACTATCACGCCAAGCACACACTGGATCAGCATGAGCGAGTAATCGCTCTTTACCTTAACCTGCGGGTCATCCGGCGGCGCTTCCCCGGGGGCGAAGTGAATCCTGATAATGATAAAAACGACGGAAAACAGCAGCGACAGGAAAACAAAGACCGATACGATCTTGCTTATGGATACTTTCTTTTTTTGCATAATACATCACTCCTGCGGATAATTTTGACTGGTATAATGTAAATATACCCATGACGGGATAGAATTGCTATGCACTCCCGCCTGTTTTTTGGAAAATAATCAGTAGAAAAGCCACAGCAGGAAGGGAAACTTTTTTATCAGTGGTGTTTTTCATAGAACACTGCATATTATCAGCAGATTCAGTGTATTTGCGTTTTTCTTTTATTTTATGGAGAAAAATGTATATATTTTAATCAGAAAACATGCTGACATCGCAGCAATGGTAAAGCAGGGAGACTGATTTTATGCGCGCAGATTTTGGTGCCGGCTCAAAACAGATTTTCGCGGGGAATATACTGTTTGTTCTCTGCTGCGTCTTTTATCTTGTATGGTGGCTTCTGGCCTCTAAGCCTGTTGGACCCATCAAAGGAATGAGATCAGGTTGGCTGCTGATCCCTGCCTGCATAACGGGACTGGCGGGAGTTATTTTGATAGTCAGGGGCATCCGGGCGGAACCTGTACGCGCGGCGCTGTTCCCGGTAAAATATCTTCTGTGGGGCGGCGCAGCCGCCTATCTTGTTTTGCTGGCTGTTACCCTGCTGCTTTTCAAACGTCCGATAACAACAGAACTGCTTTTAATTGTGGGCTGGGTCATGCTGGCGCTGGCCGAGGTCAATGCCCTGTATGGCGCGGGGAGGTTCTCCCTGCCAATGTCCCTTGTTTTGTCCATTGTAACCGGTGTGATGTGTATCTTCTGCATCGTCTGCTATGTGCTTTATTACCGGCTTGACAATCGGGCCGGATATATTGACGGCATACTCCCGCTCCTGATGGCCGCTTTGGTCATGGCCGGTATTTCCGCAGGCATGGTTATCGGAGCTGTAAAGCAATAATTACGAATCTTTCATGCCGGGCAATAAAAAATGGCCGCCTGATACAGAGACATTACTGTTGGCTAACAGCCTGATCCTGTGCGTTCTCCGAAACAGTATATCTTCCGGCCATCGCTTTATAGATATAGTTTTCATATTTGATTATCTGATATTTTTGCTGGATAAGATCCATTTTCGATGAATTCTTGCTGTTAATCGCTTCGAGCAGGTCTTTAAATCCGGCTTTTCCGGCAGTATAACGCCGGTCATAATAGTCCGCGATTTTTTCGGCAGTATCGCTGATCTCCTGCGACTTGTCAAAAATTTCAATCGATTTCTGGTAGGCAAAATAATAATACGCAACCTCATTCAAAGCCTGATTGAGCGTATCATTAAAATCAATCAGCGCAATCTGGTAATCGGCCTCTGAAATTCTGATATTGTTTCTGACCCTGTTCCAGTCAAGGAAGGGCAGGGACACGGAAACGCTGCCGAGTATGTACGGGAATTTAAATGTTGTCAGGGCTTTGCCCGAAGACGTATTGATAGCTCCGCTTAACGAGATGCTTGGATACCACTCTCTTTCTCCAGCCTTCAGGGTTTTAAATGCTTCTTCCAGCCGGTACTGGCTGGCGATGAGATCGGGCCGGTTCGCCAGAACCGATAAGGGAACATCAACGTTGACGCCCAGATTCTTTTGATCAAGAAGACTGGAATACACTATCCCCAGATCTTCATCAGGTTTTATATTCAGAATATTTCTGAGGCTTTGTTCCATTTCCCTGAACTGCGTTTCGAGGTCCAGCAGACTTTTCTGTCCGGACAGCAGGTTCTGTTCGGCCTGAAGCAATTCCAGCCCGTCCGTCGCTCCAATGCGGTACTGGTTTCCGATAATCTCTTCTATTTCCGTATATGAATTTATATTTTCATTTGTCAGCGCGATCGCGTTTTCCAGGTATTCAAGGTTAAAGAATAAATCAATGACACTGTTAATAAGGCTCAGTTTGGCCGTAGCCTGATCCATAACCGTGGCTTTAAGTTCAAATTCCTGGGCTGATCTGGCGTTTCTGATTTTTCCGTAAAGGTCAATTTCATAACTTAATCCCACTTCTCCGGAAAAGGTATTGGCAAAATTATCATCTTTATAGATTGCCCTTTGGGAGGAAGCCTTCAGGCTGCTGTCAAATGTCGGGAAAAAGTCTGATGTGGTCAGACTCAAATTGTAGAGCTGCTTATTGATATTGACGGCTGCTTTCAGATAATCCGGATTTCTTTCCAGCGCGATTTCAATCAGACGGTTAATCTCTTCATTATCATACTGTTTCCACCATTCTTCATCCGAGACATACTTTTCCTGTATTTCTTCCGTATACTCAAGGATATCGGTTAAATGCTGCTGCTGATATTTACTTGAAACGCACCCCGTCAGAACGAGAAAACAGCAAAGAATAATTAGTTTTACAGCCGGGTATTTTTTCATATTACTCACTCGCTAAGGCGTCGATTGGATTAAGATTAGAGGCATTTCTTGCCGGCACAAATCCAAAAATAATTCCGATGCCGGTAGAAGAAACCATGGCCAGAATGACTGAAGCTGCCGAAAAGTCCATCCCGAATGTTTTCGAGAATGTATTAAAACCAAGGCCGATAAGCAGGGCCAATACCACTCCCAGGATACCGCCTACGATACAGATCAGAATGGCTTCGATCAGAAACTGCTGGAGAATATCCAGCTGTTTCGCGCCGATTGCCATACGGATGCCGATTTCCCTGGTCCGTTCTGTTACCGAAACCAGCATGATATTCATTACGCCAATCCCGCCTACAATCAAAGAGATCACCGCAATGCTGGCGATGAGCAGTTTCATTATGTTCGTCGTACTTTCAATAGTCTGCTTTATGCTGTCGCTGTTAATCATAAAAAAGTCTTTTTTCCCGTGCAGTGCGGTCAGGACCATTTCAATACCTTCTTCCGCTACCTGGGAATTGACGCTGTCGGATACCTTTACCGTAATGGAATTGATATCGCTCGATCCGTTAATTTTATACATGGCTGTAGTATAAGGCGTCCGGAGTGTAATGGAATCACCCATCGGGCCTGCGCTGTTTTCTTTTTCCAGAACCCCGATTATTTCAAGTGGCTTTTTATTGAACATGATAATTGAACCTATCGGGTTCGGGGTATTTGAAAAAACCTGTTTCCGGGTATTGTCATCGATTACCACAACCGACGCTATGTTATCCGCTTCTTCCTGCGTAAAGATACGCCCCATAGCGATTTTTTTTCCTTCCACATCAAAATACTCCGCGCCGACGCCGGTTAACTGGGCCGTCAGGGAATTATTCTCGTAAAGCAAAACACCGCTTGCCGACACATTAGGAGTTGAACTGTCAATAAAGCTCAGCTTCCCCAGATAGTCCGAATCACTGACTTTCAGTGTTTTGACTTTTCCCGAACGCATATCGCCGAACCCGGTCCCGGGCATAATTTGAATTGTGTTCGTTCCCATGGAACTGATCTGCTCCATGATTTTTTCCTGGGAAGAATTTCCAAGGGCAACCACCGACACAACAGAGGCAATGCCGATAATAATCCCGAGCATGGTCAGGAGAGACCTCATTTTATTTGCAATGATGGCATGAATGGACATATTGAACGATTCAATGAACCGGTATTTGATCACATCTTTTTTGCTTCGCTTGATTCCTTCGACCTTGTTTTTCATTTCATGGATATCTGATGTCTTCCGTACGTCCGATATTATCTGCCCATCCTTGATTTCAATTTGCCTGCTTGCCTGCGCGGCGATTTTGCTGTCATGAGTGACCAGGATAATAGTATGTCCCTGTTTGTGCAAATTTTTGATGACCGCCATCACATTCTCGCCGCTTTTGGAATCGAGCGCTCCGGTCGGTTCGTCCGCGAGGATTATTTCTCCTCCGTTCATCAGGGCCCGGGCAATACTGACTCTTTGCTGCTGTCCGCCCGAGAGTTCGTTCGGTTTATTATTCATTCTGTCGCCAAGGTCCAGACTTTTCAGAAGTTCTTCGGCCCTTTTATTTCTGTCTTCGGCGTTAAGCCCCAGATAAATAGCGGGCAGGGCGGCGTTTTCATGGGCCTTCAGTGTCGGCAGCAGATTATATCTTTGAAAAATAAACCCGAAGGTTCTGCACCGCAGTTCCGCAAGCTCATCCTTGTCCATTTTTTCCGCCTCGGTACCGCTTATTTTATATGATCCTGAAGTCGGCACATCCAGACAGCCGATAATGTTCATCAGCGTAGACTTCCCCGAGCCTGACTGCCCGACGATGGCTACAAAATCACCCTTTTCAACAGACAGATCAATATCTTTCAGAATATGGACCCGGTTATCACCCTTACCGAAAAATTTATTGATCTTTGTTAATTCAATAATGTTCATGCTAGAAACCTCTCCGCCCGCCCGAGCTTGAGGCGCTGCTCGCTATTTCTGATGCGGACATCTGGGCCGTGACAACCGTGTCTCCTTCATTGAGGCCGCTCCTGACTTCCACATTCAGGCCGTCGGATATTCCGGTTTCGATATTTCTCTGTTCCACACCGTTCTTTGTCAGGACTTCAACATACTTATTGTTTCCGTTTTCTTTAATCGCTATTGATGAAACAGTGAGTGCGTTATCAGCATGGGACACGTAAATCACGTTTTGCGTGGTCATACCGATCCTCAGCTTGCCGTCTTCATTCGGAACATTCAGCCTGCCGTAATAATAGATCGCTTCGCTTGATCCCACGACTCCCGTATATTCGCCATTCGAGAGCAGCGTCAGTCCGGGGTCAATGGATTTCAGTGTTGTTTCATGAACAGTGCCGAGATCGGCAAGGATTGAATAGGTGACCTTCAGGTCTGGCTGGATGTTGCTGATATCGCCTTCGGAAATTTCAATCAGGATTTCCATATTGCTCAAATCGGCAATCTGGACAATAGTAGGCGTACTCATGGCAGCGTTTACGGTCTGCCCCTGTTTTACCGGAATGGAAACAATCATTCCGCTGAAGGGCGCGGTTATCTTTGTGTATCCCAGATTTGTTTCCGCTGTACTCAGGGATATATTGGCTTCTTCCAGCGCGCTTTGTATCTGGCTGACATTTGAGCGCGCCGTTTCATAGGCACTCTGGGCGTTTTCCAGTTCTTCAGTGGACGCCGCGTTTTCTTTTCTCAGCGCCTGCAGACGTTTGTACTGTCGTTCCGCGATTGCGAGAGATGTTTTCGATGCGTCAAGCTGTATCTGATAACTGGTGACTTTTGATTTGTTGCTGTCGACCTCGTTCTGCTGTGTTGTCGAATCGATTTCAGCAATCAGATCGCCTTCCTGGACTTCCTGCCCGACCGCGACATACAGTTTTTCTATTTTTCCGGAAGCCTGCGCGCCCACGGTTACCAGATCAATAGCCCTGACTTCACCGCTCGCATTCACGATTTTTTGAATGCTTTGCCGTTTTACCGTTTCGGTGATATATGTTATTTTGTTTTTGCTTTTATAGTGATTAAAAATCAGGAAAAACAGGACAACCGCGATGATCACTATCAGCCCTATTATAACAAGCTTTTTATGGGTTTTAAAAAATTTCATAGCGTCAGATCATCCTTTTGAAAATTATGTTTTTTATGGTCTCTCGCATTTTCATAAACAAACCCTTTCCCGCCGGAGCGATTGAATAATCAGCCGTTCACTTTTTATGAGAAATACACTTCTTTTTGATTTTTTTCCGAACTATATATATGCAATGCAAAAGATTTGGGAGACGCTATATTTCCGCGATAACAGCTTCCGCCTTTGCTTTCTGTTTCCGTAAGGTTTCCAATATCATGAGCATTTGTGCGGCTCATTTTGCTCCTTCCTGATTAGAATATAATACTTTCATTAAAGAAATTGTCCGGCAAACGGGAAAAATATAAAAAATAACATATTTTTATTTTTTATATATATGCTGTTTACTTTACGTCTTATAGTAACTTACTGGATGGAGAAATATCCGGCGCCACCCGAACGGGTAAAAAAAGAAAGTCCGGTCATGCGGGAGAATTTGATCCGGAGAGCGGAGAGGATTCTGATTCAGGAATCGCCGCCTTTTCAGAGTTCACAACTGCTTTGACAAATTCAGCCCCGCTTACTCCATATCAAATACAACTTTAATTGCGGTGTCGGGATCCGCGGCGGTTTCAAAAGCCGTTTCAAATTCAGACAGCCTGAACGTATGGCTAATGATGTCGGTGACCCGGGTATTATTCATGGCAAGATTGCTGATTACTTCCTGAATGTCGGTGTTGTTATATCCGCGGGAACCCATAATTACGGCTTCTGTACTCATAATCTGCCGGAAATTGAGCGGCACGTCCTTTTTCTGTACCGCGATACAGCTGAGAACAGCTCCGGGTTTTGCCATATTCAGAAAATCGGCGGCAATATTCGGCGCGCCCGCGCAGTCGATCACCGCGTCAATGTTGAGGGCCCTGCCCGGACTCAAAGTTATTGATGGTCCGTTCATAGTTATAACCGGCGTATTGCTTTGTACTTCTCCGAAATATTTCACCAGGTATTGCTGTATACTCTCTCTCCGGGGATTGCAGGGAATAGCTCCCATACTTTCCGCCAGCGCGAGTCTTTTATCGCTCAGGTCCGCGACAGCGACATTTTTGTTTCCCTGGGCTATTAAGGCGTTCAGTGCGCATAGTCCGATAGTTCCCGCTCCGTATATAAGGACATTGTCCCCGGGTTTTATTCCCGGGCGGTTCTTTCCGTGAGTCCCCACGGAAAAAGGTTCAATCAGTACGGCATTATCAAAGGAAAGCGAATCAGGCAGCGGAAAAATATTATAATCAAGGCAGGCGTTAAGAACCCGGACATATTGGGAAAAGGCCCCGGCCATATCGCTGTCCCATGGGTCCCTCACCGTTGTGTTCGGGTTCACAAAAACACGGCTTCCCTCCGCAATGTCTCTCACATTTTTTCCAACCTTATCCACGTAACCGACCATCTCGTGGCCGAATTCCCTCCCCGGAAATATGCCTGAACTCATGGTCCCGTACAAATACCCGGCGACATCGGAACCGCAGATACCGGAACGGATATTCCGCACGATAACATCATCCGGCCCGCAGTCCGGTACCGGTATTTCATGCATTTCTATTTTTTTTACATCCCGGTAAATCAGCGCTTTCATAATATGCCTCCTGAAAAACAGCTGTATGATTAAGATCATTTGAATGATATAAATCACTTGCATTATATACTACAAATGTAGTATTATAGATATGTGATGGTCAAGAAATTTTGGCCCGCATCCGGACAAAACGGACATAATGGGAAAAATGTAGTGTCCGGGACATTAATGACTGTTTGTAGCGGGAAGGTTGATATGGAACAAAAAACAAATAGAGATGACCGGCAGATCAGACGCACAAAGGGATGGATTTTTGAGGCTCTTCTCTCGCTCATGGATAAAAAACCCTACGCGAAAATATCCATTTCCGATATCTGTGAAAAAGCGGGCATAGCACGCACTACCTTTTACCGGTATTATAATGACAAGGACGACGTCTTTTTTGAGTATTTTGACAACTCCTGTACAACGGAGTTAATCAAACCGGGCCGGAAAAACAAAAGGTTTCAAAGCGGTATTTCCCTGACGTTTCACCAGTCCTTCATTAAGGAAAACTATAAGGCTTTACGGAAGATTATCGCGGATCCGGAGATTGAAAGCCGCATCGCCTCAAAAGTGCATATTCTGCCCGAATCATTAATCGAACATTTTAAAATGGTACTGCCGCCTGACGAGTATCTTATATGCCGCTGCAAGCTTTGCTATCAGGTGTCCGGCGCGATCCGGGCTTTTCTGGACTGGTTTAAAAATGATATGCCTGTTCCCGCTGATGCTTTTATACATATTCTGAATGGCATTGCCTCTCCGCTGGATATACGCTACCGGAACGTCCCGGGTCTGGTCGTAATGATGGATGGGGAATGATATTGCAGTGGCGGAAACTGCCCGGTCCATTCACAGCGGACGGACCGGACAGGTTTATTTTACCTTGAGCAGAATTGCGTTGACCGCCACTATAATGGTCGAAAGACTCATCAGTACCGCTCCTGCGGCCGGGCTCAGAATAAACCCGACCGGAGCCAGGACTCCCGCCGCCAGCGGAATGGCAATGATATTATATCCGGCACCCCACCATAAATTCTGGACCATTTTGCGGGTGGTTTTTTTTGCAAGGGTCAGGAATGCAAGGATATCCTCAGGATCGCTTTTAACCAGCACCACATCCGCGGAATTGACTGCGATGTCCGTTCCCGCACCTATGGCCACTCCCACATCGGCCCTGGCAAGACTCGGCGCATCGTTAATGCCGTCTCCCACCATCATGGTAACTTTTCCCTGTTCATGATACTCCCGGACTGCCGTTTCCTTATTCTCCGGCAGCATGTCCGCACGGTAATCTTTCAGTCCAAGCAAGCCCGCTGTCTTTTCCGCCGCCGCCTGATTATCGCCGGTAAGCATGACCGGAATAATATGGCGCGCTGCGAGGCCTTCCAGCAGAGGCTTCGCTCCGGCTTTTATCTCATCTCCCTGGGCAATCAACCCGGCCGGTTTTCCGTCAAGCAGCAGAAAACTCACCGAGTAACCATTCCCGGACAATTCCGCGTACTCTGATTTTGAGTAGGGAATAGAATGTTTATCCAGATACGCGGCGCTGACAATAGCTGCTTCGCGCCCGTCTTCAAGACACCCTGTTAAGCCTTCTCCTGCAAGGACCTTTACATCCTTCGCCGCAGCCGGCTTAAGCTGTCTTTCCGCAGCTTCCTTCATGATACTCGCCGCCAGCGGATGCGAGGACGCGGTCTCCAGGGCGGCGGCCGCGGATACAATATCGTTTTCTCCCAGCTTCCGGTCGAAGGAACGGACTGCGCTCACCCGGAAGTTTCCTTCGGTCAGGGTCCCTGTCTTATCCATTAAAACGACGTTAACCTTCGGCGCGGTTTCCAGGGCTTTTCTGTTCCGTATCAGGAGGCCGCTCCGCGCTCCCAGCGAAGTGGATCGCGCGACCACCAGGGGGATGGCGAGCCCCAAAGCATGGGGGCAGGCAATAACCAGGACCGTCACCATCCGGGTAATGGAGGTGCTGATATCCCGCGTAACCGCATACCAGATGATTAGTGAGGCGAGCCCCGCTCCCACGGCTACATAAAACAGCCAGCGGGCGACTCTGTCCGACATGGTTTCCGCCCTGGATTTTTCCTGCCGGGCGCTGCCCACGAGCTGCATTACCCTGGCGAGGTATCCCGATTCGCCGGTACCTGTTACGGTAATGGTCAGACTGCCGGATCCGTTCAAGGACCCTCCGATAACCTTGTCGCCCGCCTTTTTCGGAACTTCCCTGGCTTCTCCGGTGACCATGGATTCATTAATACTGCTGCTTCCATTCAGGACAGTACCGTCCGAGGGAACCTTCTCGCCGGCTTTTATAAGCACTGTCTGTCCGACTGACAGGTCCCTGAGGGGAATGACGGCATAACTGCCGTCCGGCTGCAGAACCGAGGCCTGTGCCGGCAGCAGTTCCGCCATTTTTTTCAGCGCGTCTCCTGCGCCTGCCACAGCTTTCATTTCTATCCAGTGCCCCAAAAGCATGATTACGATCAGGGTCGCCAGTTCCCAGAAAAAATCCATCAGATGGGGACCGTGAAAAAAGGTGTTCATTACAAAAGCGTAGAGGCTATAGATATACGACGCACTGATGCCTAGTGTAATAAGCGTCATCATTGCAGGACTCCGTTCTTTTAGTTCCTGTTTTGCGCCCATGAAGAAAGGCATCCCGCCGTAGAAAAACAGGATTGTTGACAGGCCCAGGACAACCCACTCGCTGCCAGGAAAAGTAAACTGAAAAGGCAGCTGGATCCCCATCATGGGAGAAAAGAGTAATACCGGAACCGTCAGGATCAGGCAAACAAAAAATTTCCGCTTCAGGTCCGTCATGTGTTCCATGTGCCCCATATGTTCCGCGTGACCGGAGTTCCCCTGGTCCATCTCTTTGTGACCTGTATGGTTTTCCATGGTACTGCGGTTCATTCCTTCCATGGATGCCGTAGTACCGCCGTGATGCTCATGATTATTTTTCTGTTTATGCTGCATGTATATTTTCCTTCTCTCCATAAAAAGGTAATGAATTTTCGGGCCGGCTTCAATAAAATACCTCGCCGCAGAGCAGGGCAGACCTTCGGTCTGGGGTATTCGCAGGTCGCGGGAGAGGCCGTTACATACCTTACAGAACCAGCCGCAGGCTGATTGAACCCTCGCCACGAATAAAGGAATCTTATTGGTTTGGAGTAAAGTGTGTTTTTTGTTTAAATGTATGATAATCCGCGGTCCGGATCAATGATAGTATATCCGGATGGTTTTTTTGGTATTCTTTCCCGCAATAAATACTGATGGAGTATATTTCATCCTGCCGGTATTCAGCCCATGGCCCGAATATCCGTGAACTGATTTATGAAGCCCGGGGAAAGGGAGGGGCGTCGTCATCAGGATTATGCGAGGAGTCCGGAAAGCTGTGCCCATTAAGATGCAGGAGAAAACGGATTTTGTTCATTGCAGAAGGAAGCGCTTCACGCAGAGGCACCGTGATACCGGCTGAATCAGGAAGCAGACAGTCCGCTTCGCGGGCAAGGTCCGCCATTGCCGGCGGAATCGTACCATACCGCTGGTACAGTTCGTCTTCTTCCATTGTGCGGTGTTCAACATGCTTCATACATTTGCACGGTTTATATCTGATAGTATTCTTCTTTCCCCGGTCACCGGAGAAGGCAAACAGGCGGCAGATAAGCGGCCTTGCAGGATACACTGTACATTGATATGTCCCGGAAGGATTATGATACACGCAGCCTGCTCTGTCCGCAGCATAGTATGACTGAGATGCGGAATGTTCGCGTACGATCCATGAAGCGAGAAACAGGGCTTCTATTTCCAGGATTGATGGCTCAAAAGTTTTACAGCATTCGCCGCAGGCAGAAGGACACCGGAATGGACTCGCCTCTATCCAGCGCTGCTGGGCCTCGTCAATTCTCCGGTATATATGCAGCAGACCGCTTAAAGGGTCCGCAAGGGATGTTCCCTCCAGCAGTGAAGGGATAGAATTAATTAATGAATCCATGATTGAAGAACCACAGTTTATATATTTTTTTGCAGATTGTCAAATGGAAAAATATATATGCCTGCAAATAAAAAAGGACGGCGGATCAGAATCCTCCGCCCTTTTTTATTGCTGTTTCAAATTCCGGTTACAATGTAGCAAAGCGGTCCTTTTCAATAAGGTGTTCATTTTTAATCGGCGGAATAAGGCTGGGGTACTGCCTCCACTGACGGATAGACATACCGCCAAAACCATTGGTCAGTTTTTTTACCCTTCCATCTTTATAGGTGAAGGTTCCTTCCACCCGTTCCCAGTCAAGCGTAGCGACCGGGTTGTCAGGAACTTTACTGGTAACTCCCCAGAGAGTTGCGGTCGCAACATGGGCCGTCATATCAAGCACGCCTTCTTCAGTTTCGAATTTGATTCTGTATTTCCCGGGAATAAATCCTCCGAACTGCGGATAATACGCCCAGTCATGGTGTTCGATGCTGAAGCTTCCTGACGGAATATAAATCTGTTCCTCCACCAGATTAATAGCAAAATCTTTCATGCCCAGCCTCATATCGTACATGCTGCCGAAGACTTCATCAAAATGAAACCATCCCCAGTCTTCCCATCCTCCGATTTCGGCTGATGAAGAATCGGTTGCCACATACCGTTCACGTATCCCCGCGCCTTTCATATGGACAGATTTGCCGTTATGGGTAATCGTCCCTTCAACCTGTCCTGTCCAGTTATATCCATATGTAATGCTATGCTGGGTCAGATATGACGGCTTTTCCCTGCCGTACCAGAGAGGGCCGCCGCAAATAGGCTTGTGAATAAAATCAGCCTTAAAGCTCCGTTCCTGATCATCAATTACATAATGCCACGAATTGTCTTTATTGCATTCGACATGCAGGCATCCTATATCGACAATAACCTGATCATCCGTTTTACGGACCTTATGCGTGCCGCCCGGAAATTTGAATACATGTGTTGCGGTTACCGGAGGAAACTGCGCAACCTTATATACGGAATACGGGTCCTGAACGATTTCACCCGGTTCGGCGCTGAATTCATATGTGAATAAATCAATATTTTCCAGTTTCAGTATGAGCGGTGAACAGCCGAACCAGTACTGTTTACCGTCATCCCCGATTGCGGAAAAGGAACAAAGCCAGTCGAGAAACGCGGAACTTCCCGCGTCCATGGTTATTCCTCTTGCTTCATCTTCAAGTGTTACTTTCCAGTCTTTTTCAATCATAGCGTGATTCTCCTTAAAGCTTTTTTGCAAAGGCTAATGCATTCCCGGGATCCTTCGGAAGCATGCAGTCCGGCTGGTTACAATCAGCTGATATATTTGTTAGGCTATACACAGCAGCGGAAAAACCATGATTGTTATCCGTTCTTTTCCTTTGCGTTTATAAGTACAGCATATTCTTTGAATATAAATTAAACGTAAATAAAGTATAAAAACTTGTTAAACTGTACATTCCGGTATTGCAATGAGGTATGTTTTTATCCGGGAAAAATATTGATACTGTTTTGGCTGTTTTTTCAGTTACTGCTGTCAGGCAGTATGCCTGATTTCACCGGGCGATTCCGTTCAAAGGCTTCCCCGGTTACAGATTGTCTTCAGTCCAGCCGGATGAGGTGAGAAGCGCGATTTTTGTGTATCCCGCCCTGCGCGCGGCGTCATATGCCCTTTCATAGGCGCACAGAATATCGCCTGTCCTGTGCGCGTCCGATGAGACTGTGAGCGGTACATCCCGGGCATGCAGCAGGGAAAGCAGTTCCGCGGAGGGATAGACATCATCTATGGCTTTCCGCGCGATGCCTCCCGTGTTTATCTCCACGACTTTTCCCGAGCGGGCAATAACCTTTACCGTTTCCTTCAGTTCCCGGCGGTACCACGGTTCGCTTTCATCAAAAAAACGGAGTTCGCCGTTCCGTTTGCGGTGAACGTCCAGGTGTCCGATAATGTCAAAGTCACAGGATGAAACCATATTTCTTACCGTGTCCCAGTATTTCTGGACAGCCTTCTTTCCATTATTCTTAAAAACTTCCGCGAGGCCTTTTGCCACTTCAGCTGCCGGCGCGTCGACCGAAAAAACAGGGGCCGGCTGATGCTGTTTATCTGCTGTAATGTAGTGGACCGACCCGATAAGATACTCCGGGTTAAACTGCCTGTAGATTGCCCTGTCGGGGAATGTATAATCAGGCAGATAATCGGCCTCAAAGCCGCACAGGATATGTATCCGCTGCCCGTACAGAGTTTTCAGCCTGCTTATTTCATCAATATATTCCTGATAGCGGGCCGGCGGCAGGTGCCATTCTGTAGCAAAAGGCCAGGCGGCGTGAGCGCTGAATCCTATACATTCCATGTTCCCGTCAAGGGCGGCCTTTACCATTTCTTCCGGTGTACTTTTTCCGTCGCAAAAAACAGTATGAATATGATAACTGTGCTTTCTCATAATCTGTATCCTTCTTTTTCAAAGGCATCCGGGAGCCGGCTGAATTCTTCCGCCAGAAGCTGAATCAGTTGTTCCCGTTCTTCCGGTTCCATACTTTCTGATTCCGTTTCAATTATGTGCGCGGCCTTTTCAAGCCTGACCGCGCAAACCCCGCGGGCGTTTTCCTGTATCATCCGGGCAATCTGTACCGCGGCTTCAGTCCTGCCGTTCTGCAGCTCTTCCCGGAGAAGAGTAATATGGCTTGACGTCAGGTCAAGAAATTCCCTCAAAAAAGCCGATGCTGAACCGGCCGTTCCGGTTATTTCCGAAAAGCAGATGTGATCAAATACCGGAAATTCTGATAAATCCTGCCGCATATTTTCCCTCCGCGCTTGTTTTATTATATACTTTATATAGAGAGTCTGTACAGAAAGGAGACAAAGATGAAAAAGGCAGTAGTATTTCTCGCGGAAGGCTTTGAGGAAGTTGAGGCTGTTACCCCGATTGATTATCTTCGCCGCGCGGGCGCGCAGGTTACATTGGCCGGTGTATCGGGACGGACTGTTATGGGGTCCCATGAAATAGAAATAGTGTGCGATCTGACAATAGAAGAGTACCTGAAGGCGGCCGGTTCTTCCCTTCCCGATCTCGCTGTATTGCCGGGCGGCGGCCGGGGAAGTGAAAATCTTGCGGCATCAAAAGAATTGAGGGATTTTGTCAGCAGGATGATGCTCGAGAGAAAAGGCGTCGGCGCAATCTGCGCTGCACCCGCGGTCGCCCTCGGTTCCTGGGGCCTTTTAGCCGGCAAAACGTGGACAGGCTTTCCCGGAAGCGGAGACGCTCTCGGCCTTGTTCCCCGCGAAGACCGGGTAATTACCGACAGCAATCTGATTACTGCCCGGGCCGCGGGCTGCGCTGAGGAATTTGCGCTGGCTCTTATTGCCTATCTGTTTGATATGGAAAAGTCGGCGGAAATTGCGTACAGGATTTTTGCCCGGTAAGTCAGGGATTTTTTCCGTCCAGGCTGTTTTTCAAGTTGGAAAAAAAGTCCCGGTCCAGGCTGCTTCCGGGTACCGTAAGGACTGAACGGGCCGCCCTGTTCGACAAGGCAAGCATTTCCGCCGGATTCATTCCGCGGAGAAACGCGGACAGAAAAGTCCCGCAGAAAACATCTCCCGCTCCGGTGTCATCAAGCGGGGCCTTTTCCGGGTCCGTTCCTGCCTGACAGGAGCTGCCGGACTGCCAGGCCCGGGCCCCTTTTTCGCCCTTTTTGCTTATTATGAGCGGGAAATTCTCCCCGGTCCGGCCCAGCTCCCGGAAGACTGTATCCGGAATATCCTTCTCCGGAAAAAAACTGTTATTCCCTGCCTTTCGGGTTTCAGATACGGCCTTTGCAAAGGCCGTAGATTCGGCTTCATTCATAAAGATAATACACCTGTTTTCACGGATGAGCCGGAGAATTTCCTGCGCGTATTGTTCAGCTATGAAGACTGCCGCCATATCAATGGCCAGCACTGTTTTATACTGCCGGCAAAGTCCGGATATCCTGTCGGCCAAAGGCCTGTTTTGCAGCACAAATCCGTCAATCAGAACTATTCCGGCGGCGGAAACCTGTTCGGGACGTATTTGTCCGGGGCTGAGACGGGGCGCCGCGGAAGGCGCGCAGATAATGGTTTTTTCTTTTCCGGGAGCATATATAACCAGGCATCGTCCGGTTGGGTCTTCCCTTTTTTCCGGGATAAAATGTATGCCGTAAGAGCCGATATCCGATTCGAAGCGCCTTCCCCATTCATCAAAGTCCGCGCCGTTTCCGCCGAGGCAGCCGGTCAGTACGGTTTCAGCTCCGAGGAGGGAAGCGGCCTTGAGCGCGTTTGCGACAGTTCCGCCCGCTGTGTATACGGGTTCGGGCAGTTTCTGTAACAGGATATCCATTTCTCCCGGCGAAACATGTTCGGTTTTCCCGAATGAAAGTTCCGCGGCACATTCCTGCCCATCCTCAAGAAAAAGAAACCCATCAAGAAGCAGACTGCCGATTCCCAGTATATCCATCGGGAGAAACCGCTGTTAGTTTGCTTTTGCCGAACCGGGTATTTTTACGATAATATCGGCCAGAGCTGGGTTCTTTTCCAGATCGCGCTTAAGCCCTTCAATCCGTCCCTTGTTTACATAGTCCGGCGACTGGAACGAATAGGTAAAGTTTGTATGGACATCATAGGTCCCCTTCATAAGAGCGTAAGCATCCTCCGTCATGACCAGTTCTTCATCAGTCGGTACAACCAGTATTTTTATTTTCGAATCATCGGTGCTTATGCAGGTTTCAGCGTTCCGCGTCCTTGCGAGCAGATTTTTTTCAGGATCAAGTTTTATTCCGAGATGCTCGAGACCTTTGCAGGTTTCCTCGCGTACAGGATTCGAGAATTCCCCGACCCCTGCTGTAAATACCAGCGCGTCCGGGGTCGAACCCATGGCGGCGATATAGGAACCGATATATTTCCGCAGCCGGTATGTTTCTATTTTAAACGCGAGTTCTGCGCGTCTGTCGCCGCTTTCCTTTGCGTTGATAACGTCCCGCCGGTCCGTATACTGTCCCGTCAGTCCGAGAAGTCCTGATTTCTTGTTAAGAGCGGTATCAATATCCTGTACGCTCATTCCGGTTTTCCGCATCATATAAAAAGAAAGGGCAGGATCACAGTCGCCGGAACGGGTCCCCATCACCAGACCTTCCAGCGGAGTAAGACCCATTGATGTATCAAAACACACGCCGTTTTTTACGCAGCACATCGAAGCGCCGTTCCCGATGTGAGCAATAATCACGTTAGTATCTTTGGGTTCCTTGCCCAGAATAACGGAAGTCCGTTTTGCCGTATACAGAAAACTGGTTCCGTGAAAGCCGTAACGGCGGACATCATAATTCTCGAACCATTCATAGGGTACCGCGTACAGATAACTGGTATCGGGCATGGTCTGGTGCCAGGCGGTATCCATAATGGCGCAGTGAGGGACATTGGGGAGGACTTTCTGGGCAGCCTCAATTCCCATAATATTGGCCGGATTATGGAGCGGTCCGAGGTCCTGGACCTCGCGGAAGGTTTCAATAATTTCAGGCGTGACAATTACCGATTTTGTGAATTTGGTTCCCCCGTGCAGAACCCGGTGTCCGACCGTTTTGATTATATTCATATCGGAAATAACTCCGATGCCGGGATCCGTAAGGGTACTGATAATAAGCTCGACCGCCACGGTATGGTTCGGGCATTCCTGCTTTTTCACATATTCAGGCTTATTCATGGCGTTATGCGTGATGGAACTTCCCGGCTGGGTAACCCGTTCCACAATACCTGACGCAAGAACATCCTTGCTTTCCCAGTCAAAAACCTGATATTTGACCGAAGAACTGCCGCAATTAAGTGTAAGAACAACCATATCTGACCCCTGAAAAATGAATATAAAAAATACCTGTCCGTTCCCTGCTGAAGGATAAAACGGAAATGCTGCCTCCCTGTTCTGAAAACTTCAGAATCAGCCGGCAGAGAGTATAAAAACTGGAAAAACAGCATAAAACCGGATGGTTTATACTATTTCCTATTATACAAGTCTACTTCGATTATGGTATACTTGCAAGGCGGATTTTCCGAAAAATTGTTTCTGCCGGAGAGGAGGCGAGGCGTTATGAAAAAAAAACAAAGCTGGTTTGAAAATGAATCATTCTGGGCCCAATACGCACCCATTCTCTTTCATCCCCAGTGCTGGGCCGAGGCCCCGGGCATTGCGGAAGAAATTCTTCATATAATAGGAGCTCCGGCTGAACTCCGGGATTCCGGTCCGGAAGAACCGTCTGCTCCCGCTCCCCGCATTCTGGACGCGGGCTGCGGTCCCGGCCGGATTTCCCTCGAACTTGCGGTCCGAGGCGCCCAGGTAACCGGAGTCGATCTGATCCGTCCCTTCCTGAATGCCGCGCTTGAGTCAGCCCAGGATGAAAATGTGGAAATAGAGCTTATCCAGGCCGATCTGCGCAAATTTGTCCGCCCTGAAACCTTTGACGCTGCGGTCTGCCTGTACACCAGTTTCGGCTACTGCGATACAATAGAAGAAGATATGCAGATACTGAAGAATATAGCGGTTTCTCTGAAAGAGGGGGCTGGTTTATTCTTGAAATGACGGGCCGCGAAATAGCTGTCCGGGATTTTACTGAAGGCGAGTGGTTTGAACGCGGCGGTTTTACCGTCCTTACGGAATATTCGGTTGTCGGAGCCTGGGAGGCGATCCGGCAGCGCTGGGTTCTTATAGACGAGACCGGAAACAGGATCAATCATGTATATGACCAGAGGCTGTATTCGGCGATAGAACTCAAACGGCTCATGCTCGTGTCCGGGTTCAGTTCGGTCGAAATCTACGGCGATTTCAGTTTTTCGCCCTATAATGAAAAAGCCAGGACCATGGTCCTGGTCGCGAGAAAATAGGAAAAACCGGCTGCCGGAAATGTATATCCGCTGTTATTTATTGCGAAAATTTGCTTTTCGCCTGAAAACACAGTACACTTAATAAGGTAACATATAAATGTCTCTTTTTTTGCGTTTTTTTTATAAAAACAGGGGAATTGTGGGTGTTTTTAAGTTGACAAATCAGTTGTATCTGTAATATACCGGTTATATATTATGCGTACCGTATGTATATGCGGTAGTATTAATAAGGAGGATTAAATGAAAAGGATACTTTCTATTGGAATGCTTCTGGCAATGTGCTGCACCTGGATGGTCTTCGCGGATGACGCAAAAACCATGCCCGCGCGGGTCGGACGTTTTTACGTCGCGCCGTCTTTTTCCTTTGTGAATGGTGCGTATGATGATGACGGCGAATTGGATAAATTCGGTGATGATGAAGGCGCTGTCAAAGTGTTCAATCTCGGTTTCGCGCTGGAATATGGAATTCTGGACTGGCTGACCGCCGCTCTCCAGTGGGCCCCCGGATGGACTATCTGGTCTGATGTTGATACGGTGGTTAATCCGCTTGCTACGGATCAAAAAATCAATATCAATGGAGTGTATGATCTTTTCCTTGGCGCGAAAATACAGATTATCGGTGAAAAAGCCCCTGTCAAGTCTTCAATGTTCCGGCTTGCTATTGCTCCCGGTATCAAGATTCCTCTGCCCGGTACAGATTTTGATGACCAGTATGAAAATTTGATGAAAGGAGATGATGTTACCATTCAGAATGCGGACAAGCATGTATTTGCTTTCGGCGGCCGTTTCTATTTCGACTTTATCATCCATCCCATGTTCTTTATCAATCTATACAGCGAATTTATCTATTATCCTGTAAAAGGAAAGGCTGACAATATTATCTATCACCTTGGTGATCTTGATACTGAATATGGTTTTGATTTGACCTTTGAACTGGAACCCCATTTCGAAATGGCGTTTGACGCCGGTACCCTTGGCATCGGGCTTCCTCTTAACTATACTATGTTTGCTGATAAGAAATATGACACAGTTGGAATAGACGATGTTACAGACGCCAGTCTGTTGAAACTCAGTCCGAACATAGCATTTATGCTGACCAAGATCGCCTTGCCGCTGGAATTCAAGCTGACCTATGCCATTCCACTGTATGGGATGAACTATAACGCATTGAACACTGTCAGTCTCCAGATCAGGCTGTATTTCAGGATATGATCTAGTATTGTATCGAAAACAAAAAAATCCGGCATGCCGCCGGATTTTTTTGTTTTTAAACCTGTTTTATATTATTCTTCCCGCGGCAGGTACGCCGCCGGAAATATAAGATTTTCTTCCGGCACCGTGCAGAAAATATCAACGAGTCCGGCGTCAAGCTGGCTGCCGGCAACGCTCCGGATTATTTCGATAGCGTGGCTGTAATCAGTTTTAGGCCGGTAATTCCGGTCCGTGGAAAGCGCCGAAAAGGTATCGGCAATGGCAATAATTTTTGATTCGACCGGGATATCTTCTCCCCGGAGTCCGTAATATCCGTTTCCGTCTATCCGTTCGTGGTGGTAAAGGACCCATTCGCCTATTTCCTGAAAACAGGTTTCGTTGAGCATTTTTCTTCCCATCTTTGGATGGGTTTTCATAATTTCCCATTCGGTATCATCCAGCTTTCCCTTTTTATTGAGGATTTCATCCGCTATGCCTATCTTTCCTATATCGTGCAAAAGGGCCGCGTCAAAAAGTTTTGGGGCGTTGATTTTCCGCCTGAGGGACAGAGGGAGCGCCTCATAAAAATTTTTGACAATATGGTACACATGCCTTGAATGGCCCTGGGTATACTGGTCCTTTATCTCGATTGAATTGACGAAGGCGTGCGTTACCTCCAGTGTTTTAGCCTGCATCGACTCGGCCAGCATTATTTCATTATTCACCATAAAAGATATGTAACCGGCCCCGAGAAAAAATATAAAGGTGACAAAAACATAGATGGGTTCCACTTCCCGCAGAAAAATATCCGCAGCGCCTACTGCGAATCCGAAAATAAAAACAATCATAATGATTTCCGCGAGTATCTGCAGCTTATAGTTTGATTTTTTGTACCGGTATGTTGTTTCCTTCGTCGCGCGGATAAACCTGTGATAGCGGATTGTTGTCAGCACCATAATAACAGCGCCGACAAGAATAAAAATAAGGCTGAAAATTCTGAATACCATATTTTAATCTCCAAACTGAACAAAATAAGGAATAATAGTGTATCACTGATATCATTCAGGCACAATGGAAGTGTGTCAGCAATCCGGTAATGAAAAAGCTGTGAGCGGCTTCTGTATATGGGGGCTGTTTCGCGGAAAAGGGTGAAATGCAGAAAGGAGAATGTTTCAAAAAAAGGTATGCTGCGGTTTTTGTGTTCTGAAGCCGAACGGGTGCGGTCCAGGAGCTGCAAATAATTTGACTTCCGCTTATTCCTTCAGGCAGCGTACAATAAAGCGTTCCCGCACCGGTTTTTCCGTGCGGATAATACAGGGATGTCCGTGGCTGACCCAGTCAAGTTCGGCCCCCGTATCCGGATCAATCAGGATATAGGCGGTATCAGCTTCCGCGCAAAGGTCCGGTCCGATGTATTCAAGACGCATGCCCCTGTCAATCTTGTTCATCGCGATAAATTCATACCCTTTTCCCGGGAATTCCTTTCCGATAATTCCCGCCAGCAGATAGGGCGAGGAACTTTTTCCCCTGGTGGTTTTGTTCGCGTTGTTTTTATCAAAATAAAACCCGCTGGAGAATTCCCGGTGGGCAACATTTTCGAGATCATCGGCGTAGGGGGCGGCCTCGGTTTCCGGAATAAGACCTTCGAGGGCGTCCAGTTTTTTCCGGTAAGCGCGGGTAACAACGGCAGTGTAGTATAAACTTTTCATTCTTCCCTCTATTTTCAGCGCATCGACCCCCGCTTTTTTCATTTCCGTGAGATGGTCGATCATGCACAGATCTTTTGAAGAAAACAGGGACGTATACCCGTCTTCTTCGACAACCGGAAAAAATTCTCCGGGGCGCTCCCTTTCTTCAACAACCGTTTCTTTTTCTCCGGAAAGAAGCTGCCAGTCCCAGCGGCAGGTGTGACTGCAGAACCCCTTGTTCGCGCTCCTGCCGGTAAGGTACGCACTCATCAGACAGCGCCCCGAATAGGCAATGCACATTGCGCCGTGTACAAAACATTCCAGCTCCATTTCCGGCACAGCCTGTTTGATTTCCGCTATTTCCGCAAGGCCCGCTTCACGTCCGAGGACAATCCGTTTAAATCCCATATCGAGGTACATTTTTGCCGCTTTCGAATTAACACAGTTTGCCTGCGTACTTAGGTGCAGCGGAACGGAAGGAAATTCCTTTTGCAGTATCCGGACCATCCCCATATCCTGAATAATAAAGGCGTCAAAGGGATAATTCCTGAAATAGTCGGCTTCGGAAAGAAACTTGGCAATATCATCATTATGAAAGGTGATATTCAGGGCGCAGAATAATTTTTTCGGCTTTCCGGCGGCGGCATAGTCTGCTTTGATCCGTGTTATATATTCATGTTCCCGGCCGTGAAAATTATCGGCCTTTACGCGAAGGGAAAAGTTTTTTAATCCGATATAGGCGGCATCGGCTCCGTACTCCCACGCGTACTGGAGTTTTTCCGCATTTCCCGCCGGTGATACCAATTCCATTGAAGTCCGCCCTGTCACTGTTCCATTCCGCCGCGTATCCATCCGCCTATTTTTTTTACCGCCTTCTGGGCTTCGGGGTAATCGCGTCAAAGGCCTGAAAAAGATGCCACATGCCGTCGCAAATATCAAGCGAAACGGGGATTCCCGCTTCGGCGGCTTTTTGCGCAAGCTGTTTTGCGTCTTCAGCAACGATTTCCATTGATCCGCACTGGATAAAGATAGGCGGGAAATAGGAGAGGTCTCCCCTGAGCGGTGAAACATGGGGATTTGAAAAATTACTTTCATAAGTATACTGAAGGGCCTGGGAATGCATGATATCCCGGGTAAAAACCGGATCGGGATTTTTACGCGAAACAAAGGAGGCGCCGGAACAGGCGATATCAGTCCAGGGGCTTAATACAATTATTCCGCCCGGAAGCGTTACGTTTTTTCCATGAAGATAATGGGTCAGGGCAAGCACAAGATTTGCTCCGGCCCCGTCCCCTGCAAAATAAATTTCATTTCCCGGTATATCCTGTTTTAAAAGCCAGTTATACGAGCGGTATAAATCTTCCAGCGCGTTGGGATAAGGATACTCCGGTGAAAGCCGGTATTCAGGCAGCAGGAGCCTGCATCCGGTTTCATGGGCAATTGAGGCGCATAAATTCCGCGCCGAATACCGTGATCCGGATATGAACCCGCCGCCGTGAGCATATAAAATGGTTTTCCTGCCTATCGCGAGTTCGGGAACAAGCAAGTCGGCCCGGATATTTGCTATTTCAACTTCCTGGCGGTCAATATTATTCGGTAAAACAGCTGTTCCCAGAAGATCATCATAATTTTTCCGTATCTGCTTTATCTGGGTTTTATGATTATATACAGCTTTTTTAAACAGCTTAACTGCCTGCTGAAATGATTTCACATCATAATTGGACATAACAGCGGCAGTATAGCATACCATGCCCCGCTGTGAACAGAAGCTGTGCCTGGCCGGGCAAAAAAAAGAGATTTCCTTTTCAGAATACTTTCCGGGAACCCGGTTTTACCGGAGGTAATTTTCCTTCCCGGCAGAGCGGACAATCATCCGGATCGAACAAAACGGCTGGGATGCGGACTGCAGAAAACAGCGGCCAGGGAAAGGGATTTTCCGCTGATTCCGGCCGGCGGTCAACGATACAGACAGAAGCAACAACTTCTCCGCCCATGTCTTTTATCCGTTCGGCGGTTTCGAGCGCCGATTTTCCGGTAGTAACCACATCTTCGGCAATGATAATTTTTTCTCCGGGCGCAATTTCAAATCCGCGCCGGAGCGTCATTTTTCCCTCATCGTCCCGTTCCGTGAAAAACGCAGGCTTTCCGAGCTGTCGCCCGAGTTCATAGGCAACTATGATACCGCCCATTGCCGGACCTATAACTGAATCGGCCTGTGAAATATTTTTATCGGCGCTGATTTTTTCTGTGATACTGCTGATAACTTCCGCCGCCCGGTCCGGAAACTGTAAAAGACGGGCGCACTGGAAGTACTGGGAGGAATGTTTCCCTGATGATAATAAAAAATGCCCGGTAAGCAGGGCTCCGCATTCTTCAAGAATAGAAACAACATCGGACATACAATTCTCCTCGCGGGCCAGTATAGCTTTTTTATATCAGGGCCGCAAGCCTGATGAAGGTAAGTTCATTTTTATTTGCAGTAAGATGTACAACTCTGCTTCCCGGAATCGCGGCGAATTCCCTTGTTGTACTGTGATCGGCCGCTCCCTGCATTTTTAAAGTACAGATAAAATTGCCGCACAGGCCGGACTCAATCCATTTTTGGATCCATTCGAGGAGCCGGGGAGGGTAGCAGATAACGTCTGAACATATCCAGTCCCGGGGACCGAGGTCTTCCGGTTTCAGGGTAAAGGCATCATGCTTTATAAATGAAATTTCTTTTTTTGCCATCAGCTCCGGCGCAAGTTCGGCCCTGTCAATTGCCGTAACTCCGGCCCCGAGCTTGTTGAGTACCCAGGTCCATCCTCCGGGGCTGGCTCCTGCGTCAATGCAGCTGCTTCCCGGCCCCGGCAGAGAACCTTCTCCCGCCAGATACTGCACCCAGGCCAGCGCCTCATACATTTTCAGATAAGCCCTGCTGGGCGGATTAACATGGTCTTCTTCAAAATAAATTTCCCCTCCGGGAAAAGGACTCGATGTTTCCGCCGAGGCAAAGATCGTGTGTTCATCAAGGAGGGTCCAGAGTCCCATTGGGGCGTCCGGTACATGATATGGAAATTTCCGGGGTTTTTCATTAATGTACGGCAATTTTTCCCTGATCAATTCCCCCCTGCGGAAGCAGTTCAGCGGATAATACGCCCAGTTCCTCTGAACCGAGCGCAGCAGTCCTGCCGCCTCGCTGATAGAGGAAAATTGTACGGTAAAGGGTTTTTCGAGAACGGTCCGGTGCCAGAAAGTCTGTATGCCGGGAATTTCGCAATATACAATATCTCCGTATTCCTGTACTTTCTTTAATGAGAAACCGGAATTAAGGGATAATTCATTGGAAAGATTTTGCCGGAAACCGTGAACAGCCAGCCAGGCTGTTCCGGGAAGATAGTTCAATACAGAATTTCCTGTGTTTCTTCTTCTTCAATTTCGCAGGCCGCGATGGCGTGAACATATTTGATATACTGCCGGAATCCGGGCGAATGGAGTACTGAAAAACCTATGTCAACCGAATTCGCGTTTTTTCTGACCCATTCCGGTTTTACAGTCAACGAGAAGTCCGAAAAACCCGTATGTGGAGCAGGTAAAATAGTCAGCGTATATTCTTCATTCATATCAACAGGAAAATTATTGGAAAAATGCACCCTGCAGCCGCCCTCGCTTATGTTTTCCAAAAAACCGGGCAGTTTGTTTAATTTATCAACTTTTATGCGTACAAAATCGTGAAAACGGCGTGTACGTCTGTGTTCTATTCCCATAGAATGAAAGCATTATCTTTTTTCCCCTATTTGTCAAGGCAGCCGTGTTTTATTTATGTAAATTCTAATATCCCATGGCGTCAATGGTCTCTTCTTCCGGTCCGCCTTCAATTTTCAGCATAACCCGGTTAGGCAGGCAGGCCGCCCAGCTGCCTGTTTTGCTGATCGCCCCGGCGGTTATACAGGTTTGATTGGGGCAGGGCGAATAAATAATGGCTGCTGAATCTTCCGAAATCCGTATAACAGAGGGGCCCAGCTTTCCCGGAATGGAAATAGTCCTGTCTGCTTCCATTCCGTACAGCCAGGTTCCCTCCGGCGATTCAATAACAATCCGCCGTTCCCCGCCGGTATCTGAATTCAGCAACGAAAGGGACAGAACAAAGACAAAAAGTCCGGCAATAAGTATCAGTATGTCGGAAATTGTAATACCCTTCCGGTTTTTCATTATGCCGTAGTATAAATTCTGCTTTCAGGAGGTACGGAAGATGTTATCCATGTATTGCCGCCTATAATACTGTCCTTTCCGATGACTGTTCCGCCTCCCAGAATGGTCGCGCCTGCATATATGGTGACATTATCTTCAATAGTCGGGTGCCGTTTTTTACCCAGCATCTGTTTTTTAACGCTGAGCGCTCCCAGTGTGACGCCCTGATAGATTTTCACCTGCCGTCCTATAATACAGGTTTCGCCGATAACCACCCCGGTTCCATGGTCAATGCAGCATTCTTCACCGATCTGGGCTCCGGGGTGAATATCAATCCCAGTCTTGCCGTGGATATATTCACTCATGATCCGGGGAATAACGGGAACGCCTTTTGAATACAGAAAATGGGCTACCCGGTGTACAATCAGGGCTTCCAGCCCGGGATAGGAAAGAATAACTTCTTCTATACTTTGAGCGGCAGGATCGCCGCTCAGTGCGGCGTTGGCGTCCGCACAGGCAAGCCGCCGTATTTCAGGCATCTCATCAATGAGCATAAGGACAATTTCTTCGGCATATTTGTAGCAGCCCGAGCCGTCCCTGTTATTATGCAGGCAGGTATATTTTATTGCCTTGACTACTTCCCCGGTTAAAACCCTCACAATACGGTTCAGCCGTTCGCCGGTGAGGGATTCTATACTGTCGCTATTTAAAATCAGATCTTCCCGGTATCCCGGAAAAATAAGATTTTCAATATCAAGCAGGGCCGAAACAACAGCCTCCCGGTTCGGAAAATTCTGTGAGTCGGTAAGATTTACCCCTCCGAACTGTTCATAGCTGTCGAGAATCCTTTTTACCCGCTCATCAATATTATTCATACTATCCTGCCTCATTCAAAGGTAAAATTGAAATCTTTTTATATGAATGCCGGGACTTTGTCCTCAGAAAAGCCCCGGTTCTCATACTATAGTCCCTGCGGCTTTTTTTGACTATAGGGTTTGCGGGATATTATGCCCGTAAAAACCATTGCCTGAAAAAAGCGGGAATATTTTCAGCGCCGGAAATCCCTCCTTCCGGGCCCGCGCCTGTCATGTCCATGGCCTCCCTGCCGGGGATCGCCGTTCCGATCCCGGCCCTCGGGTCCAAAACCCGGTCCGCCGTGAAAATGTCCGTGTCCGAAGCGTCCGCTCATGGGGCCGTCAACGCCACAGTCTTCCCCACCGTTTTCAGACAGATACTTTTCGAGTTCGGCAATCAGCCGCTCCAGGTATCCGCCGAGTTTTTCCCGCTCCTGCTCATCGAGGCATTCAAAGGGATTATTGATGCCCGGCTGGTTTTCTTCGGTCTCTTCCGCGGCCTTTGCGCCATCCGGGGTCAGCGAAATATTCATAATTCTGCGGTCCGTTTCTGACGGGGTCCGCTTTATATAACCGCTGCGCTCCAGTTTTGTCAGAAGTTCGCCCAGAGACTGATTCCGCATATCAAGCAGGTATCCCAAATCTTTCTGGCTGATTTCCGGCTGCATTTTCAGGATTGCCAGGACCCGTCCCTGTCCCCGGTGGGGATTGCTGAAGGGGCCGAAATTCCGGAAATTATACATTTGATACCGGTGAAGCAGAGCTTCAAACCGGAAAAAAAGTTCTGTTAAATCATTATTCATTTCATCCATAATAAAGTTTCTCCTTAACTGAATTTAGTAGGCCGGATTATTCCGGCAGCGTATTCATACCGCTACAACCCGAGGGCGGCAGGCATAAATGTTTCAAAAAGACTGAACGGAAATCCGCCCCCGGAATAACCGGCGTAGCGTCCGGCTTTTTCCTCCTCATGTTCAGCTGTGTCCGGATTACCGTCCCCGGGGAAAGGACCAGTCCATGAAACAAGACGGTTCAGATATTTTTTCATTTCATCCTGTTCTGTTTTATCCAGACAGGTAAACAGGTTCTGCCGGACTGAACACCCGACCGCGGCGCTGACGCCGGCCTCCGTAAGCCGGATAATAACCTTTTGCCTGTCATCTTTATTCTGCGTGAGGTTTATAAAACCCCAGTCTTTCATTTCATATAATAGCTTATCAAGCTCCTGACCCCGCATATCCATAAGGTATGAGAAATCCTGTACACTGATTTCCGGTTCAAGAGTCAGATAAAAAAGCGCCTGCCCCGCCATTTCCGGCAGATGATTTGCCAGTCCAGCTATCCTGCCGAGTTCTTTTTGCAGCAGGGCAAATCTGCCAAACTGAATTTCCAGAGTCTGTTCCTGTTTATCCATTCTGATTCCCTCCTTACAATACATAAAATTATCAAGGTACCTTGGTAAAATATACAGGTACCTTGATAATTTGTCAATATATTTATCAAGGTACCTTGCTTTTTTTAAAAATTTATTTTTCCTTTATTCTTATTTCTGCTGTATACTTCCGGCAGGAGAGAATATGCAAACCATGCAATTTGATACAATTGTGTCCGCTGAAGAGCTTTCCGGAAATATAGAAAGAATGATTCTGTCCCATAATGCTCTTACAGACAATTTTTCGATGTTTTTTACAGGGAATCTCGGCGATATAATTCTTTTTGACGGGCATGTCCAGGACTGCAATTTTTACCTGGTTTCCTATATATCGAATTACAGAAAACATATAGAAGTAAAAGGCCGGGTTGAAGACTTTCTTTCCTTCCGGCGAGTCCGCTACACTGTAACCTGGATGACCCAGTTTGACAGTCTCCTGCGTATTCTTTTTTTTATAGGATTCGCTGCTATAATAATACACTTTGTGTATGCGTTCCCGTGGTTTATTCTGCTGCCCCTTGCCGCCGGACTTTGCGCAGCCGCTTTTTATTTGGTCCTGGCCAGGGATAAAAAAATAACCACACAGGCAGCGGGCTTTTTATTCAGGCAGCTGATTACAGGAAGCTGCTGTTAATCCATACCGGAGCCCCTTTTTCCGGTTTCAGCAAAAAAGAATAGCCCTGACATATTTTGCTGTTTTTTTTTGTACATTTAAATGCTAAACTGGGAGAAATATGTGCCGGGTCCTGTTTCCGGTGACCGGAAAATTCCGCCTTTTCGGAGAAGAAATGAAAACAAAATTACCGCTGATTGCCCTTCTCATAAGTGTTTGCCTGTCCGCAACGTCTGCCCAGGATTTCCGGCTCCCTCCTTCTTCAGACCTCTTTCAGTATTCGGTTCCGGAGGGTTCGGTCTACGGTTATTCCCAGCCCTATAAAAGAATTTACGGATTTCCCGAAGTCCGGATATGGGGCTGGTCCGAATCCGGGACTGTCGCATATTCGGTTGAGCGGTTTATTGAAGGCAGGGGAGGTATCGTAGTTTCATATATAGTTTTTGATCTGATCGAGGACAAGCCCCTGTGGATTTTGCAGATGGATTCCATTTATTATGAGGATGTCAATGAGCCGTCCTTCCTGTTCGCTTCATTTACTGATGAAAAGCAGGATACTTCGTTTTTGTATTTCACCTATGACCTGCGGAAACAGGAAATCGAGGAAGCCTTTAACAAACATGGTATTATCAGGCATTACATAAATGATTATTACAAACTCCCGATACAGTTTAATGACCGGATTTATTACTGTACCGCTTCAATTGTATATGAAGAAGAGCCCCAGTTTTATGATTTTATCCGGAGTTATACTATCACGGTAGAAACCGGAGGAAAAATGAAAACCGTGGCAGAGGTTGAGGAAACCGATGCCCTTTCGCTGTATTTATGCGGTTATTTTATCAGCCCCTTTGAAAACCGCGCCGTAATTATAACCGCTGAAGAACGCTTCGGCTGGGAGGGTTCGGAACTGTTTTACTTTTTTGTCGGCTGTGATCTTGAAAGGCGGTTTGAATAACACCGGCAGAAAATCCTGCCCCCGGAAATAGTCAAATAATCCAGATTATCTGACTATATTTACCTCGCCAATATCTGCCATCCGATTCCGAATTTGTCCTTTACGCACCCGTGCATGGGGCTATATGGTTTTGGGGACAGCTCTATCAGAACGCTTCCGCCTTCGAGTAATGTATTGAACACTTCGGTAACTTTTTCAGGGTCCTGATATGTAACCGAAATAGTTATCATTGTTCCTTCGGTGACCTCCCCCGGAGAGTCTCCGAACCAGAAAGGCTGTCCGTTCAATTCCAGTTCAGCATGTAAAATATAGTTTTTCATGTTTTCCGGAACGCCGGGCATATCGCCGAATTTCTGTACTTTTTTATTCGTTATGGTGAATATTTTTTCATAAAACCCGATAGCTTCTTCACATTGTCCATGATAATTAAGAAAAGGTACTACCATATCCGACTCTCCTTATATTGCGGAAAATATAGTTATTGCATATTTCAGCAGGAAAAAATGCAACAGCCTGACATCAAATATAACCATATTTTCCGGACAAAAGCCGGAACTTTCATCAAAAGAGCTGTTTTACTCTCTGCGGATATATATGTCCGAAAACAGCGAGTTTTTTTGAAAAAATGGTATAATTAGATAAACAGGAGATTCACAGATATGGATAGTGAGAATCAGGTATGGTACGCGGCATTTAAATCAAAAGATAACCGTTTTGACGGACGTATTTTTGTAGGAGTCTCTTCAACGGGAATCTATTGCCGCCCAATATGCCGGGCAAAACTACCCAAGGCTGATAATTGTACTTTTTATACAACCGCTGCTGCGGCGGAACAGGCGGGTTTCCGTCCCTGTCTCCTGTGCCGGCCTGAACTTGCTCCGGGTACTGCGCCGGTGGATGCGGCCGACTCCATCGCCCACCATGCGGCAAGAATGATAGAGGAAGACTGTGAAAGTGAACTAAGTATCGAAGAATTAGCCGACAGGCTTGGTTATACGGACCGTCATTTGCGCAGAGTATTTTCGGAGAAATTCGGCGTCTCTCCGGTTCAGTATCTGCAAACCTGCAGACTCCTCCTTGCTAAAAATTTGCTTACCGATACTGATCTCTTAATAACGGAAGTTGCCATGGCCGCCGGTTTCGGCAGCCTGCGCCGCTTTAATGATCTTTTTAAAAAACAGTACCGTCTTGCTCCTACCGCTCTCAGGCGGCAAACCGGGGCTGAAAAGAAACAGGACTGTAACATATCCGTATCAATGGGGTACCGCCCTCCATACCGGTGGCAGCAAATGCTTGATTTTCTGGCCCTGCGGGCTATTCCCGGTGTGGAAATAGTCCGGGACGGGGAATATATGCGCACTGTGCATCTGATTACCGGAAAACAGCGGCATCTGTATGGCTGGGTGCGGGTCGGCCACCGGCCTGAAAAGAATATTCTGACTGTTACTATGGATTCCAATCTTTTACCCGTACTTCCCCTGGTGCTGGCCCGGATCCGCCACCTGTTTGACTTGTACTGCGAACCTGATGTTGTCTATGAGACCCTCTCGTCAATGAATAATATTCGTCCGGGGCTTTGTGTTCCCGGAACCCGGCTCCCCGGCTGTTTTGATGCCTTCGAAATGGCTGTCCGGGCAGTGCTGGGCCAGCAGATCACCGTAAAAGGCGCCCGGACATTAGCCGCCCGGCTTGCCGGTACTTACGGGACCCCCATCCAAACCGGAATAGAGGGACTGACCCATATTTTTCCGTCTCCGGATGATATTGTTTCACTGGACGGCCCGATAGGGGATCATCTCGGACCTTTAGGCATTACCGGGGTTCGGGCAAACACAATCCTGAAACTTGCCGAGGCCTTATATAAGGAAGATGTGGATTTTGGCCACTGTATCCGGCCTGAAGAGGAAATAAAAAAATTGCTGGCTATTCCGGGTATTGGCGACTGGACAGCCCAGTATATCGCCATGCGCGCAATGGCGTGGCCCGACGCGTTTCCCCACACGGATTATGGGGTAAAAAAAGCATTGGCGCCGCATACACCCGGAGAGATAATAAAGATCGCGGAAGCATGGCGTCCCTGGCGCAGTTATGCAACTGTTAATCTGTGGAATTCTTTGTAGGAAGACGTATACAGTAGTTAAGGAGTTATTATGTTTTATTCAACCCATTATTCATCCCCCATAGGCTTGATTATGCTTGGAAGTGACGGCAAAAGCCTCGCGGGCCTGTGGATCGAAGGACAAAAGTATTTTGGTGATACCGTAACAGAAAAGATGGAAGAAAAAGATGACCTATCCGTATTTTCTTCAGTAAAAAAATGGCTTGACAGATACTTTGCGGGCAAAAATCCGGGTATTGTCGATTTACCTCTGGCGCCCAATGGCGGGGAATTCCGCAGGAATGTGTGGAATATTCTTTGCGATATCCCCTATGGTGAAGTTACTACCTATGGCGATATTGCAAAGAGCATGGCCAAAAAATGAACCGGACAAGTATGTCCAGCCAGGCCGTCGGCGGCGCAGTAGGCCACAATCCCATCTCGATAATTATTCCCTGCCACCGGGTGGTGGGATCGAACGGGAGTTTAACCGGCTATGCCGGCGGATTGGACAAAAAAATCAAACTGCTTGAACTCGAAGGCGTGGATATAGCCCGGTTATATAAACCTTCAAAAGGCACTGCTCTTTGAGCTTTATACTTCTGAAGGACCAATAGATGCACAGAGATAATGCCGGCTGGTTTACCCTTTTGTTACGCCGGAAAAAAGATGTGGTATACTATGCCCTGAGATGGCGGTGAATACTGCCTACCTCCGGAAATAGCCTGAATAATGTCATTTTATATCGAATATGCCGGATATAATAATAAACGCCGTAAAACAATAAAAAGCAAATGAAATCAAATTTGAATGAAAACTATCCGTTATCTTCTATATTAAACAGGCGGGAAGAGGAAATAATGTACGAATGGCACAGGATGGTTCAAATTGTGGTTGATGAGATTGACCGGGGAATACGGAATTCTGATGATGAAAGCCTGACCCTCCAGTCTCTTTCAAAAAAACTCGGATATTCCGGGTTTCATACTACAAGGAGATTCAAGGAACTTTCCGGTATGGTTCTGCGTGATTACATAAGGCTCCGGAAACTTGCGTTCGCCCTCTTTGAGGTAAGGGACACAAATACAAGTTTTCTTGACATTGCGGTAAAATACGGTTTTGCAAGCCATGAAGCGTTTACCCGGGCGTTCAAATCAGCCTACGGAATTACCCCTAAACAATACAGGAAAAACCCCCAGCCGGTGGTCCTGCGTACAAAAATCAATACCTTTGACCGTTATATCTTTGGAATAGGAGAAATCGGTATGGTCAAGTCAACAGAAGAAGTCAAGGTTTATTTTGTCTCAATGCCGGCGCACAGGTTTTTGCACATCAAAAACTATGAAAGCAGCGGCTATTTTGATTTCTGGGAAAAACAGGAAAATATTCCCGGACAGGACTGTCATACAATCTGCGGATTGCTGGACAGTATAAAGGAAAAACTAGATGGGAATGCTAACGATCCCGGAAAATACAGCGGGCAGATAATGGCCCGTATATATGAAGAAAACGGAAAAACACCCGAAGCTTATGGTGTCCGCCTTCCGGCAACCTATAGCGGGCCGGTCCCTGATAATATGCTTCTCATCGATATTCCCGAAACGGAGTATATTGTTTTTGAACATGGTCCGTTCAATTATGATGAAGAAACCGAAACTGTCGGCGAAAAACTCCGGAAAGCAATGGACTCCTTTGATTTTTCAAAAACGGCATACAAGCCGGATACAGAAACCGGAAGGATTTCATATTTTTATTTTGATCCTGAAAGTTTTGAAAAAAGAATACAGCCCGTAATTAAAAAATAAAAAAACCGGGGACATGTACCGGCTGTATGCGTCCCCGGACGGTATTCCACGCGGATCCCTGCCTTTTGATCCCGGATACGGCATCAGGTAAAGGAGCCCTGCTCTCTGTTTTGGACACAGGTTATTATATCTTATATGCTGAATTTTCTCTTTCCCCTTGACAAATCTGTGATCCTTTGTTAATTTGGATAGACGTCTTCGGGTCTCTGGGCTGAAGTTTTGCTCCTGTAGCTCAGTTGGCAGAGCGCAACCATGGTAAGGTTGAGGTCAACAGTTCGATTCTGTTCGGGAGCTTTCAGGCATCTATTTACATTAGGAGAAATATTATGGCAAAAAAGACCGCCGTTGAATTAATTGCCTTACAGTGCAGCGAATGCAAGCGAAAGAATTATACAACCAGTAAAAACCGCAAAAACATGCAGGGAAAACTCGAGTTGAACAAATATTGTCCTTTTGACCGCAAACATACCCTGCACAAGGAAACAAAGATAAAGTAAATTCCCCGGATTTTGGCGGGAAAACAGTATTTTGGAGTTTTGTTTGTACAAAACTCCAGGAGAAGCCTTATTCCTTTCACGGAGAGAAATAAGGTTTCTCAGGTCAGTAGCTCCAATGGTAGAGCGTCGGTCTCCAAAACCGAATGTTGAGGGTTCGAGTCCTTCCTGGCCTGTATCAGGCAAAGGCCGGAATTTTCCGCTTTTGTGCAGAAACGGATTGTTTCTGTAATCAATCAATATATGGAGACTGGCATGTCGAAAATAGTCCAGTTTTGTAAGGAATGTGTTGCCGAGCTTCGTAAGGTTGTCTGGCCGACACGGGATGATGTTTTTTCTTCCGTAAAAGTAGTCCTGATCTCTACGGTTGTCGTGGCTATTTTACTGGGCTTCATAGACTATGTTCTTGTAGCCGCATTAAACCGCATTTTTTAGGCAAATTTGATGGCAAAAGGCTGGTATATACTTCATACCTATTCAGGTTATGAAAACAAAATAGAAAAAACAATACGTTCTCTTATTGAAAACGGTGAAATATCGGCAGATGTTGTCACGGATATAAAGATTCCCGTTGAGGAAGTTGTTGAAATCAAGGACGGGAAAAAGAGAAATATAACAAAGAAATTCCTTCCCGGTTATATTCTGATTGAAATGGACTTGCCTGATATAGGCTGGAAGTCCACCTGTTCAGCGATACGCAAAATAAACGGTGTTACCGGCTTTGTCGGAACGCCAAGCAATGCCCGGCCCCAGCCGATAAGTCCTGATGAAGCAAAGGCTATTCTGCAGAAAGCAGGGGAAATCAAGGGTGAAAAGGCCCCAAGGGTCAAACAGACCTTTGCTGTTGGCGAGCAGGTTAAAATCATCGACGGTCCCTTTGATTCATTTACGGGAACAATTGAAGAAGTAAATCTTGAACGGAACAAACTCCGCGTCATGGTTGGAATTTTCGGCCGCGCGACCCCGGTCGAAGTTGATCTTTTACAGGTAGAAAAAATTTAATACTGGAATCGGAAGAATTCCCGTAAACGGGACATTCTTTTGAAATATGGGAGGAGTGTAAACCGGATATCCGGTTTCCGGACGTTGTCCGGGGGACTCCGTTATCACCACACAGGAGAATTTTATGGCAAAGAAAAAAGTCACTGCCCTGATAAAATTGCAGTGTCCTGCGGGAAAGGCTACGCCTGCTCCGCCTGTCGGACCTGCTCTTGGACCACATGGAGTTAGTGCGCCCCAGTTTGTGCAGCAGTTTAACGACCGCACAAAAAACATGGAGCCGGGTCTTATCATACCGGTTGTAATCAGTGTCTATTCCGATAAGAGTTTTTCATTCATTCTGAAAACTCCTCCGGCCGCTGTTCTTATCAAAAAAGCGTGTAATCTTCAGAAAGGTTCGGCGAATTCCGTAACCCAGAAGGTAGCGGTCCTCTCAAAGGCAAAGCTTGAGGAAATCGCAAAAACAAAAATGCCTGACATTACTGCAAACGACATAGAAGCGGCAAAAAAAATCGTTGCCGGTACTGCGCGCAGTATGGGCGTAGAGGTGGAGCGGTAATATGAAACACGGAAAAAAATATCGCGAGTCACTGAAAAAATATGATTCCGCACAGATTTATGAACTCATGAAGGCTATTGATCTTGTAAAAGAGATCAAATATGCAAAATTTGACGAAACCGTTGAAGTTCATGTCAATCTGAAGCTTTCAAAAAGTCAGTCTGTCAGGGATACTGTTGTGCTTCCCCACCAGTTCCGCGGGGAAAAGAAAGTTCTGGTTTTCTGTAAAGAAGACAGGGTAAAGGAAGCCCTCGACGCGGGCGCCGCCTACGCGGGCGCTGACGAGTATATTGAAAAGGTAAAAGGCGGCTGGGTTGATTTTGATATTGCTGTCGCAACCCCGGACATGATGAAGGATGTCGGCCGGCTTGGTATGGTGCTCGGACGGAAAGGACTTATGCCTAACCCGAAAACAGGTACCGTAACCAATGACATTGCCTTTGCAATAAATGAACTTAAGAAGGGCCGTGTGGAATTCCGCGCGGATAAAACCGGCGTTATACATCTTGCGGTCGGAAAGGCTTCGATGGATTCCGAAAAAATCGTTGAAAACATCAACACTTTTTTATCGGAAATGATGCGCAAAAAACCGACAGATGCAAAAGCCGACTTTGTCCAGTCCGTGTCCGTCAGTTCGACAATGGGACCCGGCGTCTGGGTTTCATATAAGGCGGGAGAATAATTATGGCGATAAAAGCAAAAAAAGTGCAGCCTGTAAAAACCGCTGCAATTTCCGAAATAAAGGGTCAGCTTGACGCTGTTTCCGATTATATTTTTACCGAATACCGCGGACTGACTGTCGAGCAGATAACGAATCTGCGGGGACAGCTCCGTGAAAAAGGGTGTTCATACCGGGTCGTGAAGAATAATTATGCCCGGATCGCATTCAAGGACCTTGAAAAAAGCGATGTAAGCAATTACCTCGTAGGTCCTACGGCTATTGCCCTTACTAGTGAAGAAGCAAATGCCGTGGCGAAAATCCTTTTTGATTTTTCCAAGGAAGCTCCCGCTCTTATTATCAAGGGCGCGCTTATTGACGGGGAAGTCTATGACGCGGCGAAGATCGAGGCTTTCTCGAAGCTGCCCGGCAAGAAAGATCTTATTGCCATGCTTATGTCGGCAATGAACGCCACTACTTCGAAACTGGCAAGGACTCTTCAGGCAGTTGCTGACCAGAAAGCCGCAGGCGGAACGGAAAAGGCTTCTGCGCCTGTTTCTGAACCTGCCCCTGCAAAAGAGGCCGCAGCAAAAGAAGAGCCTGTCAAGGCTGAACCTGCTCCGGCAAAGGAAGAAGCCTCTCCCGAAACAGCGAAAGAAGAGCCTGTCAAGGCTGAAGCCGCTCCTGCAAACGAAGAGCCGGCCCCTGCCGAGACTGCAGCCGCTGAACCGGCGGAAACTTCTGCTCCCGAGGCCGCCGCGCCGGAAGCTCCGGCAGATGCCGAAGCGCCTGCTGAGGCTCCCGCATCTGAGGAAGAAGAAAAGTAGGATTTGTATCTGTACGTATCATGGCTCAGGCTTCTTCAGCTGTCGTCCTGGCCATGTTTTTACGGGTGTATGCCCGATCCCGGCCAAATGGCCGCAAAAAAGTTCGTATGAACTGAAAAATACCTGATTTAAGGAGAAGATAATATGGCAGCTTTAACAAATGAACAGATTCTTGACGCGATTGCAGGAATGACCGTTCTTGAAGTATCCGAGCTTATTAAGGCAATGGAAGAAAAATTCGGCGTAACCGCAGCGGCTCCCGTAGCCGTTGTTGCCGGCGGAGCAGCTCCCGGAGCTGCTGCAGCTGAAGAGCAGACAGAATTTACCGTTTCGCTCGAAAGCATTGATGCATCCAAGAAAATCGCTGTAATTAAGGAAGTCCGGACAGTGACCGGCCTTGGCCTTAAGGAAGCGAAAGACCTTGTCGAAGGCGCCCCGAAAGTCCTCAAGGAAGGAGTTTCCAAGGAAGAAGCCGACAAGATCAAGGAAACCATCACTGCGGCAGGCGGTGTAGTTAAGATTGCGTAAGCATGCAGTATCCGGCTGCTGTAGCGGCAGCCGGACTATTTTGAAAAATGTTATAATTTTCTCGCGGGGTTCCTGATTTCAGGAATATTTTTGTAGTTTTAGACTATGTTTTTATTGTTTTAGGGGGTGTGAGGATGTTCGCAAGAAACGAGGCGATCAACCGTCAGTATATCGGCAAAAATATCCGTAATTTTATGGAATTGCCTGACCTCATTGATATTCAGCTTTCATCATATGAGAAATTTCTCCAGCGCGACAAGACACACATTGCAGATTCTTCTGAAGAAATCGGCCTTGAAGATGTTTTCCGCTCAACCTTTCCGATTGAAAGCCCGAATGGAGACATGCTCCTTGAGTATGAGTTTTATGAACTTGATGAAGGAAATATAAAATTTTCCGAATTTGAATGCAAGCAAAAGGGTTTGACCTACTCGGTCCCTCTGAAGGCCCGGATTAACCTGATTTTCCAGCAAACCGGTGAAATCAGGCAGAAAGATATATACATGGGCGATATTCCGCTCATGACAGACCGGGGTACATTTATCATTAACGGAGCGGAACGCGTTGTTGTATCGCAGATTCACCGTTCACCGGGTGTTATTTTCTCACATGAAAAGGGAATTTATTCCAGCAGAATTATTCCGTACCGCGGAAGCTGGCTGGAATTTGAAATAGATCAGAAAAAAGAGCTGATTTACGCAAAGATAGACCGAAAAAAAAGAATTCTTGGAACGCTTTTTCTGCGGGCTCTCGGATTTGAAACCAGGGAAGAGATAATCCGCTGTTTTTACCAGATAAAAACCCTGAAAGTTCTGGAAGACAGAAGCAATCACGATGAACTGGTCGGAAAAATCTTTGCTTCCGCCGTATATGTAACGGATGAAAGCGGCGAAAAGAAAAAACTGTACCGGGCAGGAGAAAAACTCCACCCGCATAATATTGATGAACTGATTCTCAATAAAATTGCCGAAGTCGATGTAATTGACTTCGAGGCGGAAGGTTCCCTGAATTCTCCCATGATCATCAACTGTTTTGACCGGGAAGAAATCCGCTTCTCGAACAAGGACAGCGATAATGATGAGCCCACACGGGAAGATTCCCTGATCGCCGTTTATTCCGTTCTCATGCCGGGTGAGCCTATTACTATTGAGGCTGCGGAAAAGGACCTCAATTCAATGTTCTTTTCCTCAAGGCGGTATGATCTGGGACGGGTCGGCCGGTATAAACTGAACAAGAAATTTGATTATGAGCAGCCGGTCTCTGAGTTCACCCTGGTTAAGGAAGATATTATTTCCACCATGAAATATCTCATAAAGGTGTATGTCGGCGATGAATCAATTGATGATATTGATCATCTTGGTAACCGCCGCGTCCGCTCGGTCGGCGAACTTATGACCAATACCCTTAAAACGGCTTTTTCCCGCATGGAACGTATAGCGAAAGAACGGATGAGCCTGAAAGAAACTGAAACGATAAAACCGCAGGATCTTATTTCGATAAAACCGATAGTCGCTGCAATCAAGGAGTTTTTCGGTTCAAGCCAGCTTTCACAGTTTATGGACCAGGTTAATCCGCTCGCGGAGCTGACCCACAAACGACGCCTGAACGCCCTCGGTCCCGGCGGTTTGAGCAGAGACCGGGCTTCATTTGAAGTGCGTGACGTTCATTATACCCATTACGGACGAATGTGTCCTATTGAAACTCCTGAAGGGCCGAACATCGGTCTGATCGTTTCGCTTGCGAATTATACCAGGGTTAATGATTACGGTTTTCTTGAAACGCCTTATGTGAAAATCGCCAATGGAAAAGCGACAAATACGGTCGAATATCTTTCCGCAATGGATGAGGACAAGTATTATATTGCCCAGGCTTCGACAGCTGTCGGAAGCGATGGAAAAATTAAGACGGACCAGATATCCTGCCGGCGCCACGGTGATTACATAACCCGTTCGCCCCAGGAAGTCCAGTATATGGATGTTTCCCCGAAACAGATTATTTCGGTTTCGGCGTCCCTTATTCCTTTCCTTGAGCATGATGACGCAAACCGCGCGCTTATGGGTTCCAATATGCAGCGCCAGGCTGTTCCTCTTGTTTTCCCCGAACCTCCCCGGGTCGGCACCGGTATGGAAGGAAAGTGCGCATACGATTCAGGCGTTTTTATCAAGGCCAGAAGAAGCGGGACCATTGAATTTGTTTCAGCGGAAAAAATTATTATCATTCCCACTGAAGACCAGAAAGCCCGCGATGAATATCATCTGCTTAAATACCAGCGGACAAACCAGGATACCTGTTATCACCAGCGTCCTACGGTAATCCCCGGTCAGAAAATTGAAAAGGGCCAGCCCCTCGCCGATGGTCCTGCGACCTGGCACGGTGAACTCGCGCTTGGAAGGAATATTCTTGTCGGTTTTGTCCCGTGGAACGGCTACAATTATGAAGACGCGATTCTTATATCCCAGCGGGTCGTTAAGGATGATATGTTTACTTCCATCCATATAAAAGAGTTTTTCACTGAAGTCCGGGAAACAAAACTCGGTCCTGAAAAACTGACCAGGGATATTCCGAATACCAGCGAAAAAAGCCTTGATAACCTTGACGGTGAAGGCATTATACGCATCGGCGCGAAGGTCAGGTCAGGTGATATACTTGTCGGAAAAGTAACCCCGAAAAGTGAAACGGAAACGACTCCTGAATTCAAACTGCTTAATTCCATTTTCGGTGAAAAAGCGCGCGAAGTCCGCGACTCTTCTCTCCGTGTTCCGCATGGCGTTGAAGGGACAATTATTGATGTCCAGCGGCTGAAACGTTCTGAAGGTGATGACCTGAACCCCGGCGTTGACGAGGTTGTAAAGGTTCTGATCGCGACTAAACGCAAGCTCCGCGAAGGTGATAAAATGGCCGGACGCCATGGGAATAAGGGTATAGTTGCCCGTATCCTTCCGGAAGAAGACATGCCGTACATGGAAGACGGGACTCCCCTCGATATCTGTCTGAATCCGCTGGGTGTTCCCTCGCGTATGAATATCGGGCAGATAATGGAATCCGAACTTGGTCTTGCCGGACAATATCTGAATGAATGGTATGAATCTCCTGTTTTCCAGTCGCCTTCAAACGAGCAGATTGAGGAAAAACTGAAGGAAGCCGGGTTCCCTGCAAATTCGAAGGTTATTCTCCGGGACGGACGTACCGGCGTTCCTTTTGATAATCCGGTATTCGTCGGTATTATTTACTTTATGAAACTGCATCATCTTGTTGACGATAAAATGCACGCCCGTTCAACAGGGCCTTATTCGCTGGTTACCCAGCAGCCTCTCGGCGGTAAAGCCCAGTTCGGCGGTCAGCGTCTCGGTGAAATGGAAGTCTGGGCGCTCGAAGCCTATGGCGCTGCAAATACGCTGCAGGAGCTTTTGACAATCAAATCTGATGACATGAACGGACGTTCAAAGATTTATGAATCGATTGTAAAGGGAGAACCTTCGACTGCTGCCGGTGTGCCGGAATCCTTTAACGTTCTTGTGCAGGAACTCCGGGGCTTGGCCCTCGACTTCACCATTTATGATGCGAAGGGCAAACAGATACCGCTGACCGAGCGGGACGAGGAACTGATCGCAAAGGCCGGTTCAAATTTTTAACTGAATAATAACGCAGCTGTATGTCCGTCGGACGGCATACAGCGTATGTTTAAAGACTGGTTTGAAAGACATTTTCAAGCTTTTTATAAGGAACCGAAATGAGAGATATCCAGGATTTTGACAGTCTGATGATAAAACTTGCTTCTCCGGAAACCATCCGCGCATGGTCATACGGCGAGGTAAAGAAACCTGAAACCATTAATTATCGTACTCTCCGCCCTGAAAAGGACGGCCTTTTTTGTGAACGGATTTTCGGTACCACAAAGGAGTGGGAATGCTATTGCGGTAAATTCAAATCAATCCGTTACAAGGGTGTTATATGCGACCGCTGCGGTGTTGAAGTTACTCATTTTAAGGTCCGCCGCGAACGCATGGGCCATATTGAATTAGCAGCTCCTGTTTCCCATATTTGGTATTACCGGTCAGTGCCGAGCCGCATGGGCCTTTTGCTTGATCTCCAGGTCGCTGCGCTCCGCTCAATCCTTTATTATGAAAAACACATTGTTATTGAACCGGGCGACACTGACTTAAAGAAAAACCAGCTTTTAACTGAAGAAGAATATCACGAAGCCCAGGAGCGTTACGGCGCTTCCTTTACCGCAGGTATGGGCGCTGAAGCTATAAAAACCCTTCTCGAAAATCTGAACCTTGATGAGCTGGCTGCGGAACTCCGCGCCAAAATGATTGAAAAGGGCGCAAAAAGCGATAAGCGGCTTCTCAAGCGGATTGAGATTGTGGAAAATTTCCGTTCATCAACCAATAAACCGGCATGGATGATTCTGGATGTTATTCCCGTTATTCCCCCTGAACTCCGACCAATGGTTCAGCTCGACGGCGGACGGTTCGCAACATCCGATCTGAACGATCTGTACCGGCGGGTTATTAACCGCAATAACCGCCTGAAACGGCTTATGAGCCTGAACGCTCCTGATATTATTATCCGCAATGAAAAAAGGATGCTCCAGGAAGCTGTTGACGCGCTGTTTGACAATTCAAAACGGAAACGTGTTATAAAGGGCGCTTCAAACCGCCCCCTGAAATCCATCTCCGATATGCTCAAGGGAAAGCAGGGCCGGTTCCGCCAGAATCTTCTCGGCAAGCGCGTCGATTATTCAGGCCGTTCCGTTATTGTCGTCGGTCCCGAGCTGAAACTCTGGCAGTGCGGACTCCCGACAAAAATGGCCATGGAGCTTTTCAAACCTTTTATAATGAAGAAACTCGTAGACAAGGATGTTGTCTATAACATAAAGAAAGCGAAGCTGCTTGTTGAACAGGAATCCCCGGAAGTCTTTGCAATCCTCGATGAGGTTGTCCGCGAGCATCCTGTTATGCTGAACCGCGCGCCGACCCTTCACCGGCTTGGTATCCAGGCTTTTGAACCTGTCCTTGTTGAAGGAAAGGCTATCCGTCTGCATCCGCTCGTATGTAAGGCTTTCAACGCCGACTTCGACGGCGACCAGATGGCTGTTCATGTGCCGCTGACGCAGGCCGCGCAGATGGAATGCTGGACGCTCATGCTTTCGAGCAGAAACCTTCTTGACCCCGCGAACGGCAAAACAATCGTATATCCTTCACAGGACATGGTCCTTGGGCTGTATTATCTGACCCAGGTTAGGCCAAACGGAAAGGGAACCGGTCACCGGTTTACTAATGTTGACGAAGTTATGATGGCCGCTGAGTCCGGTTCTGTCGCCTGGCAGTCCCTTATCAAGGTTCATTATCGCGGCGAACTGCTCGAAACAACGCCCGGCCGGCTGGCTTTTAATGAAGAAATGCCGGAAGGAGTTGAATTCATCAATGTAACCCTTGATGACAAGCAGATCCGGAAACTGATTGAAAACATTCATAAGGAAAAAGGTCCTTGGCTCACGGTCCAGATGCTTGATAAGCTCAAGGCCATCGGCTACAAGTACGCAACTTTCTTCGGTGCAACCCTGAGTATGGATGATATTCTTGTTCCGCCTGAAAAATCGGAAATGATCGAAAAGGCGAATAAAGAAGTAGAAGCTATACAGAAACAGTATCAGCAGGGGCATATAACCCAGGACGAGCGGTACAACCGTGTTGTCGAAGTCTGGTCCAAAACAAATGAAGACCTCACCGCCATCATGATGAAAACACTTGAGGCGGACAAAGACGGATTCAATACCATTTATATGATGGCTACTTCGGGTGCCCGCGGAAGCCGCAACCAGATCAGACAGCTCGCCGGTATGCGCGGTCTTATGGCAAAACCGAACGGTGATATTATCGAATTGCCTATCCGCTCAAACTTCAAAGAAGGTCTTACCGTTATTGAATTTTTTGTTTCAACAAACGGCGCGCGCAAGGGTCTTGCCGATACTGCTCTGAAAACAGCGGAAGCCGGATATCTTACCCGCCGCCTTATTGACATTGCGCAGGATGTAGTGGTCAACGAGGATGACTGCGGTACCATAAATGGTATTGAATATTCAGCCGTCAAAGAAGGCGATGAAATCATCGAATCGCTGCGGGACCGCGTAGCGGGCCGCTATACCCTTGAACGGGTTATGCACCCCATTACCCATGATGTAATCATAGATGTAAATGAATTCATTACTGACGAAATCGCGGAAGAAATAGAAGCCGCCGGGGTCGAATCGGTAAAGCTCCGGACTGTTCTTACCTGTGAATCCGAGCATGGCGTCTGCGTAAAATGTTATGGCCGCAATCTGGCCCATAATAAAATCGTGGAAATCGGAGAAGCCGTAGGAATTATTGCTGCCCAGTCAATTGGTCAGCCGGGAACCCAGCTTACCATGCGTACCTTCCACGTCGGAGGAACGGCGACAAAGATAAGTGAAGAAAACAGAATCCTTCTGAAATACCCTGTCGTTGTAAAGGAAATCTCCGGAACACATGTTGTACTCGGAAATGGAAATAAACTCTTTACCCGCAAGGGATGGGCTATTGTAAACAAGGTTGTCCGTGAATATGACCTCGCCGATAAAGACAAACTTCTGGTCGAAGACGGTCAGCGGATTCTGAAGGGCGATCCTTTGTTCGTTCATGCCGGAGAAGAGGTCAAGTCTTCCGATATAGCCTACGTTGTCGTACAGGGTAAAAAGATATATCTGGTCAGTCAGGACCAGAAAATCGAAATCAGAAACGGTTCCGAGGTTGTGGTAAAAGAACGCGATTATGTAGCGTCCCAGCAGACGATAGCAACTTTTGACCCCTTCTCGGAGCCGATTGTCTCGGAATATGACGGATATGTTCACTATGAAGATATTATCCCGGGATCTACCCTGAATGAAGAGTTGGATGAAGAAACCGGAAAGATAGAAAAACGGATAAGCGAATTCCAGCTCGATACCAAACAGCCGAGGGTCCTGATCACTGACGAGTCCGGAAATACCATAGGTTCGTATTATCTTCCGGGAGGAGCATATCTGCTGGTTGAAGACGGCGCCGTCGTGAAGGCCGGTACTACCATTGCGAAAATGCTCAAAGAGTCGGCAAAGACAAAGGATATAACCGGAGGTCTTCCCAGGGTTTCCGAACTTTTCGAGGCCCGGAAGCCGAAAGTCCCCGCCGTTCTGGCGCAGATTACCGGAACCGTATCGTTCAAGGGTATTCTGAAAGGCAAAAGGGTTCTTATTGTAAAGGATCAGTATGGAAAGGAATTCAAACACCTCGTCCCTATGAGCAAGCGGCTTCTTGTACGCGATGGCGATACCGTTGAGGCCGGCGAACAGCTCTGTGACGGTTCGCTGAACCCCCATGACATTCTTGCGATTTCCGGTGAAAATGCGCTCCAGAATTATCTTATGGATGAAATACAGCAGGTATATCGCCTTCAGGGTGTATCAATCAGTGACAAACACATTGGTGTTATTGTCCGCCAGATGCTCCGCAAAGTGGAAATTGTAGCTGTCGGCGATACCCGTTTCATATTCGGGCAGCAGGTTGATAAATATAAATTCCATGAGGAAAATGACCACGTAATAAGTGAAGGAGGTCAGCCGGCGATTGCGCGGCCGATGTTCCAGGGAATTACAAAGGCTTCACTGAATGTCGATTCCTTTATTTCCGCTTCCTCATTCCAGGAAACCACGAGAGTTCTGACCAATGCCGCCATTTCAGGCGCAACGGACCATCTCCGCGGCCTCAAGGAAAATGTTATTATCGGACATCTTATTCCTGCGGGTACCGGCATACGGCAGTACCGGAATGTTAAACTGTTTGACAAGGATAACGCCGACCTTGACGTCCAGATGAGTGAAATTCTTGAAAGACGCAAGCTTGAAAAGGAATCGGAAGTAGTCGAAGATGACGCCGATTTTGAAATGGACGAAAATGATTAAAACGGAGGCCGGATCCTGCGGCTGAAACCGCAGGGATTCGGCAAAAGTTTCCGGAGACTGTTGACACAAAACGGGGCAAAATTATATAGTTATAGTCTGCACGTTTTTTCGGAATGTACAACGTCAGTTTTTTCAAAACCGTATCGGTTTTAAAAGTTATTGGTTAATCCCGGCAGTGCTGGCCGGTATAAAATAGGAGAAAAGGCAAATGCCTACAATAAATCAGCTTATCAAGCAGGGCCGTAAGACGATCGAAAACCGTACAAAAAGCCCTGCGCTTCAGTCCTGCCCTCAACGGCGCGGTGTCTGTACCCGTGTTATGACCGTTACGCCGAAAAAACCGAATTCGGCGCTCCGGAAAGTTGCCCGTGTTCGCCTGAGTAATGGTATAGAAGTGACGGCATATATTCCCGGTATCGGACATAACCTGCAGGAACACTCCGTGGTTTTAATCCGCGGCGGTCGTGTTAAGGACCTTCCTGGTGTCCGCTATCATATTATCCGCGGGACCAAGGATACTCTTGGTGTGGCAGACCGGAAACGCAGCCGGTCAAAATACGGCGCTAAACGGCCGAAAGCGTAAGGATTTGAAAAATGGGTAGAAAAAACAAAGCAATCGACCGTCCGGTTCTTCCAGACAGCAAATATAACAGCGCAGTGGTTTCAAAATTTGTAGCCCGTATGATGATCGATGGAAAAAAAGCCACCGGCATCCGTATTATTTATGATGCGATGGACAAAATAAAGGAAAAGACGGACAAGGAACCTCTGGAAGTTTTTCTGAAGGCCCTGAATAATGTAAAGCCGATGATAGAAGTTAAGTCCCGCCGGGTCGGCGGCGCAACCTATCAGGTCCCGATTGAAATCCGCGAATCCCGCCGGGAAGCTCTTGGCATGCGGTGGATAATCAAGGCGGCCCGCGCGCGCAGCGGTCATGAAATGTCTGAACGTCTTGCGGCCGAATTGATCGACGCTTACAACAGTACTGGAACGGCTTTTAAGAAAAAAGAAGATACCCATAAAATGGCGGACGCCAACAAGGCCTTTGCCCATTACAGGTGGTAATTCCGGCGGAAAACCGTTTCGCCGCACAGCTTGACACGTCTTTAAAAAACGTGTATAAACAAGACGATATTGAAATACCGGCGGTTAATCGGTATTTCGGTGTTCTTTGAGAGTCCATGTGTAACCGTAAAACCGTCAGATTCTGTCTGACCGGAAGGATTACGCGGCTTTTGGCGCTGTTTTTCAGAAAACGTTGGTTTTTGATAAACAAAAAGGCCCTGAAAGTGTGACCGAAGCTGTCATTCCGGCAGCTGCGTTTCTCAGGATACCAAACCAGTCATCAGATGAAGTGTTTGATGATGATCAGGTGGTTCCCGGTCAACTATCCGATACCCTATGGATAGTCTTCGTATGTAAAATACATTGCCGCTCAGCGGTGTTGTGACCCAATCTGATTTATCACAATCTCTTATTTTTGATAACTGCTTGAACTATGCCCGCGTATGCAGGCAGGACTTGCATAAGTACTGCTATTTACTTATAATGCGAGAATTATTTTGATTACTTGCCTATATCTTTCAGGAGGATCAAATGGCAAAGGAAAAGTTCGAAAGGACAAAACCCCACATGAATGTTGGTACCATTGGTCACGTTGACCATGGTAAGACCACTCTTTCCGCAGCAATCACTATGCATTGTGCAAAAAAATTCGGTGATAAGGCGCTCAATTATGATGAAATTGACAATGCTCCGGAAGAAAAAGAACGCGGTATCACTATTAATACCCGTCACCTCGAATATCAGTCAGACAAGCGGCATTATGCCCATATTGACTGCCCCGGTCACGCAGACTATATCAAGAACATGATTACCGGTGCGGCACAGATGGACGGAGCGATTCTCGTTGTTTCTGCACCTGATTCCGTTATGCCCCAGACACGCGAGCACATTATTCTTGCGCGTCAGGTAGGTGTTCCTTCTATTATTGTATTCCTTAACAAGACTGATCTGGTAGATGACCCGGAACTTATTGAACTTGTTGAAGAAGAAGTAAAGGATGTTCTTACAACAAACGGCTTCCCCGGAGATGAAACCCCGATTATCAAGGGTTCCGCTTTCAAAGCCATGGCTGAAGGGGCAAGCGCGGAAGAAATAAAATGTATCGACGATCTGCTTGAAGCCATGGACGGCTATTTCAAGGATCCGGAACGTGCTGCTGACAAGCCCTTCCTTATGCCGATCGAAGATATCTTTACCATCTCGGGCCGCGGTACCGTAGTTACCGGCCGTATCGAGCGCGGTATTATCAACCTGAACGAGGAAATTGAAATCGTAGGTATCCGCCCGACCAAGAAGACTGTTGTAACCGGTATTGAAATGTTCAACAAGCTGCTCGATCAGGGTATCGCCGGTGACAACGTCGGCCTGCTGCTCCGCGGTGTTGACAAGAAGGAAGTTGAACGCGGCCAGGTTCTTGCAAAACCGGGTTCAATTACCCCTCATACAAAATTTGAAGGACAGATTTATGTTCTTTCAAAAGAAGAAGGCGGACGTCACAGCCCGTTCTTCTCCGGCTATCGCCCGCAGTTTTACTTCCGGACAACAGATATTACCGGAACAATCAATCTGCCCGATGGCGTTGACATGGTTAAGCCTGGTGACAATACCAAAATAATCGGTGAACTTATTCACCCGATTGCTATGGAAAAAGGACTTAAGTTTGCTATCCGTGAGGGCGGCCGTACCGTTGCTTCCGGACAGGTAACTGAGGTTATTGAATAGAAGTTGAGCAGGAGACAGCGTCGGAATGCCGATATGTGGAGCCGTTTTATGCGGCTCCGCATTGTCTCTGCCTGGAGGAAAAATGGCTAAGGAAAAAATTCGCGTTAAACTTCGCGGATTCGATATTGAGCTGATAGACCAGAGTTCAAAGGCAATTGTTCAGACTGTTCAGAAGGCGGGGGCCAAGGTTTTAGGCCCGATACCTCTTCCGACTCGGATCAACAAGGTGACGGTTCTCCGTTCTCCTCATGTTAACAAGAAGTCGCGCGAGCAGTTTGAAATGCGTACTCATAAGCGTCTTATTGACATTATCGAGCCAACGGCTGAAGTAATGGATTCTTTGATGAAACTTGAACTTCCCGCCGGTGTGGATGTTGAAATTAAACAGTAATTTTATTTGACAGACGGTCCTCCGGATCAGGGGATATCGTGTCATGGGAAAGCGTGTTTTCAGTACATGGTTTCCCGGGGAGTTAGACAGAAATGGTAGGTCTTATAGCAAGAAAAGTCGGCATGACGCAAGTCTTTGACGAAGGCGGGAATCTGATTCCGGTAACCGTGATTCACGTTGAGCCGAATACGGTTGTGTCGCTGAAAAAAGAAGAAAGCTTCGGATATAACGCAGTGGTCCTGGGTCTTGATGATCTGAAAGAAGACCATGTTGCGAAACCTTATGCCGGCCAGTTTCCGGAAAAGATGGTTCCGAAACGGCACCTTAAAGAATTTCGTGATTTCGAACAGGAAGTAGCCGTGGGCGACCAGGTAGGCGTGGAGATTTTCGAATCCACCAGGTTCCTTGATGTAGTTGCTACATCAAAGGGTAAGGGTTTCCAGGGTGTTATGAAGCGTTGGGGTTTCCATGGCGGACGAGCTTCCCATGGTTCAAAATTTCACCGCGAACCCGGATCAACCGGACAGTGTACAACCCCGGGGCAGTCGCTGAAGAACACAAAAATGCCCGGCCGTATGGGCCGTGACCGTGTGACAGTGCAGAATCTCAGAATTCAAAAAATTGATCCTGAGTTAAAAGTTGTGATGGTGCGCGGGGCAGTTCCCGGCAAAAAGAACTGTACGCTGATCATCAGGTCCGCAGTCAAAAAAGAGATGTAACGGCAGGAGAAGACAATGGAAAAGAAAGTCTATTCGGTCGATGGCAAGGAACTGAGGACAATTAATCTCGATGATCAGGTGTTTGGTCTTCCGGTTAATGAGGATGTAATCTATTACGCCATCAACAATGAATTAGCAAATATGCGGGTTGGAACTGCATGTACGAAAGACCGTTCTGAAGTGCATGGTTCCAATGCCAAGCCATACAAACAGAAGGGAACGGGACGTGCCCGCCGAGGTGACAAAAAGTCGCCGATTACTGTGGGCGGAGGAACGATGTTCGGACCGAAACCCCGTGATTACAGTTATGCAATGCCAAAAAAGGCAAAACGACTTGCGATGAAGTCGATTCTCAGCCTGAAGGCCCAGACCGACCGGCTTACTGTAATTGAAGATTTTACGGTTGAAAGCGGCAGGACAAAGGACCTTGTGAAAATCCTGAACAATTTTGCGAAGGATGAACGCACTGTTCTTATTCTTAAGGATGACGATGCCAAAATCAAGCAGGCGGGAAGGAATATTCCGTCATTGCACTTCCTTTCTTTCAACAGACTCCGCGCCCATGACCTTTTTTATGGACGCCGGGTGATAATTCTTGAAACAGCGGCAAAGAATCTTGCCGGTTTTTATAATTCAGAAGAGGGGGCCGAGTAATGACAGCTGAAAGTATTCTCATTGCACCGATCCTGACTGAAAAAACAAATGAACTGCGTTCGCAGGGAAAGTATGTTTTCAAAGTACATCCCTCCGCAAACAAAATTCAGATAAAGAATGCCGTACACGCTCTTTTCAATGTAAAGGTTATCAATTGTACGGTTATTAATGTATACGGGAAAGTTAAAAGGACGAGAAACCGTCCCGGTCTGACTTCCAGCTGGAAAAAAGCAATCGTAAAGCTTGCTCCCGGCGAGACAATTAAGGTTTTCGAAGGCGTATAGCGCCTTCGGTCCGCGTTAAGGTAAGGGGAACAAAATGGCTCTTAAAGTATATAAACCTATTACTCCGGGAACGCGAGGACGTATTGACCTGCGGAAGGATGAGATAACCGCTGACAAGCCAGAAAAGAATCTGACAAGCGGTAAGAAATCTCATGGCGGACGCGGTTCAGACGGCCGTATTTCTGTCCGGCATCAGGGTGGCGGTCATAAACAAAGGTACCGCGAAATTGATTTCAGACGGAATAAATACGGGATCCCCGGAACAGTAAAAACTATTGAATATGATCCGAACCGAAGTGCCAATATTGCGCTTGTTTTCTATGCAGATGGAGACAAACGATATATTCTCGCTCCGAAGGGTTTGGTTGTAGGCCAGAAAATAATGAGCGGTGAAAATGCGCCGCCTACGGTAGCTAATGCGCTTCCGCTCGAGATTATTCCGGTAGGCTTTACCGTGCATAATATTGAGCTGACCATCGGAAAGGGCGGGCAGATGGCCCGTTCGGCAGGGACGAAGGCTCTTGTTGCAGCAAAAGACGGTGATTATGTGACACTTAAGCTGCCTTCCGGTGAAATGCGCATGGTCCATAAAAAATGCTATGCCACCATTGGCGAAGTCGGTAACGGTGATCATATGAACACCAGCCTGGGAAAGGCCGGCCGGTCACGCTGGAGAGGTATCAGACCTTCAGTCCGTGGTATGGCTATGAACCCTGTTGATCATCCGCTTGGTGGTGGTGAGGGCGCCGGTAAGGGGCGTAATCCTGTTACCCCCTGGGGACAGCCGTGCCGCGGCTACAAGACCCGTAAAAAACGGAAAGTCTCCAGTAACTTTATTGTTTCGAGACGTAAGTAGGGAGAATAACCGTGTCAAGATCTGTTAAAAAGGGTCCTTTTATTGAAAAGAGCCTTTACAAGAAAGTAATCGAGATGAATAAGTCGAGTGACCGGAGGATGATAAAGTCATATTCCCGTTGTTCAACTATTATTCCTGAAATGGTAGGTAATACCATCTCTGTTTATAATGGCAAAAGCTGGGTTCCGGTTTATATAACTGAAAATCTTGTTGGTCATAAGCTTGGCGAATTCGCTCCGACCCGGATATTCCGCGGTCACGCTGGTTCGGACAAAAAAACAGGTAAATAAATAGGTGGATGCAATGGCTGAAAAAAACGGATATATAGCCACTTCGAAATTTCTGATAGCGTCGCCGACGAAGGTCCGTCCTGTGGCAGATGTTATACGCCGGAAGGCTTATGCAGAGGCAATGTCCATACTGGATAATATGCCCCATAAGGGCGCCAAGCTGATTAAGAAAACCGTAAAATCAGCGGCTTCCAACGCGCTGAGTCAGAATAAGAAACTTGATGAAGATATGCTTTTCGTTAAAGAAATTCGCATAGATGAAGGCCCCCGTCTCAAAAGACTGTGGTGCCGCGGACGCGGTCGTGCTGATATGCTTCTGAAAAGAATGTGTCACATTACCGTAATAATTGACGAAAAGGCGGGGGAATAAAAGTGGGACAGAAAGTTAATCCTATTGGTTTACGTCTGGGAATTAATAAGACATGGTCATCACGCTGGTATGCAGATCCTCGCGAATATGCGAACCTGCTTCATGAAGATCTGAGAATCCGCAAGATGGTTCAGGATTTACCTGAATGCAAAAACGCAGATATTGCGGAAATCGAGATTATCCGGCACCCGCAGAGAATAACTATTGTTATTCATACGGCTAGGCCAGGTGTGATTATCGGTGTAAAAGGTGCCAATATCGAACAGATCGGCGCCATGATTCAAAAACAGCTTTCAAAGAAAGTCCAGATTAAGATTAAGGAAATCAAGCGGTCCGAAACCAATGCTTCCCTGGTTGCACAGAATGTTGCCCGCCAGCTTGCAAACCGCGGTTCTTTCAGAAAGGCCCTGAAACAGGCTTCCGCGGCGGCAATGAAAGCAGGCGCGCAGGGAATCAAAATCCGGGTTTCAGGCCGTCTCGGAGGAGCTGAAATGTCCCGTACCGAAGAGCATAAGGAGGGCCGTGTTCCTCTGCATACGCTTCGTGCTGATATTGATTATGGATTTACGGAAGCTCATACTACATATGGAAAAATCGGTGTAAAGGTATGGGTTTATAATGGAATGATGTACAGTCATGAGCAAAAAGAGGATGCCGGTGCACTTCTCAGAAAACAGCGACGTGACCGGGGTGATCGCAGCGAATATGCTGATCAGAACGATCGTCCCGAACGCACTCAGCGTGCACCCACCGGAAGGAGTTAAGCTATGGCTCTTAGCCCTAAAAGAATTAAACACCGGAAGGTTCAGCGTGGAAGAATCAAGGGTAATGCGACCAGAGGAAATGAAATTGATTTTGGCCAGTATGCGCTTGTTTCACTTGAACCCTTCTGGCTTACTAACCGGCAGCTTGAAGCCGCCCGTGTTGCCCTTAACCGTAAGGTAAAGCGAGGCGGGAAAATCTGGATACGGGTATTTCCTGACAAACCCTATTCAAAGAAGCCCGCTGAAACCCGCATGGGTAAGGGAAAGGGCGCTCCTGAATACTGGGTAGCGGTTGTAAAACCCGGAACGATTTTGTTTGAACTGGCCGGAATTGAACGGACCCTCGCCGAACAGGCTATGATACTGGCCGGAAGCAAATTGCCGTTCAAAACAAAATTTGCGGAAAAACGAGAAGATTTTTAAGGGAGGTATAAGATGAAAAAGAAAGAACTCAGGAATATGTCTTACGCCGAACTTGTATCAAAGCGGGCTGAACTTACCAAAAAATATATGGATGTTCGTTTCCAGTTGGTAATTGGTCATGTTGAAAATCCGCTTCAGAAGCGTACGCTGCGCCGCCAGATAGCGGCTCTCAATACGTATATCCGGCAGCATGAAATTGCCGGACAGGCAAACAAGTAGGAGCAGGCCCGTGGAAGATCAGGCAGTTGTGAAAAAAACCGGGAACCGCGAGTTTGTTGGTATTGTGACCAGTGACAAAATGGATAAAACCATTGTTGTCAAAGTCAGTACCAAGAAACTTCACAGATTGTACAAAAAATATGTTTCACGCAGTAAAAAGTACAAGGCACATGATGAAAAAAATGATGCCCATATCGGTGACACGGTTCGTATTGTTGAATCTCGGCCCATCAGTAAGGAAAAATGCTGGAGGCTTGTAGAAATCGTAAGTCGGGCAAGGTAAATCGGAGAGTATCGTTATGGTTCAAATGCAGTCAAGACTGAATGTTGCAGATAATTCCGGTGCCAAACTCGTCGAGTGTATTAAGGTAATCGGCGGATCACACCGCAGATATGCCGGAATTGGAGATATTATTGTTGTAGCTGTCAAGGATGCGCTCCCGACATCTACGATAAAAAAGGGTTCCGTGGAAAGAGCCGTTATTGTGCGGGTTTCCAAGGAATATCGCCGTCCTGACGGGACTTATATCCGCTTTGATGATAACGCCTGCGTTATTATCGATGCGAACAAGAACCCGAAGGGAAAACGTATTTTTGGCCCTGTTGCCCGTGAGCTCCGCGATATGGATTATATGAAAATCGTATCACTTGCTCCGGAAGTTCTGTAAGGAGATTGGGTAATGAACAAGAAATTCAAAATCCGGAAGGACGATACAGTAGAAATTATTGCTGGCAAAGACAAGGGCAAACGCGGAGCGATTGTCCGTATTCTCCGGGATAAGGACAGAGTTATCGTTGCCGGTGCAAATATTGTCAAGAAGACAAAGAAAAAAAGAAGTCAGCAGGACAGGGGCGGCATAATTGAAATTGAAGCACCGATCCATCTTTCAAATGTAATGATTGTCTGCAAAAAATGCGGACCAACCAGAATTGGATATAAAATTGACGGCGACAAGAAAACACGCGTCTGCCGGAAATGTGGGGAAACACTGTAATGAGTAATTACGTACCTCGGCTTAAGAAAGTCTATCAAGAAAAAATCGCGCCTGAAATGTTCAAAGAGTGCGGTTATAAGTCTGTAATGCAGACCCCAAAAGTCAGCAAAATTGTGCTGAGTATGGGAATTGGCGAGGCTCTCGCAAACAAGAAACTCCTTGATGCCGCAGTGACAGATCTCGGTTTAATTACCGGACAGAAAGCTGTAAAAACAAAGGCAAGAAAGAGTATTGCGAATTTCAAACTTCGTCAGGGTAATGAGGTAGGCGTTGTGGTTACGCTCCGCGGTTCAAGAATGTATGAATTTCTTGACCGGTTTGTAAACGTTGCGCTGCCGCGCGTCAAGGATTTCCGTGGCATTAATCCGAATGGATTTGACGGACACGGAAATTATTCGATGGGTATCACTGAGCAGATAATTTTCCCGGAAATTGATTTTGACAAAATAGAAAGAATCGCCGGATTGAATATCAATGTGATCACAACTGCCAAAACTGATCAGGAAGCGAAGCTTCTTTTGACCAAGTTTGGTATGCCCTTTAGAAAGTAAGTGAGGAATTCATGGCTACAACAGCGATGATTAACAAGGCGAAAGCCACACCGAAGTATTCCACCAGGAAATACAACAGGTGCAGAATTTGCGGGCGGCCGAGAGGATATCTCCGGAAATATCAGATGTGTCGTATATGTTTCCGGAAATTAGCCAGTGAAGGTCTGATTCCAGGCGTTACAAAGTCCAGCTGGTAGGAGGGAGAAAATACATGAGCGTTTCAGATCCCGTAGCAGATATGCTGACCAAGGTCCGGAATGCGGCAATGGCCCGCCATGAAAAAGTGGACATTTCCGCCTCCAAACTCAAGCTAGAAATCATCAAGATTATGAAGACTGAAGGTTATATCAAAAACTTCAAGAAAATTAATCAGGATGGTCTTAACTGTATCAGGGTTTTCTTAAAATATGATGATAAAAATTCTTCGGTAATTCACGGGATTGAAAAGGTTTCAACTCCGGGCCGGAGGGTATATGCCGGATATAAGGAACTTCCCCGTGTTTTTAACGGATACGGAACCCTTATTGTTTCAACTTCTCTGGGTGTCACCACAGGCAGAAAAGCCCGGGAAAAACAGGTCGGCGGCGAGCTGATCTGCAAGATCTGGTAACAGGAGTTAAATATGTCAAGAATCGGTAAACTCCCTGTTGCTATTCCCTCTTCGGTAAAAGTTACTGTCGGTGCGGATTCTTTTTCGGTTGAAGGACCCAAGGGAAAACTCACACAGAACTATGACCCTATAGTTGAAATAAAAGTTGACGGCGCTCAGGCTATTGTCACCCGTAAGGATGATACAAAAAAAGCCCGTTCCTGCCATGGTTTATACCGCAACCTGTTAAATAACATGGTTGTCGGTGTAAGCGAGGGTTTCACAAAAACCTTGTTATAAATGGTGTCGGATACCGTGCCGAGGTCCAGGACAGAATGCTTATTCTCAGTCTTGGCTATTCAACTGATTTTATTGCGGCGATCCCCGAAGGACTTACCGTTACCGCCGATAACCAGGGGAAGGTAAGTATTACCGGCGTCCGCAAAGACCAGGTAGGGGAATTTGCAGCCCAGATTCGAAAACTTCGTAAGCCTGAACCTTATAAGGGGAAGGGTATACGTTATGAAACTGAAGTTATCAAGCGGAAAGTCGGTAAGTCCGGCGTTAAATAAGGATGATGTAATATGCTCAGAAAACTTAACGAAAAAGACAGAAAAAGAATTAAGAGAAAAATTCACATCCGCAAACGTATTCATGGCACCGCTGCGCGTCCCCGCATGACAGTGACCCGCAGTAACAGTAATCTGTACGTTCAGGTAATAGACGACGATAAGGGCATGACGCTTGCCACTGCTTCCACACTTGAAAAGGATTTTTCAGGCTTAAAGGCAAATATTGCCTCCGGCACAAAAATCGGAGAGGAAATAGGCCGCCGTCTCAAAGAAAAGAAAATTGAAAGTGTTGTTTTTGACCGGAACGGATACCTGTATCATGGTGTAATAAAAGCTATTGCAGACGGTGCCCGCAGCGCCGGGATCACTTTCTAGGAGAATCTATGGAACACCAGAAAGATTTTAATAAAGAAAACCAGCAGAAAGAATATGTTGAGAAACTGGTAAAGTTGAACCGTACTGCGAAGGTCGTAAAAGGCGGACGCCGTTTTTCCTTCTCGGCTCTTACTGTAGTCGGCGACCAGAAGGGCCGGGTAGGTTATGGTTTCGGAAAAGCAAACGATGTATCCGAAGCTATCCGTAAAAGTATTGAAAAAGCAAAACGCAATATGGTGTATGTTCCTCTTAAAAACGGGACGCTTCCCCATGAAATACAGGCTGACTATAAAAGTTCTTCAGTATTGCTGAAACCCGCCTGTTCCGGTACCGGACTTATTGCCGGCGGTCCTGTCCGCGCGGTTCTTGAAGCGGCCGGCGCGACCGATGTTCTTTCCAAATCTCTTGGCTCAAGCAGTTCCATAAATGTTGTCAGAGCAACATTTGAGGCTGTTAAACAGCTGATGGACGGTAAAACTGTTGCGAAAAACAGAGGCAAAACCCTCAAAGATTTATGGGGATAAAAATGGCAAAAAAAATAACCGTTAAACTTGTGCGCAGCACAATTGGTCAGAAACCGAGAGTTGTTGCAACAGTCCGTTCCCTTGGTCTGAAAAAGATCAATTCAACTGTGGAGCATGATGCAACAGATCCGATTTTGGGAATGGTAAAAACCGTTTCTCATCTTGTTGAAGTCGAGGAGACCAAGTAATGTCTGATTTCAATTTACACGCTCCGGAAGGAGCCAATAAAAAGAAGCGAATAGTAGGCCGGGGTTCATCTTCCGGGCACGGAACTACCGCAGGCCGCGGTGACAAGGGCCAGCAGTCACGTTCCGGCGGAAAGGTATACGTTGGATTTGAAGGCGGACAGATGCCTCTGTACAGGCGTATAGCCAAAAGAGGTTTTTCAAACGCCAGATTCCGCAAGGATTATGAGGTTTTCAATCTCTCTGTTATCGAAACCCGTTTTGCAGACGGGGAAACAGTTGACCGGACCTCTCTCATTTCAAAAGGTCTGCTCAAGAAATCTTCGGCGCTTGTGAAAATCCTTGGAGACGGAACTCTTACAAAAAAGCTTACGGTAAATGTTGATAAGGTTTCTGCTTCGGCGAAGGAGAAGATCGAAAAGGCCGGCGGAACCGTTGCCGCTGAATAATCAGGAGCAGATGAAAAAACATGGGAAGTAATGCATTAGTAAATATGTTCAGAATAAAGGATCTCCGCGCCCGGATATTCTTTACTATTATAATACTTGTAGTTTTCCGTCTTGGTTCGGTTCTCACTATTCCGGGCATTGATCCGCACGGGTTGACCTCCTTCTTCAAATCTCAGGGAGGAGGAAATGCATTCGTCAACTATATGGACTTTTTTGCCGGCGGTGCGTTTTCCAACTTTTCCGTGTTTATGCTTGGGGTTATGCCCTATATATCGACCCAGATTTTAATGCAGCTCGCGCTCATTATCTTTCCCGGTCTTAAAAAGATAGCGGAAGAGGACGGCGGACGGAAAAAGATCCAGGTGTGGACAAGAATGGCGACAGTTGTAGTTGCACTTATCCAGTCCTATGCGGTTACCGTTTATGCAACAAGCCTTCAGAACCAGGTTCAGTACAATATTATTGTAAATAACGGCCTTTCGTTCAAACTGATTGCCATGCTGACCGTTACTACGGGAACAATGGTGACTATCTGGCTTGGTGAGCAGATCACAAACAGGGGAATCGGTAATGGTATTTCCATGCTGATTTTTGCCGGTATTGTCGCGCGGCTCCCCAGCGCCGTTTATGAACTGATAAAAATGGTCCGCAATGACGAACTCAACTTTGTCTTCGTTATTGTGGCTTTTGTTATGTTTTTGGGAATTATTGCGCTTGTTGTCTATGAGCAGCAGGGGCAGCGGAAAATACCTGTCCATTACGCCAAAAGGGTCGTGGGCAGAAAAATGTATTCCGGCCAGAATACCTATATTCCGTTCAAGATAAACCCATCCGGCGTTATTCCGGTTATATTTGCTTCGTCTTTCTTAACATTCCCATTACAGATCGCGAGCAGTATCGGGCCAAATGTTGGATGGCTTCAGAGTCTTGCCAATTTTCTGCGCCCGGATGGAATATGGTATAATGTTTTCTATGTTCTTCTGATTGTTTTCTTTGCGTATTTCTATACCCAGGTAACATTGAACCCTGCCGAAATTGCAAAACAGATCCGGGAAGCGGGCGGCTCGATTCCCGGTATCCGGACAGACAAGATGGAAGAATATATGCAGAGAATATTAAACAGGCTGATTTTACCCGGTTCTCTGTATCTTGCGGTAATAGCAGTCCTTCCGACAATTATTCAGAGGGTCTTCGGATTTCCACCGTCAATTTCCATGCTGATGGGCGGAACTTCACTCCTGATTCTTGTTGGTGTTGATCTTGATACTATGAGTCAGATCGAAGCCCAGCTCAAAATGCATCATCATGAAGGGCTTGTCAAAAAGGGAAGACTCAGATCACGGAACCTGTAGAAAAAGTTTAATGAAAGATGTATAGTACATCTTTCCGGTATATTTGGGGATTTTAAGTGTTTATCTTGAAATCCTCAGCAAAAGGAGGCTTGAAACATAACTGTTTTAAGCCAGTCCAGGGGGACAATATGAAGGTAAGAACCAGCGTAAAGCCTATATGTGATAAATGCAAGGTAATCAAAAGACGGGGAATCGTCAGGATTATTTGCGTAAATCCCAAACATAAACAACGTCAGGGCTGATGGAGGAATAGCGAATGGCTCGAATTGCGGGAGTCGACCTCCCTAACAAGCATGTCAATATTGCATTGACCTATATCTATGGAATCGGACGCTCTTCGGCAGATGAAATTTGTGTGAAGACAAAAATCGATCCAATGCGTATGATAAACGACCTTAACCAGGAGGAACTCGCTTTAATCAGAAACCTGATTGAGAATGAGTACAAGGTTGAGGGACGCCTCAGAACAGAAATCGGGTTGAATATTAAACGGCTCATGGATATTGGCTGTTACCGGGGGCTCCGTCACAGGAAAGGTCTCCCCGTACGCGGTCAGCGTACCCGGACAAATTCTCGCACACGCAAGGGTAAAAAGAAAACCGTTGCCGGCAAGAAGAAGTAAACTGTAGATTGGAGGGACTAATAACGTGGCAACTGTAAAAAGAGAAAAGAGAAAAAGAGTGTATATGAAGGAAATGTATACATTCAGGCAACGTTTAATAATACGATTGTAACTATCACCGATCTTAAGGGAAATGCTCTTTCCTGGGCGTCTTCCGGCGGGTTGGGATTTAACGGTGCGAAAAAATCAACCCCGTTTGCAGCGCAGACTGTTGCGGAAACCGCTGTACAGAAGGCCCTGACATACGGGCTTCGGGAAGTGCATGTATATGTCAAGGGTCCGGGCGTAGGCCGGGAATCTGCTATCCGCTCTCTGGGGACACTCGGATTAAAGGTAAAATCCATCAATGATGTTACACCGATTCCCCATAACGGCTGCCGTCCGCGCAAGACACGGCGTATCTAATAAAGGAGAAACAGATGGCTAGATATACAGGACCCCTTTGCAGACTTTGCCGTGCGGAGCAGAAAAAGCTGTTCCTGAAAGGCGACCGCTGCAAATCCGATAAATGTGCTATAAACAAGAAACGGACAATGCCCGGACGCGATCCCAAGGCAAGGACCGGCAAGCGTTCCGACTATGGAATCCAGCTCCGCGAAAAACAGCGGCTCAAGAGAACCTATGGAATGCTTGAAAAACAGTTCCGCCTTTTCTTTGAAAGGGCGCTCAGAATGCCCGGCATTACAGGTGAGAACCTGGTCGGTCTGCTTGAAAGACGGCTCGACAATGTGATTTTCAGAATGCATTTCGCGGTAAACCGGAATCAGTCACGGCAGATTGTACAGCACGGACATGTGCTGGTAAATGGCCGGACAGTCAATATCCCGAGTTATCTGGTAAAGGCCGGAGATGAAATCGAGATAAAGGAAAGCAGCAAAAAGATGAATATCATTAAGGACGCGTTGAAGGAAGTCGCGAAGTCAGGACATTATCCCTGGATCAGCGTTGATGTCGACGCCTTGAAAGGCACCTTTATTTCAGTGCCCCACCGAAATGATGTAACAGACCTTGCTGATATAAAGGAACAGCTCGTCGTTGAGCTCTATTCCAAGTAAGAGGAGTTCAAATGGCCCGAAAAAATCTGCTTAAGGGATTTAAAAAACCGAAAGGATTATCTTATGAACAGAACGAGTTGACTTCCAATTACGGAAAATTCGTAGCGTATCCTTTCGAAACCGGGTTTGGTACAACTGTTGGAAATACTCTGCGCCGCGTACTCTTGTCATCCATTCAGGGATACGCGATTTCAGCGGTAAAAATTATATCATATAATGCAGATGGAATTCCGCATGATATTTCCAGCGAATTTGAAACAGTCCCGAATATTGTTGAAGACACACTTGAAATTCTGAACAACCTGAAACAGGTCAGACTCCGTCTTCCGGAAGAAAAAGAGCAGGACACTTTCCTGTATGAATTCAAAGGACCTGTCAGCGTAACAAGCGATATGTTTGCCCGCGGGGACCAGCTTGAAGTATTGAGCGAGCCTTTCCATTTGTTCACTATGATGGAAGGCGGTCATATTGAAATTGAAGTCCAGGTTGATTTCGGCCGCGGCTATATGCCTGCGGAGGTAAATGAACGGTATATTGAAGTAGTCGGTACGATTCCGCTTGATGTTATTTACAGTCCTGTTGTCAGGGTAAAATATACAATCGAGCCCTGCCGTGTCGGGCAGCGAAACGACTATGACAAGCTTATACTGGAAATATGGACCGACGGGACCATTTCCCCGGAAAATGCGCTTGCAGAAGCGGCAAAAATAATAAAGGATCATTTTTCAATTTTTGTAAATTTCAATGAAAATGAAATCGGCAAAGAAGATGATTTTGATGAAGAAGATGAAAGAGTCCGTCAGCTTCTCAATACTCCTGTTGAGGAACTGGAACTTTCCGTCCGTTCATCGAACTGTCTGAAAAATGCAAATATCCGGACAATTGGTGAATTAACCAGAAAAACAGAAGATGATATTGCCAAAACAAGAAATTTCGGTAAAAAAAGTCTTCAGGAAATCAGGGAAAAACTGCTTGAATGGAATCTTGGTTTGGGTATGACCGATTACAGTCACCTCAAGAATTCAATCAAGCTGCCCAAGCAGAAGGAAGAAACAGATGAAGCATAAAAACGGCTTTAATCCGCTTTCACGAAATGCGGCCCACAGGCGCGCGATGCACAGGAATATGGTAACTTCACTCTTTAAATATGAGCGTGTTACCACAACCCAGCCAAAGGCGCTTGAAGTTCGCAGGACTGCGGAAAAACTTATTACACGTGCAAAAATGATACTGTTCATAATCGCCGCGAAGCAGCGAAAATGATTCAGGATAAGGCTGTTCTCGCAAAACTTTTTACCGATATCGGTCCGCGCATGAAAGAGCGGAACGGCGGCTATACCCGTGTCCTGAAACTGGGTTTCCGGGAAGGGGACGCAGCTGAAGTGGCGATTCTTGAGCTGGTGGATTATACGCTTAAATCCGGAGACGAAAAAGCCGAAAAGAAACAGAAGAAAGCTGCGGCTCCGAAAAAAGCCGCTCCGGCAAAAAAGGCCGCAGAACCCAAAAAAGCTCCGGCCAAAAAAACAAAAGCGCCTGAAACTGCGGAATCGGAGGTATAGCATATGTCAAAAGCTCATCGCGGCAAGGGAATTGCCGGTACGTATAACAGGGGCCGTGGGACCTGTCCTGTCTGCAAAAAAGACGGCGTAAAAGTCTTGTATGAACAGGAAATCAACGGCGAAAAAGTGAAAATCTGCAAGGTCTGCAAGGCTTCCATTAAAAACGGCAAAACCGCCTGATTGCAAAACCGTCCCTTGGGACGGTTTTTTTATTAACAAATGGTTTATAAAGTCCGTGAATACGTTCCTTTTTTATAGACAACTTTTTTTCTATTATGGTATAGTATACAAAATCGGGAAAATATTCCCGATTTTGCGTTATAAAACGAGGAGGAATGGTAAAAGTCTCTCATGAGATTTTATCATTCGCAGTTTAAAAACGTTGTTTTTCTGACTGCGGTTCGCGCTGTTACCTGCGCGCAAGCTTCCGCTTGACTTTTATAGGAGTTTGTATGAAAAAGACAGTGAAGTGTGCTCTGGCTGTTGCTGCCGTTCTGGCCGTTGTATTTGCTTTTGCCGGCTGTGCAAAAGAAGATGACAGCGTAATTAAAATCGGCGGTATTTATCCTCTTTCCGGCGGTGTGGCTATATACGGAATTGATGCCCAGCGCGGGGTTGACCTTGCCGTTGAAGAAATCAACGCCGCAGGCGAGATTAACGGCAAGCGTGTTGTAGTAATTGCCGAGGATGATGAGGGAAATCCCGAGAAATCCGTCAATGCCTATAAAAAACTTACAACAAAGGATAAGGTTCACTTTATTATAGGTTCGCTTACATCAGGCTGTACACAGGCCTTTACCGCTCTGGCCCAGGCCCAGAAAGTAGTAGTAATAGCGCCGGCCGCGACCGCTCCTTCCGTTACGGACGCCGGTGATTTTATTTTCCGTGTCTGTTTTATTGACCCCTTCCAGGGAAGCGTCGCGGGTAAATTTTCCGTAGAGAACCTCGATGCAAAACGGGCTGCTATTCTGTATGACAATGGCAACGACTATTCTGTCGGCCTGTATGAAAACTTCAAGAAAGCTTTTGTCGCCGGCGGCGGGACTATTGTCGCGGAAGAATCCTATAACACAGGGGATAAAGATTTTAACGCCCAGCTTGTAAAAATCAAAAATGCGAACCCTGATGTAGTATATCTGCCGGATTATTATAATACGGTGGCTCTGATTGCAAAGCAGCTCCGCGCACAGGGTATTAATACTCCGATTGTCGGTCCCGACGGATGGGACGGAATTCAGGGAAACGCAGGGGATGAGGTTCTGAACGGATATTATTCCAACCACTATGCCGCGGACTCGACAGACCCGCTGGTTATCGATTTTGTGCAGAAATACACGGCAAAATACTCGGTAGAACCGACTTCCTTTGCGGCTCTTGCCTATGACGCTATGTATGTTCTCAAGGATGCAATGATTGCAGCTGATTCTGAAGATTCCGTTAAAGTCCGTGACGCCCTGCAAAATACCTCAGGAGAATATGTGACCGGAAATCTTTCCTTTGATGAAAACCGCAATCCGACCAAATCTGCGGTAATGCTTAAAATTGTGAAAAAAGACGGGGTGCTTGTTCCTGTTTATGAGGCAACCGTTAATCCCTGATTAATGCAGGGTTATTCTGTTGTTTTTGCCGCCCGGAATACACCGGGCGGCTTTTTTTTAAATTCCTGCTATACTTTTTCTGCTTTTCCGTGCTATTCTTCTTTAATATCAACTATATTGCTGTTAATGGTTTAACTATGTCGGTGCGGAATTCCGTCCGCTATAGGTTTGGGAGTTTCATATAATGGATACACTGAAAATTTTTATTGAACAGCTGATAAACGGTATTTCACTGGGAAGCGTTTATGCGCTGATTGCGCTCGGATATACCATGGTTTATGGAATTGTTAAGCTGATAAATTTTGCGCACGGAGATATTTTAATGGTCGGCGCCTATACCGGTTTTTATGTCCTGAGCGCACTGACACCTACTCCCTGGTCGCTTGCGCTCGCGTTTCTGGCTTCAATGCTTGTATGCGGTATCGTCGGTATTGTAATTGAAAGATTCGCCTACCGGCCCCTGAGAAGCGCTCCCCGGCTTAATTCACTCATAACCGCTATTGCTGTTTCCCTTTTTCTTCAAAATCTTGCGAGGGTACTCCCCTTTGTGGGGCCGAATCCCCGCCCCTATCCTACAATGCAGACAAAAACCATACCTTTCGGTATTTTCAGCGTTTCAAATATTCAATTAATAGTCATAATCACTTCAATTGTGCTGATGCTGATTCTTAATTATATTATCAGCCGGACAAAAATGGGAAAGGCCATGCGCGCGGTTTCGTTCGACCAGCATGCGGCGAGTCTTATGGGTATTTCGGTAAACAAGATTATCATGTTCACCTTTGCGCTGGGTTCTGTTCTTGCGGCCGCGGGCGGGATCCTGTATGCAACAGCCTATCCCCAGATTGAACCGACAATGGGTTCCATGCCCGGATTAAAGGCCTTTGTTGCTGCCGTTCTCGGCGGAATCGGTTCAGTCCCCGGCGCAATGATCGGCGGGTATGTTCTCGGTGTCGCCGAAACACTGACGAAAGGGTTTATTTCTTCCCAGTATGCGGACGCAATTTCATTCTCGATACTGATAGTGATTTTACTGGTCAAACCGACGGGGATAATGGGCAAAAACAGCAGGGTTAAGGTATGATAAAAAACAAACGTATAAGAGATTTCATTGTATTGCTTGCAGTTTCGGTATTTGTACTGTTTGTGCCTGCGTTCCTTATGCGGATTAACCTGATTGACGCCTATATTGCCCAGATACTGACGCTTTCCGCCATAAACGCTATTATGGCAATCAGCGTTAATATTATCTGCGGTATCACCGGACAGCTTTCGCTCGGACAGGCGGGATTTATGGCGACCGGCGCTTACACCTGTATCTGGTTTGCGCAGACAGCCCAGCTGCCTCTTCCTGCGGCCATTATTATCGGCGGGATATTTGCGGCCGGCATTGGTTTTTTGGTCGGCTTTCCGACACTGAAACTGACGGGAGATTATCTTGCGATTGTCACGCTTGGTTTCGGGGAGATATTGCGGGTGCTTTTTGTCAATCTGAAATCAATTACCAAGGGAGCGAATGGCATCCGGTTTACTACCAGCCTGGCTTTTTTGCCGGATCTCGCCTGGCTCGTGATTTGCGGTTCGCTGGTGATTACCGTTGTATTGCTCCAGAATTTCCTGCGTTCATCCTATGGCCGCGCGATAAAATCTGTGAGGGAAGATGAAATTGCCGCCGCTTCAAACGGAATAAGTGTTTTCAAATATAAAATGACCGGATTTGTGATTGCTGCCTTTGTCGCGGGTATTGCCGGCGGCCTGTACGCCGCTTTTATAGGCTTCGTAAAACCCGATCTTTCTTCTTTTAACCGGAGTGTTGATTACCTGATTTATGTAGTTCTGGGGGAATGGGCAGTATAACCGGTTCGGTACTGGCGGCCTTTGTTTTAACATCCCTGCAGGAATTCCTCCGTTTCCTGAAAGATTACCGTCTGCTGATTTATCCTATAATCCTCATCCTGTTTATGCTCTTCAGGCCCCAGGGTATTCTGGGGATGAAAGAGCTTTCATTTGTACGGTGCTGGGAAAAGGCCGTAGAGTTTGCAAAAAAGTTCCATTTGAAAAGGAAAAAAAGTGATGCATAAAATGAACCAGGAGGCGGGCAGGGCCGCAAGAGTTTCCGATACCCTGCTCAAAGCGGATGACATTTCAATCGTTTTCGGCGGACTCCGGGCGGTCAGCAATTTTTCCAGTGAATTGAAGCACGGGGAGCTTGTCGGTCTGATCGGTCCGAACGGAGCGGGAAAAACAACTGTTTTTAACATGCTTTCAGGTATTTATAAGCCGACAGAGGGCGTAATCAGTTTTACGGACCGGCATGGAAAGGAAAACTTTATTCAGGGGAAAAAGCCCCATTATTTGTCTAAAACCGGCATTGCCAGAACGTTTCAGAATATACGTCTTTTCGGAAACCTGACTGTTGAAGAAAATGTACTGATAGCCATGCATAATCAGTATTCCGCCAATCCCCTAGAAGTCGTTTTCCGGACTCCCCATTTTTACAGGAGTGAAGGCGAGCTGCATGACAGGGCAGGGTCTTTTCTGGAATTATTTCATATTGAATCCAAGTCTTCCGAGCTTGCAAAAAATCTCCCTTACGGGGAACAGCGTAAACTGGAAATTGCCCGGGCTCTTGCCACAAATCCCCTGCTGCTGCTGCTGGATGAGCCGGCGGCTGGTATGAATCCGCAGGAAACGCAGGAACTTATGGAACATATTAAGTTTATCCGGAAAAAATTCAATCTGACTATTTTGCTTATCGAACATGATATGAAACTTGTTATGGGCGTGTGTGAACGTCTTATTGTCCTTGACTATGGCCGGATAATTGCCGCCGGGCTTCCCCATGAAATACAGAAAAACCCTGCGGTTATCAAGGCCTATCTTGGAGAGGAGGCGCTGATAGATGCTTAAAGTTGAAAATATGGAAGTGTTTTACGGCGCAATCAACGCCCTTCGGGGTATTTCCTTTGAAGTTAACGAGGGAGAAGTAATAACGCTTATCGGTTCAAACGGAGCGGGAAAGACAACTACTCTGCATGCCATTTCCAACATTATAAAGAAAGCAAAAGGGAAAATAACCTTTTGTGAAACTGATATTACCGGCCTTCCTCCTGATGCTATTGTCCGGTCAGGATTGGTGCAGGTCCCGGAAGGCCGCCGGATTTTTGCCAATCTGACTGTCCGTGAAAACCTTGATATGGGAGCCTATACCCGCAAAGACAGGCAGAAAATTTCCTCCGATATTGAATATGTCTTTTCCCTTTTTCCCAGGCTGAGGGAAAGGTCAAAGCAGATTGCGGGAACACTGTCCGGCGGAGAGCAGCAAATGCTTGCCATCGGCCGGGCGCTTATGGCTTCTCCGAAATTGTTATTACTTGATGAACCTTCGATGGGACTGGCTCCGATTCTGGTTGATGAAATTTTCCATATTATAAAAACAATAAATGAGGCCGGTACTACGGTTCTTCTGGTTGAGCAAAACGCTTTCAAGGCGCTTGGTCTTGCGTCCCGCGCCTATATACTGGAAACCGGCATGATTATTAAGTCGGGTGACTCACATGAGCTGCTCAAAGACGATGCTGTCAGGGAAGCCTATCTTGGCGGATAATTTCATATGAAAGGTAAAGCCGCTAGACAGCTTTAGCAAACAGACTGACTTCCGGCGGGATAAACCGGTTGTCCGTTTTTTCGCAGAAGAATTATTTTCAGCCGGTTTTTATTTGCAGTTCCCGGCTTGTATGTTATACTATAAAGTAAAGACGGAAGGAGGAGCAAATGGATGTTTCATATGTAATGACAAAAAATCCTCTGTATATTCATCCTGATATGTCGGTTCAGGATGCCCGGGCCCTGATGAAAAAGGAAAAACTGGGCCGGTTCCCCGTACTCGATAAAAACAACCGCCTGGTCGGTATTGTCACTGAGCGGGACCTGGTAAACGCAAGCCCTTCAGTTGCGACAACGCTTGATATGTATGAAATGAGTTATCTCCTTTCAAAACTCAAAGTTGAAAAAGTGATGCAGCGCAAAGTCATAACCATTAATGAGGATGTTGTTATTGAAGAGGCTGCGCGCATTATGGTTGACAATAACATAAGCGCCCTTCCTGTGATGAGAGGGGACGCTCTCGTCGGTATTGTTACTGACGGCGATTTATATAAACTCTTTATCAATCTTTTCGGGGCGCGTCAGGAAGGTGTTCGCCTTACCGTTTTGCTGAAAGAACGGCCCGGGGAACTCCAGAAAATAACCCAGGCCATTGCGTCCAGGGGAGGGAATATAGTAGCTATTGTGGCCTTTGACGGAAAGGATGTGACCAATAAGATGTGCATAGTAAAGGTCGCCAATATGTCAAAGGAAGCGCTGCTTGCCGCAGTCCAGCCTCTTGCCCTGGAAATAGAAGATATCCGCTGATTCAAGGGTCCGGTTTCATACCCCGCGGCTTGCCGCAGCCCGGATAACGAATAACATTTAAACGCTTGGTATTCGCAGCCCGCGCAAGCGGCCAGTAAATCAATCCATTACAGGCCCGGCCGCAGGCTGCTGAAACCGGACAGTATAATACATTTCCTTGCGAATGAACCTTCGCGGAGGCTCCCTTACCGGAATACCTTGAATCTGGTTTCGATCGGCAGGAAGTCTTTCGGGCCGGCCGGTCCTTCAACGGAGCCGAACGGCATTTCCGCAAACAGTCTCCAGTCCTCAGGCAGCTTCCATTCCTTTTTTACCGCGTCATCTACCAGCGGATTGTAATGCTGCAGGGATGCGCCTAACCCTTCCGCTTCAAGCGCTGTCCAGACAGCAAACTGGAGCATTCCTACCGATTGACAGGACCAGAGCGGAAAGTTGTCCTTGAAAAGGGGAAAGTTGGTCATTAAATCATTTACCGTTTTCTGGTCTTCAAAAAAAAGAATTGTGCCGTACCCGCTGTCAAAACCGGCGAGTTTTTTTTCTGTCTTTTCAAAGGAATCCGCGGGAACAATTTTACGCAGGGTTTCTTTTGTAATATTCCAGAATTTGGAACTTTCCCCGCCAAAAAGCAGAACGACTCTGCTGCTCTGGGAATTGTAAGCTGAAGGCACGTACTGGATCAGCGTTGAAACAATTTTTTCGATTTTTTCTTCGGATATGACCTTGCGCTTGCCGATAGTGTATATACTGCGCCTTTTTTTTATCGGTCCGATTAATGCGTCTGACATGGAAACAGCCTCCTGAAATTTCTTTATTCTTCCGAACTCTGATATAGTCCCAGAGTTTAAAGATACAGACAAATTTCACTGGAAGCAATGTTATTCTGTGCGGATAGCCTTTAATCTGAACGCGGCAACAGCCGTCATTTAACGACGAGAACAGACGCTACGCGGCCGTCTTTGGTATATACATGATTCGAATTTGTCGAATCGGGACGCTGGGTTGTTCCTTCAAAATACGCATAATACCAGGTCCCTTTAGGCAGCGGCAGGGAGATTTCATATCGCCCCGGTGATATTTCCGTTAACTCATACATAAAAGGATCCCAGTTATTGAATGTTCCGGCCAGCCTGATTACCGCACCCGGATTTCCTTCGTAGGTAAATTTTACCAGATTACTGTCCCTCTGGGATGTCTGAAAAATTTCATAATATTCCACGGGTAAAATCGATACATTCATTCCGTTAATGTAATCATATTTTGTATGCGGATTCTGGGGGTCGGTTGTCCACAAGCCGTCTACAACCATCCGGTATGTCAGTTCTTTCATTTCAGGAGGAATCTCCGCAATATAAAAAAGAACGGTTTCCAGCGGCCTGCCCTGGTCGTCGACCTGGGGCTTTCCGTATAAATCCCTCCGTATTATCCGCTGAAAGGAATGGATAAACCGGTAATCCTCATGTTCAAAGGCAATTCCTACATATCTGGCATCGCCTCTTGCCGTAAAAATGACATGTTTATCAGATATTAACGGTTCCTGTACTCTGGAAATTGAGGCAACAAGCTCCTGATATGTTATCGCGTTTATTTCGGCTCCGGCTGCCTGAATGAGAAAAATACAGGTAAAGACAAATAAAAATAACAGTTTTCGCTTCATAATACTCCTTTACAATTGTCGGAAAATCCTTCAAAATCTTAATATAAGGGTTATAATTTTGTATTAAAAGCTATGCTAAAGTGAAGTGTTTTTGTATCCGATTATCTACTATATAATAGGCGGGGTGGGGATTAACAGTAATCATGCCAGGAAGAAAAGAGCTTGAACATTTGCGGACAGAACTCACAACTCTCGGTGATGAACGCAGAATTACGGCTGAACGAAAAGAACACTTTGAAGAATATCCTTTGCCCTCGGATACTGACGCAGTATCCAGCCTTAATGTTGATGATTTGCTTGCCTCTCTTGATGCTTCGGAACCGCCGTCCGTCCAGGACGAACCGGAGGCTGATTCAGAGGCTTCCGAACAGGACCTTCCGGATGATGAAAAGTCCGGCTTTCCTGAAGATATTGATTTTCATTTTGATATAGACCCCTTTCCCGATACTGATGAAGAATCTGCCGTTCCCTCTGATACGGCAATTCCGGAAGAGAGCTCTCCGGAAGCCGGAGCCAAGAAGGAGCCTGCCGTCGCTAATGACTCAGGGTTTTCTGATTTTGATTCAATAGATCTCGATGCGATTTCCGATGCGGATGCCGGACCGATGCTCCCGGAAGAAGACCCTGCTTCTCCGGATCTTTCAGGCATAGATTCCATACTTGATTCACTTCCTCTGGATGGGGTTCCGGGTGATGATGTATCATCCCCTGCGGAAACACCGGGCGAAACTGTTCAGACTCCGGCGGCAAATGATGATGATTTTGGCGTTCCTTTTGATTTTGATGATTCCGGCTTTTCTCCGGAGATTGCGGGGGATTCTCCGGATGAGATTCCCGCAGATGAGGACGCCGGTCCTGATACTTCCGACAGTTTTTCTGTTCCCGATGATTTACTCTCCGGCTTTGCGGATGACATAGAAAGCAGCCGGGAAGGGGGAGAATCTGATGCCATTCAGGTTGATTCCGGCACTGACAGTGATTTTTCATTTGAAATACCTGATGTACCTGATGCTTCCTCCGGTTTTTCCAGCGAAGAATTCGGCGATCTTCCTGATGATTTTTTCCGGACAGAAGAAGATACCGGCGTAACGCCGTCAGGCGATGCTGCTCCCGCCGATGAAGGCCTGTCATTCGGGGACGATTTTCCCAATCTTGAGATTGAAGATGACATGCCTGATTTTGATTTTTCTTCGTCTCCGGATCAACCGGCTTCAGATGATTTTTTGCCAACATCGGATTTTGCTTCAGACAGTCCTCCCGGTATGGATGCGTCAGACCTCCTGAGTGGGTTTGATACGCTCGGCAGCGTCGATGATATTGATATTCCCGCCGCCCCTTCTTCAGGAACGGAGATTCCCGACCTCGATGATTTTGGCGATTTCTCCGTTTCAGACGCACCCGCCGGTTCCCCTTCAGGCGACTTTGACGGCTTTGACGGTTTCAGCCTTGATGATGATTTTATCAGGGCAAGTATAGAAGAAGGCCAGTCAAAATCCGACGGCGGTAAAAAATCGGGCATTTCCGATTTGACGTCCAGTATATTGGGCGGAAGGAAAAGCCAGAAAAAGGAAATCCCGCTCAAAATTTCGGAAGAAGATTTTGACCGGTTCCTTGAAATACAGAACTCCTATCCCCTTAATCTCCGTATTGCGGTTGAGGAATTTATAACCGGCGATTTGGGTACGGAAATTCAGAAAATGGAACTCGTCCATGAAATTCTGAATGGAACTCCCATACGGAAAATAGCCCGCAAGCTTGAAAACATTCTTGAGCGTTCCATCCCGATTCCGAAAGATTTTGAAAAGAAGAGCGTGGAAGAATATGAGCTTGAGAAAAGTTCATTCAAGTATATTTTCCTGAATAAGATTCTTCCGATCAGCATTCTGTTTACAATAATTGCGGTCTTATCAGGCTGTGTTTTTTATCTTTCCTGGAAATTCATTTATAATCCTATTGTTGCTGAAAATTATTACAAGCAGGGCTATGCGGCAATCGAAGACGGACGCTATACGCAGGCCTTTACACTTTTTGATAAGGGCGTACAGCGGTGGGACAAAAAACGCTGGTATTTCCGGTATGCCCGGGCTTTCAGGGATAAAAAACAGTATATTTCGGCAGAGTTAATGTATGAACGTCTTTTAAACCGTTTTAAAAATGATAAAGCGGCAGGCCTGGAATATGCGGAAATGCTGCGGACTGATTTGCGCAATTTTGAAAAGGCCGAACTGGTCTTGAAACGGCGGGTCCTTGATAATCATGTCAATGACAAAGACGGCCTTCTTCTGTTGGGTGATGTCTATCTTGACTGGGCGGAAGAAGTCCCTGAAAAATATGAGGATGCCCGCCGGGCTTACGCGTCTCTTGTCGAATTATACGGTTCAAGGGATGTTTATCTTGCCCGCATGATGAGGTATTTTATCCGGACCGATAATCTCGCGGAAGTTCTTCCTCTCAAAGACCATTTTATGGGTAAGCGGGCAAAACTCGGCGCTGAAGATCTTGTTGAATTAAGCGGATATCTCGTTGAAAAAAGATATATGCCGAAGGCCGGAGATTCCGAAACCCTTCGAACACAGATTACAGACCTGAGAACACTGCTGGAACGCGCATTGCAGCAGGGACGGACAATTCCCGAAGCCCATTATAATATGGCCCTGTTCTGGATTTATAATTACCGGAATAATCTCGCAGCTTCCTCTCTTACGACAGCGCTTCAGCTTTTTGAAGATGCCCGCGGAATGTCGCCGAAGCGCATGCTGACACGCATTAATGCATACCGTCTGCTTGGGGAATTGCGGGCCCAGGAAAAAAATTACAATGTCGCCCGGGATTTGTATGCACAGGGAATCACGCTGTATGAAAATGCCCGGGCTAACAGAACGGTAAAACAGGACCCTCTGGTCGGGCGTTTGTATGCTGACTTTGGTGACACCGACTATTTTATCTCGAACAATCTGGATAATGCCCTGCAAAGTTATGAAAAGGCAATTGCGGAGCTTGAAGATACCCCATCGATCCGATACAGGATTGGATACATACAGTATCAGAAAATGGATTATGAAAAGGCCCTGACATCTTTTATGCGCGCATATGCCAGGGAACCTGGGGATAAAAACCTTTTATACTCTTTGGGCAATACGCTTTTTAAGCGTGGGGATCTGTATGCGGCCCAGGGATATTATGAACGTCTGATGGAAATGCTCGAAGCGGAACGTCTCCGCAAGGGAATTGTTTTTCCGCAGGTCCGGCCAGACCATAATGAATTTGTTCAGATGTATAGGGATACGGCCAACAACCTTGGTGTTACTCTCCACCTGCAGGCTTTGAGAACAGGCGATTCTGTTAAAAATGCAAGATCCTTTGCTCTCCTATCCGATGCCATCCGGGCCTCTGATGCTCTTTCACGTAATCCTGACACTCTTGTCCGGGCCGAAAGGGTATCCCCTGCCTATGTCAATATGGAATATATGCTGAAACCGACACCCCAGTTTGTTCCTGAGATAGATGCGAATATACCAAAGGTGATGGAGAATGAACCTGTTTTGCAGCAACGTGAGGATGAATAATTTCTGACTGAGTATTTGCACCGGCATATATTTTTATAAAAAGAGAAAAAAAATATTGAACCGCTTGCGACTGTATTGTATAATCTAATATTGAAATGGTTATATACGGTCGGTTCACTCTCTTGGATACAGAATGATAAGAGGCAAAAAACTGGTCTCTATGCAACATGTTAGGATTGTCTGTCGGACGATTAACTCAGTGGTAGAGTGCGGCGATCGGAAGTTAACAGAATAAGTCTGCTTATTGGACGATTAACTCAGTGGTAGAGTGCTACCTTCACACGGTAGAAGTCACAAGTTCAAATCTTGTATCGTCCAGTAAGCAGTTTTTTTTAATTAGCAAATGTTTTGATATAACGTCCGATCGCACTTCACACGGTAGAAGTCACAAGTTCAAATCTTGTATCGTCCAATAAGCAGTTTTTTTTAATTAGCAAATGTTTTTGATATAACGTCCGATCGCGCTTCACACGGCAGAAGTCACAAGTTCAAATCCTGTTTTATGTTTTTCTTTTATGCTGCTTTACTTCCGCCGGAGGTATTTCCCATTCCACTGAAATATGGCGGTGTGCAATATCAGGAATATTTTCAAGATTACGGCAGTCCGTGCTATGAATAATTATTCCCCTCCCGCGTGAAACATAGCCGGTGATTGGTTTTGGCGGAAGAGGGTTGCAGCATTTTGCGAATTTTATCATAAAATTGGTTGTATCGCCTATGCGGATTTTAAGAACAGCCGTATCAGTTACAGGCAATTCTTTTCCCGGTTCAGGGGTTTCCTGTATTTCCTTTGTCTGCTGCTTTCCTGTTTGTACGGGAGGCGCAGATTCCTTTTTTTCAAATTCACTGTCCGGATCATTTTCCTGAAGCCAGGCCCGTATTTTTTGTCTTGCTTTTGCCGTTTTTACGATAGCATATTGATTTCTGGTTGGACGCGCATTCGGATGTGTTATAATTTCCACAACCTGTGTATTTTTAAGCGGTTGGGAAAGAGGGATGATAGAGCCGTCCGCTTTTGCCGCGACAATTTTTTCTCCGATTGCGGAGTGTATACTATAGGCAAAATCGATAGCGGTTGAACCCGCGGGCATTTCTTTTATATCACCTTTCGGTGTAAAAACATAAATCGATTCACCAAGAATATCCGATTTTATTTCAGCAAGAAATTCATCGTCATTAAAATTCTTTTCGGACAGCTCTTTGAATTTGCTGATTATTGAAAGATGTTCATCAACCTTTATTGTATTGTTCGGAGCCTTTTTATAAAGCCAGTGACTGGCAATACCATTTTCCGCTATCTGGTGCATTTCTCTGGTACGGATTTGTATTTCCAGGGGATTCCCTTCATAGCACATTACGGTTGTATGAAGACTCTGATAGCCATTCGTTTTCGGCATTGCAATATAATCCTTAAAACGGCCCTCAAGCGGTTTCCAGATAGTATGCACCAGGCCGAGCATGGTATAACAATCGTTAACGGATGGGCAGAGAATCCGGATGGCAAGGGAATCAAAAATTTCATCAATGGATTTATTTCTCTTTTTCATTTTCTGGTAAATAGACCAGAAATGTTTTGCCCGGGAAGAAATAGTTATGTCAATGTTTGCTTTATATGCGGCGCTGTAAATGGCTTTTTCCGCCTTTCCGAGAAAAATTTCCCGTTCATCTTTTTTTGCCGCAACAAAAGATTTAATCTGGGTATAGGCATCAGGATACAAATACTTAAGACACAGATCTTCCATCTCTTCTTTTATTGAGCGTGTTCCCAGCCGGTTTGCAAGCGGGGCCCATATATCAATAGTTTCAAGGGCGATAATTTTCTGCTGATCTTCTGGAAAATTTTTCAGATTCCTCATTTTATCCAGCCGGTCAGCAAGTCTGATAAGCATTACCCGAATGTCTCCGATCATTGCGAAAAACATTTTTCTGATTATTTCAGCCTGATGAAGTGTTTTATTCTGCAGCTTCATTGCCGATATCCGTGAAGTCCCCTCCGCCAGCCGGGCAATATTTTTCCCGAATTTTTCCTCAACTATTGCAGCAGTAAGATTGAGGCTGTCTGTAGACCCGTGCAGAAGGGCGCAGGCAATGCTGTCACCGTCAAGGCTGAGATCGGCAAGGATTCGTGCGACCCTGAGCGGGTGGTCCATAAAGTCTTCCCCGCAGGCCCTTGCAACATTTTTTTTAAGCTGTGACACATAATTCCATACGGAGCGGATTCTTCCGGCTTCTTCTTCCGAGAAATACATATATTCTGAAAGGAATTGCTCCAGTCTGTCACTCACAATAGCAGTCCTTCTATAACGCGGTTTTGGCCGCTTAAATCCTTATGAATAGCTATTTCAATAAATCCTTTTGCCTGCAAATAGTCTGCGGCGGCATCAGCGTTATATTCTCCTGTTTCAACAAGAATTCGTCCTTTTTTTTCGAGAACGGATATTGCATTGTCAATAAGCGGGCGGATGAGGTCAAGCCCTTCCGCTCCGCCGTCAAGCGCAAGAAGCGGTTCATTCCGTCCGTCTGCTAAAAGGCTTGCCGCGGTTTCGGTTGGCACATACGGCGGGTTTGAAACAACCAGCATATATTTTTCCCCGGATTTTCCCTCTGCGGCAGGAAGTCCGGGCCGGAGGTCTCCCTGGATAAATCTGACTGTATGACCTGAACCGAGTATTTCTTCCGCATTCTGCGCCGCTATTAAAAGGGCCTCACCGGAAATATCGGTTGCGGTGACTCTGATATCCGGTAATTCAGCTTTCAGAGAAACCGCTATGCAGCCGGAGCCGGTACATACATCAAGGACCTGAAATCCGTTTTTGAATCCTGGGTTATTGTTTTCAATTTTTGCTTTTTGTTCATTTATAATGCACAGGGCCCGTTCCAGCAGAATTTCGGTGTCGGGTTTGGGAATTAAAACCGCGGGAGTAACACGGAAGGAATACCTCCAGAAATCCTTTTTGCCTGTGATATAAGCGACAGGTTCGCCGTTTTGTCGCCGTCTGACGGCGGAATAAAACAGCTCTATAGCATCCACCGGAACGGTTTCCTCCCGGTGTGACAGAAGATAGGCTTTGTCACGGGAAAGTAGCGTTCCGAGCAGCAGGCATGCATCCAGCAAGGCCGTTTCCGGTTTTGTTTTCCCTATTATATGTGAGCCTTTTTTTATCAGGCCGCCGATAGTTGTTTCTGAATCCCTTTTCATAATCAACTTTATCCGGAATGCCCTATGCCGGGTAAACCGTTATTATATTTCCTTTTGCCCTTTCAGCTGCGCTTCTCTTGCAGAAATACAAAGGGCCTCTATTACCTCATCCAGATCTCCCTGCATGATCAGATCAAGCTTATATAATGTAAGATTGATGCGGTGATCGGTCAGGCGGTTTTGGGGAAAGTTATAGGTTCTGATCCGCTCGGAACGGTCTCCTGATCCGACCTGGTTTTTTCTGTCTGCCGCGCGTTCGGCATTCTTTTTGTTATCTTCAAGCTCAAAAAGCCGGGTCCGTAAAACACGCATAGCCTTTGCCTTGTTTTTTATCTGGCTTTTTTCGTCCTGACAGATAACTACAAGGCCGGTAGGAAGGTGAGTGATACGGACTGCTGAATCGGTTGTATTAACGCATTGTCCGCCGGGACCGCCTGCCCTCATTACATCAATGCGGAGATCTTCCTGCTGGATATTTATTTCCGTTTCTTCAGCTTCGGGGAGTACCGCGACGGTTACCGCGCTGGTATGGATGCGTCCGGATCCTTCCGTTTCGGGAACCCGCTGCACGCGGTGAACTCCTGATTCATACCGCAGGCTGCCGTACACGTATTTTCCGGAAATGGAAAATGTTATTTCTTTCAAGCCGCCCAGCCCGGTTTCACTTGAAGAGAGAATTTCATATTTCCATCCTTTTGTTTCCGCATAGCGGGTATACATTCTGAATAAATCAGCGGCAAAGAGGGCGGCTTCTTCACCTCCGGTCCCGCCCCTGATTTCCATAATAATATTTTTTTCTTCAAGCGGGTCAGGGGGAATAAGAAGAAGTTTCAATTTGTCTCTGCTTGACTCAAATCTGTTTTCAAGCTCGCGCAGTTCTTCCTTTGCCATTTCCCGTATTTCAGGGTCATCGGCTTCGCGGACAAGCTGCTGCGTTTCGGTTATTTCTTTTTCAATCTGCAGATACACTGCGTATTCTTCCATAAGGTCTGAAAGATAGGAGTGTTCACGCATAACATCTTTATATTGTTTTGCGTTGCGTATGAGTTCAGGGTTTTGTATTTCCGTTTCAACTTCGGCAAAGCGGGTTTTCAGACTTTCAAGACGTTGTTGCATAATAAGAATATAATATCAGATTTGGCCGCCCTCTTCAATCATATCGGTGCGATGTATTGGCGCAGGTCAAAGATATTGTTTCAGTTCCGCGGTCTGGGTCCCGGCGAGCAGTTCAATATATTTCCTGGCGGGACTCGCGTCTATTTTGGGTATCAGGACTTCTTCAATCTGAAAAAAGCCGACATCACTGCTCATCAGTATTTCTATGCGGAGCGGTTTTTCAGCTCCCTTCATGATTGTAACGGCCTCTATGGAATTCGCGGAATACTTGTGGATATCCCCAACCTTCGGTTCCGTACTCAAAGTCATTGGTATCCTTGCCCTGCCTTTTTTCATATCGCAGCCGTCGGCTACGAGAATGATCCCCGCTTCAAGTGAATGTATTTTATGCCCCCCCATATGTCCGATAATGCCTTCCAGGGTGAGAGAACGTACAACGCACCGCTGGGATATATTGTCGGGATATACCTGCCCGAGCAGGCGGTCAATTATGGGAAAGGCGAGAATTGAACTGAAAAATTCATGATCCTGCCTCCCGACAGTCATGCCGACGTCATGCAGAAACGACGCAAAAATTACAGCGGTAAGGCTGTCTTCAAAAGTACCCGCGTTTTCGTGTTCCAGAGAGGCCTCTATTCCCGCTTCCCTCAGGAGAAACATCATATGGATTGCGTTAAGCGCCACCGTCCTCATATGGACAGGGCCGTGATCATTATATCCCAGCCGCACAATACTGACCGTATTTGCATAGTCCTGGAGGGCATTAACCTCGCTGTCATGTATAAGCAGTTCCGCGGCGCGGTGCGCTGTTTTTTCGTTTTCAATATGGGCAAGAATCTTTTTTTCGAGAGAAAGTTCTTTTGGTGATTTTACTGAATGTTTCATATCTATTAATATATGACAAATAGATATATTTTGGTACACACTCTGTCGAGAAAAGTGTGAAAAAAACTTTCTCCCGGTGTTCAGCCTGATTCATTTTTCTTCTGGGGCGCCGCGGCAGTTTTTCCCGGCGGGAGCGTGTTTTTCCGGGCTGTTTCGCTTTTGATCGGAGGCTTTTTTCTTGGCGGGTTCTTTTTTGCGGATGAAGCTCTTTCGGGACTGAAAAATCCGAACAGGCTGCCGCAAAAACCGCCGGCAATATGCGCGAATTGTGAAATATTATCGTCTTTTACTATTGAGATGATTTCCCGCCCCAGATAGAGGGCTACTATCAGGATAAAGGTGAGGGGGATTTCATCTTTTCCGTGATTGGTGAATGAAGCCAGAAGAATCATCATAAACACAACTCCGGAGGCGCCCAGAAGGGGTTGAATGAAAAAACAGGCATTCAGGACCCCGGTGACAAAACCTGTGACGATAATCATTAACAGCATAGTAAAGGAGCCGTATGTTTCTTCCAGCATCGGGCCCAGCAGGAGAATATAAGCCATATTCCCGACAAGGTGGTTCCAGTCGGCGTGACCCGCGATATGGGTAAAAAGGCGCAGATAGAACAGCGGATTGGTTATATCGAAGGTCAGGGTTGTCGGCGCAGTAAAAAAGATACGGATAAGGTCCCTGTAAAAATACTGATTAATCAGTAAAACCAGTACGCAGACGAAGGCATAGGTGAGGGATGTCGGAGCATTATATTTAATTTTCATATATCAGTTTTACCGGACAATGGTCGGAACCGTATACATCTTTCAGGATGCTTGATTCTGTAACTTTGGAAATAAAAGAGTTGTTTACAGATATATAATCAATACGCCACCCGATATTTTTCTCTCTTGCGTTAAAACGGTAGCTCCACCAGCTGTAATGACCGGCGTCAGGGCAAAAATGCCGGAAAGTATCCGTATATCCCGAGTTTATGAAAGTATCCATCCAGGCGCGTTCTTCCGGGAGATACCCGGGGTTCTTTTCATTGCTTTTCGGGTTGGCAAGGTCTATTGGTTTGTGGGCGATATTATAGTCCCCGCAGAGAATGATATTTTTACCGGCTTTGGTCAGTCTGTTGCATGTTTCCAGTATCGCCGCGCAGAAATCAAGTTTATAGCCGAGCCGGGCCCCGGCTTCCTGGGAATTCGGAAAATAGGCTGAAATAACCGTTGCATCGGGAAATTCAGCGATCACGGTCCTGCCTTCATCATCAAATTCCGGGTAGCCGAAATCAATAATATTGAGCGGTTCTGTTTTGCTGTACAGGGCCGTTCCGGAATATCCCGGTTTTTTTGCGGAATTCCACCATGAAAAATATCCGGTGCCGTCCGGAAAAACCGGTTCGGTCAGCAGAAGATTCAATTGTCCCTTGTGTGCTTTTGTTTCCTGGAGGCAGAGTATGTCGGGATTTTCGGCAGCAAGCCAGTCAAGAAAGCCCTTTTTTTCAATTGCCCGGACGCCATTTACATTCCAGGAGACTATTGTTTTCATGAGATTATAATGACACGCAGAACAATGTATTTCAAGACAAAATAGTTGTTTCCTTATCAATTTTGCGTTATTAATATATATGTATGGAGTTTAAAAATGAAATTGGAAGTAAATCAGTTGTCTCGGAAGAAATCCAGGAACCTCCCCAATTTCGTGTGATTCTCTTAAACGATGATTATACAACCAAAGATTTCGTAGTATCGGTTCTTATATCTGTTTTTCATAAAACCAGTGATGATGCGCATAAAATTATGGAAAATGTTCACAATAAGGGCCGCGGCATTGTAGGAGTATATACCTATGATATTGCAGCAACCTGCTGTCTGGAAGTTCACGATATTTCACGGCAGAACGGCTTCCCGCTCAGGTGCATTATGGAGCAAATATGAAAATTGAAATAAGCAATATAGTCAAAGAAGTGCTTGACCAGGCATGGGATGACGCTAAACACAGAAACCACAGATATGTGACTCCTGAACATATCCTGCTTGCTGCGCTGAACCACCCTCCCGTGCTTAAGATTTTATCAATGTGCGGCGCTGATATTGCATATATTTACGACAACATAAATGATTATCTCAAGAAAAGAGTCCCTGTGCTGGCAGAGGCACGCGAACCGGTTCAGACCGTGGGGTTCCAGAATATATTCCAGCAGGCAATAATCCACTGTGAAAGCGCTGAAAAGCCTGTTCTGGAAATTTCGGATATTCTGGTAAGCCTGCTGGACCAGCATTATAACTATTGTTCATATTATATGCGCAAAAGCGGCCTCGACAGGCTTATGCTTCTGGAAATTATAAGTCACGGTAAAATTCCGGATGACGATCCCGATAAACCATATGAAGAACTTTCTGAAGAAAGTATTGAATACTTTCTCGATGAGAATATGTTTTCTGATGATCTCGGGGCAGAAAGTTATGAACAGGAACTCTACTCCGAGATGGCTGATCCTATCTCGGAAATATCCCGCATCTTTTCAGAGACGGACCGGGAAAAAGCCTCTGACAGTAAGAACCGGAAAAAAAGGGACGAGTCGGAGTCTTTTTCCGGCAATGACCCCCAGAAAAGCCGGAAAAGCATGCTCGGCCGTTATGCTGTTAATCTGACGGAACTTGCGCGCGAGGGTAAGCTGGAACCTCTGGTCGGACGGAAAGATGAACTGGAGCGGACAATTCAGGTTTTGTGCAGGAGAATGAAAAATAACCCTGTCCATGTCGGCGATGCTGGTGTAGGTAAAACTGCAATAACTGAAGGACTGGCGCAAATGATTGTTTCCAGGACCGTCCCCCCGCTCTTATATGATTATGAAATTTTCAGCCTCGATATGGGGTCTCTGGTTGCAGGGACAAAATTCCGCGGTGATTTTGAGGAGCGGATCCGCCGAATAATCGATGAATTGCTCAAAAAGATAAAACAATTCTTTTTATTGATGAAATCCATACGATAATAGGAGCCGGAGCTTCCAATGAAGGCGCCCTTGACGCCTCAAATTTACTGAAGCCTATATTAACTTCAGGAAAAATCCGCTGTATCGGTTCCACAACCTATGAGGAATACAATAAATATTTTGAAAAAGACCACGCCCTGTCCAGGCGTTTCCAGAAAATTGATATTGAAGAACCCTCGGAGCCGGAATCAGTCGAAATCCTGCAGGGCCTGAAAAAACGGTATGAAGAATTTCATGGCGTGACATATACTGACGAGGCAATCAATCTTGCTGTCAAACTTTCCGCATTGTATATAACCGAACGGCGGTTACCGGATAAGGCTATTGATATTATTGACGAAGCCGGCGCCCGGGCAAGAATGGCCTCTTCCTCTGCGGCTATTCGGAATTCCGGAGGTTTACAGGAAAAAACCCCGGAGGATGGGCAGAAAACCGAGACACCTGCTTCGGTCAGTCCTGAGCAGCTGCCCCTTATAGTGGACAGGGCCCTTATTGAATCTGTTGTGGCAAAAATTGCGCATATACCGGAGCGGACAATAACAACAGGGGAAACAGACCGGCTGAGAATGCTGGAGCCAGACCTCCATGCTTCCATTTTTGGACAGGATGAAGCTGTTGCGGCTGTTGTCAAAGCTGTTAAACGGTCCCGGGCCGGGTTCCGTTCACCGGGAAAACCCGTCGCGAATTTTCTCTTTGTCGGTCCTACCGGTGTCGGAAAGACGGAACTTGCCCGCAAACTGGCGGAAGAGCTCGGCGTCACCTTGTTCCGTTTTGATATGAGTGAATATCAGGAAAAGCACACGGTAAGCAGACTTATCGGTTCTCCCCCGGGCTATGTCGGATTTGACGAAGGAGGACTTCTTACAGACGCAGTGCGGAAGCAGCCCCATGCTGTTCTTCTGCTCGATGAAATTGAAAAGGCCCATCCTGATATATTCAACATTCTTCTCCAGATTATGGATTACGCGACACTTACTGATAATCAGGGCAGAAAGGCTGATTTCAGGAATATCATTTTAATTATGACCAGCAATGCCGGAGCCAGAGATATAGGAAAACCAATGATCGGATTCGGCGAACAGGAAGTAACGGGGGCCGCCATACATGAGGCAATTGAAAGAATTTTTACTCCCGAATTCCGCAACAGGCTTGATGCCGTTGTCCGTTTTGAGCATCTTTCAAAGCAGATAATGGAATCCATTGTACGAAAAGAGCTTGACGCTGTCCGGATCCAACTGGCAGAAAAAAAGGTCATCCTTGATGTGGACGACAAAGTAGTTTCCCATTTGGCTGAAGCGGGCTATTCCCCGGAATTCGGAGCAAGAAATTCTTCGCGGATAATCGAGGAAACAATAACCACAGCCCTTGTTGATATGGTCCTTTTCGGCAGTTTGTCTGAAGGCGGAACGGTCCATGTCCGGTATGATGAGCAGGCACAGAATAATATTCTTCTGGTTGCAGAACCTGCCGCCGTATAATTACAGGGACGGATATTCCATTATGACTGACGGGGAAAAAAAACGGCAGACGCCGGATTTTCCTTTTCTTGAAATTGATACCTTTTTCCGCTTTCCCGAACCGGAGGATACCGACAGTACTGTTGTTGCTGTCGGTGGGAATCTTTCGCCGGGCATGCTGGTTTCCGCATACACACAGGGAATTTTCCCGTGGTTTAATGACGATGATCCATTGCTCTGGCACTCCCCTGATCCCCGTTTTGTAATTTTACCGGAAACGTTTCATATACCCTCGCGGCTTGCCCGCGAAATCAAGCGGTATCCGTTCGAAATACGGGTTGATACCGCTTTCGAGCGGGTGATAACCTTCTGTTCATCGATTTCGCGGCCGGACCAGGACAGCACCTGGATAACAGATGATATAATCGAGGCATATATACGGCTGCACAGAGAAGGCCTTGCGCATTCTGTGGAAGCCTGGAAAGGCAATGAACTCGCGGGCGGTTTTTTCGGTGTACATATCGGACAGGCTTTTTTCGGGGAATCAATGTTTACCCGCATAGACGGAGCCTCAAAAGCCGCATTCGCGATTTTTGCCGGTTATTTTTTTTCACACATGCAGGGAAAATTTATTGATTCACAGGTTTATACGGACCATATAGCGCGGTTCGGCGGGGTAAATATTTCCCGTTATGCGTATCTCCGAAAACTGAACGAAGCGCTGGGTTTTTCCCCTGACAGGACAGAAATTAATCCCGGTAATATTTTGGAAAAGCGCGGACTCTGGCCATCCGGTATGCTGCAGAACGCATAACGGTTACGGTCTGGTAAATTTATATCCGATTCCTCGAATAGTATGTATATACTTTGACACATCCTTTACATCTCCCATTTTCTGTCTGAGCCTGGCAACATGAACGTCAATGGTCCTTGTTGTTATATCCGAATCATAGCCCCAGACAGTATTCAAAAGTTCTTCCCGTGAAATAATAGTATCTTCATGCCGGTAAAAGTAATCGAGCAGCTTGATTTCCTGGGCGGAAAGGGAATATTCTTTATCATCCGTTATTATGAATCCTCTCTTTAGATCAATGGATAAATTGCTGCCCGGTTTTTTCTGGTAGGTGTCTATAGCCTGGGCCGAGGCCTCCGCTCTGCGCAGGAGGGCCTCGATACGGGCCAGAAGCTCCGACATGTCAAAAGGTTTCGCCAGATAATCGTCGGCCCCCATTTTAAGCCCGAGAACCTTGTCTGCGACCTGACCAAGCGCCGTAAGCATGAGAATCGGAACTAAAAGTCCCGACGAACGGATGGATTTGCAAATATAAAAACCATCCTTTCCCGGAAGCATAACATCAAGTATTATGAGATCATAGTTTCCCGTGAGGGCTTTCTCCTCGCCGTCTATTCCATTTGTGCTTGATTCAAATATATATCCTTCCGCTTCCAGCCGGTCCCCAACAGTCACTATCAATCCGGGTTCATCTTCTATCATTAATATCTTAGTCGCCATACAATTCTTCTCCCCTATATAATGGTAATATAATAATAAAAGTGCTTCCGGTGTCGATTTTGCTTTCAAGTCTTATAGATCCATTATGCAGGGCAACAATTCGTTTTACCAGGTTTAATCCTATTCCATTACCGGGGATTTGATTGAAAACCGCTTTTTCCCGCGTACAAAGGGTTCAAAGATGCTTTTCTGCTCCTGCGGGGAAATTCCGGAACCCCTGTCCCGGAATTTTATTACCACATGGTTTGATTTTTTTCTTTTTCCGGCAAATTCTACAGAAACAAAAATTCCTAAATACTTTCCCTGCGCGGCATGCCGGACAGCGTTTTGTGCAATATTCTGAAAAACGGATTCAAGGGCTATTTTGTCGCCATAGACAAAAACCGGGTCCTTCGGCAGGATAATTTCCGTTGAAAATTCAAGTTCTTCGCGCTCTTCTTCGGTGAATTTAAGCGCTGCCTGGATTAATTCCGCAATACTGCAGACTTCAGGCCGGATTCTGGACGCGGTATTTGTGTTTGAATACAATAAATAGTGTTCAATGGTGATACTCAGTCTGGTCGCTTCTTTTTTTATCATTTGACCGTACTGCTCGGCTTTCAGTTTATCCTTGACAAGTCCGTCCGTTAAATTCTGCGCTGCGCTCGAAATTACGGCAAGCGGTGTCTTCAGCTCATGGGTTATTGTTGCAATGAATTCCATCTGGCTTGTTACAAGCTGGCGCGAACGGCGGGTAACCTCAACCAGAGTTACCATCCCGATTATTAATATAATCAGAATACTGAAGCTTATTACGGCATTGCGGACTGTGGCCATACTTGACATATCCGCCAGCGAACGATTTTTGTGGATGATCTGGATTGATATATTTCCGAAAATATGGGTCTGAATTTCCTCTGAAAAGAAGGGCAGAATATCATTATATTCATCCGCGCTGGAATAATACGCGGACCTGTATCCGCTGCTTGCGCGGACCGGCGAAGGGGCTGTTTCCGCATATATATTTTGACTGGCGAGGCATATCTCGACATCGGGGATTAAAAATAATCTTCCCGGTAATTTGTCATTGTTGTATAAATCAGCGAGTTATCCTGGTTGTTTATGATCCTGTAATCATATAAATCAACGGACTCGAGATTTTCCTGGGCCAGCGTCGGGATAACATCCTGTAAAACGATGGAACGGTCTATAACATACAATACTGAAATATTACTTTGTTTATAGTCAAGCGGAATGTAAATTCTGATTTCCGTATTGCAGGAGTCCGGAAAAGATTCCAGGAATTCCTGTGTTGTATGGGAACGGTTTATTTCTTTCAGTATTTGACTGTCCGTGACTATATCAAGGCTGTCATCATTCCATTCATGCACCACCTGTCCCTCATTTTCAATGATATAAATGTTTTTTATCATTTGGGGATTAATGGCGTAATATTTCCAGAATTGGTAACGTTCAAACAGGATATTTGTCAGTGTTATATTCTCGTTTATTTTGGTATGCACAAGTGAAGGAAAAATCATTATTTCATTCCGTACCCGCTTTGACAGATTTCTTGCGGAATCATACATGCTTTCCTGAATTCTGTATTTTTCCCTGTTATTCAGTTCCTGCAGCCAGTTAAACTGGTTCCATGCAAGAATGGCCAGTAAGGGTATCATGCTGAGGATGAGTATCCATGAAAATAAGAATCTCTTATGTTTCATACCTTATATTCTATCCCAAATTGAAGATAAATGAAACTTGGTTTTTTTGTGGAAGCGGAATTTTACATCTGTGTAATAATAAAGACTGAATACAATTTTTTGAAAAAAAACATGAAAAACGCTATTTTTTCTGTTGCCACTGGTTAAGCAGCCAGATAATATCCTGGCTTATGAGTTTGAGCGGTTTATTGCATTTTCTGCAGTAAAACCGGCCATCTTCACCCAGATTTTCCTTTGCGCATCCGATACAGTAATTTTTTCCGCACTTCGGGCAGGTCCCTGCCGGTAAATCGTCCGGCGGCTGTGCAGTGATATGCAGAATTCCCTGAGGAGGAATATTTTTCGGCGTATCCCAGCTCCGACCGCATTCCGAGCAGCGGATTGTATTTACTGTCTGTTCGCGTATTTCCTTTTCAAGTTTATCCGCCAAATCTCCTGCCTGAAGCTTTCTGAGCTTTCCGGGAATTTCCGCGGCTTTTTCGGTTCGTCCCGTTGCGAGATATACGCCGCTCAATTCATAAAACAGCTCCGGATTGTCCGGAAATTCATTCAGCCCCTGAATCAGGGAAACCTCGGATCGGGTAAATTCTCCTTTTCGCCCGGCAAGATAGCTGATAAGTTTATATAAACGGGGCGTCCGTTCTATCTCAAAGGCTTTTCCCAGCATATCATCAGCCTCATTAAAAAGGTCCTGTTCTATACAATTCGCCGCATAATCAGTTACAAGTTCTGTATCGGAAGGATTGAGCTTTAATGCTCTCTGATACCAACTGTGCGCTTCTTCATATCTGCCGTCCGCAACAAGCAAATTGGCCCCCGCGTGAAGCAATTCCGCATCATCAGTATCAAGAAAATGCAGAATTTCTTCCAGTTTTCCCATTTTCCGCCTGATTTCCGCATAATTAATGAGAACAGGATTTTCTTCCGGAAGCAGATCCCTTGCTTTGAGAATGTGCTCTTCAGCTTTCGCGAAATCCCCTGCTGTAAGGGATTTTTGCGCGGCGAGGTTAAATACCCAGCCGTTGCCGGAATCTGTTTCCAGCGCCCGGGTTAATGCATCCGTGCAGTCCTGACCGTCGGAGAAAAGGGTTTCCGCCAGACGGAAGTAATACAAGCCGCAGTCAGGTTCGAGTTCCGCCGCTTTTTCCAGGGACTCTATAGCTTCTTTCTTTTTTTTTTGCCCTGACAAAACCATTCCGTATAAATACCATACCGCGGAATCGGCCGTGTTTCCGTCTATCGCCGTTTTCAGATAACGCAGGGCTTCTTCCGTTTTTCCCACTGCATACAGGTATTTTCCATGTATCCCTGAAATCTCCGCATCATCCGGGTACATTTCATCAAGAAGCCTGACGGTTTCTTCAAGATCAGTATATTCTTCATTTTTCAGGAAAATACGGGCCGCATTTAAAAGCGGCTGCTTCGCCTTTTCAGGAAACCCGTCAGCCATCAATTCTCTTCCTGCATTGTAGGAAAAAAGCCCCTGATCAGGGTTAAGCAAGGATGCTGTATTGTAGGCATTCGCGGCCTTTTCATGATCTCCGTTTTCCGAGTATAGGTGTCCCTGCAGATTGGAAAGAAAAATATTGCCGTTTTTATCTTCAGAAGAAAGTGTCCCCATCAGGGTTTCGAGGTCTTTAATCCGGTGCTGCATATAATAAATCCCGCCGAGTTCGGCGGCGGCCTGGATATTCGCCGGTTCGAGTTCCAGGGCTTTTTTTACAGCATTTTCCGCTTCGGGATAGAGTCTCTGGGCGAGGTAAATCTGGCCAAGCAGTAAAAATAGTTCAGGATTAGCGGAGCCGTTTATATTTGTTTTTTTTAATTCCAGAATAGCCGGAACATATCTGCCCATTGCATACCACGTCTGCGCCAGATTTATACGGGCCTCATCAGGAATCCTCAAAAACTGGTTCCAGCGGGTATACTGGGTTTCCACTTCTATTGGCCGCGATTCAATGGCTATGGCATTCAGAATAACCGTTTTTGAGTCATCCTCATTCCAGTTCTGACCCGCAAATGCAATATTGCCCGGGGCCTGGATAGTATCGTCCATACACTCGGCAAGCCAGTTGTCATTAAGAATAAAGGTAAAACTGGTTCCCTGCGCGATTATCCGGAGTGAAAAAACATTCTTTTGTGTATAGGGCAGGGCCGCCGCGTTCTGCTCGTCAGCAGTTTCCGGGGCGTTTTGCGGGATCATTTCCGTCCAGCCGAGAACAGGAAAGGGAGTGCTGTTTATTACCGCATCAAACCGGAGAAGTCCGGTATCCGAAACAAGCACGCTGTAAAAAGTGCCTCCATTCAGATATCTGAAAAGAAATCCCGCCGCGGAACTTCCCGCCTTATTTTTTTCGCCGCTTTCCGTATTTGTCCCGGTGCCGTCGGGAAATTGCAGCAGCGCTTCCAGTACAAAATCCCGGTAACGGTATACAGGATTCATTGTCCAGGCAAACAGGTTTTTTTTCTTCATGGAGAGAGAAAGTCCCTGCCCGGTTATTTCTGAACTGTAAGATTCATGAAATTCCGTATTAAACCGTATCTGGCCTTCTTTTTGAAAATCCGTCTGCCACAGTTCTTCGGCAAGCGCGTCGGGGTCAGTATTCTCTGTTTTTTTTGTATTGAAAAGCCGTTTCAGAAATGAAAACATATATAAAAAAATACCTCAAAAAAAAATGTATGTCTACGGAAGTAAGGAAAATAACGCCGCTTCTGTAAGCCGGAATATATAAATAAAAAGGCTGTCCGGTTTTTCCGGACAGCCTTTCAGTTTTACTCATCTGTATACCGCCGCATTTTCTGCGGCAGATACCGGAGGGGAATTAATACATTCCGCCCATACCGCCCATGTCGCCGCCGGCAGGAGCCGCAGGCGGGTTCTTTTCAGGTATATCGGTAATGGCGCATTCCGTCGTAAGAAGCAGGCTCGCAACAGAGGCCGCGTTCTGCAGCGCGGAACGGGTAACCTTTGCCGGATCACTGATCCCAACCTTCATCATATCCACCCATTCCTGTTTCGCGGCGTCAAATCCGATGCCTTTCTTTTCATTTTTTGCGCGCTCGGCAATAACCGCTCCGTCTATATCTGCGTTTTCCGCAATCTGGCGGATTGGCTCTTCAAGGGCCCGTTTAACGATCTTGAAACCGAACACTTCGCTTTCCGTAAGAGCGGATGTGTCCGCCTTATCAAGGGCGGCGGAAGCCTGAATCAGCGCCACCCCGCCTCCGGGAACAATCCCTTCTTCCAGACCTGCGCGGGTCGCGGACAGGGCGTCTTCAACTCTGTGTTTCTTTTCTTTCATTTCAACTTCGGTAACCGCGCCGATATTGATAACCGCGACGCCGCCCGCGAGTTTTGCCAGACGTTCTTTCAGTTTTTCCTTGTCATAATCAGAGGAAGATTCATCGATCTGCGCCTTGATCTGTGCCACGCGGTCTTTGATTTCCTTTGATTTTCCGGCGCCGTCAATGATAGTCGTATTGTCCTTATCAATCTTGACGCTTTTTGCCTGGCCCAGCTGGGAAATATCGGTATTTTCCAGCTTGAGACCGAGTTCTTCGGAAATAACCTCGCCGCCGGTAAGAATTGCGATATCTTCAAGCATGGCCTTTCTTCTATCGCCGAACCCGGGCGCCTTGACCGCACAGGTTTTAAGCGTACCCCGGAGACTGTTTACAACCAGAGTCGCGAGGGCTTCTCCGTCAACATCTTCCGAAATAATAAGAAGAGGACGGCCCGACTGGGCGATTTTTTCAAGGAGAGGAAGCATATCTTTCATATTGGATATTTTTTTATCGTGAATGAGAAGATAGGGATTCTCAAATACGGTCTCCATCCGGTCCCTGTCCGTCACAAAATAGGACGAAATATAACCGCGGTCGAACTGCATACCTTCAACATAGTCGGTTGTAGTATCCATGGTTTTAGCTTCTTCCACAGTGATAACACCGTCTTTACCGACTTTTTCAATTGCGTCCGCAATGATTTTTCCGATTTCTTCGTCATTGTTTGCCGAAACTGAAGCGACATGAGCGACTTCATCGGAACCCTTGATTTCTTTTGAAACCTTCTTGATTTCATCGACAGCAATAACCACAGCCTTATCAATACCCCTTTTCAGTTCGATAGGAGTCATTCCTGCTGCGACTGCTTTTAAGCCTTCTTTTACCATTGCATAGGCAAGAACGGTTGCTGTTGTAGTACCGTCACCGGCAACATCATTTGTTTTTGTTGCAACTTCCTTAAGAAGCTGGGCTCCCATATTTTCATAGGGATCTTCAAGTTCAATTTCTTTTGCAACGGAAACACCGTCTTTTGTCACAATCGGTGCGCCGAATTTCTTGTCGATAAGAACATTCCGGCCCTTTGGCCCAAGCGTTACTTTCACTGCCTGTGAAATCTGTTCAACACCGGAAAGCAGCTTTTTGCGTGCATCTTCGTTAAACATTAACTGTTTCGCCATTTTAATTCTCCTTATTTTCTACCTGTTATGGTATTGTAATACAATAACTCGCAGCACATATACAAGCTGCAAAATTTTTATGTTTATGTAATAAAATATCGAAAATGACAGGAAACGGCAAGTATCTGCATTCTGTTCAGGCATTTTTATTCCTGCCCTGTTTCTTGATTCATCTGTTTCAAAACCGCTATACTGTCTGACAGTGCCGGGCTTCTTTTCAGCATACCTGCCGCGGCAGGAACAAGGAAACAATATGAATGATACTAAAACCAACGGATCTGTTCAACGGCATATCAGAATATATACTGACGGCGGCTGTTCCGGCAATCCTGGACCCGGCGGCTGGGGCTTTGTTATCGTGGACGAAACGGAAGCTGGTGAAAAAAAGGAAGTCATCTGTTCGGGCGGAGAAAAACTGACAACAAATAACCGGATGGAATTGAATGCGGTTATCAAAGCCCTCGAAACAGTATCGGATTCAGCCGGCTTTGCCGGCCGGAAAATAACCGTTTACACGGATTCCCAGTATGTCCAGAAAGGCATAACCGAATGGATCCGCACCTGGAAAAAAAACAGCTGGAAAACAGCGGCCAAACAGCCCGTAAAGAACAGAGACCTGTGGGAAATCCTTGACGCACTTTCGTCAAAACTTGACCTGTCCTGGGAATGGGTAAAAGGCCATGCCGGCATATATTATAATGAATTGTGTGACGAACTAACTCAAAAAGAAATAAAGAAATTCTCAGAAAACTGAACCGTTTTCCGGCCCGGTCAGCTGATTTTCAGATTTCCATTTCGTTAAGAAGGTTTCTGAGCATGATCAGTTCCTCCTGCGTCAGGGTGAGTCCCTTGCCCATCTTTTTATGATCCGGAGACCAGCTCCGTATGTCATATTTTGCGGGACGGCCTCCCCATGAAACGGAATTGACTTCCATTTTCCATCCGCTTTTTGACTCCGACAAACTGCCGAAATTTTTGACTATTTCATAACTGAATTCATCAGACATATACTTCCTCCTGCTGAATAAAGAAATTATACCATAAATCAGAAAAAAACTTGTAACAAAAAGCGATTGCGTGTAGTATATTACATATAATTGGGGAGGTTCCTGATGAAAGCGAAAAAAAGAAAGATTGTAATCCTTTGCAGTATAGTTTTTATTTTCATGTTTGCTGCCTGTAAAAGCACCCCTGCTGCGGTTGAGGAAGAACCCCAGCCTGTTGAAGAGATCGTTGTTGAGGAAGAAGTACCTCCCGCCATTGATGAAGACCTGACCGCTCTGAAGGAGCAGGCCGAGGCTCTCCGGGCTGAATGTATTGAAATGGGAGTGGATTCATACCGTCCCGATTTATGGGATCAGGCTGAACAGTCTTTTAATGACGGTATGGACGCCTATGGAACCGATTATGATGTGGCCCAGGCTTCCTTTATAAACGCAATCGGACTGTACAAACAGATAAAAGAATTGGCCTATGCGGATAATCTTGCCGCCCTTGACGCAAAACTCCAGACCCTCCGTGAAAAAGCCCTCGCGGCCGGGGCAAACAGTTACTATCCTGAACAGTTTGCCGCCGCCGAAGATGCCGCCGCTGAATTTGCGGCGCTTCTGGAAAGTGAAGATACTGCAGCTGCAGCTGCAGCAGGAAATACTGCAATTATGCGCTATCAGATCCTCCTTGACGGCATTGAAATAATAAATCTGAAGCAAAAAATAGTGCAGAACGGTTTCGACATTTATGATCCTGACACCTTCCAGCTCGCCGGAGAAAAATACGATGAAGTATTTTTGAACTACGGTATTTCTGATGATGTTGCCCTCGCCTCGGTTGGTGAAAGCGTAAAGCTGTACCGCCAGGTCCTGAACGGCGGTTTCCAGATTCTGTCAGAGGATGTTATAGAAAAAACAAATGAAATCCGCGCGCTGTGCGACTCAATCAGGGCCCACCGGGCCATGCCTGACGCCTATGATACTGCCCTGTGGCTGTACCAGCAGGCTGATTCTTATGCAGCGGCAGGTGACTGGGAATCCGCGTACGCTTCCTATTCTGCTTCAATGGTCGCGTTCAGCGAACTGTATGAGGAAGTTATCCTGAAACGGAACCAGGCTGATATGGCGATTGAAGCCGCCCGGACCCGCCAGGAAGAGACTTCAGAACTTGCCCATCACGCCGATGAAATTGCCCCGCTTCCGGATGACGCTGAAGGCTTCTCGGATGATGAAGATATTCCTGCCGATCCTGAAGAAGAAACCGTTATTATCATAACAATAGAAGATGATCCGGATGAGTATTCCGTCTATTCCGGGGACGATGACCAGGATTTCTGGGCTGGAGACGAATATGATGATTCAGAAGCATCAGACGGGGACGGTTATGTTGAATCAACCGAACTGGAAGATGATGACGCGTTTTATTTTGACGATTATGAAGTAGAAGATTACGACGATGACTGGTATCAATATGAAGGTGCAGATATTTCTGCTGAAAATACTGCTTCGGTGGAGGAATGAAAATGAAAAAGATCTTTTCTATATTAATTTTTGGTTTGCTTGGAGCGGCCGTCCTTTTTGCAGTATCATATGATAATAATGAATACCAGCGCCGGAGCCGGGCCCTGACCCGCCAGGCTCAAATTGCCTATGATGACGGCGATTATGATGCGGCCGTTGCATATGCAAATGAAGCTGAAAGAAATGCGGAACTCTCGGCCCTGTACATTGAAAGCATGCTCAGCAGGGCTGAAGCGCAGACAGAACTATACCGCGCGGGGACACGCCGTACCTGGGCAAAAGACAAAAAGGCCGAAACCTATTTTCCTTCCGCGCTTGAATCCGCCGAAGGATACATTATTTCAGCCCAGCAGTCCTTCAGCGAAGGCGAACAGAACCTGACCGCCAGGGACTTTTCCCATTCAATGGAGAAATTTGCCGCCGCGAAACTGGCTGCCCAAAACGCCGTCGCTGCGCTTTCCGTCGTACGGGAAATAATTCCGCTGCCCGCCACATACGAAGTTGACCCCTGGGATGAATCAAAGGACTGTTTCTGGAATATCGCGGCAAATCCGGCGGTATACGGCGATCCCATGAAGTGGGAGGAGCTGTACAAGGCGAACAGGAGTTCCCTCAAACGTCCTTCAAATCCCAATCTTATAATGCCCGGAATGATCGTAACAATACCGAGCATTGCCGGTGAAATTCGCGAAGGCCTGTATGATCCTTCCATAAAGTATGAACCTTTCAAAGAACAGATAAAGAACCTGCCCGAACAGAAACAATAAAAGCTGCAGGATCAGATAAAATACCCCGGAAAAGGATCCGGGTATTTTATTCGAGGCGAGGGTTTAATCAGCCTGCGGTTGGTTCTGTAAGGTAATGGATTTAACGGCCGCTTGCGCGACCTGCGAATCCCCCAGAGCGAAGGGCGGCCCTGCTCTGCGGTGGTTTTTTAACAACCTATAAAAACGTTAGTTTTTGTAGATTTCATGGTATTAAACCCGAGACCAATTCCACGGGAGAGAAAAATACTCCGCTGCTCTGCGGCGGGGTATTTTATTTTAAACCAGCTTTGACAGAATCCGAATAAGGATTTATCCTTATATATAGGGATAATATTCCAATCCGGAACATTTTTTAAACCGGTCCGGGTTTTGAAATGCTCCGGCCCGGCATGTTTCTGTCAGGAAATGCTGTTCAACAGGAGGAATGATATATGGCAATAATTACTATTTCAAGGCAGATAGCTGCTCTAGGCGACGAAACCGCGTCCGAGCTGGCCCGGCAAATGGGCTATACCTTTATTAACCGGAAAATGATAGAAGCCGATTTGCTGAAATTCGGCATCACGGAAGAAAAGCTCCGCAAATATGATGAAAGAAAGCCTGGTTTCTGGGCGTCCCTTGCGCGTGACAGAGATGAATACTTTGACTATCTCAGGGAAACAATTTATGAACGGGTAAAAGACGGTAACTGTGTCTGCATAGGCCGCGGCAGTTATGCCATCCTGAGCGATATTCCGGGCTGTTATTCCGTCCGGCTGGTCGCCCCCGATCCGGTCCGGCTTTCGCGGCTTATGAAGGAATTTTCATGGACTGAAAAACAGGCGATGGCCCTGATGCAGGAAAGTGACCAGAACCGAATGGGCTACCACAAATGCTTTTTTAACATCGATAACGATGATCCGTCAATATATGACATGGTCCTGAATACTGCCTCGATAACCGCGGAACAAGCCGCAAAGATTGTCGCAAACGCCTGTGAGAATTCCATTGACCCGAAAGCTTCTTCCGTCGGATTAAAACTGATTGCGGACCGTCTGGTTGCCCAAAGAATTGTTAACCATCTCGCCTTTGACCTGAAGCTCCCGATCCATTTTCTTGAGGCCACGACAGCTGATGAGGAAATTGTCCTGCATGGCGTTGCGGACTCTCCCGCAGTTATCGAAAAGGCCGTCTCGATTGCCCAGTCAATGGCTGCCGGTAAAAAAATTACTTCAGGAATAAGCATTGTACAGGAGTATAAAACCTATTTATAACAGAGGCTGCGGTCTGTTTGGAAAAATCCTCTTGACACTTCTTATTCCAAGTGGGATAGTTTGAAAATGAAATTATCCCATTTTTTTACTACAGTACGTCTTGTTCTGGCTCCTGTTTTTTTTGTGCTGTATTTTTTACCCGAATACTATGCTTCATTTAACATAATTTCCGCTTATATTCTGATTCCGCTCTTTATTTTTATGGAATTTACCGATTTCCTTGATGGATTTTTCGCGCGGAAAAATAAACAGGTAAGCGATTTCGGCAAACTGTTTGATCCTTTTGCCGATGTAATGGCCAATTTAACCGTATTACTTGTTTTTACGCTGGCAAATTATCTTCCATCTATATTTTTCCTCTTGATTCTTTATCGTGAAATGAGTATGATGTTTATACGGATGCTGGCCAGCAGGCAGGGGATAACCATTGCCGCCAGAAAAAGCGGAAAGCTGAAAACGGTTTTGTATATTATTGCTGCCGGGTTTTCGCTGCTGCTTGAATCCTGTTCGAGAATAGATATAAACGTTTCATTTTTGGAAATGTATGGAAAAACAATTAATTACGGGCTGTATATAATAGCCCTGCTTGTTTCTCTGCTGTCTTTTGCTGACTATTTGATTCATTTTATACCTCAAATAGTAAAAGACCAAAACTGAAAATATTATCATCATTTTCTCATACTTTTTGTCATCATTTTGTGATGGTTCTTTTCCCGCGAATTTTCTGTAAAAAAGAGCGAAAAAAGAGAAAAAAGAGTTGACAAGAGCTAAGAAGGTGTAGTATATTCGATTCACTCGCGATTTTACCGAAATGGGGCGCGGGTATGCAGATCTTTGAAAATAAAGGGAAGGGAAAGAAGGACGCTGTTTGAACGGTGCAAACCGTTTGAAATGGTGAGGTTCAAAAGAGCATTGAAAGAAAGCCTCGAGGCTCACGCGGGAGAGAATCCTGCGTGAAACCTTGAAAATTCCTTAAAAATAAGAAAAAGGGAACTGGCTTGAAATGAGATATCTAGCGGTCTTCGGACCGATAGAGAATAAATCATGGAGAGTTTGATCCTGGCTCAGAACGAACGCTGGCGGCGCGTCTTAAGCATGCAAGTCGAACGGCAAGGGAGAAGCTTGCTTCTCCCCTAGAGTGGCGGACTGGTGAGTAACACGTGGGTGACCTACCCTTGAGATGGGGATAGCCATTAGAAATAGTGGATAATACCGAATACGCTTATTTTACTATGGTGAGATAAGGAAAGGAGCTAAGGCTCCGCTCGAGGATGGGCCCGCGTCCCATTAGCTAGTTGGTGAGGTAAGAGCCCACCAAGGCGACGATGGGTATTCGGCCTGAGAGGGTGTACGGACACATTGGGACTGAGATACGGCCCAAACTCCTACGGGAGGCAGCAGCTAAGAATATTCCGCAATGGACGAAAGTCTGACGGAGCGACGCCGCGTGGATGACGAAGGCCGAAAGGTTGTAAAATCCTTTTGCCAATGAAGAATAAGCATGGGAGGGAATGCCTGTGTGATGACATTAGTTGGTGAATAAGCCCCGGCTAATTACGTGCCAGCAGCCGCGGTAACACGTAAGGGGCGAGCGTTGTTCGGAATTATTGGGCGTAAAGGGCATGTAGGCGGTTTTGGAAGCCTGATGTGAAATCCTGCAGCTTAACTGTAGAATTGCATTGGGAACTGCAAGACTTGAATCACAGAGGGGAAACTAGAATTCCAGGTGTAGGGGTGGAATCTGTAGATATCTGGAAGAATACCGGTGGCGAAGGCGGGTTTCTAGCTGATGATTGACGCTGAGGTGCGAAAGTGTGGGGAGCAAACAGGATTAGATACCCTGGTAGTCCACACCGTAAACGATGTACACTAGGCGTAGGGGCAAGAGCTTCTGTGCCAAAGCTAACGTGATAAGTGTACCGCCTGGGAAGTATGCCCGCAAGGGTGAAACTCAAAGGAATTGACGGGGGCCCGCACAAGCGGTGGAGCATGTGGTTTAATTCGATGGTACGCGAGGAACCTTACCTGGGTTTGACATATAGAGGAATGCGGTAGAG
>NZ_CP084606.1:2692500-3239032 GCF_022376835.1 Brucepastera parasyntrophica
TGCGCGGGAACCGCTCAGTACAGACAGATAACAAATCTGCAGTTTTATGATGATGCCGGTGATTTTTCCTGCTCTGTTTTAAGAAGACTTTTTATCCGTTTTTCCATCTGATAAATAACTGGATTCTTTTTATCAAATAAGCTATAAAGAAATATGCGCTTTCGCTTGTCGGCAGATAAGATTCAGCTCTTTTCTTATTTTATCGGTATTGCCCTGCTTGGATCAGCTCTGCTGTCTCTGCCTGTTATGTATGTCTCCGAAAAACCGGCCTCATATATTGATGCCCTTTTTACTTCTGTTTCTGCTGTCTGTGTTACCGGCCTTTCTACGCTGCCAATGGATATATATTCTCCTGCCGGATTGATAACTATTATGATATTAATAGAGCTGGGAGGCCTCGGGTTAGTGACTTTTTTTCTATGGTATATTGCTATTCCGAAAAAGAAAGTCTCGCTTGTAAACAGGGCGGTAATCCGCGATTATTTTATCGAAGATGTTGAAACCGATCCTAAAAAGATCATCCGGACAATTGCGATTTTTACCTTTGGCATCCAGCTCCTGTGTGCCATTATTTTATTCTTTTCAATGAGAACCTCCGGCGCTGAAAACCCCCTTCTCGATGCTTTTTTCTTGCGGTGTCAGCTTTTTGCAATGCCGGTTTTTCACCATACAACGACAATCTCGGCAGTTTCGGCACGAATATTACGGTTGTTTTGGTAGTAAGTTTTCTGATAATAACCGGAGGGCTCGGCTTTACGGTACTTTATGATTTATTTCACAGCATAATACTGAGAAAAAAGCGGCTCAGTTTTCATTCGAGGATGGTTTTACTTATCACAGCAATTCTTGTTGTATCAGGATCTTTGTTTTTTTTCTGTACCGAATATTTTTCCGCTTTGTCTGATATGCCTTTGAAGAAAAAAATCCTGTCTTCTTTTTTTCAGGCGGTAACGCCCCGGACCGCGGGCTTTGAAATTATACCTCAGAGGTTTTTTGCCGCGCCAGCCAAACTGATTACAGTTATACTTATGTTTATTGGCGGATCATCAGGGTCAACTGCCGGCGGCGTCAAAACAACAACATTTTTTATCGTGTTTATGTATATCATAAAAGGAAACGCTGAAAAAACAAATATAAATCTGTTTAACAGAAAAATCGCGACTGCCACAATTGAAAAAGCTTTTAACATAGTTATGAAAAGCATGCTTTGCATTTTTATTTCCGTGCTGCTTCTTCTTTTTTCGGAAAGGGCTCTGCTGGAAGCAGGGCATTATGGGATATTTGATTTGCTTTTCGAGTCTGTTTCCGCGTTTTGTACGGTAGGGCTGACAATAGGGCTGACACCGTCGCTTTCCATTGCCGGGAAACTTATTCTCATATTTACGATGTTTTTGGGCCGAATAGGCATATTTGCATTAGTACTTGGTTTTGTAAAAAGTGAAAAAGAAAAATTTGTTGAATTTCCTTCTGGTAAACTATTGGTTGGATAGGAGTCGGTTATGAAGCAGTTTGCAATTCTTGGTTTGGGAGCGTTCGGACAGAGAATGCTTGATGAACTTCTCGGCATTACGAGTGAAATAATTATTATTGATAAAGACCGGGAAATCATTGAAAAATATACCGATATGGCAAAGGCCGCCTATATCGCAGATGTTATAAATGAAACAGCGCTGACAAAGATTATTCCTCCGGAAATCGATGCAGTTATTGTGGATTTGGGCGGCAAGCTGGAAAGTTCAATAATGGCAATCAGCTATTTAAAAAAGATGGGGATAAAAACTATTATCGCGAAGGCCCAGAGCGATGAGCAGGGGCAGGTCCTTACGCTTGTCGGAGCCACGCGGGTGATTTTTCCGGACCTTGAAGCGGCAAAGAGGATTACTCCCATGCTTGCGTCTTCCCTGCTTTTCAATTTTATGCCCATTTCGCCCAAGCTGGCTCTTGCGGAAATCAGGGCTAATGAAGCCTGTATAGGAAAATCCATCCGGGACGCGAATTTACGCCAGCTGTTCGGGCTGAATATCCTTGCGCTCAGGAAAGAAAATGATGATGATTTTGTTTTTATCAACAATCCGTCATATGTTTTTATGGAGGATGATATTCTGCTTGTAGCGGGCGAAGAGGAAAACCTTCTGAACTTTTCCCGCCAGCTTAAGGAATTGCCGCAGCCTCACAGTGCCGGGCTTTTCAGAAATTTATTTTCTTCACATACAAAAAAGCCTGTATAGTGTTATTATACAGGCTTTTCAGTCAAGGTTTAAGGGCTGCCTTGGTTTCAGGAAAAAGGGATTTACCTAGCAGCCGGTTCAAGTATCAGTTTTCTTTCTCAGGCATATTGCGGGCGTACATAAATGAATATTTTCTGAGCCATGGTGCCTTTTCCCTGTCAAATTGCTGCGGAGTCATCCGCCAGCTCCAGTTATTTCCCAGTGTTGACGGAGTATTCATTCTTGCCTCGGACCCGAGCGCAAAAATATCCTGCATGGGGAAAACCGCAAAAACCGCGACAGACATGAGGGCTGTCCGAATCAGTTCCGGGACCAGTGTTCCCTTTGTGATATTTCCCCAAGATAATTGATAATCAGATCAATTTCTTCCTGGGATGCATGGTCAATCCAGCCCTGCATGGTATCATTGTCATGGGTCCCGGTATATACGAGACAGTTCGGGATATACATATGCGGCAGGAAGGAATTGGTAAATCCGTCCTTGCCGGCTTCATTTATATCAAAGGCAAATTGCAGGACTTTCATTCCGGGAAGATCAAAATCGTCTCGCAGCGCCCGTACTTCAGGAGTTATGAGTCCAAGGTCTTCGGCAAGAATGGGAAGGTCTCCAAGGGTTTTCTTAATAGCGTTGAAAAAATCGTGGTCCGGGCCTTTTATCCATTCTCCGTTTATCGCGGTTTCCTCGCCCGCGGGGATTGCCCAGTACGCTTCAAATCCGCGGAAATGGTCGATTCTGATATAATCAACCATTGAAAGCATCGATTTGATCCGGGCGTTCCACCAGGCGTAATTGTCTTTTTTCATTTCATCCCAGTCATACAGCGGATTCCCCCATAATTGTCCCGTTGCGCTGAAGTAATCAGGCGGAACCCCCGCGACAAATTTCGGAGTGCCGTCTTTATTAAGCTGGAATAATTTCTGGTTCGCCCATACGTCCGCGGAATCCGGCGCGACAAAGATCGGGATATCCCCGATTATTGAAATACCGTTATCGTTTGCGTATTTTTTCAGTTTTTCCCACTGGGTAAAGAAGAAGAACTGGATGACCCGCTGGAGTTCTATTCCTTCGGCGTTTTTTTCTTTCCACTCAGTTATGGCTTTTTCCTGATATGTTGCGAGGTCTTTGGGCCAGTAGTTGTTCCATAATTTTCCAAAAAGGTTTTCGTCCTGGGCTTTTTTATCGTAAAAAGCCTTTATATTCATAAAGAGCGCGTAATTATCAAGCCAGTCTGCCTGTTCTTTTTTAAATTTTTCAAAATCGGTGTTCTTTCCTTTCGCGAGGAAATTCTTTGCCGCCTTTTCAAGCACCGGGATTTTCCACCAGACTACAGACCCGAAATCGACAGGCCCGTTATATGATATATATTCGGGCGGGTAAATATCATCATGCGTAACATATCCCTGATCTTTCAGTATATCAAGATCAACAAGAAGGGGATTGCCTGCAAAAGTTGAAAAAGACGCATAGGGTGAATCGCCATAACCTGTCGGCCCCAGGGGAAGTATCTGCCAAAGGGATTGACCTGCTTCTTTCAGCCAGTCAACAAAAAAGAAGGCTTGTTTTCCTATTGTCCCTATCCCCGGTGTGCTGGGCAGGGAAGTTGGATGAAGCAATATACCGCTGGAACGTTTCAGATTCATGGAGATTCTCCTTTTCCCGGATGGTCCGGTTTTAAGTTAATTAATAGATCTTTACCGCTCCTGCCCGGACATAATACAGCAGATATGCGGGGCGGGCTGGGTTAAGACAAGAATTTATTATATTTGGGCAGCGAAATACCCTGTGAATACTATAAATGATAAATTTTAATTCTGCAAGCATAAACGGATAGACGGATTTCCGGAAAACAAAAAACCGCCGGAGGGTCCGGCGGTTTTCAGTACTGCGTATTATTACGGATTATTTTTCCGCAAGCAGAAGGGATTTAACATCCAGTTTCAGATCTGTAGTGTAATCTGTTTTATCGTGTTCTTTTATAACCCGGAGGGTAATCGAATCGGGAAGCGGTTCAAGGTACAGAATTACATCGATGTCATTTTCATAGGCTTTAATCGCGTCAGGAACGCCTTTTTCAGTCTTTTCCGTGTTCGCGCTGTACCAGACTGTCAGGTTTGCTTCTTTCGCAAATTCCTTCATCTTTTGCATTGCATCCGGAACTGCCTTTGAGAAGTCAAATCCGTCAATAATAACAGATTCCAGCTTTATTCCGCTGTCCATAAGGGCTTTTATTGTTTTGATTACCTGGGAGGTCCGCACCGTGTCCTGATTGAAATTAAGGAGAATGCGCTTGCTTACCAGCTCGTTTTTAACTTCCCCAGCCTTGTCCAGGTTTTTCTTTTTTGCAAGTTCGTCGAAAATGTTTTCATACCAGGTAATTATATGATCAGCCTGCTGGTTGAAGGAAACATGCACTACTCCGGTGCCCTGGAGCAGTTTGTCAATTCCAATCTGGACCAGAATGGATGTCTTGCCCAAGCCTTTCCGGGATATAATGACGCCGATTTCGCCCGGTTTTACTCCGCCCCGTAATTCCTTTTCAAAAATTCTTACGGCGCTGCGTTCAATAAGATCCTGTTTAACCATTGCTGTCTCCTTACTTCTGTTCTGCCCTGCGTTTTTCTTCATACTCTTTTATAAGAGTTTCCGATACGCTTTGCGGTACCTTACCGTATTTGGCAAATTCCATTGAATACTCTGCCTTACCCTGAGTTGATGAACGGAGAATGGTCGAAAAACCGAACATTTCGCTGAGCGGGACCTCTGCATCAACACGGGTAAAATTATCGTCTTCAGTAGACGAAAGAATTATACCACGGCGTTGATTGATAAGTCCAAATATATTTCCCTGAAATTCTTCAGGACTTTCAACTGAAACCTTCATAATCGGTTCGAGAATAGCCGGTTTTGCTTTCGGATATGCCTCACGGAAACCGCCGATTGCGGCAAGCTGGAAGGCTATATCGGAAGAGTCTACAGGATGGGACTGACCGTCGTTTATAGTGGCTTTTACGCCGACAATCGGGAATCCGATAAGAGAACCCTTTTTGACCGCTTCTTTGAAACCTTTATCACAGGAGGGTATAAATTCATTGGGAATTGCGCCTCCCTTTATCAAATCGACAAACTCGTAATCGTGTTCCGATGTCGGCTCGATAAATCCTGCGACGCGTCCGTACTGTCCGGAACCGCCGGTCTGTTTTTTATGTGTATAATTGAAATCCGCGCGCTGCGTGATTGTTTCACGATAGGCGACCTGGGGCTGGCCTGTCTCAACTTCACAGTTATATTCCCGGCGCATGCGTTCAATGTAAACTTCAAGATGAAGTTCGCCCATACCCTGAATAATGGTCTGGTTTGATTCAGGATCCACATAGGAATGGAAAGTGGGGTCCTCTTTAATAAACCGGTTCAGGGCCTTTGCCATCTGGTCCGCTGATTTTTTGTCTTTCGGAGTAATGGAAAGGTCTATAACCGGATTCGGAACAAACATTGAGCTCATCGCATAATTTAAACCGCCGCCGCAGAAAGTATCTCCGGAAGCACAGTCAATACCGAAAAGCGCTACTATATCGCCGGGCAAACCCTCATTGATATCTTCCATGGTCGATGAATTCATTCTGACCAGACGTCCAACCTTGAACTTTTTCCGGGCGCGGGTGTTATACAACTCGTCGCCTTTTTTAAGCATTCCCTGGTATATGCGGACATAGGTTAACTGTCCGTATTTGCCATCTTCCAGCTTAAAGCCAAGGGCTACAGTCGGTTTTGTTCCGTCGCTGTCAAGCGTTATAGGTTCTTCATTTTTATCAAGATCAAGCGCGACATTTTTTACCTCGGTCGGGTCCGGCAGGTACATGCTGACACCGTCAAGAAGCGTCTGGATTCCTTTGTTTTTATATGCAGATCCGAGAAAAACCGGAACAAGCTGTTCCGCCAGAGTCCCCTTGCGGACTGCCGCGTGAATCATTTCTTCCGTTTCCGCGCCTTCAAGGAAGGCTTCCGCAAGCTCATCAGAAAACATGGAAGCTGCGTCTATAAGCTCTTCCCGGTATTTTTGGGCCTCTGCAACAAGATGGGGAGGAATTTCCGCTACACGGATTTCCGTACCATTATCGCCTTCAAAATAGATAGCCTTCATTTTTACCAGATCAACAACGCCCTCAAGCTTATCTTCGAGACCGATGGGAAGCTGCATCATATATGCATTGAGACCGAGTTTTTCGCGGAGCTGCATACGGACCTTAAGGGGATTGGCCCCTGTCCGGTCGCATTTATTTACAAATGCTATTCTCGGTACATGATAGCGTTTCAGCTGGCGGTCGACTGTTATGGATTGCGATTGCACCCCGCCTACGGAGCAGAGGACCAGAATTGCGCCGTCCAGAACCCGGAGAGACCTTTCCACTTCTATGGTAAAGTCAACGTGTCCGGGAGTGTCAATAACGTTTATTGTGTTATCTTTCCACTGTACCTGGGTTGACGCGGACTGAATCGTAATTCCGCGTTCCCTTTCCAGTTCCATATTATCCATGACAGCCCCGACTCCGTCTTTTCCACGGACTTCGTGTATTGCATGTATTTTATTACAATAAAAAAGAATACGTTCGGAAAGAGTTGTTTTTCCGGAATCAATGTGTGCGCTGATACCGATATTCCTCATTTTAGAAATATCAACTGACATATTTTTATACCTCACTCGTTATTTTTTGCGATAAACGCAAATATTTTCCAAAACATGTTATTGTTTGCAGTATACCGAAAAAAAAGAGGCATTGCAAGTGATGCCCTTTTCCGGCTCCTGGTTTTTTACTTAATTAAAATTTCCAGTGAAAAAGTTGCGCTGACGGGGCTGCTGTCGCTGAAAATCTGGACCCGTCCTGAGAAATTTGCGGAATTTCCGGAAATCTTAAAATATGCTGAACCCGAGAGATCTATCTGATGAACAGGATCATATACTTTTTCTCTTTGTTCTATACTATAATATAACCCGAAAATATAGTCTTTGTGTATAGTTTGACGCAGTCCCGCGGAAAATTTTACATTCTGTAATCTTTCTTCAGTACCGGGATCCGTAATTTTTACTTTATATTTACCCTCAATTTTTGTGCCCGATTTCAGAATAGTAAAGGCCGTTCTGCCTTCCGTATCGAGGATATTATCTTTTTTTCCAGGGAAAATTTTCCGTTTACATACTTTGAGCTTATTTTTATGACTCCGCCCGCATAAAAACAGATTGTATCCTGCGATGCAAATTTATCAGCACAATAACGGTTGTATGAAGCAAGCAGGCTGAAATCTATTTTTTTTACCAGTTTCCGGTTAACCGGAATGGTGAACGCTGAAGACACAAAATACCGTTCCGGGATCGTTTCAATCGAACCTTTTAGGGTAATATATTCCCTGTCGGCGCGGAAAAGTCCGGCAGAAATATCCGCATATTTGAAATGAAGGGTAACCGCCGAATTGAGAGCTCCTTTTATATGCTGCAGAGGCCCAGCGTTCGCGAAAAATGAGGCGCTCCAGGTAAGCAGCTTGCTGTGAAAAACTATTTCCCCTGCGGGAATAAAAAGTCTGCTTTCCGGTACCTGAATTTGCGGCAGAAGCCATGAGGAATTCGATGACGGAATGGTTTTCCGTGTGCCTGCGAACAGTGACACAAGCAGGGAAGAATTAAGCGGCAGGCCGGAAAATTCCTTATTAACAAACAGCCATGCGGGTTCCTCCTGCGGCTGAAACGGATTTAAATAAGCTGCAAAATTCCAGTTTTTAATGAATAGCTCAATGCCTATTTCACTATCCGTAATTGAAGGCGTTTTTGTATTTCCTGAACTGAATACCGGATATGAGTGGGTTCTGAGGAATTTATATTCGGGTGAATACGTGTGACTGACCGGGTTTTTCGCGCGGGCGGGGAGTCCTGAAACCCCGACGCTCCCTGCGGTTATCGACCATTTCATATCAAGAAAAACCTTCGGTGTAAATCTGATGCCGAAGGAATAGACTGAAACATCGGTTATATCCGCGGGATTATCTGATTTCAGCAGCAAAAACCCGGAAAAGGGCGTTATCTTTGCTGAAAACTTTATGTCGGATTTTCCTTCCTGTATGGCATCACCCGCATGGCTGAATGCCGCCGAAAAACTGAGGGCATATACACCTGATACAGGATTGTTTTGCAGATTGAATCCCGCAAGAAAAACCAGAAAAAAAAGAATTCCGGGTTGAAACGGTTTTAAAAAACACATACCTGCTTATTCAGCAAAATCAGTGTTTTTGCCTGAACAAGCAGGTATTTTTATTTTTCCGTTCTGTTAAATCCGGATTATTCGAGGCGAGGGCTTATGGAATTAAACCCGGGGCCAAGTCCACGGGAGAGAAAAATACTCCAGACCGAAGGTCTGCAGCTCTTTGAGCTGACTGCTCTGCGGCGGAGTATTTTATTGTTTAGTTTTTACTTCCGAAACATAGCTTCCGGAAAAATCGGGCATATCTTTGACAGTTCCAAGCCAGTAATCGGCCTCCGCCTTTGTTTTGTAAGGACCCACGCGGACCCGGTATGTTGTTGAGGAATTCACTTCCTTCGTAAAAATTTCTGCGTTCAAATAACGGGCGGTCAGCTTGTCCCTTGCCTTTTCCGCATTCAGTTTGTTTGAAAAAGACCCTGTCTGTATCCAGTATTCCGTTACCGTGACCGGTTTAGCAGGCGGGGCCGGCGGCTTTGTCTGAGGTTGTTTTGGTTCCGGTTCCGTTTTTACCGGCTGTTTTGCCGGCACGGGCGCTGCGGTCCCTGTTGAGGCCACCTGGGTTGACGGCGGTTTTATTTCCTGTCCTGAAGCGGTTGTACCAGGCTGTGTCTGCGGCGCCGGCGGCTGGTCGGGCGACCTGGTAATTCCTGAAACATCAAGGGTGCTGTAGCCGGGAATTACGGTTCCGCTTTGGACAATGGTAAGATTGATATTTCCCGACGGAGGGGTAAGCGGAGTGTCCGGACCCGGCGTTTTTTCCGGTTCCCTGACCCAGGAGTCAGGATCAATATTTTCCGGGGGATTATGATCAAGCGGATTCCGCACATTTCCGGGAGTAATTTCAGGCGCAAAAGTCCTTGCCTGATTAAGTGACGGGCCGGTATTTTTTGATGGAGAGTAAAGGATTATAGCAGTACCGAAAATAATCATTACAAACAAGGTCACTGCAGCAACTATCCACAATATTTTTTTCTGTTCCATATTAGGCCTCAATTCCCCTATATGAGAGTAGTTTTTCAAGTTTCAATTCGAGTTTTCGAATGCTTCCCTGATTACACACTCTTTCTATATCGGTATCTTTTTCGAGGAATTTAGCAAAGAGAATTTTTTGTGCGGAAAATCGGGAAATTATCTGACCGGGTGGGATTTTCCGGCCAAAAAGTGCCCTGAAAAAGCGGATTACAGGGTTGGCGTCAATAAAAATGACGAATTTGCACTCTTCAAGTATGGGGGATTTATATAAAAGGGGGCGTTAATGACTATTTTTTTACCGGAATTATCCTGTATGAATTTATAGAGCAGATTGTTTATTTCGGGATAAATAATTGATTCATGAAGAGCCAGCAGGCCGGGATCGCTGAAAACTATTTTTCCAAGCTCCCGCCGGTCAATTTTTCCGTTTTCGTTGACAAGCCTGATTCCCTGATGTCCCGCTTTGTCAGAAAATGCAGCAATTATTTTCTCCTGTACATTATCCAGGGCTTCGTGGGCTATTATATCGGCATCGGCGACGGTAAAGCCATGTTTTTCGAGTATTTCAGCGGCGCGGTTTTTTCCCGCGCACATTGGTCCCGCAAGACCTATTGCCGGCCTGTTCTTTTTATCCGCCCCTGAGTCGCTCAATGAAAATCTCCCCAGTTCCGGCCCGATTCAATGCTTACGCTGAGCGGTACGGCCAGTGCAATAACTGATTCCATTTCATTGCGGACAAATTCTCTTACTTCCTTTGTCTCATGAATGGGTGCCTCAAGAATAAGCTCATCATGAACCTGGAGAAGCAGTCTGGTTTTATAGTCATTTTTCTCAAGCCCGCCGGAAATTTTTATCATGGCTGTTTTGACAATATCAGCCGCGGACCCCTGTATGGGTGTGTTTACTGCAATACGTTCGCCCGCGGCCCGCTCAATTCTGTTTGAGCTGTTGATATTCCGGATATACCGCCGTCTGCCCATAATAGTTTCCACATATCCCGTTTTAGCCGCCGCTTCCTTTATCTCGGTGATATATGACGCAACACCCGAATAGGTTTTGAAATAGGTGTTAATAAAACCTGCCGCTTCTCCCCGGGGAATTCGCAGTTCATTTGCAAGCCGGAAAGCGCTCATTCCGTACATAACGCCGAAATTGATTGTTTTTGCGGCCCTTCTCATTTCGGGAGTTACCGCTTCGGGGCTGACTCCGAAAATAAGACTTGCCGTTCTGCGGTGAACATCTATTCCGTCGCGAAAAGCCTGCTGTAAATTCGTATCGCCTGAAAGATGTGCAAGGATAACCAGTTCGATTTGTGAATAGTCCGCTGAAATAAGTTCGTATCCGTCTGCGGCGCGGAATGCCTGCCGGATTTTTCTTCCGTTATCATCCCGAATGGGAATATTCTGGAGGTTCGGGTCCCGGCTGGACAACCGGCCCGTAGCTGTTCCCGTCTGGATAAAATTTGTGTGGATCCTTCCTTCTTTATCCACAAGGGCGGGCAGGGCGTCAACATAGGTGGATTTCAGCTTTGCAAGAGCCCGGTAATCAAGAATTTTTCCGGGGACTATATCTTCGGAAGCGAGATCTTCAAGAACCGATGTATCGGTTGAAAAGCCTGTCTTCGTTTTTTTGCCGGGCGTGAGCTTGCGTTCATTAAAGAGTACTTCCTGGAGCTGTTTGGGAGACGCAATATTGAATTCATGCCCGACGATTGTAAAAATTTCCTTTTCCGTCTGATCAATTTCTTTTTCCAGTTCAACAGAAAAGTCGGAAAGGGCGCTTTTTTCGAAACGTATACCGACAAGTTCCATATCTGCAAGAATGGGTATCAACGGCATTTCCATATCCGTGAAGAGTTTATCCAGTTTATATTCTTTCAGTTTTGGCGCAAAACGTTCATACAATTGCAGGGTCAGGTCCGCATCTTCGGCTGCATAGGCTGTTGCGGTCGGGATAGGAACATCCTCAAATGTTTTTCCCTTCGGGACAATTTCATTATACGGTGTTGTTTTTAATCCGAGCTGGCTCGCTGCAAGGGATTCCAGGCCGAACGATGACCAGTCAGGGTCGAGCAGCCACGCCGCGATCATGGTATCAAATAATGTACATCTGAGGGTATTTCCCGGACAGTCAGTAAAAAGGCCCTGCTGTTTCATAATCTGATAATCGAATTTGCCGTTATGGGTAATAAGCAGCAGTTTCTTGTTCGTGAAAAGCCGTGAAAGGCCCGCGTATGCGGCCTTTTCAGGCATTAACACCGGAGCTTCCTCTCCGAGTTCCGGTGCCGGTCCGCGGACCGGCACATATACAGCTTCTCCTGTTTTAAGAGCCAGAGAGAAACCGACGAGGCGGTCTTCCCTGACATTGAGTCCGGTCGTTTCGCAGTCAAAGGCCGCGTATTTTTGGGCAAGAATTGCGTCTATTAAACCGGAAAATTCATCAGGGTCGGTCAGGGTCCGGTATTTTCCGGTATTCTGTTTTAAATCGGTTTCCGCGCGCAAGTTTGAAAGAGGGTTCGCATATTGGAGCGAAACAGTTCCTTTTGATTTTCCGCTGCTGCCGGCGGCTTTTTCTGCATTGCCTTCTGAATCGGCGGTCCCGGTTGATAAGATTTTTTCATCGCCGGAATAAAGCCGGGCAACGCTGGGAATTCCTTCCCGCATAAGAAGCCTGGCCGCCGCGATATTGTCAAGAGAGGTACTTGAATAGGTATCAATATCCTTTTCAAGGGGAACATTTGTACACAGCTCAATGAGCCGCCTGGAAAAATAGGCAGACTCCTTGCCTTCCTTTATTTTATTACCTATTGCTCCCTGCAGTTCATCTTCATGTTCATAAATTCCGTCAAGCGAATGATAGGTGTCAAGCATTTTAACGGCTGTTTTATCACCGACGCCCTTTATTCCGGGAACATTGTCAGAAGCGTCTCCGGTCAGGGACAGGAGATCGAGCATTTGTTCCGGGTTAACGCCCCATTCCTGAAAAACCTCGTCTGAACCTATCTTTTTCCACCCGCCTGATTTGTCCGTTTTAAGTATTGAAACATGGTCACCGACAAGCTGCATCAGGTCCTTATCGCCGGAGATAATAATGCATTGCCTTTTTTCTTCCCTGCACCGGACAGCCGCGGAAGCTATTATATCATCCGCCTCAAATCCGTCCTGCCTGACGATGGGAATTCCAAGTGCGGTGAGGATTTCCTCAATAACAGGAATCTGTTCACGCAGATCTTCCGGTGTTTTTGCTCTGTTTGCCTTATATTCCTCATACATCTCGTGCCGGAAAGTCGGTGTGCGCGAATCAAAGGCCGCAATAAAAAGTTCCGGTGAATATTCACGGAAGAGGGTATGCAGGTTCCGGAAAAAACCGAATACTGCTGAAACATTTTTTCCCTGACTGTTTACAAGCGGCCTGGAAATAAAAGCAAAGTATGACCGGTAAATGAGGCCATAGGCGTCAAGAGTGTATAAGGGCTTTTTCATACTGCAAAGTATAGCATATTTTCCTGAATAAGACGATTCCCTCAGAAAAAACAGTCAGATATTGCAGTTGGCTGTGAAGCCGGAGTACGAAGCCGGCTTATATTGTTTTTGCGCCTTCTCCCTGTTTTTCAATAGGCAAGAACTACGCCGGGGAGCGGAGGCCGCTGTATAAAATACATGAATTTAAAGGGATGAATATCAAGCGCGTTTGCATACCAGCCTGCAAGCCCCTCCCTGTCAATTACATTTACAGAGGGATTGTGTGAAAGGGGTAAAATAACCGAGTCTTTCAGAAGGACTTTTTCCGCGTCGGCCAGCAATTCGTACCGTTCTTTTGCTGTTTTCCGTGAGGCCGCATCGGTAATATACTTTTCAAAGGTAGTATTTTTCCAGCCTGAGTCATTAAGTGAAGACGCGGGACGGAACATTTCAAGAAAGGCAAGCGGGTCCGCAAAATCCCCAATCCATGATGTAACCCCAAGCGTATAATCATCTTTTCTGAGTGTCGCATAATATTCTGTATAGGGCCGGCTCCTGACTTCAATTTCAAATCCCAGTTCCTCCCACGCCGGTTTCAGTTTTTCAGCCAGTCCGAAATAATATTCCGATTCAGGGACGTATATAACCAGCGGCGGAACGGAAATTTCCGGAGGCAGGTTTTCTGCAATCAGGGCTTTGGCTTTTTCCATATCCTCTGTATTAATTCCCGGAACTTCCGGGTATCCTACTATGGGGAATACCAGGGTTGTCGCCGGAATAAGATAGTCTTCGCGCAGCCGGGTCCAGGGAACGGCCAGCAAAAGAGCCTCTCTGATTTTTGGATTTTGCCACGGACCCCATGTTGTGCGGAAAAATAAGTATTCTGTTGAAAACATGGGAGCAATCTGAATTGAGGAAATATCGAGTATTCTGTTCAGGAGCATTGCGCCGGCAAGCCACTGAATTTCTCCCCGGTTGAACCGGGCAGTCAGGGACTCCGCGTCATTATCAATAATGACCCTTATACCGGGCAGATATACCTGTTCTTTATCCCAATAGTAGGGATTTTTTACAAAATATATTTCCGTATCGCTTACCGAATCAATGCTGAACGGACCGCTTGATACCGGTTTGAACCCGGGGCCTTTTTTGGTTTCCGTTGCGGCCTTGAAATTTGAGGGGTGAACAGCGCTGAATGCGTGGTGGCACAGTATTTTCGGCAAATGCTGTGCGGGCATGGCAAGTTTTACCGTGAGTTTATATGTTGAATCAGCCCGTATGCCGACAGCCGCGGGATCTGATGTTTTTCCGGTCCTGTAATCCGCGGCCCCTTCGATGCAGTCCAGCAATGACGCGTAAGGCGCATTGACTGAAGGTCTGAGCAGATTTAACCATGAATCACGGACAGTCCGGGCTGTTATAAAATCTCCATTACTGAAACGTGCGTTTCTTCTTATAGTAAAGGTCCATTCCAGTCCGTCCTGGCTTTCAGTCCACGATTCCGCAATTCCCGGAACCGGGTCGAGATTATAGGGATCATATACAAAGAGTCCTTCATACATGGCTGTCATAACCTGGGCTTCATCGGCATTATAGGCCAAATGGGGCCGCATATCAGGAAAAGAAGCTGAAATATTGACAACAAGTTCGGATTGAGGAAAGTCAGGCTCTGCGGAAAAGGCGGGTGCGCCACATAAAATAACGGCAAAAAGAATCGCCCAGCGGAATTTAGACATAGATACTCCATTTTTCGGCAGGCTTTAACTATGTACGCTTCTGCCGAACCCGGGAAAGATACTGTGATTTTCAGGGACCGGGCTGTCATTTGAAAACCATACCCATGAAAAACACCAAAAAGATATAAAAGTAACCGGACCGGTTCTCAAAGTTTATCCGGGTGATACTAGTATGATACACCCTGAGTTTCTTTCAAAACCCGGTTAGTTTTGAAATTGCAACTCCTTTCTTTAAAATCGGTTACCGCTTTTATAACTGATATACCTTTTTTTTAATTATATCAAGCGTAACTCTGTCCGGGTCTTTGAGTTATCCTTTTTTATCCAAAGAGTCTGCGGCATTCCAAGTAAAACCGTTTTTCGCTGGCTTCACCCATAGAAAAACTTTTCCGGGGCAAAGGCCCCCGTTTTCCTATAGTCATAAAAAAGGATTCCTTTTCAACCGGAGGGAGCAGAATTGCTGTCGTGTTTTGTTCCTTTCCAAGCCGGAAAACCTCTTCTGACCCATGAATATAATCTATTTTTACTTTGGGGTTTTTCTCCAGAAATGTATCAAGCGCCGGCTGAAGCCTGCTTACCGCAAGAGCGGAATCAGGCGTTTCGAGGCAGGACAATTTTCCGCCGGAAACAAATCCGAACCTGGTTGAATCATCAGTGTTTACCAGTTCCGCAAGCTCTTTTTCAGAGCCGCAGGGGAGGATCGTCCCTCCCAGCTTTTTCTGCACAAACGCCGAAACCTCAGCTGAATCCGTTCCGAAAAGGACCCGGTGGATCGGTTCGAATGTCAGTCCTTCGTCAAACAGGTTTACAATTTCAACAAGGGCAAAACGGGCCGGATGCTTTTCAATATCCGGCGCGGCTGTGTTTTCTTTTTTGAATTCTTCCCATACTGCCTTCGCGGTTGCAAGGGAATGGTTTCCGTCTCCGACCGCAAACAGAAAACATGAACCATCATCTGAAGTGTTTTTCTCCGCAATACGGTTGAACGCGTCCGCTATGCGGCTGAATGCCTGTGTGCCGGAGATTTCCCAGCCTGTGATTGAACCGGCGTCCGCCATCAGCGGCGTTTCATACAGGGGCGGATGTTTTTTTGCCTGTATTCCCGCCTCTTCTATACATATTTTTTCCGGATCGTTTATCAGCAGCATAATGTGGGGCAGTTCTACAGGAGCGCCCCTGCGGATTTCCATGCGGGGAGGAATCCTGTCTACAATCGTGGCCTCGGTGGCCCTGATCAGGGCCTTTGATCCCGGCCGCCAGTCATAGGCTTCAAGATCTATTGCGGCAACTAATCCCTTGCGGGTCCGTCCGTACGCGGTTTTTCGTTCTATATAAATGAATCCGTGCAATGGTTTTGCAAAAATTCCGGTATCGGCAGTATTTTCTGCAGAACCGAGATATTCCTTCATTTTGCCGCGGATGGAATCCAGTCTGGATTCCCTGTCATCATCTTCAAGATAAATTTCAGGCAGAATGATATTCAGGGTTGAGGGGGCTCTGCCAACATAGTCGGCGGCAGTTTTCCAGTAGTTGCGGTCCTGCGTATATTGGTCGCAGGCAACAACAGCCCATCGCGAGAGATCATGGGTATTTTCCGGAATCAGAATATCCGGCACATGAATTCCTAATTCAGCCAGTGTTTCACTATAGTCCATAAGAGTCATCATACGGAAAAACAGGCACACAGACAAGTAAAAAGTATGCAAAATCTGAATAATCCCTGATAGCCGGGCCGATGATTTTCTTTTTATTTGTCTTGACCTTTCCCGCTTTTCTTCCTTATTCTGATACTTACCATGCAGAGGCAAAAACAGACACTAGTGCAGCAGCAGCGTCTCTCCCTCAGCCCCCAGCTTATGCAGTCAATCAAGCTGATGGCTATGCCTTTTGCCGATTTGCGTGAAACCATTTTTGAAGAACTTGAAAAAAACCCGGCCCTGGAAGTGATTTCAGATCCTTTTGAAACCTCAAACAGGCAGATGCCTGCGGCGCCGGTAAAGACTTTATCCCTGGCCTCCAAAAGAGGGCAGGAAGAAAGCGACCGCCACCTTGATTTCATTGAAAATGCGCTGTCCCGGGGCGAAACCCTTCAAACCCACCTGCTTGAACAGCTTGGGGAAATGTCTGTATCCGGGCCGCTTGCGGACTTCAGCGCCCTTGTAATTCAAAACCTTGACAGAGACGGTTTCAATATTGTGCCGCCTGAAGAGCTTCCCGGGGCTGAGAACAAAAAACTGCTTGAGGAATCGGTCTTTCTTGTTCAGGGAATGGACCCGCCGGGTTGTGCAACCTGCGGCTTTCAGGAATCGCTTGTTGTACAGGCAAGACTCCTGAAACAGGATACTTCCTCTCCCCGTATTATTTCCATCATTGATAAAACGATATACATCCTGGAAAATCATTTTTCCCTGCTTGAAAAGGCCCGTCCGGAGGTCCTTGTAAAAAACTTTGCTAAAAACAGCCCTCCCGATTTTGTGATAACTCTGGCGGAAGCGGAAGAAATTTTAACCATTATCCGCAGCCTTGATCCTTTTCCCGGACGTATCTTTGACAGCGCTCCCGATTCCTACATTGTTCCCGATGTATTTGTAAAAAGGACGGAAGAAGGTTTTTCTATTGTCATCAATGATGAAGAAATCCCGGTTCTGGGAATTTCTCCCTTTTTTAAAAAAATGGAAAATGAAAAACATGCGCAGGGGATCGATGCAAAGGAGACCTCTTCCGAACGGAAATTTGTCCGCGAGTCAGTAAAAGAAGCCCGCTGGTTTATTCATACGCTGGAAAGACGGAACCAGACAATACGGAAAGTTGCTTCCGCCATTGTCGATTTCCAGCAGAATTTCTTTTTATATGGGCCCTCCCGTCTTGCCCCTCTCAGAATGAAGGATGTTGCCGAGGAAATCGGTATGCATGAGGCCACTGTGTCCCGCGCCGCAAACGGAAAATATCTGCAGTGCAGCTGGGGTATTTTTGAGATACGTTATTTTTTCAGTACCCAGGTCGGTTCGCCCCGCAGTTCCGGAACTTCTTCTTCCGCCGGACAGCATTCCCGCCAGAGCGTTAAGGAAGTAATCCGCCAGATAATCGAAAACTCTTCGGAGCCGCTTTCGGACCAGAAAATTGCCGACCAATTGGCGCTCCGGGGCATCAAAATAGCCCGCCGTACAGTCGCAAAATACCGTGCCGAATTGACCATAGGTTCATCCTATGACCGGTAAAAAAATAAATAGAAAGGTACCTTTCTATTTGTGAAACCATATTCCCCTGAAATCAGAAATACAAAAAATAAACCGCCGGGTATATATTAAAAAGACCGCGCGGATTATGTAAACTTACTTTTGCAAATTACCGGAAACCGTATTATTATTTAGGGTAAAGTACCCGGAGGATTGCATCAGTTGAGCTTAACCCGGGACGTTATTATCAGGAGGTCCAGCCATGAATATCAATGTGCAGGCAGTAAAGTTTACGTTGGATGAGGATCAGAAAACATTTATTGACAGGAAACTCGAACGGATTAAATATGCGGAGGATCTAATAACTGATATACTTTTAACTATAAAATTTGACAGGAAATTTTCCTATGATTGTACGGTAAATTTCAGATGGGGCGGAAATGCCCATGTTTCAGCGGAAGATTATGAATTTAACGCGGGAATCAACAAGCTGATGGATGTTCTTGACCAAAAGGTAAAAAAGGAAAAAGATAAGGTCCAGGAGAAAAACAAGTAATTTGAGACTGTCCGGCATTTTCAAAATGCCGGATATTGCCAAAAAAAGCGGTGTTTCCGGCAATGTACTTTACAAGAAAGAATATAGCAGGGTATAGTTCGATATGCCTGTAAAACGGTTTTCCGTGCTGGATTTATTAGCTCTTGACCTCAAGGAACATGACTCTCTTGACCTGAGGTGCCTCTGCGGGCGGCGCGGTTTAATGCGGATTATTACAATTCCTGATTTAAACCGGCCCGGACTCGCATTATCAGGCTTTTTTGATTCATTTGCCTATCAGAGGGTTCAGCTTTTCGGCCGGGGAGAAATGGCCTACCTGAATAAAATCGTCTCCGAAGGAAAAACCGAAACAATACAGCAGCTTTTTTCTTTTCCGCTTCCCTGCTGTATTTTTACGCATAACCTGGAGCCTCCTCAGATACTGATGGATCTGGCAGAGGAAGTGGGGTGTCCGGTACTCCAGACCAGTCTTGATTCAAGTGAATTTTCTTCGAGGCTGCTCAGAATTCTGTCAAATATTTTCGCGCCGAGAATTACCATTCACGGTGTTCTGGTGGAAGTATACGGACTCGGAATTCTCATTTCAGGTGATTCCGGTGTAGGAAAAAGTGAAACCGCTCTGGAACTCATTGAAAGGGGCCACCGCCTTGTCGCGGATGATGTGGTTGAAATTTCCTGTGTTAACGGAAACGTCCTTATAGGCCGCGGTGCCAATAAGGTTATCGGACACCACATGGAAATCAGGGGGCTGGGGATTATTAACATAACCCAGTTATACGGCGTCGGTTCCATCCGGGAAAGCAAGGAAGTCCAGATTGTAGCCCAATTGGAAGAATGGGACGCAAATAAGGTATATGACAGAATAGGTACCAATGAATTAACAATGGATATTCTTGGGGTCAAGGTACCAAAATTGGAAATTCCTGTTAAACCGGGAAGAAATGTTCCGATTATTCTTGAAACAGCGGCAATGAATGAACGCCTGAAAAGTATGGGCTATTTTTCTGCAAAAGAATTCAATCAAAATGTTCTTAAATGGATTGAAACGGATGCAGCCCGGGCTCCATACTACGGCGATGAAGATTCATATTAAAAATTGAGGTACTGCCTCGTTTACCAGAGGGGACACAGACAGATGACAAGAAAAACTGTGACAATTAAAAACCGGGCAGGCATCCACGCCAGGCCTGCGGCGCTTATTGCGCAAACCGCCAACCGGTACGCTTCGGAAATCGTAATTGAACGGGATGATACCCGCATTAACGCAAAGTCGATAATGGGTATTATTACGATGGCTGCCAGTTATAATACCCAGTTAACCCTTTGTGCGGAAGGGACCGATGAAGCTGAGGCCATTGCCGCCCTTGAGTCCCTGTTTGAAAATAAATTTGAAGAAGAGTGAAACAGCTCCGTCTTGCTTTTTTTCCCGTTAAATATACTCTGCCTTTTTTAGTTACCGCAGCTGTACTTGTATTTTTAATTTCATTTTTAATCGCGGTTGAATCCTTTGAAAGTCTGTTCGCCGCGACTCTTTTTACAACCCCCAGGGGGATTCTGCTTTTTGTCGCCTTACCGATTACAGTGCTTGCCGCGGCCGGTTTCCTCATATATTTGATGATAAGCAGGGCCATGCGGGCAGGCGGACTCGGGCGTTTCGGGTTTAAGATATTCTGTATATTTGCCGCGCTCTGTTTCGCGGCTGTTATTCCCCAGACTGTCCTTACCGGTAAATTTGTCGGCGCCGCCCTCGGAACCTGGTTTAATAATTCAGTTACTATGGCCATGCACTCGGCGGAGGAATTTGCGCGATTATATATTGATGAAAGGGAACATCAGCTTGAAAATATTTCGACCCGCTACTTTAACGGGCTGGCAATACAGACCTACCGGGTTTTTCATCCTGACTGGATGAGCGAAATGCGGGTAATAGACGCTAACGCTGCCGCCTGCCAGGTATATCAGATTGAGGAAACGGAAGAATCATATGTATATTTTCCGATTGTTGAGGCGGGAGATTCAGGAGTGTTTTTAGGGGAAGAGCAGTTTTCCTCCATAAAAAACGGACTTTTTGCGGTAACACCGGAATATCCCCTGCTCCGGTACGGACAGGTCGTCCGGTACGCAAACAATACATATGTATGCATTTATACTTCTCTGCTGCCTGCGGATTATCACAATAAAATGTCAAAAATCCGGGACGCATATAATCAGACCCTTGTCGTGGATAAACTTGAACCGCTTTTACCTGCGGCCGGGTTCTGGATTTTCATTCTGTTTTTGCTTCCTTCCCTGTTAATGGTTTTTCTCCTTGCCTATTACGCCTGTTTCAGACTTTCGGATCCTGTCCGCTTTTTGTCGGAAGCGGCTTTGAAGATAGCCGATACGGATTATTCATACAGGATTGTTCCCCAGAAAAATGATGAATTGGGAACTCTGAGTTCTCTGGTAAACGCGGCAGCCGATGGCATGGAAGAAGCAAAACTGCACCGCAGAAAGGTGTCTGTTTCCGATATAGAAACTGCCATGCAGCAGCTGGAAAAAATGAACCCCCAGTTTTCAAAGGAAGAATAATGTCTGCACCAATCTGGCTGTTCACCGGGCCCGAAATCGGAGAAAAAAAAGCCGCAATTGACCAGATACGTGAAACCGCTGTAAAAAACTGCGGCAATCTTGACAGTCATTCCCTCTATTTTCCTGATTCAAAAATGGGGGACGTTATTTCTCTTTTGCAAAATGGTTCTCTTTTCGCTGACGCCCGGTTTATTGTACTCCGGAATGCCGAGCAGATAAAAAAAAAGGAAGATATTGAACAGCTTGCATTATGGGTATCCGGTTCTGAAAATATAAAAGACGCCTTTCTTGTTCTGGTTTCGGATGAAACAGGCATTGATAAAAAGGTTGAAGCTCTTATTCCCAAAGATAAGAAAAGAATTTTCTGGGAATTATTTGAGGACCGCAAAGAACAGTGGATTAACGGCTTTTTCAGAAAAAACGGATATTCGATACAGCAGGAAGCTGTTTCTGCAATTCTCGAACTGGTTGAAAATAATACTGACGCTCTCCGAACGGCCTGTTCCCTTTTTCTCCTCTTTTTCCCGGCCGGATACTGTATTACGGAAAACGATGTTGACAGTATTTTGACCCATAACAGGGAGGAGTCGCCTTTTTCCCTGTTTGATGCATTGACCGGAGGAGACCTTGAAGTTTCCCTTGAAATTCTGCGGAAACTGTCCCTGTCAAAGGAATTCGCTCCTGTGCAGGTAATTGCCGGGCTGACCTATTGCTTCCGGCGGCTTTCGGAATGGCACGGCCTGGCTGTTTCCGGGGGAACAGATGAATTCTCCCTGAAAAAAGCCGGTTTTACCAGCAAAAAGGCAATATCCCAGTACCGGAAAGCGGCTGTGCGCTGGGACGCCGAAACCGCCGGCAGAATTCTCGCGCTTCTCGCAAAGACCGATGGGGATATCAGAAAAAACGGTTCTGCTTTCCAGGATTTGCAGATGGAACTGTGTTTATATGCAATCCTGGAAAAAAACGGAAAAAAGCCGGCGGTTGCCGATTACGGCTGAGTTTCGGTATTTCTGTTTGCCAGCGTTTTGGTTTCATAAAACCATTTGCAGCCCATCTTGTATACCACTTCCACGGCCTTTTTGCCTGATATATGTTCAGCGTTAATTACATATCTGACATCAACTGACGCGTTCGCTTCAAGATTGTGCGGAAACGGCCAGACAGCCTGCACGGTAACGCCGTGAATATATTTTCTGACTTTCCCGTCAAAATAGTCTTTTGTCGCAGTCCATTTTCCGGAATCATAATCATAGTAAACCGGAATATAATCCGGGTCGCCGGCGGCGCCCTGCACAATTTTGTTAAGATACACCGGCCCCTTGATTGTCAGAACATAGCCTGCCTCTATCCGTTTTCCGTCCCGGGAAAGGGCAATGCCCTTCAGCATAAACTGATCAACATCACCGCCTTCCGGGTGGCCGAGCGGAATATCAAAGCCGTCCCAGCCGCCGGTAATAAGCTGCCGCTGATACATGGTTAAATAAGGCTGCCACCGGTTATAGGTCCATTCATCAACATGATTGTATTCAAAGTTGATACTGAACCGCCAGTTCGCCGCGGGAATGGGCAGGATAACCTTTGTGCCGATTTCCCAGCCCCAGCAGTTCGGCTTTGCGTCTTCCGATTCGGAGGGTGCCCGGGTATCATCCATGAGAAATTCCCCGTACACAAGAACATTCCGGACCGGTATAAACCAGGCGTCAAGAAGCAGCATTACATTGCTGACTCCGGGAGTATAGGTGTTATGCCAGTAAATCGCGGGCAGAAAATTAAAGAGGTCAGGAATCTTCCCGCCGACCAGCTGCATTTCAGCCGCGCCGAAGCCGACCCTTGAAAAGGGTTTGAATTCAATGCGGTGATATGTGAACATTTTAAATGGAACGGAACTCTGGGTCGCCGCATCATGATTGCTTTCTGTATCCCATCCCCATGAATTTCCGTTCTGTTCCGAATAGGTTTGTACATAATATTCCTGTTCATTTAAATGTGACGCCGATGTTCCCCAGAGGCAGAACAAACGGAAATATTTTGTCCACCAGGAAAACTGGACATGATCATACCAGCGGGCCTGGCCGTTCAAAAACAGATTTGATTCCCCGAGTCCTATTCCCGTTTTCAGGCGGCCCGCAACAACGGTTGCGTTCTTATTTGACCACGAAAAATAACCGACCTCGGGAAAAGTCCACCAGCGCAAATATTCCTGCGGTTCCCAGATTGCAAGAAAGCCTGAACTGTCCGCATATTTTACTACCGAATCATTAATAAAATCGAGCTGGAAAATACCGTAAAATGATGTTGAACCGAATTCAACAGCCCCCAACAGAATGGGATCGTCAAGTCTGAGCCGGTTCATCAGGGATGAATCGGACATTCTGTTAGTCAGATCGAGACCATGCCAGCCAAGAATAAAGGGCTGTATACTTACCTTCCCGCGTAAAAAAAGTCCCTCCTGGTTTTTTTCCGTAGCGATTCCGTAATATTCGGCTTCGGCAATTGAAATTGACTGAACTGTTGTAGGTATATTCCGGCCTTCGGAAATCATTCCCATATATGCCCACTCAAGCAGGGTATCAGCAGAGTTCAGGATTTTACCGTTCTGGGCAAATATATGGTAATGGGGCAAAAACAAAAACAATCCCGCTAAAAAAATCAGTGAATATCTTTTTTTTCCGTGCATTAGGCTGTTCCTTGTGTCTTGGCCGCATTTTCAAAATGCATTTTTTTGAAAAGCAGGCCTGAATCAGGGGAAATCCGCTTCCCGGAAAATCTGAAAAACCAGGCCTGAGCGCTTCCATAGTATGCCACCATCTCACAGTTTATGGAAGGAGGGAAAAAGGCACAGCCGCCGCTGAAGAAAAGCGTTTCAAGTTTGTTCTTCTTTTTCACCGGATTCACCCGCGAGCCGGGCAAGGGTATCAATATAGGATGAATCAGCCGGAGTTTCTGCCTTTCCCGCTCTTTTTTCCCTCTCATCATTTCTGAACTGTAAAAGGGCGGGTACCGCCGCAATAAGGTCCTTAACGGCTGATTCCGAAAGCGAAAGAAGTTCAGTCAGCCGTACCTGTTCCTCAGGATTATTAATTTTTCCGGCAAGATTCTCAAGGGATCCGTACTCTTTCAGTAAGCGCACCGCTTTTTTCGGGCCGACACCGGGAAGCGATTCAAAAATCAGGCGGGTATTTTCCTTTGTCCTCAGCCTTTGATTTCTGCTTGTTGCAAACCGGTGCGTTTCATCCCGTACCCGCTGCAGGAGCCGCAGGGCGTCCGAACGTTTTGGAAGACGCAGCGGCGTTGAATTTCCCGGCAAATATATTTCTTCATCCTGTTTGGCAAGGCCGATAACAGGGGTATCCGCCCCGAGCGAATCCAGAACTCCCTTTACCGCATTCACCTGTCCTATCCCGCCGTCGATCAGGATAAGATCGGGCAGATCGCTGTTTTCATTCAAAAGTCTGGTGTAACGCCGGGCCGTGGCTTCTCTGAGCGAAGCGAAATCGTCAATAACCCCATCGGTCGTCCGGAGCCGGTACATCCGGTAATTCTTCCTGTCCGGATTTCCGTCGCGGAAGGTTATAAGACTTGCTACCGGCAGCCTGCCGCCTATGTGTGCGATATCAAAACCTTCAATTCTGGAAGGAATATCAGGCAGATTGAGAATTGACCTCAGTTCTTCAAGGGCGGGGAAATCTCCCTGTTCCCTCAACCGCCTGGAAGCGTCTTCCCTCGCATTGAACAGGGCAAGAGACATAGCCGCAGTATGGCGTTTTTCTTCCGTTTGACCATATCCCGGAACAGGCTCGGCGGCAAGAGAAATACCTTCTTCCTCATTTTCCTTCGGTTCGGGAGGAATTATGGCCTGGATCATTGTGGTAATTCCCAGCTGTTCCCTGAACCACTTTTCCGCAAGGGACAGACCTTCTTCTGTGGGAACAAAAATTCTCGGTGGGACCTGTTCGGGGTCGGTATAGAAAGCCATCAGGAATTCCGGCAGAATCTCTTCTTCATCTTTTAAAGTCCGGGCGCGGTACAGATCCCGGGCGACTAAACGGCCATTTCTCATTTTCAGAACAGCAAAGGTTACCATAGTGCCTTCTGAAGCCCAGGCAATATAATCCCTGGATTCGGGGTCCATATCCTGTACCGCATTCTGTTCCTGCAGTTCCTGCATCGCCGCGATTCCGTCCCGTATTCTTGCGGCTTTTTCAAACTGGAGGTTTTTTGCGGCCTCCTGCATTACAGCCTTCATTCCCTCCAGCGCCTGCTCGGAACCGGAATTCAAAAACTGTTCAATTTCACTGACTTCATTCAGATATTCTTCATGGGTAATTTTTCCGCAGCAGGGAGCTGAACACCGTCCTATATGATAATACAGACAGGGAGTATCACGTTTTTTAAACGTCCTGCACTGTCGCAGCTTGTAATTCCGTTTTATAAAAACAAGAAACTGATCCGTGGCTGGAATGTTCGGGAACGGGCCGAAATATTTTGCTCCGTCATTCTGAATGCGCCTCGTGCGGAAAAGACGGGGATACTCCTCATTGGTCAGTTTTAACATGGGGTAGGTTTTTCCGTCTTTCAGATTAATGTTATAGCGGGGCTTGTGTTTCTTTATCAGCGTATTTTCGAGCATGAGGGCTTCATACTCATTGTCCGTTGTAATATATTCAATGGAATGAGCTTTTGAAACCAGAATTCTTGTTTTAACGTCCTTTGCCGAATTGAAATACGACAAAAGGCGGTTTTTTAACGACTTTGCCTTACCTATATATATTATCTGCCCGGTTTCATCCTTCCACAGATAAACTCCGCTGGATTTCGGGGCTTTCAGGGCTGTTTCATGCAATTTTTGACGAATTTCTGCCTGTTCTTTCATTGTACTTATCATACCATTCTGCCGATATTCTTGATAAGTGGTAATATGCGAAGAATTACATATATTTGTCTGACACTGATAGGTCTCATTTGGATGGTTTCTCCCGTGTTTCCGGAGGAAAAAGTCATTACGCTCGGCGGCGCAAAAGGCTGGGAGGCACTTTCCTTCTCGGACGGAATAACCCGCGGTCCCGGACAGCTTGGCTTTGAATCGCTGATTCTTGATAATAAGGTCCCTGCGGAAAATTCCGCAGTACTGGATATGTATATCCCCTTTGATTCAGGCGGCATAACGGACCAGGCCGGGAATTATTCGGTAGTTTCTTCCAGGGTCCTCCAGATTGAAACGCCCCGGGCCCGGAAGGGCGGGGGCGCCGCGCTCTGCAATACTGCGGGCGAAGGTCTCGTCCTGCAGGGAAAGCCGGGAACGCTCTTTGCGAATCCGGGAAAGGCTGAATCGTTTACAATAGAATTCTGGATGTATCCTTCTGTAATCGAAAACGGAAATATGCTTTTCCAGTGGCGCTCGTCAAATCTGGAAAGAAATACATCAATTTATCAGTATATTCATGCGGTTTTGAGCGGAAACCATATTGAATGGAGGTTTTCAAATATATGGAGGACTCAGGACGGCCGTTATTTTGATGTTTCCGTCTCAGGAAGAAAAAACCTCATGCCGGATACCTGGAGTTTCCATGAAATATCATATAATGCGAATACCGGACTCCTTGAATACCGGCTTGACGGACGAACAGAAGATATCCGCTATATAACTTCCACCGGCACGGCCCGGGGCGATATATATCCGGCAATTTTCGGAACTTCCGCCGCCGTGGAACTTGCCCCGGACTTTTCCGGCCTGCTTGATGAGGTGCGTATATACCGTTCTCCCGCTCCTCCCGTAAGTCTTGAACGCATTCACGCTATAAACGGAAAATTCCGTCCGGAAGGCGGTCGGTTTGAATCCATGCCCATTGATTCAGGCGGGATTATGTCTTCGCTGAATAAAATAACCGTTGTTTCAGGTGTTCCGGAAGGCACCGATATTGCTTTTTTTGTCCGCTCAGGCGATAATTTTTATCAGTGGAATGATGTCTCCCCTGAATGGATTCCTGTGCGGCCCGGAACACCGATTACAGGTATTTCAGGCAGGTATTTTCAGGTCGCAGGTGAGTTGTATCCTGACGGGAATGGTGATTTGAGTCCCTACCTGACCTCCCTGAGCCTGTATTACGATCAGGACAGTCTTCCCCTGCCTCCGGCGCGGGTGTCTGCGGTTGCAGGCGACGCATCGGTGACCCTCAGCTGGATTTCTTCCATTGACTCCGATACCGCAGGATATCTGATTTATTATGGAGAACATTCCGGTGAATACCTTGCTCCGGGGTCCCCTCTGGACGCCGGCAAAAATCTTTCTTATACGATTACCGGTTTAAAAAATGGAAAGCAATACTATTTCAGCATTGCCGCTTATGATGATTCCGGTCCCGGTTATCCGGGGCCTCTTTCCCGTGAAGTATATGCCCGTCCCCTTGCAGTGCGAAAAAGCGAAGCCGGGGCCGATTCCCCGTATGCTCCATAGACTTGGGTTTGTCAGGCACGTTTACAGTACTTCCTTGCCTGACAAACACTTCCAATCGGAACTCCCGTCATTCCTAATAAAGATGGGAATAAGTTACGGAATTAAAGCAGGAGAAATCCTGCAGCCCCTGTTAATTCACGTTCCCGGAATGCTTTATAGTCAAATAATTAAAATTATTTGACTATTTCCAATTGTAAGTGTTCCTGATATACAGAATTATCTAATTCTGTATATCAGGAACTTTAATTAACGGAGTATAAAAATATTTTCAGATATGCAGAAATAGCTGAAATATCTGCGGTATTCTGCTATATTATATATATTCAAGTAGATTATTTGCAGAATGTTCTTTTTTTTTGCGAATGGCTCAAGTGTTGGAGATTTTTCATGGCTGATCAAACCGAGATTGTACTGGAGCGTGCCAATTCGGCACTTATTGCCCGCGATTTTCCTTTTGCTGAAAAACTGCTTACCGGTTTGCTTAAGCAGGATCCTGACAAACCTGAAGTTCTTTCCCTTCTCGGACTCGTCTATATGCGGAGCGAGCGTTTTGAAAACGCCCTTTCAGTATATGAAAAACTGGCAAAAATATATCCGGACGATATTGACATTCTGAATAGCCTCGGGATTATTTACCGGCGGCTTGAGCGCTATGATGATTCCATAGCCGTACTGACTGAGGCCCGGCAAACCGGAAAAGATCCTGAAACAGTCATATATAATCTCGGAAATACCTATAAACAAATGGGAAACTACGAGGAAGCCGCGGAATGTTTTCAGGAAGCCATTGAGCTGAAGCCTGATGATGTCCTTGCCTATAACCATCTCGGAAGCATTTACGCTATGAGCGATAAACCCGAACTGGCAATTCAAACCTATCAGCGGGGACTTCAGATTGACCCGAATCACCCGTTTATCCATTTTAATCTCGGACATTTGTATAAAGTACTCAACCGCATTCCTGATGCCATTGCGGAATATACTGCCGCCCTGAAAACTAAACCCGGCTGGGTGGAAGCGCTGCGGGAACTTGCCGATTTATATGATAAACAGAACAATGGCCAGAATTACCGGGATACTCTGCGCCGTATTCTCGCTGTTGATTCAACTGATGCAAAGGCCCTGTCCGGACTCGGGCAGTCCGCCCTGCAGAACGGGCATGAAGAGGAAGCCCTTTCATATTACCGGAAAGCTGCCGACAGCAATCCCGGAAATGTTGAAGCTATGCTTGGGCTGGTCAGGATTCTGGAAAAACGCGGAAGTTTTGATGACGCCGTCGCTGAATTGCGCACCTTTGAACAGAAATTTCCAGATGTTGTGGAAATACTGCTTCAGCTTGCCGGCCTTTATGTACAGCTCCAGCAATATCCCGAGGCAAAGGGAGTTTTCAAAAAAGTTGAACAGATCGCTCCCAACGATATTAACGCGCTCCGCCTGCAGGGAAAAATGTATGCCCAGCAGGGTGCTACTGAGGAGGCCGAAGTATATTTTTCCCGCATGCTTGTGCAGGATCCCTCCGGGGTCGATTTCAGGCTTGATCTTGCCGATCAGCTGACCGAATCCGGAATGCTTCCCGAAGCCGAGGACCAGTATCTTGCCTATCTCAATGAACGGCCCAGAGACAATGCTGCCCGCATTAAGCTGGGCAATTTATATGAAACAATGCGGGACAATGAAAAGGCCGTTTCTTCCTATCGGCAGGTTTTGCGTTCGGACCCGGACAATACCGACGCCAGGGCAGCCCTTTCTCTTGTTTACCAGAGGACCGGCAGAAATATGGACGCGGTCCAGCTTGCGGATGAAATAGTAAATCTTCAGGGAAGCCGGGGAACCCAGGATGATCTGAGTAAACTTTCGGAGTCTCTTGAGCTATATGAGCAGGCTGTAAACCGTTACGGCATGAGCAATCCCGGGGTACTCGGCAAAAATCTGGATATGCTCCGCCCCAGGATGAGGAAGAAGCGGGCGCCGAAACCGCTCCGCTTCCTGAAGAAGAGCCCTTTGTTCCCGCGGACGAGGACACGGTGGATGTGTCTTCCTTTGATGAAGAAATCGCGGAAAATGAGGATCTGCCCTTTGATGAACTTGTCCAGCTTGACGGGGAAGAAGATATATCTCCCGATTCGCTGGACAGCCTGGCAGCCGATGAAGAACTTCCGCTCACCGGCGAAGATTTTTTTGACGAAGAGCTGAGTCCTTTTATTCCGGAACCGCAGCCCGAACCGGGGACTGAGGAATCTTCCCTTACCCTTCCTTCCGAGGAACCTCCTGCCGTTGCTGAATCTGTACCGCCGAAAGAAACGGACCGGGACACCGGGCTTCGTGAACCGGTCGAATCTCCGCAGGAATATTCCCGGCCCGAAGCGGAAATACCTGACGGCGGAGAAGAATTTGCGGAAGACTCTTTTCCTGCGGAAGAAGATATTATTACTGAAGATGTCCCCGAAATGATAGGCTCCGATATGGATCAGGAAATCCTCAATCTTGAACCTGAATCCATACCCGAACCGCCCGCTGATATGCCGGGGCCGGGAAATCCGGAACAGATTCCGGCGGATAACGCCCGGGAGCCTGCTGGGGAAGCGGGGTTTCCTGCGGCAGATTCGCAGCCTGAACCGGATATTCATGACGCTCCCGCCGTCGAAGAAACGGAATTTGAGCCTGCCGGAGATGATACCGGCGTTTCCGGGGAAGAAGGGGCGGAGGGGCTGATTTTTGTCTCTGATATAATCTCTGATGAGGCTGTCGCCGGCCATCCCGATATGCCGCTGCCATCGAGACTTCCTGACGATGAACGCTTTGAGGAAATACTGGCCGGAATTTCAAGCGAAGAACTGCTGGGCCTTCTTGTATATTTCAAACAGATTATTCTTGCTCTTCCGGAAGATACGCTCGCCGATTATCTTATAAGCGATGAACGCATTCAACTGGAATATGTTATTGACTGCCTTTCAGGAAATCCCGGTATCAGGGAAGATAAAAGGATAAAAGAAATCAGGGAAAAGTATGCTCTTCACCGGACAAAACAGCCCGGCCTGCTTGAGACCTTTACTTTCCTTGAATCGCTTGTAACCATGCTGCCGGATCAGGGTTTAGCAGGTGCCCTACGCAATCATCTTGAACAGATCAGGACCAAAATTGAACAGGACAATGTATGATGTCGCCATTATCGGCGCAGGTGTAACCGGGACTTCCATAGCAAGAAAGCTGTCCCGCTATAAATTACGGATTGCACTTCTGGAAAAAGAAGCGGATGTTTCCTTTGGTACTTCAAAGGCAAATTCCGGTATTATTCACGGCGGCTTTCATCACAATAAAAAATACCTCAAAGCCAGGCTCGAAATTTCCGGGGCTGCCATGTTTGACCAGCTCCAGCGGGAACTGGGTTTTCCGTTCCGCCGCTGCGGCATTCTGGTCGCCGCCATGCACCATGACGAGATGGAAGCCGCGGCCCATCTGTTCCGGCAGGGACAGGAAAACGGCGCGCCCGGAATCGAATTCTGCTCCAGAGAGCGGATGCTCGAGCTTGAACCGAAACTTTCACAGAATGTGGTAGGCGGCGTATATGCGCCATCCGGAGGAATCATTGAACCCTACCGCTTTGTGTTTTCCCTGCTTGAAAGCGCCGTAAAAAACGGAACCACAGTATATACGGAATTTGAAGCCAGTCATGCCGAATGGGCTGAAAACTGCTGGAATATAACAGCCTCGGACGGCAGGAATATTTTGGCCCGGTATGCGGTCAATGCGGCGGGACTTTACGCCGACAACATTTCAAAAATGTTCGGAGCTGAAGAATATACTATTGAAGCCCGTAAAGGTGCGTATTTCCTGCTGGACCGGCTGGCCGAGGGCCATCCCCAGCGGGTTGTTTTCCCTGTTCCCTCGCGGATTTCCAAAGGGATGCTGGTTATTCCTACTGTTGAAGGAACAACCCTCATCGGACCCACCGCGGACCATGTTGATAATAAGGAAGATAAGGCAACAGAAGGAAACCATCTTGCCCTTATCTCCGCGTCCGCGAAACTGCTGGTCCCCTCGGTTTCGGAACAGGACGCGATTACGAATTTTGCCGGGCTGAGGCCCGCCCTGAACGACGATTTTTATATTGCCTTTTCGGAAAAAGTCCCCCGGTTCCTGCAGGTGGCCGGGATCCAGTCTCCGGGCCTGACTGCCGCGCCTGCCATAGCCCGCATGGTAAAAGACATGCTTTTAAAAGACGGACTGGAATTATCCGAAGACCCCTCCTATGATCCTTTTATCCGTCAGACTGTTCCGGTCAGAACCCTTCCGGCAGAGAAGCGGGCCGAACTTGTGGAACAAAACCCGGCTTACGGCAATATTGTATGCCGCTGTGAAGAAATCAGCGAAGCCGAAATAGTCGAAGCAATCCGCCACGGTCATACAACGCTCGACGGCATCAAATTTTACACAAGAGCCCAAATGGGCCGGTGCCAGGGCGGTTTCTGTACGGGAAAAATAATCAGGCTGATACAGCGGGAAACAGAAATCCCATACAATAAAATAACAAAGCGCGGCGGCGACAGCCTGATTCTGGAAGGTGAATTATGACGGAAATCCGGTATGACGCTGCGATAATCGGCGCGGGAGCGGCGGGAATGGCTTCAGCCTCGACCCTCTCGGACCGGGGATACCATCCTGTTCTCATTGACCGGGAAGAATTCACCGGAGGCATTCTGCTCCAGTGCATTCACAACGGTTTTGGCCTACACCGGTATAACGAAGAGCTGACCGGCCCCGAATTTGCCTTCCGCCTTGAAGAACAGATTGAAAAGGCCGGCATTCCGTTTTTGTCCCGGACTACTGTCCTTTCCATAGAAAAACAGGAATCGGAGTTCAGACTCCTTGTTTCTTCAGCTGAAGACGGCCTCCGGACAATTATCTGCCCGGCGGTTGTTCTTGCGATGGGCAGCCGGGAGCGGAACCGGGGAAATATCAGGATCCCGGGCGACCGGCCGGCGGGAATATATACTGCGGGCCTCGCCCAGAGGCTTATTAACATTGACGGATATCTGCCGGGAAAAAAGGCCGTTATTATCGGTTCGGGCGATATAGGCCTTATTATGGCGCGCAGGCTCACCCTGTCCGGGGCCGAAGTCGCTGCTGTTGTTGAAATCCAGCCGTACCCCTCCGGACTGACCCGAAATGTAGTGCAGTGTCTTCAGGATTATAATATCCCCCTGTATCTTTCCCATGCGACCACACGCATAAACGGCCGGGAACGGGTAACCTCAGTTGAAGTTGCCCCGCTCGAAAACGGCACCGTAAACCAGGAAAAAACTTTTTCGATTCCATGTGACACGGTCCTGCTGTCGGTCGGACTGATTCCTGAAAATGAGCTTTCCGCAAAAACAGGAGTGGAACTGAATCCGGTCACAAACGGACCCATTGTCAGGGCTAATCTGATGACCTCGGTACCCGGTATTTTTGCCGCCGGCAATGTGCTGCATATTCATGATCTGGTCGACAGGGTTGCCGAAGAAGCGGAACGGGCGGGCTGCGCCTGTGCGGACTGGCTTGATTCCGGCGGAACGGCCGTTCCGTCCGGAATTCAGCTGAAACCGGGGCTCAACATCCGTTATACAGTCCCTTCACAGATTATTCCGGAACAGAATATGCGGATTTCATTCAGAAGTATGGTTATAATTGACCGGGCGGTTGTCAGACTCGAGCAGAACGGCAGGGAGCTTTTTTCAAAAAAAATATCATGGGTCCGCCCCGGCGAAATGATCCAGCTGGATATTCCGCCGGGTACAATACCCTCAAATAAAATGTCTTCCGGTAATTCACCGGTTACCGTTTCGCTGTATAATGCTGAAAGTGAGGACAAAAAATGACGGAAATGATTTGCATTCTGTGTCCGCGCGGCTGTCACCTGAGTGTAGGGGACGCTCCCGGCTTTCAGGTGACCGGTAATTTCTGTCCGCGCGGGGCCGCGTACGGCAGGGAAGAAATGGAATCCCCAGGCGGGTCGTAACCGCGACCTGTCCGATCCTCTTTGCTTCCGAAGAAGAGCGAGCCGGATATGCAAATCTCGGATTACCGAGACGTATTCCGGTGAAAACAAAGGAACCAGTGCCGAAATCAGATATTTTTGATCTGGTCAGGGACATAGCCGGAACCGCGGTCCCCCTTCCGGTCCGTATCGGGGACACCATTATCGAAAACTGGAGGGGACAGCATATATCTGTTATAGCTACCGGAAATGCGGGGTAGGAATTCCGGTAGCTGAATCCATGTCCGCGTAAAATATGCGGTCCAAAACTCCGGAAAGGGATAGTTTTCGGATATTTGAGCAATTAACTCTTGCAAAATCTGCTTTGTACATGATAATATATTTGTGAGGAAAAATATTACTATGCCAGAAACGCCAGCTTGGCTGAAAAACGCCATTTTTTATGAAATTTATCCGCAGAGTTTTTATGATTCAAACGGGGATGGAATAGGTGATCTCCAGGGAATCATACAGAAGCTTGATTATGTTAAGAATCTTGGCTGTAATGCAATTTGGATGAACCCCTGCTTTGAATCTCCATTCAGGGATGCCGGCTACGATGTTTCCGACTATTATGCGGTTGCACCCCGGTACGGTACAATGGACGATCTGCAGCAGTTATTTGAAGAAATCCACAAACGCGGTATGCATATTATCCTTGATCTGGTGGCGGGCCATACTTCCGACCAGCACCCCTGGTTCAAGGAATCCTCCAAACCGGAGCGGAACGAGTTTTCCGACCGTTTTATCTGGACCAAACAGGAATTTGACGATATGCAGAATATGCGGGGTATGTACGGCATGACCGACCGTCCCGGCGCGTATGCGGTTAATTTCTTTTCCTTCCAGCCAGCCCTGAATTACGGTTTTGCCGAACCTGAATATGACTGGCAGTTTCCCGTATATCATCCGTCCGCGATAGCCACCCGCGAAGAACTGAAAAAGATAATGCGTTTCTGGCTTGACAAGGGCTGCGACGGCTTCCGTGTCGACATGGCCCATTCCCTTGTAAAAAAAGACCTGGGAAGGCGTGAAACCATAAAAATCTGGCAGGAAATCCTTCCCGAGATGAAAACAAATTATCCTGAAGCCGCTTTTGTATCCGAATGGGGCTGGCCCACATCGGCAATTACCGCCGGTTTCCATATGGATTTTTATCTTCATTTCGGCGTCCGCGGTTATAATGCCCTGTTCCGCAACGGCAAACGGAGCTTTTTCAGCGAAAAAGGCCTCGGCAATATAAAGTATTTTACCGAAGAATATATTGATCTTTTCCGTGAAACAAACAGTACCGGATATATTTCTTTTCAGACCGGTAATCATGATATGGTCCGTCTCGCAAAAGACCGCAGCCAGAGGCAGCTTGAGCTGGCCTTTGCCTTTTTGCTGACCGTTCCCGGAGTTCCCTTTATTTACTATGGTGATGAAATCGGAATGAAGTATGTGGAAGGACTGATATCAAAAGAAGGCGGATACAGCAGAACCGGTTCGCGGACACCAATGCAGTGGACAGCGGGAAAAAATGCGGGCTTCTCTTCGGCGGATGCAGACAAGATGTATTTGCCCATAGATCCCGACCCCGATTTTCCGACCGTGGAGAAGCAGGAAGCAAATCCGGCGTCTCTTTTGAATTTCGTAAAAAAGATGATCGGATTCAAACGGGAACATGCTGCGCTCGGCAGTGACGCCGAGTTTTCCGTACTGTATGCCAGGGAAAATTTGTATCCGTTTATTTACAGCAGAAATACCGAAACGCTCCGTTTTGTAATCATCATGAATCCTTCGGAAGAACCCCAGACTGTTGCAAAAGATGAAGCAGGTTTTTCTCTTGCCGACGCAGAAGTCCTGATGGATATCGGCGGAGTTCCCGTAATTAAGGATGACGTAATTACTGTTCCTCCGGAAAGCTGCTGTATATACAGGATGAACATATAGGCTCCGTGCCTGTTCCCGTGAAAAACATACCTCCGCGTTTTACCTGTTCCGGTACCGGCGGAAAAGCAGTTTAAAACACATTTTGCATGCGCCTGGTCCCATGCGGACAGGATATTTTTCCCCGGATAAAAAAGATGGTTGAAATACTTGAAGTTGAAAATGAAATACTGCTGGGCCTGCTGACTGCCGAACTCGATACATTACACATCGAGTATCTGGTCAAAAAAATAAACACAGCTGTCCTGCCAATAAACAAAGGCACAGACGCCTTTGCCGTCATTTTTTCCGATGCGGTAAACAAAGAACGGATAATCGAAATTTATTTGGATTTAGCGGGACTCCCAAAAAATGAAAAAGCTGCAGCGGAAGAACGAACAGAAAAAGAACGCAATAGCATAATGAAAAATATCCTGCTGATTCTTGCGGTTCTGATCCTGCTTTTCATAATAATCGCGCAGAGAAAGTCACTGAATGAAATCAGGCGGGTCCTTGAAGTCCGGCATGAACCTTTTATATACAAATGGTCAGAAGATTTGCGGGAAGTAAACACTTATCTCGAAATAAGCAATTATCATTTTGAAAAATGTATTGATAATGACCGGAACGGGATTTTTGAAACAGTCAGAATATATTTGCCGAATAAAATGACTGTTATACAGGAAGATAAAAATCAAAACTACTTTTTTGAAAAACAGACAATTGTAAAAGATAATGAAATAATCTGTGAAAGCATATCAACGAAAGACAATGGTTTTTTTGACCGGACGGTTTATTCGTGGCGAGGGTTTAATACCATGAATAAGTCCAGCTTTGTTTTTTTATAGGTTCTATGGTATTAAGCCCGAGTCCAATTCCACGGGAGAACAAACTACCCCGTGCGGAGTACGGGGTAGTTTATTATAAGGATCAAAAAGTATACAGGATACTGATTTATGATGAGGAATCCGGCACACTCACTATTGAGTAAAAAAAGTGCGCCGTCAAACATTCCTGTGGCTGAATCCGGCGAACCGGGAAAGATTTATATCCGGATAATCCGTGACCGGGTTAAAACTTCATTTCCGGTTTCCGTTATAAGTATATCGTTTTCAAGACGGCAGCCGCCGTGCGCAAGATCATACAGCCCGGGTTCCAGAGTAACAACCATACCATTTTCAAATATCCAGGGATTTTCTTCCAGGTTTTTGATAAAGGGTCCTTCATGGGCCTCCAGCCCTATACCGTGGCCGAGATTATGGGGCATTTTTTTTCTCCCCCTGCGGAAAATATCATCAACTTTCCTTGCCGCCTCCTTTGTCGGGGTTCCCGGTTTATACAGGGGGAGGGCGGACGCATACGCTTTTTCAACGAGAGACAGCATTTTTTCCTGGGCCTCTGTTAATTCGCCGGCCGCAATCGTCAAAGTCACGTCGCTGCCGTAGCCCTGATACTTTATACCGAAATCAAGGATTGAAAGCCCTTTTGTTCCGAAAGGTGCCGCCGTATATGCCGGAAAGGCATGGATTCCAAAACTCCGGTCAGGACCCGCCGCCAGCGTTTCAAAGCTGGTGCCGTCTCCGCCTGCGGCACGGGATTCCCGTTCTATCAGCAGAGCGGCGTCCATTTCTGATTTTATTTTGCCCGTTTTTACCTGCTTTTCAATCAAATCGATTATTGAATCAGTTATTTCACAGGCTTTTCTGAGCAGTGTAATTTCTTCTTCGTCCTTTATAGCCCTCATTGAACTTATTTCAGTCCAAATCCCTGATTCCCGGCACAAAACATCATATTCGAGCAGGGCCTCAACATACTGCAAAAACAGCGGGTAAGGGGTATTTCCCGGGATTTCGATATGCGACCCTTCAGGAAGTCCGATTTTTTCGGCGATTCCCCTGACTGTTTTAACGGGATTTCTCCCGAATTCGGTATACGGTACTACTACATCAACGGCAGCCATTTGTTTTGCGAGATTTTCATCCCAGGGACATAAAACGGCATGACCTGTTATAGTCAGAATAAGCATAGCGTCTGAAGGATGCCCGGAAAAATACCTCAGCGCAGGATTCCTTCTGCCTTCGGTATCTTCGATGACCGCCATGGAAATACTGTTCCTGGCCATCCATGTATATAATTCAGCTCTTCTTTTATCATAGGTAATCATAATAACTCTACTATATGCAATTTCTTTGACAGGGTAAAGCAAATACGGTATTATATAAACAATATTTACTGGAGGAAGGTGCATGAACGTCTCTTTTCCCAAGAAGTGTTTATATGCACTCGGTCAATTCGGTCTGGTACTTTGTGCCTATAGTGCGAGCAATCTTTTTATATCATTTTATGTTACGCGGGGATTCTCAGGTACGACCCTGTTTCCTCCTCTGCTTAATGATCGGTATTTTTTCGGTTTTTTCACAATTACAGGTCTGATTATTGCGCTGGGAAAAATTGTTGATGCCCTCGGCGGCGTGTTTTTTGGATGGAAATCAGACGGCAGCAGATTCAAAAAAGGGCGGCGGGTCAGTTTTATGCTTATTTCCGCGGTCCCGCTCGCCATTTGTTCTTTTATGCTTTTTTTTCCTCCTTCGGAAATAAACATAGATTTGAATTCCGTTTACGTACTGGTAATAACCGTACTTTTTTATGTTCTGCTTTCATGTTATGCAACTCCCTATCTCGCGCTTATGACCGAACTCGGTCAGCGTCCGAAAGACCGCCTTTTGCTTGCCACTCTGCTTGCCTGCGCCACATCTTTTGCTTCCCTTCTCGGAAGCCGGATCATATATTTTATTGAAGTTGCGGCCATGCGGTACGCTGTTCAGCCGGTAACATCTTTTAAGGCAATTGTTACCATCTATGCGGTGATTTCGTGTATTTGCATGCTCCTGCCCGCCCTGTTAATTAATGAGGTAAAAATAAGCGATAGCAAGCCTGTCCGCGATTCACTGGGTCTTTCCGGACGGGCCGTACTGAAAGATAAATATTTCCGTTCCTTTTTACTTTCAAACATTATGTTCCGGATTGCCTTTGCTTCGACCATTGCGGGGTTTTTCTGGTATATAACGCGGCTGCTGGGATTATCCGTCGATACTGCGCTTGCCCTCAATTCCCTGATCTTTTTCATTAATCTGCTGATTTTCTTTCCCGTCGCCTTTTTTGCGCAGCGGTACGGAAAACGCAAAGTCCTGTTTTTTGCCGCGCTTATGTATATGCTGTTTTTAATTACAGCTATTTTTGCAGGCAGGTTCGCAATTAATCCTTATGCGCAGGGGCTGGTCCTCGCAATTCTTGTATCCATTCCATATTCTGTTTTTACGGTAATACCGAATGCGGTTGTATCCGATCTGACTGTTGCGGCCGAAAACCTGACAGGCAACCAGAGGGGCGGAATGTACTTCGGAATTCATGCCCTGGCTGAAAAGACGGGAGAAATGTTTTCGACACTGCTTTTTCCGGTGATTATCGGGCTGGGGGCAAAATCTGTCAGTCCCGGGACCGAACCCAGCCACTTCGGACTTCGGCTTACACTGATTATTGCTGCCATTTTCACTTTTATCGGCTTTCTGTTTTTATTCGGCTACCGTGAACGTGAAGTCGCGACCCTGTTTGTTAACAAGGATTAATTCTCGCCGCTGTCTGTTTTATCCTTATCCGTGTCTTTTGTTTTCCGGAGTTTTCCTCCAACTGCAGCGGCGACCCTGCCGAGAATGGGGTCTCTGCTTATTTTAAGAAGGATTATCCCTACCAGGCCGAAAATGAGTGCGCTGCAGATGAGAGGAATTGTCTGCCCGGCTATTCGGCCGAGGCTTGCAAAGGGCTGGTATATTGCGGATTTAAAATACCAGACAGGCAATGCGGCAATAACCGAAAAAACGAGCATTTTAACGGCGTAAAGCAGCGTCGGGACTATTATTTTTCTGAATGCTTCCGGGTCTTTTTTCTGCAAAAAGAAAACCAGCAAAACCGTATTCGCCGCGCTCGCAAAGCTCAGGGCCAGCGCGATACCTCCGCCCCGCATCGGCTTAACCAGCAGAATTGCCATAATAATGTTGACGCTGAAAGAAACAACCCCGGCTATGGTAGGCGATTTTGTATCCTGTTGGGCATAAAATGCGGGCGCGATAATCCTGTTGAGTGCAATAAAATACAGTCCGCTGATGTGCCAGTTAAAGGCGGTAAGAGTCAGAAAAACTGATTCCTCCGAAAAATTTCTGTTTTTGAACAGGAGAATGATAATATTCTCTCCGGAAACGAGGGAAAAAAATGTTATCGGAATGGTAATAAGGGCTATGGTATTCATTGCCTGGAGCAAAAGGGTGTTGAATGATTCCCAGTTTTTTCTTGCGGCAAGCCCCGATAAATCCGGCAAAATGACGGTCCCTATTGAAACCGCGAAAATGCCCAATATCAGTTCCTGGAGCCTGAGCGAATACTGGAGGCTTGAAACAACACCCGGACCCGCATTGCCTGCAAGCAGGGTGGAAACAAGATCATTCAGCTGGTATGCAGCCATCCCGATTATGGTAGGCGCTATCAGTTTCAGAACAGTTCTGGTGCCGGGATTTGAAAAGGCTTTTTTCAGGGAAACAAAGAAAAACCGGAAGCCGCTTTTCAGCACAAAGGGCAGCTGAAAACCAGCCTGAATAATACCGCCAATCAATACTCCTATCGCCATCGCACGGGCGGGGTTTCCCGCCTTTTCATGCAATAAATACGTGCAGCCAATAACACAGAGATTAAAAAGGATGGGAGTAAAACCTGACGGTGAAAATATCCGTATGCTATTGAGTATCCCCTGGAAAAAAGCAGCAATTGAAATAACGGCAAGATAGGGAAACATGATTCTTGTAAGCAGGATGGTTTCCGAAGTGGCTGTTCCGAAAAAGGGGATGATCAGCGGAGCAATAAGGATGCCGATGATAACGACCACAGTTGTTAAAAAAGAAACAAGCGTGAACACCGCGGAAAGGAAATCCTTGATTTCTGTTTTATTGTCCGCTTCGAGATAATGCCTGAATGTCGGAATAAAGGCGACTGAAATACTGTTTTCGGCAAAAAGCCTGCGCAGAAGGTTGGGAATAATGAAGGCCACCGTGAAAGCGTCCGAAAGCGCTGAGGTCCCCAAAAAGGAAGCCTTTGTCATTTCCCTGACAAGGCCCAGAATACGGGAAATAAATGTAAGCAATGAAAGTTTTGATCCGCTTTTTACCAGTGACTGTGCCATAATCAAACCAGCATATCACACGGAACCTCATTATTGAAGAGGGTCGCAGTTCCTTTTTCCATTCCGTCCGTTTACACAAAAACTTTTTTCCGTTACACTCTTCTGTGTAACAAACTTCCGGTTTTGCCTATTGAATGGCAGCCGGTTTTTTTGTGCTTGGAAAAACCGGAGAGAATATGATTCCGGTAATCCACTGTCCGGGTTCCGGAAAAGGATGCAGAATTATGAATGTAGTAGTTATTGGAGCCCAATGGGGTGACGAAGGTAAGGGAAAAGTAGTTGACTATCTGGGCAATGAGTCCCAGTACATTGTCCGGTTTTCCGGCGGTGCCAACGCCGGCCATACTATTGTAAACAATGGAGTACAATATGCCCTGCATCTTGTCCCATCCGGTATTTTGCATCCGAATAATACGGTATATCTTGGCGCCGCAATGGTTATCGATCCTGAAGCTCTTTTTAATGAACTTGCTATGCTGAAAGAACATAACATTAACTGGGAGGGGAGGGTTTTTATCTCAGACCGCGCCCATCTGGTACTGCCCCGTTACCGTGAACTTGATATACAGCGTGATTCAATGCGGAAGCGGCCTATAGGAACAACGGGCCGGGGCATCGGCATTACCTACGCCCTTAAAAGTGAAAGAGACAGCATCCGTCTTGCTGATCTGACCTGGAAAGAAAAAATGGATGACCTTGAAGACGCCGACAGGGCTTTTCTTGAACCCTATCTCGACCGGCTGCTTTCAATGAAGGTGAATCTGACAACAGAATTATGGAATGCCCGCGGCAAAAAAATCCTGTTTGAGGGCGCTCAGGGCGCTCTTCTCGATCTTGATCTTGGGACATATCCCTATGTTTCATCTGGTTTTTCATCGGCGGCAGGAGCTGCCATAGGCGGATGTATAGGACCCCGCGCAATAGATAAGGTTCTGGGCGTTTTTAAAGCCTATTCCACCAGAGTTGGCAATGGACCGATGCCGACCGAATTCAATGCCGACAGTCAGAGCGAGCTTTACAATTTTGTGCGGGACACGGGCCGTGAATACGGTGTCACAACAGGCAGACCGCGGCGCTGCGGGTATCTTGACCTGGTCGCGCTCCGTTATGCCTGCCGTTCAAATTCGATAGACACACTGGCGCTGACCCATCTTGACGTATATGACACACTGGATACTGTCGAGGCCTGTATAGCGTATAATATCGACGGAACAATTGTGGAAGAATTTCCGGCTTCGATAGAAGATCTCAATAAGGCCACCCCCATACTGAAAACCTTTAAAGGCTGGAACACTTCCCTGAAGGAATGCCGGTCTTACGATGATCTTCCGGCAGAAGCCCGCGAATATGTGGATTTTATCGAACTGTATACAGGGACCCGGATAGGAATTATTTCGGTCGGCTTTGACAGAAATGATACCTTTGTCCGGGAAAATATCTGGAAATAACAGAACCCTTTTTCCCTGAACCGCCGGGAAGGAGGAATATATCCTGCCCGGCGTCCTGTGTCTGATGCGATCAGGAAATATGTGAACCGCAATTTTCCTTGATTATTTCTGTATAACTATCGCCTTTGTCTCCAGAATTTTATCCGGTTGAAAAAAACCGTTATCCGTTTTTCAAAGATGCCGGCAAAATATTCTCCCCGGATATAAACTTTGACTGTTACTTCTCTGTATTTTATAGGCTATATAAGCATAAAATGATTATATTATATCTAGTGATTCAGGGTCTGTTTTAAACATACCTGAAACTGTCAAAAATGACTGATAACGGGAGAAACCGGTGGAAACAATACAGGATGTAGGAGCATATACATTAACAGGATTACTGGAAAACAGCATTAAAAAATTCGGGCCAAGGCCGGCGCTTGCCTTTGTTTCCAGTGAGCCCCTGTCATATGACCAGGTCGGTGAAAAAATAAACACGGTAAAAAATCTTTTATACCGGCTTGGCGTAAACGCAGGAGATAAGGTCGCCCTGTTAAGTCCAAGCAGTCCGAACTGGGGGATAGCCTATTTTGCCATAGTTTCGCTTGGAGCAATAGCTGTTCCCCTTTTACCCGGATTTACCACTAATGAAGTTATCGCCTGCGTACAGCATTCCGGGGCAAAAACCCTCATTATTTCTTCCAGGCTTATGGACGTACTCCCGGACCCCTCAGGCGCAGGAGTTTCTACGGTGATAAAAATAGATGACTTTGAAGTTACCTCAGGAGCGGAGCAGCGCACCGGTGATGCTCCTGAAGTGTTTATTACGGAAGACGAGACGGCTTCAATTATCTATACTTCAGGAACCACCGGCCGTTCAAAAGGTGTGGAGCTGACCCACAAGAATGTTGTTTTTACGGCTATTCAGGGACAGTTTTTCCAGCGGATAAATAAATTCGATATAGGGCTGTCTATCCTGCCTCTATCCCATGTATACGAATTTACGATAGGTTTTTTAATGTTTATACTTAACGGGGCCTGCATATTTTACCTGGAAAAAAATCCCACGGTTTCAAGCCTTCTCAGCGCACTGAAAATTGTACGCCCGACACTGATGCTGAGTGTCCCCGCAATTATAGAAAAAATATATAAAAACAAGGTTGTTCCGACATTCACGGAAAAACCTGCTGTCCGCCGGCTGTACAAAATGCCTCCGTTCAGGAAAATTTTCCACCGGATCGCAGGGAGGTCTCTTAAAAAAACTTTCGGCAGCAGGCTTGTTTTTTTCGGGATCGGCGGATCAAAGGTTGACCCTGTGGTCGAAAAATTCATGAAAGAAGCAAAATTTCCCTATGCCATAGGATATGGTCTGACGGAAACTTCTCCCCTGCTTGCCGGCGCCGGCCCGAAGCAGACGAAGCCCGGAACAATAGGTTTTGCAATGCCCGGCGTGGAACTGAAGATTCTCGATCCCGATTCTGAAACCGGAGTCGGAGAAGTTGTGGCGAAAGGTCCTAATGTTATGAAGGGATACTATAATGATCCGCAATTAACGGCATCCGTATTTACCGGCGACGGATGGTTTAAAACAGGCGACCTCGGTCTTTTTGATAAAAAAAACAGACTGTCTCTCAAGGGCCGTTCAAAAAACATGATCCTTGGAGCAAGCGGTGAAAATATTTATCCGGAAGATATTGAATTTGTGCTTAACCAGCACCCCCTTGTTACGGATTCCCTGGTCGTTGAGGGTGATAATTCCTCACTCGTCGCGCTTGTACAGCTTGATGAAGACAAGCTGAAAGCAGAAGCTGAAAAAAATCCCCAGACCCCGGGCAGGTCGTATCCGGACTTGTTAATGATGCCGTATCGGAAGTTGCCTACCGGCTGCAGTATACCCGGGAATCGATCCTGAATGAAATAAAATTCTTTGTAAACAATCAGGTGAACCGTTTTTCCAAAATTGACAAGGTCGAACCTGTTGATGAATTTGAAAAAACACCAAGCCAGAAAATAAAACGCTACCTGTATTCAAAAAAGGATGAGCCGGACAAAAAAGATGACAAGTAACTGTATCTGAAAATATCCGGCGCTGAAAAAATTCAATACCGGATGTTCCATTCATTTACGGCACACCGTTGACCATGGCGGCCTTTGCCTTAAAGAAATTTGTTGAATCGTCTCCGCTCAGCAGCCGGTAAAAAGATGTCGTTCCCCAGGGGCCGGCGCGTCATAAATAGACTTGTAGCTCTCAGAATCATAGTCAGCCACCGTATCGTTATCCACAGAACCGGCTATAATGGCGTGCCAGGTGTCTATGCGCTGTTTGCTCGCTGTATAGGTAAAATAGCTGTTCTGGTCGTTCACCAGTTCCTTGAGGTATTGTACATATTTGGCTTTGAACTCATCAACCCGCAGAATTTTGGTAAGCAGCGGACGCTCGTCGTCCTGTCCCCAATGGAGCGGGTCTTTTGTGCCGGCGTCGCCAAAATAGTAAAGATCATTTGATGTTCCCAGCGTATTGTCATAGTCATAGGGAATGAAATACACTTTCCCGTCTTCATCAAAATACAGGTAATAATTGTTTTTGTTATTCCAGTAATCATCCCACATACCGCATACTACATTTACCGCATAAGTTTTTAAGAAAAGGTCCATATCCATTTTTGATTCAAACCACGCTTTTATCTCCGCCGGATTTGAATCATTCAGATTATTGAGTCCGTCTATAAAACTGAGCAGCTGATTGTATGCGGTTGTAAGAGCTGTTTTATTAGTTTTCAGATCATAATCGTAACGTCTGCTTTGGCTTTCATCAAGGTGGATATCTTCAACCCCGACAGAATAATATCCCCTGTTTACGAGATCAGGCCCTGCTCCGCCGGCCCAGCAGCACTTCCACAGATTTCCGGCGTCGCCGTCAAAATCTTTCCGGCCCTTCAGGAACTGCTTGTTTATTTCCTCAATCATGGCGTATACGCCGTAATAGGCCACATCGCCTCCGATTATTATGGTAAGCTTTGTATATGAAGCTCTCGGGGCCGTCCATACACCGTAGCGTTTAAAAAGGTCATAACAGTATATTTCCCGGACATGCATGGGGTCGCCCTTAAACCATTTCAGATTTACACCCTTCATGGCTCCGGACATTTTGTTATCATCATCGTCATCGAGCCATTCCTCAAAATCGACCTTGAAATGGGCGTGGTGGTAGGCGGGATTCGAACTGCTGTGCGTCCCCCTGTGGCCCCCTCGGGCCTCCGGCGGCTGGTGTTTCCCCTGATACGTACGCCTATGTTATTCAGCCGCCATACGGAATCTCCCTTTTTGTAGGCATAGTTTGCGTATACGGATTCTTCATTTTTCGGGTTCTGGTCATAATACTGGAGGAGTTTATTCCATTCCGCTTCCGTAAAGGTCAATACGGTCTCACCAAGAGTACTATTATCGAATATCGCATTGAGACTGGTTTCCCTGTTGCCGACTTTCGGATTGACATCGGTCCCTGTCCAGAACCCTTCCGGCGGATTTACAGGATTGGTATTATTATTTTCAGGAGCAGTTGACTGGTCGCACCCTGAAAAACATAAAACCATAAGGGCAGTTATCAAAATTGCCTTTGTTTTTATCAGTTTACATTTCATAAGGGCCTCCGACTGCTTTACATAATCATCATATACTTTTTCCGGCGGGTTTTTTATGTCCGGATATTTGAAGTATAGCCCCATATTTTTGATAAAACAATCCGTAACGGTGTTTTTTTACTCTGTTTCGTTCCCGGCTGACGTAAAGAACCGGAGTTTTTGTACCGGTCAAAAATATGCTATATCAGTTGCCGCGGCGTCTCCGTAACCCGGCTTTATCCGCTCAATAGGTTTCGGATTGATTATCAGATTCAGGCTGTCCCTGAATAACCGCCCTGTTTGAAGCAAATCCGATACCGAGGCGTTCCACGCCCATTTCAATAAAGCTGAACGCTTCTTTTTGCGTTTTTATGCCGCCCGAGGCCTTGACCCTGATGTGTCCATCGGCCGCGTCCAGCATAAGCTGTACCGCTTTTTCAGTTGCGCCGCCTCCTGCAAAACCGGTTGAAGTTTTTACGAAGTCCGCCCCGCAGCCGGCGCAGACCTTTGTCGCCCGGACTATTTCTTCAGGAGTGAGAAAAAAAACTTCCAGAATGACTTTCAGGATGATCCCGCTGCTTTTGCATATTTTGGTGACAGCGGAAATATCCCGGGCAACATAATCCCATTCCCCGGACCTGATCATTCCGATGTTGGCAACCATATCAATTTCATCCGCGCCCTGCGCGATATAATCTTCAGCTTCACAGATTTTTACGGACGAAGGAACCGAACCGTGCGGAAACGCCAGGACACAGCTCACCCCTGTATCTGTTCCGGCTGTAAGTTTTTTTGCGAGTCCGATATCGCAGGGACGGACGCAGACTGTCTTGGTATTCCAGGTTATACAGTCCTGAATGGCCGCCGCAACTTCCTGGACGGTAAATTCGGGTTTCAGAATGGCGGCGTCTATATAATTGTTGATAGCAATCATACCGGAAAGTATACCACACTTTCTTTTCCATTGCCCGAATTCTTTTCCTGTGATATAGTATGTGCATGTTATATAGTGATACCAGGGATTCTTCCCGCCAGGTTTCTTTCAGAACGGCTGTCATGGAAGGAATGAGTCATAAAACAGGCGGTCTCTATATGCCTGTAACCATTCCCCAGCTTTCAAAATCCCTTGTATACCGAAATCCGGTTCCCTCATTCCGGGATATCGCCTTTGAAACCGCAAAACTATATATTGAAGATGAAATACCGGAAGGCGATCTGATGGAAATCATCGTGGACGCCTATCCCTTTGCGGCCCCGGTTGCCCCAATTGACCGCACTACCTATGTACTGGAACTGTTTCACGGGCCTACCTGCGCCTTTAAGGATTTCGGGGCGAGGTTTATGGCGCGCGTTATGGCGTTTTTTAACAGAGATGAAAATGACCCCCTGCATATTCTGGTCGCGACTTCGGGCGACACGGGCAGCGCTGTCGGAAGCGCTTTTCACGGAGTACCCGGAATAGATGTTACCATCCTGTACCCGACAGGGAGAATTTCACCCCTGCAGGAAAAGCAGCTTTCGACCTTTGATGAAAATGTACGGGCCCTGGCTGTTTCAGGGAGTTTTGATGACTGCCAGAAACTTGTGAAAACGGCCTTTACCGATGAATCGCTCCGGGAAAAGCTGCGGCTTTCTTCGGCAAATTCAATTAATATTTCCCGCCTTCTTCCCCAGTCCTTCTATTATATTCATGGCGCTTTGCTGGTACACCAGCGGAGCTGGCATGACAACAAGATTGACCAGCCCAGTCTGATCGTAACCGTCCCGTCCGGGAATTTCGGAAACCTGACATCGGGCCTTCTTGCGAAAAAAATGGGAGCGCCGATCAGGGGTTTTATTGCCGCGACCAATTCAAATCATACCATTCCTGACTGGCTTTCTTCCGGGCAATATGAAGCCCGGCCCTCGGTTGCGACGCTTTCGAACGCAATGGATGTCGGGGCCCCGAGCAATTATGAACGCATCGCCGCAATGTATACGGTTGAGGAAGCCCGCCGGATAATGGCCGGATACTGGCTCGATGATGACGGCACAATGGAAGCCATCCGCTCCTGTTATGACCGTACCGGTTATATTATTGACCCTCATGGGGCTGTCGGCTGGAAAGCCTGGACCGATACAAGGGACGGCGCGATGTCCCGGCTCCTTGCCGGTTTTTCCGTACCCGAAGGAATGCCCGGTCTGAGCGGCGGAAGAGATATTGCTCCCGAATGGGCGGCTGATTGCAGCGCAAAAAAATGTATAGGCATGATCCTGGAAACAGCCCATCCCGCAAAATTCGGTGATACGGTAAAAAAGGCAATAGGCCGTGAACCGTCAATACCCGAGCGCCTTGAAAAGGTTCTTGCCCTCCCGGACCGGTCCGTAAAAATGGATGCGGATTATACCGCGTTCAGGGAATGGCTGCTTGAAACACTGTGATATTCAGTGGGACAAACACTGACAACTATTCTCCATAATTATAATGATCCCATTAAGTGATACTGTTTTCCTTCCTGTTCCGGGAACCGCCGCAGAAAGGCAGTTTCATTCTTATCGAATAAACCCGACCGGATAAAACAATTATTTTATTCCGCCGTCAATAGGCTGTTTTTTTTTCCTGCGGAAAATAATGGTATTGGAAACCCCGATACAGCAGGGGTCGTGTTGCCGGTAAAAATCCTGCCCGGCGGAATAAAAACATGGCGGTATAAAATATTCTGCGGTATACTTGTAGCCAGCGTACCATACATTATTCCGGTATGGCAGGAGGCACTGCATGAAAAAAGACGGACTGAAACTGGGACTCGCACTGTCCGGCGGAGGAATCCGCGCTACTATATTCCATCTGGGAATTCTTAAATTCCTGGCGGAGGCAGGGCTCTTTAACCGGATTGCCAGTATTTCTTCGGTTTCGGGCGCCAGCCTGTGCATCGGGCTGGTTCTCGCGAAGAATAACCTTGCATGGCCGTCCGGGCCGGAGTACCTTGACAGGGTTCTTCCTGAAATTGAAAAAACAATAATGGAAAACAATATCCAGCGTTCGGTTTTGCTTGATCTTCCTTTTTCCCCGAAATACTGGTGGAACCGGGTTGAACTCCTTGCCCGTGTTGTGGAACAGAAATGGGGAATTTACGGGAACCTTCAGGAATTACCCGCTCTGCCGTACTGGGAAATTAACTGTACAACATACGAGACCGGTAAAAGCTTCCGTATCCGCCGGGATTATATGGGTGACTTCAAAACAGGCTATACCCAGAACCCCGGGCTTTCCATTGCAAACGTAATAGCGGCTTCAGCCGGGTTTCCTGCATTAATTGGTCCGTACAGGATTAATGCGCGCGGCTACCGCTGGACAAGCCAAAAATGGGAAGGGGAGGAGCTGGCGCCTCTGGATGATTATTACCACCTGTGGGACGGAGGCGTATACGATAATCTCGGACTGGAAGCCCTCTATAAAATCGGCCGCGGTCTGGATGCTGAAATCAACTATTTGCTTGTCTGTGACGCGTCGGCTTCAATTGCCGTAAAAAAACGGAAGCCCAGTCTGTCTCCTTCAAATCTGAAAAGACTTCTTGATATAGCAATGGACCAGGTCGGCTCGCTCCGCTGCCGGAACATATATTCATATGTTGTAAAGCAGAATGAAGGAGCTTTTATCAAGATCGGGAATTCTGCCGCTGAAATTTCGGAATCGGGCGGATTATCCCCTGATGCCGCCAGGGAGCTGATAAGCAGCTGTATGACCGCGGAGCAGGCTCTGTCCGTGCAGAATTATCCGACAACCCTGACAACGCCTACCGCTGAAAATTTCAGCCTTATTCTCCGCCATGGGTATGAAAACGCGAAATGCGTCTATGCCTGTTATATGAAGGAAGGTGCTGCCGGGCAGTAAAAAACTGACTTCCGAGTGCTGCTGCAATTTTTACTGACAAAAAAAGAAAACGCGCAGAGTTATAGACTTGTGTATCTTCCCGAATTATATTACTCTGTCAGAAATTCAATACGGAAAGACAAAAATATGTGTGTGTTTTGCATTGGATGGACGATGTTCCTGCTTCAAACGCTGTACTTGCTTCTTTGATATACAATACAACCGTCTGTTTTCTTTTCCAAAAGCATCATATAAAAGGCCTTCCATTTCCGGTTTTATGTATGCTGTTCCCGGAAAGGTCTTTCTGTTTATAACTGCGGAGAAATTCCGATACCACGATAAAGGCCGTGTTTGAATGTAAAGAAGGAGGGAGAATATGAAAAAGGGAGTAATTTTCGTCCTGTGTTTTTTCTGCTGTATCGCGTTTCCGGTATTTTCACAGGAGGCCGCCGGACATGAAGCAATCCGTGATTATATGCTGGAACGCGGTTATACCGAGTTCAATCCTCAGGAAGAATTCGCCGTCAACATTTTTAACAGAAGCTGCAGGGAAGTGCTGGGTGAGTCTTTTGTTTCCGGCGCGAAACGGTCCAATTTTTTTATTACGCTGAACGACGGACTGCAATACTGTTTTTACTTTTCCGAATTCCAGCCAGGTGTGCCGAACATAATTGTTACAATGGTCGCCGGGCCTGGAATGGGTTTTTATAAGGTGAACAGGGCAATGGAAGGCGAAACCGTTATGGTAACCGGAGAAGACGGCAGAGAAGAAACCATACTTCTTTTCTATTAGATGGAAGCCCAGGTCCGCCGCGGGTCCACATTTCCGGCCTTTCCTCTTTTCAGTTCCGTTTATTCGAGGCGAGGGTTTAATCCCTCAGACCGAAGGTCTGCCCTGCTCTGCGGCGGTTTTTATAAAAACCTATAAAAACGTTAGTTTTTGTAGGTCTCATGGTGTTAAACCCGAGACCAATTCCACGGGAGAGAAAAATACCTCGCTGCTCTGCGGCGAGGTATTTTATTTTTCATACTGCTGAACTTCGTCAAAAATATGCTCAATGGTAACTCCTGCCTGCCTGAACATGGAAAGCGTGTCCGAACTGTCCTGATAACGCCGTTCCGCCACAACCCGTTTAATCCCGCAGTTAATTATAAGCATTGCGCAGGTACGGCAGGGCGTCATCCGGCAGTACAGAGTGGCGCCGTCAATAGCGATTCCGAGACGGGCCGCCTGGCAGATCGCGTTCTGTTCCGCGTGAACCGTTCTCACGCAATGTTCGGTGACAGTCCCGTCTTCATGCTGCATTTTTTTGAACTGATGTCCGACGTCATCACAGTGGGGGAGTCCCGTCGGCGAACCGACATAGCCGGTTACCAGAATCTGGTGATCACGGGCAATAACGCAGCCTGAGCGTCCGCGCCCGCAGGTAGCCCGTTTTGCGATAGCCCTGCACACTTCCATAAAGTACTCATCCCAGCTCGGACGAATGTATTTTTCTTCTGTTGTTTCATTTCCCATAGGCAGATTCTAGCACGGATTTTCCTGAAATGCAATTTTTTTACCGGCGCCGGTAAAAATACGCCGTTCCTTTTACTTACTTTTCTGATGTAAAAAATTAACCAATTCGTTGCATCAGAAACACTTACGACCGGAAACAGTCAAATTATCCGGATAAGTTGACTATATTTGACATTTCAATCTTTTTCAGGATATTATGAGTATGGCAGAAAAAAACATTGTACCAATTGAACAACTATTACCGAACAAACTCTTTTTAATTCCGCTGACGGGCCGCCCGATTTTCCCCGGCATCTTCACTCCGATTATGATAAATAATTCGGATGATGTAAAAGTTGTCGAAGAGGCATATTCGACTGACGGCTTTATCGGTATCTGTATGGTAAACACCGAGTCGGACACAACAACAGTTTCCGATTTGTGCCAGGTAGGTACTGTTGCGCGGGTTATTAAAAAAATAAACCTGCCGGACGGCGGGTTGAATGTGTTCGTTTCAACCTTAAAACGGTTCCGCATCAGGAAAACAGTGAGCGAACGGGATCCCATGCTCGCCATCATTGATTATCTTGATGATGAGGAAGATGACACTTTTGAAGTGAAAGCTCTCACACGCGCGCTTATCGGAGAAATGAAAGAACTGTCGGAAAACAATCCGCTGTTCTCCGAGGAAATGAGGCTCAATATGGTGAATATTGACCATCCCGGGAAAATTGCCGATTTTATCGCAAGCATTCTGAACATAGATAAGCATGACCAGCAGCGCATTCTTGAAATTACCAATGTGCGCCAGCGCATGGAACAGGTGCTGGTATATATCAAGAAAGAGCAGGAACTGCTCCGCGTGCAGAAAAAAATACAGAGCGAAATCAATAACCGCATCGAGAAAAACCAGCGGGAATATTTTCTTCGTGAGGAACTGAAAACAATCAAGGAAGAACTCGGCATAACGACCGACGCAAAAACTTCCGACTACCAGAAATTCAAAGACAAAATAGACAGTTTCAATTTTGAAGGAGAAACCAAGGAAACTGTTGAAAATGAACTTGAGAAATTCGCTCTGATGGAAACCAATTCCGGCGAATATATTATTACCCGCAATTACCTTGAAACAATTGTGAATCTTCCCTGGCTTCCGTCTCCGAATGAAAATTTTGATCTGAAGGAAGCCCGGGCCGTACTTGACGGCGACCACTACGGTCTTGAAGATGTCAAAAAAAGGATTATCGAATATCTGGCGGTCCGCAAACTGAAAAAGGACACCAAGGGGTCCATTCTCCTTCTGGTCGGCCCTCCCGGCGTCGGAAAAACGAGTGTGGGCCGTTCCATCGCCCGCGCAATGAACAAGGAATTTTTCCGCTTTTCGGTCGGGGGGATGCGGGACGAGGCTGAAATAAAGGGCCACCGCAGGACCTACATAGGAGCCATGCCGGGAAAAATCATTCAGGGACTCAAAATCGTAAAGACAAATTCACCTGTTTTTATGATCGATGAAGTTGATAAGATGGGGCAGAGCTTTCAGGGCGACCCTTCGAGCGCCCTCCTTGAAGTGCTTGATCCCGAACAGAATGTGGCGTTCCGCGATCATTATCTTGATTTGCCTTTTGATCTTTCAAATATTCTGTTCATTTTAACCGCAAATACGCTGGACTCGATTCCGGGACCTCTTCTTGACCGGGCCGAAATCATACAGCTGTCAGGTTATATTGATACTGAAAAACTTGAAATCGCCAGGAAGTATCTGGTTCCCCGAAGTCTCAAACGGAACGGACTCGGCAGAAATCAGGTTAAATATGACAAGGATTCCCTGCTGTTTATCGCGAACGGTTATGCCAGGGAAGCCGGAGTCCGCAATCTGGAAAAAAACCTGGACAAAATCCACCGGAAATTTGCCACTGAAATCGTATTCGGCGAAAAACCGGGAACGGAAAAATTCACTCCCGATATCGAAGCAATAAAGAAGATTCTCGGGAAGCCCATGTTCCGGGAAGATTCCGAAAAAAGAGCGGACATCCCGGGGACGGCCGTAGGACTTGCCTGGACAAGTATGGGAGGAGATACGCTTATTATTGAAGCGATTTCAAATCCCGGCAAGGAAGGTGTCCACCTCACCGGACAAATGGGCGATGTTATGAAGGAGTCTGCGTCAATCGCATGGTCCTGGGTAAAACATTATATGACTTCGTCCGGTGAAATTGACGCGGCCTGGTATGAAACAAAGCAGATTCATCTCCATATACCTGAAGGCGCGACCCCAAAAGACGGTCCTTCCGCGGGTATTACGATGGCGACAGCTCTTTTGTCATTAATGAAAAACAGGCCGATCAAACCTGCTCTTGCCATGACCGGCGAGCTTTCCCTGACCGGACAGGTCCTTCCCATAGGTGGGCTCAAGGAAAAAACCATTGCCGCGCGGAGAAACGGGACAAAGGAGATTATAATTCCAAAGGCTAATCTAAGGGACCTTGATGACATTCCCGAACACGTCAGAAAGGGTATAACCTTTCATCCGGTTACGCGGATGGAAGAGGTTGTCGAGTTAACCTTTTCCGCGAAAAAGGGGCCGGCAAAAAAGGCCGGAACAGGCAGGAAATAATACGGCCCGCTGAGCGGAATAACACAAAAAATTACCGGCGGGAAATATTCCCGCCGGTTTTCATTCGGTCTGAAACAGATTTCGTCAGGTCCGGAGTGTAAGCGTTGTATAATCAAGATATTTATTTTCCAGAATAATTTCCGAAACAAAGGCTGCGAGTTTTTCATTCCCGAGAATATCCGCAATCGAAATACTGTTTTCCGGCTTATTATAACACTTATAATAAGTCTTGTTATAAGTGTTATAATAAGCTGCGCAGGCCTGTTCAAGTTTTGAGGTAAGAATACCGGTAAGCGGAAACGGACCGTTTCCGTCCGGGAGATATTTTTTCCGCCTGAGCGCCGTCCGCTCGGTTTTCAGCCATTCCGCATAGCGGCCTGTTGCCTTTTTCAGCGGGGCCGTGTCTGTTTTATGGAGCGAATATAAATTTTCCATGTGAATGAGCAGCACGAAAAGGCTGTCCGGCGGGGCAAGCAGATCGCGGTATACACGGTGAGGCACCATTTGGGGCATTCCCATCTCTTCCAGCATTTTATTCCGGCCTAGTATGAGAGGATACTCATATGCCGGAAGCGGAATGCCCGACTGCCTGTTTTCCCTGTATACCATGTCATACAGGGACAGTACGTCAGGGTAATTATGTTTTACTGTTTCAACAAAAAGATCTTTCTGGCAGCCCGGCCTGAGAGTCAGTCCGCCCGGATATATAAAATCAGCGCCGGCCTCCCTTGCCGCAGAAAAAAGGCGCTCCGTTTCTTCCGGCGTGCCCGTAATTCCCGGACAGAGGGGCATTGCATATATTCCGCTGGAAAATCCCCTCTGCTTTGCCTTCCTGATAATTTCGAGTCTTTCCTGCGGCGGAGAGGCTCCCGGTTCAAGAACAGCGGCCTTTTCCGGATTGGCGGTTGTCAGGGTAACGCCGACAAGAACATGGGGAAACTCTGCAAGTATATCAAAGTCGCGGACAATGAGATCGTTTTTTGTAAGAAGGACTATCGGCACTCCTGCCGGGGCAAGAAGCTCAAGTGCTTTTCTTGTCAGTTTCAGTTCTTTCTCGAGGGGCTGGTAAATGTCAGTTACTCCCGAGCTCATGCACAGAGCGCCGTATTCACGGGCTGTAACTTTTTTTCCATGTCTGCGGACACCTGTTCAGGCAGATTGGCGCGGACGCAGATATCCCGTTCAAAATCGCCTTCCACATAATATTTTTCCGCCCGGCCGTCACAGTAACGGCATCCGTGGGCACAGCCCCGGTAAGGAGCGAGTACCCGGTACAGGGAAATTAAAAACGATTCGGGCAGCATTGACCGGGTTATGCCGGTTTTTGCTTCAATAGTTTTATAAGACTGAAGGCTCATCCGTTTTATTCGAGGCGAGGGTTTAATACCTCGCTGCGCTGCTGCGTTTTTTATTAAAACCTATAAAAACTTTAATTTTTATAGGTTCCATGGTGTTAAACCCGAGACCAATTTCATGGGAGAACGAAACACCTCGCTGTTCTGCTGCGAGGTATTTTATTGTAACGTTTTTTCGGAATTATTCCAGCATGGGAACCACAATAGATTTTGTTTGTATATTGAAAATTGAATTACCCGCGGGAAAAAGAGTCTTTGCTGAAAATCTTTCCGGTTTTCCGGACCTGAAAGATTTTCAGCAGAAAACGGATATTATTTTTTTTCGTTCAGAGTTCCCTTGATGGTCAGAATATTGTTTGCGAAACCGAAATCAAGTTTTCCTTCATACCAGCGGGACGCCGCGGTATTATAGGTATCGGGAATCAGTGCTATCTTGTTCCAGTCAAGGTCGGCCATGTTTTCCGTATTTCCGCCGTCTTTTACATATTCAGGCAGCAGTACAAATTCCCCTCCGATATTCTCCGCAATGCGTGAGGCCGTCTTTGCGCCGGTGAGAACATCGAATTTTCCGTCTGAATCGGTGGTCAGCTCATAAGCTGTTCCCCGGTGTACAAAGCGGACCTGAAGGGCTTTCCCGTTCTGGGTAACGGTCAGGGCGTCAGCTTCCATTACCTCAGGCGGCGCCAGCGGGAAAAGAAGCAGGTTGCGCAATGACATAGGCAGGGCAGGCTGTTTGGTCGCTTCCGTATCGAAACGGACCGTATCAAACCGGGCTGTTGACGCCGACTTGCTCGCTCCTGAAGCCGCGTCATACTGGTCTTTAAATGTCTGACCGTTGAAGGTCCAGCTCAGATAGTCGGCGGGATCTTCTGTTACAACATTTTTCCGGGCATCCAGTTTAACCGTCTGTCCTCCGCAGGAAGAGAGGATTGCCAGAAAAGTAAGGCCTATAAATGTGCTTAAAAGCAGTTTTGTTTTATTCATTTTTTCCTCCAGTGAATAAAATGGGAAAACCCATACTAGAAAATATATTGCCGGGAAAAATAAAAGTCAAATAGGGGATAATGCAGCTGAACCTCCCCGCGGGAAATCCTCTGCACAAATTCAGGATTAGTGTAAATTAAATAATTTACACCCGTTATTTGTTTTTTCGGAGTAAAATTATATAATATTGTTATGCTGTTCCGCATTGCAGCAAATGAAACGAGCGGTTGTTTATACAGGTTTGAAGGTGTTCCGGATTGACAGAAAAATGTCCGGAGAGGAGAATAAATGAAAAAACTCTGTTTGATGTCTTTTTTTCTTTTGATGATAGGGTCCGGCGTGGTTGCCGCGGAAAAAGCCAGGTTTGGCTTGGACCTTGGGGCGGGACTTTCATTCGGCCTGATGGGTGAAGAAAGAGAAGGTGCCGCTAATCACGGCGAGGATAAAGTGGTCACTTTTTTATCGACCTTGCGGGGATCGGTGCATGTAGGCGGAAGAATCAGGCTGCTGCACAATCTGACTGCCGGCGTTCAGCTCGGCTTTAATATGATTACTTCCGGGACCGGTGATGATTCCGAAACGCTGATAGATATTCCCGTTTACGGACTGCTCCGCTATGATTTGGGCATTTTCGGACTTGAAGCTTTTGGGGGTACTACATAAGCACAGTACAATCGGAGTATTATAATTTCAGCGGGCCTGAAATCGGCGCCAAAGTGAGCATCAGTTTGTTCTATGCTTCATTTTCAGTTGTTTTTGCCGATCCCCAATATTACAGGATTGCACTTGGTATACAGGCCTCAACTTTTAAATGGTGATGCCGGGCCTGTTATTTTGCCCCATCCATATACAGGAGTCAGAGGTTAAGCAGCAGTTCGTCATTCACGAGTTCCTTCTTTTTCAGGGTGCGGAACCGTTTTACAATTTCATCAATGCTCAGCTTTTTCTTTTCCTCTTCATTAATGTCAAATATGATTTCTCCCGAATCCATCATAAGCAGCCTGTTGCCGTATTCTATTGCCTGACTCATGTTATGGGTTATCATCATGACCGTCAGCCCGTAGCGTTCGGCGAACCGCCGGGTCAGATTCATGACGATTTCCGCGTTCCGCGGGTCCAGGGCCGCGGTGTGTTCGTCAAGCAGAAGAATGTCCGGCTCGGAAAGGACTGCCATAAGCAGGGTAAGGGCCTGCCTCTGTCCGCCCGAGAGCAGTTCAACATTATCCTGCAGGCGGTTTTCGAGGCCCATATCAAGTTCGGCAAGGCGTTCCCTGAAATACGCCCGCAGGGTATTGTTCAAACTTATCCCGAGTCCCTTGTATCCCTTCCGGTGGCAGATTACCATATTATCTTCAACCGACATTTTTCCTGCCGTCCCTGAAAGCGGATTCTGATATATCCTTCCAATATACCGGGCCCTTTTGTATTCAGGCATCCGGGTTATGTCTTTTTCTTTCAGAAAAATCTGCCCCGATGTCGGCTTGTATGTCCCTGCGATAATATTGTAGAGGCTGGTTTTTCCTGCGCCGTTTGAACCAATGACTGTGACAAAATCTCCGGTGTTTATAGTGAGCGATATATTTTTCAGGGCTGTGTTTTCATCCTGAGTTCCGTAATTGAATACCAGTGAAATATTTTCAGTTTTCAGCATTTGAACTATTCCTCTTTTTTGACAGAAGCCGGTGTCCGTATTGCGAAACGATAAGGCAGATGATTATCAGCACCCCGGTAATAAGTTTCAGATCATTCGCGGTCAGGTTAATCAGATATCCGTACTGGCGTCCTGCATACATTATTCCCCTGTAAACTATTGAACCGAGGATAACGCGAATCAGCTGTACTGAAATACGGTTCGAGCGGATCAGAAATTCCCCTATCATGACAGTGGCAAGACCGGCGACGACTGTTCCGGTTCCCGAATGCACATCGGCAAAACCCTGGTACATACAGGAAAGCGCCCCTGAAACTCCGACAAGGCCGTTAGCCAGACAGATGCCGGTAAGTTTTATAATTTCAGGATTCATCCCCTGGGAAATTATCAGCTGCTGGTTGGACCCCAGCGCGCCCAGCGTTATTCCGAAATCCGTATGGAAAAAAAGAGTGAGGACTACTATGATAACTGCCGCAAAAAGTATCAGAAAAATCAATACTCCATACGTTTCAAGATTATACCGTGCCGCAAAATCTGTTATTTCCTTGAAAAGGGTTTGCACCCTGAGTAGCGAGAGATTTGCCCGGCTTGACATGACCCGCAGGATAACTGAGTGGAGCATTGTCATGGTAAGTATCCCCGCCAAAAGGCCGGGGACCTTCAGTTTCGCGTGAATTATGGCTGTAACCGATCCCGCCGCGGCCCCGGCAAGAAAGGCTGCAAACATCGAAATAAAGGGATTTACTCCTGCCGTTAACAGAACAGCCATCACGGCCGCGCCAAGCGGAAAGGACCCGTCGGTTGTCATGTCCGCAAAGTCAAGTACCCGGAAGGTGATAAAAACGGCAAGGGCCATTATGCCGTATATTAAGCCTTCAGTTAAAATTCCCAGAATCATAATCCTGTGCCTCTTTTGTTCATTTTACAGTTAATACGCCGTTTTCAATAATTTTACCCGCGCTTGCGAGAACATCAGGCGGAATGGTAATACCGCATATTTTCGCGGTGTCAAGATCAATGAGCAGATCGGATTCTGCCGGGTCTGTAATAAATTTTACGGGAATTTCGGAAGGAGGGGTACCATTCAAAACCTCTATTACCAGATCGGCGGTGGCTCTCCCCGCCTTGTAATAATCAAAACCCTGCGCGATAAGGCATCCGCCGTTTTCCGCGCTTGTGGGATCAATAGAAAAAATAGGCTTTTTATTTGCGAGGGCAACTTCGATGAGGGCAGGCAGGGCCGAGTATACGGTATTGTCAGTGGTCAGGTAAATTCCGTCGACCCTTTTTATGATAACTTCGGCCGCCTGCTTTACTTCGGAAGAGTTTGTTATTGACTGGGCTATCAGTGTAATTCCCAGCTCTTTGCAGACATCCTGAAGTTCCGCAAAGGATGCCGCCGAATTCGCCTCTGAAGTGGTATATATATAGCCGAGAGTTTTGATCCCTGCAATTCTCTGAAACAGTGATATATTTTCATAAATGGGAAGCGCATCCGACAGTCCTGTCACATTTCCTTCTCCGTGTTCGACTGTGGTAACAAGCCCTGCCACGACGGGATCAGTGACTGTTGCAAAAATGACGGGAATATCCCGGGTGGCCGCCGCCGCCGCGACTGCTGTCGGCGTTGCTATTGCCACAATGGCGTCAACCCGGGCCGATTTAAATTTCGTTGCAATCTGCATAGCGGTATTTACATCTCCGCTGGCGTTCTGAAGGTCATAGACGGCGTTGATGCCCCGTTCAGCCAACTCATCCATAACGCCCTGTTCTACAGCGTCAAGCGCGGGATGCGCGGTAATTTTTGATATGCCGATAGTGTATAGTTTTTCTCCGGAGGCTGACGCTTTTTTTTCCGTGCAGCCTGTAAACAGCATAATGCCAAAAAAAACCGGAAGCAGTATAGTTTTTAACAGTTTCATGAGTATCTCTCCTTTTTTTGTTACTATTGATAGTAACAATTGGATTCTACTGGTAGAAACAAAAAAGGTCAATACAAAAAAATGAATTTTATCAAAAAAAAATGAATTTTTCCCCATTTCATGATATGCTGAGAGTAATGCATACTCTTCTGGGAAAAACAGAACTGTTTTCATCCCTTGATGGGGAAAAAATTGAAAGCATAATAGCTCATTCCGATTTTATTTCATTTGGCGCCGGGGATGTCATTTTTGACGCCGGCGATCCCGGCGACTGCTTATATATAGTAGAGGACGGTGAAGTTTCCATAATCCAGACCGAGGAAGGCAAGAGCAGAGAAATAGCTTTGTATATTGGCGGCGATTATTTCGGCGAAATGGATCTTATGACTGCCGCAAAACGGAACGCAAAAGCTGTCGCATCGACCCGCTGCAGTCTGCTTCGCTTCCCCTCGGAAAAAACGACATTTACCGACCTCGTTGCGGAATATCCCGGAACAGGGGCATGGCTTTTGCATTCGTTTATCAGGGTAACTTCCGCGCGAATCCGTGAGGCAAATTCCCTGTTCAAGGATAATTCTCCTCTTGTAAATCAGCTCCGCGAACAGGTGTATGGCGATAAACTCACCGGCCTTAAAAATAAAACCTTTCTCGAAGAAAATATTTCTTCCCTGCTGACGGACCGCGCCGCGCTGTTAATGATGAAGCCGGATAACTACAAACTGATTAATGATACATACGGCCATGCCGCAGGCGACGATGCCCTGATCCTTATCGCAAAAGCCCTTCCGTCAATTCTTCCGGAAAATGCTGTTCTGGTGAGATTTATGGGAAATGAAATGGCCTTTCTTCTGCCCGGAAGCGGCAGGGAAGCGGCTTTTCAGTTTGCGGAAGTTCTCCGCCAATTTATGAATACCCTCGATATAAGCCCGGTGACCGGCAATAAACCCTTTACGCTTTCCGTCAGCATAGGCATTTCCCTGTATCCGGATCATACAAATGATCCTGCGGAACTTATAAAACTTTCCCAGGATTTACCCCTTGTCGGACGAGCGCGGGGCGGTAATAAAATTCTGTTTCCCGAAGATAGGGAGGAATAAGCATGGACGAACGTATATATGCTATTCTGAAATCGGCCGCTGTTTTTTCCGGTTTATCCTATGAACAGATAGAGGTCCTGTTTTCCTTAATGAAAGGACTGGAGTATACAAAAGGCCAGCGTATTTTCACCGAGGGTGATCCCGGAAATGAAATGTTTATAATCGCAACGGGCGCAGTCGCTATCTCAATCACCCTGGCTGACGGAAAGGAAGCAATACTGGCTGAAATAAAGCAGGGCAGTTTTTTCGGTGAAATGGCGATTATCGAACACGCTCCCCGGTCAGCTACTTGTACGGCTCTTGCAGATACCTATCTGTTTTCACTGAGCGCGGACAATTTATACTCCCTGATGGACATCCGCCCCGAAATGTCGGTCATTATTCTGACCAATATGCTGAAAATTACCACACAGCGCCTCCAGAATACCGGTTCCCTTGTTTCCGAAATGGTCCGGTGGGGTGAAGCGGCGAAAAAACGGGCGATAACAGATGAATTTACCCAATTATTCAACAGACGCTTCCTTGATGACGCGCTCAAAACCAGTTTTACCGATGCCTTTTTCAAAAAGAAGCACATGAGTCTTGTTATGGTCGATCTTGATCATTTCGGCCAGATAAACAAAAAATACGGCGAAGCCTTTGGTGATTCGGTCATTCTGGCCGCCGCGGATGTTTTCAAAAAAAATTACCGGAACACCGATATTCTGGCCCGTTATGGCGGCGATGAATTTACTTTTATACTGCCCGACACCAATCACAAGACTGCACTCAAAATCTGCAATGCGGTTTGCAGAAAAATGGCGAAAATTCCCTTCAGGGACCATCCCGGATTCAGCCTGACCGCAAGTATGGGCGTCGCCTGTTTTCCGGAGCAGGCGGACAATATTGACAATTTAAAAGCCAGGGCAGACGATGCCCTGTATAAGGCAAAAGAGGCGGGACGGAACAGAGCCTGCTAAAGGGTCCTGAACCGCCGCGCCTCATCTTTTCCCGCTGCTGCCTTCTAAACAGTATGTGTTTTGAAAGACAGGAATTATTGCCTGAAACCGTAATTTTCAACAATAAAATCTATATCCTTATCGCCCCTGCCTGACAGGTTCACCAGAATTGATTTACGGGGGAATTCCTTTGCAAATTTCATCGCGTATGCGACTGCGTGAGCGCTTTCGAGGGCGGGTATAATACCTTCAACTTTTGAGAGTGTATAAAAAGCGTCCAGACATTCTTCATCATCTGCTACCGTATAGTCGACGCGCTTTAAATCATGAAGCATGCAGTGTTCGGGACCTGAACCGGGATAGTCGAGTCCGCTCGCGATGGAATATACCGGCTCCGGTTCGCCTTTTTCATTCTGCAGCATGTAGGACTTGAATCCGTGCATAACGCCCGGTGTTCCGTAGGTCAAGCTGGCCGCATGGTCCCCTATTTTTGTGGATCGTCCGGCGGGTTCTACTCCGACAAGCCGGACAGCCTCGTCTTCAAGAAATCCGGAAAAAATACCTATAGAATTTGAACCGCCGCCTACGCAGGCCGCTACTGTATCCGGAAGTTCACCTGTCATTTCAAGGAACTGCTCTCTCGCCTCTACGCCGACAACATGCTGGAAATCCCTGACCATCATGGGGAAGGGATGCGGACCGACCACCGAGCCGATGCAGTAAATAGTATTGACCGGATCTTTCAGATAGGCGTCGAAGGCGGAATCGACGGCCTCTTTCAGGGTTTTAAGTCCGTGTGTTACCGGTATAACCTCCGCGCCAAGCAGTTTCATGCGTATAACATTCGGGTGTTCTTTTGCGATATCAACTTCTCCCATATGAATTTCGCATTCAAGACCGAAATAGGCCGCCGCCGTAGCAAGGGCAACTCCGTGCTGGCCTGCTCCTGTTTCGGCTATCAGTCTTTTCTTGCCCATATATTTTGCAAGGAGACCTTCTCCCATACAGTGATTCAGCTTGTGGGCTCCGGTATGGTTTAAATCTTCCCTTTTGAGGTAAATCCGCCCGCCGGTTATATTTGAAAGGTTCCGGCAAAAATATGTCGGAGTTGGGCGCCCCTGAAAGTGCTTCCTGATACTCCGCAGTTCAGAAATAAATTCATGGGATTTGCTTATGGAATAATAAGCGTTTGTGATTTTATCCATTTCAACCTGCAATTCCGGCGGTACAAAAGAACCGCCGTATTCGCCGAAATAACCTTTTTCATTGGGATACGATTTCAAATAATCAGACATAACATGTTCCTCCTGATAGAAACACTACCAGTAAAAAATGTTTCTGTCAATAGAAACAATAAAATTATTTTATATTTTATACGTTTTCTCAGGTGATATTGGGTAAATATGGGGAGTTCTGTGGGGGAATTATGTAATATACTGTGTGGTTTCTTCTTTTGTGAGCGGCCGGGCTATATGAATGGCATACTCGCTTGTTTCCACAACCCTGGGCGAACCGTCTGTTTTTGTTTCGCCGTGTAACTGTACAACAGGATATTTCGGGTTTTCAGGATTAACATCGATTACCTGGCCTATTTTATTATTGGAAAGAAGCACATATATTCCTATGGGATACAGGGATAGGGAAAAAAGAAGAGCCTTTATTACTGTTTCATCATATTGTTTGCCCTGGTTTTTCATGATGTCAATAATGCCCGAGTAGGCGTCACGGGCTTCTTTATAGGGCCGGGGCGCGGTGGCGGCTTCATAGGAACAGGCCACCGCGATAATCTTTGCATAAATCGAAATTTTATCCTTTGTGAGTCCTCTCGGATACCCCGCGCCGTTTTCCCGTTCATGATGTTCCAGAACACCAAGGCAGATATTCAGCGGGAATGAAAACTGCCGGAGGATATTATATGAGATAATGGGATGATTCAGAATGGCTGCTTTGTCTGTCTGGGAAAGAGGAGCATTCCCCGTATATAAATGGGAAGGAAGGTGTACCATGCCTATTTCATGGAGAATGGAGGTAATTCCCAGCTCAATAAGTTTGTGAATGGGAAAGCGGAGCTGCAAGCCAATGGTAATAGCGTATACAGTTGAACGCATTGCATGAATCACCAGAAAATGCTTGTCCCGTATTTCCTGCGTGGGCTGAACACGCAGGACAAAACTTTTGTTTTCTTTTATAAAATTGCACATATCCCTGACCCTGTCAGAAATAAGCTGGAACGGAATTTTCTGAGTTTTAATATAACAATTATAAACGCCCGCTATAAAATCCTGATAATCTTCGTATGCTTTTTCTACGGCGGACAATTTTGATTTATCGGTCTCACCCTGAACAGGAATTTCGGGCTCGGGCGGCGCGGAAACAGCCGCCGCTGTTTTATTCAGTTCTTCTTCGGATATTTCGGCCTGGGTTTCTTCCGCCGCGGAAACCGCCTCTCCTTCCGAATATGCCGTTTCAAAGGCCCATTCGCCGAGGGCGCTCTTCAGTTTTTCGCTGACTGGTACTTCTGCGGGCAAAAGAATAAACTTTTTATCGAGCAGCAAATCATGAGACAGAATTGTATTATCTTCCAGTTCTTTTATATCAAAGCTATTCACTTGTCAGACCCTTTCATAGTAGAATATAGCACATTCAAGGAACAAAGTCATGAAAATTAGAACTCTCTTTATTATTTTAAATATCGTCCTGTTGCTGACACTTTTTTCGGTTTTTTTTCTTCCGGTCCTCATTCTGGGAGAAAATCTGCTGTTTAACCAGCGGTTGGGAATCCTTTTTGTCATTTCCGGAACGGTTTTTATTCTTGTTCTGTTACTTCTGAATATTCTTTTCTTTGCAAACTGGAAAATTCTGGCCGCTTTGGAAAATGAAGACTGGCCGGCTCTTGCCGGACTGCTCGAAACGGACATTTTCGAAAAAAAGAAGCTTCTGAAATGGAAAATACGGCTTTTGTGCATCGCCCTTGTGCTGCTTACCGATTTTGAAACCATAGAAAAGCTGATTCTTTTTCTGCAAAGAAACAAACCCTCATTATACCGGTATTTTTCCCCGCAATTCGCTTCTCTGACCATTTTATCCGGCAGTCCGGCCCGGGCTTACGAGATTGCGACCGGGGTTCTTGTTTCAGGCTACGGGAAAAAGAACTCGCAGGCCGCTGACTGGCTGCGTTTTTATGCCGCATTTGCCCGCCATCTGGGAAAGTATTATGCCGAGGCCGCTGACCGTTTTGTTGAACTGGCTTTAAACCCGAGGCATCATTTTGTTACAGCAATGAGCGGGTATCTGTGCGGCGTTATCCTTCAGATATATCTGCCGCACCGCCGGGAAGAGTTGCAGAAAGCCGCTGTTTGCGCGCGGGAATATGTCATTAAAAGTTATTCTCATGACCACTGGAACCGGACTGTTCTCAAATTCAGAAAGGATGTACAGGCTGTTCTGCTTTCCCGCCTGCTTTCCGAAACAGGAGACTGGCTGTATCCTGACGAAAAGCCCTGCTGAGAGGCCTCTGTCCGGCTTTTTGGGCAAAAAAATGACCGCATCATATCTGATACGGCCCTCATTGGTCACAAAAACGGCGACTGGACGTCGTAAAAACTCGCCGTCTAAATATATTCCGACCAACATTTAATTTATCGGAACACAGGTGTTTTTCTTTAGTCAAATTTGGCAAGCAGAGTGAGGTTCCTGTCGGCCGCGGCAACTATTCCGGTATACAGTTTTTTTGACCGGGCAATGACGCCCGCCTTTCCTGAAGGATTTTCCTTGTTTTCATCTTTTCCGTTGGTTTCATCAGCAACAGACTGGAAAACCATTGCCGCTATTTCCTTGGCGGGGTGCTGCATGATTTTCCGGTCAATTGCGTCCAGTTCCGCAAAAACCGATGCATAGCTGCGCCCGCTGCCTTCAGGCCCGCACTCAGAACAGAGGTTTGCAGCCTTTGCGGCAAGTTCTTTTATATCCTCAAGAGCGTTTTTCAGTTCCCTGATTGTATTGTCGAAAGATTCCATATCGGGGACAAACTCGGTACCAAGAACTGTTTCCACTTTTGATGTGATCCTGTCCCGGCAAACCGGCAGCTGGAGCAATTCAGCGTAACCGGCCACTGTGAATCCCGGAATTTTTACTCCATCGGGACTCAGTGTGACTGTTTTATTTTCCGGGTACGCCGCGAGCCTGTTTTCAAACCACCAGGAATACAGCATGAGCCTTTTATCGGTAAGAACTGTGCCGCCGGTATAATCGGGGACCTCATAAGGGCCGGCGCTGTACAGGGTCCTTATGGAAGCGGTTTCCGCCGGCGTGGTCCTGCCGGAAACAGTATGGGTTTGCTCCTCAAAGGTGCTGCCCCTGAAATGTGTTTTTTTCTCCGGATATCCAAGATCGAGTCCGGCCATATATATGGTTTTTGCCCCGAGAAAACGTGCGAAATCCCAGGCGCTGGTCGCGACCGACCCTCCAGCGCCAAGTTCGCCTTTTTTGCCGATGCGGGATTCAATAAATTTTCCCAGGGGAAAGAGGGACGAACACAGGTAAATTCTCCGGCACTGGAAACGGAAAACAGCGGGCCAGGCGGCAGATTCGGTTATGAGAATGCTTCCGGGCGAACTCAGTCCCGCCAGATGCCGCCAGTTCCAGTACTGGGGATCAACCAGAATAATAAAATCGGGGTTTATACCGCTTTTAAGACAGGCCCTGAGGGCTGTATCCACCGCGATAATCACGCAGCGCTTACTTATTTCCGGCAAAAAAGGCAGAATATAATCGAGAGAAGGCCCTGCGGCAAGGACCAGTACAGGCGTATCAGGGAAAAGGGAGGAAAAATGATGTATTCCATCACAGTCCCTCATTTTTACAAGATTCCGGCACAGATTTCTCAGCCACAATCCTCCGAACCGTTTCAGAGTATTTGAATTTATCTGTTTTTTTCTTTTATCCGGTTTCCGGTTTCGGTGAATTCGTTATACCATGCAGGATTCAGGCCTGCCTCCGGCTGGGAAATATAACGGGGCAAATCGGTAAAACCGAGTTCATCAAGCAGCAGAAACACATCCTGCACCGTTGTTCCTATCATGAAAACCAGGTTTTTATGGTTCAGCACGGTATTCATTGGGCGGGCCGCAAGAAAACTGAAAAAAATACTGATGTCGGGCTCCGCGATAATCAGGGGGAATCCGGGAAATGGAGCGAAAACTGTTCGGGAAGATATCCAAGCCCGCCGCCTGCAAAGAGACATCCTGAATTATTGAATAATTCACTGCCTGCAAGTGCTCTCTCTGCGTCCCTCACCGGATTATACCGTGAATGCACCGCTATTGAATTTACAATTAATGTCGGAGACCCTGCAGCGGTTTTTTCTATTTTATAGATTTCAGGTACAGCCTGAAGCTTTTTTTCCGCTTCCGCCGCAGTTGATAACCCCAAAAACAGGGCAAGTTCAGGGAAGCGGGCGGAAAATAGCTGCCGGTTTTTCTCGAAAAAACTATTCGAAATGCAGTTCAATAGTCATTCCCTTTTCAATTGCTGTTCCCGGAGGCGGATTTTGTCTGGTAACATAGCCGTCACCGCTGATCTTTATTATCAGATCCTGCCTTTCTATCAGTTTTGTAAGCATTTTTTTTGAAACGCCGCTAAGATCGGGCATTATGTCCTTAATATCTATCGGCTGATTAACGGGAACAGGAATAATACCGGAATGCTGGACTGAAGTGGCCTGAGTTCTTCCGATACCCAGATAATCAATAACAATATTTGCAGCTTTTGAAATGACCGGAGCCGCAATTCGTCCTCCGTAATTTTCACCTACGGGTTTTACAATTGCCAGATACAGTATAATCTGGGGGTCGTTGGCCGGAAAGATACCCATGCAGCTGGAAAGGAAATCCGTATCGCTGTATCCGCCTTTTTCAAGATTCGCCATCTGCGCTGTCCCTGTTTTGACCGCGATGGGAACATCTCCAACCGAAGCCCGGGCTCCGCTTCCGGTCTGCGCCGTTGTATGCATAAACCGGAGCATTGTTTCCGCAGTTTCTTCTTTGAATACCCTTGTTACAGGTTCCGGGCGGTGCTGAAAAACGGGGATGCCGTCTTTTGTATATAATTTTGAAAGAAGGGTCAGCTTAATGCGTACACCCTTATTTGCCACGGCTGTCGCTGCTTCAACCATTTGAAGCGCGGACACTGAAATTTCCTGTCCCATTGCTATCGTAGGCTTTGACCGCAGAGACCAGCCCCGGTTTGCCTTGAAAATACCCGCAGTTTCGCCGGGCAATTCTATACCGGTTTTACTGCCGAACCCGCAGGCCCTCAGTTTTGCTTCGAACAGGGCGTTTTCAGCCTTTTCCGCCATTTGGGCGGTTCCGTCATTGCAGGAAAATCGCATAACATCCTGGGGTGTCATCCACCCATGCTTATCGAGGCAGTTTATATGGACTGTTTCGCCCCGCGGAGTTGTAAGAGTATAGGTACCGTCACAGTAAAAACGGTCTGTTTCTTTTACAATACCCATATCCAGAAAGGAGGCTATTGAAAAAATCTTGAATACCGAACCGGGTTCAAACGCGTACAGGGCAGGGCGGTCGACACGTTCTGAGGCCGTGCTTTGGGTAAAAGTTGTCAGGTTTGCGGACGGTTCGCTGATGTAGGCGAGAATTTCACCTGTTTTTGCCTCGGCTACAATCATCATGACTGCTTCCGCCTGAGTATCTTCCATTGTCTGGCGCGCGAGTTTTTCCAGTTCATACTGGATATTTCCGTCAATAGAGAGCATTACATTATATCCGCTCTGGACCGGAGCGGTTCCGGTAACCGGCGGGGAAAGCGTATCCTGAAAAGAATATTCGATACCGGTAAGCCCTTTGCCGTCGTCTCCAAGAAAACCTACGACATGGGACGCCAGCTGGTTTTCCGGATAGGTTCGGCTTAAGACAGGTTCAAGCCGGATTCCTCTCAGTTTTGTCTGCTTTATGGCTTCGGCTATAGCCGTTCTTTCGCTTTCACTTATTTTTTTCTTCAGGTAAAAGAAATCTCCGGCAGGACTATTTAAACGGGCCAGTATTTCCTCTTCGGGGATATCGGTAAGAGGGCTGAGGACCTGGGCAAAAAAAGGTTTATCGGTTATGGCTGAGCGGGTGACCGCTATATTATAGAAAGTAGTCTGGACCGCAAGGATTTTTCCGTTCCGGTCAAGAATTGATCCCCGTTCAATAATTATTTTTGGCTGCGCTTCATCGGGCTGCGTACCAAGCATTGCCCGGCCGTAATAAAACAGGAGCATTGCAATAATAGCCAGAGCGATAACAAGAAGTATCAGGAGACGTTTTTTCGAAATATAGGGGCTTATTTCCATAAAACTCTCCCGGTAATGCTATCAATTGAAACAAAACCATAATCCCGTGAATCCACGGATTCCGACATATTATCTCCCAATGCGAACAGCATTCCTTCGGGAACATAATCCGCATGCTTAAGCCTTTGGTATTGTTCTTCTGTTAATGGAAGTATCCTGTCCCCAACAGTAACACTATACCCTTTTTCCGTGGAGAATACCAGCGGCATTCCCTCTGTTGCAATACAGCGCTTAATGACATACCGGTTAAATACGGGATAGATAATTATATCTCCGGGTTCGGGCTGACCCCATCTGACCAGATAGGTATTTGAAAAAGGAAGAGAAATTCCCCAGGCAAGTTTGAATTCACCGACAAAAGAATCATGAGGCAGCAGGGGGCCATTGACTGGCCTGACACGCGCAAAATATCGAAAACCCACAATTTTGTAATAATTGCAATACAAATTACGCAAATTGGAAAAAGAATCTGTTTACCGGGCGTTTTCATGTATAATCTATTCTAATTATCTTCCCCGGTTCTGTCGATACTTTCGGTATGGATGTTATTACCGTTTTACAGCCTGAAAACCAGATTCAGCGTTCACATAATCCTTTTTCCCGTTTCAAAACAGGCAGCGGCGGACACAGCTCTGCCTCGGCTGTTATTGAAGAAACACTTCCCCGCCAGACCCGGTCAATATCGCTGCCGTTTTCGCCCGGTGCGCTCAGGGAAATCCCGGCGGCTTTATCATTTCCCGTACTATTTCTTTTTGTTGTAACAGTTTTTATTATTGCTGCTCCTCTTACTGAGGGCCGTTTCGGGTTTTATCTGCTTGATACCGTGAATTTTCCCTCAGAAATGAGCGCGGAAGCAGCAATGGTTTCCCGTATTGCTCCGGGAGCAGGCCAGGATATGGCCGGCGGAGCCGCAATAATGAACCTGCCGGCCAGTATCCAGAGCGTTACCTATACAGCCTACAAGGTAAAACAGGGCGACACTGTCAGCGCGATAATACTGCGGTACGGACTGAAAAACCTGAGTACGGTCCTGTCGGTAAATAATATAGATAACGCCCGGAGGATCCGCTCGGGCCAGACCCTGCGCATCCCTTCAATGGACGGTCTTTTGTATACGGTTCAAAGGGGCGATTCCCTGGCGGCAATTGCCGGCCGGTATTCCATACCGGTAACAACCATTCTGGATGTAAACGATCTTGCAAATGATACCCTCAGTATAGGGCAGGAACTGTTTATTCCGGGCGCCGCGCTTTCATCCTATGATTTGAAAAAAGCCATGGGCGAGCTTTTTATATTCCCGATAAATGGCCGCCTTACCTCAGCTTTCGGCTACCGAAGCGATCCATTTACAGGAGCCAGAACATTCCACTCGGGAATCGATCTGGCGGCGCCTACCGGCACCTCGATCAAGGCTACCCTGGACGGAAAGGTTGCAACAACCGGTTATAATAACGTCTTCGGTAATTATGTTATTATAACTCACGACGGCGGATACCAGTCCCTGTATGCTCATCTGAGCCAGATCGGGGTCAAACGGGGGCAGTCGGTAATACAGGGCGGTGTAATCGGCAAGGTCGGAAACACGGGATATTCAACAGGCCCCCATGTACACTTTTCGATCTATAAAAACGGAAAGGTCATTGATCCCTATTCGGTATTGAAATAATAGAACAGTCCGGAACGTTCATGCGTTTTTTCCGGACTGTTTTTATGATAAAACTTTTTGTTCCGTTTTCTGAAAACAGGAACAACGCTGTCCGCCGGCAGGTTTCCGGACTGTATTGTCCGGATTTCCGGCGGAAATCCGTGTTCAGCCGTCTGTTTTGCGGTATATTTAGTTGAGAGGTTTTAGTATGAACAGGCAGTCAATTTGTCATATATGCGGAAGGACAATGGAAAGTTCTTTTACCCATTGCCCCTGGTGCGGCGTAGTGCTTGATACCGGAAAAAAATTTGCTGATGACATTGATTTAATTTTTGAAAAAATAAAGGCCAGACAGGAAAAGCATTTCAATTCGCGGATAGACCGCCTTGAAAACCAGCTTGATATGCTGGAAGAAGAGCTTTCCCGGCTGCTCGATAAAGTTCATGCAGTATAGACAGGAATATACTATGAAAATAAAAACACTGGTTTGTACAATCGCGGTTTGCGCGCTGTTCTTTTCCCTCAATGCTGAAATAGGTTTTTCGTCTCCGGATATTAATAACCGGAACGAAGTCCTTTTTTCAATTAAGGCCGATATTCCGGGCGGCGGGTCCTATGATACTCTGTTTGTAAAAGAACTTGATAACGGGAAAATGGACCAGCTCACCTTTTATCCTGAGGCAATGGAATCCCTTTCAAACGGAAGAATACTGCAGGTCCGCAACCGTTTCGGTACGGGCCGGTATGATACAGTTACCAATTCCTTTCAGTGGATAGATGATTATAAACCCTTTGTCTCCGGCGGCAGTCCGGGTATGGGAATTCTCCAGGATGTATCACCCAGTCCTGACGGACGCTGGCAGGTTTCCATTGAACCGACCTCTCCCGCGTACGGGAGACTCGTCCTGTATGATGTAACCCGTTCTTTCCGGTATATCCTTGCTCCCTCAGTCGAACGCGGTTCAATTCCGGTAGTCTGGTCCCCCGATTCCGCTGTTCTGATATATTCCGTTAACAATTCCCTGTATTTTGCCCGGCCTGAATCCTTTTTTACCGTAAGCGCTGTAAGCGAACAGTACCGGATCCTTGGTCCCGGGACAATAAACTGCGTAACCTGGTACGCGCCTTCCAGATTTTTATATATTTCAGGAAAAAATATATACCGGGTCCAGGTGTCCGAACTTTTTGCCCGGAATTTATACAGCCCTCTTCTGGGGCCTGGTGAACTCGCGGGAAAATTACCTTTCAATTTTGAAGCTTCCGCGGATACCTTCTGTGCGGCGCCTGACGGTTCCGCGATTTTGTACGGAAAGGACTGCAGGAATGTATATTACTGTCCGCTCGATGGTGATGACTATGTCTCTGTCAGGGCAAGCGCTCAGATGCCTTATCTGCTTTTGCCGGGAAATACGGCAAAGGTGATGCCTGCCTGGACTTCCGAAAATATTCCGCTGGTTTTTGCGGAATCCATAGAAGACGGCAAACGCCTTCTGAAAGTCTGGAGACTTGTTGATTTTTCGGGTGGTAAGATTTTCTCTCCTGTTCCCGTCCCGGCTGAAGCTGTAACAGCGAGTGTTTCCCGCGACGGCACATGGGTAGCCTTTATAGGACCCCGTTCAATTCAGGTATACTCTCCGCTGACATGGAAAGAAATTGCGGTCTTCCGCGACGAGGTAATTGTTTCCACTGCCTGGGCAGATGACTCCCATATTTTTATAGGAGGAAATGAAACAATCCGTAACTGGAATTTCAGAACAAATACCTCAATAATGCTGATGGTGTCCGCCGTTGCCCAGAGGGGCTGGGATGAGCAGGGGACAACGGTTATTGCCGATGTCGGGACCGCGGGACGGTTTTCCTATGCGGGAAAAATGAAATGGACCCTTTCTCCTGACATCCGGATACGCCCGGTCACAAGCGCCAACCAGAACTGGCGGCTTTATCTTGATTCATCAAAAGGATATTATTCAAACATGCTCTTTGTCCGTTCGGCGGCGCAGCCGGGCGGGACAGGCACCATAGTCAGGGAGCCTGATATTGTTCTCGACAAAATTGCGCCTGCGGGAACGGTAAGACAGGTTTCGGACAAGGGTATTTTTTCCCATGGATCACGGACAGGCCTGCGTCAGGTCGCCCTTGTTTTTGACGCAATGGACACCCTCGACGGGCTTCCTGAAATTCTCCATGTGCTGCACAGATATAACATACGCGCCACATTCTTCATTAACGGAGAATTCATACGCCGGCATCCTGCGGCCGTGAATGAAATAGCCAAGGCCGGACACCAGACAGCGTCCCTGTTTTTCAGTACATGGGACTTATCAGGGACCCAGTACCGCATTGATGAAGATTTTATAATCCGGGGCCTTTCCAGGAACGAAGATGATTTTTATAATGCGACAGGCCAGGAATTGACCCTGCTGTGGCACGCTCCGTTTTATGTTGCGTCTCCCATGATCATAGCAGCCGGAGAAAAGGCAGGATACCGCTATATTTCTCCTGACATTACTGTTCTCGACTGGGTAACATCCGGCCAGAAAACAAATGTCCCCGGTTTGTACAAGAAATCTGCGGAAATAATCGAGGATGTTATTGCCGAGAAGAAACCGGGTTCGATTATCCCTGTCCGGATAGGGAAGCCTGGGGGCCGCGATGATTATCTGTTTGATAAAACCGATCTTCTGATAAACGCACTTGTTGAAGCGGGCTACAGTATAGTTACCGTTGACACGCTCATTCAGAACGCAAGATAGACATGTCTTGGTTTTTGTATGGAAAAGCTACACATGACTATGTGTAGCTTTTTTTTATGCATATAATCTTACACAATGTATTGTGTAAGAAAGGTTAAAGATCGTGTAAAAAACATTTTGGGAATCTCTGTGAGCTCTTTTATGATTTTTTCTTACACATACCTCTGTGTAAGGATTGCAGCAGCAGAAAGAGACGGAGAATTTTCTGCGTATTCAATAATTCCCTGTCATAGTTGTTTTTCCCTTTACCATTTCCACAGTCTGTTATTTGTTCATTCATGAAAAGCGTCTTTTGTGCTTAATGAGTTCTTGTCAATCAATCTTTTTTTCTAAACAGACAAGCTGTATTCCTTCTATGCCGTTGAATTTGCATAAAATAATACCGGATTCCTTATACCCCAGTTTTTTATACAGAGCGCGGGCCGCGGAATTAATTACATTTGTGTCCAGCCGCAAATACCGGCAGGAGTTTTCCAAGGCGTAATTTTCATAGAAAGATATAAAATCTGTCGCGTACCCTTTTCCCGATTTTTCAGGATCAACTGCCAGTGTATGCAGTACCATTATCTCATTATTCCGGGCCTTGAATTCCCATTCGCAATCAGCATATTCACATATTTGATTTTGATTAATGATTGCGGAAGCAGCAATTTCATTATCAATTTCCATTACGAAAAGTTCACCGCAGTTGTGTGCTTCAAGGGCTGTATGGTGTGAAGGATATAAGTTCTTCTTCCAGCCTGTCATTATTTTGAAGGAAGATTCCTTCTCAATTATTTTTTCATAGATTTTTACAACATCCTGAATGTCGCTTTTACTGCTTTTTCTGATCATATCAAATACATCCCCTGTTCTGCAAAATATCTGCGCCTTTATTTTTTTAACAAAAATAGACCTGTATCATGACAGAGCGCGCCGGTATTAATGACCGCTTGAAAATCGTCTTTGAAACTCTACAAGAACGGCGTTGTCTTTGGTTATCCCAAGGTAAATGTACCGGTCAAGGGGAAAAGGGCCTTTTGGCATATAGATTTCGAGATTTTGTGTTCCGTAGCTGTCGTCAGGTTTGCTTTCCATTTTTCTGCCGGAGATACGTTCTATTTGGCTTCGCATTTCACGGTAGATGGCGTTCGTATTTCCTGTGATGTAGATGCGGATCGAACCGAGCTCACTGCCGGTGCCGGGGAAGGAATAGCTGTATGACGCCCTTGTCCCTGAAGGTTGAGTAAAAGGGCCAAGGTCACAGACTTCCCTTATGCTGTTCCTTCCTTCTGCGGGGGCCAGCCCGGCTGTTGACCGGGCCAGAGTTTCCTCACAGCTTCCCCGGCCTCGAGGTATCTGGCGCCGTTTGCCTGGGACATCGGTCGGCCGTCGTTGTTTATGATTCGTTCTATTTCATCGGATAGAGGCTTTGCCCTGGTTTCATAGTCAGCTGTGTTCATTCTGCCGTCATTGCGGGCCGCGGCGAGTGTATAGAGTTCGTCGTGGAGCTGGACAAACCTGTCGCTGGGGAAGACGCTGGCGTCAGCAGCATCGATGGCAGTCTGGTTTTGTTTTGCTTCATCAAGGGCGCCTTGAAGCTGCCGCTGAAATTCCGCGGTATGCTCCTCGATTCCTTTTATATATTCTTCCATAGTGATATTTCCGGCCTGAAAATCCTTTACCAGCTGATCAATGTCCACCGCCTGCGCCTGTACCGCTTTCGCCAATACCATTACCGCTAACGCAGCTACCAATAAAGTCTTTTTCATAAAATGCTCCTTTTGGCATTTTTACTTTTATACCATTTGTTATTCTTTTAATAATACTGCCCAGGCAGTATCGCTGATTACAATCTCTATTTCCGTTCCATCATCAGCGCTGCCCATCCAGGCCCCAATAAAAGGGTTGGAACCTGCATTCGATTTACTCGCGGTAAAAGAATTTCCTTGTACAGATCCGGTCAAAGTATTACCTGAAACAGTCGCGCTGCCAAGTGTTTCATACATATATCCTCCAACAGCTGCGGCATTGCCGTTGCGAGTATAAGTATCACTTGCTGTCGGTTTCCCAATAGTTTCTGTCGGCAAAGATACTACCCAAATAGTACTTCCAACTGCAACTTCTATAGGAACCCCCTTCCATGTACCGCTCCATGTCCCTGCAAATGGAATGGAACCAGTGTTTGATTTTGCTGCAGTAAATGAAATCCCATCAAAAGTACCTGTCAGCGTATTTCCTGAAACAGCAGCGGTCCCTGCTTTTTTTCCATCGTGCATCATAGTTGCACTGTTGCCATTACGGGTATATGTACCAGTAAAAATACAGCTGGTCATTATGAATCCGGTTATTGCCATCATTACAATACCCCGGAGTAATTTGACTTTATTTTTCATAAAAACTCCTTTATTTATTACGCCTGCTGCGGCGCCGCCGCGGATGCACGCTGTTATATGACGCGGCGGAATATTTTTTTATTATATATTCTTCACAATGAAAATAGAACCTATACATAGAGCTAAAAATTCCATGCTTCCCACCATAAAATAGCCTAGCCAGGCTGTTTGAAATACTATGCCTTGTATTATTCCAATAATAATCAATGGAATCAGCCATTTCTTTTTTTGCCTTATAATTATATCTACTATTATTCCAATATATATTAGTATTGATGCAACATAATTATGTAAGAAATGAAACTCAAAAAAATAAGAGCTAAAAGTAGCCAAAGCTAAAAATCCTATTCCTACAAACCATTTATTATAAAGAAGCCAACAACCTATTACTAACAATAAGAAAGTATAGAAATATACTCTATTTATATCCATTCCCATTATTGAAGAATAGGTTCTTTGATCATGTAATATACCATCTATAAAGCCTGTAATAATAAAGCCAAATAATAAAATACTTGTTATTATTTTTTTCACCATATATTTATTCCTGTATTATATTTACTTTCATTAAGTCTACAATTAATAATGTCGTCTATTATAACTTTTTCGACCGATTCTTGCCGCCTCATATAACATCCCGGGTATATCCCGACATTGGACAGCAGCTAAGGATTTGCATAGCAAGGCCTCTGCTGTCCAGTGTGCCGCCGAGAGGTGCGTCCGCGGATACACACTGTTAGGAGCCGTTTTCCTTGCTTCCAAGTTAATACCACTTTCGTATTTCTACTTTACATCCGGCAGCCGAAATCCGGATGGAGTGCGCACCAGCTTGTAAACATAGTCAATGTCTACGTCATCTTTCCATATTCTGAGTGTACTGTTTCCGCCGCCAAAATCAGTTACGGAATAGTTTAAAGTATCAGGCTCGTGTTTGTCCCAGTAAGAGTGCGTCAATTTTCCTGTTGATGAATTTGCCTTATATGAATACCAGCTTCCATTATTTTTGCCCCGTTCCGCAAACTGCCATGGCCCAAGGCCTGAACCTCCAAAGCAATATTGTATGCCGTCGGAATTAAATATATCATGTGCTGTGCCGTTGTTACCTACGGAATCAAAGGTCCATGCCGTACCTGCCGAATTGACAATGTCACCGCCCGGGGCCTGAACTTTTGGCAAGTCCCTTAATGTGTATGTCCCATCAAATGGCCACCTGCCATCAGAAAGGGTAAGGGTAGAGCCATCATTTGATATAGCGTATGCATAGTCATCACCGGCTATCCTTAACCTATACCCTGTCGCTGTATATTCAGGATGGATATTTCGATACGGTCTCCAAATCCCTAACGCACGCTCATAAAACGCACAGCTTCCATCAGCGTTCAATACAAACGCATTTCCCCTGCCTTGTATATTATTGTCCTGATTAACCCATGCTTTACCCGAAGCTGTTATGAGTTGAGAGGGATCGGACTTAGCATCCGGATTTGTCAATAGATATTGGTTTTCGACCAATGCGGATAAACCCAGGAGATATTCCGTATAGGTAATTTTGCCGGATGAAAAATCTTCTCCGAGCTTTTCCAATTCTTCCATACTTTGTGCAGACACAAAATGTAATCCAATTACTATAAAAATAATTACCAGAAAAAAAGGCCTTTTCATAAAAAACCTCCTAAGATATATTAAAAATATAGCCAATCTATTTTATATTTTATCAAGTATTATTTCCGTATATTCCAAGGAAAATAGCGCATAATTAAGTATACACGAATTTTGCATAAAACCATTAAAAATGATAAGAAAAAACATATTTTAAAAGTCTGGAAACAACATTCCGGGCTTTTTAGGTGTTCTGCCAACGGGCAATATATAATTACCCTGCTATTCCAAGCCGTCAGCCTTTTTCTACTGCCATTGCAAGCGGGTCTGTTGAAATAAACAAAGATGCAGTCTGCGCTATTTTTTTTCTATGCGGCCGGCAGCTGACATGGTATATTATCATCAACTGCTTAGTAAAAAAATAACAATTTATCAAAAAGGAAAAGCTATGAACAAATTATTTATTTTATTGATTTGCTGTTTTACCGTATTTATTTCATGCAATTCGCCTGTGATAGATACAGAAGCAACCACAGACAATTATTCTAATGAACCAACCGCAAGGAATATAGGGTTCCCCTCAGGACCGACGTATCCGACTGTATACGAGGCTGAAAATTATTATGCCTCATCCGGCATAATCAACTATGGAACTTTAATCGGAAGTTTTGATGCAGGGGATTATGTTGTATACAACAATATCAATTTTGATGAAATTCCCTCTCCACGGATTATACAAATGTATCAGTCTGTGAACCAGGAAAATTCCAATCAATCACTTGAGATTCGTCTTGATGCGCCAAATGGTCCAATAATAGGGTATTTCCGTCCGCAATCAACAGGCAGTTATTCTGTATACAAAATGGTTCAAACCGGACTTAACAAATATGTTAACGTTACAGGGAGCCATAAGCTGGTATTTAAGGTGCCAAATCCGAGCCGGTCAGGTATCATTAATATCGAATCATTCAGGATTATGACATTACCTGTTGCCCCATTCAATACCACCAATTAGGTTGAAGATTACTATACAGAATTGAAGGGATTACGCCTTGGCGGTGATTTCAACGTTCTCGCTAATTGTGATGATGGAACATCTGTAACATTTGATTATGTAGATTTTGGAGACGCCTATACCAACAAAACCCTCCAATTACACCTGTCGAATGGGGGCGGAACGGGCAAATGGATAAAAGTACTTATTGATGGTTATGCGGTACCAAATAATTCACGTATCAATGTACCCGCGACCGGGAGCTATGGGAATTTTCAAACAGTTTCTTCTTCTTTAGGGCTTATTCAGGGAACGCATAAATTAACACTTCAGTTTTATGGCGGAAGTGGTGTTGCAAATGTAGACTGGTTTAAGATCTCCCAGTAATACTTAATTTTACTAAGCAGTTATATTTCAGAAAACAACAGTTTATTATCCATTTTCTCTTATTAACATCCACAGCATTGTGACCGGAAATATTTGTTTCACCGGACACGTAGGGATATTTTTTACACATAACAATGTGTAAAAACCGGAGTCATCCGGTTTCCTATTCCCCGGCAATCGCTCTGACAAGCCTGTCAAAAATTCTTTTTACGAACCCGGCGCTCCGGATATTCCTGTCCGCAACAAGGGGAAGTGATTTTACAATTTCCCCGTCAATATAATAATTGACCCGGCCCAATTCCTGGCCGGCATATACGGGCGCTGTTACCGGCGTGAACACAACAGTTTCAATTGCAGAAAGATTTTGCCGGTCTGAAGGCGCCGTAAAGGAAGAAGTCCCTGCCGGAAGAAGGATGAGGCTGTTCAGACTGCCTTCCCAGACAGGCACCGGAAAAGGTGTGACTTCTCCGGGATGTACAGTGGTAAAGGTATCAAAGGCCCATTCCATCAGGAGCGAGCCGTCTCTGATGCGGTACTTATTTCCTTCCGCTGAACCATTGCCCGGTCCGTTCATTGTGACTGAAATGAAACGGCTGCCGCCGCGTGAACAGGTGAGGGCAAGATTGTAGCCCGATTCATCAATATATCCTGTTTTCAGGCCGTCACAGCCGGGGAGCAGTCCGAGAAGACGGTTCGTCGCCTGCTGCCTGACAGGGGCCGTATAAGTCCCGGGCGGGAGGTTCCAGTTCCTGGGATAGGAAAAATCGGTCAGCGAATGAAACTCCGGAAGAGCCTCGGGATAGTCTCTGATGTAGACAAGCGAAAAATCGGCAAATTCGCGGGGCGTTGTTACGTTTTCCTCGCTGAGTCCGGACGGTTCGGTAAAAAAAGTCTGTGTAAGGCCCAGTTTTTTTACTTCTTCATTCATCCGGTCAACAAAACCGGGAACAGATCCTGAAATATGATAGGCGAGGGCTATGGCCGCGTCATTTCCCGATACAACGGCCATTCCTTCAAGAAGTTCTCTTACTGTTACCCGCTGGCCCCTGCCCAGAAACATGAGGGATGACCCGGGCGGAATGTTAACGGCCCAGGATTCAGGAGGAAGGTCAACGAGGTCATCCAGGGATATTTCCCCGTTTTCAATAGCATGGAAAGCCGTATACATTGCGACCAGCTTTGTCATGGAAGCCGGAGGAATTCGTTTGTCGGCGTTTTTTTCGAGCAGTACGGAACCGGTCGCGGCGTCGACCAGAATGGCGGACCCCGCATTAATCCGGGCGCGTGCCGCCTCTGCTGTTTCGCTGATTGTCTCCGCACCGGTTTTCCAGGACCAGGGAGAGAGTTCGGGCGCGTCCCGGTATGCAGGCGACTGCGCAGCATTTTCCCTCCGATATACCGAAAGGGCAAAGGCCTCTTCCGCGGGACTTACCGGCTCCGGTTCGGGCCTCATCCGGTTTCCCGAGTAAATGAACAGTCCGGCTGAAATAATAACCAGCAGAACCAGCGCGGCGGCGGCCCCTGCTGCGCGTCCTGAAATCAGCGGTTTCCGGGGAGTATCAGAATTCTGCAAATTTCGGGGTCCTCGGATAGGGGATAACGTCCCTTATATTTCCCATTCCGGTAATATAAAGAATCAGGCGTTCAAAACCCAGGCCAAAGCCGGAATGGGGAACAGTGCCGAAGCGTCTGAGGTCCAGGTACCACCAGTAGTCATCGGGATTCAGTCCCAGCTCTCTGATCCTGTTTTCCAGCTTTTCAAGATTTTCCTCACGCTCCGAACCCCCGATAATTTCACCGAGGCCCGGTACAAGTACATCCATTGCCCTGACTGTTTTTCCGTCATCATTCTGCTTCATGTAAAACGCCTTGATTTCCTTCGGATAGTCGGTCAGAATAACGGGACACTTGTATATTTTTTCCGTCAGATATTTTTCGTGCTCACTCTGAAGATCGCAGCCCCAGTAAGGCTTAAATTCAAAGACGTCCGCGTTTTTTTCAAGTTCCGTTATTGCCTCGGTATAGGTCAGGCGGACAAAATCCGAAGCCGCAACAGTTTTAAGCATATCAACCAGCCCGTTCTGGATGCGGCTGTCAAAGAATTGCAGATCATCGGCGCATTTTTCGAGGACCCATTTCAGAATAAACTGGAGGAATTCCTCCGCAAGGTCCATGTTGTCATTCAGATCAAAAAAAGCGGCTTCCGGTTCGACCATCCAGAATTCCGCAAGGTGGCGGGTCGTGTTCGAGTTTTCCGCGCGAAAGGTGGGGCCGAAAGTGTATACCCTGGAAACCGCCGTTGCGTAGGTTTCCGCTTCAAGCTGGCCGGAAACAGTCAGGCTGGCGTGTTTCCCAAAAAAATCCTGCGAATAATCAACCGGGGCTTTTCCCTCTTTCGCCAGTTTGTCGAGGTCCAGCGTCGTTACCTGGAACATTTCACCGGCGCCTTCGGTGTCGGATGAGGTTATGATCGGGGTATTCAGAAAATTGAATCCGTGTTCCTGGAAAAAGGTATGTATAGCGTAAGCCGCCTGGTTGCGTACCCGAGCAACGGCCCCGAATGTATTTGTCCGCGCTCTGAGATGCGCGATTTCCCGGAGAAACTCAAAAGAATGGTTCTTTTTCTGGAGCGGATAAGTGTCAGCGGGCGCTTCACCCAGAACAGTGAGCGATGAGGTTTCAACCTCAACCGCCTGACCTGAAGCGGGCGAGGGTACCAGCTTTCCTGTCGCCTTTACCGAAGCTCCAGTGGTTATTTTTTTCAATTCGCCTGCGGTCGCGGCGTCTATGCCCTTTTCCGCGTCAAAGGTCAGCTGGATGGAGGCGAAACAGGAACCGTCATTTATCTGCAGAAAAGTGAGGTTTTTGGTCTCGCGTTTGGTCCGAACCCAGCCATATATGGTGATTTCACGCCCGTCAGGATTTGACACAATTATATCTTTTATCTGTTGCATTTTCATGAAAAGATGTTATCATTTTTTATGATAAGCGTCAAAGCAAAATTGGACGAAAAGCCTGATGCCGCCCGGACCGTTTTTCTTATTGAATCGTATTTTTATACACTTTTTTTGCATTTTTATACGTAATTTTTATGGGCAAAAAATTATTTTTTTAAAAACCTGAAATTCTGCTTGAGCTGACTTAATAATTATTGTATAAATATACATATCGATTCATAAAACCAATTTTTAGGAGGGAAACAATATGGATAATGACTCCATGTATCCTTCATTGCTCGAGGATCTTGCTTCCATTGCGGAAAAAAATGATATGATCGATCCCGAATTATATGTAAAGTATAATGTAAAAAGGGGATTGCGTGATAGTGACGGAAAGGGCGTTCTGGTAGGACTGACCCAGGTCGGTAATGTTTATGGATATGAGGTAGTTGATGACAAGCTTGTAGCGGTCCCCGGCAAGCTGATTTACCGCGGTTATGATGTTGAGGATATAATCAAGGATGTCGAAACCAGCGATGAATATGGCTTTGAGCAGGTGGTCTATCTCCTGCTGTTCGGGGAATTACCGACGGCCTCCCAGCTTGACGAATTTTCGGCCATTCTGGGGGAAAAACGGAACCTTCCGCCGAATTTTGTCGAGGATATGGTTCTGAAGGCCCCGTCGCAGGATATTATGAACAAGCTGGCCCGGTCTGTCCTTGTTCAGTATTCCTATGACCCCAATCCGGAGGATACATCAATAATAAACAACCTGTATCAGTGCATACAGCTCATTGCCAGCTTCCCCTGTATGGTCGCTTACGGATATCAGGCTAAGCGGCGCCATTATGATGGGAAGAGTATGTATCTGCACAATCCGCTGCCCAATCTTTCGACTGCGGAAAATTTCCTGCGCCTTATCCGCGCGGACAAAAACTATGACAGGCTTGAGGCTGAAATCCTCGATCTCGCACTTATTCTGCATGCCGAACACGGCGGAGGAAATAACTCGACTTTCACCGTACATGTTGTTTCTTCGTCCGATACGGATATCTATTCCGCGATCAGCGCCGCAGTAGGCTCCCTGAAAGGCCGCCGTCACGGAGGGGCGAATATCAAGGTCGCCGAGATGATGGACGATATCAAGGCCAATGTAAAGGACTGGTCAAGTGAAAAGGAAATCGGTAATTATCTGCGCCGCATCTTAAGGAAGGAGGCCTTTGACCATACCGGTCTGGTTTACGGTCAGGGCCATGCCGTTTATACCATTTCAGACCCCCGCGCGACCCTTTTGCGGGAGAAGGCGCGGGGCCTTGCGAAGGTTAAAAAATTCGAGGAAGAATTCAATCTGTACTGTACAATAGAAAAGATTTTCCCGGACATTTTCCATGACGAAAAAGAAAATGAAAAACGGATATGTACCAATGTTGACTTTTATTCGGGGTTTGTTTACTCCATGCTGGGCATTCCCCGCGAACTGTATACCCCGATTTTTGCCATTTCCCGTATGTCCGGCTGGGCCGCGCACCGCCTTGAGGAATTGAAATCAGGCGGACGTATTTACCGCCCCGCATTCAAGCAGGTCGGCGAAACCCGTGAGTATGTTAAAATTGATGACAGGGACTAGCTTTTAAGCTTATAAAAAAAGCCGGAACAATAACTGTTCCGGCTTTTTTGTCAGAAAAATCCGTTTCCGGTTTAATCGTCTTCGTTCTGCTGTTTGATGAATTCCTTTGCGGCCGCAATAACATCGTCGGCGATTTTGCCCGATATGGGACTGTAGTGGTCAAAGACCATTTCAAAGGATCCCGTACCGCTGGTCATGGACCGGAGATCAATGGCATACTTCAGCAGTTCCTGGTGGGGAACCTGGGCCCGGATTTCTTCAATACCGTTCCCGAGATTTGACTGCCCGAGAATATGCCCGCGGCGGCCCGAAAGATCGCTCATAATATCTCCGAGATAGTTTGTGTCCACAAAAACGGTCAGGCTCATAATCGGTTCAAGCAGAATCGGCCCCGCGTTGCGCATCGCGTCCTTGAAAGCGTTTCTCGCCGCGATTTTGAAGGCCATTTCGGAAGAGTCTACCGGGTGTTCCTTTCCGTCAAGGACAGTTGCCCCTACATCAACGACAGGATATCCCGCAAGGACACCATTTTCCATGGCTTCCTTTACGCCTTTTTCAACGCCCGGGATATATCCCTTGGATATTGCGCCGCCGAATACGGCATTTGTGAATGAATAGGCTTCGCCCCGCTCGAGCGGTGCAATAGAGAGGACCACTCTGGCGTACTGTCCGTGTCCGCCCGACTGTTTTTTATGGGTATATTCACTCTGGGCCTTGCGCTGGATAGTTTCACGGTAGGCTATTCTCGGAATGGATGTCTGTACCTCGATTTTTGTCTGGAGTTTTATCCTGTTCAGGATAATGGAAATATGCAGATCGCCCATGCCTGACAATACGTTCTGCTTTGTTTCGGCATTGTAGACAAAGGAAAGCGTCTGGTCTTCTTCGCAGGCCCGGAGAAGAAGTTCGCTGATTTTATCGTCGTCCTTTTTATCCTTTGCGGAAACGGCCATTGAATAAACAGGGGCCGGTGTCCGGAGTTTGATAAAGGGCAGGGTACTCTGGTTCGCGGCCAGGGTATTATTTGTTTTGGCTGAGGCCAGTTTTACCGCCAGCCCGATATCGCCCGCGCACAGCTCCTTTGTTTCAATCAGCTTTTTACCCACCGTGCGGTAGAGCTTTCCTATTTTTTCCTTGCGGTCTTCCGAAATATTGAATACTTCCGAATCGGCGGAAAGAGTGCCGGTGATGACCTTTATGTATGACAGTTTTCCGGAGAACTGATCATTGGATGTTTTTACAACAAAGCATGAAAGAGGCTGCGAGGGATCAATTTTAACCGTTTCCTCCGTTCCGTCAGGCTTGACGCTGACTTCAAGGCATCCTTCCGGGGAAGGCACTATTTCATCAATAAAATTCAGCAGGGACGTGATTCCTGTGCCGTCAATACCCGAACCGGCAAAAGCGGGTACAATACGGTTGTCTTTAATGGCCAGCTGGAGGCCGCGTACAATGTCCTCATCCGATAGTCCCGCTTCATCAATAAACTTGACTAGCAGATCTTCGTCGCCTTCCGCCGCAGCGCCGGCAAGAATTTCCCTGGTCCGGGTGTATTCTTCTTCAAATTCCGGAGGAACGGGGATTTCCTTTTCAGTGTTGCCGTCAGGAATATAGGCCTTGTGATGAAGTACGTCGATAATACCCTTATAGTTTTTTCCGCTTCCCATGGGGATTGTTACCGCGCATACTTCCACCTTAAACTGGACATGCACATCCTGTACTGCTGCTTCAAAATCGGCCCTCTCGTCATCCATGTGATTTATGAAAAGAAGTCTGGCCTTGTTTCTCCGGTCAAGATTTCTCCATAATTTGATGGTTTCTATCTGAACGCCTGCCCGTGCGTCAAGCAGCATAATGGCCAGTTCGGAGGCCCTGAAAGCGCATATTACCTCCCCGATAAAATCCGATGAACCCGGTGTATCCCAAAAGTTAAAGAGCTTATTCCTCCATGGGAGGTGGGCCAGTGATGAATAAATTGAAATTTTACGTTCTATTTCTTCGGGGGTAAAATCACTTACCGTTTTGCCTGTTTCAACCGCTTCGGCCCTTTGAATTACTCCCGCCGCAAGAAGCAGGCGCTCAATCAGTGTTGTCTTTCCTGTTTGGCCATGGCCCGCTATTGCTATTGTCCGAACCATATCAGTTGAAAATCCCATTTTACACTCCTTCAGCATAATTTATTGTTCCTTTTATCGTAAGTTTACTTTTATTGTATTGTCAAGAAAATAATATACTTGTACTATTATAGCATGGATACACAAAGAAAAACCATTCAGAATCTTGCCGTTACGCTTGACGAAACACGTGGCCAGCTGGCCTTATTTTACAGGACATTCGGCGAAAAACTGCTGAATGACAGCGCTGATCCTGCGGTTGTTTCCGGCGGTGTGAGTACTGAAAATCTCGATTTATGGCGGAGTTTAATGTCCTCCAGAGAGGATGATACCCGTTCGATTCTCGATATTAAGGCAGCCGTTACCAGACGTCAGGAACTGATCCAGTTCCGGAAGGAAATCGCGAAAAAAATAGCAGAAGAAAACGCCGGATACCGCGATCAGATTCTCAAGCTGGGACAGGCCTTTTTTGAACAATATACGGATGCCGACGCCGCTTTTTTCGGGGAAACCTATTCAAAAGCCGATGCGGAAAAAAAGAAAATAGGGCAATTGACCGAGAAAAAGAAAAAACTCCAGAATGATTCCGAAAGCAAGCGCATTTTCGGAAAGATGGTTGATAAGGTAAAAATAGCCTCAGCCGCCGGTGAAATCCAGCAGCATGAGGCCGTCCTGAACCGGATCCTTGAAGACGCCGCAGAAGAAATGATCCAGACCGGAGCCATTGAAAAAATGGAAGAATCGGGAGCCATTTCTTCGGAAATACTGCAGGTATACACGGAAACCAGGCCTTTTCTGGACCGGATTGATGACCTGAAAAAACGTACCGATGTACTTGATTCCGATTCGGAAGCCATGAATGAAATTTTCAAGACGAATGGAGTAAAAGAAAATCCCCAGAGGAGAATTGAAGACCTCCATGCCCGCATAAAAGAAACCGATAACAGGATAGATTCGCTCTGTGTGTTATGCGCAAGGGAATACTGCGATAAATTTCTTGATGAGGACGGAAAATATCTTGCCGGGAAGCCCGCGAAAGACACGGATGATAATGCAATCAAAATGTATCAGTCCCAGCTTGAAAAAGCGGCTCTGCTCCGGACGGATATTTTCAGGATCAGACAGAAAATAGAAGTTCTTGAAACCGATTTAAAGATCCAGACACTGGAACGGAATATCACTGTTTACAAGCACACTATTGAAGATCATGAAAAGAAAATAAGCCATTACAATGATCTGAAAAAGACCCTGAAAAAGAGTATAGCCGACGCGGAAAAGGAAAGCGCACAGCTCGCGGAACACAAGGCGGAAATTGAAAAACAGCTTGGCCAGGGCTGAGCTGTCAGCTCGGTCCAGCCCGAGCTGTTTCAGGGTTTTATTCGTGACGAGGGTCAATACCCCGCTGCTCCGCGGCGGGGTATTTTATTGGGAAAACGGTCAGTCGGTTTTTTTCGGTATTACACGCACCCGCTTTGCGGGGGTTTTCGGTTCAGCCGGTTTTCGTTTTTCGGAAGAGGGGCCGGCTGAGCCTCGGGCGGCTCTCTTTTTTCCTGCTCGTTCTTCTTTTCCGCATTTTTTTTCAGCTTTTCCCTGCGGCTTTTTTCGATAAATTGCAGACTGCTGTCGAGTCCTGAAAGGAATTTCTGCATGTCTTCTTCGAACACCACTATTGACTGGCGTTCGAAGCCGGTCCCTTCCTTGTTTTTGCTTTCCACTACCTGAAGAAATACGTCGCCGGTTCTGTTTTCTTTTACATTGAAAAAGTATGTCCGGTTATTAAGCGTTATTGTTGTGGTAAAAAGTTCTCCGCGAATACCCATGCTCGCCTTCCTTATTCCTGTTCACGGAATATATAATTATTATTTACTTCTTCTGTCCTGACTGAGAATCGATACTACTATATTTTGCTGTCGGCCTCAAGTACCATTTGCGTAAGCCAGCCGAGAAGGTTCTGTTCAAGTGAAAAATCCTTTTCCCCGTTTATCGTATATATCTTTGCATCTGCCAGTATTCTGAAAACGGGTTCCGTCCCGGATCCCCGCATCCAGATAAAGCCGACCGGGCTTCCTGCCGTATCACGGAAAAGTATTTTCAGTCCGCCTGTTCCGGAGCCGCCAAAGTCAGCGATATTGTCGGTTTGCTCAATCCCATTATTGCTGATTGCCTGCCAGGATGCAATGTCAAAGTGTTCGGAAAGTTCCACTTTTTTCTTTTCCCAATCCCTGACGAATATTTTCTGGAATTCTCTTTTAAGTATGGCATGATCATTAGTTTTAACGGAGAGCATGGCTTCCTTTTCATAAGCTGAGGTAGTTACGAATTCCGGCAGTGTTTTAATAATATCGGTGAATGAAAAATCATCCCGGTACTTTTCAGCCTGTCCGGAAAGTGTGCACCAGATATGAAAAAGCCCGGGCTTTTCCGGTGCGTCCCGGATAATAAGAAGCTTCAGAAGGGCAAAAATGGTATTGAGCGGGTCCCGGACCGCGGCGGGGTAGGTAATATTTCCCCCATTTGAACCCTCGCCGAGAATCCTGACTATTGCTCCCTCTTCTCTGAGTTTTTCCGCGAGATTGACAACATTTGCTTCTCCGACCTCGGCCCGCGCCACCCTGATGCCGAAAAAGCCGGCTATTGTTTCGATTCTCAGTGATGTCGGATCGTTAACCGCCACGGCTGCTGCCGGGAATGCCTGCTTTCCGGGCTCACACCGGATAGTTCCCGAATACACGAGATGGGCAAGCTCCGCTATAACACAGAGCGCGAACACTTCCTGCGCTTCCGGAATTTTTGCGGTATTGCTGTTTCCGTCCCAATAGGCAATATTGCCCCGGTCCCCGTCGCAGTCGGGCATATAGCCAAGTACCGGCTTGCTTCCCTGAGACACGCCTGGATCCTTCCTGAGCCGCTCCATTTCCCGGGCGCAGAACAGGAGGCTGTCGCCTTCCGGTACGATCCTGTGTACGATCTCCCGTGGTTTTCCGTTTATTGCGGAGAAGGCAAGTCCGCAGGACTCAATAAAAGCCGTATCGATTGAACAGGTTCTGGCGCTTCCGTTAAAATCTGCGGTAATTCCCGCAGCGTTTCCCGCACGGCGATACGCTTCTATGCTTTGGTAAAAGTGAGTAAAAAAGTCCGTCTGCCTTGGTTTTTTGTCTTCTCCGGATACTACTTCGCGGGTAAAACCGGTATAGTATTTGAGGGCGTTCTGTTTTTCTTCCGCGCTTTTTTCCCAGACCTGGAAGAGTTTCTGCGCCGGACAGTTTGCAATGAGCGCGTATGCCCTTTCCGCGGCATCTGGCGCCAGACAGACTGTTTTAAATGATGTTATCAGTTTTGCCGTTTCGCTCCCCGGAAGAACACCCCCGCCGGAGAGGCCGAACTTTACACCGTTATAGCCTACCGGATTATGGCTGGCTGAAATATATGCAAAGGCGCCGACTGTTTTTGCGTAAGCCATAATTTCCGGCGCCGCGGCGATAAAAAGAAAATGAACGGTCATTCCCCGCGCTATAAAAACCCTGCACATAATATCCGCAATCTGTGTTCCCGTCGGGCGGGTATCGGCTCCGAGCGTTATACGGGTTATTTTGCGGTCGAGGCAATACTGCGCGAATACATCGGCCATATGCGCGGCAAGGACTTTATTCGCAGCCCCAATTTCCGGCGAGGAATCTTCTTCATCTCCCGAGAGGGTAAAAATTTTTCTCCATCCTGACGCGGAAAGAATAAGAGGAGAAAAAGCCTTTGTTACGGCTTCATGCGCAGGAATTTCCGCCGGGTCAAGCGGGATTATTTCTGCATTGCCTATTTCAAATTCTGTCACAGGATCATAAAAAACAGCCATAACTTCTCCCCTTGCATTTCGCGTGTCTGCAATGATATTCCGTTATCCGGTCCGGCTGAAAAAGGCACAGCCTTTTCTTAAAAGACCGGTTGTAAAACCGTTATACTTTCGGACTGTCTTACAGTTTTTCCGCTATAAGGTCTATAAACTGCCAAGAGTTTACAATTTCCTTTGCAGGAGGGTCCGCCAGCCGGGAAAGGTCGCCGGTCATTGTACCTGATTCGATGAGGTCCAGTGTAGCTTTTTCGAGGCGGTTTGCAAAATCCGAAAGTTCGGGTGTTCTATCAAGTTCTGCCCGTTTGGCGAGCGCGCCTGTCCAGGCAAAAATAAGGGCGACAGGATTTGTGGAAGGTTTTTCTCCTTCGAGGTATTTATAATAATGCCGCTGGACTGTTCCGTGGGCCGCTTCGTATTCGAAAACACCGTCGGGAGAAACAAGCACGCTTGTCATCATTGCAAGACTTCCGGACGCGGACGCAACCATGTCGCTCATAACATCGCCGTCATAGTTTTTGCATGCCCATAAAAAGCCGCCTTCGCTTTTCATGACGCGGGCAACGGCATCGTCGATAAGCGTGTAAAAATATTCGATGCCTGCCTGTTCGAATTTTTCCTTATATTCCGTATCATAAATATGCTGGAAAATTTGCTTGAACGTTCCGTCATAAATTTTTGATATTGTGTCCTTTGTAGCGAACCATACATCAAGTTTTTCAGAAAGGCCATAAAAAAAGCAGGCCCGGGCAAAGCTTTCAATGGATGCATCGAGATTATGAATACCCTGCAGGATACCGGGTCCTTTCATTTCCATAATTGTTTTGCGGATTTCCGTTCCGTCCGCCTTTGTGAAAACCAGCTCGGCCTTTCCCGGCCCGTCGGTTTCCATTTCGCAGTTTTTATATACATCGCCATAGGCATGGCGTCCGAGGATCAGGGGCTTTTTCCAGCAGGACACACTGGGGCGGATGTTTTTCAGTATGATTGGCTTTCTGAATACGGTGCCGTCCAATTCTGCCCTGATAATTCCGTTAGGACTCGGCGTCAGCTGCTTGAGTTTATATTCTGTAACCCGCGCGGCGTTTGATGTTATGGTTGCGCATTTTACGCCTACGCCGAGCCGTTTGATGGCCGCCGCCGCCTCATAGGTAACTCCGTCATTGGAATCGTCCCTGGCTTTTAATCCGAGATCGTAATATTCTACTTTTAAATCAATAAAAGGATTTAAAAGTTTTTCTTTTATTACTTCCCAGAGGACCCTGGTCATTTCATCACCGTCAAGTTCGGCAATCGCATTTTTCATTTGAATTTTTGCCATAGAGATTCCTTCAGTAGATGTTTTCCCTCAGAAAGGAAAGAACAGTTTTATTTTCCATACCGTATCTTCAGCAGGTTTTTATTCGAGGCGAGGGTTTAATACCCCTCTGCTCTGCAGTGCTTTTTATAACAACCTATAAAAACGTTAGTTTTTGTAGGTTCTCTGGTATTAACACCTGCGACCAATTCCACGGGAGAGAAAAATACTCCGCTGCTCTGCGGCGGGGTATTTTATTATTTTACCGGAAATCTTTTTCATCCGCAACAGCTCCGGCTGTATAAATCCGTATCATAATTATGCCGGAAAGGGTATCTTGACCGGCTGCCGGGAAAAGCGTACAAAGAAGTATGGATGAACCAGTTCCGGAAAATAGCGGAAAAGATGCCGGCGATATTCTTGATATTGCAATACACGCGGGAACGCTTATTTTGCAGAACGGCGGTGAAACATACCGCGCTGAAGATACCATGAATTCAATGGCCTCATCCCTGGGTGCTGTTTCTTCTTCCTCCTTTGTAACTCCGACTGTCGTTATGTGTTCCTGCGCCGATTCCTCAGGAAATAATCATACAAAAATTCAGAGGATAAGCGAGCGGACCATTAATCTTGGCAAAATAGCCCGCATTAATGCTCTTTCCCGCCGGCTGATCAAACGTGATAAAGTATCCGATCTGAAGCAGGTTTCTTCTCTTTTGCGGCGTATAGACAGCTGTCCTCCCCATCATCCGGTATCGGTGATTCTGGCAACAGCCGTTTCCGGTTTCTTTTTTTCGCTTATGTTCAAGGGGACTCTCACCGAGGCATGTACGGCCTTTTGCATAGGATTCATTATGCGGACTGTGCTCTTTCTTATTTTACGTTTTACTCTGGGGTCCTTTGTTACAGCCATAATCGGAAGCGCCGTTATTTCACTTCTTTCAGGATTCGCGGCATTTGCAGGTATTATTCCCGGCGCGGGAAATGTCAGTATAGCTGTATTAATGTCCCTGGTTCCCGGTCTTGCAATTGTCAATGCGATCCGAGACGCTATCGCCGGGGATCTTGTCGCCGGTTCGGCCCGCCTTTTTGAGGCCTTTCTTGTGGCCGCAGCCCTGTCCCTTGGGGCTGCCGTCGGAATACTGATTTTCCCGACCGATACTTCATATACGACTGTATTGCTGACTGTGAAAAATCCTCCGGCTGCTTTTTTTCTTTCTTTCTTTGCCACTTCTGCCTTTGCATTTTTCTTTAACATTAATAAATATGATATTATCTGGGCATCTCTTTTCGGCGCCATGGGCTGGTGTACCTATTTGCTGGTTGATCATATATTCGTCAGCAGTGTGGCCGGCTATATTTCCGGGGCTTTTTGCGTCGGTTTTTTTGCGGAAATATGCGCGGTCTTTTTCCGCAAGCCCGCGACTGTTTACATTGTCCCCGGTATTATTCCGCTGGTCCCCGGCGGCGCAATGTATGAAACCCTGTTTTTCGCGGTTTTGGGAAATCCCGATGCCGCAGCTTCGGCGGGCTTTCAGGCAATCAGTACGGCGGCGTCAATAGCAGTGGGTATCGCGCTGGCGTCTTCTTTTGCCCGCCTTACGGGAAAACTGAGGATGCGGAAATCAGACAGAAAGATTTCAGGAAAAAACGGCTGATATTGGACTTGTCCGATATCAGCAATACTCCGTCTCACGGGTTCGCTGCCGGACAAGCCTGTTCAGAAGAAGTTATTCAACAAACTGAAGCGGCTGAACAACTCTATTATTTTTTTGGTCCAATAACTTCAAAACCGCAATAGGGAACGAGGGCCTTTGGCACTGCTATTGACCCGTCTTCCTTCTGGAAATTTTCAATCAGCGCGACAAGCGCGCGGGAAACCGCTATGGCGGTACCATTCAGCATGTGAACGTATTTATTTTTTCCGTCGCTGTCCTTGTATCTGATGTTCAGTCTCCGGGACTGGAAGTCAGTGCAGTTTGATGTTGACGTTATTTCGCCCCATTCGCCGCCGTTCCTGCCCGGCATCCAGCCTTCGAGATCCCATTTCCGGTAAGCCGGCGCGCCAAGATCTCCTGTGCAGGTATCGACAACGCGGAAAGGAATTCCGAGCCCTGTGAATATTTCTTCTTCAATGCTCCGGAGTTTTTCATGAATGGCGTCTGAATCTTCGGGAAGACAGTATACAAACATTTCCAGTTTGGTAAACTGATGGACCCGGTACAGGCCCTTTGAAAACTGCCCGGCGGCTCCCGCCTCCCGGCGGAAACAGTGGGAAAGCCCGCAGTAAAAAATGGGAAGGGAATCCCTGCTCAGTATTTCATCCTTGTGGTACCCTCCGAGCGTTATTTCCGCCGTGGCAACGAGACAGGTCCCCTCTTCTTCTATATTATATACATTTGATTCTTTTCCTCTGGGATTAAAACCTATTCCGAAAAGAATTTCTTCTTTGGCAATATCAGGGGTGATAAGCGGCGTAAACCCGTGACTTCTCAGAATATTAAGCCCGTACAGAATAAGCGCCTGCTCAAGAAAAACCGCTTCATTTTTAAGGAAATAGAATTTTACGCCGGAAACCTTTGTTCCCGCGTCAAAATCGATAATATCCAGCTCTTCACCGAGCTGTACATGGTCTTTTGGCTGAAAGGAAAACCGGGTCGGTTCTCCGAACCGGGCGACTTCGGTACTGTCCTTGTCCTCTTTACCGATCGGCACATCAGGATGGACCATGTTGGGAATAAGGCGGGCCGCCGTTTCGAGTTCGGATTCGGTTTTCTCCACCGCAGCTTCAGCAGCCGCGATTTCTTCTTTAATAAGCTTGCCTTCCGCGATAAGCCTCTCCCGTTCTTCATCCGGGAGCTTGCCTTTCATGGCCTTTGCGTTTTCATTGCGTTTTGTCTGAAGTACCTGCAGGGCTGTTACCATTTCGGTGCGCTTATCATAAAGAGTCACAACCAGGTCCGCATCTGCATTCATATTCCGGGCCGCAATATTTGCTTTTACGGCATCGAGGTTTTCCTTGATAAATTTATAATCCAGCATAATACAGATATCATAACGGGGAGAGGTCCGATACGCAAGTGGGATGCCGGTCAGTCGTAGCAGATTTCCCCGGAAAAAAGCCTGAGAACCGAACCGCTGTCTGTTTCCGGGCGGAACAGCAGTTCGCCTGAACTGCCTATTCCTTCAATCATTCCGGTAAGCGTTTCCCTTTTTTCCGGACTGCCCGATAAAAAACGGACGGGTTTCATCCGGCCCCATAGTTTTTCAGTAACAGCCGTGTGCCATGTATCAAGGGACAGTACTGTTTCCAGATTGGACAAATAGCAGGCCAGAAAATCCTCGGGGAGGGAAGCGCCGGCGGCGCGGAAAGAGCTGCATAGATCAGTTCAAGCGAGAAAGCTTTATTTCTGAGGTGCGGGGGAAATGCTGTCTGGCCGATATTAAAACCCGTCCCCGCATATGTAACGGATGTATCATTTTCGCAGAGTATTCCCGAAAGTTTTTTATTTTCATACAGGACATCATTAGGCCATTTTATTTCGGTTTTTACGGGACCTGGTAAAAAAGAGTCAAAGGTCCGGGCCACAGCAAGCCCTACGCGCAGCGTAAAACCGGCGGCCGGAGGCCGTCTCAGCAGAACCGTACACAGCAGGTTTTTGCCTGCCTCGGTTTCCCACAGCCGCCCGGGGATCCGGCCCCTTCCATTGTTCTGTATTCCCGCATACACAACGGTGCCGTCCGGTTCTCCGTCGCCGGCAAGAATACGGGCGTCCCGCATAGTACTGTCTGTTTCCGGAATAAAATACACCGGCGCATTGAAACTGTTGGCGACTGATTTTCTGATATAAGCCATAATAAAATACCCTGCCGCAGAGCAGGGCAGACCTTCGGTCTGGAGTATTCGCAGGTCGCGGAAGCGGCCATTACATACCTTACAGAACCAGCCGCAGGCTGATTAAACCCTCACCCCGAATAAAAAAAACACATTCCAGCGGATGAGGGGAGTCGAACCCCCGTCTGAGGCTTGGGAAGCGCCTGTAATAGCCGTTATACGACATCCGCGGGAATGTGTTTCCGTGCCATTATGGACAAAAAGGAGTCCGCCTGTCAACAGGTTTTCCGGATACGTCCTATTTCATCAGGCTCCGTGACTTCCTCTGGGATATAAAACCTCCGTGCAGGGTTGATACATCATTTGTAATAATCATCGCCGATTTGTCGATTTTCTGAATATGTGCAATAATATCTTCTTTGCCTTTTCTGTTGGCAAATATCATTAATACGGCTTTTTCGGCATCCTTTCCCTCCGCATCGATTGTGGTTACCCCATAACCCTTTCCCCTGAGCTCTGTAGCCAGCGGGAAACTCATTTCCCTGGAAGTTATGGTTTGAATAAGGATTTTCCCGTATGCGAGTTTGTTTTCTATTCTGGAACCGATATTTACGCCCGCGGCGAAACCTATACTGTATACAAGTCCCTTCAAGGGGGCTTCGGTCAGTCCGGATATGACAGACGAAACCACAAGGACCCAGAGTATGACCTCGAAAAAAGCGAGTATGGTTCCCTGCCTGCGGTATCCCCTGTTTATCATGATATGCCTGACAGTTCCCATTGAAACTTCCGCAATTTTTGATATCAGAATCAGCACCAATTCCCACCATGGCGCGGCCGTAAAAAAATGAACTATAGCTTCCCACATAATGTGTCCTTTAGTTTGCCCGTTAACCGGTCAATCTTTTTCTTTATCTATGAATTTAGAGTACCAAAAAAGAATATAAACAGTCAAATATATTATCATGCAATTTTGTCCGCCGCCGTTTTCAGCGTGAACCTGGAACGATGATCCTGAAAGCTTGCGGACTAGAGTCCTGAATTCCGGAAATCCGTTGTGAAAAACAGACCCGGATACGGCTGGCAGATGCACCGCGGCTTTTGTTATATATCCGATATACAAACTCTCATGGCACCTGGGTTTCCGTTGGTTTTTTCGTCTTTAGCTGGTGTGATTTGCATAAACAGCCTGTTTTTTGTTGACACAAAGAGTGTTTCCCCTTACCCTGTATAGAGATAAAGGGAAATTTATATGGCGATAAAGGTAGCTGCCAGATCAACAGCAGATTTTGAGGGACTCATCAGGGATATTGATCAGCCGGATATACAGGTTGTCATATATTTTTTCTCGGTAGAGTTTAAAGGATACGAACCCCAGAAAATAATCAAGAAAGCCTTTCCGTCTGCGCGCTGTATCGGCGCTTCAATGATCGGCGGCTGGTGTACAACCGGAGCAATCAGCAAGGGCATTACCGCTATGTCTCTTTCGTCCGAGGAGATCGAGGAAGTTTTTGTCGGATTCAGGGAAGGCGTAAAGGCAGACCCCGGACTTGCGGCCCGCGGAGTTATTGATGATCTCAGAAAAAGCCTCGGCGGGCGCAAACTCAATCCCGAGGAATATCTCGGTATTATTCTTTTTGACGGACTCTGTCTCGGAGAGGAAATAATACGTGAATTTACTATAGAAAAGAACTTCATTGTCCCTGTAATAGGCGGTTCCGCGGCTGACGAACTGGAATTCAAGGAGACCCTTGTTTCCTTTGATGAAAAAATGTCAGGGGACGGCGTCATTGTTATGATATTGAAAATGAAGATACCTTTTTATTTCAATCATTACGTTCATTATCTGCCGACAAAGGAATCCTTTATTGTGACAAAGTCGGAACCCGCAAAACGCATTGTCTGGGAAATTGACGGAGAACCCGCCGCCCCCTATTATGCCCGGGCGCTCGGCCTTTCCGGTGTTGCGGATATAAAGCATACTCATTTTTCCAGAAATCCGCTTGGCGTTGTTATTGGCGACACGGTGTATACACGGAGTCCGAATGCTGTTGTTGACGGCACCGGGCTGCAGTTTTACTGTTTTATTGAGGCGGGAACCAGGGTCCAGCTTTTGCGGCAGGGCGATATTATAGAAAACGCGCGCAGCTCTCTCAGGGACGCCAGAGAATACATCCCGAACCTGCAGGGCGCGCTTCTTTTTAATTGTGTTCTGCGTTATCTGGAACTCAAGGAACTCGGCAAAATAGATGCCTTTAACGAGGCCTTCAAGCCCCTTTCTTTTGCAGGCTTCAATACTTACGGAGAAGAACTCTTTACCCATCACAACCAGACCCTTACAGCGGTTTTTTTCGGGAGATAAAAGCATGGAAACACTGCTTCAGAATAAGCCGGATCCTTCACGGACAGCGGCATTTAAATTAAGGTCAAAACGGCTGTTTCATTATCTGAACAGCAAACTCAAAGCGCTTATTTTTGAAATTGTATCCAGAAGCGAACTGCTTAATGTTACCATCAGTTATCTGGATAAAAACTTTACCCGCGTATCCGATACCATGAAACGGGTGAACCTTTCCTTTCAGGAAAGCATAAAAACGTTTTTGACTACTTTCCAGAATTCCCAGCGGTATATAAACAATATTGATAATAATTTCGAATCAATGGGCGGTGTTTTTCAGGAATCATTCAAGCTGAGCCAGGAACTGCAGGAAGAAGCAAAAAACGCAGGCGTGAATCTGGCCGTAATCAACGATATAACCGAGATGACAAATATTCTCGCGCTTAATGCTTCAATTGAGGCCGCGCGGGCCGGAGCGGCCGGAAAGGGATTCGCTGTTGTCGCCGGCGAAATCAGAAAGCACGCTTCAACAACAAAGGGTTCCATAGAGAAAACGGCCGAAAATATAGAATCACTGATAAACAAAATATATGCCCTGTCCGAAAAAATGGAATCCATTAAAAAGGAAGTGGAACAGGGACAGATGATGATCCGGGAACTCGTAACACTCAGCGTGGAACAGAAAGCAGTCATCAATTCCGTAAATACCGGCGTCCAGTCCATAGACGAGACTTTCCGGGAATATGCCACAATGAAAGAAACCCTTGACCGTATGATCCGGCAGTCTCAGGTTTCCAAAGATGACATTGAAAAAATGCTCATTACCTTCCAGAGTGATGTGAGCGGGATTGAAGATTATTAAACATGTTTAAAACCTGTTTAATTTTTTTGACCTCTGACGTACTGTTTCCCCGCTTTGCCCGGGGCGCTTTTTCAATCTGTAGATTCCAGAAACTTCGTGGCCGGGAAATTCCGGAACTGCCTTTTGCTTTGAACTAAAAAAAGTTTCTAACTGGATTTCTTTTACAGCAGCTTATTTTTTCCAGAACACCGGCGTGAAGAAAATTATCATGGTGTACAGTTCGAGCCGGCCGGCGAGCATGGCAAAACAGAACCACCATTTTGACCAGTCCGCAAAAAAACTGAAATTTTCGGTGGGGCCTACCATGCCGAACCCCGGCCCTATATTTCCCACCAGCGCGAAACTTCCTGTTATCGCGGAAGAAGTATTTGCCCCGCCGACGGAAGCAACGACTGAAGTGATTGCCACAATAACAAAATACAAAAACATATATGAGGCCACGCCGTATACAATATCCTTTCTGCCGGGCCGCCCGTTAAGGTGAATACTGAATACCCCATGAGGGTGGAGCATTCTTTTCATTTCATTGGATAACTGCTTGCCCAGTGTTACCCAGCGGATCACCTTTATGCCTCCTGCGGTCGATCCGGAACAGCCCCCGATGAACATGAGAAAGAACAGGGTCATTTTTGCCAGAGCAGGCCAGGCGTTAAAGTCGGCGGCCGCAAAACCGGTGGTAGTCATAACAGAGACAACATGAAAAATTCCATGCCGTATGCTTTCAAAAATAGAAGTGTACATCGGAAGAATAGCGAAGATGACGATGGCCGACGCGGAGACAATAATCATAACATACACTCTCAGTTCAGTGTTGCGTGTTACTTCCTGAAACCTCCCCATAAGCAGACGGTAATAGAGGCTGAAATTGATGCCCGCGAGCAGCATAAAAACCATACATATCCATTCAACCGCGGGTGATTTATAGGCGGCAAGACTGTCATTTTTTGTCGAGAACCCGCCGCTTCCCAGGCTGGCAAAGGAATGCCCCAGCGCGTCCACAAAATCCATTCCCGCAATCATTAAAAGGACAGTCTGGATAACAGTCAGTCCCAAATAGATAAACCAGAGGACCTTCGCCATATCGGTTATTCTGGGGGTAATTTTATCTTTTTCCGGACCGGTGGTTTCCGCCTTTATAAGCTGGAAGCCGCCGACTCCGAGAAGCGGAAAGAGCGCGACTGTCAGCACCACAATCCCCATACCGCCGAGCCAGTGCATCTGACAGCGCCAGAGATTGAGCGATCTCGGCAGAATTTCAACATCGGTAAGAATGGTAGCGCCGGTTGTAGTAAATCCTGATACGCTTTCGAAAAATGCGTTTGCCGGATTTGTAATATATCCCGAAAGCATAAACGGAACAGCGCCCAGAATGCTCGCTGAAATCCAGAAGGCGGCCACAATAACAAACCCGGTTCTTGCCGTCAGGCTGATCTTTTTTTTACGCCCCGTAAAATAAAAAACGGCGGCAAAGACCCAGATGATAATCATCGGGAAAGCAAAGGAAGAAATGACTCCGGTTTCGCCAAGGAAGAATGCGGTTCCGATGGGGAGGAGAAAGCTTGCCGATATAACGGCAAGCAACAATACTATCAGCCTGAAAAATAAAAAAACACTCATTCCGTTCCCCTGAAAAGGCCCATTATTTTTTCATTTTCCGTACTGTGTACAATAAAAATAATCTTGTCGCCGGCCTGAAGCATAGTATCCCCCGAAGGGATCACATAAGCATTGTCCTTGTTCACCAGCAGAATAAGAAATGCCCCCGGAATGCTGATATCCTTAAGCGTCCTTCCTGAAACCGGCGCTGAATCGGGTATAATATACTCAATGATTTCCAGATCGCCTTCCGCAAAGGTATGGATGCCGGTAACACTTTTTCCGCGCAGATGGCTGAGAATGCTGTCGACAACAGTATCCTTTACCGGGACCGCAACATCGCAGCCTATTTTGCGGGCAATTACCGCAAAGCCTGAACTGCTTACAAGGCTCACAGTGTTCGGGACCCCCATTGATTTAAAATAGGCCGCGGTAACCATATTCAATTCATGATTGCTTGTTGTACTGATGACCAGATCGTAATCCAGGAGGTTTTCTTCGCGGATAAAGGCTTCGTCAGTTACGTCCGCGTTATATACAAGCGCATCCGGAAATTTTAACGAAGCTTCTTTTGTCAGATGGTAATTTTTATCAATGATCGCAAAGGTTTTTTTTGACTTCCAGTTTTTGTCAAAAAGCCGGGAAAAAAAGTTTCTGTTATTATTTTCAATAAGCCGTTCCGCGATAAATGAACCCACACGGCCTGCTCCGACCAGGGCGATTTTTTCGGAATTACGGTTTTTGCTCCGGCCAGGGAAATAAGCTTTTTCTGCATATCCCTTCTTGCCAGAATTCCAATGCGGTCTCCCTCATGGAGGACCGTTGCTCCGCTGGGAATGCCGGCCGATTTTTCACTTTCCACATAGCACAGAATGAATTCGCCTTCAATAACAGTATGAATATCTTTTACGACCAGACCGTCAAACGCGCTTCCCGGTTCAATCATTATGCTCGTCAGTTCAAATTCCGATTGGCCGAATTCAAGAATGTCACTGACCGAGCCATGCTCCACCGCTGTAATAATTGCTTCCGCGGCCTCTATTTCCGGCTGGACCATAAAATTAATGCCGTACATCAGCCGCGGATTGCCGGTCGGGGTATTTTTCGAGACATCCTTAAAAGCCAAACCGGGGTTTTTAGGGATGTCATTAACATAGTATTCTTCATTATAAACCCTGGCTATTTTGATTATATCGGGATATACCGAATGAACAAGCGAGCAGGTTATCATATTCACTTCATCCGATCCCGTGAGAGCAACCAGGGCGTCGGCCTTTGCTATGCCCGCTTCTTCCAGTACCCGGAGATCATTGCCGCGGGCCTCTATAACCATACAATCAAGGCGGTTTGAAGCGTGGCGGACCATTTCCTCATTATCATCAATAAGCGTGATATCGTTTTTTTCGTCTATAAGACGCCGGGCAAGCTGGACACCGGTCAGGCCAGCCCCAACAATAATTATTTTCATGTTACGTTATGATAACCGGGAAGCGCATAATGCACAAGATTCGGCGAAGCTGGGCAATAAAACTGCTTTTTTGAGGGTCAGGATAATACGAAATCATTGTCCGGAGAAGGGTGAGGAGAGCTTTCATTTTTTTACATTATTAATGACTTTTTAACGATAAAAAAGTATTATTATAACAGAATATTAAAAATTACCACTTACATAGTGGTTATAAAGTATTTATACTATATAATATATACTATTATGGCGGTTTCCGCAAAAAAGCCGTCATAAAATATATGAGGGGTCAAAGTATGCAGATTATCAACAAAACAGTTAAGTTCTTCGTTAAGGACATTGACTCAAAAGATTTATCCGTAAGCCTCAGGATGCGGCTTCCATTTGTTGTTGCAATGGCTTTCGTTTTTATAGTTATGTCCCTGCTGTTTTTTCTTTTTGTTTCAGCAAGTTCCTATGCGTATAAGGTGCTGATGACGGCAACCTTTATTTTGCAGATTCTCGGTCTTGTTTTGCTCCGGCAGAAAAAATACCAGGGCGGTACTTACAGTATAGGCGTTGGCATACTGGTTATCTGTGTCGCTACCATCTACTTCATGGCCGGGACCGGTTCGGTCGACGAACTGTACCGCGCGCTTGCCTTTTTTCTTGTAATGTCCAGCTGTAATCTTCTTATTTCATTTAAACGCTCCCAGATAATAGGCTTTATTGTTGGCCAGCTTATTCTGTGGTTTACCGCTATTTTTACCAAATATTCCTATGTATTTGAAGAATATCCGGACCGTGCAATAGCGGTTGTAGGAATGGGTGTCCTGGCCATGGTCCTGGCGGGGGCCGTTCTCCTTTTAACGAACCGGCTTTCGGTTAATACTCTGACGGTAGCGGAAAAGGAGACCGAAACGGCAAAAGACGCCCTCGCAAAGGTCACCAAGCTGGTTACGGAAGCCCAGGCGGGTATTTCCATCGGTGAAGATATTATCAGGGCAAGTACCCGGGTCCAGAATTCAGTGGAACAGGTCGAATCCCTTTCAGGCTACTTGTCGGACAGCGCGAATGACTTTATTACCATTTCCGACAGCGTCCAGAAAACAACAATGGCGACTATTGAAAGCGCCCAGGGCATGAAGGACAATATCCAGACCCAGAATGCGGCCATAACCCAGACCTCTTCGTCTCTTACCGAAATTTCGGCAAACCTAACAAGTATCAGCGGTATCGCTGGAAAACGCCAGGAATCCCTGGAGGTTATTTCCAAAAATATGGAATCCCAGAAAAGCCTGGTAAAGAAACTGCTGACCGAAGTGGAAAATGTTAAAAAATCTTCCGAAACCATTGCCGAATTTGTCCATACCGTAGAAGATATAGCTAGCCAGACAGGGCTGCTTTCAATGAACGCATCGATAGAGGCGGCCCACGCGGGATCCGCGGGTAAAGGCTTCGCCGTTATATCCCAGGAAATTCGCAAACTCTCCGAGGCAACCAGCAAAAATGCCGCGCTCATTTCGGACGCACTCAAGAAAAACGAAGAAATCGTTAAGTCGGCCAATGAATCTGTCGTTGAATTCGCGAAATATGTCGAAACGGGCGCAAATGACTCCCGGATTACTATCTCCGCTATAGAAGAAATACTCAGCGGGGTTTCCGAGATTGATCTCGGGACACGGGAAATCATGCAGGCTGTCCAGAATATGGTATCATCCTCCCACAAAACAGGCGATATGGCTGATGATGTTGTCGAACAGATTATCCGCCAGAAAGATGATTTCGCGCGGATATCGAACTTTTCCGAGATGCTCGAGCAGAAAATTGACTCCCTCAAAACAGCCATTAATGAAATTAATGCGGCCGCCGATCAGGTAAGCGAGGAAGGGAACAAGAACCTGAAGCAGACTGAAATATTCCGGCAGCAGCTCGGTTCGGTATAAGTGTCGGATCGGCCGCGGGAGACAATAGCTGTGTTTGAAAAATATATTCTGGTTGACTATGAAAATGTGCAGGATGTGCAGACAGATGTCATTAATGACACTGTAAAGATGATAATTATTGTTGGTGAAAACCAGAATAAGGTTCCTCTGAGCCTTATCCAGCAAACACAGCCCTACGGAAATTCGATTGAATGGGTCAGGGTAAGCGGGAAGGGCCGGAATGCCCTTGATTTTTTTATTGCCTATTTTCTGGGAACCTTAATTGCTCTGGAAAAAGACAGGGAATATATAATCTATTCAAAAGATACCGGATATGATCCTCTCATTGCATATTTAAAATCCCAGAACCATGCGGTTAAGCGGATCGTCAGTTTTCAGGAACTGGAGGGACAGAAATACTTAAAACTTGATGAAGCCACTATACAGAAGATTACGGAAAACCTCGCGAAAGTTTCTGCCGGAAGGCGCCCAAAAAAGAAAAAAAGCCTCGCCGGTTATATAAAATCAATGCTCGGTTTAAAGGCTGACAGTGAAGCGGAAGAAATTCTTGAGGGTATGTTTATAAAAAAACTGATTTATGAAGAAAACGGATCGATAAAATATTCCCTGCATGAAAATAAGAAAAGCTGAGTGGTTTTCAGCTTCCTGACCTGCCGGTAAGAACGTTTTGTCCTGCTGAGGACGCAAATTTTTCAGAACCAATCCTGTCAGTATGCAGTTATTGTCTGGTCTGCCTGTTTTCTCGTCCAACTCTTTTTTTTGCGTTTTATGTTATTTTTCTTGACACCTCTGTAGTATAGACTAATAATTGTAGATATGAAAAATACAAACCTTAATTCTTCAGAAAAAATTATTTCGTATGTCTATCTTGCAGTGTCGGCCGTATTTTATGCGGTGATAGTAGCTTTCAAAATTTTTTCCGTCGATGCTGTGAGATATGTTATTCCCGCTTTTGTTGTCGTTGTTTTTCTGTACAGCCTTACCGCGACTTTCAGACAGACCTGGCTTATCAGTCTTGCCCTTCTGTTTGTTGTTATCGGGGATGTGCTGCTTAATCTGACTCCGGTAGGCGATCTGGCCATTGTATCGTTCAGCGTGACACATATCTGTCTGACGATCTTCTATGTCAGGAAAAAACCTTTTGAAAAGAAGGATATGCCCTTCCTCATCCCCTTTGCGCTTATTGCGGTTCTGTATTACTGCGTTGTATTCAATGATATTCCCCAGACAGTAGCTATTCTCAAATTTGTCCTTCCCGTTTATCTGTGTCTTCTTGCACTGATGGCCTGGCGGGCGCTCTGTCTTGTCCTCAGTGACGTATGCAAACTGGAACGCAAGAAAATCACAATAGGGTCAACCCTTTTTTATGCGACGGATCTTCTTGTTTTTCTTCAGATAATATACGGGCATCCCAAAATGTTTGTGGTCGGGACATGGATACTGTATCCGCCTGCTCTTGTACTCCTCAGTACATTCGGCAAGCGTATTTTCAGCTCAATAAAACATTCAGATTGTGATGACTGCGCCGAGGAACCGGCGTAACTGAGGCTTTTCCGGACGGATTATGGGTTGCCGGCATATCCGTCCGTTATTAATTTACGGAGAATGGTTTTTCAGATAAGCTGCCTTCAGCTTGTCAAAGGATTTATTGCTGATAGCATGCTCAAGCCGGCAGGCGTCCGCCGCCGCGGTCTTCTCATCCACGCCGGCCTGTTCCAGCATATCCCGGAAAAAAGTGTGCTTTTCATACACTTTATCGGCGATTTTTCTGCCTTCCCTTGTCAGGCTTATATGCTTATGTTCATCCAGCTCAATGAAACCGTCGTCCCGGAGCAGGGATATTGCACGGCTTATGCTGGGTTTGGAGTAGCCGAAAAAGTCAGCGACATCGATAGACCGGACTTCCTGCTGCTTTTCGCTCAGTACGAGAATAGCTTCGAGATAATCTTCCTTGGAATGCTCGATTCTCATTTTTCCGGACTCCTCTATAGTTACAAAAAAAGTTTGTGTGCTTTATACAGAAGTATAGAGAATATCCGCGTAAAGGGAAAGACCCCGGCATAATCAGAGGCCGGGGTCTTTGTCAGGTAAAAAGTTTTATGTCTTTTCCTCCCGTCCGCCCAGTTTCCAGCCGATGGATTTTTCCCGCATGGTGATAAAGTCCGCGTAGAGTCCGCCGGCTTTCATGAGCTCATCATGGGTTCCCCGCTGGGTTATCCTGCCTCTGTCCAGGACCAGAATCTGATTCGCGTGCTGCACGGTCTTGAGCCGGTGGGCAATCATGATGATGGTCTTGTTCCGGGTGAGCTCGGCGATGGCCTCCTGGAGCAGGGCCTCGTTTTCCGGGTCCACGTTGGCTGTGGCCTCGTCCAGGATAATCACCGGCGCGTCCTTGAGCAGCGCCCGGGCAATGGAGACCCGCTGCTTCTCGCCGCCGGAAAGCGTGGCGCCCCCTTCGCCGATAACCGTGTTATACCCTTCCGGCAGGGCGGCGATAAAGTCGTGGCAGCAGGCCCGCCTGGCCGCCTCCCGGACCTCATCGTCGTCGGCGTCAGGTTTGCCGAACTTGATGTTATTGGCGATGGTATCGTTAAAAAGATAAACATTCTGGAAGACCATGCTGAAATTTTCAAGAAGGCTGTCCAGGGTATATTCCCTGACATCCCTGTCCCCCAGGGTAATGCTTCCCGAATCAACATCCCAGAACCGGGCCAAAAGCCGGCACAGGGTGGTCTTGCCGCCGCCGGAAGGCCCCACAATGGCGGTGGTGGTTCCCTCGGGAATGGCAAAGTTGGCCTTGTCGATAGTCTTCCGTTCCTGATAGGAGAAATCCACATCCTTGCCGGCGAGGTCCCGGCTTTCCGGTCTGATATCCTTTCCGCCGATATCCATCACCGGCGTCTCGAATACCTCGTTGATTTTGTCCATGGAAAGATCCAGCACCCGGAGCAGGGCGGAGTAGTTGCCGGCGGAATCCAGCTGGCTGTACACCATAAAGGAAGTAATCACCAGAAGAAGGCAGTTCATCAGAGCCATGGTGCCGTTGAAGTAGAAAATAATGGAAAGCAGGATCATAGCAAGGCCGAAGAATTTCAGGACCAGGCTCTGGACACACATAAAGGGAACGAAGGTCTTTTCCAGTTTGAAGTTGATGTTCTCATTTTGGAGGATCGCCTTGTCCACGGTTTTGTTCGCCCCCTGGTCCAGGTTGCAGGACCGCACCACGGCGATCCCCTGTATGTACTCCAGGGCCGCCTCCACCAGGTGGCTGTCCGCTTCGGTTTTTAAAGGCGAGACTTTCCGGGACTTGTTCTGCATCAGGGCGTTGATCCCGAAGAAGGCGGCAATCCCCGCGGTGATAAGAAGCCCTATCCGCCAGTCGTAGATGAGTACCGCCAATGTGATCATGGCTGTGGTAAGTATGCCCTGGGTGGTGAGCATGATGACCCGGGTGGCCACATCCTGGAGGTTTTCCGCGGTGTTGGTGGTCACGGAAGTGATGTACCCCAGGCTGTTGTCGTTGAAGTAACCCATGGGCATGTACCGGAGCCGTTCCCCGATTTCGATGCGTTTGTTGGTGGCCACCCGGTAGCCGCCCTTGGTCTGTTTCATGGTCATGCTGGCCCGGGTGATGGTACAGCCGGCGATGCTCACCAGCATAATGCCCAGGCTGGTCAGAACAGTCTTGTACGTCATGGTTCCGTTAAGCAGTGCTCCCAGGACCACGGCGATGGCGGGAATCCGCAGGGCTTCAAAGATAGCGTGGAACAGGGATATTACCAGGGACTGGTAAAAAAGTTTCGCCTGTTTTCCGGCGAACCGGAAGAATTTCCTGAATATGCCGATCATGCCGTCACCTCTCTGGCAATAGTTTTCGTGTCCCGGGCGGCCATGTGGGACTGCCACATCCGTCCGTACAGGGGTGAGCTTTCCAGCAGCTCACTGTGGGTTCCCTGGGCGGCTACTGTGCCTTTATCAATCACCACGATCTTGTCCGAGTCGGTGATAGTGGAGAGCCGGTGGGCGATGACCAGCAGGGTCCGGCCTTCCACCAGCTTTGATACCGCCGCCTGGATCACCGCCTCGTTCTCCGGATCGGTGTAGGCTGTGGCTTCATCAAGTATTACGATGGGCGCGTTTTTCAGCATGGCCCGGGCAATGGATATCCGCTGCTTCTCCCCGCCGGAAAGGTGACCGCCTCCGCCGCCGGTCCGGGTTTCATAACCATGTTCAAGGGCCATGATAAAATCGTGGCAGCCGCTGGCCTTTGCCGCCTCTTCCACCTGGGCATCCGTGGCCCCGGTCCGGCCCATACGGATATTCTCCCGGATGGTTTCGTCGAAGAGGTAGGTATCCTGGCTCACATAGGCGATTGTTTCGTTGATCTGACCCAGGGGAATGTTCCGCACATTAATGTTCCCGACCGCGATGGTCCCGCCGTTCACGTCCCACTGGGAAGCGATGAGTTTGGCCAGGGTGGACTTGCCGCCGCCGGAGGGACCCACCAGGGCGGTGACCGTGCCCTCCGGGATTTCCAGGCTCACCCTATCAATAACCGTTTCTTCTTTGTAAGCGAAGGTCACATCCTTCAGACTGAGACCGTAGCCTTTCAGGGCCGCCGTTTCGGAGGGCCGTTCCAGATCGGGTTCCTCCAGGACTTCGGCGATTTCGTTTACAATTGTGCTCACCTTGCCGATGTCGTCGGAGTAGGACATGGCGGTAATCAGGGGACCCGCCACACCCAGGGACAGGATGATGGACATGATAAAGGTCTCAAGGCTCAACGTCCCTCCCATGTAAATAAGGCAGCCGATGGGGAGCACCCCCACCAGCACTGCCGGGAACAGGGACATGGCCAGGGAGAAGTTGCCGATGGTGGAACGCATCCAGTCGATGGCCGCGTCCGCCGCCTCCCGGGCCGCCCGGGTGAACTTCTCGTAGGACCCGGCGGACTGGTTGAAGATCTTTATCACTTCGATGCCGTTGATGTACTCCACCGCCGTGGCGTTCAGGTATTTGTTTTTCGCCACGTAATTGGAGAACCTGCCTTCGTACCCCGCCATCATGCCCAAATAACAGAGCATTCCTAAAGGAATGGTGACCAGGGCCGCCAGGGCCATGCGCCAGTCCAGAACGAAGAGGTATATTATTGTCGCCAGGGATATGAGAAGATTGCCGCTCATCTCGGGCACGATGTGGGCCAGGGTGGTTTCAATGCTGTCCACCCGTTCCACCAGGACGTTTTTTAATTTTCCCGAGGGCGTGTCCAGAAGGTATCCCATGGGCAGCCGGGTGAGTTTTTTCGTAATCCGGAACCGCACTTCCGAGATAACCGAGAAGGTGGCCTTGTGGGAAAGGGTAGTGGATACCCCGTGAAAGATGTAGCGCACCGCCCAGAAACCCGCCGCGGCCAGGCACCAGGTGATATAAAAGGGAATGTCCCTGATACCCTGGATAAGGGCGATGACTATCCGGCCCACGCAGAAGTAGGGGCCATGCTGCAGGCTACCCCCAAAGTGGCGAAAATCACCGAAGCGATGTACCTTTTTTTATGGGGCGCGGCGAACAATGCCAGCCAGCCGGCAGTATTCCTGGGGCGGCATTTTTCTTTCGGTTCGGCGCTTTCCGCTTCACCGGATTTCTTTTGTTTTTCTTCCATTAATATATTCTCCTTAGTACCGGCAAAACCCGATTAATTATTGCCGGCGCTCTTCCATGTTTTTCAAAAACCGCGAGGATTTTTCGAAAGGCTTCCTCGCATTTTCCGCAGTTACTTTTTCCTGCAGAAGCAGCTGCAAAGTTCGGTAAAGAAACAGCCGATTGCTTTATTGAACTAAGCCGCGCTGGGCAGCGGCATAACTCCCTTTTCCAGTTTTGTTAAATTCCGGTACTCCCCGGCAAGCAGCACCAGGGCCAGGACAAGAACGATGGCGTCGTTGGCCGGGATGGCCAGCCATACACCGGTGATTCCCAGGAACCGGGGAAGGATGAGGACCAGGGGAACAATCAGGGCGATCTGCCGGAGCATGACCACCATGCCCGCCTTGGCTCCTTTGCCCAGGGCCTGGAAAAAAGTCATGGTCATGATCAGCAGTCCGTAGGTGGGAAAGACCGAATACATAAGCCGGAAGTTCCCCAGCCCCTGTTCCACAATGGAAGGATCGGTGATAAAAGCCGAAAGAATACCCCGGGGAAAAAGCTGCATAATACCGAAGAACACCAGGGCCAGAATGGTGGAGCCGGCGATGAACACATTGGTCATGGTCTTAACCCGCCGGTATTGTTTGGCGCCGTAGTTGGTGCCCGCCGCAGGCTGAAGCCCCTGGCTCATACCCCAGATAGGCACAAAGGCCAACTGAAGCACCCGCTGGGCGGCGCCCATAAGGGCAATCTGGTCCGGCCCGCCGTAGCGCACCGCTGTATTGTAGACCACGGTCATCTGGACCAGCATGAGGACCTGCATAAGCATGGCGCTCACTCCCACGGAAAATATTCCCGGAAGCAATGATGGTTCCAGCCGGATTTTCCGGAACCGCACCACCGGGCTTTTTTTGATAAAGTAAACAAGGGTGAATACCGCTTGGCAGAACTGGGATAGGATAGTAGCCAATGCGACAGCCTGGGGTCCCCGGCCGGGCATCAGCAGGATGAACACCGGATCCAGGATGATGTTGAGCACCGCGCCTCCGGCCATGATAGCCATGGCGGTTCCCATGCGGCCTTCGGCGCGCATCACCATATTGGCGCTCTGCATGAAGTTCACAAATATTGAACCCAGATACACGGTACGCAGATAGCTCACGCCCATGGTCAGGACTTCGCCTTCCGCTCCGGAGAGCCGCAGAAAAACCGGGGCCAGGGGAATCCCGATTGCCATAACGAGTCCCGAAAGTAGAATCACCAGTACCGTCAGGTTCCCCATTATTTTGTCCACCGTGGCCTGGTCGCCCGCTCCCACGGCCCGGGCCAGGATAGATCCGGAACCGATACCCACCAGAACGGCGATGCCGTTGTTAATAAGCACAAACGGGGATGCCGCGGACACGGCGCTCATGGCCGATACCCCCACCATCTGGCCCACATAAATGGAATCCACGAAGGCATACAGTCCCACCACAAACTGTCCCAGAATAGCCGGGAGGCTCAGGCGGAACATCAGCTTCCAGGGATCCTCGGTTAAAAGATTGTTCCTTACATCAGTCATTGTTGACTCCTTATACGGAATATAGGCATTTCTGTTAGCCTTGGCTAACTTCAAAATGCTAAAAATAGGCTGTGGGGCAGCGCTGTGTCCGTTCCTCACATCCCGTATATTTATTTCAAACAGCGGATATAACCGCCGCTGTCATTTCCGGGAAGCAGCATGCCGCGGCGCATCCTCCGCCGGAACTCCGAATCCCAAAAGTACATCCCACCCGGCGGTAAAAAAAGCGGTGATATGGTCCACATATTCCCCGGCTTCCTTCCGGCTCATCCCATGGGCCACGGTTTCAAAAACCGCCGAGATATACGCGTTGGACAGGATATGGATCAGATTGGTTTTGAGTTTCCGGGGACTATACCCCCGGCGGCGCATAACCTTGATAAATCCTGCGCTGGCCTCGGTTTCCATATCCACCAGGGATTCCACATAGTGTTCATATTCCGTGCCGGCGCTGGAGCATACAATAAGCCGGAACGCTTCGAACTGTCCGTATATCCGGTCAAAGAGAAGGTGAAGTTCCCCGGCGGTATAACCGTGCATCTGCTCAACCTGTTCCGCTTCAGGAAGCGCTTTGAAACGTTCGTGGGCCCGGATAAAGCCTTCACGGAATTCCGAGGCTGCCGGTTCCACCAGTGCCCGGAACAGGGCTGCCTTATCCGGATAGTGGGCATAGATCGCCCCGGTGGTGACCCCGGCCCGGTCGGCAATGGTTCTTAGCGAGGCGTCTTTAAATCCTTTGGAGAGGAACTCATCCTTTCCTGCGGAGAGGATCCTGTCCCGTGCGTTTTCCTTCATTGTGTGCGCCAATAATAACACTGTTATTGATAACGGTGTTATTATTGCAGGCGTTGTGATCTTTGTCAATCCTGTTTTTGCACTACGCTGTTTCCGGGTATGGAGAAGTATACAAACTGCAGGCATGGAAAACTCAGGGGCGGCCGGTAAAAAGGAGAGATGTGTTTATGTGAACAAGTGTTAATATTCAGGTTAACACTTGTTCATATATGACAGTTTCCTGTTTTTTTCCTGTCTGGCGCATGTCCGCAGGTATTGTTAATTCGCTCCATCCAGGTCCTGCTTCGCCGGTTTTCTGCCGCCCGGTACTTTTTGCAGTTTCCGGGATGATATAGGTCTGACCGGCTGGACATGATCTCTTCAAGCCCGGCTTGAGAAATTTTCATTAAAACGTTAGAATATATCCGATAATTGGGGGAAGTAATGCTGGAAAAAATGAGAAACATAGGAATCATGGCTCACATAGATGCGGGAAAAACCACAACTACTGAGAGGATCCTTTTTTATACGGGAAAAATACATAGAATAGGCGAGATTGATGACGGCGAAGCAACAATGGACTGGATGACCCAGGAACAGGAACGGGGAATTACGATCCAGAGCGCTGCGACCACAACCTACTGGGGGATTTTCAGATTAATATAATCGATACGCCCGGGCATGTTGACTTTACCGCTGAGGTCGAACGTTCCCTGCGCGTACTGGACGGCGCGGTTGCCGTTATCTGCGCGGTCGGCTGTGTGCAGCCCCAGACCGAGACTGTCTGGAACCAGGCCGACCAGTATAAGGTTCCCCGGATATGCTTTGTCAACAAGATGGACAGAATCGGCGCGGATTTTTTAGCCGCAATGAATGATGTCAAACAGAAATTCAATGTGACACCGGTTGCCCTCCAGATTCCCATCGGACAGGGGCAGGATTTCGAAGGCGTTATTGATCTTATTGAAATGAAGGAAATCCGCTGGGACGCGGAAAGCGGCGGCGAAAAATTCGAAACGGCCGGGATAGATGCTGCCCGTCTGGACGAGGCCGGTGTCTGGCGTGAAAAACTCCTTGACTGTCTGTCAGTTAAATCCGATGAAATTACCGAACTGATTCTGGAAGGAAAAGAAGTCCCCTCCGGGATTATAAAAAAGAAATCAGAAGGGCTGTTATTGCCCGTGACATTGTTCCCTTTTTATGCGGCGCCTCACGCCGGAACCAGGGAATACAGCCGCTTATTGATGCCATCGTCGATTATCTTCCCGCGCCTGATGAGGTACCGCCCGCGGTCGGCTATCATGTTAAAAAGGAAGAAGAAGTCCGGATCCCCTGCAATCCTGACGGAGTACCCATTGGTCTTGTTTTTAAAATCCAGTATGACCGGGAAGCCGGTTCGCTCTGCTATGTACGCATGTATTCCGGAAAAATAAAAACCGGTGACCAGATTTTTAATGTAGGCAAGAAAAAACGCGAACGGGTAAACAGAATCCTCAGAATGCATTCAAATAAGTCGGAAGCCATAGATTCCGTTTCCGCCGGTGATATTGCCGTATTCGTGGGGCTGAAACTGGCCCAGACCGGAGATACTGTGGGCAGTGAAGGAATGCCTGTGCTCCTGGAAAAAATGCATTTTCCCGAACCGGTAATTTCGGTTGCCATTGAACCAAAAACACTTTCCGACCGGGACAAACTTCATGACACCCTTGATATTCTCGCCAGAGAGGACCCGACTTTCACAAGCAGGGAAGATGCGGAAACCGGACAGCTTATTATTTCAGGCATGGGGGAGCTTCACCTCGATGTGCTGGTTACCCGGATGCTTGATGATTTTAAAGTTGAAGCCCGGGTCGGGAACCCCCAGGTTACATACCGCGAGTCTGTCACGGCAACTGTGGAACATACCGAGAATTTCAGCAAAACTATAGGCGGAAAGGAAAATACTGCCGGTGTTACGCTCCGTGTCGAACCGCTCCCCCGCGGGTCCGGAAACCTGTTCAGGAATAATGTAAAGAAAAACGAGGCACCTGAGGAAATTTTTGACGCTATTGAACAGGCGGTCAGCAATGCCTTTAACGCCGGTATCCGTTACGGCTACCCCTGTGTGGATATAGGAGTTACTCTTACCGGTATTACGTACAGCGAGCTGACATCAACTCCCTTTGCGTTTGAAGCCGCGGCTTCAATGGGCTTTGATGAAGCCTGCCGGGCGGCGGGTCCTGAACTGCTGGAACCCATCATGTCTGTTGATATTCTGAGTCCGAAGGATTATGTCGGAGACGCAATGAGTCAGATTACCCAGAGGGGCGGGCTCATTTCAAGTCTGGAGTCGAAACCTTCTATCGAGGTTGTGCATGCCCAGGCTCCAATGTCAAAAATGTTCGGATTTTCCACCGCACTCCGTTCCGTTACACAGGGAAGAGCCTCTTTCGCGATGTCTTTTTCCCATTTTGAAGTGAAAAAAGGCGGACTGTAATCCTTTCACAAAAAAGGCCCCCTGCAGTATTCATGTATATATGCCGGGCTTTCGGAGTCTTATCTTGTCCAATGAGTAAAAAAAGCATATAATACAGTGGCGATTTTAAAATGCTAGATTTTGAAATCGCTTCCCTATATGTAGTGCAGAAAGCGTGTTTAACACGCTTTCTATAGAACCAATTTCAAAACCAACCGATTTTTGAAATTGGTTCTACACACTATAATTAAAAATAAACCCACCGCAGGCGGGAAAACCGGTTTTCCCGGTGCTAAAAAGTACCCTGCGGACCAGGAGATATATTTGGAAGTACGTGTACGCTATGCTCCTTCCCCAACGGGACTGCAGCATATTGGCGGTGTGCGCACCGCGCTTTTTAATTATCTGTTTGCCCGCTCTACCGGCGGGAAATTCATTTTACGGCTTGAAGACACTGACCGTACCCGGTATGCGGAAGAATATGTCCGGAACCTGTATGATACCTGTTCCTGGCTTGGAATTGACTGGGACGAGGGCGGAAGTAAAGGCGGTGAATACGGACCCTACGTTCAGTCGGAACGTTTCGAGCTGTATAAAAAACACGCCCTGGAGCTGGTGGAAAAAGGCTGCGCTTATTACTGCTTTTGCGACAGTGAGCGTCTGGAACGCATACGGAAAATACAGACAATGAACAAAATGCCTCCGGGATATGACCGGCACTGCCGGTCCCTCACGACGGAGGATGTAAAGGCCAATATGGACGCGGGTCTTCCCTATGTAATCAGACTGAAGATCCCGCTCGAAGGAACAACCGCGTTCCATGATACTCTGCTCGGCGATATCGAGTGGAAAAATGAAGACATAAATCCTGATCCTGTTCTGCTTAAAAGCGACGGCTTCCCGACCTATCATCTTGCGAATGTGGTAGATGATCATTATATGAAAATTTCACATGTTATGCGGGCCCAGGAATGGATTCCTTCCACGCCTCTTCATGTACTGATGTATCAGGCTTTCGGCTGGGACCATCCCGAATACTGCCATCTGCCGATGGTTATGGGACAGGACGGGCAAAAGCTGTCCAAGCGTCATGGCGCCACAAGCTGCAATGAATTCAGAAACGGCGGTTATCTGAAGGATGCCCTGATTAACTATATCGCAATGCTCGGCTGTTCCTATGAAGACGGCCGGGATATGTATACAATGGAAGAATTGGAAAAACTCTTCAAAATGGACCATATTAATAAGGCTCCCGCCGTATTTGACTATAAAAAACTTGAATGGTTTAACGGCCAGTATATGCGCCTGAAAACTGATGAAGAGCTTTTTTCCCTTACGTGGCCTTTTATCGCTAACGCGGGAATTTTCTGTCCAATGAATGAAGAAGCCCGGGTATCCGCCGGTCTTTTGTTTGCGGATCAGGCGCTGTTTGAGCCGACCGCCGAACAGAGGGAAATCCTGATGAAGGTAATGCCCCTTATCAGGGAAAGGCTTCATTTCCTGACTGATGCTCCTGCTATGGTTGCTTTTTTATTCAAGGAACCGGAAATTCCCGGCGCGGAGGAAATTATTCCGAAGCGGCTTGACGCGGAAAAGACAAAGGAAGTTCTGCTTGCTTCAATAGATGTTATTGAAAAACTGGAGGGTCTGTCCGAGGAACAGGCAAATGGGCTTTTTCACGCGAAGGCAGATGAACTCGGCGTCAAGCTCGGTGATTTTATGATGCCTGTGCGGATGGCTGTTACGGGAAGCCGGATCAGTCCCCCGCTTGTCGGATCAATCCAGATATTGGGTATCAGGGAGGCTGTCAGCCGGATTAAAAAGACGGTAGAAGCCAGATTCTAAAGTTTAACTAATACAGCGATTTTTAATTCCCGGCGGGTTTAAAAATCACGCCGGAATAAAATAGAGAACTATATAGTTAAATAATTTGAATTGTTTGACTATTTCCGGCTGCAACTGTTTCTGATGGGAAGAATTAGTTAATTCTTCCCATCAGAAACTTACATTAAAGGGTATATCTTCAGTATTTGATACTGAAATACCGTGGTGTTTTTCATCAAGGCGATTATAAAAGTCTGTTCCGGACTTATAATCGCCAAATGCGGGGCCTGACGCTCCGCCGAAGGAGATATAAAATGGACAGTCATGAGACAACAATGGAAAAAATTGTCAGCCTGAGTAAACGGAGAGGATTTGTATTCCAGTCATCAGAGATTTACGGCGGACAGAACGGGGCCTGGGATTACGGTCCTCTCGGGATCAGTCTGAAAAATAATATTCAGCAGGCCTGGTGGCGTGAGATGACCCAGCTTCATGATAATATCGTAGGTCTTGATGCGGCCATTTTAATGCACCCCCGTGTCTGGGAAGCGTCCGGGCATGTGGAAAATTTTACAGATCCGCTTGTAGACTGCAAAAAATGCAAATGCCGGTTCCGGGCCGACCAGATAGATCCTGAAAAGCTGGCAAAAAAAGAATGTTCGGAATGCGGGGGCGAGCTGACTGACACCCGGAAATTTAATCTGATGTTTAAAACCCATATCGGCCCGGCTGAAGACAGCGCCAGCGTTATTTATCTGCGCCCTGAAACCGCGCAGGGTATTTACGTTAACTATAAAAATATTGCCCAGTCAAACCGCCTGAAAATTCCTTTTGGAATTGCCCAGGTCGGAAAGGCTTTCAGGAATGAAATTGTGACAAAAAATTTCATTTTCCGCACCTGTGAATTCGAGCAGATGGAAATGCAGTTTTTTGTAAAACCGGGCGAAGATGAAAAATGGTTCGACTACTGGCGTGAACAGCGCTGGCAGTTTTACGAAAAATACGGTGTCCGCATGAATAAACTCCGGTGGCACCAGCATGGACCGGGCGAACTTGCCCATTACGCGAAAGACGCCTTTGATATTGAATACGAATTCCCCATGGGCTTCCGGGAACTTGAAGGTGTCCATAACCGGACCGATTTTGATCTTACCCGGCATACCGAATACTCCGGCAAGGACCTTCAGTATATTGATCAGGATAACGGCAATGAACGGTATATCCCTTATATAATTGAAACATCCGCCGGCCTTACCCGGAACCTTCTTATGTTCCTGTGTGATTCATATGACGAACAGAAGGTAGCAGACAAGGGAAATGATGATGACTGGCGGACTGTCCTGCATTTTCATCCGAAAATCGCGCCGGTTACCGTGGCGGTTCTCCCCTTGATGAAAAAAGACGGCCTTGCCGAGCTGGCGAAGGATATTCAGCAGGGTTTGAAAGAAGAATTTATGACCGACTATGACCAGTCGGGCGCAATCGGAAAACGCTACCGGCGCCAGGATGAAGTCGGCACTCCTTTCTGTGTTACAATAGATTATGAAACCAAGGACGATAATTCCGTCACGCTCCGTTTCCGTGATTCAATGGAACAGGTGCGTGTTCCCGTATCCGGATTGGCTGCCCGAATCCGTGAGGAAATAAAAAACTACAAGAGAACATAACCGGCGCAAAAAGGAGGTATTATGGCTGATAATAACAGACTTCATAGTGTAAATACCTCCCGCATTTTGCGTACCATCCGTCTTAATCCCGGCATCAGCCGGATAAAGCTGGCCGACGTTCTTGATTTAAACCGTTCGACGGTAACTAAAATTATCAAAGTTATTATTGAAAAAGGCCTCGTTTTGACTGCCGGCAAAAATACGGTGCAAAGCGGGGTCGGGCGGCGTCAGGTTAATCTGGAAATAAACGAAGAAATAGGACTCATTCTCGGCCTCGAAATCCAGCATTCCCGGTACTCGGCTGTACTGATGACGATAAACGGTTCGGTTCTTGATTTTTTGATGGTTCCCACAGTGTTACAAAAGACAATCTGATACAAACAGTCCTTGATCTTGTTACGCGTGCGAAAAAAAGCGACGCGCTTCAAAACAGAACCCTTTTGGGGATCGGCATTGGTTTCCCGGGGATTGTAGACAGTTATACGGGAACTATTCTGCGTTCCCGTTCCCTGGGGATATCCGAACCATTTGATTTCCGGACCGAGATTGAAAAACAGTGCAATGAGTATGTTATTATTGAGAATGATGCAAACTGCTGCTGCTGGGGCGAGCTTGCCTTTCACACGGAAAACCGGACGCGTAACTTTATTTCGGTTCTCGGCGAATTCCGCAGCGACACGCGCGGCGATAAAAGCAGACACGGTTTTTCTCTCGGACTTGGACTGGTCCTCCGCGACAGGGTTCTGCATGGAGATCATTTTACGGCCGGAGAATTCCGGAGTATTTACGCGTCCGACGATACCGGACAGTTCAGTATCCCCTATACCGAGCTGGAAAGTATCCCTGAAGACAGGAATATGCTGCACAGGGTCTATCAGGAACTAGCGGAAAACCTTGCGTTCCTGGTCAATTGCGTGGATTTTACGAAAGTTGTTTTTGCCGGGGATATTGCCGGCTATCCTGAAAATCTCGCCGAAAATCTGAGCAGGGCAATCGAGCGGGGCTGGTCATTTGATAACAAGCGGGAATTTGTGATTGAGTTTTCCGAGTATGGTGACCGCGCGGTATGCAGCGGCGCCGCCGGCCTTTTCGCTGAAAAACTGTTTTCAATACCTGATATTGCCGATCATTTTCATGAAATAGTCGGCTATGATTTATATGAACACCTGAGAGCAAAAGGAACCGTATGGAATATATAACGCTGGGAAAAACGAATTTGTTTGTCTCGCGTATAGGCTTCGGCGCGCTGCCTATTCAGCGTGTAACCGATATGGATGAGGTTGCGGCTATTTTACGTACGGCTTATGAAGGCGGCATTAACTTTTATGATACTGCCCGGCTTTATACCGACAGTGAGGAAAAATTGGGACTCTGTTTTTCCGAAATGCGGGATGATATAATTTTTGCTTCAAAGACAATGGCCCCGGACGCATCTTCTTTACGGCATGATATTGAAACCAGTCTCGAAAACCTTCAAACCGATTATATCGATTTATACCAGCTCCATAATCCTCCTTTCCTTCCTGTTCCGGGCGGAGAAGACGGGCTGTATGACGCGCTTCTGGCTGAAAAAAAAGCCGGAAAAATACGCCACATCGGCATAACAAACCATTCCAGAAAAATAATTCTCGAGGCAATCCATTCCGGCTTGTATGAAACAGTCCAGTATCCATTCTCCTATCTTTCGGACGAGGAGGATGAGCGTCTCGTTCATCTGTGCGCTGAAAAACAGATAGGATTTATTGCCATGAAGGCCCTCGCGGGAGGGCTTATAACAAATACTCCTGCCGCCTTTGCCTGGATGCAGCAGTTTGAAAACGCTGTTCCTGTTTGGGGAATTCAGAAAAAAGACGAAATAGACCACTACCTCGCGCTGAACAGATACCCACCCCATCTTGATAAAAAAATAAAAGCGGCCATTCAAAAAGACCGGGAAGAACTTTGTGGCAGTTTTTGCCGAGGATGCGGTTACTGTCTTCCCTGTCCTGCCGGAATTCCGATAAATAACGCAAACCGCATGAGCCAGCTTCTCCGGCGTTCGCCGAAGGAACAGTGGCTTACCGCGGAGTGGCAGGAAGGAATGATGCGTATTGAACAATGCACCCATTGCGGCTACTGTTCATTACGCTGTCCTTACGGCTTAAAACCGTATGAAACCCTTCCCGGCCAGCTTGCTGAGTACCTGACTTTCCTGGAAAAATAATGCTTTTTACTCTTCCAGTTTTTCTACTTCTTTCAGCCAGACGGAAATGGACGCATCGCTTGGCATGCGCCAGTCGCCTCGCGGTGAAAGCGCTACGCTGCCGACTTTCGGTCCGTCGGGCATACAGGACCGTTTGAACTGACTGCTGAAAAAACGTTCATAGAATACTTTCATCCATTTCAGAATTTCCGGCCGGGTATAGGTTTTTGCCAGTCTGGTGTTTTCCGCCGTGAACGCCTGTTCCGCGAGAAACAAAATACGGGACGGCGAAAATCCCCATCGGGTTACATAGTACAGGAAAAAATCATGCAATTCATATGGTCCTATAATATGTTCCGTTTTTTGGGAAATTTCATTATTGCGTGGCGGCAGGAGTTCGGGGCTGACCGGAGTATCAAGTATGGATTGCAGAATTGAACTGAATTCCTTGTATGATGATTTCATAAGGGCCTTATCGGCTTTTACGGGTCTGCCGTATTTTTTGTTTCCTGCCGCCTCGGGCGGATCCACAAAAAAATCAGGGTTTTCAGCGCAATATGCCAGAATATGCCGGATAAGTGTTTTCGGAATGGACGAGTTTACTCCGTACATGGACATATGATCGCCGTTATATGTTGACCAGCCCAGCGCGAGTTCCGATAAGTCCCCCGTACCGATAACCAGCCCTCCGCTCTGGTTGGCCTTGTCCATGAGGATCTGTGTGCGTTCCCGGGCCTGCGCGTTTTCATAGGTGATATCAAACACTTCAGGGTTTTGCCCAATATCCTCAAAATGCTGCTTAACCGCTTTATGAATCCATATTTCGGACACCGATGTCCCGAGAATTTCGGCAAGCTGTACAGCATTTCCTCTTGTCTGTTTGGTTGTCCCGAAGCCGGGCATGGTAATTGCCTGGATGCCTGTTCTGGGCAGTCCGAGACAGTCAAATGCCCTGACTGTAATAAGAAAGGCAAGGGTTGAATCGACTCCGCCGGAAATACCGATAACCGCTGTTTTGCTGTTGGTATGAGACAGGCGCTTTGCCAGCGCAACAGTCTGAAGCGCTATGATTTCCTCACAGCGGCGTGCTGTTTCCTCCGGGTTTCCGGGAACAAAGGGAAGCGGATCAATTTTCCTCAGAAGGGAACGGCCTGTCTGGAACAGGGGAATGGTTGTAACCGCAGTGGGTGAAGATTCCGCGGGAACAGTATTTGTATTGTCCCCCGCGTGTATTACCGATGATTTTTGCGGGGCCGCAGAATTATCAAGAGCAAGAGGGATCCTTACATACTGACCGCCGCATCCTGAACCCTCTTCATTTGATACCAGCTGCATCCGGCGCCGTTCCTGAAGAAGGCGGGTGATATCGATATCCGTACAGATGAGTCCTGTGGAAAAAAGTACGCTTTCCGCAAGAATAATCCCATTCTCCGCGATCAGATTATGACCGGAAAATACCATGTCCGTGGTCGATTCCCCGTGACCGGCATTCGCATAAACATATGCGCACATACCCTTTGCGGACTGACCCGCTACCAGATTTCTGCGGTAATCGGATTTTCCTACAATTTCATTGCTTGCCGACAGATTCGCAATTATGACAGCGCCGGCCTGAACGTGGGCGGATGAAGGGGGTACCGGCGCCCATAAATCCTCGCAGATTTCCACCGCAAAAGACATATCCGCATTTTTTTCATCAGTAAACAGAATATTTGTACCGAAGGGTACGGGGTCATTTCCGAAAACTCCCGCCGGTATTGTAAACATCGCTTTTGGCGCCGGAGAAAAGTGTCTTTTTTCGTAAAACTCGCCATAGTTCGGCAAATACGTTTTCGGAATAATTCCATGAATTTTTCCCCGGGAAATAACTGCGGCGCAATTATATCTGCTGTTCCGGAAATTCATGGGAAAGCCTATTATGCTTGTTATGGGAAGCTCCCTTGTGCTTTCGGCAATCAGGCGGACTGCAGTTATGGATACTTTTCCCAGTAATTCCTGCGAGAAAAGATCCCCGCAGGTATATGCGGTTATGGAAAGCTCGGGGAAAACAGCAAGCCGGGCTCCCGCGCCTGCCGCTTCATGTATAAGCGAAATAATGCTCCCCGCGTTATTTCCGCAGTCTCCCACCACGCATTCCGGTGTGGCCGCCGCTACTCTCAGAAAGCCCTGTATCATACGTAATCTCCCTCAGAACTGATAGTACAAATATATCCCTTATTTTCTTCCGGGGCTGACAGCAAAAAAAATCACCATCGTCCATGTCTGTTTTTATACTGTTTCCGACTGTCTTTCAGTATACAAGATTTTGTAAAATAGTTATACTCTTCGGCATGAATAAAGCACTTGAAACCCTTAAAGAACGCGGTTTTTTCCAGCAGTGTACTGATATTGACGGCCTGTCACGGCTTATGGATGAAGGCCCGGTCACTTTTTATGTGGGCTGTGATCCTACCGGTCCCAGTCTGCATATCGGTCATATGGTTCCCTTTTTTGCCCTCAGGCATCTGAGATCGGCCGGTCACCGGGGAATTGCCCTCGTGGGCGGCGGCACTGCCCGGATCGGCGACCCGTCCGGAAAAACTGAAATGAGAAAGGTTTCCTCCTATGAACAGATTGACAGGAACACCGAAGCCATTCTTGCGCAGCTTAACCGGTTTATCGGATTTGACGGAAAAACAGCCCTGAGCGAAAATAATAAAAACTGGCTTGCGGATCTCAATTATATTGATTTTCTCCGGGACATAGGTTCCCATTTTTCCGTAAACCGTATGCTCACTTTTGAAGCTTACAAAAAACGTCTTGAAACAGGTCTGACCTTTATCGAATTCAACTATCAGCTCCTCCAGAGCTATGATTATCTGAAACTGAATGAATGGCACGGCGCGGCCCTTCAGATCGGAGGGGATGACCAGTGGGGAAATATTGTTGCGGGCATAGAGCTTATCCGCAGAATTAACGGAAACCAGGTATTCGGATTGACCTTTCCCCTTGTAACAACCTCGGACGGAAAAAAGATGGGCAAAACGGAAAAAGGGGCTCTTTTTCTTGATCCGGACATAACCACCCCTTACGACTTTTTCCAGTACTGGCGGAATGTTACCGATGCCGATACCCGCAAATTCCTGCTGCTCTTTACCTTTCTTCCCGTTTCCGAAATAGATACCATTATGGCAGGGAATATCAATGAGGCGAAAGAACGTCTTGCTTATGAGGTTACCGGAGAAATTCACGGAAAAGAGGAAGCTGACAAAGCCCTTGCCGGCGCCAGGGCAGCATTCAGCGGCGGCGGCGACAAAAACGCAATGCCTACCGTTCAGGTAGAAAAAAAACGGTTTACCGAAGGGATCGGAGTTATTGATCTCTTTGCCGAAGCTAAACTGGGCGGGAGCAAAAGCGATATACGGCGTCTTGTAGAACAGGGCGGAATATATGTCGCGGACAGAAACATAACGGACGTTAAGGCTGTTATCGGACAGGATGTTCTTGATCCGGACGGAGAAGTCATCCTCCGCGCGGGCAAGAAAAAATTTGTCCGCATAACAACTGGTTAACCACTTTATTACTATAACAGCCATTTTTATCTCACAGTAAAAGTATCTTTTACTGTGAGATATTTATTTCCGTTTTTATTATAAATAACAGGAATTCCGTGGAGTATAAATTCGCTTTATTTCCAATCATGTTATATAATTGAAGGTGAGTACGTTTCAACCAAAAGGAGGCTATGGAAGGCATGAACACAGTAATCATCGCGGTTTTTGCGCTTGTTGCCGTATTACATTTAGCGGCGGCTTTCCTTGAAATCCAGCCGCTCCGCAAAGTGACCAAGATTTTTCTTGTGCCGCTGCTTTTGCTGTATTACTGCCTGAATACCCGGACCTTTCTTGTTCCCGTACTGCTTGCCGCCGTATTCGGCTGGCTTGGCGACTGCTGTCTGATTAAGATATCGGATAAAAGGTTTTTTATTGCGGGCCTTTTCAGTTTTCTTCTGGGCCACATATTTTATATTCCTTCAATGCTCTTTTTTACCGGCTCGGTTAATATTCTGTGGCTTGTGGTTTCCGTACTTGCCGGCATTGCGTTTGGCATCGTGACAATTAAAACAGTAAAACCTGATAAGCCAATGCTGGTTCCTGCCATAGCCTATGTAGTTGTTATCCTGCTTATGAGTATCACGGCGCTCCAGCTTTTACTTTTCAGAAAAGATTTCGCCGCCGCCGTTATTTTTGCTGGCAGCCTTTGCTTTATGATTTCCGACTACATTCTTGCCCGTTTTACATTCAGCTCACTCCCGAAACGGGGAAATTTTTATATTATGCTTCCGTATATCCTGGCTCAGACCTGTATTCTGTACGGACTTTCCCTCTGCTGAACTGAAGGCGGGGGGCTGATAAAACGGAAAAAGAAGGCTACGGGCGTTTACCTGATTTCGAATTTCATGGGTATATATTTTATCCCGTTTTTTTCCTGTACCTCGCCTGTCTTTCTGAACCCCAGGGCTTCATATATTTTTCCGGCATATAATGACGCGTTAACGGTTACGTCCGCAATTTTTCCGGGCTTCGCAAGCCGGCTGAGATAGAAATCAAACAGCTGTCCGCCGACGCCTCTGCCCTGGTGTTTTTTATCAACAAAAAATAATGCAATATGGTTCATATTCCTGATTTCAAGCGCTCCGGTAATAATACCATTTTCCTTTGCCGCATAGAAATTGCTTTCCCCGGCAAAACGCGCTCCGAGGGCTTCCGGGTCCGTATATTCCTTAAACGTCCTTATTCCTTCTTCGGAATAATCTCCTCCGACGTATTCATCGAACACCGTATTTACCAGGCGGACAAAATCAGGTATCTCTTCTTTGCGCAGCGGTCCGACGCGTATCATATTTTTCCATAGGCCTTATTAAGAATAAACTCAACCACCAGTTCCAGATCCCGGTGGTATTTTGGTATTTCCATTCCCAAAGCTTTTAAAAACAATAAACGTTCGGGAGAAACAACCAGAAAGGTATCCTGCTCTTCCGCGTTTTCCCTTAGATAGTCATAATCAAAAGTACATATCCGGTTCCAGATTTCAAACCCATATTCACAAATACCGATATCGCCGTACAGGTCTTTAATGTTTTCAGGATATTTTTCCATCAGTTTTTTATGGTCTTCCGGAGAAACAACCAGATCAATATCCGCGCCTGCCTTTCTGAGGCCATAAAATTCCATCGCCAGACCGCCGATCAGCAGAGGCTTGTGCGTAAAATCAAACTGCAAAACATCAAGATTTATTTCCATATCAGACCTCCGGAATTGTCTATTGACAGAAACTGCCAATAGTATACAGTAAAGCAGGAGAGTTGGAAACTATTATGGACGAAACAATGCCGGCGGACCGGCCCGAAGCCGGAAACATTCTCGCGACTGAAAAAATAGGAAAACTGCTTGTAAAATTTGCCGTTCCGACTATTATCAGCTTTCTTGTAAGCGCGCTTTATAATATTGTTGATCAGATATTCATAGGGCAGGGCGTAGGGATTCTTGGAAATGCGGCAACCAATATTGCTTTTCCGGTAACCACCATCAGTACCGCACTCGCCCTTCTTCTGGGGATCGGAGGCGCTTCCAATTTTAACCTTGAGCTGGGGGCGGGCAGAAAAGAACGGGCCTCACATATTATAGGAAATTGCGTTGTCCTGCTTGGCATAACGGGCCTGATTCTCTGCGCTGTTATAATTATCTTTCTGGAACCCCTGATGCATGCTTTCGGGGCGACGGAAAATGTTCTTTCACACGCCCTTACATACACCGGCATAACCGCTTTGGGTATACCTCTGGTCGTTTTTACCGCCGCATCAAGCAATCTGATCCGGGCGGATGGAAGTCCCGGTTATGCCATGATCTGTATGCTGAGCGGAGCTGTGCTTAATACCATACTTGATCCTATCTTTATTTTTGTTTTTGATATGGGAATCGCGGGCGCCGCCTGGGCCACTGTAATAGGGCAGGCCGTGTCCTTTGTCCTCGCGGTCCGCTATTATTTTAATTTTAAAACAGTCCCTCTCGCGGCGGAACACTTCAAACTGAAGGGAACATATATCAGGGCGATTGTTTCCCTCGGCGCGGCTTCCTGTTTTAACCAGCTGGCCATGACCGTTGTCCAGATTACCATGAATAATACACTGAATTATTACGGTGCCGAATCTGTTTATGGAAGCGATATTCCTTTAGCCTGCGTGGGTGTAATAACCAAGGTAAATATCGTTTTTATGGCGTTTATTCTGGGTATTTCCCAGGGGAACCAGCCTATTGTAGGATTCAATTACGGCGCCCGGAATTACGACAGGGTAAAAAAAGCCTACAGGCTGGCTGCAACGGCGGCGACAATTGTTTCCACCATTGCGTTCCTGTGTTTTCAGTTTTTACCCCGGCAGATTATCAGCATATTCGGAGACGGGAGTGAAATATATTTCCGGTTTGCGGAACGGTTTTTCCGCATATACATGGCCATGATGTTTATTAATGGCATTCAGCCGGTAACGGCAAACTTTTTTACTTCCATCGGAAAGGCGAAAATGGGTATCCTGATTTCCATGACCCGCCAGATTCTGTTTTTGCTGCCCCTGATTCTGATTTTTCCGCTGTTTTTCGGCATTGACGGCGTTATGTACGCCGGTCCCATTGCCGACGGCATTGCCGCTGTTCTTGCCTTTTACCTTGTGTCGAGGGAAATGAAAAAAATGAAAGAATTGGCGGCGCAGGTTTCAGAGCCTGAAAAAGCAGACAGGATATAGATGAAATTTTGCCGTAGCCGGGCGGTTATTAAGCTGCGCAGAATGCTGCAATTCCTGTCCGGTGTTTCCGGAGGAATCGCAGCATTTCCAGGCGATTGAATTATCCGGCCGCCGCCTAGTATTTTTTCCCGAACAGCCTTTTGAAGAAAGCGACAATTGCCCGCCACAGGCGGGTAAAAAAGCCGGGGTTTTTCAGTTTTTCAAGCCTCATATAGGCCGACATCAGTTCATCATCGGTAAAATTTGACCTTTGCACATTTTCTTCTATTTCTATCTCGAGTTCATTTACCGCGTCAGTTTCTTCCAGAATAACCGCGTTTATGGTATGCCAGCCAAGCTGTCTGGCGGCTTCCAGCCTTCTGGCTCCGGCTATTAAGACATAATCTGAATTTACGGTAATGGGATTAAGAAGCCCGTATCTTCTCATGCTGTCCCTCAGGGCTTCAATATCCTGAAGTTCATGCCGTACCCGGTGCTTTATTTTTATTTTCTCAAGAGGTATTTGCATAAGGCCTCCAATTATTCCAGTAACGGATTGAATGCAGGTTCGGAAACCGCCTCATCTTCATTATCATCAATAATATCTGTTTCTGTTATAAATATATCACTTTCAGCCGGAATTTGCTCAACATTTTCACCGGAAAAAGCTGTTTCAATGATAAATTCTTCGGGCGGCTGCGGTACCGTTTCCTGATTGCCAGCATCGGGAACCTCGCTCTGGGCCTGAGGCCGTCTGTTGTTCCGGTTAAGCTGGTTCGCCCTTCTCTGGGCGGCCTGACTCGGCGCGGGATCGACAAAAATATCAGGATCAAGCATAAGCGCCGAAGTATCGGTTGTGGCCGGTCTCTGGCCCACTATAAAGGTTTCCGTTTCGAGCCGGCTTACCGCAAGCTGTTTCAGTTCCAGATTGAGTTCATGATATTCGCAGTAACTCGTCGGCTGGGTTCCCTCAAGGTAATAAAGCTGTATTGATCCGTTGGAGCAGTTTTCTGTGACCAGCATCCCTGATTTTCTGCAGACAGTTGCCTGCACCAGACCTGTCTGGGGTTTCACAAAATCGCGGTAGGGGAGTCCGTCATGGATTAAACCCATGTAATCGCCCCAGGCAACTCCGGAAAGCGTCGCTCCTGTATTGTCCAGCCCAAGAGAAAATCCCGGCTGATCAAAACCAAACCAGATAACGGTGGTAAAATAAGGCGTATAACCGACTGCCCAGGCATCGGCCCAGTTCTGGGTTGTTCCGGTTTTTCCTGCGGCCGGCATAACAAAGGTTCTTCCGGTATCCTTGTCCCTGAATGTAAGTTTTTGTGTAAATCCCGAAGCCCAGGCCAGGGTTCCTGTTCTGATCGTGTTCTTCAGGAGGTCATTCATAATGTACGCGTTCTGGGGACTGACTATCTGGATATTGTTTCCCTTGCGTTTTTGTTCCAGACGAAGTTCCTTTTCAGGATCAATAATGGTCCTGCCGTTCCTGTCTTCTATGGAACGGATTGCAATAGGTGTTACTTCCTTCCCCTGATTTGCCAGAGTGCTGTATGCCCTCGCGATCTGGATCGGGGCCACACTGATAACTCCCAGCCCGATGGAATGAACCCTCGGGAATACCCTTTCAATTGTCGCCTTATTGGTATATCCAAGCAGGGCGGCCGCCCGGTTTATTGCAGCGTCAAAACCTATTCCGTCAAGAATTCTCAGAGACGGAACATTCAGTGACTGGGCAAGCGCCTCCCAGAAAAGAACCGTACCCTTCCATTCACCCTTGAAATTAAGGGGGGTGTAGGGAATTTTATCTTCATTGTAAAAAACTACCGGCGTATCATTTATAACGGAACTCGCCGTAAACTTCCGCGAATCAATGGCTGCGGAGTAATACAGCGGCTTGAACGTACTTCCGGGCTGCACATACGCCTGCGTCGCCCGGATTATCTGGTTCGACTGGTCGAATTTACTTCCGCCCACAAGCGCTGTTATATACCCTGTATCGTTTTCCAGTGTTATAAGGGTCCCTTCAATAGTTGTCCGGGCCGCAGCCTGCTGGGTTTTCGCATTTACCTTGTTCGTTGTGGTTTTAAGGGAATCGAGCCCGAATACAAGCGTCATCATATCAACAACCGGATTAATCTTTGACCGGTACTGGGCGGCCGATTTTACCTGAATGCGTTCCGCCGATACGGCAAGTGAGGGCAGATTAAAAGTAAGCGCTATCAGCTCCGTAATCTGGGCATACTGATCGCTCTTCGTAAAATGGGTCGAACTTGACCTCTGAAACCGGTTATTTGCGAGCGTTATATGCCGCTGCATCACCTGGTCGGCCGCAGCCTGGTGATTTAAATCAAGGGTTGTATGTACCGTATAGCCGCCGGAATAAATATCCATGGTTCCGTACATCATGGTGTCTACCAGCTGACGCCTCACATATTCCGAAAACCAGCGGGCCTTATCGTCACGGGTAAGCCATGCCGAAGAAGAGGTTCTGGTATAATCAAAATTTGCCCAGTATTCGTCAAAGGAATTTTCTGCCTCTTCCCTTTCAAGGTATCCCAGCTGGACCATCTGGCGCAAAACTTCCCTCTGGCGGTCCATTGCGCGGTTGGGGTGATCAAAAGGATTGTAAAATGACGGGTTTGAAAGCTGAATAACCAGTATAGCGGCCTCAGCCGGAGTTATTTCCGTTGCGGAATGCCCGAAATAAAACCTTGAGGCGGCATTCACTCCATAGGTTCCCCCGCCGAAGTACATTTTATTCAGATACAGTTCCAGAATTTCGTTTTTTGAGTACCGGCGTTCCATTTGAAGCGCCCACCAGAGCTCCTTGACCTTTCGTGTAAGCGATCTTTCCGCGCGGTCACAGTACAGGGTACCGGCTATTTGCTGGGTAATGGTGCTCCCGCCGCCGAGCGATCTGCCCGTCAGTTTACCGTAAACCGCCCGGGCTATGGCCTTTATGCTGTATCCCTTATGCTTATAAAAAATCTGATCTTCCCTTGTTATAAGGGCGTTAATCATGTGGGGAGGAAGTTCTTCGAGAGTTATCATTTCCCTTTTTTCCTCTGAAGCAAATTCCGTTATAAGATCGCCCCGTATATCAAGAATTTTTGTAGGCAGATCAGGGTTGAAATCGGTAAAATTCTCGGAATTTTTCAGATTTGTTGTTTTTGCCAGGGCAAATCCAAGCATTCCCCCGCAAAACACAGCGGCAACAAGAAAAAAGATGGAAGCAATAATTCGCTTTCGATTACCTTTAGACATATATATAATAAAATCACAAACCGGCTTTTGTTACAAGAAGGGGAGAGCAATTTCAAAACTGAGAAAGTTTTGAAATTGCAACCTTAGACGTAACAAAAGAAAAATCTATTTCTATCAAATATAAAGAAATAGATTTTTCTTTGAAAAGTTTCTTTCAAAACTAACCGAGTTTTGAAAGAAGCTCAGGGTATACGCAAATACAAAAAAAAGAGCCGGTAGAAACTACCGGCCCGCCTATCAGGCTCGGACAGCCAGTGGGTGGGAGGGGAACTGACTGCCCGATATTATATTTTCGGTGAGTTTTCCTATTCCTTGAGCGGAAAAATGAAAAAGTAGGGACCTTTTTCATAAAATCGGGCTTTCCGGACAGAGCGGAGAAACTGTTTTTTGATTTTATTATGGCGGATTTCCGGAAACAGACTGCAAGGACCGGTTATGGAGTTTCCGATACCTGGATATCAATTGTCATTGAAACGGTATAGTCGCGTCCTTTTTCAATCGTAATCTGCCGGACAAGCTCATAATCACCCAGTCTGAACAGAATAACATGTTCACCGGGGTCAATGGCCCTTTCTTCCCGAGGATTTTCCAGAAGCTCATTGTCAAGGTAAATATCCGCGTTTTCAGGGGCAATCAGAAAAAGATGCGGGGTAGTGTCCTGCAGCTGTACCTCAAGTTCGGTCGTCCGCGCTGACTCAACCGTAAACTGCCGGACCTCATTCCGGTATTCTTCCGAGACTACGGAAAGATAATGGTTTCCCGGAGAAAGAAGCTGCAGCGAATGCGGTTCCTGCAGGAGCGTTTCATCAAGGCGCACGCTGACCGGATACTGTTCTTCGTCCGGATAGGTGAGCGTAAGAATAAACCCGCCTTCATTGATAAAAAGAGGCTTTATTTTAACTGAAAACACCACGTTTTCTATATCGTCCGGCAATCCCTTCATGACAGGAAGCAGCCGGAAGAGCAGGGGGCCTGAGGCCGGATTATGCATGTAGGATATCACTGTGCCGTAAGGACCGCTTTTAAGATTGTGTTTTTCTATCAGCGGCACCTGCAGAATGAGCGTAAGACGGGAAGGAAGCGGAGCCAGTTCAATCCGGTCAGCCTGATAATCTATGACATTCTTTACAGGCGCCGGTTTAATCCGGTGATACAGCCCGTAAGCTATGCTGTTCCGGTATTCCAGAATTTCCGCAGGGATTTTCACTTCAATTTCAACACCCTTCAGGAAAATAATATTTTCCGGAAAAAAAACGGCGACCGCGTCATTATAGCCTATATTTACGGTTTTCCCTTCGGATTTTTCAGTGTCAAGGACAAGAGTCGTTACTGATCTGACGCGAAAAGACTCTGCGCATACTGAAAACGGCAGTAAAAAAAGGAAAAATATAATACTGAAACTCTGTATTTTTTTCATTCCGTTAATTTCCCGCGAAAATAGCCTTCAGGATCTATGGGCGCGCCATTTTCATGTATTTCAAAATGTAAATGCGGCCCGGTTGAAAGACCGGTTGACCCGACCGTACCTATAATATTACCGGATTTCACTTTTTGATGCAACTCGATTTTTTTGTCTGCAGGTGTCCGTAAAGGCTTTCCCGCCCTTCCGAATGCGTGAGAATAATATAATTTCCGTATACCGGGTTTGAGTCTGAAATCCTGACTATTCCGTCTGCGCAGGCATATACCGTGGTTCCCTCAGGAGCCGCTATATCAATGCCTTTGTGAAAGATATTTTGGCCGGTAATAGGGCTTTTCCGCATACCAAAGGCTGAAGTATACCGGCCTTCCGGAAGCGGAAACCGGAAATAGGGTACCAGAAAGAAATTTCTGACTGTTCCATTGAACACCGCGCCGGGAATACAGTGGACTGTCCTTGCCGAAACGGTTCCATCCTGCCGCCGTTCCCTTAATGTAAAAGAAACGGCCCGGTCAGCTTCAAGGTCAAAAGAAGAAAAAAGCAGGGTTTCAATGGAGGAATCGGCTTCCTCCGGCAAATACAGTCCGGGCAGGGTAGGCAAAACCAGGATCCTTCCGGTAATTTTTTCCGTCATTGAGGAAATGCGGTTCAGCGTAGCAATAGCATCATACGGAATGGCGCAGCGGGCAGCAATGGCCAGCAGCGTATCGTTTTCCCTTACTCTGTACGCATATAAATTGACGGGATAAGAACCTTTTCCGCCCAGAGCAAGGGCTTTGCGTCCCTCAAGCACATCTTCGGAATACTGCCGGAAAACAGGATCAGTGGAAGAAAGGGACGGAATAAGCGGGTACAGGCTTTGCGGATAACTCTGTCCTGTCAGAAAAAGAACAGCCAGGATATTCAGGAATATGAAAAGAAGGCAGGCCCTTGCCGGCTTCATTTTGTATCGGGTTTTGGCTGCCTTTCGGGAGAAAGTCCGAAGGCGAGAAATCCGTATACGGCGAGGGTTAAAAGGACTGTTATTCCTGCGCCGATCCGGTTCCAGTTAAGGACCTGTATAACCGCAGCACACAGGCCGGCCGCAATTGTCACTTTGCGGAGTACGGAAAACAGGAGTTTTCTCGGGTTTTTCTATAGGATGATCTGATTCTGTATCCGAAGATAATCAGCAGCAGGAGAATAAAAATAACGGAAAAAATAATGGTATACAAGGAAGGATTTGAGTCTGCTATGTACCATAACGGATATACAATTAAAAATCCCAGTACAATACAAACGGCCATCAGACACAGAACACGAATAATATTTGTGAAAACAGTTATATAACCTTTAATGATTTTTTTATCAAAATCTTTCCTTCGCGGGAATAGTTACGGATATTTCAGCGGGATGCCCCGGTATATTCCCGGGACAGTCCTTTCCGGAACGATATTATTCGCGTCCGGAACATAGTTTATTCGTGGCGAGGGTTTAATACCCCGCCGCGGCGGTTTTTATAAAAACCTATACAAACGTTAGTTTTTATAGGTTCCATGGTATTAGGCCTGAGACCAATGCCACGGGAGAACAAAATACCTTGCCGCTCTGCGGCGAGGTATTTTATTCCTCGGAGATTGCTTCTACCGGGCAAACAGCTGCGCAGGCGCCGCAGGAGATACAGGTGTCAGCGTCAATAACACGCTTGTCAGCCTGTTCGCTGATTGCTTCTACCGGGCATTCGCCTTCACAGGCGCCGCAGTTTGTACAATCGTCTGAAATTATGTAAGCCATACAATACTCCTCTAGACTTAATATTGAAATTTCTGAACATTGCGCGGATTTTCCATCCGCATGTTATTATAAAATAGCCTAAAACCTGACAAAAAACAAGCCTCAGCGTTCCGGCCGCCAGGTTTTATTTTGCGGAACCAGTCCTAAACCGTTTTGAAAACAGCAACCTGGGATTCAACGCCGGCAATATGGGTAAGACTTTCATCAATCTTCTTTGAGGATGTGTATACCATACCTTCGATATCCTTTGCCCTGCGGTCTATATCTACGGAGGAGGATTTTATATGTTCCGTTATATTCAGCAGTTTGTTCATTTCGCCTGTAATCGCGGAGCTTCCCCGGGTCATTTTTCCGGACCCCTCATGAATTTCCTCGGTAATCCGGCGGATATTTCCCAGGGCATCCAGAATTTGGGTACTCCCGGCCGACTGTTCATCAATTGCGGATTTTATTTCCCGTTCAACGCTGGTAACAACATCCACGGATGAATAGATTGTATCAAAGGATAGCCCTGTTTCATCGGTATTTTTGACTGCGAAATCTATCGACTGTTTGAGTTTTTTAAGGTTATCGCTGATTATTTTTGACTGGCTGTTTGAAACTTCGGCGAGAGATCTTATTTCATCGGCAACAACCGCGAAGCCTGTTCCCGCCTCCCCGCGTGGGCGGCCTCGATCGCGGCGTTCATTGCCAGCAGGTTAGTCTGGTTCGCTATATTCCGTATTATTTTGTTTGCCTCGAAAACACTGTCGGACTGATTGTTCAGCATGACAACAGCGTCTTTCAGGCTCTGGACCTTAACGCGTCCATGTTCGACTTCTGTATTCAGTCTGTTGAATTCATTTTCACTCTTCTGGAGATTTCCGGCTATGGAATTAATGTTTGCCATCATTTCCTCTATTGCCGAAGAACTTTCGCTTACATTAACCGACTGGACGCCGATTTTTTCATCCTGTTCCTTTGTTATCAGGACCATCTCTTCTATAGTAGAAGAAACCGAAATAAAGCTGCCTGACTGGCCGATTATGGATTCCTTGATCGATTCAATAAGTTCACTGATTTCGGAAACCGATTCCAGCGCCGTATTCACGGCCCCCTGGGCTTCTTCGCTGTTCGATTTGCTCTCATAAACTCCGTTCCGTATTTCGGTGACTATCCGTGAAAGGGAATCCGTAAAGGTATTAAGCCTTGTTCCGAGGTCCCCTATTTCATTCTTGTTGTTGCCGGCAAGTTTTATGGTTAAATCTCCGTCGCCGTTCGCAAGATCATTTGCCACCGCGGAGGCTTTTTTAACCGGGTCGCTGATTCTTTTTATAATAACATACAGAAAACCCAGGCAGGCAATAATGGCAAGCGGGAAAACCCAGAATATATCCCTCAAATTGCCTGTCATGCCCAGAATAATGCCGAAAATAAAAATAATGATTATCAGCAGCATAAACGGGACCAGAATAGCCCCGATAAGAGACCGTTTGAAAAAAATCTTGTCATTAATGTAAAAACCGGGACCGTAATTGCTGCCGCAATGCAGAAAAAGACCAGCATATTCATTTTTTTACCCCTGCTAACTTTGAGAATTACAGTCAAATAATCTCGCATTATTTGACTCTTTCCGATTATAAGTGTTTCTGATAAAAAGAATTAGCTGATTTTTTATATCAGAAACTTACATTAAAGGTGTATATTCAGGTATGATAAATCAGTACCTGAAAAATATATATGCAATAGACCTGTTTGACAACGCCAAAACTTCGTTCCGCTGTCAGTTTTTACAAAACGCGCATATATAAATCGGGCAATATTTCCTTTTTTACTATAACACGTAAAACATCTGTTGTCATTTTCTTTTCTATGATAAAATACAGAAGGTGGAGGGGAGTATGCAGTACAATCAGCAGCTCATTAAAAAAATCTTGACTATATCAATATCCTGACCGGCTGGGCCCAGGAACTGTCCGTAAAATATTGTTCAAAAACCGCGAATCTGTATTTTGTCCACGGAAATATCCGTGATTTCCTGCCGCACCAGATGGAAGAAGGCAAATTCATGTTTGTCAAAATCCAGGATTATATTTCGGAAGTCCTGTTCGGCAACCGTGATATTATCGTGTATTATGATAAGTCAGGCGGGGTTACCTTCTGTACATCAAAAATGCAGAGCGACTATCTGAAAACCATGACCTCCCGATATCCTTCCGTTCCGCCTGAAGACTTTCTTTCCCGGGATCCGGTGAAGGCCTTCGATTATCTTGAACGCTATTTTGTATATAATATCAGGCAGAATGATGACTGCCGGATCGTTCTTATCATTGATTATGCCGAAACTATTATTCCGGCCGATGAAATCAGTAATCTGGATGAGATTGACCGCTATTCCCTGGTCTGTCTGAACCGCTGGTCCCATGAACCCCAGTTTACAACCGGCGATGTGTCCATTATCATGCTTACCGAAAACCTGACCGATATAAATCCCCGGCTCTCGAGCGCGCCTTCAACCGTAAAGATTTCCGTTCCCTTTCCGGACACAGCGGTGCGGACCCAGTTTCTGGAATTCCTTAACCAGCAGGACCAGCTTTTGCTGGAACGGGGCCTGAATCCTGAACGGGTCGGTATCCTGACTTCCGGGTTGAATCTTCTGAACCTGAACCAGCTCGTTTCCGAGTCCTATCAGGAAGACCGGCCTATTACCCTGGAATATCTCAGAAACCGGAAACGCAGTATCATTGAAAATGAGGCTGCCGGCCTGCTCGAATTCATTGATACCGGACATGATCTTTCGTATGTAGCGGGGCATGAATTTGTAAAACACCGTTTTCAAAAGGCGGCCCGCGCGCTCAAGCTTGGGCAGACCGATGTGCTTCCCATGGGATATCTGATTTCAGGCCCAGTCGGTACGGGAAAGACCTTTATGGTTTCCGCTTTTGCCGGTGAAATAGGCGTGCCCATGGTAAAACTGCGGAATTTCCGTTCAAAATGGCAGGGCGCCACCGAATCGAACCTTGAAAAAGTCCTCAACATCCTGAAAGCAATGTCTCCCGTTGCCGTTATGGTAGACGAAGCTGACGCCATTCTGGGCGACCGGGACAGTGTGGGTGATTCCGGCACTTCGAACCGCGTTTTTGCCCAGATAGCCAATTTTATGGGAAATACCGAATACCGGGGAAAAATAATATGGTTTTTAATAACCTGCCGTCCCGATCTGATCCCGATCGACCTTAAACGCCAGGGCCGGGCGGAGGAGCATCTCGCTCTCTTCTATCCGGAAACGCTGGAAGCCCGCGTTGAGCTGTTCCGGACCCTTCAGCGCAAACTGGAGATAAAGATAAAGGATTTTCCGGTTGCGGATCTGTTCAAAAGTATTAAATTCGACATATCAGGGGCGGATATTGAAGCTATTCTTGTAAGGGCAAAAATGAATGCCACAATGGACAACCGGGCCATGATTACACGCGCCGATATGGAAGAAACCATCCATGATTTTATTCCGCCTTCCTATCCCTATGAAATCGAGCTCCAGAATCTGGTCGCTGTCCTCGAATGTACGAGCCGGGAAATGGTCCCCGCAAAATACCAGAAACTTGAACGGTCAAAACTTGCCGCGGAAATCAGGGAACTGAAACAGCTCCTGGGAGAATAGGCCGGGCAGTTTCCAATAAAATACACCGCCGCAGAGCCGCAGGCTGATTAAACCCTCGCCCCGAATAAAAAAGCCCCGGCCATAAAATTCCGGGGCTTTTTGCAGGGAACAAAAAAACTTATTCCTCTTCGTTGTCTTTGGGCCAGGTCAGTGTTTTTGAACAGAGATCGGCAATTTGCTTGGCCGCTTTTACCGCATCGGCCTGATTGACCCCCGCTTCCTGGTTCAGTGTTTTTGAGAAAAAAGCTCCATTGACTGGAATACGTCGTCGCGGGTAAAGAACAGGAAGGCGAAATTTACCCCTTCCGGCCGCAGTACCGTAAAAGCGGTAATCGCCTGCTGGGGTTCCTTGTTATAGAAAATTCTGCTCTGGTTTTTTGCAACAATACTGTTTGTTTCACTGAAACGGAAGGGAACCATGAATTCCCTCGGACGGCAATAGGGCTCCATTGCCTTCTGGGGATATGAAGGCGGCTCAACCAGAATATATATTTTTTTTCCGTTGGTCTGGAAGGTGATGCTGTCCCCCGAAGAGAAAATATCCTTTACGGCAGAATAAGAAACAATCTCATATATACTGTAGGATGAATCCTCCCTGAAAAAAGAAGTGACAATATATCCTTCATCCATCGGGAGTTTGTTTTGTGTGTATGCTTCAAATAAATCCATTGCCTTAAGCATGGGTTCCGCCTCCTTTACTTATTCTATTAAATATAAAGCATAATCGGAACGAAAGCAATCATTATTCTTTCTCCCCGGAAATTGTTCCCCGCGGATACATTTTATATATCTTTAAGTTACGTTTCTGCTATAAAGAATTTGCTGGTTCTTGATATCAGAAACACTCAGAATCGGTAATAGTCAAATAATTTAAATTATTTGACTATATATTTCCTGATGAAAGGAAATATCCCCGGTTTCTCTTCTATAAGATACAGTCTTTTTGATTCCATATTTCCCCCGCAGCGCCATTCTTCAGCGGCCGACAGCCGGTTTTCCCTGTCCGGTTATCCGTAAAGGTCCCCGGACAAAGCGCCGCCGTCCGTATTTTCTGCTTGTTTATGTCTTGACCGAAGGTACTTGTCGCGGGTAAAGTATTTTTATGGTAGATAATAGAGACAATGATTTGCTCGATCTGGATGAAGAAGACTATGATACGGTTCTCGCTGCCGACATTGATTTTGACGGAATGATAGAGTTTGCGGAACCCTTAATGATAAAAGGCCGTGTTTCAGGAAGAATAGAAGCAACAAGTGATCTGATGGTTGATACGGACGCTGTTGTCCGGGCCGATATCAGGGCAGACCGTGTGGTTATAAAGGGTACGGTTATGGGAAATGTCAATGCTTCGAGAGTAGTCCATGTCTTCAGTTCGGGAAAGCTTACCGGTGATGTAACAGCCCCGGAGGTTGTACTTGATACCGGCTGTTTTTTTTCCGGTGTCTGTACTATGAACAGGTAGTTCACAGGCAGGTTTATGTATGCGCTATAAAAAAATCTGTATTGCTTTTATATGTATTATTGTATCCGCTCTTCCGGTTTTTTCCCAGACCAGGCGGGACGCGCTTGTTTTATACCGCGAGGGAAAATATACCGAAGCAATTGAAGTCTGCCTGAGTGAAATTTCCGAAAACGACCGGAATGTTGAAAGTTATGTAGTACTGTGCTGGTCTCTTGTCCGGGCCGACCGGTATGAGGAAGCCGATGCCTGGAGTGAAAGAGGCCGGAATATCTCGCGGTATGATCCAAGACTGATCGAAATTCAGGCTGAAGCAAAATACTTCCTCGGATATAATGACCAGTCTCTCCGCCTGTTTCAGGATTATATTTCATACGCCCCGAACGGTTCCAGAATAGCCCAGGCTTATTATTTTATGGGTGAAATTTACCTGCGGCAGGCCAAATACCGCCATGCCGATATGTCATTTTCGGCAGCCCTGCAGCTGGAAAGCCTGAACGCCGCGTGGTGGGTCAGACTTGCCTATTCCCGGGAGATGGCAAAAGAATACCGGTATGCCCTCGAAGCCTATAACAGGGCCCTTGCCCTGAACAGCAATCTTCAGGATGCTATCCGAGGGCGCGACCGGGTGACAGGTTTGCTGCGGTAATGTTTCCTGTTTACTTTGAAACACTCGGGTGCAGACTGAACCAGATTGAAACCGAATCTCTGGCGCAGGCTTTTTTATCTGCCGGTTTTACAATCAGAACGGGAACTTCCGCGGAACCTGATATATCTGAAAAACCTGTTTCCTTATCAGGCGGTATCCTGATTTCCCCGTCCGCTTCGCCGGAACTCTGCATTGTAAATACCTGTACCGTCACCGGAAAGGCCGAACAAAAGGCCCGGCGGCTCATCAGACTGCTGCTCCGGAACTATCCCGAGTCGGTAATCCTGGTGACCGGCTGTTACGCGGAACTGGATGCCCTCAGCATTGCTGCAATCGATCCCCGGATATGTGTATATCCCGGCTCAAAAAAGGGATATCTGGCAAAACTCCCTTCTTTCCTGCTGGCATCAATGGAATCCTGTCCGGGACAGTCCGTTCAGGACATACTGAAAAACTTCTGTTCAGGAACCTTCCCGGAAACGGACGCAGCCGGTATTCCGGGGGAACAATCTTTTGTTCTTTCAACCAGTAATTTCCTTTTTCACTCCCGGGCTTCGGTCAAAATCCAGGACGGATGCAATAATAACTGTTCGTATTGCCGGGTCCGGCTGGCCAGGGGCAGGGCGGTCTCCCTTGAGGCTGATGAAGTCATCAGCCGTATCAGATCAATCGAGGAAGCCGGATGGAATGAAGTTGTCCTGACGGGCGTTAATCTGTCCCAGTACCGTTCCCGCGACGGGGATTTTGCCCGTCTCCTTGAGCGGATCCTCAGGGAAACAGATCATATCGCGGTGCGGATTTCAAGTCTGTACCCGGATCATATTGATGACAGCCTTGTTTCCGTGGCCGCCGACAGCAGAATCCGGCCGTCTTTTCATCTTTCGGTACAATCGGGAAGTTCCCGCATACTGGAAGCCATGAGACGGACATATACGCCGGAAACTGTATATATTGCGGCGGAAAAACTCCGTTCCGTTAAGGAAAACCCCTTCCTTTCCTGCGATATTATTGCCGGATTTCCGGGCGAAACAGAGGAGGATTTTAAAAAAACCCGTTCTCTCTGCGAGGGCATCAGTTTCGCGGGTATTCATGCGTTTTCCTTTTCTCCCAGGGCAGGGACTTCAGCTTATACCATGAAACCCCGTATTCCCGAACGGATTGCCCGGGAACGGGTGTCGGAATTAATAACCCTTGCCGAAGGAAATTATGAAGAATATATCCGGTACTGGACCGGAAGGGCCCTCCCGGCGATACTCGAACGGAATACGGCCGGAGAAGCTCCTTCTGTTCTGACAGCGAATTATCTTCAGCTGTTTCTTGATTCCGGCGAAGAACTGCCCGCCGGAACAGTCCCGGGCAGTGAAATTTATGTAAAACTTATCGGTTTACATAAGGCAAAACTGGAAAATTTTGTATAACTAGTGTATAATAAAACTGTCTGTACTATGAATACTTTGGGCCATGTGCCGGGAGGTCCTTTATGAGATTAATTTCCAAGTTTGTGCCGATTCTGATCACAGTTCTTATTGCATTTGTCTGCATTTCCTGTGAACCTGTCAGTATTTTTGAATCCCTTGATAAACCGGATACAGCGAAAATCGCTGAAAAACGGGACGCCGATCTGGTGGAAAGCCTGAAAGCGCAGAAAGGCTCCCCGAAATTTTATTCGGAACTGACCGGGTCCGAAAAAACAATGATAAAAGATTCCCTTACGGATATTATCATTTCGCCCACTTCCGATACTGAACTGGCAAGCGAGGCTGCCGTCCTGCTCGCCGAATTTGTGGTAAAAACGGAGCCGATTATTCATGATACAATCAATTCAATCGACGCCATTATTGACAATCTTACTACCGGCAGCGGAAATGCCGATGACATCCTGTCCCAGGTAATTGACGGTTTCACCAAGCCTGTTTCTTCTATAAAAGATAACCAGGATGCCCTTGAGGACTTTTTTGATAATATGCACACCATTGCCGACGCGTACAGCGAGGTTTCTTCGGGAACTCTCGGCGGAGGTGACATACAGGTATATATAGTCGCCGCTATTTTTGACTCAATCCTTGATTTATACAGCGGAAATAAAACCGCCGCTGGCGCTGCGCTTTCAGTCTTCCTTCAGGACCCCCAGAATACGGATGTAAATGAAATCCTTCCTCCGGGGAAGACCACAGACGATCTGGCCGATATGATTACCGATCTGAACGGTAAGGCCGGTGTCCTGAAAAATCTGGCAAACCTGGCGGACCTGAAAAATCTGTCGGATGCGATTCTCGATATGTTTGAAAACACCGGTAATTGAGGGGGCTGAAGATGAAAAAAAGAATTACAGGCATTGTCCTGATTTTAGCATGTATAGTTTCGTTCGGATTTGCGGAAGAAGTGGAAATAAAGCCGTTCCGTATACATACGCCCCGTTCAATCGGAATGGGAAATGCCTATAACGCCATCTCAACCGGGTATGAAAGTTTCTGGATTAATCCGGCCGGACTGCGCACGGAAAAGACTGAAATAAACTTTTTTAATCTTGCTGTGACTGTTCTTGGAAATCCCGGGGACGTCTTTTCCGCGGGCCAGAGCATGTTTGATGCGGACGGAGGATCGAATATTCTGTCAAGCCTGAAACAGGTCGTTACCGGCAGCGGCGTGGGTCTGAATGCCGGCGGCGGTTTTTCCTGGATCGGGAAGGGCTTCGGCGCAGGTATTTTCAACAGTTTTGATCTTTATATGCAGGGCGATCCCTTCCCGGCGGGAGTAGAGGGTTATGTTGACAACACCATATCCCTTATGTTCGGGTACGCGTTGTCGATTCCCCTTCCGTTTGGTATGAAAGTGACTGCCGGGGCCGATATCAGGCCTTCCCTGAAACTCCGGGGCGCAATTGACGCAAGAATGGTTGAGAAGCTGCTTCTTGAAGATAATGCTGATGTAATGAAATATTTTACCGATATTTTAAAAAACAAATACTTTGCGTTTCCCGTGGACATAGGGGCAAAAGTGGAGCTTCCGCTCGGTTTTGTTGTATCGATGTCGGCGAATGACATATTTGGAAAATATTTCGGGGGAGATACCGATTATTATGTGAACTGGGGGCTTAATTTCGGCGCTGCATGGCAGCCTGATCTCAAGGCCGCGGCCAATATCATAAAGCCTACAATTTCCCTGGAGCTTTCAAATATTAACAGAATAATAGCCGAGGAAACGGGCTTCTGGCGCGAATTAAAGGTCGGCTGTGAGGTTGCCCTTTTCAAGAGTATTGTTCTGCTTTGGGCCGGCCTTGACGGAGGATATCCTTCCTTTGGCGGCGGATTTGATATAGGGGTATTTGAAATAGGAGTCGCCTACGGGACAACCGAATACGGCAGATATCTCGGCGACTGTCCGGTACCCCACCTTACATTTGAACTGGCTATACGGCTTGACTGAAAACCGTATGCGGTTGGGGCTGGCTGTTGTAAACAGATTGTTTGAAAACAGTCAGCTTTTTAGGAGTTTATATGCGTAATTTATTGCCTGCGGCGCTCATTATCGGCATCCTTCTTTTTCCGTTTGCCTCCTGTCAGGATATGTTTACAACTTCACTGGCAAGCGGACTTTCGCGCTCAGGTTACGGAATTTCATCGTCAACATCTGTAGATGATTTGATAAGCATCATTAAGGGACCCTATGGGGGAGATTCCAGTGTCGCAAGGGAAGTAATGGATGCGCTCGGCACGAAAACAGCCGCGGAATTGAATTCCCTGTCAACCGAGGATAAAACAACGATTCTGAACGCCGCCACTGATGCGACAGTTGATACCGGGAAAGCCCTTGATATTCTGAAAAGCTATGATTCATCCACTTCAGATACGGACAAGCTCATTTCGGACATTCTGAATGTTTTTGATACGAATGTGGATTTAGGCGCGGTTGATACGCTCCTTGCAAATTCCGATGTCCAGAATTCGGTTCCGGTTGATACGCTCGTATTTGCATCGGTTGTCGTTCTGGCGGATGTAGCCACCGAGGTAGGAGAACAGACCATAAAAGATATTGTAGCTGATCCCAGTACAATCGATAATTATTCCCTTACGCCGGAACAGAAAGCAAGAGTGGAAAACGTTATTGCTGTTTCGGATGTTCTCGTAAACAGCCGGGCCCAGGAAGTAACGGATATGGGTACGGGACTCGGTTTTGACCTGATGGAACTGCTGCCTAAAGTCAATACCCCAAACCCTTAATGAACACGTCCGGCATATGATATAAAAAAAACAGGCAAACTGCCGATATTTGTAATGGACGGCATGTGTGCCGTATCCGGGATCGGGTATAGCTTCTGTTTTGGAGTTAATTTTAAAAGAGCCTGACCGGCTCTGTAAAAAGGATTGCAGGAAAATGAACAGCTTATATTCAATTATTACCGTCCGCGCCCCGTTGTTGAAACGGATAGGTATTATGCTGGCCGTCCTGTGCCTTATGCATGCCCTTCCTGCCCAGAGTTTTGATTTTACGCCGGTAAAACCCCAGGTAAATTCGGCGCGGATGGCCGGTTTCGGCGGTCCCTATGCCGCGCTTGAGGCGGGTTTCGATACTCTTCTGACAAATCCTGCCGCTTTCGCGTATGTTTCAGAGAAATGGTCGATCGCGCGTATCTCCGCAAATGTATCGGGTCCCCTGTTTGATCTCGCCTCGCTGATGGATTCTGATGATCTGGCAAATTCCATTCTCGATCTGACAAGAAAGAATAACGGGATATATCTCGGACTTGATATGACAGGCCCCTTGCCTTCGGAAAAGTGGACAAGAACTTCGGTTTTGGTATTTTTAACAGGACCGTGGTTGTAGGCAATGTTCCTTCGCTCAACTGGGTGACCGCATATGCCGGAGAAGAACTGCTGCTGGTCGGAGGTTACGGTCTCAAGGTATTTGAAACCGATTTTCACTCTCTTTCAGTCGGACTTCAGCTGAAGGGTTTTTTCCAGCTTTTCCTTATTGAATCCGGGACTTCGCTCAATATTCTGAATAAATTCATTGATTTTGATTTTGGGAGTATGTTTGATTCCATTCCGGCTGTCTTTTCAACCGGGTTCGGGCTTGATCTGGGTATCCAGTACCGGTTAAGCAACTGGTTTGACGCGGCTATTGTCTGCCGGGACGTTTATACCCCTGTCTTTTCAACGCGCTACGCCTCCGGACAGGAATTTCTGGACGGCAACCGTAATTCCGATACTATATATGACACTCTTTCCCCTGATCTGACCGTGGGAGTTGTTTTTACCCTGCCGCTGCCCACCTACTGGACAACCATAACCAAATGGACCTTTATGCTGGATTACCGCGATATACTGTTTTTCCTCGAGCCCCTTTACAAAAATCCCATACTGAATCTGGCGGCGGGTACTGAACTCATCCTTCTTGATGTTATAAGCCTGAGATGCGGTATCAGCGATATGTATTTTGCCGCCGGGGTAGGGCTTAACTTTTCCATTTTCAAACTTGATCTTGCGATGTACGGAAAAGAGCTCGGCATTGATCCCGGGACCCGGCCGCTCCTGAATATACTGCTTTCGCTTTCATTTGAATACTGAGCTTTCAGTATGCCGGGGAAACAGCCGGGGCTTCTTATAAATTATCCGCGGCCGGTTCCTGCGCTATTGACAAAATTTCCCGTATAGTATATTTTTCTAACACTGTTATTTTCCGGGCCACTAGCTCAGTAGGTAGAGCAACGCCCTTTTAAGGCGTGGGTCGATGGTTCGAATCCATCGTGGCTCAAAACCGGTATATCCTGTAATATTTATTGCAGGATATTTTTTTCTTTAAAACCCTGCCCTGTATATTTTCGCGGCCGGCAGGAATGTCCGCAGCGCAGAGGAAAATATAAAAAAGTTTTGAATGGGATGGCCTCATACCGGAAACTGTATCGCATGGACCTGACGGAATGCCGCCTTTCCCGCCGGACAGACGCTTAATATTTTCGGTGAAGTATCCGTAAAATTCCTGCGGTTATCAGACTGTCATCTTGCTCTTCATTGAAGACAGACTCATTCCTTCTTCCTGCTGGACAAAAAACGCGCAGTTTTCCCTGTCCTGCTCAAAAATTTCAGCAAGGATTTCCTTTTGGGTAATCAGGTCTTCGGCGTTCCAGAAATCATTGTAGCACTTCAGGATTCCAGGCGTTTTTCCAGTCCGCGCGAAATTCAGGTTCCGTGAAAGAATAAACCGTTCTTTTTTTGAAAGCTGTGCACAGATAAAGCCGTTAAAAATGCGGGCTTCCCAGGTGAAAAAGTGGCAGTGAAAGCATTGTTTCATACAAAAGTCCTTACAAATTCTGTTTTTTAAAGTTTTTGCTTACAAGGACTTTCGATGCTGAAACTTACATTATACTTAGTTTTTTCTTATTTAATTATCGGCAGTTTTCTGTCTGACTGAATAGCGCAGTACAGGGCAAAAAAAATACGCCTGCTGTCCTGAACCCTCAATTTCCAGACTGGCACCAGTATAGCATGTTTTTTTTATTTTGGCAAAAAAAGAAAAAATTTATTTTGTACTCCCTTACCTGATAAGCGCTTACAACCGGAATTGATGTCAATCCTGATGAATACGGGAATACAAACCGGAAAGAGTATGGTATACTGTTCCCGAAAAGTTTCAGTTATATAATTTTCGGTGCTGCCGGAGTAATATTTTTCAGGGCGAACCTAAAAGGAGTATATCTATGGATTTTATTGATCTTATGAAGAAAAAGGCCGTTGAATACGGAAACAGGCTGGTTTTGCCGGAAGGGACCGAGCCGCGTACAATACAGGCCGCGCGCATTATACTTGATGAAAAACTGGCGTCGGAAGTTACCCTCCTCGGTGATGAATCTTCCGTAAGGAAGGCCGCAGAAGGAACAGGGACCAGCCTTGAGGGAATCGCAATTGTAAATCCGCAGAACTCCGGATGGCTCGATGAATTTGCTGAAGCCTATTATGAAAAACGGAAGGCAAAAGGCCTTTCCCCGGAACAGGCCCGGACTGATATTCAGGGAACATTGCGTTTCGGCGCCATGATGGTGAGCAGGGGCTTTGCCGATTCAATGGTCGCCGGCGCTGAAAATACCACGGCCGATGTTCTCCGGGCCGGTCTTACCGTAATCGGGACGACACCCGGAATGAAAACGGCCTCCTCCTGTTTTGTCATGCAAATGAAAGACCACGCATGGGGATCGGACGGGCTTATGATTTTTTCAGACTGCGCCGTTATTCCCACCCCGACCTCCGAACAGCTTGCTGATATTGCCGTTTCGGCCGCGAAGAGCTGCCGCGATATGATTTCAGCGGAGCCCGTCGTTGCCTTTTTGTCCTTTTCAACAAAGGGTTCGGGCGGGAGCGACCCCAATGTTGTAAGGGTCCAGGACGCGGTCAGCCTGCTTAAGTCACAGAACCCGGATTTTATCTTTGACGGTGAACTCCAGGCTGACGCTGCTCTCGTTCCTTCGGTGACCCGGACAAAAGCGCCGGAGAGTCCCGTTACCGGAAAGGTCAACACCCTGGTATTTCCTGACCTCGGGTCAGGTAATATAGGATACAAGCTTGTCCAGAGGCTTGCGGACGCGAACGCCTTCGGACCCTTCCTTCAGGGATTTGCGAAACCCATTTCAGATCTGTCCAGAGGCGCTTCGGTTGAAGATATTGTAATAACCTCGGCGGTTACTCTGGTCCAGGCGGGAAAAAAGTAAGCGCAGATGGCTGCCGAATGCGGCCCTTTTTCAGGATTCACACTGGCGTGCCGGAGAAAAAAATAATTCCGGCGCGCTTTGTTTTTTCAGCGGGTTGGTGCGATCACATGGTTTCCGTAATAATGGGACCCCGCGATTTCATGAATTACTGTGCGGATAAGTCCCGCTGTTCCGGCAGGATTTTTTCACTGTAACGCTTTCTCAGGACACGGCAGCCGCGCGCCGTTTTCGCCTTGTCCGGCTCAGGAATACGGCGAACGTATATGGTCCGGCCGGAATGTTTTTTTACACATAGTATTGTGCAAGATAATTGCCGCTGTATTTATTTACGAAGGGGCTTTTCAGAATACGGGATATACGCCCGCTTTATCTTATATGTTTCCGGTTCTGCCGGAAATCTGCCGGGCCGCTTTACACACAGGTATGTGTGAATATTCTGAACTTTTACAACAGTTTGTGTAAGTTTGACCGGAGTTTTTTTTGCGCAGGGCCCGGACTTACAGGAAGCCTTCGGAAATTATATGTATCACCGGTTAGAGACCCTTTTCCGTCTGAATAGTTCCCCGGCCAGGAAACGCGTTCTGTCCCTGCCGTACAAATCTATTGCGGATTGCCGTTCTACAGGTAATGGTCCCGGCCGCCCGCCGCTTCCTGGTTTTCAAAAATCGGTAAAAAGTCCCCTGACAATATGTTAAATTTTGATGAGATTAGACAATAATATAGTTGATCTCAGGAAAAAGCATTGTAAAATCAGGGCCGCTGTGCTAGAATATATTGTGAATGATGCTATCCTGCGCGTTTTTTTGTGATTTTCACCGGGATTTTTTTCCGGCCTGCTGTTCAGACCGCGCGAAAGCTAATTTTGTTTCAAAGTATACTATATATATAATACTAAAGCCTGAAAAAGCCAAATTTTTTGCCGGGATATGTTTAGGACTGATGTTTTAAATCTGCTCAGGCATAATGTATGGAGAAAAACGTGTCGGAAGAAAGAGATGTTTTAAAGACAGCGAAAGTGGCTTTCCCCATTGGGGCAAAACTCGTAACAATTATCACCGTTCTTTTGCTTGTGTCCCTGGTAACCATTACCGTACTTGTATCGGTGATGGTCTCCTCAGATGTGCGCATTACAGCTGAAGACAATAACTTCACGGTTAACAAACGGTCGGGGACCGAGGCTGAAAACAAACTGAATACGGTCAGGTCAAATGTTTTCCTTCTGCTTGATATGCTCAACGCGGCCGGGTCTTCGGTTTCACTGTCAAGGCAGGCCGCGGCCTTTTTCTTTGAGAGAAACCCCGACATTGCCGCCGTGATTGTGCACGGGGAACAGGAGCTTATCAACAACAGGTTCTTTCTTTCAAATGAGGTTGATACTTCCCGTATCAATGTGTTCCTGAATATGGAGTCCGGCGCCGTGCGCCAGGCTGCAGCCGGGGAATCCATGGTTCTGAACGCGGCCCCGGTATTCGGGATTCCGGTTCTTGCCCTTATGTATCCCTGGCAGGAAAGCGGGCTTGAGCAGACTGTAGTCATCTTCTTTTCTTCGGAGAGCCTTACCGAAACATTCGGTACCGGGGCTAACTCTTCCTTTATGGTTAACAGCAGAGGCGACCTTCTGGTCCATGCCGATTTTGATCTGGTGAGGGCGGGAGGCAATATGTCCAGTCTGCCCGTTATCCAGCAGATGAGGGAAAGCGGGGACCGGAACCGCCAGCTTATGTATACCGACCGCGACGGGGTCCGCTATTTCAGCGCGTTTTACAAGATTCCGCTCGGGACACCGCGGTCATTACCAATATCCAGTATGATGTGGTTTTTGAAGGTATCGCGGCAACGACCCGCAGAAATATTTTCCTGACAGCCGCCGTTCTTTTCGCGGCGGTTCTGTTTGTGTGGTTTTTTTCAAAGACAATCAGCAAGCCGATCCGGCAGCTTGCCGACGCAGCCGGTCGGATAGAGCAGGGCGAATTCGAAATCGATCTGAAGCCGAAGACAAGAGACGAACTGGGGCTTCTGACCGAGAGTTTCGTTCACATGGGCAAGGGCCTTGCCGAACGCGAGCGCTTGAAGGATACGTTCGGACGTTTTATCAACAAGGACATTGCGGAAAAGGCCATGAAGGGCGAACTGACCCTCGGAGGCGAAACCAAGCATGTCACTATCTTCTTTTCCGATATCCGTTCCTTTACGGCGATTTCAGAAAAACTCGAACCTCATGAGGTCGTTGAATTCCTGAATGAGTATATGACCAAGATGGTCAAGTGTGTTAATGACACCAGCGGTGTTGTTGACAAGTTTATCGGAGACGCCGTTATGGCAGTCTGGGGCGCTCCTGTTTCTTCCGGTTCTCCGGCGTCGGACGCGCTGAACTGTGTGCGAGCCGCCATGATGATGCGTACCGCCCTTCTGGAATTCAATAAGGGAAGGGGCGGAGACAAGAAACCCATTATCAAAATTGGCTGCGGCGTCAATACCGGTGACGTGGTCGCAGGCCAGATCGGATCGAGCGAGCGTATGGAGTATACCGTTATAGGCGACGCCGTAAACCTTGCGTCCCGTACCGAGGCCCTTAACAAACCCATGGGTACGGACATTCTTATTACCGAAAATACCTATGATCTGATAAAGGAGCATCTTCTTGTAGAAGAAATGCCTTCCGTTACGGTAAAGGGAAAAGAAAAACCCGTCCGGATGTTTGCCGTTATAAATATTCCCGCGGCGTCCGACATACCCGGCGCCGGCCCGGAAGGTCCGAAGACAATGGCCGATGTAAGAAATCTTCTGGGTATTCAGGCTCCCGATATTAATAAGGTAGATACAGATGCTGAAGAAAAGAAATATAAGATCCAGGGTTCCTGATGTTCTGGTTATTCTGATCTGTCTTTTCGGAGTCATCCTGAATATCAGGCTTTTCTGGAAGGATTTGAACAGGACCATGACCAGACTGAATGAGAAGCCCATTGCCACTATCAGTTTTAAATACAAGTCCGCCCAGCGGAAATTTATTGACCGGGTTATATGGGACCGTCTGCAGCAGGAATCTCCCGTGTATAATGGGGACACTATCCGCACGGCTGAACTCTCTGAGGCCACAATAATATTTCCTTCGGGGGAGATTATCGAACTGTTTGAAAACAGTCTGGCCCAGATTTTTGTCAGTGATACCGGGGCCTTTATAGACTTCGGGGCAGGAGATATCAGTGTAAATACCCAGAACGCCAGAGGAACTACTATGGTTCTTTCTTCAGGCGGAAACCGTGTTGAGGTTGCCGCGGGCGGCGTAATAAACGCGGGCAGCGCTACAGCCGGCGAGGGCGGCGGACAGGAATTCATGCTCCGCGTTCTTGAGGGGACCGCGAACTTTGATTCCGCCGCGGGCAATTACAGCGCTTCGGCCGGGTCAGTTTTCAATATGACCGGTTCCGGCGAACTCAGGACAGAACCTGCGGTCTCCGTATCATCTCCCCTGCCGGGAACCAGACTCCTGAATAATTCCAGGGACCCTATGTCTGTCGACTTTGTCTGGCAGAATGTCAATTTTACCGATGAACGCTATGTCCGTCTTGAAGTTTCTGAAGACCGGAATTTTACCCGCGTTGTACAGTCCGTTGATATCAGCGGCGCGCGGACGGCTTCCGTTGATCTGCCTTCGGGCATATTCTGGTGGAGAATGTATCCCATTGAATACGGAGAAGAGGGTTCCTCTGTCCGTGAAGACCGTTATTTAGCCAATGCCGCTTCAGGGCGTCTTATGATTACCTATGCTCCGGCGCCCCAGCTTATTGCGCCGGCAGTGGATTATGAATACAGTTACTGCTCGCGTCTGCCTGCAGTGCGCTTTTTGTGGTCCTCGCTTGATCAGGTTTCTTCCTATCTGCTGGAGGCCGCTGATAATCCCGAAATGGATAACCCCCTGTTTTCCAGGCGTACCAGGGATATTTCGGCCGTGTATCAGGGACTGGGCGCCGGAACCTGGTACTGGAGAATAACTCCCGTTTATTCAGATGAGTACGCGGGGTCGGCCCTTCCGTCGGGTGTGCAGACCTTTGTAATCCGGCAGAGCGGTTCGCTTTACGCGCCCGAGCTTCTTTTGCCCGAGCCTTCCGGTTTTGTCAATATTGCCCGGAACCGGCGGGATGTGTATTTTTCATGGAAAAACGACACGGAAGCTGTTTCCTATACCATTCAGGTTTCACGGAATGAAAATCTTTCTGATCCTGTTTTACAGCAGATCGTGACCGAAAACTGGTTTTCATACAATGCCGACAGGAATATTATACGGGACGGACAGTATTACTGGGGCGTATATTTAACCGATATGGAAGGTAACCGTTCTCCGGTGTCGGATGTGCGGTCCTTCCTTGCCATGGAAGGCGAGGTTATACACCGGACAATATTTCCTCCTGATAATTATACCATTGCGGACGCCAGGCTCCCTGATTTGCGCTTTACCTGGCGGACAAACCTTCCTTTCCAGAACAGGTTTCAGGTTTCAAATACGCCCGATTTTTCCGTACTGCTTTTTGACGATACGGTGTCTACTTCTTCGGCCCAGGGGCTTCAGCTCCCGCTCGGGGAGTATTACTGGAGGCTGGTCGCGGTGACCGGTTCCGAATCGGTGAATTTTGTTACGGCGCCCAAACGTTTTGCCACGGTCCCGCCCCTCGCCGCGTCCGAGGGAGGAATGCCCTCTCAGGGAATACGGGTAGTCGTGAGGGAAAATGAACCGGTAGAGTTTAACTGGGAACCGGTGCCGCTGGCCGAATATTATCATTTCAAACTCTATTCGGATGAGGACAGCGACCGTCCGGTATTTGAAAATCCCTATGTTGAGGGTACTTCGCTTGAAGTATCCATGGACGATATGGAAGACGGTATTTATAACTGGAGTATCCAGGCGTTTACCAATGAGAGTTCCACTTCTTCGCGAAGGAGCGGTTTGCTTGCCAGCTTCCGTTTTTCAATGAAACGGTTACGGCCTGTTGTGCTTGAGTCTCCCGCCGAGGGATATTCCTTTGACGGACTGACCGCCATCAGAAATCCGGGAACAGTCACCTGGTCATCCGTGGATGTCCTGAGGACTTCACGCTTTGTTCTTTCGTCCAGCCAGGACATAGGGTCTTCATCAACCGGGACTGTTATGGATATAGCCGATCCCGGCACAACCATACAGCTGATACGGCTTTCCCAGGGTACCTGGTTCTGGACCGTCTTTGCGGAAACTGTAGACGGGCTTGATGTCAGCGCTCCCGGTGTCTCGTGGTTCACCGTACAGCCCATTCCGCCGCTTCCCTCTCCGGGCGGAAGATTGCCTGCCGACCAGTATGTGATCGGCCCGGACGATCTTATGAACAGCCGGAATATTGTATTCAGATGGAACAGTGTCGCCGGCGCGAACGCCTATGTTTTCTCCCTGTTCCATGAGCCCGACAGTGAGGCCGCGCAGACAAGGACCCTGTCCCGGGACGCTTCCCGTGAACTCCTTCTCCGGACAGAGCCTCTGCCTGATAATTCTTTCACGCTGGAAGATCTGTCCATTCTTGACCGCGGAACCTTTATGTGGCGGGTAGAAGCCGTGTTCACGGCTGAGGACGGATACATTGAACAGCCCGGTATCGCCGGCGAGAACCGTTTTATTGTTGATATTCCGCAGCCTTCAAAGCCGCAGGTCACTAATCCGGGGCCCTCTATGGCAGATAAAAGATTTTCCGCCGGCCTTTTTGCGGTTCTGTTTTTTCTGTCCTTCCGGCTGGCTGCGCAGACTGCGTCCGGTACACCGGCCCCGGCGGAAGGAGATGTTCCGGCGGAAACAGCCGCGGAAAAACAGGCGTATTATATAGAAGAAACAGAAGAAGGATGGCGTTTTATCCAGATGCTTGAATGGCCCCGGCAGAGTCATGTCCGCCGCTATGAAATAATTGTGGAACGGCAGGATGATGAAAGCAGGGAATATACCGAGTTTCTCAGGGAATCTGTTGAAACAAACTATATAGAAATTTCAATTCCGGCAGGCGAGTACCGTTACCGGCTTGTGGTGTATAATCTGCTTAACCGTGCGGACGGCGAGTCGGACTGGCTGCATTTCAGTGTATTCCGGGCCATTCAGCCGGAGCTGGAAAACTTTGCTCCGCGTAATTATTACCTTGATGAAACCTTTGACCGTTCCATGGTGCTTTCGGGCGACAGCTTTGTCGAAGGCGCGGAAATTTTTCTTATTGAGCAGGATGTTCCGGGCGAACCGGTTGCAGGCGATATACGGCGGCGGAGAAAAATTTTCCCCGTTGAAAAAACAATAGATTCCTCCCAGAGACGCGCGGAGGTTGTGTTCGGCGACGCCATGCAGTCGGGCTCCTATGATGTTGTTGTGCAGAACCCGGGCGGACTCTGGTCTTCCGCCGGGACCCTGACTGTCAAATTCCAGAAACCGGTAGATTTCAATATTTCCGCGGGCTACGCTCCCATGATACTGCTTTACGGGTCGGACATGTCGACCTACTTTGAAAAAAGGTTTTACCCCCTCGGGGCAAATATCCGTATGTCCCTTGTCCCCATAAAAAAGACATACGGATATTTCGGTTTTGAAATTGACGGCTACTGGAATTTTATCAAAAACGAGGCCGACGGTTATACGGTTTCGACCCATCTGATCGGGGGACATTTTAATCTGCTGTACCAGAAGCCCCTGATACCGAAGCGGCTTGTCCTGAATGTCAGGGCGGGCGGCGGCGTGTTTGCCTTCCTCAATATGTATTTTGACTTCGGCGGCGGTCTGGAATCGGAGCCGCTTAATACATGGTTTCCAACGGCAGGCGGAGGCCTGTCATTGCAGTGGTTTGTATTCAAACGTCTTTACGCGGACCTTGGCGTAACATATATGCACTTTTTCTCGAAGGAAATGCCGAGCGGTTATCTGCTGCCCGTCATTTCCGTCGGCTGGCAGTTCTAGGGGACCTGACGCCGGCTGATGGTGCGCATAATCCGGACTTTTCTGCTGAAGGAACGGTCTGTAAAAACAGTCTAACAGGCAGTGAAATGTCCGGCTTGGTATATACTTTAAATCAGCGCAGGTTCAGCAAACCTTGCTCCTGATAAAACTATCCGCGGCAAAAAACTTCAGCGCAAGTTTATACGAGCTTCTGCCGCGTCAGGGAACCGGTCAATGTAGGAAAAACCGGGACCTGTCCGTTACCGGAGGCATTCATGAAAAAAAAGTTATCCTGTTTGCACGCAGCTTTTATACCGGCTTTGGCCGCGGCCCTCCTGCTGACCGCCTGCAACGCCTTTAATGTTTCCGTGCCCGAATATCTTGAAGAATATACTTCAAACGCCGCGGCGGAGAGCTGGCGGATTACCACCGGCTCCCAGACCGGACCCGACAGTAAAAAAATTATTATACCGCCTTCTGACCCGGCGGAAGAAAGCAGCCACACCCTTATAAGCGTCCGGCTCAGGAACCCGAAAAAGTACCCGCTGGCGCTGGGGCTTTCCCGTTATGACACAGCCGAGGGGGAATATGTTTCTGTTGCCGGTGAAGCCGAAGCGGAACAGACTTCAGCCGACTATATAACAATAACGGTTAAAGATGCCTCCATCCGGGACGAGTTCCGGTTCCGGCTGTCGATGAAAACACAGGACAATCTCCGGACCTTTGCCGACTATAACCTTCCCCTTATCCGCTGCAATGTCACCCCCGCTTCCGCTGATAATCTTGAGGTGCGGAATGAAGCCGGGACGCCCACCGTATACTGGAACATGAATACCGCGGATGATTATATTGACGTGAATGAAGTTACGGTATACCTCAAGGCCGAAAATACGATTAATACATATATGTATACGAGGGAGACAGATTCTGGTCCCTGGAAAACCGCCGGAGGGACAGAGCTTGATTATACTGATCCTTCCGCCAGTCTGGCCTTTCCTGCCGGTATGATATCGCAGGAAACAGGGGCTATGGATACGGAAGAATTTGAAAAATACTATAATTTCGCTGTTGTTCTGAAAAATTCCGACGGGCTTGAGGCCCGGAACGCAACGCCCGGTTTCGGCTGGGACGTATCTCCCGCGGTATTGGCCGGCATTGCCCAGTCGGATGATAACCCCGCCCGGGTAAAAGTCACTCTGATCGCGCAGGACGGCAGCCTGAAGGCCGACGAAATACTGTATACGCTGGGCGGCGACAGTACGGTTCATACTTACGGAAATCCGTTTGAGGCCGCCATCGGAACGGAACTTGTTGCCTGGTCGACAAAGAGCGGCCGGATACCCTCGCGGAAAACCTCGCGAACCCTCATGCTCGATACCGTAGTGTTTGTGGATGAAAACTCAACCCCGGCGGCGGATGATAATTATGGATTTGTACCGGCTCTTCCCGCGCCTACAATAGAGGCCGCCATAGACTTGCTGAAAACGGCAGATTCCGCTTCCGGCACGGCCGTCCCGCGATATGTCCTGCTTATGTCCGATGTTACTTCCGGCAATTCCGGAAACACCAGCGCGCTGGTTGAAATAGTAAATTATGACAAAACCCTTGTTATACAGCCGATGGCAGAGAATGATACCGTAACTATTGACGCGGCTGACAGCGGAAGGACAATGTATATATCCAGCACATATAACCCGGACATTACCCTGAAAAACCTGATAATAACGGGCGGAAGTCTTTCCTCCGATTATGGTCATGGGATTTTGCTGGTGAACCGCGGGACCCTTACTCTGGACAACTGTACCATTACAGACAATGGTAATGGTTTCGGATCAGGCGGAGGGATTGCCCTAAACGGTAACTGGACGCTTAATATAAAGGGCGAAACCCGGATCACGGAGAACACAGCCGCGAACGGCGGCGGAATATATAACCGCGGCGGGACTGTCAATATTGAAGACGGAACAATTTCCGGAAACGGCGCCTCAATGGGCGGGGGCATATACAATGACGGCGGAGCGGTCAATATTGAAAATGCGACCATTTCAGAAAATAACGCTGATCAGCGCGGCGGCGGTATCTGCATAGTAGCGGGCGGCGGCGGGAGCGTTACCCTGAACGGCGGGACCATTTCCGGCAATGAGACAGCCGGAAACGGCGGCGGAGTATATGTGGGCGGAGATACATTCAACATGAACGGCGACTTAGTCACTGGAAATACCGCGCAGAACGGCGGCGGTGTGCATATTGAGCTCGGGGCTTTCAATATGACCGGCGGGGTTATTACCGGCAATGAGGCCACGGTAAACGGCGCCGGTGTGTGTGTAAACGACGGGACCTTCTCCATGCAGGGCAACGCGAAGGTTATTATGGAAAACCCCGTGTATCTCAAGTCCGGAAAAACGATAACCCTTTCAGGTGATTTCAAGTACCGGGATGCTATCGCCAAGATACAGCCGGAAATGTACGATATAAATGTCCGGGTGCTTGACGGGCTGGCCGGATACATTGCGGACAACCATACCAGCTTCGCGGTTGAGGATCAGGAGAACAGCGGTTCCTACCTCAGCTGGGCTGTCGATAAAAACGGGTACCTTGTTAAAGCCATCGGGATAAGCTGCGATTTTGTGGATGGTATATACGGGCTTGCCTTTACCCCGCCCTCGGATGGACTTATCGTAGATAAAGAGGATACTGTCAATATTACTGTTAACCGGTCGTCTCTTCCCACAGCAGCCGGGCTTTCATATACCATACTGATAGAAGGTGAACCTGATGTCTCCGCGGAGCTGCTGTCAGGCAATATGATCCCCTTTACCGCGCCAAATACGGCCGGGCAGCACACTGTTTTTGTGGAAATCATTGTGGACATGGACAGCAGAAAAACCGCCTATTCCGGCAGCTTTGTGCTGACCGTGAGAATGTGAGGAGGGGAATGATGAGACGGAATACCTGCGTTTTACTGGCCGCGGCTGTTCTTGCCGCCTTATATATGACGGTTTCATGCAGCAACGCCTTTCTTGAGCGGGTCCCCTCGCGCGGACCGGCTCCGGCCGCTGAGGGAATGCTTGATATCACGGCATCCGCCGCTTTGTCCGCGGGACGGGCCGCCTTTCCGAATATCGTAATAAGCAGATACGAGTTTACCGTCAAGGACGGGGCCGGAAAAGTAATTGGTTCAATCACTGAAACAGCGTCCGGTAACGCTGTCAGTATTACTTATCCTGCCTCGGCCGGATATACAATAACCGTGGCCGGAAAAGATTCTTCCGGCAAAGAGCTTGTCTCCGGCGAAGCTGCTGTTACTGAGGCCCATATCACCGCGGGGACGATGGAAATTAAGATATATCCTGTTACAACAGGCGGAACAGGTTCAGTTGATCTTAAAATAAAATTCCCGAAGGAATTTGATGACGGCAGTCCGGTAACAAGGGTCATAGCTGAACTCTTGCGGAGTGACGGCACCCAGGCCGGCCAGGCGCAGACAATTCTCTCAGGTTCATTCGGAGAGCCGGATGCCGGAAGCAGTTCCATAACCGTTGCGTACGATTCCGCGCCCGCCGGCATTCTGCGCCTGAAACTCACGTTTTACCGGTGGAAAACCACAAATCCTGAGGACGGGATTCCGGCCGGCGTTGTATACGAAAGCCTGAATGTCTGGGCAAATACCTGCACGGACAGCTGGCTTAAAGTTACCGATACAACAACCGGTGTGTATGAGCTCGCGGAATACCTTGAACTCACTGAAGATGATTTTTATGATGCTACGGTGACGCTGGAGAGCGTAAAACAAGAATTTGATGATAATGGAATTGTGCTTGATCTTGTGCTAAACATTGACTATTATCACGAAGTTTCTGCAGAAAAAGTATCATTAACTTTTACCATTGGTTTCGACGGTCAGTCGTTCACGATTACAGATGCCAAAGGTTCCTCCGCTGGGCTTGAACCGGATAAGACTTCTGATGGTGTTTTCAGTGTTTCAAATATTTCCCTTTTTCCCGGTCCGAATAAATTTGTGCTAACTGTAACAGCACCCGACAAACAAACAACAAAAACGTATAATCTGATATATACAACTCCTCCGATTTGGTATGTGGATGAAACCATAGGGGATGATGACAACACCGGAACGGCTACATATCCTCTTGCCAGTGTCAGCGCGGCACTTTCCCGCATAGCCGCATTGTATGATCCCGATACATGGCCGCATGATTTTGTTAATAATGAATCTGTTGGTCAAAAAACCGCCGAAATCCGGATCAACGGTGACCTTACTCCAACTGCAGATGACGCCAATCCCAATGGTTTCATTGTTATCGACAATGCCGCCGGTTCATATCCTCCCATACTGCTCAGCGGCAAAGGCGTTTCATACCCGGGCGCCCTGGACGCGGATGGAGAGGCCCGCGTGCTGTATATAAACAACGCTGACGTTACCCTGGGCGAAAACCTTACATTGAAAGGCGGTAGCGCGGAAAGCGGCGGCGGCGTGTACGTGACCGGACCAAACGCGAAATTCACGGTGTCCGGCGGGGAAATTTCGGAAAATGAATCAACCGGTTCCGCCGATGCAAACGGCGGCGGAGGCATATACGCCGGAAACGGCGCTAAGGTGTTTATGACAGGAGGCACCGTCAGCGAAAATGAGGCGGTAAACGGAGGCGGCCTGTATGTTACGGGAAGCGGAACGGCCCTTGAGATGACCAACGGAACCGTCACTGACAATGAGGCCGCCAAGGGCGGCGGCGTGCTGGTCCTGAATAACGCCGTTTTTACAATGAAGGACAATATCTTCCAGGGCGGAATTATCACCCGAAACACCGCTGTTTATGACGGCTCTTCTCTGCTCACAGGCGCCGGCGCGGGTGTGCTGGTATATACCGGAGGGAGCTTTAACCTTGAAGCGGGACAAATAACACAAAACGAGTCGGAACTGAACGGCGGCGGTGTACTGGTTATGGGCGGGACCTTCAATATGAGCGGCGGAACCATTGGCGGCAGTTCAACATCTGATGCCAACAAAGCGGTATACGGCGGCGGCATAGTCCTGTATGATGACGCTGTCTTTACCCTGACCGGCGGGGAAATCAGTTATAATGAAGCGGAGGAAGGCGGCGGCGTGTATATCAATAATGCTGCCGGAGGCGTCACCGCTGCAATGACCGATGGAAAAATCAGTTACAATACCGCGGATTCCGGCGGCGGGGTGTATATAACCGGAACAGGCCACAGGTTTAACATGAGCGGCGGGGAAATTTGCTATAATGAGGCAAACGCATCATTATATGCAGGCGGCGGCATTTATATTGAGGCAGACGCCAATACAGCCGTCAATCTGTCCGGTTCCGCACAGATACACCATAATACTGCAACTGACGGTTTTGGCGGCGGAATTTACGCATACGGCGGAACCATTATCCTGAGTGAAGCCGCGGAAATAAGTGAAAATGAAGCGCTGGGCGGTGGCGGTTGCGGCGGCGGGATGTATCTGCAGGGCCAAAACAAATTTACGATGAACGGCGGAGCTGTCCGCGGTAATACCGCGAACAGTCAGGGAGGCGGGCTTTTTACGCAGCAAACTGAGTTTACCATGACTGCCGGAAGCATAGAAGATAATAATGCCGTCAATCTCTCTAATAGCTTCGGCGGAGGAGTATACCTGGACAGTGGATCGCAGTTTACCATGAGCGGGACCGCGGTAATCAGAAACAATAAGGCAAACAGACAGGGCGGCGGTGTGAATATTTATTGTTCAACCTTCAATATGAACGGCGGGACAATAACAGGAAATCTGCTTACAAATACATCCTATTCCGAACCCGGCGCGGGTGTGTATGTCGAAGCGCCCCAGCTGAATTTCCCTGCTATATTCTCCATGAGCGGTCCTGCCCAGGTGACTGCAGATAATGACGTATATCTGTCACTTGGTGGCACCGGAAACTACCGAGCCATGCTAACGGTCGGCGGTAATCTCACCGCTTCAAAGGCCGCAGTCATTACGCCGGCAAGTTACCCCAGCGGAACGGACACTGTTCAGGTGCTGGACGGTGACACAGGGCTGATAACGGCAAACGCCTCGAAGTTCGGCGTTACCCCGCAGATTGACGGGATTGACACGATATACTGGCAGGTGGACACGGAAGGGAAGCTGGACAAGATTCAAAGTCAGTCCATTACTAACTTTGATGATCTCAAAAATGCAATAAACACTACCAACATTGGCGGAACCGCTATTCTGCTCATCGTCGGTACATTCGAAATGGAAGATACCATCGCAATCAGTGATTCAAAAATATAACCATCCTCAGCTCCGGAAATTTTACCCTGAGCAGGCCTTCCGGTTTCACCGGTTCCTTCTTTACGGTTGACGGCGGCGCTTCCCTGACGCTGGGCGAGATCGGCAGTATGAATACACTGACCATGGACGGAAATAATATTTCCGCTGACGCTCCCTTAGTCATTGTAAACAATGGAACTCTGACTATTAATGACGGAGTGACGTTGCAGAATAATAATCGTACAGATTCATCATATGGGGGTGCTGTCGATATAATTAATGGTAGAATGGAAATGAGCGGAGGGAAAATTACCGGAAATTATTCAATTAATGGCGCCGTTGCAGTTCAGAATAACGGGGTATTTACCATGACAGGCGGAGATATTACTGCGAACACTACAAATAATCAAATTGGAGGTGTATATATAAATGGAGGGACCTTTACTTTAGTTGATGGATGTATTTCAGAATCAACTTATGGAGGGATGGGCTTCGGCGGTACCGGTACTTTTATTATGACTGGTGGCACAATATCAGGGGCAGCTACCGCTACTGGTACTCTCGGACGTCTTGGAGGAATATCAGTTTGGACTGTAAGTGACTGGGACCGTAATAGTGTTACTATTAAACTCAGCGGAGAAATAGATATTGATATGATAACCTTGTCTTCTGATCCTCTCATTGCTGCCAGTAACTTGATTCCTATTTGCATGGCAGGTACAGTCACTTTGCCATCCGTTGGCAGCACCATAAAAATAAGAGCCTTTAGTTCTTACAGGATAGGGGAGCTTCCAGATACCACTAATTATTATGAGTATGCCCCATTCGTAGGGGAAACTGTCCTCCAGGGAACCGATGGTTATACACTGGCAGCAAGTGATGTCGCAAAATTCGTGTTATGTGATGAGAACGGCGATCCGGTATCAGATTACAAAATTGAACTTAACGCTGACGGTAATGGTATTATAGCAGCCGCTCCCTGATATACCTGAAAGACAGCGTTATCTGCTGCCTTTCAGGACAGGGTTCTGATGTTTTCATGAAAAACGGAGAGGGCCGCGGCAGTCCATACGGAAACCTCTGATGTGACTGCCATCTGCTCAAAATGTCCTGAAAAAATCCGGAATATGGGGTATGCGGTTTTCTTTTCACGGGAACCAGGCCCCTTCGCATCATACCGGATTTCTGTTTTTCTGCCCGGAATAGGTGCGGCCCGCAGGCTTTCTCACATTCTTTTTTGAAGCCTGTTTTTGGTGCCGGAACTACACTCCTTATTTTTCCATTGGAAGGGCCGTTCCTTCCCCAATAAAAAAGTCATTTTCCCCGCGGTTTTTCCTTTACAAACCGGACTTTCCGGTACATACTTGAATTATCAGTACAACCTGTTGTACACCCGCTCCGGCTGAAAATCCGCGAAAAACCGCGAAAATATGTATCTTCCAAAGCCGGGATGAGGCACTGTTCCTCATCCCGTATCAGTGTTTTTTTTGTACCCGCATTATCCAGGTAAAGTGCCCTGTTCCCGGGAGCGGGCGGAAAGCGGGTTTACACAAAGTGCTGTGTGAGACGGAAAAAGTTTACACATTGCCGTGTGTAAGGAAAAAAACTTTACACATGGTCATGTGTAAGTATTTCGCGTGACGGAAAGATCCCGGCGTTTTACTGCTGATAATAAGGAGAAAAAAAGTGAAAAAGAGACTGTCTTGCGCCCTGTTTCTGCCGGCTGTCCTCGCGGGCGTGCTTCTGGCCGTTTCCTGTGAAAACCCCTTTTACCGGGACTTCCTCAAAAAACCGGTTACCGTTACCTGAGACGCGAACGGGGGCGCGGGCGCCGTCCCTAGGGCGGCTGAGGCTGAAAAAGATGATGTGATAACCGCTCCGGACGGAACCGGGTTGTCGAAAACAGGCATGGGCTTTGCGGGCTGGAACACAAAGGCCGACGGGACCGGCGTCTCCTATGCGGCGGGCTCAAAGATAAAGATAACGGGAAACCTGAAACTCTACGCCCAGTGGGCCGGGAACAGTTACACGGTAACCTATGACGGAAACGGCCACACGGGAGGCGCGGTCCCGGCCTCGGCTGACTCGGTGTACGGGGAAAGCCACAGCCTTGCCGGGCCGGGCGGTCTCGAAAAAACCGGCCACAGTTTCGCGGGCTGGAACACGGAACCTGACGGGAGCGGGACACCGTACCCCGCGGGGACGGGCGTGACGGCTGACTGGGACGGTCCTGTTACATTATATGCCCGGTGGGTGAGCGGCAACGCTGATTTAAGCAATCTGACGGTAAGTGAAGGGGCCCTGTCCCCTGCCTTTGACCCTGGCGTCATATCTTACACGGTGGAAGTACCCGACACCACGGACAGCCTGACGGTGACAGGCGCCGCGGCGGACAGCGGGGCGGAACTCAGCGCGAACAGCGGAGCGCCCCAAACACTGAGCGGAGACAGCACTCCGGTAACAATACGGGTGACCGCGGCGGACGGAAGCATAAAGGACTACACGGTAACCATAGTCCGGCTCGACACCGCGAAAACCATAACGGGTTTCAGTTTTACCGGACTTGCGGAAGGCAATATAAATGAAAATGAAAAAACGGTCACGCTCACAGCGCCGTACGGGACGGCTGTAACAGGCCTCGTACCCGATATAACGCACACCGGTGTGAGCGTGAGTCCCGCGTCCGGCGAAGCGGAGGACTTTACAAACCCGGTAACATACACGGTGACCGCAGCTGACAGCAGTGCGCAGATCTATACGGTAACGGTGAGCGTCGCCTCCCTTGTGTCGATAACTCTGAGCGGCGCATACAAGACTCAATATAAAATTGGTGAAAGTCTTGACACCTCGGGACTGGTAATTACGGGGACGGACAGCGCAGGGAACAGTGTGGCAATACCTGCCTCCTCATGCGACTTTACAGGCTTCAATAGCGCGACGACGGGTGAAAAAACGGTGACGGTAACCGTGACGGGTACGTCCGTGACAAAAACTTTCTCCGTGACCGTGCTGAGCAATAACGCGAACTTAAGCGCCCTGACGGTGAGCAACGGAACCCTGACCCCTGTCTTTGACACGAACACGACAAGCTACACGGTGAGCGTGGCGAACAGCGTGACCAGTATAACGGTAACCGGTACAAAAGCCGACAGCACCGCAGGTCTGAGTTCTAACAACGGAGAGGTTCAAACGCTTTCCTTGGGAACGAATCCCATATCCATAACAGTGACCGCGCAGGACGGAACAACCAAGGTATACACGGTAACGGTGACGAGATCGGTACCCAGTACCAACGCAAACCTTAGTGGCATATCGTTAACTTCGGGAACCCTGAGCCCTGTGTTTACATCCGATGTACTTAATTATACGGTACGCCTGGCTAACAGCGTGAGCGGCGTCAGGATAACGGGGATAGCGGCGGACAGTGGGGCTGTTGTGAGTGGCAGCGGCTCAACTGACACGCTTACGGTCGGGACGGCAACGCCCAAAACAATAACGGTGACCGCCGAGGACGGTGTGACAACAAAGACCTACACCGTAACGGTGACGCGGCAGGGCAGCGCGAGCCTGAGTGCATTGACAGCCAGTGCGGGTCAGCTGACTCTGGCGTCGTCGGAAACGAATTTCGCAACTACTGGATTTGCATCGGCAGCACTTGACTATATAGTGGGGATAGCTGGAACAAGCGGTGAAACGAAGAGCGTAACGATAAACGCGACATCTGCCAGCGGAACGGTGAGCTATTCGCTTGCCGGAGGAGTCGTAAGTGGAATAAGTCGCGGGAACCCTCAAGCGCTTGAGATAACGGTAACAAACGGAAGCGAAACTTGCATATACACGGTGACCTGTATGCTTGTCGGCTACACGGGCGAGGCAGGCCTTGTATTCTACGACAAAGGAAATAGCACCGGAGGCTGGCAATACCTTGAGGCTGCGACTGCGGATGCAGGTACGGCGGAATGGGGCTTATCCGGAGTACGCATAAGCGAAACGGTGACAAGTATAGGAAGCGGAAAGGGAAACACAGGGATACTGGTGAGTGCGCTTACGGCAGCGGGAGAAAGCGGACGGGCAGCACTGCTGTGTGATGCATACAGCGGCGCTGGGAGGACTGACTGGTATATGCCGAGCAAAGACGAGCTTAATCTGATGTACAGTAATCTGCACAAGAACAGCCTGGGCAGTTTTACGAACCATGGGTACTGGTCGTCGTCTCAGTACTCTCCTAATGAATACGGCGTAGCGTGGAGTCAGTACTTCAACAGTGGAGACCAGATGGACAACAGGAATATTTCATTTTACGTACGGGCCTGCCGGGCTTTTTAACTATTAAATGTTTGAACCGCGGAGGCTTGGCAGGCGGTCAAAATGTTTTTTTACTATGATTTATGCCTTGGCTTAAGCAGTAAATACTGGCATTCTAAAGGGGAACGAGTTGCTGTGCAAGTCGTTCCCTACTTGATTCTTCGACTTGCCTAACTTGTCTCCAGAGGAGTAAGGCGGAGTAACGACACGGCACACTGGATTTTAGAGAAATTCTACCGGAAAGCCGTTCAGGAATTTGTCGCTGAGCAGGTTAATCTGGAAGTTCTCTGATGGGCTTTGTTTTTTGCCAAACTACGGCAGTTTGTACCTTACACATTACCGCGTGTAGCCCGGGACAGTTTTACACATATCGGTGTGTAAGATAGCCTCTGTTTTTCCATAGACGCTGACTGTCGGGCAAGCGCGCCAGTCACCAAGAGAAAGAAACCCGCTATAACAGCCTTCCATATCCACGCGGCAGTTCCAAACCAAATTACTTCCTACACATCCCAATGTGTAAACTTTCCCTTTCTTACACACACTATTGTGTAAGCTTTCCTTTTTCTACACACTGCATTGTGTAATCTTTTTTCTTCTTGAAAAATACCTGAAACCATATCCCGCCGCAAAAACATAGCGTTACATAATTTTTTGCCTCAAATACGATAGCCCATCGTATCAGGCCTGGTTTTACCGTATCGCTATACACTAAAACTTTCGTCAGGAATAAGGACGAGGGGGCAGCGTAAGACCCCTGACTTTGGCTATTAGCCAAAGTCAGGAGGCTGGAGACTTTATGATTATTGAAGGAAAGGGTAATCTGAATCCGACGGGAATTGGAAGCCGGGACCGGTTGGCCCCTCGCGGAGAGGGAACATTCTGAAAAGAAAGACCTCGGTTCGGAGAGAAACAATACCGGCCGCCGAATAAACGAATGCGAAATAGTTTTTATGGCTATTATCGCGAATAGGAGCTCGGTGTACCCCGAAAAAGCAGGGAAGACTTCCATCCCTTATTTTATAAGAATGGGAGAAAAGTATGAAAGAAGAGGCAAAACGGTATGTTGGTTTAGATTTAGCCAAACGAACAATGGAAGTATGTATTCTTAATGACTGCGGAAAAACAGAGCTGAGTAAAAGCGGGGTAAAGACTGACGAAACCGGAAGGAGCCAATTGGCAAACATCTTGAAACAAACAGATATTGTGGGAATGGAAGCCTGTGCGTATGCATTTGTACTGGGGAGATATATAGAACAAGCTGTTGGGTGTACGGTATATATTCTAAACCCAGGGAAGTTACAAATGATATGGCGCTCGACACGAAAAACAGACAAGGAAGACGCACGTAAAATAGCTTCATTTATTCAAAGATATCCGAAAGAAGAATTACCGATAGTAGTAATGCCAAGTGAAGAAGAGGAAATGCTGCGGAAATACGTATCAATGAAAAGTTATTTGACCAAACTGCGGACCAGTGTCCTTAATCGGTTACATGTAGTATATGTCCAAGCAGGAATAACGACCATAAAAAAGAGTCATTTACATACACCCGAAGGAAGAATGAAACAAAAGGAAGGATGACCGGAAATACTGGTGATATTTGCGGAACTATTAGAAAAAGAATTAAAAACGACCGAAGAGCAATTAAAAGAGTTAGAGAGAATCATAGAAAATAACGTAAAAGGCCATGAATTGGCGCCGTATGTGATGTCGATTCCTGGGGTAGGAATTGGTGTAGCGGCAGCATTTCTTGCCTATGTGGGGGATGGGAGTCGGTTTTCAAAAGCAAGTGAAATAGCCAATTATGTAGGACTGGTGCCCCGAATAGATTGTTCGGGAGAAACGAATCGGTATGGCAATATTACTAAAGAAGGATGCCGGGCCTTACGAAGGGTGATATTACAATCGGTATGGTCATTAGTACGATGTAAAGAAGGCGGCGGCCGATTACAAGCAAAATTTTTCGCGCTTAATGAACGGATGGGAAAGACGAAAAGTGCTGTTGCGATTGCGCGAAGGATGGTTACCCTTATGTGGATATTGGTACGGCGGAAAGAATTCTATGCAGATATATCAACGGAACAACTCAAACGGAAGTTTCGTTATTATCACATACATTATGAGGGATGGGAGTCAAAAATCGCTTGACAATAATCATAGGAGCGAGGGGGTGCCGCGTCTGCGGTGCTCCTGTCCGGAGCCTGACGGCCGGCTGTTCCGGCTGGAAGGCGTTCCCCCTTTAAAATAAAAAAGGCGTGTCCGGCAAAGCGCTGTGTCCGGGCACGCCATCTTTTCCTATTCCCCGTCCTGTGTTCCCGGGGAATATTCCCTGCGGAGGGTTTCCTCGTCCTTGAGGCTTTCGGTCATGCGGTCAAGTTCGCTTTTTGCCTTTGAATCTCCTGTCGAAGTATACAGGTCCTGCATGAGGGCGATTGCGCCTCCGGTGTTTCCGAGCAGTTCCGTCAGGAGCGCCGCGTTATAGCCTGCCGCGAAGTTTCCGTTTTCGGCGTATACCTCGCTGAATATTTCGCGGGCGTCCGCGTAGGAACCGTTCTTTACCAGAGTGTCGGCTTCCTTCATTCTGGGGTCTTTTGTTTTGTCTTTTTCAAAATACCTGTGTTCGACTGCTGTCCAGGGCGCGATTTCCCTGCTGAACAGGGCGAGTTCGTCATTTATAATCATCCTGACCAGATCGAGTTCTGACATGAGGGAGGTCCTGACATTCAGAATGTCCGTGTCTTCCTTCCGGTCGGAGGCAGTTCCCGATTTTGTTACCTGGCTTATGATCCTGCCGTTGTCGGCTCTGATAAAGCGGTAGGTGAAGTCAAGGGTAACGACCCGCTCCGCGGTATAGATTTTTGTGAGGGAATCATTCGAGGAGGAAACTTCGCTGACGTTTTCCAGAGTACGGGCCGAAAGAAGATTGATTTCGCCGGTGAGGTAGGCGTCGACTACCGAGGCGTAACCGCCCTGCGTATTTCCCGCTCTGGCCAGCTGGTCCTGGCTGATAACAACAAAGGCGTTTGAGGCAAGCAGTTTGTCCGTGACTGCAGTTGTCAGGGCCTGGGCCGCCTGCTCTTCAAGGCGGGTGTTGTATTTATTCGCCGGAGAAAAAAAACGCTGATACACTGTGTTTAGCTGGCCGCTGTCCGTTTTATTATAGGCCAGATCAAAGGGGGCGACCGCGATACGCTGGACCCCGCTCATGTCGGTCAGGGGAGGCTTTGTGACCTGGACCCGGACCGAGGTCGCGCAGGAAAAAAACAGCACAAGCAGGGCCGCCGGTAAAAAAACATTTTTCAGGATTGCAGCCTTTTTATTCATAACATCTCCTTTTGCGGCCGGCGTGACGCGAATTCCTCCCCGCCTAAAGAATAATATAGATTCTTTTTTATATAAGGTCAAACGGCCCGGCCTGTTGACCTGTCCGGCGGAAAGAAAGGCCTGTTGCTTTTACCCTGTCTCCGTATATAATATGGAAGACAAGGAGACCCCGTATGAAAAAATTATTTTTTGTCATCATTAGCCTGGCCGCGCTGGCGGGAAACGGTTTCGCGCAGACCAAGTCTGATGACATCAGGCGCCTGCTCGAACTTTCCGGCGCGAAAAAACAGGCCGCCCAGATGTTCAATTTAATGCTGCCTGATCTGATAAAAATAGCTCCCGACGCCCCCATGAGTTTCTGGGCAGCTTTTGAAAATAAACTTGACCTGGATGAATTTACCGAACTTTTTGTTCCTGTGTATGATACCTATTTTACGCATGATGAAATCAGGGACATTATCATTTTTTATGAAAGCCCCTCCGGGAAAAAGATGACTGAAATGGCCCCTATATTACCCAGGATTCGTACGCGATCGGACAGAAGTGGGGAGAAAAACTTGCCGTCGAGATTCTGACCGAGCTGACAGCCAGCGGGTACCTCAAACAGATATAGGAAAATACGCCGAGGTCCGGTATCAGGAAGAAACGCGCCTGGCCGGAGCCGGACAGAATAATATTCCCGCCCTCCGCTGTATGTATCCTGTACACCCGGCCGGCCTGTCCGGCTTTTTTTATTTCCGGAGTCCCGCCTGCTGTATTACTCTGATCCTTTATTTCCTTTTGCGGAAAACTGTGGTATAATACAGGGATAGTTATGGCAAAAGGCGAATTTGAAAGACAGTTTAAGGCTGCCCTCCGGGCCGGTCAGAAGCGGGATTACCGGCAGGCTATACGCATTCTCGAGTATCTCGCGGCCTGTGGTTTCGCGGAAGGTGACCCCTCCCTGCAGGACGGCGGCCAGTCCCATCCCGAAATCTTTTTATATCTGGCCCGTTCATGGCACGCCCAGAAAAAATACGCGAGGGCGGCCGCTTACGCAAGGGCCTTTCTCCGGCGGCGGTCTTCGGACGCGTCCGGCTGGTTTTTTCTTGCCAGGTCCTATTTTTCAGGCGGGCTGTATGACCGGGCCCTGTACGCCATAAAAAAAAGCCTTGAGCTGAACCCTGATTCCGCGGACGCGAGGGGCTTGCTGGGCGCCCTGTATTTAAAACAGAAGAGGTTCCGGCTCGCGCGTTCGGTATTTGAGGACGCCCTTTCCATTGCGCCTGACGACCCCCGTCTGAACCAGGGATATCTGAACGCTCTTTTTATCGACGCTGTCCGGACTTACAAACGAGGCGGTGCCGAAGAAGCGAGGCAGATGCTTACCTTTCTTATCAACAATGGAATAGACGGCGTGGCGCCCCGGCTGTATCTTGCCCACGCGCTCAGGGACCTCGGCTATCTGCCCGAGGCCCTCACCCAGTATGAGGCCGCTGTCCAGTTCGCCCCTGACGATACCTCCCTGCTGTGGTATTTTGTATCAATATACCTGATGATGGGAAATACCGAAGAAGCTGTCGCTCTTCTTGCCTCACTTGACGAGTCCTTTAACCCTGAAGCTATCTCGCAGCGTTTTGTTGATCTGCAGATTATTAAAACCAGCCTTGAAAATGAAAACTGGACGGGCGCCGCACAGGCGGCCCGGGCTTACATAAAAAACTATGGCAGCGACGGACTGTCGCACGCCCTTATGGGCGAAGCCCAGAGAAATCTCGGAAATAATGATATAGCGGTAAACCATTTTAACCGGGCCATCGAACTGGACCGGCAGAACCCCGCGCCCTATTACGGAATCCTGATGGTGTACGCTTCCGCCCGGAACTGGAAGGAGCTGAAGGCCGCTCTGGCCAGGGCCGACCGGGCCGGCTGTGATCCTTCCGCAATACAGTTTTACCGGGTGCTTGCCGAGGCAAACCTCGATTCCGATCCCGCTGAGATTTTGCCCGCTGTCCAGGAACAGGTTAAAACCTACGGCGCAGCTCCTCCCTTATTGCTTGCCCTGGCCCGGACCTATTTCCGGATGGGTCTTTCAGAGCTGGCGATCGGCTGGTACCGGAAAGTAATCGGGTTCGGGCAGAAAAACGAACTCGGAGCCGAAGACCTCGAGGAAGCCTGGCTGGGCTATATTGCCTGCTGCGAGGACCAGGCAATGAATGAAGAACTTTCCGAAGCTTACCGGAACTATCTGGACGGCTGGGAAGACAATTCGGATATCCGCAGGGAATTTATTTCTTTCCTTGAAAACACCGGCGGCTGGGGCGAGGCCGCGGACCAGCTTGAAAAGCTGGAAGCCTATAATACTTCTTCGGCGAATATCAGAAAACTTGCCCTGTACCGGAGGCGGGCGGGGCAGTACCGGACGGCCGCCGTTCTGTACCGCGACATACTGAGAAAGAAGCCCGATGACCGCGCCATTCTCGCGAACCTTGTATTCTGCCTTGACCGGATGGGGAGGAGGAATCCGCCCGCCTGCTCATACAGGAAGCTAACCGGGTCCTGAAGCCGGACGCGGACGGGCTTCTGATTGAGGGCAGGCTTCATTCACGCTCAGGTGATTTTGACCGGGCCCTCGCGGTGTTTAGAAAAATAATTGACACCTGGCCCAAAGACATACGGGGCTGGGAAGAAATAGCCCTGGTTTATGAAAAGAAAAATGTCCCCGATATGGCCGCCGTGTTCAGGGAAAAGGCGGCCGGCCTGAAAAAGAAAAAATAGCCGGGCCGCTGAAGGATTCCTCCGGATGTTTTCTTCCGATCGGCTGGAGATTCCTTTATGCATATTAACAAGTGTTCATATATATGTGAACAACTGTTAACCGGTATATGAACGACTGTTAACATTGGCCGGCTGGCAGAAGTAAAATACTTTCAAAGCAGGCGTTTATCCTGCGCAGGATAAATGCGTTTTCCCCGGACCAGGTTGACAATAGTAACAAGTGTTAATATGCTGTGAAAATAGATGGATTATGCGTGTTAACAATTGTTAGTTCCGCATATTCCTGACAGGGAGTCCTGAATGACAACAAGGGAAAAACTGCTGAACGCCTCTCTCGATTTATTTTCAGTACGGGGATACAGGGCCGTTTCAATTCGCGAAATCGCCTCCGCTGTTGGAATAAGGGAAAGCGCCGTATACAATCATTTTACAAATAAACGCAATATCATGGAGAGTCTTGCCGCGGAAGCGGTAAAAAAAATTGCCGAGTTTTCGCAGTCTCTCCACAGGCGCGCTGTCCGGCATCCGGAGAAAAAAAACACTCCAGGTATCCGGGAAAGTTATTCGCGGCTTGCCCTTGAATTATTCCTGTTTTATACCCAGGACGATTTTATATCAAAATTCAGGAAACTCCTGACAATCGAACAGTTCGCCGATCCCGAGGCAGGAAACCTGTACCGGGGTTATTTTGTCGGCGGCGTCATAAAAGAACAGAAACAGCTTTTTGCGGATTTTGTAAAGACCGGATATTTTGTCCCGTGTGACCCTGAAACGGCGGCCGTTCAGTTTTACTCTCCTGTTTTTCTTTTCTGCTCCGATTATGACACCGGCGGCGATGGGCGTATGCTGCAGAGGAAACTGAAATCGCATACCGAGCAGTTTGCAAAATTGTATGAAAAAAATTAACGGAGTACAGATGTGACTGAAAAAATCCAGAAGAGAATGAATTTTATCATCAGTGTTGTTTATGTGCTGTTCATTATCGGCATCGCTTACGCCAGCTTCAGACTTATCGGATTGATCTTTCCCTTTATCGTTGCCCTCCTTCTCGTCCGTCTGCTGCACCCTATGATAATGTTTATCCACCGGAAGCTCAAAATAAATAAGAAATTTCTTTCAATTGTTTTTATGGCCCTTTTGTATATACTTGCGGGAGGTCTTATTTTCTTTATTGTTACACAGCTTGTTTTTCTGCTGAAGGACGTGTTTACCACTCTGCCTGCATATTACAGGGAGACAATTGCCCCTGCTTTGACAAAACTGTATGACTGGATGAGCGGGCTGATTAACAAGGTCCCCGAGTCCTGGGCTTCAGCCGCCCAGACCGTTCAGTCAAGCATCATGGACGGTCTCCAGAATTTTATCCTGTCAGTATCACAGAAAGGGGTTTCTTTTCTTACCAACTTTATTAATGGTATTCCCGGATTTCTTATCAGCCTGATATTTGTTATTCTGTTTTCATTTTTTGTGAGCGTGCATTATGAAAAGATAGTTGTCTTTATAAAAGCCCAGCTCCCTGAAAAGACCACGGTTTATCTGAAAGACCTGAAAAAACTGATGAAAGATACGGTAGTCAAATATATCAGGGCCTATCTCATTTTAATGTCTATAACTTTCATTGAGCTGTCCATCGGGCTGACAATAATCCGGACCCCGGGTTCTATCGGGGTCGCGGCCGGAATCGCCCTCTTTGACGCCCTGCCGATTTTCGGGACCGGCGGTATTATGATTCCCTGGATAATTTTTGAACTGATTCAAATGAATTTTTCCTACGCGCTGGCCCTCGCCATTGTATACGGGATTGTAACTGTTGTAAGAAATATTATCGAGCCGAAAATAGTCGGCGACCAGCTTGGCCTGAACCCGGTTGTTTCACTTATGGCCATCTATGTCGGTTACCGGCTATTCGGTGTGCTTGGTATGATTTTTTTCCCTATGCTCGCCCAGATACTCATAGCCCTGCATAAAAACGGGAGCATAAAACTGTACCGTGAAGAAATAAAAAAAGACACTGAAACGGAAGCGGGGCCTGACACGGCCCCCGGCGAACCGCCCGCGACCTGATAGGAACATAATAATATTGCTTTTTCCCGTATCTGTGTTATAGTAAATTATATGCAGATACAGGAGGGGTATATGAAACAGTTTTGTCTTGCGGTCATTCTGGCCGGCATGTGTTTTTTTCCATTGCTCGGCGAAGATGCCGCCGTTGACGCGGCCGCCACGGACGGAAGTTCATCCGACATAGTTTTTGATATTAACCAGCTGATAAAAAAAGGGCTTTTCAAGAATAAGGACGCGATAGCTGAAAAGGCCCAGTTTCTTCAGGAAAAAGACCAGCTGTCTCTGATCGCGGATAACAAAAAAAGCGGCGTGGGTCCTTTCTTTCTCAATTTTTTCCTCGGTTTCGGGATCGGTTCTTTTGTCCAGAAAGACCTTGTAGGCGGGTTTATCATGCTCGGCGCCGATATCGCGAGTATTGCCATGATGATTCCTTTTGTGGTGCATATGGGCAGGTTTTTTGCCTATTTCCTGATCCTCCCGGTAATTGCCATGGCGGACCCTGACAGTGATTTGGCAAAAGATTTTTCTGCGGCGGTTGATGACGCGGCAAAATACAGCGGTTTATTTATTGCCGGAGGTGTTTTAATGCTTGCCTCACGGATTTTTGGGAGCGTAAAACCATGGACACACGCCAGCAAATGGAACTCAACATTAAACAGCGCCCTTTCCCAAAAAGCAAAAATCACTATTGGGATCGAACCGGTCATCATGCCTGACCAGTATGGTTTCAAGGTGGCAATACATCTGTGATTATTTCAGCATGATTTTTTCGCGGCGCTGATAAAAAGGAACTGGGGCTTTTTCAGCAGCCGCTCGTAGGCTTCACTGCTGCTTTTTTTGAAATCTTCCGTTGGAAAGGGTTCCGCTACCGTTTCGATCGTAAAGCCCGCGTCGGCGACGGGCTGCAGAACCCTGTTCAGCGGCCTCGCGAAAAACTCTACTTCTATGCTTTCTTCACCCATTGACCAGGTGTCGGTGATTAACTCGGTGGTAAAATAATTTTCACGGTTGAATAACAGATAATCGGCAAAGGGATGATGGACGGAAAAAAGCAGACGGCCGTTTTTTTTCAGAATCCTGAAAAATTCTCCAAGCGCGGTTGTCCAGTCTTTCAGATAATGAAGCACAAGGGAAGCCACAATCAGGTCCATTGATTCGTTTTCAAGAAAGGGCAGGGGGTTATTTAAATCGGCCCTGAACAGAGCAGCCCTGTTCCCTGTTCTTTCCCGGGTTATTTCAATCATTGTTTCATTGAAGTCCAGCGCTGTTACCTCGGCGCCGTGATTGAGGAGCCATTCCGTATACCACCCGCCGGCGCATCCCGCGTCGAGCGCTTTTTTTTCGTTAACATCAGGCATAAGCGAAAGCATCGCGGGGCGTTCGTAATAGGCATTGTAAGCCTTGGTGTCAACAAAGCCCGCGTAATACTTTGCCATTCTGTCATAAGACTCCATTGATACCGATTCCGTATGTATTCCATTGCTGCATTTCATTATATAAGTATATCATGCCGGAAGAAAAAAGATAAGCACAGGGCTGTCCAGTAAGTTTGTTACTTATTGGACAGCCCCCGGAGAATTTTCTGATAGAGGGGGCCGCGCAAAAAATTATTTTTTCCGGATAAACCGTATTTCGCAGGCCTCATCGCCGCGGGCAATAGTCTTTGGAAGTTCCAGCTCGCAGCCGTAGCTCTCGGCGATTCCGCGGTCACCGTACATTGCGAAATCACAGAGTTTGCTGATCTGTTCATCGCCGCAGCCCTGTTTTTGCCAGGCTTTAACCAGCGGGCAGTAATGAAAATCAACATCGAGATTATCATCCGTACTTCTGAGAATTTTCATTTCAAAGATCATTCGCGCCGGTTTTGAGAACTGTTTCTTTTTCAGGCCTTTGAGACTGGTTGTTTTTCCCTTTTCAATCAGCCCCTTTCCCTGGTACAGACCGCACCGCCGGATTGCCTCGGAGGCATATTCATCGGGATTGAGGCCTTTTTTTTCAGCCTCATCACACAGAAAATACATCCACAGGGCGCGGTGTTCCAGCAGTTCCCGGACCTTGCGGATCAGGACATTCCTGTTTTTCGGTTCGTTTGTTATCTTGCTCATGTCGGATCCTTTTATTCGGGGCGAAGGTAATGATTTAACGGCCGCTTGCGCGGCCTGCGAATACCCCAGACCGAAGGTCTGCCCTGCTCCGCGGCGGGGTATTTTATCGCAGTTTCTGTAATTATAACCCATTTTTGCCGATCCGCAAGTCTATCCTTTCCTTTTATAAAGAATAAACTCCATATTTATTCGGGGCGAGGGTTTAATCAGCCTTCGGCTGGTTCTGTAAGGAAATGATTTAATGGCCGCTTCCGCGACCTGCGAATACCCCAGACCGAAGGCCTGCTCTGCGGCGGAGTATTTTATTGCGCCGGTGTTTTTCCTGCTGTATACTGAAGTATCCGGTTCTTTCCGGACAGCAATATTTTTACTGGAGTATACATATGAAAGTCAAGTTATTAAAGCGTGTTTTTCTGATTCTGATTGTCATTTTTGCCGCTGTTTTCATTCTGAGGTTTATCTACGAACTTTACGGAAGCCGGTATTCGGGCGCAACAAGTTATGAATCATCATACAGCACCGCTTCATACTATGATATGTCAAACATGACAGGAAAGACCCAGAATTACGCAACCGCCAGGCAAAAGATTGAGGGCGCGGCTGGGGCGTCGGTCAACTACGACCAGAAGTATGAAATGGTTTCAAATATGACTTCAGACAGTACTGATTTTGAAAACGATGAAAACCTCATCAGAGAGAGAATCGCCGGTTTCAGCGGAATTATTCAGACGGAAAGGTCCCAGGGACTGGAAGGCTACCGGAGTCTGTGGATTTCAGCCGGTGTTTCTCCCGCGAAATTTGACGAGCTGGTAGAGGGCCTTAAGGAAATCGGGACGCCCACCGGTTTTTCCGTCACAAAAACCGATAAAACGGAAGATTTCCGGTTTCTGCTTTCCCACCGGGATTTTCTGATAAAAACAAAGGACGCTTACAGCGCCCTTAAAACCAGGGGCGGGGACATATCGGACTTTCTCGCCCTTGAAAGCATGATCCTGGAAACCGAGGAACAGATTATGCTGGCCGACGTGTCCCTGGGCGTCTTTGATGAAAGCCTGTCCCTGTGTACGGTTGAGTTTACCCTGCGGGAAACACAGGAACAGAAAAAGACGGGCGGAATATCGCTTTCATTTATACTGAGCCGCGCGTGGTATGCCCTTGAATGGACCGTCTCGTTTTATCTTATTGCCCTTGTTTTTGTTCTGGCGCTTGGCTTCGCAGGCCTGGGTATAACCTTTATATGGGAACGCATTACAGGCGTGTCGGGCCAGAAGAAAAAGGATGACGGAAAGGATGATTCAGCGGAATAAGAAACATAGTCCTGAAGGACTGAACCGACTTGCGGTCAGTTAGTAAGAAAGCGGAAGCGGTGGAACCGACTGACAGTCGGTTCCATTTGCGGACACAGTTTCAGAACCTCATTCTGAGTTTCGCGGTGATTTCAAAGCTGGTATCGGTCGAATCAGGTCCGAGTTCCCCGTGTTTTTCGTTCCCGGAAAAGGTGTCACGGTCAAGCGGTACGCGTCCCGTAAAGCTCAGGGTCGCTCCCTGAAAAAGATCATGCTCAAACCCGATAACAGGCGAAAAGGAAATATCATCGAGCCCCGCTACGCAGGAAAGGCTGGCGTTCGTATAATCATTAAACCGGTACATCAGCATCGCGTACAGGTAATTTCTTTTTTCATAAACGGCTGATGAAAATGATTTTTTTCCGCTGAAAAAATATTCAGCCAGAATATACAGGCTGCCGTCAAAAAAGGAATAATCAAAGCCCGCGCTTGCCGCGATTCCGTCAAAGCCCGCGCGGTCGCGGTTATCGTACATATAGAAAACTTCCGCGGTGAGGCCAAGTTCCACTTCCGCCTTTACCGAAAGGCCCGCGTAATGCAGTCCGTCCGGAGTTTCCGCTTTTGGAATTTCATAAGTGTATAGCAGCTGAACACTTGCCCTGTCCCAGTGTTTGTCGCCGGACAGGCCGAACAGCGCTCCGTTGCCGTCCTGTTCAAACGCGTTCTTCGGGGCGGCTGCAAAGGCCTGTATTTTTGAAGTATCGGAAGGATACAGCGAAACTGAGCTTCCGAGGATTGCGCGCGGCCGCGCGTCCGGGTGGAGCGGATTTCTCGGATTCAGAAAATCAGACGGACCCCATACCTGTCCGTATCCGAAGGCAAGCCGCATGAGGCCTGCCTCGACATCAAGCAGTTCGCTGTTTATTCTGAAGTAGAGGCGTTCCAGCTCGAGCGCGGCAATATAGTTTTCTCCTCCGCTGAACGCCGTGAGGGGCAAAGAGTGCGCCGGCGAGTTATTCAGCATTGAAGCGACAAGGGCCGTGCTGCCCGCCGCTGCGGTCAGATTGAATGAAGTGAAAACCGAGGCGCGCTCGCCGACATTCACCTTCAGGCGGAGATTCGCATATTCTTCAGCGCCGAATCTGATCTCGGACGGATCGCTTCCGCCGGCAAGCGTGAGTTTTGTATCAAGCAAGCCTGACAGGACAGGCGCCTGAGCGAAAACCTCCGCGGACAGACAGAGAAGCAGCAAGAGCAGAAGCGGCGTTTTTTTCATCGTTCAAGATTCCTCATGCTGAAAACGGAATCGGAAATGGGTTCATCAAGAAGAATGCTGTTCATGACAAAGGTTGTTTTGCTCCCCTTGCGGAGAAGGTCGCGCATTTCAGATTCTACCGGGAACCGGCGGCCGCCGAAGTTTTCCGCCCGGATCAGTGTATATTCTTTCAGCTTTGCTCCCGAGAGCGCGTACAGTTCATAATGCAGGAGATCAAAATTTTCCTTGTCAACCCAAAGCTTCTGTTTGGGATAACTCTCCGTTTTTTTCTTCGCGGTCAGATCAAGTACCCAGACTTCCCTCCCGTTCCATGTTTCGCTTCCGCTTAAAACGGGAGTATAGCGGTCCGAGAGTTTTTCATTATTGATCGTATCCTCATAGGAGAGGTCTGAGCCCATCATTGATTCCTTGAGCATGTGTCCCGATATGAGCATAACCTGCTCATTATCCGGCGAGTATACATACAGGCGCCCGCCCTTTTTGAGATATTTGGTGCCCCTGTCTTCCGGGTTTGTGAATTCGATAAAGCTGTCGGAATTACCCTTTGCTGATGCCTTCATTTTTTTTACATAGGTTTTATTCTGATATTCAATTATCATCTCGCCTTCATACTGAATAGTGTCATATACTTCATTATCATCAATTTTTTGAGAATATCCGGCGCTGATAAATTCTGCTGTCCAAAAAGGTGAAAAACTGAAACGGCGGCGAGAGAGAGTAATACTGCAATGCAGATGTTTTTTTTCATTGAAAATACCTCCTGTATTTTTCTGCAGGGAGTTTTAATTCCCGTATTATATAATGCAATAGTTCAAAGACACCTGTCTTCTGAATTGTATTCCCTGCGTATTCAGCGGTCTGTCCGCTTACATCAGGGGCGCGAAGATGCGCAGTACATCCTGAAGCAGCCGCGGAAAAAAACTGCTTTTGCAGTCCTGTTCGGTAATCTGATGGCATTTTTCAAGAGTCAGCAGAAAATCATCCTTTACTTCCATTACCGATGAAGTTTTATACATCCATACTCCGCATTCAAAATGCAGATACAGACTCCTGAAATCAAGATTTGTCGTTCCTACTGTCGCAACAGTATCATCTGAAACAAAAGTTTTTGAATGAATGAACCCGTCCGTGTATTCATATATTTTGACGCCCGCCTCAATAAGGTCCCTGTAGTAAGACCGTGTTGTGATATGAACAATGCGTTTGTCCCAGCGGTGGGGCGTAACAATCCTCACATCGACACCGCTCTTTGCCGCAAGCCGCAGGGCCGAGAGCATACTGTTATCTATTATGAGGTAGGGTGTGTTTATATACACATACTTTTTTGCCGTGTTTATGATCTGCAGATATACGTGTTCGCCGACATTTTCCGTGTCCATCGGACTGTCAGCGTAAGGCTGGACAAGGCCATCAGCGGAAACCGTACATTCTTCTTCCTTCCAGGGATAGTATTTTGAATAATCTTCCGTATCAGGTGTGCTTAAGTCCCACATTTGCAGGAACATGAGAGTTAGGCTCCACGCGGCTTCGCCCGTTATCATTATTGAGGCGTCTTTCCAGTGGCCGTGTTTGTCTATCGCGTTTATATATTCATCGGCAATGTTTATGCCTCCGGTAAAAGCCACCTTTCCGTCGATTGACGCGATTTTTCTGTGGTCCCTGTTATTCTGCTTGGTTGTCAGAAAAGGTTTGAATGGGTTGAACGCGATGCACTGTATTCCCAGGCTCTGCAGTTTTTGCGGGTACTTATGAGGAAGATCAAAAAAAACTCCGACGTCATCATACATTACCCTGACTTCCACGCCGTTCGCGGCCTTTTCCTTAAGTATATCAAGGATCGCGTTCCACATGATGCCTTCCCTGATAATAAAGTATTCAAGGAAAATATATTTTTCAGCCTTTTTCAATTCTTCGAGCAGATATTCAAATTTCATTTCACCCGGCGTCAGATATTTTGTCGCGGTGCGGCTGTATATGGGAAAGCCGGCAAAATCCTGCAGGTACCGTATCTGGGGAATATGCTCGGGGGCGTCCCTGCAGGCTGTTTCAAAATGGTTGCCCGGAAGCAGAAAGCGGTCCCTGCTTTGCGATTCGATGACAGCGAGCTTCTTTTCAAACTTTTTTGTAGAAGTCTGCGCGGTAAAAAAAAGATAAAACAGCCCGCCGAATATCGGAAAAAGCAGGATGAGGAAAACCCAGGTCAGTTTGTATGCGTCCTTGTCCCTTTTGTTTATTATATACAGCGCGACCAGAACACTGAGTAGAGAGAGAGCCCATCCGATGAGTTCGGAACTTCTGCTTGTGCTGATTATTGCGTACACGAGAAAAAGCGCCTGCAGGACAATCAGAAAGGCAATAAATAATTTTCTCCGGCAGAATAATTCCGATTTTCGATTTTTCATAGTTCGCTCCGATTAAACAATTCAGCGCCTCAGGGCTTCCACCGGTTCAATAAAGGCGCTTTTCAGGGAGGGGATTATTGTACATATCGCTGAAATAATCACACCGAAAAGAAATCCCTGTACAATATATACCGGCGAAAAATTGAGAAAGATAGTTCCCGCCATCGGGAATTCCTTTAAGCCTCCGCCGGTGAACGTGTCAAAACTGATCGGGAAGAATGACCCGATCCAGGTAGAAAGACCCCCGACAATACAGCCGGCCAGAGAACCTATTATACTGAGAAACACAGCTTCAAAAAAGAATACCATAACAATTTCCGATCGTGTCATCCCGAGGGCTCCCATCATTCCAATTTCCTTGATCCGTTCATGGATTATCATAACCACCGTATTTATTATCAGGAAACTTGCGACAATCTGAAATACCAGGAAGATGATAACAAAAATAATTGTACTCTGCTGCATTACGACAACCCAGTAATTATCCTGCCATTCCCTTATAACATTGCCGTCCCCCAGCAGGGCTTTTACCTTTCCGGCAATATTTCTTGTATCCTTTTCATTGTCGGCATATATGAAAAGCTGCTGGGTACCTTCATCAAGAACAAGAAGTTTCTGAAGACGGTCAAAGGATACCATGATTACCTGTTCGTCATATTTGCGGTAATCGTATTCAAAAATCCCCACAATTTCAGGGCTCCAGTATTTATCGGAAAACTGGGCGGACACTACTTTGAGCGGGATTCTGTCGCCTATGGCGAGCCCCGCTTTTTTTGCCATATAAACACCAATCGCGCATTCATTGCTTCCTTTTTGCGGGTATCTTCCGGTCACAAGACCATCGCTCCTGTCAGTCAGATTGAAATTATTGATTTCTTTTTCGCGGTCTATATCGATTCCCCATAAAAACGCGTGTTTGATTAAACTGTCGGACAGGGTAGCGTAGGCGTTGATTCTCGGAAGAACTGCTTTTACTCCGGGAACAGCTTCTATTTCCCGGATCAATTCTCCGGTACTCCTTCCGTCAGCTACCGGAAACTGGACAGGATAGTATTCCTTGTCTTCTTCGAACAGCGATGATACTACATTCACATGGCCTGTGTCAAAAACACGGACAACATCTTCAATTCCTTTTATCATTCCGTCCATCATCGATTGCATAAATATATTGAAGAAAACAGCGATACCAACGGCAGCGATGCAGAGAATAGTCCGGCGGAGGTTCCTCCAGATATTTCTGTATGCTATTTTTTTCAGGGTCAGAAACCCGCCTCTCTTTTTTTTGAAAGTTCCATACTATACTCCTGATATATCAGTCAAACCGCAGACTGTCCGTGACCGGCATTTTTAACGCCCGCCTGGTCGGGAAAAACGCCATAGCAGATGACAGCAGCGTCGCTACTATACCCGTACCGATAATGACGGGGACATTCCACGCCGCCCTGAAATAGGACGCTACCCGGTAACCGAAATCTCCGCCGGCTTCCATCGTAATCGAAGAAAAGTCCAGACCGTATTTGACCATTGGTATATTAATCAGACAGCCTATAATTACTCCGGCGATCGATCCGAGTAATCCTGCGGCCCCCGCCTCAAGCATATAAGAAAGGAGAAGCTGACCGTCAGTCATTCCAAGGGCTCTCAGCATCCCGATTTCCCTGGTCCGTTCCAGTATAGCCATGAGCATGGTATTCGCTATTCCGATAAAGGAGAGAATGAACAGAAGAATAATCATAAGCTGTGTGGAAACCGCGTCGGCATTTGATACCGCGAGATAATCCGCCGCGTAATCCTTCCAGCCGTAAACGCCGAGTTCGGAAGGAAGTGTCCGCCCTCTGTCAGCGAGTCCGGAGACAAGGGCCGCCTGCACAGCCCCAGGGGACTCCTTTTTACCGGGGAGGGATGCGTCGTTTGCCCCTTTTTCACGGATGAGCAATTCAGTGATATGCCCTTCAAGCATGAGGCCGGCCTCATCCTGCAACACATTAAGCGGAAGATATCCGACATTGGCGTTGTTTTTCGGGTTCGGTGAATTTATGACCCCGACAACAACCGCATCGACCAGCTGATTGACATGCCTGACCGCCCCGGAATAATCAGCCCTGATCATTATATCGAGGATTTTTTCAGGAAGGCCTCATCTTCATTTACAAGATAAAAATCCCCGGTCAGCGGGTCCTGTTCATATGCGGATAAAATTGTGCGTAATTCATCCGGCGTTACTATTTCCGAAAGATCGTTTTCTATTTTTTCACTGCGCAGGACTTCCGGCGCCGCTTTTATATCAATGACGGTTGAAATCCGTACATCCATCCGTCCGCCTTCCGCGAGTATATTCCAGAAGCGGTTGAGATCGGCGGCGGAAACCGTCTCCTTCAGGATAAAGCGTTCTTCAATGTTTTCAGACGGATCTTCTTTTTGCGCAAAAAATTCCATGCCTTTTTTTCTTGAAGACGCAGGCTCATAGAGCGACAGGATAAAATCGCGTTCTTCCTGATCCCTCGCGTAATTCAGAATATCCGTTTTCAGTTCACTTTCCGCCGGACGCTGGGGAATTCCTGTTTTCAGTTTTTCGGCGGCCATTGTTCCGAGCGCAATTTCAAAACCGTCCGGCTCGATAAAACGTCCGGATTCCATATAGTTTGCGTAACGTAAAAGTCTTATCTCCGCTTCCGGATCGACCGCGTTGAATTCCATCGGCGCGGACCCGGTCGCCGAATAAAGGGTTCCGGTGAATACAAACCGGGGCGCGGAATCGTAACCTTTTTCATTCAGGACTTCGGCATAGGTTTCCCAGCCTGAAAAATTTTCATACATGGGAAGATCATCCTTTTTTTCAAAATACAAATGGGTTTGTATTTTATCGGCCCCGATTTCATAACTCACAATATTGCGTTCCGAGTCAAGATTGATCCCCAAAAGCCAGCCGTCCACAAAAATATACATGGATACACTGATTGCTATTGCCAGAGTGGTAATAACCGTTTTAACCCGGTGACGGGAAAGATTACGGAAAGCCATTCCTGCAATGGAAAAAAATGATGTTTTCATTACCTGACTGTCTCCGACTCGACTTGTCCGTCCCTGAGCATAATAATACGCCGGGCGTAATCCATAACCATCTGATCATGGGTGGAAAATATAAAGGTGGTCCCCGCGCTGCGGTTTAGATTAAGCATGAGTTCAAGGATTTCCTTTCCTGTTGTTGAATCAAGATTTGCGGTCGGCTCATCCGCGAGAATGAGCGCCGGCTTTTTTACCAGTGCCCGCGCAATAGCGACACGCTGCTGCTGCCCGCCCGACATTTCCTTTGGCCGCCGGTTTTCCATTCCTTCTAGTCCGACATCCCTGAGCGCTGCCATGGAGCGTTCTCTGATTTCATGTTTATCAAACCCAAGCAAAACAAGCGGGAAGGATATGTTTTCCAGAACAGACAAAACGGGAATCAGGTTATAAGCCTGAAAGATAAAACCGATATTGTTCCGCCGTATCAGCGCAAGTTCCTTTTTACTGAGCGAGGCTATATCCGTTTCCTCAATGAGAATGGAACCTGAACTGAGCGCATCAAGGCATCCGACGAGGTGCAGAAAAGTTGACTTTCCGCTTCCTGAGGGCCGGCGATTGCGGAAAATTCTCCCGCTTCAAAACCGAGATTTACTCCCCTCAGCGCGTGTACGGTTATTCCATTCAGACTGTAATCCTTGACCAGATTATTCGTTTTTACAACAGTCATTCCTGTTCTCCTTTCTTTTCCTTTTCTTTTTTCAGTTCCGAAAGAGCCTGGAGGCCGAAAATATCATTTGCCTGCAGTTCCTCGGTAATTGAATTGGGTACCAGCATCATGGAATTGCCTGCTTTCAGTCCCTCATTCAGTATTGAAAGAATCTTCAGTTTCATGGCTGGTTCGTTCTTCGAATATATTTTGACAGCTTCCTCTAGTCTGTTCGCTATCTGGATTTCGGCTTCCGCGAGCAGGATGCGGCTGTTTTTCTCCCGTTCCGCCTGGGCCAGCCTGCTCAGGGAATCCTGCAAATGTTCCGGTATCTGGATATCGGTAATTTCAATATGCTGCACGGTAATACCCCATTCAGTTGTTTTTCCGTCAACATCGGTTCTGATCTGTTTTTCAATTACATCTCCCCGTTCCAGAAAGGTGGAAAGATCGTGACTGCTGATGGCATTGCGGAGGGCTGTTTTTGAAGAGAGAATTACAGCTTCCTCGTAATTCTGTACTTCGCAGACCGCCTTTTCCGGATCCCATACCAGCCAGAAGCATATCGCGTCAACAGTTACTGTAACCGAATCCCGGGTCAGGGTTTCCTGCGCAGAGAAATCAGTTACACGTATGCGGAGGTCAACAATTTTCGCGACACGGTCCGCAACCGGAATAAGAAAAAACAGGCCGGGGCCTTGTATGCGGTGAAAGCGTCCGAACCGGAGTACAATGGCCCGTTCCCATTCTTCCATCTTCTGTATGGATGGAGCAATAAGAACAGCCGCCGCCGCGAAGAGGAGGGTAAGCGCCAGCTGCGGGACCGCGCATACTGCAAGCACACAGGCCGCAATAATGCATATTTTTATCGCGGCCGCCCAGCGTGAAAAAAGCACCATCAGGAGAAGGGCCGCGACAGGGACCCCCAGCAGTAATCCGAAATCTATTAACGGCGGCAAGGCCCCTGTCAAAAGCAGAACAATAACGGAAAAACTGATAAACAGTATAAACAGGATTATTCCAGCGGCATTGATTGAAAAATCGCTCCGCCGTTTTGTATATTTTGAATCCTTGATTCGCGGTTTATCATTATTTTTTTTCTGTGGTTCCATACTATTCCTCCTTAAAGTTTTTTATAAGGCTGACCGCTTCCGCGCGTTCAACGCCAAGTTCTTCCATGTCTGTGACAAACCGGGCGACAATTTCCCTTATCCGCCGGTTTCTTCCGTCATCTTCAAGCACGGGCCGTTTATCTGAAATGTAGGTGCCGCTGCCGACCTGGGTTTCCAGAATTCCCCTGATCTCCAGTTCCCCGTACGCTTTTGCGATAGTATTCGGATTGATCTTCAGTTCGATAGCCAGCGCCCGGATGGTGGGGAGCCTGTCCCCGGTTTTCAGCCGTTCGGACAGGATAGCGTGTTCGATCTGCTGAATAATCTGCCGGTATATCGGCACCCCGTTTGACGGGTCCAGAGTAAATGTAATTTCTCTGTTTATGATTGTACTATTCATCTAGTACAATCATAAATGCACTAGTACAATATGTCAATATTTTTTTTAAAAAAAAATTAAATAAATATTGAGCTGATGCGTAAAATCCGGGAAGTCATACAGGAAAATATATGGTTTTACCTCATGTTTATTCGAGGCGAGGGTTTAATCAGCCTTCGGCTGGTTCTGTAAGGTATGTAATGGCAGCTTCCGCGACCTGCTAATACCCCGGACCGAAGGTCTGCCCTGTTCTGCGGCGGAGTATTTTATTCTTTTTTATATATTTCTTTGATATCCGGGTCATTATGTGTTATGCTTATAGCAGTGAAACCAAATATATCTCAAATTCCCAAAGCTGTTTTATTTGATTTGGATGATACGCTCATATCTTTTGAAGATGTATCGGGCCACGCCTGGCGGAAAAGCTGCGGCGACTTTACGGAAGATTATGATCTTGATTTTTCCGCCGAAGAACTTTTTGAAAAAGTCCATGAAACCAGGAACTGGTACTGGAATGACGCGGACCGGCACCTTGCCGGAAGAAAAGACCTGAAAAAAGCCCGGCGCGAGATTACAGCCCTTGCCCTGAATCACTTTGGCGTTTCCGATGAAAAACTGGTAAATGAACTGGCTGATAATTTCAGCGCGTACAAGGACACTCTTTTGTGCGTATTTCCCGGATCAATTGAAACGCTTTCCGTCCTGAAAAATAAAGGCTTCCGCCTCGGCCTTGTTTCCAACGGAACTACCGGCGAACAGCGGGCAAAGCTGGGCCGGTTTAATCTGGCCGGTTTTTTTGAAGTAATACTGATAGAAGGCGAAGTCGGCTACGGAAAACCTGATGTGAGGATATTTGAAAAAGCCCTTCAGATGCTCAGGCTGCGGCCCGAAGAAGTCTGGATGGTCGGTGATAATCTTGTCTGGGACATTGAAACCCCGCAAAAACTGGGAATCTTTTCAGTATGGAACGATTACGCGAAAAAGGGCCTTCCCGAAATTTCTTCCGCTGTCCCTGACGCGATAATTTCCAATGTAGTCGAATTGCTTCCCCTGCTGATTCCGCGCCCGAATAAATGATAAGGGATATTTATCCCGTGCCTGCTTCATTTTTTACCGCGCCCGGAGAAAACCGCGCAGACTGCCGCAAAGTAAAGCGGCTTCTCCGTCCGTCGGCCTGAAAAAATACAAAAAAACATAAAAAAAGCGCCCCAGGCCGGATTTAACTTGCTCCCCGGCAAAAGCATTTCTTATACTATATATAGGGGAAAACAGGATCACACCCCAAAAATACGGAAAGAAGGAGAAATTTCATGAAGGACAAGAAACTGACTCATGAGAACGGGGCTCCTGTCGCGGATAATACCAATTCGCTGACAGCCGGCGCCCGCGGACCCATGATGCTCCAGGATGTATGGTTCCTCGAAAAACTGGCCCACTTTGACCGGGAAGTTATTCCCGAGCGGCGGATGCACGCCAAGGGGAGCGGAGCTTTCGGGACCTTTACAGTTACCCACGATGTTACAAAGTATAGCAAGGCAAAAGTATTTTCCGGAATTAATAAAAAGACAGAGGTATTTGTCCGTTTTTCAACCGTCGCCGGAGAACGGGGCGCGGCCGATGCGGAGCGGGATATCCGCGGTTTTGCCATAAAATTCTATACTGAAGAGGGTAACTGGGACCTTGTCGGAAATAACACTCCCGTCTTTTTCCTCCGTGATCCTCTCCGTTTCCCCGATCTGAACCACGCCATAAAACGTGACCCGCAAACCAATATGCGCTCGCCCCAGAACAACTGGGACTTCTGGTCTTCCCTGCCTGAGGCTTTTCATCAGGTGACCATAACCATGAGCGACCGGGGTATTCCCGCGTCCTACCGGCATATGCACGGCTACGGAAGCCATGCCTACAGTCTGTACAACGCGAAGAATGAACGGGTATGGGTAAAATTCCACTTCCGCACACAGCAGGGAATTTTAACTATAACCGATCAGGAAGCGGCGGAACTCGTCGGCATAGACCGGGAGAGCCACCAGAAGGACCTCTTCCACGCGATTGATGAAGGAAGTTTCCCCCAGTGGAAAATGTATTTCCAGATTATGACGGAAGAGCAGGCAAAGAACCATAAGGAAAATCCCTTCGATATTACCAAGGTGTGGAGCCAGAAGGAATTTCCGCTGATTGAAGTCGGGCTTCTTGAGCTGAACAGGAACCCTGAAAATTATTTTGCCGATGTTGAACAGGCCGCGTTCAATCCCGCGCATATTGTTCCCGGCATCGGTTTTTCGCCGGACAAACTTCTCCAGGGCAGGCTTTTTTCATACGGAGACGCGCAGCGCTACCGGCTCGGGGTCAATAACGACCTTATTCCGGTCAACAAACCAAAGATCCCTGTCCATGCTTACCACCGTGACGGCCAGATGCGGGTGGACGGAAATTACGGGTCAACCATCGGATATGAGCCTAACAGCTACGGAGAGTGGGCACAGCAGGACGCTTTCCGTGAGCCTCCCCATGATCCTGACGGTCCCATAGACCATTATGAACCGAAGGATGATAAAACCGATAACTGTTTTTATCAGGCCGGCAACCTGTACAGGCTTATGAGCGAAGACCAGAAGCAGGTCCTTGCCGAGAACACCATGCGCAACATGGGAGGCTGCACGGATAACGTAAAATACCGGCACGCGGCCCACTGTTTCCTTGCCGATCCTGATTACGGTAAACGGATATGCAAGGCCATGGAACTTGACGCCGCCAAAGCTGAACAGCTTTCAAAGCTGGATCACGCGGCATTAATGGACGCAACTAAGGCAAAAGAACATGAATAACAAAGATCCGGGCGTTATGCCCGGATCTGCTTTATTTTGCCTGAAAAACAAAAGGGGATAAAAAATATATTATGAGAAAAATACTGCTACTTGCTGCGGGAGTCCTCGCGCTTTTGCTCGGGACTGTCGGGATATTTCTTCCGATTCTGCCGACCACGCCATTTGTGCTTCTCGCCGGGATTTGCTTTTCCTTCAGTTCGCAGAAAGCCTATAATCTGCTCCTGAAAAGCCGGTTCTTTGGTCCATACATCGAAAATTACCGGACAAAAAAAGGAGTCCCGGTGGCTGCGAAGGTAAGAGGGATTGTTTCTCTGTGGCTGCTCCTGGCCGTGTCAGCGTTCGCGATGGCAAAGGTCTGGTCAACCATCATGTTTGCCGCTGTCGGTACGGGCGTTACCATCCATCTTCTGCTTATGAAAACCTGGCGCCCGGAAAAACAGTCATTGCCGGAATTTTCCGCCGCGGAGGAAATAGAGCAGGTGAGCGGAGAGGCATAAGCGCGGAACGGAAAAGACTGCTATTCAGGTTTTTCTTCCGCCGCCGAACGGATTGCGTCAATTGCCTTCCGTATGATTTCCATTTCACTTTTTCCCGGCTTTACCGCTTTAAGAAAACCGCTGGCGGCACTGATAATCTTTTGTTCAGTCATGCCGTCATTTGCCGGACCATTCAAAAATATACCGGTATATCTCCGGTTTATCCCGGAAAGGGATTTCGCTTCATCCTCATCTTCCCATCTGTGGACTGACTTTTTTCCGCCGCTGACAGTTACTGTTCCGTATTCATAATTGTACAAATATATTTCCGTGAACACCCCGGTTTTTCCGTCATAGACTATCCGGATATAATTCTTTGTGAAGTCCTTTTTCAGTTCTTCCCGGTATTCCAGCGTTTCCGGATGTTCATTCATTCTTTTCCCCGGCCTTTTAGGTTTATGTATCCGACAGGCATTTCCGAAAGAAACGCGTGAACAGGACTTTCTTTATGGTATTGAAGGCGACGGGAACAGTCAATATATTCCTTCGTTTCAGCCTGATTGCGTTTTCCCTTCCGGTCCATCCCCGGCAGTATCTGCTCCGGCTTTATACATGATAAACCCCAGAAATTCTTTTCTGAAAATTTTCTCCCGGCGCCTGTAATCTTTCAGTGAAGCAATGTTCTGTCTGTACAATTTCTTCATGAGTTTTTCATAGTTGACGGGAAGTTTTTCAAGATCATAACTGTAATACAGTCTTCTGTCCTCGGCGGGCGCGTATTTTCCGTTCAGGTAATACAGGCTTTTTATCCCTTCCCTGAGAGCCGAGTCCAGGTTCTGATGGAGCTGGGGATACGCTTCCCGCCTTTCCCAGCGGTCTGTTTTATATTCGGAGAGCAGAAAATTGATATACCCAAGCGCATTGGCCAGCGCCATCGGCAGGTCTTCCCCGGCAAACTCATATATTTCCGCGAGGGTTTTTTCATAGCGTTTTTCCGGATCATACAGAACAACGGATTCCATGAGCGCGGACTTGGCAGGTTCACCGGAATTTCTGAAAACCTGCGCATCCATTTTATCCTGGAAAAGGATCTGGAACCATTCATTTCCCCTCCGCACACAATGGAAGGGGATTTCAGGCTCCTCATTCCCGCCAAAAATTTCTTCCGGTGTTATTCCTGAACCCTGCTTTTTAAAAACGGTCAGGTCAATCATGCCGCCAAATTTTCCCGGCCAGAAATCTCCGCGGGCCGCACTCCCGGAAAGCAGAATGGTTTCTATGCCGCTTTTATCAATATTCGAAAGAAATATTTCCGTTTTCTTTTTCAAACCGGCAATATAATGTTCCTGCTGCCTGATAACAGCCTTTTTCATTTTCAATATCAGCCTCCTGAACCGGCTATTGTTTTATTGTCCTGCAGCAGCCACTGTGCCGGATAAACAGATTCATATATATTTGCTGATCAGTATACCATGTCTTTTTCACGGTGTATATTTTATTTTGACGGAAATAAAATATGCTGTTTTCTGTAAACAATATTGACATTACTATAACGTTATACTACTATACTGATATATTACTATAATAATATACTATATACTCATAGCATATAAAACGGAGAAACAAATGCTTACGAAACTGCATTTTCTGGTCCTTGGCATAGTACGGGAAAATCCGGTAAATCCATACCGGATACTGAAAATTTTTGAAGAACTCAGGCTTTCCGAATGGCTGACCGGGGCCAATTCATCAATTTACGCCGCGGTAAACGCCCTTGTAAAAAAAGGCTATATTGCCGGAAAACAGGAAAAAGCGGAAAGCGACCGGACCAGAGTTATATACAGCAGTACAGCCGAAGGTGAAGCTGTTTTTCTGGAAAACCTCCGTCTGCTCCTTTCCGGAGATTCGGATGATTATTCCTCTTTATCTACCGCAACACTTTTTCTCTGTCATCTGCCGAAACGGGATGTTTCCCAGCTTTTGGGTGAAAAATATACGGAGCTGAAAAAAAAGGAAGCTGTTCTCCGAAAACGGATCCATCATATGGAGACGGGCAGCCGCGCCAACTTTACACTTCTGATGAATACAAAGCATCTGCTGAATACTGTTTCGGCGGACCTGAAAACACTTGATATGCTCAGAACGGAAATCAGGGAGTCAAAGTCGTGGAATTCCTTTATAAGCAGGGACATTCCATAAAACCCGGTATGCATACAATCAGCCGGTCGCCTGACCGGTATGTTTATGCAAACAATGGCTTTTTGTTTCCATGCTTTTGTAACTCATCCGGTATCCGCCGGTGATTTTCAATGTCTGTAAAAAAACTCCCCCAGAAGTGGCTTTTTCACAAAAACTTGCGTACTTTAGTACTAGTATCGTAATTAATTATCAATAAATACAAAAGGAGGGATAGTATGGTCAAAAAACTATCCGATACATATGAATTGAACAACGGGCTTAAAATACCCTGTGTCGGTTTTGGCACCTGGCAGACCCCGGACGGAGAGGTCGCTGTTAACGCGGTCAAAAGCGCAATTGAATGCGGTTACCGGCATATTGATACCGCCGCGGTTTACGGAAATGAGGAAAGTGTGGGGAAGGCTGTCCGCGCCGGTACGGTATCCCGGGATGATATCTTTATCACAACAAAATTATGGAATGATGAGCATGGATATGAAGCCGCGTTAAAAGCCTGTGACGTTTCACTGGAAAGGCTCGGCGTCGATATTATCGATCTGTATCTGATTCACTGGCCCAATCCGATAAAATTCCGCGGCAGCTTCGAGCGGACAAATGCCGAAACCTGGCAGGCAATGGAAGAATTATACCAGGCGGGAAAGGTAAAGGCTATCGGTGTGAGCAACTATCTTCCGCATCATCTTGAATCATTGCTGAAGACGGCGAGGATTATGCCGATGGTCAACCAGATCCGACTGTTTCCCGGGTATACCCAGAAGGAAACAGTAAGTTACTGCCGGGAGAAAAATATTCTTATTGAAGCGTACAGTCCTCTGGGGACTGGGAAGCTGCTTGACGCTCCTGAACTTGTTCCAATAGCGGAAAAATATTCAAAATCTCCCGCCCGGATATGTCTCCGCTGGAGTCTGCAGATGGGATTTCTTCCTCTCCCGAAATCGGTTACCGCTTCCCGGATTAAGGAAAATGCCGATATTTTTGATTTTACGCTGTCGCCCGCCGAAATGGACATACTGACTAATATGCCGAACCATGGCGGAGACGGCATGAATCCTGATGAAGCTCCGTTTTAAATTCCGGTAACCGGCTGAAACAGATTGCCTGAGAATAACCGCAGGACAGGGAGGCTGAAATGAAAGTAGTAATTATCGGCGCAGTCGCGGGCGGCACGACTGCCGCGACAAAGATAAGGCGGAATGACAAGTCCGCTGAAATTATTCTTTTCGAACAGGATGGGGATATTTCATATTCAGCCTGCGGCATACCGTATTATGTGGGGGAGAAATCCCCAAAGCCGAATCCCTGACTCCCCGGGGTCCCGCATGGTTTAAGGACAAATATAATATTGATGTCCGTATTTTTCACCGTGTGACCGCAATACATCCCGATAAAAAAACGGTTGAGGTTCTTAATCTTAAGACCGGTGAAAGCAGTACGGTTTCGTATGATAAACTCATTTTTTCAACCGGAGCCCTGCCGGTCATTCCCGCTCCGTTCGCAACGGCGCTTGACGCCGGAAACATATTTACGGTCAGAACGATCAGGGACGCGGTAAAAATACGGACTTTCATAACGGAGTCAAAACCGGAACGCGCCGTTATAATCGGGGCGGACTGATAGGACTCGAAATGGCGGAGCAGCTGAGAAAACTGGATATTGATGTCACTCTGGTACAGTGGCACCCTCATATATTATATCAGATGGATGAAGATATGATCCTGCCCGTGCAGTATGAGCTTGAACAGCATGGCGTTCATCTGAAACTCGCGACTGAAGTGACCGGATTTCAGCGGGGCCCGGGCAATAATATACATATTCTGGAAACGGCCGGGGGAGAAAAACTGGAAGCAGACATGGTCCTTCTCGCCGCGGGAGTTCGTCCGAATACGGAACTGACCGTAGGCACCGGCATTAAGACAGGTGTGACTGGTGCCGTAAAAGTTGACGCGTATATGAGAACAACTGTTCCGGATATTTATGCTGCCGGTGATGTAGCGGAGAGTTTTTCGGTTATCACGGGCAAGGCTGTTTACCGTCCCCTCGGAACAACGGCCAATAAAACAGGACGGATAGCAGGGGATGCTGTGACAGGCGGCGGTCTCAAACACCGGGGGGTACTGGGTACCGCAATTGTCCGTGTGTTCGGCATTACTGTTGCGTTTACCGGACTGAATGAACGTGAGGCTGCTGACCACGGTTATGACTGTATCAGCAAACGCGATACCTATCCCGATCACGCTCCCTATCTGGGCGGCGAAAATATGGTGGTAAAAATTATCGCGGATAAAAAATCCGGCCTTGTTCTCGGCGCCCAGATTACCGGAAGGGCAGGGGTGGATAAACGTATCGATGTGCTGGCTACAGCCATTACTTACAGGGCCCGCGTCGAAGACCTGTTTCATCTTGACCTTGCCTATTCCCCTCCCTATTCAATTGTAAAAGATCCCATTCAGTATGTAGGCATGGCTATGGAAAAACAAATCCAGGGAAAGAATTCATAAATCGGGGCTTGCCGGTCCAATCGACTGACCGGCGGTCAGTTTCTTTAAAATGACCGGAAACAGACTTGTCTTTTGAGTTCCGGTTCCGGGATAAACAGGAACCAGTCCGGGACAGAAACAGACGATCCCGTCAAGTTTCCGGACTGGTCTGATGAAGTCTTTGTGCAGTCCTGAATGAAGGCCTATAATATCAGTTTTATATTGTGACTCCTTTTTCCGCTTGTTTTCTTTTCCGGCTGTCCGAATATACTTCCACAGCATGAATAGATATGTTTTTTTGAAAAGACATTGTTTTTTCATGTATAAGGTGTATAATTTGAAAAAGGTTTTATCAGTATCTAACCATACACAGGAGTATCTTCAATGAGCAGGGACCAGAGTTTTTCACTAAAGTATAATAAGTTTATTTTCAGGGCGGCCTTATGCCTTCTTATAGCTGAAGCGGTATATATGATAATATCATTTGCTCCCGCGCTGCCTCTTTTTTTGAGCTGCTGAAACAGGCCGGTACAATTTCAACAGACGAGGCAGACAGGCTGCTTGCGGAAAAAATACTCCTTAATCCCGTACATTTCCAGTTTCTGTGTTTTATATCCCTGCTGCTTCTTTTTTTGGGATTGTTCCGAAAATATATAATTCCCACCGTAATCAATGTAAAAATTCCATCAAGATTCTATACACCGATGGATGTCAACTTTGATAAATCACAGTTTTATAAACTGCTTGAATCGGACCCCCAGTATGAAAAGAGCATGCAGGATGCAAGAGATAACAAGGCTTATGAACGCAAAGCGAAAACCTCTTTTTTGTTCACCTCCATTATGCTGATAGTGGTCTACTATATTTCGCTTGTTTTGTTCAGAGGGCCTGTTCTGGATACTTTAACAGGATTGTACAGACCCGGAAATCCGGTGGCAATGGTCATTGATTTTCTGCATAAAACATTCAGAAGCAGTCATGAGATTTCCGGTTTTACCTCTAATCTGTTTAACGCGATTCTTTCCGGAATACTGTTTCTCGGCATTATAGTTCCTTTTATTACGTTCTTCAGAAGAAGAGATGAAACAACAGCGTACAATATTGAGACTTTTACGGACGCCCGGTGCTACTGTGATGAGTGCGGCTGGGCCGGTGTGGATATTCTCAAGACAACCAGTTCGGTTAAAATAAACAGGGTTAAAACCGACAGAAAGAAAAAGTATGTTCCCATAAAGAATGTGTATATAGACACTATATCAAGAAGTACCGGGGCCAAAGAAAAAAGCACTCTGAAATCGACAACATACAAGGTTTATGAGTACGATATTTTTGAAGCTACCTATAATGACACATATAGCTGCAGGCAGTGCGGCAATATAACATCAGGTACGCATACGGAAAAAGAATTTGGCAAGGATGAGTATATTACGACAAAGGATATGCACTGGAATGGTAACTACCGTGATCCGAACCTTGAACAGGCTTGACCGCCGGACGCGCTGAAGAAAAACAGTCAGGGAATTACAGCCTCATGAATACTCAGAGGTCATGTGACACAGTCATTCATCTTTATCCGTTGTATCGTTGTTATACACGTTTCGATAGTTTTATACTGTACCACGGAGTGGTACGGAAAACAAAAAGTACACGGTGTTAAATTATTATAACCGGAATATTTCCTGTTTCGTATGCCCATTATAGGCGCGCAGTTTTTCCCGCTATTTCTTCCGGCGTTTCCGTGCAGTGAAAAAAATCTTGACAAAAGAAGTGTTTTCGGAGGATACTGGATTTGACATAATGGACAGTCATTTATTGAAGGGGTATAAATATATGACTGAAGAAAAACAAGGTGATAAAACAAAAAGTAATATTATACAGACTGCCCTTCAGCTGTTCGCGGAACAGGGATACGCGCAGACTTCTGTTGATATTATTGTAAAAGCTTGCGGTATCGCAAAAGGTACTTTTTACTACTATTTTAAAAGTAAAGAGGAATTGTTTGATGTGATTCTGAAAAAAGTTTCAGATGAAAGCATTGAGCTGGTAAATCCTATTTTACAGGAAAAAACCAATGCGATCAGAAAGCTGGAAAAGATGTTTTTTCTATTGTACAAATATTCAGTATCAAACGGGTATAAACTATTTAAAGTTATCGGACCGATGGATGAACTCATTTTGTATAAAATTCATCAGCGTTCCTGTGAACTTCTTTCACCGCTCCTTACCCTGATTATAAAACAGGGAATAGCCGAGAATATTTTTCACACTGACTATCCGGCGGAAGTCGCGGAGATATCGATGCTTGCTTCAAATTTTCTTCTGGATGAAGTTCTTTTTCCCTGTTCAGGGAAAAAGAACATACGCCGTCTTTTGGCAATCCAGAATATGCTTGAATTATCTTTGGACGTTAAACCGGGTTCTTTTAGTTTTATGAAAGCGAAAAGAAATCAATAACATGCCGGATGTGTTCCTGCATTTAAGAGATGTTAAGCGAAAAGAATATGGATGAAAAGCTTCTAGCCAAACTGAGAATTCCGGACGGCGGAAATATTCTGATTCTTGAAAAACCTGATTTTGTACAGGCCTTTAACGGAGTCAGTTATGATGTAACTCCTGCGAACCTGCCCTATGATTTTGTGCTTGCCTTTGTTTTTTCAGTAACAGAAATGGCGGAAAAAATCAAATGGTCGTCGGGAATACTATTGCTGAAAAAAAACGGACGTATCTGTTTCGCATATCCCAAGAAAGGTAATGGGGTCTATTCCGATTATATTGAGCGGGACAATATTATGGAAAATCTCTCAGTCGATGATGACGGCTATTTTGAAAATACTTTATATAAGTTTAATATCATGGTCAGCCTTGATAATGTATTTACCATAGTAGGTTTAAAATATACGGACCGGAGTGTGACCATAAAGCAAAGACCAAGCCAGCGGTCCGCTGATTACGCCGGTAAGGTCCCCGGGATCGCGGAAAAACTGAGGGGCAATACCGGCGTTCTGGCTTTGTATGAAAACCTCGCGCCCGGATACCAAAAGGATTGGGCGCGGTACATTTACAGCGCCCGGACAGACGCGACCAGAAAAAAACGGTTTGCGGAAATGGTAGATATTCTTGAACAGGGCTATAAATCTATTGCCCTGTTCAGGCAAAAGAAAAAATAATCCTTATTCAAGGCGAGGGTTTAATCAGCCTGCGGCTGGGTCTGTAAGGTATGTAATGGCCGCTTCCGCGGCCTGCGAATACCCCAGGCCGAAGGTCTGCAGCTCTTCGAGCTGACTGCTCTGCGGCGGAGTATTTTATTTTAAAAATCCGTTTATAATCTGTTCGATGGACTCTTCCTCATCCAGGCCTAATGTCATAAGTTTGATAATCTGTTCTCCCGCAATCTTTCCGATAGCGGCTTCATGGATCAGGGACGCCTCGCTGTGGTTCGCGGTTATTTCGGGAATGGCCTGTACGCCTGCATTATCCATGATTATTGCATCACATTCGGAATGCCCCATACAGGAGGCGTTCCCGTTTATCTTTGAGAGAAAAATCTGCCTGGAATCCCCTTTTGCAACGGAGCGTGAACTGACTGTTGTGGCTGATTCCTTTCCGTCCAGATTAATCAGAAATTCAGTTTCCGCAGTCTGGCGTTCATGGGTCATCAGTTTTTCTTTTATAACAAGTTTTGCTCCGTCCTTAAGCTCGGCCCTTGTTATTCTTTTTGTTGAATCAACGCCTTCTATCTGGACGGTATCCATTTCCATATAGCTTCCGGGTTCCATATATACATTTGTTACGGGATTGAGTATGCGCTGGCCGCTTCCCTCACCATAATGTTTTTCCCTGTATACAACCCGCGCATTTTCCGCAATATGGAAAGTATGGATGCCATCATGCCGGGAGGCAGCTTTTTCATTATTATGGATTCCGCATCCGGCTATTATCGTAACATCCGCATTTTCACCGATATGAAAATCATTGTACACGGTTTCACCGATCCCGCCCTGGCTGATAATAACGGGAATATGTACATGTTCGTGTTTTGTTCCCGGTTTTATATAAATATCCATGCCCGCATTATTTTCTTTCGGCACGATTGAAATATCTTCCGTACTGCCTGAACCTATACTGCTTCCGTTTATTCTGATGTTATAGGCGCCCTTCGGTATATTCATTATACCGGAAATCTTTTGCAATATTTTTTTCTGTATGTCATTCATATATACTCCGTAGACTTGGTACAATACTGATTTAAGCCATCAAGGTTGAATCAGCATTGCCTGTCAGGCAGGTTTATTATACTTCCTTGCCTGACGGTACTTAGAATTGGAATTCCCGTCATTCCTGATGAAGACAGGAATACATCATCTCATTTGAAAAATTTACAGGTATCAATATCCTTCAGCAGCGCCGGGAGTATATCGTTTTTCTGTCCCTGCGCGGTTATTTTTCCTGATGTCACCACAATGATTGTATCCGCTATATTGAGAATTCTCTCCTGATGGGAAATAATAATTACAGTCCCCTTTTTTTGTTTCATTTTTTCAAAAACACCTGTCAGGTTCTGAAAGCTCCATAAATCAATCCCGGCCTCCGGTTCATCAAATATGGAAAGCTGTACATTCCGCGCGAGGAGCATGGCTATCTCTATTCGCTTAAGTTCTCCGCCGGAAAGGCTTGAATCCATTTCACGGGTTACGTATTCCGCCGCGCATAAGCCGACTTCTGACAGATAGGCGCATGCCTCTTCAGTATTTAGTTTTTTCCCGGCCGCGAGTTCAATTAAATCCTTGATAGTGATTCCCTTGAATCGTACCGGCTGCTGGAACGCAAAACCGATACCTTCCTTTGCGCGTTCCGCTATACTCATCTTGGTTATGTCTTTTCCATTGAACAGAATACTTCCTTCTGTAGGTGATTCAATCCCGGCTATGATTTTTGCCAGAGTCGACTTGCCGCTCCCATTCGGTCCCGTAATAACCGCAAACATACTGTCGGGAAGAAGCAGATTAATATTTTCCAGAATATTTTTTTTCTCACCTGAAACAGTGACCGTAAATGAAATATTCTTTAATTCCAGCATTGGAATCCTCCTTTGGATTATTTTATCCCGGCATTAAGGGGTAATAAAAAAGACTTTTAACAAAACGGATTATCCGCTTTGTTAAAAGTCTCGTTACCCGGAAGATTGTCTTTTGCTCTTCCGTAAGCCGCACAGCCAGGCCTTCCGCCAGTATGTTGACTTGTGCGTTTCAACTACTCCCTTTCAACCTGATTATAATATACACCCGCGGCCCGGCAATATTCAAGGGGCCTGGTATAGCAGGAGAGGATATGTCATGAGAAAACACCGGTTTTTACCTGAATTTACACGTTTTTTACGCTTTATGTGCTATACTGTATCCTGTATGAACAGCGGAAAATGTATGATGGAAGGAGTAAGTTTTATGAAAACAAACAGGTTCATTCAAATGCTGCTATGTGCTTTGGGTATTGTTTTTCTGGCGTCCTGCAATACCGGCGGTGATTCCGGAGAGAATCCTGTGAATAATAAGGGAGGTGATACCGTTCCCTCGGTTTCCCAGGTTCCCGACGCGGCCGATATTCTTGATACCATAACGGCCCTGAAAGTTTCCCTTTCCGGAGTCGATACAACGGAAACATGGACAACATACACCGATATAGCTCTGGCGGACGGCGCTACGGTGATAACCGGAACCGGGGCAACAGTCGCAGGCGACCTGATTACTATTTCAGATCCGGGAACCTATATGCTGAGCGGGACCCTGACCGACGGACAGGTTCATGTTAATGATGTTGGCGACAATGTTTATCTGATACTTAACGGCGCTAATATAACCTGCTCAAACAGCGCTCCCCTCGCCATTTTCGGGAGCAAGAAAAAGGTAGTAACTCTTGCCCCCGGAACCACCAATTATTTAACCGACGGAAGCGTCTATACCGTATTTTATAACAGCAAAAATGATGAACCGAACGGAACCCTCTTTGCAAAAAAGGCGCTTACCATAAATGGTACGGGAACCCTGTATGTTAACGGTAACTTTAATAACGGTATATCCTGTAAGGACAACCTTGTAATACTCAACGCGACCGTTATAGCATCTTCTCCCAATAACGCCCTGAAGGGAAATGATTCGATTATAATAAAGGACGCGGATGTTACCCTCACATCGGATGCCGACGGCATGAAATCCGACAGTGACGACGACGGCCTCGGATATGTTTATATTGATAATTCTTCCGTAACCATAACCGCGGTAAATGACGGCATAGATGCGTTCCGCTCGGTGCGCATTGCGGGCGGCGTTTTTGATATTACCACAGGCGGCGGCAGCAATGCTGTCCATGCCGACGATGACAGCAGAAAGGCAATAAAAAGCGATATGGACATGCTCATTGAAGGCGGGACTTTCAATATTAATGCCTATGAAGATGCGCTCCGTTCCAAGGGATCAATGGTTCTCTCCGGCGGCACGATGAATTTGTCTTCAGCCAATGCCGCTGTCCGCGCGGAAGACCTCCTGCTGATAGACGGCGCGGATATTACCATTACCAAATCAACGGGCGGATTCAGGGCAAAGAAAATTGTCATGAATGACGGTGACGCAAACATAATTTCATCCGGATACGGAATATATAATACGGGGGCAAACGTGGCGGACCCCGAAAACACTACGAGCTTTACCGTTATTTCCGGCGGAGATGTTTCAGTCAATGCCGTCCAGGAATCCTTTTATTCTCCGGGCGTTCTGCAAATCGCCGGGGGAAAGGTGTCTGTCCACGCTCCTGTTGATCCGGCGGATGAGCCGCTTTCAGTTGCGGGCCTGGTTATTAACGGCGGTACACTTGCCGCTCCCGGTCCGGAAGGAAACGTTATTATTCCGGCAAAGAATTCGGAACAGCCGAGCGTACTTGTTACATTTAATACCGCGGTAAACGCGGGCGATGTTCTTGAACTTAAAAATGCGGGCGGAACAACCCTTGTAAACTATACCGCAGCGCGGGCGTATAACTCCATTCTGATAAGTGAACTTCAGCTCGTGTCCGGTTCAAGTTATTCAATAGCGCTGAACGGTTCACAGGTCAAGACTTTTAAAATGTCGGGAAAGGTTCTGCGCGTTAGCGTTAACTGAAAACAGGAAAATCTATTTGCCGGGTCTGAGCGCCCTGCATACAAAAAACGGTACTGTTCTGCTATACTGCAGGCAGTACCGTTTTTTGTATATTTCTTAAAAAGGTTCCTGATAAAATTCTTCACCTTCCGGGACCACCTGTTCGTTTTCCGGAAAAATTTCCGTATCAACAGGCGGGCTTACCGGGGTATCGTCATGGGGAAGGTCCAAAAGATTTTCCATACTTCTCTGGACTCTGGCTTCATAACCGCCCTTTGACCAGTAAATAAATCCGCCGACAAGAAATGCTATAATAAGAGTCCAGAAAATTACCGTGCTGAGCTTTATTTTTACAGGCATTTATTTCTCCTCAGTTCCGTGGAATAAACCTTTTGAAAAGCCCTGAACTATATTTGATATACCTGATGTATTTCAGGTGAAACTTAAGAGCTATTGCCGGAGAACAGACTTGAACTGTCACGCCGATCACTCAGCAAGGGATTTTAAGTCCCTGGTGTCTACCAATTCCACCACTCCGGCAATTATGATAGTATATTATCCGATTATTTCACGGAGGTCAACAATGTTCAGTGACACGCACTGCCATCTTACCTATATAAAAGACAGGGGCGAAAATATTTCTCCGCACATATCGGAAATGAAAAAGGAATCTTTCCGTTTTGTTCAGGACATAGGAACAAAGCCGGGAGATCTGCAGCCGCGGATCGAAACCGTTATTAATGAAGCGGGGGAAATTCCCGGGTTTCTGCATTTTTCCTGCGGACTCTGGCCTGCCGCGGATATAATTGCGGACCGTGACAATTCACTTTTTCTTCTTGAAGAGGATATAAAGATTCTGACCGGAAAACAGAAGGCTGCGGTTCTCGGTGAATGCGGACTTGACCGTTACTGGAACGGTCCTCCGGCAGCTGAAAGAATCGCCGCCCTGCGGAATAGCGGCGGAACTTCTCCGGACGATGACGGTCCCGGGACAACCGATATAAAAGGAGAGGAAGATCTTTTCGGACGCCAGCTTGATTTGGCTCGTAAATATGATATCCCAGTGATTATCCATTCCCGGGACGCCTTTGAGCCGACATATGAAATAATAAAAACGCAGGCTATGACTGCGGGGTAATACACTGTTTCAGTTATGGGGTTGCCGAGGCGAGGGCCTTCCTTGATCGGGGCTGGTATATTTCTTTTCCAGGGAATATTACCTGGCCAAAAAAAGAAGCTGACAAAGGCCGGGTTTCTTCCCTGCTCAGGTTTGTTCCCCGCGACAGGCTTCTCCTCGAAACCGATGCTCCATATCTCACGCCGAACCCCTTCCGGGGTAAACCGAATACGCCTCTGTTAATCAGATATACATATGCCTGCGCCGCCGATATTCTCGGTATAACAATAGAAAGGCTCGCGGATATTGTATATGAAAATGCCTGCGGCCTGTTTTTAAAGCAGAGCTGTACTGAACCAGGGAACATACGTAATTAGCATGAGAATTACAAACTGTACGAGAAGATAGGGCAGGATATTTTTTGCAATTTTCATAACCGGTTTGTCAAAGGTATAACTTGCGATAAAAAGGTTCAGTCCAACCGGGGGTGTCAAAAATCCCAGGGCAAGGTTTGACAGAAAAATTATTCCCAAATGAACGGAATTAATTCCGAAAGATTCCGCAATAGGTATTATCAGAGGCGACACTACAAGAATGGCCGAGTAAAGGTCCATGATGCAGCCGACCACCAGAAGAAGAATGTTAAGCAGGAAAAGAAACAGATACTTTGAGTGAACAAAAGAAATAACAAATTCTGTAAGCATATAGGGGATTCCGGCGTCAATCATAAAGTAGGCAAGGCCCTTGGCCGCGCCGATAATTATCAGCACCCCTCCCGCGACCGGTATGCTTTTTAATATAACCTGAAGAGATGCCTTAAGCGTGAGATCCTTCCTGATTACAACTTCAAGAATAAACGCGTACAGAGCCGCGAACGCGGCAGTTTCAATAAGAGAAAATATCCCGGAGAAATACAGAATAACAATGCCGATAGGCATCAGCAGCTCGGCAAACCCGCCTTTCAGGGAATCCCAGAGCTGCCTGCCGGAAAATCTGGTCCTCTCGACAGTAGATTTTCCCTGAACTATCCCGATAATGATCATCGAAAGGGCCAGCAGAATTCCCGGAATAATACCTCCCTTGAATAAATCAAACATTTCAACGGAATAAATATTGGTCGAACCGTAAATAATTATCGCAAGGCTGGGAGGAAAAAGCAGCCCAATGGAACCCGAGGCGGTTACCAGAGATTCCGCCTTTTCCTGCTTATAACCGCTGCCGGTTAATATAATCGTGAGAAGGGAGCCTAGTGCAAGAATTGTTACTCCCGAAGCCCCGGTAAAGGTAGTGAAAAATGTCGCTACAATAACTGTGGCAATTACCGGTCCACCCTTTATCCAGCCCACACTGCTTTTAACGACTTCCAGCAGCCGTTTTCCCGCGCTTCCTTCCGCCAGCAAATATCCCGCCAGCGTAAAAAGGGGAATGGTTGCAATGTTTTTGTCTATCAGCATGTTATATGATTCAAGCGCAATAACTTCCACATACCCGCCGTTTTTACTGAACGCAACGTATGCTATTCCGGAGAAGACAAGAAAAATAGGCATACCAAACAGCGCGCCGATAATAAGAATAATGACCAGAGGCCAGACCAGAATATCCGTTGCAGAAATCCAGGCATTGAATATCGTCTGTAAGAATTCCGGACTGGGCAGATGCAGGTAATATAAAATTCCCGAAAGAGGTCCGGTCGAAATGAGTATGCCGAAAATAATACCAAGTATTGACGCGATTTTTTTCGGCCGGCGTTTTACCGCCATAAACAGCATGGCAAAATACATGAGCGGAAGCGACAGGAAAATGACAGGGTAGGGTATCCCCCATAGTCTGTCACCGGGCTGAAAAGCCATAAACAGTTCGGAGAAGGCAGTAAAAAAGAGGGCTGTCAGAATTGCGGTCGTCAGCCCCGATATTACCGGTTCCGTAAAACGCCGCATTTTATCGGGAAGTATCCTGTTAATCACATCCAGACTGATATGTTTGTTTTCCGCCCAGGTAAGAATACCCGCTATATTGGCGAATATAAAAACCAGGTGAACAATAACCATGTCGGAAGAACGCAGTGTAATGCTGTCGTTTAACGACAGCATTTTAAACACAAAGGGGAAAAGTGCCAATAAAATAAGAAGAATTACCCCGGTAGCTTCTGCAAGTTTGCGCAGCATAAATTAGTTCCGGAGTCCTTTTACGGTTTCCTGTATCTTATGGTAAAGCGGAACACTGACTGCTCCCGGAATTGTTTTTGAAATGTTTTCCACATCTTTATCAAATTCAGCTTCCCACTGTTTTAATTCCGCCGCCGTCGGCTGAATCATGGTTACGCCGTCGGCTTCCATTTTTTCAATGTAATAGTTGTCTGCGTCATCAAGCGAAACATCAAGGCGCTTTCTCATTTTATCCACGGCTTCCAGCATGGCCGGTTTATATTTATCAGGCACCTGCGCCCACGATTCATTTGAAATAACGAAGCCGGCCATAACCGGACACAATTTTGTGTCCAGCGCGTAACTGATTGCCTTTGAGAAGCCGGTTACATATGCATACATATGAACCCCGAAAAAACCCCGGACTCCGCCGTTACTTTTCAGCGACTGTAAAACCTTTGCCGACTGCATGTCTTCAATTGTAAAGCCCGCTGTCCTGAAGGCGTCGCCGAGAATGGGGCTGTCAATTCCCGCAGATGCAATTTTTATCTTTTTCAGCTCGCTCAGATCTGAAAATTTGTCCTTTGTATAAAAGGAAAGCCATCCGACATTTGTCCAGGCTATCATCTGAAAGCCGTTTTTTTCATATTCTTTTTCAAGCTCGGGACCCACTGTATCCAGAACAGCATTCAGTTCTTTCTGGTTCTGGATAAGAAAGGGAATTGAAAAAGTATAGATCGAGGCTGAAGGCACTACTTCATATAATCCTATGGTGGTCAGAATAGCCCCGTCCAGAGGTGCCTTTTGACCGGGACGGGCGGAACGGAATTTCTGTATAACGCTTTTTTCTCCTCCGAGGGAGTTCGCGTCATAAAAGGTTATCTGTACTTCGCCGTTGGTAATTTTTGCCCATTCCTGAGCGAGCGCCCTCTGTTCAATATCCCAGGGCGACCTGCTCGGCGCCACCGACGCGATTTTCAAATGGACCTTAGCCTGTGCCGAAACAGAAAAAAACAGGACGCTGCAGAAAAAAGTGATGCTGACAATCTTTTTCATATTCATAATGGTTTCCTTACTCAAGAATAAAATATTCTTTATTTTGTTTCATCCAGTACGCCTGCTCCTGGGAAAGGATAATGGCTAGTCTGTTTTCAGGCTGCAGGTCCGGATCAATAGCCAGAGCCTTGTCAATATATTCATCAAATCCGGCGCTGTCCTGAGTGGGGATGCAGAAATTCTGTACATAGGCCAGATAGGTTGAGGGACTTAACCCCCTGGAGTACTCCAATGCGTTCCGGTAGGCGTCTTCGGCTTTTTCAAAACCGCCGCCAAGCGATTCTGGGGCTGCTGCGTAAAATGCTGTCAGGACTTCCCATATCGCGCCGTTATTAAAGGCAGGATCAAGTTCCACTGCCCGTTCCAGCATGGCAAGCCCTCCCGGCACGTTTTCCAGATATATCGGTTCAACAGGATTAAGGGAAAATGCCGCCAGCGTGCCGCTTCCTGCCCAATATAATGCCGCAACATCATTTTTGTTACATTTTGCGAGCATTTTTTGCGCATTCGTTTCATTCTTTCCGAAGACGGCCTCGGTAAACGCCGGGTACCGGTGATTCAGGCCGACCAGGACATAGTCCTTTCCCCTGACATAGAAATTCTGGGCCCTGAGATAGGCCGCATCCTGCTCATCAAATTTGTCATAGGGGAGCCGGGAAGCCGGCTGCTGGACAAACACATTCGCATACATGATATACAGCTGGCCGGTCATTATGGCCAGTCCCTCATGTCCGGGGTTCTGCAAATGCATGATTTCATATAATTTGAGCGCGGTCGGGAAAAAATCCCTGACAAGCTGGGGGTCGTTTTCGCCGGTAAGGGCTATCATGGGATTTGATTCCTCATTTATTCCGGCTGCCTTCTCCGAAGAGGGCGCGAGCATATCGGCTATGGAATTAAACGCCAGTTTTTTGATTGAACAGCCCGAAACAAGTATTACTGTGAATACAGTCAACGCCAGGTAAAAAACTTTTCTCATACGGTTAATTCCTTTTTCCATTCCGCCAGAAAGTGTTCGTAGGCCGCTATGGTCGCCGAGACGGCGGTATCCTGAAGCTGGCCTCGTCCTTCTACATCATTTCCATCGATTATGTACAGACTGCGCAAAATGCCTTCAATATCTTCAATAGTACATTCGGGATCATGATTTTTCCGTCGGTGCAGACCTCTGGTTTCTTCTTCAAAAATCTGCCGGTATTTTTCGTCAAATGCACTGGTTGTCTCACACATTAGTAAAAATATAGTAGTTTTTTTGATGACTATCAAGTATAATTTTTATTAGAGGTGAGGGTTTTATACCCGAGACCAATTCCACGGGAGAGCAAAATACTCCAGACCGAAGGCCTGCCTGCTCTGCGGAGGGGTATTTTATTATATTATGGAAGAAGATACTCGAAAAGAAGAAATGGATATCATTATAAATGATTCCTTCAAAGAATTAAGCTATGCGCTCAGCAAGGCCTCTGATCCCGAGCTGATCGGGGAATTCCTGGAAGAACTGTTTACTCCGACAGAACTGAAGGAAATGGCTTTGCGCTGGGCCCTGGTGAGGGAACTGGAAGACGGCGTTACCCAGCGGGAGATTGCGCGAAAGCTGGGTTTGAGTCTGTGTAAAATAACCAGGGGTTCGAGAGAGCTTAAAAAGGAAAATTCGGCTTTCCGGCAGATGATACGGCTGTCAAAAACATAGTTTCCCGGGATATCCGGGTTTTATTTTCAGAGGATTACCCCCGTATTCGATATACCTTGCCCGAATATAAAAAGGCCCGGGTGCAAAACCCGGGCCATCTCTGTTTGATTGTACCTGCCGGCTATTCCAGCAATTGAGCGATCTGAGGCCGCTGCCAGCGGACAGCAATATCATAAGGGGTTTCTCCCGCAATATTCCGCGCCCTGCGGTCAATTCTGGGCATATTCAGGAGTTCTTTTACGCTGTCCGCGGTTCCCAGCCGGGCTGCATAGTGAAGCAGTCCGTCGCCAATTGTATCTGTTTTCCCCGCCGCATATTCAGCCAGAAGGGGAATAAAAGCCGGTATTTTGGTAAGTACAAGACTTACCACATTTTCACCTGAGTTATCCGAAGCAAAGGGGTCCGCTCCCGACGCAAGCAGAATCCGGGCCGCGGTCTCATCATTGTTTTTTACTGCGAGCAGAAGGGCCGTTGTCCCTGTCCTGTTCCGGTTATTGACCGGAATTTTTGCGTCTATAAGTGACTGAAGTATTTCCGTGCTGCTGTGTTCCATTACCGCGATATGAAGAGGAGTGTTTCCGTCGGAATCGACCAGGTTCGTGTTTGTGCCGATTACAGCCATAACAGTTTCCCTGTTTTTGCGGAAGGCCAGGGAAAGAGGAGTTCTTCCGTATGAATCGCGGGCCATGGGGTTTCCTCCGGCCTTTCGGATCAGGGAAATGATTTCCGGCGCGGAATATTCTACGGCTTCATGGAAGGCGTTCCGTCCGTACATATCCTGCATGACCGGAGAAGCTCCTTTTTCAAGAAGAAGCCGTACCGAATCGGGCCTGTTTCCCTGAATGGCGTCAGTCAGCGGAGTTTTTCCTGTTTCATCAACCGCATTTATGTCGGCGCCGTTTGCAAGGAGCATTTGAAGGAAGGTGATATTTTCTGTTCTTGCTGCTTCGTGAAGGGTTGTTTTCCCCGCAAGGTTTCGGGCATTTATAAGGCGGCGTCCGTTTGTTCTCGCGTCATATGAAAGCAGCATATTCGCCGCGTTTTCCGCGGACCAGTTGATACAGGCATGGAGCGCCGTATTTCCGAGAAAATCCCTTGCGTTTATATCTGCCGCCCGTTCCGCAGTATTCTGCGACAGAAGAGTTCTGACAGTGGCGCTTGAATCTGCCTTTACCGCATTGAAAAGAGGAGTCTCGCCGTTTGAATTTCTGGCGTTTAAATCGCCTCCTTTTTCCACAATAAGGGAAACCACGCTGTTAAGCTGCCATTCGGCGGCCAAATGGAGCGGAGTATTTCCCGCTCCGTCGGATGATTTTATAACATTTGAATTGAGAACCCAGTCCTGCCTGCCTCCCATGCGGGAAAGCGCGGCCCTCAGGGCTGATTCACCTGCGACATTGGGATTGAATACATCGGCCCCATAGGCGAGCAGGATTTCTCCGGTATCCCTTGTGTTATTTCTTACCGCTATATGAAGGGGTGTATCGCCGTTTTTGTCCCTGGCATTCACATCAGCTTTCTTTTCTATAAGATAGTTTATAATATCCGGTTCACTCTGATTTATAATTGCAATATGAAGAGGGGTCCTTCCGCGTGAATCCCGTGACTGTACGTTTGAATCAATTATTACGGCCTGTGTCATTACCAGACCGCTTTTAAGGGCCTTAATCAGGGCCGTATTTTCATCAATGTCTTCGGCGTGAATATCTGCCCCCAGTCTGACAAACAGATTCGCCTGCGCAATCTGATTCCGTTCTATGGCGAGGGAAAGAGGGGTTACTCCCTTTTTGTTTCTTTCATTTGTATCCGCGCCATGGGAAATCAAGGTACGGATAATGTTTTCACTCATTCCGAGACGGGCCGCTATATGGAGCGGGGTTTCTCCGTAACTGTCTTTTTTATTGGGATCGGCCCCGGCATTCAGAAGGGCTGAAAATATTTCAGACCGGGAGCCGGCAGGCATAACCAGATGGAGCGGGGTATTTCCGGCTGAGTCCTGCTGATTGGGGTCTGCCCCAGCCTTCAGGAGAATGAAGGTACACTGGATATGGCCATTCCGGACTGCTTCATGCAGGGGCGTCGCGCTGGAAACGTCCTTTACGTTTACCTGTACCCTTCTCTCAATCAGATAGTTCACAAAACCCGTGTGGCCGTTTGCGGAGGCAATGTGAAGGGGTGTTTTTCCCTCCTCAAAGCGCATACCGGGGTTTCTCTTGAGGACAGCTGTTTCAAAATATGCAAATTCACCCAGCAGAGGTTCCGCTCCGGCGATCAGAAGCGCCGCGGCTATACGGGCGCTTGCGTCATTAAAGGGGTCTGTGTATGCAACCGCAAGGGGCGTCATCCCCGTGGAATCGGCCGCCGAAACATTTCCGTCAGACCGCAGAATAAGTGTCACTGCGTCTTCGTTAAGATCAGCCACCGCATAATGAAGGAGGGTCTTGCCGTTACTGTCTCTCTGGTTCACGGTATTTTGTGTAATAATGGAATTAAATGTATCAGTTCCCCTGTCAAGGGCCATTCTGTAAACAGCCACACCATGCAGGTTTACGGAAAAAACATTGGATCCGGCCATAGCCAGAACTCTGGCAGCGTCAAGACATCCTGCGTCAACCGCGGCCGCAAGGGGCGTGTCACCTTCATTATCCATTGTTTCTTTCGATGCATTCATACTTAAAAGAAACTGAACCATTTCAGCGTCATTTCTCAGCGCCGCTATGTGCAACAGGCTTTGTCCCTGGGCGTTTTTCTGATCGACGGATTCGGACCCGGTCAGCCTTCTTTTTGCCTCGGCTGATCTTCCGCTGGAAATAAGGTCGATAAGGCTGGAATCAGTTTTTTCCGGAGCCGGTGTTGTTGTACATGATGATACCGCATATACTGCAATAATAATTGTTAATAACAAAACAGATTTTCGTAACATTTTTTCAGTCATAAAATCCCCCGCTTTTATAATCGGCAAAATAACTAGAGGGTTCAGTTATTTCGGCTTGTTTTTAGGGTAAATATCCCTAATAAGAAGATATGATCATATTTGATAACAATTTGTATGGGAAAAAGTATCGCCGGGTTCTGATATTCTGATAGTGCTGAAAACCATTATACCGACCGTTCTGTATAGATATATACGATATCGTATTCATTTCTTATGGACGATTATATGCTGGTTTATGCACAGAACGTATATTACTAAAATTCTGCTTCGTATTGTCTATTATAATGGACAGTTTTAAACTCAATATATCAAATTTTGCTCTGTTTTAAGTGATTTGCCGGGCCTACCGGCAAATTATGGATTTCTTTAGTGGTTTTCGACAAAAAATTTTATTACTTTATCTTGATATTGTCCATTATAATGGACAGTAAATGCAAATTATCTGTTCGTTTCAGGGATTCCCGGTTGGTATACGGGTTCACAGGACAAAAATATACCGACCGGTCGGTACAGAGTCTGCATTGTCTGATTCATCCTTTCTGTGAAAATCTATTTTATCCCGCCTGTTCGGGACCGGCCTCAAAGCGGACCGTTCCGAACACCTAAAACTGCCGGAACCAACCCTTCCGGAATTTCCGCCGTTCAGGGCCGGAAACAGGCCGGCCCTGGACACTTTACCTGAGCAGATACTAGAACTCGAATTCGTCCGACCAGTCAAATTCACCCGATGTTTCTATGTTTCCGGGCCAGTGGGCGCACCAATCCGGGACCCCCGGAGATTCAACCCTGTCCATACTGGGCGTATAGGGTTTAATATCAATAACAGGAGAGCCGTCATGCGCATCTATCCACGCAATTTCTATGGTCCCCGTACTGTGATCCAGGCCGCAAACCTGGACTGTCGACAGGGCTATCGGGTTTGGCCTGACCGGTGAACGTGTTGCCAGAATACCCATTTGCTCCGGCGCCTTCCGGTACGGGCGGGGAACTGTCAGTACTGATCTGGCTTCTTCCGTATCAAAATCACTGAACCACCAGATGACATTCAAATGACTGAATCCGTCAATCGCCTCAAGAGCAGGCCGGTATGCTTTTTCAAGTTCAATACTCATACCTGTTTCGGTTACCCTTATCCAGCCTATAGGCTTTACACAATACTGCTTCATTTCCTACCTCCGTATATAGATTTATCAAGAAGCGTATTCAGTGTAGAGTCTGACATCATGTGAGGGTCAAGAAATTACAGTATTTTTTTACCGGAATTTGAATTTCAGTAATATATTTTTCGGGACTGGTTTCGTTCCATGGACCTCGGTGGCAAATCTGCCTGTTTTTTCCTTCCATACTGAAATTTGTATGCGCTGAAAGCCAATGCGCGAAGGACAGGTAAACTCCTGCGATATTTTCAAAAGGCCCGTATACCAATGTACTTGCCATTGATTCTACGGCTTCAGTTGTTCTCCAGACTATGCCCGGCCTGTCCGCTTCCCTTCGGTCTACCCTGACGCAGATTTCCACATCAACATTCTGTTCCTTGTATTCTTCATCATGGTAAATAGCGAAATTTTCAGTATTCTGGGGCAGCCTTATCTTTTCTTTTTTAACGGATTCTCCCAGTTCTTTCCAAAGCAACTCCTCTGAGAAATAATCAGGGATAATTTTCCGCAACGAAAGAACCTGATATGCAGGTATTTTCTTTATAATAAAATCGTGCCGGACCGAGACGGTATCATCGGTAATGGTTTCCATGACCGTTTCTATTCTTTTCAGTTTCCATGTTTCCGCTTCAATTGTTTTCCTGATTTCTTCCTTTTTATTTTCCATCTTTGCCGAAATAAAAGTTCCGTTCCAGTTATGCAGCGCCTCCGTTATTTCGGAAACAGTGAAGCCTGTGTCCTTCAAAAAGAGTATTTTCTGCAGAGTCACAATTTGGTCCGTAGAATAATAGCGGTATCCGGTATAATAATCAGTACGCGCTGGTTTTAATAACCCCTCTTCATCATAATAACGCAGCATCCTGATTGAAACCTGCATGAGTTTTGAAAATTCTCCTATCCTGAACATACCTGAAGCCCCATTGGTTTGTGTGTCCGGGAAAGGATACCAATGATAGAAAAATGATACAACTGGCAAATTTTTTCTGTTTCACTTTATCTTCGGCCCGTCAAAAAAATAACCGAATATTCGATTTTATTTCTTTTGGCAGGTTACGCTGACGGAAACTATGTATATATTAAAACTATGGAAGGAACATGATAAAAACGGAGGGATGCTTTTATCATGTACTGTTTGCGAAACAGTCTTTTTTAACAGCAGGCTGCGCAGTTTATGAAATTTCACAGCTGTAAACTGTAAGTGTCATCAGTTCTGCCGGCATCCAGGCAATCTATAGAGGAGTAAAAATGAAATATTATTCGCAGAGTACGAAAGATGTTATGAATGAAATGAAAACATCTTGGGATGGATTGAGCGCTGATGAAGCTTTCCAGCGTCTGCAAAGGGCCGGCGCGAATAAACTTGCGGCTGCAAAACATAAAAGCCTTTTTGTCCGTTTTCTGGAACAGATCAGGGACCCCATGATTATAGTACTCATTGGCGCCGCTATCCTGTCAGGCGCCTTCGGCGAAATCGCGGATATGGTTATTATTCTGATTGTAGTTGTTCTGAATGCAGTTCTCGGTATTTTTCAGGAAAGCAAGGCGGAAAAGGCTATCGAAGCCTTGCAGAAAATGTCCGCTCCGCATACCCGGGTGAAAAGAGACGGCGCGGTTATTGAAATAAAATCGGAAGAGGTTGTCCCTGGTGATATTGTTCTGCTTGAGGCCGGAGACTCCGTACCTGCCGACATGCGTATTATAGAAGCGGCAAGTCTCAAAATAGAAGAGGCCGCGCTGACCGGCGAATCGGTTCCCGCCGAAAAAACTGCGGAAGCCCTCCCTCAATCGGAAACGGATATTCCTCTGGGCGACCGGCTAAATATGGCTTATATGGGAACAAACGTTGTATACGGCCGCTGTGAAGGACTTGTGATTGCCACAGGCATGTCAACTGAAATGGGAAAAATAGCGGAAATTCTTGCCGATACCAAGGTAGAAAAAACCCCCCTGCAGCAAAAACTTGCGACGCTCAGCAAGGTCCTCAGCATTGCGGTGCTGGCTATCTGTATCTTCATTTTTTTCTTCAGTGTATTCAAAAACGGCGGGTTCCACGGCGGTCATGTTTTTGAAATGCTTTTAACTGCGGTCAGCCTTGCGGTAGCCGCCATCCCCGAAGGACTGGTTGTTGTGGTTACTGTTCTTCTTTCTATTGGCGTTACCAAAATGTCGGAACGGAATGCAATTATCAGGCGGCTGACAGCCGTAGAAACACTCGGCAGTACGCAGGTTATCTGCTCCGATAAAACAGGGACCATTACCCAGAATAAAATGACTGTTGTGGACAACACCGGAGATGAAAAACTGCTTGCGACTGCTATGGCGCTCTGCGGGGATGTGCAGGTTGATGATTCCGGAAATCTGCTGGGGGAACCTACAGAAATGGCCTTGGTTGAATATGCCGTCCGTCTGCATTTGGATAAAAGGGATATGGAAAAAGACTGTCCCCGAATCGGAGAAGCTCCTTTTGATTCAATACGCAAAATGATGTCAACCATTCATTCCATGCCTGACGGAACAGTACGGCAATATACGAAAGGCGCTCCTGATGAAATCCTCGCAAGATGTTCAGGAATTTTCGTTAACGGAAAAGTGATTCCGCTTACCCCTGAACTCCGGGATCAGGTAGCCTCTGAAAACAGAAATATGGCGGGAAAGGCTCTCAGAGTCCTGGCCGCGGCATGGAAGGATTACGACAAGAAACCCCTGGAGCTTTCGCCTGAAAAACTGGAGAGGGATATGATTTTTATCGGCCTCGCCGGCATGATTGATCCGATCCGTCCGGAGGTGAAAGCGGCGGTAGAAAAATGTTACAACGCCGGAATGCGGGCTGTAATGATTACAGGTGACCACCGGGATACGGCGGTCGCAATAGCCAGGGAACTCGGTATTCTGACTGATGAAAGCCAGGCAATTACAGGGTCTGAACTGTCGCTGCTTTCGGATACGGAATTCGAAGAGCGCATAGAACATATTTCCGTTTATGCCCGCGTACAGCCGGAACACAAGGTCCGGATTGTAATGACCTGGAGGAAAAAGGGTAAGATTACTGCGATGACAGGCGACGGGGTTAATGATGCGCCTGCCCTTAAGTCGGCTGATATCGGCATCGGTATGGGAATCACCGGCACGGATGTTACCAAGAATGTGGCCGACATGGTCCTTGCTGATGATAATTTTGCTACTATTGTATATGCAGTTGAGGAAGGCAGGCGTATATATGAAAATATCCGCAAAGCCATTCAGTTTTTGCTCTCCGCCAATCTCAGTGAGGTAATATCAATCTTTGTTGCAACAGTCGCCGGATTCCGCCTGTTCGCGCCTATTCATATTCTTTGGATTAACCTTATTACCGATACCTTCCCCGCGATGGCTTTGGGGATGGAAAATGCTGAACCGGACAGCATGGGAAAACCTCCCCGTAATCCGAAGGAGACAATATTCGCGGACGGACTCGGCATCGCTGTTATCTACCAGGGTATAATTATTGCATTGCTGACACTCGGTTCCTTTTTTGTAGGGGTCAGGACATCTCATCTTACCGGAATGACAATGGCTTTTTTAACCCTTTCCATGTGTGAAATTTTCCATTCAATCAATATGCGGTCAAGGGAAAAATCCCTTTTTGTTCTGAAAGGCCATAATAAATATCTTCTTGGCGCAATGATTTTATCCTTTGTATTGACGCTGACTGTTATTTATGTTCCCGGCTTGAATGACCTGTTTGCCCTTACGCCCCTGTCTGTTTCTCACTTGCTTATTGCTAATGGGCTCGCATTTATGATTATTCCGATTGTTGAACTGGTCAAGCTGTGCATGCGACTTTTCAGCAGAAATAAAAAGAAGCAGAGCGAGTAAGCATATCGCCTTCGTATAGGGCTATTGCCATTCATGTTTATGATTATCTGCGAATACTAAGACCTGTAATTATAAACATGAATGAAAAAAGTAAAAAACAATCATAAAAGATTATGGGATATGACAGCCTGTAAAAGCTTTACGAATACGGGAAGAATAATTTTATGGAGTTTGTGTGCAGAGAATGAATCCGGTTGACTGCTGGTAAAGTACGTGATATGTAAAAGACATGGCAGAAATTTTCAACATATTATGTTTTAGTCTATTCGGAAATCGGGGAAACTCTGTATGGAAATGCTGAATGATATTATTGAAACTATTGAAAAGCATCTCCGGGGTCCGCTTGACCTTGCGCGACTTGAAAAAAAGAGCGGCTGGAATAAATATTATCTGCACCACGCGTTTAAATTGGCGACAGGCTTGCCTTTGATTGAATATGTCCGGGGCAGAAAGCTGACCGAAAGCTTAAAAGATCTGTCTGATACAAATCTCGGAGTAGTCGATATCGCCTGCGAATATGGATACGGTTTTGAACAGAGTTATATACGGGCCTTTAAATCCCAGTTCGGCATGACACCCTCTGCTTACAGGGCAAATCCGGTTCCTCTGCGCATTATTACACAATACGACTGTCTGAGGCACTTTGAATTCAAAAATGGAATTCTTTTTATGCCCCAGTTCGTAAGACTTCCTGCCATAACCCTCGCAGGTAAACGGTTTATTATTTACAGTGATGAAAACTATAATGAAGGTACCGCAAATATCGTTGGCAGACAAACTTATGAAGAACTGCTGGCTGACTTTCCTGATTTGCAGGATACGGATTATTATGGCTATGTGGAGGATTCCGAAGAAACCTATGTTTATAATACCTATATGCCTGCCGTTCATATTACAGCCGGCAAGACTGTGTCTGGAAAATGGGAAACCGTATATCTGCCTGCCGGACAATATGCGAAATTTGTGTATATAGGCTTCCACAGCGCCGCCGAGGTTGATATGAAGAAACTTGCGGAACTATACGGATTCATAGAAGGCGAATGGGCGGACAAAATTGACCGCAGCCTCAGCAAAATTCATTTTGAACAAATGGAAGTCCCGCCCGCGTATGAACCATATTGTGAAATGGGAATTCATTATCCCATTATATAACGGGCATTAAAAAGCTGAATATCTGTTTTCTGATATTCAGCTTTTCAGTGGTTCCGGTATACTGTGTGAAACACGGACAGATAACTAATTGATACTTAAGTTCCTGCTGAAAAAAGGAACGAAGTCTTCTTTCAAAAAGGTATGAGGAATCAGATGTCCGCCTTCAAAAGTTTTCAGTGTATTTTCAGTTCCGTAAGAATCCAGAAGTTTGTGAAGATATTCGCTGCCCTCCCTGATCCAGGGATAATAGTCCCTGGTCCCATACATTATCATAATTGCTTTCAGTGAGATTCCTCCGGATTTATAATCATCTATTTTTTTATCCCAGTCACCGAAACCTTTGTTCCAGCGGGCAAGAATTTCATTATCTATTTCCGATCCATCGAGTACTGGGATTTCAGCTTTGGGTTTTTCACCAGTCATGTCAGGAGAAAATACAATGCCATATGCTGTCAGAAAGCCTGAGTCCCATGTCCGCATAATAGCCGGTGTCAATTCTGAATTCGGAAAAACTCCGGGGCCGAGGGCCTGGACACATGAAAAAACATCGGGATGTTTCAGGGCAAGATTCAGAGTCCCGAAACCGCCCATAGAAAAACCTGCGATTCCTCTTGCTTCTTTTTTTGCTATAGTCCGGTATTTCGAATCAATCAGCGCAACAAGTTCCTTTGCGATATAATCTTCATAGTTGCCTGTTGCCGGCGAATTAACGTAAAATGATCCCCTGTACAAATTGCTTCCTTCCGGTTCAACAATAATCATTTCTTTTGCATCCTGCCCTGAAAAAGCCTCGTCCGCAAATTCAAGCGAACGCACGAGCTCTCCCGGAACTTCATTATATCCATGAAGAAAATACACAACAGGATAGGATTTATCGGATGTGTAATATGAAGGCGGGAGATATACTTTAACATTTTTTATGGAACGGTCACCGATCCTGTTTGATTTAAGAGATGTAAAATCATATGCCCATCTTTCCAGCCGCGATTCAGGATTTTCCTGCCTGACTTGTTTATCCGGCGCTGACGTGCATCCCAGAAATAGCGCAAGACTTACAGCCATAATCACATATAATTTCTGTTTCATTTGAAGCCTCCTCAATACCATATATATTCTGCACATAAACCAAACTGAAATTGAACATTTCTTGCTTTTTTTTTGTTGTCCCCGGATATTATGCAGACGCTTGTTTTATTCAGAAACAGGGAATAAAATAAAAAAGGGGAAATCTCATGTCTATAATAATCAGACCAGCTCTTCTGTCCGATATTCCGTATTTATATGGTATTTGCCTTAAAACAGGTAATAATGGAAAGGATGCTTCTCATCTTTTTTCGGACCCTTATATTTTAGGGCAATATTATGCGGCGCCCTATCTTTTTTTGACCGGAAGCTGTGTTTTATTGCGGAAGATTCACTGATCCCAAAGGGTTATATTGTTGCTGCGGCGGATACCGCGGGCTTCAGACAGTGGTTTGAAACCGAATGGCTGCCTCCGCTCAGAAAGAGGTATCCTGCCGGTATGAAAACAAAATCGGATGCCGAACATGCGCATGTTCAAAATATTCACCGGACAAAAAAAGCGCCCGAAGACCTCTGGTTTCCGGACTATCCTGCGCATCTGCATATCGATTTGCTTCCCGATATTCAGGGCAGGGGGTACGGTACTGTTCTTATTAATACAGTATTCAATACTTTACGCGAAAAAAAATGTCCCGGCGTACATCTCAATGTTGACTTTGCGAATGCTGCCGCACTTGAATTTTACAGAAAAAAAGATTTCATAATCCTGAAAGAAAATTCCTGGGGCTTAACACTAGGGAAAATGATGTAATTCTGTAAGTCGATGAAAATGCCTTGGCGGTTATCTGCGTTTATGCTGATTTCACCGGAACAAAAAATGGAAAGGCAATTGTATATTGACCGGCAATATTATATAACAGTCCTGATAACAGGTATATGAATAATTCTGAATAAGGAGGCGCAAAAGTGCGGAGACATGATCGTGAGGTTACAGATAAAAATGAAATAAAAAAAATTCTTTTAGAAGGTGATGTTTGTCATCTTGCATTTTTTGACGGCACAGAACCTTATATAGTAACCATGAATTACGGTTTTTTCTGGGATGAAAAACTGTCCCTGTACTTTCACAGTGCGAAGGAAGGAAGAAAAATAGACATTATTCCGGAACACCCCATGGTATGCTTTTCGATTGATACCGGTCATGAACTTGTTTCAGCGAAGCATGCCTGCGGCTGGAGTATGAAATATAAAAGCCTTGTAGGAACAGGACTGCTGGAACTCGTGGCTGATCCTGATGAGAAAATCAGGGGAATGAATTTGCTGATGGAACATTATGCGGGAGAGGCCGGGCCGTATAATTATGAAAACAGAATACTGGAACAAACCACGGTGCTTCGCTTACAGGTGAATTCTTTTTCAGGCAAGGAAAAAAAATAGTTTCCATAAAGCCTGAAAAAATCCGTATGAAAATTTGCTTATGCTAATCTGATAGATGTATATTATTCATAGAAAATATCCGACTTCTTAAGTACTGAAACGGGAGGATTCCTATATGAAGAAAACCCGGACTATTTCCCTGTCATCAATTCCCGGCGGGGGAAAAACGGAAATAACCGGACTTTTGAATAACTCTCTGGAAAATTCAAAGGCTCTGTTCGCCGCCGATTATACATTTAATGGGCCGGAGAATCTTACCGAATGGATGTTGCGCGGCAGTAATTATGATGAATGGGATACCGGACCTTTAGCGGAGGATATCAGGAAAATTATTGCGGATGAAAATAACGACTGTGAATATCTTCTTATTGAATATCCTTTCGGCGGGGAAAACAGCGAACTCAAGAAACTTATTGATCTGAATGTTTTTATTGATACTCCGTTCGATATTGCCATGGCGCGGCGCATTCTTCACGAATATGATAAAGAAGAAAGTGTAGGAGAGATTCTCATTGAACTGCAGGAATATCTCTCGGGCGGGAGAAGCGTCTATCTTCATATGCAAAACACGCTGATATCAGCAGCGAAAATTATAATTGACGGTTCACAGGAAAACGATTTAATTGTACAGGAAATAATTGAAGCTATAAAAGCCGGATAGAAAATTTCCGGGCTACATTGTTCCGCCGATTCCTGCAGAAATGGTATTCATGTACCAGTCCTTTTCAAGCCATTTCCCTGCATATTTCAATTCAATTATAACTCGTCCTAACCTGAAAGATATTCCGGCGTCAAAACCGGGCCGGAAAACAGCCATATCTTTTCGCCACGGCGACGTACCGGCTCCGAATCCAATCAGAAAATCCGCAAACAGCCGTATACTGTTTGTTACCGGATACAGTCCTCCTATGCTTGCTGTTACTCCGGCAAAAAAACCGAAACCTTCACCATCATTTGAGCTTTTGGGTTTGACAAAGTCAAATGTCCCGCAATGCCCAGGGAGGAATAGGGGAATGGCGTTATATTTACCATTGCAATATTAATTTCCGCGCCGATATTTCCGCGTGAATCAATATTGAACCCTAATGGCATCAATATAAACCACACATTCCGTGCTTTTTCGGGCGGTGACACATAAGAAAGAAGGGACGAAAAAAGTGATAACCGGTTTAGTGAAATGGTTCCACCTCCGGACTCCTGCTGTATCAAATCAAGGGAATATGCGTATACACCTGATATCAAAAAAATAAAAAAATAACTTTCTCACTATTATATCCCATAACTTTTAATTTTTTAATTTATAGTACAGTTTTATCTTAAAATCAATATTGCCCGTCAGAACTTCCTGAAAAGAAAACTTGACGATTCCGGATAGTGAGGGTACAGTAAAAATGAGATACTTTATACTGAAGGGCGGGCCGCCGTGGTCAATGAGGCGGTGACATCACAGTCTCAATTTTAGGACAATACATGGAAATTATACTGTTTATAGCAATAGGAATATTCCTCTTTATTTTTATTGGCGTTATATGCCTCATAATCAGAGCCGAAGGAAATTACAGCAGGAGTATTTCAAACCGCAGGGAAATAGAACGGCTCCAAAAACTGTTTAAAGAACAGGCTGCTAAAATACAGTATTTAACGGATATTATAGCAGGCCCCGCCGCAGAGAATAATGAACCTGTGCCTGAGTTACCGCGACAGGATGTAAAGGAGGCCCGGGCGGAGCAAAACAGCCCGCTTCCTGCTGCGGAAAAAGTCGAAGCTGCGAAAACGGGGGATCCCATATCTGCAGCCGCCCCGGTGCAGCCTGAAACGCAGGTTCCTGTAACAAAGGCTCTCCCTGCTGTGGCTGCGGTTAAGGCAGAAAAAAAACAAAACGAGTCTTCTTTACTGAAATCATTGCGTTCTTTTATCAGGGGCGGAAATTTGTGGGTGGCGGGCGGAGTCATTCTGCTTTTTATAGCTTTTGTCCTCTTTTTGACTTACATGGCGAGCCGCGGACTTTTTTCAGTTGAAATGCGCATAGCCCTGGCAGTTATTGCAGGTTTGCTGATGCTTGTTTTCGGCTGGCGTTTCCGCTTGCGAAAACCGGTGTACGCCCTTGTTATGCAGGGCGGGGGAATCGGCATTTTATATCTGTCTTTTTTCGCGGCATTTAAATTGACATCCCTTTTATCGTCCCCTGCGGCGCTTGTTTTAATAAGCCTCCTTATTCCTCCTACCATTATACTTGCGCTTTTGCAGAACGCGCAGCCTCTTGCGGTCTTCGGTTTGCTTGGCGGTTTCCTTGCCCCTGTCCTCATCTCAGACGGCAGCGGCAGTCATATAGCATTATTTTCATATTATCTGATACTCGACATTGCCGTCCTTGTAATAAGCCGCTTCCGCCACTGGAAAGGACTGAATCTTCTTGCCTTTATCTGTACATTCGGGATGTCGCTGTTCTGGGTTATACGTTATTATACCGCTCCGCTGTTTTTCAGTGTTGAACCTTTTATGTTTGCCTATATGTTATTGTTTACCTTTCTTGGAATCCGGTCGGCAAAACATAATGAACTGGATGTAAAAAAATATATTGATTTACCTTTGACACTTGGAACTCCTCTTGTCGGGGCGATACTGCACTGGCAGATTTTTTCCCGCTTTGATCATGGATTGACCATTATTTCCATTATATTTTCAGCGCTGTATCTCCTGTTTACCTTTATAATCTGGAAAATCAAGGGTCCCGGTATACGCCGTCTTGCTGAAGTATATCTGGGAATCTCCGTATTCCTCGGGAACCTGGCGATTCCCCTTGAGCTGTCTCCGGAAATAACCGGCGCAATATGGGCCGCTGAAGGAGCTCTGGTTTTTTATTACGGGGTCCGCTTCAGCAGCCGGAAGGTCACTGTAACCGGAATTATTCTTCATATTATCGCGGCTCTGTTTTTTATTTCCGGCCATACATATACGCCGGGAAATGCGGCTTATTTCAGAAATCCGCTGTTTATCGGGGGCCTGATTATTTCAGTATCAGCCCTGTTTATGGCTGTTATATCGGGTAAGACAACTGCGTCAACTACACTGCCCGAAGCGCTCAAAGATAAGCCGGACAATACGGAAAAACCTAACAGCATATCAGGGAAAGTTTTCTGGGAGAGAGTACTCCTTTGCTGGGGACTTTTATGGTGGTTTATTATCTGGTACGCGGAACTTCATTCTGTTTTCGGTTCATCCTCAAAAACAGAAGCCGCTGAAGTTTTCTTTATAGTTGCTTCCGTGTCGGCGCTTGCGGCTTTCGGGCTGGGAAAACTGTTCCGGTTTCCTCCTCTCGGATTCGCGGCTATTGGCCCGCTTGCTTTCGCGGTATTCAGAGTATCCGGAATTTTACTCTGGCGTATAGGCCATTATCTTTTCCGCGAACCGCTGGAAATACTGACTTTCAATTTTTTTACGCATATATATGTGTGGGGCTGGCTTTTGTTTTTTGCAGGCCAGATTTTTATGCTGGTTTTTACTGTAAAAGAATTACCAGTCCGCATTCATTCAGTCTGGATGCTGCTCATCATTCTGTTATCAGTGATTGTATTTACCTGCACAGGCCGTTCATATACACAGATGTGGAAGCTCTCCGAATCATGGACAAGTCTGATGGGCATTCTTCCTTCCTGGCTTTGTGTTGCAGCCATTTCCGTGACCGCAAAATATCTGGCAGCAGCTTCCGAATACCGCAGGCGATTGCTCTTTGTCGTATTGCCCGGCATATTATGCGCCGCGACCTCATGCTGGTTTATCGGTACGCTTTTTTCTGCGGGCAATCCGAGTCCTCTTCCTTTATATATACCGGTTCTGAATCCGCTTGAACTTATGCAGGCTTTTTGCATTGTAATTATAGCATTGTGGCAGCTTTCAGTCCGGAAGAGCGGGGTTTCCGTTTCATTCGGAAAATGGACACTGTTTGCAATTGTTGACGGCATGGTTTTTCTGTGGCTGACGGCAATGGCCGCGCGTTCCTGCCACTACCTGTTCCATGTACCATTTTACAGAATTCCTGCTTCAGGGACTTTTCATCTGATACTTTTAATAGTCTGGGGCGTGTACGGTATCATTCATATTCTTGCAGGTCATAAAAAGAAAATCCGGGGGATATGGCTGGCTGGCGCGGTGCTGACCGTTGCGGATATTATAAAACTTCTTGTGGTCGATCTTGCCCACACCGGAACAGTAACCAGAATTATTTCCTTCTTTGCCGCAGGCTTATTACTGCTTTTTATCGGCTGGGCAGCCCCTCTGCCGCCTTCGGCAAAAAAACAGCAGTTGGAGAAAGAACAAAATGAAAAAAACTTTAAACGTCTTTTATATATCCTTTTTATTATATTCGCTTTTCCACTTTTTTCTGCGGAGACGGCGCAGTCTCCTGAGAATTTTGCGGGACAAATGCTGATAGACGGAACTGCGGGAGAATTTATGTTCCTTGAGCTTCCCGAAAATATATATCGGCATGTTGAAAGAAGCGATCTTGGAGATATCAGGGTTTTTGATTCCGGCGGCGTTATGGTACCTTTCGAGCTTTTGAAATCCGAAGAAAAAACAATTCTCCATCCGCCGGCGCCCGTCCCCTTTTTCTCCTGGCTCCCTGAGCAGAAAAATAATTTGCCGGGAAAAACCGATATACAGGTTGATGCGGAAGGTACCGTAGTACGGGTGACAGGAAGCGGTATCCAGTCGTCATTTTCAGCGGGGCAGGATAACTCCTATCTTATTGATCTTACCGGGCTTCCCGCGCCGGTTACTTCATTGATTCTTGAAACCGGCACAGGAGAAGAACAGTTTAACAGTTTTATCGAAATACAGTACAGCAATGATCTTGATTCATGGCGGAAAACCGATAAACGCCAGACAATAGCCCGTTATAAAAATTCCCCTTCATCAAGCCGCAATACTGTTGAAATTCCTGAAAACTCAAAGTATCTTATTTTAAAATTCGGAGCAAACACCCCGCCTCTGAAAGAAGTCAGAGCCGTATTTGCCCCTGTTAAAGATGCCGGAAATCTCAGAAAAACCATGGTCCACGGAATAAAAAGCGGAGACAGCCTGTCAATACAATATGATTCAGACGGATACTTTCCGGTGACGCATATAGACTTTCTTCTTCCGGCCCCTGATTCAATGGGTATCATAATAAAAAACAGATTTTCTGAAAAAGATCCCTGGGCATACCGGCGGGAAGGCACTATCTACTATTTAAAGGCGGACGCTTCCGGTGTTGAACAAAAAAACAAACCCTTTGAAATTTCATCAAATGCCCCATTCTGGCAGATCAGCTCGATGGCTGATATTCCCTTTGCCGTTGTTCCGGATATGCTGCTTGAGTGGGAGCCTTACCGTCTGGTTTTCTTTGCCCGGGGAGAGGGGCCCTGGATTCTGGCATACGGAAACAGCGATTATGAACCTGTGCAAAATTCCTACCTTGGTCCGCTTGCAGACCGTGACCCGCTTCCCTCCGTGATTATAGGTGAAGAAATTTACCGTCCTGAAAAACTCTCCGGACACAGCGGACCGGATTATCAGCAGATCATTTTATGGTCTGTACTCATTCTGGCTGTGCTTGTTCTGAGCCTTCTTGCCTATGGAATGGCAAAAACCCTCAGAAAAAAACAGTGAACTGTTTTTCAAAACCGGAAGGTTAAAAATCCCGGCGGAATTTTAAATCATTTTTTTCTTACCTGCTGGACTTATACAGGCAAAAAACAGTAAACTGTCGGCGTAATTATCCGCAATGTAAAGAGGTAACTGATGTCCCAGCTTTTTATCCCGCCGAATTATAAACCGATATTGACCGTCAAAGAAACGGAGCAGGCTATTATCCGTATAAAGGAGTTTTTTCAGCTTGCACTGTCTACTGAATTAAATCTTACCCGCGTTACCGCTCCGCTTTTTGTGCCGAGGGGCAAGGGTATTAATGACGACCTGAACGGTATTGAGAGGCCGGTCCATTTTCCCGTAAAAGACATGAATGAGCAGGAACTTGAAATAGTTCATTCCCTCGCAAAATGGAAGCGTCTCAAGGTCGCGGAACTCCAGCTTGCCTCAGGTTTCGGAATCTATACTGATATGAATGCAATCAGGGCTGATGAGGAACTGGATAATATCCATTCCCTGTATGTGGATCAGTGGGACTGGGAACTGGCCATGGAAGAAACCAGCCGCAATCTTGCTTTTCTGAAAACAGTAGTAGAACGTATTTACGGAACACTCAAACGGACTGAATTTTTCATTTATGATAATTATCCGCAGATCGCCCCTGTTCTCCCGGAAAATATAACCTTTATCCATGCCGAAGACCTCTACCGCGAATATCCGGATTTAAGCCCGAAAGCCAGGGAAACCGCCGCCGCTGAAAAATACGGAGCAATTTTCATTATTGGCATCGGATATCCCCTGCCCGACGGAACCCTGCATGACGGAAGGGCTCCGGATTATGACGACTGGATAACCGATACAGGAAACGGCTATCATGGCCTTAATGGCGATCTTGTTGTATGGAACAATATTCTCGGACAGGCTTTTGAACTTTCTTCAATGGGTATCCGCGTAAGTCCTCAGACCCTTAAGGAACAGCTTGAATACAGAGGCTGTCCGGAACGCGCTTCCCTGTACTTTCATAAAAAACTGCTTGACGGAAAATTGAAGCAGACTGTCGGCGGCGGTATAGGCCAGTCCCGGCTTTGTATGTTTTTTCTCAGAAAGGCCCATATAGGCGAAACCCAGGTATCTGTATGGCCTGACAGCATGAAAGAGGAATGTGAAAAAACGGGCATCCCGCTTCTGTAAATAAACATCTGAATTCCAAATGTAAACAGGGAAGAAAAAAAACGGTGTTATCCTTCGGGAGGCCTGATGTGCTGTAATAGATATTTTTCCGATATTTGTATCCGTCATATATCAGATATAAGCTTACACATACTATTGTGTAAGCTTATACACATAAAACCGCAATATCATACACATGCTTCAGTTTTTGCAGCTGTTGTCTGTTAGTTTTTTTGAAGACGGACTTACTCCTGTTCCGGTGTAAGGGACGCCTCAATGGCAAGTTCATCCTGGAACCAGCCTATTTTCAGTGAAAACACACTGGGAACATACCCGTCGGCTTCAAGCCTGAACTTCCATACCGCGTCAGTCAGCAGGCGTTCAGCCGGTATGGTTTCCGGCTGTACCCATCTGCCATTATATAAAATACTGTACCGGGATTTTGCCGTGATATCTTTTCCGGTCAGGGCGTCCGCCGTATGTATCCGTACACCCAGAGTACGTTTTGTTATCCCGCCGAAATCGGGCTGGATTGTCATTCCTTCCTTTCCCAGAACAAAGGAATGCCACCATATCCGCGGCCCTGAAACAATTTTTATCCGGTATTTTCCCGGGCGCAGCCAGAGCGGCTTGCTGGAGAACACGAGACGTTCCGGCGGTGAAGTGTCCTGCCTTTTTCTGTCTTTCGGGTTATTCCGTAATATGAGTAATCTCGCCGCCTTGTCGATTTCAGGAATCGTATTTTCATCGTCAATAAAATAAAAAACACGGAACTGCATATCTTCCGGGTCCTGGATCGCCGGAGGGAGCTGCATGGAAACAGTCACCGGAGAGAACCAGGGCCACAAAAATATCCGGTGTATGATACCCGCGTCCCATAAAAACCAGCCGGATACCGCGATAAAAACCGCAAGGAAAAAAATGAGTATGGCCCGCTGTAAGGGATTTTTTTTCTGGGAAAACACCGGCTCTTCAACATTGGATGTAAGCATATTCCTTACCATGGTCACGCGTATATCATGGACCGGGTAATGTCTGAGAAAGGCTTTTATTTTTTTATTACAGGGGACATATCCTGATAGCGCTTTTTTCTGTCCGGCCTCATCATTTTATGAATCAGGCGGCATACAAGAGAGGGCAGTTTGGGATTGCTTTTTTTTGGTGAAGGATATCTGCCCCTGCGGATCCGCGCCAGCGTTTCAGGATTAAAACCTCCGGGGTACGGTTTTTTTCCGGTCACCATCTCATACAGCATAACACCTGCCGCATAGATATCAGCCCGCTTATCGACTGTACTGCTGTCATCGAACTGTTCCGGCGGCATATAGGACGGGGTCCCGAGCGTTGAACCAGCGAGAGTTAAATCTTCATTTCCCGCTGCCGCGGCTGCGCGCGCGGCAAGTCCGCTTCCTTCGGGAACATCATCCCCGTTCCCGTATTCAGTCGCGGCAATTCCGAAATCGGCGAGTTTTATCTCGCCTCTTTTTGAAATGAGAATATTTCCCGGCTTTACATCGCGGTGTACAATACCATGGTCATGGGCGTATTTCAGCGCAAGACTTATATCGAGCAGGATCAGCAGGGCCATTTCGCCGGAAAACTTTTTTTTCCGCTTGAGGAGAATATCAAGAGACATGCCGTCGACAAATTCAAGTACAATATAATGGGATGTTCCTTCCCTGAAATAATCATAAAAATGTACAATATGGGGATTGTTCAAATCCAGCATGATTTTTGCTTCGCGCTTGAACCGTTCAATGATTGCAGGGTTTGCGCGTATGGACAGTTTTTTTATAATTACATACCGTTTCAGTTCCGGATGTATGGCCTTGTAAACGGCTCCCATCCCTCCCTTTGCAACAAGGGAAACAATTTTGTACTTTCCGATTTTTTCCGGTAAATTCGCCATTATCGGACACTCCTGATATCAGTTTTTAAATCAAAACTTCTGTCTGACGGAACAATTGCGATTCTGTAAGCGTTCGGATCATGTATCTGGACAAAACGGTCCTCCGCCCTCAGCGCGTAGCAGGCGTCAACGGTCCGGTGTCCCCCGAAATACAGCGAGTCCGCCACACCGGGCAGATAATATTCAAGCATTCGCTGCACGCTTCCGGGTTCAGCCTCATCATTTCCTGTCCATGTCAGGCCTTCGACAACTTCGGGGAAAAAACGGCAGTTTACCAGTTTTTTTTCATCATAAAAAAAACGCGGTTCGGCATGGGAGGCCATAAACCGTTCTCCAATCGCGCAGAGAGGAAGGGCCTTTTCAAACATGGAATAGGTATCAAGAAATTCCGGGCCGTACTGTTCCAGTATATAATCCCTGACCATCTCTCCTTCATCGGCAAATTTATAAAAGGGATGGTTTCCTCCGCCTTCTTCATTTTTTATGTTTTCATGATTTCCCTTGAGAAAATGGACCTGCTGCGGAAAAGAGCATTTCAGGACCATCACCATTTCCATGAGTCCCAGGCTTTCCCTCATTTCATCATGCATGCCGGGGCTGAGAATATTGCCGGCCAGGAATTCCCTGTAGGCCCTGTTCCAGCGTTTTATCCCCCTGCGTTCCGAATGAAACCCGTCTCCGAGAAAAACAATGCGAATACTGTTTCCGGAAAGAGAAGAAAGCACGCTTTCTTCTTCCGGACAGTAATCGAGGAGCGCGGTTATAAATTCCATCCGCGCGTGAAGATCGGGAACAATAATTGTGGGAATATCAGATATGATGGCTCCCAGAAGAAGGAGTCCGCCGGATTCACCGCCGCGGTCCTGCGGACGGAGCCTTTCATCTTCGGACCGGAGTATTTCCGCGGTTTTTCCGGCCAGGTCCATATACTGCGTTCCGTCGGGGATCGCGCTTCTGGAATAAATTGAAGAAATCTGCTGGCGGACCGTATCCATTGTAGACAAACTCAGGTAATGCTCAGATTGGTTTTTCCGATTGTTATCCTGTCATTCGGACCGAGCTTTACATATTTCCCCTTGGGAATTGCCTGTCCGTTCAAAAAAGTCCCGTTGGTGCTGTCAAGGTCGCTGATAAAATAATCATCCTTGATTTTCTGGATAACCGCGTGATACCGGCTCGCAAGCTTGCTGTCAATTACCACATCATTATCAGGCGCCCTGCCTATTTTTATCTTGCTTACAAGAGGAACTTTTTTTGATTCAAACATAAGGTAGGAAACCTGCTCGTTCTTTGAAATCGCGTCCAGCCGCTGCCCGATTTTGCTTGTCGAAATAATTGTTTCATCCTGCATAATATTAATATAAACCTTTTTGGTAAAAAGCGCAAATGTAATCGGGTTCGCGGCGAAAAACTCCCTTTTTTGCTGAAAAGCTGATATAAAGTCAGATAATCTGAACTATTTGACTATTTCCGATTCTAAGTTAAAGGAGTATACTGAATACGCGCGTCCGGAATACATTGGGAACATCCTCTTTTTCCGGAAACAAGGAGGAATGATAATGAAAGAGATACTGGTTTCGGGAATGATAAATGTGGAAACAAGCGTTTTTGTGCGGCAGTTTCCCATAGAATATGCGCCGATTGATTTCCAGTTTAACGGAATAGACGCGTCCGTGTCCGGCGTCGGATACAATGTGGCAAAGGCCCTGAAAACCCTTGGCGCGGAGCCCCGCCTGTGTTCGCTTATAGGAAACAGCGATATGTATGGCGATATAATAGAAAGTGAAGTAAATGCGCTCGATATTCAAACCGACGCCATTCTGAAACAGATTAATAATACTCCCTGCTCGGTGGTAATGTTCGATTCCGAAGGAAAAAGGAAAATCATACTTGATTTAAAAGATATACAGGAAAATCTGTATCCTGAGGAAATCTTTGTCAGGGTTTTAAAACCCTGCGATATAGCGGTTTTATGCAACATCAATTTTTCACGGGGACTTTTGCGTATCGCAAAGGACCAGGGAAAACTTATTGCGACAGATGTCCATGTGGTCAGCAGTATCGAAGATGATTTTAACAGGGATTTTATGGCCGCGGCCGATATCCTCTTTTTGAGCAATGAATATATTCAGGGCAGGGAATCCGCGTTTTTGCGGGAACTGGGCAAGGCTTTCGGCTGCGCCATTATTGTTGTCGGTATGGGTGAGCGGGGTGCGCTCCTGTATTCCAGAAGTGACGATAAGCAGGTTCTCTATTCCTCCGTCCGGGTCCGTGAAATACAGAGCACGGTCGGCGCCGGCGACGCCCTGTTTTCAGCCTTTTTATATTTTTATAACAAAGACAAAAATCCCTATACAGCTATGGAAAACGCAATTGTTTTTGCTTCCTATAAAATCGGCGAAAAGGGAGGCGGCAGGGGGTTCCTGACTGAACGGGCCCTGCTTGAAATAAAGGAAAATACTCCGGTTGAAAAAACAGTGTATAATTGACCGTTCACGCTGATATCCCGGGAGCAGCTGAAAAAATCTCCGGATACTTTTACTGATACGGTCCTTCCCTGTACTTTTTTTCTCTATTATGGTACGTTTTACACAGGCGGTTTTGTTTTCCGCCTGTTCTTCCGTATATTTTTATAGTCAAATAATCTCGCATTATTTGACTATTTCCGATTGTACGTGTTTCTGATATAAATAATTAGCTAATTCTTTATATCAGAAACGGAACTTAACGGAGTATAAAAAACAGGAGTTTAATATATGCCTTTTTCGCGTGATTATTTTGTGCATTATTATGAAGCGGATATAAAACAGCGGCTCCCGCTGACCGGAGTTGTGCAATACTTTGAAGATGTTGCGATTCTGGACAGTGAACAGCGGGGATATTCGCTCGATTTTTATGAAACAAATCACTCCGTATGGATTATGCTCAAATGGGACATCAGAATCCACCGTTTTCCCGTTTTTGGCGATACTGTAAAGGTTTCCACCCGGGTCAACGCGATGAAGCGTTTTATGTCGGACCGCGTTTTTTCCATGACCTCGGCTGACGGTACTCTTCTGGCCGAAGGCCGTTCAAACTGGCTTTATTTTGATACTGAAAAAAGACGGCCTATCTCCGTGTCCGAAGAAATAGCCGCAAACTATGATGTTTCTCCCGAAACGGCGGCTTCCTTTGTTACCATAGATGACGTTCCCGCTGTCAGCAGGGATGACATACCTGCTGACTTTTCACTGATCAGCCAGCCCATTACTGTCGGTTACGGGGATATAGATACAAACCGTCATGTCAATAATATCCGGTACATCAGCTGGGCCTTTAACAGCGTTCCCGAAAATATTTTTAAGGGATATGTGCCGGACCAGCTTGTCGTGCAGTATAAGAAGGAAATGCTGGCTGGTATGACCGCCGAACTGCTGTCTCTGTTTCCCGATTCTCCCGGCGAAAATCTGTCTTCATTCCATACTATCCGTTCTCCCGAACTTGAATTCTGCTCGGTCACCATCAAATGGCGGAAGGAATAAGACGGATATATTATAATTCCGTCAACATCTGGAGGAACTATGAAAAAAACGGCAGTCATATTATTACTGGTATTTTTTATATTCCAGGCCGGTACTGCGGAAAATTTTGAAGTCGGACTCAGAGGTAATTTCAGTCTTATCACAGCCGCCGGAGGAAAAGAGGTTAAGGAAACAAAGGCAAGCATCGGCTTCGGCGGGACATTGTTCGGCGCCTATACTTTTACCGATCTGATAGCCCTTCAGGCTGAGGTGGAATTCAGCGCGGAAAAGTATTCCTACACTCCCATATCCGATCTGTACGGGAAAGGCTCCGCAGCTTTTTCAGCCATGACCCTTTCCATTCCTGTCCTGGCCCGTTTTTCATTTTTACTTGGCCAGGGAAACGCTCACTTATTCATAGGCCCCCATATTACCATGTTCCTTGCCGGGCAGAAATATGAAGATGATTCGGAATCACAGGAAAGTGATTTCCTCCGGCCTGTTGTCAATGTCGGAATCACTGCCGGCGCTGACTATTGCTGGCGAATAGGACCGGGCAGCATAGTGGCTGATCTCAGACTTACCTTTGACTTTCTGAACAGACAATTCCTTTACGGCTGGGAAACTGTCCGCATAGGACATCTTATCCGCTTTATGCCTTCTGTGGGATACAAACTGCACCTGTAAATAGTGCCGTTCCGCGGTTTATATATGAACAGTCGTTAATATACAGGTTAACAAGCGTTACCCTGCCTGTCTGCTTCTGTACTGTTTCCGGAAAAATAGTATCTGTTTTCCTTCCCCGCCGATTTTCTCTGGCCAGGCGAAAGCAGCTGTGTATTTTTTTTCACTGAATGCGGGAAAATCAGTCATATATGTGCTATAATTAAAAAGACCGGCGGAAATCCTTTCTTGCATACACTATGGTTTTATGGCACAATCTTGATTGCCGGGAATTGATTTTTCCGGTTATACTCCTTTAAGTTACATTTCTGATATAAAGAATCAGCTGGTTCGTTATATCAGAAACACGTACAATCGGAAATAGCCGAATAATCTGAATTATTTGGCTAAACAATACTTGTTTCCGGCGCCGGCCGGGGGGTACAGTATGAATATGATAAATCCGTTCAAAAAGATTATTCCGGGAATTTCGCTTCTTTCAGCCATAATGCTTGTTATAATGGCCGCGTCCTGTTCGGGATTGCTCCCTCCGCCCCGCGGCAATTCTATGGAGATGAATATTGATCTGCCCGAGGGCCTTGTACGGGACCTGTCGGGCAGGGCGGTGGACCCCGCGGAATATGATTATACCCTGTTCATAAGCGTGCTCTGGGACGGACAGGGGAACGCCGAGCGGTTTAAGGAATATACCTATACCTGGCCGGCGGGAAAAACAACAATGTCCGTTACCATCGACGGCGTTGAGGCCGGCGACCGTATCATGATATATGCTTCAATATGGGACGAAATAACCCAGGACTCCTATTCCGCGGAAACAGGACTGTTTACCGTTATGCAGGGAACAAACCTGGTAAGCCTGAAAATGGAAAAATATATTTCTCCTGATGCGCCCCGCCTTACTGCTCTTGAAGCTTCCGCGGTGGGCAGTTCGGGGGATTCTTTTACGCTTGTTCCTCCGTTTGATCCCTATATAACCCGCTATACAATAACCGTGCCTTCCGGCGTGAACGGAATCCTGGTGTCAGGAACCCCTGAAAAGACAGACACCACCGTTATCTATGAACCCGGACAGACTGTGAGTCCCTCCGATGGAACGGTCTACATAAAACTGACGTCCGCAGATGGATACATAAATACCTATTGGATTGATATTAACATCAGCGGGACCTCCTCCGGCGGACTCCTCGGAAATCTGACCGTTTTGGGTTCCACCACGTCTTATGCATATACGCCGGCCTTTAATTCTGAATTGACGGACTATACCCTGACCATACCCGCCGATGTTTCGACCCTTATAATTTCCGCTTCTCCCGCTGATTCTTCTGATTCCGTATATTTCAATGAAATTGAAGGCTCCAATAATATGTATACCATCACTCTCGAAGAAGGGCAGACCGCAATAACAATACGGGCCGGACAGGTTTCACAAAAGACATATACCCTGACAATTACCCGTGAATATCTCGGTCTGGTAACTGTCCCCGCAGGCAGTTTCCAGCGCGATTCCGCTTCTGAAAACATCACCCGGATTACCAGCTCTTTCAGAATGGGAAAAACCGAAGTAACCCAGAAACAGTGGGAAGCAGTCATGGGGCAGGGGACCAATCCCAGTTTGGTCAAGATTGAGAATGCCCCGGTTGAACAGGTGAGCTGGTATGATACCCTTAGATTCTGCAACAGACTGAGTTTGCTTGAGAATAAGACCCCTGTGTATACCATAAAAAACTCGACCGATCCTGACGATTGGCTGCCTTTGCCTTCCGATTCTATCCAGAATGACGCCGACTGGGACGCCGTTACGGCCGACTGGGACGCGGACGGTTACCGCCTGCCGACCGAAATGGAATGGATGTGGGCCGCCATGGGCGCCGATAGTGGAAATGATGGCGCGGAAAATACAACCGGATACAGCAAAGAGTTTGCAGGTTCCACCGGTACAAACAGTCTGGATGACTACGCCTGGTATTCCGGAAATGCGCAAAACACAATACATGATGTAAGCCAAAAGTACGCGAATGAACTTGGATTGTATGATATGACCGGAAATGTGGAAGAATGGTGCTGGGACCTGAGTTCTCTCAGCGCCTATGGCTCGGGGCTTCTGGTTGATCCAAAAGGAGAAGCCTCCGGCAGCGAACATATTTACCGGGGCGGAGCATATTTTAGTGCTTCATCTCCCAGCTGTAATTTGGATAACCGGAACACCGATTATCCGACAACTAAAGACGACAGTATCGGCTTCCGTGTCGTTTGCCTGGAACAGTAAGCCAGTACCTTTAGCCATAACTGCCGGATGCGGGACAGCCCGAATCCGGCGGACAGGCCGTGCCCGGATATAAAAAGATGTGAAAAACACCTCATATATCTTTTTCTACTGGAAATTTACCATCTGATTGTATATACTTTGACCCGGAAAAACAGAACCGTCCGCGTTGAGGCCGGTTTTTTTGATATTTTTTTAAGGAGAAAAAGAATGATTTATTCGGCAGAAGTAGAACACATGTGTCCGCTTGCCAAGGCCGCGAATCACGGTCCCGCTCCGATCCCCGAAGAAGGGAAGTGGGTCCAGGCCAGGGAAGTCAAGGACATCTCCGGTTTTACGCACGGCGTGGGGTGGTGCGCTCCCCAGCAGGGTGCGTGCAAACTTACGCTTAACGTAAAGGACGGTATTATTCAGGAAGCGCTGGTTGAAACCATCGGCTGTTCGGGCATGACCCACTCGGCTGCAATGGCCTCCGAGATACTCATCGGCAAAACAGTGCTGGAAGCCCTGAACACCGATCTGGTGTGTGACGCAATCAATACCGCAATGAGAGAGCTTTTTCTCCAGATCGTCTACGGACGCACCCAGTCTGCTTTTTCCGAAGGCGGCCTTGTTGTCGGCGCGTCGCTTGAAGATCTCGGCAAGGGACTCAGAAGCCAGGTCGGCACCATGTTCGCGACGCTCAAAACGGGTCCCCGCTACCTTGAAATGGCCGAAGGCTATGTTGAGGAAATTGCGGTCGATAAGGATGACGCGATTATCGGCTATAAATTCATCAATTTCGGAAAAATGATGGATTTCATTAAAAAAGGCGATTCTCCCCAGGACGCAATGGCAAAAGCAAGAGGGAGTTACGGCCGCACAACAGAAGAAGCGGGGGCAGTCAAACTGCTTGACCCCCGCGAGGAATAGGAGGTATTACGATGGCATTATTTGAAAGCTATGAACGCAGAATTGACCAGATACTTCCGCTCCTTAAAAAGTATGGCATTAATTCTGTTGAGGAAGCCAGGACCGTTTGTACTGACAAAGGCGTTGATGTATATAAAATAGTTGAAGACATTCAGCCTATCTGTTTTGAAAACGCAAAGTGGGCCTATGTCGTGGGCGCCGCAATTGCAATCAAGAAGGGTGACAGCAATCCTGTTGAAATCGCAAAAACGCTCGGCGAGGGCCTGCAATCTTTCTGCATTCCCGGTTCTGTCGCCGATGACCGCAAAGTAGGTATCGGTCACGGAAATCTCGCAGCGATGCTTCTTTCCGATGAAACCAAGTGTTTCGCCTTCCTTGCCGGTCACGAATCCTTTGCGGCCGCCGAAGGCGCGATCGGGATTGCGAAAAGCGCTAACCGTGCCCGCAGTACCCCGCTCAGGGTAATTCTGAACGGCCTCGGAAAAGACGCGGCGCAGATCATAAGCCGTATTAACGGTTTTACCTATGTGCAGACAAAATTCGACTATTTCACGGGTGAGCTTAAAGTCGTTAAGGAATACAAGTATTCCGACGGCGACCGCGCCGCGGTCCGCTGTTACGGGGCCGACGACGTCCGCGAAGGCGTTTCCATCATGCACAGGGAAGGCGTTGATGTTTCCATCACCGGAAATTCGACAAATCCGACCCGCTTCCAGCATCCTGTCGCCGGGACCTACAAAAAGGAATGCGTCGAACAGGACAAAAAGTATTTTTCAGTTGCCTCAGGCGGCGGTACGGGACGCACCCTGCATCCGGACAATATGGCGGCCGGCCCGGCTTCCTATGGAATGACCGATACTATGGGCCGCATGCATTCCGACGCCCAGTTTGCCGGATCTTCCTCCGTTCCGGCCCACGTAGAAATGATGGGCCTCATCGGTATGGGGAATAATCCAATGGTAGGCGCCTCCGTTTCCGTTGCAGTAGCGGTTTCCGAAGCCATGAAATAGTTTTTGTCTTATCTATATCCGGAAAGAGGAGTGCCGGCGCAGCGCTCTTCCTCCGGATAAATCTTCCGCGTGTTTTTATACGAAAACATGAAGTTGTCCGCGGGATTTGCCGGATACTGGTCCGGCCTTTCTCCGGACATTTTTTTTCTCCGGTTTTTGTACGGAAACGGTTTATAAAAACCTGATTCTCTCTGATAAATACCCCGCATATTTTATCTGAAAAAACTATTGACAATTTTGATGAGCGGACTTATTATATAAATCGAACGAATCATTCGTTCGCTTTATTGAAGGAAGAAAAATGACAGATGAAAGACTGGGGAAAATACTTAACGCTTCAAGCCGCCTTTTTATAAAACCGGGATATGCGCAGACCCAGGTGAGTCATATTGTCAGGGCATGCGGGATTTCTGTCGGCTCCCTTTATGATCTTTTTTCAGGGAAAAAAGCCATTCTCGGCTTTGTATTAAAATGCGTATTGGACCCGGAATATATAAACAGCGATTTTTCCTTTCCGATTTCCGATGACCTGTTTACCGGCCTCGACAAAGAAATAAAAGATTTTTTCAGGGAGAAAAACCGTATCTTTGCCCGGCCGCTCAAGTCAATGGCGAAAAACTATCCTTTCAGGCAAATGCTTACCGACGCGTTTGATATGATTCATCAGTACGGAGCCGGCCTGATGATTCTGGAAAACAATCCGTCAGTTTTCCGGGACCTTTTTAATACCTATAAAGATTACAGACATACTTTTTTTGGCCTCATGCGCCAATATATTGATATATATATTGAGCGCAGGCATATCAGGAAAACAGCGTCCCCTGATCTCTGTGTTTTATTTATTGTGGAAGCAATGACCTGGTGGGGTATTGATATAAAATACACTTCATTTGAACCGCGGGATGATATTCCTGATGAACTTGCGAAATCATTTTGCCTTGAATCCCTGATTCGGGCCTATAAAATGTAGCTGATGTTCATGAGCCGGATGATCGAAACCCGACAATAAAACGAATGAATGATTCGTTCGTTTTATTCGAAAAAGAAACTATATACAGAAAACTGAAAGTGGAGGTACATATCAATGCAAATACAGGAAAACAAACAAAGGGAATATTATCTTGACTGGCTTCGTGTTATTGCTGTCGCCCTTCTGGTCCCCCACCACAGCGCCATTACTTTTTCACATATAGGCGACGCCTATGTATATACCCTGAAGCGGACCGGTCATTGTTTTTTTTCATTCAGTCGCTTTTTTTCAATCTCTGGTTTATGCGTATACTTTTTTTTGTATCAGGAATATCCACATGGTATGCGCTGCGAAAGCGTACAAACAGGGAATATCTTATTGAACGGTGCAAAAAACTGCTGGTTCCGGCCCTGTTCGGAATTCTGTTCCTTTGTCCGCCGTCAGCCTACCTGCTTGCCCGCAATACGTACGGATACAGCGGCTCTCTGTTTTCCTTCTATCCTGAGTTTTTTCTAGGTTTTGGAAAGTATCTGGGCTGGGGGCATTTCTGGTTTCTGGCATACCTTTTTGTATATTCACTTGTTCTTGTTTTGCTTCGTGTCATTTTAAAAGATAAGATGCAGATTTTTTCCACAATAGGCGCTTTCCTGGCAAGGGGCAGAAATATCATTATCCCGTGGCAGTTTTTATTATCTTTGAAATGCTGTTCCGTCCGTTTTTTCCCGGATTTCAGAATCTTTACGCCGACTGGGCAAATCTCACCGTGTATTTCAGCTTTTTTATTCTCGGTTATATTATTGCGGAGAACGGCAGCATTGTGAACGCAATATGGCGAAACCGTGCGTTTTTTCTAACAGCGGCCTGCCTTGCCGCCCCGGCTTTTATCTTTTTCAGCTATGCCGGCGAATCTATGGATATCTTTATGTCATTATACAGTTCGGATGAATATGTGTATGAACTCGTTCTGGCTTTTTTCAGGGGAACAGCGGAATACTCGCTGGTGATGTTTTTTACAGGCCTGGCCTCGAAATATCTCAATTTTTCGAATTCCTTTCTCAACTATGCGTCAAAAAGATCTTTCGGGCTGTATATGTTTCATTATCTTATTCTGAGCCTGATTATGTATTATCTGATACGGCTTCCGGTGAATCAGTATATCCTTTATGCCGCGGCGATTATTCTTTCATATACAGCTTATCTTATCCTGTTTGAACTTGTCCTGAGCAGAATCCCCGGCCTCCGCTTTATCTGCGGGATCAGGAAAAACAAAAAAAAGGATAAGCCGCAGTCAGCGGAGGAAAAGAATCCCAGGAAATAAGCATAACTATTCCGGACGGCTGTTTTTTAGATTAATTTCAGTCAAGTTCTTCTGTTGACATAAATATAATTATTATAGTATTCTCAATAAGTTAGAAGCGGCTAACTTATTGAGTTCAAGACCATGCCCCTTTAAATTCTAATTTTTTTTACAATATAAGTTAGCAAATGCTAACACAAGGAACTGCAATGATCAGTCATGCTGAAAAAACTGTTGCCCGGCACTGCGGCCCGGTACTGCTGAAAAAAAAACCTGCTTCCCTGTTTTCACTGCCTCCGGCAGCGGCGGAGGAATTTATTCTTGTATCAGAACAGGAACGCCGGGACATTGCCGCGGAAATATTTGTCAGATATCCGGAACGCATTCTGGTTTTTTATTACAATCCATCTCTGCTTTCGGCCTCGCTCCGGGACCCTGTCGTTTCAGCAGCCCTTGAAACACTCGGATATCCTGTAAAAGAGGAACTGAAAGAAGTGCTGTCTTTTTTGCGGAACAGAATATGCCATGAAGAATCCTTTCCCCATGAGATCGGTTTTTTTCTCGGGTATCCCAGGGAAGATGTTGAAGGTTTTATGAAGTACCGGGGCTATAATTATAAATGCAGGGGCCAGTGGAAGGTCTACGGTGATGTCGGAAAAGCGGAAAGCCTGTTCAGGGAATTCCGTGAATGCGGCAATGCGCTGTCCAAGTTTATTGAAAACGGGGGCAGTCTGCATCAGTTTATTAGTTTTCAATAAGAACCGTTTTCCCCGGAAAATGTGAAAACGGTTTACATCATTATATTTACGTCCGGAGGTGAAAATATGGACAAGACTGCGATTATATACTGGAGCGGAACAGGCAATACCGAATCTATGGCGCGGTTTATTGAAACCAGCCTGAAAGAAAAAGGAGGCGAGGCCTTATTGTTTGAGGTATCCTCGGCAGGATCTCTTGATCTGAATGAATACGGGAAACTGCTTTTTGGCTGTCCGTCTATGGGCGATGAAGTTCTTGAAGAGAGTGAGTTCGAGCCGTACTTCGCTTCAGTTGAATCTTCTCTTGCGGGAAAAAAAGTAGGCCTTTTCGGGTCCTATGGCTGGGGCGACGGGCAGTGGATGCGCGACTGGACTGACCGGGTAAAGAAGGACGGCGCAATTCCTTTTGAGGAGGGGCTTATCGTGAATGATGCCCCATCCGGAGAGGAATGCAAAGACTTTGGCCGCAGATTCGCGGATTTTTAAGTATATAGTCTTTTAATTCAAATTATCTGACTATATACTTCTGTTATTATGTAAAATATGAATCCGTAAGGCATGGAAAGAGTCCGCTTTCCGTGCCCGCGGTATTTTCCGGGCTAGGACTTCTGTCACTGTAATACCGGGCGTTTTTCTGCAATCGTGATTTAAGGTTTCCCCAAACTCTCTTTTCCAAATACACAAGCCGTGTTACCATGAAAAGTGGGGGGCGTTCCATGTCCATGTATGATGTTGAAGGATTCGCCGAGATGGCCGTCCGGTTTATAGACCAGTGTAATATTCAGGATACGGAAAAACTGGATCTTATTTACAATACTTACCGGTTTCATGATTCATGGGATACTTCATTCACCCTCATGAGGGTTTTCCCCATTCTCCTGAAATATAACTATCTCTATCTTTTTGATCCGAAGAGCATCCTGACTTTAAAGCCTATCCTGATTTTTTCAGACAATTGGCGGAATCAAAAAATGCCTGGATTCATGATGATCCGTCAAAAGATTGCGCAGAGGCCAATCCGGTCAATTCCTTTTGGATTGATAAGGTATATGATTCTGAGACAGAGACATCCGCTCCTCTGAACAAGCTGGCCTGCCGGGCGGGCGGCCGGGTGTGGAATTATTTCTGCGGCACGGAAAACGCTCCGGCTGACCGGGAACCTGCGGATATGTTTTGCCGTCTGGCCGAGCTTGCCGCCGCGGCGGAAAATGCCGACATGCAGGCAGAACTATTCTATATTGTCAGCTACGTTCTGTATGATATAGGAGAAAAGAAACGGCCCTTGCTGGAAACGCTTAAGAGCTTTCTTCTCCGGGACAGCACTTATGGGGCCTTTTCAGGATCAGGCCTGGCCTATCGTATGGGCGGGCCTGAGGACTTTGCCTCAATACTGGAAGATACAGGGGATGGCAGCGGCATCTTTCAGGAATGGTTTGGCCCCTATTACGCCTGGCTTGAAGAAGTCCGGAAAAGCAGGGCGAAGGCTGACGCCGCGCTTGAGAATTACACGGCGGAAATAAAAACTATACTGGCACCTCTCAGCCGGGGAGAGCTGGATGAAGCTTTTGCCCAGTACCGCCGGCTTATGGATACTGAACAGGAAATCTTTACCGGTTCCCTTCCCGTGATATTCCTTCAGCTGGTTCCCTACAATACCTTCAGTCCCGAAGTCAGAGAAAAGCTCCTGACATATAATATACGGGAAAACACGGATACCGTTATCAGGGAATACCTTTCCGAATACCGGGAATGGGACGTCAGAAAGGATGATCCGGAATTTCTTGCCGATAAAAGCCGCCGCTGGCTTAACAGCACGGCTCCGTATTACGCGGATTTTTATATCAGCCAGGGACTGATTCTGGCGCCGGAACATAACCGGCTCCGGCTATACCGGGCATACAGTATTATTTTTTACAGTGTCCGGGAATCTGAAGGCTCTCTTTCCGGAAAAGTCCGGAATGACATCCGGGAGCAGCTTCCTGTCCTGGAAAAACTCCTGGGTGTTTTTCCAGGACAGGAAGCCTTTGTCCGCTATACTCTGGGGTCCGGCTTGTACCTGCTGGGAGAAATAGACGCTGCCCGCCGGGAAATAAACCGGGCCGCTGAACTGGACCCGACGCTCCGCCCTGCCCGGGACGAACTTTTCAGTGATATTCCTTCGGACGGCTGTCCTGATAACAAAGCTTGATATTTATACCGGACGCCGGCATATATCTGTTTTTTTCATGGTGTATGTGTACCCGAATCTGCACTATACACCAATTTTTGCCTTTTTGTGTGTATCCTCCCGGCTGTATATGACATTGTAATCCGCTAACCGGGCGGCGAAGCATATACGGACCTGTCAGGCGAAGTACAATTTTATTTCAATAATTATATACAATTAATCTAATCAACTGGACACTCCATTGTTATCATTTGTTCTTCCATTCCGTTTTTTTCATAAAATATTTTACCTGTATTATTTTCAGGAATTACTGATAATCTTATATATTTTGTATTATGTTCTTTTGCCCATTGTTTTGATTTTTCAAATAATTTAGTGCCGTATCCTTTATTTCTATATTTCCTTGTTATTATGAAATCCTGAATATAGGTATATTTACATGGAATTAACAGACTTAATCCTTTAATTTCTTTTCAATACATAGTGAAAATCCTATAATTTTATCTTCAACAATTAGAAGCAAAAAATCAGATTTAATATCATTTATAATACCATAAAAATATTCATCAGTTCTTCCACTCCGTTGAAAATGTTCAGGCTGCGTTTCTATTGCATCTGTATCAAGTTCATAAAATAATTCATTCATTTTATTAATATCATTTATAGTTGCATATCGAAATTCCATGTATTTCCTCAATTATTTTTCAACCAACTCAAAATTGTATTTTGCTTAACGTCCTCGGATATACGCTGGTATATACCGTTTGCACATTTGCAGATAATACTTATTTTCTTAATGAATCCGGCATCTCATTATCAAGCCATATTTCAATATCCCGGCTGATAGGTAGTATTGAGTCATCCAAAGGTATTCGGATTCCCTGGCATCCGCCCTGGCAGGGTTCATTGCGCAGCTTCCTGTCACAGCCATATCCCCGGATAATCTTATCCCGTAAAGGCAAAGGGAATGTTTTAATAATATCCATATATTTGTCTGTTTTTTTAGATCTTACAACCAAACAATAACCATATTTCATGGATAGAGAAAACTCCCATACCCTTTGCTGGTATATATCCCGGGTTGATAAGGTCCGCCTGCTGTTCTTTATATATGAATACGCAAAATGCACTGCGTCATCATTGATGGTTATGCAGGTCATTCCCATATCTGTATAGCGCCGGTGTAATTCCAGGGCGAACTTTTGAAGTTTTTCAGGTAAGGGATATAGAAAATCTTTTAACATATCAAGTATGTCCGTATCTTCCGCTTTCAGTACCCTGTAGTCGCACCGGAAAAGATTATCAGCGTTATTATAAAATCTCACCCACAGTTCTTTAGCTGAAACCGACAGGGCTATTAACCCCGTCAGCAGGATGGGATTGTCCGGATACGATATTTCTGCCGGCTGTACTTCCGAAATAGTACGCGTCCTAGCTTCCAAATCAATGCCGGTAAAAACAAAACCGCAGAGAGCTAAAAAGCGCAGACATTCAGTCTGCCTGGACGCGGAGATTTTAGGCTTTGGGTCAGTAAATGATGGTATTTCAGTTATCAATAATGAACCGTCGTTTTCAGCCGGTTTGCCATAATAGCCTATGTCAATTAACAGGTGATTAACATCATGTAAAAAAGGATAGTTTGCCGGATTTTTTGTTTTTTGCGGTTTGGCGTACAAGTGTCCGTCCGAGATTAAGCGGTCGCAGAATACATATAGGAAATCCCTGAACGCAATAACGCCGTTTCGTATTTTTTCTTCGCCTGCAATGGTTTTAAACATGGGTTTCAGCGAATACGTCCCGGGTATGTTTGCGGGTATCAGATTTTTAATGTATCGGGCGTATTCACTGATTGGTTTTTGCATTGCTATCTCGCCGTGATCTGCGCTCATTTTTACGCCCCTTTTGGTTATTATTATATCACAATACGAAAGCAGAAATAGATTTTTCCGGACATCCATTAATTTATATTATTTTCTAACTTTTATTATACAATTTCAATATCAAAAACTTTAACAAGCTCAAGCGCTTGTTGAGAATTAATTTTTGAGCCTTTTAATTCAAAAAAATCAGCCGATATTTTTATACCATCTATTATACAATCAGAAAGGTCAATCCCTCTCAATGAGGTTTTAAAAAAGTCTGTTCCAATGAACGTTACTTTCTTTAGTTGTAACTTTTTAATCTTTGATTCTGAAAAATAACTTTCATTGAATTTGCAATTGTCAAAAACACAATTGGTAAAAGCCGAATTCGCAAAGTTGCTATAATCAAAAATGCTGTTTGTAATTTTTGTTTCCTTTATTAAACTATCAATAAACTGTGCTCCAGCTGCATTGCTTTCGGCTATTTTTACTTTTTTCCAGAATGTTTTAGAAAAATTTGATAAAGAAATATTACAATTTTCAAAATCAACATCATAAAATCGTGACCGGGAAAAGTCACATTTTTTGAGATCGCATTTAATGAATTGTACATTTTCAAATTCAATACCTGAAGCATCAACTTCAGAAAGTTCTTCATTTTCAAATGCTATGTTGTTAATACAATAATCATTTTCGATTGCCTTTTCAATATAAGTCTTTAACATGCTTCCGTTACTTGTTTCAAAATCCGATAGCGTCTGCTTCTTGTCCATGATTTACACTTTACATATTTTATAATATTTTGCAATCAATTCAGACACAATTGCATATAAAGTGATGCGGTTTTGTGATGTTGTCCGAACAAAGTGAGAGCTGAAGAAATTTTTTCTCTAAATATCCACTATAATCCGATTTTAAAATTATTATTTTAATAAACTTCTATATTTTCTATTTGTATAGAACCATCATCAAACTCGATAATCAACTCTTGCTTTTCAAAATCAATGGAAATATCAGTATAATTATTTATTTCCTGTCCATATTCATTAAATTTGTTTTCAATATAGAAATCATAAATTAGATTTCCTGAAATAATATAGTTATTTTCATCAATAATGCATTCATTAAGAAAGATATTAACAAAATATGCTTTTTCATGAAATCCTGTTGCTTCTACGCCAATATAATAGACATCATTATTGTAAGTAACTTCCTTATGAAGTTTAATATAATCAAGTGAAAAGCCTTCCTCTCCTCCCAATGAAAATACTGGGGCAGAAAATATCAAAATAAATATTATATACAGTATGTTTTTCAAGTTTTACCTCCGTATCATTTGTTTTATATCAATTTAAAAACACCCTTAACCAACATGGTCCGCCGACCGGAAGTCCGGGCACGTGTACGATCATAGAATAAAGGTTCGATAACATGTCGCCTGACGTCCGCGGATACACGCTGGTTTTTGCCGGGAAAAAATATCTACAACGAAAATGACGCCTTTATAACGGGACCGTGATGAAACAGATAGGGTATAGTCGAGGGAATCATATCGCTTGATGTTTCCGCCGCCCCTGTTATTTCGGCAACCATTCTTCCCGAGAAATTATAACCTGCGCCGAGCCCGATACGCACCGGTCCGATATTTTTATGCCACATAATACCAAGCGTAATATCATACTGGATCGCAAGGGTAAAATAATATTTCTGGCTTTTGAGCGAGAGTCCCGGATTCGCTGCCTTCAGGCGTCTGATCCCTTCGCTGCTGTATTCCAGGGTCCCGGCGGAAAAGGTATCCTGGGTGAAAATCCAGAACCCGAAACCTTCCTTGTTTACATTGAGCATTTCAATGTTAAAGGTGTCCCAGCCGAAGGCAAAGCCGTAGCTTTTGAAGTCAGCTTCGGGGTCATATACCATATTCGCTATAATAACGTTTCCATACCGGTTTCGTGTCAGGCTCTGAATTTCCAGGGGAAGGGAATATCCGGTGTAAGAAATGCCGAGATACATTTCCGGTTTGTATAAATAAAGAAGTTCCACGCTCCGGTATTTCGTGTCAACCCGTGCCGAAGCCGGCTGTCCGGCAACTGCGGGACCGTTCTAGGTGGCGGTCCCGGTAATTTTTCCGCCGGACACCCTGAGCATGAAATTTTTGAATCCCAAAAAGCCGATCAGTTTGTCCAGCTTGCCCACAATATTATTGTCAACGTCAGCGCTGACTCCGAGCTGAAAACCGGATTTATGCCAGAACCCTCCTTCATATGTCGTAAAGGCATTCGGGTCGAGGTCAAAATTAAGTCCCCCGCTATAGCCGGTCGGTCTTACAAACTGTCCCGATCCCCAAAAGGCTGCGGGCATCAGGGTTATGCCCACAAGCCCCCTGAATGACGGCGTTTTTGGTTTTTTCTGAGAAGTTTCAGTTGTCCGGATTTCTTCCTGCTTCAGTGTTTCATCATCAGGTTCTGCCGCAGTCAACTGAAACCCGATCAGGATCATGAAAAAAAGGACAAGCAATTTTCCTGTTTTCATGCTATCCTCCGAATATCTTACGTTTTGCCTTATTATTCACGTAATGAAAAATTTTCAGAAGTCTTTATTCCGGCAATAATCCGGTAACTTATGTACATATCTTTTTCTTCTTTTATGGCTTCCTGTACCGCGGTTTTGAACATTTCAATATGTTCCTGTATCCCGGGGATATTTTTTTTCAAAAGAGCCTGAAGCGAACCCTGTGAGAGAGCAAGTCCGGTAAATCTTGCGCTGTCGCATTTTTCAGGATTGCCGGTAAATACTTCCGTGCAGTAAGAAAAATAACCGCTGTTCTGAATAGACGCGAAATGGTCTTTTTTCGGCCACCGTCTCACTTCCGGGAGAACTGACCGATATTTTTCTTCAAGGCCGGCTACAGCCCGGAATAATTCTCTATACGCCGTTTCCGCCGCAGCGCTTACCGAAGGAGGCCATAAACAGTCATACACCGCGAAGACCCCCTCAGGTTTCAGAATTCTGTTTACTTCCTTCAGTGTCTGAACAGGCTCCATCCAGTGGAAGGACTGCGAGCAGGTCACTATATCTGCTGTACCGGAGTCCAGCCTGGTATCATAGGACGACTCATTCAGGAACAGGGCGCCCGGAACATTTTTTTTTGCTTCTTCCAGCATCTCCCTGTTCGGTTCAACTCCCACAGTATTCCGGGCATAGTTCAGCCATATCTTTGTGGAAAGTCCGGTGCCGCATCCGATATCAACTATCTTATCGATTTCTCCGGCATTCAGATAATTTAAAAGGATTCTGCAGATTGTTTCGGGCGGGTGAGGCCTCATTTGCTCATACAGTCCGCTGAAGCCGTTAAATCGTTCGGTGTCTACCATTACAGGTTCCTCCCCGGAAGTTTCCGGATTATCATATATCATCCAGCAGGCGGTACATTACGTACACATCCGTTAAGCCAAGCTTTTCATGGCGAAAGGCCTTCGGAAGTGTTCCTGCTATGAAAAACCCCAGCTTTTCCCACAGGCGGACTGCGGGGATATTGGCTGAAATGACAAAATTAAACTGCATGGCAAGGAATCCGCTTTTTTTCGCTTCCGCAAGACTGTGTTTTCCGAGGAGGGTTCCCAGCCCCCTTGCCCGGTGTTTCTGGTGGATCATAAAAGATGCGTTTGCAACGTGAGACCCGCGGTCCCTCTGGTTCTGAATCAGTTTATACATTCCGAGAATGCCCGAACTGTCTTCCGCAACAAATGAACGCACCCCCTGTCCAAACCAGTATTCCCGCGCATCCTCCTCTGGGGTATCCGCATAAAAAACATAGGAGTCACCATTCCGGATAACCTCCCGGAAAATTTTCTGCATAGCTGCAAAATCATTTTCTTCTACTGCCGGCCGTATATGTATATCCATAGTGTACAGTATATATCAATATACCTGCCAACACTACACGGTTTTTGCTTTTTTGCGATTGTTTACAATAATGCTGATGAATTTCACGGCGGACGGGGCAGTTAATATACTTTTGGAATGTCCCGTATGTTTGTTGTATAGGCCGGCGAAAGAAATTTGCGGCTCATGTTCCAGGGCCTCCGTTCCGGGACAGTATACCCCAGATGCAGCATGTTCCGCCCGTACCGCCCATTTATGGTATCAAAACATTTCATAACAGCCTGTTTCCTCTTTTGCATTGCATTATCTTCAAATAAGTCCGGCTGGATAATTGTGTCATTTTCGATTCCGAAGAGACATACCATTACCTTTCGATATCTGCAGCCCGGGGTGAATATGGTTTCAAGAAGTTTTACCGCGGTCCCCAGTATTTCAGGCAGATAGGACGTCGCTTTTCCAAGCGTGGCTGAAAACTGTCCGCAGCTCCGGGGTACGCCGGTATTATCTGAACTGGTTACAAGAAAAACCGAAACAAACCGGGCCGCGCCTTCCTGTCTGCGAAGCCGTCCGACCGCTTCCTGCGTATATGAGGCAAGGGCTTCCTTTATGCTTTCAATATCACCGAGCGGTTCGGAGAATGATTTTGATGTGCCGATACTCTGCCGGGATTCATACCGGGACTGATCAAAGGCGGGGATGCCGTTTAATTCCTGTACTGTTTTCATCCCCGTAATGGTCAGATATTTCTTTGCGAGATGGAGCGGATACTGTTTCAGGTCGAGAGCAGTAACAATACGGTGCCGTTTTAACAGAGCGGCTTTTGACCGTCCTACTCCCCAGACATGACTTACAGGACAGCCGGCGAGTTCCGCATCCATATCAATCTCATCACAGGAAAGTATCCCGCTGTTCTTTTTCGCCAGCCCGTTGCAGAATTTTGCCAGGGTTCTGGAAGGAGCTATTCCTATGGAAACCGATACGCCTGTTTCCCTGAGAACTGTATTTTTTATCCGCTGCGCGATTCCGGTAAAATCCATATGGTTCCAGTCAGGAAAATACAGAAAAGCCTCGTCAATGGAATATACTTCAACTTCCGGACAGAGCCTGTTATAGATTCCTATAATGCGGGTGCTTATATCGGCGTACAGGGTATAATTGGAACTGAATACATTGACGCCGTTTCTGCTGCACTTTTCCGCTATGTCCCTGTAAACGTCGCCCCGCCTGAGCCCCAATTCCTTTGCTTCCCTGTTCAGGGAAATAATAATGCAGTCATTATTTGTAAGAACAATAACCGGTTTCCCGGTCAGGTCGGGCCTGAATATCTGCTCGCAGGCAGCGTAAAAACTGTTCGCGTCAACATGAAAAATCATAATTTCCTCACAATCCCTGAAACGGTCCCGAAAATTTCAGTCATATCATCAACAGGAAGTTCCTGCTGATCATTCAGGAGGGCATACTCATTCCCGTTTCTGACCAGTTTGGCACAGGTGAATATGTCATCATTTCTGAATACCACAAGGCAGCCGGGCCCGGGGGGCGGGACCGGTCTACAATCAGCAAATCATCTTCAAATACGCCATCGCTCTCAAGATGATGACCCGTCATCCTCATAAAATAGGTTGCGGAAGTGTTATGTATAAGCAGCGCATTCAAATCAATTTGAGCTGCCTCGTAGCCGTGAGCCGGTGAGGGAAAACCTGTTTCCAATGTCATAATTCTTGCCTTTCATCCCTGAGAAATACCATTTATTCAAACAGCAGAAATTCCTCTAGACAGAATAATGTATAACTGTTATACTTATAATATAAGCAAAATGCTTATATGTCAAGGGGAATACATGCAAAATTCGCTGGATATGAATTCCATTTCAGGACGCTATGCTTCGGTACGCTTTAACGCCGGTCTTTCAAAAAAAGCCTTTGCGGAATCCCTGGGGATTCACCCGGTTGTGTCGGGCGACATAGAGCTGGGCAAGCGTGATCCTTCCCGGGAAGTCCTTGTGCGGCTGGCCTCTGTGTACGGAGTTGATATCAACTGGCTCCTTACCGGCGATCCTGCGGGCCGGACTTCCGCGAATTTACCCGGGGAAGACGGTCCTGTCGCGTATATTGATTTTATTGACCAGGAGGCTTCCGCGGGCCGGGGAGTTGAGATCGAACACAATCCGGATGTTTTCCGTCTGCCTGTACTGCGTTCCTTTATTGGACCCCATAAACCGGAAAAGGTCAGGGCGCTTGAGGTTCACGGAGATTCCATGGTTGATATTGGTCTCAATGACCGTGATGTTGTTTTTTTTGTGCCCGGAGAACGCCGCGGCGACGGCATCTATGTTATTTCAATAGGGACCCAGCTTCTGGTGAAGCGCCTTCAGTTTGATCCTTCAGGCTCCAGCGTGCAGATAATCAGTGAAAATTCCCTGTATGAGCCGAGGACTCTTTCCGGCTCCGATATGAACCAGCTCAGAATCGAGGGCAGGGTGATAGGCTGGATGCACAGATACTGAAAAAACAAAATTGAGTATCAATTGAAATTTTCTTTAATGAATTTTTTAAACTGTGCAGCCTCATCTTCCTGCAGAATCGGAAGCATATATGAAGATTCCAGAGTTTCCGTGGAATATCCCGGAACGAAAAATGACAATTCCTTTTGCAAACCGGAGGCTTTTATTTTTACATTTCCCTGAAGGCCGAATTTTGCTGAAATAATGTCATCCTTTTTAAGGACCAGCGCATCAGCAGGATTATCATCCTCATCCAGCGGTATAATTACCAATTCCCTGTCGGCTTCGGAAAACCCGATTATATAACGGTAGATATTCTGGGAAAATATCCCCGGTTTCATGAAATATCCGTAGGCAATAACATATTTATCCGTGTTCCCCATTTTTTTTGCAAATCCGTCCCGGATTATCTTCCATGATTCCGCGCTTTTGCTTTCGTTTGGTTTGAACATATTGCCTGCTCTCTGCGGGATTGAAAAACCGTAACGATCCCGCTAAATATTGTTTTACCCCTGCCGGATACATTATGTATTATACAGCCATGTTGTGCCGGCCGCAATGATAATTCTTCCGTATATAGTATCCGGTTAATCCCGGTCCGCCTTATGCCATTTTTCCGGGCCAATACTGTACAATACCGAATAAGCAGAGCCATGTTCCCATGTAACGGAAACCGACAGGTCCGCCGTATACCATATCCGTATTGAAAAAGGCTGTCCGTCTTCACAATGACCCCGGAATTCGCCGATTACCTGACCTGCCGCGTCTCCCGCATAACCCAGAATAAAGCAGGGCGGTCCGGGAAGCGGCGGATAACCCGGAAAAGCAGGCAGTTTTCCGGCTTGTCCTTCGACACCTGAAATAGGCCGGACAATCCATCCGTCTTTTTCTTCCGGGACTCCTATAACCGGTATTTCGCCTGAAATACGGCAGTTTTCAAACAGGCAGAAAGGGGGCAGAAAATTAAACGGCAGGTCCGCATTTTTTTTTCTGCGGTGAAAAATTCTCCGCAGAAAACGCTGCTCATTTTCAAGTCCGGAGGTCTGATTTCCGTGGAGAAAGAAGGATTTGAAGTTATAAGTGCAATTTTCCGTCATTTTTTTCCCAAATTTATTCCAGTATATGATAAAATATCAGACTATGAAATATAACATAAAACCAAAGGTTCGCGAACTGACTGAAAAATTTGTATCTATTATTTCCGCATGGGATTCTATAGAAGCGATCTGTCTGAATGAAACAGCTGCCGCCGATATGCTTGATCCCTATTTTGCCATTATTCTGGATGTTTATTATCACGAAACGGTTCCCGATACTGATGAAAGGATTCTTGCCTATCCGCCTCACAATGTGTTTGAAACCTCTCCGACCGGAATGAAAGACCGTTTTCTTGTCGGGGAAATACCGGTCCGTATAGAATACAAGCCGGCCGCGCGGATTGATGAACTGACTTCAATCGCTTTGCATTCGGGCTCGGATTTATGGAAAATACGCGGCAACGGGACCTATGTTTTTTACAGGCTTGTGAACAGCCAGCCGTTTTTTGAACGGACCGGCTGGCTGAAAGAGCAGCTTTCGCGGCTTGAAATGCTTCCGGATGTTTTCTGGGTGAGAATGCGTTCGTTTTACCAGTCTTCAATGGAACATTATCTGCTGGATTTTGGCGCGTCAATTATGCAGGATGACCCTTTCAACAATATGATTTCTGCGGCATACTTTATTAAGTATGCCTGCGCAGTCCTGTTTATGGAAAACGGCCAGTTTGAGCCGTCGCACAGGGGATACCAGAACCAGGTTGCTTCTCTGACGACCCTCCCTGACGGTTTTGCGGGATGGTTCGAGAGTTTCCTGCGTCCCGATTCCGAGCTCCCGCCCGCCCGGAAATATGAAATTGCCAAACTGATAGTCAGGAGTATTGTCGCCCTGTGAGAAAAAAACGCATATTTTCCTCTTTCTCTTTTTACCGTTGGTTGTGTTATGCCTGCCGGGCTGCGGGAATTCCCTTTCAGCAGTCCCTTTTTCAGGTATTGACGGACAGATTCTTTCCCTGAAAACCCTCAGCAGCGAAGCGGAAAAAGGCATCCTTACCGGGGCCTTTTCATCGGCCTGGTTTTTGTTCAATGAAACGGACGCGCCTTTTATGGGGACCGGTGTTTCTGACCGGCCGCAGGCCCTTGAGGTAAGCGTACGGATTTCCTCCGGCGGGCCGGTCACTGTAACGCTCGCTTTTGTCACTGCTGATGATATTTCCGGAAACGGAAAGCTGAGCGCTGATCCGGCGCCACGGGACCTTTCAGCGGTACAAAACGCGGAAGGGACTGTTTCGCTCCGCATGAACATACCTGGCCTCGAACATACCGGCGCGGAAATCTGCGGTTTTGCCGTTCAGCTGAGCGGCGGCGCAAATTCCCGGCTCGAGATTCTCTCAGCAGGTTTTCGCCGGGATGAGACCGGCTGGAAGAGTGAAAACGGGACCGCCTGGTTCGGTTTCGGAACCGAGGGCGGTATGGCTGATTTTGCCGCGCTGCCGGGCATGGGTTCCCTTAATCCTCCTTCCGTTATTCTTGCCGAAGACAGCCTGCTGCATCTTTCTTTTTCGCCGGCGGAAGAAACCCTTGGAAGCCGGCTTGATCAGGGCCGCATTGTCTTTACGGACGGAGAGCGGATTTTCGGATTCAGAAAAAGTCCTGCGGCCTATACCACAACGGTTCCGGCTTCGGTGCTGGGAAATGGGCCCGCCGTGATTTCCGCACTTTCCGGATATGAAAACCTCGCGGGAATGTATGTTTCCCGGAAAAAACTGCCGGCATCTTTGCCCGATGATCCTCTGTCGCCGGTTTCGGCCGACCCGCACATGATTGTGGAATGGCCAGGGCACTTATGGCGGCGTTCCGACAGGGAGGTTTTTTCCTGGGACAGGTTTCCCTCAGTTCTTATTGTAGATACGGATACGTATGCGACCCAGAGCAGATATTTTAAACGCCTTGCTTTTTTCATAGAAAAAAAGGTTACCGGGGCAGGCTGCTTACCGATAACGAGCTGAAAAGTCTGCACGGTTTTAATGCCCATGATTACCGGGCGGAAAGTCTTGCGGATTTTTTTGAGACCGCCCGCCTGGCCGGACTTGAATTGAATAGAGAAGAAACGGAACTTAAAACCATTCTCCTGCAGGAAGGCGTTATCCGCAGCGAAAACGGCGGATATGTCCCGGGAAACGGGGCCGTTCTTTCCATATCCAGGGAATCTCCCCTCTATCTCAGATATAACTTTATGGCCCATGAAGGGTTTCACGGTATTTATTTTATTGATGAAAATTTTCGCTCAACGGTGGACACCGTATATGCGGAAACCGATGAACGTGCGGTCAGATTTATAAAAAACTACTTTGAACTTGTTCCCACCCTTGGATATGATACGGATGACACCTATCTGCTGAAAAATGAATTCATGGGGTATTTAATGCAGCAGTCCCTTGAAAGAGTAGGACCGTATTTTTCTGGTTCCGTGCTGAACCGCTTTCTTCAGAGCGGTGGGGATGCCTCGATCGGACAATATATCGGCAATACCCGTGCATCTGACCTGGTTACGGCCGCTACAATAATAAATGATTATGTCTTTAACCACTGGGGCCTCGCAGGAGGCCGGGTCGGACTTTTTTACAGCCAGTAAAAACAGTCTAATACTGTTCCGTGTCAAAAAGCTGAAAAGTTCTGTTTGCCTCTACAATATCGGAAAGGCTGGACTGTATCAGTTCAAAGTTAAAAAGCCGTTCCGCCTCCAGCGTTGTGGGCGGTCCGTGTCCCGGAAAGAGAAACAGCTCCTTTGACTGTTTGAACAGCTTGTTCTGCAGATTATTCAGCAGATTTTTCTTTCCATATATATTATTCGTATCCCCGAGCAGCCCTGCTGTAATGGAATCTCCGGTAAAAACAACATTTCCGATCTGATACAAAACGGAATCGGGAGAGTGCCCGGGAACGGCATAGTACATAATAGTAAAATCAGCGGCCTCGAAGGAGCCGTCGCCCTGCAGCAGGACCGTTTTCTGTCCGCTCAGTTCCGTATCGGCGGCATATACTTTCGGCGCATAAATTTTGAGCAGTGTCTTCAGCCCGCGGAAATGGTTTTCATGACTGTGTGTAATAAGAACAGCGTCAAGCAGAAAACGGTTTTGTTCTATATGATTCAGCAGGGTGCTGTCCATAATACCGGGATCAATAATAATGGCCTTCCCTGTTTCCTCATTTCCTATAATATATCCGTTTGAAAAGCCCGGAGCCGAATAATGGAAATAAATTTTCATTCCGGATTTTCTCCCTTGCCGAAAATGGCTTCCCGCGTGTTTGAATACTTAAAAGAAACTCGTTCCCTGATTGTCTGGATGAACATGGTCTTCTGTACATTGCAATTCTCAAATGAAGTATCTTTTAAGGTAGCCATAATAAAACGGGAGTTATATAAGTCGGAATCATTAAAAATGGTGTTTCCCGATAAAAGGCCGTTAAAATTATTATGCAGCAGATCCGAATTTTCAAACGTGGAATCATTTATATGCACGCCGGAAAAACACGAAAACTGCATATCGAGATGTACGAACGAACAGTTTGAAAAATGGGCAAAATCAAAAAAACACATCCTGATTTTACTGCGGTCAAGTACGGTATTCGTAAAAATTGAACGGGAAAAACGGCAGCCTATAAAAATCTTTTCGGAAAGATCAAAGGAATGAATATCTATATCGGAAAAATCAATACCGAAGAGTTTTTTTTCTGTTTTGAGCATTTCGACCAGTTTTTCCCTGGGAATTCTCTCGTCTGTACTGAACATATCCTATACTGTAGGCCATTGCGCGTTTTTGGTCAAATAGGTTATGATATATATAACAGTTTCAATATGAAATATTATTAAAACTGTCTCCGGAATTGAGGCCGGCAAAAATCCGGTATTCGAGAACATCGGTCCGTCCGTTTTATTGGAGTCGGCACAATTTTGCTGATATGGATAATAACAGGGCAGGTAGCTATGTGCTGGAAATGCAAAAAAGCAATACTGTATGAAAATCCCATCGGACGGAGCATGACATGTTCCTCCTGCGGGGCTGATATACGCTGCTGCAAAAACTGCCGGTTTTATTCGCCCGGTTCATATCATGACTGCGCCGAACGTCCGGACGAACTTGTCAGCGATAAGGAAAGGGCAAATTTTTGCGACCAGTTTCAGCTTGAACCCTCATTCCGCACGGACCACGGGGGGAAAAATGAAACGGACGCTTCAAAAAAAGCGTCAGACGCCCGGTCTGCATTTGACAGCCTGTTTAACTCATAAGAGGTTACTATTTCGAATATATGAATTTATCTGAAAAAAAGAAGTACCAGTACGCATTCTTTGATTCGGGGCTCGGCGGTCTCCCTTATTATATCCAGCTTAAAGCCAGTGCACCGGAGGTTTCCTGTGTGTATCTTGCGGACAGCAGGCATTTTCCTTACGGAAACAAAACAAGGGAAGAGGTTATCAGTTATGCCTCCGAAGCCGCGGATATCATTATCGGGCAGTTTTCGCCTGAGGCAGTTATTATTGCCTGCAATACAATTTCGGTGGCGGCCCTTGATGTTCTCAGAAAGCGGTTTTCCATACCCTTTATCGGGACTGTCCCGGCAATAAAAAGGGCTGCCGAAATATCGGAAAACAGAAAAATAGGACTTATGGCGACCGAACGTACCATAAATGATCCCTATACTGAAGAACTCATACGGAACCATGCCTCAGGATATGAAATAGTAAAAATGGGCGAAACCGACCTTATTTTCCGTATTGAAACGGGACTGATAACAGCTTCCGCGGAAGAAAAATATGCGGCGGTTTTGCCTGCCGTAAAAAAAATCCTCGATGAGGGAACCGATACTATTGTGCTTGCCTGCACCCATTTCCTGCATGTCCATGAGGAAATTGAAAAGGCCGCGGGGCCTGGAGTATCAGTGGTTGATTCGAGGGACGGTGTTATCCAGCAGGCCCTGCGGATTGTGCCTCCGAAACCCGGAACACAGACAGAAAGTATGTTTTACCACACCGGTACCATTTCCGGGCAGATTGAAGCCTATTACCGTGAATGCGCCGGACGGGCCGGTCTCGCCTGGGGAGGCAGTATTTGACAGAGGGACTGGTGCTGTGCGGCACAAACAACCAGTTTGAAGTTGAAACCGCCGACGGAACGGTCAGGCTGTGTCCCATAAAAGGGAAAATACTAAAGGAATCAAAAGGATATTATAATCCTCTTGCGCCGGGCGACAGGGTGCTTATTGAACCTGATGAACAGGACAGCGTCCGAGGTCTTATCCTGTCCCTGCTTCCGAGGGAAAACGGCTTTGTCCGCTGGAACCAGAAAGGAAAGGCTCCGCAGCTTTTGGCGGCGAATCTTGACCTGCTCGTAATTGTCATTACGCCTGATGAACCTCCGTTCCGGCCCCGGTTTGTAGACCGTGTCCTTATCCAGGCTGACGCGGAGCATATTGTTCCCCTCATACTGGTAAATAAAAGTGATCTGGGCTTTCCTGCCGGGATGGAAGACCGGCTTTCTGACTGGGGACGGCTGGGTTACCGGATTATGACGGCTTCGGCAAAAACCGGTGACCATATACCGGAACTCGCTTCAGTCCTTGCCGGAAAACTGTCGGCCTTTGTGGGGCAGTCCGGAGTGGGAAAGTCGAGCCTCCTCAACGCGCTCGATAAAAACCTTGATCTCCGGACAAATGTTCTTTCCGAAAAATACGGGAGGGGAACCCATACCACAACAAAGGGCAGGCTGATCAGGATCGGAGAAAGCATTTCCGCCGCTTCGGTTATCGATACACCGGGAATCAGACGGTTCATTCTGCATGATATTCCCGCAAAGGATTTGGCCTTATACTTCAGGGAAATGGAAGACCTGGTGGGAAGCTGCACCTGGGGGCTTTCATGTACTCATGAACATGAATCCGGCTGCAGCATTCTTAAAGCTGTTTCCGAAAAACGGATTCATGAAGAACGCTATGAAAGCTGGCAGCGTATCCGTGAAGAAATTGAAATAGGCAGCTGGGCGGATTAAATATACTCCCTTAATTTACGTTTCTGATATAAAGTATCAGCTGATACTTTATATCAGAAACACGTACAATCGGAAATAGTCAAATAGATTATTTGACTATAATAAACAGGATGGTCTGTTTGCAACAGTGATTATGGAAGCTATTTCAAAACTGAGAAAGTTTTGAAATGGCAACCCTTAGATGTAACAAAAAAAACTATTTCTATCAGATATAAAGAAATAGTTTTTTCTTTGAAAAGCTTCTTTCAAAGCTAACCGAGTTTTGAAAGAAGCTCTATGTACAAAGGTTTTTATGAATCAGAGAACACTTGATATACTTGAATATCCCGTATCCGGGAAGAAATAGCGGGTTTTTGCATGAGCGAGGAAGGTAAGGGAGTGCTGCTTGATTCTCTTCCCCTGACAGACCCTGAAAAAATAGAATATCTGAAGCAGCTCGGCAGGGCATGGACTGAATCCCTGAACAGGAATCTTCCCGTAAAGTTTACCGGCTGGCCCCCTGTTTCGGATCTGCTGCCTCTTTTGAAGGTTGAAGGAGCCTCTCTTTCAATTGAGGACGTGTACGCTCTCGGCCTGTTCTGCAGGGCAGTGACGGAACTGCATTCCTGGGCAGGTTCACGGCAGGTTTCCGAGCTGGAGGACCGGCTTGGACTTCTCGCAGGAGAGGCGGGGGAGATTCCGGAACTCTCTCAGCCTTCATCAGAAATATTCAAAATCATCGATACATCGGGAAAACTCCGTGACTTGCCCGAATTGCGGCAGATACGGGAAAAAATCCGGAAAACAAGACAGGACATCGATAAACTCATCGGAAAATACACAGCGGACGAGAATATCAAACATATGCTCCAGTCAACCGTGCCGACCATCAAAGACGGCAGGCAGGTAATTGCCCTCCGCGCCAATTTCCGGGGCCGCATCAGGGGTCTCGTTCATGAAGTCTCCCAGTCGGGCCAGACTCTGTATCTCGAACCGGAAGATGTTGTGGACAGAAATAATGATCTTGTTACCGAGGAACATCATCTCGCCCGCGAAACTGCCCGTATCCTCCGTGATCTTACCGCGCGTCTTTCTCCCTTTTATGAGGATCTTGTTTCCGCAGCCGAAAAAATGGTTTTTCTTGACGGTATAGGGGCCGCTGCGCGCTGGGGCAGGGAGTATAAGTGTATTTTTCCGGAGCCTGCCGGACAGACGCCTTTTCTCCTTAAACTCAGAGGGGCAAGACATCCGCTTCTCAAAGCAAAGGCTGTGCCGATTGACCTCGCCCTGACACAGGGAAGGCGGACGCTTATAATTACCGGGCCGAATACAGGCGGAAAAACAGTTACCCTGAAAACGGTCGCCCTGTTCGCGCTTTTAAACCAGAGCGGCTGGCCCCTTCCGGCTTCCGAGGAAACCTTTCTTCCCGTGTTCGATTTTATCGGCTGCGATATAGGCGATGAGCAGTCGCTTAATCAGTCTCTTTCCACCTTTTCCGGGCACATGAAAAATATCGCCGAAATACTTCAGTACGCTACCGAAAACAGTCTGGTCCTTCTTGATGAACTGGGCAGCGGTACTGATCCCCAGGAAGGAAGCGCTATCGCAATGGCTGTCCTCGATGAACTTTTAAAACGCAGGTCCATTGTGCTGGTAACTACCCACCACGGGATTCTGAAAAATTACGGATATACCCATGAAGAATGCATAAACGCTTCCGTTGATTTTGACCAGAGCACTCTGTGTCCCACATACCGGATCCTTATGGGAATTCCCGGGGAAAGCCATGCTCTTGATATCGCGGCGCGGAACGGACTCGACCTGCATATTGTTGAGCAGGCAAAAAACTATCTTGTTGAAGAGCGCGCCGATATCTCCGCCCTGATCCGCGGGCTCACATCAAAACATGAAGAACTCGACCGCTTTACCCAAAAGAAAAAGGAAGAAGAATCCGTTTTGCGTGAAAAACAACGGAGGGCAGATCTGCAGGAACTTCGCCTCAGACAAAAGGAAGTTGAACTCCGTGAGCAGGGCTACCGCCGCCTGAGCCATCTTTTCGATGACAGCAGAAAACAGCTTGAAAATCTTGTCCGCGAAATCCGGGAAAATGAACTGACCCGGGAAAAAACCGTCGAAATGAAAAACTGGATGAGTGATTTTGAAAAACTGGTCGCATCGGAGTCGGAAAGTCTTGAAGCGGCCCGAAACGAAAATGATGCGCGGCTCCGGGAACTCGCCGGACGGGAGCGGACTTATACCTCTCCGGAAAACCCTTCATCCGGAGGAAGACGCGCCCGCCGGAACAAACTGAAGGATATTCTGCCGGGCGATTATCCGGCGGAGGAATCTCTCCCGGAATTTGCGCCCGGACTTGAAGTTTTTGCCGGACCCTCCCGCCGCCGCGGGACGCTTGTCCGTCCCGATAAAAAGGGATCATGGATTGTTGCGGTTGACAGCATGAAAATATCCTTTTCCGAAAAGGATATTCTGCCTGCCCTGCCTTCCGGAACAGCGGAAAAGCTAACCGTTGAAATTCATACGGAAATGGATACTGCCGGAAATCCCGTCCTTGAACTCAGGCTGCTCGGAATGCGCAGTGATGAAGCGGTAAAGGCCCTTGAGCGCCAGCTTGATCTTGCGGCGCTGAACAACTTAAAGGAATTTTCGGTGGTCCACGGAAAAGGAAACGGGGTCCTGCAGGAAGCGGTACAAAGAGTCCTCGGGGAAAATCCCTCTGTGGCGGATTTTTATTTTGCCCGGCCCGAACACGGGGGAAGCGGAAAAACAATTGTATGTCTGAGGTAAGCGGCCGGAATTTATCTGTCCAGAAAATCGGTGATAATTTCACCGTGAGGTTTATCCAGGCGGAACCGCGTCTTCTTGTAAATCTGGGTAACTGAAAAGGGTACATGGCAGATTTCAATCTGGATACCCGGATATATGGTCCCGTATACTTCTACATAGGCATTTTCATTTATATCAATATGCGGAAGATATTCCGTGATTTTATTCATCAGAACTTCTTTTTTTGTTTGTATTCTTCAATCAGGGCTTCTTTCTTTTTTCGCGTTTCTTCCCTGATTTTTGCAGGGTCTTCCTGCTCTTCCGTATTTTCGCCGTCAAGTTTTCCGCTTTCTTCGTCGTTTTCCGGCAGGGGTGCCTTCGCGGCTTCCGCTATTTCTTCTCTTATTTTTTGTATTCTGAGCGTCAGGTCTTTTATCTTTTCATTTGCCAAATCCAGATTCTGCTGGACGGTAAAATCGGTACCGCAGCGGATATAGGTCCCGGTGCCTTCACGGTTTCCGATATCAAACACCTTTATACCGCCGATTACAATGCATTCCCCTCCGGTAATTTTACCGCCTTCGTTCATGCGGATTGTTCCCATGGAATATACTTTGGAACCTAAAATTCTGTCGCTTACAAAAACATCGCCGCGGACAGCTACCCGGCAGTTCTGAATAAACTTCGCATACAGGGACCCGCCGACATGGACTGAATTCTTCTTTCTACCTACGATCCCGCTTCTTACGATCAGGTTTTTTTGCACATTATTTCCGATGCGTCAATGACTTCGCTGGAAACTATGGAACCCTCAGCGCTTACTCTGAATCCTTCCGAAATCTTTCCGAGCAGCAGAATATCTCCCGGAAAATCGATATTGCCGGTACGGATATCAACGCCGTCTTCGAGGATCAGAAGTTCGACAATATCAATAACACCGGCGTCAGTTATAACAATCCTTCCGCTTTTTCTTGCAAACAGGCCTTTTTCATGGGGAAACACACTGCTTCCCGCCGAATACATTCTCGGCGCTTTTATGGCAAAGGGTATAGGCTTGTTATACACGTTCCGGCCGTTTTTTCCGGCATTTTCCGGGACACGGCGGGCGATAGGTTCCTTATATTCGACAAAAATAAAAGAATCAATCTGCGACCAGTCGATGCGGCCGGTGTCGAAATTAACTCCGTACTTATAGTTTTTGAATTTTTCCAGCAGCTCATAATGTTCGGGTTCTTCATCGACCGGCGGCTGCCCTTTTGCAATAATAACATTCAGGACAGAATGCTTTGAAATTTCAACCTTTTGCAGTTCCTGCTTTATTGTTTCCGTGAGGATGCCGAACTGGATACCGTGCGCTTCGAGTCCTGATTTTACCTTTTCCGGAGACAGCGGCGGAACATTCGAAGGAGGAGGATAAAAACTCGCCTTTACCTGCAGACCGTCCGGGGTGACCGACATTTCCGCCAGCAGACTTTTTGATTTGTCATTACTGTAAATGAGAACAGGATTGTCAATGTCCACAGATTCCTTTATGTCACCCATACAAAACTCCATTTTCAATATCGGCGGATTCTTCCCTTGACATTACCGCTTTCTTTATACATTATAGTTGCATAATTATTCATGAAAAACGGATGGAATTGCATATACCGTTTATGGAAATTATTGTCCTGTATATTTATTCAACAGGCATACTCCTTTAATGTGAGTTTCTGATGTAAAGAATTAATCAATTCTTTACATCAGAAAAGCGTACAATCAGAAATAGTCAAATATTTGACTATATATCACCGGTAATGGCAGGTTAGCAGTGAAAGAGCGACTGACACGTCTGAAAAGTATAAAAAAACTTATAAAAACATACCGGATTGAATCCCAGGAAGCCCTTCTCGGCTATCTTTCGAGAGAAGGTTTCGCGGTTACCCAGGCCACACTTTCCCGCGATCTGAAACTGCTGAAAGTCGGAAAAATGTCCGACGGGCATAACGGCTATGTGTACACGCTTCCGGGCGATGAAGAACGCCAGGAATCGGAGCAGTCGGTTGTTCAGGATTTCCTGCGGGGATATATTTCGGTGGAATTTTCGGGAAATATGGTCGTTGTAAAAACCTGTTCCGGACATTCCGATGTTGTCGCCGGCGCAATTGACAGTATGGGTTTTGACCAGGTTCTGGGGACCATTTCAGGACGGGATAATTGTGTGTTTATCTGCCTCAGAGAGGGTGTAAGCGGCGATGAATTCCTCGATACCCTGAAACTCCGGATCCCTGAAATTGATGAATAAAATACTCCGCCGCAGAGCAGGGCAGACCTTCGGTCTGGGGTATTCGCAGGTCGCGGAAGCGGCCATTAAATCATTTCCTTACAGAACCAGCCGAAGGCTGATTAAACCCTCGCCTCGAATAAAAAGGCTGTTTTCAAAAAGCCGTGAAAAACTGAAAAACAGGAGAATTGTATGATTAACTGGAATAATTTTGATACTCTTAATTCGTATAAAAAAATGCTCTCGCTTAAAAACGCCATTAAGCTGTCCGATGTTCTTGATACCGGGCGGATTGCCTCATATGCCATGCCAATGGCCGGCGGCTTGACCTATAACTATGCCGCAAAGCAGGTCAATGAACAGATCCTTTCCATTCTCCAGGAAGTCGCGGAGGAACAGCAGCTGGCTGATAAATACAAAGCCCTGCTTGAAGGTGAAATAATTAATACCGGTGAAGGCCGCAAGGTCCTGCACCAGCTTGCCCGGGGACAGCATGGCGCGGACGTGATATACAGTGGCAGAAACATGCGGGAATTTTATGTTGAACAGCAGGGCAGGGTCGCGGAATTTGCCGGAAAGGTCCATTCCGGCAAAATAACCGGAACCAGGGGCGATACCTTTACCACCGTTGTTCAGATCGGTATCGGCGGTTCCGATCTCGGGCCGCGGGCGCTGTATCTGGCTCTCGAACAGTGGGCGCGGAAAAACGGCAGAAAACGCATGGACGCCCGTTTTATATCCAATGTAGACCCCGACGACGCTTCCGCTGTTGTTTCCGGCCTTGATCTCCCGAAGACTCTGTTCATTCTTGTTTCGAAAAGCGGGACCACTCAGGAAACGCTTGCGAATGAACTCTTTGTAAAGGAATTTCTGAAAAAAAGCGGACTCGATCCTGCGAAACATATGATCGCGGTTACCAGCGAAACGAGTCCGCTCGCGAATAATCCGGGGTATCTGACTTCGTTTTATATGGATGATTTTATCGGAGGCCGTTTTTCTTCTTCGTCAGCAGTCGGCGGGGCTGTTTTGTCGCTTGCCTTCGGGCCTGATGTTTTTTCCGAGTTTCTTTCCGGCGCCGCTGCAGCGGACGCTGCCGCGCTCGAAAAGGATATCCGCAAAAACCCCGCGCTTCTTGACGCTCTTATCGGCGTATATGAAAGGAACGCGCTCGGCTATCCGTCGACGGCTATTCTCCCGTACAGCCAGGCCCTGAGCCGTTTCCCTGCGCATTTGCAGCAGGCTGATATGGAGTCAAACGGCAAGCAGGTAAACCGCCGGGGCGAACCGGTCAATTACGAAACCGGACCGGTTATTTTCGGCGAACCCGGTACAAATGGCCAGCATTCATTTTTCCAGCTCCTGCATCAGGGAACGGATATTATTCCGCTCCAGTTCATAGGATTTGAAGAAAACCAGGGCGGAGAAGATATTGTTGTTGACGGTTCAACAAGCCAGAAAAAGCTTTGCGCAAATCTGGCCGCCCAGATTGTGGCTTTTGCGAGAGGGCAGTCTGATTCAAATCCGAACAAAAACTTCCCCGGCGAAAGACCTTCCAGTCTGATTTACGGAAAGCAGCTTACGCCGGAGACTCTTGGAGTTCTTCTTTCCCATTATGAGAATAAAATAATGTTCCAGGGCTTTGTATGGAATATTAACAGCTTTGACCAGGAAGGCGTTCAGCTCGGAAAGATTCTCACGAAGAAGGTTCTTTCCCATGAAATGGACCCCGTCCTCCAAGCCTATGCAGGCTTTTTCGGCCTTTAAAACGGAAACGGACATGCCGGACACTTACAGGGAAGGCTCCCTGTAAGCGGCGATATTATCAAGAAGTTTTTCCATAAGCGCGAAAGCCTCCGGCGTCAGTGTTTCCGCAGTATCTCCGAGCGTGTGCATCCGCCGCCAGGTTTCCGGAATAAGAGGGGCCAGCGGTGAGCCCGGAGGAAGCTTTTTATTCAGTGTTATTGCGGCTAGTATTTCCTTTTCTCCTGAATTTCGGTCTCCCCCTGATTTGAGCGCGAGAAGAAGGGTGCTGGCTTCTTCCCGGGAAGGAGGGTAATAACCTGTGCCGGCAGTCCCGCCGCTATAAACCCCGCGTTGTCGCTGTAAGGGGTAGGCAGCCTGACCCAGTTTTCGGGTGAAGTTTCAACGGCCAGTGCCGCCGCGCGTTCATGCAGCCTTTCTATGCGCGAAAAAAGAGTCCCTGAAACCGGTTTTTTTGCTGATGCGGGAATTCCCGCGGTTGACAGTATCAATGTGTCTCCGCAGCCGCAGGCGTCGAAAACATATATGTCGTCATCCGTCCTTTTCAGTTTTTTCAGTCCGGTCCCCAGAACAAATGACCCCTGTCCGGAAATCCCTCCGGTCCCGGCGGCTTCTTCCCCGTCAGTAAAAATAATCCTGATATTATGGGAAACCGCCCCCTGCCGGAACGAAAGCAGCCGTTCAGCCAGAGCCATCAGCTGAAAACAGGCCGCGCTGTTGTCATTTGCCCCGGGAGTATCCGGGGCGCGGTCGTAATGGGCTATAAGGGTTTTCATCCTGAACCGGGGATCATAGGCGCTGTTTTCATATTTCACGACTATATGTTTTTTATCTCCCAGTGTAACTATGGAATGTGGAACATCCCTTGCCCTGAGCCAGGCCGAAATAAAACCGCACCGGTCTGTTTCCCGGTCAAGAAATGAGGTAAAAAGGGAAGAATCTGTTTGTCCGGACATGGGTATATCATACCATACTTACTATTCCGCCGCCAGACAGCTTACACTTCTTTTGTTGAAGTCTTCAAAAAACAGATAGTTCAGGGGAAATTATAGAAAAGAGGATAAAAACAATTCCACGGGAGAACAAAACACCCCGCTGCTCTGCGGCGGGGTGTTTTATGGTTTAATTGGAATTAATAGCGATCGTTACTGTATCCGCCGCCGTGATCATTATAGCGGGGACGGGATTCGCGCGGCTTGTTTTCCGCGACATTAACGCGGAGCCGGCGGCCTTCAAAATCCTGGTTATTGAGACCTTCGATAGCCTTTTCTGCCTCTGCGGCATCATTCATTTCAACAAAGCCGAAACCTTTTGACTGCTGTGTGTAACGGTCTTTGATAATTGTGGCTGAAACAACTTCGCCGTACTGGCCGAAGAGATTTGTCAGGGCGGCCTCGGTGGTCGCGTAGCTCATGTTTCCAACATAAATTTTCTGAGACATAGAAATCCTTTACCATTCTGGTAACTTTATTAGTCCTACCGCCAAAAAAGCGGTATATCGTACGTTTTTTTGTTTTTTGATATAGAAAAAACCGCAGAAGGTGCAGAATGCCGGATCAGACGCAGAAGGGCAGATACATAAGCAGACAACAATCAGTCGGGATGTTTATAAATAAAAAACAAAGATCACGTTTGATTCTTTAAATGTAGCACGCCTTTCGATAGACGTCAATAGTGAAAGTAAAATAAATCATAATATTCCTTTTATATAACAAATGGATATACAGGAAGGTTACAGGGCCGTTTGCCCGAATTCTGACTCTTTTATTCAAATATACCGTAACCGGACCGGCGTTTTTGTATTTACCTTATATGTCCGCGGACCGGGTTTTTCCTGTCCTACATATACTATTAATGAATCCGGGGAGAATGATCAATGAAGAAAAATCTTGTAAAATGCGGCCTTCTGGTGCTTGGAGTAGTCCTTTTATCTTCCTGCCGCCCCTCTGTGAATGAAAATGTCATTGAAGTGTTCGGGGAAGCAACCATTTATGTATTACCTGATGAAGTTACCATACAATGCGGAATCGTGACCATGGATACGGACCCCTCCGCAGCAAAGAAGAAAAATGACGAGGTTATCTCAAAAATAAAGCAGGTTGCGGAGCGGTATTCCATAAAAAACTCGGATATTTTATTTGATTATATGAATGTTACGCCGAAATATGAATACCGAAACAACGGCAATGAATTCGTCGGATATGAAATGACGCAGCGCCTGAATATTATTCTGGCCGATGTTACCGTTTATGAACAGGTAATGAATGAATTATTGTCCGCCGGAGTCAACCGCATATATAATTCGGTATTCACCAAGCGGGATATACAGCAGGACAGGGATGAAGCCAGAGTCGCGGCCCTGAACGCCGCCTATGACAAGGCATCGGTTGCCGCAAAAACACTTGGCGTCAAACCCGGGAAACCCGTATATATTCAGGAAATTGATTACGGGACCGGTTATGCTCCTGTGGCCGTGTATACAAATGCCAAGATGGATGGCGCCGTGAATTCGGCCGGTGAATCCGGAGGTCTTCTTTCTTCCGGAAAAATAAGCGTCAAGGCCCGCTATCAGGTAAAATTTGATATAAAATAAGATAAGACTGTAAGAATACACAAAGGGGCGGAGTACCGCCCTTTTTTTATGCCCGGAAATGTCCCTGCAGCCCCGGCTTCACCGGCAAAAAATACCTTCCGTTCTGGATACGCGGAAGCATCCCGCGAAAAATTATTCTGCCGGCTACTTTTCTCAAACCGTTCCTATATAGTATGCTGTCATCATGAATTTTTCAGGAATGGAAAATCAGAAAGAGGTTGACCGATGACAGAATTTATTGACGGCGGGGTCTGCGCTCCCGAAGGATTTACGGCAAACGGTATATGCTGCGGTATCAAAAAGGGCAGGGAAACAAACGATATTGCGGTTATACTGTCGGAAAAGTCCTGTGAAGCTGCCGCGTTATTTACGCGCAATACCGTAAAGGCCGAACCGGTAAAACTTACCAAAAAGCATATAGCGGACGGCATTGCCCGGGCAGTGATTGCCAACGCGGGGAACGCGAACGCCTGTACTGGCGCGCAGGGGTACGAAAACGCCGAACGTACCGCCGCCGCCGCCGCCCGTCAGCTCAATCTGGACCCTGAAGATGTCCTTGTCTGTTCCACCGGCGTTATCGGACAGCAGATTAATATCGAGGCTATTGAGCGGGGCATGCCCGGTCTGTGCGCCAGCGTTTCAAAGGAAGGTCACCGGGCCGCGCGTGAGGCCATAATGACTACCGATACGAGGCATAAGGAAGCCGCGGTTAAAACCGAAATAGGCGGAAAAACCGTCATAATAGGCACCATGGCAAAGGGATCCGGGATGATCCATATAAATATGGGGACCATGCTGGCCTTTATTACGACCGACTGCGCCATTTCCGCGTCCATGCTCGATTCCGCGCTCAGGGAAAGCGCCGAAAAAACCTATAACTGTATCAGTATTGACGGAGATACCAGTACCAATGATACGCTCATAATTATGGCCAACGGCCTTGCCGGGAATAATCCCATATCTGAAAAAAATGAGGATTATCACCGGTTTATGGCCGCCCTTAACGAGCTTAATACAGTAATGGCAAAACGGATTGCGGCGGATGGTGAAGGCGCCGAACATCTGATCGAATGTTCGGTCCTCGGAGCAAGTGATGATTCCGCCGCCAGAAATCTGGCGAAAACGGTTATTTCTTCAAGCCTGGTAAAGGCCGCCTTTTTCGGGCGTGACGCCAATTGGGGAAGAATCCTGTGCGCTATGGGTTATTCCGGAGAGTCTTTTACCCAGGAAAAAACAAGTGTTTTTTTCAGCAGCGCGGCCGGGGAAATAGAGGTTTTCCATGAAGGCATACCGGTCTGTTTTAATGAAAACATGGCAAAAGATATTCTCTCCGAGGATGCTGTTACCATTATAATACGGCTCGAAGACGGCTCCGGATCGGGAACCGCCTGGGGCTGTGATCTGACATATAAATATGTGGAAATTAACGGAGATTACCGGACATGACCGAAACTATAAACAATGAAGCCTGGGCAAATATTCTTGTTGAAGCCCTTCCGTATTTTAAGCGGTGGGTCGGAAAAACAGTTGTCGTAAAATACGGCGGAAACGCCATGCTTAATGACGAATTGAAAAATGCGGTTATGAAGGATATTGTCCTTCTGAATACCATAGGAATCCAGGTTGTGCTGATACACGGCGGGGGTCCGGAAATCAATACCATGCTCGAAAAGGTCGGAAAGGAGTCCAGGTTCGTGGACGGCCTCCGGTATACCGATGAAGAAACCATGGAAGTGGTCCAGATGGTTTTGACCGGCAAGCTCAATACGGATATTGTTGGAATCCTTTTGCAGGAAGGCGGGAAGGCCGTCGGTTTGAGCGGAGTTGATTCAGGTCTTCTGCGGGCAAAAAAGATAGAGAAGGACGGTAAGGACCTGGGACTTGTCGGCGAGGTAACCGAAGTATATCCCGGAATTCTTGAATCCCTTCTTTCACAGGGGTTTATACCTGTGGTTTCTTCTGTTGCGCTGGGCGAGGAAGGAGACACTAACCTCTACAATATTAATGCGGATACTGCCGCCGCAAAAATTGCTGTGGCCCTCAGGGCGGAGAAATTTATCCAGCTTACCAATGTTCCCGGGGTTCTCCGCAATATTGATGATCCTTCAACCCTGATAAAACGCATTGCGCGGGAGGCTATCCCCTCAATGATTGCCACCGGGGTTATTTCCTCAGGCATGATTCCGAAAATAGAATGCTGTCTTGAAGCGCTTAAAGGGGGTGTCCCCGTACCCATATAATTGACGGACGCGTGCCCCATGCCCTGCTTATTGAAATGTTTTCAGACCGCGGCGTGGGAACCATGCTGATCTGAAATTGACGTTTTACAGCGGGCCGGTTTTTTATTATTTCAGCCGGCCCGCATATATAAAGGAGATATAAATGTCCGGAAAAATAGCAAACAATCTGGGGAGCCTTCCTGTTGTCTTTGAATCGGGAAACGGAAGTGTTCTTACCGATATAAACGGAAAAACGTATATTGATTTTGTCAGCGGTATAGGGGTTAACTGTCTGGGGCATAACCATCCCGCACTTACCAAAGCTATAGCTGAACAGGCAAAAAAAATTATTCATGTTTCGAATTACTATAATTCGGATAAGGGGCTTGCTTTCTCGGAAAAACTGCTTGAGCGCACCGGAATGGACCGGGTTTATTTTTGCAACTCCGGCGCGGAAGCGAATGAAAACGCTATAAAAATTGCCCGGAAATGCGGTTCCCTTTCGGATAAAAAGGACGGGAAAGCTGAGGGGACTCGGCATACTATTGTGGCGCTGGTAAAATCCTTTCACGGCAGGACAGTTACAACTCTTTCCGCAACGGGCCAGGATATTTTTCACAATCCTGTTTTTGCGCCCTATACGCCCGGGTTCCGGTATATACCGGCAAATGATTATGATGCGCTGAAAGATGCTTTTGACGGGACTGTCTGCGCCCTGCTTTTGGAATGTGTTCAGGGAGAGGGCGGTGTAAATATGATAGACCGTGACTGGGCCCTCGCGGCCTGCGCGGCGGCAAGAAAAGCCGGGGCCGTGGTCATTGCTGACGAAGTCCAGACCGGAATAGGAAGGACAGGGACATTTCTGGCGAGCGAAGCTCTCGGTATTAATCCTGAAATAATAAGCCTGGCAAAAGGTATCGCGGGAGGAGTCCCGATGGGCGCAACCCTTTTCCGGGGCGTTGCCGCGGAAAGCATTGTCGCCGGCGATTTGCAGACTACCTTTGGCGGCAATCCGCTGGCCTGCGCCGCCGGCCTGGTTGTTCTTGATGAACTGGCAAAGCCCGGTTTTCTGTCTGCGGTGACTGAAAAGGGCGACTACATCCGGTCAAAAATTGCTTCGTGGAATCTTCCATGCATAAAAAATATCCGGGGCAGGGGGCTTATGATGGGGTTCGATATAGACCGCCCATCCAGGGATATCCAGAAAATATGCCTTGATATGGCAGGCGACGGAAAGCCGGGGCTCTGTATTTCCACTGCGGGAGCAAACACCCTGCGCTTTCTGCCTCCGCTGGTAATTACCGAAAAGGAAATTGATACTGGTCTTGAAATTCTGTATACTGTGCTGAATCAATAGGAGAAAAAAATGAAAAAGAAGGTAATTCTTGCTTATTCCGGCGGACTGGATACTACGGTAATTATTCCCTGGCTGAAAGAAAATTATGATTATGATGTTATCGCGGTATGCATCGACGTCGGACAGGGAGACGACTGGACTGTAATAAAACAGCGTGCGCTTGATACCGGCGCGTCCGCCTGTTATGTGGTCGATGCGCGTGAAGAATATATCACCGAGTATATCTGGCCGGCCCTTAAGGCCAACGCCGTCTATGAAGACCGTTATCTTTTGGGAACCTCAACGGCAAGGCCTCTTATCGCGAAAATTCTTGTTGAATATGCCCGCCAGGAAGGGGCCGTGGCTATTTGCCATGGGGCCACCGGCAAGGGTAACGATCAGATCCGCTTTGAACTGACCATTAAGGCTTTCAGTCCCGATCTGGAAATAATAGCGCCCTGGCGTATCTGGGATATCAAAAGCAGGGAAGAGGAAATAGCCTATCTTGAAGCGCGGAATATTCCCGTACCCATGAAAAAGGACCAGTCATACAGCAGAGATGAAAATATCTGGCATCTGAGCCATGAGGGTCTTGAACTTGAGGAAACCGGAAATGAGCCGAACTGGAAGCACATGCTTCAGCTTACCACTGTTCCCGAAGAGGCCCCGGAAGAAGGCGAATATATTGAACTGGAATTTGAAAAAGGAATTCCGGTTTCTGTAAACGGGAAAAAAATGGGCGCCCTTGAACTTATGAAAGAAGTGAATAAAATAGGCGGAAGAAACGGCGTCGGACTGGTAGATATTGTTGAAAACCGGGTTGTCGGTATGAAAAGCCGCGGCGTGTATGAAACCCCCGGCGGGGCTATTCTGTATTACGCTCATGAGCAGCTTGATCATCTTTGTCTTGACCGGGACACCTATTCGTTCAAGCAACAGGTAGCGCTCAAAATGGCCGAACTTATCTATAACGGCCGCTGGTTTACCACCCTCATGGATTCCCTTATGGCCTTTGTCGATACGGCCGAAGAAAATGTTACCGGCTGGATACGCCTGAAACTGTATAAGGGATCGATCAGAGGGGCCGGTTCAAAATCACCTTTCAGTCTGTATAATGAAAATATAGCCAGTTTTACTACCGGAGACCTCTATGACCATCATGATGCGGAAGGCTTTATCCAGCTTTTCGGCCTCCCGCTCAAGGTCCGGGCAATGATGGAACAGGCAAACGGAAAAGGCCGGGCTGTTGATATAAACAAGCTCAAAGCCCGTCCGACGGAATGACCTCAAAAACCGGTGCTGTGCATAACTGTGCCGTTTTTTTTTGAAGAATCTCTTACATTTTTCGCGTTGACAGACTTCTATCCGGGGGAAAACTGCCCCCAATCCCAAAATTACCGGAAACAGCAGCGTTTCATGAATTTGACAGGCGTATCCGTAAAAATTTGCACAGAATCCTTCAGATTCGGATGAAAAATGAGGCAATTTCCGGGTTTTTCAGGGACCTTTTGCAAAAAGCTCAAGTGACTTGAATTTAATTTTTTGATATACTATAGATGTATGGCGAAACGAACTGCAGATTATGACGAATCAAAAATCAAGACATTGAGCTCTCTCGAACACATCAGGCTGCGGACCGGTATGTATATCGGCCGGATCGGCGACGGATCAAACCCTGATGACGGGATTTATATTCTGGTCAAGGAAGTTATAGATAATTCCATTGACGAATATATTATGGGAAACGGTTCACAGATTGATATTCTGCTGAAAAACAATCAGGTTACGGTCAGGGATTACGGACGGGGTATTCCGCTGGGCAAAATCGTTGAATGCGTATCCATAATCAACACGGGCGCAAAATACAATGATGAGGTTTTCCAGTTTTCCGTCGGACTAAACGGGGTTGGGACCAAGGCTGTTAATGCTCTGTCGAGCCATTTCAGGGTTATGTCGATCCGGGACGGAAAGTGTGCGGAAGCTGTTTTTGAGCGGGGAGTTCTTAAAAGCCAGCGCCAGGGGACTGTAAAGGCCGGTGTAAAAAACGGAACGCTTGTTGAATTTATTCCCGATGAAAATCTGTTTACCGATTATGAATTTAATATAGAATTTCTGCAAAAACGGATATGGAATTACGCCTATCTGAATGCCGGGCTTGTTCTTGCTTTTAACGGTGAGAAATATATCTCACAAAAAGGTCTGTTTGATCTTCTTGATGCGGAACTGGGAACTTCCTATATTTATCCTGTCGGATATTATAAGGGAAAGCAGCTCGAATTCGCCTTTACTCATACGCATAACTATGGCGAAACATATTTTTCATTTGTGAACGGCCAGTATACAAGCGACGGCGGTACCCATCTTTCGGCCTTTAAAGAAGGCTTCCTTAAAGGGATAAATGAATATTTCCGCAAAAATTACAAGAGCGAAGATATCCGCGAGGGAACAGCCGCTGCCATTGCCGTAAAAATCCAGGCTCCGGTATTTGAAAGCCAGACAAAAAACAAGCTTGGAAATACCGAAGTCAGGTCATGGATTGTAAATGAAACCAAGGCCGCGGTAAACGACTGGCTTCATAAAAACCCCGAAGCGGCAAAACAGCTTGAACAGAAAATTCTTGCAAATGAAAAGCTGCGTACGGAACTGAATACCGTTAAAAAAGAAGCAAAAGAGGCTGCCAGGAAAATAGCCCTTAAAATCCCCAAGCTCAAGGACTGTAAATATCATCTTGAAGACGGTAAAAAAGGTGAAAACGCTGTGATTTTTGTTACCGAGGGTGATTCAGCCTCCGGTTCGATGGTTTCCAGCCGGGATGTATATACCCAGGCTATATTCAGTCTGCGCGGCAAGCCTGAAAATATGTACGGAAAAAAACGGGCGGATATTTATAAAAACGCGGAACTGTATAATATGATGATGGCTCTTGGCATTGAAAATGACATTGAAGGTCTCCGCTATGAGAAAATCATCATTGCGACCGATGCTGATAATGACGGCTTTCATATCCGGAACCTGCTTTTAACTTTTTTCCTCAGTTATTTTGAGGAACTGGTAACCAGCGGGCGGGTTTATATTCTTGAAACACCCCTGTTCCGGGTCCGGAATAAAAAAGAAACGGTTTACTGTTACAATGAAAAAGAACGGGACATAGAAGTAAAAAGACTTGGTTCTTCGGCCGAGGTTACCCGGTTTAAAGGATTGGGTGAAATCAGTCCCGGAGAATTCGGCCAGTTTATCGGGGCCGATATCAAACTGCTCCCTGTTACGGTTCAAAGCCTGAAAGTAGTTCCCGGCGTTCTGGAGTTTTATATGGGGAAAAATACACCCACCAGACGCGAATTCATCATGAAAAACCTTCTTGCGGAGGTGGATGCGTAATATGGATTATATAAAAAGCCTTTTTAATAAGAATTTTCTGGAATACGCAAGCTATGTTATACGTGACCGCGCCATTCCCGATCTCGAAGACGGACTGAAGCCGGTCCAGCGCAGAATTCTCCACTCGCTGTTTGAAATGGATGACGGAAAATTTCACAAGGTTGCCAATGTGGTCGGCCACTGCATGAAATACCATCCTCATGGCGACGCCTCGATAGGTGGCGCTCTGGTAGTTCTTGCAAACAAGGACCTCTTCATAGACAAACAGGGAAATTTCGGGAATATCCTGACCGGCGATGAAGCCTCCGCAGCCAGATACATTGAATGCCGCTCAACACCTATTGCAAAAGATGTTTTCTATAATCCCGAGATAACCAGATATATTCCTTCCTATGACGGACGGAATAAGGAACCTGTCGCTTTCCGGGCGAAACTTCCTGTTATCCTGTGCATAGGCGCGGAGGGTATTGCCGTCGGTATGTCCACGCGTATCCTGCCACATAATATCCGTGAAGTTATTGAAGCCGAAAAAGCCTGCCTTGCCGGAAAAAAATTCCAGCTGTATCCGGATTTTCCGACAAGAGGCCTTGTTGATGTTTCCGATTATGAAGACGGACTGGGAAAGGTGCTTGTCCGGGCAAAACTGGATACTTCCGATGAAAAACGCATTGTAATCCGTGAAATACCCTTCGGGAGTACCACCGACAGTCTTATTCTTTCCATAGAAAACGCGGCCCGTTCAGGAAAAATAAAAATATCCGAAATAAATGACTACACAACCGACAAGGTGGAAATTGAATTAAAACTTCCCCGGGGTGTGTACGCGGAAGATGTGACAGACTCTTTATACGCCTTTACAGAATGCGAGCAGTCCATATCCTGCAACCTGCTTGTCATCAGGGACAATTTTCCTGTACTGATGACTGTTTCCGATGTCATCAGGGACCACGCGAAGCGGCTTGTGAAAATCCTGAAAGAAGAGCTGGAACTCGAAAAAATAAATCTGCTTGACCGGCTCCATATGAGGACGCTCGAGCGTATTTTCATCGAAGAACGCATTTACAAGAGAATTGAACAAATGAAAACAGCGGAAGGCGTGATATCTGCTGTTTTAAAAGGTTTTGAGCCGTTCCGGGCGGAACTTATCCGGGATGTGACCGAAGAGGATGTGGACCGGCTGCTCAAAATCCCCATCCGGCGTATATCTCTGTATGACATCAACAAAAACAGGGAAGAAGTCGCCGCCATAAAGGAACGCATAAAAGAAATTAACAAACTTTTGAAAAATCTTGTGGATTATGCTATCACGACGCTTGATGCCATTCTTTCAAAATTACCCGCGGAAGCAACCGCAAGACGTACCACGATCGGCAGATTTACCAAAACCGATGCGAAAGAAGTGGTAACCCGCGATACTCCGCTCCGTTATGACGAAGAAACGGGGTATCTGGGGACCAGTGTTTCAAACGGCAAAGAGATGCTTAAAGTAACTCCCTATGACCGGATCCTTGTTATGAGAAAGAGCGGGGTCTATTCCGTTATGGATGTTCCTGAAAAACTCTTTGTGGACAAGGGCATGTGGTATGTCGGCTTCAGCGAAAAGGAATTTCTTTCAAAACAGCTTTTTACTATCATTTATAAAGACGGAAAAACCGGTTATCCCTGTATCAAGCGCTGCCGCATTGAGGGCTATATTCTGAACCGGGATTATCTGATTGTTCCGGATGATGCGACGGTCCTTCTGATAAACACCCAGCCGAAATTCCAGTTCACCGTAACCTATGAACCGAAACCCCGGGTCAAAACAACTGAACAGACCTTCAAGGCTCAGGATTATGCCGAAAAGGGCCTGAAAGCGCTCGGGGTGAGACTGAACAACCGGATCGCAGTTTCCGCGGCTATTGCCGAAAAGAAACCTCCGGCTCCGGACAAGACAGAAGCCGGGGAGGCCTGCGCAAAGCGGCCGGCAGAGTTGTTGAACAGGATACAAAAAAATCCGAACCGCCGAAAAAGAAAACCGGAGTAAAACCAGCCGCGTCAGGCGCAAAGCCGAAAAAGCCCGCTTCAAAGGACAGTCCGGGCAAGAAGAAGTCATAAAAAAACCTGCCAGAGAAGAGGAATAATAAAAAAAGGCCAGAATTACCCTGGCCTTTTTTTATTATTCCGGGGGCTTATTCTATTGTCAATTCAATCTTTGTTTTCAGTTTTTCCTGGGGGACAACGGAGGTCCCTGAAGAGGAGGAAGGAATTACCGCAGAAGGCGTTGCCGCGGTAATAGGGGAGGTGATTTCGCTTGAAGGGAGGGTCGTAAGCGAAATAACGCCCATGTCTGTCTGGATGGTGGTTACCGGACTGCTGATTGTTTCTCCAAAAAGTTCAAGCTGCTGACCTGACTTTCCCACACGTGACTGCCCCACAGAACTGACATACAGTACGGATCCGTCCTGTATTACCAGAGAATCCCCCATTTCGAATACTGTTCCGCGGACAGATGCGGTCGCAATCGGGCTTCTTACCCTGAAATTATTCCTTTTGTCATTAAAAGAATTCACTTCCGCCTTGACATTGCCTATTTCCAGATATAATTCTGTGTCAACCGCATTTTCGCTTTCAGCAAGCTGAGTCAGCGTCATTCTGGTAAGAGGTTTGATAGTAAGAATAGACGCTCCCAATTGTATGGTCGCCTCGGATTTAAATCCGGTTGAAATAATCGACCCGGGATTAACCAGGTCCCCTTCTTTGAGAGGTGACCAAGTATTATTTGGCCCCTGGATTTCAACTTTTCCCATTGTCGTTATTACACGGCCGTCAACTGCAGCCAGAGGAAGTACAAAAACTGTAAATGAAACGATGATAAATAAACAGAACAGGATTTTTTTCATGCTCTTTACCCCTTTACTATTATAATGCAAAAATCGCTTTTAGCGATAATAAAGTTTGGATTTTTTCTTCATTCGGCAGGAAAATGCCGGCTTCAAAGCGGACTCTGAGGTCGCTGAAGACCTCCCATGTCACGCCTGCGTTAACTTCCGTGCCGATATACAGGCTTTCCACATTGTCCTGTTTGCCCGGATACATGAACAGCTTGGCGTCAACGTCAAAATTCAGGAAAGAAAAGGGTGTAAAAATCCAGCCAAGGGTGGCTTTCATCAGATTTTCATACCCCATGCTGTAAATGGTTCCCGCATTCTGGAATGTAATAGGCAAAAGCGTTGTCAGTACCTTATTCGGCGCTGTCGTGTACAGAAATTCAAGAAAAAACTGATTATTTATTACAGGAAAAAACATCAGGTTGGCAAGACCCAGCGCAGCTATCTCGGAATATTGCTCTGTTTTGGTGTCAAGGATGCCTCCCTGTACTCCACCTGTCAGGGTATAGTATAAACTGTTTGTTATTGCTCCGGTTAAGGAAATTGTTCCGTAAATAGTATTAACAAGTTCGGAATAATCCGATTGAATAATATCCCGCATGTCATATTGTCCCAGAATTTCGATTATCAGGTCCGTTGAACCGGCCAGTTCCGGAATATGCAGGGTAAATTTACCGATTATGCGCTGCGCGCCAAGCGCATATATTTTATCCGATACATAATCCGCATAATCATCTGCGGTCATTAAGGCTCCTGTTTTCCGCGCATTGAGAAGACCGGTATATCCCGCAAACAGGGCCATATTTCCGAAAGGCATGGACATGCGGAAATCAGCTCCATCCACGCTCTGGTTGAGAAGAATCCCGGTTGCGTCCCTGACGGGCAGCCGCCCCGCATCGATATGGAAGGTGAGTCTGTCCGTATTTACCGGGTTAAAAGAGAATCTGAGAAAATCGAGATCAAGGTAAAAAGTATAGCCGCCTTCTTCCTTTTTTGTGGTATAAACACTGCCTTCCAGGGCAAGCGAATTTCTGTTATTGATATCGAAGGGTATGGTCATCCATGCGGTAGCTCTGTGTTCCGAGAAAAAATCTGCGTCGTCCCGTATTCTGATGCCGCCTTTGTTTGACAATTCAAATCCGTAATCAATGGCAAAGACCGGGATACCCATCAGAAGAATAAGAAAAAATAAAATAGGTAACTTTTTATCTGTTTTCAATTATTTTTCCTCCCCGATAAAAAGAAGCGCTTCCCGGTTTGCAGGGGCTGTGTCCTGCATGGCCACAGTTCTCAATCGGGCTTCCGGATAAAAAAGAAAAAAACGTCCGATAGCCTGGGTCATTTCTTTTCCTGTCAGTTTTTTATCCGGATCAATTTTATGATCCCAGAATCCCGCGCTTTTCAGTTCTTTCCAGGCGTAACGCGGGCTTTTAAAAGCGGTCCACATAATGCCGCCCTTTAATCCGTAATTCTGCATAACAAAGTGCGAAAACCGTTTGACAGTGATCGGTGTATTGGCAGGATCGTCCGATGGAAAGGAATTGAATTGAGTACACCATGAATAGGCCTCAAATGGCGTTATTTCCAGTCCTGCTTCACTTGCAATGAGATAAGAAAAATCCATGTAAGTTGCAATTTCTTTTTCCAGGATTTCAGTGATCAGCTCTGCTGTTTGAGCCATGCCGGGAACGGCGCACATAAAAAATATAAGAATTAGTAATAATATTGTTTTTCTCATTCATTAACCTCCTCATCGTCAATGATAATTTCGACCAAATGGTTTTTCCATTTTTCTTCAGGTAATTTGCTGAGATTGGCCCGGATTACTGTGTCCCCATCAGCTATGGTAACCAGCAGAGGGTCAATGATTTCCCAGAAAGCAAGATATCTGCCTATTTCCCAGGTTTTTTTCAGGGCGTCCCTTACTACAATCGGGTCTGTTGATTCCGTGTAATTTGCAACATTTGTTATAAAAAGAAGCGGACGGTTGTAGATTTTTGCAAATAATGGGGCAAGAGAAGTGAGGGTTTTTTCCCCGGCTTCTGTGAGTTCGTATTCATTTGTCTCGGAATCGAGCTCAAACGGAATATTTGCAAGGGATAAAACAATTCCATAATCCCGCTGTCTTATTTCTAAATTCTGCAGGTTAGTGTTTGTTATTTCACTTGCAAGCGTGTACATGGTTTCTTCGCGTATTATATCGGTTACCGTCCGGAAATCGTCGGCGGTTTCAGTCCGTGTGACCAGATATGTTCCGTCAGAAAAACTGTACTGTATTTCTTCTGTTGTACGCATCTGCTTCGGGGCCCCGGAAAAATTGTCCCACAGCAGATCCATTACCGAATACCCCGCGACACGCATTACCCCCGACCGCCTTATCAGTTTTTTTTCCGGAATATATACCGGGCTCCATTCGGCGGTTATATGCTGGTACGTTCTGCCTGCCACGGTTATGTTTTTCAGATAGGTATAGGTAACTTTTGTTTTTACTTCAACGGGGCGGGGGAAGCCGAAGGCGGACAGGTCATATATGACCGTGCCGTACGTTTCCCATCTGTTTCCCGGTTCGAGGGATTTTTTTGGGAAATCCGGAATATTCCGCAGATTCGGCCTTACGCTTTTACGCGCGGCGGCTATGGACTGGTCTTCCGGCCCGGAAAGGCTTTGGACCGGCTTTGTAACTACTATATCCTGTTCAAGCACAAATTCTTTTACAGTTGAAGTTGATGTATACTGCTTGCCGAAAAAATTCCTCCACCGCAGCGGTTCCGCGCCTGCAATACACGAAAAACAGAACAGAAGAGTATACAACGTTATGATTCTTTTATAATTCATGTATAACACCCTATACTGCTTGTGCTTCATGTTTCCGTCAGTTTTTCAAATAGAGAAGAGCGTTGAAAAACCTGTTTTATTATACAGTATAGCACATCATATTGTATATATCTAAACAAATAAATCCTGTCCCTGAAAAAAAATCCGCCGGGATACCGGAACCGGGCGCTATTCGGGGACCTTCCATGAAACAGGCACAAACACTCTTTTAGCGCCCATGGTTTCTTTTTCCTGATTCTGCTTCCCGTTATCTTTCTGAAAATATCCGGAGAATTCCAGCCTCTGGCCCTGTAAGTCCCATATTTTTTCCCGGTATTCGGGCGGAACGCGGTAAATTTCGCCCGAGTCGGTATGTATACCGGGCCATGTAAAAGGTTCGGTCCCATATATACCAACCTGGCCCTGGAAAACGGTGTTTTTTTCGGGCAAAGATGTACAGCCCGCCGGATCAATCAGCGCCAGACAAATGGAAAAAAGTAATATACTGATATATCCTGTTTTCGCATGTTTCATAATCATTTCACCGTATCATCAGATACATTTCAACTGACGAAGACGTCGGTTTATTAATGGTAACAGTTATGCTGTCCGGCAAACTGTTCCAGCTGTCTGAATCGAATAGTCCGAGTCCCCACGGACGCAAAGCCATCTGGCCCGTTATATCAAATGTCAGCGGTCCGGATGTTCCCGAAATAATCTGCGTGATTCCCCATATATCGATAGCACTGAATGTGTAAGTTACACTGTTGACTGTTCCGCTCACGGTATTATACAGGGTTTTAACTGACGATCCCGCCGGCGGATTAGTGTATACCAGCACCTGTCCGAATTTCCGGAATGCGGTTGTATATGTTTCGCCGGGATAGAGTGACTGGAGGGCCGCCGTTATTGAGGCCGCGTCCACATAACTGTTCGAGGCTATGTTTTTGAGGAGGGTAATGCCGCCGTAATTGCGGACCAGATAGGCACCGAAGGCATAGGCGCCCGCATAGGAATATAATACGTAATTACCGGACAGCCAGTCGGTAACTCCCGAAATGGGATATCCGTAATTAAATTCCTGGAATCTTTCTTTTGGCGACATCGAGTCGGAAATATTCAGTTTGTCCTGCATCATGTCTTCGGAAAGCATGGAAAGCATTTCATTATACCAGGTTGATGGAACCTGATTATATGTAAATTCTTTTACCGCCATGTTAATCATATGCTGGAATTCGTGCGCGAGCGTTGAATAAACCATGTCGGAGTAGCGGTCATAAAAGTATGAATCAATATAGAACATTTCAGCTTCATTTGATTTTAATGAATATCCGGCTGAGGTAAGCTCGGCCTGGGTAAATTCATCCTTGCCGTAAAAATATCCGACTATCCCACTTGTCTGGGTTGGAGTGTAGTCTCCGTCTATATCATATACCAGAATAGAAATACGTTTATCTGAATCAATCCCCCATTTCCATTAGGACCTCCGCCGTATTCGTATCCGAATACATTTGTTACCAGAGGATAAATGAAATCGAATTTATCAGCCAGAAGCTGGGCCTGCGTCGCGTTTATTTTATCATCGTCAGTTACTCCGTCGGGTCCGTTGTAATACTCATCGGGAACCCAAATGTAACAGTTGTCTCCGACTGCCCGTACTATTGCCGTTATCTGTGTTTCTACGCCAGTATTGCTGTTTTCCACCCAAAAGCTTTTGCTGGCGCCGCTGGAATAGGAACGGGACGGGGTTACCGCTCTTTGAGTTTTTTCCTGCCGCTTGGGCAGAGGCTGGCTGCTGAAAGCTTCCGCTCCCGCATGATTGTACCGTATTATTCTTTCCCCGGAAGGCGCATGGAATGAATAAGACGCTGCGTTCCGGGTCATGGCAGAACCGGCCATTGATCCTGTGGAAGATGCTGCGACCGAAAGCGAGAGCGGGTTGCTCTTTACCAGAAACATTCGCTTGCCGGCGGCACCCTGGACTTCAACTGATGAATATCTGTCCACCCTGATAAGGGGAGAGGTGTCCGAATATGTATATACGGCCGTATCATCTACAGTCACGGTACAGGAGGCTGTCAGTGTACTGTCGGCAACAGAAGTTGCTGAAATTACTGTGCTGCCTCCGCTGACCGCGGTTACCATTCCCTGCTGATTCACCGTTGCAGCCTGAGTATTGCTGCTTGCCCAGGTAACTGAAGGATTGCTTGCGTCCGGAGGCAATACTGTGATGCCCAGCGTTTCCGAAACATCAAGTTTTAGTGTAAGTGCTGTTTTATTCAGAGCGACTGAGGTTACGGGAATATTTGTTACAGTCACTGTGCATGTTGCATATTTTGAACTGTCATCAGCTGATGCGGCCTTAACCACTGCAGTCCCGGTATTTACCGCGGTAACTGTTCCCTGCTTGTCAACAGTTACCGCGGCCCCGCTGCTTACGGACCATTTGATTCCGGTGTTTGTCGCATTTGCCGGAAGTGCTGTTGCGGTAAGTTGTTCCGTTGCATCAAGAGCCATATCCAGCGTTGTCCGGTCAAGTGTAACCGAAGTTACCGCTATGCTGCTGTCATTCATATTCTGACAGCCTGCCATTATTAGTATTAAAACAACCGGCAGTAATATACAGCCTGTTTTTTTCATTTCAAGTCTCCTTAAAGCGGAATCTTTTGTTACAGGAATATCAGTATCCCTATCGTCTGCAAAGCCTGAATATCTACTTTAATTAAGGAAACTTGGTATAATGAACTTGTTTGGTGAGGATAAAAGTATATCCGGCGGATTGGCCCCATGTCAGAAAACACAGACCAATGCATATCTGTTTTTTGTGGAGAAATATATCCGTCACTTAAGAATATACTAATAAAAGAACGTATTTCAAACTTTTTTTACTGCTTCCTGCATTTTTTCATGATACACTGTACACGGAGTAATATATTGAAGACCCTGCATACAGTGAAAGAATTTCTCAAAAAAAAGCTGGAATACTTTGTCGCGCTTATTTCATTTCTTTTGTTTTTTTTCCTGTCCCTGACAACCACGGGAAGAAAAATGGAATACGGTTTATATGATACCATGCTTGGTCTGAAGCCTGCCGTGTCCGAGCGGAAGGATATCCTGATGCTTGATATTGATGATCTGGCAATTGAGGAAATCGGAGCGTGGCCGTGGACCCGTGATATTATAGCGGACGTTCTGATCCGGCTGAAAGAGGCGGGCGGAAAAACTATTGTCTTCGATATTGAATATCTGTCTCCGTCCCAGACAGGTGTAAACCGTAATTATGTCAAAAATAATTTTCCGGAAGAATACGGCGCTGTTCAAAATGAAATAACCGGTTATGTTGATGAATTTGTTTCCGCTGTTTCTTCGCGCAGCATATCGCTTGACTATGTTCCTGAAGTCGGCTCGGAATTATCTTCTATTATCGCGGACAGTATGGCTATTCTCTCGGAATCAATTTCCGGCAATATTTTTCAGGATAATGATCTGTATTTCGGCAATGCGATCCGTTTCTTCGGCAATACCTGGCTTACTATTAATGCTGAAAAAGTAAACAGCGGAAATGAAGCTCAGCTTGCGGCGGATTATGCCCGGGAACACTTTCTTTTTACCAATGTTACCGATAAAAAAAATCTGATTGTCAGGGAAAATGATCTGACCCTGAAAGACAGCGATTATGAGCGGGGTATTACACCAGCCATCCTCCCCATTCTGAAAAATGCTGTCGGCGCCGGTTTCCCGAATGTTGTTATTGATGATGACGGTGTCCGCCGGCGCATTTCTCTTTTGACGGAATACGAGGGGGCCTATGTTGCCCAGCTTGTATTTGCTCCGGTTCTCGGCGCGCTCCAGCCTGACCGGATAATCAGGGAAGGGAACAGGCTGCTGCTGGTTAATGCGCTTGATCCGGCCGATATCGAATCAGGCAGACGGAAAGACATTTCAATCCCGCTTGATGAGGATGGGCGGTTTGTAATCAACTGGCTCAAAAAAAGATTCATTGACGCGGACGATCCGGAAAATCAGAGTTTCCGGCATTTGTCGGTATATGAATTTACGTATGCGGATGAGCTTGAAGATCAGCTTATAGAAATTCTTAATGATATACTTGCGTATGAAATCAAAAATGCGGAAGGGTATCTTTCCTATCACAACGCAGTCCAATGGCTGCTGGCTGAATATCACGATCTGCAGATATGGAAACAGCAGCTTCTGGAAAACAGCCGCTCTGATTATTTCCGTTACCTTTCTTCGCGGCAGGATTTTTTCCTGTCTTACGGCGAATTTCTTGACGGAGGATTTGATTCCGAAATATATGAAACCTTTGACTATTTCGCCGGTATTACCGGAAATGCCAGGTATACTATTCTGTCCGAAAATATACAAAACAATTTTGAATTTTACCGGCAGGTGTATAATGCCTACCAAACCCAGGACGCGTATCTTGCGGAAGAGTGCGGCGGCTCATTCTGCATAATCGGCTACACCGGACTCGGTACATCCGATCTCGGGATTAATCCCTTTGAAAAACTCTATCCGAATGTCGGAACGCACGCGAATATTTACAACACCATAATGACCGGTGAATTTATTTATACTCAGCCGCTCTGGCTGTCCTGGATTCTGGCGCTGTCTTTTTGCCTGATCAGTGCCGTTGTGTACCGGAAAGTGAAATCTCTTAAGGTACGCATATCTTTCGGGATATTGTCTTCATTGTTTGTCTTCTTCGGAATTGCCATTCTGTTTATGTTTTTCAGAATTTATATCCAGATGTTCGTTCCGCTTCTTTCAGTCTTTATTGCCTTTCTCGCTATTTCTATTCTCCGGTTTGTGTTCTCGGAAAAAGAAAAAGCTTTTTGCGGAAAGCTTTCACAATGTATCTGTCTTCAGATGTTGTCAATGAAATTGTTAATGACCCGGGCAGTCTGAAACTTGGCGGTCAGGAAAAACGGATTACCGCTTTTTTTACGGATATAGAAAGTTTTTCAACGCTGTCTGAAAAAGTTTCTCCGGAACATCTTGTATATATTCTTAACAGGTATTTGACGGTCATGAGCGATATTGTTCTTGAACAGCGCGGGACTATTGACAAATATATTGGAGATGCGATTGTTTCTTTTTTGGCGCGCCGCTTGATCTTCCCGACCATGCGGTCCACGCCTGCAAAGCTGCCCTGAAAATGAAAAAAGCCGAAGCTGAATTAAACAGCGCGATGATGGCCTCCGGTGACATCCCCATGGAAATACATACCCGCATCGGTATTAACACGGGGTCAATGGTTGTAGGGAATATGGGTACCGATAATAAAATGAACTATACTATTATGGGTAATGATGTAAACCTTGCCGCACGCCTTGAAGGCGTAAATAAACAGTACGGCACATGGATACTTGTTTCAGAAGAAACATGGAATGATACAGATAATATTTTTGCCGGCCGTAAACTCGATTTGGTCAGGGTCGTGGGAATAAATAAACCTGTACAATTATATAATATTCTTGATGTGTATTCGGACGCCCCGCCCAATGTATTGAAATTATGCGAGTATTTTAATCAGGCAGTGGATGCATACCAGAAACGGCAATTCAAGGAAGCCTACCTGTTATTTGATAAGTGTCTGAAATTGGATCCGGAAGACAAACCGTCGCGGATTTTCATTAACCGGATAAATACTCTGATTAAGGAAGGTATTCCGGAAAACTGGACCGGCGTAATAAACCTGACCAGCAAATAAACATTCCTCTGTTTCAGGAAAAAAAAGCTCCAGGTTCGTTTAATTCCCTGCGCTTTCATACACTGAAAGCCCCTTCTTCCAGGCAAGCAGCCCGATTATTATCCACAGCGCTCCCGCCGCGATGGTGCCGCCGATACAGAACAGGGAATTCTCACCGGTAAGCAGATACGAGGCCGGGTAATACGCAGTAAAAGCAAAAGGAATAATATAGGTAATAATTGTTTTGATAACTTCATTATAAATCGTTACCGGGTATTTTGAAAAATCGCTGGTCATATAAACCATGTGTAAAAGGCTTCCTGACCGTTTTGTTTTCAGCGCAATTGCTGCAAATGCAATTTTGATACCTGTATATATCATTGTGCCGCCCGCAATCGCAGCTATCCCGAGTACTATCTGTACACCGTTTAAACGCAGCGAAAGATTTGCGGAACTGACAATAATAAGGATAATTCCCGACAGGAGTTCCGCAAGTGCATCGGGTTCAAATCCTTCAAGGAATACATGGAAGAGGGGATTGATAGGACGCAGCAGATATTTATCGAAATTTCCGTTCCGGACAAGAAAGTAGGAAACCTTCCAAAGGTTATCGGCATACAGATGGTCTATTCCCCTTGGTATCTGGGAAAAGCCGTAGATGAATATTATTTGCTGCAAATTCCAGCCCTGCAATTCAGTGATATTCGAGAAAATAAGAAAAATAAAAACAAGATTGAGAATCTGTCTGAGCAAAAAAGCAACCGTGCCAATAAGAAAATCTCCGCGGTATTCGGCCAGCCGCTTGATAAACTGGGCGGTAAAGGCTTTGTACAGGCACAGGAACCGGCAAATGCCGGCATACAGTTTTTTCATGAATTTATCCGCCCTGTATTGTTAAATGGTTTATGGAAATGCGCCAGATGCATTTTGAAAGCAGCCAGAGAAGACATGCCCATGCAATCTGTACCAGTATCGCTGCCGCTATTTGCGGCCCGGAATATTTTGCAATATAAATCATTACCGGCGTAAAACGCATTGATGCAAAAGGCATTACTTCGAGAACGGTCCGGATCCATCCCGGGAAAAAAACAATGGGAATAAGACTGCCTGAAAGCAGATTGACAATTCCTTCCTTCAGTAGATTCAAACCCCAGATGTTTTTGAGAATAAAACAGATATATCCGAAACACAGGTCAAAGTAAAATTGGATAACAAAGCTTAATCCAGCACTCAGCAGGTATAGAAAAAAATATGCCGGTGAAAAAAGAATCAGACCTGTCCGGGTCCACCGGAAAACCTCCACACCGAAAAAGACCGGGACCAGAATTATACAAAAAATAATAATCTTTGAGCCGATTTCACCCGCCATAAAACTCAGGTTATAGCTGATCGGCTTTGTCAGCCGCATGGCAATTGAACCATCTATGATTTCTTCACCGACAGAATAGAGCGCGTCAGTGCCTGCAAGATATCCGGTAATGTTTGCCACGAATATATATGCTGTCATATCCAGCATGCTGAAGCCGTTTATTACTCCGTCAGGCGTAGCTAAAAAAACGGCTTTCCAAAGGAAATACATAACAAAAGTAAAAAATATTTCACCGATAGAAAATCCCAGAAAATTCCATTTATAGGCAAGCATTGACTGCATACCCGCGTTTGCGAACGGAACATAGGCCCGGATGTTCATATTTCCACCTGCTTCCTGTATACCCTGCGCAATATTTCTTCTATATCTATATCCTTAATCACAATGTCACTTACTGAAACAGCGGCCAGAATATTTGATAACATCTTAGGCACCGATATAATGCCTGTGTTAAAGCGGACCGTAAACTGGTTCCCTTCCTGCAAAACTTCCTGATCCCTGCTTGGTTTTAAATGCAGTTTATCTATATCAGAGGGGTCTGTCAGTACAAAAGAAATCTCGCGTACCTGTCCGAAAATTTCTTTAATGTGCGACATATCTCCATCAAAAACAATTTGTCCTTTGTCAATTAAAACAATACGTTTGCACAGAAGTTCAATGTCATTAAGGTCATGGGTTGTTAAAATGATTGTAGTATTTTCGGTACGGTTGATTTCCTGTATTGCCTTGCGGATATTGTCCTTTACAACAATATCAAGACCGATTGTCGGTTCATCGAGAAACAGTACTTTCGGATTATGAAGCATTGAGGCGGCAATATCAGCCCTCATCCGCTGTCCAAGTGAAAGCGTCCGTACAGGACTGGACATAAATGAATCCAGCTCGAGAACCCCGGTGAGAAACGCCATCCGTTTTTTAAAGTCGTCCGCAGGTATATTATAAATTTCCTTGAGAATGCTGTATGTTTCGGTAAGAGGTATGTCCCACCATAATTGTGTCCGCTGCCCAAACACAACACCGATTTCCCGGACATACTGCTTGCGTTCTTTTTGGGGATATATCCGTTAATTCTGCACACCCCGGAAGTCGGTGTGAGAATACCGGTAAGCATTTTAATGACAGTTGATTTTCCCGCCCCGTTCGGTCCGATAAAACCGAGAACTTCTCCCTCGTCAACCGAAAAGGAAATCGAATCGACCGCGCGGAATACTTCCGTTTTGGTATTAAAAAGAGACTGTATGCTGCCCAGCAAGCCCGTTTTTTTTATGGTTTTCTTAAAATCTTTAACCAGGTCTGTTACCTCGATCATATTTATGGAGTATAATAATTGTATATTTTTTATACAATCACTTTTTTGATGCAGCCGGTTTTCTGAGTCTTCCAGCTTTCGAACCCGGTTCAAAGGATATTCCTTCTTGTTTATCATTCGGAATCCTGCCGAGGCAGAAATAGAAGTAAAAAGGTCCCGGTTCCTTGCGGAAATTTTTCCTGTTAAAAACCAGGAGGAAGCCCGGCTGCTTTTAAAATCCCGGAAAGAAAAATACAGGGACGCCGCTCATGTAGTACACGCTTTTGTAATAGGAAAAGCCGGAGAAATCCTTGGCTGTTCGGATGACGGCGAACCATCCGGCACCGCCGGCCGGCCCGTGCTTGATGTTCTGAAAGGTTCAGGAATTACGGATATATTATTAATGGTGACCCGCTGGTTTGGAGGGATACTTCTTGGCACCGGCGGTCTGGTAAAAGCCTATGGTCTTGCTGCCAGGACTGTTCTGCTTGCCGCCGATATTACGGAACTGGTTCCAATGTGCGATTTTGAAGTAACTCTTCCTTATGCGGTTTTTGACCGTGTTCAGCTCGAAATCGCATCACGCGGAATAGAAATAACAGGAGAAGATTTCGGTACTGAAATTCATCTATGCGGAAAAATTGCTGTGTCCCGCGCGGATGACTTTTGTACATTTGTTCATGATATTACATCGGGCCGTTCGACTGTAATGTTATCAGAAGAAAATCGGAAGGAGCGCCTAACCTGAACCTCAGTATTCCGCTTCCTCCGTACCCGGCGCCATTTGAAATAACTACCGGGACCCCATCTTTGTAAACCGTTCCTGTCCGGTACTTTTGTCCGGTTCCACGCCCAAGCATGGGAGCATAGCTGAAAAAGGTTATCTGTCCTCCGTGGGTATGGCCCGCAAGCATTACATCAAACAGGGAAATATCGGCATATTCCGCATAATACGGATTGTGGGTCGCAAGGACCGTAAATCTGTCTTTGTCAATTATTTCATGGAAATATTTTAAAACAGGGAACACATCATTAAAGTCGCCAAACCCGGCTATAACAATATTCCTCGGCGTAATTATAAGGGATTCTTCCAGCACAACGATCCCGGCGTTTCTCAGGGTTTGAATGCTTTGCTTCCTGCCGTTATAAAAATCATGATTTCCGATAACCGCATATACTCCGTCCGGCGCGGATAACCTCGAGGCGGCTTCCGCAAACTCGTTAATTTCCCTTGTCCCCAGAGTATGGTCGCCTCCAAGAATAATACAGTCGGGCTTTGAAGCGTTAATCGCATCAATCAGTATTTCAAGCCGTTCCCGCGAAAAATTATTTTTAAAATGAATATCGGAAACAAAGACTATCCGGTACCCGTCCAGTTCCGCCGGAACTGCTTCATTGTTTATTGCGATTTCCCGGATCCTGTCAACTCCGGCGGGAGGAACCCCTGCACAGGACACAATACCCGGCAAAAGCAGGATTAAGGGTACAATTTTTTTACGAAAGCTGAAAACATACGTATGGACAATCAGTTATTTTTTCTGCCGGACAGCGCCTTTATTTGTTCTTCCAAATCAGGTTTTAAAACAAATCCGTCCGCATATTCAATTACACACATAATCACATAATTTTTATGAGGCCCGATGGCTACTCCTGCCTGAGTCAAATCTGCCTGCAGAATATTTTTCCTGTGCCCGCGGTCCGGAACATTATCATCTATCAACAGCTGTATGACAATTTCTTCTCCGGTATCCATGCCGTACATGATGTTTTCCGCAATTTTCTTAAAGCTTGAACCATACCTTCTTATTCTGGAAGTCGGAGTGCTTTTATCGGTTCCGTCATGTCCGATTGTGCCTGCCGATCCCTGATCAATCACATGGTCCATTGCGGCAAGACTCAAACCGGGGTCAGGAATTAATATTCCAAGAGGTGATGCTTTCATCAAAACCTCATAACATTCCTGCGCGGCCTTTACTCCTTCGGATGTCATAAAAATTTTTCCGCCGGGGAATTTCAGAAGTTTTCCGTCATAACAGGAAAGTCTGGGTTTAATGAAGTCCTCGGCAAATTGCGACGGATTACTGCGCGCCATATTCGTATACAGGATCACATCTTTTTCCACTGAACTGAGATATGTTACATTCCTGGCCGTGTCCAGTTCAGCAATATTCCATGCCGGAGAAGACTCGGTATCTTCCTGGGCATACAGTAGGAAAGCCGAGAAAAACAGCAATATGGCGGTTCGTATGATTTTACCTTTCATTCGGAATATCTCCTTAACAGCTCCGGTATTTACCGGCAGAAATGCAATTATACCGCCGGCCGGTATGGCTTCCGGGCGGAGCCTCTCGCCTGAAAATCCTTCTCCGAGTATACCATAATAATATACGGATTTGGGGATAGTTACGCAAAAATTTATGTAAAAAACATTCTTTTTCCATAAAAGTATTTGAAAAATACGGTCATTCCCTCTGGTATATGGTTCTTTCAATTTTTTGTGAAACAATATATTATGGTACCAGGGACAGCTTCAAATGAATGGAAAGACAGATTTAAGCATTAAAATTGACTCCGTACTTCTTAACATACGGGTCGCGGTGTTAATACATACCCAAAAGGGATATATTTTTGAACAGTGTACCAGCGGGTATTTTTTTCCTGTCGGTGGAAGGGTAAAAACCGGTGAACCGACTGAGGATGCTGCCCGGAGAGAGGTCTTTGAAGAACTCGGGCTTACAATGCCTCAGTGTAAATTGAATGCGGTTGTGGAAAATTTTTTTATATCGGACTCACGCGTTCCGTTTCATGAATTATGTTTTTTTATAAATGTGAATATGGGGAAGTCATTACTCTCCCGGAAAACTTTTACACCTTTGCGCCGCATGAAATACGGAGAAGAGATGTCCGTCCCCGGATAATAAACGATATACTTGAGGCGGAAAGCGATTCCGTACTCCACATTGTGCACAGGGAAAGCTGAAACACGGTTTCCGGACAATTCCTGTGTTCATATATTGAAACATAGTATATACTATAAGCCACTGTATTTTTGCTATGTGGCAAATAATTTACCATACGGAGAAAAATCATGTTACGGCATATTGTAATGTGGCAATTCAAGGAAGAAGCCGAGGGAAAAACCCGGGAAGAAAATTGCCGGATAGTAAAGGATTTGCTGGAGGCTTTGACCCCTGTTGTACCTTCCATCCGCAAACTGGAAGTAGGCATTAACGCCTATCCTTCAGACAGCTCGGCTGATCTGGTATTGATTTCCGAATTTGATTCAAAAGAAGGACTCGACGCATATGTAAAACATCCTGAACATCTCAGGGTGAACGATTATGTTTCAAAGGTCCGCTTAATGCGGACCGCGGTCGACTATATATATTAATGACGCCTCCGGGCGGCTGTTGCATTCTTCAAATCTCTGTCAAAGGGGACCGGCGTTATGGCTGAAAAACATGTAAATTACTTTGCCCTGGAAAAAAGCTGCCAGAAAAAAGGCTGCCCCCTGTGTACAATAGTTTCCGAGCGGTCCGTACGGTATATCGATAACATGCTTTTTGAACATGTTTCCGACCGGGGATTCAGGGCAAAATACCGCAACGCAGGCGGGTTCTGTGCCGCGCATTCCAAAAGCCTGGACTCCTTCCGGGACGGACTCGCTGTCGCAATTCTGAGTTATGATATACTTTCCCATGCGCTGCCCTTGCTGGAAAAAAAGCAGGTTCCGAAGTACAAGGGAACCTGCCCCGCCTGTGAGGAGACCGCGCGTATTGAACGGGAATTTTTGAGCTTTATTGCGGAAGACGCCGACGCCCACTTTATTTCTTTTTTACTGCTTCTGACGGACTCTGTGTTCCTCATTACGAAAAGCTCTTTTCAATTACAAAAAAAGTCCCCGCATGGCTGAAAGAATTCCAGGAAAAGAAATTTGAAAGCCTTCTGGAACGGACCCGGCAAATGATAGAGTTTTCCGCCTGGGGCAGGCAGGATGATTACGCAAAACTTTCTGAAGAAGATAAAGTTGTGTGGAAGGAAATCGCTCGTACTCTGCGCGGAACCATTGATTAAAAAACAGCCATTCCCAATAACGGGAATGGCCGGTCATTAAGCCCCTTTCAGCAATTCTTTCAATGTCGGCATTCCGGTGACTTCATATCGTTTTTTAAAAGCGTCAATTTCTTCTTTGCTGTATGTATCGGGATCAAGGATCATTGCTTCAGCAGGGAAGGGCCGGCTGTTTGCGATTTTTATATCAATCACTACAGGGGAGCCGGCTTTCCGGGCTTCATCAAAAACCTGCGGTAACTGGTCTCGTCTGGTAACCGTATATCCTTTCGCGCCCATAGCCTCCGCCGCTTTCGCGTAATCGGCGCCCGTAAGATCAACTCCGTATTTCGGCTGCTTAGTGTCTTCCTGTTCGGCGTCTATGAAGCCCAGTGAATCATTGGAAAATACAATATTGATTACCGGAAGTTTATATCTCACCTGAGTGATAATATCCTGCATCACCATTGCAAAAGCCCCGTCGCCGCTTAATGTAAAAACCTGTCTGCCGGGATAGCTCAGCTTTGCGGCAATTCCGCCGGGAACACCATATCCCATAGTCGCGAACAGTCCCGAAGTTGTAAACTGCTGTCCGTCCGCGTTCATATCAAGCAGGCGCACCGCATGAATTGTAGTATTTCCTACATCTGTAACAAATATGGCGTCTTTTTCCGCTACGCGGTTTATTTCCTTGAATACTGGTTCCGCCCGGAGCGGAATATCATCCCGGTCATCAAATCCGTGCAGCCAGGTCTTCCAGTTTTTCCTGTTCTGCCGGCAGGCTTCAAAAAATTTTGTGGAGGGCCTTTTTTTGCCTGTCGCGATCATTTGTTTTAAGGATTCCTTCGCGTCTCCGAGAATGGCAACATCGGTTTTATGCCGTTTTCCCAGCTTTGAAGAATCAATATCAATCTGGATAAACCGGGCGTTTTCCGGAAAGAAAAAGCGCGCAAAGGGGAAATCGCTGCCGGCAAAAACAATCAAATCGGCGGCCCTCAGCGCCTCGTTCGCGGGTTTTGATGAAAGCCGCGCGGCCATCCCCATAAAATTTTCCGTATCATCGGGAATAATACCTTTTGCCAGAACCGACAGAACAATGGGCATGGAAAAATATTCCGAAAAGGCCACAATCTCGTCCCGGGCTCTTCTTGCGCCCTGTCCGGCGTATAAAACGGGCCGCTCCGCTTCTCCGATCAGCCTTACCGCTTCCGCAATATCTTTTGCGTCCGGCATAAAAAGCCCCCTTCGGTGGCTTCCCGCCGCCGATACCTCTTTGTCCGGAATATCGACAAATCCGAAGTCAACAGGAATAGTTACGACAGCGACTCCGTTATATTCATATGCCCGCCGTATTGCCTCATCCACTACATGGGGCAGGCTTGCCGCAGTCATCACCGTACGGTTATACACACTGACATCAGTAAACATGGGATTTTCATTCAATTCCTGAAATGAATCATAATTCATTGCCGTTGTCGCAACCTGGCCGATCAGGGCAAGGACCGGTACATGGTCCATTTGGGCATCATACAAACCGTTAAACAAATGCGTTGCTCCCGGTCCGGCTGACCCGAAACAAACCCCGATTTTTCCGGTCAATTTTGCGTCTGCGGAAGCCGCAATAGCTCCGACTTCTTCATGGCGGACCTGTATATACCGTATAGTCTGCCGTTCCTCATACAGGGCATCCATAGTCGAATTAATTGAACCTCCGGGGATCCCGTAAATGTGATCGATCCCCCAGCTTTCCAAAACCTTCATCATAGCCAGTCCCGATTTAATCATCCCTGACATACTGATCTCCTTTCGCTGAAACAGCAGTTTAGAAATAAACTATTTTATATATGATAAAATATACTGAAAAAAAAGGAAAAAGCTTTTCTCCGTCAGGTATTCGCGGATTTTTACCTTATTCGCGGCGAGGGTATTGCATTATATAGTGCGTTTACAAAACAGGAAAAAGAAGCTATCATAGCCCAAGAGGAGTTAATCATGAAAAAAATTATTGGTATCACAGGCTGTATTCTTCTGGCCTCGCTGATTGTTGTTTCCTGCGCAAAAAAGGAAGACAGCGGAGACAAATCCCTGCAAACTGTAATGGAAAAAAAAGTGTTTGTAATGGGACTGGATGATTCCTTCCCCCAATGGGCTTCCGGGATGAAAACAATGAGATTGTCGGGTATGATGTGGATCTGGCTAAAGAAGTTGCAAGCCGCATGGGCGTTGAGCTCAAGCTTCAGCCTATTGACTGGAACGCAAAGGAACAGGAACTTAATACAGGAAAAATTGACTGTATATGGAACGGTTTTACCATGACCCCCGAACGGGAAAAGGTTATTCTGTTTACTGAACCCTATCTGAAAAATGCCCAGGTTGTGGTTGTCCGCGGAGACTCAGGCTATGCTACGCTTGCCGACCTCGCAGGTAAAACTGTCGGTCTCCAGGCCGGTTCTTCCGCTTCAGACGCCCTTGACGGTGCGGTCGAATTCAAAGCCAGCCTGAAAAGAGTTGTGGAATTCAAGGACAATCTGACAGCTCTGATGGATCTGGAAATCAAGGGCGTTGACGCCGTTGTAATGGATCTTATGGTTGCGAATGATAATATTAACCGCTCCGGAAAGAACTATGTTATTCTTGATGAATCCCTTGCTCCCGAAAATTATGGTATCGGTTTCCGCAAAAATGATGCGGCCCTTATGAACAAGGTCCAGGAAACCCTCGATGCTATGGCTGCCGATGGTACCATCGCACCGATCGCTGTAAAGTGGTTCGGCGCCGATATCTCCATTATCGGAAAATAGCCGGTTTTGAATCCGGTCCGGCTTTTATGCCGGTCCGGACCGTTCCTTATTGAATTCTGTCCCGTTTCACCGAAACGGGACAGAAAAAAGAAGCGTTTCATAAGCAGCCGTCTTACCGGAATACTTCTTTCACTTGAAAGATCGAAACCGCCGTTCATTTTGTTCAGGCGGCGCATATAATTCAAACCGTATAAATTGTTTCCTTAATGAAGTAGACATACTATTGCCCGGATTTTTTCTGCGGGATGCTTTATTTACCGGAAACTGCCGGGCGCTGCGGTGAACGTTTCGGGGATAATGCAAGAATGTTTGAGAATTCGGAATTTCTGGAGAACCTGCAGAAACTGCTGCCTCAGCTGGCGAAGGGATCACTGGTCTCAATGCAGATTTTTTTTCTGACTCTGCTGTTCGCCCTGCCTCTCGCCCTTCCTGTCGCTTTTGGCCGTATGTCAAAAAAACGGATTATTCAGGTACCAGTCAACATTTACCTGCTTATTATGCGGGGAACGCCGCTCATTCTGCAACTGATATTTGTATACTTCGCTCCCTATTATATTTTCCGTGTATCTTATGACCGGTTTGTCGCGGTTATTATAGCCTATGTCATCAATTATGCGGCCTATTTCGCGGAAATTTACCGGGGCGGAATTGAATCAATCCCGGTCGGTCAGTATGAAGCCGCCAAGGTCCTCGGTTTTACAAAATCTCAGACTTTTTTCCGTATTATTCTTCCCCAGGTTATAAAAAGGATTATTCCGTCTACAGCCAACGAGGTCATAACCCTGGTGAAGGACACGGCCCTGGCCCAGACAATCGGGGTCGCGGAGCTTTTCCGGGTCGCGCAGAATGCCTCGGCCCGTCAGTTTTCCACTGTCCCCATATTTATCGCGGGTGTTTTCTACTTTGTAATGAACTGGATCGTTTCTACCGTATTTACCCGCGCCGAAAAAAAGCTTTCCTATTACCGGTAGTTATAAAAAAAGGAAAATACATCAATTATGGAAATAATACGCGTTGAGCATCTGTCAAAATCATTCGGGACACTCGAAGTAATCCGGGATATATCTTTCTCCGTTCATCAGGGAGAAGTTCTTGCGATAATTGGCCCCTCGGGATCGGGAAAATCGACGCTTCTCCGCTCCATTACCCACCTGGAAGAGGTCAATGGCGGAAATATCATTGTAGACGGAATGGACATGGTAAAGGACGGAATATATGCGGACAAAAAAAGCCTCCGGTCTATAGTTCTGAAAATAGGCCTCGTCTTCCAGAATTTTAATCTCTTTCCCCATTTTTCAGTCCTCCGCAATATTACCGAGGCGCAAATTCATGTTCTGGGAAAACCGAAGGCCGAAGCGGAAGAAAAGGGCCGGGAACTGCTCAAGAAAATGGGCCTTGACGATAAGGCTGCAGCATATCCGTATGAACTTTCAGGTGGTCAGCAGCAGCGGGTTTCCATTGCGCGCGCCCTTGCCCTTGATCCGGAAGTGCTTTTTTTTGATGAACCGACCAGCGCCCTTGATCCTGAGCTGACAGGCGAGATTTTAAAGGTCATCAGGGAGCTTGCGGCCGAAAAAATGACCATGGTAATTGTAACACATGAAATGGCCTTTGCCCGGGATGTAGCCGACCGGGTCATTTTTATGAATGACGGCGTAATAATAGAAGAAGGCTGGGCTTCCGAGGTTATCAATAATCCGAAGAATGAACGGACCCGGGCCTTTTTAAAGCGTTTCAGCGAGTGAGGTTCTCCACTTGGGAGTCCACTTCCGTGGGGATGTCCTTGCCGGACGGGCTAAAAGGTTTTTTGCAATAAATGCCTGGCAGGCATCCCAAAGGGGAAGGACTCCCTGCTTGCGAAAGCGCTTTGAGTTGCAAGCAACTCGCTTCCTCCTTTGGAAACCCCCTTTCTTTTGGCACGCTGGCTGTCAGGTTTTTTTTACATGGAAAACGGGGCAGGGACACAGAGCGGCTGAAAACCTGTTCCCGCAGGCATAATCGGGGACAGCTCTCACAGAAAACCGCTCCGTAATTCCCTCATGTCCCCACGTTATCCCCGCCTGCGCGGGAATGACGGAGTCCATGCGGAAGTGACGGATTACTGACAGAGCTTACAAAACATCCGTTTCCACACACCAATGTGTAAAACATACATTTCCGAACCAGCTCCCATCAATCACCAACAAAGGCACCAGTACATCTACCCTAAAAGCCCGCCTGAAAACTGCAATACTAATCTATTCAGCGGCAAATTTTCCAAATGGGTTTTCAGGTAGAAACTAGCCTGAAATCAAGCGTGCCGAAAGAGAAGGGGTTCTCCAAGGGGAAGAGAAACGCGCTTCGCAAGTAGGGAGTCTCTTCCCCTTGGAATAGGCCTGTCAAGCATATTTATGGCAAAAAAACCTTTTAGCCGTCTGGCAAGACACCCTCCCTCGGGAGTGGAGTGCAGGGAACTTCCCTGAAAAAACATCTTTCGCCCGTCTGGCCAAGACATCCCAAAAAAAGGGTCCCCAGGGAGTCTCCCTGAAAAAAACACACTTGACCTCTTTTCCCCTTTCGGGTATAAATAGTATCCGTATATTTATTTGTAATTATGGGCGATTGTACCCAGGAGGATAGAGTGGTTAAAATAAGATTGAAAAAATTCGGCAGCAAAAAGCGTCCCTATTACCGGATTGTTGTTCAGGATGCGAGAGAACCCCGTGACGGACGTACTATTGAGGAACTCGGTATTTATCATCCAATTGAAGCGGAAGAAAAACAGGTTTCTTTCGACGCTGAAAAAGTCCGTAAATGGCTTGACAGCGGTGCCCAGCCTACAGACACGGTTCGCGGTATCCTGAACCGGAACAATTTTACCCTGTAAGCCGGCGGAGAGGCGATAAACGTGGAAAAAGATTTGGTTGAATACATTGCTAAATCCCTGGTCGATGATCCCGGCGCTGTTTCCGTAAATGAGGTTGAAGGCGAAAAATCCATCATCCTTGAGCTCAGGGTCGCCCCTGATGATATAGGAAAGGTTATAGGAAAATACGGCCGGATCGCAAAAGCTATACGGACAGTGCTCAGTGCTTCATCCGGGAAAAGCGGAAAAAGGTTTACCCTGGAAATTCTTGACTGATGGGGCCTGAAAAGAACGATCTCCTGATTACGGGAGTTGTCCGTTCTTCCCACGGATTGAACGGATTTGTAAAAGTTGAAAGTACTTCCGGTGAAACCGGGCATTTTGCCGGGCTTTCCGAAGTGATTTTACGGACAGGCGGTATATCCGGTATCTGTCTGAAATATGAAATTGAAAAACAGGAAGGTTCAAGTATGAATCTTCTGGTAAAATTCAGGGGTATTGATACTCCCGAACAGGCAAAAAAACTTGCCGGATCGGAGATTATGGTCCCCCGTGACAAGGCCTGCCCCTGAAAAAGGGCGAGTTTTATGTCAGCGATCTTTGTCAGTGTAACCTTGTGTTTGAAGGGAAACCCCTGGGCCGGGTAATGGGAGTCATAGAAGGCGGCGCCGGCGATCTGCTGGAAATTCTGCTTGACGGCTGTGACCTGTCTGAACCGGCAGAGAAAAAAAGCGGCTCCAATACCCGTCTCATTCCGCTGAGGAATGAGTTTATCGGAAAGATCAGTATGGCGGATAAAACCATCGAACTGATCCACCTCTGGATTCTGGAGTAACCTTCCGGATGAAATTTCAGGTGCTGACGCTGTTTCCGGAGATTCCGCAGGCTTTTTTTGAAAGTTCCATTATGGCAAAGGCTGTGGAGAAGGGACTCGTTTCGTATAATCTCGTAAATATACGGGATTTTGCGTATAACAAACACAAGACCTGTGACGACGCAACGTACGGCGGCGGAGCGGGAATGCTCATGCTGCCGGAACCCCTTGCGCTTGCCCTTGAATCGGCGGGGGTGCGGCCTTCCGACGCTGTTTTTCCTGAATTGAAAAATCCGGGAAAACGGGTTATATATGTAACTCCATCGGGAAAACCTCTGACCCAGGAACTGGCGCAGAAACTGGCCGGGGAACCGGAACTTGTTTTTGTCTGTGGACGGTACGAAGGTATTGATCAGCGGATAATAGACAGTTATATAGATGATGAGATTTCAATTGGCGATTATGTAATGTCATCGGGCGAGCTTGCCGCAACGGTTATAATCGATACGGTATACCGGCTGATTGACGGGGTTATTTCCTGTGAGTCCCTGGATGAGGAAAGTTTTTCCGACGGACTTCTGGAGTATCCCCAGTATACAAGGCCTGAAATATACAGGGGACAGGCAGTTCCCGAGGTGCTTCTTTCGGGGCACCATGAAAACATACGGCGCTGGCGCTTGAGAAAGCGCATTGAAAAAACGCTCCGCGTGCGCCCTGATCTTATCGGAAAAAACCGGCGGACCGGTGTTTATTCGGAAGAAGCAGAGAAGATTATAGAGGAGATACAAAATGGCAACGGATCTGATAAGGACTATTGAAGAAACCCAGAAAAAAGCGGAAGTTCCCGCCTTTAAAGTAGGCGATACGGTAAAAGTCCATTTCAAAATTATTGAAGGCAAGAATGAACGTATTCAGGTGTATGAAGGCCTTGTTCTCTGCTTTAAAAATTCCGGAATCGGAAGAACCTTCACGGTCCGTAAAAACTCCTATGGAGTAGGCGTTGAACGTGTATTCCCCCTGCATTCACCCCGTATTGCCAATGTTGAACTTGTACGGCCCGGAAAGGTCCGCAGAGCAAAACTGTACTATATCCGGGAGAAAATCGGTAAGGCTGCAAAAATCAAGACCCTCATCGTCAAGAAAAACACTGAAAAATAGAAAAAAACCGGACGGTTGTCCGGTTTTTTGTTTTTCCTGAAATATGATTACTTTTGAACCAGCCGGACAGAATTTTTTCTCAGTTCAAAGTACTGCGGGCGGCGCAGTCTCTCTGTCTGACGGGGATATTCTTACGGTCAGGATAATTGAAACAAGACCGGGCAATACCGTACGCATAAAAATTCCGGGCGCAGTCCTTGAAGCTTCCGGGATAACCGGGTTCCTGCCCGGCGATTCCTTTGCCGCGCGGGTGCGGATTTCCGGTTCAACCATATATCTTCATCCTGTTCCGGTCTCACAGAGCGAAACGGCCGGAACCATTCTTTCCAGACTGGGCATGCCGGAAACCCCGGAGGCTGCCTTTCTGGTTTCTTTTTTTTATTCCCTTAATGCCAGACTTGATGAGGGAATCCTCCGCTCCATACTGAAATTACTTTCCCGTTTTCCGGGAAAAACGATGAAGGCCGCCGAGGCCGCCGCGCTTCTTGCCGCCGGGGATATTGAACTGACGGAAGAAAACGTGGAAACAGTAATCCGCTGCATCGAGGGCCGTACTGATCCGCATGATACGGATGAAACCGGTCCGGACGAAAATTCCGGCCGGAAATTCCGGGACATGCTCGGAAAACTGAACAGAAAAAAGGAAATGTCGCGAAGCTGGTTTATTTTTCCCTTTCGCAGGGAAACTGGGGCCGCCTGTGTACCGGATCCGTCCGCTTTCTGATAGATACTGCGGCCATGCGGCACATTGAGACGCGCGTTACTTTTCTTGACGGGATTCATAACTGGAATTTTACATTGGAAAATGAGACGCAATCCTGTAAATTTTATGCCGCGCCGCCTTTTTCTGCCGAATTTTATGATATACTGAATACATATTTGTATGATTTTCTTTCCGGATCAGGGATCAGGACTGTAACGCATTTTTCTCCCGGTGCGGATATGCTGCCTGCAATGGATAGCGTTGACGTAAAGATATGAAAAAACGGAATAAGGCAGCAGCGTTATCATACACAAAGGGCGATGAAGCTCCCATTGTTATTGCAAGCGGTAAAAACGGGGCCGCGGACCGGCTGCTTGAAATAGCCCGGCAGCATGATATTGAAATAATACATGATGATATTCTTGCGGACATACTTTCTGACGTCACCATTGGTTCATGTATTCCGTCTGAGACATATGCCGCTGTTGCCGCTATTTTTGCGTTTCTTGAAAAGGGAATTAAGGAAGACTGGTTTTAACACGCGTGGACAAAATGCGGTTCAGGATTAACTAATATGTCAGTTAATTATGTAAATATACCGATTATTTAAAAAAACAAAAAACGGAACACTGTTTCCGGAAAGGATTATCGAGGTGTAATTGTGAGGAAAATTGTACGGGAAGATCTTTGGGAAGGCATGATTTTTTCACAGCCGCTCTTTTTGAAGACGGGGAAAACATGTTTCTTGCGGAAAATTCTGTTTTGAAAAAACATAAAATTAATGCCCTCAAAAACTGGGATATTCCTTTTGTATTGACTGACGGCGATGTTTTGAATGAATGTCCGGAAGCGGAAATGCAGGACAGGGAAAAAGATTCGAACTACGGCGATAATGATGACGGAAATGAAGTTGTATCCGTTTTTCCCATTGAGGATGAAACCCAGTATACTTCAGAACAGATACTGAAACTTCCCGAAGTCCTGGAAAACAATATTTTATACCAGGCTTACAGGGACATAATCAGCAGGCTCGATGTCTTTTTTCCGATCTGCAGAGCGGGAAAACAGTCGAAAGCCAGACCATTACCAAGCTTGCTCAGGATTTACTGACCCTTACCCAGTCCGATCCTTCAGGCATTCTCGGATTTATCCTTGGCGGTAATATTGATGAACCGAATCTGGCAAAAAGTTCGGTTAATACGGCAATCCTTTCAATAATTATGGGCGAGTATCTGCTTTTGCCAAAGCAGCGCCTCCAACAGATTACAATAAGTGCCTTGCTTCATGATATAGGAATGCTTAAAATTCCGGCGGAAATTCTTGAAAAAGAAGGCAAGCTCGATGAAAGCGAAACCCAGCTTATGCGGTCCCATACCGTATACGGATATAAAATGCTGGTCAATGATTTATTTTATACCGACGAAATCGGAAAATCGGCGATGCAGCATCATGAACGCTGGGACGGGAACGGATATCCGGGGAAACTTTCAGGGACAAATATTGATCTCGGCGCGCGTATTATTTCCGTCGCTGATGCCTTTGAAGCAATGGTTTCCGCCAAGTCATACCGCGCTTCCATGGTCGGGTATGCCGCTATGAAAAATCTGCTGGCGGATAACGCCAGGCGTTTTGATCCTGATATTATCAAGGCCTTTATTGCCAGTATGGGAATATATCCCATAGGGTCTATTGTACTCATGAATAATGCGATAATCGCCCGGGTTATCGAAAGCAATCCCCAGGCCCCGCTCCGTCCGAAGGTCCGGGTGCTGATTGATGAATTCGCCCGCGCCTATACCCGGAACTCAGGCGAGATTATCGATTTAACGAAAAACCGTACACTTTTTATTGCCAGAGCAATAAATCCTGCCGAATATAAAGAGTAGGGCGGGAGCGGGTGACTGTAATAACAGGAAAGGCCGGCGAAGCTCAGATCGCATCCGAACTGACGCGAAACGGCTGGCTCGTTATTCACCGGAACTGGCGGACAAGGCAGGGTGAAATAGATCTGATAGCGGCCGAAGGCGATACAATTGTTTTCATTGAGGTAAAAACCTGGCCGCACAGTAAAGATATCGATCTGGATCTGGTAATAAACTGCCGGAAACAAAAAAGAATGATTGAAACGGCTAAATGTTTTCTTGACATGCATCGACAATATAATGACATGTATGTCCGGTTTGATGTAATACTGGTCCTTTCCGATCCAGGCGAAGGGAAAAAACTTCAGTATGAACATTTCAGGAACGCTTTTTCGGAGTGTGTATAATGCCAAGAGTTGCTGTAGTTGATAATCAGAAAATCCTCGAACTGAAAGAAAAGATACACGATGAAAGATATATACAGGGAGCAATTCAGCGGATTGCCCTCGTGTTAAGCAATAAACTAATTGAAATCAAGGAAACAGGATATGAGTACCGAACATACTGAGGGGCCGCGGCGGAATGACCGGCGCAGACGCCACCACAGGCGCAGAGATAAAAATAATAACCAGAAGGAAAATAACGGACGGGATTTCCCGCTGAAAAATGAAACAGGCAGGCAGCATGAACGGAAGGAAGAGAAGGAAGAGAAGGAAGAGAAGATACCCTCTTTACTGAATACTTTGCCGGTCCAGAATTGCATACGCTGCGGGATGCCTATTCAGGATATTACTTCCGCAATGGCCGATAAGGACTCCGGGGACCGGTTCATTTTGACTGCGTCGTAGGTTTTTTAACAGCGGCGGAAAATATCGGTGAAGATGAAAAAATCGTATACATTGGGCAGGGGAAATTTGCTGTTGTTGTGTTTGAAAATCCTGCTGACACAAAAAAATTCAGAATTATCCGGATAATCGAATGGGAATCGCGCGATAAGGAAATCCCCTGGCGGAAAGAAATTTCAGGTTCTTACGGCAATATTCAATAACCTCTTTTAAGCAATCTCAAACATTATCCTGCTCTTTTTGTCCCGCCGGTAACCTGTTCCGGAATGATTTTCTCCGCCTGACAAACACCGGCAGCCGCAATTCCCGTCATTCCTGATAAAGACGGGAATAAAATACTCCGCCGCAGAGCAGGGCAGACCTTCGGTCTGGAGTATTTTTCTCTCCCGTGGAATTGGTCTCGGGTTTAATACCATGGACCCTATAAAAACTAACGTTTTTATAGATTATTACAAAAAACGCCGCAGAGCAGGCAGACCTTCGGTCTGGGGTATTTGCAGGTCGCGTAAGCGGCCGTTAAATCGTTACCTTACAGAACCAGCCGCGGGCTGATTAAACCCTCGCCACGAATAAATATCCCTCAATATACACAGATTCCTTCCCAAAAACAGAAAAATATAATAGGATAGATACATATAATAATATTATGAGATAATGTTAAACGGAGGGAATATGGCAATCCAAAGAACCTTTATCATGTTAAAACCGGGAGTCCTGCAGCGAAGAATAGTCGGTGAAATAGTAAGCAGATTTGAGAGAAAGGGTTTGAAAATAATTGCCATGAAGATTATGATAATTCCGCCTGTTCTGGCGGCAACCCATTACGCGGAACATAAGGGAAAATCGTTTTATGATGAGCTTATTTCCTATATTATATCAGCACCTGTAGCCGCCATGGTTCTTGAAGGTGAGGATGTTATCCAGCTTGTGAGGCGGATGTGCGGTCATACCGCTGTATGCGAATCCCTTCCGGGTACCATCCGGGGCGACTATTGTCTGCATACAAACCGCAATATAGTTCATTCTTCGGATTCACCCGAAAGCGCCTCCCGCGAAATAAAATTGTTTTTTCAGCCCAATGAAATTGTTTCATGGGATGACGGTAATAGTGCTTTTTTCTAACGGATTTACGTTTTCCGGATAGATTTTAAGGAGGAATGGTTATGAGTCAAGCAATAGGTGTTATAGGTGCCGGTGCCTGGGGAACGGCCATCGCCATGTCTCTGGCGCGCCGCGGTCATACGGTTGAGCTGTGGGCTCTCGAGCAGGATGTCACGGAATCAATAAACAGCCGCCATGAAAATGAGCGTTATTTACCCGGCTTTACTCTGCCGGGAAACCTTACCGCTTCAAGCGATATCAGAAAAGTAGCATCGGGCAAGGCCTTTATTATACTGGCCAGCCCTTCATTATATCTTGCCAAAACAGTGCGGAGTCTTGTTGACATACCTGATATTCAAAACGGAACTTCCTGCATTGGTATTCTTACAAAAGGTTTTATCCCTTCGGATAACGGCCCCCGCCTGATAGTAGAGACCCTTGAAAAGGAATTGCCGCCCGTATATAAAAAAGCCCTGGTGTATATTTCCGGCCCGAGCCATGCGGAAGAAGTTGCGATGGGAAAGGTAACCGGCCTTATTGCGGCAAGTGAAAATCCCATGAATGCTATCCGGTTCCGTGAAGTGCTCAAGTCGAAAGGTTTGCTCGTTTACTCAAGCCTCGACGTGATCGGCGTTCAGATATGTGCGGCCGCAAAGAATGTTGTCGCGGTGGCGTTCGGTATTCTGGACGCTATTGCAAAAAAATCGGCGGCGTTCGGCGATAACACGGAATCCCTTCTTCTTGCTGCAGGATTAAATGAAATTCAGATAATCGGCAGGGCTATGGGCGCGACCCACCAGGAAACCTTTACTTCAATAGCCGGCGTCGGGGACCTTGAGGTTACCTGCCGGAGCAAGTTTGGCCGAAACCGGCGTTTTGGCCATGAAATAATTGAAGAAAGAATTCTTGACAATTACAAAAATCTTGATGACCTGATTTCCCGTATCGGAGAAGTCGGATATTTGCCTGAAGGCGCGGTTGCCTGCAAGTATGTCCAGCAGATTTCCGCGGCCCAGAACCTGAAACTGCCGATCTGCAACGGACTGTACCGGATACTGAACAAGGAACTGGCCCCGGTCGAATACATTGAAAAACTGCTTGATGGAGTACAGATTTAATTATGCTTGAAAAAGTCACCAATACATTCAGTGATATTGTCCGCAAAATCAGCGGGAAAAGTACCATAACGGAAAAAAACATTGAAGAGGCTGTTGAAGAAATAAAAATGGCTCTCCTCGATGCCGATGTTAACCTTCGGGTTGTCCGGCGTTTTGTCAATGCGACAATTGAAGAGGCAAAAGGTGAAAAAGTCCTCCGGTCTGTAAATCCGGGGCAGCAGTTTATCAAGATTGTCAATGACCGTATGGTTGCGCTGCTGGGTGATACCAGGCAGGATTTGCACCTTAAAGGACCCGATACACAGTCGGTTATTCTGTTTTTGGGTCTGCAGGGGTCGGGAAAAACCACCAGCGCGGCAAAACTGGCGGCCCGGCTTTTGAAGCAGGGGCGGAAACCTATGCTTGTTGCCTGCGATCTTGTCCGGCCCGCGGCTGTTGAACAGCTTTCCGTTCTGGGAGAGAAGATCGGTGTTCCGGTATACAAAGAAGATACGAAGGACGCCGTGCGGGTAGCTAAAAACGCCGTGCAATCCGCAAAAAAAGGCGGGTATGATACCGTAATTGTGGATACCGCCGGACGCCTGCAGATTGACGAAGGCATGATGAAGGAAATTGCCGACATAAAGAAAGCTGTCGACCCTGTAGAAACACTGCTGGTCGCAGACGCCATGACCGGACAGAACGCCGTTGATATTGCAAAAACATTTGATGAAAAGGTCGGACTCTCGGGTGTAATTCTGACCAAATTCGATTCCGACGCCCGCGGCGGTGCGGCTCTTTCACTGAAAAGCATTACCGGCAAGCCCATCCTGTTTATCGGTGTCGGTGAAAAAATAGAGGATTTTGAACCCTTCTACCCTGAACGCATCGCAAGCCGCATCCTCGGTATGGGCGATATTGTCAGTCTTGTTGAAAAGGCCCAGGAAACCATTGACATTGAAGAAGCTGAAAAACTTCAGAAAAAAATGGCGACCGAAAATTTTACCCTTCAGGATATGCTGGATCAGCTGGAACGGGTGAATAAAATGGGTTCAATCCAGTCAATGCTTGAAATGATACCGGGATTTGCCGGGCAGATTAATGAAGCTGATATTGATACTTCAGGAATAAAAAGCCAGAAGGCTATTATTCAGTCAATGACCCAAAAGGAACGGCATAACTATCTTATTATAGGTCCTTCCCGGCGCAAACGCATTGCAAAAGGCTCCGGAACATCGGTTGCCGAGGTAAACAAACTTATCAAACAGTTTGAAAAAACCCGGCAAACCATGCGGAAGGTCAGCAAAAACAAGGGAATGGCTGCAAAAATGATGCAGGGTTTCGGAGGAATGCCAGGGTTCTGATTTTCGGGAAGCGTTGTACGGTTTCTGACCCTTTTCAGATTTCCATATTCATGGCCCTTCGGACCTGGTCAAGTGTATTTCCTGCCTCCGCCCGCGCCCTGTCAATGCCGCGGAAAAGTACCGAATCTATATAATCAGGGTCTTTTTCCAGTTCGGCCCGGCGCGTACGCATGGGCCTGAAAAATTCATTCATTGAATCGGCGAGCATCTTTTTAAGGGCTCCGCCTCCTCCGTCGCCTATTTTTTCCGCAAGGACTTCCGGCTTTTCTCCGCTTGTAAGAGACAGCAGTAAAAGAAGATTCGCAACTTCCGGGCGGTTTTCCGGATCATAGGTAATACGCCGTTCCGCGTCAGTTTTTGCTTTTTTTATAAGCGTTTCCGTTTCATCTTCAGTTGCGGAAAGGGAAATATAGTTGTTCCTGCTTTTGCTCATTTTCTGCGCGCCGTCAAGCCCCAGAATACTGGGGGTCTTGCTTAAAAGTGCCTGGGCTTCGGGGAAAACAGGTTCGTCTGAAATATACTTTTCATTAAAGCGGCGGGCTATTGTTCTGGTCAGTTCAAGATGCGGAAGCTGGTCCTTTCCGACCGGGACAACATTTCCCTTAACCGCAAGAATATCCGCTGCCTGGTGCACCGGATAAATGTACATTCCCGCGTTTATTGATTTTTTCCCGGAAGCGAGGATTTCTTCCTTTACCGTAGGATTTCTGTCAAGCTCGGAATTTGAAACCAGAGTCAGGAAGGGAAGCAAAAGCTGATTCAGTTCAGGTATATAGCTGTGAGGGAAAATGCACAGCGTTTCACTTTCCGGATCAAGTCCGGCCGCAATATAATCAATAACCAGCTGTTTTGTATTTTCAGAAATCTGGTCATAGGCATCATGATCAGTCAAAACCTGATAATCCGCAATTAATATATAGGTGGGTACCCCCATTTTGAACAGTTCCACCCGATTCTGGAGAGACCCGAAATAGTGTCCGATATGGAGTCTCCCGGTAGGACGATCGCCGGTCAAAAGCCGGTAATTTCCGGGATGAAGGGGAAGATCGGCTTCAATTTTTTTACTGCGTTCAACGGCAGCTTCATAAGACGTATAATCGATTTTATCAGATGAATTCACACTAAACTCCGGTAGTAATGTTTTATGAAGTATGCCACAGCGGGAGGGAATAATACAATATTAAAGCATTGATTTTTTTGAATTTTTTGTAGCATTATTTATTCAAATGGTGTAAATTTATTGTACATATTATAAAGATTACTTCAACAGTTTCTTTTTTAAAAATCCTGCAGTATATGTATAGGCGCGTGTATTTTGGAAAATTAGTGGAAGTTTTTTCTCACAAGTCTATACGAAATAATGCAGTCTGTTCCAGCGGCCGGAAAAAGGGGTAAATGTATGGGTAATGCGGAGATGATTCTATTTGTTTATATTATTGCTGTTGTTATAGCGGTTCCTGCCTTTTATGTTTTATCAAGGATATTTTTTAAAAAGTCTTTTTTAGGCTCGATAATTATTCCATTTGTAATATACACAGTCCTTATTATATTTTTCGCCTTTTTGATCAGCCTGTACGGCAATATATACTGGTATCTTTGGGCCGCGCCGACGGATGTTATCCTGGCCCTGCTGTTTTTCCGGATAGTTAATAAAAAAGTCAGCGCCCCTATAAAGGACGCGTCGAGAGTTGCGGATGATCTTGTCCGGGGAGAAGGCGACCTTACTATACGCTTAAAAGAAAACGACCGGGACGAATTGGGAGAACTGGGGACGCGGCTCAACCTGTTTATTGGTCAGCTTGATAAGATAATCACTGAAGTCAGGAAGGGGATTCATGAAACGGAAAGCAATACCGGCGAACTCGAAGACGCGATGAACCGGGTAAAGGAATCCGTTTCGGAAATCAGCCGGAGTATTGAAATGGTCAAGCATGCTGTTATCAGTCAATCCGAAAGTGTCGATGCTATGTCTTCCTCAATAGAAAATGTTGCCCAGAGTCTTGTACATCAGGATGAAAAGATTAATACCCAGTCTGTCAGTGTGGCTCAAAGTTCCTCAGCCATTGAAGAAACAATGGGAAATATCCGTTCAATAGCCCAAACGCTGCAGCGGAGCGCGGGTGAATTTGATTCTCTGCATAGCGGAGTGCAGACCGGGCGTGTCGCGGTCAATAACCTGAGGGAAACTGTTTCTGTCCTGTACAGCCAGTCGGACAGTGTCCTGGCCGCAAACAGCATTATTGAAAGCATAGCGAGCCAGACAAATCTTCTGGCGATGAATGCCGCGATAGAGGCCGCCCATGCCGGAGAAACAGGCAAGGGTTTTGCTGTGGTTGCGAGTGAAATACGGAAGCTGGCCGAGAATTCAAACCAGCAGTCAAAAGTAATAAAGGAAAATCTGGTTAATCTTAAAAACTCAATAGAACTTGCGGTTAAAACCACGGATGAAACCGGTTCATATTTTGACGGTATTTACAAATCGGTTGACATTGTTACCAATAATGAACGTGAAATACAGAACGCTATAGACGAACAATCCAGTAACAGCACTCAAATCCTTGAAGCGCTTATGCAGATCCGGCAGATTACCGAAGATATTCATTCCGAATCCGGAAAAATTCTGGGTGACAGTGATGTTATCAGGGGTGAAATGTCCAAGCTGAAAAATGACACGGAAAATATAAAGAACTCATCGATCAACGTTGCGGCAAAGGCTTCGGATGTCGAAATACTTGTGGATGAGTCGGCCGGAATTCTCAGGCAGAACCTTCTGAATGTCCAGGCTGTGGAAAAACAGGTGTCAGTGTTTAAGGTAAGTGAAAAAAATGCCTGATCTGACCGGCAGCCGGATCCCTTCTCCGTAAAAAAAGCGGACTTTTAAAGTCCGCCTTTTTGCATATCCTTACCTGTTTTCAATATCCTCAATTATACGTTTTACTTCAGAGCGGGGAAGCTCAAGAAGAATATATGCTGTCCGGGTTTCCGGATTATACTGTTTTTCCCTTATTGTATATGGGATGCTCAGGAGCGACATGGTTTGAGTCATCTGCTCATACTGCTGTTCGGTATCCGTTGTCTTGAACGTCATTTCCGTTTCAACCCTGATCCTGATTTGCGCAGCCATATCCGCCGCCGCAATTGCTTCCGCCATTGCGAGCGCGACCTCTTCATCCGAAAAACGTTTTTCACCTACCGTAACAAGAGTATCGTGCCTGCGCGGCGGGTTCAGAAACCAGCCGGGAGCGGTCTGTGCCCGGGGCCTGGCAGCGTACGTATGTTCCGTTCCCTTTCCGCGACAACCGCCGCTGCGTCCGGCGGGATTTGTTCATTCGGGAATTCTCCCTCACGGACAGCCGTTCCCGATAAAATCCGGGGTTCGTTCGATCCTGCCATATTCCCCATTCCGGAAGTGGCAGTCAGCTCCTGCAAATAAATACCGGTTCCCGGTGTAATGTTTCCTGTTTCAATATGATAAGTTGAATAATCCATTCTGCTTATTCCCGTCATTTCCATCACCGTAGTCATTTCCATTTCAAAAAACAGACTGCCGTCTGGTTTGACAAGCGTCGGCCAGGGTTCGAATTTTTCATCGCCGTCTTCTGAGGTAAGATACCGCCAGGTATAAAATCCGTCTTTTACCGTTACAAGCTGTTCCCTGTTCCGGCCGCTGTCCGTCAGATAATACACACCGTCATAACTGCCGTCAGCTTTCATATCATCGGTAATATAGGTAAAGGTTCCTTTTACGCTTACATTACAGGCAAGTCCGTTCTGCTCAATGGTCCCGCTCCAGAAAAATGATCCGTCCGGATTGATAAATCCTGAAATGCCGGAATTTTCCTGGCAGGTAATATTCCCGAATTATCGGCCGTGAGGCGTACGAGCAGCAGCGGATCGGCGAATGTGCCATTTTCGCTGCGGACAACAGTGCCGCTCTGTTTTTGGGTTAATTCCTGAATCATTTGCATTCCGCCGCTTTGCATCGCGAACATATATTCAGCCTCGGTTCCTTTAATGAGGCATTCAAAGTCATACAGATACCAGCCGTCCCGGAGAGGCAGCAGGGATGTTTCCCGGAAATCCCGGACCGGCCCCGCAGTTTTACAGGAAATGATACATACAATATATAACAGGGAAAGAAAAACGGTTTGCAGCTTTTTCATTCCGGCAGTATGCCACGCTTAAAAACCGGAGGTCAAGCATCGGCATATATTCCGGTAATTGACCTTTTCAGGAAATACCCGGTAGTATACTTCCGGGCGGGTACAGTAAAATGCCTGCGGGGAGAAGTATAGTCAAATAATTTAAATTAAAGGTGTATATAAGGTGTATATATGGTTACTGCTGGAATTATAGGTGCGACCGGCTATGTCGGTGTTGAGCTTGTCCGATTACTGATTGCGCACCCTGGAATTTCCTTACTCATGCTTAGCTCTGTATCATTTGAAGGGCAGAACATTGCCGACATATATCCCAATCTGCGCGGACAATTCCGGGGCAAAACAGACGGTACTCTGACCGACGCGGATTCCGTTTTAAGTAAATCGGATGTTATTTTTACAGCCCTTCCTCACGGCCTTGCGGAAAAATATGCGGCTGACTGTATCGCAAAGGGCAAAAAACTGATAGACCTCTCCGCTGATTTTCGCTACGGAACGGATGAGCCGGTATTTAAAGAATGGTACGGCGCTGACTGGCAGTTTCCTGAGGTCCATGCGGAATCCGTATACGGATTGCCGGAAATGTACCGGAGTGAAATAAAAAATGCGCGGGTAGTAGGGAATCCCGGCTGCTATGTTACCGCGGCAACCCTGGCACTGCTTCCTGTACTGAAAAACGGCCTGATAAAAACAAATCCGGTTATAGTTGACGCAAAAAGCGGAGTAACCGGAACCGGGCGGAAACCGACCCAGACAAACCACTTTTGTGAATCCGGCGAATCCTTTTCCCCCTATGGAATAGGAAAACACCGGCATCAAAGTGAAATTGCCCGGAACATGACCATCGCCTCAGGCGGGCCGGTTTCAGTAGTTTTTACTCCCCATCTTGTACCAATGAACCGGGGAATTATCGCAACGGTTTACGCCGAACTGTCGGGGCTGTTTCTGATCCTGATTCGCTCCGCGATCTCTTTGCCGGATTCTATTCTGACGAACCCTTTGTCCGCATTCTTCCCCGGGACAGTATAGCGACTACCCGGAATGTGCGGGGTTCAAATTACTGCGATATATCAGTGCATATAGTAAATAACGGCACAATGCTCGAAGTTGTGTCCGCTCTTGATAATATGCTGAAAGGCGCCTCCGGGCAGGCTGTGCAGAATATGAATCTGATGTGCGGTTTTCCGGAGACTGCCGGACTTGAATTGATCCCCCCGGCTTTTTAAGTGTCCGCGCAGACCGGCATTACGGATATTTTTCCCTGTATTCCTCAATACATTTATAATAACTTTTTTCATATCTTCCGAAACTTTGGAGAGGGCCTCTTTTTGTTTTCTTTATACAGTTTTGAGTACTCGGAAATATGCATAGGATCTCCGGGAACTATAACAGGGTTTTTCATAAAAAAGTTCGCACGGTTCCGGAGAGTTCCGCCCTTTATTCTTTCTGCAAGGTCATAGAAATTGTTTGCGATTTCTATATACTGTTCTATATGGGCATTATTGGGAATTTCGGTCAGGCTTATGTAGGACAGAAGTTCCGACATTTCCATATGCCGCATCGCGTACCAGGCTTCGCCGGTTTCCCTGTCCGTCATTGCCATGCGCAGGGGTGTCATGTCATCTAAATCCTTTCTGAAAATGCGGTCCCAGCCCGCGGCCCGGACCCGGTATATCCGCGCGATTGACGGATCAGTTTGGACCGGAGTAACGCTGAGAATCCGTTCGCAGGCCTCCAGGGCGGCAATAAGTATAGCACTCTGATTATTCCCGCAGGGCTTTCCTGAAAGTTCCGTGTAAAATTCCTGGAGGGTTTCCAGTATCGCTTTTCCGATTGTTCTGAGCCTGCCTGAAAAATCCGTACCGCCGGACACTACCCCGCATTCAAGTTCTAGATTCCGGAGAAATTCATCCAGCTTTTTTTCCGCGTTTTTTCCGTACCGGTAATGCTGCGAAAGAGGCAGAAAAATGACCTCTTCGTCTCTGTTTTCACGGAGTAAATCTTCTTCGCACCAAAAACAAAAACGGGCCGTGCCTGTTTCGATTTCCCCTGGCTGTTCGCTTCTGTAGGTAACATGGCCTTCAGGCGCGAGTGCGAGCGGGAAGGGACCGTTTGCTATTGTTTTTCTGATAAGATTCATCCCCTTTGAATCCATGTGTATATGGTTTACCGGAAGCGCCCCGACCCGGGGAAGGAGCCAGCGTACAAAATTACCGGACCAGAACATTACCTCAACTCCGTACACAAAATGTACATGCGTCGGATTTTTCAGCTTTATTTTCAGTTTACGAGCGGCCTTTGGAAGTGAATGAAGAAAAAGATAGGCCATGAGATGGGGATCATCGCCATACGGATGGCGGAACCCGACAATCAGCCGTATTTTCTTTTGCTGGAAATCACGGTACGCGGAAACCAGCCGTTCGGGGTGCAGTATAACCGGTTCCCTGAAATGAAGGGCCCTGGCGGCTAAAGGAAGTATCGGACGGGCTATCCGGATTATCGGATAACTGATTTTTGCTTCCGGCACATCCAGCGCCGGAAGCGGTTGTGTTTGAGGCATATACATAACTTTCAGTGTAAGGGCAGAACCCGAAAACCGCAAGCAGGTTTATTGAGGTTTTACAAAAGACGGTTTTCCGGGGTGTCTTGCACTGAATTTCGTGTTATACTATCCGAAGTTATTTCCTCGCAAATTCAGGAGTTTATATGCGTGAGCAATTTTTCAGAAGAATTATTCCGGCTGTTTTTATTTTACTTGTATGCGGCTGCAAAACTACCGGGTCAGCTATTAAGTCCGCACCGCTGGGAAACGGATTTTCAATTTCAAATGAAAAGATATATCATCTCGACGGGACCTTTATGGAACACCTGACTCTGCCTGTTGTGGCTTCCATAAACGGAATTATCATTGCGAACGGCGCAATTGAGGACGGAAAATTATCAATAGATATTCCGGCGTCTTCAGGCGAATATCCGGAACTTCAAAATGATAATGACATGGCCATGCAGTTCACGCTCCTGCCTGACGATCTGATGACAGGGACTCTGGAACTGAGTTCCATTATGGATGGAAACAGAGTTATCATAAAAAACTGTGAGTATAATACACAGTATCAAACCCTCACCAATATTGTGTCATACGTATATGCCAGTACAGAAGCGGAAATAACGGGAATGTACCGAGAAACGGAATATGAATCAGGCAATCCGGTACATCTTATTAAAAACGCGTCCATCCATTATCTTCCCGGCTGGAACCGTTTGAACACCCGGCTGACTTTTTCCGCGGCTGACGCCGAAAACAATATGTATATAGCGCTGACAACAGATTCCGTAAAAGCAAAAAACAAATGGTATATAGCCCTTGAGGAATAAGCCGGCAGACATATGTTCCGGCAAAAGTCCGAAGGGCAAAGACCTGATCAAAGGAGATACCGGTATCTGAAATTTTCTGCTTTAAGGCGGAAAAGACCATTTACGTTTTTCCGTCTTTATGGTACCATCGGACTACTAAAAAACCAGTTTGCGGAAATTGCAACAGGAGTCTGTATGGCATCATATCATATCGGTACAAAGTGTATTCAGTCGGGATACGTTCCGGAAAACGGCGAGCCGCGTATCCTTCCCATTGTGCAGAGCACTACTTTTAAATATTCTTCAACCGAACACATGGGCCGTCTGTTTGATCTGGAGGAATCCGGTTATTTTTATACAAGACTGGCGAATCCGACCAATGATGCCGTTGCGGCAAAAATTGCCGATCTTGAAGGAGGCGCCGCCGCGATGCTGACATCCTCCGGTCAGGCCGCCTGTTTTTTTGCGGTCGTAAATCTTTGCGGAGCCGGAGACCACTTTGTCTGTTCTTCCACAATATACGGAGGGACCTTTAATCTGTTCGGGGTTTCCCTGAAAAAGCTGGGCATAGAAGTTACCTTTGTGCCTCCCGATGCGGATGAAGATACCCTGCAGGCGGCTGTCCGCCCGAACACAAAGGCCTTTTTCGGGGAAACCATTGCGAACCCCGCGATGACTGTGCTGGATATTGAAAAATTTGCCCGCGTGGCCCACCGTAACGGTGTGCCGCTTATGGTAGACAATACCTTTGCCACTCCGATCCACTGCCGTCCCATTGAATGGGGTGCCGACATTGTAATCCATTCAACAACAAAATATATGGACGGACACGCGACAAGCGTGGGCGGCTGCATTGTCGACAGCGGTAATTTTGACTGGGAAGCCAATGCCGGAAAATTTCCCGGACTGACCCAGCCCGATCCGTCCTACCACGGTGTGATCTATACAAAACAGTTCGGAAAAGCGGCCTTTATTATGAAAGGCACTGCCCAGATTATGCGCGATTACGGCGCAATTCCATCGCCGTTTAATTCCTTCCTGCTTAATATCGGTCTGGAAACCCTGCACCTCCGCATGAAGCGGCACGCCGAGAACGCCCAGACTGTCGCCGAATACCTGAGTACCCATCCCAAAATATCCTGGGTGCGGTATCCCGGACTCCCCGGCGATTCACAGCACGGCCTTGCGGAAAAATACCTGCCGGAGGGCGGCTGCGGAGTGCTTTCCTTCGGTGTTAAGGGCGGCAGGAAGGCGGCTGTGACTTTTATGGATTCACTGAAACTTGCGGCAATTGTTACCCATGTTGCGGACGCACGTACCAGTGTACTCCATCCGGCCAGCCACACTCACCGGCAGCTTTCCGATGAAGAACTGGAAACCGCTGGCGTTTCTCCTGATCTTATACGGTTTTCTGTCGGGATTGAAGATTCCCGTGATATAATTTCGGATATATCAAATGCGCTCGACGCCGTGTAAATACTATATCGCAATGTAATGCATCATTTCGTGATATATCACGATGCAATATATAGTCAAATAATTCGGATTACTTGACTATTCCCGATTGTAAGTGTTTCTGGTGTAAAGAAAAAACTGATTCTTTACATCAGAAACGTAAGTTAATGGTGTATATTTAAAAATCCAAAATAAACAAACAGGAGCCTCTGACTATGAACTGGGACGGAATTATCACCGGGTTCGGGACGTTTTTGATCATCGGTATTTTTCATCCGATTGTGATAAAAACGGAATATCATTTCGGGAAAAAAGCGTGGCCGCTTTTTCTAGCGGGCGGCATTATATGCTGCGCAGTCTCGGTAGTTGTAAAGCAGAATATTGTTTCCTGTCTGACTGCCGTAACCGGGTTTACCATGTTCTGGAGCATTCATGAACTCATTGAACAGGAAGAGCGGGTTAAAAAAGGCTGGTATCCGGCAAAACCGGCAGAAGAAACTTCCGGAATGGATATCCTTGAACCCGAATCCGGCGAAGAAGACGTTTCATAATATGTAATAGTCCGGGACCTCCGGGCAGCCGGACTTTCTTTCCTTGAAGAGTTTCAGTCCCTGTGTTATAATGATTTCGAGCATTGACGCCAGGGGCGCCTTCGCTTAAGGAAAAAAGATGTTCCTGATAAATAGTGATATTGTGCTGTTTTCTCTTTCACTTGTCATTTCGGGTATTTTCATCTATATAATTGCGCGCCTGTGGTTCGGAGATACCCGGAGTCCCCAGCTCAAAAGTTTTCTGTTCCTGGGAATTGTTGTATATTTCTGGACCATTCTTAATGCGGTTACAATGGTTATCCGTCCTGAGTATTTTTCCTTTGCCTACACACTCAGGATGATAATGGTCTGTTTCCTTCCCTACAGTTTTTTCTGGTTTTTCCTGAATTTTACTGAATCGAAGCTGGCTCATTCCCGTACGGTATTTATTATCAACTGGACTATTCCGGTTATTGACACGATAGCGCTTATCACAAATCCGCTGCACTGGCAGTTTTTTAAAAGCTATGAATATCCGAAATCTTTGCCCGGTCCGGTTTTCTGGGTCCACACTGTTTTTGCATATGTAACTATCCTTGTGGCTTTTATAATTTTTTTCCGGTATCTCGTAAAAACGGTGCGCAAAAAACCTTCAATCCTGATTACCGGCCTCGGTATTATGCTTCCCTTTCTTTTCAATATGGGATTTACCTTCGGGTTTTTCGGGATCAAACACGATCTTACACCCATCGGATTCTTTTTCATGTTTATGCTGTTCGCCGTATTTTCCTATAAATCGCGGCTGTTCAGTTTCAAGACAACCGCTCTGACCAGTATTTTTTCTTTCCTGAAAGACATAATTATTATTGTGGACGGCGACGATATAATCGTGGACGTGAATGAGTCTTTTTCCGAGACCTTCCCGGACTTTGATCTGAAGGGCGGAAAGGCAACCATTCAGGAACTGATCTCTTACTTCCGCAGAAACTCCGTGAGCAGTGTGCCTCCTGATCTCTTCGGTTTGAATTATTTAACCCAGGAAGAGGGCGGAGAATTTACCCTGAAAACATCAGGCAAAGAGCTTAAAACCCTGGCGGTTTCCCAGCGGCTGGTAGTAACCAAAAGCCGGTTTTCCGGATCTGTTATTACGCTGTCGGATGTAAGCGTTTACCGGGCAATGATCAGTGAAATAAACAGCAAGAATGCGCGGCTGGTCGAACTCAAGGACCTTGCCGAATCGGCTTCAATTGCAAAGAGTAAGTTTCTGGCCAATATGAGTCATGAAATCCGTACCCCGCTGAATGCCATAATAGGCATGACGCAGATTGCAAAGAACGCCAATGACTTTGCTAAAATCAATGACTGCCTGCAGAAAATAGAGGACAGTTCAGGTCATCTCCTCGGCATTATAAATGACATTCTGGATTTCTCAAAAATTGAAGCCGGGAAAATTTCCCTTGATAATAAAATGTTTTCCCTCACTGAAAGTATTGATTTTGTTGTTTCAATGTTTAAAAACCGCGCCGCTGATAAAGATATCAGCCTGAAGCTGACAATAACTGAACTCGAACATGACGGAATTACAACGGATTCGCTCAGACTGAACCAGGTTCTTATCAACCTTTTGTCAAACGCGGTAAAATTTACCAACAAGGGCGGCAAAATTGATCTCATTGTCAGCGAGGAATTTTATGAAAATGGCCGGAGTACGTTCCGTTTTTCCGTACAGGACAATGGTATCGGTATTGATCCCGAATATGCCGCAAGCATATTCAATCCTTTTGAACAGGGCGGGAGCAGCATAAGTACTCATTACGGCGGGACCGGACTCGGCCTCGCAATTTCAAAAAATATTGTAGCCATGATGAACGGCGATATATATGTCAGCAGTGTGCCGGGAAAGGGCAGTGTCTTTACGTTTACAATCCGGGTGCCGTCACAAAAAAAAGCCGAGAGTACGGAGAAAAAAAATATCGCGGAAAAAATCGAGGTCCCTGATTTTTCCGGAAAGCGGATTATGATTGTTGATGACATAGAAATTAACAGGGAAATAATCTTCGAGCTTTTAAAGGATTCGGGGATTGAAATGAATACTGCCGAGAACGGCAGGGAAGCTCTGGACCTGTTTACCGGTTCCCGGGAACATTACTATGATGTTATTTTTATGGATATGCAGATGCCTATTATGGATGGCTGCACAGCGACAAGAGAAATACGGTCATCAGGAAGGGCTGACGCGCTGTCAGTAAAAATTATCGCAATGACCGCGAATGTAATGAGAGAGGACGTCCAGAAAGCCCTTGATTCCGGGATGGACGGACATCTTGCGAAACCGATAGATACAGCTGAAATGTTCCGCATGCTGCAGAATGTATTTTATGGGGACTTTCAGATGGAACCGTAAAAAGCAAGATGCTTTTTCAGCAGGGGATTGGTGTGAGGCGTCTGCCGCTGAAATACGGACCGGAAGAAATGTTCGAAAGTAACAGTCTTGAAACGATTACACTTGAACTGACAAGCGGCATGAATGAAAGGGCACCAACGCCGGGCAGATAAACACAGCTGTAACGCCGGAGACAGTTCAGAAAAATCTGACAGAAAAAAACTGTCACTGTCTTCAGTTTTACCTCAGGGATTGCCCTTCTGCAGAATGCTTGCTGACCGGCTTATGCGCCGGACGCTTGAATATCCGAATATGTATTTTTCGCGGAAAGACATATGATTTTTACCGGATAATAAAATTTTCCTTTCTTTTTTTTGTTTTGCTATTACACTTTATATAAAGGACTATATATTTTCTCAACACATTAAAGGAGTGGTAATATGAAGTGTCCCCATTGTGGCAAAGAGATTCCCGATAGCGCAGAATCCAAAAAACTTGAGAGACTGACTAACGAGGAAAAGGCAAAGAACAAAGCATACTATGAGAAGATTGAGGCATCAGGATATAAAAACAAGGTGAAAAAAACACCTTTAACCGAAAAGGATTTTAAGGGCATGAAAGCTGACAAAGCCGCCTTGCTTAAAGGCCATGCAGTATTTTTCTGCGAGCAGGAATATAAGACTCCTGCCGATGAAGAGCGGGCAAAAAAAGGCCTTAATACTGATTTTGTTACCGCCATCAGGACCTGGATGGAAATAGACGGTAAAAAGATTCATATGAACGCGTCAGCCGCAGAAATCAATACTCTTCTGTCTGCGAACACCGGCAAGCCCGCTGCAAAAACAGCGGCAGCCAAACCTGCGGCAAAGGCCCCGGCGGGAAAAGCACCAGCGGCAAAACCTGCAGCCAAGAAAGCCTCTGCCGAAAAAGCAGCCAAACCTGCGGCAAAGACCCCGGCGGGAAAAGCACCAGCGGCAAAACCTGCAGCCAAGAAAGCCCCTGCCGAAAAAGCAGCCAAACCTGCGGCAAAGGCCCCGGCCGCCAAAACATCAGCAGCCAAACCTGCTGCAAAAACAGCGGCAGCAAAACCCGCGGCCAAGCCTGCCGCCGGAAAAACAGCGGCAGCAAAACCCGCGGCCAAGCCCGCTGCCGGAAAAACAGCGGCGGCAAAACCACCTGCAGATAAAACCGCGAAACCGGCGCCCGCAAAAAAAGGCACTAAATAACCAGTCAGAAAAAATGAAAGCTGCCAGGCAGGTCTGTCCGGCAGCTTTTCTTTTTTATTTCAAAGTAGAAAATTGTATAATTATCGCTATGCGCTTATAACATAAAGGAATAAAATGAGTAAAACCTTTGGAAGCAGTCATTCCAGCCGTTTTATCGTTAATCCTGATGAAAAGACAGAGCAGTCTATAAAAGAAATGTTCGGTATTTCCGGCGATGAAAATATTCAGCTGATTATTGATGATTCCTCCTCCTTCAGAAAATTACAGACTGTTGTTGTGCTTACAAACAACGGAATATACTGGAATTCAAAAGAAGATTATTTTAAAACGATATCAGGCAACACAGAGTCTGTAATCAGAGGAAAGGGCTTCGCATCTGTAAAACAGTTATGTACCTCATCTGTATTTGTGAACACCGCGAGGAACGGTTCCATAGTGTATATCATAGGAAACTCCTCTCAGCTTCTGATTCCCTTTCGGAACTTTTTTCAGGAAGCGCCGTTGAAAATAACTTTTTTTGATTATCTTGCAAATTACAGCGGCGGCTATAAACCTGAAGATTCAAAAAATGAATCCGTGTATAAAAAAATCCGAGGATAAAACAGAAAAAAAACTGGCTAAGTGTTTCAGGAATTTTTGATATTATAAACTACGGGCTTATCGGATTGCTGCTTTTCAATGTTTTCACCAACCTGATTCCAGATACCGATATCCTGTTCTTTAATGAAAAGCTTATATGCATATCCATGTTTTTCAGGCTGCTCAGTATCATATCGGGAGGCAAATACTCAGTATATTCAACATTGCTTTTTGTTGTATTTATTGTCGCCGGTCTGTTCTTTTTTCTTTATTCAGGATTTACCCCGAAGTATATGTATCTGATCTATAGTGCGGGGATTGTGATTTTATCGCTCGTGAATTTTGACTGGATATTCAAATATCTGCTGATGGCTTCTGCGATTGCGTCGGTTATATTACTGGGGTTATATTATTCTTCCATGATCTGATCTGCCCCCAGACTATTAACATCAGTACTTTTTTTGCATACACCTGAAAATAATGTTTAAGATGTATGGATATTTTTGAAATATAAAAAGGCCGCCGTAAAGCTATCCGGCGGCCTTTTTATTATGCGGAATCTTCCGGTAAAGCTTTTATATTAAACCGGACTTTTCAAGCATTTCGTGAACAAAGGTCCCTTTCGCCTTATCCAGTCCCTTCCGTTCAAGCCATTGCAGAATAAAAGGAAGTTTTATTTCGGTAATTTTCTTTCCGTCAAGGAGCTGGCGTGTGGCTGTTAAAAGCACCCGTATATCAAAACAGGAAGCGAAGGTTTCAGGAACACCCCGGTCGACATTCAGGAGAGTGTACACTGCCTCCATAGCTGTCCGCACTGAATACTCGGTTGTAAACACCGTATCCCGTTCGGTTTCCGCGAAGTTACCGATAAACGCAAGGTTTACGCTTCCTTCCGGCACAACAAGAGGTCTGTCTCCAAGCGCCCTGGGCATAAAATAGGACATGACATAGGGCATCATAACGGGAACAGTATTGGTTGAATTCACTGCGAGATCATGGATCTGGTTTTCCGGAACACCCATGTGATACAGCCATTCTTCCGCGATCTCTATTCCGGTACATTCGGTAATCGGTTTTTTAACGTAATTGCCGGGAACATCATTAAAGAGCGCGTAGAACCATACTACCAGTTCATTCTTTCCCTGTTTTTGGAAATGGGGCTGCCGGTTCAGAGTCCAGCTCAAAAGCCAGTTTGAATCCTTGACCGAGACAATACCGCCGGTTACTACTGTTCCGGCAAAGGGGTCCCGTTTACAGATCTTTTCAATGTAGGGAGGGATCTTATCGTCCAGAGTGGTAATGGTTGCGGATACGAATTTGGTTTTATCAATATCACCGCAGAATTTATCGGGTTTGCCGAAAGCAGGGTCCTTTGACGCGAGTTTTTTCCAGAGGCCCCAGCTTCCTCCCGGAGAGGTATTTATTTTTGCCGGCGTTTTATGATCACCCAGTGACGAACTCTCCGTAATACTTCCGTTGGTAACGAAAACAAAATCATTTTCAGTAAGGTTGATGGTCCCCGCTTTGCCGTCCTGGGTGTACAGGATTTTTTTTGCGGTTTTCCGGCCGGCTGAAATATCGGTTTCAATATCAGTGACCACGGTATTATACATAAACTGTACGCCGTTTGCTTTCAGATGGGCTACCAGAGGAAGCACCAGTGATTCGTACTGGTTAAATTTAGTGAACTTCAGCGCCGACAAATCGGGAAGTCCGCCAAGATGGTGGATAAAACGCATAATATAGCGTCTCATTTCCATTGCGCTGTGCCATTCCTCAAACGCGAACATGGTCCGCCAGTAAAGCCAGAAGTTTGATTTGAAAAAGTGCTCGGAGAAAACCTCATTGATTTTCTTGTCATTCAGGGATTCTTCGGTTGAAAGGAAAAGCTCTATTATTTCCTTTGTCGCCTGGTCGTCAATGGTAAATTTTCCGTCCGTCTTGCCGTCCTGTCCCTGGTTTTGGGTGGCCCGCATGTGTGAGAAATTCGGGTCCTTTTTGTTCAGCCAGTAAAATTCATCCAGAATTGAAATACCTTTTGTTTCAAGCGAGGGTACTGACCGGAAAAGGTCCCAGAGACATTCAAAATGGTTTTCCATTTCCCTTCCCCGCGGATTACCCATCCCTGGGGTTCACAGATACCGTCAAGGCTTCCGCCGGGAATTTTCAGTTGTTCCAGAACATGAATATGTTCGCCCTTCATTTGGGCATCTCTGAGCAGAAAGGCGGCCGCCGCCAGTCCGGCGAGACCTCCTCCGACAAGGTACGCTGATTTCTTATCTACGCCTTCCGGTTTCGCCGGATGCGCGAAAGCCTCATAGTTTCCGTTGCTGTGGTACATAGTTTTTCTCCTATTGATATTTTGTACTCGAATAATCGCGTATATCTTAAATATAGGTATGCAAAATTGCAGAAGTCAACAAAAGCGGAGACATGAGGGTGCATAAATACCGGTTTTTATGTGTATCCGTTCACCAGCCGAAACGGATCAACCTTTCCCTTTTTTTTGATACGATATAAGATATGATTCAGTATCGTATCAGAATTTTAATAATATTAAAGAAAAAACAGCCGTCTGGGTCTGCCGTATATATTTCCGGAATGAAAACACCGTCTGCGGTTTTCAGGACTATTTTTTTCAGCTTCCTTTTTGCTTTCCGTTTCGGAAAGAAAATGCTGGATTTAAAGCGGCTTCCGTATTAAAATAAAATACACAGTTACGGGGACAATAAAAAGTGCGGTTAAACCGCAGAATATGTGATTTGAAAGTTACAAGGATGGGTAATTCTTTATGGAAGAAAAAACTATTATAGAGTGGGAAGACCGCTATACGGTATATATCCCAATGGTGGATGATCAGCATAAACATCTGGTAAGTATGACAAATGAACTCTATGAGGGCTGTCTTCTGGGCGGGGAGGCCGCGCACGCCTATTTTCAAAAGGCTATACACGAAGCTGTACAGTATGTGCAAAAACATTTTGCCACCGAAGAAAAGATACTAAAGACGGTCAATTATCCGGAATATTCGATCCATAAAAAGGAGCATGAGGATTTTATTCTGGAAGTTCTGCAGCAAGTCAAGAATTTCCAAGAAGGGAAAAAATTTGTTCCCAATAACTTTGTGCGGTTTTTACGGGAATGGGTATTGACTCATATTGCGGTATCGGATAAAAAGTATGCCGACTACCTTTTAAAGCTGAAAAAAGAAGGCAAAATTTAAGCGGGAGGAATTCCCGTTTTTTGTGACAGAATTTTCTGAAAAGCAGCTTCTCCTGAATTCTTAATCTGTAAAGAAGTATCAAAAATATGCAGACGAACTGTTTGCGTGAACCGTATAAATAATAATTTGCCGCATCTGAAATAAAGTTAAGAGGTTCTTATATGAAAAAATGGCTGTTTTTTTCTGTCCTGGTTTTTTTTGCAGGCACTGCTTCCGCGCTGAAACCGGAGGATTATGGTCTCCGCGCGGCCTTTGATCTGTCGGCAGGCTTGGGAGGAGCTGAAATTGAATCCCACAAAGCCGGTTTGGGCGGAAGTTTCAGTTTTTTTGCCATAATCGGTATAACGGATTTTTTTGCCCTCGAGGCGGAGTTTGCCGCGTCGTTCCATTCACTCAGATTTGCAACTGCCGGACGACAGTATTCCGATGGCAAGGTCACCGTATCATTTTTCGCGCTTCGCATACCTGTTCTTGCGCGGATACGTTTCCCCGCCGGCCCTGGCGTTATTTCAGTCTCCGGCGGTCTGGCACTCTCCATGCTTCCTTCAAAGCAGATATATACCGATGAATCACTTGAACGTTATTCTTCCAGATTTCTGGACCCCTTTTTTAATTGTGAAATCATACTTGGCGCCGACTATACCTATCCTCTGGGAATAGGAAAGCTGATTGCGGGCCTGAGGTTTTCCCTTAATCTGTTTGAACGGAACTACCGGTTTAATAACTATGATGTACATATCGGGCGAACACTTACTTTTTCTCCTCTTATAGGATATTCAATCTCCCTTCCGTTTTCACGCGCGGAGAAAAATGATTCTTTTTCAGGTACTCACTCAGATCAGAAAACGCTTCCGGAAGAAAACCCCGGAACGGATAACTAAAGCCGGAACCATCCTATGGTTCCGTAAAAAACGCCGGGAACGTAATAATGTGTAAAAGAAGAAAAAATTATAGTTTCTGTTTTTTTGTATTTATAATACTCCTGATAACCGGCTGTGATTTTTTTAATACCAGCGTTCTTGAGACACCCCCTGTTTTGGTTTCAATATCAATAATTAAAAATCCCGCGAAAATGGAATACTGTATTGGTGAGAGCCTTGATCTGACAGGACTTGAGGTTCGCGGGACCTATTCGAATGGTACAACAAAAAAGGAAATCCTTGGCTCCAGCGCGGTAAGCGGCTATAACAATACGCTCCTTGGCGCTCAGACTCTGACTGTTACCTTTAACGGCAAAACAGCTTTTTTTGAAATAAATGTTATAAAATCCCTTCTGATTAAACTCGAGGTTACGGCTCCTCCTTCGAAAACTGTTTATGCCCTAGGTGAAACTTTCGATATTACCGGACTTGTTGTGACCGGCCGGTATACAAACGGGCTGACACAGACCGAACCTATAACAGAATCCCATATCAGGGGTTTTGACAATGCGGCAATTGGACTTTATAACCTGACTATTATTTACAGCGGCGAAACCACCGGTTTCGGGATACAGGTAGTGGAGAAGGCGCTTGTGAGTATAGCGGTGAACGCATCCGGAGCGAAGACAGAATATGCGAAGGGGGAAGCGCTTGATCTGGGTGGGCTGGCAGTAACGGGCTGGTATACTGACGGGACGAGCGGGCCGCTGACGGTGGACAGTACGCATATAGGGAACTTTGACAGTAGTGTGGAGGGGACGAGACAGCTGACGGTGACGGTGAACGGGAAGAGCGGCGGTTACCAGATAAGGGTGGGGGCTGCGGCCCTGATGAGAATAGAGATAGCGAGTCCGGCGGTGAAGACGGTATACGCGAAGGGAGAACAGCTGAATCTTGATGGACTGGAGATACGCGGAATATATAGTGACGGGACTGAGAAAGCGGAAAGCGGATACAGTATAGAGGGCTTCAGCAGCAGTGAAACAGGGGACCGGATTCTGAGCGTGAAGTACGGAGGGAAGGAAACCTATTACGGGATACAGGTAGTGGAGAAGGCGCTTGTGAGTATAGCGGTGAACGCATCCGGAGCGAAGACAGAATATGCGAAGGGGGAAGCGCTTGATCTGGGTGGGCTGGCAGTAACGGGCTGGTATACTGACGGGACGAGCGGGCCGCTGACGGTGGACAGTACGCATATAGGGAACTTTGACAGTAGTGTGGAGGGGACGAGACAGCTGACGGTGACGGTGAACGGGAAGAGCGGCGGTTACCAGATAAGGGTGGGGGCTGCGGCCCTGATGAGAATAGAGATAACAAGTCCGGCGGTGAAGACGGTATACGCGAAGGGAGAACAGCTGAATCTTGATGGACTGGAGATACGCGGAATATATAGTGACGGGACTGAGAAAGCGGAAAGCGGATACAGTATAGAGGGCTTCAGCAGCAGTGAAACAGGGGACCGGATTCTGAGCGTGAAGTACGGAGGGAAGGAAACCTATTACGGGATACAGGTAGTGGAGAAGGCGCTTGTGAGTATAGCGGTGAACGCATCCGGAGCGAAGACAGAATATGCGAAGGGGGAAGCGCTTGATCTGGGTGGGCTGGCAGTAACGGGCTGGTATACTGACGGGACGAGCGGGCCGCTGACGGTGGACAGTACGCATATAGGGAACTTTGACAGTAGTGTGGAGGGGACGAGACAGCTGACGGTGACGGTGAACGGGAAGAGCGGCGGTTACCAGATAAGGGTGGGGGCTGCGGCCCTGATGAGAATAGAGATAACAAGTCCTCCCGGAAAAATAGTATATGGAATGGGCGAGACTTTTGATCTGACAGGACTTGAAATTACAGCTACTTATACTGACGGGACTTCAGTCCCTGTTACCATAACCGAGGCAAACATAAGCGGCTTCAGCAGTGATTCGGTCGGCAGTAAAACAGTTGATATTGTGTACGAGGAAAAGGCAACGCAGCTTACCGTATGGATTACGGAAAAAATCCTTTTATCAATAGAGATTGAAGAACTTCCTTTTATATTAAATTACGCCCTGGGTCAGGGTCTGGATCTGACAGGTATGATTATAAAAGGACGGTATTCTGACGAAAGTATAGTAACCGAAACTTTGTATACAGTTAGCGGATATGATCGTCTTTCAATGGGAACCCAGACAATAACAATAGGTGTAAACGGAAAGACCGCGCAGTTTTCAGTAACCGTCAGCGGAAAAGCGCTGGTGCGTATAGAATTAACAACATGGCCGCTGAAGACAGTATATGCGGTCAACGAGAATCTTGATTTGAGCGGAATGCTTGTTACCGGAGTATACACGGATACTACAACCGGTAGTATAACCGGCTATTCAGTAAGCGGATACTCCAGTACACTGCCGGGAACAAAAACGGTCAGAGTAGGATACGGAGGCAAGGAAGCTTCCTTTGTGGTAACTGTTTGTGCCTTGCAATCCATCACGATAACCGCAGTGCCGGACAAGACCGATTATTATGTAGGAGAGATACTGGATCTTTCCGGACTGCAGGTGCAGGGATTTTATCAGAACGGGGCTGTTAATATAACAAAAACCGAAACAATAACGGAATCAAATATAAGCGGATTTGACAGCGCCGCCGCCGGAGTAAAAAATGTGACGGTAACTGTTGGTGGGAAGGCCGCGGTATTTACAATAACTGTTCATATTATATAAAAGGGCGGGACAGACATAATGAAAAAATCGGCTGCTGCCGGATCGCTGTTTTTTTTATGTATACAATTTTTTTCCCGCTTGAATTTGAATCTCTTGGTGTCGGAATTTCATTTGATATACTGTCGGCTCTCGGAGGGAAAGAAATAGCTTCCCATGATACGACTTTCGGCTTCGGCACTGGAATATCCGGGACCATCGGTTTTACAAAACTTTTCGCCCTTCAGGCCGGACTTGCAGCTTCATACGCTTCAATCGGATTTGAAACAACCGACAGTGGTTTGTATTCAAGCGGTCCCGTCTCAATAACCTTTTTACAGCTGCGGATTCCCGTGACCGCAAAATTCCGTTATCCTCTGGGCCCGGGAATCCTCTCCGCGGGCGCCGGCTTTGATTTTTCCCTTTTTCCGGTAAACCAGGTTTTCAGGGATGATATACTCACGGATACCTCCAGATTTTTAAAACCGGCAATAAATATCGGTATAATTGCGGAGGCCGGATACGGGCTCCGTCTGGGCCCGGGAATGCTGACCGGCGGAGTTCGTTTTACTATTAGTCTTTTGGAATACACTTATCAGTACAACACAAATATCGTACATACGGGACGGATGCTGAGTATTTCTCCTCTTATAGCATACAGTTTTCCGTTACGATCCCATGAAAAGATAATCCCGCCGCAACATCCGTTTAATGAATCCGGTGAAATTTCCAGCGATGAAACCGGTGATATCATACATGATACGGAAATTGTCCAGCATACTGAAGGTTCCATAAACACGGGGCTCAGTTTTCAGCCTCTCCGGTACAGAATATATTTTGAGGCCCGCAGTGATGAACTGACAGAGACAGGGAAAGCTACCCTTGAGGAAATAGCGGAAATCCTTGCGGAACATCCCGGGGTGCGTCTCACTCTGACAGGCTATTCGGCGCCTTTTGATACTGCAGAAGACCGGCAGAAGATGGCCTGGTGGCGGGCCGAAACCTGCAGAAAATTTCTGGTGCAGGATTGTAAGATTGATACTGAGCGTCTGACAGTCCTCGCCGGAACCGCCACGGCAGACAGCGGAGGTACCCTATCGCATCGCAGAATGAGATATGTGGAAATACAATTTGAACTTCCTGACTCAACGCAAGCCGAGTAGGAAAATATAGCAGGATGAAATATCCGTATGCGCTTACCGCAAAAAAAACTTGCTAAATCGGAGAAATGCAGTACAATGCAAGAAACAGAAACCGGACCATGACGGTTCTTGTATTCCGGAAGACCTGCTGCCGGAATACAGGTTGTGCTTTCTGAAAAAATATGTAAGCCTCCGGTTTTTATGTAGTATATATCTGAAAGGAATAAAGTAATATGTCCATTAAAAAACTGAAGCTGCTGCTCGCGCTGCCTGTTGTTTTGTATGCAGGTTGTTCCATGGGGACAAGCCCCATACTGTCCCCCGTTCCGGTGGAAGAAATAATACTTGATGTTACCGGGCTGACCCTGCCGGAAGAATCATCCTATACACTTACGGCGGAAATCAAGCCCTATTACGCAACCGAAAAAAGTCTTGTATGGCAATCCTCGGATCAATCGGTAGTCAGGGTTGAAAACGGTACCGTGACAGCTGTCGCTCCCGGTAATACAGTAATTACCGTTTCTTCAAAAAACGGAAAAAAGAATGCGCAGTGCAATGTGCGTGTTATGAACCGGACCGCCGATTTTATTTTCAATACGGAGACAGGAACCATACTGGGATATACCGGCGGCAGCACCACCGTAATCATACCAAGTGTTTTTGCCGACATTACCGTGTCAGGTATCGGCAATAATGCCTTTGCAGGACTCACCGGTATCCGCAGCGTTGAAATCCCCGATGGTGTAATATCTATCGGGAATTCCGCTTTTTCCGGCTGTATCAGTCTCCGTGATGTTGTCATTCCTGACGGACTGACGGCAATCGGAAGCAGTGCGTTTTACCAGTGTACGAGCCTCAGGAACATAACGCTTCCTTCCGGGCTTGACTTTATCGGCGATGAGGTATTTTACCAGTGTACCAGTATCAGAACAATAAATTTTCCCTCCGGCATTACAAAGATCGGCGACGGTGCCTTTGAAGGCTGTACCGGTCTTACGGAGGCAGTGATATCCTCGGCAGTTACTTCGATAGGGGATTACGCCTTTTCAGGATGCACCAGCCTTTCACGCCTGGAACTTCCGCCCGATATTGTAAAAATAGGAATCAGTACTTTTTACGGCTGTACCGGACTGCGGACCGTCAGTCTCCCCAATAAAATAACCGCGATCGGGAACAGCGCGTTTTACGGCTGTACCAGTCTGTATTCGGTATCCTTTTCAACGGCGCTCCAGACAATAGGGAGTTACAGCTTTTCCGGCTGTACCAGCCTCAGCGCGGTGTCTCTGCCGGCGACAACAAAAACTATCGGTACAGGAATCTTTTCCGGTTGCACAGCTCTCGGAGAAATAACCCTCCCGGTCGATATAAGTATTATTCCCGAAGAGGCTTTTTCCGGCTGTACCAGCCTTTCCGGTGTAACGCTCCCTTCATCTCTCGATAAGATAAAACAGAGCGCCTTTTCCGGCTGCACCAGTCTGGACAGGATAGATATTCCTTCAGGCTTAACCGAAATCGGCGGGAGCGCCTTTTCCGGCTGTACAGCGCTTGACGAAATTCATATACCGGACAGCGTTACTCTGCTCGCTGGAAGTGTTTTTTCCGGCTGCACCAGTCTCGGAGATGTGTCTCTTCCTTCCGGTCTGACCGCGCTTGAAGACGGGTTTTTCAGCGACTGCTCCAGTCTGACGTCAGTCAGCCTTCCTGATATACAGACCATCGGTCAGAGCGCCTTTTCCGGCTGCATAAACCTGAATGCAATAACCCTGCCGGTCTCGCTCAAAACTATAGGCAGTAACTCTTTTTCGGGCTGCACCCAGCTTAAGGCCATAGCAATTCCCGACGGGGTCACCGGCATCGGGACCCGTGCCTTTTACCAGGTCCCCTTGCTGAAATAACTATCGGGTCCGGCAAGACTTATGCCGAGAGTCTGGGTGATTATGGCGATTGGTTTGCCGCTTATTACACTTCCGAGGCACAGCGCGCAGGAACCTACCTTTATTCTTCCGGATACTGGACCGGTCCGATCACCTAGAATGATATGTACAGGATTTCATATCTGCCGATCACTTGGACTATAGAATCAGAGAATAATGACTGTAACCGGTATTGATACTGTAATAACATAGTATATTATTATAGTATTGATTTTTCAGTCAGATAATTTGATATGTTTATCGGCAGGACAGGATAAGGTGCCGTTTTTGGGGATAACCGGAGACAGTGTTTTAAATACAGAAAAAAAGACTGATCAATGCCTGGTCATACCATTTGTACATACCTCGGAAATCCTCAGCTGTTAACGCGTTCCTGATATTCGTTTGTTTCGGTGTTAACGAGAATTCTTTCATCCTGTTTGATAAACAGGGGTACGCGCACTACTAGACCGGTGTCGGTCACTATGGGTTTGGTCGCTCCTGAAACGGTGTCGCCCCTCACATAGTTTTCGCTTTCCGCGACAGTAAAGATCATCTTCGTGGGGATCTTGACGTCGATGGGGTCGCCTTCCCATATGATTATTGCGTATTCATCGCCCTCGCGGAGATAGTTTTTTTGTCGCCGACGGTTTCGGAGGGGACCATGATCTGCTCGAAAGTTTCGGCGTCCATAAAAACAAAATTTTCGCCGTCATCATACTGATACTGTCCCTTATGCTCGCTGACTGTGGCGTCTTCAACCGTATCGGATGTTTTTATTGTCTGGGTCAGCACGGAACCGTCCCGGAGATTTTTCATTTTAACCCTGGCGAGCGCCGCGCCCTTTCCCGGATTATGAAATTCCCGCTCAACGACTAGATAGGGTGTCCCCTTATTCAATAACACAGTTCCCTTACTTATATCTCCGCCTCTGATCATCTTTTTCTCCCGAAATATTGCATGAATAATGTATACTCAAAAATTTTTATGAGTATACCTGTTTTCAGGCGTTTTGCCAAGATACAGCATCCTGTATCAGGGGAGAAACCGGCTCATACCGGTCGATTTTACAGATTTCCGGTCAGGGGAAAGGGCAGAACGCTGTCTATTGACGAACGTTCCGCCATAACCATAATGAGCCGGTCAAGACCGGCGGCTACGCCTGAACAGGGCGGCATGCGGGCGCAGATTTCACCGAAATTTCCGGGGACCGGGTGCGGGACCTTCGCGGTTTTCAGCTTTTCCCTGTTTTCTTCCGAAAAGAAAGCCTCAATCCGGGCTTCGTTCCGTTCTTCTGAATAGCAGTTTGCGATTTCAACTCCTCTTATATACAGCTCCCACCGTTCCTTTGTCCGCCATTTTTTTTCCGCCGGAGCAGTCCGGGAAAAGGCCGTTTCCCTTTCCTGCGCGAGACAGGGTACAAAAACAGGATAATCAGTGAGGAAAACAGGCGGTCCGGCGGAAAGCCCCGGTTCAACTGTCTGTACCAGGATGACTTCATACAGATCGTCAACTCCGTACGCAGCGAATTTTTCCCTGTCCCCGCAGCCGAGCCGTTCCGCGTGGGCAGCCAGTTTTCTCCCGGCTTCATCTTCCGGGTACTCCGCACATTCCGCGAGTGAAAAGCCCGCATATTTTTCAAAGGCTTCATTTACACTCAGGCTTTCATAGGGCGGTTTAAGATGTCCGGGAACCGTATCCGGGGAAAATACCCGTTCAAGAATATGGGAAATAAGGTCTTCGGTTATGCGGATGGAATCAAGGTAGTCCGCATCCATTGTGTAGTATTCAAGCATGGTAAACTCGGGACTGTGAATGCGTCCCGCTGATTCAACATTCCGGTAGCACTTTGAAATCTGAAACATTGAGGTTTTATGATCGGCAACCAGCTGTTTGATATATATTTCAGGCGAGGGGACAAGAAACAGCGGAACCGTGTCCTGCTCTGTTTTCAGAGAAGGCCGGATATAGTCAGTCTCAAAAACCTCCAGGCAGGCTTCCGGGATAAGGACCGGACTCAGGGCAGGTGTGTCAACTTCGAGATAGTTTTTTTTCCTGAAAAAAGACCTGACCGCCTCCGTAACGCCGGCGCGGAAGTGAAGCATTTCTATATCCATACCTGAACTATAGCACAAAGACTGTTTTTAATAAACGGTATGGAAATCCGTATGATTCCCGGTTCCTGATTTATCCGCGAATTTCCCGAAAAAAATATATGGAAGATTTTGTTTTTCCGTCGTATTTCAGTATATTTATTCATGGAATAGGATGTACTTATTATTGCAGGCGGCTTTACCGCAATGAAAAAAGTGTACGAACTGCTGTAATTAATATCTGTAATTGATATTAAAAATATTATGTCAAAAGGAGCTGCTTTATGGGTGATTCAGAATCTAAACGGAAATTCGGCTGGGGGAGTTTCATTGTAGGAATCCTCTACATTATTGTTGCTCTCATAGCTTTCCGGAATCCGCTTGCCGATATGCTGGCAATAACAATGATTTTCGGAATTATGGCTATTGTGAGCGGAATTGTATTGATAATCAACAGGAACGGTACCATATACCGGATTGTCCTCGGCGTCATTAATATAATTTTCGGTATTATCTTTCTTTTTAATCTCGGGCTAACGGCTTCGGTTCTGCCCTATGTGTTTGCCGTCTGGTTCATTGCCTACGCGATAGCGAACCTGTTTAATCTGAAGTATGTCAGAATGATGGGAAAGGGTTATTTCTGGTTGAGTCTTATTATAAATATCCTGTGTATTATAGTGGGAATCATGCTGCTCTTTAATCCCATTTCCTCCGCTCTGACTATTGCGTTCCTGGCAGGATTTTATTTTCTTGCAACAGGTATCGAGGCGATTGTTTACGCCTTTACAGGCTGACCGCTCCGCCGCTGAAAAAGCTGCCTCCTGTCCGTGCTTCCGTTTTCATTACCCTGTACTGAAGCGGATGCCTGCGGGCAGGCCTGTACGCAGGTGTCACGGGTCCGTTTTTTTTACAAATGGCTGTACAACAGCGATCATGTTGTATATGCTGAAGCAGTTTATAAAAATCATTCTGAACATTTTCGGGGCAGACTGTCCGGCTGTTCCGTTTACACATATCCTTTATTAAGGATGCATTATATTTTAAGGAGGAAAAAATGAAACTGGTATTAATCAGGCACGGCGAAAGCGAATGGAATAAACTCAATCTGTTCACCGGGTGGACGGATGTTGACCTTTCGGAAAAGGGCAGAAAAGAAGCGGCTGACGCGGGCGATTTGCTCAAGGCGGAAGGTTTTGATTTTGATATGTGCTATACATCCTATCTGAAAAGGGCCATTCATACCCTGAATATTGTACTCGACAAAATGGACAGGGAATGGCTGCCTGTAGTAAAAGACTGGCGGCTGAACGAACGTCATTACGGCGCCCTGCAGGGGTTAAACAAAAGTGAAACCGCTGAAAAATACGGAGAAGAACAGGTTCTGGTCTGGCGGCGTTCCTATGATATTCTTCCCCCCGCGCTTGAGGAGAGCGACCCGCGGAACCCGGCTAAAGAAGCCATGTTCCGGAATGTCGGCAAAAAAGAACTCCCGCTCACGGAAAGTCTCAAAACTACTGTTGACCGGGTTATTCCCTATTTTAAGGACACTATATACAGGGACCTGAAGGCTGAAAAAAGGGTTGTTATTGCCGCCCATGGAAATTCCCTCCGTGCCCTGGTTATGTATCTTGACCACCTTACGCCCGATGAAATCATGAAAGTCAATATACCGACCGGCGTCCCCCTTATATATGAACTCGACGCCGATTTAAAGGTCCTTGACAAACATTACCTCGGAGACCAGTCGGCAATCGACGCGAAGATGAACGCCGTCGCAGACCAGGGCAAGGCAAAATAAAATACCCCGCCGCAGAGCAGTCAGCTCGAAGAGCTGCAGACCTTCGGTCTGGGGTACTAAACCCTCGCCTTGAATAAATTTCTCTATCAGGTTTACATGAACAGGTGTTAACATGCAGGTTAACACTTGTTCATATACTGGTTAACAACTGTTCATTTTTATATTAACGGCCGTTAACCGGTATAAAGTAAAATTGTAAGGATTGATCTGATGAACCGACATTGGCTTTTTCTTGCTGTATTCATTATTCCCGTCGTATCCTGTACAACTTCTCCGCGTTCAGAAACAGGTATACCTCTTCCTGAGATGCGGGGAGCCGACATTTCATTTTATGACCAGCTTGAGTCGATGGGTACTGTTTTTCTTGATAACGGTACTGAGCGGGATCTTCTTGATATCTTGTGGGACAGAAATGTAAACTGGATCCGACTCAGGCTCTGGAAGGATCCTTCCGGCCATGACAGCTGGTGCAGTCTTGAAAGAACGCTGGAGATGGCCCGCCGGGTCAAAGAAGCCGGCTTTTATTTTTTACTGGATATTCATTATTCCGACTGGTGGGCTGATCCCGGACACCAGACAAAACCGGCTGACTGGATAGATCTGTCTTATGAAGAACTTATCCTGGCTGTGTATGATTATACCTCAGATGTTCTCCGCGCCTTTGTTGACGCCGGCTGCGTTCCTGATATGGTCCAGATAGGGAATGAGATTACCAACGGCATGCTCTGGCCGGACGGTGCCGTAGATTATGCCGGTCCGAATCCCTTTGAAAAACTCATGCCCCTTGTGAGTTCGGGAATTCAGGCCGCCCGTGAAACTGTTCCCGGTATTTTGATTATGCTCCATCTTGATTCCGGCGGAAATAATGCGGTAAGCCGGTCCTGGTTTGACGCCGCTGTTTCCTATGACTTGTATTTTGATACGATAGGTCTGTCCTATTATCCGTTCTGGCATGGCAGGGACCTTGCTGTGCTGGAAGCGAATCTCACTGATCTTGCGGTCAGATACAATAAGGATATCTGCATAGTCGAGACCTCCTACCCCTGGACCCTGGACTGGAACGACAATGAGAGGAACACAGTCGGTTCTCCAGCTCAGCTTGTTTCAGGATATCCGGCAACTCCTGAAGGGCAGAAAAAGTATCTTGCCGCCCTCATGGAAATTATGGATTCATTGCCGGGCAAACACGGGGCCGGAATTTTCTGGTGGGAACCGGATTTTGTTGCTGTCCCCGGATTTCCCTCAAGCCAGGAAAACCTCACCTGGTTTGATTTTAATCTGGAATATAACGGCTGCGCCGATGTTTTTCTCGGAAACTAGCTTCCGGTAAATATACGCGATCTTCTGTTTTTGATAGAATGCCGGTATGTCAAACCCGAAGCTGTTCCGCGTGATTGATTACGCAGTCCGCGAATATAATCTTATTGAGGAAAATGATTCAATTCTGATCGGGGCCTCCGGCGGGAAGGATTCCACCGCGCTCGCCGAATACTTCTCATACAGGCTCGGCCGCAGGGAGAAAAGCGCGGTCAGGATTGAGGCCCTTCACGTGGAGAGCGGAATAGGTTCTCCGCTTAACCCTGAAATTGCGGGATATTTCAGACGCTGGAATATACCCCTTCACACGGTTTCCATTTCTGTTACCGGCAGACTCAAGGCCGGTAAATCCATGAACTGCTGGTGGTGTTCGACCCAGCGGCGTACGGAACTGAATGAGTTTGCCATGCGTGAGGGGTTCAATAAAATAGCTCTTGGTCATCACATGGATGACATTCTCGAAACACTTTTGATGAACGCTCTTTTTAAGGGTGAGCTTTCAACCATGCCTCCGCGTCTGAGTTATGAAAAATATCCGGTTACCATAATCCGCCCGCTGTGTTATGCGGACATTCCCATGATTGTCAGACATGCTGAAGCCCGGGGATATATTACCTCAACCTGCACCTGCACATATCAGGATAATTCAGGGCGGAAGGACGCCAGATCGCGGCTCGAAGCGCTTACCGGCGGGTGTTATGATATGAAACGGAAACTTTTTGAATCCCTGAAAAATATCAAGCCCGGGTATCTGCCGTAACTGACAGAACCCGGACGCCCTTACTGTCCGTACTGCTTGAGGAACCCGAATTTCATGTCCCGAAGCCTGGCTGTAAGAGATACCTTATAAAGGTGCGGGTTCAGAAACCTCTTGTAGGAATAGTCCAGCTGGTCAAGTCCGCTGCGCAGGGCAGTGCGGATTTCGTCGAGACTCTGTTCCCTGGCAAAACGTTTGCCTCCGGACATTTTTTTTGACAAAAGCGGTTCCGCTTTTGCCGCTGAAAAAGAGAAGGTCTGATAATCATTTGACGGATGATAATAACGGTTTGTTTCTCCTGCGGTAATTGTTTCTTCATCAAGCGCAAGAACATCCGCCTTTATCGTGCCGTCATCGTTGAAGAGCCTCCATACCTGTTTAACGCCGGGGTTTGTTGTTTTTTCAGGATTGTCTGAAAGTTTCATCGCGGGCGCAAGCTTCCCGTCAGTTCCGGTGTGGGCCGACAGTTTATACACTCCGGTGAAGGATGATTCACTGCCTCCGGTGACTAGGTGTGTTCCGACGCCCCAGGAATCTATGGGAGCCTTATTGAAAATCAGCGACTGGATAATCTCTTCCGTGAGCTCATTCGAGACCGTAATGGCTGCGTCAGGAAGCCCAGCCTTGTCGAGCTTTTCCCTTACCTTTGTACTCAGATACTGGATATCACCCGAGTCCAGCCGGATGCCGAAGTTATATCCCTTTTCGGCAAGCTTGCGGCCGGAGGCAATCGCGGCATGGATTCCGGATTCAAGGGTATTATATGTATCTATAAGAAAGACGGATTTTCCGGGATACATGGAAGCATAGGCGTCAAAGGCTTCTTCCTCGGTCGGAAAGGACATTACCCAGGAATGGGCCATTGTCCCCATGACAGGAATGTTATATTTTTTTCCGGCCAGTGTATTACTGGTCCCCGCAACTCCCCCGATAAAGGCCGCCCTGCTTGCACTCATGGCTCCGTTATAGCCCTGCGCGCGGCGCAGGCCGAATTCCATGATTGATCCCTTATTTGAAGCCAGCCATATACGAGCTGTTTTTGTAGCTATCAGACTCTGGAAGTTAACCGTGTTCAGTACAAGGCCCTCAATTATCGCGCATTCGATAACCGGTGCATGAACGCGAATGAGCGGTTCGTTCGGAAAAATGACGGTCCCCTCATTCATTGCATACAGTTCGCCTGAAAAACGGAAGTTTTTCAGGTAGTCCAGAAAACCTTTTTCAAACATGCCTGTTGAATCAAGATATGCAAGATCATCCTCTGAAAAACTGAACTGTTCTATTATATCTATCAATGGTTCCAGTCCGGCGAAAACGGAAAAGCCCCCGTTAAAAGGCTGTCGGCGGAAGAACATGTCGAAAACCGAAGGAGAATTTTTCTGTTGTTTCCAGAAACCCTGGGCCATAGTCAGTTCGTAAAAGTCGCTAAACAGTGCACTGTCCATTATCTCGGATAACCTCCCGGACTCTAATAAATTCTTTCTCAAAACTAACCGAGTTTTGAGAAAAGCGCAACCTCTCCGCCTGTTTTCTATTTTCTGATTTTTTATCTGAAAATAGTTTTAAAGGCTTTCCTGGATTGCAGATCCTGCCGCAGTCTTTTTTATTTCGATACGGCAGGGAATGCGGGAACGCAGTTCAGCCACATGGGAAATAATACCAACCATTCGGTGTCCCCGGATTTCATCAAGGATGGTGATCGCCCGTTCAAGACTCGCCTCGTCGAGTGATCCGAATCCTTCATCTATAAAAACAGCGTCAAGCTGGATTCCGCCTGACCGGGACTGGATTGAGTCGGCAAGGCCGAGGGCAAGACTTATCGAGGCCATAAATGTTTCTCCCCCGGAAAGCGTTCCTGATGGTCTTGTTTTTCCGGTATAGGCGTCAAGTATTTCAAGTTCAAGACCGGACAGGCTGTTTCCTTTCCGGTATGTATCATTGACCTGTATCCGGTAACGGCCCTCGCTCATGCGTTCGAGCCTGGTATTGGCGTACGCGGTGATTTCTTCCAGATACATGCCAAGTATCCACGCGTCAAAACTTATTTTCAAAGGGTTCTGCCCCGTTAAATCATTCGCAAGTGAAGCAAGACGGCCCGCCTCCTGGCTGTAACGTACGCGTTCCTCTTCGAGTTTGTCCCACTGGGTTTTCAGCGAGTCAAGAGAGGCGAGGGAAGCGTTATGTTCTTCAAGAAGGCGGCTGTTTTCTGAAAGGGCCCCGTCTATTTCAGTCATTTCCCGTTCAGCGTTTTCAGGATCAGGTCCCTTCCATTCGGAAAGTTCTTTTTCGAGAAGCGCGAGCCTGCTTCGCGTTTTTGTTTTTGTTTCCGTGAATTCATCAATTTCATTTTCCAGCCGCATGCGGTCTGTTTTTTCAAGTACGGACTGTAAAAGCATTTCTTCATTTGAGAAACCCGCAGCGAGGTATGCTTCTGAAAATTCATTTTCATTGCCGGCTGTTTGTATTCTTTGTTTTTCAAGGGAGCGGAGAATCTCCGTTTTTTTTCCGTTCAGGGATGCGAGCGCTGTGCGGGTTTCCCTGAGCGAAGTTTCATAATGTCCAAGTTCACCGTCAAGCGTGAGTATCCGGGCGTTACATTCTTCAAGCGCGTCTGCCGCGTCCCCTGGATCCGGAACCGTTTTTTCATCATCACTCTGGGGAAAGGCTTCCCGGTAACGGGCCTTTTTCTGGTTTATTACCGCCCTCTCTTCCGCCAGAACCTGCTCGGTTTTATTCAGTTCTTCCGCCAGGCCGCCGGCTTCTTTTTCTGCCGCGCTTTTTTTCTGCGGATTTCTTCGGCGCTGCGGAATGCGCGTTTTGATGCATTATATAAATCGGAAGCTTTCTGCATTTCGGCTGAAAGACGTCCGACAAGCTCCGCCGCCTGCTGGGGATCGGGTATTTCATCCCGGACCGTCGGCATGCCTGCTGTTTTTTCAAAGGAAAGCTTCAGCCTTTCTTCGGCATTTCGCAGATCGGCCCTGCGGGACGCAAGTTCTTTTTCGAGGTCCTGTTCTTTTTTTTCAAGAAGCTCAAGGTGCCTCTTTTCCGTCCCTATTTTTTCTTCCACGCTGTAATTATGTTTTGTGCTGTATTTTGCCGGCTCCGGGTGATCCAGGGCGCCGCAAACAGGGCAGGGGACGCCGTCTTCAAGCCGTGCTGCCAGAACAGCGGCAGTTTCGGAATTATGTATTTCAGCGGCTTCCTTTTCCAGTTCTGTAAGTCTGCTCTTTGTGATTTCTTTATCCGCTGAATTTTCTTCTACCATTTTTTTTATATTATCAATTGCTCCCCGGTGGGCGGCCGCGGCATATTTCTCCCTGCCTGTTTCCTCCGCCAGGGTTTTAAGCAGTTTCGCCTGTTCCAGTTCAGCATGAACACGTTTTGATTCTTCTTCCCTGGCGTCAAGCTCTGCGATTTCCGGTTCCAGGGTTTCAAGCTGTTTTGATGTTTCCTGTATTTCGCTGTTAAATACTGCGATCTGCTTTTTTAATGCTGACCTGTGTTTTTCAGTTGAGTCATAATTTGCCATATCGGTTTCAATGCCTTTTGCAATATCGACGGCTATTCTGAGCTGCTCCTTCCTTATCATGAGGCTGTTTTTTTTATCGGTAATTGCATCGATTGCTGTTTTTTTTAATTCAAGCATATCCAGCTCTCTGCTTGCTGATTCCGTTTCCTTTTGAATATCCGCAAGTTCTTTTTCATTGTCCCTGATCTGCTGCTTTAAGTCCGCGAGCTGTTTATAATGCACAAGCAGCGGTTCCGCTTTGCGGGCGAGATCAAGGAGTCTTTGTTTTTCTTTTATTCCGGTGAGCTGTGTTTCCTGAAGTTCCGTTAATGAAATCAGGGCCTGTTTTTCTTTTATTTTTTCCGCGGCGTTCCTTGCCTGTTCAAGCAGGGCGGACTGTTCCGTCAGCCGCTGCCGCAGTGCGCTTTGCCTGGCGCGCAATGATTCTATTTCTTTTTCAAACGAAAGGCGGTCAGCTTCATATGAAAGACAGTTAAATTGCGTTTTGAGATGTTCCACTGATGCGATGGCATTATCCATAAGTGTTTTTGCTTCTCTCGCCCGGTTTCTTGACAGTTCAATAATCCGGCTGTATGTTTCAAGCGGAAAGAGTTTGGCAAGAACCGCCTTCCGCTCGGTGGAATTCTGTTTGAGAAACTGCGCAAACTCGCCCTGGGGTAAAAGTACAATGCGTGAAAATTCCTCGGCGGAAAGTTTTATAAGACTGAGTATTGACCGGTCAGTTTCGCTTTTGTTTGTTGATGTTCTGTTTTCCCATGCGCTGTCCACGCGTTCTTCAAACAATACTTCTTCGGCGACCTTTGTGGATCTTTGCGTCCGGGTGCTGACTCTTTCGCCGGGCAGGGTTCTTTTGATCCGGTAGTGTGTTCCTCCCAGGGAAAACTCAAGATCGACGGAGCTTTCTTCGCTGTCGGATGCGAACTGGCTTCTCATTTGCCGGACCATATCCTTGCGGCTGCCGGGTACATTGCCGTACAAGGCATACATGATGGAATCAAAGAGTGTTGTTTTTCCCGCTCCGGTTTTTCCGTATATCAGAAAAAAATCCCCAAGTTCACTGAACTGAACAGTATGTGTTCCCCTGAATGGACCTATGTTTTTGATTGTCAGTTTTTCAGGACGCATCGGTACATTCCTCCAGCAGGGAAGAGAACAGTTCGGTCTTTGCAGAATCCGCGGCGCCGTAGAGCATTTCCTCGAAGTCAGTAAAATCGGCAGCCGGATCCCGTTTTTTTTCCGTGCCGGTATTTTTTTCGCCGGGAATTTTCTGTTCAGCGGCGGCCTCAGCCCCCTGTTTGAGACTCAGCAGATACGGAAATTTCGGGCGAAGCAGGTTGACGGGATTGGCAATCAGGACGGGATCGGTCAGGGTTATTTCAAGATAATCGCCTGCGAAGCGGTCATAGTCTTTTCCGCTGTAAAATTCTTCAAATGTACCTTCAAGTTTTGTCATTGTCCTGAGCGGCTGCACAGGAATCGGTGTAATCTGTACGGGAAAATTCTGCTGCCCTGTATCAATTTCCACCCTGAGGAAATATTTTTCGCCTCCTGCTTCACCGAAGGAATAGGCCAGAGGCGACCCCGCGTAATACATGGCGTCCGTTATTTTCTGGAAGCGGTGAAGATGTCCCAGCGCAACGTAGCTGAACTGTGAAAAAAGGGCGGGGTTCACCCGTTCGGCCGCTCCGACAAATACCCGTTCAGAATCCGATTCCTGTCCGCCTGAAGTAAACAGATGGGCCGCAAGTACAGTCGGAATTCCTGATAATTCGGGCTGTACCAGAATTTCCGAAAACCGCCGGGACGCCTCCGCAGCCAGCTCGGTCTGGGTAAAAAGCGTTTCCGCTGAATCCGTAAATAAATCAGGTACCTTGTTATTTTCGTCCGTTTCCTTTTCGCGGGGTTTCAGTGAACCTGCCGATAAAAATGGCAGAAGAAAAAGTGCCGCACTCTCCGTTTTTTTTGTTATAATAATAGGTGTAAATGAATTTTCCGGTTTGCTTACAATATGTATGTGCTGTTCTCCGAGAATTTCATCTGCAAAAGACAGGCGCTGTGCGGAATCGTGATTGCCCGGAATAATACAGATTGCCAGTTCAGGGAGTTTTCGCCGGATTGTTCCGAGAAATCCGCTGAATAACTCAACGGCTTCAGCCGGAGGAATGGTTCTGTCATATATATCGCCTGAAATAATCAGGGCCGCGTAATCATCCTTTTCGAGTTCAGCGCACAGCTGGTTCAGCATGGCCTGCTGGTCTGCAAGAAGGGAAGTTTCATAAATAGTCTTGCCCAGATGCAAATCACTGGTATGAATCAGCTTCATAGTATATACTGTATGGAGTATTAGATTTTCTGTAAAGGGTTTTTTAAATGAAGCGTTGGAAAGTAGTACTGTTTGCCTCATTTTTGCTGGTAATTTTTTCCGGATTAGCGGTATTTTTCCGGTTTATTATTTATCCCGTATTTCTTGAACAGAACCACCCAGCCTTTATTGTTTCGGTCCTGGTTGTACTTTCCGCCTGGTTTTTTACCGTCCACCTGTGCTGCCGTTTTTTCCGGCCCTATGTACAGAAATCCATACAGTTAACCGCGCTTTTTGAGTCCCTGTCGCAGGAAAATTTCGAGCCCGGAGAAGATACGGAAAAGCCTCCTGAAACCATACCGGAGCCGGGAAAAGAAAGTGTTATTGCGGGCGCCGCGTCCCTGACGGCAAAAATAAGGGACGTCATTGATACTGTGCATGACGAGGTTGCGAAAACGGTTGATTCAAGTTCCGTTCTGGCTGTTTCGCTTGAGAACACATCCTCGACCTTTGAAGTGGTTGACGGATTTCTTGACAATATCCGCAATGAGGTTGTTACGCTCGAAAATCAGGTAAATATTGTCAAGACGGAACTGGAGCGTATTACCGGCGGCCTCGGCTTTCTTGATACTGAAATTGTCCGTCAGAAAAGCGTTGTCGAAGGTTCCATGTCTTCGGTTAACGGCATAATCAGTTCCGTAAATGATATGACGGAGTCAGCGGTCCGGAACCAGAAAAGTATTGAAGAACTGATAAAGTCATCGGAAACCGGACGGAGTGTTTTTACCTCCACCTATGAAAGAATAACCAAAATAAGTAATCACATTTCACATATCAACGGGGTAACAGGCATTATTGAGGGAATTGCCGAGCAGACAAATATGCTGGCGCTTAATGCCGCTATTGAAGCTGCCCATGCGGGCGATGCGGGGAAGGGCTTTGCCGTGGTCGCGGAAGAGATCGCAAAACTCGCGGACGCCAGCTCGGAGAGTTCCCGTGAAATTACGCTGGCGATAGAAGAAATAGTTGATAATATCGAGTCAATGGCGAGCTTCGGCAGCGAGCTGGATGGCGCATTTGAAAAAATATCAGGCGAAACCGAGAATGTCCACCGGATTATTTCCGACTTTGTTACCGGTCTTGTTGCTTCAAATGAAGACGGGAAACAGGTATATGAAACAATGAATACACTCCAGGAAACTTCGGCGTCCGTAGCAAACGATTCGGGCAATATGGCTGTCAGCGCCGAAACAATTGCAAAATCCATGAGTGAGCTGGATATGATTACAAGCCGCGTGTTTGACGGAATTACGGCAATGTCCCTTATGATTGATGGTTTGAAAGAAGTAATGCAGGAATTCAAGCAGCAGGCTGCTGCGATGCGGACATCAGGTATAGAGATGTCCGACAGATTATCATCGTTGACTCAAAAGAAATAAAGCTGCCTGATATATTTTATATTTTTCCGCCGGTTTAAACTATGAAAAAAAATACGTTTATATTGATACTTTTGTTACTCGTCCCATTATTCTTTTCATGTACGGTATTGAATATGGAACAGAAAAAAATTGATGACATTACGGAAAGATTCGATAAGGGTGAAGCCTCAAAAGCTGATATACTCTACATGAAAAAGATTTATTCGGAGTTTATATTTTTCGGCGGCATAGTATATCCCGAAGCCGCAAAAATATTGCAGCATTATCTTTTCGGAGATGGCAGTGATTTGCGAATAAAATCAAAATATTTTTTTAATACAAATATTGTACAGGACGCAATACGGAAAAATAAAGATGAAAACATAATCGGTCCGGTAACACTGGCAATAAAGGATAATGCGCGTATAGCATATGCAGTGAACGGATTTTACATAATACAAATTGAAAACGGTTTTGAAATAAATCAGTATATTGATTTTGCGGGGAGAGAAAACAGGGGCCTTTATACAACTTTCAGAATTCTTTCAAAAGAAATACGGATACCCGACAGATTGGTAAGAGTATTTGAACAGGATGGATGCAAGACATTTACGGTAATAATTATAAACAAATGATAAAAAAAGCTGTATTTACTGGTATGCCAGTGCCGTGTTCTGTTATTATCCGGAGCAGAGTTTTGTTTATAAATGGAGAATATTTTGAGAAAGTATCACCTGGTGCTGACAGGATTATTTTTGCTTTCATCCTGCTTTTATGCATTTGAATTGAATGTCGGTATAGGCGGACAATTCGCGGCGTCATTTCCTTCATTATATATGGAATATGGCGGAAAGATAAAAGAACAGTTCGATACTATTTATAGCGGCGGTATTTTTGTTTTTTTTGATGCTTATTATTTTAATCTTGATTTTGATCTGCTGTTTCTTAATAGTGCTGACTATGTATATAATGACGCAATATTATGCGGTATTGGCGGGTCTTTTAAATATCCATTTAAATTACGATCAATAATCATATATCCATTAATTGGAGCAAAATATCATATATATATGACTTCATCCCCGGAAATAAACAAAAAGGATTTAAATTCATTCCGGATCAATATAGGAGCCGGGATTAATTATTCAATAAAGAAAAGGATTTATGTATCATTTATTTTTTTATATAATTTAAAAATTAATAATGCGTATGAGAATAACGTTGAGGATAGATTTACTGCGGTTAATGCAAAATATTCTACTCATGGCCCTGAAGCCAGATTTGCCGTGGGATTCAATATTCTGGAAAAATAGGTGATGGTTTTAATGAAAATAAAACAGATAATAACAATCAGTATTTTTATTTGTATGTTTTGCATTTCCTGTTCAAATACTCTTTTGAAGGATGTTCCTTCTGAAGACAACGGTTCCGGAATTTTATTGAGCTTTGACGATTATTCCCCGGCAAACTGGGTTGCGTACCAGTATTTGTTTGAAAAATATAACGCGAAAGTAACTTTTTTTGTCGCTCTTTCTTCCCCTACCAGTTTTTGTTTTGATGCGGAGAGCCGGGGGCACGAAATAGGATATCACACGATACATCATTGTCATTTACCGGAATTATCAAGAACAACATTCTATGAAGAGACCGTTTTATCGGTTAACAATTTCAGAGATCAGGGAATTGGGTTGGGGGCGTTTGCATATCCATACGGAGAGTGGGAGCCGTGGATGCATGAAGAACTGCTGCAATATTATGATATTGTCAGAGGTTTTGAAAAAGATTTTTACATCTATGAAAAAGACAGGATGAAGAATACCTATATCGCGTCCATATCGATTGACAATATTGTATATAAAAATAATAGGGAATATGAAAGAAATATTTCACGAATGCTAAAACTTGCAAAAATGAAAGAAAATAATATTGTTCCTATTACGTCTCACCGTATCGATGACAGCGATTGGGGGATTACTCCGGAACGGCTGGAATATTTATTGCGCAGCTGTAAGGAATTGAATCTGAGATTTTATACGTACAAGGATTTGTAGCCTATAATTCCACCTTTATAATTTTGTGTCTGTGATCCGCTGAAATACCCATGATATCAGTGAAGCTCATATTGCAGGTGCTGGAGCCGATGACAGCAGAAAAGAAATTCTATGCCCGCTGATAATCCGACATTGCAATCCGTTTTTTTCTCACTCCGGTCAGTGTATCACAAAGTTTTTCTTTCTGCGAAGCTTGTATCATTTGTTTAAAACCAGCAAAACTTTTTTCAAATTTTTCCATCCGGGATATAAGCGGCTCCGCATTTTCAAGAAACAGTTCGGTCCACATGGGCGCGTTAATCATTGCAATCCTTGTCAGGTCTTCAAATGAGCCTCCGCCGAAATCGGTTATGGAAATATCGGATTCACAGTCAATAAGCGATGCCGCTAGTATGTGGCAAAGCTGTGATGTAAAGGCAATTTTCATATCGTGAGTTTCCGCATCCGTTTCAATAATTTTTGCAAAGCCCATTTGCCTGATAATCTTTTTCATAAACGAGAGATTTTCCGGCCTGTTTTTTTTCAGCGGCACGAGAATATAATTTTTTCCGGAAAAGGAACATTCATGGGCATGGGCAAATCCTTCCTTTTCGCTGCCGGCCATCGGATGCCCGGGAATAAAGTCTATATCGCTCCTCAGAATATTTTCAATTCTGGTAACAATGTTTTTCTTTACTCCCGCTATATCGGTAATCAGTGATCCGGACTGGAATGCGTTCATATATGTTTCCATAAACCGGAAGCCCGATAAAGGGTTGAGGCAGACGTATACAACATCGCATTGCTTTAACATAATGCCGGGGTCTGCAAAGCCCTCATCGATTGTTCCGCTGTCGCAGGCCGTTCGCAGCGTTTCACTGTTTATATCAAAGGCAAAAATTTTTCCCTTCTTTCCGATTATTTTCCCTGACCGTAGCGACCGGGCAAGCGCGCCTCCCATCAAACCAAGCCCCACAAAACCGAAGATGCAATCTCCCAGGTCTTTCATGATAAATCCTCCTACAGTATACGGTTTTCTATTTCCGCATATTTTCTGAGCTGGCCCATTAATGCACCGAACTGTTCAGGCGTAATGGACTGCTCTCCGTCACACAGAGCTTTTTCGGGATTGTTATGCACTTCAACCAGTATACCGTCCGCCCCTGCCGCGATTGCCGCCTTTGACATTGATTCCACCATCCAGCTTAGGCCTGTAGCATGACTCGGATCGACAATAACAGGCAAATGACTTTTCTTTTGAGCAGGGGAACAGAGCTCAGGTCGAGTGTATTGCGGGTGGATGTGTCAAAGGTACGGATGCCTCGTTCGCACAGAATAATCCGGTCATTTCCTCCGGCCATAATATATTCCGCAGACATAAGCAATTCGGTAATTGTTGAGGCGAGTCCCCGTTTTAACAAAATGGGTTTGCTGCAGCGTCCAAGCTCGCTGAGCAGCGTGAAGTTCTGCATATTTCTTGCACCGATCTGAATAATATCCACCTCGTCAAATATTTCGAGCTGGTGAATTGACATCAATTCGGAAACAATGGGAAGCCCTGTTGCTTTTTTTGCTTCAACGAGCAGATTGACTCCCTTGCATCCAAGCCCCTGAAAAGCATATGGCGAAGTTCTCGGCTTGAAGGCTCCTCCGCGAAGGAATCCGGCTCCGGCTTTTTTTACGCTTTTTGCAACCGATATAATCTGTTCTCGGCTTTCAACCGAACAGGGACCCGCGATAATTCCCAGATGTCCGCCGCCTATGCTGCGGAGATTCCCGTCAGATCCGGAAATATCTATGCGGGTATCTTCGGGATGAAAAATACGGTTTGCCAGTTTGTACGGTTCCTGAACACGCAAAATCTTATCGACAAACCGGTGAGCCTTTAAAGTCGCCTCATTTATTTTTTGCGTATCGCCAATAATATTCAGCACCGTCTGGCCGACTCCTGATGAATGAAGCACCTGCACTCCCTGACCTTCCAGCGAAGATATGAGAGCGCTTACATCCTCTTTTCCCGCCCCGTTTTTTAAGGCAATAATCATAGCAATCCTCCTGTCTGTTATATCCCGGTATACATCCGGGCATAAAAAAAGGGAGACTCCTTTACGGAGTCTCCCTGTATCAACCTTAATTATAAGGTGTTACAAACTGCGCCTTTTCAAATCAGATTCCTGACCGGCACAGACTCCGTATTGGATGGGGACAGATAATAAAAATAGTAAGAAAAAACAGGCAGGGCAGCCTTTGAGAAAATTATATCTGTTCGCTTCAATACGGAACTTTTCATGTAAAACCTTTTCCGCTTATAACTCTACAAAAAAAGATAATGAATTGTCAATACGGAACCAGATTTTTCCTGAAATACTTTACCGGCCCGCTTTATGCGCGATTTACTGTTTTCCGGCTTTATGTTATTGTGTTTAATATGAAACCCGATATAAGTTTGAATAATTTTATGGATTTGTTTCCCGCAGATTTTTCAGAAGATGAAAAGGCCCGAGGCAAAACACTTTTTTTAAAAAAACTATCCATGGTTGCGCACAAATGGTTCGGCGGAAAAATGCAGACCCTGCCGAAGTGCGGCATCTACGGATTTAACTGGTTTAATGTATGGTATACCCCTGGGGTATCCGCGGTATCAACTTCTATCCGTGACGACAATGACACTTCTTTTACGCTTTCCAACCGGGGAAATCTGGTTGCTGTTGTCAGCAACTCGACCCGGGTTCTCGGTGACGGGGACTGTACTCCGCCCGGCGGCCTTGGTGTTATGGAAGGCAAAGCAATGCTGATGAAATATCTTGGCGGCGTTGATTCGATTCCCCTCTGTATTGATTCCCGTGTCCGTGAAGATGAAGCGGAAAAAACAGGAATCAAGGCGGGAAAACATGATCCGCAGAAAATAATAGAATTTGTCAGAATGCTTGAACCGAGCGTCGGGGCCGTGAACCTTGAAGATATAAGCCAGCCCGACTGTTTTCTTGTTCTTGATACTCTCCGTGATGTTTGCAATATTCCCGTCTGGCACGATGATGCCCAGGGAACGGCATGCGTTACGCTCGCCGGTCTTTTAAATGCGCTTAAACTTGCCGGGAAAAAGATTTCTGATGTGAAAATTGTTCTTCTCGGGGCAGGCGCATCAAACACTACTATCGCAAGGCTTATCCTTGCGGACGGCGGAGATCCGGAAAAAATGATTATCTGCGACTCCCGGGGTCCCCTGCATTCCGGCCGCGAGGATATTGAAAAGGATGCGCGCTACTACCGGAAGTGGGAACTCTGCCTTCAGACAAATCCAGGGAAAATATCCACAATAGAAGAAGCTATGGATGGGGCTGATGTGTTAATCGCCCTTTCAACTCCCGGCCCCGGCACAGTAAAAAAGGAATGGATTTCTTCAATGTCGGAAAAGTCCATAGTTTTTGTATGTGCCAACCCGGTCCCGGAAATCTGGCCCCACGAGGCAAAAGAAGCCGGAGCCTTTATTGTTGCGACGGGAAGGGGAGACTTCCCCAATCAGGTCAATAATTCCATCTGTTTTCCGGGAATTCTCAAGGGCGCCCTTCTTGTCAGGAGCCGGAAAATTACTGACGGCATGGCCATTACCTGCGCCCATTCAATTGCCGACTATTCGGAGAAAAAAGGTATAGATCCCGAACATATTCTGGTAAGCATGGAAGATACCGATGTGTTTGCTGTTGAAGCCGCCGATGTAGCTATGAAGGCAATAGATGAGGAAGTTGCGCGTATTACCCTATCCTGGCAGGAAGTCTATGACCGCGCCCTTGCAGACATTCAGAATGCCCGGACATCAACCCGGCTTTTGATGGATAAGGGTTTGATTGAGGAACCTCCCCGGGAAATGCTTGAGGAAGTCCTTGACGCATCAATAAAGGCGATTATTTCTGAGCGGGAATCCGGCAGATCCTGATGTTCTGGCATAATAAATCCGGCTTCCGCGATTCAAGAGGGTTGTCCATTGCCTCGCTGGTTCTGTGCGCCTTTTTATGGAGTTCCGGGGGCGTTTTAATAAAACTGGTTGACTGGGATCCCTTTGCCATTGCCGGCATACGGAGCATCATAGGCTTCATAACTATGATTGTACTGGTCGGACTGCCCCGTTTTACCTTCAGCTTCAGTCAGATAACGGCCGCTGTCTGTTACAGCGCTACCATGATTCTGTTTATGTTTGCCAATAAAACGACGACAGCGGCCAATGCGATTTTGCTTCAGTATACCCAGCCTATTTATATAGTTATTCTCGGAAAATGGCTGCTCCCCGACGAGAAAACAGGGCTTTCAGACTGGATAGCCATTACCGGAATTTTTTGCGGGATGGTACTTTTTTTTCTTGATGATCTCAGTTTTCAGGCAAATCTTGGAAATATTCTGGCGGCGATTTCAGGACTTACGTATGCCATTTCAGCCATTTTCATACGCAGACAGAAAAATGAGCGTCCCGCGGATTCATTTATGCTTGCCCACCTTATTACATTTATTTTTTCAGTATATTTCATAATCCGCGGAGGAATGCCGTCCCTGACCGGTATTGCCGGACTATTGCTTCTTGGTATATTCCAGACCGGGATTCCGTCCGTTCTGTATGCCCGGGGTGTCTCCGGAGTCCCGGCCATAACCGCGTCCCTCATTACCATGCTCGAACCCATTATGAGTCCTGTATGGGTGGCGCTCTTTATCGGTGAAATTCCCTCGGTCAGGACCCTGATAGGAGGGGGCATTATACTCGTCAGTGTGACTGTCAGAACCATTTTTAAAGAAAGAAGGGAAAAAAATATAAAAACCGCGCAGAAAGTCTGACCGGACCTGGGTCCGCCGCCTTCGCTGTATCTGGTGAGGAGCAGGCAAATATATCACTATCTGTCAGCGTTTCAATTTTATCTGAGCATACATGGAAAAACAGAGAGATTCCTGCCCCGGTCCTGATTTCCGCACTGGATTCTGGAGAAATCAGGACTATAAAATGCTTTTATGTTAAAATCGTAATATCTTTTTTCGTTATCATGGTAACTATATCAATCAGCCAGCCGATGCCGAAAATGCCGACTGTAATTATCCAGATGATTCCGATTAACGTCTTTCCGCGTAAAACCCGGTTAATACCCTGCCAGACCGGATCAAAAAAAATAGTCAGAATCAGATTGACCCCCAGCCGAGTTTATCAATTGCAGTTTTTGCCATAAATACCCCCAATACTATTACTATTTTTCCGGGAAAACCGGATAATCCAGTATCAGGGCATTTTTTTCTGCTGTCAAGTTTTAATTATTTGAATTATAACCGTACCGCCTTTTTTACTTGAGCAATCGCGGAAAAAGCGGTACAGTAAATTATGGTCGAATAATTTAAATTATTTGACCATTTCCGGTTGTAAATGTTTCCGCTATAAAGAATCAGCTGATTCTTTATAGCGGAAACATGACTTAAAGGTGTATATATGAGGTTTATAGAATGACCAAAGAGTTTCTGCCCTATGAACTGGTACGGAATAATGCTCTTAAAATAGCCTATAAAATCCATCAGGACGGTTTTATTCCGGATGTAATTTATGTATCCCTGCGGGGCGGAGCCTATCTTGCAAATGTAATAAGTGAATATTTTAAAATAGTCCGTAAAGATGCTCATCCGGTTTTGTATGCCGCGGTTGTGGCCCGTTCATATACCGATGTGCGCCAGCATGACCGGATTATGGTTGACGGCTGGACATATTCCCCTGAACATCTGCGTCACGGTGATAAAATTCTTCTTATTGATGATATATTTGATTCCGGAAAAACAATCAACTATCTTGTTGAAGTCCTCCTTGAAAAAGGAATTCCGAGAAAAGATATCAAGGTCGTTGTTCATGATTATAAGTATTTTGCGTACAAAGAAGAACAGCTTCCGATCCAGCCTGATTACTGGTGCAGAAAACATGAAATCCTCAGTCCGGAAGAAGATATCTGGATTCATTATATGAGCCATGAATTGATTGGCCTGGATAAAAAAGAACTGGAAGAGTATTATTACCAGGATCCTGAACTGCGGAAAATCCTTTCCGTGCTTGAAGAGGAAAAATGAAGAAGGGCGGAAAAATACACGGGCTGTTACAATTGGCTTTTTTCCTTGGCGGCATGACAGCGGGTTCCGCTTCATTTGCCCTTGATAGCGTTCCCGTTATCCCTTCCGTTCCCCCCGGTTCTTATGCCGAACCCCAGGTTATTTCTTTTTCTCACCCTCAGGGGACCCGCCTGTCGCTTTTTATGGACGGAAAGGAAATCACATCGGCAGATGCTTCCGTCCTGCTTTCCGTACCTGAAAATACCGAAAAAGATTTTACTATAAAGACTGAACTCCGTTCCCTTTTGCCCGGCGCTCCCGTTCTTTTCAGTGCGGAATTTGTATGGCGGATTGACAGAAAAAAACCGGAAAAACCCGTAATAACGGCCCGGCGGCTGGAAGGCGGCAGTGAGTTTCTCTTTACACTCAATGAACCCGGGAAAATATATTATCAAATATTTCATCCGGAATTTGCTTCCTTTTCATCAGGAAGTGTTATTTCAGGTTCGACACTTTTTGTTCCTGACGGCTCTTATATCTGCGCTTATGGCGCGGATCTGGCGGGAAACACAGGCCCTGCGGTCTCTCCGGCAGTGGACGTAATCAGCAGCCAGGGTTCGCCGTATCAAATACTTAATCCTGTTCCGGGAAATTGGGCAAACTATCAGGTCCTCCTTATAAAAGCAATGCCTGAAATGCAAATCTATTATTCAATTGACGGCTCCGACCCTTCCATTTCCGGCATTGTCTACACCGGACCCGTACTCATTGAACAGGATGGTATGGTTTCCCTCCGCGTTCTTGTCGTAGACAAAGGCGGAAACCGCTATACATCCCAGGTCAGATATTCGGTCTCCCCTCAGGGTTCCCCGGTAATTTCCGGACTTAATACGGATTCCCCTGTTATTGAAACCGGTGAATTTGCCGAAATCTTTATTCCGGAAAACTATACCTTCAGCTTCGGCGATGCGGTTCCCGGTTCTCCGGGAGGCAGGGCCCTGCTTTTTACTGCCGTACGTGGAGTCCGGTGGTTCTTCCCCCTGACTCTGTCCGACGGAAAATCAGTGTGGCGCTGGATTTGCGCGAGCGGTATTTCCACGGAGGCCGGAACAGGGACGGATATTGCCGGAAATAATGAGGATTCCATTCAGCCTGTCATATATAACTGGTATTTTGCGGGTTTTGATTATAACGGACCGGTATATTACGCTCTGAATGATACGGATTGGCAGATATATACCAATCCGTTTTTCCTGGACCGTTCCAAAGAATCGGAACTGAAGTGGTATTCCCCTGTCCTCAACAATGCTGAAGTGCAGACCGTCAGACTGCCGGTTAAACCCGGTCTGACCGGCGTTCCTCCCTTGCTGATTACCGCTGATCCTGTTTTTCTTTCAATCCCGAATTCTCCCTATACTTTCTATTATACCGGCGGAAACAGTTTTTACCCGTCCCTGCCGGATCCTTTGTCTCCCCAGCTCGCAAGCGGAATTCTTGTTGAAATACCATCAGGCATGTCCGAAGACTTTTTTTTCAGAATCCTTGCCGAGTATGACGGTCTGGTACACGGGGAAATCAACAGCCGCTTCATCATTGACAGAAAGCCTCCCCGGACTCCTTCTTCAGGAATTGATGCCGGCTTAACCTATTCCCGTTCCCCTGTTGCGTTTTCTCCGACCGGAGAAGATACGATACAGCTAACCATTCAGCCTCCTCTTTTTGTGCAGGAGGGTAAATCCTTTGTCCTCCACGGGGATATTTCGGGACCGATTGAATATAAAATTGAACTATTCGGCATTGACCGTGTCGGAAACCGGAGTCCTGTGGTAAGCCAGAAAGTAACGGTTGACCTTAATGCCCTGTATGTTGATTCGTCCTTTTCCGGGCGCTCCAACGGAACGCCTCTTGCTCCCTATACCAGCCTTGATGATGCCCTCAATGTTATACGCGGGGTAGATGAATGGCGGATTTATATTACCGGTGAAACGGAAATGAACCGGCAGCATACTATCCAGAATGATATTCAGATTTTCGGGACCGATGCGGTCGTGAAAATGGGCGAAAACGCTTCTTTTACCATACTGGCTTCGAATATTTCCGTCTCGGACTGTACTTTTTCCCAGACTGCGGGCAGCTCTTCCCGGAGCGCCTCAATGGCCTATAATAATCCTGCGGCCCTTTTCGAACTGCAGAACAGTTCCCTGAGCATGAATAATGTCCAAATTGAACGCAGCGGTCTGCCAAGCGCCTCCATAATCAGGTCTGTTTCATCGGTGCTTGTATGTTCAAATACCGGTATCAGCCTTTCGGCGTCGGAATACGGCCAGCTTATTGACGCCCGGTATTCCGGTGTTACGCTTAATAACTGCAGGCTTTCCATAACAGCTTCCGACGCTTCCGCTCTTGTCCTTACCGGAAGTGAAACCGAACTGAAAAACACTATCTTTACCGTTACGCCGGGAAGCGCCGGACGGGCCATTGAATCATGGAATTCCCAGATTGATGTAAGAAATGTTTCCTTTGTCCGCAAAACAAACCGTCCCATACAGCGGAACCGGGATACCGCATTCTGGTTCGATTCCGCCAGTACTGTTGTTTTCGGTTCGAATATTCTTGTTGAAGGGTTTGAATTTTTTACTCCGGGAAAAAAATATGAACCGTGACCCTGAGTCCTCTTCCTTATCCGCAAAACGGTTTATCTGCGGCCTTGATGAGGCCGGACGGGGGCCGATTGCGGGTCCCGTATGTGCCGCCGCGGTTATTCTCCCCGGGGATTTTGACTGTTCTGTTCTGAATGATTCAAAAAAACTTTCCGAAGCCCGGCGGAACACCGCTATGACTGAAATATACCGGCATGCCTTTGCCTGGCATATCGGCTGGGCCTCATCCTTTGAAATCGATGAAATAAACATCCTGAATGCCTCTCTTCTGGCAATGAAAAGAGCCTATGAGGGGATGCTGCAAAAGCTGAAAAACAGGACGGAACCCGGTTTTTCCTGTTCCGAACAGGAAATTGAAGTAATTGTTGACGGTCTCCATAAGCCGTCAATTTCGGCGGCCGAATGCAGCGCCTTCCCTAAGGCGGACGGGACATATCCGGCGGTGATGGCGGCCTCGATTCTGGCAAAAACCGCCCGTGACCGCATGATGATCCGTTACAGCTGGCTGTATCCCGAATACGGATATGAAAAACATAAGGGATACCCGACCGCGGCCCATATACAGGCCTTCAGAAAAAACGGGCCGTCCGGAATTCAGAGGGAAACCTTCCGGCTGAAAAGCGAAATGCAGCAGGATTTGTTTGAAAGGTTTCCTTAAAGACAGGAATATCAGGAATTTGACTGATGATATTTTCAGCTTTACCTTGCAGAAAATCATCAGGCATTGTACATTTAGAGAATAAAATAGTATTATAAACTTGGAGGAATTGTATGAATGAAAACGATTCTCAGTTTCAGCTCGTAACATTTCAGCTCGGCGACGAACTGTACGGCGTTGATATAATGAATGTAAAGGAAATAGTCCACATTCAGGATATCAGACCGATTCCGAACGCGCCTTATTATGTTGAAGGAATTTTTAATCTCAGAAGCGAAATCATTCCTATAATTAATTTGCACAAGCGGTTTCATCTGAAAAAGGCCCATATGGAAGAGGGCGATGAGCATTTGGGCGGGTTTGTTATCCTTAATATAGAAAATACCCGGCTTGGCATAATTATTGATAAAATTGCCCGTGTCGTAATTGTTGACAGAAACCAGATTCAGCCGCCTCCCCAGATGATCAGCGGTATAGGGACAGAATATATTCATGGAGTTGTCCGTCAGGAAGTCGGTTATCTGATTATCCTTGATACAAAACGTCTGTTTAATGTAAAAGAGCTGCAAAAACTGGCAATTCTGTAGTTTTCCGGCTATTCTGTTTGCAATTGCTGTCTTTCTGAACCCGCGCCCGGATATATGTTCCCGGCGCAAAAATATGGTATAAAAGACAGCCATTTATCATTATAATCCGAATCGTTCAGGTGTGTGGCGTACATGAAATTACCAGTTTATAGTTCAACAATCCGCAGAAAGGAAATGGATGCAGTTTTAACCTGTATGGTGGCGGAAAAAATCGGCCCCGGGGAAATGAACCAGAAGCTGGCGCAGCTTGTCCGGGAGGTTTTCGGGACAGATGGGGCCGCGGCTTTCAGGAGTTCAGCCATTGCCCTGCAGTATGCCCTGAAAGCGCTTGATCTGACGCCCGGTTCAGGGATTATCATTTCTGCGCTGGCTCCTGCCTGGCAATATCAGGCTGTTACCGCCCTTGGATATTCTCCTGTTACAGTTGATGTTGATCCCGATACGGCCTGCGTTACTCCGGATGCCATTGAAAAGGCAATCGCGCGGGGCGGGCGCCTTATTCTGCTTCACGAAACGCTTGGTGTTCTTCCCGATATCGATTCGATCCTTGCATTCAATATTCCCGTTATTGAGGATATTTCCCAGAGCGCAGGCGCCTCGTTCGGCGAAAAAAAAGCGGGCCAGTTCGGCGTGTTTTCAATTCTGGGCCTTGAAGAACGGGATATGATTACCGGAGGAGGAGGGGCGCTTCTTCTTGCCCCGAACAGACGCGAAGCTATCGTTCTGAAACGCCTTGCCGATGAAGCTCCTCTGACGGATATTCTCCCTGATATTAATTCCGCGCTTGCCTTTGTCCAGGTACGTGAACTGCAGCGGAATATTGAAATGAGACGGCAGATTTACGAAGGATATGTTCATTCCCTTTTGCAGGGCCGTCATAAAACCATCAGCCAGAATGAATCGGTGAGTCCTTCTTTTTACTGTTTCCCTGTTATTCTTGCCAGCGGGTTCAAGGAAGTAAAGCAGTATGCGAACCGGAAGGATATCCAGATTGAACCTGCTTTTACGGATTCTGTCGTCACATTGCTGGGAGAGGACCTCCCCGATTGCGTGAATGCGAAGTCTCTGGCAATGCGCTGTGTTCTTTTCCCTCTCTACCCAAGGCTTGGCGCCGCAAACGCAGCGAAAATAGCGAAAGTTCTGGCAACACTGCCCTGAGGTATTAAGGAATATGCAATGCATACAGTAAAAAAGCAATTGCAATAGTAAACACCACAAAACCTGCCGCCGCAGACATAGCCCAGACAATCCGTTCTTTTCTTTTGGCAAAAAAGGTTTTATGCGATATATATATGTATGACGGTTTTACCGTTCAGGACCCTTTTGACTCCTATGATTTTGCGATAACGCTCGGCGGTGACGGAACTGTGCTCTTTGCCGCCCGCCACTGCGCCCGGAAAAACATACCGGTTTTTCCGGTGAATCTGGGCGAATTCGGCTTTATCGCGGGTATCGAGCCTGATAAATGGAAGGAACCTCTTGAAGAATATCTTGAAGGCCGCATGCACAGTTCAGAGCGCATGCTTCTTGCCGTCCATGTTGAACGCGGCGGGGAAACGGTTTTTGCTTCCGATTCCCTGAATGACGCGGTGGTATCAGCGAGCGGAATAGCGAAACTGGTGAGTCTCGAAATCCTGTTTAATAACATTTCTTTTGGTATATACAAGGCGGACGGTGTGATAGTCGCGACTCCGACCGGATCAACCGCTTATTCCGCGGCTTCCGGCGGCCCGATTCTTGCTCCGGATCTGTCAGCCTTTGTGCTTACTCCGATTTGTGCCTTTTCTCTTTCAAACCGTCCGATTGTCCTGCCTTCAAACGGTACAATGAAGGTGACAATGCTTGAAGACAGACACAAGGAGTATATTTTAACTATTGACGGACAGGAAGTGTTTCCTCTTGAGCAGGGTGACACCGTGTTTGTGCAGGAAGCCTCAAGCCGGGTCCGTCTTATCGGCTGCGGCCCGAATGTATTCTATGAGGCCCTGCGTTCAAAATTGAACTGGAATGGCGCTCCCGTAATTCCGGGAAAAAAACAGACTCTGAAAACGGAACGGGATATTCCGGAGGCCCCAATGCTTGAGGATTTGTCGGTCAAAGATTTTGCGCTTATTGATTCCGTGTCCCTCGAATTTGAAAAAGGCTTAAATGTGCTTTCCGGAGAAACCGGGGCCGGAAAATCCATACTCATAGGCTCTTTAACCTTTCTTCTTGGAGGGAAAGCCGGGACGGACGCAATCAGAACAGGCGCTGAAGAAGCCCGTGTGTCCGGTACCGTATATCTGGATAAATCATCGGAACATGCCCTTAACTGGCTTTCCGAGTATGGTATCGAACCCGAAAATTCCAGGGTTTTGCTCCGGCGGACGCTCCGGTCTACCGGAAAAAACTCGGCCTGGATACAGGATACTCCTGTTACCCGTGCCGAACTCGCTGAATTCACCTCCTTTCTTGTGGATATTCACGGTCAGCACGATCACCAGTCCCTGTTCCGCCTGGATGAACACCGCAGATATCTTGATTCGTTCGCCGGTATTGAAAATGAAGTGGCCGGTTTTACCTTACAGTATACCGAACTGTCGGCAAAACGGAAAATCAGGGACGAGATGAACACCTCGGAAAAGGAACGTGAACGGAAAAAGGAAATTCTCGAATTCGCGGTTGAGGAAATAGGTGCTGCGGCCCTTACTGCAAACGAAGAAGAAGAACTTTCTTCCGAGGAACAGCGCCTTTCCCAGTATGAAAAACTGTATTCATGTATGGACCAGATAACCGAATCTCTCTCAGGTCCGGCGGGATCGGTTCCCCTCCTGAAAAAAACGCGGAATATTCTTGAAACGGCGGCGGGCATCGATAATTCCCTTTCGCCCTATCTTGGCCGCATTGAAAACGCCTTTTATGAACTCGATGATGTGGCTGAATCGCTCAGAGTATACCAGGAATCCCTGACCTATGACCCTGCGCGTCTGGAACAAATAGAAAGCAGACTGGCCCTTATTTTTAAATTGAAAAAAAAATACGGTTCCTCCGTATCTGAAATTCTCGCTTATGCGGAAGACGCGGAATTCCAGCTCAGGCAGCTGAACGACTGGAACAGCAACCATGAGCAGATCAATGCTGAAATAGCTCAGCTTGAAAAAAATCTGTACCGTGCGGGCGCCGAATTGTCCGAAAAGAGAAAAAAGCCTGCGGAATCCTTGAAAAAAAGTTGAAACAATTCTGAAAAGCCTCGGAATGCAGGGAACGGTTTTCAGGGTACAGCAGACACTGCGCGAGGGAAATGATACAATGCAACGGTCGGGACCCTATGGCTTTGATAATATAGAATTCATGATAAGTGCAAACCCCGGCGAACCCCTCAAACCTCTTGCGAAAGTGGCCTCAGGAGGAGAGCTTTCCCGCATTATGCTTGCCCTGAAAACGGTCCTCGCCGATGCTGACGAGGCCGGAACCCTGATTTTTGATGAAATCGACGCCGGAATAGGAGGCGAGGTCGCCCTTGCCGTGGGCAATCATCTGAAGGAATTATCAAAAAGAAAACAGATTTTGTGTATTACACATCTTGCAAGTATAGCGGTTCGTGCCGATAATCAGATTAAGATAGAGAAATATACCGATAACCAGAAAACAATTACCCGCGCATACCCGGTAACCGGAAAGAAAAGGGCGGAAGAAGTTGCAAGAATGCTTGCCGGCGACGTAATAAGCGACACATCAATCCGGCACGCGGAGGAGATGCTTGCAAAATATACAACCTGATATACACCTTTAATATAAGTTTCTGATATAAAGAATAGGCTGATTTTTTATATCAGAAACACTTATAACCGGAAATAGTCAAATAATTTAAATTATTTGACTATAGTATCACAGTTGTGATGTATGGGAGAAGTTATGGCTAAACTGACAGAGGAAAAACGCAAGGTCTATAACGAGCAAATCGCCAGTTATCAGCAGCAAATTGACGCCCTGCTGATAAGTGAAAAAAATATGCTTATGCTCCTTGAAAAGGATTCCTCGGGCGCCGCCTATAAAAAACTCATACTCACCGATGATATGCTGTATCTCTCCACCCTGTATCTTGCCAAACATTCCGTTTCCGTTTCAATACTGGGAATAAAAAATGAAGACGCCCTGAATGACGCCCGGAAAACCCTGTATAAGGCAGTTATTTACCTTGAAGAAGTTGTGTCAAATTATATTGATGTTCCGTATTCCGATTATGCGGATAAGGTGGACGAAATAAAAAACCTGCCGGAATCAAAACGGTATTATCTGATACGCAAACTGGGCCTTGCGATCCGGCTTGTTACGGACGCATACGGAGACAATACAAAGTGGCGCTGGACCTTTGTGGAGCTTGAAGCGCGGTTTGCGACAGTAGCAAAAAACATTCTCGATCTGAAAACAGCCTCAAAGGACGGGCTTGACCCCCATTCACCTGATTATGATGATACGGTTTACCATTTGCGGCTTGTGAAAAGACTTCTGCAGCAGGCTGCAGACCGTTACAGGGAGAAATACGAGTTATCAACCGGCCGCATTGATGATTTCAGGCTGGGCATAAACTATCTGCTTGCCCTGCGCCGTATTCATCTTATACTGAACGAGAGGGCCGAGGCTGATGAAGCCAAGCGGAAGGCCGAAATCTGGCAGGAAAAAATGGAAAAGGACCATAAAAAGACGGAATCCCGGAAAAAATAGATGGACCCGGAGCCTGTTTCCAGCATTCTTTAATTAAAAATCAACATTGATATAAAACAGACATAAGAGTATATTATAGTAGCGGTGATATTGCGTATATACTCCTTTAAGTTAAGTTTCTGATGTAAAGAATTATCTAGTTCTTTATATCCGAAACACTTACAATCGGAAATAGTCAAATAATTTAAGATTATTTGACTATACGTTGCAGTAAAAAATGAGTATGCAGAAAAAAGTATGTCAATAAACGGATTTACTGTAAGGACGATGTAATGCAAAAAGCATCCATAAAAGAATTTCGGACACTGGGTCCGTACCTGAAACGGTATACCGGCCAATATCTGGTCGGTTTCTTCTTTCTTGTTCTGGTCGATATCTGTCAGATATTTATCCCGCAGTGCATCCGGCGGGCTGTTGATTTGATTTCCTCGGGAACCTTCGATCTGAAATCCATCTACATGCTCAGCGGCGCAATTGTGGTCCTTGCGCTTGTTATTTCCGGCGGCCGGTTTTTATGGCGCTATTTTATACACGGATCCGCCCGCCGCATTGAAACGGAAATACGCGACAAACTTTTTGCCCATATGCTGACGCTGTCCTACGATTTTTACCAGAAGAACAAAATAGGCGATCTCATGGCCAGGGCCACCAATGATCTGAATGCCGTGCGGATGGCAATCGGAATGGGTCTGGTTTCATTTATAGACGGAACTGTTATGGCCGCCGCGGTATTGGTTATCATTTTTATCCAGAACCCCCAGACCGCAGCCTTTGCCGTTCTTCCGCTGCCCCTGATAACTATTTTAATCATGCTTTTCGGCGGCGCTGTCGGCCGGCGTTTTTTCCGCGTTCAGGAAACCTATTCGGCCATGAGCGATACGGTTCAGGAAACCTTTGCCGGAATACGGGTTATAAAATCCTTTGTTAAGGAATGGTGGTTTATAAAAAAATTCGCGGATACAAACGAAGATTACAAACAGGCGAACATGGTCCTGGTACGTATTTTCGGGGTATTTTTTCCGCTTATATCTTTTTTGTCCGGGCTGACCACAATTATCATACTCCTGGTCGGCGGTTCAAAAGTTATAGAAGGGACCATGAGCGCGGGCGATCTTGCGGCCTTCTTTATGTATATGCAAATGCTCATTTGGCCCATGCTGGGAATCGGTTTTACCATTAATATGATGCAGCGCGGCGCCGTAAGCCTCGCGCGCATTAATGCGATTTTCAATGAAAAACCGTCAATTGCCTCTCCGGAATTTCCGGTAAACCCGGAAACCGTGCCCCTGTCATCCGCTGACCCGGCCATACAGGTCACTAAAATGGATTTCACCTATAAAACGGAAGCTGAGGACGGCAAAGTTCCCGAGCAGGTCCTTCGTGATGTTAATGCCTGTATCCGGAACGGAATGATTGTCGGAGTTCTTGGAAAAACCGGCTCCGGAAAATCAACGTTTTTGAAAACCCTGATGAGGATGATTGATCCTCCGTCCGGTACTGTATTTGTCAAAAACATAGATGTGCGTGACTGGGACCTTGCCGAGCTAAGAAAACAATACGGCGTTACGCCCCAGGACACCTATCTGTTCTCTGATTCAATAAAAAACAACATAGCCTATGGCATAGAAAACTCCGGCGAAGAAAATGACGCCGTTCTCCTGGAAGCCGCGGAGCTTTCCGCAATCGCAGGAGATCTGAAAGAATTCACCAATGGCTGGGACACCGTAGTAGGGGAGCGCGGGCTTACATTATCCGGGGGACAGAAACAGCGGGTCGCAATTGCCAGGGCTCTCGCGCGGGACCCGGAAATCCTGGTGCTTGATGACGCCCTGTCCGCAGTTGACGCGGAAACGGAGCGCCGTATTCTTGACAATCTCATGGAAAAGCGGAAAGGCCGGACAACCATTATTGTGTCTCACCGGGTTTCAACGCTGCAGAATACCGATTATGTGATTGTGCTGGAAAACGGCAGGATTTCCGAAAGCGGAACGCCCGGACAGCTTATGATCCATAAGGGCTTTTTTGCGCGCATGGCCCAGCTCCAGCGGCTTGAAGGTCCGGATGGTACTGCGGAATTCGGCGGAGACCCGGAGGAAATTAATGGCTGAATATTTTGAAGTCGAAGATGTGGTAAAAGAATATGACAGCCGCATTTTCAAACGCATACTTTCATACGTGAAGCCTTACCGGGCCCTTACAGTGGCGGCTATTCTCGCGCTGGCACTTTCAACTGTGGGCGAACTTCTGATGCCGGTAATGATACAGCGGATTATTGATACCGTCATAATGGCAAAATATACGGCGGTCAATATGGTCGCGTTTAACAGTAACAAAAAGACGCTGTCACCGGAAGCGATTTTAGCGGTGGAACATTTCCGGGACGCTGACGATTCGGAGATGATAGGCGACCGGCTGTTTTTTCCGCAGGGAAATAAAAGCGCGATGACAAAAAAAACGGAGACCGAGTTAACCGCCGCCCATATAGTCGACGGTGACGATTGGTATCTGTTTTCCTATGAAAAGGAATCCGCCGTGCGGGACCTGGTTTTGAGCCGCCAGGATATATTTTCCTGTTCGTCCTGTACCAGCGCTATCCATCTGGATGATTTGTACACACTCAGCCCGGCTGAGGTCAGGCTTGTCCGGGGCGGAGATCTGTCCTTTATATGGTATGCGGTGATTTTCTTTTTCATAATCCTGTCCATCGTATTTCTTGCGACCTTTGTACAGACATGGACAACCTCGCTTATCGGACAGCGGGTTATGGAAGATATACGCCTCGCCCTTTTCAAAAAAACAGCGGGACAGTCTACCGATTTTCTGTCGAGGCACCCTGTGGGCCGTATTGTTACCAGACTGACCGGTGATGTTGAAACAATAAATGAATTTTTTACCTCGGTGCTTGTGGCCTTTTTAAAGGACTTATCGATAATGATCGGGGTCCTTATCACCATCTTCTTTATTTCCCCGAAGCTCGCGCTGGTCACGGTTATAACCCTTCCTCCGGTATTTATTACCGCCGCGATCAGCAGAATAAAAGCCAGGGACGCCTTCAGAAGGCAGCGGACTGCTTCCTCCCGGGTTAACTCATACCTGTCTGAACGCCTTTCCGGAGTGCAGGTGGTACAGCTTTTCGGACAGGAAAAAAAGAGCTCCGCCCAGTTCGGTGAACGCAATACTGAACTTTTGAACGCGAACCTGAGCGAAATGTATGTTTTTTCCACGTTCCGCCCGATTATAGATTTTTTTGCCAATCTCACCATTGCCATTGTTATTGCGGTGGGAAGTTCCCTTGCCTTTAATATTTCCCTTTCCATCGGCGTTCTGATCGCCTTTATCGGGCTGGTCCAAATGTTCTACAATCCGGTACAGGATATAGCTGAAAAGTATACTCTGCTCCAGTCGGCCATGGCCGGGGGCGAGCGTGTTTTCAAGCTGCTCGATACCGAAGAATCCATACCTGATACAGGAACCCGTGAAATAAAGGAAATGCTCCGCGGGCATATCACCTTTAAGGATGTCCGTTTTTCATATAACAAGGGAGAAGAAATTCTCAAAGGTCTCAGTTTTACCGTGAACCCGGGAGAAATGGTTGCCATTGTCGGTTATACCGGCGCCGGAAAAACCACTATAATAAATGTACTCTCGCGGTTATGGGATATTGACTCGGGTGAAATACTCCTGGACGGCATCCCCATACAGGACATTCCCCTCGATGAGGTCAGGCGTTCAATCCTGCCCGTGCTTCAGGATGTGTTTCTCTTTTCCGGCACGGTTGCCGACAACATCAAGCTTGGACTTTCCCTCTCCGATGAGGAGGTTGAAAAAGCGGCCCGGGCTGTTCACGCCCATGAATTCATATCCCGGCTTCCCGAAGGATATAATACCATCCTGTCCGAAGGGGCCACAAACATTTCCTCGGGCCAGAGACAGCTTATCAGTTTTGCGCGGGTTATAGCCCATAATCCTTCTATCGTTATTCTTGACGAAGCCACAAGCTCCATCGATACCGAAACCGAGCACCTCATTCAGCTCGGTATCCAGGAAGTACTGTCCGGCCGGACTTCCATTGTTATCGCGCACCGCCTGTCCACCATCAAACATGCCGACCGTATTCTGGTGTTGTCCGGTGGCTCTCTTGTGGAAGAAGGGAACCATCAGGAACTCATTGAAAAGAACGGACTCTACGCGAAACTCTACCGGCTGCAGTATGAGGAATAGGACTGCGTTATAGTATTACGCCTGGCTCTCCTGACAGCCCGGAGAGCGTCCTGTGTTACGCTCCCGTTTCCTTCCGGCCCAGCAGAAAGTCCCTGACAAGGACCTGCCGTATGCCGTCTTCAATTCCCGTTTCACCGGTGCTGTTAATGCAGTATTTGGGCCAGGCGTCCCTGACGGCAAGCAGGGCCCTTTTTTTCCGTTCTATTGCCGCGGCCCCCGGACTTCCTCCTGTGACTTGAATATAAACCTTCCTGCCGTCCCGTCCGCAGATAAAACTGATATCCTCCCGAAGGTTGCGTCCGCAGTCGGTCCTCCCCCGCTGTATGTCCCAGCCGTCTTCCAGCAGTTTGAGAAAAACCAGATTTTCAATTGTCTGGTCCGCGCTTTTTAATGACCGGGTTTTTACAAAGGCGTTCCTGAGTCCGGTATCACCAAAATACCAGACCATGCCCGACGAAAGGAGTTTTCCGGCGTTAATATCAAAAACAGGCACCGGGGCCAACAGTCCAGCCTTTTTACAGTGGCTGAGATAGTCAAGCGCGGCCTGGGGTGAAATTGTTATGTGGTCCGCGGCCAGGGCTTCCCTGATCTGGCGGGCGCTTAAAACTTCTCCGGAAGAACGGGCCGCCAGCTCAAGAAGCGCGCGGATATGGCCGGGATTTCTTATATTTTTCCGTTCGATTATTTCAGTCAAAATAAAGGAATCGGCAAGGAATGTTCTGAAATGTCCTGCTTCGGGCGATCCGGGCGGAAGGGCGTTATTCTCCGGCAGCCCTCCGCATTCGCCGTAATGCTCAAGAGAAGCGTGCGAATCCGGGATTTCATGCAGTTCAAGGAATTCCTGATATGAAAACGGAAGCAGATGGAGCAGGGCGGGCGAGGACTGTTCCGCGGCGGTTATGCCGTCAGCCATCTCGTCCGTTTCTTCAGCCGCGGTCAGTACAATGGTTACGGCATAGCTGCGGTGGATTTCCCGGACCGCGTCCGCTATATCTCCGATCCGGTCCGCGTTATCAATGAGCAGGGCGGAAGGACCGCTTCCCAGTTCCCTTGCTTTTGCAATGAGGTCCTTCCCCGTCCTGATATTCTCTCCGTCGGAAACCTGCACCACACGGAACGGCGGTCGGCCGCTGTCTTCCTGTGGTTTTTTCAGTTCCCGGGCCAGCTCGCCGAGAAATACGGACTTGCCGGAACCGTGCATTCCGGTTACGACAATGGTCCTGTGGCTGTCTTTCAGACTGAGTATCCGTTTCAGATACTTTTTTCTCTGAATATGCTTCATATTATCCATTATAACAGACAATATAAAGAAAATAAAGTAATTGTCTTGTATAAAAGACAAAAATTGACAAAATTAAGCCAAATAATGGTTTTTCTTTATTATGATTTATGTTTTAATACCCTTGTTCACATTAAAAGGAAGTACAGGACTTCCGAAGGAGTAACTAATGGCAAGACGGATTAAAATTTTCGACACAACATTGCGCGACGGCGAACAGTCGCCGGGCTGCAGCATGAATCTGAAAGACAAACTTGATGTTGCGGAAAGTCTTGCGCTTCTCGGGGTTGATATAATTGAAGCCGGTTTCGCGATTTGCAGTCCCGGCGATTTTCAGTCCGTACAGGCGATTTCCCGTCAGGTCAGGGGCGTAACTGTCGCTTCCCTTGCCCGTGCAACGGAAAAGGATATTGACGCCGCCTGGGACGCTGTCCGCGACGCGGAAAACCCCAGAATCCATATTTTTCTGGCGACCAGTCCCATTCATATGGAATATAAGCTGAAGAAGACTCCTGATCAGGTGTTTGAAATCGCCAAAACCATGGCAGCTTACGCCAGGAACAAGTGCGGCGACATTGAATTTTCGCTTGAAGACGCATCCCGCTCCGATCCGGCCTTTATGTACCGGATTATCGAGGCCGTTATAAACGCCGGAGCTTCTACCATTAATATTCCCGATACGGTCGGTTATGCCGAACCCGAGGAATTCGCAGGAATCATCAGGGGCATAAAGGAAAATGTCCCGAACATTGACAGGGCTGTTATTTCAGTCCATTGCCATAATGATCTCGGTCTGGCTGTGGCGAACAGTCTTGCCGCGGTTCGGGCTGGGGCCGATCAGGTTGAATGTACGATTAACGGTTTGGGCGAGCGGGCGGGGAATACCTCCCTTGAGGAAGTTGTCATGAACCTGCATACGCGGAAGGATTACTTTGACGTCGTCACCGGAATTGACACGACAAAGATTTACCAGACTTCAAAAAAGGTTTCCAAGGCGACCGGGGTCAGGTGCCAGCCGAACAAGGCTGTTGTCGGCGAAAATGCCTTTGCCCATGAGTCGGGGATCCACCAGCATGGTGTTCTCGCGAACCGGGCCACTTATGAAATCATGACTCCTGAATCCATCGGTCTGCCCCATAACAAGATGGTCCTCGGCAAGCATTCAGGCAGGCACGCCCTTGAGGAGCGGCTGTCCTATCTCGGTTATCAGGTTTCGGAAGATCAGCTTAACAGGATCTTTACCGATTTCAAGGACCTGGCTGACAAGAAAAAAACGGTTTCGGACCGGGACATTGAGGCCCTTGTTTCGGGCGCCCACGGAGGAATCCCTGAGTATTACAAGCTTGACCGCTTTGTCATTAATTCAGGTTCTTCGATTACCTCCACAGCTATTGTCCGGCTTAAGGTAAAGGACGGTTCTCTTGTGGAAAAGGTAGCCATCGGTGACGGCCCTATTGACGCCTCCCTCAACGCGGTGGATAAGATAATAGGCGGCTCGGAAATCAAACTGGAAGACTTTTCCCTTCAGATTGTCGATGCCGTTGATACCGGGGCCGACGCTCAGGGCGAGACCTATATGCGGATAACCCGGGACGGGCGGACCTGGAACGGAAACGGGGTTTCGACCGATGTGGTCGAGTCCGGAATCAAGGCTTATCTGTCGGCAATAAACGCGATGACTTACGAGCTGGAAGGAGCCGAAAAGATATAATTTTTTTCCTGGTTTATCTGTGTAGTCAAATAATCTCGCATTATTTGACTATTTCCGATTATAAGTGTTTCTGATATAAAGAATTAGTTAATTCTTTGTATCAGAAACTTACATTAAAGGAGTATACTTTTTTTTGAAGTATGCGTAAACTCAGAAGTGCCGGTGTCCGCCGGGCTGCTGCGGCGCCGGACAGAAATATGCGGAGAAGTGCATGACTAAAACAGACAGTGACAGTTTTCTACAAAAAGTCCATATATTCGATTCCACCCTTCGTGACGGGGCGCAGGGTGAGGGCATAAGTTTTTCAGTCCAGGATAAAATCCATATTGTGCAGGCCCTTGATGAACTGGGCGTCGCCTTTATCGAGGCGGGAAATCCCGGTTCAAACCCGAAAGACCTCGAGTTTTTCGGCGAGCTGAAAAAACTCAATCTGAAGTATTCAAAAATTGTTGCCTTCGGGTCGACCCGCCGCAAGGACATTTCCGCGCAGGACGACGCCAATCTGCGCAGCCTTCTGGTCGCGGAAACCGAATATGTGGCTATTTTCGGCAAAACCTGGGACTTCCATGTTACTGAAATTCTCCGGGCACCCCTGGAAGAAAATATTGCCATGATATATGACACCATGCAGTTTCTTGCCGGCCAGGGCCGGAAGATTGTGTATGACGCCGAGCATTTTTTTGACGGTTACAAGGCGAATCCGGAATACGCAATGAAAACCCTGAAGGCCGCGGTTGACGGCGGCGCGTCGATACTGGTCCTTTGTGATACGAACGGCGGGACCCTCCCCGATACCGTGGAGGAACTGACCGCTCTTGTAAAAAAGGAATTCGGCATTCCGGTGGGTATCCACTGCCACAATGACGCAGGGCTGGCTGTAGCGAATTCCCTGTTTGCGGTAAAGGGCGGGGCCAGCCAGGTCCAGGGGACCCTTCTCGGGTTCGGCGAGCGTACCGGAAACGCGAATCTGTCGACAATTATCCCTAATCTTGAACTGAAAATGCATATGCCCTGCCTTCCTGAGGGAAAACTTGCTCTGCTTACTCCTATTTCCCTTCGCGTTTCTGAAATTGCCAATATTACGCCCGAAGGCGGCATGCCCTTTGTCGGCAGCAATGCCTTTGCCCATAAGGCCGGTATGCATATTGACGCGGTGACTAAAAATCCCACTGCCTATGAACATATTACGCCTGATTCTGTCGGAAACGAGAGGACCTTCCTTATGAGCGAGGTCGCGGGCAGGTCCATGATAATTGAAAAAATACGGAAGTTTGATCACAGCATAAAAAAAGACAGCCCGGTCGCTTCCCAGATAGTGACAAGGGTAAAGGAACTTGAACATCAGGGATATCAGTTTGAAGGTGCCGAGGGCAGTTTCGAACTTCTGGTGCGGAAAAATATGGGAAAATACAAACCCTTCTTTGATCTGCATTATTACAAGGTTATAGGCGAGCAGCCGGTTGACGGAAATGAAAATACCGCTTTTGCCCAGATAAAAATCGAGGTCGAAAGCGAAATGTCCATTACAGCCGGGGAAGGCGACGGTCCGGTTCATGCCCTTGATATTGCCCTGCGTCATGGTCTGGAACGCTTTTATCCCGCAGTCCGCCATATCCGGCTGACCGACTTTAAGGTCCGCGTTCTGGACTCCAAGAGCGCCACGGCCGCCAAGGTAAGAGTATTGATTGAATCCACAGACGGAGAAGCTGTCTGGTCCACGGTCGGGGTTTCAGCCGACCTTATTGAGGCCTCCTGGCTTGCCCTGGTTGATTCATTTGAATACAAACTTATCAGCGATATGGAAAAGAGGCTCGGACACAGCTGATTAAGCATGACTTAATCAGCGTTTCCCATGGACACAGCTGATTTCCGCCGATCATCCTTTCCGGGCAGAAGTTTGCAGTTTATTGTAAATTATGCGTGAAAAAACGGTCCGGCACTTTACACTGATACTATTTCAGTAGTATTATTTTTATAAATACTGCATTGTATTTAACTATAATTAAAACGCCAGTTTGGCACATTCGGCAGGCCGGAAAACAGCGGCTCTGCCTGAATTCGGAGGAAAGTTATGGGAATGACAATGACCCAGAAAATTCTGGCCGCCCATGCGGGGCTTGAATCCGTGGAGGCGGGACAGCTTATTGATGCTAAGCTTGATCTTGTGCTTGGAAATGATGTGACCACTCCGGTCGCAATTACCGAATTCAATAAAATCGGGTGCGGGACGGTTTTTGACAGGACAAAAATCGCTATTGTCCCGGATCACTTTACCCCGAATAAGGATATTAAGGCCGCCGAACAGGCGAAAATTGTCCGGGAGTTTGCCAGGCAGCATGATATTGAAAACTACTTTGAAGTAGGCTGTATGGGAATCGAACACGCCCTTCTCCCGGAAAAGGGGCTGGTAATAGCTGGAGATGTGGTGATAGGCGCAGACAGCCATACCTGCACCTATGGCGCTCTCGGTGCATTTTCCACCGGAGTCGGTTCGACCGATATGGCGGCCGGCATGGCTTCGGGCACGGCCTGGTTTAAGGTGCCTTCCGCAATAAAATTCGTCCTGAAAAACAAGCTCTCCGGCTGGGCAAGCGGAAAGGATGTTATTCTTCATATTATAGGTATGATAGGGGTTGACGGGGCTCTGTACCAGTCAATGGAATTTACCGGCGAAGGCGTATCTTCCATAGACATGGACGGCCGTTTTACGATCGCGAATATGGCAATTGAGGCCGGGGCAAAGAACGGGATTTTCCCGGTTGATGAACAGACCCTTGCATATATAAAAGAACACAGCGCCCGTACTCCAAAAATTTATGAAGCTGATCCCGATGCTGTTTACGAGCGGGTTATTGAAATTGATCTCGCAAAAATCGAACCCACAATTGCCTTTCCCCATCTGCCTTCAAATACAAAGACAATAGGAGAAGCAAAGGGCCTTAAAATTGACCAGGTTGTTATAGGCTCCTGCACCAACGGACGGATTGAAGATCTCCGTATTGCGGCAAAAATACTCAAGGGCAGAAAGGTTTCCAGAGATGTGCGCTGTATTATTTTCCCTGCCACACAGAAAATTTATCTGCAGGCGGTAAGGGAAGGCCTCGCCGAGGTTTTTGTGGAAGCGGGCGTTGCTTTTTCAACTCCAACCTGCGGTCCCTGTCTCGGCGGACATATGGGTATTCTCGCGAAGGGAGAACGGGCTCTTGCAACCACAAACCGGAATTTTGTCGGCCGCATGGGCCATCCTGAAAGCGAGGTATATCTTTCAAACCCGGCAGTGGCGGCGGCGAGTGCGGTAACCGGCGTCATTACGGACCCTGCGGAATTATTGGCATAAATCCGTCGGAATTACTTGCGTAAATCCGGCATAATTCCGGACTGTTCCTGAAAAACCGGAACATGATTTTAATTTTATGAGGTTTTATAAATGAAAGCAAAAGGAACTGTTTTTAAATACGGAGACAATGTGGATACGGATGTTATTATTCCTGCTCGCTATCTTAACACTTCCGATCCGAAGGAACTGGCTTCCCATTGTATGGAAGATATAGATAAGGAATTTGTCGGCAGGGTAAAACCGGGAGATATTATTGTGGCTGATAAAAATTTCGGCTGCGGCTCAAGCCGTGAACACGCACCCCTGGCAATTAAAACGGCCGGCGTCTCGTGTGTTATTGCGTCTACCTTTGCCCGCATTTTTTACCGGAACGCAATCAATATAGGTCTTCCGATCCTTGAATGTCCTGAGGCTGTGGAAGGAATCAGCCAGGGCGATACTGTTGAAGTCGATTTTGACAGCGGTGTTATTACAAACATGACAACCGGTAAAACATTTAAGGCCCAGCCCTTTCCTCCCTTTATGCAGGAAATAATCAAGGCGGACGGTCTCATAAACCAGGTAAGGGCAAAAATCTGCGGATAAGAATTTCAGAAAAAATTAATGATTTCCGATTGTACGTGTTTCTGATGTAAAGCATTAACTGATTCTTTGCATCAGAAACTTACATTAAAGGAGTAGATATGAAATACAATATTGCACTGATTCCCGGAGACGGTATCGGGCCTGATATAGTCCGGGAAGCCTGCCGGGCTCTGGATGCTGTCGGGCTGCGTTTCGGACACGCTTTCGTATACACGGAAGTCCTTGCCGGAGGCGCCGCCATTGATTCGACCGGCCATCCTTTGCCCGAAGAAACGCTGGAAACCTGTAAAAAGGCGGACGCCGTTCTGCTGGGCGCTGTCGGCGGCCCGAAATGGGACACCCTGCCCGGATCGCTTCGTCCTGAAAAAGCCCTGCTCGGACTCCGGGGCGGAATGCAGGTATATGCGAATCTCCGCCCCGCTCTTATGCTCAAACAGCTGGCCGACGCCTGTCCGCTTAAACCGGAAGTTATAGGCGACGGCCTTGATATTCTGATAATCCGGGAACTGACCGGCGGTATTTATTTCGGCGACAGGGGCCGCAGCGACGACAACCGTTCCGCGTGGGATACCGAAGCCTATTCCTGGGATGAAATTGCGCGTATTATCAAAATAGGCTTTGAATCCGCGCTGAAAAGAAAAAAACGCCTCTGCGTTGTTGATAAGGCAAATATTCTTGAAACCAGCCGCTTGTGGCGCGAGGTTGCCGAATCAATGAAACATAATTATCCTGAAGTTGTTTTATCATATATGTATGTGGATAATGCCGCCATGCAGCTTGTCCGCAATCCCGGGCAATTTGATGTTATTGCGACCAGCAATATGTTCGGAGATATTCTTTCTGATGAAGCAAGCCAGATAACCGGCTCAATCGGCATGCTTGCGTCCGCCTCCCTCGGTGACAGCGGCCCCGGGCTGTATGAGCCTATACACGGGTCCGCTCCCGATATCGCCGGACAGGATAAGGCAAATCCGCTTGCGACAATACTGTCCTGCGCAATGATGCTGAGATATTCATTTAACCTTGAAAAAGAAGCATGGACAATTGAACGGGCTGTTGAAAGGGTCCTTGACGACGGCTGGCGAACCGGCGATATAGCGGGAACATCGGTCGGCAGTCTTGGAGATAAACTTGTCGGAACTACAAAGATGGGAGATCTGATTGTTGATGCAATCGGAAAAGTATGAGTAAAATACCCTGCCGCAGAGCAGGGCAGACCTTCGGTCTGAGGGATTAAACCCTCGCCCCGAATAAACCGGAAGAAAAGATTATTCGGGCTTTTCTTTCCGGTATTTTGCAATGATCTCGTCAAGTTCGAAAATAAGATTTGACTTTTCGGCCAGAGCCAAATATACGGAATTTGAATCAAGAAGGTCGTTTGTCAAAAAGAACTCAAAGGGATATGCGTGCAGTTCCTTGCACAAAATAGTCAGAGTTTGCGGAGAAATCCATTTTTTCCCATTCTCAATGTTGTTTATGAAGGTATGAGACAGGTCGGTCCTGGATGAAAGTTCAAGCTGTGAAATCCGGTGTTTTTTTCGCAGTCTGCGCAGATTTTCTCCAAAGATATGAAGAATATCGTAATTTTTGTTTTGATTCATGATGCCTATTAAACTATTGGTGTAATAACACTGCAAATATCCTGAAGAGTAAAATATATTGTACTATTAGTATAGTGTGCGTGCAAATACGTGGAGGTTTCTATGAAGAGCGAAAAAATAAAGAAAGGAATGGAACGGGCTCCTCACCGGTCCCTGTTCCGGGCAATGGGGTATACTGATGAAGAACTGGGCCGGCCGATAATCGGTGTTGTAAATGCGTATAATGAAATTATTCCGGGCCATATTCATTTGAATGAGATTACCGAAGCCGTAAAAGCCGGAATACGTATGGCAGGCGGAACTCCCATGGAATTTCCTTCGATTGGTGTCTGCGACGGTATCGCCATGGGCCATGAAGGGATGAAATACTCTCTTCCCACCCGGGAACTTATTGCTGACTCCATTGAATGCGTTGCGACCGCGCATGCCTTTGACGGCCTCGTGATGATTCCCAATTGTGATAAAGTCGTTCCCGGTATGCTTATGGCTGCCGGACGTCTTGATCTGCCGGTCGTTTTTATTTCAGGCGGTCCCATGTTTGCCGGTAACTACAACGGCAAGCGTCTGTCACTGACAAATATGTTCGAGGCTGTGGGCGCTGTTTCCGCGGGAAAACTCACTGAAGCGGAACTCGAGGAAATGGCTTCCGCCGCCTGTCCCGGTTGCGGGTCCTGCTCGGGAATGTTTACGGCCAATTCCATGAACTGTGTTACTGAGGTCCTTGGCCTCGGTTTGCCGGGCAACGGTACGATTCCCGCTGCCTTCGGCGACCGGACTGCCCTGGCAAAAAAAGCCGGAATGGCCGTTATGGAAATGGTAAACAAAAAAATAACCGCCCGCCAGATGCTTACGGAAAAGTCCTTTGAAAATGCCCTTGTAGCGGATATGGCCCTCGGATGCAGCTCAAATACTATCCTGCATCTTCCGGCAATTGCCCATGAGGTCGGCATTACTATCAATCTGAAATCGGTTAATGAAATCTCTGAACGGACGCCCAATCTTTGCCGTCTCGCGCCGGCCGGAGAAAGTTTTATAGAAGATTTATATGCGGCTGGAGGAATTCAGGCTGTTCTTGCGGAATTGAATAAGAAAAAGCTCCTTCATACTGACCTTATTACGGTTACCGGTAAAACAATAGGTGAAAATATCCGGGACGCCCGGAATAAGAATCCGGAAGTGATCCGCCCAATAGACAATCCGTATTCGCCGAACGGGGGAATCGCGATTTTGTTCGGGAACCTTGCGCCGAATGGCTGTGTTGTAAAACGTTCCGCCTGTGCTCCTGAGTTAATGCAGCATTCCGGACCCGCGAGGGTTTTTGATTCGGAAGAAGATAGTTTTTCGGCGGTTCAGGCCGGAAAGATTGCCGCAGGTGATGTCATTATTATCCGTTATGAAGGCCCTCGCGGCGGTCCCGGGATGCGGGAAATGCTTTCGGTCACTGCGGCCCTTGCAGGCCGGGGACTTGATAAGCAGGTCGCTCTTATTACTGACGGACGGTTTTCCGGCGCTACCAGAGGTGCGTCAATCGGCCACTGTTCCCCGGAAGCGGCTGTAGGCGGAAACATAGCGCTTGTAGAAGAAGGGGATACTATTACAATTGATATTCCCTCCTATTCCGTAACTCTTGAAGTTCCTGAAGATGAACTGGCCAAACGGCGGGCTAAATGGGTAAAACCTGCGCCGAAGGTAACCCATGGATACCTTGCCCGTTATGCCAGAATGGTAAGCAGCGCCGATCAGGGAGCAATTCTGATTTAGGTCAATGCTGATTAAATCCCGATGACTTAGTCAGCGTTGTTCCGGTCAGATAAAACGTGATAAAATCGTATATAAAGGGTGTATAATATGAAAATTACAGGCGCACGGATTGTGGTTGAATGTCTTGCCGAACAGGGAGTGGATACTGTTTTCGGATATCCGGGAGGAACAATACTCAATATTTATGATGAATTGTATAAACATTCAGACCGGATTACACATATTCTTACCGCCCATGAACAGGGCGCTTCCCATGCCGCGGACGGATATGCCCGTGCGACCGGCAACGTCGGTGTAGTCCTCGCAACCAGCGGTCCGGGAAGTACGAATCTGGTCACCGGGATCGCTACCGCTTATATGGATTCGGTGCCTGTTGTGGCCATCACCTGTAATGTTGCGACAAATCTCCTTGGCAAGGACAGCTTTCAGGAAGTGGATATAGCCGGGATCACCATGTCGATAACCAAACATAATTATATTGTCCGGGATGTGAAAGATCTTGCGGATACAATCCGTGAGGCGTTCGCCATTGCCCGGACCGGACGGCCCGGCCCTGTTCTCATCGATATACCGAAAAATGTTACCGCGGAGGTAGCCGAGTGGGAACCTGCCGGCAATCCTGATAACCGGGATCTCCCAGCCGATATTATTTCCAGACGTTTATCCGGGAAAATCCCGGCCGTTACCGAGGCGGATATTGAAAAAGCCGTTGCAATTTTGTCCCGGTCCAAGCGGCCCCTGTTTTATGCAGGCGGCGGTGTGGTTATTTCCGATTCAGGAGAGGAACTAAAACAGCTTGCCGAAAAACTGAATGCCCCGGTGACAGTAAGCCTCATGGGAAAAACCGCTTTTCCTTCCCGGCATCCGCTCTGCACCGGAATGATTGGTATGCATGGAACAAAGGCTTCGAATGCTGCGGCAAACAAATGCGATCTGCTTGTGGCCATCGGTGCCCGTTTTTCCGACCGGGTTATATCGGATCCCGCCCGATTTGCGCAGGAATCATCCGTATTGCAGATAGATATTGATCCGGCGGAAATCAATAAAAATATCAGGACAGAGGCCTGCCTTAACGGCGATATCAAGCAAATTCTGTCGGCGCTGGTATCCCGGGTACCCGAAAGGCCGAGAGATGAGTGGAATAATCTTGTTGATGAATGGAAAACCCATATCCCGGCAATGTACACGAAAAAAACATCCCTTCATCCCAAATTCGTTCTTGAAACAGTACACGAAAAACTGGGAGATGATACTATTATTACAACGGAAGTCGGGCAGCACCAAATGTGGGTAGCGCAATTTTACCCGTTTTCAAAACCCCGGACTCTTTTAACTTCCGGCGGTCTCGGCACAATGGGCTACGGGACCGGCGCCGCGATCGGCGCGCAAAAAGCATTTCCCGACAGGAACGTAGTGCATATTGCCGGAGACGGTTCTTTCCGGATGAATCTGAATGAACTCGCAACAATTTCCCACTATAATCTGCCTATTATTATCATTGTTGCAAATAACGGAACCCTCGGCATGGTCAGGCAATGGCAGAAACTGTTTTACGATAAACGTTATTCCCAGACAACCCTTGACCGTCCGCCGGATTTTGTAAAGCTCGCCGAAGCTTTCAGCATTCGCGGCTACCGCGCCGCAAATGAAGCCGAATTTATCAAAGCCTTTGATTCGGCCCTCAGCGAGAGAAAACCGGCTCTGATAGACTGTTATATGGATATAGACGAAATGGTTTTTCCCATGGTCCCGGCAGGCAAACCTATTGACGAACTCCTGTTAGATGCGTAATTCTACAGGTAATGCTGTTTCCTACTTTCGGATTCCTTTTCTTTTTTCTCTGTGTTTTTATATGCTATTGGTATGTTTTCAGACAAAACTCTGAGCGTAAAATTTTCCTGATAGCTGCCAGTTACTTTTTCTATGCCTGTTGGGACTGGCGGTTTTGTATTCTGCTGCTGGCCTCAACGGCGGCGAATTATGGTTTCGGTCTGCTTGTCGGTAACAGCAAGGAACATATCCGGCGGAAAAGTTTTATGATCCTTTCCGTTGTTTTTAACCTGCTGGTGCTTGGCTTTTTTAAATACTACAACTTTTTTGCCGATTCGGCCAATAATCTGATAAAACTGATAACGGGAAATCCTGTCCCGTCTTTTCTTTTTCCGACATTATCCATTATTCTTCCGATAGGAATCTCCTATTATACTTTTAAGGTAATGAGCTATGTCTTTGACGTATACCTGTGCAAGCTGCCGGCAGTCCGTTCTTTTCCCGATGTTATGCTCTATGTTTCATTCTTTCCCCAGATTTCTTCCGGCCCCATAGTCCATGCCGCTGATTTTTTTCCGCAGATACAGCCTGTTCTTGATTCCGGTAATGAACCGGGAGCGCGGCCCATTGAATTTGATAACGCGACCCTCCTGATTTTATCCGGACTCTTCAAAAAGATGGTTTTTGCAAATTTTCTTTCAACTCTGTTTGTGGACCCTGTCTTTTCAAACCTTGCAGCATATCATTCAATGGAAGTTTTTCTTGCCGCTGTTGGATATGCCGTTGTAATTTACTGTGATTTTTCGGGTTACAGCGATATGGCCATCGGTATAGCCCTGCTTCTCGGCTTCCATACCCCGAAAAATTTTGACCGTCCCTATATGTCTTTTTCCATTACCGAATTCTGGAAGCGCTGGCATATAACTTTTTCGTCCTGGCTCCGGAATTATCTGTACTTCAGCATGGGCGGTTCCCGGTTTGGACTTACGCATACATTAGTAGCGCTGTTTTTTACCATGGTCCTGGGCGGTCTCTGGCACGGGCCCTCTTATACCTTTCTGTTATGGGGCGTTATGCAGGGGAGCGCCCTGGTAATTGAACGGGCTTTTAATTATGGCAATACCCGGAACAGGACCCCCGCGCTTGCCGGCCTTCAGATTTTCGGAACGTTCCTGTTTACCGTTCTCAGCTGGGTGGTATTCCGCGCGGGCTCCCTGAAGGAAGTCGGACTCTGGTTTTCTTCCCTCGGCAATTTCAGTCAGAATATTACACTTTTATCCCCGATGATAGTTGTTCTTATTATCCTGGGACTGGGCATGCACTTTGTCCCTGCAGCAGTCCGTAAGACGGGAATAAAAGTATGGACATATATTCCTCTGCCTTTTAAGGGAATAGGCATTGCCCTGTTCTTCGCCCTGCTTTCCGTCATTTCAATGTCAGGAGTAGCGCCTTTTATCTATTTCCAGTTTTAGGTGTGTAAGAAATAGTCAAATAATTTAAATTATTTGACTATTTCCGATTATAAGTGTTTCTGAACATCAGAAACTTAAATTAAAGGAGTATATGAACCTGAAAAAAATGGATTTCAAAAAAGACGGCAAATACAGTCCCAACTACATCCTTGTAACGGTCATCGTAGCGGCTTTTTGCATTATTCTGCTCTGCGGCAAAAGCCTGTGGGTCCCTGTCTCCGGGATAAAAAACCTTCATATCAGATCGGTCCTCTTTTCCCTGACGGACGCCCTGTCCGCGTTCAGTTCTTCTGTCGGTATTGACGGATTTGTCCCTGAACTCCGGGAATCCTTTATCCAAAGTACAGGACTCGCGGATCATCCGTCCTGGGATTCCCGGTATTATAACAACCGGGATGTCCTTTCCGCCGGGGAGCCCGGGGTCCTGTCAGTCCCGCCTGTGGAAACAGTCCCCGATCCTGCGGAAGAAGCCGTTCCGGTAATTTCCGCGGAAATTCCTCCGGCTGCACCGGTTCGTCCGACCCGGCCGCCCGCCGGCGAAGCTGTTTTTTCTTCTGAAAACCCGCTCCGGATATACATTTTCGGCGATTCACAGGTCTTCAGTCTGGGCTCAGGTTTTTCCCGCCTTGTCGGGCGAAAGGCCCCGATAGATGTGGATTTTCTTGCAATACATTCTTCCGGGTTTGTCCGGGGCGACTACTATAACTGGAACACAAAAATCCGGGATATATTCAATCAGGAATCCTATGATCTGGCCGTAATTATGCTGGGAATGAATGATTACCAGAATTTCTGGAACAATCAGGGCATAATCATGAAAAAGAGAACCCCTGAATGGGAAGCGGCCTACAAACAGAAGTGCAGAAACATAATCGATACAGCGCTGTCGTATGTGTCCCGCGTGTACTGGCTCGGAATGCCCGCGGCGAAAAACAGGGAATATAACGAAAGCCTGCTTTATATTGACTCCGTTCAGGAAGCCCTCGCGGCGGAATACAGCCCTGACGTGCTTATACGAATATCTCTTCGGGACACTATTCCGGGGCAGGACCAGCCATATATGGACGCCATTGCGCTTGAAAACGGGAAGTCAATCCGGGTTATGGGTGATGATGGTTCCCATTATACTGTAGAAGGCGGCCAGCTTGTTATGAAACCCTTTTTCGACAGGCTGATAACTGATTACCGGTTTTCCGAAATACCGGTTGCATATCTTCCTGAATAAATATATACTTTCTTTTGAGAAAAATGTATAATTATACAATGGAGAGAAAATCATGAACCGTAATCCTAATTTTGCGAACCTTTCGTCAGGATACCTGTTTCCGGAAATATCAAAAAGGCGCAATGCTTACCAGAAAGAACACCCCGAAGCAAAAATAATCAGCCTCGGGATCGGAAATACCACTGAACCCATTACTCCTTATATTATTGAAGGACTTCATGCTGAAGTAGCCAGACTCGGCACCGCCGAAGGTTATACCGGTTACTGCGACAACGAAGCCGGACTGACTGAACTGCGGGAAAAAGTCGCCCAGGTCCTGTATAAGGGAAGAATTTCGACAGATGAAGTTTTTATATCAGACGGGGCAAAATGCGACATAGGCCGGCTCCAGTACCTGTTCGGAAAAAATACCGCTGTCGCCGTACAGGACCCTGCCTATCCTGTATATGTTGACGGTTCTGTTATCGCCGGCTCCGCGGGTCCGGCTCTCTCCGGCGGTTCCGGATACGCCGGCATTATCTATATGCCCTGCACAATTGAAAATAACTTTTTTCCTGACCTTTCGGTTATTCCTGAAAATGCCCTGATATATTTCTGTTCGCCAAATAATCCTACCGGCGCGGTTGCAACGAGGGATCAGCTTACCGGACTGGTTAAAATGGCGAAAGCAAAGCAATCCATCATTATTTTTGACTCGGCCTATGCCTCTTTTATCCGCGATCCCTCTCTTCCTGTTTCAATTTATGAAATCGAAGGCGCCCGTGAATGTGCGATTGAAGTCAGTTCGTTTTCAAAACCCATAGGGTTTACCGGAGTCCGTCTGGGCTGGACCATAGTCCCGAAGGAACTCCTCTTTTCGGACGGCACGCCGGTATACAGGGACTGGATACGCCTTTTTTCTACCATATTTAATGGAGCCTCAAATATTGCCCAATACGGCGGTCTCGCTTCCCTTGATGAAAAGGGTCTTGCGGAAACAAGGGTTCTTACCGATTACTATCTTGAAAATGCGAAACTTATCCGGGCAGCCCTGGCCGGCCCGGCGTTCGAAAAAATCGGGGTAAAAATATACGGCGGCGATAATGCTCCCTATGTATGGACCTTCTTTCCGGGCCTGAAAAGCTGGGATGCCTTCGATACAATTCTGGATTCCTGCCATGTGGTCTGTACTCCCGGCGCCGGGTTCGGCCCCGCCGGAGAATCTTTTATACGGTTCAGTTCATTCGGACACCGGAACCAGATAGAAGAAGCCTGTTCCCGGCTTGGTACATTACAAATATAAGAATTACCCGGAACCTGCGGTTTTCAGGTGGTTTTTAATGCCTTAATATTGTAAAAAAACTCTCTTTTCCCCGGAAAAATGACAAAATAAGGGCAAACGCTGTACCAGTCGGATGCAGCGTTTGTTTTTTATACAGAATAAAGCTCAAACTAAAGATCCTGTCTGTCGATAATTGAATCGGAAAATTGTTTTATTTTCCATATTATGCGGTAAAATTCAGATTGAATCAGTTTTACAGTGTTAATGGTAATTTTTACTTGGCTTACACAAGATGTGAAATTATATTTAATTATGGATAGGTGTGTGTTTTTGAAATATAAGACGCATATATCAAAAAACTATTTTTGTTGGAAAATAACTCTTTTATTCTTTATGAAGGTATAAATAAGGAAGGGTCGTATGCAGAAAGTAACAGCGCGGAAACGAATCATCCTGGCGGTGATAGGAATCATGAGTTTAGCCCTTGTCCAGTGTGAAATAGGGCTGGGTGATTCGGTCGATACGAGTGCGCCTGAATTAACGATAGATTACCCTGCGATAAACAGTATCGCGCGCGGCGACCTGGTGGTATCCGGGAAAGCGTGGGACGAAACAGCGGTAGACCGCGTAGAAATAGTATTACAGAACAGCAGCGGAGTAAAGCAGTGGAGCGGAACGGCGCATCCTGACAGCGCGCGGCGGTGGACGGCGAAGATTCCGAATACGCGCGCGGCTGACGGGAGTGTGCCGTTTGCGGACGGGCAGTACCGGGTGGTGGCGACTGCAGTAGACACGTCGAACCGGAAGACATCGGTGACGGTGCCGTATTATCTGGACAACACGCCGCCCCTGGTGGTAATTTCGCGGCCATCAACGTCCGGGACGGTGAAAGCGGACCCGTATGGTGACGATCTGGTCTTTTCGGGGACCTTGTGGGATGAAAACTCGTGCGCTGAAATGGAAGTGGTATTTTACCAGGACATTGGCGGCGTCATGAGTGAGGTGGCGCGGTACAGCCAGACGAATATCCCGAGTGACTGGAAACTGATAATCCCGGGGGACAAAGATGACCCAACGTCCGTATTCGGACAGCTGGCGGCCGGGATGACCGGCAGCGAGGGCGCGCGGGAACTGTATTACACGCTGCGGGCGGTAGACAACGCGCAGGAGTACCGTGGCCCTGGAGAAACGGTGACCACGGGAAATGAAACGGAGCAGGTATATATTTATGACAGTATTCTCGCGTTATTGCCTGACGGCGAGAAGTTCCCATCATCTGAGGCGCTTGCGTCGCTGGTGTACGGAAGTGAAACGATGGTAGCCGGGATAAGCGAGGACGATCTGACGGGTATAGGACTTCATTCGTCTGAAGTGGATACCAGTACGAGCGGAAAGTTTTCGATAGATCCATATAACAAGAACCCGAATGTGAGCATATTGCAGTGGACGCAGTATGTGGGGAATAATTTTGCGACTGGGTATACGTCGAACAAGATAGGAGCGAACCAGTATATCTCGGTAACGATAGAGCCTGGACCAGACGGAGTTGCGATAGATACAAACCGGGTGTATGTGACGATGCGGCGGAGCACTGATCCTGATCCTGACCCTGATGAGGTACCGAGCGGGGACACGAACCGGATACCCGCTGATGAGATCACGAGCAATGGTCAGACGAGAATAATCAATTATGAAATAAACGCGCAAAAGGGGCGGTGGATACTGCGGGTAGACGCGGTGGACCGCAGCGGGTATACGACGACGCGTCGGGACGCAATGAGTCATGCGTACCGGGATGACCACTATGGAGAGTTTGCGTTTGAAATAAACGGATCAGCGCCGAAGGTAGAGGATGTCAGCACGCCGAACGGGAAGGTGAATGGAAAGATAAAGCCTGATGGGAGCGGGACGTTTGATATTGTCGTGAGCGCGAGTGACTATGACAGTGAAACGATCAAGATAAGCGCGATAGCGGTGGACGTGAGCGGGAATGAGCTTGGCGGGACGATAGAGGTAACGGAGAGTTATAATAACCCCGGGTTGGGAGAAGATGATCCGTTTACATTCAGTCATACGTTTACGGTGAGCGCGCCTCTTGAGGATGAGAAGGTATACTACCGGTTCCAGGTAGATGACAATATGTACAAGCAGCGGACGGTGACGTATTCGTTCCAGACGGATACGACGGCGCCTGTGTTGCGGAGTGTGACGAAGCCCGCGCTGGTGGACCGCGGTGGCGTGATGTGGGCGATACTGCAGGAGAGCGGGGTCACGATAGAGGGGTATTCAGACAATGATCTTGAGTCGGCGCAGCTGTGTTACAAGAAGGATGGGGCGGCGGCTCCTGTAGAGGGAGACAGTGCGTGGGCGACGGCAGATGTACCTGGGACGACGAATGTGGAGGGGTATAAGCTGTTCAAGATATCGATGGCGCTTGACAATGAGACGTCGACGAAGGAAGGGATATACACGATATATTACCGGCTCGCGGATGACACGGGACTGTATGGGGACATAGGGGTTCTGTGTAAGGTTCTGATAGACAAGGGTGCGCCGGCGTTCTCTGACATGACGATAACACCGTCTGGCGGGAGTGCGGCTGCCATAACGTCCGGAGCTATAGTGTACCAGAACGGGAGCTATACGATAGCGGGGAAGGTGACTGACGGGAATGGGGTCGCGAGTGTTGGGGCGACGAAGAACGGCAGTGACATCACGCTGACGCTGGGCACTGATACCGAGATGGAAAAAACATTCACATATACGCCGAACCCTGTGGGGAGCGGATCTCAGGCGTATATCTTCCAGGCGGAAGATACCGCCGGGAACGCGGCCGAGCTGAAATTCAGCATATACATGGATACGGACAATCCGGTCATAAACATAACGAATCCGGGTGCTGATGATGCATTTTTCACGACATTAACACCGACAATAACAGGAACAGTCTCCGACGCGGGATCTGGACTGGACTCGGTAAAGTACCGGGTATATAAGGACGGGACTGACCCGAAGCCAGCCTGGACAACCCTGAGCCAGATAACGGGACTGCTTGAAATAGCATACACTGCGTCAGGCGAAGGCAAGTCGTATGTAGAAATTGAAGCGGCGGACAAGGCCGGGAACAGTCTGACTGTTGTGCGTCCGTTCTATATAGACAGCGCCCTGCCTGTTGTCACTGAAACGGTGATAGGAAGCGGCACGGGATACAAGAACGGCGGCTTTATCTTAGGCGGCAAAGCAAGCGATTCATATGGCCTGAAGAGTCTGGTTGTATATGAACAGCTGAACTCGGGCACTGAAAGCGCGGTAAATACGATAGACTATACGGCGTCCCCTACAGGCGAGAAAGACTGGAGCTATGAAAACACAAGTCCCTCATCGGGAACGTATTCATACCGGATTGTGGCGACAGATCTTGCGAACCGAGAAGCAACGGTAACGCGGAGCGTTTGGGTTGATGTCACAGCCCCGACGACGCTGACTGTGGATGAAGCGTATCTGAAAAACGAGCAGTGGCTGACAAGCACGAGTCATGATATCCGGGGAACGGTACAGGATAACAGCGGTGGTACCGGTGTCGCCAAAGTTGAATACTCGCTTGACGGAAACAGCTGGACGGAAGCGTCCCTGAGTGGGGAAGCCTGGTTTGCGACACTGACCGGACTGAGTAATGGAGGCGGGACAGGATCCTGGCAGACCTTCTATTACCGTGCGGAAGATAAGGCGGGAAACCAGACAGTAGTAAATACTCTTAATTTCGGGGTTGATACGCTGGTTCCGACAGTAACTCTTGGTTTTTATTACAGTGATGTGAAACAGGACCCTGACAGTGACGGCGTGTATTATCTGACATCGACATATACGATCAAGGTAGCGGCCGCGAGTACGAGTGGGCTGAAGAAGGTGACGCTTACAGAAAATACGACATCCACTGATCTCACACTGACTAACGGTGAATGGAGCGGAGCCATCAGCGGGAAAGCTGACGGGTTATACATATACACGATCCGGGCGGAAGACACGTCCGGGCGGACGACAAGTATTACGGAAACGGTACACATAGATACGACGGCTCCTGATGTAACTATATCGGCTCCGGTCAGCGGAGAATCGGTGGCAAATACAACCTATACGATAAGCGGAACCGCACGGGACACGGGCGGAGTAGGAATAGACACGCTTGAATACAGTATAGACGGCGGTTCGACATGGACCGCACTGACGCTGAGCGGTGTATCGTGGAGCGCTGACATAACAATGGGCGCGACGAAGGGCAGCCGGACGCTGAGCGTACGGGCAGCCGACAAGGTCGGAAATGACAAAGAGGTATCGGTCACATTCTATTATGATGCGGCGAATCCGGTACTGACTGAAACGGTAATTGATACGACTGATACTCAGTACCGTTCGGCGGGGACCGCTGCGGCAAACACGGTAGTATATGGAGGCAATGCTTCTGATGACTGGCAGCTGCACGGAACGAACCCTCTGACGGTAACGATAAACGGCGGAAGCGCGACCGGCATAACGGTCGGCGGCGACGGAAGCTGGAGCTATACATTTGCGACGAATGTGAGCGGAACCAACCGCGCGGACGGCATCTATACGCTGGTATTCACGGCGACTGACGCGGCAAATAAAACAACAGCGCTCACACGCACGGTTATGGTGGACAGTACCGCGCCGACACTGGCGGTAACAACCTCATTTAGCGGATGGAGTATGGTCAACCCGGTACCTATTGCCGGAACGGCGAGTGACGGCGGAAGCGGACTTGCGTCCGTTGAGTACAGCACAGACGGTACAAACTGGAATATGCTGAGCGGGACCACCTCGTGGAGCGGAACCATGTCTCTCGGCAACGGATCAAACTCGGTGATCATTCGGGCAACCGACCGTGCGGGCAATGTTGCGAATACCACACGGACAATACAGGTTGATACGGTGGCGCCTGAACTGTCGATTACGGTCCCCAGCGGCGATGTTATGATAAACAAGCAGTTGGACCTCGCGACCGAATTTACGGTCACTGATGTAGGCAGCGGTGTATCATCCGTGAAAATAAAGATAGGAAGCAATGACTTTACCAGTCCTGATGCGGCCGCAGCGTTTGACAGCGGCAGTACGTGGAAAGCGACCATACCGCAGGCCCGGCTTGCGACTATAACAGGTACACAAGCGCTCATATATGTTCAGGCACAGGATGTGGCGGGCCTGGTAACGACCCGGAGCTTTGTATGTCTGGTAGACACTGAGGCGCCCACAATCGAGTTCCTGCAGCCTTCTGACGGATCAACAGTCAACAAGGAGATAACGATAAACGGAACGGCCGGAGACGCCAATGGTCTCAGTGCGGTCGTGCTTGAAATACGGAAGGGAGCGGCATGGGAAACCATATCAACGTTCAGCGGGACCGGCGGCTATAACTGGCGTGTGCCCTCGTTTGACACGGAAACGTATGATACTTCCGAGTATGACACTGATAGCGGAACAGCCGGGGTGCAGATACAGCTGCGGGCAACGGCAACGGATACCGCGGGAAATACCGGCAGTGCGACAGTGACCTTGAACATTGATCAGGATTCAGACCGGCCTGAAATCCGGCTGACAAATATAGATTCTCCCGGCTCAACCCTGAAGATGACTGCGCTTGTGTATGGAGCGGTCACTGATGATGACGGGACTATTCCGGCCGGACAGTTTTTTATCTCGACTGACGGCAAGGCCTGGAACGCAGGAGACAAGGTGTGGACAGCACTGACGCTTTCAAACGGCATGTTCAGCTACAATGCAGGAGAGGACGGGCTTAAGACCCTTGACTTCAAGGTAACTGATGCTGCCGGCGGTGTATTTACCAGCGGCAATACGGGCGGTACGATTGTGCGCCCGAAGATCATCTATTCGGGCGGTACGGAAGTAAGTGAAACCGTGACCTTCAGGGTCGACACACGGACACCTGATATTCATCCGGATATATATATCGATATTGATAGCAGCGACGGATATTTCACGGATAGCACGGACCTTGCCGACGGGAACAAGCTGACAAATGGTATGGTATTCGGCGGCGAAAAGTCGAAGTTTGCCCTGTGGGCAATGGCCAAGGACGCCAATGACATCCAGAGTATTGTCATCGATATAGACAGCACCCAGTATACGGCGGTCAAACAGGACCGTGCGGCTGACCTTTCATGGATGGAGGCGAGCAAGTTTGAAGGGTATGAAATATTCATAACCAGCGAAATAGATATATCGGCGGTGTCTTCCGGCCGGCCGACGGTCACGATTATTGTAACAGATAATTCCGAGCTTGAAGCGACAGCTTCACGGCAGATAGTCATAGACCATACGGCGCCGACAGTCTTGTTTGTATCCCATGCTGACAATCAGCAGGTAACCGGGGACATCATTGTCCGCGGAACGGCGGATGACGGGAATAACAGTTCAGGAGTTTCGACAGTCCAATGGAAGATCGGTAAGGGCGCTGATGACAGCACGCCTCCGACGGACCTGGATCAGGCCTGGAAGAGTGTGGACGGCTCAAGTGTCTCGTGGAACATAAGTTTCCAGAACGGTGGGGTAAACGGAGCCATCACAATATATGGCAACAGTACATATGGAACGGAAACGGCCAGCGGCAGCGGTATTTACCGCGTACCGCTGTGGATACGCGCGACTGACGCTGTAGGCAATGCCGAAAACTACCGGCTGTATCTGAACATAGACCCTGACGGTGACAAACCGACGGTCACGATGACTTACCCGACAGACGGGGCGGTCCTCGGCGGGGCTATCCGTATCTTCGGAAGCGCCACTGACAATGTGTCGGTCGACTCGGTCTGGATGCGGATCTATGACAAGGACGGCAATATATTCACTGGCTGGGATAACAGCGGTGAAGGGAAACAGGTCAGCGGCACCACGTCCTGGAATATGGTCATCAATGAATCGGTTGGCGGTAACCCCGGCGAGTTTGACCCTGACGCGGACGAACAGCGTGAAATCCGCATCAGTGTACGGTCAAAGGACAATGCCGGAAATTACAGCAGCTGGAGCGACTACATCACGGTATACATAGATAATGATATCCCGCGAATCGGCGCGTCCTCTCCGCTGCGTCTGGTGCAGTATGAAAATGCAGACGGCACTGGAGCGGAAGTGGCTGAAATGGACTATGTGTCCGGCATGTGGATGCGGGGCGCCTGGTACCTGGTCGGAAGCATTGAAGACGACGGCGGCATCACCCGGATCAATATAACGGGAAATGTGAACGCGGTCCTTGATGTGGATAGTCCGGGAAGCAATAATAACGCCTCATGGTTTACGACACGCGGGGCGGTTATAGAGACATACTATAACTATGACATGAAGGTACCGGTCAGCGGAGTTGACGGACAGACGGGAACGATTACGTTTACGATTAACGTGCGTGACGGCAGTACGCCGACCCAGACCGCTTCGCAGGTGATAACGCTCCAGTATGATAACAAGGCGCCGACCATGGTGTCCCTGAAGAGCGGTTCATCTGACGGAAGTGAGATAAACAATACCACGAATCCGGTGATACAGAGTAATAACGCGTATACCATCGGGTCCAAGGTCACTGAGGACGGCAGCGGATTCAAGCGCCTCGCGTTCTACTTCGAACGCGCGGGGAACCGGCTGTATGATCCGATGCTGGACAAGACGAATACGCATAACCGGATAGACATAATGTCCTCTGATGTCGAGTTTGTGGACGGCCTGTGGCGCCTCAAGATGACGGTAACACGTCCGACCGAGGACTCCCTTGACGCTTCGGGCGTCTTGGGCAACGCGAGCATCAGGGTCGGCGGACTCGTGAGGATCGGCGGTGTTGACCGGAGGATCTCTGAGATAACGGGAACGACGGTCAAGTTTACCCCGAGTGTCAGCACCAGCTATACGGACGCGTCCTTTGCGTACGCGCAGGTGGTTGATAACTTCCAGCTTGAGACCGGGACCTGGGTTAACGGCGTGTGGACACCGACGATTGACGACGGCGATGGTATGCCTGAGTCAATTGTGAAGATCGGGACAGAATACAGCTGGGACGCGTCAATTAATTCGAAGAACATCCCTGACGGGCCGATAACGATTTATGTGGTCGCCTATGATGAGGCGGGGAACCACAGTGTGTATTCGGTGGCGACGAGTGTGCTGAATAACCGGCCGCGGCTCGCGAAGGTCAATGTGGGAACTGATCTGAATGGAAACGGGACGTTTGAGGCATCCGAGATGAAGAGTTACAACGCGGTGACTGAGGATGAGGCGGTAGCCATACTTAATATCGCGTACAGTTCCGCGAATCCGTACTATATCAAGAGTGATATGGCGGTGACCATGGACATAGTGGGCGGGAACGGGACGCTGAAATACTTCTGGACGTATAACGGCGCGGCTGCGGCTGCCTGGAACGGGACGACGTATCCGTCGAGTCCGGTGACGGGAACTGAGGCATCGCTGCAGAGCTTTACCCCGCTGATGGTGGGCGGAGACGCGACATACCTGAATGCGGTGGTCATAAGTGCGAGTACGATGGATGCCATGGATGATATCCTGAAGCTGTTTACCTTCTCGGTATGGGACAGTACGGATGAGACTACGCCTGGTACGGACAGCCAGTGGGCGCTGTTGAATGTGCCGGTACTCGTGGATGTTAATGACTCGGTGCCTCCTGTAGCGGTAATTGACGGATTCTACTGGAACAGCAGTACGGACAACTCCCTGTACAATAACTCGAAGGACAACGGACACATAGAACTGCCCGCGGCGGCTGGGCTTAATCCTGCGGTATCGGGAAAGATAAGCGTACGCGGTTCGGCCTATGATGATCAGCGGCTTTCCGGCCTGTGGGTAATGATAGACGGATTTACGTTCACGGGAGCGTCCGGCAGCAAAGCAAGCTTCCTGTTCAACGGGACTGCGGAAACCGCGGCCCAGGGAACATACTATAAGGTCGCGTCCTATGATGCGGGAACCAGCACCTGGACCGGAACCGACCAGTGGTCGGCAAACGGATGGAGCTTTACCGTGACAAACAATGATTTGACCCATGACGGACACCGGGTAGAGTGGCGGCTTGACTGGGACAGTTCAAAAGTCACAGGCGTTGCGGCCCTGAACCGGAACATACGGGTCATTGCCGAAGACAAGAGAACTCCGACGCCCAACGCGTCAGCCGAGACTCAGAGTCTTGACGCATCCTACAAGCTCAATAATGATCCTGCTTATATGGTTGACGTAGTGCCGTATATTACGGAAATTGCGACGCCGAACCGGACCAGCGGAGGACTGAAGTCAAATAATATCCGTGGCGCATCCGGCAAATATTCCATTATCCAGGGAACCGACGCATCCTTTATTACGGTAAACGGTTTTAACCTGAACCCGAACGCGGTGCGTATTGTTGACACGGCTTCGCTCGGTACGGCCACGGCTGGCTCAGGCGTTGCTCTCGCATACAGCGGAGCGGCAAGTCCGTATACATCATTTACGCTGTCCAATAACAGTACGAAGTCCGGTTACCTTGAAGTGTTCACAAATGGAGTGCGTTCTGTGAACAACATAAATGACAATGACGCTGTCGGCAGCTATACCGGATCAAGTCCGGCCGAGATGCCGAACAGGGAACCTGACCAGTATCTTACCAAAAATACCCTGCTGGATGACGACCGGTATCTGCGGTTCTTCAACATGCAGACTACGGGCATCAAGAACGGGTATTATCCGGTCATGGTTATGAACGGCGACAATCCGGTATTCGGGTATGTGGACCTGACTGGCGGCCCGGAAAATAATACCGGTATCCAGGGAAATATTGATAATGGCGGAGCGGGAGATTACTATGGAAGTCATGCTATGCCGCAACGTGCAGAATTCAACGGATCAACCGGGGCGACAGTCTATAAGGAGTACCTGATAAAAGCATCCATCTGGGACCAGATGGGAATGGCAATGGATGAGTCGGGCCGATTTATTCATATAACCACATATAACCGTGCCGGTGCCAGCATGTCGCTGATATATGACCGGTACGCAGAACTGTATTCACAGGGTATGGGCTGGGGTTCAGGGACCGGATACTCTAATTATGCCGGAAACTGGTCTTATAGTACCGTTAATAATGCCATAACACTTGAATCGATGAATTACGGCAACGGACTGATGCTCGGTCGGTACCAGTATCCCAAGGTAATTGCCAGGGGTAATTCGGCAACAGACCACGCGAAAGTATTCATACTGTATTATGATGACAACACAACAAACCGTGAACTGATTTTCCGTAATCTGCAGATCGGGGTAAGCGGCAGCGGAAGGAACAATCAGCTCTATAACGGTACTGTTCGGGCGACAAATGGTAGTACATATGCCCAATACTCAAATCTTACAGAGAACACGGGTAATTCCACAACGTATTCAACCGGACGGCTTACAGCTGCAACAAATGCTTCAAAGCACTTCACGTTTGATGTAACATCGGATAACCGTGTTGTTATGGTGTATTTCGATGAGGATGACGGACGGCTCAAACTCCGGTATTCGACAGGTACTGTTGACGGGTCTACGCCTACGGCAGCTGTCGCCTGGACCGATTCATCGGTAACGTTCCCTTCATATGTGGGAAATTATGTGTCGATGAAGATTGACAGCCTGGGCGGTATCCATATCTCGGCGCTTGACACATCGGATTCCGATCTCGCGTACATGTACCTGCCCGCATATAACAGTACCGACTTGCAGAAGGTGACCGTTGACGCGGCCTTCAGTATCGGAAACTGGACCCAGATCAAGGTCCTTGAAACCGGCGGAAATATCATACCGTATATCGGATATTACAATAATTCCGAATCCGGAAGCCGCGACTCGATAAAGCTCGCGTACAGCAACAGCGGTATTTCGTCCGCCAATGTTCCGGCAGGTATTGACGCTTCCGGATATACTTCCGGAGGATGGGAATACATGACGGTGCCGGCCCTTACGCCGCCGCAGGGAGGAAATACAAACTTCCAGAATGTCTGTCTTGACTTTGATACGAACAATAAGCCGGTAGTCGGATATCTGGGTACGAATATTGAATTCGGTTCCTGGATTAATGAATAAAATATCCGGAATGAAGAAGGACTTTCAGTTACACGGATTTATATCCGTGTAACTGAATAAGTCCCTGCCATTCGTTTTCCGCGAGGGACTCTGGCAGGCCCGCGCAAACAGAGAGAAACCGGCGTACGGGAAAAACCCGGATATGCCGGTTTCTTTTTTTATAATTCCAGTCTATAATTGTATATATGCTGAAAAGCCGGTTCGCTGGAAAAAAGATTTTGTATACCCGCCTCGCTGTTTTCATTGCGGCCTGCGGCCTTCTTCTCGCGGGAATCCTGCTCGGCGATCTGCCTCTCATATTCCGGAAAGCCGTGATGATTTGCCTGGAGTGTATCGGAATTGGATAAACGGAAACTCATTCAGTTTTTTTCCATGCTGATTTACAACGCGGATGTTAAGGGTTTTGTCACAGGGACGGTTTCCCGGAGCAAACTCAAAAACATCTGTGTACCCGGACTCAACTGCTATTCCTGCCCCGGCGCGGTGGCTTCCTGTCCGCTCGGCGCTTTGCAGAATTCGATCGGGGGAGGGCGCTTTCCCTTTTTTGTTACGGGCTTTCTTTTGCTCATAGGCGTCCTGATCGGCAGGGCTGTCTGCGCCTTTTTATGTCCGTTCGGCCTGATACAGGAACTGTTATATAAAATTCCTTCTCCCAAGCTGAAAAAGAATACCGTGACCAGAAAACTTTCGCTTCTGAAATACCCTGTTCTTTTTATTCTGGTAATAGCCCTTCCTTTCATATTATTCCTTACCAACGGAATAGGTCTGCCTGCCTTTTGCGCCTTCCTCTGTCCTGCCGGAACCCTTGAAGCCGGCTGGCCGCTGGTTCTTCTGAATACGGCGTTCAGGGAAATAATCGGGTTCCTGTTTTACTGGAAGTCCGCCATTCTTGTCGCCCTTATCGCGGCTTCGGTATTCATTTTCCGGCCGTTCTGCCGTTTCCTGTGTCCGCTCGGGGCAATATATTCTTTTTTTAACTCTTTTGCGGTATTTGGTGTTACCTTAGATAAAGATACATGTATTCATTGCCGCAAGTGTACTGATAACTGCAAGATGGATACTGTGGTGGTCAATGACCATGAATGTATCCGCTGCGGCGAATGCGTAAAGGGATGCCCCGTAAACGCGCTGAATTCATGCGGCCGGAAAAAACTTCCGGAAAAGGAGAAAAAAAATGAATAGGACGGTAAAACCTTTTTTTGCGGCGTTCTTTTTTCTTATGGCCTGCGCCATGTACGGACAGACAGTGGGAATAAAAGTCCAGAATACCGCCCCCGATTTTGAATTCTATTTTCTCGACGGCACAAAGGCAAAGCTTTCCGATTACAGCGGCAAGCCGGTGTTTTTGCACTTTTGGGCAACATGGTGTCCTCCCTGTATCAGGGAACTTCCGCTCATTGCAAAACTGGAAAAAGAGCTTGGCGCGGAAATCGTGGTGCTGGCCGTGAACTGCGCGGAACCAGCAAAAACTATTTCCGATTTTCTTTCAAGAAGAAACCTCACAATGACCACTGTCCTTGATACCGGTTACGCCATTTCAATGCTGTACCAGGTCAACGCCATTCCCCAATCATTTATCATTGACAGGAATGGTGTAATTCAGGCGGTTAAAATAGGCGCGTTTACGGAAACGGAACTCGACGGTGCGGTGCTGAAAGTACTGGAAAAATAAAGGTTTCCGGTCCGGAGCGCAATATTTTCTGACGCTGAAAAACCGCGGTCATGACTGCTGTCTGTGATTTATATTTTACACACAGGTATGTGTAAGAAATTTAACTTTACACATACCTGTGTGTAAAAAAAATACCCCCGCGGCGCACCGGGGTATTAACCCTCGTCACGAATAAAGTTTACACATTGTTATGTGTAAGTCCTGAACCAGAAAACAGTCCGCAGCCGCCGGTAATATGAAAGCGGAACGCCCCCATTGTAAACCGGTCCCGTGCGGAACTGTGGACTTGTCCTCTGTTTTTCTGTATATTATAGTCAAATAATTTAAATTATTTGACTGTTTCCGATTGTACGTGTTTCTGATAAAAAAATCAGCCAATTCTTTTTATCAGAAACGTAACGTAAAAGTGTATAACTGTAATAGGAAATTCGGAAAGGAACAAAAAAACAGTATGAAAAGAATATATCTTGATTATAACGCCACGACTCCGATTGACCCCAGGGTGAAGGATGTTCTTGTACAGGAACTGGATTCCTATGCAAACGGGTCAAGCATGCATGAAGACGGCCGGAATGAGGCAAAAAAGATAGCAAGGGCCCGCGGCTATGTAGCTTCGCTGATAAACGCAAAACCTGATGAAATCATCTTTACATCCGGCGGTTCCGAGTCCAATAATACGGTTTTCAATATTATGACCACCGATGCGATAACCCGGACCTCGCGTCTCCAGAAGGCCTACGGAGGGAGGAAAACGGTCATAACATCTTCCATTGAGCATCCCTGCGTAATGGAATCGGCAAAACGTCTCGAAAAACTGGGGTTTCAGGTCCATTATCTTCCTGTTGATTCCTACGGCATAGTGGATATTGATTTTTACCGCGACCTTCTTGCTCAGGGGGAAAAAAGCGGTTCCATTGCTGATAAGGTCCTGTTTGTTTCCATTATGATGGCAAATAATGAGATAGGGACTATCCAGAATATTCCTGTTCTCGCAAAGATGGCCCACGAAGCGGGCGCTCTTTTTCATACGGATGCTGTTCAGGCGGCCGGAAAAATTCCCGTGGATGTCGATCTTCTTGACGTTGATTATCTTACCCTGTCCGCTCATAAGATTTACGGGCCGAAAGGTATCGGGGCTTTATACATAAAGGAAAATTCGCCTGTTGAGGCTTTTATAAAGGGCGGCCATCAGGAAAACGGACTGCGGGCCGGCACCTATAACTCTCCGGCTATTATTGCCTTTGGCGAGGCGGCGCGCCTGGCCAGGACCCAGCTTCCTGAATATGAAAATCATACCCGGGCTCTCAGAAACAAACTGCGCGACGGTTTTCTCGCGCATATTCCCGATATACGAATAAACGGGCATCCTGATTTTGTCCTGCCGAATACGCTTGACGTTTCATTTCCCGGCGCGGAAGGGGAGGCTATTCTTCTGATGCTTGATATGCTGGGAATTTCCGTTTCGACCGGTTCCGCCTGTGCTTCAGGGAGCCTTGAACCTTCCCATGTTTTAATGGCGACCGGCGTCGGCCCGGAACTTGCGCACGGTTCAATCCGTTTCAGTCTGGGCAAGTATACCACAGACGAAGACATTGACTATGTTCTGAAAGAAGTTCCTCCTGTTATTAAAAAACTGCGGGGCTTTTCAACTGTTTCATCCAAGGGGAGTAAAAAATGAGCGACTGGTTGTATTCGGATACGGTAAAAGACCATTTTATGCACCCCAGAAATGTGCTGGAAGAAGATGAAGCTTCCTGGCCAAGTGACGGGCGGGGGATTGTCGGAAATATAAAATGCGGCGATCAGATGCTCATTCTGCTGCGTATAAAGGACGGCATAATAACAGATACGCGCTGGAAAACATACGGCTGTGCCAGCGCAATAGCTTCGACTTCCATCCTTTCCGAAGCAATTAAGGGCATGAGCCTGGAAGACGCCTATGTCCTGAAACCCGAGGATATAGTCGCAAAACTCGGCGGGTTGCCGTCAAATAAAATCCATTGCTCTGTTCTTGGTGATAAGGCTCTTCGGGCGGCTATAGATGATTATCTTGAAAAGAACGACCTTCCTTCCTTAAAGGGAAAGGAAAATGTAGAGGTAATCTGCAACTGTCTTAATGTTACAGACAGGGATATTGAGGACGCCTATAAGGCCGGAGACCGTACCTGGGAAGATTTGCAGGCCCGCACAAAGATCGGAACGGCCTGCGGAGGCTGCAAGGAGCGGACTCTTGAACTCCTTCATCAGCTGGAACACTTATACGGAGAATAGAATAAAGAGATTACTCAATCTGCAGGCCGAAAAGAACACTCCGCTCGTTACCTGCCATATCGCGGGCAATTACGGAAATATCAGCCTTGCCCCGTATCAGGTTTATTTCACCTAAAAATGTCCGCGCCGGATCGGTATAGAGCGTTTCGCCTGTAAATTCGGGAGAAGAGAGATACAGTCTGCCCTCATTTTCTTTCATCGTTTCAAAAGCCAGCACAGAATATTCGCTTCCGTTTACAAGAACAGTGATTCTGAAAACACTCAGTTCATTCGTATTATTGTTTATTGTATCCGAGATATCCCCGTAAATCCGGTATTTTCCCTGGCGCAGGGATTTTACTGTTCCGAGCGGAAAAACCTGATTTCTGTCGGACACCGCGATTATATTTCTCAGACTCGGCGGTCTGGTATCCTGCAGCGCAGGGAGAAGGAGCAGCGGATTCAGCACTGTTTTCTGGATCTGGTCAACAACCTGAAAAATACAGCTTGACCGGTTTCCCCAGCCGCTTGTGCCGGCTGAAGCAAGAATTGAGCCTGACTCAATCTGTATTCGTTCATCAACAAGATCTACCGAGTCGAGGTTTCCGTAAATGGTCATAATACCGTCATCATGCGCAAGGATCACCGTATTTCCCAGTGTTCCCGGAAAGCCTGACATATTTGCGTTCGGGGTAAGTGTGATAAGCACAGTACCGTGTCCGGCGGCCCTCACATTATCAACATTTTCCAGTATAACACCGCGTTCCATGACATCACTTGACCGCTGCCCGAATAAACGTGAAGGATAGGGGGTTAATACCGGCCACTCCAGGGCATACAGCAGCACAAGTCCTGCTGCCAGAAAGGTTAAAAAAACGCCGTTTTTTTTCTCATTGACTTCCCTTAATGTTTATCCGTGATATCCTGTCATCGGTTCCGAGATATATTATTTTTTCATGCTGGATCAGAAAGGCATTTCTGGCTGAAAAACGGGCGGAGGCAACCAGATGGTTTGACCGTTCTACCGCGGAGAGCTTGAAGGTTTCGCCTTCCTTTACCAGAATCACAAACACATTGTCTCCCGGAAATTCCCCCGCCGCAATCAGCTGTCCGCTCATCGGTATTTTACTTAATGAATTCTGTTTACAGTCAACAATCCCTATCCCGTTTTCATATTCAAAGAAAACAAACCGGCCGTTTTGTTCAAAATCGACAAAAGTCTGCCGGCGCAGATTTCCGTCCAGATAGGCGTGAAAAATGATTTTATACTGTCTTCCGGTAATTTTTATCAAAAGAAAGCGCTGCCTGTCTATTCCTGAAACGCAGGCCGCCAGGGTTCCGTCTTCGGAAATTGCGGCGCCAAGAATGACCTGATAATCGCTGCCGCCGGGATAAAATGAAAAAATCTCGGACCCATCTGCTCTGAATGAAGAAAGTTTTCCGTCCGCATATCCGATTATTGTTCCCTCGGGCGAAGAATTAAAGGCCGTTATGGGCGCAGCATGTTCACGCGTCCATATAACATCCCCTGTTTCCGAATACTGTGAAACGCCGCTCCCGCCGGGAAGAAAGAGGTAGGTCCGGTCATAATCAATATGAACATACCCTGCAGGCTCTATAGTCATTTTCGGGGACCCGTCGGAATTATAAATAACGGTTCCGGATGCATTCTGGGGATATACAGCCCAGGAATTTTTCGATGCCGCTATTCTGTTTTCTGTTTGTCCGGAATATATGATATCGCCTTCCGGTGTAAAATAGCCGAACCTGTTTCCCAGAATAAAAGCTTCGATGTTTTCGGCCGTGCTTTCCGCTATATTTTCTCCGGCAGCGGATGCGTCTGCTCTGGTTATGTCCCGGGACCAAACCGGCTCAAAAAAGATGTCATAATTCATAGGAACCGGCGCAACAAATAAATACAGCAAAAGAAAAACAATGGAACCGATTATTATGTATTTCAATTTTCCTTTGAAGCTCATAGCATATAATGGTATAATATGAGTATGAAAAATGCAATAGATTATGAGAAGCTCTTTAATGAAGCGCTCAGGGCCGCCTCACTGGCTTATGCCCCGTATTCCCGGTTCCGTGTCGGGGCCGCGCTGCTTTTGGAAAATGGCGATATAATTACCGGGGTGAATGTTGAAAACCGCTCTTTCGGTGTCACAAACTGCGCCGAACGGAGTGCCCTTTTTGCGGCAGTTTCCGCCGGTTTCCGTTCTTTCCGGGCAATTGCCGTTGCAACGCCCGATTCCGATTATCCGGTAAGTCCCTGCGGAGTGTGCAGGCAGGCTCTCTCAGAATTTATGCCGCCTGAAACGCCTGTTATTTTTGGCCCGGCGGAGAACGCAATAACGTACTCGACAATCGGTGAATTGTATCCCTATGACGCGCTTCATGAACTGGCCGGGCCCCGGTAAAAGAGCCGAAGCAAAAAAATAAGGCAGTTTCTCTCTTTCCTTGTTTGATAATACTTGACATATATTGCGGTTTGATGCAAAATATTGTAAATAAAATACCCCGCCGCTCCGCAGCGGAGTATTTTTCTCTCCCGAGGAATTGGTCTCGGGTTTAATACCATGGAACCTACAAAAACTAACGTTTTTATAGGTTGTTATAAAACCGTCGCAGAGCAGGGCAGACCTTCGGTCTGGGGTATTAAACCCTCGCCTCGAATAAAAGAACAGGAGTCATAGTTTTGGCAGATGATATACTTACAATAGAAGAAGTTGCGAAATATCTTCGTGTTTCCGAACGGACTGTGTATGATTGGGCCCAAAAAGGTGAAATTCCTTCAGGCAAGATAGGGACCGTCTGGCGTTTTAAAAAAGATGATATTGAAAAATGGGTTAATGAACGGCTGTCCGGTTCAACAAAAACCGCGCCGGAAACCATTTTAATCCATGTGCAGAATATTCTTTCTCCTGACCGTATAGTCATGCTGAACCATTCCACGCGGCATGATGCGCTTGTCTCACTTTCCGAAACACTGGGAACAGCGCCCCAGATAAAGAACCGGCACGAACTGACCGCTGAAATACTTAAGCGGGAAGAATTAATGTCAACGGCAATCGGCCGCGGTATTGCGATTCCCCATGTCCGGCTTTCTTCGGTAACTGATCTGGTTATGGCTGTCGGGATCTGCCGGAATGACATAATTGATTTTCAGACAATAGATGATGTGCCTGTCAGGCTTATATTTATGATCGCGGCGGCCTATAACCAGCATTCATATTATCTTCAGACTCTTTCCTATTTCAGCAAGAAACTGAAAAATTCTGACCTGAGGGACAGTCTCCTTAATGCCCAAACCCCGCTCGACGCGTATAATCTGCTGATAGAATAGCGCCGGTTCTGTTTATATTTCATTTATAGTTTAGAATCCCGGACTTGATCCGGGATTTTTTTATCTCCCTGTCCGGAAATTCTTACAGAGATACGGTTTTTTGCGAATTATCAGTATCCGAAGGCAGGAAAAGTGACGGCGAACCATTTGGACGGATCGGCCATATCTTCCGCAATCAGACCGGGTCCGACCTTCGCGGTGGTATCGGCTATCAGATAGCTTTTTTCACCTTCGGTAAAGCGGGCCCCTTCTCCGGGACAGTCTACAGCGGCCAGCGCATGGCTGTATTCCGGAGAAACAAGCAGGATCGCATCGACACCCATCTGATTCAGCAAAAGCACAAGAAGAAGCGATCTGCTGTCACAGTCTCCCCGTTTTTCCGCAAAGGCGTCCGGCAGATTCAGAAAATCGCTTCCTGAAAAATCACGTTCATACGTAAAATCCTGCGTCCAGGCAAGCAGTTCGGCGGTAAGTCTGTCGCTTTCAGCAGACAGATTGTTTGATAGTATAAAAGAGGCCCTGTCAAGCCGTTTCCAGGCGTCCCGGTAGATACTGCGGTAGTAGCGTTTCCATGCTTCTATCACGTAGGGAGAATTCATATATCCCGTAAGAATCCGGAATTCCCTGTCCACAATATACTGATTTGCTTCGGAATCGATGGAATTAAACGGAACTGCCAGATTCCGTTCCGAGTCCCGGTACAGAACAATTTTTTCAGCCTCATTTCCCCATGCAAAGGCTGTCATGGGACCCGGTTCAAACCACGAACCTGTATCGGTATACACGGAATCAAGAGTGGAAACCAGAAAATCTTCGAGTCCGGCGGCCTTTTCCGCATTGGCATAGCACAGCATGACCAGCCAGTTTCCCTTTGTTTCAAGTTCAAGCGCGATACCCCATCCGGCAATCTGTTCACTGTGTATCTGGGTTATTGCGGCGGAACGGAAGCGCCATTCAAAGTCCGCTATTTTTGTTTCCCTGCTGATCTGTTCCGCCGCAAAGCCGAGGGCCTCGGAAGCCTTTTTGAATTGGGTGGAGGGATAAACCGCTATCTGGAGGTTGGCCGGAACCAGATTGTGGACAAAAAGATACCGTGTAGTGTCTCTTTTATCCGCCAGGACATACCCTTCCGGCATGTCCAGAGCGTATCCCCATTCCGGCGAAAAAAGCTGTTCCGCCTGGATCAGGCCGGCAAAGGAAAAAATAAAAATATATACAGAAACCTTTTTCAAATAACTGTTTTCAAAAAAATTCAAAAACCAGTGCAGTTTTTTTCGGTTTTTCATTATACTAGTCTCCATGAAGGACATCCCTGTTATCTATAAAGATACTGATATTCTGCTTGTAAATAAACCCGCCGGAATTCCCGTTCAGGGCGGCGAAGGCATTAAAATCAGCCTGACCGATATTCTCGAACGGCAGGCGGGAACAAAAATATATCCTGTACACCGCCTTGACCGGGACACGGCCGGAATCCTGGTCCTTGCTTTAAACCGCGATGCTGCCGGCCGTTACTCACAGTATATAACAGACGGCAGCATAAAAAAAGAATATGCCGCTGTTTGTTTTTACAATGATTCCATTGAAAAAAAAGGAACCATAACTCTTCCGGCCGGACGCTCCGGCAGCGAAAAACCATCCAGGACCTTCTATCATATTGATGCTGCAGGAAGTGAAGCGGCTCTCTTTTACCTGCAGCTCGGGACCGGGCGCATGCACCAGATCCGCATCCATCTTGCCTCAATCGGATGCCCCATAATAGCTGATGATAAATACGGCGATTTCCGCAAAAACAGGGAATTCCGTTCATCACATAATATCAGGAAGCTCCAGCTCGCGGCATGTACCCTGACACTTCCGGTCAATAATACTCTGAGACGCTTTACCGTTCCCTTGCCTGAACATATGCAGCATTGTCTCGATTCCCTGGGCATTCAAATGAGTTAAAACTTACTTGCCAGTGCCACCTCTTACTGATAAAATACTTATATATACCCGATATAAAATAACAGTCCGGTATATTTGTTACAATCTGATAAAATGAAGGGAACTGCCGGTTATCCGGATAACTGTATTGGCTTCCCGGAAGGAGAATATATGAAACGTTACGTCATTTCGGTTTTGGTTGAAAACCATTCAGGTGTTTTAAGCCGGGTTTCCGGACTGTTCAGCCGCCGCGGGTATAATATTGACAGCCTCACGGTGGGTGTTACCGAAAATCCCGATTTATCGCGCATGACCATTGTAGTCCGGGGTGACGAATATATTCTTGAACAGATTGAAAAACAGCTGGCAAAACTGGTTGAAGTAATTTCAATCAAACACTGCGACCCGCAGTCTACTGTTTTCCGTGAACTTGCTCTTATAAAAGTGAGCGCCGAAGGCGTGGCCCGCGTCGGTGTTATTGAAACCGCCAATATTTTCCGTGCCAGAATTGTGGACGTTTCAGTTGATTCAGTGGTAATTGAAGCTACGGGAAGCGAAGATAAAATCGCCAGTCTCATCCGCCTCCTGGAACCATTCGGGATCCGTGAACTTGTCAGGACCGGACTTTCCGCAATGGAACGGGGCGGCGGCGTTCTCGCATAATCTTTTCCGAATTGTAAATCGGCGGTGCAAGACGGCATTTTACAAGCGGTATAAAGGCATGCTATAGTAAATTATTATGGATATGCTCCGGTTCAGTACAGAGGCGAAAAATTCAGATATTCCCCGGATAGAACCTCTCAGGGTTATGATATATGAAGACAGCTATATTCCGGAGGAAAAGCTTGATCAGCGCTTCCGGGTTATTTTTATGGAAAAAGGAGCAGGCGCCTGTGATATCGACGGCGAGACCCGGCCATGGGTCGCACCCTGTCTCATCTGTATTAATGAAAACCAGCGGTTAAAATCTGCTCCTCTTGGCGCCCGGGTTCTTTATTTTCATCCCGCCGCACTCCACAAGAATCTCAATATGGAAAATATCCGTGAAAAAGGGATGGATGCGCCTGCGGAGGTCATAGAAAACAGGCTGCTCCTCAGGGCTTTTACCGGCGACCAGCTTGTTTTCCTCAACCATACCAGCCCTGACTCTGCGGTCAGAATCAGAGACCTCCTGGAATCAATACGTCATGAACTGGATGAACAGGAAACCGGGTGGTGGCCATGCCGGTCCCGTTCATACCTGACGGAACTCCTGTTTCTGGTGGTCCAGCTCCATGAGAAGGGGACAGGCCTGTCAGGAGAGAGCGAAAAAAATAACAGTACCCTTTGGCTGTCCGAACCGGTACAGGTTTCTCATGAATTCAAACCGGTACTTGATTTTATTATGCGTTTTTACAATACGAAAATTTCCCTTGACGATCTTGCCGGGGAATTCGGGACCAACCGTACGACCCTGAATAAACGGTTCAGGGCGGAGACCGGTATGACGGCAATTGCCTATCTCATCGATCTCCGCCTCCGTGTCGCGGCGGTCATGCTGCTCAACACGGACCTTTCAGTCGCTGAAGTGACTGAAAGGGTCGGCATAGGCGACGTCAGCCACTTCGAACGGCTGTTCCGGCAAAAATACCGGCTTTCCCCCAGGGCTTACCGCATCGCTGCAAAGGGTTCCAGAAACTGACGGACCGCCTTCCATGTCTGCTGACTTTCCGGGCTGGCCCCATACAGTGCCTCTGAACCGTGCCTGCTCTCGCCGGAGGGCAGGTAATAGGTCTTGATTGCTGACGGGACCCGTCTGTAAAGCGACGACACTTCCGCTTTTTCATTATTATTCGATGTGAAGAATATGGGGATATTTACATCGGCCGCTTCTGTGGCTACCCAGCCGGCCGCTTTGCCCTGACCGGAAAAGTATTCTCCCGGTGAGAATACGAGGCACGCGTCGATTTTGCCGGGATTGTTCTTTACAATACTCAGAACCAGAGATGCGGAATAGGAAGAACCCCAGAGGATGAATTTGCCCTTTGCGTAATGGGCTTTCACATAATCCACCGCTGCCTGAATATCGGGCAGCGCATCAATAAACGCGGTCGGTTTTCCTGCTTCTTCCGCGGCGGCTTTGGTAGCATTATCTACATTGTTCTTTGTTCTTCCCGATCGCTGGTCGATGGCAATGGCGTTAAAACCCATCTCAGTGAGGACCGGAGCTATTTCAAGGTATTCACCCCGGGACCAGGCAGCCCTGTGGCAGAGCAGAATAAGCGGCGCCGTATCAGGATAGGCCATATACAGATCGGCGGTTATGGGGATACCATCCTCGGACGGAAAGGTAATGGTTGCCGACGGCGCTTCAAGCCATACGGGGGTAAACGCAGGCTTTCCTTTTGCTTCGGATTTATCCTTCGGGGTGGAACTGCAGCTGACGGACAGTCCGATCACAAAAAACAGCAGAACAGCGGGGGTAATAAAGGCCTCGGCATTTTTGGCTTTTCTCATACATTCTCCTTTCAGAAACCCCTATGGAGGGGTAAATATGCTTTTATGATGTATTGGCAGGGAAAACAAAACAGTGCGGATTTGCACAAGAATTCTGCATATCCGTAAAAATAAATATCCCAGGAGAAGAGTTTTCTTCTCTGAAATCCTTATAGTCAAGCGTTTGGTAGTGGACCCTGTTACCTTTTGCGGTTTCAGGAAGCTATACATTTTACAATGTAAAACACACTTGGTCCTGTGAAATTTCCAGACGTGCTACCTTTTTTCCGGAAATTCCGTGCTACAGTATTGTCATACTGTATTATTTGATTCTTTTATACTGATTCTCAGGTTCATCTATTAGGGGTATGACTGCTTAAAGCAGCCAGGAATGTGAGAAAACGACTGATTATTTTCCTCAACCTTTGACAGCCTTGCGCAAATAAGGAAATTTGCCCACAGCGGCGTACCCGGTACAACACATAACCCACACTTCAACTGCCCTGATACAGGGGCAGTCTGCTTTCTTTTATGCCGGCACAAAACCGGCAAACAAAACAGGAGGAACAAATGAGAGAAAAACGTATTATCGTCTGCTGCATGGCCATTGCCCTGCTCTTGGCGGCAGGATGCAAGAGTGCCAGTGATTCGGGAACCCCAACCGTTTCCCCCACCGCTATGGCAGGCATTACCGCGAGCGCGGGAACACTGGCCCCTGCTTTTTCGGAAAAAACAACAAGTTACACCCTGTCGGTAGCCAACTCGGTGGAAACCGTGACCATGACGGGCACCCCGAAAAACGCGGCCTCAACTGTGGCTTATACCCCCAGCCGCCAGATAGCCCTTACCGTTGGAGTACCGGCTACGGCAAAACTGCAGGTTGTTTCCGCCTCAGGAGCAGCCGGAACGGAATATACCGTTGTTATTACAAGACAGGCACAGTTGGTAACACATCTGGAAATGAATGTTTCGGCGGCGGAACTGCTGCCGACGGAGACTATCCAGTTAACGGTAGCGGCGACCCCCGCTAATGCCACCAACAAGGCCGTAACCTGGAGCAGCAGCGACACAGGCGTAGCCGGCGTGGCAGACGGGCTGGTTACCGCTGTATCCGGCGGAACCGCTGTTATAACCGCGACGGCCGCCGACGGAAGCGGCGAAACGGCAGCCTGCACAGTTACGGTTTCGGACATTGATACCGGCGCCGGCATAACGGTTACCTTTACCGCCATGACCGACGAACCCCCAACCATGGAAAAAAACACCAACAGAAGTATTTCCCAGGCCCGGAACCAGTCTCTGACCGTGAAGGCTACGGGGTATGATTCATATTCCTGGATAGTTGACGCCGATCAGTATAATTACTACGAAAATGTTGCCCTGGGAGAGATAAGAGTATATGCCCAGAACTATTCTTATGGTCAGCATTCTGTGCTCGCCATTGTGTACAAGAACGGCCTTCCCTATTCCAGGGAAGTAATTTTCACGGTAGCGCCGTAAGGAGGACGAAAAATGAAATATTCAATTAAACGATTCGGAATATACGGTATTCTGCTCGCCCTGGTAGTTCTCGCGGGCTGTATGAACCCCCTTATAAGCACGCCGGATGGAATTTCTCAGGACAGCTCGAAGGGGAAGCTGAGCCTTTCCATTGGGACCGGGGACAGTTCGCGCACCCTGCTCCCGAAGCAGGCCTTTACAAAATACGTTCTGTCTTTTGTGTCCGACGGCCTTCCCACCCAGAGTGATATAACCCTGACCGGGAAAAACAGCGCCGTGGTCGAGCTTGAACCGGCAACCTGGGACATAACGGCCACCGGCTATGTTATGATTAACGGCACGGAATATCCCGCCGCCGCGAACACTGTAACCGAAACCATAAGCGCGGGAAGCGCCAAATCCGTTTCCATAGACATAAGCGCCGCTCAGAACGCCGGGAACGGTTACTTTACCTATTCGGTCAGTTATCCCTCCCATGTTTCGTATGCTTCACTGCAACTCCTTAAACTGAGTGACTACTCCCTGGTAACCAGCGCCGATTTACTCTCCGACCCGGCGGACACCCTCGCGGTGGCTCCCGGTTTTTACCTTATGAGGATATACCTGGCAACAAATGCCGAAGGCGCGTACCGCACGGAAGTGGTTCATATTTACTCGAATATGGAAACAGAGGCGTCCTATACCATTACCTCCGAGGACTTTAAAAACACCATAATCTTAAGCGGCACAGTGGACCTTACCGGCCTCGACGTCAATTACGTTGAGATCAGCTTTTATGAGGATCCAAACTACTGGAACTGGCTTGATTGGGTTGAAGTTGACCTGGCGGACGGAACCTGGAGCATGTTTTTCCTGGCTCTTCCTGTTGCCCAGGAAATGTATCCCGAAATTTATATCTATACAGCCTCCGGCGAGGATTTGTATCTTAAGGCGGCTCCGGTAACGGTTCATAATGAAAGCGTTCAGAATATCAACTTCGGGCCCTTTACGCTGATCAATCTGAGCGGCACGGTGGACCTTACAGGCTATGATTCTGTCTATGCCGAAGTAGAAGTATATGCCGACGCGGACCGGAACGTCTGGCTTGGGTATGGGGAAGTCCAGACAGACGGAACCTGGAGTGTTAAGGTTCCCGCCTTTACCTCCGCAACAAATGTCTATTTTGACGTGTACATTGAACTGAACGGCGGCGGTTATGCGGACAGGAAAAAGGCCGATCCGGTAAGCGTGTATAACACAAGTGTTTCCGGCATTGCCATCGGTCCGTTCGCGTCCGGCGCCATTACCCTGAGCGGAACGGTGAACACAAACGGCCTGACCCTCGATTCGGATTCAATGGATATGTATGATGACGACGGCAATTATATTGGAACCGCGGCTATTGATACTCAGGACAATTCCTGGACGGCGAACATTACACCCTTTGACGTTGATACGAAAGTCAGTTTCGCCGTTTCAGTTGACACAGGTTCCGGTATCTATGATGTGCTGCTTTCAGAAACCGCGACTGTGCGGGATACCAATGTCAGCGGCATAGCCCTGAATCTTGGAGGCGTTACGCTTGGAGCGGTAACGGAACTCTATACAAACGGATACGTTGTCCTCTTTATCCCCGAAACAGCCGGCGCCTTTACATTTGATGCGAAAAGCGATGACATCGACACCTATATGTATCTGGTAGACGGCCTTGACGGGTCCGTGCTTATTTATGATGACGACGGCGGGGAAGGCTATAATTCCCGTATTACCTATGATCTTCAGGCCGGGCATCCCTATCTTGTTTATTCAAGTGATCGATGGGATTCCGGTCCTTATACCATTACGGTAAGCCAACCGCAGGTCATTACCCTGAGCGGGACCGTCAACCTGACCGGGATTACCGCATCGGAAGCCTGGATAGGGGTTTACGCAGACAGTTATCTTAATAATTACCTTGGCGAAACCCAGGCTAATCTGACCAACGGAAGCTGGAGCATAACCATTCCAAAATCGGCGTCTCTTACGGCTGTTTATCTGGAGCTTGCGGTCGAAGAAGACAGTTCAGGGAATTGGTTCTACCGGTATGTGGATACCCCCGTTAATGTGTCGGGCGGCTCTGTTTCCGGCATCTCTGTCGGGCCCTTCAACTGGAGTTCCATAGACCTGGACGGTACGGTAAACCTTCCGGACGGCATCAATTATGCATATATACAATTTTACAGCGATGCCGGACTTAACAATAATCTCGCTTATTCCCCGGTTAACTCGGCGGACGGTTCCTGGTCCTGTACGATTCCAGCCTTCTCTTCGTCAACAGTAATTTATTACGAAGTGTATGCGGATACAAACAGCGGCGATTTCTCCCGTACCGGCAGTCTCACGGTTCATAATCAGAATATGAGCGGGATAACCCTGGCGCTCAACTGGGGAAACATAACCCTGAGCGGGACCGTCTCCTCGGTTCTTTTCGACAATGAACAGGAGCGTCCCTTCTTTGTAGGCGTTGGGGCCGATGTAAACGGAAAACAGGCTTCGAATTCTAAGGTTAATACGGACGGCTCCTGGTCAATAAGCCTGCCTGCGTCGGTTTCCGCATCCACCGTTTCCTTCTACATTTTCGCAGGGGAGTCAGAGTTTGAATATCTTGTAGTTAACTCAGGAGTAACGCGGAGCGTCTCGGATCAGGATGTTGGCAATATAAGTCTTGGGGACATAGCCGTAAACACCCGTACCGTTAACGGTACGGTAAAAAACGGGTCGTCAGCACTGGACGCCTCAGTTATGGCCCTTACCCAGCCTATAACCATCAATGATATAATGTCGGGAGCATCGTCTGCCATAGTTCCTGGAGTTACTGCAACCGTCTTTGCCCCGGGGGTCTGGTCTCTGGTTATATCCTCCTCCGCTGCCCAGAACCTTTATTTCTTTGTTATTGACTGGGACACCGGTCAATGCTATATAACCGGTTCGTCCGTCAACACCTCTTCGCCGGTCACGCTGGATGTTTCCGCAATGACCTATCTTGGATATTTGTAATAATCGTCGTTTTACCTTCGGGTAAGGTGAACGGAAGCGCAGGAAGCCTATTGGGTTCCTGCGCTTTTTTTTGAATGTTTTAATGATTTTAAAGGACAAAAGGCCGGAGCTGTGTTATAATTTTGCAGTAAAGAATTTACAGACACCACAACATCTGTTGTAGTTCAATCAAGGAGAAAAGAGTGAGAAAGACCCTGACACAGATGGCAATTATTTTATGCATGCTGATTATCGCCGGACTGTCTTCATGCCGGAAAACTGAAGAACCGAAGGAAAGTACCAAGCCTGCTGTAGTTTTGAGCGATAAGGTAGCCCTGTGGGAAGCAACAGATGAGACTCATGTAAAAAATGTTTCGCTGGCTCGGATCGGGGATGAGGTGCAGAGTTTTTTCACTGTCAGCAAGGATTCCTCCGGGACGGAAATATTGACCCCTGAAAAAAAGGCAGCCATCCGGAGCAGTGATAATCAGGAACGCGAATTTTATCATATTAAACTGGACGACGGCAAAGAATACTGGATACAGGACCTTTTTCTTGCGCCTTCGGCAAGACCGGCTGTTATTACCGGCGATGATGTTGTTCTGTACAGCAAGCCCGATATGGCTTCTCCTACTTCCCAGCTTATTCCGAAGTATACCATTGTCGGGGTACACGATTATAATCTGAGTAGTGATTACTGGTGTATAAGCGCCTATCTTGACGGAATGAGGACACCTGTTGTTACTGAAAAATATGTAAAAAAAGAAGCCGTGAACACCTCCCTGACCGATGCCCGGGCCATGCGCATGTACAAGATCGCCATGGATACCAGTACCCAGGAAGTTGTAAAAAAAGAACTTCTCGGTAATGCGTCGAAAATTTCCAGTGCATTCAGGGACTTGATAGAAACTGAACTCGCCAAATATGCAAAGGTTGAATTACCTATTTTCACCATAAACGATGTCGATATTTATGAGGCAATAATTTCAGACATAGACGGGGCCAATATCAATGTCAGAAATGCCCCCGGACTGGCTAATACTGTTGTTGTTACACAGATTTCCGACGGGACTATCGTTGATATTAATGGACGTACCGCCGAAACCGATACAATTGACGGGGTCACCACACACTGGTACCGCGTAGTTGAACCGGCCGGCTGGATCTTCGGCGCGTATATTGCGCAATAAATAGAGGCGATTTCAAAATTGGCTCAATAATCTGCCTCTTTATAAGACCGGTATGTAAACCGGTCTTTTTTTTTTATTCCGAATATGATACTGTCGGATAATGCAGTATATTAAAACTTTTTGTATCGGAATAATTCTTGGTATCGCGAATGTTATTCCCGGTGTTTCCGGGGGAACAATTGCGGTTGTCTTCAATGTATATGACCGGTTAATAAATATTATAACCCTGAATATAAAAAAGATACTGAAAGACTGGCTTTTTATCCTGCTTTTGATCCTTGGAATTCTTGTCGGGGTATTTGTCTTTGCCCGGCTGATTACCTGGCTTTTTGATTCATATCCGGTCCCGACCGCCTTCTTTTTTATAGGTATTATTCTGGGAAGCATCCCCTTTATTGGAAAACGCGCAAAAGGAGAGCGCTTTACGCCGCTTTCATTTGCCCTGATAGCCTGCGGTATCGGAGTAATGGCAGCCATGTTTTTCATTAACAGATACGCTGGCGTCTCTTCGGAAACAGTCATCACGGAACTTTCGGTATCTGCGTTTTTTCTGATGTTTCTTTTTGGCTTTATAGGCGCAATAGCAATGATTATCCCCGGCATATCAGGTTCTCTTATTCTGTTAATAATAGGCGGTTACCGTTCCGTAATCCGGGCATTGTCTGATTTTAATATTCCTCTGCTGGTTCCGCTGGCCCTTGGCATTTTATCAGGCCTTCTGATTGGCGCCGGCTTTGTCCGCTTCCTTCTGGCTCGGGTCCCCGTCCATACTTACTGTATTATACTCGGACTTGTTATAGGTTCCGTTCTGCCGGTTTTTCCGGGTCTTCCCGGGGATGCTGTTTCGGTACTTGTTTCCGCGGCGGCCCTGCTTTTGGGAGGCTTCATTTCATGGTTTTTCAGTAAAACTGAAGGGAAAGCGGAAAAAAATGAGCCGGCAAATGCATGAAATGGTCCTTTTTTCTTATACTCCATAGACTTGGGTTTGTCAGGCAGGCAAGTTTATAATACTTCCCTGCCTGACAAACCCTTACAATCGGAAATAGTCAAATAATTTAAATTATTTGACTATATTGAGGCGATTTCAAAATTGAGAAAATTTTGAAATCGTACCCATAGATGTAAGCAAAGATTTTTCTATTTCTATATGGAAGCAGGAAATAGAAAAATCTTTGCAAAGCCAATTTCAAAACTAACCGAGTTTTGAAATTGGCTCATATTACAGGTATAGGAGACTATTATTTATGGAAGATGCTTTTTATGTAACACCCGCGGACAAGGAAACGCTTGATTCACTGTTTACACCCTTTTCATCTATAGGAACTCACCGTATGCTTATTACCGCCGGATACGGGGTCGGGCATTCACAATGGAATACGATGACAGCCTCATGGGGCAGTTTCGGGGTTTTCTGGAACCATCCGACCGTTACCTGCGTTATCAGACCGGTCCGCTATACCTATGAATTCGTTGAGCGTGAAGACCTCATAACTTTTTCATTTTTTCCCGAAGAAAGAAAAGAAGTATTTGAAATCTGCGGCACTACTTCCGGGCGCCATACCGATAAGGCTTCTGCCGCCAAAATTACTCCGCTGGCCATGAAACCGGGAGCAATAGGCTTTGCCGAAGCTTCTGTAGTGCTTGTCTGCAAAAAATTGTACTATCAGGATTTGCAGCCGGAACATTTTCTGGACAAATCGCTTATACGGAACTATGAAAAAAACGATTTTCACCGAATGTATATTTGTGAAATACAGGGGATTTATCAACCAAGGGAGAAGAAATAAAAATGTCTGACGAATCATCTATTCTGAAGGGTGAAAGGGCGGCCCTGTGGCACGGTCGTTTCAGCGAAGGGCCTGACGCCGAAGCTGTTGAATTTGAAACATCTATTTATGCGGACTCACGCATGGCCCTTGATGATATTACCGGGAGCATTGCCCATGCCGAAATGCTTGGCCGGCAGCATATCATCCCTGAAGAAGATGCTTCAAAAATAAGTGCTGCTCTGAAAGACATAGCCTATGAACTTGAATCGGGAAAGCTGAGCATTGACCCGAAGGCCGAAGATATCCATTCATTTATTGAGGGGGTATTGACGGAACGTCTTGGTGACACGGGAAAAAAAATACATACAGGCAGGAGCAGGAATGACCAGATCGCGCTTGATGAACGTCTCTATCTCCGCAAAGCCATTCCCGATCTCCAGGACTCTCTCATCACGCTGATTGAAACACTGTCCGAAATTGCGGAAAAACATACCCATACGCTGATGTCCGGATACACCCATTTGCAGCGTGCCCAGCCCGTAACCCTTGCCCATCACCTGTGCGCATGGTGCTGGATGCTTGTACGCGACTGGAACCGGTTCGAAGACGCTCTTGCGAGACTTGACTATATGCCGCTCGGTTCCGGGGCTCTGGCAGGATCAGGTCTTCCTCTGGACCGGAATTCCGTCGCTGAGGAACTGGGCTTTTCCCATCTGACTCAGAATTCCCTCGATGCGGTCAGCGACCGGGATTACTGTCTGGAAATAGCGGCCCATATTTCAATTCTGATGACACATTTGTCCCGTTTTTGCGAAGAAATAGTGCTCTGGTCGACTGAGGAATTCAAATTCATTGAATTGTCGGAAAAATGGTCTACCGGTTCCAGTATTATGCCCCAGAAAAAAAACCCTGACTTTGCCGAACTCATCCGGGGAAAAACAGGCAGGGTATACGGCGACCTTATTGCTCTGCTTACCATGGTAAAGGGTTTGCCCCTCTCATATAACAGGGATTTGCAGGAAGACAAAGATAATCTTTTCGATGCATATGATACTGTTTTTTCCTGTGTGCGTATTTTCACGCATATGATCGCTTCGGCAAAATGGAATGACGCCCGGATGAAGGAGTCCTGCGGCGGCGGTTATGCGAATGCAACGGACCTTGCCGATTATCTTGTCCGGAAAGGTCTGCCTTTCAGGACGGCACATGAAGTTGCCGCGGGTATTGTCCGTGAATGTATCCAGTCCGGTGTTTCCGATATAGTAAAATTGCCGCTTGAAAATCTGTTGAAACATTCCGCCCTGATAGGTCCCGATATTTATGAAAAGTTAAGCCCGGAAGCCTGTGTTCAGGCAAGAGACCTGCCCGGCGGCCCGAATCCTGCCCGGGTCGGTGAGCAGATCAGCCAGCTTCGCGGATTTATAAAAAAAGCCCGGTAAATCTTTTTTTTGAAATAAACGGCCAAAAAACTGAATCCTCCATATAAATACTGTTGACAGTTCTGTTCCGGCGGCGCCCCGGGCCAGTGCTGTCATATCTATTGTACCGGAGGAAATCATGAATTCTCTCAATTCAATTATTCTTGAAGGAAATGTTGTACGCGATTCAGTCGTAAAAGAAACCCCAAAGGGGACCTCGGTGTGTACTTTTTCCATAGCATCCAACCGTTTTTACAGGCAGGAAGAAGAGTATGAACAGGAAACTTCATTTTTTGATGTTGAAACCTGGTCGCGCCTTGCCGACGCCTGCGGCAAATACTGTCTCAAGGGGCGCGGTATCCGTGTTATCGGACGCCTGAAACAGGACCGCTGGAAAAGCGCCGACGGGACTAATTACAGTAAGGTCAAGGTTGTTGCCGAACACGTGGAATTCAAGCCTGTATTAAAAAAGGACGGAGGAGGAAAAAATACCAATGATTCTGAAGATACTTCAAGCGGAGAAACTACAGAGGTCTTCACTGAAGAGACCGTTCCTGAAGTATTTGAACATGAAGCTGCGGAAAATCCGCAGGCCGTTTACAGCGGGAACAGGGAAGCGATCCCGGCTTTTTAACAGCTTTGACTTTGCGTCTTAAAAACAGTACGATGTAAAGGATTCCATCAGCAGGTTTTGTAAAAGGGCCTCGGGTATTGAAAGGTTTCATATCTTTCGATACCTTTTATTCATGGCGAAGGTTTAATGCCCCTCCGTCAAGCGGCGGTTTTTTTATTAAAAACCTATACAAACGTTAGTTTTTAAAGGTTCCATGATATTAACACCTGAGACCAATTCCACGGGGGAACAAAATACCCCGCCTCGCAGCGCGGGGTATTTTATTATAAAACTGATGTTGTTTTTTTCCTGAACAGGAACAGGAAATTCCGGTGTCCACCATATCTGCCTGATTTTTTGGAGGCTATTTATGCAGAATATAACCATTCCAGCGGAAACAAGGAAAAAAATTCTGAAATTCCAGCAGGACGAAGTTACAAGCGCCTGTTTATATGAAAAACTCCTTGAAAAGATTCCGGATGAAAAAAACCGCCTTATTATGAAACACATGGCCGAAGATGAAAGCCGTCATGCCGAACGCTGGGAAAGTTTTACCGGTCAAAAACTGAAACCGGAACGCCTGAAAGTATGGTTCTATTTTCTGCTTGCCCGTATACTTGGCCTGAGTTTTACCCTGAAACGCCTGGAAAAAGATGAGGCAAATGCCCAGGACGGCTATAAAACAATTCTGGAGTTTTTTCCGGAAACACAGGATATCATTCTGGAAGAAGAAGAACATGAGGCCAGTCTGATTGCAATGATTGATGAGGATCATTTAAAATATGCCGGTTCCATTGTCCTTGGCCTGAATGATGCCCTTGTCGAGCTTACAGGCGCCCTTGCCGGTTTTACTTTCGCCTTCCAGAACACAAGACTGATCGCGGTTACGGGCCTGATAACAGGGATTTCGGCCGCCTTGTCAATGGCATCTTCAGAATACCTTTCCCAGCGTTCTGAGGAAAATAAGGATATTTCGCCGCTCAAGGCCGCGGCGTACACGGGAATTGCCTATATAATAGCGGTCATTTTACTGGTAATGCCCTTCTTTTTTACCGGGAATTTTATTCTTGCGCTCGGATGCACTATTGCGATTGCAGTAATAATAATATTTTTCTTTAATTACTATCTCTGTACGGCAAAAACCCTGCCTTTCCGGCGGCACTTTCTGGAGATGGTCCTTGTCTGTTTTGGCGTTACTCTGGTTTCATTTTTAGTCGGTTTTGCCGTAAAATATTTTTTCGGGATAGAAATATAATATATGAAAATGGGAGCGCCCCTCTTTTTTTTATTTTCAATCTATGGGGTAATAAATACCTATCTTCCGATATTGCTGTCATCATTAGGATACGGGCCGGGAGAAATTGGAATATTTCTGGGACTCTTCGAAGCCTCCGGTCTTCTTTTCCCCATTTTTATCAGTTCAAGAATAGATAAAAGGGGAAATTACGGACAAATCCTTCTTTTGTTCGGAATACTTATGTTTGCGGTTATGCCCCTTCTGCTGGCGGTCAACACTTTCTGGTTTACCGCGCTGGTTCTGATAGTGTATGCGGTCGGGTTCAAGGGCGCGATTCCCGTATCGGACGCTCTGGTGTACCGGCTTTTGGGCAGCGAAACGGAAAAATACGGCCGGATCAGGGTTTTTGGCAGCATAGGCTTTGTCTGTATTACACTCTTTTTGCAGATTTCAAAACTGGTAAACCCTTCCGTTCCTTCTTCGATTATTTTCTGGCTTGGCCTGACCTCTCTGCTGTTCTCCCTGAGCCTTGTATGTATCCCCGGGCTGCTGAAACGCCGGCCTACGGAGACACTCATCGAAACGGAAAATCACAGCATAATCGGGATCGCGGAAGTAAAGGAAGAATCCTGGCTCGAGAAATTTCCACCCGTTTTCTGGTTCGGCATATTGCTTGTGTTTTTGGGTTATCTCGGCCTTGTTCCCTCGCAGCGCTTTTTTTCACTCTATGTCCGTGAATTTTTGCATCTTGAATCCTATGCCGGTCTGTGGGCCCTTGCTTCAATAGTCGAAATACCCTTTATGTTCCTTTCGGGATGGTTTATCAGAAAACTGGGTACGGGAAAAATTATACTTATTTCACTGGCCGTTATTGTTTTAAGAAACTGCCTCTACGCCATATTTCCCTCATTCCAGGGAGCGGTAGCCGGACAGTTATGCCATTCCGTGGGTTTCGGCCTCTTTCATCCGGCGGCGGTTATTTTTGTCTGCAAATGGGTGTCACGCAGGAACCTGGCTGTGGGCATGACACTGTATACATCAGTGGCGGTCGGCGCGGCAAATGTACTGGGAAATCTGGCCGGAGGCTTTGTCATTGAATCCCTTGGATATTTGCCGCTTTTTTATCTGTTCGCGCTTCCGCCGCTGATTGGAATCGGTCTTCTTGTTTCAGCAGCAAAACGGTATAAACTGTTCAGTTGAAAAGCGTTTCTATCTTTTTCTTTGTTTCATGTTTGGCGACGGCTTCCTGAATCCTGTCTTCGCTTATTCCGTCATAAAGGGCCTTCGCGTCCATACTGTCCAGATAAAATGTTTTAAGCCTGAAATCTGAAACCAGCGGGGGAGGCGACATTATCTGGTTTGATGAAATAACCAGCTGGTGCCGCTTTTCCGTCTGTGAAAAAAAGGAAAAATTTGTTTTCAGGCCGTCGCCGGAAAACCAGACATCCCCGAACCTCCAGATTACCTTTGATTCTATTTCCGAATCCGGAATGCTTCTTTCATCAAGAATAACCTTATTATCCAGCGCAGTTTTTTCCCAGTCGAAGAATTTTTGCAGGGCTTTTCTCATCTTTGCGAGATCATCCGTGGTTAACTCGACCCATCCCTCTGACAGGGGGTCTTCTGTATGGAAAAAAAAGGAATTTTCTTTGTCATTATAAATAATTTTGAACTGTGATGCGACGAAGATTCCCTCGTTTTCATCAAAATACAGACTGTTAACTGTCGCAATATCATATTCCGCGGAAAATAAGGAATAGACCGCACCGGTCAGAAATAAACAAAACAGAACAATTCTTTTCATCATTTCCTGTACTCCATTCCAGTATGATAGCACATTTTAATAAATTTTTCACTAGCTTTTTTGTATATTTAACTAAAAATTTCACCGGGATTTTTCCCGGCCCGGAAACCGGTTCATTGACAGTTGTCCTCCAAGAAAGTATCATCGCATAAACGATGCTTGGAACAATAGTAAATTGTATAACAGTAATAGCAGGCTCTCTGATCGGAATGCTTTTCGCGGGCAAAATATCCGAAGAAATATCCGACGTTATATGCTCCGGGGCCGGAGTGGTGACACTCGTGATAGGTTTCCAGATGGCTTTCGCCACTCAGAATATCATTTATATGACTCTTTCCCTGATCCTTGGCGGGCTGATCGGTTCAAAACTGGATATAGACGGGAAAATACTCCGTGTCGGACTTATCCTTGAAAAAAGGGTAAAAAAAGCGGACAAAAACCCCGCCGGAACACAGAAAAGAAATAACGCCAACTTCCCCTATGCCTTTCTGAACGCATCCGTGCTTTTTTGTGTCGGCGCAATGGCCATTGTCGGTTCATTCAAAGCCGGGACTGAAAATGATTATACCCTGTTATACACAAAATCCGTACTGGACGGGTTTATGGCTATTGTATTCGGGGCCGCAATGGGAATAGGGACTGCCTTTTCGGCCCTGACTATCCTGGTCTACCAGGGAGGCCTTACCATTCTTTCCGTCTTTATCAAGCCCTATGTTTCGGAATTGATGATAAATGAACTGTCTGCAATCGGAGGCGCCTTCATTGTTATGATAGGAATAAACCTCCTTAATTTACGGAAACTGAAAACAGCCAACTATCTGCCTGCAATGCTGTTTATCATTATTTTTGTCCTGATTGATCCCTTTATCCAGAAAATAGCCGCTGTTTTTATTTGACTTATCCGTAAAGCGGGTTTACAATAATAATGATAAGATAACTCTCAGGAGGCCAAATTATGGCAAAAGTAGAACTGAAAGGTATTGGCAAAGTATATGACGGCGGAGTACGCGCTGTTGATAACGCCAATATAACTGTAGACGATCAGGAATTTGTGGTTTTCGTAGGCCCGTCAGGCTGCGGTAAATCAACCACGCTCCGTATGGTCGCCGGTCTTGAAGATATTACAGAGGGCGATCTGTTCATTGACGGCGAGCGCATGAACGATGTCCCCCGAAAGACCGGAATATAGCAATGGTTTTCCAGAACTATGCCCTGTATCCCCATATGTCCGTATATGATAACATGGCTTTCGGACTGAAAATCAGGAAAACAGATAAAAAAGAAATAGAACGCCGCGTTAATGAAGCTGCCAGAATCCTTGACATTGAAAAACTGCTCGAACGGAAGCCGAAGGCCCTTTCAGGCGGTCAGCGTCAGCGTGTCGCCGTAGGCCGCGCGATTGTCCGTAATCCAAAGGTATTCCTTTTTGATGAACCGCTTTCAAACCTCGACGCGAAACTCCGTGTCCAGATGCGCGCGGAAATTTCTGACCTGCATCACAGGCTCAAATCGACAATGATTTATGTTACGCACGACCAGATTGAAGCGATGACCATGGGTGACAAGATTGTTGTTATGAAAGACGGAAAAATCCAGCAGATTGGCTCTCCTCTGTATCTGTACAATCATCCGATAAACAAATTTGTCGCGGGATTTATCGGTTCTCCGCCCATGAACTTCCTTTCGGTAAAGGTCCATGAAAAAGGCGGTCAGATCGCGGTTGACGAAGGTTCCTTTGAACTTATCCCGACTCCGGAACACCAGAAAATCCTGAAAGATTATATCGGCAAGGAAGTGTATTTCGGTATCCGTCCGGAAGATATGAACTATCACAAATCGGCCACTGGCAAAAACATCATGCAGATGAAAGTAAGCGTAAAGGAACCCCTTGGCGCCGAAACCCATTTGTATCTCGTTTCCAAGACCCAGCAGGTCGTTGTCCGCACCGATCCTAACATTACTTTCCAGATCGGGGACACGGTAAATTTTGAACCCATGATGGATAAGGCGAAATTCTTTGATAAAGAGACTGAAGCCAATATCTCCGAAGAAGTTAAGACCGAATAGTTTCACTTACATTGTATTTAAGCCCATGCGTTTTGCATGGGCTTTTTTTATTCGGGGCGAGGTATTTTATACCGGTACAAAATCCACTGTCTGGGCGGGGATATCTATATTTGCCGCCCTGACTCTGAACCTGGAATTAAGCTCATCCTGACCGGTCAAAACTATTTTCCCTTCCATTGCCAGTTCCGGTATGAGAATGGTTCCGTTTGCATTGTTTTTTTCAACCAGGACCGCTTCCCCTGTCCATTCCGGATGCAGATACAGAAAGACAAGAATCCAGTGGAGATTTGACTCCCGTTCCGCCAGCGCGGATTCCCGGGCGCTCAGATCGCCTTCAGCGATGCGCTCAAGGACCTGGTCGCCTTTCATTAACGCTTCTCCCTTTAAAAAACGGTGAAGCTGCTGGTGTGCGACCAGATCACCGTACCGCCTGAGGGGGCTGGTGACCTGACTGTACATGCCAAGTCCAAGCCCCGCGTGGTCGGCAGGAATAGTGCTTACCTTCCGGGCTTTCATGGCCCTCCTTTTGCGGTATTCGCCGGCAAGTCCTTCAGGAATTTCTTTTGGAAGGTCAGGGGAGTCCTGACTGACATATTGAAAGGGAATTGCATTTTTAAAGGCAAAGCGGGCCGCGGCTTCCCCTGCCAGAAGCATCATTTCCCTGACCATGTCAGCCGCCGGGTTTGTTTCAACAGGAGTTATTTCTATTTCAGGGCTGTCCCCAGCGGGTCTGTAACCGAAATATGGATTTCCGGCAGATCGATAAAAACGGCCCCTGCATTCTGTCTGCGCTGTATATTTCTTTCAGCTATGCTGAAAAAGGACGCAAAGGAGCTTTTTTCCCTCTTGTCGTATGCTTCCCGGTATGTAATCCGCTGTACCCTGACCAGACTCCGGTGTACAGCGACATCTTCGACTGTTCCCGCCGCGCCCAGGCTTATACAAAAGGAAAGGGCGTATGAGGGAGCAGAAAGACCCAGCGCGTAGTATTCAAGGGCATTTTCGGAAAGCATGCGGGCCGCGCCCTCCGGTATATAGAGCGTTGATCCCCGTTTTCTTGCTTCATTATCAGAAGGGGAACCGGGCAAAACAGTTTCAGCGGGGTCGGCAATATGAACCCATAATTTTTCGCCGTCAAAGGATATTGCGTCATCGGGATCGCTGCTCCATTCATTGTCAATTGCCCAGGACTCAAAATGCGTGAGATCGAGCCTGTCTCCGGCGTTTCCGGGGCTGTCCGGCGGAGGCACCGGTATTTTTGGTGAACTGATTGTATGCCCGCGCCGTGACGGCCAGGGGTTTTTCCCGGCGGGCCAGAATCCGCTTAAAAGCAGAGTCCGGTGGGCTTTCTGGGGCGTTTCCTGTATTCCCGCCTCTTTCAGGATTCTGGACTTTGCCGTACTTCCGAGAGCGAGGCCTTCAATCTCCTGCAAAAACCTGCTGTCATCAGGAAGGCGTATGGAATTCTGCCCTGCCAGCGTTTTTTCCAGCCTTCCGGCAAAATCGGCCCTGATTAATTCTTCTTCCTGTTTTGCCCTGAGTTTCTGTTCACCCGCGGCTATTTCATCTTTCGAACGGATTGTGACAGGTTCCGAAGGCGCCTCACAGATAAAAAAAGGCGAGGACGCTACCGCTTCCCAAATAACCCACGCGGCTTCAGGCGGATAACTTCCCCAGATAAGCTCCGTTAATTCAGCATAAGAAGGGTTTTCATTTTCAAAAAAATCCAGCGCATCGGAAGGTTCGCCGGGCGGCAGTTCAGCTGACAGAACCGCCTGTAAATTCCGGACCGGGCCGGCGTGCAAAAAAACAATATCCTTGTTCCTTACTTTTTTGACGTCTTCAGCAAGCTGAATTTCTATTTTATCGTTATCCAGACCAATAACAATCGCCGGACGGGATTTATATAAAACCAGAGTATGTATTTGAAACTGCATTGTAAAACAGTATCATAAATACAGCGTAATTAAAAGTTTTTCGGGATAAAATAACAAAACTGGTATTTTCCCGAAAATAATGTAACAAATTTTGAAATAAAGTTGATAACGCGGTTTAACTATGATATAGTGACAATAGCATTTCAATAACAAAACTGTATTCAAAAAAGGGATACAGAAAATCTGTGAGGAGGATTTTGAAGTGAAAAAAACAATTAAATTGCTTTTTGTAGCAGGTCTCGTGGCTATTCTTGCGAGTTGCGGAAGCTCTCCGGCAACTACAACATCAAATGACGGCCGCCCTGACTGGGTAGCAAAAATGGGCAAAAAAGCTGCTGATGTTCATTATGAAGTCGGTTACGGCAAAATGTCAAATTATGCAACTTCCCAGAAAAGAGCTGAAGCTGATGCCCGCAATAAAATTGCGCTCTGGCTCCAGGCTGATGTGAAAACTGTTCTTTCCACATATACCCAGGATTCAGGAATTGGCGAAAGCCGCGAACTGATCGAGTTTATGGAAGAAGTTTCAAAGCAGACTGCAGAAGTTTCACTCTCGGGTGCTGAAATTGAGGATTCATGGCAGGATCCCGACGGCGGCGTATATGTTCTGATGATGTATGATATCAATCAGGCTGCTGCCAATCTGGACAATCAGCTGAAATCCTATACCCGCAACGAAAGCGCTGCCTTCGCCGAATTCAAGGCCCAGGAAGCTTTCAAACGTCTCGAAGCATCAAAAGAATAAGCAATTATTAGTCGAGGCTGCCGGGGAGAAGTATTGCTCCGCGCAGCCTCAGATTTTTTGCCGGGATGAAAAAGCACTTATTAGTTTTTATATTTTTTTCATGCATATGTATATGCCATATGTCTTCAGACGACGCGTTCGAGAAGGCTGTTCTTTCTTTTACCTACCGGTTCTGTGACGCTGAATACAATGAAATTCTTGCGGTTTCTCCTCCCATGTCATCCATAGAAAAGGCCCATGACGCTGCTCTGACAAATGCCGCCAGGCAGATTGCCCTTATGTCCGGTTTATATATAAAAACAGGATATATTGATGAATCCTTCGGACGCTATCTGGGTACGGCCAGCGATTTTGTGTATTCTTTTAATGATTCGGTTATTGAAACCATTAAATCCCGCATCCAGGTAAAAAGGACGATTATACGGGACGGGCAGGTGTATCTTCTTGTTACCGATCCCCATCTATCTTCGGAAAAAAGGCAGAGTGTCATCGGTTTTTCCGCCTCATCCTTTCTGCGTGAAAACAACAGGCCTGTCTGGGTTACCAAGCCTCCTTCAATACGCGGCTACTATGTCGGTGTTGGGATAGCGCCGGTTCACCGGTTCGTTTGCGATTCCCTGTTCAGCGCCGATCTCGACGCGGCCCAGAATATTGTCCGACAGATCAATTCTGATGTCCAGAACTATACCGTGACTTCAAATTTCGAGAATTCCCGGGGCTCAAAAACGAGCCTTAAAGAAGGGAGTCTGATAATTGCCGAAGGCGTCCTGACTGATTTCTATATTATTGACCGCTGGTATGATCCCGCCGGACAGTATTATTATTCCCTCGGTATCGCGAAGCGCTGACAGCTTTTATATCCGCACAGTAATATCAAAAAAACTGAACCAGCTCATTTTTTTCTGATTTCATACAAATCCGGAAAAACGGGTATTTCGAAATTTCGTTAACGAAGTTTTCCTGAAATTCCGGTTTCCAGGAAATTCTATTGTATTTTTAGCCCAAAGCAAGTATATTGTGAAAGCGGATTCCGGGAATTCCCGGCCGTTATAGTCAGATAACTTAAATTAAAGGTGTATGCTATATCTTAATTTTAAAAATCGCGGAGCTTGGATATGATTGTAATGAAGTTTGGCGGGTCTTCTGTAGCAAACAGTGAACGTATCCGTCATGTAGCCGGAATAATACAGAATTTTTCGGACAGAAAACCTGTTGTCGTGCTGTCTGCCATGGGCGATACCACTGACGATTTGCTTGATGCCGCGGACGCAGCCCTGTCGGGAAAAGTGACTATAGATGCCATAGAAAAACTGCACAAGGATACGTCCGCGGCTTTGGGTATTCCTGTTGATGGAATAGAAAAACTTCTCGGAGAGTTACGAACTCTTCTGACCGGAGTTTCAATGCTCAGGGAACTTTCTCCCCGGTCAAAGGATTATCTAGTTTCATTCGGTGAACGGCTTTCAGTCCGTATTATGGCCGCCTATCTCAGCAGCCAGGGGACTCCGGCTGTTTTTTATGATGCCTGGGATATAGGTTTTTTTTCTGATTCAAATTACACAAACGCGGAACTGCTGCCTGATGTTCAGGAAAATATCCGTGCCAGTCTCGGTCCCTATGCGGAAGGACGGGCAGGGGCGAGTACCGCAATCCCTGTAGTTACCGGATTTATTGCAAAAGACAAAAATGGTTTTATAACTACTCTCGGCCGCGGCGGAAGCGATCTGACCGCAACTGTAATCGGTTCCGCGCTCATGGCTGAGGAGGTCCAGACATGGAAGGACGTAAACGGCATTCTGACCGCCGATCCCCGGATTGTGAAAACCGCGCAGACTGTTCCGGTCGCAACCTATGACGAGGTAGCCGAACTTGCTTATTTCGGTTCTCAGGTTCTGCATCCCCGTTCCATGCAGCCCTGTATTCAGACAGGGACTCCGGTCAGGGTAAAAAATTCATATAATATTGATGCTCCGGGTTCCATTATTGTGACGGAGTCTGAAACTGAACTTCCTCCCGTACGTTCCATAACAACAAAAAAGAATGTAACTCTTATTGATATTGTTTCAACCCGCATGCTCGGGCAGTACGGTTTTCTCGCAAAGGTTTTTGATATTTTTGCCGCCCATAATATCAGTGTTGACGTAGTCGCCACATCGGAGGTTTCCGTTTCGCTTACTGTTGACAGTAAGAAGGCTGATTTTTCCGCTCTGACAAAGGATCTGGGAAAATACGCAAGCATTGAAATCAAAAAACACAAAGCTATTGTAACGGTTATTTGCGACGTCAGCCGTTCGAGCAGTATTCTTGCGGTAACTTTTGAGGCCCTTGCCCGTGAAAAAATAAATATCCAGATGATAAGCCAGGGCGCATCGAAGGTAAATATAAGCCTGATTTGCGAGTCAAATGAAGCCGAACGTGTTGTCCGGCTGCTCCATGACTGTTACTTCGGAGCGGACGGAAAAACACCCTGTTCTTTCAGTTAAAAATTTAACGGAGGTCTGAAAATGAAGGTAGCGCTTGTCGGTTATGGAAAAATGGGACATATGATTGCCCGCGCCGCTGAACTGCGGGGCCATACTATTGTCTGTACGGTAGATCTTTTCGCGGAGGACGCCCAGTGCGTTACCTCAGACAAAAAGGAAATGGTTGCAGCGATAGCCGCGTCCGGGGCGGAAGGGATTATAGAATTTTCCCATCCTGCGTCAGTCATGGATAATCTGGTAGCCCTTATTCCGACGAAGCTCCCATTGGTAGTGGGGACAACCGGCTGGAGGGACCATCTGGAAGATGTAGAAAAGCTGGTCCATGACAACAAATCCGCTCTGCTGTATTCCGCCAATTTTTCGGTGGGTGTTAATCTGTTTTACCGGATTGTTTCATACGCGTCCCGATTAATGGCCGATTTTGATGAATATGACGCCGCGGTATTTGAGGCGCATCATAACCAGAAGGCCGACAGTCCCTCGGGTACCGGTATTGATATTGCGAAACATATTATTGAAAACCTTCCCAGGAAAAAGACAATCATAACGGAACTGGGGAGCAGGAAGATCCTGCCGGAGGAACTTCAGGTTTCAAGCCTGAGAGTCGGCTCGGTTACGGGAACCCATTCGGTCATTTTTGATTCTCCCGCCGATACAATCGAGCTTACGCACAGGGCAAGAAACAGGGAAGGCTTCGCGCTCGGAGCGGTCCGCGCCCTTGAATGGCTCGCCGCCCCGGAAGCCGGTCAAGGGCCGAAAACGGGTCTGTTTTCAATGGACGATATTTTTGATTCCCTCTGATCAATATTGCATAATAAGGCGGCAATATACGCTCCGCGCTGGTTTTACGGAGAGGCCTTTTATGGAAAAAGCCTCTCCGCAGTTTCCCTTTTTGGCAAATAAAAAAGTACGGATAAGCCCGGCCGCCCTCAGTAGTTTATCTGCTGATTATTATCTGCCGTATTTTTCCGGCAAGATATAAAACCGCGTATCTGTTTCCGTCTTTTAGATATATCCTGCTGTCGCCCGCCTGATATAACGGAGAACCGAAAACAGATTCAAAATCCGCCCTGCTGTCGCCTGTCCGTATGTTTCCTGCCGGAGAAATCGGGGAGCCTGTTTTCAGCTTTATAAGGGTAATTTTGCCTGTCCGTTTTGTTTTATCTTCGGGAATGGCAAATATGTCCGCCGCCAGGGAAGGATACATCCATTTTTCGGTATAATAATTGTATACAATTTCTGAAGGCTGTCCCCACCGGATGAGCAGTTCATCCGTATTGTCTCCGGGCGCAATAAACCTTATAGGCGTGCTTTTGACATTTTCCGGTATGGACATTTTTTCCAGGGCCGACAGCTTTTCATTCAGCCGTACGACATTTCCCTGCATGCGCATCATAAGAGCCTGATTCAGCAGAATATCCCTGAAATCTCCGGGGAACCCCTCTGTAATAAGAACCCTGCTTTGTACAGATTCGGAAGATGCTATGGATACAAGATTTTCCAGCAGCAGATATGCCCGTGAAGAATCGGCTTCCATCAGGAAAAGCAGGGTCGCGTAGTTTGTCCTGGCAATAATGGAATGGCTGCCGGCTTCCTGCGCGGCTGCGTTTTCGGCTATGGACAGCGCGTTATTCCGGTCTGCTTCGGTACCTTTTCGCGCAAGCAGCATTGCGTAAGATGAGGAAAAGGCCGGGTCCGTATATATTTCCAGGGCATTTTTATATGCGTCAAGGGCCGCGTTATATATCCGGACATTTCCGGGGATGGTGTTTTGGTTTTTTATGAGCGTGTGCTGCGATTCTCTTGCTGTATTCTGTTTTGCCAGAGCAATCATTGCATTCCTGTATGGAGAAAAATCCTGGGCAACAGGAAAAAAAGTCTGCAAGAACTGGTTTTCAAACGTGAGGTTAAAAAACCATTCCTGATGCAGGATAAGGGCATTCAGCCTCATAATAAAGGACGAATGGGGATAGGATTCCTGCAGCGCAGCGAGACCGGCCGCGGATTCGGAAAAAGCGGTCGCTGTTCTGAGGCTTGTCAATACTGAAGAAAATTCACCGGTTATATTTTCTATGTTCTTCCTTTCCGCTTCTATGGCCGCGAGGCGCGATTCCGGCGCCGGAAAGGACCGCAGATAGTCCGAGAATTCAGGATATACTTCTTTGTCTTTCGCTATTTTGCCAAGGGTTTTAAGCCAGTTTATATAGCTGCCGGAGGAAAATTCTGCAAGCTCCATAAGAACAAGGGCCATACTGTCCGCTTTAAATATTTCTTCATCAGTATACATGGCCGGATTTGCGGAACCGGCTTTTTTTTCAGTTATGCGTTTGTATTTGGTAAAGGGCTGATCCAGGGCAAAATGGGCGGCTTCAATGGCGAGGAAGGGGACTAACAGGGCTTCCCTCTCGGCATCGAGATTTCTTATCCGCCGGGACGATTCCGCGGCGTTTTCATAAACAGTAATATCTATATAGTCCAAAAGGGCAGAGGAAACCAGAAAAGTACCTTCCGGATACATTTTAACCTGAATATCCGGGCTGTCCGTGACTAAAAGCCGCAGGGAACCACGGTATAATTCCGTATGCCTAAACAGCAGGAACAGAACGGATTCAAGCGTATCTTTCCAGTCGCCCAGTGTATTTCCGGGGATTTCATGCAGAATGGTCTGGAGAAGTTCTTTTTGCGATGATCTGATAAAATCGTCCCGCAGCTCCCGGTCTGTCATTGCCATAGCCGGAAAAACCATAACGAAAAATAAAATACAACAGCAAAATCGGATTATTCTCATATTAATAAAATATACTCCTTTATTGTACGTTTTTGATGTAAAGAATCAGCTTTTTTTTACATCAGAAACACGTACAATCGGAAATAGTCAAATAATTTCGATTATTTGACTATAACACACCGGTAGGCTTAATGCAATTAAGCGGATATACTCAATTTCAGCTATGAATAAGATTTTTTTAAAGTCAAAAGAAGACGCCCGTATCCGGCTGGGACATCCCTGGATATTTGATAATGAAGTAGAACGTTACCAGGGCGATTGCAAAACAGGGGAACCTGCGGAGGTTTTCAGCAAGTCCGGTTTTTTTCTGGGCAGAGGAATTATTAACAGAAATTCAAAAATAATTATACGGATTTTTACCCGGCAAAGGGAAGAGCCGATCGACAGTTTGCTGTTCAGAAAACGTATAGCCGCAGCCGCTGAAATGCGTGAATTACTGTTTAATCAGGAAGATTCTTACCGTCTTGTTTTTGCGGAAGCGGATTTTTTACCCGGCCTTATTATTGACCGTTTCGCCGATACCGGAGGCAGGGTTTTTCTTTCAGTTCAGTTTTTAACATTCGGAATAGATCTTTTCCGGAATGAAATACTATCAATTCTGAATGACAGTATCCGGCCTGACGGAATATTTGAACGGAGCGATGTTCATGTCCGCGACCTGGAAGGGCTTCCGAGGCAGAAGGGCTGGATAGGACACGTACACGACCCTGAAATAACTATTTCGGAAAACGGAATTCTTATACGGGTAAATCTGGAAACAGGCCAGAAAACAGGCTATTTCCTTGACCAGAAAAAAAACCGCCTGGCTGCCGCAAAATACGCAGCCGGAAAAAATGTCCTCGATGCTTTTTCGCACACCGGGGCCTTCGGTCTCAACGCCTGGAAGAACGGAGCTTCTTCTGTTGTTTCAGTGGATATTTCAGGAGAAGCCGTTGACGTCATAGGGGCTAACATTAAACTGAACAGCGCCGGAACGGACATGCAGGCGGTTTGCGCGGATATATTTGACCTGCTCAAACAATATGAAAAAGAAGGACGTTCCTTTGATATGATTATCCTGGATCCGCCGGCCTTTACGAAAACGGCAAAAATGGTTGATAAGGCATACGGCGGATACAAGGAAATCAACCTGCGGGCTATGAAACTGCTCACTCCGGGAGGGATACTGGTAAGCTGTTCCTGTTCCCACTTTTTTTCCGAAGACCTTTTTTACCGGATGCTGCAAAATGCGGCAATGGATTCCCATAAAACAGTGCAGATTCTTGAACAGAGAGGCCCCTCACCCGATCATCCCGTGCTTTTGGGCTATCCTGAGTCGGATTACCTGAAATGCTTTATAATGCGGATATGGTAGAAAACAACAGTGGTTACGGATCAGGAATACGTTATGGAACAGCTCTATGATTCCTTGATTATCCTCGGCCCGACAGCCTGCGGAAAAACGAATTTGGGTGTTTACCTCGCAAACCAAATAAACGGCGAAATAATTTCCGTTGATTCGCGGCAGGTATACCGGGGACTTGATATAGGTTCAGGCAAAGATTTGGATGAATACGGGAAAATACCCTATCATCTGATCGATATTGCCGGATTGGATTCCGAATATAATGTATTTGATTTTCATAAAGACGCCTCCCGGGCTTATTCCGGTATACGGAGCCGCGGTAACATACCTGTTTTTGTCGGCGGGACGGGAATGTATCTTGATGCCATTATCCGGGGCTATGACTTTGTTGAGGTCCCCGTTAATCCGGACCTCCGGGCCGAACTTGCCGGACTTCCTCCGGAAATTCTCATAAACAGGCTGCTGTCGCTGAGACCCGAAGTCCATAACAGCAGCGACCTCATTGAACGGCCCAGACTGGTACGGGCAATAGAAATAGCGGAATTTATAAAGAAAAACAAATCTGATGTATCTCTGCAGCCCACTGAAAGCCGTCTGCAGAAACCCTTCTTAAACCCCTATATACTGGGCGTCCGGATCGACCGTTCCGAACTCAGAAAACGCATACGCGACCGTCTCGAAAGCAGAATTCAGGAAGGCATGATTGAAGAGGTCAGGAACCTTAACACGGCGGGAATAGGCTGGGAACGTCTTGAGCGCCTCGGACTGGAATACCGGTATACCGCGGAACTGCTTCAGGGAAAAATAAGTTCAGAAAAAGAATATACGGAATTATTGTATACCGCGATATGTCAATTTGCGAAGCGGCAGGAAACCTGGTTCAGGAGAATGGAACGGAAGGGGGTTCAAATTGCATGGGTTAAAAACGGAAACAGGGGTGATGCTCTTGCTTTGATCACCCCTGTTTTTCCGGCTGGCCGGATCGAATAACCCTCAGGCTATAGCGTTTTCGGCTGATTCCTCAATTTCCGATAAATATCCGGTCCGAAGGCAGCTGTCAAACAGCATTTTCGGCAAAAATTCATCAATAACCTTTGTATATCCGTCAAGATCTCTTGTTATGCGAACCATATAACCTTCTTCCGTTTCCCTGACTACTGAAAGAAAAGACACTGTGTTTGTGTTATTCCTGATATAATAGCTTTTCATATAACCTCCAGAGAAGACATTTTCGCTTTCAGCAAAAACCTCACTATTATTTTCGGGTTTCTGCGGGATAGCTTTAGAGTTATCTTCCCGGAGTTTTTGGCTGTTTTTTTATTAAAAATCCGGTTGTTTCAGGCCCGGATATACCTGACAATTTTAAATACCGGGTGTATATTTGACATGTATAGTCAAATAATTAAAATTATTTGACTATTTCCGATTGTAAGTGTTTCTGATGTAAAGAATTAGTCTTTACATCAGAAGCTTAAATTAAAGGACTATAATGTATATTGATTCCCATATCCATCTGTATGATTTATTCTGCCGCACGGGTAAAAAACCTGAGCTGGTTCAGGATAGCATGGCCTGTACTTCCGCCTACCGCTGGGACGAGTTCCTGTACCATGAATCCCTCGCCGGAGAAAATCCCGGAAGAATCTTTCTTTCATTCGGCATCCATCCTCAGATTTTTGCGGCCTTTCCGGAACATGATGCTGTGAAAGAAAAAGCAATGGTTATGGAGATGCAGCAGTTAATGGAAACCCTTGCAGGCGAAGGCCGTATTCACGCAATAGGGGAATGCGGTTTTGATCTTTTTAATGAGTCTTTCCGCGTTACGGTTGAACAGCAGCGGGAGGTATGGAATTTCCAGCTTGATCTGGCGCTGGAGAGGGGCCTTCCTCTTGTTATTCATTGCCGGAAAGCTTTGCATCTTTTGTTCGCGGAAATTCGAAAACTGTCGAAAGTCAGGGCCGTTATTTTTCACGGCTGGCCGGGTTCACTGGTTGAAGCCGAATCGTTCTTGCAAAAAGGAGTCAATGCTTTTTTCTGCGCCGGCAAGAATATTCTTAAGGGTGACAAGTCCCTGTGTAAAACGGTCGCCGGAATAAATCCGGCCCGGCTTTTAACCGAGACCGATGCTCCCTACATGCAGCTTAAGGGCGAGCCGTACAGTATCCCGGACGATATTTATCCGGTTACACGTACTGCCGCCGCGCTCTCCGGGATTGCTGAATCCGCCTTCGAGGAACAGGTTGAAAAGAATTTCCGGAGGATTTTCCTGAACGGATAATTTTTGATACAGCTCTGATTGTTCAGGGCAAGGGTCCGTGGATGAAAGTGTATAGGTACTAAACACTTGTGTATAGCACCTATACACTTATATATGGCAGAATGTACGACGGACGCACAAGGTTGGGCCATTTATGTTTTTTTTGCCGCCTGTACAAGTTCTTCATAAAAGTCCTGTCCGCTGCCATTTATCAGGACAAAGGCCGGAAGTTCCTTGACCGTTATCAGTCTGACCGCTTCCATACCGAGATCAGGATAATCTATAAGTTCATTCCCCGTTATATATGAATCCGCAATAAGGGCCGCCGCCCCGCCAATAACGCCGAGATATACTGCGCCGTATTTTTCGCAAGTCCTTCTCCATGTTTCGCTCCGGTTTCCTTTAGCGAGAGTGATGAGGGCCGCGCCCCGTTCCATTAATTCTTCCGCGTAAGCGTCCATTCTGCCCGCGGTAGTCGGGCCGAAACTTCCTATAATATGGTGTTCGGGAGTTTCCGCCGGGCCGGCGTATATAATAGGATATTTTGCTGTATATCCGGGGAGCGGCTGTCCCTGTTCAAGCAAATTCCTCCAGCGGGCATGGGCCGCGTCCCTTGCCACCAGTATTTTTCCGGACAGAATCACCGGAGTGCCCGGTTTAATGGCGGAAAGGTTTTTTCTGGTTTTTTGTATGTCGTTTTCAACTTCTATGTGGACCGGACCGGTATTCTGCTGTTGCGAAAAAGCCGCGGCTTCTGCGAGACCGGGGACGGAAAGCGGGTTCGGCTCGGTCTTTTCAATCCAGGCTCCTGTTTTGTCAATATATCCGCATATATTACGGTGGGCTGAGCAGGAAACGCCTATTGATACCGGACAGCTTGCGCCGTGTCTCGGCAGTCTGAGGACCTGGGCTGAAAGGGCCATTGCCTGGCCTCCGAATTGGGCGCCGAATCCTGTTTTCGCGGCAATTTCAACTACCTTTTTTTCCCAGTCCGGAAAGCGGAGCGGTTCAGTTCCCATAACACGGTAATCATATCCGGGCCTCCGCTCGGAAAACCAGCCTGCCGTTGCCAGTTTTAACGCAAGGAGATTCTGTTCCGGGCTGATGCCTCCGATAACGACCGCAATCGTGTAAGGCGGGCAGGCGGAAGTCCCGAGCCCTGCTATATTCTTTTCAAGAAACCCGGTGAAACTTTTTTCATTCAGAATACCCTTGGTTTCCTGAAAAAGGGCTGTCTTATTGGAAGAACCGCCTCCTTTTGCGCAGAATAAAAACCGGAATACTGGTCCCGATTCGTTCCTGTTCTGAGATGCGGTAATCAGGATTTGTCCCGGCAGATTGTTCCCCGGATCGTGTTCTTCAAACAGTGAATCAGGAATTACTGTCGAGTAACGGAGATTTTTTGTTGTATAGGTATTTTCTATGCCTGAAGTTAATGCCTGTATTTCATCTCCGTCGGTAATGATTCCCTCATCCTTCCAGCCGAAAATCTGGGCTGTTCCGGTATCCTGGCAGAGCGGGAGTATTCCTTCCGAAGCAATAACCGCATTTCTGAGTAAAAGCGACGCTGTTAACTTATCATTATAGCTGGAAGATTCAGCCGTCACAACGGCGGCAAGATTTTCCAGATGTTCCCGGGTAAACGTAAAAGCCAGACGGGAAAAAGCTTCCGACGTCAGCCGAGTCAGCAGTGAACCCGGAATTTCAAGAAATGCACCGTTTAATTTCGGTTTGTCTTGCCTATCCGGTGAAATTTCATCAAAATCCATATATATTCCTTTAATTTAGGTTTCTGATGTAAGAAATTGGTTAATTCATTGCATCAGAAATACTTACTATCGGAAATAGGTAAATAATTCAGATTATTTAACTATAACGGGAAGTATAGCCTTCTGTATTCCTTTTTGCTATACTGCTTGTGGAAAAAGTTTTATCAATATAGAAATGCCCGCGGCATCCGGAGGCTTTATGACAATAATAATGTATCTGTGTACTGGTTTTTCACTGGTGTTTTCCTTCCTGTCTTTTGTTCCTGCTTTTAATGCGGCGGCATGGGCTTTCCCTCTCACTCTTATATACTCTCTGGTATGTTTTGCCGCCGCATTCCGGCTCCAGCAAAAACCTGACAGACAGCGTCTCTTCCTTTTCCGGAAATTGCTTGAATATCTTCCCTTTGTATTGTTTGCGGGGTTTATAATCAGGCGCGCCACGGAACTTGAATGTCCGTTTATTCTCGATCTTTTTACCGTTATTGTATGGCTGATTGTCTGCGTGTTAAGTTTTTTTATTTCGTTCAAACTTTCCGACAAACGGGTAACCCGTATTTACCCCAAAATGCCCGCGCCTCCGGCCGGAAAAAAGCCGATCCATATTCACCTGCTGGAATGGGTCGATGCGCTGCTTCAGGCCGCCTGTTTTGTACTGATTTTTCAGCAATTTATTCTGCAGCTTTATGCGATTCCCTCTGAATCAATGGTTCCCGAATTTATGGTGGGAGACCGGGTCGCGGTTATTAAAACGCCCTCAGGCCCGAAATTTCCTTTGTCTGATGTCGGTATTCCCCGGATGCGTTCCTATGGCCGGGGCGATATTGTTGTATTCAGCAATCCCCATTACAATGACACAAAAGAAGCGAGAGTCCTTTCTTTTACCCACCAGCTGGTCTATATGCTCACCTTTACGACCGTTAATATTAACCGGGACGAATTCGGCAGAGTAAAGGCTGATCCTCTTGTAAAACGGATTACGGGTATTCCCGGTGAAAAACTGATGCTGGTTGACGGTGTCCTGTACAGCAGACGGCAGGGCGGTGAATTTGTACCGGTTTCCGAAGACGCAGTCTGGGCAATGTGGGATATAAATTCGCTTCCGCGTTCCGACAGGATGCTTGTCCAGCATCTTCCTATGTCAAAAGAAAATTTTGCGCTCCTTGAATCAGTAGAGTCAAAACGCTCCGATATCGATCTCGACAGCGCTGCTGCCGAAGCCCGCGGTCTTGTGGAACGCTTTGCCTCGCTGAAAATTTCCCCGGATACCATATACAGTACGCCGGAACTCTTTTCCGAACAGCAGCGCGAGCTGGTTTATATGTTCCAGTCAAATGATAGTATAACAAAAACGCTGCTTACAACCAACGGCGGGTATAACTGGTTCCGGGATTTTATGACCGCCTGGATTAATGTTCCGCCGAGAAAAAATTTATTTGATGAACAGTCATTTCATATTGATTTGCTTTTGAAGTTATGTATGGGTAAGCTGATTGTACGCAATGCCGAACTGCTTGCCGCAAACAGTACAATTGAACAGTTTGCCACGGACGGAATCCGCAGAAGTCTTTTGGCCGAGGCGGATACTTACAGATTTTATATGGCCTGGCATGACCAGCGGAATTTCGGTGAATTTCCTGCCGGTGAAAACGACTATATACCGGAAAACTGTTTTTTTATGATGGGTGATAACCGCTTTAATTCCCTTGATATGCGCCACTCCTATACGCCCAGACTGACTCCGATTGATTCTGAAGATCCTTATTCGTTTGTTTATTCTTCCATTCTCGCTCCCAAGTATGTCCATGCCGATAAAATACTTGGGACCGCTTTTTTCAGGTTCTGGCCGCTTTCAAGAGCCGGAGTCCCCCATTAGGGAAAATAAAACCCGTTCAGGCGTAAACTGAACGGGTTTTTAATTAATGTGCCAGTTATTATCCCAATTTCAGGGACGATATTCCTAATCGATAACCGCTTTTTCTATTTCCTCAATAACCGGCGCGTAGGGCAGCTCCAGCGCGCTTCCGTCACTGACCGATCTGAGGAGCTTTTCTCCGTCAGGTTCAATCAGGGTCCGTTCCGCCGCTTTTATGGAAGTAATAATCCAGCGGTCCTTTACATAGGACACCGTTATATCATCGATATAATGATATACACTCAAGCCCGCCGGCATTGGCTCTCCGGAAGCTATCATATTCAGTGTTTCATTAATGTCATTGCTTTTGGCCGCCATCGGCACCCATAAATAAAATGAAACGGTATATACGGCTTCAGCTTCGGTCCGGGAAACAGGAGCGACCATAAATCCGGTAATACCGAAAACGCTTCTCGTACCCATTTCCTTGTCTGCAAAGAGCTCGGCCGGAGTGATTATTCCGGAATTCCTGTCAATAGTTTCCCTGATTTTGGCTGTAATAAAAAGCATGTTTATAAATTCGTGATAATTCGTTTTCGCCTTCGGCGCGTATGTCTGAATCAGTTTTCCGTTGAGCGTGTGGATTCCGTCATAAAAATCCTCCAGGACCTCATCGGGCGTGAGGCCCAGAGTCGTCGGCTGGAATTTCCATTCGGATATAACAATTATTGTAACAACCACAATTCCGCACAGCAGGACACAGGCCGTAAAAAACTTTCCTATATTGTAGCGGATAAAAGCTTCCCGCCGTACCCGTGATTCCCTTTTTCTGGCTTCGGCGGTTCTTCTGTTTTGAAATTCCTGCGTTTCGGGCAGATTTACCTTTGCCGCATCAAAGAGGGCTGAGAAATCAGGGCCGAGATCCAGAAAAGCCTGTATTGGGGCGCGTCCCCGGAGCATACCGTCTATTGCTTCCGCGGCCTCCGGTTTCAGCGCCCAGACAGCGACTCCGGCCGGTTCGAAAAAGTTTTTTCTGATGAGTCCGGCCGTATATTCTGCCGGAGCCGCTTCCTTTTCAAGTTTTCGTTTGGGCCGCCTGACCGGGATAAAGGGCCTTTTACCGCACAGCAGATAATAGGCGAGTGTCCCTGCCATAAAGCTAAAAGAAATTTCCTCCGGGAGAGCCCTGAAATCGGGATGTATCCAGAATAACCGGTTTTCCATTTCGAATGCATTGCCCTGCGCGGCAATGCTTCTTATGCAGATTTCCAGCGGAAGAATAAAAACGCTGCCTTCATCCGCAATGAAGATGCCGGCGGGACCGCAGCCCGCGGCCTGCCGCGCAATCCCCGGCGCGGACTTTGCGGCAGCACGTATTGTTTTTACGGTCTGATACAGTTTTTCCCAGGCCCGGCCCCGTTCATTTTCCAGTATTTCCGGAAGAAGCGGTATGCCCGGGACCTCTTTTCCGTATATATACACGGTTTCACTGCCTTCCGGTCCTGCGCAGAATGTCCCGATGGGCAGCCATTCCTCGGCTTCCCCTGACGGCCGGAGTATAAACCCCTTTTCATCAAGGGATTTGGGAAGCCGGGATTTTGCGAAAGCCTCCGGACGCAAGCCTGTATTGATAGCCAGGACAGGCTTGCCCTCATATTCATAGTGAACGGCAATATTCATACTGTCAGCGGCCCGCCGGTGAATACAGATACCTGAAAAAATCCATGTCGGTCGAAAGAATCTTATCGAATCCCTGCAGGGTTGTTTTATATGTTTCTATGCTCTTCCAGAAACTATAGAATTCCGGATCACGGCTGTAGGATTCCGCGTAAATACGGGATGCCTCCGCGTCCGCTGAACCTTTTATTGATTCAGCCCTGCTGTAAGCCTCGGAAAGGATGGTTTTTTTCTCATTTTCAAGTTTTCCCAGCCATTCCGCTTTTTTTCCTTCTCCCGCCGATCTGAATGTCTGGGCAATCTGGTTCCGTTCCTTGATCATTCTGCTGTAAACGCTTCCTGTCAGCTCATCGGAATATTTTATCTGCCTCGGCACTATATCCAGCAATTCAATGCCGAATTCCGGCATTTTTTCCCGGGCAATAGCCGCCATTTCGGCGCTGAGTGCCTTCCTCCCCCGGGTAATTGTTTCATAGATAACCTTATCGCCCGTTATCTGAATCAGTTGTACATCTTCAGCTTCAGCCCCGAGCGCGAAGTTTTCACTGTGCTGCAGTTCATTAATAATGTTTGAATTACGGACAACATCATTAAGCCCGGAAGAAGTGATAACCGTTCTTACTGACGAGTCGATAATATCGCCGAGTTTCAGATAGGCCTCTTCTATGGTAGTCACGGCCTCATAAAACTTGACCGGATCTGAAATCTTCCAGCGGCTTGTGGTTTCTACAATAATGAACTGGTTTTCCTTGGTAGGGATACGCTGGGAATCACCGTCAAAGGACATAAGTTTTTTGGGGTAGGTGATTACCGTGTCAATAAACGGCGCCTTTAGATGAAGCCCGGCCTCTGCGGTAGAATTAACAATTTCGCCGAACCGGGTAATAACAACCTGATTCCCTTCCTTCAGCACATAAAACGGATTACCCATGAGGATAACTATCAGAACAATAGCAATAATTATTAACGCACGTATTACTTTTCCTTTCATCAGTTGCCTCCCCGTACTGCTGTTCCCGCATTTTCAAGGTTTTTCAGGGGAAGAAAATTGTCAAGTTTTTTGTCAACAAGAGTTGTTCCCTGTTCCGTTGTAAAGAGGGTCTCGATCGTTTCCAGGTATAACCTTCGCCGGGTAACATCCGGGGCCTTTCGGTATTCCGCATAAACATCGTTAAAGCGGGCAACATCGCCCTTTGCGCGGTTTACCCGTTCCGAAGCGTATCCCTGGGCAATCTGGATCTGTTTTTCTGCTTCACCGGACGCTCTCGGGATTTCCGCGTTATACGCTTCCTTGCCTTCATTGATAAGTCTGTTCATGTCCTGGATAGCCTTATTGACGTCCTCAAAAGCCGCCTGAACGCCTTCCGGGGGGACAATATTCTGCAGCTGGACATTAATTATTGTCACTCCGATACCGAATTCCTTCAGCTGATCATTCATCAAAAGAGTTCCCTGGTTTTCTATTGCCGTGCGTTCCGGCCCGATAACATCGAGGATCGCCCTGTCTCCGACAAGGGAATTAATGACAGCCTGCGAAACATCCCTGATAGTTGAAATCCTGACGTCTTCCTGAACGTTAAACAGCCAGGCTTTTGGATCGACAATTCTGTATTGGATAATCCATTCGACATCAACAATATTGAGGTCCCCGGTAAGCATGGTTGACTCATTTCTCAGATTGTTCTGATAGGAATTATGGACTCCGCCTCTCACCGGACGGAACCCGAACTGTTCGGTCCTTACTGTTTTTGTCGGGACATTGTAGCTGTTATCAATTCCGAAAGGAATTTTGAAGTGCAGTCCGGGACCAACCGTCATGCGGTATTTTCCGAATCTGGTGATAACCGCGTCTTCCGTCTGATCAACAACAAAAAGTCCTGTGGCGGCTATTATAATCGCAAGAACAATCACAATAGCCGTTACAATAACCGGAAGCGAAAGCCATTTCGGGCGTTTCGGTCCGGATGCATTACTATTTTCCATAAATATACTCCTTTACCTTTAGTTTCTGATACAAAGAAGCTTCTGATTCTTTGTATCAGAAATAGTAACAATCGGAAATAGTCAGATAATTAAAGCTATTTGACTATACAGGCCTCCGAAGAAATTAATACCTTTACTGTATCTAAATACGGGTATCCGCACAAGATTCACTTGAACAAAAATGGAAAAAAATATATACTATATTCTATGATATTCCCACTGGAACAGCTCGTTGAGTTTACGGGCAATGTATATGAAATAACCTGCGCGGCAATCAGACGTGCCTATCAGCTTTCCATGGTCCATGACCCTGAAATAGAGGAAAACGACGGAAAAGTTGTGTCTCTTGCAGCAAAACAGGTCTTTACCAAAACGGTTGAATACCAGATCGAAAAAGATTAATTCCTTCTTTTCCGGAATTTCCAAATATGTCTCATAGCAGCAGTCTTCCCGTACTGGTTATTTTCGGGCCGACAGCGTCCGGAAAAACAGCGCTTGCCGATATTTTTTTCTCCGAAAAACCATCCATCCCAATTCCTGAGGGAATTTCAGCCCTTTTAAATGGCAGGGCTGAAATAATCAGCGCTGACTCCATGCAGGTATACCGGGGTATGGATATAGGCACGGCAAAACCCGACAGGGATTTCCGCAAAAAGCTGCCCCATCATCTTATCGATATTTGTGATCCTGATGAACAGTTCTGTGCGGGGGATTTTGTCCGGCTTGCCGACGCGGCCTGCGGGGATATATTTTCCCGGGGAAAAATGCCTGTAGTCCTCGGCGGAACCGCCTTTTATATTAAAAACTTCCTTTTCGGACTGCCCGAAACGCCCCAGGCCGATGCGGAAGTAAGAAAAAAACTTCAGGAAAGGGCAGAAAAAGAGGGAATAGCCGTATTGCTAAAAGAACTTGAGGCAATCGATCCTGTATCGGCCCGGCGCATCGGAATCCATGATGAATACCGGATTATCCGTGCGCTGGAAATATACGCCGCGTCAGGCAAAGCCCAAAGTTCTTTTGATCTTCCCTGCCATTTCAGGACGGGATATCTGTTCCGCGTTATCTCTCTGGACCGCGCGAGAGAGGAATTGTACCGGCGTATAGATTCCCGGGTGCAGGAAATGGTCCGGTCCGGGCTTGCCGGAGAAGTCAGTTCACTCGTCAGATCGGGATACACTGCCGAATCTTCCGGTTTAAGGGCTATCGGCTATCGTGAATTTTTTGCCGTTCCGGGTGCAGCTGAAAAAATGCGCTCAGGACAGGATTTATCTGATACTGATATTATGTCCGTTCAGAATCTCATTCAGCGGAACAGCCGGAAATATGCAAAACGCCAGGAAACTTTTATCCGGCCGATGTCCGGTGTCCGTCATATTCCAGCCGATGATATAATGGAAATATATAATACTGTGACCGAATTCTATAATCTCAGCGGGCTTTGCGGAACTCATTTTTTAAAATCCGGAGCTGAAAATGTTCCTTAACATAAAATTTCCCGCAATACTTGACGCTAATACGGTTTTTATGCATACTTAAAAGATATCCATATAAAAGGAGTGCCGACGTGCCCTGCGGAAAAAAGAGAAAACGTCAGAAAATAGCGACGCACAAGCGAAAGAAAAAACTTAGAAGAAACCGGCACAAGAAAAAATAATAGTACCCGGGCGGATTATTCTGCCCGGTTTAGGCAAAGACGAAACAGTATACTGTTTCGTCCTGTATTTCTTTTATGTCCGGTTTATTTCCTGTAAAAATGACTATATCTATTGATATGGTCTTTTTTTTACATAATTTGTTGATGCTTGAAACTTTTTGTTTTGATATACTCCGTTAATTTAAGTTTCTGATGTAAAGACTAATTCTTTACATCAGAAACACTTAGAATCGGAAATAGTCGAATAATTTAAATTATTTGACTGTATTAATCTCAGATCCAGCGGAAATGCCGGTTTTGAAAGTCATTTTTAAAACTTAGCGGGGTTTGGAAAATGCTTTATACTGTGATATAGTGATATTGAAATGAATAAATCAATCCTCGCCGGAATAAAATCTCCTGCTGACTTAAAGAAACTGTCAAAGGAAGAAATTGCAGTTCTTTCATCTGAGGTCAGGAAGGAGATAATTGAAATTGTCGGGCAGAATGGCGGCCATCTTTCGAGCAATCTTGGAGTGGTTGAGCTTACAATAGCCCTTCACCGTGTTTTTAACAGTCCTGATGATATTATAATCTGGGACGTAGGTCATCAGTCTTATACCCACAAGCTTCTGACCGGCCGATACGAACAGTTTTCAACTATAAGAAAAAAAGACGGTATTTCAGGCTTTCCTAAAAGGGATGAAAGTCCCCATGATTTTTTTGATACCGGCCATTCATCCACATCAATATCCGCCGCCTTTGGTATTCTGGAAGCAAGAAGGCGGCAGGGCAAAAAATCAAAGGTTATTGCCGTTATCGGCGACGGCGCCCTGACAGGCGGAATGGCTTTTGAGGCCCTTTCCCACGCCGGACAGGGAATGAATGATTTAATTGTCGTGCTTAATGATAATAAAATGTCCATAAGTCCGAATACCGGGGCTTTATCAGAATATCTCAGCCGTTTTACAATGGGACCGAACTACCAGCGGTTTAAATTCCGGGTTGACCGGGCAATCCGCGCGATTCCCTGTATAGGTGATCCGCTGATAGAATTTATTTACCGGATCAAGCGGGGCCTGAAAGGAGTTCTTTTCAAGGATAATTTTTTTGTTGACCTTGGTTTTGAATATGTCGGCCCCCTCAACGGCCATAATGAAAAAGAACTTGAAAAGGTTTTCAGGGATGTAAGAGCGCTCGGACACCCTGTTGTTGTTCATGCATTAACGCAAAAAGGGAAGGGCTACAGTCTCGCGGAAGATGATCCTTCCGCCTTTCATGGCGTCGCTCCTTTCTGTATACGCGACGGGAAAGTCGAAAAATTCGATACTATCAGTTTTACCGAGGCTTTTTCAAACGCCCTTATCGCGGAGGCGGACAAAAATCCCGAAATCGTGGCGATAACGGCTGCGATGTCAAAAGGGACCGGTCTCTCCGCTTTTCAGCGCAAATATCATTCCCGGTTTTATGACGTTGGAATAGCCGAACAGCATGCCGTTACCTTTGCCGCCGGACTGGCTGCGGGCGGAATACGGCCGGTTGTTGCCATATACAGTACCTTTATACAGCGCGCTGTTGACCAGCTTATCCATGATGTGGCCCTGCAGCATTTGCCGGTTGTTTTTGCTCTTGACAGGGCCGGCCCTGTTCCTGATGACGGTGAAACCCACCAGGGCTTATATGACATTGCCCTGTTCCGCCCTGTTCCGGGCGTATCCATACTTTCTCCCGCTTCCGCGGCTGAAATGAAACAAATGCTTGCCTGGGCAGTTTCCCAGAACGGGCCGGTTATTCTGCGTTATCCGAAAACCTCCTGTCCTCCTGAACTGCCGGAATTTTCGCTTCCACTGGAAGCCGGACGGGGAATTTTCACGCATCAGGCCGGTTCCGATACGCTTATTGTTTGCACCGGAGGGATATATCCTGAAGTTCATGAGGCTGTGAATATACTTGCGCGGAACGGAAATCCTGCGGACTGTTATCTGCTCCGTTTTATAAAACCGATTGATGAAGCCTATTTTCTTGAAGCGGTTTTGCCGTACAAAAATATCGTTTTCGTGGAAGACGGGATTGAAACAGGCGGAATCTCCTGTGCGCTTTCTGAAATAACACGGCGGTCCTGTCCGGAAAAACAGATTTCGGTTATGGCTTTTGATGAAATTTTTTATCCTCAGGGAACCCGGGCGGAAATTCTGGCCTCTGCCGGTCTTTCTCCTGCCCATATTGCGGATGAAGTAGCCGCTTTGCGGTATACTATGGTGATGGATTCCCATTCATGAATCCCCGGATATGTCTTTCAAAAGGACGTATTCTGACTGCATCCCTTCCTGCTTTCATTATGGGCATTGTTAATGCAACTCCCGATTCGTTCTGGGCGCAGAGCCGATCAGGAACGCTTGCTGCCGGCCTTGAACGGGCCCTTGTCATGACGGAAGAAGGGGCCGATATGCTGGATATAGGCGGCGAATCCACCAGACCCGGTTCCGTTTATATTGACGAAGCGGAAGAACTCCGCAGGGTTATCCCCCTTGTCAGGGAGATACGCAAACATACTTCAATCCCTATTTCAATAGATACACGCCGCTCTTCGGTTATGAAAGCTGCCCTTGATGAAGGCGCCGACATACTGAATGATATTTCAGCCCTTGAAGATGATCCCGGAATGATACCGCTTGCCGCCGGGACCGGAATACCGGTAATTTTAATGCATAAAAAAGGCGAGCCGGAAAATATGCAGAATAATCCGGTTTATACCGATGCTGTTCATGAGGTTTCCGCGTATCTTTTTAACCGGGCTGAAATTGTCAGGCAGGCGGGAATACAAAAAGAGAAAATAATACTTGATCCGGGAATAGGATTCGGAAAACGGTATGAAGATAATTGCGCGCTGATTGCAGGGCTTGCGGAAATCGGCAGTGAAGGGTACCCTGTACTTATGGCCCTTTCACGCAAATCTTTTATAGGTCAGATTACGGGCCGGGATACGGATAACAGACTACCGGGAACGCTTGCCGCCAATATGCTTGCTGTTCTCAATGGCGCGGCGATACTCCGTGTTCATGATGTTGCTCCGGCCAGGGATATGCTTGCAGTTTTACAGGAGATTTCAAACTTTGGAAATCATAAAGAGACTTAGTGCCATATACAGTTATATTCAGCCCTTCCTTGATGTTCTGATTCTTGCCGGTTTGCTGTACACAGTATACAGAATTCTTCTGAAAACACAGGCAATTCATTTGCTCAAGGGCGCGATTTCAGTCCTCGCCATTTATGCCGTTGCTTTTATACTCAGGTTAAATACCCTTTTATGGCTGCTGAATATTCTTGCTCCCGGACTTCTGGTAGCTGTTGTTATTGTTTTCCAGCCCGAACTCCGGAAAATATTCCTGAAGATAGGCCAAAGCGACTGGCTGCGTGTGGGAAAACGCTCGAAACACAGCCATCTTGATTCGGTGCTGACTGCAGCTGAAATTCTTTCAAACCAGCGGAGGGGAATGCTTGCCGTATTTATACGAAGGAATACATTAAAAGATATTACGGAGACCGGGACACGGCTGAATGCCGATCTTTCGTCCAGCCTTATAGTCACCATTTTCGGTCATGACACACCGCTTCACGATGGGGCCGTCATTATTCAGGGCGGACATCTTATAGCTGCCGGCTGTTTTTTGCCGCTTTCGGAACAGCATGATATCCGGAAAACCTTTGGAACAAGGCATCGGGCCGCCCTCGGACTTACCGAAGAAACGGATGCGGTTGTTATGATTGTATCGGAAGAAACCGGTGCAATAAGTCTGGCCTATGATTCAAAACTGTATTACGATCTTTCTTCCGTTGAAATAATCAGACAGCTGGAAGGAATTCTTGAATTAGGCTCCGAATTTGTCCCGGTAGAAGGAACGGATAATGAAACTAAAGAATTTGATTGATATAATCTTTGATCACTGGCCGGCAAAAATCATATGTTTTACTCTGGCCCTTCTGCTGTTTCTGTTTTACCGCATGAGTACTCTTGAAAACAGGTTTTTTTCTGCGCCTTTACATATTGAATCAAACGGAGATATTGTCCCCGCTTCAGCATATCCGCAAATGGTTAAAATAACCCTGCGCGGTGAAATAGACGCTATATATCCGGTAATTGAGAATGACATAATTCCATTTGTTGATCTGACAGCTTATACATCCGAAGGCGAATACCGTATTCCGGTCCAGACACGGCTGAAAGGAACAGCGCTGAACGCCAATCCGCTCGAAGTTTCGGTTGAACCGTCCGAACTGGTCCTGCGGCTTGAACACCGTGTTGAAAAAAAAGTACCTGTAGTTGCGATTTTCAAAGGGTATCCCGAAGCCGGATATGAATTTGCCGGTTATACCGTAACCCCGTCCATAATGGATCTGAGCGGACCCCGCTCGGCCATAGAAAAAATAACCGAAATAGAAACAGAAGCAATAGATCTTTTCGGACGAAATGCGGGATTTTCCGGTTCAATAAATCTTGTAAATCCGGAGGCACTGGTTACACTCGGCGGAGACGGGCGGGTTGATTACAGGGTCAATATTGAACAAACCATTCTTATCAAAGAGTTCACCAATGTTCCGTTTTATTATGAAAACCTGCGTCCGGAATTTACTGCTGAGGCAAATATTCCGTATGGAATGATCAGACTGAAAGGAGCGGAAAAGCGGCTATCGAGATGGGAATTGCCGGAAAACGCGCTTACTGTATTATGCGAAACAATAACCGTTCCCGGTGAATATGTTCTGCCTGTTCATCCGATAATTCCGGGAACATTTGAGGTACTCGACAGTACTCCGTCTGAAATTATTCTTACCATTACAAGGAAGGATGAATGATTCTCGGTATAGGTCTTGATGTTGTACATGTAAAACGGTTGGAACACTGGATGGAAATCCCCGGTCTGCTTGAGCGTTTTTTTCATCCCGAGGAGCTGTCGGCCGCCCTGCGCAAAGGCGCGGGCGCAACCCTTTCTCTTGCCGCCCGCTTTGCCGCGAAGGAAGCTTTCGGCAAGGCTCTGGGAATAGGTTTACGCGGGATAACTTTAAAGAATATCCTTGTAGTGAATAACCATAATGGGAAACCCTGCATGACTCTCTTCGGGAACGCCCGTGACGCTTTCCTGAAATCGCGGGGTGTAAATATTCACCTGAGTCTGACTCATGAAAGTGATAATGCCCTGGCAATGGTTGTAATAGAAGGCGGCTGATATGAGTAAAAATACCCCGGGTAAACCTGATAAACTTTCCCCGATAACTTTCTATGCAAAGGATCAGATAGAATGTCCCATCTGCAATACCAAATTCAAGCGGGAGGAACTTAAGTCAGGCGGAGGACGTATGATAGCGGGCGATCTCACTGATGAGCTGCGCAGATTATACGAACCGTCAGCAAAATATGGCGAGGTTTTTCCCCTTATATATGCAATGACGGTATGTCCGAAATGCAGTTATTCCGCTTTTCCCCAGGATTTCTGTATTCTTGACAAGGCAAGCCTGACCAGAATAAATGACCATATGCAGGAACGGATCGAGTCAGTAAAACAGCTGTTCACAAAACTTGATTTTAACGGACACCGTACCCTTAATGAAGGAGCCGCCTCATATTATCTTGCCATGCTTTGCTACGAATATGTTGACAGTAAATATTCTCCGAGAATAAAGCAGGGCGTTTGTTCCCTGCGGGCGGCCTGGCTTTTTTCTGAACTTGGAAAAAAATATCCGGAAGAAAATTATGATTATGTGGCAAAACTTTTTTACCGGAAAGCGCTTTTCTTTTACCGGTATGCAATAGAACTTGAAACCAGCGGAAAAGAAATGATAGCAAATCTGAAATCATTCGGCCCTGATCTGGATAAAAATTACGGATATGACGGGGTCTTATATCTTACTGCACTCCTTGAATATAAATACGGTTCCCGCTCGGACCCGGCAAAAAGAAAAGAACTGCTTCAAACCCAGCGGCGTTCCCTCGCAAAGATGTTCGGTCTGGGCAAATCATCAAAAAACAAACCCGGACCTATTCTTGAACATGCCCGCATGCTGTATGACAATATAGTTGCGGAAATCAATGAAGAAGATATTGACGACGAAGATGAATCCGAACAGTGACAGCAATATACGGAATATACTGCTGCGCATTTCCTATGACGGCAGCCAGTTTAACGGCTGGCAGCGTCAGAGCCAGAAAACGGCTGTAAAAAACCGGACCATTCAGGAAGAAATAGAACGGGCCCTTGAAAAAATGCACGGACATCCGGTCCCGCTTACCGGTTCGGGACGGACCGACTCAGGCGTCCATGCCGCGGGCCAGGCTGCGAATTTTTATACGGATATCAGGAGCATTCCCGCGGAAAAATTTATTCCCGCCCTGAATTCGCTTTTGCCGCGCGATATACGTATTTTTGAAGCCAGGGAAGCCCCCATTCATTCCATGCCCGCTTTGACGCCCGCGCGAGAACATACAGGTATTTTTTGTACTGCGGTAAGACGCCTCCGGCCTATGAAATGCCCTATCTGTGGTTTTTGCCCAGGACTCCCGACATATCAAGATTGAATAGTATGGCGTCCTGCTTACGGGGAGAGCTTGACTGCGCGACCTTTGCCGCGGCCGGGGATCAAAGTCACAGTACTTTCCGCTATATTTATAATGCGGTTTTTTTTCCCCAGGGAGAAAAAATCATATTTGAAATTTCCGCGAATGCATTTTTGTGGAAGATGGTCAGATCAATTACAGGCACCCTTATACATTTGGAAGAAAAAGGCAAATCTGCGGAAGAATTCCGGCATATAGTATATTCCGCCTGCCGCAGTAACGCAGGGCCGACAGCACCGGGGGCCGGCCTTTTTTTATGGGATGTACGGTATTGAGCCGGCCCCGGATTTCCAAAAAGAATACAGGAGGCCCTATGATATTGTATGCCCCTTCCACCAGTGTTCAATACCGTGATTATGGAATTATGCTCCCTATTGAGGCCTCCCGCGCTCAGAGAATAATAAACTTTCTGGAAGAAAAGCCCCGTACGTCCGGCTGTCCAATATATTCATTCGATGAAGCTGTCAGATTATTGCAGGACAGCCATATTTCAATAACCCGAAGTGATGTTGCGCGGGTCCATTCTCCCGAGTATGCGGAGCAATTATACCGTGAAGGTCCTGAAGGTCTATCTGCTGCTCTCATGAAAGCTTACGAACTGATTGATGAATCCGGTAATTATAACAGGTTCTGTCCCGAAAAAGCGGTTCTGCCTTTATCTTCCCTTTTTGAAAAGATATTGCTGCAAACAGAGGGAACGTATCTGGCCTGCAGACTGGCGCTGTCCGGGTCCGGTGAGATGGGCTACAGGGGTTTTTGCTATTACCTCGGAGGGGGAATGCATCATGCCTATTATGACGGCGGAACCGGATTTTGCCCCATTAATGATATTCTTATTGCAGCCTGCCGGATTCAGGAAGAAGACCGCGCGCAGCTCATTTGGATCATAGATGTCGACGCTCATAAAGGTGACGGTACCGCGGAACTGGTTGCATTCCGCAGAACAATAGACAGACAAAAAAACATATTTACACTTTCAGTTCATATGGCGGAAGGCTGGCCGCTCGACCATGACACGCTTGCGCGTGCGCAGGAAGGCCGGGCTCCGCTTGTTCCCTCTGATATTGATATACCGGTTGCCGGAGGGGAAGAAGAATTATATATTTCCCGCCTGGCCGACGGACTTGCCGGTCTTGAACAGTTATCGGGAAATATAATACCCGATCTTGCCATTGTTGTAGACGGGGCCGATCCGTATATAGGAGACGGTCTTCCATCGAGTGCCCTTCTTGGATTGACCCTTGAACAGTGCCTGCAGCGGGATAAACTCATTTTCCGTTATTTGCAGGAGAGAAATATTCCCTCCGCCTGGCTGATGGCCGGCGGGTATGGTGACAAAGCCTGGGAACCTACAGCCAGGTTTTTGAATAGTCTGATATAGTCAAATAATTTAAATTATTTGACTATTACCGATTCTAAGTGTTTCTGATATAAAGAATTGGCTGATTTTTTATATCAGAAACTTAAATTAAAGGTGTATAAAATAATCTGCTGTAAAAATAATACGTGAGTGCATTAGAATACATACATGAACCTGACAGAGCTGTGGATACGGCAATAAAATACCCTCGCCACGAATAAAAGGAGATGCAAAGCAGCAAAAAGCGGTACGTGTCCGCGGGGATGTTTATCATATCCGCGATACGATACCTTATCGTATCGCTCATCGTATTTCGTATCGTATGCTATCTGTGATTTATAACAGATTAACCGGATCCACATCTATTTCGATATACAGGGACTGGACCGGTTTGCGGGTTTGCTGAAAGGCCCTGACAGCTTTTGCGAGCGGAGGCATTTTTTTTGCGCGCAGAATAATCTGAAAACGGTGATTGCCCGCTATAAGGCCAAGCGGACATTCTGCCGGTCCCATAATGTCGGCTTCAGGAGGCAGGTATTGTTTCAGTATGCCGGCAGCCTCAGCAGCTCCCTGTTCCGCAATTCTGCTGTTTTTGCTTCTGAAGACCAGCCGTATCAGACGTGAAAAAGGCGGAAAATCCATCTGTGAACGCTGTTCCAGTTCATAGGCATAAAATCCTTCTATATCTCCGCGGCTGGCGTAAACAATTGCGGGGTTTTTTGGATTCCATGTCTGGATAATAACCCTGCCGTCGGGAAAGAAACGTCCGGCCCTTCCCGCGACCTGTACTATCAGGGCAAAGGTCCGTTCGGCTGCCCTGAAATCGGGCATATGCAGTCCGGTGTCTGCAAGGGCTATCCCGACAAGTCTGACACCGGGAAAATTCAACCCCTTGGCTATCATTTGTGTACCGAGCAGAATATCTGTTTTACCGTCCCGGAAATTTTCAAGGAGTGTTTTTAAATCTTCTTTTTTCCAAGACTGTCCGTATCAATCCTCTGGACCGTAAAGCCGGGAAATGCTCTTTTTACTTCATTTTCAATGAACTCTGTCCCGAATCCTGCATATCCGATATCAAGCGATCCGCATTCAGGACACGCGGACGGCGGCTGTGTCTGCCAGCCGCAGTAATGGCATTTCATGCTGTTTTTTTTCCGGTGAAGGGTGAGAGGGACCGAACAGTTTTTGCATTTCATTTCATAGCCGCAGGTATTGCAGTGGAAAAAGTGGGTAAAACCACGTCTGTTCAGAAAAAGAATTGTCTGGCGTGAGGCCGCTTTCGCTTCATGGATTTCGGAAATAAGTGTTTCGGAAAGGGCTCCGTCGCTTCCGCTCAGATTGACTATGCGTATCTCCGGTTCTTTTCCGCCTGCAATTCTGCTGCTGAGCCGGAACATGCGTATTGCGCCTGTTTTTATCTGATACCAGGCGTCCAGGGAAGGCGTCGCGCTGCCCATCACAAGAGTACAGCGGGCATCGGCGCATTTCCGCATTGCTATCTGCCGGGCGTGATACCTTGGTGTTGTTCCCGATTTATATGAACCGTCATGCTCTTCATCAATAATAATAAGGCCAAGATTCTGAACAGGCGCAAATACCGCGCTTCTGGCGCCTATTACAATGCGGGCTTCGCCTCTTCTGATACGCATCCATTCCGAAAGGCGTTTGCTGTTTGTAAGTTCGGAATGAAGCAATGCGGCCATATTTCCGAATCGCTGTATAACAGCTTCCGCAACCTGATGAGTCAATGCTATTTCCGGGACCAGATAAATTATGCTTTTACCGCTGGAAAGAACGGCTTCCGCAGCCTGCAAAAATACTTCCGTTTTTCCGGAACCTGTTATACCATACAGATAGACGGACCGTTCATCCGTACCGCTCAGAATTCCCTCCACAGCCAGTTTCTGCTCGGAAGAAAGCTCATGTCCCGATGGCAGAAAATCACTGTCACTGAAAGAAAATGCCCCTGTTTCGCTTTCTTTTTTCCCGGACGGAAGCATGGTTCCCAATGCTTCCCCTTCAGAACAAAGATAAAACGATGCCATCCACCTGGCAAGATGTATTTCCTGCCTGCCGAACAGGGGTTCTGCATCTATTATCCGGTATATGGGTTTTATTGCTTCAGGAGTGAGGGAAAAATCTTCCGGAAGCCGGTCGCTTTCCTGTATTATAAATCCGGTAATTTTGCGTGAGCCGAAGGGGACCTCGACTCTTTTTCCTATGTTTGAAATATCCGGGGATATCTCTGATATAATTGTTTCAGGAATCCGATATGTAAATGCCTGGTTTACCGGGAGGTTAAATAAAACCTCTATCCATTGATTCATTAGCAAGGTACCTTTTTATTCGAGGCGAGGGTTTAATCAGCCTGCGGCTGGTTCTGTAAGGTAACGATTTAACGGCCGCTTACGCGACCCGCGAATACCCCCGCTGCTCTGCGGCGTTTTTTATAAAAACCTATAAAAACGTTAGTTATTATAGATTGCATGGTATTAAACCCGAGACCAATTCCTCGGGAGAGAAAAATACTCCGCTGCAGAACAGCGGAGTATTTTATTTTTTGTCCGTAGCAAGCAGTTTTTCAAGTTCCGCCCTGAAGATTTTCAGATCTTCCCAGGCAGGACGTTTCAGCTCTTCATTCCGCAAAAGCGCGCTGGGATGATATGTCGCGAGGAGGGGAATCTCCCTGTATGTGAAAAACCTGCCTCTCAGCCGGTTGATACCCTCTGTTGTATTAAGCAATTGCTGGGTTGCAATACGTCCGACTGCCAGAATCATTTTGGGACGGATCAGGGCTATCTGTTTTTCCAGATATCCGATGCAGGCGGCTGCTTCCTCGGGAAGCGGGTCCCTGTTCTGCGGGGGCCGGCATTTGACAATGTTTGTAATATAGCAGTTTTCCGTTCTGGATAAATTGATTGACGCAAGCATTTTATCCAGCAGCTGGCCCGCCTTTCCTACGAAAGGCCGTCCGGTTGCGTCTTCATCCGCTCCGGGACCCTCTCCGATAACCATAACGGTTACTTCGCGGAGATTTTCAGGGCCTTCACCCGGAACTGCATGAGTACGTTTACCGGCGAGATCGCAGTTTTTGCAGGAACGGATCGCAGTATATATGGATTCAATACTGTCCGGGCTATTCTGTTTCTTCCTTGACGTATCGGAGAAAACCGGTTCGCCTGTTTTTATCCGCCGCTCTGATAACCAGCCTTCCGCTGTTACCAGAAAGTCAAACAGTTCTTTTTTTTCTGCAGCATTCATGATAATAATTACTATGTACTCCCTTAATTTAAGTTTCTGCTGTAATGAATTAACTAATTCTTTACGGCAAAAACACGCACAATCGGAAAAAGTCAGATAATTCAGATTATTTGACTATAGCATACCAGGCCTCATTTTGTCAGGCCGCAGAAATTGTCTGTAAAGCGGCTGAATTCTCGTCTTATCCCGGAAAAGTCTCAAATAGTATGGTATAATATGAAATAAAGTACTATTGTTTAACACATAGGATATTATGGAGAGGTTCGTGCATGAAGATTGTTATGTTCACTGATGCCTACTGGCCGCGGGTAAATGGTGTAACTGTTTCAGTGGAATCGTTTTCCCGTGCACTCATCAGGGCCGGACATGAGGTTGTAATTATCTGTTCTTTTTATCCTGATTCGCAAACAGTCAGACAAATGTCGACACCGACTATGGACAAGCGCGAACATGATGATGATCCCATTGTTATACGGGTACCCTCTCATTCGATATTTATTTCAAAAGAAGACCGCCTTGCGAAATTTCACAAGTGGTTTTGGGTGTCAAAACAGCTTAATGTTTTTGATCCGGATATTATTCATATTCATTCCGAATTTGTAATCGGTGAATTCGGTTTTTACTATGCGAAACTGTATTCTCTTCCGATTGTGTATACCTTTCATACTATGTGGGAAGACTATATTACAAATTATATTCCGTATTTACCCAAGTTTTTGCTTAAGTATATTGCGCGCAGGATAATAAAAACCGCGGCCGCCCGTTCCGATACCATCATCGCGCCTTCCCTCCAGATTCAGGAAGTCCTCAGGCGCTATAAGATAAAACGGAGCAGCTATCTCATTCCGACAGGAATAGATCCTGAATTATTTTCAAATTCACCCGAAGAAATACAGCAGTTCCGGGCGGAATTTGAAACAAAATATCCTCTGCTTAAAGGAAAACGGATTCTCCTTTTTGCCGGGCGTATAGGAAAAGAAAAAAATATTTCTTTTTTGTTCAGAATTATGACCGATATAATCAAAAAGCATGGTGATGTTGTGCTGCTTTTAGCAGGCAATGGTCCTGACCTTCCTTTTTTTCAGGAAGAAGCCGAGGAAATGGGCTTAGCGGATTACTGCGTTTTCTCCGGATATCTGGACCGCAAAGACTTGTCCCTGGTGTACGGAATGTCGTATATGTTTGTTTTTCCTTCCCTCACTGAAACACAGGGGTTGGTCACAATTGAAGCCATGCTTTCAGGTATTCCTGTTGTGGCTATCGGCGAGATGGGGACTATCGCGGTTATGGGCGGGGACAACGGCGGGTTTATGGTAAAAAACGATCCTGAAGAATTTACCGGACGGGTCCTTGATCTGCTTGAAAATAAATCCCTGTATGACGCCAAGGTGATTGATGCCAGAAAGCATGCCCAGTCATGGACAATTGAAACAATGACAGAAAAACTTCTCGGTGCTTACCGGGACACAATACAGGAATATAATGCAAAGAAAAAATAGTTCCGGGTTTATTTTGTAATGAAACAGCGGATTGCCTTTCTCTATCTTGAAACAGGAAGCGGCCATATTAATCCTGCCGCTGCCCTGGCCCGGACAATTGTCGATTCATATCCGGGCAGCTCTGATGTTTTTTTATTTGACGGCTTCAGCAAAAAAATGAAACTGTGCAGGTCGTTTTTTGTTGATGGATACGCTCTGACATCCAATTATCTTGAAAGTTTTTATGTCGCGTTTTACCAGCTTACCCGTCTTTCCGTAAGTATCAGGGTCGGTAATTATTTTGTATCCCTGCACGGTGAAACACACTTAATTCATCTGCTCCGGGAATACGGCATTACGAAAGTTGTTTGCATGCATGAGGTTCTTACAATAGTTACCCGCCAGGCCATTAATAAGGTTGACCCTTCAATACCGCTCATTACTATCGTTACGGACCCCTACACAGCCCATCCTCTGTGGTTTTATGAAAAAAATATGGAAGTAATTGTTTTTTCGGAAAAGTTACGCAGGGAAGCAATAGAGCGATATGCCTATCCGGAAAAACAGATACATGTTTTTCCCTTTCTTTTTTCGAGCGAATATGATCACCCGTATGAAACGCAGAAAATAAAACTAGTCCGCAAAAACTTTGGGGTCCCGGACAATCAAAAGATTTTATTAATTGCAGGAGGAGGCGAGGGGCTACGAAAGGCCGAAAAAATTGTTGACGCGTTTATCAGGCGGAAAAGTACTGAAAAACTTATTGTAGTATGCGGCCGCAATGACCGGCAAAAAGAACGGATTTCCCGAATGATAAAAAAGGCGGGCACCGATAATATCCTGGTTTTCGGCTTTGTCTCATTTATGCCCGACCTTCTCAATATTGCCGATTGTGTGATAACAAAAGGCGGCGCGTCAATGCTGATGGAAACGCTTGCCGTTGGGAAACCGGCTGTTTTTTCCACCTATATCCGGGGCCAGGAATGGGGCAACATAGTATTTGCCGTCAAAAACAATGCGGGCTGGTATATCAGGAATCCTGACGCAATACTTGATAAGGCTGACGAAATCCTGCGGGATCCGGACTGCGCCGCAAACGTAAAAAATAATATCAGCAAGTTAAAAATTACCAATGGATTGTCCTCCATAGCTTCCTTTATTCATGATTTTAAAATATAATCCTGATAACGCTGTGCTTGAGTTTCCGGCGAAGCTCATGTATAGTTTGTAATGATTTTTGAAAATCTGAAAATAAAATATTTCCTGTTAAACTGCTGAACTAGGACGGTATATAATGAAAAAAAAGCTGATAATTCTTTTATTTGCAGCCTGCTTCGGAATTAATTCTTTTGCCCAGGTCGCGGCGGATCCTCTCGATTTTTTTTATACGGATCTTGTTATCTGGGAAACTATGGGACTGGTCGGCCCCCTGCCGGCAGCGAGGCCTTATCCACTTCAGCTCGTCAAACAGATTCTGGAAACTGTTATAGAACAGGGGGACGCGACCCAGCGCGGTATAGCCGAATCCCATTACGGCCGGTTTTTTAACCGTTTCTTTTCAGTAGGCGGAAAGACCCAGATTTCCTATGAATTTATGTCAGGCGATATGCAGCTGGAAGTCGCACCTGCGGTCGATATCAATCTGATGCTGAATAGATTTCTCACCGTAAGCGGTTCCCTTGATATCTGGGCAACCAACCGTCTTCCGTCAGACGCTCTGCTGCCTGAACATCAGATGTCGGAACGTGATATTATAGAAGATAATGCAAGAATAGGTTCTTTTTATATCCTTCCTTCACTGAACACATCAGCGGCAGTCGGGACGTCCGAGTATTATTTTCAGGTCGGCCTGATGAGAGGGTCTTTCGGGCCTTTTCAGGAAAACGGTGTTATTGTGGGACAGCAGGCCCTGCACAGCGGTCAGTTTACTTTTGTCATTCACAAACCAAAATGGACTTTTAATCTCAGCCTGTACGCCCTGAGCGCTACAAATGATGTGAAAACAGATAAGTTTTATCCTGAAAAATATTTATCACTTCATTCCATTGATTTTCATCCTTTCGACTGGCTTTCAATCTCCGTGCTTGAATCAATGATGTACGGCGGCAGATTTGATATTATGTACCTTATTCCCTTTTCAGCCTATATGATTTCCCAGGGGAATACCGGTTTCAATGACAACTCCTTTATCGGCGGGACTTTTACGGTTAAACCTCTGAAAGGACTGAAAATTGACGGAGTTCTGTACGCCGATGATCTCAGCTTTAATGACATAATTAAACTGCAGTGGGAAACAAAGTGGCGGCTTGCCGGCCAGATCGGCGCTGCCTATGCTCCTCCGTCTTCGGGAATTTTTACAAGAGTTTCTTTTGACTATACAATGGTTACTCCTTACTGCTACACACATAAGGCCGACGATAACCGCAATAAATACGATATAAATTATCAGAACTATACTCACGCGGGACAGAGTTTCGGGGCCTCTCTTGACCCAAACTCTGACCGTTTTAATCTCAAGGCAACCTTTCGTCCGCTTGAAAAGCTTGATATTGATCTTGTAGGTACTCTTATCCGTCATGGCAATGTTAACGAAAATATAGGATATAAATGGGTGAAGGAATATCTTACAAAAGATATTTATAATACTGACGGATCCATTCACAATAATGATGACAGTCTTGATTCCGGACATGCATACTGGGATTCAACACCCTTCCTCACGCAGAATACGCTGCAATATATATGGCAGGTCGGTTTTGACGCGGTCTGCCGCCTGCCGGTCCTGAAAACAGGCGGATACATGGTTTTCCGCGCCGGATACCGTTTTGAATGCAATATAAATGCGAATATAAACCGCTCGATCTACAAATATGATGAAACGCTTGATCCTGATGATGATGCCGCTATTGAAGCCCGGGCAAAGGAACAGCTTGCTGTCTGGCGCAATTCCGCCACCGGCCGTGAACTCAATCATTATGTTTTTGTCGGTTTTGAATATTTTTACTGATTGCCTGTAATTCCGGAAAGCGGCTTATTCGAGGCGAGGGTTTAATCAGCCTGCGGCTGGGGTTCTGCAAGGTAACGATTTAATGGCCGCTTACGCGACCTGCGAATACCCCAGACCAAAGGTCTGCAGCTCTTCGAGCTGACTGCTCTGCGACGGTTTATATAACAACCTGTAAAAACGTTAGTTTTTATAGGTTCCATGGTATTAAACCCGGGACCAATTCCACGGGAGAGAAAAATACCTCAGACCGAAGGTCTGCCCTGCTCTGCGGCGAGGTATTTTATTGAATGGTTTCATCCTGTTCAGGGGTACATATCCTGCCCCGTACATTATTTTCGGATAAATGATAATTCCAAGCTTTTTTTCTATGCGGGCAAGCTCGCGCAGTTCCCGTTCATCCCCGAATACCGCGTTGATTCCTGTTTTGCCTGCGCGCGCTGTTCTTCCCGCGCGGTGAATGAAAAAATCTTCATTGTCACTGACATCCATCTGGATTATGTGAGTTATGTCCGGAATATCCAAACCCCGGGCGGAAAGGTCACTTGTTATCAGAATCTTTGTTTTGCCGGATCTGAAAGCATCGAGATTCTTTTTCCGGTCAAGCTTTGACATTTTTGCATGAAGGGCGGAACAGGCCACACCCCGGTACTGGAGCCGTGAAGCAATATGTTCAACCTGTCCGGTCTGCGCCGTAAACACAAGCGCTTTTTCGGGCTGCTCAGCCAGTATGAATTTTCTTAAATCTTCGATTTTATCGCGCCTTTCACTGAAAAAAGCCCAGTGTTCGATTTTTCTTTTGAGAACATCTTCCGGCGGCAGCGATATGAGCTGAAAGGATATGGGCTTGTTTTCCTTATCATCACCGTCTTTTTTTATATGTCCGGGGATCATTTTTTTAACAGCGTCAGATGGTATTTTGTCATTGTAGCCGAACAGGCAATATATTGGGCGACGGAGGGCATTTCATTCAGCAGGTCCCTCAAAATGTCCCTCATTTCGGGAGCAAGCATCCTGTCCGCTTCATCAAGAATTATCATGGAAAGGGATTGGGTCGGTATCTTTTTCAGCCGGATAAGTTCAAGGAGCCTGGCAGGTCCGCCGATCAGAATGGAAGGCTTTTGCTTAAGCAGATCGAACTGTCGTTTCAGAGGGGCTCCTCCGATGAGCAGGGCGGAAGAAACCGGCAGTCCGGACGCGGATGCGAGATTAACCGCTTCAGTTTTTATCTGGGATGCCAGTTCATTTGTCGGCGCGGCAATCAGTATCTGCGGCGCTTTTTTTCCGTCCCCGAGTGATCTCATGAAGGCCGGAATCAAAAAACACAGCGTTTTTCCCGTTCCTGTCTCTGACTGAAATACAACATTCTCACCTGAAAGAATGGATGGAATAACCATTTTCTGGACTTCGGTCGGCTCCGTAATTGATTTTGCTGCCAGAGCTTCGTAAATTTCAGGTAAAATAGGCAAACTGGAAAAACTATTCATTAAAACAGGATAGCATAATAGGCTGAAAAGTGCTATACTAATAGTCTGAGAGGCTGTATGCCCAAAAAACAATTGCAATTAATATTATCCCGGCGAATTATTACTATGGAAAAAACTGAAAATAATATATTGGTAACCGGATTTTGGCGGAGGGTATATTGAAAATAGGTATAAATACTTTCGGTTGTGATCATGGCAGATCAGGCATAGGCTCTTATATTTTATCTCTGGTGCGCAATTTACCTGCTTCTGATTTTCAGGTTGACCTTTTTGGTCCGGAACTTGACCGTTATACCTATTCTTCGGGCCTTGAGTCTGTAACATACACCGGTCTTTCTGTTTCCGACAGTCTGTTCGCCGAACATTTATGGCATTTTTTCCGGTATCCTTCATTTGTAAAAAAACAAAAGTATGACGCGGTTCTTTTTCCGGCAGGAATAAAGCTGCTTCCCCTGAATTATGTTGTCCCTTCTGTTGTTGTTATACAGGATTTTTTTTCCAATATTTCCAGAAACACCGATGATGATTTTATTTCCGGATTTCACCGGATGCAATTGAAAAAAGCGAAACTGATAATTGCCGCTAGCAATTTTATAAAAAACGATCTGGTTAATCTCCGTATCCCCGAGTCAATGATACAGGTTATTCATAATGGCATAGACACCAATCTTTTTTATCCCCGGCCCCAGATAAGCAATGAGGCCGTATTAATCCATCCGTTTTCGATCAGGCGGCCCTATATAATTTATGCTTCGCGCGTCGCTTTTCCGGCAAAATGTCACGTGGAATTAATCAGAGGTTTTTCCATTTTCAAAAAAAATACCGGGGCTCCTCACCGCCTGGTACTTGCGGGCGCTGACGGAATCAATGCTGAAATTGTACACCGGGAGGTCCTGAAGTCTCCGGTCTCTTCCGATATACTGCTTACCGGATATTTCCCTCACCAGAATCTTCCTGAATTATATTCAGCTGCGGATGTCTGTGTTTTCCCCTCTGCGGTTGAGGGTGTCGGTCTTCCTGTTCTTGAGGCAATGGCCTGCGGCCTTCCTGTCGCCTGCGCAAACGCCGGAGCGCTTCCCGAAATGGCCGGCGACTGCGCGGTCTATTTTGACCAGAATAATCCCGAGGATATTGCCCAGGCAATAGGGCGCCTCGTTAAAACCCCCGGAGGCGAAAACGAACCGCTCCGCAATGACCTGATTAACCGCGGAATTAAATGGGTTGAAGCTTTTAACTGGAAAAAAAGCGCGCAGGGAACAATAGACTGCATTACTTCCATAATATAAAAAAAGCCCCTTTAAGGGCTTTTTTTATGCTGTTTTCTGTTCAATCCGTTTTATGATTGGTTTTTCAGTTTTTTCAACAACGTCCTTTGAAATGATGACCTTTTTGTTTCCCGGAATTGAGGGAATTTCAAACATAAGTTCCATCATAAGTTTTTCGACAATTGCCCGCAGGCCGCGCGCTCCGGTGTTCTGCCGTATCGCCTGATCGGCAATTGCGTCAATTGCGTCATCCTCAAAGATAAGCTCAACATTATCAATCGCAAGCGAAGCCTGAAACTGTTTGACAATAGCATTTTTCGGTTCGGTCAGAATATGTTTGAGGTCTTCCTTTCCAAGATCAGTGAGAGCCACTGTCATGGGAAGCCGTCCGATGAATTCTGGGATCATTCCGAATTTTATCAGATCATCCGGGCTGAGCTGGTCAAACAGCTCGGCAAGGTTTTTTTCCTTGTGCAGTTTTATGTCAGCGCCGAAACCCATCGGGTGCTGCGCAACCCGCGCCTCGATTATTTTATCAAGGCCGACAAATGCTCCGCCGCATATAAACAGAATATTTGTTGTATCAATTTTCAGCATTTCCTGGTTGGGATGCTTGCGTCCGCCCTGGGGCGGAACGGAGGCCGTTGTTCCTTCAATTATCTTAAGGAGAGCCTGCTGGACGCCCTCACCGGAAACATCGCGCGTTATTGAAACATTTTCACCTTTGCTGGCGATCTTGTCAATTTCGTCAATATAAATGATGCCGCGCTCCGCAGCGGGAATATTTCCATTCGCATTCTGTATCAGTTTGAGCAGGATGTTTTCCACATCTTCCCCGACATAGCCGGCTTCCGTCAGTGTAGTGGCGTCCGCTATGGCAAAGGGAACCTTCATTTTATGCGCAATTGTCCTGGCCAGAAGGGTTTTTCCCGAGCCTGTCGGTCCGATAAGAAGAACATTGGATTTTTCAATCATTATATCTTCATCAGTATGCTTTACATTAGTGATGCGTTTGTAATGGTTGTAAATCGCGACAGCCAGGGCCTTTTTAGCCAGGTCCTGTCCGATTATATACTGGTCGAGATATTCCTTCATTTCTTTTGGTGTGGGAATTTCACCGGTAAACTGGGTCGCAATCTGGGTGTTTTCTTCGTCAAAGATGTCCTTGCAGGCATCGACGCACTGGTTGCAGATAAAAACCCCCGGGCCGCTTACCATCCTGTGTTCGGCGTCTTCGCGTTTTCCGCAAAACGAACAAACAAGGCCGCGGTCATTTCTCTGCTTTGCCATGTTTCCTCCGCTTCATTACCTGATCGACGATGCCGTATTCAAGGGCTTCCTGCGGGGTCATGAAAAAGTCCCGTTCCATATCGGAAGCAATCTGTTCTTCGGGCTTGCCTGTATGATATGCGAAATATTCAATGGTCAGTTTTTTCAGCCTGATTATTTCACGGGCCTGGATTCCTATGTCGGAAGCCTGTCCCTGGACACCGCCCCAGGGCTGGTGAATGAGTACACGTGAAGAGGGCAGGGCCGAACGCTTGCCGGCTGTTCCGCCCGCAAGCAGAATGGCTGCCATACTTGCCGCCTGGCCGAGACAGAAAGTCTGAATATCTGAGCGGATTTGCTGCATGGTATCATAAATAGCGAGGCCGGCCGTCACGGAACCGCCCGGGCTGTTTATATACAGATTGATGTCTTTTTCAGGGTTCTGGGAATCAAGAAAAAGCAATTGCGCGACCGCCAGATCGGCGGTCACATCATTAATCTCGCCGTCAATAAAAACAATCCTGTCTTTCAGGAGACGGGAAAAAATATCATAGGAACGTTCCCCATTGCCGGTCTGTTCAACAACATAGGGAACCAGATTGCTCATTTGTACATTCATATCACTGTCCATTTTTGAAGAGATCTGCAAAGGCCATTTTTTTACCTTTTGCAATAGTGCATTTTTCAAGAAGCTGTGCATACAGCCGCTGTTCTTTAATGTCATCTATAAGATACTCTTTTTTCCGGGGATCGGAATAGTGTTTTTTCACCTCATCAACGGAAATTTCCGCCCCTTCGGCAATTTTTTTGTATTCTTCTTCCACATCTTCGGGAGTTACGGTAATATCCCTGTCTTTTATGAGAAGTTCGACGACCACCCTGCTTTTGAGCATTTTTTCAGCTTCCGGACGCCATTCCTCAAGCATGCTTTCCTTTGTCTGATTGGAAGAGGTTATGATTTTTTCAAGCTGTTCCGTATCAGTCCCGAAGCGCTGCGCCAGCATGTGCCAGCGTGATTCGAGTTCGGCCGCAACCATGGATTCAGGCAGATCAAAGGTGTTTTTTTCGACAATCTGTTCCAGAAGGCTGTTCTGCTTGATTTCCTTTAATTTGTTGTCAAGCGCGGCTTCCATCCGCTTTTTGATGTCATTTTTCAGATCATCGAGGGTTTTATATTTTTCGCTTACATCCTGGGCCAGTTCATCATCCAGTTCGGGGAGATTTTTAACCTTGAGAGCGGTCAGCGTTACCCTGATTTTTTTTGTTTTTCCGGCCAGATCCTTGTCCTCAAAGTCTTCCGGATAGGATTTTGTCAGGTCCTTTGTCTCGCCTTTTTTCATCCCGATAATATCATCATCAAACTTGAAAATATTATAGCCGGTCCCGATGGTAAACACAAAATCCTGCCGTTCAGTTCCGGGAATAACATTTCCGCTGTCATCAAGTTCACTGTAACTGACCGTTGCGATTTCGTCTTTTTTTGCTTTTTCGTTATCTCCGCAGTCCACAACCAGGGCATTCCGTTCCCTGATTGCTTCAAGTTCTTCCTTCATTTCCGCGTCACCGATTGCAACCTGGGGAACTTCTATTTTGAAACCGTCAAGCGTTTCGAGTTTTACTTCGGGAAATACGTCATAGGTCAGTGAGAATGTGAGGTCTTTCGCCGGGTCAAAATCCGGCGCCTCATCGAGCGAGGGCTGGGCATAGGGCAGGGGGCGTTCAAATTCATTTGCCGTCTCAAAAATTTCCCCCAGGGCCTTATCGATGATATCTCCGGCCGCGTCTCCCCTGAGCGCGTCTCCGTATTTCTGTTCAAGAATATTTATGGGAACCTTACCCTTTCTGAATCCGGGAATCTGGATTGTCTTTGCATATTTCTGAAGAAGTTCTTTATATGCCGATTCAACGTCATCTTTAGAAATTGTTACATCGAGTTTTACACGTGATTTGTCAAGCTTGGTGATTTGCTTGGTAAGGTTCATACTATTCCTCTTCATTGTTTAGATATTCACGGCCTTTACGGCCAGGCCGGATAAAAAAAAACGATCCGGATTTTTTCCGAACCGCTTTGGAGTAAGAGCGGGAAACGGGAGTCGGACCCGCGACATCCACCTTGGCAAGGTGGCGCTCTACCACTGAGCTATTCCCGCAAAATCTGCCTGTTTTACTGTGTGGAATTGTGCGAGAGGAGGGACTTGAACCCTCACGCCAAGGCACCAGATCCTAAGTCTGGCGTGTCTGCCAATTCCACCACTCTCGCTTACACAGTACGTGCACTCACGAGATGAGTGTCAATAGTCTACATAATATGGAACAGGATGTCAACTATTATGTGTTCCGTTTCCAGATGACTGTCATCAACATTTCTGTGTTCGGAAGTAAAAAGTAGCTGAAAACAAAAAAAAGTCAATAGAAGGAAGTCTGAAAACAGGACGGAGGCCGGCGTGTTTTTCAGGTGTTACCGCTTTAAAAAGAAAGATTGAAGCCGCCGGATTCGGAGCGGTCCATCTGCCCGCCCATGAATATTCTTTAATAACTTTTATGGCTTTCTGCAAAAAACTGTGATATACTTACGAGTATATTTTCCAGTTAAAAGTTCCAGATAACCCATTTGCGAGGAGATTGAGAAAATAATGGCGTATATTGAGATCGATCCTGACCCAATACTCTATAATATACGCAAATTCCGGGATTTAGCCGGCCAATCCGGCCTCAGTCTGACAGCTGTTACCAAATTCTGTACCTCCGATCCGGAAATCCTTCAGATACTTGAAAAGGAAGGAATAACCTCGGTCGCCGACAGTAATATGCCGAATTTTCTGGCATTGCCGCCTGAACTCGCAGGAAAATTTTCCAAATCACTTATAAAAACCCGCCTGAGCGATATCCGCGCGCTGCCGGATATACCTGAATACTTATGGCCGGACAGGCTTTTTGTTTCGGATGAAAAGCTGCTTGCCGCGGCGGCCCTTTTGCCTTCCGGACGGAAACCCGGCATAATGCTGATTGTTGAAGTGGGCGATCTGAAAGAAGGTTTTTATCCTGATCAGCTCCCGGATATTATCGCGCGGTTTAAAACGCTTCCGATCGAGGGAGTCTCGGCAAATTTTGCCTGCCTTTCCGGAAAAATGCCGGATGCGAAGAGCCTTGAAATTTTAAAACAATGCGCGGCCCTGATACCAGGCAATCCGGACATATCTGTCGGAGGAACTGTTGTATATCAGCTTTTGGCGGAAGGCAGGCTTTCCGCGCCTGTTTCCGAAATAAGAATAGGCGAGGGTATCTTTTTCGGCCATGATTCTTCTTCCGGAGGGTATTTGCCGGGATTCAGAACAGGCGCCTTTACTCTGTACGGTGAAATTATTGAAATCAGGGAAAAGGAAATAACCGGACCGGACGGCGGCGGTCATACGGCCCTGGGCGGTCTCCGGCAGCCGAGAAAGACGGGCAAACGCCTCTGCGCTGTCCTTGACTTCGGCGTACTCGCAGCTTCTTCCGGCGATATTGTTCCTGTTGATCCGGCTGTTGAAATAGCGGGACAGACTTTTGATTTTACTGTGGCGGACATTACTGATTCACAGCGAAAATATGCTGCCGGTGAATATGTCGGTTTTACCGCGGATTATGCCGCGGCTTCGCAGGCTCTGCTCAATACATACATAACCAGAATTATCTTAAAGGAGTAATATTCGTGAATAATAGTAAAACATTCTGGTCAGGTTTTGCAGGTTTCGGTCTGATCCTGCTTATTGCCTTTACCCTTAACGGCGTATTGGATATTTCAGGTTTTGAATCGACCTACCGGGATTCGCTGGTAAGCCAATTCAGCATTCAGGGCGAGGCTGTCAAGAGCAGAATTGAAAGCGCGTTAAACCTGGGGAAAAAGCTTTATTTGCTTGACAATCAGATTGATGAAATATTCTATGATTCTATAAAACAGGGATCCGGGATACAGCATTTTTATGTTGCTGACAGGGACGACGTTATATTGTATTCCACACGGACTGTTATGAATCAAAACCATATTCCCTTCCAGTTTCTCCGGGGAAGCGATCTTGCTGCGGGCGAAGACCGGCCTCCTTCGGAAACAGTTAAATTTCTTGATTCCTATTATATTTGCATTCCCCTGTATTCGGAGGGCAGGACCTTTGAAGGAACCCTTCTTGTTGAATTTTCCGAAAAGACAATATCCGGATACATATACAAGACCGCGGAAACGCTGGTCAAAACAGGATTGATTTTTCTGGTCGTTACTCTGGGGCTGTATTATCTGCTTTTGCAGTTATTGCCGCAGCACCGCAGAGTTGAAACAATTGTCACTGTTATTCTGTTGCTTGGTTCCCAGCTGGTTTTTACGGTTCAGAATTATAATTTGTACAATACATCCATTACCGGAATGTTCAACAAGAATATGTCCGTTCTGGCAAAATCAATTGCGGAGGATTTTCAAAAACCGCTTGATTATAATATTAAACTTGAAGACCTCGGACGGGCGGACTCATACCTCGCAAAGCGTATGGATGGGAATCCCCAGTGCGCGGATATGTATATAACCGACATAAATCTTAATATTCTCTATGAAACGCACCGGGAAAATATACACAAATCCGGCGAAGGTTCCGATGCGCGTCTGACCAGACAGGACCCGGACCTGACTATTATTCCCCTGACTTCCGTATTCGGCAACGGATATCTTGTTCTGCGGGTTAACCGGCCCATGATTAACAATATATTGAGGGATATGGCGCTCGATTCCGGGACTATTATTGTAGTCGCCCTCATATTCGCCTTCCTGCTTAAAGATTTCTTTGCCTTCCTGTCAGGACGGCGACATGTGAAGCAGATAAATACTGTGCGGAATGAAGAAGATGAAAAAAACAGTCTCCGGCTTATAAAGATCAGCACCTTTATTTTTATGTTCGCGGCATTTGAAACCCTTTCGTTTATTCCGATTTTTATCCAGCACATATATCTGCAGAATCCGTACAGCCTTGGTTTTTTCACGGAACAAACTATTATCAGTCTTCCTGTCAGTTCGTACATGCTCGGTATTATGGTCGCAATGTTTATTACCCTGTTCGGCATGAAAAATCTCAGCATACGGAACCGGTACATTATTATGACGCTGGTTTTTATTGCCGGTTCAGTTCTGACAATATTTTCTGAAAACATACCTGTCCTGATTGCCGCGCGTTTTGTCGCGGGCTTCGGATTCGGAGGAGTGCTTTTAAGTACTTCCTCGCTGGTTATTTCATATACAAATGAAAAAACACGGAGCAGGGGGTTCGGCACAAATGCCGCGGCCTTTGCCGCCGCTTCGATATGTTCCATACCGGTCGGAGGAATTATTGTCAATAAATTCGGCTATGCTGCTGGTATATGGGTATCCATTGTATTTGCTGTCCTGTTTCTTCTGTTTGTCTTTTTCTGTATTAAAAAAGACAGTGAGCCTGATGAACAAAAAGAAGCGCAGGCTGTTGTACCGGTTAATGAGAACCGCTTAACGGCGCGCAGTTTTTTACGGATACTCACATCCCGGCATGTTATCGTATATATCCTCTGTATAAATATTCCATTCCAATTGATTTATGTCGGACTGTTCCAGTTCCTGCTTCCGCTGTATATGAGCGATACGCTGGGAATGACGCAGGGAAATATAGGACGTTTTCTGAGTATTTTCAGTATTGTCAGTCTTGGCGCCGTATTTGTCAGCACACTTTCCGATTATGTTAAGAATGATAAGCTGCTGCTGTCATTCGGCTCATTATGTGTCGGCATTGTATTGATTCTGTTCGGCATGTATCCTGCAGGCGGAATTTTCCTCTTTGTCTGTGTTCTTATAGCTATGGGTGTCGATAATGTATTTATAGATGCGGTCGAAGAGGTCTATGTATCTTCTGGAAATATCAAGGGCATATCGGAAGAAAACCTTTTACAGAGTTATAAAACAATCGAAAAAATAATTTCCGTTTTTATACCGACCGTAACAGGTCTTATTATTATGTCCGCCGGTTTTTCCGCAAGCATGCTTTTTATCGGAGTATGGTCGGCCGTCGGTGCCATAGCGTTTCTGCTATTGGGCAAAAACGGAAGATGGGGAGGAATCCGCCATGAAGCATAATATATCCCGTGCCGGCTGTTTCGCCGTATTATTCCTTGTTTCCGTACTTTTATGTTCCTGTACAATTGACAGCCTTTCTTCTGATAATTTCTGGGGCGGAGCGGAACAGGAAACCAATTGGGTCCGGCAGAATGTAAAAACCGCAATAAATGAAAACCGGCCGGATGACTTTCCGGAAGATGAAACAATCCCTGATCCCCAGCTCAGAAATGATGGAAAAAAATACCGGATTTCAGTTGTAATTTCCGGGGATTACTGGGAGTTTTTTGATAACCTGAAAGGTTTGATTGAAGGCTTCTCCAATATCGGATGGGCCAATTCCATTTCCATCCCCGCGTCAGTTGTGACCTGTGAACAATTGCTTCAATGGATTTCCGTAAGGGACTACAGTGAGTATCTGGAATTCCCTCTTGAGCTTTTTCATAACTTATCCTGGGGGATAATTATGAAGAAACGGAACAGGCCATGATTGAAAAAATACCGGATGCCGATGTTGTTATTGCTTACGGCGGGATGGCCGCAAAACTGTTTTATCAGCAGGATTCGTATCCGGTACCGGTCATTGCGGACGCCATAACTGATGCTCTGGCCGCCGGCGTTACGGAAACGGTTACCGATTCAGGTAAGGATTTCTTTTCAGTAAAAATCGATCCCGAATTATTCCGGCAGCAGGTGCGTTTGTTTCATGAACTGACGGGGTTCAAAAAACTCGGCATTGTATATGGCGACGATGAATTCGGTGTCATTTATGGAGCGGTCCGGGATGTGGAAGCTGTCGCCGAGGAACTCGGATTTGAAATAATACGCAATACCAATGTCAAGGAAGACATGGATGATGATACTGTAGATATGTATCTTGACGCGCTCAGGGATGTGGTTTCCCGCGCGGATGCGGTATACATCGGCGCTTCGACAGCCGTTACCGAATATGATATTATTCCCGAAATTGTGCATATTATAAATGAAGCAAAGATCCCCTCGTTCGCGTTGGAAGGTTCTGTGCGTGTAAAAGACGGCATACTGTTCAGTCTGGCTTCAAGCGGTATGATCAGGTCGGGTATTTATACGGCGACAAAGATTACGCATATTTTTGAAGGAATAAAACCCCGGGAACTCCCGCAGATATTTGAAAGTATTCCGTCTGTCGCGATTAACCTGGCGACCGCGAAAACAATAGGCTTTAATGTTCCTGTTGATATTATCATCAATTCAGACGAAGTATATCTTTCTGCTGACGGCTCCGCTCCTGTAAGCCGGCACACTGACAATGAATTACTGTCCGGGTTTACCAATTATGCGGCGACGGCAATCCAGCTGTCCGATTCATATCTTCCCCGCAGACGGGCTGACGGAAAACCCTTCAGAATTGCAATACTGCAGAGCGGAACGTACTGGGAATTTGACGAGCATTTCAGGGGTATCCTTTCCGGGCTGATTGCAAACGGCTGGGCAAATTTCGATACAGTAATTCCCGAAAAACAGACAATCAGGGAAATGGTAAAATCAATAGGCGACTTCAGCGAGTATATCGAATTCCCTGAAGAGTATATCCTCGATCTTGAATGGGGCCAAAACACAAAAGCAGCCGGAGCATTTTTCACGGACAGGAAACCTGATGTTGATTTGGTTATTGCCTTCGGCGGCGTTGCCGGCAAGCTGTTCACCCGTTATAAAAATTATCCGATTCCGGTTTTAATGGAAGGTATTACCGATCCTGTCGGCTCAGGCATTATCTATTCCCTCGATGATTCAGGCCGTGATTTTGTAACCTGCCGCGTTGATCCAGGCCAGTATCAGCGGCAGGTTCAGCTTTTTCATGATTTTGCCGGATTTAAAAGACTTGGAATCCTGTATGGAGATGATGAATACGGCCGCCTGTATGGGGCTGTAAATGATGTGGAACTGGTCGCGAGGAAAAAAGGCTTTACGCTGGTCAGAAATACTAATGTAAAGGAAGTAATGGCGCCGGATACAACACGCCTGTATCTGTCCGCCTTACGGGACCTGTGTACCAGGGTTGATGCTGTCTATCTTGGCGCGTCAACAGCGATAACTGAATATGACATAATGGATGAGGTCGTGGCAATTCTCAATAAAGCCCGTATACCCTCTTTTGCTCTCGAAGGTGAAATCCGTGTGGATCAGGGGATTATGCTTGGGATTTCCTCTCTCGAAACCGAGAAATTCGGTTTTTATAACGCGCGAAAAATTGCCGCAATTCTTTCCGGAGTTACTCCGCGTATTCTTTCGCAGCGACTTGAAGGGGTTCCGTCAATTATACTGAACCTTGATACCGCACAGGAAATCGGTTTTTCCGTTCCCTTGTCTATTCTCTCCAGTGTAGACCAGCTCGTTTATGCAGGGAGTGACAGCATACAATGAAATACGAAATAAAAGGCGGTTCATTCTGGCTTGATGAAGTTGCGGATGCCCTTCTGTTATATCTTGATACGGTGTCCGTATCCGCCAATGATACTATTACCTGCGCCGCTGGAATGACCCCTTCCTGTCCTATACATTTTGGTATATTAAGGGAAATTGCCATTTCCCATTTTGTTGCCGAAGAGCTTTCGAGGCGCGGGAGGAAGACCCGTTTAATATATTACTGGGACGATTTTGACCATTTCTGTAAAATTCCCTGGTTCACAACGCGCGAAGCCATAAAGGACCATATAGGGAAGCCGCTGGGCAAGGTGCCTGATTTTCAGGGAGGATATCCTTCTTACGGCGAACATTATATGAAAGTATTTGAAGACGGACTGAAAACAATAGGAATCCACCCGGAATATAATTATCAGTCTCAGGTATATGCATCCGGCGCTTATCTGAAATATATCCGGCAGGCAATAGAGAAAAGGGATGTTATTTTTGACATAATTAACGGGGAGAAAAAACCCTATGATGATAAACTGCTTGCCGCGAGGGAAGCTTACTATCCGCTTGAAGTCTACTGCAGTCAATGCCAGAGGGACCTTGTTACAGTGACCGGATATGACCAGGAAAGTGACAGCATTTCATATGAATGCAGGGCCTGCGGTACCGTATCTTCCTATACACTGAATGACAGTTTTTTCGGAAAACTGATGTGGAAGGCAAACTGGGCAATGCGGTGGACTGATGATATCGTCAGGTATGAAAGCTCGGGAGAAAACCAGCTTACGGAAACGGGAAGCTATGCCGTTTCGAGCAGGATCGCGGAGCAGGTTTTCGGCGGGCAGGCCCCGTTTTCCCTTCTGTACCGGTTTATCGGCATCCCCGGAATCGCAAAAGTGTCCCGCGCACAGGGTGAAAAATCGCTTTCAACACGATTAACGGATTTGCTGGAACCAGCCATTATCAGATGGCTCTTTTTAAAGAACAGTCCCGATAAACCTTTTTCAATAGATATGGATAACGGGCTGAACAGAATGTACCATGAATGGGATCTCTTTATGACAAAAATTACGGACGGTTCCGCGACTGCTGAAGATAAAAGGATATTCGGACTCGCGACAAAGGGTGTAGAATTCTGCAGATATCCCATACCTTTCAGAACAGTTATAGCTGCGACCGGAATTGCCGGCGGTGATGAAAAAAAAGCCGCGGAACTGCTTCGGAGCATCCATCCGTATAAAGACGCGGAACCGGATTTTTTTACCAAGGTTCTGCCGCGGATCAAATGTACAAAAAACTTATCTATACATACGGAATGACCCAGGATGTACCCGTTCTTCTGAAAGAAAGGAATACTGCTGTCTGGAAGGAAATTTCCGGTAAATGCCGAAAAGCCGTTTCATATATTGCGGAACATTTGCCGGAAAGCGCGGATGAGGACGCCATACAGCAATTACTATATGACGCTCCAAAAAAAATCATGGGGATTCCCTTGATACTATTAATAATCCTGAAGCCGCGGCATTTCAGAAAGATGTTTACCGCGTCCTGTATCTTCTTCTTCTGGGGAAGGAACAGGGTCCGAAACTCTCAACCCTGATAAGCCTGTCAGGATATGAGTCAATTATATATTTATTGAAGGGAGAAGAGAATGAGTGATATTGAAGTCGTACAGGATGCAGTTGAAGGAGCCATAGAAAAAAAGTTACTGGAAGAATATGAGTTTTCAGTAAACAAACAGGATTCCATTAAAAGCCGCCTGCAGAGAAATTTCCTCGTCATATCCGTTGCTATTGTCCTTCTGATGAGTATTTTTTCTCTGACATATTTCTATTTCTTTACAAAAAGGGAAGCGGTAAGTCTCATCCGCAATAAAATCCAGCTTGCCGATGTTTTTATGGAAGCAAAGAAAAATGAAACACTTGCTTTCGCGGAGAGTATCGCCGCTGACCGTTCCATTCAAATAGGCATTGACCTTGCAAGCAGGGAAAAACTTACTGAATATCTCATGCCGCAGGTTGCCAAAGAAAAAATGTATTATGTTACTGTTTTTGACAGCGGCGGATCAATTATGGCGGATATAGGCAAAACGGATTCTGAATTATTCACCGGGCGTAAACAGATATCTCCTTCCGAACAGGTTGTTCTCCAGGAAGCCCTGAAAGACAGAAAAATTATTGATACCATAAACCTGGTAAATGGGCTGCAGGAATTATTTCCTGCATACATAGCCGCGGTTCCGGTAAAACGGAATAATGAGGTTACCGGCATAGTAATGGTGCGGTTTGTTTTTTCCGATAATTTTGAATTCTTCAGTCAGCTCTCCAGAAACCTCCAGAGCGATCTTGCCATTTATGTAAATGCGGAACCGGTTATTGCAACGGACGATCTTGCGATAACCCTTGAACATTATAATGATATAGCCCTGCTGAAAAAAAATACGGAACGCATAAGTCTCACAGGGGCAGGGCTTAATGAATACCGCGGCATCTTCAGTACAAATGGGGACCCGGTCGCTGTGCTGCATGTTTATTTGTCATCCCTTCCTTATATAACCACCTTCGGGGCCGCCGCCCTCATATACGCAATACTCGCGGTCTGTATTATTATTATCGTGTCTTTTATGGTTATCAGAATTTCAGCGACTATTCTCAATCCGATCGGACAGCTCCTCGATGGAGTTAATGTTGTCCGTTCGGGAAATCTTGCGCATGAAATTGTCTTAACCGTAAAGGATGAAATCGGCAGACTGGGAACGGCCTTCAATGAAATGCGGGCCCAGTTAAATGAAAAAATATTTACTATTCAGGAGATGAACCGCGGCCTTGAGAAAACCGTTGAAGACAGGACCAGGACAATCGAAACTCTGAACAACAAAATGAAACACTATCTCTCACCGCAACTGTACGCGTCAATCGCGGGCGGCGACAGGGAAGTTTCAACTGAAAAACATTACAGAAAAAAACTCACTATCTTTTTTTCAGATATAGTGGATTTCACAAAGACAACCGAATCCATGGAGCCGGAAGATTTGTCAGCCCTTCTCAATTCCTATCTTGATAATATGGCGCGGATAGCTGAAAAGTACGGAGGTACAATTGACAAGTATGTCGGTGACGCTGTTATGGTGTTTTTTGGTGATCCCGAATTTACCTCTGACCAGGACCATGCGCTGCGCGCCGTTAAAATGGGAATGGAAATGCTTGAACGTCTTGCCGAGCTCCGTATTGAATGGGAAAGCGCGGGAATTGAACGTCCCTTCCATGCGCGTATGGGCATCAACACCGGTTATTGTACTATAGGCAATTTCGGGTCCGAAACAAAAATGGACTATACAATTATCGGAGGCAATGTCAATCTTGCCGCCAGGTATGAATCCGCCGCGAAACCGGATACCATTCTTATAAGCTATGAAACATATATGCTGGTAAGAGACGAGATCGAATGTGCCGAAGCGGGCGAATATTCTCTTAAGGGAATTTCCTCGCCGGTAAAAGCCTATAACCCGGTGAGAGTAAAAAACAGCAAAAAATCAGCGAGCCTGATAAAGATTGTTGACGGCAGGGAAATAGTTTTCCAGAACAAAGTGGTTGATATTGATACCTTGTCCATTGAGGAAAAACGGGAACTCCTTTTAAATATCAGGGATGTGTTTGATATTATAAAGGGAAAATAATCTGACGCTGATATTCTGGGTGCGGCCGCCGGTATTGACCCTGGATGGGCATTGTCAGGCGGCCGTTTTCAGTATTTACCGGCATTTTCCATAATTTGATTCCCATTCGAGTTTATGAACCGGCTTTCGGATTTTTTCCTGTATACCGTTTATATATACTATAAGTACATACTCTGATAATATAGTATATACTTATAGCGTATATACCAGGGTTGTTTTCATAATACAATATTCTGCCGTATGTATGGCTGGGCCTTCTGATTTTTTCCGGAATCCGGTACGTATGATTCTCAGTTTAATTCTGCTTTTTTAAAAAAACCGCTTGCAAAAAAAAATATATGAAGTACAATAGATACCGTAAAAGGAAATAAATATTCCCGTAATTGCTGGTTCCGGCGAAGGATTAAGGGAGGGTCGGTAAAAGCCAGCCGGAATTATCTCTGACATTTAAAAAATATCTTTATGCGGAGCGGCGGAAACGCTGTTTTGTAATTATTAATGTAAGCCATCTATAATATAATGAAATATAAGGATACAATAATGTTTTTACAACGGGTAATATGTGTGTTTATTGCTTGGTCTGTTCTGCTGCGCGGCCGCTGTACTGCGCGGGTCTTTTCATCTTTTTTTCTTTTTTTCTCATTACATCGCATTTTTTCTGTTCATAAAATTCCATTTCTGAAAGCAGGTAAAGGAAGCGTTCTGTCAAAGCTCTCTCTTTTTCATGTAAATGCTTTTGGTGATGGTGATTTTTTATCCGCGTCCGCATTCTGATATCAGGGAATTATGAAAACCGGTTAAAGCCGGTTATATAGCTATATATAGTTCAGCTGTCAGGGGGGGAATTCTTTTCCGCCGGACGGTCAGTAAAAAAACGGGGAAGCAAAATGCAAAACAGTCCGGTAAAAAAAGGTATTATGCTGGCGGTCCTGATCGCCGTCGTATGCGTTCAGGCCGCGGGGCAGCCGTATAGCAAGTATACATTTAAAAGCAATGATGACGGTTACAATCTGGGGCATGAAGGAATTATCGGTTCGGGGCTTCCCTTTGGTTCAATGGTCAAGGATTGGGAAATCCAGGTTAAACTCAGCGAATACCGGAATATTTATACCAGGAATAAGATTTCCGGCGGCTACGGTTCAATAATTACCTATTTCAATACGTCAAATGCAGCCAGAAATGCCAAGCTGACTATATGGTCGAGTAAACCATATGAGTATGGTCACACTAAATTTACACTTTCTCCTAAATCCGGTGATTCTGAAGCTGACGTTAGTTTCAGCAAATGGCCTTTTACTGATGGATGTACGGTCTATATTTATATGGAATGCTGGGGTGTTTCAAATACTAAACTTGACTGGATTTATTCACCGGCTCAAAGCGTTGCTTCTCCAAACGGAACCGGTCTTACGCTTCCCATACGTCTTGAGTTTAAACTCAAAACTGAAGGTCCGGAAATAACATTTCCCGCATTTCCGGAAATTACGGATAATGAAGTTCTTAACCTGAACTGGGACGGTATACGGAAAACGATCCAGTTTGATTGTACCGATGATGAAGTCAATATCAAAACAATAACCGTTACGCGAAAGAACTGGTATGTTAACGGAGTGAAGTCGGAGGAAACCGTGATGAACTGGACCGGAAATACGGCCAGCAGAAGCAGCTCTTTTAATATTGACGCCAATGGAGTATATATCATAAGGGCAACCGACTTTCTCGGCAATGTAAGGGAAAAACTCGTTGTATGCGCTGACAAGACAGGTCCTGAAATATGGATTGAGCAGCCGTCCGGGACAAAAATACAGCATGAAGAAATATCTGGTAAAAAATCATATTATCTACGCGCCGCAAGAGAATCTTCTTTTATTGTCGCAGCGAATGAAAAACTTTCCGGTGATAGTGGTGTACATACAATAAAACAGGTAGGCGTTATTGAGGGCTCGCTCAAAGAAATATCTGGCGCAACAAGACAATTATTTAAATATGATACCCCGGAAGATAGTAGACGTGGCCTGTGGAATTTTTCTGCTCGTGATTACGGGGCTTTAACTTTTGAGTATAACTCATATCTGGAAACGCCAAATAATTCAATAGAAATTGAGGTAATACAGTATTTGCTTGTTCATCCTCCGCGCATTACTTTTAATGAAGATGACAATGTTTGGATAAATGATGGGTACATCAGACTGATGCCGACAGATGACGCGGACAGACCAATGTCCGCATGGCCCGATTCATTCAACCTGGAGTGGAGTACGGATTCCACTCTCTGGACCGGTGTAACGGAGTTTATAAAAGCAGGCGGTTCAAATATAGGTATTCCATTTGAAGACGGACAGCATACGGTCTATTTTAATCTTACAGATGAAGCTGGAAACAAAAATGAGATTCCCTTTGATCATACCTTCTCTGTCGACACGGCTGCTCCGTCTGCATCTATGGTTTTCAAAAACGGACGGGAACTCAGCGGAGCCGAGACGAATTATGTTAACGAGGCAGGCAGCCGCCTGAATATAACCGCGCGGGACAGCACGAGCGGAATCGGCCGGGTACAGTATAAAACATCAGACCAAAACGACGGTGCGTATATGCCCGTATACTCGGATGACTCAGCGATACCGGGACATAAAGCATACCGGGGACAGGAAGTCCGTGAAGAATATATAGATCTGAAAGAAGGTAATTTTCTGTATACCTTTCAGGTAACCGATATTGCCGGAAATACAAACGAGCTCAGTGATGCTCATATTATTTATGACCGCTACCCCTATCTTGACGAACACATATCGCTGCGGCTTGCTGATGTGAACAAGGGCGGCGAACGTTCCGAGTGTTTCAAGGAATACACCGGTAATGTGCGCGGAATGTCGGTAAAAGTCGGTGAATACGCTTCCAAAAGCTGCGGCGTCGGGACAGTCCGGTGGACTGTCAGTCCCGTAAACGGCGAGCCGGTACTGGACTCTTCGGCGGCGGTTAACGCGGGATTGCCGGCACCCTGTGAGGTTGAACTCAACGGAACGGAAATTTCTTCACTTCCTGACGGGATCTATTCGGTAAAAATTCTTGTTACTGATATGGCCGGAAATGAAACCGAAAAAGAATTTCTCATCACAATTGACCGTACTGTTCCGGCTCCTTCAAAAAACTGGATTGTATTTCCGGAAGAAGGCGAATACCTGTTCAGGATAAACGGCGAAGCCGTGTCCGCGGGCGACGAAGCGGATATGTATATCTACCAGGTTGATCCGGAAGAAACATATACTCTTGCCTGGAATGGGACGGACGAGACTTTTGCGCTGGCTCCCGCGGCGGGAGGAATATCACTTCTGTGGAACAAGAACCTCGGACACATACAGAATGGAATATATGCTCCTGACGCCGGGACTCGGCAGGATGATGTCCGTCTGATCGCCGTAGACAAATGGGGCAATCAGGAAGACCGGACCTTTACTTTCATCCATCCCGAGCCGCCCGGAATACCCGGCTGGCACAAAGACGCATATACAACGGACAATGCGGCAACATTCCGTATCGTAGTCGATGAAGATCCCTCCCTGAGGCGGTGGTATGGGCCGGTGCTTTACAGACCTGTGTACAAGGCCCAGGGACCGGAAGAAAGGATTCCGGTTACAGCTTCCGAGGATAATGACGGCGAAATAACCTGGAAACGTGATGATATTGAAACAATCGGATCATGGGTCGCGGGACAGCTGGGAAGTATCCGTATCTGGGCTGAATTTGAAGCCGAGAGCGGGAATGATGACTACATAATCGCGCGGACCGTATATGGTGAAAAATCAGAGCTGAAAGAAATTCCGAACAGTGCGCCGCTGTTCATCCCGCCGGATTCAGGACAATGGCCTGATTACCTTTCCGCCTCAACCCCCATTGTATGGAATATCGCGGTTGATCCTGATGGTCACAGTGTGCGGTATAAAATCAGGGTAATATGCGGTGATAATGCGGCTGTCTGGGAGAGCCGGGAATATGAACCTTCCGAATTTGGAGAAATGGCAAGTTTTAAACTGGAACTGCTGAGCCATGTATCAGGTCAGGTACAGGGAGATATAATCCAGATGGTTAAGGAATACGGCTGTACACTGATTCTTCTTGCCTCTGATGAAATAGGCGCGGTTAATGAAATCTCCAGAACATATAGCCGTGACCACTACGATGAGACAAGCCCGGTTATCAGTATGAATGAGCCCTGGTATCCCTGGAACAGCCGATGGTGGAATAATGAAAATTTCAGTTTTACCGTGCAGGATAGTCTCAGCGGACTCGGTTCGGTACGTTATGAAATTGAACCTGTTGAATTGCAGGGGCTGGTATATGTATATGACCAGACACGAAACACTACTCATATAGCAGAACGTGAGTGTATAACGGAAAATACCAGAGGTTCAGACACTGCAGAGCTTGTAATAGACTGCAGTGAACTGAAAGGCCAGTACCGGCTTACCGTAACAGTCAGTGATCTGGCGGGCAATACCGCCAGAGAAGAATTCTACGGACGCTTTGATATGGTTCCGCCTGAATTCGATTCCGTTACCATAGAAGAACAGATCAGTGGCGGTGTCCGTGTCCGCTTTATCGGGGCGGATGGAACAGGCAGTCCCATTGCGTTCTGGTCTGTGCGTGAAGGTCCCGGCGGAATATGGCAGCAGTATGACTGGACAACAGAAACTGTGTATGTTCCGGTTTACGGGGACGCTGAAGATGCGGTCCGACTATGGTTTAAAATACAGGATGCGTCAGGAAATGAGAGCGGGGAAATTGAAGCGGGAGTATTGTATTATTCGAAAATGCCTGAATGGACACTTGAAGTATCGGGTTTTACAGGTGAAGCCGGAGGTATTTTATATGCAGGCAATTTCAGTGATCTGGAAGCTGCTATACATTTCGAAAATGGCATAGATACGGACAGCCTTGAAAAAAGATGGAGACTTATTGAGAAAGAGTCTTCCGAAACAATAATAATGGAAACGGAAAGCTGGGAACAGCTTAAAAACAACGGACAGATATGGCTCCCCGGAAAACACTATATTATTGAAGCTGCTGTGCGCACGGGAAATGGCAAAGAACGCATTGAACTGAGCAATATATTTGTAATTGACGAAACTCCTCCGGCGCAGATAACACTGATGCTGCAGCAGACGGCAGATGGCCGTGCGGCGTATTACCGGTATGAGGATTTTAAAGTGAGCTGGAGCGGCGGAAACGACCCGAGAGTCCGGTACATCAAACTATTGAACTCTATCAGGATACCGGGTCAGGTCAAAAACTCATAAAAACTGCAGCAGTGTTTTCCGATGAAGCATTAATCCAATGGGACCCCGGCGAAATTGACTGGGCAGACGGAAATTTTTATCTTATCGGACGGGCGGTCAACGCAGGCGCACTTGAAGCTGTCAGTACGCAAATACCGGTCCCGTTGGATTTGGATACCGAAGGTCTTTCTGTATATATTGCCCAGTTTACTGATGGAATAAATCCTGTCGCGGTAAGCTGGAATGGTTCAGCTGCCGGGGAAGTAAAATATGAATATGAGTTGTGGGAAAGCGGAGGAGCCTCATCCGAAAAGGTTAAAATTGCAGAAGGTATGACTGAAAAGCAGTCTGCGCTGATCAGAATACCTCATGACTATGACTTGCAGCACGGCGGAAAAATCTATGCTGTTGTGCGGGCCCTGGATGAAGAAGCCCGGGAAGTCCGCAACGGTGTAAGTATTATGGCAATCACAGACAGGACTCCTCCTGATATACGCTGGATTCATTCCGCCTCTGCTGCAAGCTCCGACCGGGTATGGGGACAGGTCGAAGCAAAAGACCCGAAAGCGGTATAGAAGGATTAGAATGGTTAATCGAAAAACGGCTGAATGAAATCGATGAAGAAACCGGGGACCGTCTGTGGCAGATAGCCGGCGAAGAAAACGATAACCCCTGGAAGTATGTTCCCGGCGGTGAAAACGGGATGATTAACGCAAATGTTAACGGTTATTGTGAAACCGGGGATATGGTCCGCCTCGTTGTCCGTACAGAAAATGGAGCGGGGATGTATAGTGAGGTACGTACAGGCGGCATTATAATCGACAATACGCATCCCCCTGTACCCCTGATCCTCGATCAGGGTGATGTAATAAATCATACAAAACAGGAGCTGGAAATAAACTGGCGGTTAAGCCGGATTGACACAGAGAGCGGCCTCGAAGCTTATTACTGGGGATGGTTCTATGCAGGAGATGAACGGAATATAGAATGGTACAGACTTGAAAATAACAGCAGCGACGAATTAGATGAATTTGCAAGTGTTGATCTGCGAAACACCGGTATAAACGGACGGACCGTGATATTTGCGGTTAAGACGGTAAACGGCGCAGGATTAACTTCGATCGGTTATAGTGATGGCATCGTATTGGATGAAACCGCTCCCTTTATTCATGACGTTGAAGTATACAGTGACAGCAGCTATCGGAACCCCTGCGAAGGATATGTCCGGGCCGGCACAGTGATAAACAACACTGTTTATGTAAAAATCCGGGCGGCGGAAAATGAAAGCTGGATGAACGGCGGTTTTATTCAGGCGTATATCGTTGATGAAAAAACAGCAAAGAAAGAGAAATCCGGGGAGGCTGTTCCAATACGTGAAGAGCTGCACGGTTTTACAGCCCGGGTCACGCTTGATTCCGATTATGAGGGCAAACTGTGGGTATTTGAAGCCCAGATCGAAGACGGAGCAGGAAACATATCAAACCGTGCCATAAGCAGCGGTTTGATGGTCGAAACCGGTATTGGCGGAATAAACGGACTTCAGGCAAATTTTGATCTGGTAAATATTCATGCCGACTGGGATGGTCTTCCGGAATCTGAATCCCGGTATGTCCGGGGTTACAGTGTCGTTATTACGGAATCCGGTAAAGTCCTTGCAAGCCGTACCGTGAGTGTTCCTTCAGTTTCTTTTGTATGGGGCAAAGACGGTCTCGGACTCGATAATGGCGCAATTATAACAATTCGTGTACATGCCTTATCCTACGCCGGCAGCGAGGGGCCTGTCGCAGCCAGGACTCTGGTGATTGATACCAGTCCGCCCGAATATTCCGAAAATGAGAGTCGGATACCGCTCATTACAAATGCAACTCATTGGTATGACAGAGTTGAAGGCCGGGCAGTTTTTACCGGCAGCGGAAATACAGGCATAAGCGCAATTCAATGGAGCGCCGTACTTGTTCCCGGCGAGCAGGAAATAATCGGCTGGCGTGAAAAGCGGGGTGTGCATGAAATCAGCATAGAAGAGCTGCTTGAAAATGTACGTAATGAGGATCTTGAATGGTGGCATGGAAAAGGAATACGTTTCCGCTTCAGGGCATCAAACGGGGTTGGAATATGGAGCGGTGTTCAAACAACAGAAGCAATTGAAATAGATGTAAGTGAACCTGAAACCATGAATCTGTACCGCGATTACCGCTGGACAAATGAGGAAGAAGCAATAGGCGGCTGGCGGATAGAAATGAGTGACAGCGAAAGCGGTATCATTGGATATCAGGCCGTAGTTGTGAAGGACGGAACGGAAGTTGAAAAAATAGACTGGACCGGAATTCCGGTTAATTCAATAATTGATAAATCCCGACAGCCGGTACTGTTAACGGATATTTTCGTCCCCTTAATTGAAGCAGGTGAAGGAATATATCAGGGGATAATCCGGGTGCAAAATGGAAGCGGACGCTGGACCGCATGCGAAGGTGATGTAATAACGATAGACCGTACTCCGCCTGAACTGATAAAAAATGAATGGCCCGGCAGTTTTGCAGGGAAGGTTATTATTGATGAATATGAACGTGATGCAGTCATTACGAACGGACCGACACAGGAATATCTGGCTGAAAGCAATGAAGATGTCAGGTGGATGCTCATTGTCCAGGGTTCATGGCTTGATCCGTTGCTGCCTGCTGGCGATACATATCAGACAGAAGCAGAGGGCATGATTTTATTCGGCCAGACTCCCGAAGGGTATGTATATCCTGTGAATATCAGAATTGAGGACCGTGCGGGAAATATCAGTGAATTTGCTGTTCCCCTTCGTTATAACCGTGCTCCGCAGATAACGGTCAGGGAATCTTCACTGACCGTTACCCCGGGCAAGCCGGTATTTATTGAAGATATAACACATGTAACTGATGATGAAGGAAGCGGGACGGGTGACTATCCGCTCACATTTACCTGGGATCCGGGAAACGGCGAGCAGATATTAATGTGGTCCGGCGGTGCCGGTTCTGATTCAGTGTTCGGCAGTCTGGGTACATATGGCACCTATTATATCCATAGCGGTGAAAAGGTACAGCAAAGTGAATGGGTCGGAAAACTCATAGTTACGGACGGATACAATAAAACAACTGAGGTTGATTTGCCGATTACAGTGACAAATACAAAAAGCGGCTCGCTGTATATGGATGAATACTGGAGCGGTCCATTTGAACTTGATGGTATTGTGCGAATACCTGAAAATATAACCCTTACCCTGAGTAACAGCAATATTACAGCAAAAGGTCTGACAAACAAAAAGGGTCTTATTGAATCCGGTATTATTGCGGAGCCCGGAGGAAGACTCCTGATAGCCAATGGACCGGATGGTGTAAGCAGTATAGCCGGAGGAGTCGCAGGTTTTTCCTGGCTCGGTGTGGAAGTCTACGGAACTGTAAGCGGATCAGGTTTTTCTGTCAGCGGCGCGGAACGGGCTTTTACCCTGCACCCCGGAGGCGAAATACAGGGAACGGAATTCAGACTGTCCGGCAATATTAATGGAATGCATTTACTTGGCGGCAGGCTGACTTTGATAAGCAGTATTATTTCCAGGAACCACTGGTACGGTATCAAGGAAGAATATGACGGAGTATATGATATTCGCGGAATAGTACTGGATGAAAATGGTGTTGATTATTACCGCGGTGATATAACTGTTCTGACTCCTGAAGAAATTCAAACACTGATAATGGAATAAATGGATGGGATGGTAAAGAATATGAAAAAACTATATGCAATAATAATAACGGCTTTATTTGTTCCAGCGATGTATGGGCAGACCAATGTTGTTTTTAATGAAATAAAATGTACAGACTACTATGAGTCCGCCAGTACGGCAATTGTCAATCCTGGCCGTTATGTATTTGACAGAAATACACAAACCTGGTGGGCCCTTGCAAAGGGTGAAAAAGACGGGTGGCTCGAAGTCTGTTTTAATGAAAACAGGCAGCTTGCCGGGTTAGTTATTGACGGAATTCTGCCTGCCGGAAGCCGTATTTCAGTATATATGAATAAAAACGACAGGTGGATCGCAATTCCCGGCGCGGTTATCGATGGGCCCATAGACGATAAAGCCGAGCTGGTTTTCCCAACAGAACACACTGTGAGTAATAGTCTTTTGTTGAAGGTTTCCGGAGAAACAGCAGACGAGATAAAAATCATTGAACTGGAGATTAAAGAAGCAGTCATCCCCCTTCCGTATGGGAAAATAATTCCTTCCCAATATTCAATAAATATAAATGAAAATATTGGTTTGTACGCTGAACGCTTATGGGACGGAATCCTTGACAGTTCCTGGTATGAAACCTTTTGGAAGTTCCCCGAAGATCCGGTGAGCGGCGTTGACCGGGAAGCAGTTGCCGCTTTATTTCCTGATGAATATGGAAATTCCCGCACTGATGCGGAAATCATTTTGGAATTTGATGGACTATATTCAATTGACACCATAAAGGCGTGGTTTATCAAACCCTGGCAGCAGATATGTTTTGAATTCTGGGACGGTACGTCATGGCAAAGTGCGGAAACCCTCGGCGGTGGTAATTCAGGATGGCAAAGGATGAAGCGGCCGGCCGGAATTACGACTAGCCGGATGAGAGTTACCTTCCCGGGCGGATGGGAGCAGGCAAGATATATCGGGGAAATTGAAGTATGGGGAAGCGGTATCCGGAAAGAGCCTGTACAGGAATTATTGATAGGATCACGTGATACGGACGGTGCGTATTATTTTATTGTTGATATGAATACATCAGCGGAAAACACAAGCCTTTTTCCTGATAGAAAAAAGACAGTGTCATTGAAATTACCACGGAAGAAACAGGACCGGCCCCGTTATCTGTTGAATGGAACGGAATACTGTGTATCGCAGGAAACCCCACAAACATAAACGGAATGAATATTTACCGGATTGAAATTGCGAAAGAAAATTTCAGGAAGGATTTGCAGTTTCTGAAAATACAGAATGCTAATGAAATTGCAAGTGTTGTACTTCGTGAAAAAAGAGATAGGGGAATACTACATTTAGAATGGTCCGGCAATGATGGAATTCTGACAACGCCGCCTGCAATAAAAAAAGATAGTGAGCAAACAGAATGGAACTTCGGCGGACTCTGGCAGACAGAAAAACTGCGGATATACGGTGAAATGGCGGCAGCTCCGGACGCGAGCCTCTTAATCAAAACCGGAAACAGCGGAAAAAGTGAATGGGCTCCTCTGGACTGGTCAAGGAGCGGCCAGGGCTGGTATGAGGCGGATGTTAACGGGTTATATGCAGAAAGCCTGAAAATAGCTGCGCCGCCAAATATATCAGAGCTTTATGAAATACAGGTATTTGCATCCTGTGCTTCTGATAAAAACCCGGAATGGAATTATGGCATACAGGCGAAGAAAACGGATATATTCTTGGATGGCTTGGAAATCCCGGAACACAGGTGAAAATAAACGGTCTGCATCCGTCCCAGGACGGACGAGTATTCTGGCTGCCGGTAAATAGATTATCCGGAACAAATAACGAGGGGCTTTTTATACTTGAAGGAAGATACGGACAGCTCCGGGTTCAGGAAACATACCGTATGCCTTCACTGGGCATAAATGCGGGTACATTTGACCAGGGAACCGAATTAACGGCAACGCTGAATAATTCAATAATTATTTCCGGCAGTCTGGCAAGCAGGGCATGGAGCTGCTATATCAATGGTGAAGAACACCAAATCAATTATCAGGGTCGTTATTTCGCTGATATTCCGTTACGCAAGGGATACCAGACAATAACAGTGGAAATCCGGGATGGAGAAGAAACCCTGGCTTTCTGGACAAAAGAAGTATACCGCGTAACAGCATTTCCTGATATGCGTTTTGAAAAACCTGCGGGAAATACCAAAAGCCGGCAGGTTTTATATACACTGACTGGATGCATTGCAAACGGATTTAACCTAGAAGTATCCATGAATGGGGAACAACTGGCAGATACAAACGGATTCTTCCGTGCAGACGTCAGCCTTTCCGAAGGAATAAATGATTTTATTTTTGAAGCAACCGATTCCTGCGGGCAAGTAATACATGAGACAATCAGAATTGAATGTGATACAACTGCCCCTGAAATTCTGAGCGTTGTATATCCGCAGGAAGAATTTATAACGGTCAGTGAGATAACAGTTTTACTGGAATCTGATGAATCCGGCCCCGTGTGGTGGCAAATGCCTGATGGTACCTGGGATTTTGCGGAAACGAATCCATATGAGAAAAAACTGAAGCTGGCTGATGGTGACTATGAATGGCCGCTGAAAGCCGCAGACCCTGCGGGGAATATAAGCGACGCCCGGATAATTACCCTGACTGTGGATACAACCCTCCTGAATCTTTTCTGATAGAAACGGGCGCGGCCGGATGGAACAGCAATAACAGCCCTGTAATCCGATATAATACAACAGACGCGGTAAGCGGTATTGATTATTACGAGTACAGTTTTGGCGGCAACGACTGGATACGCGATACGGGACCCCTGCATTTAGCCGAACTTCCGGACGGAAGCCATCCGATTATTGTCCGGGCTATGGACCGGGCCGGACATGTACGTTCTGAAATAACAAATATTCTGATTGATACAGTCCCTCCTGAACCGTTTATCATTTCTTCCGACATAAGCGGATGGACAAATAATAATAGTCCCGTACTGAATTTCCATGCAGCTGACACAACTTCGGGTATCGAACGCTACGAACTGATCATAAATGGCATATCCAGGGGAAATATACAAAGCGGATACCGTGTGGCGGAACTTGAAGATGGTATTCATGAAATAGAAGTACTTGCAGTAGACGGCGCCGGGAATGTGACCGGAAGCAAAATAACCGCATATATTGACTGCACACGACCAGAAGATTTCGAGCTCACGGCCAATATAACGGGCTGGAGCAATAATAATACTCCCGAACTGATGTTCGAAACAACTGATAATTTATCAGGTATCGCGCGTTATGAGTTGTCGGTTGACGGAGTTTCATGGGTAGAAATCAGCAGTTCCCAGAAAGTCGCGGAGCTCAGTGACGGCATTCAAAAACTTATTGTCCGCGCTGTTGATAATGCGGGAAACCATACATCTGCAGATATAACCGTATACATAGATACAAAACCGCCTGCCGTGCTGAATGACTGCCGCATAATTCCCGGAAAAAATTCAATGGAAGGGCTCTGGGCAACGGGCGATACGGATATTTTTATCTTTCATGTTGAATTGACGATAGAAGGTTCAACATCTGCCTTCAGTACTGCTGATACTTCTTTCCGGCGTGACGGATTTGTCCCGAATACGCTCATGTCATTCCGCGCGAGGGCTGAAGACCATGCCGGAAATCTGGGGCCGTGGACTGAAACAAATCCGGTCCTGATAGGTTTCGCGTTTCAGCCGGTCAGCTGTGATCCGGCCGAAACAAATCTGATTGAGTATGAAAATGTAAAGATTATGATACCCGGTGTCTGTCTCGCCGAAGACGTATACGCGGTAATGATAACTGAAATTGAAAGCGAGGAACTTGATAAGCGGAGCGCCAATCCGATTATCGGTCCCATGTATTCATTTACCACATTTCTGAAGGACGGCGAAGGCAATCTTACAGAGCAGCGGCATACCCAGTTTGAAGAAGATATTCTTATCATAATCGAATATGATGAATCTCTTGCCCCAAACGGATTTCCGGAGTCAAGTCTCGCAGTCTTTTCATATGACGAAATGTGGGGAAGATGGTTCCGTGAAAAAAAGCCGGCATAGATATTGAAACGAATACGATTTATCTCTTTGCGGACCATTTTTCAAATTTCTCGGTACAGCCGACAATGCTTGAAGATATCTCCCCTGAAGCATTGTGGGACACCGGACATCGCCCTGACAAATCGGAAAGCGTTGTCGGTGAAATATCCGTATCCCCCCAGGGCGGTACCATGATGACTGAAGTGACCGAGTTTGTTCTGAAAGGAAAAAACGGCTTCACTTATCCGGTAAAACGTGTCTATGATTCACAAACGGCCCGCCTGGACAGCCCGAGTATAAATCTGAGTATGTCAATAGGACTTAATTTTACCGCTCAAATAGGCAACCAGATCGCGAGCCAGCTTATATCAGCCGGAACAAATATGGCTCTGGGTCCGGTAATCCAGCGGTTAAAAGACTTTTTTAAAAGAAACGGAGATTACAATCTGGCCATGGGAATAGGGTGGCGCCTCAATCTTCCGTATGTATTTGCGGATAATACAAATGTGATGATACGCCTGCCGACAGGCGGATATTATCCGATTAAACAGATGGAATTACAGGGAAACGCCCCGGCAGTATCGGGACACCGGGTCCTGAACTATGAAAATCACAGCGGAGACGATTTTACCTTTACGGTAAAACAGGTCCGCGCTGATTTTAGCGGTATGATCACATCAGTACCGGCTATAGCAAAGCTTGACAGCGGAAGCATATCGGTAGCGGGCGCAATTTCACTTATCGGTAATGTCATTCCTGACTGGATAACTTACAGAAGTGAACTGGTTACAAAGGACGGGATGATTTACACCTTCGATGTGCTTGGACGGATTGAATCAATAAGCGATCCGGCGGGCGACAATATTATCAGATTTGAATACGGCCTGGATTTTTTGCTTGAAAAATTATTGATCCCCTGGGAAATGAAACTCTTTTTGAATATGATAATGGCGGACTTATTTCCATAGTTATGCGTCCGACTATAAGCCGTATCATTACTCCTGCCGCAAACGGCGGCGAAAGAAGCAGCAGGTATGAATATGATTCGAGCATACTTGAACAGGGTATATTTAATACGCTTCCCGCAATGAAGACTGCCGAAGATGTCGGCGGACGGGTTACAACCTATAACGCAAGAAAAGATTTGCTGTTAACCGGCGGCGGATCAGTAAAGCTGAATATTGTTACCCTTATTCTCGAGATCATACCTTTTACCAGCATGATTCCTTCCATACTGGGTATTCCGACCCTGACGCTGACCGGCCGGGTATCAACTGAATATATAACACAGATATCTAAAGTTACCGATGGGGAGGGCTTGTAACCACTATTGATTATGAGCACCGTGATCTCAGTATGGTTGAATTCGGAGCAGCCGATTATTTTCTCGGATTCCTGCCGACAGCGGTTAAGGTCAGTTTTGAATTTAACGCAAAATTAATGACATCACATATTACCGTCAATAATTCAGGACAGTCAATGAAAACCGATTATTCCTACGACATGGCGCGGTTCGGACCTCAGTGGATGATAACCCGGACAACGATTTCAAACGGATTGATCAGGATCCGTGAAAACTATTCGGTTTCCTCAAAAATGTACTGGAAATATTTTTCATTTGATGACGGGCTCGTTGCTGTCCTCAGGGAGGGGCTTCATACAGAAGACCCCATGTGGGAGCGGCTGTATTTCGCGCTTATGACTGAGAGAACAATTACGGATCTTTCAACAGGAACGGAATATGAAAAAACCGTACAGGTATGGAATGAAGAGCAGAAAAGACCAAGCTACATAACCGTGACGCGCGGGAGCGCAATGGAAAAAAGAACGCACTATACCTACGATGACTGGGGCAATATAACAAAAGACCAGACATCATACTGGACGCCGCAGGAAACCACTTCCATTACTACCGAATCCTGGTATTATGATACAGGATCAATACGGCCTTCAGGCATTCCGTCAGGAATTCCCGGGACCCCGGGGCAGTCTGAAAAAGGGACACGCAATCTGCTTCTTGGGAGCAAAAAACAGTGAGCCTGCCTTCCCGTCATTTTCCGGGAGCGCAAAGTGTATTCTACGAGGGATATTCCTATGATACATATGGCAGGCAGGTATGGCGGGGAATTTACAATGAAGACCATTGGGCTTCCGTTACCACGGCTTATTATAACACCGAAAGCGGCGGAAAAATTGCCGGCAGAATAAAAGAAGTTACTACTACAGGCGGAAGTTATACTCAGTACAGGTATGATTTTGACACTCTCAGCGGACGTAATCTTTTTATAGAGACAAAGATTGAAAAGTCAGTAATACAGCCCGACGGAACTTCAAAGGATATTACTACTGCAATAGCATATGACCGCGGAACCGGCTGGCCGAGGGTTATTAAATCATCCGAAGGCTATATCACGGAAATGGGATACGATAAACTTGGCAGGATAACATCGCTGATAAAACCAGGTGACGAACCTCCTGCTGCCGCGGGCACATGGACTGTTTCGAGGCAATCTGCGCCAAGGGATAGAATTACCTATAATGACAGTTCCAGGACTGTAACGGTGAATAAGGATACGCTTACCGGAAACACAAATGGCCGGAGTATTACCGAATACTATGTATATGACCAGCGGAACAATATGCTGCGTGCGGAAAAATACGAACGGAGTCTGTACCCGCAGCGGACCGCAATAACCAGTTTCAGTTATGACAAATACGGCCGGGTAACATCCATGACCGACCCGAATGGAAAGAAAACAACCTATACGTATGACTTTTTGAACCGCCCGCGCACTGTTACAGCCCCTGACGGCACCTTCGTAAAACATACCTATAATGACGGATGGGGACTTAAAACAACGGAAAATGAACGCGGGATTATTACAAATGAAAGAATGAACTGGAATGGGGACATCGAGTATATCATAGCGGATGTTGGAGGAATGGACCTGACAACTCAGATATGGTATGACGGTCTCGGGCGGAAGGTGGCCGAAAAGAACCCCCTCGGTGAGGTTATACGTATCTGGTATTCGCCCTTTGGCAAAGAAAAACGGATTTCATATCCTCAGACGGATGTTTTTATTCCTCCGGAAAATCCGGACGGCAGTTTCCCATCGATCCAGACTGTAAAGATAACTCCTGAAACCATCATAACCTATAATGATAACGGCTTCCCGGTCAGGGAACAGACCGGATACGAAGGTTCCTGGAGAATCAGGGTGTATACTGTCGACGCGCTCGGGCGTATAATTAAAGAGAAAAACGGTCCGCACGAAAGCTGGATATGGTATGACGGCGAGGGAAATCCGGTGCAGACTGCCGACGCCGAGCAGGTGTCCCGCTTAAAATCCGGGGGAAGCCCCTCATATAAAAGAACAATCTATACATCCCGCGGAAAGCCCGCAATCCAGATTGATGAAGCCGGCGCGGAAACAAGATACTGGTACGACCGGGATGACCGTCCGGTAAAGATGACGGACCCCCGCGCGGTCGGGGCTGAAGCTGAAAATTTTACCGCACTGTATACTTACGATGATCTGGGACGACTCGTGCAGGGCGACCTCCCGCCGGTGCCCGGAAGCAATCAGCGGTCGCGGATTTATATTACCTATGATCTGCGAGGAAACGCGCTTTCGATGACCGGCGCTGACGGCGTCGTAACTTCCTGGACCTATGATTCCAGAAACAGAAAGCTGACGGAAAAAATGACCGGACCTGACGGGACCGCGCGCATTCAGGGCTGGATATATGATGACTGCGGAAATATTACCGCTCACATAGCAGGGGGAGAACCTTCCGGATTTAATCCTGCGTCCGGAACCGGAATCAAAACGCGGTATTCATATGATGCGCTGAACCGCATCACTCAAACCGATTATCCTGACGGACAGATTCTCATACAGCGGTATGACGCGCTCGGCAGGGTACAGTCCGAACGGGACGCGCTCGGAAACCAGACGCGGTACACGTACAACAGCCGTGGCCTGCTTTCAGGTACAACCGGGGAAATCAGAAAAGAACAGGCGCTGTATTACAACGCCTGGGGAGAATTAAGCGCCACAATACACAAAAACACCCAGTGGGGCGACCAGATACGGATACAGCATTATGACGATCATGGGAACCTCAGCTATGAACGCACAAATTCGGAACAGCTCTGGCAGTACTGGTATAATCCGCGGAACCTTCTTGTCAGTTCGGCCGATCCGAACGGTACCATGACAAGCCTTGTATGGAGCGATACGGGACTTCTCATGTCTGAAACTAAACAGAACGACGGTCATACTGAAAGCAGAAGCTGGACCTATGACATGGCGGGCTTTATGACCGGCGGCAGTGACGGCAGTATACATACGGCCGTAAACAGGATAGACGGGTCCTATAAGGCCAACGCCTACGGACTTATAACCGCCTATTCCACAACAGTTGACGGAAAGACCCTGGCTGCGGCCCACCAGTATGACTCCGGCATGAGACCTCTGGAGCTGGTATATCCCGACGGAAACACCGTCACATACCAGTATAATGGCCTGGGTGATCTTACGGCAATTCCCGGTTACGCCTCGGGCGGACAATACACCCGGACCGGCCGGCTCAATGAACTCCACGCCGCCAACGGTACCAAACTGCGAAAAAACTGGAACGGACAGACCGGCCTGCTTGACGGCTATGATTGGGGTATACCGGGCGTAGCGTCACGGTCCCTTTCCTGGGATACGAGGGGAAATATAGAAAAGATAACCCGGGGCGAAAACGCAAACAGATTTTCATATGACGCCCTGAACCGCCTGGACCGGGCAATCGAAACGGGCGAAATTGAAACCAGCGTACATGACTTCGGCCTGTCACGCCAGGGTATGAAGGCCTCGGACGTGGGCGGAAATACGGTCTTTTCATACGGAAACGCGCGTGAGGAAATAAAATTTGATTACCAGGCAATGAGCCTGGGTTATGATCTTGGTCTCGAAACACAGATAACCCGGCTGCGGCTTGAAGGCATCAGCGGACGGATTAATGAGCGTACTGTCGAAATATATATCAGCGTCACCGGCGCTGAAGGGACCTGGAAAAGAATAAAAAATTATTCCGTAAGTATTGATGAAACAGGGAGGATTTACCGCTTTGACGAACCGGTAACCGCGCGGTACATAAAAGTGCATAATACCTGGGATGAACGGGACGCCTCCTTTGATCCCGTCGACAGGCACACTATTGACGGCCCCGCCGCCGATATAGTCGATGTCTGGTTTATAATTGATGAACAGGACAGCTCCTGGTATTATGACCAGACCGGCAACCGGGTACTGGAAACAAAATACAGAAGGGGAGAACGGAGAATAGAAAGCACGTACTACCCGAACACAAACCTGCTGATGACCAGGGACGGATGGTCGTACAACTATGACCGGAACGGCAACCTGACGGAACGGGGAAACAGCGGTGTCTGGAATGGAACCTCCGGCTCGTTTGACTTTGACGGAACACAGGGGGAAGTCTGGAAATACGGGTATGATCTTTCAAACCGCCTCGTGCGCGTGGAAAAATCAAGGAAGGGCATACAGGGCCTCACTGAAATAGCGGCCTATACATACGATGTGCGCGGGCTCAGGGTAAAAACCGTAAAACCGGGTGGCGGGACCGAGTATACCCAGTACGACCAGGCCGGAAACCTTATCTGGAAGGAAGGCAAAGCTGGGCAGTGCCGGTATATCCGGGCCGGAAATACCCTGTGGGCCGAGGAACGGATCGCTGACGGCGCAACCGCCGTATACTATCACCACACCGACCACCTCGGCACCAGCGAAGCCGTTACCGACGCTTCTGGTCTGATAGTCTGGGAGGCGAATTACGAAGCCTTCGGCTCGGTCCTCCGGACATCCGGGACCATGGCATTTGCGGCGAGCTACACGGGAAAGGAACTCGACGAAGACACCGGCCTGTATTATTTCAACGCGCGCTGGTATGACAGCAGCCTCGGAAAATTCATAACAGAGGACCCCGCCCGCGACGGGACCAACTGGTATGAATACTGCAGGAACAATCCGCTGAAGTATGTTGATCCGGATGGTCTGGATGCATGGGAACATACTAACGAGTGGAATGATGAGTATATAAATGGCTACAAAGAATATGTTGAAGCAAAAATAGCGAAATATCAAGAAAGTGGAGAAAAATTTACCTGTGAAGATTTAGCTCTGGGTGTTTTAATTGATTATGCTTCAGAGAAAGGCTTGCCTGTTTCTATTGAGAATGGTAAAGGTGTTCATTATTCCGGTGATAAAAAATGGAAAAATATTGATAAATTTAAAAAGGAAGTATTATCTACAACAGCAGCCAAAGATATATTACAAAATACTGAAGGAATAAATGGACCAGAATTACGTAAAGGGGATATAGTTTTTATGGGACGTAGTTCTGCTAACGTCAACACTTCCACAAGTCATATTCAAGTTATCATAACTGACGATAAAACTATACTCACTGTTAAACAAGGAAATTTGGAAAGAACAGGTAGAGGTGCAGGTAAATATGGCACCAATGGATATGGAGGGACAACGATACAAGATAGAAGCCATGATGTTACAAATGATGTTTTTTATGGATCAAATAACGCTCCAGTAGAAAAAGCGAAGGATGCTTATCAAATGCAATTCCGTAGGTGGAACTATAAACAGTTTAATCAGAAAATGGAAGAAAAAATGAAAAAAATAAATCGGACAAATAAAACTTGAAAGATATAGGTCTCCAAATTTATATTTGTAGACCTATATAAAACTATTTGCGGGCTTATATCTGCATGTTTGAATCAGCTGGAAAAATGCCCGGGCCTTCCGCGGATTCCCCTGCCGCTTCCGATTTTTCTGATTTATCCTTTTATCATTTCAAAGCCAGTCTACTATAACAGTATACTATAATGATATAGTATACTGTTATAGTATTAATGCCGTAATTCCCACAGTAATACGATAGCGTATCGTATTATGGGTGAACCCGATAATATTCCCCAGGCAAAAAACGGCGCCCCGCCGCAATAAAACACGGCGGTGTTTCTGTCAATTTTTACGAAAAATATTTTCCGTTTCATATAAATTGCAGTTTTAAGTAATATGGAACCATTCATAATATTACATTGTCAGCGCTTCCCGGTTTAACACTCTGGAACGCTTCCAGCGTGTCCGCCCTGTGCATTCTGTTCACATTTGCTGGGACCATCTTTTCATCTGTTAACAGTAAATCATTCCGCCGCCCTGTAACCAGATATGTAATTACACAACATATGCAAGCGTATGTCACCCTGTAGGCTGTGAAAAAAGTATCACTATGTCCGGAAAAGAATTTCCCACAGGCTGTCAACCTGACCAGTCAACCCCGCTGGAGTGCTTCATTATCACCGCTGACCGGGACAGCGGACAACTTCTGTTTTTTAATACCACGGCTTGTAAAAAAAAATGGATCAATAGTCACACATTATTTTCGCTTCCCGGTTTAACATCTTTAAACCCTTCAATGCCCATAATGCATGCCGGTTAGCTTGCGGGCCGTCATTTTGCATTCTGGAGACAGAAAACGGGCGGCGTGAACTACTTCAAAGGGATCTTTTCCCGCCGCGCCGCTGCGGAATTCTGTATAACAAATCTTTGTACTACAAAAAAATATATAAAAACACTACAAGAAAAACGGAATTATGCTTATCTTTATTGTATGAGGATAGTCAGAATTTGTGAGGAATGTGATTAACATAAAATGTATTTTTTAAAACAAAAGCAGGTGAAACATGTTTAAAAATATGAGCGTACAGATAAAGCTTTTCATCTTTGTAGCCATAGTCGTGGTAATATCTTTTGTGGCTGTCGCGCTGCTTGTTTCCGACCGGAGCATTGAGATGGCAAAGGAAGACGCCTTCACTCTTGCCAGGGAAATGGCGGAAAAATACAAAAACGAGATTATGGCGGAGCTTCAGGGCGCGCGTGTAACTTCGGAAACGCTTAAAGCTGTTTTGGAAACACTGAAAGACCATGATATTACCGACCGTGACATGATAAATGATATGCTGCGGAAAGCGCTTGAGCAGAAAGAGTATATCACCGCTTTTTGTGTCGCCTATGATCCCAATATGCTGGACGGCAGGGACGCGGAATATGCTGGACAGGCGCCATATGATGAAACCGGAAGATTCGCGCCTTACTGGAACAAGCTGGGCAGCAACATTGACGCGGAGCCTCTGCTCGATATAGATGCGCAGGACTGGTATATCGTTCCGAAAGGAAACAAAAAAGAGTATATAACAAACCCTTATCCCTTTCATGTCCAGGGGCAGGATGTTATGCTCGCCAGTTTCATTTTTCCCCTTATCCATGACGGCGAATTTATCGGCATTATCGCTTCCGACATTGTTCTTGATAAACTCCAGGAGATGGTGTCCCAGGTAGATACACGGGGTATGGGAGAGTACACAGCGGTTTTTTCAAATTCCGGCGCGGTCGTGGCACACCCGGACAAGCAGTATCTCGGAAAGACAATTGGCGAGCTGCTGCTTTATGACATGCTTATATCCCATCCTGATAAAATCGGTCCGGCAGTCCGGTCCGCAAATACATATATTCAAAACCATCCGCTGCCCGGTTCGCCTGACGAAGCGCAAATGAGAAAACATGAAAACACGGTGCAGTTTGTTGCCGGCCTGCTGGCATATTCGTCCGGTCAGAATAGAGCGAAACCTGACCTGAGTCTGCTCACGCCTGTTTTGGCCGGTGAAATGCTTGAGACCGATCCTGACCGGCTTGAATATGTGCGCGAAGTATCCTCTGCCATAGGAAATGGTGAACTGTATATTTCCAGCAATAATGATTACTATACTGTATACATGCCGATACGTTTCAGCGAAGACACAAATCCCTGGTCTGTCGCTGTCAGTATTCCCATGCCGGAAGTACTGAAGGTTTCAAATAATATCCGGAACTATGTTATCATTGTGTGCGCCATCTCGGTATGCGTGATTGCTTTTATCATCTATCTGATATCAAAAAGTATTACCAGACCCATACTGACACTCGCGGGAGCGGCTAAACAGCTGGGCGAGGGTAATCTGAATGTGGAAGTACCGCTCGTCCAAAACAACAAAGAGATTGGTATTTTATCGAATGCCTTCAGGGTTATGGTCGAAAGGATCGACGGACTGATAAGAAAACTCCAGAATAACGCGAAAGAACTGGAGGAAAAAAATGTCCATCTGAACAATCTGAATGAAATGCTGATCGCAACGAACCATGTGGCGGAAACCATTCTGAATGTGGAATACCAGCAGTTTCAGGATGTTCTGCATCAATCACTGCGTATACTGGGAAAAAGCGCGGGGGCTGAGGGTGTGTCGATCTGGCAGAATTTTACCTATCCGGACGGTAAAACATACGGACGGCGGCTGTCGGCGTGGATCACAGGGCAGTCCAATCAATATATGAATGCTGAATCTGTTATTGATCCCGACGAACTTCTGCCCGGCTGGCGCCAGCAGGGCAAAATAAAAGGGAACGGCGGCAGCACAGTGCTGGATGGGAGCGCATTTTTACACCGTACCGACTCACTCCTGCACGCAGGTTCTCTTTTCTTCATCCCGCTTGTATTGCATGATTCCGGCTGGGGATTTATTGCCTTTTCCTACAAAGCGGAACAGTATGACTTACCGCGCGACGTGTCTGAAATACTCCGTTCCGGTGGAATGATGATCGCGTCGGCAATTATACAAAACCAGATTTCCGAAGATCTCGAGGAAGCGGAGGCAATGGCAGCGACTGATTCACTTACCGGTCTGACTAACCGCAATGGTTTCCTGTTCAGGGCGTCCTCTATTTATACAACGAGCAAGGAAAAACATTCTCCATTATCGCTCCTGTTTTTTGATCTTGACCACTTTAAACGAATCAATGACCAATACGGGCATCCATTCGGAGATGAAGTTTTGAAGGCTTTTGCGGCGGTGGTCAAACAGGAAACACGGTTGGATGATGTATGCTGCCGGTACGGCGGGGAGGAGTTTATCCTGCTGTGCAATAACTGTGATGCCTCCGGGGACAGGCAACTGCGAACAGGATACTGGAAGCTGTCCGGAATATCCGTCTTCCGGATATCCCTGAGTTTAGTTTTACCGTCAGCATTGGTATGATATCAGCCATTCCGGGCAAAAAGGATACCTTAAATGGATATATCCAGAAGGCTGACAGCGCGCTTTACATGGCAAAAAATAACGGCCGTAACCAAATCATGGTTTATTCAAAACAGGAAAAACAGTGAATAAATCTATCAAGGATGGTTTCTTTATTCGTCGGCGATGATCCGTCTGGAAGACAGAGCTACCTGTTGGAATAAAAAATATGGCAGGAAAAATGACATCGAACAGAATAACTATACGTATGGGCGAAAAACAAAATCCGGTTTTGGGCGGCGGGGCCGGATAACAGGTATCTAACAGATGCTTTCTGTTATCCGGAAGAAAAACCAAACTTATTCAGTTTTTTTTACTATTGCGGCTAAACAAGTTTTTATGGCGGCAGGCTGGGGAAACTCCGTTTCGTTAATTAATAAAAGCCTGTGTCTATGCCATGAAGAAAGGTTTTAAGCTTCGGCCCGCAGATTAAGAGCGAAGCTGAAGGGAGCTGCCCGGTGAAACTAAAGGCAATTCTGATGAGCAATATAGCGATCATCCTGGGCATGGTTCCCATGGCTATGGGAATAGGCGCATCTCTGGCGGAAATACGTCAGCCCATGGGCGTTGTCATTATCGGCGGAATCATTTCCTCTACCGTTCTGACACTCTGGTTTATCCCCGCAATAGAATACTTGGTAAGCCGCCGCAGCCGGCTTGAAGGAAGGACTATATGAAATTTGTACATTCGTTAAATCGTACATTCCGGCATGTACTTAGCTGTCTGATGGTGCTTTTTATGTTTGGCCAGTCGATCTCCGCTGTTGCGGAGGATTATAACCTGGAAACATATCTGGAAAGGGTCAAGACGAATAATCTTGACCTTGCCGTGGCGGCAAAAGAACTGGAACTTTCCCAGCAGTATGTTAACCAGGCCCGGTCGGCCTTTTTCCCGGTTATTGCTGCCCAGGGTGGCTATACCCGGAATTTCCTTGACCGTGAAGAGTCCAGGGCTGTTGCCTCCCTGCCCGGCGGTGGTCCCTTGATTTTTCAAAACGTGGATGTCAATTATGACAATGAACTGTCCTTCGCAGTTGGACTGAACCAAACAATTTTTGACGCCGGAACTATTGCGGGTTACAACCAGGCAAAAAAAGGGCAGGCTATCCAGCAACAGGCCACGGAAAGTAAACGGCAGAATATCATCACCATCGCAAAAAAATGTATATACAGAACCAGCTGGCGCAAAGTCTGGTAAGCATTCTGGAAAGTTCCGAACAGATCAGCCTGGAGATATACCAGAGCACCGAAGGGAAATTCCAGGCTGGGGCGGCCACAGAACTTGAGCTGCTCATGGCAGAAGTAGACTGGAAGAACAGAATTCCCCAAACTATGGAAGCCCGGAAAAATGCCGACACGGCCATGATAGCGTTTAAGAAACTGGCGGGTATTCCTCTTACGGAAACCGTGAATCTTACTGAAACCAGAGAAAGCCTTCCTCCTCTTCCTGATCCCCAAAGTCTGGAACATAGCCTGTCTATGCGTCCCGATTACCATGCCCTTGTTCTCTCCCGGGAACTGGTGGATATAGAAAAGAAGGCTGCGCTGGGCGCCTTCATGCCTAAACTGACCGGCGGTTTCTCCTATGCCCTCGGCGGTATGGGAAACGGCCGTTCCCTGACAAGGGGGTATGATTTTTCACTTTTGAATCTCGATCTTACCCTGACTGTACCTCTCTTTACCGGAGGCTACCGCCTTTCCAAAGTACAGGAAGCCCGGCTGGAACAGGAGAAGGCTGAACTTTCCCTGACCAGAAAACGGGACTCTATTGAAAGTGAGTTTCTTGAAATCCGGCTTCGTCTTAATGAAGCGGCCGAACGGGTTAAGACAGCCGAACTCACCGAAAGTATGGCCCAGCGGGCGGTAACCCTTTCCCGGAACGCCTATGCTAACGGACTGGTGACCCAGCTTTCGGTGAACCAGGCCATCGACAACCTGAGCCAGGCAAGCCTTGGCTACCGGAATGCCATCTACGAATATCTGGTTGCCTGTTATGACTGGGAACTGGCTACAGGCATGGTGAAATAAATATGGGAAGAACCCTTGTTTGGACAGTTTCAACAGGGGGTAGTATTCGTTTCCTGCATCACCTGTTTGAAATATATTGACTTATTGTACCATCTGTATTTACTCTAGAGTAAAGAGCATTATATGAGCAACACTTTTGTTTTCATGAAAGGGTGAAAATATGGAATATTCCCGTAAACCGGGGTGATACTATTTCCTGTTTTTAAATAAAGGAGTTTCAGTCATGGATTTATACCATTCAATAGCGCAGCGCAAGTCATGCCGGAAATATGAAACGCAGCCCCTGGAGCACAGCATTATCAATGAAATTGAAGACGCGATTAAGGGTTTTGATGTGCTTTGTCCTTCTGTACCTCTGGAATACCGTTTTAGCAAAAAAACAAAAGGCCGTTTCAATGCGGAAGCGCCCCAGTATCTGGTAATCAGCGGACAGGGCAAGGCAGGTGAAATGGAAAATACGGGCTTCCTGTTTGAGCAGTTGGTATTATGGCTTGACGCCATGGAAATCGGCAGTGTATGGCTCGGGTCATCAAAGGACTTGGAAACACAGAATACAGAGAAAGATATTATTACTCTGGCTTTCGGCCGGACAACAGAACAGGTACACCGGACAAAAGACAAGTTTGTTCGAAAACCGATCGGCAAAATCACAAACGCGCCGGATGATGTGTGTATTCAGGCCGCCCACCTCGCTCCCTCCGGAGTAAATACCCAGCCGTGGTATTTCGAGAAGAAAGGCGGCAAGGTTATGGTGTATGAACAGAAATTAAAACCGCCGGTTTCACTGATGTATAAATTGTCGGATATTGATATGGGAATCGCTCTCTGCCATTACGCGCTTGCGTGTAAAGAAACTGGAAAGCCTTTCCAGTTCTCCCGGGTAACTGAAATGCCTGCAAAACCAGGCTATCTGCCTTTCGGCATAATTGAGTGATACGCTTCCGGAGGATGGCATGCAGTATAGGGTAAACCCAAAGAACAATGAAGAGATATCCGCGCTGGGCTTTGGCTGCATGCGGTTTCACAAGGACGAAAGGGAAGTGGAACGGCAAATCCGCTATGCCATCGAGCAGGGTGTCAATTATTTTGACACGGCCTATATGTATGGAAACAGCGAAGCGATTCTGGGCAGAATTCTTTCAAAAGACGGCCTGCGCGAAAAAGTCAAAATAGCCACTAAAATGCCCTATTACATGGTCAGGAAAAATCAGGATTTCAACAGGTTTTTCAATACCGAGCTGGAACGCCTGCAAACAGATTATATAGACTATTACCTTATGCACATGGTAACCGACCTGAAAAGCTGGCGCGGACTCTGTGATCTTGGCATAAGGGAATGGGTTGCTGAAAAAAAAAGCAGCGGCCGGATACGGAATATCGGGTTCTCATTCCATGGTGTCCAGTCTGAGTTTTTTGCCCTGCTGGATGACTATGATTGGGATTTTTGTATGATCCAGTTTAATTATCTTGATGAATACGTTCAGGCGGGGAAGGCCGGGCTTGAATACGCAGGCAGTAAGGGAATCCCCGTCATAGTCATGGAGCCGCTGCGCGGCGGTACTCTGGTACAAAAGCTGCCGAAAGAAGCTCTCGATCTTTTGAATCATGCACCGGTCAAGCGTTCACCAGCGGACTGGGGCTTGCGGTGGGTTCTCAATCATCCCCAGGTACTTTGTGTACTCTCCGGCATGGGAACCCGGCAAATGGTGGAAGAAAACATAGCCACTGCTTCGGATGCATATCCGGATAAACTGACGGAAGAAGAACTGACTCTGTACACCGGGGTACGCGATGCAATCCGGGCGGCTACAAAAGTATCCTGCACCGGCTGCGGGTATTGCATGCCCTGCCCGAAAGATGTCAATATCCCCATGTGTTTTTCCAGCCTGAATGATACCATGATAAAAGGGAAAATAATGAGCCTGTATTGGTATATCCTCATGACAGCGGAACACAATGCGTCTTTATGTGTACAATGCGGTAAATGCGAAAGCCATTGTCCCCAGGCAATCCCGATACGCGAAAAAATGAAACAGGTCCAAAGGGAACTCGAGGGATTCCCGTACAAACCTATGCGGTTTATTCTTGAGAGAGTGTTAAATAAGGTATAATACAGTTAAAGGAAAAAACGGCGTTGAAAGTACATTCCTGCCGTACCGGTGCAAAACATGTCTTTTGCTTTGATATAATGAATAGTTCGATCTGTACGCCGGCATATTGTCTCAATTTTAGAAAAATATTGGCTGCATTTTGGATACACAGGGGTTTTTCAAAGTACATAAGTCCTTATGTTATAAGGACTTAACATTTGAGCCATGAAGGGATCGAACCTTCGACCCACAGATTAAGAGTCTGTTGCTCTACCAGCTGAGCTAATGGCCCGTTTCTAATAACGATAGAAGCATATTATAGTATTATAACTAAAAAGTCAATAATTTTATCAGGGACCGGTACTTTAAAATGCTGAAGCCTTAATCCCAATAAAAACACGGCAATAGAAAAAATAATGGCTTATATCTTCTTTAAAAGGGATATGATAATTCATAAAAAACTTGATGGTAAGGGCAGAGAAGGAATTCAGGATTTCCCGGTATAACAGTAACTGCCGCAAAATACAACTGACAGCTTGTTTTCTGAAATACTTCTGTTTTTATGGAACACACCGGTTCCGGCAAACGACTTGTCCGGTAAGGTCAAGCCGTTTGCGGCGGAAACTGTCCGGAAACCGAAGTTTCCGGACAGCCCGGGTTTTTATTTTTTGATCGTAGCCATAATACTGAAAGTTGTTGAAAGGAAATCATATGTGGTTGCTGTCGCGGGCGTATTGCCAAAGCTGCTTGATAATTGCATATCAAGTGAAAAAGCCGGAGTAATATTAAGCGTGCCGCCGATACGTGCAGAGGGAGTCAGCCTGGTCCATGAATGTGACTTTGACTCGGTTTCCGGTGTTCCGTCATCCTTAGTATTAGTGTAGGTATAGTAGGGGAGTGTCAGCGACAGTCCTCCGTTTAAAGTAAATACTTCTGGTTTGACCTTAAATGAAAATCCTGCTCCTATACTTGGCGCTACATAGGCGCTGAAGTAGGTTTGAGTATCGCCTTTAACACTGGTTGTTGAGCCGGGCATTTCTGTAACAGTCGTCGGCGTCTCTTTTGCGGAAGTCAGTGTGACATACAGATTCGCGGCAATTCCCGATGAAAAACGTTCATTCATTTCATAAATATACCTGTATCTGAAGGACAGTCCGTTTATCATATTGGAACTGTCGATTTCACCCGAGACTGTTGTATTGCCGATAACCATTTCACCGTTAGAACTTGGATAAATAACAAAGGCGGGCAGATAATAGAATGAAAGAATCGACTGACCTTTTCCTTTCCGTTCAAGTTCAAAGTCTGTGCCTAATCTGAAACTCAGTGTTGAAAGGTTTCCGTTCGTCAGTATGTAATCATCTGAATTGGTAGCGCTGTATTTTACCTTGTTCATTGCCAGATAGTATTCCACGCCCGCTTCGGGTTTCAGTAGTCCGCCGCCCAGTCCAAAGTTTTTTCCCCAGGTCAGCCCGATGCGAATATCTCCTGTGGTTGTATCAGTGACATTTACGCCTGTTTCGTCCGTATCCGTTCCGAGGCCGGTTAAGCCGATATCCAGACGGAACGCGCCGAATATGTCATTTCCCCAGAGGGCTGCAATATAATTCCCCCACAGAATACCGGTATCTGCCGGGTCCTGCCTGACGGAGGTTCCCGCTGTCTCAACTGTCGTTTTGGCGGAATTTCCGCTCAGCAGGTTCCCGCTGTAATAAAGCCCGATATAATTGTTTCCGAAGTTTTTCGCGAAACCAGCGGTAAGGCTGTCGGCAAATCTGATGAATGAAAAGAAATTTTCCATCTCAACCTTTTTAAAGTCATTAACATCCATATAGAAATCCGTATCGGTTTCAATAACCGTTGCGGTGGATGAATTTGTATAAGAAGACTGCGCAGTCAGCGGCGCCGTAAAAACAAATATGCTTAATATTGCGCAAAGTAAATATATGTGCGATTTCATGTTTTTCCCTCCTTTCTCTTACATTTTCAGTGTCGCGATAAGCGATATGCGGGAAAGATCAATATAGCTGTTTCTGGCGTTATTATTGCCTATATTGAAATACGAACACAGATCAAAGGCAAAGTACTCATTTATATTGAATGTAGCGCCCGCGCTGACCGTTGTGCTGAAGCCGTCCCATGTATGGGTTTTTGTCGTGGTGACTATATCCGCCGCCTCGTCATTTTCTTCTTCCGATGTATATGTATAGGTCGGTATGCGCAGGGAGAATCCGGCGTTGAGGCTGAATACTTCCGGCTTGACCCAGTACATAAAGGCCCCGCTTACGGAAGGACGGATTGTCATGCTGAATTCTTTTATAACCGGTTCTTCGTTCAGTATCGTACTCCCTACTTTTGTTACGTCCGCAGTTTCCTGGGAAAAGATAACCGCCTGGCCGTCAATACTGAAACCTGCCGAAAAACGTTCGGAAACGGTAAATGTTTTTTTATACCTCAGATTGATATAATGTCTCATATCCTTTGAGCCGTCATTTGTTCCGATCGTCGGATCTCCTCCGGCGGCAAGTTTGTTTTCCTCATAAAAATCAGGATAGAAATAATACAGCAGACGGTAATCCGCGGAAAAAACGGATACCGAGTTATCTTCTTTCACGGATTCAAAAGCCACGCCGGCAATTGCCTGGAGAATGGAGCGGGTCCCGTAAAACGTCGCTCCGCTGTAATAACCGTATTCCGTATCCGTATCGGTTCCGGCCGCCGTAGTTGTTTCGGTTTCGATTTTATTCATATCCAGATAATACGCGGCGCCGATTTTCGGTTTGAATACAATACTTCCCATGTTGAGACTGTGTCCCCAGGTCAGTCCGAAATTCATTGCGCCGGTTGTGGTCACTGTTTTTACCGAGTCTGTTGTTGTGGTTTCAACCAGGTCCGTATCTTTATCCAGTCCCAGAATGCCTATATCAAGTTTGATGCCGCCAAGCACTTCATTCCCGAAGAGAATCGCGAATGTATTGTCCCAGGTTATTCCGGTGTCGGCCGGGTCCTGCTGGAGCGTCGTGCCGCCGGTGGTGGTAAAATATGTATTGCTGTTACCAAACCACATGGAGCCGTTATAGAAAAGCCCCAGATAGTTATTGCCCAGACGCTGCGCATAACCTGCCGAAAAGGTCGGATTATTCTGGTTATAGGCCGCTCCGGTAAAGGCAAACCGTTTTTCCATATCTATTGTGGAAAAATAATTTACGTCAATAATTGAGTCCACATCATTTCTGAATATACCGAAGGTCGATCTGTTCAGATTTGATACTGTGGAAACCTGCGGGTCCCTTTCCTGGGCGGACAGGGCCGGCAAAAAAAATACTGCCATTAGTAATATACCAGACAGCAATATCCGAATTTTCATACATTACCCCTTACATATCAAAAATATAAGGCATCCCGGCTATTGGAGATGCCACTGAATACAGTATAGCAGGTTTTTTCCAAAAAAAAGGGAAAAAAACAACTCGGAAGGAAAAAAATTACAATATTTCAGACTCAAAAAATATTTTGTGAAAACCAATACATTTTTTTTGCGCCCGACACGGCTCGAACGTGCGACCTACAGATTCGAAGTCTGTTGCTCTATCCAACTGAGCTACGGGCGCGATTTTCTATGAAAATACGGCTTGAAAACAGAAAAGGGCTTCCATGAGGAGGCCCTTTTTCGGGTGCCTGATGGGGTTCGAACCCACGACAACCAGATCCACAATCTGGCGCTCTACCGCTGAACTACAGGCACCATAAACAATGAAGCAATCTTGCCAGATGATAGAAAAAAAGTCAAGAATAGCCCTCTTTTCAATTCAGTTCCTGCGCGGAAATCCGATAATGAATTGAAGGAGTGTATAAAATGGAGCAGCAGACAGACAATTCAGCTTTTCTTGAGGATATATTACAGAAAGAAATTTCCATTTTAACTGATTTATATGCCTGCCAGAAACGCATGTATGAATGTGTCCTGGCCCGTGACTGGGTTGAACTCCAGAAAGAAACAGCCCGCTCCGAGAATTTCGCGGTTATCTTCCTCGATATGGATGAACAGCGGATTGAAACCGCCCGGAAAATAAAGCCGGAAGCTGAAGGTTCCCGCGATTTTTATTCAGTGACCGCGGAACTTCCGGAAGACGACCGGACCCGGATAAACGCCATGTTCCGTGAAGTAAAGCGGCTTCTTCTTCTTTCAAAAACTGAAAACGAAGTTTTCAATACCTATGTAACTAATGCCCGTTCCGTTATAAACGGAATGCTTGAAACCGTTATGCCTTCCCGCCGGAATAAGACATACAACAGGCGGGGAGATCTTTTGACAGCTCATGTGGAAAGTCTGCTGTTAAACCGTTCATTTTAAGGAGAAACGAATGTCGACTTTTTCAGGAATTGAAATGGGAAAAAGGAGTCTCTTTGCCCACCAGCAGGCGATACAGACAGCCGGACATAATCTTTCCAACGCATCAACTGAAGGATATACACGCCAGCGTGTTGATTTAAAGGCCACGGATCCCCTGTACCGTCCCGATCTCAGCAGGGCCGAAACGCCGGGCCAGCTCGGGCAGGGCGTTTCAGTGGAATCGATCCGCCGCCTGCGCGATACGCTTCTTGACCAGCGAATTTTCGCACAGACAAACGGGGAAGGGTACTGGCAAACCAGAAACAACTACATTCTGATGATGGAGCAGGTTTACAATGAGCCTGCCGATATTTCCCTGCGAACGCGAATGGACCAGTTCTGGGACTCATGGGAAGAACTTGCTCTGTATCCGGAATCAAAAAGCGCCCGCCAGGTAGTACTGAGCCGGGGTGAAACCCTTGTTGACGCTATTCACCAGCAGTATAAGGGTTTGAGGGGAATCGGGGATATATTGAACGGCGATATTGAAGCCGTAACCCGCCAGGTAAATGATTTAAGCCGTCAGATTGCCGATCTGAACGGCGAAATTGTCAAAGTTAAGGCCATGGGCGATAATCCCAATGACTTAATGGACAGGCGGGATCTTCTGGTGGAAAAACTTTCCAGCCTGATAAACATAACCGTAGACAGCCGCGATACTGATGAAGAATATGTTATTCACACTTCCGGATATGAACTGGTCCAGGGAATGAATTACCGCGCCTTCAGTGTGCAGTCCGGTTTTGAAAACGAGGGTTATGGAGATGTTGTCTGGGCGGATAACGGTCAGCGGGCCTATTTTACAGGCGGCAAGCTCGGGGCGCTTATCGAGCTTCGCGATGTCGATGTCCGTTCGGAAATCCAGAACCTTGACACCATGACCATGAATTTTGTCGACCTTGTCAATGATATTCACTATGACGGAATGGGCACAAACGGTAAATCAGGAATCAATTTCTTTGTAGAACAGGCTTTTATTAATAATGTCGCCGGAAATTATGACCGGAATGGGGACGGCGAATATGATTCATCATATATTTTCCGCATAACGGGCGGAAATAAACTGTCCGGCCGGGAACAGATAGGACTGGCCGGTGAAATCACGCTTTCCGCCGCGGAAGGAAATGTCCAGGTACCTTACTATCCTACCGATATGGTCTCGGATGTCGTAGCCCGCATAAATAATTCCGGCGCAGAAGTCGTTGCCAGCCTTGACCGGGACGGACGCCTTGTTCTGAAAGGCACGGTAGCTGACGGACGTGAAAATCCTGACTTCGTAATCCGCTATATGGAAGACTCGGGGCGGTTTCTTGCAGGATATGCGGGAGTGCTTGCCGGTTCCGGGCCTGAAAATGCCTATACCTGGGAACAGGCTGACGCCGTTAACCTGCTTGCGGGAGAAAATATCCAGTTCGCAGTTTCCCCGATCGCCCATCCTTCCGGCTGGATAGAAATAAACGGAGCCATTAAATCCGATATACAGACAATTGCCGCGGGTTTCGCGGAATCTGACGGCACTGTTTTTCCCGGAGATAACCGGGTCGCTGTCGCGATCGCACAAATCCGCAATACTGCCGTTATGGTCGGCAACAGCCGGACCTTTGATGATTTTTTCTCGGAAGCGGTGACTAATATCGGCCTCAAGGGCGAGCAGGCATCCCGCTCCCTGGAAACACAGATCGCAATTATGAAAGAACTCCGGGATATGCGTGACTCCGTTTCCGGAGTAAATGTTGATGAAGAACTTGCTGATATTATCAAATTTCAGCACGGCTATAATGCCGCGGCAAAATTCATTGCTACGATTAATGAAATGCTTGATACCATAATAAACCGGATGGGTGTATAAAGGCCGCCTTTTAAAACCCCTGTTAGGTTTTAAGTGACAGCTTGGAAAAAAATCGCCGGGTCCTTCCAAAACAAGGATTTATCAATTGGCGATTTTCTCCCCCGGATAAGAAAACTTCTAAAAACTTCAGTTTTTAGAAGTTCCCTAAATAAGGAGGACGGATAAATGAGACGTATAAGCTCAAATCTCCAGCATAATGACACGCAGTTTGCGCTGCGCCGCCAGGAATCCCGGATCAATGAGGTAAATAATCAGATATCAGGTCAGAGAAAGATCCTGAACCTCCGGGACGATCCTCTTGCCGCGGGACACAGTGTCCGGTACCAGTCCTATCTGTCCCGTCTGGAACGGTTTGAAAAAAACGCAAAAACGGTAAAAGATCAGTACAGCATAACCGAGGGATATATGAATCAGTCCCTGCAGGTTATGCACCGTCTCAAGGAACTGACGGTCAGCGCCGCCACCGGAACAAATACCCCGGCCGACTTGAAAAATATGGTCGCCGAGGTCGATGAAATTCTGAAAGAACTTGTTGCGAACGGAAACGCCATCGGCCCTGATGGGACCTATCTTTTTTCGGGAACAAAAAGCTTTACGCTTCCTTTTGAGGCCGTATACGGCGATGTTGACGGTGCGGGAAACCCGATGATCATGCAGGTCCGGTATAACGGATCTCTCGGGGAAAAAGGCATTGAAATTGATGAACAGTCCTACATTCAGACAAACCAGCCGGGCAGCCGTACCTTCTGGGCGGAGCCCCAGTCGCTTTTTTCGGAAGTAAACGCAACTGAATATATGGTCCCGGCTGACACCACCGTTGAAATTGACGGTATAACGGTGAATCTGTATGCGGGAGACAATGTGTATGCCATTATTTCACGGATTAATGATTCCGGCGCGGCGGTAAAGGCCACGCTTGATCCTGTTACCCAGGCTCTTAATCTTCAGACAACCGATGCCCGCCAGCTCTGGCTCCGGGATGGGGAGGGCGGCACCGTTCTTTCTTCTCTTGGGCTGGTCCGCCCGGACCAGCGTCCTCCGAACAATATTGCGCCGTCAGTCAGACTTTCCGGAGGATCGTTGTATGATGCCGTTATTTCCCTGAGGGATTCACTGATTTCTGGTGACCAGGAAGCAATCGGCAGCAGAATCCTCGGTTCTATAGACAGCGCTACTGATAATCTCACTGTCAGGCTGGCCGAAATAGGCGCGCGCTATAACCGCTCCCAGATGACACTTGCCCGGCTTGATACCCAAATTCTTAATGTTTCCGCCGCGGAATCGCGGGAAGGCGATATTGACTTTACAAAAGCCATAACAGATCTTAAAATGTATGAATACACGCAGCAGGCGGCTTTGAGCGTAGCAGGAAAGTTATATTCAAACACGCTTCTGAATTACATAAGGTAAGGTGAAGAATGGAAGTACAGACTAAGGCGATGGGAACCGTATCCATCGTTGAAAAACAGATAATTGAACTTGAACACGGTTTTTACGGATTTGAACAGTATCATTCTTTTGCATTGATTGATGCGGAACAAAAACCGTTTATATGGGTCCAGTCACTGGAAAATCCGGAACTGGCTTTTTTGGTGATTGATCCGTTTATTTTCCGGCCTGATTACGAAATAGATGTGGACGATTCCCTGCTGGAACCGCTGGAAATACAATCCCCGTCGGATGTTCTGGTTTTTGTGCTGCTCACGGTCCCTTCTGACGGAAGTCCGATTACGGCAAATCTCCAGGGCCCGCTTATTATCAACAAAAAAAATAACAAGGCGCTCCAGGCTATTCTGGTAGACCCCCGCTGGCAGACAAAGCATGATCTCGTCGCGGAAATTTCCGCAAAGCGGGGGTCCTGATGCTTATATTATCAAGAAAAATAAACGAAAAAATAATGATCGGCGAAGATATTTCCGTTACAATTATTGAAATTCACGGCGATCAGGTTAAAGTAGGAATTGAAGCTCCAAAATCGGTGAAAGTCTTCCGCCAGGAAGTCTTTGAGGCTATCCAGAATGAAAACCGCGCGGCGGCAGTTTCAAATACAAATCTTGAGGGACTTTCCGGCATTATCCCGGAATAGAGTTTTCCGCATCGCTCTTGCGGACATATACCGGTCCTGCGTGGTCCGGTATTTTTTTTTCATCATTATATAAAGACTCTGCCATCAAAGCCATTTCAAGCGAAATGCCCTTTGTTCCCGAAATGCAGGAAAATATATCCATTTTCGGGTTTTCCCTGCCAAGCCGTTCTGCAAAGAGCGCCGCGTCAGGCCCGGTTATCAGCAGCCGTTCCGCAGGATCAATATACGGAAAAATTTCTTTTTCCGATATATCGAGCGCTTCAGTCGTCGGCTGACCCTGTCTGAATATCTGCACATAAAACCGTCCTTTTTTTGCATCGAGAACACTGATCACCGCGCCTGGCCAGCTGCTGAATGGATATGCATAACAGACAAGCGGCTGAATGGGAAAAAGCGGACATCCGGCAGCAAGCTGAACAGCCTTTGCTGCGGAAAAGCCGATCCTGAGTCCGGTAAATGATCCCGGCCCCTCCGCGCAGACAACCAGTTCGGTCTTTTCAGGAGAAAAACCGGCTGAATCGACGGCCTTGCTCAGCGCGTCGGTAATATATTCGGCATGATGTCCCTTAAAATCAAATAAAACAGTCGCCTGTCCTTTGGGACCGAGGGCAGAGACGGAAAGCATTCCGGTTATAGTATCAATTGAAATAATATTCATCAGTATCGCCTTATAGTGTCAGGGTTATTCTGCCCCAATATATCTCACAATTCGCCGTAGGGCCAGTTTTCCACAGTAATGAGTCTGTCATTGTCTTTGTCCGCTTCCATTTTTATTATGATGGAATATGGGGGCAGCAAATCCATGACCTTTTCACTCCATTCAATAACGCATACTCCGTCCCCGTAAAGCATTTCATCCGTTCCGAGATTGACAAAATCCTCACCGGAATCGAGCCTGTATACATCCATATGATAGAGGGGAAGTCTGCCATAGTATTCGGAAATAAGAGTAAAAGTAGGGCTGGTTATATTTTCATCTATACCAAGACCGGCGGCTATTCCCTTTGTTATGGTTGTTTTGCCCGCAGCAAGCGTACCCTGCAGGGCAAGAACCGCTCCTTTTTCAAGCTGCGAACCTATTTTTTTCCCGAATGCAATGGTTTCGTCTGATGAATGAGTAACAAAGGTCATGAGTAACCCTACAGCATAAAAAAAATGAGGTCAATAAAATACTCCGCCGCAGAGCAGGCAGACCTTCGGTCTGGGATATTAAACCCTCGCCACGAGAATAAAATTACGGCAATTTTCCATCATAGTCGAGACCAAGGATAAATTCCTTAAGGTTCGAGATCACCTGGAGAAGGGGATAGTCAACCTTATCAATCAGTTTTACGAATATTTCCTTTTTCCCGAGCGGATTTGTTTCAATAACAAATTCGATTTGTCCGGAAAAAGTCTTTCCGGGGAGATCATACAGAGCATTGCCGGTAAATTCCCGGCGATAGTAAATAAAATTTTCTTTACGGGTTATATTGTTTATATCCAGTATTGTCACTTAGTATTGTCTCCGTAATATTCATAATAGTATATAGTGAAATCGTTTTTTCCGCAATAAAAAGCTTGGTTCACACTGCCTTCAGAACCTCACTCAGTTTTTCGATACGGGGGGCAAGTTCGTATTCGGAAATATCCCCGATAAGGATAGTATCTTTTTTTTCAAGCGCGCCCAGCAAATCCGTTAAAATCGGAGGAAGTTCAAGCAAAAAGGCCGAAAGCTCTGAATCTTCTATCTGCAGAGCAGCAGGATCAATCCCTGCAAGAGGAATGAGAGGAATAAGTCCGTTTAATTCCCTGAAATTTTCAGACAAAAGCTTGATGGCTTCCATGACAGCAAGGTCCTTTCCGGTTTGGAGAAGAACAGGAATATTCTGCAGCTGATCAATAGAAGCCGAAAACCGCTGTCCTACCGCCTGCAGCATATATCTGACATCTTCGCCGGAAATTGTTCCCAACTCTATAAGTGAAAAATTTTGCGGGGATTTTGAAAAAAAACCGTCAAGTTCACCGGGACTGATTTCTTTCCCGTCTATTTTAATTGACGTAATAGTGTTTTTCTCTTTTTCACAGGCTTCTTCAATTTGCCCGAGAATTTCCCCCAGCGTCTGTTCATTTTTTATTTCAAAATCAATGTCTTCGTTATTCAGACGAATTTTCATCATGGCTCCTGTCATTTTAGTTGTTATTGCTGTTCCGCCGGTTGAAATTTGAAATTGAATCAGACTGGTTCTGGAGACTGTTCAGGGAACCTTCCATTCTTCCGTATTTTGCCCTCAATTCCGCTTCCTTTGTCTCAAGCTGCTTGTCCAGCTGGTCAATCCGTTTTTCCGTTGTTGTGATCCTGGTCGCAAGCCCGGAAGTCCGGGTCGGGAAAATACCGCCTGTCTGTACATAGGGCGTGAGATTATTGTCAAATGCCCAGGCAAGCCCGGAATCAATTACCAGGTCTCCGTCCGAATCATATCCGAAGAAATTCTTGATGCCGGAAATATGGTTTTTAAGCGCGTCATCCAGTTTTTTTTCATCAATTTCAAGATATCCCTCATGCGGGACGATTCGAGCGCCCCGCCGGCAGTTGCCTTTGTCGAAACACCAAGGTTCGAAAGGAGGGTTACTGTCTCGGCGTCGCCGGGATAGTAGGGATTGCTGGTCAGTCTCTGGAGTGTGGATTTTACATTATTCAGGGTCGTATCGCCCCTCATCATACCCAGTTTTTCCTCGGCTTCCTTTCTTTCATCATTGGTAAAATACTGGATTTCCGAAATTATCTCGGGCCTGTCCTGCGTCAGAATATTAAGCTCCGCCATAACCCTGTTATAATTTGCGACAAAGGCGATAATAGCTTCTTTTGCCGTTTCGGTATCCGGTTTGATACTAAGTGTTTCCATTTTTTCCGTTGCCTCACGCAAGTTAATGGTAACGCCGGGAACAAGATCGTCTATTTCATTTGTAGAACGGGTAATGGTTATACCTTCATATTTGAGAATGGCGTCCTGGGCGGTCGAAACCGGATTAACGGGAACATAGTCTCCGACTGCCTTAGGATCGTATATTTTTATATTTTCTATGGTTATTTCCCTGTTTGTATTATTGTTCTGGACCAGCAGCGCGTTTATATCGCCGTATTCCGACAGGGGTACCGTAACTACGGTTTTCTGTGTACTGTCCGTTATTTCAGGAAGCGGAATGGATGTATTGCGGGTCGAACGCAGGGAAAAGACCGCGTTATCCTCCACAATCCGAGGCGTCTGCTGGACAGGTTCGTCATCAAGAAGGGTTTCGGACGCCGCGTTTGAGACAGTTATGCCTCCGAAGCTTACGGTCCCCGGCTTGCCGAGTTCCGGACCGGGAGCGGCATAGGCTTCAGTACCGGCTTCCTTTTGCACAGTGCTTATAGTATATTCAAGGACATATTCGTTTCTCGCCCGGACAGGCGCTGAAAAGTCAATAACGGCGTTTGAAAGGGGAGGGGCGGTGAGGGAATCCTGCGACAGGCTTACCGCTGTACTTGCGTCATTTTTTCTGATAAATCCGTTTTCAAGCGCAAAGGTAAGCGCATCATCGGAAAAACCCAGCCTTTCCTGGGCTCCTGTTTTCTGTGACTCGATTAATATGGACCGGCTGTTTGAGGAAACCTGAATGATTGACGCCCTCAAAAGATTATTTGACCTGCGGTTCAGGGCGTCGACAAATTCCTGGACAGTGCCGCCATTCCATGCGAAACTGATTTCTTTTTCCCCGACCGTGAATGTATATGTCCCCTTCGGAACCTTGGAATCCCGCGGAATTACGTCGGAAAGAAAGCTGTCAGGGGCGGCTATTTGTGAGACCGATACTCTGAAAGTCTGATCCCGGGCCTCCCGTGAGGCAGTTGCAGTAACTGCCCGGGAGTCCGTTGAATCAGCGATTTTTTCAGTAAAAGGATTGTTATATGAATACAGATTTCTGGCAGAATCACGTAATACAAGCGTATGCTGGTTTAACTGTCTCCAGGCCGACTGCTGTTTTTTATACGTTTCAAGCTCTGCTTCCGCACGGTCAAGCGGCGCCCGCTCAACCTTCATCAATCCCTGGATGAGTTCATCCGTTTTGTATTTGCTTGCGCTTACGCCAGGAATACTGATGTCGGACATACTGGGCCTCCCTTTCCAAATATGCAGATACAGTAAAGCAGCGGCGGACTATTACTTAGATAGTTTCGTCAAAGAGCAGCCCTAGCGTCTCCTTGATTCTTGCCTGAAGCTTCTGGATTTCTGCAGATGGAATTTCCCTTATAACCTTATCGGTATTCGAGTCAATAATCTTGACGATCACCTTCTCCAAATCCGTGCTGACAAGGAATTGCAGTCTCCTGTCAAACATGTCTGAAATGTTCTGTATTTGTGCAACCGCATCGCGAAGCTGTGCCTCGCTTATCTGTTCTGATCGGGCATCATTTGTTGTCTGTGTTGTTTCTGTTGCAGCTCTTAAAGTCGAATTAACCGAACCTTCCAGCCGGCGATCCATTGCCGCCAGATGTTGCCCGATGTTAGCAACCTCGATACTCATCGGGAACCTCCGTGAAAGTAACTATCTGTATCTTCCGTGATACAGAGTCGATTCCCCGAAAGGAATCTCAAGGAAATATAACCGGAACACTATGTAATCCGGTATACAAGTATGCAAAACCGGCAAAACCGGTATTGTTTTAATATGGAAGAAGAAGGGCGCCTCTTCCTCTTCCACAATAATGATATGCAGGGGTTTTTAAGAGATGACGTCCAGAAATCTCTTTCACCCAGCTAATTTAACCTTCCTATTGCAGCAGTCGCAGCGCTGACTGAGACTGTGTATTGGCTTGTGCAAGCATTGCATTTCCGGCCTGGTTGAGGATCTGGTTCTTTGTAAAAGAAACCATTTCCGCTGCCATATCTGCATCACGTATCCGTGATTCTGCTGCCTGCAGGTTTTCAGCTGCAATTGCAATCCCCTGATAAGCCATTTCAAAACGGTTTTGATATGCACCGAGATCGGCGCGCTGTTTCGAAATTGTTCTGAGTGCTGAGTCAAGAGAAGCAAGAGCAAGGTTTGCGCCTTCAACAGTTGATAATGATATCATAGAATCTGCCCCCTGAGCTCCAGCAATACCAAGCGCTGTCGCGGTCATGGTTCCGATGTAGATAGTTTCATTCTGATCTACATTTGCGCCTACATGGAGCTGGAACGGACCGGTCACCGAGTCTATGCCAAAACGTCCGGTTAAAAGATTCATACCGTTAAACTGAGCATGGCTTGCTACGCGGTTTACTTCGTCAACCAGCTGTGATACCTCGACCTGGATCTGCATTCTGTCTTCAGCGGAATAGATTCCGTTTGCCGACTGAATTGCAAGTTCACGAAGTCTCTGAATGATGTCTGTGGTTTCAACCAGATAACCTTCCGTTGCCTGGATAAAAGAAACACCATTCTGGATATTCTGCCCTGCCTGGTTAAGTCCCCGGATCTGACTGCGCATCTTTTCAGATACGGCCAAACCGGAAGCATCATCCCCGGCGCGGTTGATTCGCTGCCCGCTTGAGAGCTTTTCAATGTCCCGCTGCAAATTGGCTTCAACAATGCCTGTTTGCCGCTGAGCATACATAGCACTCAGGTTGTGGTTAATAACCATAATGACCCTCCTTGATTTTCCGATGTCCAGCCATCCATGCCGGACAATCTGCCGTTTGTTGCAGACTCTGAGACCGGATAAGCGCCCCGATCTTCAGTTTCTGCCCTCACGGCACGGATAGTTTCGCTTATCTCTCTCGTGGAAACGAAACTATCCATACCGTGGTATGGCTTTTTGAGGGTGTTTTTCAAAGAACACCGAAATTCTTCCAAAAAGTCGGAAGAATTTCAAGGATATAGGGAAAAGTGGAAACCCACTTTTCCCTTATATCACATTATACTACGTTATCTCAGAAGAGACAAGACTTGCTGGCTGTTTGCGTTAGCCTGCGCCAGCATAGCGGTACCGGCCTGTGACAGAACCTGGTTTTTGGTGTATTCAACCATGGCTGATGCCATATCAGCATCGCGGATGCGTGATTCGGCCGCCTGCATGTTTTCAGCCGCAATATTCAGACCGTTTACAGCATGTTCCATGCGGTTCTGGTAACCGCCAAGGTCAGCGCGCTGCTTGTTAACGATTTTAAGGGCTGCATCGATTGTTCCGATGCTCCTGTTTGCTTCGTCGGCTGTCTGGATATCCATAATGGATTCGTCAGCGATATTGCGGACGCCGAGAGCCGCTGCCGTCATTGTGCCGATAAAGACCCGCATGCGCTGGTCCATATTTGCACCAATGTGGAACCACATTGAAGCGGTAACGACATTTTCACCGGTTTCAATTGCGAAACGTCCGGTGAGCATGTTCATACCGTTAAACTGTGCGGCGCTGGCGATTCTGTCTACTTCTGCCACCAGCTGGGAAACTTCGACCTGGATCTGCATTCTGTCTTCAGCGGAATAAATTCCGTTTGAAGCCTGAACTGCAAGTTCGCGGATTCTCTGCAGGATATCTGTGGTTTCCTGTAGATAACCTTCAGTGGCCTGGATAAAGCTGATTCCGTTTGATGCGTTTTGGGAAGCCTGGTTCAAACCGCGGATCTGGCTGCGCATTTTTTCAGACACAGCTAAACCTGACGCGTCATCGCCTGCTCTGTTAATCCTGTAACCGGATGAGAGCTGTTCGATGTCTTTTTCAACGGCCCTGTTGGTGATTCCGAGAGATCGCTGGGCGAACATAGCGGATAGGTTGTGGTTGATAATCATAGTGATTCCTCCATGGAATGTATTTCCGGAACGCATCCATGCTTTCCGGTTGGCAAGCTGAAAGCAGACATTGTCTTGTTTCAACTTACCGGTAAGAGAGAGTAAAAGACCTTTCTGTATGCATTTTCTGCCGAAAATGCTTAGAAATTTCTTTTTCCGTTATAAATATCGGCCTGTTGGAAAAATAACTTAATAAAAAATAAAAAAAATGTGAAAAAATTGCTTTTTTATCAGATGAGCCAATTGCAAAGGTAATTGGCTCAGGTATCAGTTGTGAATAATGCCGCTGTCACTGAAGCGTTTCAATAATACAGGCCAGTTTCCGGACCGCTTTTCCCCGGTGGGAACAGGCGTCCTTTTCTTCTGGAGTGAGTTCCGCCACTGTTTTTCCATATTCAGGGAGATAAACCAGCGGATCATAGCCGAATCCGCCTGTTCCGCGGCCCTCGGTTACCAGAATCCCTTCAAGAGTTTCCTGGACGGAATAAAAGCGGTCCGTGTCATAATACAGCACCATATTGCAGATAAATCTGCATTTCCGTTCAGTAATGCCTTCCATATTTGAAAGGAGCAGTCTGTTTCTTGCCTTGTCATCTCCGGCTCCGGTTTCAGCGCCGTATCTGGCTGAATATATTCCCGGTTCTCCGTTCAGGGCATCAACACAAATGCCCGAATCGTCCGCAACAGCGGGGAACCCGGTTATTTCAAACAGCTGTTTTGCCTTTATGAGGGCATTTCCAAAAAAACTGTCGGCGGTTTCTTCAGGATCGAACGCAATATGTTCATCGGACGGGATCGTAATTGTATGGGGATACAGTATACGGGAAATTTCTCCCCGTTTATGTGCATTACCGCTCGCCAGGTAAATTTTCATGATATACTCCTTTATTGTAAGTTTCTGATGTAAAGAATTAACCAACTCTTTACATCAGAAACACTTACAATCGGAAATAGTCAGATAAAATACGCCGCAGAGCAGCGGCGTATTTTATCTGACTATATTTTATCATAATCATGTTGAAGGGCTGTTGCAAGGGCCGTATCAATGGTTCCCCGGCTTATGCCCAGTATGCCGGCAAGAAATCTGTTACTTGGGCATCGTCTCCTGTGAATCAGTGATTTTTGCAGGATTTCCAGCCGTTTTGCGCAGTAATGGTATTCCTTTTCCAGCTGGGAAAACCGCTGCGATTCCCTGTCCACGAGCTGCATTTGACTGTGGCAGTTGCGGACCCGGAAATAGTATTCATTTCGTTTTTCCCTGTCCCTGAGAAGCTTTTCATATCTGTCGAACCACTGGGTCCTGATTCTGTCTATGGTTGTCTGAATATATGTTTCTTCATAACCTGTATATGCGGCAACCTTCTTAATCATTGTATCCGATACATACATTCCTGCTTTACAGGTTAAAAGGAATATCTGGCGGTTATCCAGCGTATCTTTGTATTTTTTCCGTTTTTCCCTGCAATCCATATTCCGGCAAAGATAGGGGATTTCGGGTTCTTCTGCCGCCATCCCCCAGTCATTATTATTGTTCTCTTCCATAATACTTTTAAGTTCCGCTTCTTCTTCCATAGTAAATATCTGGTGTTTTGTCTGTTTTATAATCTGCTGACGCAGAAATGTCCGGTAACTCAGGTGTACCAGCATATCAAAATAAGTGATAAAACCGGACCTTCCGGCATCGTACCGATCCAGAAGCAGGGATAATTTTGGATACAGCCAGACTATGAATTCACTCCGTACATCCTCATCCATTCCCCTGAATGGATATTTCAGCAGATTCATATACAGATATTCTCCCATACCCTGAACAGTTTTTTCTTTTAATGAAGCGCAGGGCCTGTCCCTGTATTCACGGATAAGGGAAATAAGTGCAGCTTTTGTCATAAAAACCTCCTTTTGTGAGGTTTTTATGTGCAAAAAATATGCCAGTACGCATAACGGGCTGAAAACCGGTCTTTTTTTGTCTGTTCTTACTCTCCGGACAAAAATTCCGGCTGAATATCCGTCTTTTTACCTGAAAATAACCTGAATCCCTGAATTCAGGTCTGTCCTATAATAAGTATGGCAGGATATTTATCATAAAATATTGTGGAATTTGTTCAATAATATATGGCAGGGATTTTTTGCAGGGAGGGCAGTGCGGTGTCTTTTTCCGGATCGGGGATTTTCAGGCCGGAATGCCGGGAAACTGCCCGGCAAAGGCTTCAACAAATTGCGGAATCAGCTCGTTTATAACCCCTTTTATGCTCAGCCCGGCTGCCTGACGGTGGCCGCCTCCGCCGAAAGAGGATGCGATCTTGCTTACGTCAATCGAATCGAGAGACCTGAATCCTACAGAACAGTCCGTTTCCGATTCCTGTCTGACGATAACAATGGCTTCGACCCCTGCAATACTCTGGATAACCTGATAAAGGGTATCGGAATCCCTGCCTTCCTGGCCGAATTCCCTGGTATCTTCCATTGTTTCATACGAAATGACCAATTTTCCGCTGTAATACCGCACCATCCGTGAGAGGATACGTGAAATAATGATTCTTGAGCCAAAGGATTTGCCTCCGTTTATCTCAAGAAAAACTTTTTTCGGATTTGCGCCCGCTTCGACAAGCCGGGCAACTGAATGAAAGGTTTCGCTGCCTGATGAATCAAGATGCCTGAAAAAGCCGGTATCAGTGCAGACTGAAAACAGGAGATATTCCGCTTCTTCAGAGGTAACAGGAAGGCCGGAATCTTCAATAATGGCCTGTATGAGAATCGCCGTGGCCGGAACAGTGGATATTATGAAAGAATTTTCACCGCAGGGATCGCTTGTGGCGTGATGGTCAATAATCGCGGCCGGAAAAGCTTCAAGCCCTTCCGCGGCGTTTCCCAGCCTGTTCATGGTAGAACAGTCCACAATAACCAGTCCCGTGTTTTTTTCCGTTTTCAGCCCGCTTATTGACGGAAGGAAAAGGCCTGAATATTTTTTTATTTCAGTACGGTTAAAAGGCCCCGCGGAAAGCAGAATGGTCTGTTTCCCCTGACGCTGCAAAAAGGAAGACAGGGCCAGGGCGCTGCCGATGCTGTCGCCGTCCGGCTCTCTGTGTCCTGCAATGATATATGTGCTGTATCTGGACAGAAAGCCCTTCAAATTTTCAGGTATTGCGACCATTTTCACGCTCCGTTTTTCGGAATATTACATTTCTACAGCTGCTTTTAAATAAACAAGGGATATAGAGGAAAAAAAAATTCAAGCCACTGTTCTGTGGTCTCACAAAACAGTGGCTGTAAGGATATGGAAAATACGCCCTAAAATTCCAGTTCCAGCGTTTCAACCTGGAATTTCTCCGCAGGAATGGCGCTGTTTGGTATCGTCCCCCAGCTCGGATGCCGGATGTTTTTCGAAATATACAGGCGTATGTGGTCAAATTCCTTATTTCGCATAAATACCGAAATATAAGGATTGACAGTATTATCCACCCTGTTTATAACCGCTCTCTGGTCCCGGCGGTCAAACCATTCATTCGGGATATACAGACTGCCCTGCTTGAGGTTCGGCCTGCGGTAGATTATATAATATCCCAGTTTGTGCGGATAAATTCTTAAAATCGGAATGTTGAAATAATAAATATCCGACTCGTCGGTATCAGCAGATTGTGAAACGGCCGGCGCCGCAGCAAATATACCAAAAATCAGACAGAATGATATAAAAAGAAGAACACCTTTCCTCATTTTAACAGCCTCCACTTATATTATACACTGGGGTTCATCAAAGTTGCAAGCATAATCGCTTTTATTGTATGTTTCCGGTTTTCCGCCTGGTCCCAGACCCTGCTTTGAGAGCCTTCAACCACCGGGACTGTGACTTCTTCTCCCTTTATCGCAGGAAGACAGTGCAGGAAAATACAAGCCGCGTTGCCTGTTTTTTTCATTAGGTCTTCATTTACCTGATAGGGAAGCAGCAGGCTCCGCCGCATTTCGCTTTCAGCTTCTTCACCCATTGAAACCCAGACGTCCGTATACACCGCATTTGCACCGGAAACCGCGTCAAGATCGTCTGTTACTGTTATTTCTGCCCCTGATTCCTTTGCCCATACCGCGCATTCATCGAGGAGGGCCTGTTCGGTAAACAGTTCCTTCGGAGAAACAATTGTACAGTTAATTCCCAGTTTTGAGCTTATTATAATAAGCGAACGGGCAACATTATTCCGTCCGTCGCCGACATAGCACAGCTTGAGTCCTTTATGTTTGCGGAAAACTTCTTCGAGAGTCATTACATCGGCCAGAACCTGGGTGGGATGATATAAATCTGTCAGCCCGTTATAAACAGGGACCCCTGATTCACGGGCGAGGATTTCCACGGTTGATTGTTTGTACCCGCGGAATTCTATTGCCGAAAACATCCGGCCAAGCACCCGGGCGGTATCTTCAATTGATTCCTTTGCCCCGAGCTGAATATCATGTGTGGAAAGAAATACGGGATGTCCGCCTTCTTCACTGAAGGATGTTTCAAAAGCACAGCGTGTTCTGGTGGAACGTTTTTCGAAAATCATAGCCAGCGTTTTTCCGCGGAATCTCTGATGGACGTCATTATTGTGGGCCGATTTCTTTACAGCGTGGGATAATTCAAGAAGAAATCTGATTTCTTCAGGAGTCCAGTCTTTCCATGTAAGCAGTGATCTGCCTTTAAGTGACGCAGGATACATGATTTTTCTCCTTAATTTCCGTATTCGTTCCTGTCGGTGTTTAAAACATCTCGATTTTTATTTATTTTTAAGTTATACTATCGAGTCGGAGACATGCTGTCAATGCAAATATTAACCGGAAAATCGGGTGAATAAATGATATATATATATTTCGAATTGCGTTATCTGCGGCAGCTGCAGATAATCTGCCCGGCTGTAATTGACTCCTTTTTTGCCGAAATAGAGAAACGGGTCAGAAAAAACGGCGGGGCGGTGCTGCGGCTTGCTTCGGGAAATTTATATTCATTTGATGATTCTTCCATAGGGTTTGTGTTTGCCGCTTCCCGCGTTATTGATGATTTGCAGGCATTGATAAACCAGAATAAACGGGTAAAGGAATATCTCGCGCTTGTTGATTATTCTCCGGCCGCCGCGGACCCCGAATCGTTCCGGGAAAAAATAATGCAGTATGATAATCTGGTTATTCCCGCCCAGGGAATTTTACTGACCCAGGAAGCCTTTTCCGTTCTGGGTACATATGTTTCGTCTGTCCCGCTTGAAAAGACTTCTCTGCGGCTGTATACAAAAACAAATGTTGAAACACCTGCTGAAAAAACTGTTTCAGTTTCAAGAGATACCTTAACCCTTTCTTTTACGAACACATACATAACCAATCCTGTTATTATTTTTCATAATATATTTGCCTCTCTTCCTGACGCCGATTATACTTCCCTGCTTAGCCAGGAAGAACAGTCCGGGTTTATTGAAAAAAAATACGCGGTTGATATGAGCGAGCGGCTCCGTTTTTCACCTGACCGGCCGGATTATTATACTGCCGCCTGTATTTCATATTATTCCATGCTGCTGTCTGTAATGAAACGGGCCGGATATACAAAAGCGGTGATTGAAATTCCTGATACCGCAGTGATGCCTGAATCTTTTCAGAATATATTCGAGCAGTTCAGGCGAAAGGCAGATTTCCAGCTGAAAAAAACGGAAACCCGTTTTCAGGTTCCCGACACGGATTCAATTCCGGCGGATATGCTTGAACTTGCCTATTTAATATACCGCGCCGAGAAATTTCTGTTTATTGACGAATTGCCGGAATTCTTTGTGTTTATGGGAAAGCAGGCCGATTTTCTGTCTTCGCTCGGAAACCTCTTTTACACAAAAGGCATCCTGGCCGATCCGGTAAATCTTCTTTCGCTGAATCCTGCCCTTTTTTCGCGGATTTCAGCGGCAATAGGAATTAAATCCAAGATACTGGATATGTCAATTGCCCGTTTTTTGTGGACAAAATATGAAAAAGGTTCGCTGCTGCCGACCCTGGAATTATTTGATGTGCTGAATGAACTGGGGTATACCATTCCCGATTCATTTTTAATACGCTGCCTGTATCACAATAATGATCCCGTATCTCTCGCAAAAAAACTGGAACAGTTTTTCAGCAAGCCCAAACTTATACAGGCTGTTTATGATCTTGAGAAAGCCATTGCCCGTTATAATGAAGGTGATTATTCAAAAGCTTCATATATGGTAAAGGATGTTCTCCATACCTTTCAGCAGGAAAAAATACTGGCCGGGGAATACCGCGCCTTTTCGCTTGCGGCAATGATTACCCTTGTTCAGAAAAGCGCGAACGATTCTGTCGTTTATCTTGAATATGCGCTCGAGAACGCGGAAAAAATGCATGATTCTTTCGGCCTTTTACGGACACGGTTTGATATTGCAATGGTTTATTTTGTTATCGGGAAGTTTCATTCCTCCCTGCATTATCTTGATCTTGCACAGGACGTTGCAAAAAAATGCTATGCAAAAGACTGGGAAGTACTGATAGTCTTTATGAAAGGCCGGATAGCTTTTGAACTTGGCGATTATCAGAATGCTGAAGCAAGGTTTCAGGCGGCAATTGCTATTGCCAATATGAACGGCTTCCTCGATTCAATCCCGGTTTGCAGAACGTGGTATGCAAGGGCCCTTGTTCACCAGAAAAATTTCAGCGCTGCCGAAGAAATCCTTCTGGAGTATACAAATATTGTTCCCGAGGCCTGGCTCTTTTTGCTTGAGACGGCAATTATTTCCGAAAAAAAATCGCAAAAGAATATTCAGTTTCCTGATACACTAGACTTTTTTGCTCCGGGGCCGGAAAGCTGGTCTCCTGACCGTGTTATATGGAAAAGCGGGTTTTCGCCGGCGGAAGACCGCTGTATGGGGACAGCCGCGGAATCAAGAATCCTCACGCGATTTTACAGGGTTCTTCTTTTATATTATTCTGTCTTCTTTAATCCAGAAGCAGGAATCCAGTCCAAAATTGCGGAAATGGAGGAAACGGCGCGGGCCGCTATTGATATGAACGACCCTTATGCCGCCGTTTATTATTTTCTCTGCTATAATTTGAGTTTAAAGACTACAGGTATTATTTCAGCGGATACGCTGACTTATCTGAGCCGGGGATTTAAATATCTCCAGAAGAGGGCGGGAGGTATTACCGATAATACTATGCGGGAATCCCTTCTGCAAAAGCCGGTCTGGAATAGCCGGCTGTACCGGGCTGCGCGGGATAACATGCTGATCTGATTTTTTATGTATACCGGATGGAGGCTGAAATGTCATTATCGTTTCTTTTTCTCTTATTTATTATATACAGTTTTATAGGGTGGGCGTGTGAAGTCCTTTTCTGTTTCGTGAAAGACCATAAATGGACCAACAGGGGTTTTTTACACGGACCGATTTGTCCGGTATACGGAATCGGCGGACTTCTGGTTATCTTTTTGCTGGAGCCTTTTCACGGAAACATTATCCTGCTGTATATTATGTCAGTGATTATCACATCAACAGTCGAATATATTACCGGCTGGGTCCTTGAGACCGTATTCAATACAAAATGGTGGGATTATTCCCATCATAAATTCAATATTCACGGACGGGTCTGCCTGACAAATTCACTCTTATTCGGAGTAATGAGTGTCATAGCTGTTCTTGTTGTCCATCCGGCAATTGTTCATGTGCTTTCCATGATCCCGGAAAATGCGCTGAAGATCATAGCCGGGGTACTGGCTGCCGTCCTGGTGGTAGACCTTCTCAGTACACTTCGTACGCTTATTGATCTTGACAACCGGATGGCCTCGGTTGCCGCATATCTGGAACACCTTAAAACGAATTCCTCCGTAACGGAATGGATAAATGAAAATGATATGAAGGGCAGTGTCGACCGGCTCCGCGAAAATATAAAAAACAATAATACTGAAATGAACCGACGGATTTCGGAAAAACTGGATAGTCTGCTTTCCCGCTCGAAGGCTTCCGCGAGAATCCTGAAAGCGTTTCCGAGAATGAAAAACAAAAACAGCGCAAAGCAGCTTGAGCTGTTCCATGAAGATGACCTCGCGCAGGACAGCAAACCGGAAAAAACAGCAACCGCAGCCAATGAAAAATATATTCATATTCCTCCCGCGGCTTCGGCTTCGGACCATATATATGAGCTGTTCTGGGTTTTTGTTATTGCCTCCTATGTGGGTGTTTTTCTTGAAATGATCTGGTGTGTAGCGACCAGGGGGCACCTCGAAAGCCGGACCGCGCTGATATACGGAATGACAAATCCCATATATGGCGCCGGCGCCCTGCTTATGTCGCTGATTCTGTCGCGCTTCGCGAAAAAGGGAGATATTTTTCTTTTCCTGGGCGGTATGATTATAGGCGGGTTGTTCGAATACATGTGCAGTCTCGGGCAGGAACTGATTTTCGGATCGGTGTCATGGGAATACAGCGACACACAATTGAACCTCCATGGACGGACCAATCTTATGTTTTCACTTATGTGGGGCTTCCTCGGCCTTGTCTGGGTCAGATATATATATCCCCGTCTGATTTTGCTCATCAGAAAAATTCCGGTTAAACCGGGCAAAATTGCGGCAATAATTGTCTTTGTTGCCCTGCTTGCGGACGCGAGCATTTCGTCTATTGCTGTTTCCCGCTGGTCGGAACGGGCTAAGGGTGTCGCAGCTTCGGGCCGGCTGGACGAGTTTTGTGATAAACACTATCCCGATGACCGTATGGAAAAAATCTATCCGAATATGCAGTTTGTCAAATAGGCCCGAACATATCGGTTGCTGATATTTTTTTCGCATAGCTTGACTTTTTCCGTGATGTCTGATAATTTATCCAGACATCACGGCGGCATAGCTCAGTCGGTAGAGCAAACGGCTCATATCCGTTCGGTCATAGGTTCAAGTCCTATTGCCGCTATATTGATCCCCCAAATTCCCGAATAGCAGGAATTTGGGGTTTTTATTTATTCTGAAAGCGTTGCCGGCCCGCAGAATGTTTCTTAACGGCGTATAGGTACCGCACAAATTCTGTGTTTTTTGCCAGGCAGGATAATAATGAAATCCGCATCAATGGAATTTCTGAATCAGGCCCCAACGTCCGTCTGTTTTAAACTGATTATCCAGGTCCATATATTTTTTATACTGCTCATCTGAAACGGAAACGAGAACATCTGATTTTAAAACCCTGAGAACGGCATCTTCCGGAGAAGAGTACCGGGTCAGTTCATTGATATCAGCCGTGTTTTTCCAATACCGGTCTTCGACAGTCCGCCTGTAATTGAGGTCCCCTTTGATAACCAGCAATTCACTTTTATTCAGGTCCGCGTTATACGCTTCAGGCATATCGCGGAAGTTTACCGGGTTCGCCCAGAACTTGTGTGTCTGCCGCACCAGCATATCTTTTTTCAGATATGATTCTATACTTTTCTTTATTGAAGCAGGGATATGTTCGAGCAGATTGTAAAAATCCTCAAAAGTCGCATCGGACACAAATATGGGAACCGGTTTTAAATGCAGTACAACCCGGGCGTTTGTATTTCTTATAATGATTAAAGCCCGCAGCAGATCCTGCAGGAGTTCGGCTCCCGCGTTGTCGCAGAATATATCGGCCCTGGAATGTATCGTTTTCAGTTTTTTTTCGATTATGTCACTGTCATCAATAACAAAGCCTGATAGATGGTTTTGGATTTTATTTATCCGGCTTAAATCCTGTACATTCACGGTTACGGTATTTTCTATTAGCTCCCGGAGTTTTTTGCTGTTGCTGAATTCAATTTCAAAATCAATTTCCTTTTCCGACAGTTTGTGCAGCTCGGACTGCTTTACGGGAAAAAAGGGATCGCTTTTACTGCTGAAGTAACCCGTAAGCTTCAGCAGTATATAGTAAAAATAAAACTCCGCAAGAAAAAACGGAGCGGCGGCAAAAAAATCCTTTAGAGTTAAATCTTTATATTCCGCTGACTGCGAAAATAAATCGGCGAAGTCCTCATTAACTCTGTCATCGGCCAGGTCTCTGACCCTGCTGTTCATAGTATAATTGTGATAATCCATTCCGGACAGGACCGAACTGAATGTTTTGGGAAACCGTTCCCGTACGGTGTAATCGGCAAAAATGCCGGTGAAGCTTGCTGAATAATAGGGCGGTTTTTCATGACCTTACATTTTGCGACAAAACCATGAAAAATCGGATACTCCATTCCCGTTGCCTCATAGTTTCCCTGTCCCCTGGAAAAGATCACCCCGCCGTTTTCCGGGATGCGTTCCAATTCGTCTTCAAACATACCTTTTTTATAACCATAGTGAAACCCCTCATTAAAAAATATTATCTTTTTGTAATAAGTAGTATTTTAACATAGATAAAAAAAAGAGCAAGGTTTTTTCAGCGGACTTGTGAAATCTCCTGAAAAATAACGGTCTGTATTTCAGTCATGGATTCCGATTTATTAACAAAATATAAACTGACTGATTTTCTATTGACAGCCGGTGTGCTTGCCCATATATTTACATATGAACAAAATTGTACTTTTGTTCATATGTAAATATAAAGGACGGCAAATGGCGAAAGGATTTTCAGAGCATGAACGGGAAGTAATAAAAGAGAAACTGACGGAAGCTTGTGAAAAGTGCTGGGGCCGCTACGGCTACGCTAAAACCGGAATCAGGGACTTGTGCGGTATGGCGGGGATATCTGCGGGAGCCTTCTATTCATTTTATCCGTCAAAGGAGCATCTGTTTATTGAAACTGCCCAGCAGGCCGGAAACAGGTTTTTCAGCAGCGTGGATGATAACCTGCCAAGAAAACCGACCAAATATGATTTCGCGCTTACGCTCAAACGGATGTCAAAGGAACTTGTTGAATGGTATCTGACTGTCAGCGAGGATCTGGACCTTATTGCCCGAAAACTGCCTGAAAAAGTTATCCTGAATGTAAATACCATAGACGTAACTGACTTTTCATTGCTGGTAAAAAAATACCGGCTCCGGCCCCGGGTTGACGCGCGTTTGCTGACCGGTGTTCTGCAGACGCTGGTAACGATGACCATTAACCGGAAAATAATCGGCCCCCAGTTTGATAAAACATTCGGTTTTATTCTTGATAGCACAATTGAAAATCTGTTTGAATAGGAGTTTAAAATGAAATACACTGCACGTACTTATATGGTTCCGGCTGTTCTTCTTGTTTTTCTCGCGTTTTTTTTTTCCGGCTGCGCGTCAGGCAAACCGGCTGTGCCAGACAGCGCATCTCCCGGCGGTATGAATGCTGCGGAGGACATAAACGGAGATTTTCCCGAAGCAGTTTATATAAAAACAAGAACACAGACCTTTGATACTTACCATTACTATATACTCCGGGACGGACTAATCTGGTATAAAAGTACCGATACCGAACAGGAGCCGAAAGAATGGGTCCTCTTTATGGATACCGGTCTTCCCCATAATGTACGGGCTCGGAATTTCAACAAGCCGCGCACGATAGCAGAGATTTCCGCCGACGCCGATGAACTTGTCGCGCTTTCGGACACGGGCGGATTTTACCGTTTCTGTTTTGATGAAACGGTCGCTCATGAAAGCCTGGTATGGCTGGACCGGCAGGGGTGGCCGAAGTCGGAGCAGCTTTTTTTTGACAGCAGGACTGCAAACAACAGGGCCTGGGCAATGGGCAAGCGCAATATGCAGGTTCTGTATTATGAAGACCCGTTCGGGAACCAGCACCATAACGGTGTCCAGGAAATAGCGACAACCTATGTGCTGCTTGAAGACGGGCAGGAAATCAGCTACGGTGATACGGGCCTTCCGTCCGATTTTTCACGGAATTATATCGGCCCGGAACGCGGGAAATTCAGGGCGGTTTCCCTTTCGGCAAGCGCGTCGACCCTTTTCCTGATTAATGAAGCCGGGGAGATGTATACCCGCATGGCCGATTTTGACATTATCGGCTGCGATCCCATGTTTTTCAAATACACCTATATTCCGTATACATCAGACCTGCCCGGAACAAATTATTTTTCGAACCTGAATGAATGGGGTCTGCCATCCGAAGACTGGCGGGTACAGCCGCCCATTCCCCTGTCAGACAAGGCCGCACTTACGAGGCATATTACTATACTGCAGAACGGGCAGGGAAATGCCGCCCGGGAACTCCGGGTCGCGGGGTATAATGAAGCCGGTAAAACCGGTTACTGGACAAAGGCCATTTTTGACGATTCATGGGAATTCAGGGAAGTCCCCCTGTATTTTACGGAGGGCGCTGTATTAACAGAAACCGGCGTTCCCGGCGGGGCGCAGAGGGGAGAATCGCTTGATAAAAAATACTCAGGATACCGGTGGAACGGTAGTGAAAAGGAAGCCGGGTGGCAGTATGAAATCCCGGATTTCAATATCCTGGAAGGAAGCTGTGATTTCCTGATTACCTGGCAGGACGAAACCTGTACGCTGACACTGCATCCGCTTGAATTGTGGACATATCTCAAGCGGGACTATCTGCCGGGAAGAACAGGCTCACCTAAAATGTTTTTTGTGACGCTTGATATTCCGGACCAGGCCTTTGACGGACTTTCGGAAGAATTTGCCCGGTCACTGAAAGAAAAATATACGCCCTATGATAAGGTCCTGTTTCATTACATGATGGCCGCATCGGGCAGATATATTTTTATCCGTGACACTGCCGATATTGTTTCAGTAGTGTTTATGACGGACGGCACTATATCAGATTCCCTTCCCGATTTCCGGCGGACATGGTACGTTGACAACTATGAAGAAGTCCGCCTCTATGATTCTCCTGAACTGGTTTTTTCACACGCTTCGGTAGTGACTGAAGATGATTATGAAGAGCTGACAGCAAAAATCGAGCGCAACAAGGCGCTTGCTGAAGAAATAAAAAAACAAATCAGTGAGCTCGAAAAATCCCTCGCGGTAGCTTTCGGGTTTAACGCCACGTATATACCGCTTGATTATATTGCCCGGTTCAGTCTGTTGAATTTTGTCGATGTTCCCAAAATACGTACCATTACCAGATTCGGAGAAACGATAGTTCTTGCGAACAGCGCATATACCGATATAAATTCAAATACCCGTATATGGGTCGATAAGAAAATCCAGGAACTTCTGAAAATCAGGATAGACTGCTATACCGATATGGCAAAGCAGTTTTCAAGGGGACGGCAGGATGTCCCGGTGCCTGCCTGGTTTTCCGATACTGTATCCGAATACTGGCAAATAGCGGGGCTTCCGGACAGGATCGAGGGAAGTTTTTTCGGCCCTTCCGCTGAAAAAATCTCCGGGACAATACCGGCGGTTTTAACCTTTACCCCATCTGAGACGGACCAGGAGTTTTTCGGCTGGTATCTGACTATTGATTCTGCCCCTTCTTTTTCCATTTTTGTTGACGCGGGAAAAAGCCCGAAAACAATATACGCGCGCAGGGGAAAATCACCGGAAAAAAAACAGGTAATAATCGAATGTACGCTGTATATTAATTCCGATATCAATACGGTTAAGGAAAATGAAGTCATAGAATACAGTCTTATACCCTTTCTTAAACTGAATACGGAAGGTATAGACGTACGCATTAAATTCGACGGAACTGTTTTCGAGATTGCCGAATACCCTCCAGGGCACAGCAATACGGTTATTTTCCGAGGAACTGCGGTACAGGAATAAATATTGGGAATATCAGACGCCGTTTATTTCTACACAATTTATTGTGTGGAAATAAACGTTACCGACTGACCGTCAGTCGGTAACGTGGGACCATACACATGCATTGCGAAAAGTTTGTGTATGGTTTTTTGCTTATGTTAAAATCATCCGGTCATTAACAGCATCGCTGTCGTTAACTGTTTCGAATTTTTTCAATAAGTCCGCTACCTCGAGGGTTTTCTTTTCTTCCCCCGATATGTCAAAAATAATACGGCCCTCATACATCATGATCAAACGGTTCCCGTAAAGAATGGCATTTTTCATATTATGGGTTACCATGAAGGTTGTCAGGTTTTCCCTGGTTATTATTTCCTCCGTCAGCTCCAGGACTTTTTTCGCCGTCTTTGGATCAAGCGCCGCGGTATGCTCATCAAGAAGAAGCACCCGGGGTTTTTGAAGGGTCGCCATTAACAGGGTGAGGGCCTGCCGTTGCCCGCCGGACAGGAGTCCGACCTTTGCCTTCATCCTGGTTTCGAGCCCGAGATCAAGCATTTTCAGTTTTTCCGTATATGATAAACGTTCTTCATGGGTTATTCCCCAGTGAAGGCTCCGCCGTTTTCCCCTGCGGAAAGCCATCGCGAGGTTTTCTTCAATTCCCATATTCGCCGCGGTTCCCATCATGGGGTCCTGGAACACCCTTCCCAGATACCTTGAGCGGCGGTATTCTTTCTGATAGGTAATATCAGTACTGTCGAGAAGTACTGTCCCTGAATCGGCCTCATGAACTCCTGCTATCAGATTAAGAAGCGTTGATTTTCCCGCGCCGTTCCCGCCGATAACGGTTACAAAGTCTCCTTCGTTTAATTCGATATTTATGTCGATGAGCGCTTTGCGTTCGGTGATAGTTCCCGGGTTAAAGGTTTTATATACATTTGTCAGTTTAAGCATTTCCGTTACTCCGTCCTCTGTTGTCCGGATCAGGGGAGAGCATGTCCCTGTTTTTCTTTTTGCGGGAAACCCGGGCTGTCAGCATTTTTTTTACAACCGGAATGGCAAGCGCAATGGCGACTATTGCCGCGGTCAGCAGTTTCAGGTCGGTAGGATGCATTCCGAGCATGAGTACTATGGCAATTATAATGCGGTAAATTATTGAACCGAAAACAACCGACATCAGGCGGTACCAGAACGAGAACCTTTTGCCGAAAATAACTTCCCCGATAATAATCGATGCGAGCCCGATCACAATCGTTCCCGTACCCATCTGGACATCGGCGTATCCCTGGCTTTGAGCAACAAAGGCCCCCGACAGGGCGACCAGCGCATTTGAGAGCATCAGGCCGAGATTTTTTGTGGTATCAGTATTGACTCCGAGCGCCCTGGCCATTTTCTCATTATTGCCGGTCGCGCGGATTGCGCTTCCGATTTCAGTACCGAAAAACCAGTACAGAGCGATTATAATGATGCAGGAAAAAACAGTGCCGATTACCAGGGACCCGATCGCCTTGCTGGATCCCGTGAGATTTTCAAAAATGTAAAAACCGTATTCATATTGAGGAGGGGTTTGTTCGGAGAACCCATGATTCTGATATTAATGGAATACAGGGCAAGCATGGTAAGTATCCCGGCAAGAATTCCGGGTATTTTCAGTTTTGTGTGCAGGACGCCTGTTATATATCCCGCCGCGCATCCCGCAAGAAAAGCGAATATGAGCGAAAGGAAAGGATTCATTCCCGCAGTAATAAGCGTCGCAGAAACAGCGCCGCCAAGCGCAAAGCTGCCGTCAACAGTAAGATCCGCGAAATCAAGGATTTTAAACGTAATAAATACGCCTATTGTCATTATTCCCCACAGGATGCCCTGGGATGCGGCTCCCTGCAGGGTTGAAAGAATAATCATATGTTACTCCATAAAAAGGCCGGTGCGGTTATTATACAATTATTGCTATTGTAGCAATTTTAACAGGATATGCAAATGCCCCGGCGGATACAAAAAAACGGCAGAAGTTCTTTCTGCCGTTTTGTTTTGCGCTGCGTGCGCTATTCATTTACCTGCGCGAGTAATTCCGCAGGAATTGTGATACCAAGTTTTTGTGCGGTGTCCATATTAATGGTAATATCATAACGCTGCTGATATTCAATGGGCATTTCCGCGGGCTTTTTTTCACCGCTCAGAATTTCAGCGGCCATTTTTCCTGTCTGGCGGCCAAGTTCAAAGTAATTGATACCGTAGGTGGCAAGGCCTCCCTGATTGACCATTCCTTCTTCTCCGCAGATCATGGGAATTTTTGCAGGAGTTGTTATACCTACTACCGCGGGCATTCCCGAGGCGATCATATTATCCGTTGGCGAATAGATTGCCTGGACCTTGCCGACAAGGTTCTGGACTACCTGCTGTATTTCATTGCTGTTTGAAACCGTTGCTTCAATATAATTGATGCCAAGCTTATTGGCCTCTTCTTTTGCGATATCGATCTGGAATTTTGAATTCTGTTCGCTTGAACAGTACAAAAGCCCGACTGTTTTTACATCCGGGACAAGCTGTTTTAAAAGCTGCATCTGGGCGGCGACCGGTGTTAAATCGGATGTTCCGGTTACATTCCCTCCCGGAGCGCTGTTTGAAGCGACAAGCCTTGCGGATTCAGGATCGGTAACCGCCGTTACAAGGATGGGAATGGTTTTTGTTTCGTTTGCGACAGCCTGGGCCGCCGGTGTTGCGATTGCCAGAATAAGATCGCTGCGGGCATTTACCAGTTTCTGGGCGATTGTCTGACAGTTCGCCAGTTCTCCCTGGGCGTTCTGATAGTCTATTCTGATGTTCTCGCCGTCTGCATAACCTTCTTCGGCGAGCGCGGCTACAAAGCCTTCATGGGCCGCGTTGAGGGCAACATGTTCAACCAGCTGTACTATCCCGATTTTGTAAACCTTTGCTCCGGTGGAAGAGTCTCCTTCTTTTTTACTGCACCCGAACAGAGTAAGCGCTATCATCGCGCAGATAATAATACGAAAAAATTTTTTCATGTATAGCTCCATATTTCAGCCGGATATATTTTTATGGCTGAATTGTATGCAGTAAATCATACCGGGAAGAGGCTGATGAGTCAATAATAACTGCTGTCTTTTACGGTTTTTAGCGGTTTTATGCTATTTGCTGAATACACATGATGTCACCGGAAATCTTTGAGCGCGGTACAGGTGTCTGTTCGCTGGTCCTGATTCTATATTTCCAGTTCCTTCTCCATTATACATACTTTAAATGGTAAAAAGCGGGGGCTTCAATTCTGCTTTCCTTATAACTCAGTTTTTTATACCAGACCTTTAGTACTTTATTATTATCGACAATATGGACTTCAGCTGTTTTTCCATCCCGGTCCCTGATTTTCTGTTCGGCAAAATCCAGCAGTTTTGTTCCTATTCCGAGATGTCTGTATTCAGGCAGCGTCGCGAGCCTTTCTATAAGATATTTTTGATTTTCCTGATATGAATAACCGATACACGCTATTATTTCATCATCTTTAACATATCCGTACATTTTCAGTCCGGATTCCAGCTGTCTGCAGATTTCTTCCTTTTCCGCAAAAACGGGGAAGTGAGAAGCGTTTTCTTTCGTATAATTGAACTGCCGGGCGACAGTCATAAAGGCTTTGTTTACTATTTCCGTTATTCTGCCGCTGTCAGAAATTTCCGTGATATGTTCCATCAGATTGTATTCCCGTATTTTTAAGCTGAAACTAATATCCGTATTCGCCGTTTATTATCAGCACATTGATTCTGTCTTTATCAAATTGGCCCTGTATTATTGAATAATAATTGCAGATTTTATCGGCTGATTTACAGTCAACACAATAGCCTGTTTTGGCGCAAGGTGTGTTTTTGCCAAGCCTGATTGCGTCAAGCGGAGCGGCCCTGGATCTGATTCTTTCATATGCCTCAGCGTCGGTATATACCAATTTATTAGTCCCGCAGATTAATAGTACTTTTTTCGGACCATAAATGATAGGCGCCACGCGGCTCCCGTTTCCGTCAAGATTGAAAATTTTTCCTTCTGCGGTTAACGCATTTATTCCTGAAATGAAAACATCCGTTTTAAAATTGTTCAAATAGATATTCCGTTTGTCATCTTTTGATACATTGTTCCCGTATTTATCCAGAAAAAAAATATCCCTGTTTCTCAGATATGTATAGACGCCCAGGGCGTTAAGTGTTTCAGAATCTCCTGTACCGACCATGTCCTTTGAAGCGATACAGGAATCCATGCAGCTGAATAGTTCCTGAGCTGTTTCCATATACCGGGCCGGAATCCTGTTCTGTTTTAAAGCCCTGATTGTTTTTTCAGTAATATTGAGCATTTCAGCTTTCCTGGAAAGAATAAGGGGTTTCAGCGCGGACCATAGAGGCGGAGCCGCATTATATCAGCAATCCCGCATTACATGAAGCAGGCGGAACCCGCATGTGAAAATGTAATGCGGGCGCGGATAATCCTGCCGGCAGTTATTACGGGTCCTGCTTCCAGACCTCAAAGCCGGTCCCTGAACACACTGTCGTATAACCGGCGGGAACCGTATATGAATTTTTACTGATTTTTACCAGCACATTGCCTGTATCGCCCTCAATTTTCGCGACATACAGCTGGGTTGAACTGCTTATAATCTGAACAGCACTGTCATAGCGGATGCCCATATCTTCCCTCAGCCCTATGAGTATCTGGATAAGTCCGCGAAGCGTGAGCGTCCTGGCCGGGTTAACATAACTTCCTGCCGTAAACTGCGAGCCGCTCCCGGTAAAATAATGCTGCCAGGCTACACAGGGATATCCGGGGTGGGTAAGGATAAAGGCATAGGCCGGTCCCAGGTTTGAGGGATTGAGTTCCCAGTACTGCTGGGTGCTGCCCGTATCATGGTTGTCAACAAAGGTTACCGCCGAGGCCGGCGCATAGCTGAATATGCTGTTCTGGTCAGCAAGCTTTGACATATCCCATTTACTCAGATTGGATGTATTTGAAGAGGATTTCCATCCGAAAGCTTCATTTAAATTTCCCTTTAATACAAAATCAAAAACGCGGGAAATTCTGCCTCCTTCCATTGCCGTGGTATTCACCCATTTGATCATCTCATTTCTCCAGGCTATGCTGTTTGAAGGACTAAAGGAAGCGGTCGGCCAGTATTCCCCGACCGAAAATTTGGCGTCTGTTGCTGCGTTGTATTTTCCGGTGAATATCCCGTGATAGCCTTTTACATAATCGTAACGCCAGCCTACAAAACCGGCGTCCTTTAAAACGTCATTCATCCATGCAATGATACCGTTCTGCACTTTTGTATTTGTGTGATCGAGATCGCGTCCTGAGTCATAGGAGGCGCCGGTATCGTAAGCTCCCCGCTTGTCTGAATTAACGATAGATGAGTCGCCCCGGGTAAACGCTTCATCATTGCTGCAAATGGCGTAAAAATCCTCATCCCAGACGGGATTGGTAAAAGTCCCCCAGTTATATGTTCCGTTCCGGTGGTTAATGACAATATCCGCAATTGCTTTCGCGGGTTTTATATCGTTTATAGCCTGTTTCAGTTGGGCTGCCGTACCGTATGGAGTGGTCAGTTTATTCAGTTCGCGCGGAAGGTATCCGTTGGTACTTCCCGAGTCACTGGACGGAGGGAACCAGACATATTCAAAGGTATTTTTTATTTCTGATGAGTTTGTGCTTATAACGCTGTACCAGCCGCCCGCGTTACAGCTCTCCCACTGGAACCCCTGAAGCATAACGCCGTAAGGGTTTTCGGCAGTATCAATACCCGCAAGACCTCCGGGAACCGAGGTTGATCCCTGAGGCAATTGGACTTTTCTATGTTCATATCCCGAAGATGAACAGGCGGTAAACAGGATAATAAAGCTTAATGCCGTAAATACTTTTTTCAGATGCTGCATAATTATCTCCTTAGTTTCCATTTTACCTCAATTCTGCTGTTTTATAAAGGGTTTTTGCCAGATTTACAAGATTTGTTACCTTGGATTTACAGTACGGTTCCTTTTCATTCCAGGCGGGATCAAGACAGTTGCCCGGCACAAAAGAAGTCAGCAGCCAGTTTCCCTGTTCCGGCAGAATTTCCGCAATTTTCCTGATTTCTTCCTCATCGACCAGTCCGGGGACAAGTACGGTCCGGAATTCAACACGGAGCGCCGGATACAGGTTGGTCCGCCCCAGTATTTCAAGAGACTGCACCAGAGCGTCTCCCGCAGCGGTCCCGGCTCCTCCTTCCAGCGTCAGTTCACCGTATCTGGAGGGCGATGTTTTTATATCAACGGCAATCATGTCGGGCGACAGTTCCGGGTCATCCAGAATCTGCCGCAGCCGGTTCGGGATAGTCCCGTTTGTATCGATCTTCACCGCCAGGGCGAGACTTTTTGCTTTTTTTATCAGGCCGTCAAGCGCCGGCGAGAGCAGGGGTTCGCCGCCTGAAATTGCCAGGCCGCCGAGAACAGATGCCCTTTTTTCAAGATGACGGTATATGTCTTCGATTGTGACATATTCATTCAGGGAGTCTGCTCCGGCTTTGGGTCCGGTTATGAAACTTGCGCAGGCCAGCTCTCCGTTATGACAGTAGGGACACCGGAGGTTGCATCCGGGCAGAAAAACGGCCGCTGCGACGCGGCCGGGAAAGTTGACAAGGCTTGTTTTCTGTAAGCCTGCGTTCATCTGTTATGCGGTTACCGCAGGTTCCTTCACGGGAATCAGGGTACGGATTTCCTGAACTGAATGGGCCCGCGCAATTTCCTTGCCGTCATTATCAAAGAAGATTGCTGTAGGAGCGGAATAAATGCCGAATTCCTGGGCCCGGCGGAAACCGCCTTCAGTATCAACATCGATCTGTTCCCCCGATATCGGAAGGTTTGCGCAATATTCTTTCACCGCCGGACAATTCGGACAGGTTTTGCGGAAAAATATCTCATAATGAATGGCTGAATCCGAAGGTTCGGTTACCGCTCTTTGAGGTTCGGAATGGGCCGCAAATGAAGCGGGCTGTTCATGACGGGCTGTTTCCGCCGGCAGGTGTTCCGCGATCTGGCTTTCATCGGAAACAAAGAGCTTGCGGTGATTGTATTCTTCGCGTTTGCCCCTGTTCCAGTTTCTGACCGACCGGTAATAGCCTACGATACGTGCATACACTTCAGTCGGGCTTCCGTGTACATCCTTCATTTCGTCCGTGACTTTTGCAATGTCAAGGTCGATTTCTGCTAATGTTCTCATAATTATTTCCCTCCCCGGAATTAATATTACAAAATGTTACAGGGCTGCTTCCGCCGAAACTGCCATACGGCGTTCCGCTTCAAGCTCCGCAAGTCTCGCCGCGAGCAGTTCTTCCCGTTCCGCTTTACAGGTCGGACATTCAAAGTGTTCGCCATTAATATACCCATGAACCGAGCATACGGAAAATGTCGGAGAAATCGAGAAGTAGGGGATACGGTAGTTTGATGCAACAGCCTTTACCAGGTCACGGCACGCTTCCCAGTCTTTTATCGCTTCGCCGAGATATATATGGAAAACGGTTCCTCCGGTATATTTTGTCTGGAGCGCTTCCTGATGGTCGAGCGCTTCAAATACATCAGTTGTAAAATTTACCGGAAGCTGGCTTGAATTTGTATAAAAGGGATCATTATCGCCCGAGGCAATAATGTCCGGGTATTTTTGTTTATCATGGCGCGCAAGCCTGTAAGAGGTGCTTTCCGCCGGAGTCGCTTCAAGGTTAAAAAGATCCCCGGTTTCTTCCTGGAAATCAGCCAGCTTCTGGCGCATATGTTCCAGTACTTTTTCGGCGAACTCCTTTCCCCTTGGATTTACTATGTCAACCCTGAGGAAATTCATGCATGATTCATTCATGCCGCAAATCCCGATGGTTGAAAAGTGGTTGTTCAAGTGTGAAAGATACCTGCGCGTGTAGGGGAAGAGTCCTCCCTCGAGAAGCCGTTCTATTACCTTCCGCTTCAGCTGGAGGCTTATTTTTGCCTGTTCCATAAGGTAGTCAAGCCGCGCAAAATACTGGGCTTCGGTTTTTGCGAGATATCCGATCTGCGCCATATTTATGGTAACAACGCCCAGTGATCCGGTGAATTCATCGGAACCGAACAAACCTCCTCCGCGTTTGCGGAGTTCCCGTTTATCAAGCTGCAGCCGGCAGCACATAGACCGAACATCGCTCGGATTAAGATCTGAATTGATAAAATTCTGGAAGTAAGGGGTCCCGTACCGGGCAGTCATTTCAAACAGCATCCGCGCATTGTCGCTTGTCCAGTCAAAATCATTGGTAATATTATATGTCGGGATCGGATACTGAAAACCCCGCCCTGCGGCGTCGCCTTCTATCATCAATTCGATAAAGATATTATTTATAACATCCATCTCCGGCTGGCACTCACCGTAAGTAAACGCCAATTCTTCGCCGCCTACAACCGCCTTTTTATCGGCAAGATCGGCGGGACAATTCCAGTCAAGCGTAATATTAGTAAAAGGCGCCTGGGATCCCCAGCGGCTGGGAGTATTTACTCCGTAGATAAAGCTCTGCAGGCACTGTTTTACCTCTTTTCTGGACAGATTGTCCTTGCGGACAAAGGGAGCCAGATAGGTATCAAAAGAACTGAAAGCCTGTGCGCCGGCCCATTCGTTCTGCATAATACCGAGAAAATTAACGATCTGTTGAATAAGGGTCGAAAGGTGACGCGCCGGTTTCGAGGTAATCTTGTCAGGGACGCCGCCGAGACCTTCTTCAATAAGCTGTCTCAGGGACCAGCCCGCGCAATAACCTGAAAACATTGAAAGATCATGTATATGAAATGCCGCCGACCGGTGAGCCTCGGCAACTTCTTCAGGATAGATATTCTTAAGCCAGTAATTGGCAGTTACGGTTCCCGAATTGTGCAGAATCAGCCCGCCGAGTGAGAAATTGACATTCGCATTTTCTTTTACCCGCCAGTCCGACTGTTTTAAATAGCCGTCCATTGTTTCATCAATGTCAAGCATAAGCTTTTCCGCATCCCGGATAGCTTCATGGCGCGCACGGTACAGAATATAGGCCTTTGCCGTTTTAACTTCATTTTCCTGAATCAGTACCGATTCAACCGTGTCCTGAATTTCTTCTATAGCCGGAATGGAATTTGCATGCCGGCCCGCCATCATGGAACGGAGCTGTTCTTCGACAATATCCGAGAGCGCCCTTGTACGTTCCGGGTTTTCCATTCCGTGAACCGCTTTGAATGCTTTATTGATAGCCTGTTCAATCTTACTGCGGTTGTAGTTGCTTATTTCGCCGGAGCGTTTTACTACGTACTTCAGAAATGAAGCTGCCTCCGGGTCTTTTGCTGTTCCGAGAAAGTGTTTCCATTCGGGAAATACATTCTGATCCGACGGTTCCGGCTTTTTGTTATCAGTGTTTATTGACATCGTTTTCTCCCCCACCTGCGTTACCTCTATAATAAACTCATCTATGGTTTCAAATTTTTTATACACAGACGCAAAGCGTATGCAGGCGACCTTATCGACCTCATTCAGTTTGGCCATAACCAGTTCGCCAAGAACAGGACTTGCTATTTCATGTGAGGCTTTCCCGCACATAACGGCCTGATCTTCAATTTCATTTACTATATTTTCTATTGACATACTTGAAAACGGCCGTTTTTCCAGAGCGCGTTTAATACCCCGTTCAAGTTTTGAACGGTCAAAAGGCTCCCGGCGGCCGTCTTTTTTGATTACCATAAACTGTTTTTCTTCAATACGTTCATAACTCGTAAAACGGTAGCCGCATCCCAGACATTCCCTTCTTCTACGGATACTTTCCCCGTTCGCAAGGGTGCGTGATTCTATAACTTTATCATCATAATTGCCGCAATGCGGACACCGCATTTTTTCCCTCTTCCATGAATTTAGCTTCCAGATATAGTGTACCGCTTGGCGTGCAAAACAAAATATAACACTATTTATGGGGGAGCGCAATAGGCGAAATGCAGAAATAAGCAAATTCTTTAAAAGAATGAGGGAATTTCAGGAACGGTTTTTTATTGCGTCAGCTGTTTCCGCCGCTTCTGCCAGAATTCGCGCAATAAAGAGCGGGACCAGCGTGGTAAACCTGTACCATGCGCCGGGAATTCCCTTTTTAAGAGAACCTCCCGGGCGTCCCATGCCTGGTTAAGGCCTGACCAGGCTGAAAAAAGCCGGGGGATAAAGGTAATGGTAAGAGACAGCAAAAAAGCAATATCCGGAAGTTTTACCTGTTTTCCGGTAATTTTTTTCACGGGAAAAAATATACATGAAACTATTTTCTGCAATACATCCTGAATGCCTGAAAAGGTATACCGTATTTCCATTCCACTGGTTGTCTGGTAAAAAAGACTGCTCGCGAGAAGTACGGCGGCCAGCCTCAGGATATACAGCCCCGACCTTTTCAGTTCATCCAGAAAAATAAGAGCATCATATGTTTTTCCTGCAAGGCCGAACAGCATAATAAACAGACCATACCACAGAATAATACGCATATTTCTGGCGAAAACCGAAAAAGGTGTCCTCACCGCGAATGTCAGTGCCAGCATTATTCCGGCAAGGATAGCTATGATCAGTGCGTTAAGTCTGAAAATAACAATAGTAAACGCAATAAGAAATGCGAATTTCCAGCCTGCCGGGATACGGTGCAAAAATGTTTTTGCGGGGCGGTATTGGAAAAGTGGAATATACGCTTTCTGTTTCATTACTCAGGCGCATCCCACACAAGATCACTCAGGCTGTTATACTGCAAAAGGGGATTTCTGATTCCCCATTCCGCAAGGGCCGCTGTCCGGAGAGCCTCCTCCGGATGTCCGTCATAAACCATTTTGCCCTGAAACAGAATAATCAGCCGGTTTGCCAGGGCGAGTACCTTTTCGACTTCATGGGTCAGGATGAGTATTGTTTTTCCCTCGGAATGCAGCTGTTTGATTATGCGGTTAACCTGAATAACACCCGGCCAGTCAAGATTTGCATACGGTTCATCGAATATGATAATTTCCGCATCCATGGCCAGTATTCCTGCCACCGCGAGCCTTCGTTTTTCTCCCCCGGACAGGGAATGGGCCGGAACGGTTTCTTTTCCCTGCAACCCGGTCCTCTCCAGCATTTGCCGGGCTGTTTCGGCAGCATCCTTCCGGGATACTCCCAGATTCCGTGGGCCGAAGGCCACATCCTCAAGGGGGTATCTCCGAGAATCTGGGAGTCGGCGTCCTGGAAGATCAATCCGACCCTGGCCTGCATTCCGTTTTTTTCTCCAATGTGTATAGAGCCGGAGGTAGGTTTATCAAGTCCTGCAATAAGATTCATTAAAACTGTTTTTCCGGAACCGTTTGCCCCGCTTATTACAATACAGTCGCCGGCTGAAATTGAAAAAGAAACATTTTGCAGGGCAAATCCCTGCTGGTCCGGGAAGCGGCGCGTAAGTGATGTAACTTCAAGCATCTGGAGAAAGGTATCGACGGATTATCGGCCGCAGTTTAAGCGTTATAGGTACAACCGCCGCTATTTTTATTGCATCGGCAATAAGAAACGGTACAAAACCTCTTGATATGGCTTCCCCAAAAGTCAGATTAAGATTTTTTTTCATAAAAATTACACCGGGAAAATAAATAGCAAGAAAGCCCGCAATCGTTGCGCTCAGGACAATGGGAAAGGCCCTTTTCCAGTCATCCTCATCAGCTTTTTGAACGGCAAAACCTGCGACCATGGCGCCTATAAAATATCCGATCAGGTATCCCCCGTGGGGCCGGTTATAGCAACAATCCCGCTCTTTCCTCCAGAAAAGACAGGAAGGCCGAGAAAACCTGCAATCAGAAAAAGTCCGACAGCCCCGGCTCCCTGCAGCGGACCCAAAAGGAGTCCTGAAAGTATCGCAAAAGCATTCTGCAATACAATCGGAATAGGGCCGAGCGGTATGGCTATAACGGAACCTGCGCAAATCAGGGCGGCAAACACGGCGGTAAAAACGGATTTCAGGGTAGCGGTTTTCAATTTTTTTCTCCGGCGGAACGACTGGGATGTATCTGATTACCAATTGTAATAATGATCAGTATAATGAATAGTACAACGGGAAACCAGTCCCCGAAACGCGCATAGAAAGTTGTAATATTCGGATAAACGGGAATTTTAATATTGATTGAAGTTTCGGTGAATAAGGGCATGTCAGCCAGCATGATCCCAAGCGGATCGACTACAACGGAATACCCGCCGTTTGTTGAACGTATAAGCGTTGTCCGCAGTTCAATTGCGCGAAAATAGGCTATCGCAAAGTGCTGATATTCAGCGCTTTCCGTTTTTGACCAGGAGTCGTTCGTCAGATTTATCAGCAGATTGCTTCCCGTATTATGCAGTTTTGCTGTGAGTGAGGAAAAGGCGTCTTCAAAACAGATAGGAGTTGTAAATAAAATATTCTCTCCCTTAACATTCTGGATTGAAAAGGCCTTGAATTCTTTTCCCGGGACCCATCCGCGGGAAAATCCTACCAGGGTATCAAAAAAGTCCCTTACCCACTTATATTCAGTGAAAGGCATATATTCGGCAAACGGAACCAGCTGTATTTTTGCGTACCAGTCAAGCTGTTCGCCGTCCGGAGCTATCAACAGCACTGAATTTGACAGGCCATAGTTTTCATGATCAACAATGACCGGTGAGCCGACGAGAAGGGGCGTGTCTATTTCTTCAAGAAAGGCGGCAAACGGATCGGCCCGGGGAAATTCATCATAATAATACTTCCGGGTTTCATAGGGGACTGTCAGAACTGATTCACTCCAGATAACAAGGTCTGTTTTTTCCTGTGACTGGGCGAGCGCCTCCCTGCTCAGTCTCTGCGAAATAAGAAGCGCATTTTCCCGTCCATTGGAATCCCATGAGTCGGCGTTTTGCTGCACCATAACTATCCGTATATCTGTCTGTTTTTCCGGGGGACGCAGTATCCGGTAAAAACCATAGAATGAAGACAGAATAACAAGAAAGCCGGTAAACAGCGCAATCGGAATGAAATTTTCCCATCTGACGGAAATATTTTTATATCCGAGATTCCTGACCGGATAAAAAATGAGAAAGGCTTCTGCAAAGGTGGCTGAAATTAGCGCGAACAAAAAGCTGATTCCCCAGGTTCCGGTAATATCAGCAATCTGTATGAGAGGCAGAAAACTTCTGCTGGTCATGATAATCGTTCCCCAGGGATACGCGACGAATCCTATTGATTTAAACCATTCCCACAGGGTCCACACCAGGGCAAAAATAAAGGGTTGGGTAAGCCGCGGAAGGGAAAACGCGTATCTGAGTACCCAGCCTACAAGGATGCCAAGCCCGAAATACGCCAGGGCCGAGGCCCCCAATGTAAAAACGGCAAAATCCTTGAAAAAAGCCAGCCAGAAACTGGAAAAAATATGTACAAGAGACATCATAAGTCCGCCGAGGAGTCCGGCTATTCCCCAGCTTTTTGAATGTTTCATCGCAATATACAGCGGAACCAGCGATACAATACCGAAAATCGCCGATCCGTCTTGAATAAATTCATTCGGTATTCCCAGTGAGAGGAGTATTGCTGATAAAAGAACGCAGAGTAAAGATTTAGGTAATGACATAATATTCGCCTTCATTTTTCGCATTTTTCTTGAATTGTTTCAATATTGCCTCTATTATATTAATGTTATGCACGAAATTGTTTTGCATCACGCGGAAGAATATAATACGGATCCGCTTGTTGTTACTGTTGCGCCGGGGCGTTTCCATTTGCTTGGAGAACATACCTGGTTTGCCAAAGGGAATACTCTCTCTATGGCAATAAACAATAATCTATACCTCGCGGTTTCACAGCGGAGCGATATGAATTACCGGTTGCATTCCGTTTCGCTGGGAGAACGAAAAAAAATTTCTTCCTCAAATTTAAAATACCGCCGTGAAGACCGATGGGCAAATTCCGTTAAGGTAGTTATATCTTCTTTTATTGAATATGGTATACATATTACCGGCTTAAATTTCACTATTTTTTCAGAAATTCCTGCAGATGCGGGACTTGGAACGCCAAATGCGCTGAAAGTTGCGACCGGACTGGCTTTAAGGACTCTTTTTGCGCCAAAATTAACGGATGCAACCCTTGTTTCCCTGCTTGAACGGGCCAATACGAATTTCCTGAAAACCCACGCGCACCGCGCGGATATTCTATGCGCGCTTTTTGCAAAAGAGGGACACTGCGTTAAAATAGATAACAGGAAAATATCTTCCGAACTTGTAGCCTTCCCGAAAGAGGATTACTCGATAATACTCACCGATTCCCGTGTCCCCCGCGTACTTGCCCGCGAAGAACTCGCGCAGCGGATTCAGGAATGTATCCGCGCCTATGAAGTTGTAAAAGAATCACCAGACGCTCCCTCTGATTTCAATCAGTTAACCGAAGTCCAGCTTGAGGAAATAAGCGGAATAAAAGAATCCGTGCGGAGGAGAGTTGTTTTTATTATGCGGGAATCGGAGCGTGTACATGAGGCGGTGAATGCTCTGAAAAATCATGAATATATGCTTTTTTCACGGACGATAATTCATTCTCATGAAGGCCTGCGTGACCGTTTTGAAATTTCCTGCCCCGAACTTGACTGGCTGGTTAAACGGGCCCAGGAATTTATTATTCCTGATGCTCCCGATCTGGTTTGCTCACGGATGACGGGAAGAGGTTTCGGCGGCTGTACCTATAGTATTCTCCGTACTCCGGATATTGAGTCATATAAGCATAAACTTGATGAATATGAACGGATTTTCGGATTTAAACCCATGCTTTATACCGTGTATCCATCTGACGGAGCTGCTGTTTTATGATAGAATGTCGTATATGAAAATTCTACTGACTAATGATGACGGACTTTCCTCCGAAGGAATACAGGCTCTTGCCTCCGTACTCCGTTCAGGCGGAAACACTGATATATGGATAATCGCACCGTCTGAAAACCGGTCCGCAGTTTCGCATGGAATTACAATGCATGAACCTCTGAGACTGTGGGTGAGGGGAGAGCAGGAATTCGCCTGTTCAGGGCTTCCGGTTGACTGTGCGATTGTCAGTATGCATGGAATCCTCGGAGGGCGGCCGGACGTAATAATCTCCGGGATAAATGCCGGGGCAAATATGGGTACTGACCTTATTTACTCCGGGACCGCCGCCGCGGCCCGACAGGCTGCAATGGCAGGTATTCCGGGAATTGCCGTCAGCCTGGAATCAGATGACGGTAACTATGTATGGGAACCTCTTGCATTTTTTGTGCAGAAAAATCTCGATACACTGATTTCCCTGTGTGATAAGGATATTTTTCTTAACATAAATGCCCGTTCAGGCTTGCAGTACAAGGGAGCCAGACTCACCGGAATATCATACCGGGATTACCGTGACAGCACGGTAATTCATGACGGTCCGGATGGCTGCAAGTACAGTTTTTTTTGCCCGGGAAACATTCAAACAGACGGCGACGGGTTTTCAGATTGGGACGCTGTAAAAGAGGGCTATATTTCAGTATCCCGCGTCCTGGCGCAGCCGGTAAGCGCCCTGTGTGAGAATGATATTGAATTTATCATGTAAGGCGGATTTTCATATCGCAAAACGGGAGGGATTATGAGCGATGCAATGAAAGAAGGTATCGGGCTGTACCAAAAAGCAAAGTATAAAGAAGCCCTGGTATCATTCCTTGGTATTCCGAACGGAGAGTCCGGCAGCAATCTTGAACTCGCATATTTTATCGGGTTATGTTATGCGCGTCTTGAACGTTATGATGATGCGCTGGTTTATCTGGAACAGGTGGTTACCGCAGATTCCGATCTTGCCAGAGTCTACCAGTGCCGTATGGTTCTGTCCGTTATGTATACTATTACCGGCCGCACCAGGCTCGCCGATTTTGAACTCCGTAAACTTCTTGAGGCGGGTTATGAATCGCCTCAGGTATTCAGCGCGCTTGGTTATATAGCCTATGAACATTCCAATACCGACCAGGCTTTGGAATGGTATGAAAAAGCCCTTGACCTGGACGCGGAAAATCCGACGGCATTAAACGGATACGGATATATTCTCGCCGACACCGGCCGTGACTTGAAAAAAGCTTTGACTATGTGCAAAAAGGCCCTTGAAACTGATCCCGCAAATCCTGCCTACCTTGATTCTCTCGGGTGGACCTATCATAAACTTGGCCTCACGATAGAGGCAAAAACCTATACGCGCAGGGCTCTTGAGAAGGTTCCGAATAATGATATAATTAAAAATCATTTTGAAGTTATAGCAAAATAAGAGCTGTATAATCAAATAATGTAATTTATTTGATTATTTCCGATTGTGAGTGTTTCTGATATAAAGAATTAGTTAATTCTTTATATCAGAAACTTGAATCAAAGGTGTATAACAGTTTTCCGGGACTCCGGTTATAAACCAGTTTTCTGATAAGGATATCGGATGAAGAAAAATAACAAACTCCATATCATAGCCGCTTTTTTGTTCGGAATAATAGCTCTCGCTCCGCTTGCCGCGCAGGTCTCTGCGGCTGACCGCATCCGAGCGGAAGAAGAATTCCGTCGGGGCGTACAGGCTTATTACCGCGGTGCTTTTAATGATTCCATTCTGCAGTTTGAAAAGGCCTTTGCCTATTTGCCGGGAGAGCCGCTCATTCTTGACTGGCTCGGCAAAGCCTATTACCGCAGCGGTATTGAAGGAACCGCCCTGCAGCAATGGCAGTATGCCCTGGATGCAGGATATGAGAACCTGCTGCTCAGGAACCGTATGGAAATTGTTCATGAGCGGAGAAGTATCAGGCCTGATTTTCATGAATTATCACGGTTTGTGGAAGCTTCCCAGATTACGGCAAAAAATGGCGAGGCGGAATTATTCCTGCAGCCTGTTTCGGTTGTATCTCTTGAAAACGGGACCTTCTGGGTTTCCGCATATGGCTCAAATGAGCTTATTCATTTTGATGTTAACGGACAGATTTTGCACCGGGCCCGGGGCCCCCTTACGGGATTTGACCGGCCCTTTGATCTTGTCCGTCTTCCTGACGGAAAAATGCTCGTATCGGAAATGTCCGCGGACAGAATCTCCGTTCTTGATTCCCAGGGCCGGTATATAACTTCTTTTGGAAGCAAGGGCAGGCAAAACGGGGAGTTTATCGGACCCCAGTATATTGCCTTTGATTCTTCCGGAAATATTTTTGTTACCGATTACGGAAATGCCCGTATTGTAGTTTTTGACCCGGAGTATAAACCTCTGTTTACCTTCGGGAAAAAATCAGGTTCTTTTCCTGGTTTTACTGCGCCAGCCGGAATCGCGGTCAAAGATGATTTTGTTTATGTTGCGGACTCCGTGACCGGCGCGCTTTTTATGTTTGACACCGCGGGAAATTTTATCCGGACACTTGTCCCCGCCGGTACCCTCCGCGGAAGTGAATCTGTACGTCTGTGGAATGAGGCCCTGCTTGTTTCAATGCAAAACAGGGTATGTATGATTGACTCCCAGACAGGAGCGCTTACGGAGCTTGCCCGGCTCGGAAACGCCCCGATCCGGATAACGGGTACGTCCGGAGACGCAAACGGAAATCTTATCCTTGCCGATTATAAGGGAAATACCATTCAGGTCATTTCACGTATGAGCGAGTTGGTCGGAGGTCTGTTTGTACAGATCGAGCGGGTAAATGCAGACGCCTTTCCACAGGTTACCATGGAAGTACGGGTGGAAGACAGAAACCGGAATCCCGTTGTAGGTCTTAATGCCTCAAATTTTCTTGTAACGGAAGAACAGCGGCCTGTTTCGGCAATGAAACTTGTGAGCGCCGCATATAACGATGATATCTGTGACATAACCATTCTGATTGACCGATCCCTGCAGGCTTCTTCATATATAAATGAAATCAGAACCGCTATAGCGGAGATTGCCGCAGCCATGAACGGCCGGGGAAATCTGAGAATAGTTTCGGCCGGAGCGCTTCCCGTTCAGGAAGGAAGCGGGCCGTCATCAACCGGTACCTGGCGGATTTTTACCCCAAAGGCTGCCGCTTCGGCTTCATGGGCATTTGATATGGGCTTGCGTCTTGCGGTTAATGATTTGATAAATGCTTCTGAAAAGAGGGCGGTCATATTTCTGAGTGCGGGAACTGTTTCCGAAAACAGCTTTTCCCGTTACGGACTGAATGAGCTTGCCGCATACATGACAAATAATGGCGTTCTGTTCTCGACCGTTTATCTCAATTCCGGGGCCGCTGTACCTGAATATGATTTTCTTTCAAAAACAACAGGAGGAAAATCCTATTATGTGTACCGGAGCGAGGGCCTTGAACCGGTAGTCAGGGACATTCTGAATGCTCCAAATGGTTCTTACATATTTTCATATACATCCCTGCTGCCTACTGACTTTGGAAGAGCCTATCTGCCGCTGGAAGTCGAAGCCTATCTCATGAACCGTTCCGGGCGTGACGAAACAGGATATTTTGCTCCTCTTGAATAATAATTATTCAGGTTCAGCGCAACCATCCTTTTTCTGATTTGACAGCAGCCGCGCTCTTGTAATAATTTTTTTCCCCTGTTTGCGGGAAAGTTCAAAAGCTGTCTGTTCGATTTTTCTGTTTTTTGCCGCCTTCTGTCCGTCCTCAAACAGGTCCATTTGCAGAGGCAGATGTTCTTCCGTAACATTATGGACTCCGACGCCGATAAGTCTCACCGCGCTCCCTGTTTCAATTTTTTTCTGAACAGTTTTTGCGCCCGGGCAAAAAGATCTGTTGTATCATTTACGGGATTTTCCCCCGTTTCCTGGATTGAAACTGTTCTGAAATCATCATATCTTATTTTTACTGCTACAGTCCGCCCTGAGAGATTATCATCCATCAAATGAAACATAACATCAGAAGAGATTTCGAAGAGTATTGATTCCAGAATATCCTTGTCCGTAATATCCGTATAAAATGTTTTTTCACTGCTGACGGAACGGGAAAGGGCCTCTCCCGAGAAAATACCGGGATCAATACCATGGAGAACTTCATAGAGAAATTTTCCCCCGGCGTGACCAAGTGTAAGACACAGGATCCGTTCGGAGCAAGTCCGCAGCTTTTCTATTGTTCCCAGGCCTGCCTCCATAAGGCGGGCCTCCGTTTTTTCGCCTATTCCCCAGATATCCTTTAACCTGAGCCGTGAAATAAGTTCTTCTTCGCCGCCGGCCGGAATAATGGTTAGGCCGTCCGGCTTCGCAAGTCCCGATGCGATTTTGGCAATATATTTATTTGAAGCAACTCCTACAGAAACAGTCAGCCCTGTTTCTTCCAGAACACGTTTTTTCAGCATTTTTGCTGAATTTTCAGAAACCCCGAACAGTTTTTTTGTGCCTGTCATATCAAGAAAGGCCTCGTCAATTGAAACCTGCTGTACAACGGGCGAAAATGACTGGAAAATCTGCATAATTTCCCGTGATTTTTTATGGTACTTTTTCATATCAGTAGGAAGGAAAATAGCGTGCGGACACAATTTATACGCCCTGCTCATCGGCATAGCCGAATGTACACCGAAAACCCGGGCTTCATAGGAACAAGTGGAAACCACGCCCCTCTGCTCAATACTGTTTCCCACAATAACGGGCTTGCCTCTGTACTCGGGATGATCCAGCTGTTCAACGGATGCAAAAAAAGCATCCAAATCAACATGAAAAAAAACGGGTTCCTGCTGCATATTTTAACCGGACGAAGAGGGAATAGTAATCGTGTGAACGATTTCCAGCAGAAAATCAGTTTCAATTGTATCACTGATAATAGTTACAGCATAAGGATTGGAACGGGTCCAGAGTCTCACTGTTGCGGAAAGCCTGGAATCCCTGCTGGAAGAGAATGAAAAACTATAGGGTATACTGGGATTTTCCCCCGAAACAAATCTGCTTTGCAGACCAGCGTTAACCATTTCAAATACTTCGGTAGCGGTATACACGGAAATAAAATTTTCATTTCCGCTCGAAATAATAACTTCAATTTTCTGCACAGGAATTTTGGGAATAATTGAAAAACTGATTATCTGCCGGTCTATAAAGGGCCTTGATGAAATATTCAGATCCAGAAACGAAGCCGGTTCAGGCAATAAATCCGGAATATCATCACTGGAAACCGATATGTTTTTCAGTTCGGCAAGGGATTTTGTTGTTATAGTACTGCCCTCATCATTGATAAGCTGTCTGACTTCAACCGTAAGCGGTTTTGCTGCCGACCATGCGGGCGAAAACAGAATAGCGGCCACTGAAACAACCGAAAGAACAAGTGATGTAACGGTTATAACAGGAAACTGCAGCCGCAGGTTTTTGCCGAAATTGCCGATTGTAAGTAAAAACCGGGTAATCAGAAACTCGAAGGGAAGGATGAAAAAGGCCGCAAAGAGATTTTCACCTCCATTGCTTTTAAATAATGAATCGAAAATAACCGGATTCCCTTCAAACATAACCCGGAAAAAGGGCATAAAAGGTATAAACATACATATTATGCCAAAGACCTGAATAACCGGATGCTTCAAATGATAAAACAGGGAAGACAGTAAATAGACAAATAAAAACCTCAGCGAAAGTGAAAATTCTACGGAAGAAAAAATGAATATATTCAGAAGGCAGGCAATACTGGCAATATAGCCGTAGACAAAATTATCTTCCGGAAAGCGGAAAAAGCGGTTGAAAATAGCGAGAAGGGAGACAATGAGTATACTGATTGATATTTTCCCTGCAAGCGCGAGCCGGGGCATCAGTTCCCATGAGTCAGGATTTCCGAATCTTGCCGAAAACAGAAAAACAATAAAATGCTGGGCAAGAAAAAGGGCCAGCCATGTTATCCCCGTGTATACCAGCATCATCCATGATATGCGGAATAAATCCTGAATACGGTGTGTTTGTTTTTTTCCGATAATGAAACTGAACCCGAACAGGAAAAAAAGAATAAGAGCAACAGCCAGTATCATGAGAACAACCATCGTTGTTTCGGAAATAAACAATACATGATTGTCAACTTTGCTTATCAGGTAGTGGCTGTCGGTTTCTGAAGGAATGTTCTCCGGAAACGAATACACCAGCTCCGCCAGAATCTGCTGTATATCCATATCCGTTTCAAGCATAATCGCGGGAATATTTGCCCTGCTGTACGCGTTCATCAGCCGGTTATCGGATACCCAGCCCAGTTTGTACAATTCCGTCTGCCTTTCTTCCAGATCCCACACTATTCCTGATGTATCCAGAGTATCGATTACCAGTCTCACCATCCAGCTTGGCGAAAGATTTCCATTTGATCCGTTACGGATGATGACCGAATCGCTTTGCCCGGGCAGAAAAATCACTACGGCTCCCGTTTCATCTTCCTGGAGCATGGTAATAATATTCCCCGTCCCTCCGGGTATTCGGGTTTAAGGTCATCCGGCAAATCTGAAAAATCATTCATGCTGATGATAATTGAAATCCGCTTGTCAGGGGGATTTTGTTTCAGGGTTTCGGCAAATTCGTGTAACTGCCGGATTACCGCTTCATTATTATGGTAGGGTGTGGTCAGGACAAAATGTGTGCCGGAATCAGGCCCGAAATGATATTCAATATTTTCCGCGTACAACAAAACAGCGGAGAACAGTGAAAAAATAAGAAGACCCATCCGGCGGCTCATAAAATACAGCATAAATTTATACCGCCCGTACCGTCAAGTACGAATAAAAAGCCGTGACTGAAAATTACGGATTATCGAAGAAAAACCGGTTCACAGCCGGAATCTGCTCCAAAAATAATACCTTTATACTGTAATACAGCCCAAAATCAGCTGCCCGGTCAATCATAAACCGTCCTGCAGCCTTACCGAAGTTATATAAATTCATAAAAACATGAAATTTACCGATAATTAAATAAGTATACAAAATAATTCAGATGATGTATACTTAACTGTGTTTGATTATTTTAGGGGGATTCATGGCAGTTGCTGAGAAAAAGAGTATACTAAATCTGCCTTTAAAAATTATTCTTACACAGGAAGGATCAACCTTTTTATCAAGCAGAATAAAAAGCTGCTTAAGTTTAAGCTGGCTGACAATGTGGAAGAATATGGAATTTTCCTTGAGGAATTTTCTCCCGCGTCCGTGCAGAGACTCTTAATGCTTGATTATATTTCAAAAATAGAAATATCAAAGCCGGAATTTGTATCTTCCCGCCAGGAAATAATGGATTTGTCCAAGCTGATCGTATACGCAGTTTTATACCGGCAGTATGATACCTATATTTTCCAGCAGATACTCGCATCCGATGTTATAAAAAAATGGAACAGGCTGAATCCCGCAAATATTATTGACGCAAAGACGCATATTAATGACAATTTTCTCAGAAATGTTCTGAAAAAAATGAAAACAACATTTATGAGGCAAAACAGGAAATACTTGGTCCCTTATATGCCTTTATCAATAAGAACGCTTCGCTGCTGCCGGAAGAAAAGAACATCCAGCTTCTTCTGAGTGAAAAATTCATGAACAATCTGCGGCCCTTTACCTGGTTTATTATTACCAAATTCAGGGACGCCGACGGTTTCGATTCAATTATGAGGACTATCCGTTCAAGTCTGACCGAATATATGGGAAAATCAAAAATAGCCGAATATATTTCCCTTATGCTTATGGAACTGGTAATTAACGCGGAAAATACCAACATCAGAAAAGAAGCAAAGGTAATGTACCGCGGAACCGTTGATCCGAATACTGTTATGTATGACCCGAATATGCGGAAAAAGGTTATAAGTGAACTGGAACGCAAACACGAGCTTGTTTTTCTTTCATGGAAACTGGGCGGCGGAAGTACTTCTATCGGGACCCAGGGCAAACTCCAGATTACGCTGTATAATAAAGATGAACAGTCGGAAATGGTCCGTGAAAGTATAAATGATAAAAAGAACGCCGACCTCAAGAAAAAATCCCTTATAGATTTTTACCGGCAAATTCCTGAGGGGACGAAGATACCAGTCTCGGCATGTACTATTTATCATACTTAAGTGAAGCCTGTGAAAAAGAGAATGTACGCTTTGAGTCAAACGCAAACCAGTTCCGTGATTCAGACTTGACGGTTATTAATCTGAGTTTTATTTTCTGATTATACAATGATGCTGTATTCTTTTTTTAAAAAGATCCTTTTCCCTCTATTTTTATTGTCCGCCGTGTTTTTTATTTCCTGCGCCAGGGAAAGCCCCAGATTCACTCGGTGAATGTGCAGCTTTTGCGGGTCCAGGAGGAATCGGGAAATTTTACCGAAAGATTATCCGTATTTGCTTTTTTTGATGATCCTGACGGAAATGCCGATTTCGGTGAAATGGAATTAACCCATTCAGATACCGGACTCTTCTGGGTTATAACACCGGATGAAAGCTTTGTGCGGCTCCGGGGCCAGAACCGCTGGACCGGCGTTAACAATCTCGCAGGGCCGGCCGGGAAACAGTTTCCCTCCGGAAATTACAGCCTGAAAATCAGCGATCTTGCCGGCAATGAAGATATATATGTTTTTGAACTTGTCCGCCCGGTTTTTCCTGAATCGGCGCCTGTCGCCTTTTCAATGAGCGGCGGAGAATGGGAACTAAACATGAATCCCGATGCGGGTGATTTTGTGCATACTTTTTTTCTGCTGTATAATTCGGGAGAAGAACTGGTGTATTCCTGGCGCGTGCCGGGAACGGGACAGCCTCAGACCAGAGGCACTATTTCCGCTTTAAAAACGCTGGGAAGAGACATTACCTTTTTGCAGTGTTATACTGAAAACGCGGCCGAAACAGCCGGAGTTCTCCTTACTCCGGTGCGTCTGGAGTAAAATATGAATAATTCCGATGAAACAGAACCTCTCCAATTGAGGCAGGTACGTACCTATGTTCTCAGATCGGGCCGCATGACTGAGGCCCAGAAGCGCGACTATGCAATACTCAGCGCGCGCTGGTGTCTGCCTTTCCAAAAAACTATCATTAATTTTACCGATGTTTTTGAGAACGTATTTCCGACTTTCGTTGAAATAGGTTTTGGCATGGGCAGAGCTACCGCTGTTATTGCTGCGGAAAATCCTGAAAAAAATTATCTGGGAATTGAAGTCCACCGGGCCGGCGTGGGACGCCTTCTGGGTGAAATTGAAAACAGATGTCTAACCAATATCCGTATTATAGAACACGATGCCCTTGAAGTACTCGAGTATATGATTCCGGATAACTCGGTAGCCGGATTTCATGTGTTTTTCCCCGATCCCTGGCCTAAAAAACGGCACCATAAACGTCGGCTTATGCAGAATCCCCGGACACAGCTGCTGGCGCGAAAGCTTGCGTACGGCGGGTATATTTACATGGCAACCGACTGGGAACCCTACGGCGAAGAGGCCTTCATAGAACTTACGGAGACGCCAGGGCTTGAGTCCATGTATGAGGGTTTTGCCCCGCATCAGGACTGGCGTCCTGAAACCCGCTTTGAAGAAAAGGGCAAACGGGAAAACCGCGAAATATTCGAGCTGATGTTCAGGAAGACAATGCCGGAGGATGAATCCG